>CAWBNL010000009.1:0-346983 GCA_963790155.1 uncultured Actinomycetota bacterium | reverse complement strand
GGTGCGACTTGCCGTCAGCTGGGCCTGCGTCCTAGGTCGCCGAGCGCCCGAAGCGCCACTCCATCACCGACCGGTAGGTCTCCCCCGGCGCCAGGACGGCCGAAGGCCACTCCGGGCGGTGGGGCGAGTCGGGGAACAGCTGCGGCTCGAGCGCGATCCCGTCACCCTGGCGGTAGCGCGCGCCGCTGGTGGAGCGACGGGTGCCGTCGAGGAAGTTGCCGGTGTAGACCTGCAGGCCGGGCTGGTCGCTCCAGACCTCGAGCCGCGTGCTGGTGGGAGGCGACTCCAGGACGGCGGCGCGACGGAGCCCGTCCCCGCGCACCACGTAGTTGTGGTCGATGCCGCGCGCGTCGACGACCTGCCGGTGCTCGGCCCGCAGCGCCGGTCCGATGACGGCGGGCTCACGGAAGTCGAACGGCGTGCCGACGACCGGTGCCTGGCCGCCGAGCGGGATGCCGGTCGCGTCGACCGGCGTGAACTCGTCGGACTCGACCAGGAGCACGTGCTCGTCGATCGTGCCGGCGCCCTCGCCCGCGAGATTGAAGTAGGCGTGGTTGGTGAGGTTGACGACGGTGGTCGCGTCCGTCGTCGCCGTCATCACCACAGACACCACGTCGCCCTCGACCCGGTAGCGGACGGTGGCCTCGACCGTGCCGGGGAAGCCCTGGTCACCGTCGGGGCTGATGAGCGTCAGCTCGATCTCGTCGTCGGAGTGGGCGACCACGTCCCACAGGCGGAGGTCGAACCCGTCCGGCCCCCCGTGCAGGCTGTTGCCCCGATCGTGGGCACCGACGCTGACCTCATGGCCGTCGAGCACGAACCGGCCCCCGGCGATGCGGTTGGCGTAGCGCCCGATCGTGCCACCGATGTAGTCGCCGCTGGCGAGGCGCTCCTCGACGTCGGGATGGCCGAGGACGACGTTGCGCCGGACCCCGTCGCCACCGGCGACCTCCAGCCGGTGCACGGTGGCGCCGAGCTGCAGCACCTCCACGACGGGACCGGGTGCCGAGCCGATGGTGAACAGCCTCACGTCGCGCCCGTCCGGCACCTGTCCGAACACGGCACCGGGAGTCGTCATGCGGACATCCTCGTCGATCTGTCGTTGCCCAGGTGCAGGTGGTGGGTCTGGTCTGTCGAGGAGCCCGCACGGCTCCCCGACAGACCAGGTCTTCAGCGCAGGCGGACCCGGCCCGCGTCGCTCGAGCGCTCGAGCAGCTCCGTCCGCGGCGTCACGACGCGCACCACGTAGGTGCCCGGACGCCTCGGGGCGATCTTCCAGCGAGCGCGGCCGGCGTCGGACAGCTCGAGCCAGGCCGAGCGCAGCACCTTGCCGTTGCGCACCAGCTTGGCGCGCACCCGCTCGGGAGCCTGGCCCGCCGGGTCGGTGACGACCCGCACCCGGGCCGTCGCGCGATCGCCGTTCCTCCGGACGACCCGCACGTTCGTGCTCGTCCCGGCCCGCACCACGCGTAGCGAGATCGTCGTGGCGGAGGGAGCCTGCCCGGCGCTGCCGTCGTACGACACCCGGAGCGCGTGCGTCCCGACGCCGAGGACGGTCGTGTCCACGGTCAGGCGCACCCGGCCGTCGACGAGCTGCCCCGACGCGACCAGCCGATCACCGCTGACCACTCGGACGGTCCCGGTCGGGGTGCCGCTCGCGCCGGTCACGCGTACGGAGACGGGGGTGGAGGCACCGTGGCGGGCCCGGTCGGCGACCGAGGCGGCGAGCGACGTCCCTGCCGGCGGGGTCGAACCGTCGATCGCAGGCAGGGCCAGCGAGTTGACCGGTTCGACGTTGCCCGCACGGTCCACGGCCCGGTAGTCGACCGTCCTGGCCGCACCGACCGCGAACGGACCGGTGTACGTCGTCCACGCGCCCGAGCCGACGCGGTACTCCGTGCGGCGCAGCCCCGAGGTGGCGTCCGCCGCGCGCACGGTGACCGTCCGGTCCGTGTCGTACGTCGCCCGGCTGACGGGGTCGCTCGCATCGATCCGCACCTGCAGCGACTCGACCGACGAGGAGTTGCCGGTCGTGTCGAGCGCGCGGGCGCGCACCTCGTGCGTGCCGTCCCCGGCGATCGTGGCCGAGGCCGTGGCACCGGGGCTGCTCACCCAGGGTGCGCCGTCGACGGAGACCGACACCGACGCGACTCCGGTGGCGTCGGTCGCGGTGGCGGTGGCAGGCACGGGGTCGGTGACCCACCAGCCCTCGTCACCGTCGGCCGTCCCGGCGGTGAGGCTGACCACGGGGTCGGCAGCATCGGTGACCGTGACGGTCGCGACCGGTCGGTCGGCAGAGCCGCGGACGACCGTGCCGGCGACGGTGAAGGTGCCCGGGGTCGCGTACGACGCGGGCGCCACGTCGTCCCAGCGCACCTCGACCTGCTGGGTGGATCCGTCACCCATCTCGGCGGCGACGGTGGCGGGCAGCGCGGGGGCCGCGCCCTCACGGGTGGTGAGCGCCACGTCGGCCACGGACTCGACCAGCAGGTCGGGCTGGTAGGCCGCCCGCATGGTGTCGAGCTCGGCCTGGGTGACCGGGATGACGGTGCCGTGGCGCGGGCTGCTGGGCAGGTCGGCGGTCGGCACGGACTGCCAGTTGCCGCTGGCGATGTCGTCGGTGCGGAACGCGAGGTAGCCGCGGCCGCCGTGATAGCTCGGCTGGTCGATGAACATGTACCAGCGGTCCTCGATCTCGTTGTCGCGGAAGACCGTCGGGCCCTCGCCCTGGGTGTAGGTCCCGCCCCAGGGGTTGGGCTGGCCGACGCCCACCTGCTCCTTGACGAGCTGCCACCCCGGCGTGGACGTCGTCGTCGGGAGCGAACCGGTGACGGTGGCGCGCAGGTCGGTCGAGCGCTCCTGCCGCGGCGTCATCACGGCCTCGTCCTTGACGAAGCGGAAGTAGGTGTCGCCGTCCTTCGCGATCGTGGCGTCGATCATGCCGCGCCCGGTGCCGCGCTTGACGTCGATCCACGGCTGGGGGTCGCTGAACGTCACGAAGTCGCGCGTCGTGGCATACATCATCCGCTGGTAGGACGTGTTGATGTCGCGGCCCGCCACGTCGGTCGTCGGGTAGAGCGCCGACGCCCAGTAGACGACGTACTCCCCTGCATCCTCGTCGTAGAACGACTCGGGCGCCCAGGTGTTGCCCGCAAAGTCGGAGGAGACCTTCACGTGGCGCTGGTCGGACCAGTGGACGAGGTCGGTGGACTCCCAGACCTCGAGGTACTTGCTGCCGGTCTCCTGTGCCTCGCCGAAGTCGACGGTCGGGTAGGCCTTGAGGTCGGTGGCGAGGAGGTAGAAGCGGTCGCCCTCGGCAGAGCGGATGATGAACGGGTCCCGCAGTCCCTTGGTCCCGAACTGCGAGGAGAGGACCGGCTGGCCGTCGTTGAGCACGTCGTAGTCGAGGGGGTCGTTGCCGCGGCTGGCGCCGAAGTAGATCTTCTCGCCGTCGTCGGTGCTCTCACCGGCGAAGTAGGCGAAGGCGTAGGCGTCGTAGTCGGCCGGCGCGGTCAGCGGCTGCACGCGCACCGTGATGGACCGCGAGGCGGTGGCCTCGCGCAGCGTGCCGGTCACGGTGAGCACCACGTCGACGGGTGCGCGGCCGTGGGCCGGGCGGGTGACGTCGCCGGTGTCGCTGACGACCGCGGGGTCGCTGCTCGACCAGTCGAACGACGACCCGCTGGCCCCGGCGGCCGGCAGGGTGAGGTTGCCGCGGACGTCGTCGGGGTGCACGAGCTCGACCGCGGCGACCGCGGCCTGCACCTTGCCCTCGTCGGACTGCTCCTCGGGCAGCACGGTGATAGCGAAGTCCTTGGTCCGCGACACCGCACCGCGAGTGAGCGTGGCGGTGAGGCTCGCGGTGCCCGCGGGAGCGCCGTACGTCGGTCGTGTGACGCCGCCGGTCGCGGTGACCACCGACGGGTCACTGGTCGCCCAGGCGATGGTCGAGCCGTTGGTGCCGGTCGCCGGGAGGGCGAGGTCAGCCACCACGGCGCTGGTGTCGCCGAGGCTCAGCGCGGTGGCGTCCGCCTGCACGGCGGCGGTGCTGGTGTCCTCGGCGGAGGCGGCCGCCTCGGCGCCGGTCAACGCCCGGGAGTAGATCCGGAAGTCGCGCAGTCGGCCCGTGAACGACAGGTCGCCGGCGTAGGCCGAGCGACCCAGGACGTTGCGCGTCGTGGTGCCGTCGGGGGTGCCGAGCAGCGCCGGGCTGGTGGTCAGGTTGGTGTTGGACGCGGCCAGCACGCCGTCCTCGTACACCCGGGCCGCGCCGGGAGCTGCTGGGGTTCCGCCGTCGATGCTGTAGGTGATGTGACGCCACTGCCCCGTGGGCACCCGGCCGGCGCGCGCGGCGCTCTGCTCGGTGGCGTACCCGTTCTCTGCGATGGTCGAGCGGAGCCGGTTGCTGCTGTCGTTGGTGGTGAAGAGGTAGCCCGTGCCGTTGGGATAGGTCGCGGAGTTGCCGAGGTTGTACATGAACCAGTTGCCGCTGGTCAGGCTCGGGTCGACCCACACGTCGAAGTCGACGGTGACGTCGTCGAGGCCGGACAGCAGGTTGTCGGGCAGGGTGATGGCGTTGCCGCTGCTGTTGGACCCGCCGCTGAAGGTGAATCCGTCCCCCGCGTTCCAGGTGGCGGCGCCGGCGACGGTGCCGTCGCGGCCGTTGCCGGAGGAGTCAACGGCGACGGTGCCGGAGGTCTCGTTTAGCTTCCACCAGCCCACGAGGTCCGTGGTGAGGTCACCCTCGACCGCGGAGGCGGGTCCCACTCCGGCCGCGATGCCGCTCACCGAGGCGGCCAGCGCCAAGGCGCCGGCGATCCACTTGCTCGTCATCTCAGTTCTTCCCTTCACGACGGGTGACTCGCAGGACGGTGCTGTCCGACGAGCGCGCGACGCTCGGCGAGCCGGCGTACGTCGCGGTGATGCGGTGCTTGCCTGGGGCGAGGCCGCGCAGGACGAGCCGGGCCTTCCCGTCGCGCAACGTGACCGTGCGGGCCTTGACCTTCTTGCCGCTCTGGAACTTGATCCGGACGGTGCCCACGGCCTCGACGGCTGCCCTCACCCGGACGGTGACGACGGCCTTCCTCGCGGACCGCGAGCGGTGCTTGACGCGCGCCCGGGTGGTCGAGGACGCCTTGGCGACGACGACCGTGACGGTGTCCTGCGACGCGGCGCGGGCGGCGTCCCCGGCATAGCGGACGGTCAGCGTGTGGCTGCCGACGCCGAGCTCGGCGGAGGCGACCTCCAGCACGGCCCTGCCGTCGGCGAGGGTGCCGGTGGAGAGCGTGCGTCCGGCGTCCGACAGCGTCACGGTGCCGGTGGGCGTCGCCCCCTGGCTGGTGACGCTCACGTCGACCTTCACCGGCTGGCCCAGGCGGACCGGCTCGGCGCCGCTGACCGCGGCCGTCGTGCTGGGCGCCTGCTGGGCCCCGGCGGCCGGGACGTCGAGGGTCCCGGGCTGCTCGACGCGCCCGAGGCGGTCGACGGCGCGGAAGTCGACGGTGGTGGCGGCACTGCCCACCGGCACGGGCGACGCGTACGTCGTCCACTGTCCCCCGGCGAGGCGGTACTCGACCTTGTCCACCCCGGAGCCCGCGTCCGCCGCGGTCAGCGTGACCGTGCGAGCCGTGCTGTCGAAGGTGGCCCGGGTGACCGGGGCGGTGGCGTCGATGCCGACCACGAGGGGGCGGACCTCACCGACGTTGCCGGCGGCGTCGATCGCCCGCACCCGGACCGTGTGCAGGCCGTCGCCGGTGACGGTGGTCTGGCCGGAGGCGCCCTCCTTGCGGATCCATGGGCCGTCGTCGACGGACACCTCGAGCGCCACGACCCGGCGGTCGTCAGTGGCGGTGAAGCGCACGGTGGCGGGATCGGCGTACCAGCCGTTGACCCCGTCGCCGCTCACCTCGAGCGTGTCGACCACCGGGGCCACCGCGTCGGTGGTGTGCATCCGGAGGAAGGTCACCGACGACGCCGGGAACTCGTAGGCGAACGAGTCGGAGATGCCGCTGACCTCTCGCGTGCGGGGCTTGATCGCGTTCGGCGCTGCCTTGGTGTTGGTGGCACCCGGTGCGCCGCTCAGCGTCGTCACCGTGGCGGTGCCCTCGATGCCGACGTCGGAGACGTCGACCCGGGTGCGCACCGGGCTGGTGCCGGTGTTGACCACCTTGGCGACGAGGTCGCCGCTCCTCTCGTCGCGGGTGACGACCTGGTAGACCTTCGCCGGCGGTGCGGGCTGGTCGTACTCCATCTGGAGCACGCCGTCGAGGTAGAGCTCGATGTGGGTGCCGTCGACGACGACCTTGACCCGGTAGGTCTGACCGGTCGTCAGGCTCTTGTTCTCGAGCGCCTTGACCTCCGACGCACCCGCTCCGGTGGCGCGCTGGAGCACCGAGCGGGTGTTGTTCCAGCCACCGATGTTCCACCAGTAGTAGTTGTTGGCACCGGTGGCGCCGAAGCCCACCAGGAAGCCCTCGGCGCCTGCGGTCTTGGTGGCGTCGAGCTCGAGCGTGTAGTTGCTCCAGTCCTTGCCGTAGGCGCCGACGGGGACGGTCCGAGCGTCGGTGACCGAGGTGCTCGACTGCACGTAGCGACCGCCGTTGACCGCCCAGGTGCCGGCCTGCGGGTTCCACTGGGAGGCGTCGGCGAACTGGTCGGAGAAGAGGGTCTGTCCGTTGGCGTTGGAGGTCACCGTGACGTTGTCGTACGCCGCCGCGGTCGCCCAGGTGGAGAGGAAGACGCCGCCCGAGATGTCCTCGGACGCGTCGACCGGTGCGTCGTACGTGCTGGGCACGACCTCGTCCCCGACGTTGTTGCCGAAGAGCTTCTGGACCTCCCAGTTGGGCGTCTCCCACGACTCGTCGTTGTCGAACCAGATGGCGTCGGGGTTCCACTGGATGTGGGACTCGTTGGCGAGCAGCGGAGCGTAGGACGCGAGCCGCACCACGTCGGCGTTGCGCTGCAGCGCGGTCATGTACGACGCCTCGGACAGCGCGTTGTACATCGTGTTGCCGCGCGAGGCGTACTCACCGAGGAAGACCTTCGGGCCGTTGCGGTCGTAGGAGTCGTAGCGGGCGTTGTTCTCCAGGAACCACTGCGGGTCGCGGTAGTAGTGCTCGTCGACCAGGTCGACCTTCTGGGCCCGGTTGTAGGCCCAGAGGGTGTCGAAGCGGGCACCGGAGGAGTCGGGGCCGGAGTTGGAGATGATCTTGATGTCCGGGTACCTCGCCTTGATGGCGTCGCGGAACTTCGGGAAGTTCTGCTCGAAGGTGGTCGTGTTCTCCTCGTTGCCGAGACCGATCATGTCGAGCCCGAACGGCTCGGGGTGGCCGAGCGCGGCGCGCTTGGCGCCCCACTCGGTGTCGGTGCCGCCGTTGGCGAACTCGATGAGGTCGACGGTGTCGTCGACCCAGCGAGCGATCAACGCCGGGTCCTTCATCTCCGGGATCGTGCTCCCGCACCCGTTGGCGCCGACCGAGACGACCGGGAGGGGCTCGGCACCGAGGTCCTCGGCCAGCTCGAAGTACTCCAGGTAGCCGATGCCGTAGGACTGGTTGTAGCCCCAGAAGTTCCAGTTGGCCGGGCGCTCCTCGACCGGACCGATGGTCTCCTTCCACTGGTAGGTGCGGCGACGGTCGGTGTAGCCGCTCTCCTCATAGGTGCGGAAGGTGCCGACGTTGGTGACGCAGCCACCGGGGAAGCGGAGGAACCCGGGGTCCATCGCCTCGATCTTCTCGCCGAGGTCCTTGCGCAGCACGGACTTCCCGTTGACCGGGCCGACCCAGCGGTCGCTCGGCATGACGGAGACCATGTCGAGGCCGATCACGGACGGCGCACCGGCCAGCACGGCCAGTCGCGCGGAGTCGGTGGTGGTGCCGGGGCTCAGCGTGAAGGGGTACTTCTTCCACGTGTCGGAGCCGTCGAGGGCGACCGTCGCCGACGCCACACCCGAGTCGCCGGCGGCGTTCTCGAGCCGGACCGTGAGCTGCTGGGCGGTCGTGCTGCGCGCCCAGAGGTAGCCCTCGTACGTCGCGCCGGCCTTGACCGCGAAGCCGTTGTTGTAGCCGATGTTGCGCACGCCGTCGCCGGCCGCGGCGGCGGCGAGGCGCAGGTGGTTGCGGTTCATCGCGTTCAGCCGGCTGGCGTCGTCGACCACGGTGCCGGTCGTGCCGGCCGCGCTGCGGTCGAGGACCTGCCAGGCGGTGAGGCCGGTGAAGGAGCCGTTGTCGGAGCTGTTGAACTCGAAGGACCGGTTGCGGACCAGCTCGGCGTAGAGGCCGCCGTCCGCCGCGTAGTTGATGTCCTCGTAGAAGATGCCGAACATGTCGTCGCTGATCGACGCACCCGTGCCGTCACCGTCGATGCTGAGGGTCGAGGTGCCCTCGTCGACCTCGGAGAGGACGAAGCGCACCGCGTCGGCCTCGACGCCCACGACCAGCGCACCGCTGTCACCCAGGACGACGTACGACGCCGGGTCGGCCGCGTCGCGCAGCACGACCTTGCCGCCGCCGGCGTCGGTGAGACGCAGCGGGGTCGGCTCGTCGGCCGCGGCACCCAGGACCAGGGCGCCGTCGCGCAGCACGAGCGGGGCGGCGTCGGTGGCGAGCGCCACGGCACCGTCGCCGAGGTCGGTCGCGCGCAGGCGCAGGCTCGCGGTCGGCTGCTGGTCGCTGAGGCCCAGCGCGTCACCGTCGGCGACGAGGAAGGGGCTGTCGCCGTCGGCCTGCAGGACGAACGGTCCCGTCGGGGTGACGTCGGCGCCGGGCTCGTGCTCGATCGTGAAGGAGTCGAAGGCCGCAGGGAGGATGGTGCCGTCCTGGGCGGCGAGGGCGTAGACGCCGACCTGGGTGGTGTCGAAGGAGACAGGGGTCGAGCCGGCGGTGACCCACGCGGTCCCGTCCCAGTAGCTGCTCGTGAGGGTGTTGCCGACGCGGGCGAGACGCAGCCGCTCCGCGCTGGACGCCGGGCGGTCGACGAAGCTGACGGCGCTGAAGGTCGCGTTGGTCTCGACGTCGGTCTCGACGGCCCGCCCCGACGGCGAGAGCCCGCCGACGAAGGTGAGCCCGGCACGTACGTAGTTGTCCATGTCCTGCCAGGCGATGAGACCGGCGCCCTGGTAGACCTTCGCGACGGCCGCAGACACGTCGGCGGTCGCGGTGAAGTCGCCCTGCGGGACGTCGAGGACCACGACGTTCTTCGCGGTGTTCACCGCCTGGTAGGTGTCGCCGGGCTGACCGGCGATCCGGAGCGCTCCGTCGGAGACCGCGAGGTTGGCGGGGTCCGGGTTGACCACGTCCCAGCGCGCGTCGAGGGCCGCGCCGTCGAAGCTGTCGGTCCACGAGACGAGGTCGGCGGCTGCCGCCGGTCCGGCAGTGGCGGGGATGGTGGCCGCGGCGAGACCGGCGGCGAGCACGACGGCGGCGGTGAGAGCGGCTGCCGGGCGGCGGTGGGTGATGAACATCTGGGTCCTCGAGGGTCCGGGCCGTCACGCGGGTGTGACGGGCACCACAGGCAGAGTGTTAGCGCTAACACATCCCTAGTCAAGGGTTGGAACCCAACTTTTCGTCGGGCGTTGACGCAGCACGGTGACCGCAGTCACACTCATTCTGTTAGCGCTCACATCCTCCGGAGGTACCCGATGTCCGCCCGCCCGCTCAGCCGCACAGCGCGAGGCGCGGTGATCGCCCTCCTGGCGTCGCCCCTCGCGCTGCTCGCACCCCTCGCCCCGACCGCATCGGCCGCCGACGTCACCGACGGCCTCGTGCTGCGCTACGACCTGACCCAGACCTCGGGCACCGTGGTGACCGACTCCTCGGGCAACGGGCGCAACGGCACCCTGAGCGGCGGGGGCACCTGGACCGGTGCCACCGGGCTCACCCTCGATGGCGTCGACGACCACGTGAAGCTGCCCAACAACGTGATGGCCGGGCTCTCGTCGATCACGGTGTCGACCGATGTCTACATCGAGAACTCGCAGGCCACGCCCTACTTCATCTGGGGCCTCGGCAACCCGGCGACGTCCGGCTCGGGCACCGGCTACCTGATGACCAGCGGAAACTCGTTCCGGGCGGCCGCGACGACCGGCAACTGGTCGGGCGAAAAGGTCACCGCCCGCGCCGCCGGAGGCAACCTGGTGCGCGGCGTGTGGAAGAGCGTCACCTACACCCAGACCGGCACCACCGGCACGCTCTACGAGGACGGCGTCCAGGTCGGGCAGAGCACCGGAGTGACCGTGCTGCCCAGCGCGATCGGCAACGGCACCACGACCAACAACGTGCTCGGTGAGTCCAACTACGCCTCGGACACCACGCTCAAGGGCAAGGTCAAGAACTTCCGGATCTACAGTCGTGCGCTGACCCCCGCCGAGGTCGCCGACATCTCGCTCACCGATGCCAACCGGCTGTCCTCCGACGCCGACGCGCTGAGCCTCGGTGACCTGTCGGGCGTGACCGACGACCTGACGCTGCCCGCCACCGGCCCCTTCGGCTCGGCGATAGGCTGGACCTCGAGCGTCCCCGCCGTGATCAGCAGCACCGGCGCCGTCACCCGGCCCGGGGCCGGCGCCGACCCGGCCGAGGTCATCCTGACCGCGACGCTCACCCGCGGCTCCGGGACCTCGACGAAGACCTTCGACGCCGTGGTCCTGCCCGACGAGGGCGACCAGTCCAAGGCCGAGGCGGCCGCCGCCGCGCTCGCTCTCGTGCACCCCGACGACGTACGCGGTCACCTCACGCTGCCGACCTCCAGCACGTACGGCTCGACCGTCAGCTGGGCCTCCTCGGCACCCGCGATCGTTGCGCCCGACGGCATCGTCGCCCGCCCCGCACCCGGCGCCGGTGACGCCAGCGTCACCCTGACCGCAACGGTCACCGTGGGCAGCGCCACCAGCACCCGCAAGTTCCCCCTCACGGTGCGCCAGGCTCCCGCCCCGGCGCCGTACACGGGCTACGCGTTCAGCTACTTCACCGGCAACTCGATCGCCGGCGAGAAGATCTACTTCGCGGCCAGCCGCGGCAACAACGCGCTGCGCTGGGACGAGCTCAACGGCGGGCAGCCGGTGCTCAACTCGAAGTTCGGCGAGATGGGCCTGCGCGACCCGTTCCTGATCCGCTCCCCCGAGGGCGACCGGTTCTTCCTGATCGCCACCGACCTCTCAATCGGCCGCAACGGCAACTGGGACCGCGCGCAGCGCCAGGGCAGCCGCTACCTGGAGATCTGGGAGTCCACCGACCTGAAGACCTGGTCCGAGCAGCGCCACGTGCTGGTGTCCCCGCCGACCGCCGGCAACACCTGGGCCCCGGAGGCCTACTGGGACGACGACCTGCAGCAGTACGTCGTCTTCTGGGCCTCCAAGCTCTACGCCGAGGACGACCCTGGCCACACCGGTAGCACCTACAACAAGATGCTCTACGCCACGACGCGCGACTTCGTGACCTTCAGCGAGGCGAAGATCTGGCAGGACGTCGGGTCCTCGCGGATCGACTCGACAGTCATCAAGGAGGGCGACACCTACTACCGCTTCACCAAGGACGAGGGCGCCGGCAGCACCGGCTGCTCCGACATCATCCAGGAGAAGAACGACAGCCTCACCGAGCCCGATCTCGTCGGCGCCAAGGCCTGGGCCTTCCAGGACGGCTGCATCGGCCGCGACGCCGGGACCTCGGCCGTCGAAGGGCCGACCGTCTTCAAGCGCAACCCCGGCGACACCTCCGGCGGTCAGTACTACCTGTTCGTCGACGAGTACGGCGGTCGCGGCTACATCCCCCTGACCACCAACGACCTCGAGGCCCCCGACTGGAAGGTGCCCGCCGGCTACAAGCTCCCCGCCAGCCCGCGCCACGGCACCGTGCTCCCGGTCACCCAGGCCGAGCTCGACGCGCTCCGCGCCGACCTCCCGGCTCCGCCGCCCCCGGTGCAGAGCACCGAGGAGGGCCTGGTCGCGGAGTACCCGCTGACCGGGGATGCCAAGGACGTCAGCGGCCACGGCTACGACGGCACGGTCACCGGCGACGGCTCCTTCGCCGACGGCGCCCTCACGCTCGGCGGCTCGACCGGCCACGTGAAGCTGCCCGACAACATGATGACCGGCCTCGACGCCATCACCGTCTCGACCGAGGTGTGGGTCGACCCGGCCCAGTCCGGCAACTACTTCGTGTGGAACCTGGGCAACAGCGGCACCGACGGGGTGGGCAACGGCTATCTGTTCGCCACCGGCAACAGCACCTACCGGGCTGCCATCGCCTCGGGCAACTGGACGACCGAGCAGGGCATGAGCTCCGGCTCGGCGCTGGCCCGCGGCGCGTGGAAGACGCTGACCTACACGTTGGGCGACGGCGTCTCGACGCTCTACCTCGACGGCCGGCAGGTCGCCCGCAACGCGGCCACCACGCTGAAGCCCGGTGACATCGGCGACGGCGTCACGGCCGCCAACTACATCGGTCGCTCGGCCTACAACGGCGACAACCGGCTCCGGGGCAAGGTGCGCGACTTCCGTATCTACTCCCGCGCGCTGTCGCGGTCCGAGGTCGCCGAGCTGGCCGCTGCTCCGACCGACGTGCTGGGTGTCGAGCTCGACTCCCTGAAGGTGCCGGCGATCATCGACTCCGCGGCCGGGACCATCACCCTGCCCGTGGAGCCGGGCACCGACCTGACGGCCCTCGACCCGACGTACGCCGTCGTGTCCGGTGCCACCGTCTCACCGGCCGGTCCGACCGACTACACCTCGCCGGTCGCGCTGACCGTCACCAACGGCGCCGAGAGCCGGGTCTGGACGGTCAAGGCCGTCGAGATGCGCTCGCCGGTGCTGCCGGGCTTCTACGCCGACCCCAACATCGCGGTGTTCGACGGGACCTACTACATCTACGCGACCACCGACGGCACTCCCGGCTGGGGCGGCAAGGACTTCTACGTCTGGAGCTCCCCCGACCTCGAGGACTGGACGCGCTCGGAGGAGCCGATCCTGACCCTCGACGGTGCCAACGGCAACGTGCCGTGGGCCACCGGCAACGCCTGGGCGCCGACGATCATCGAGCGAGGAGGCAGGTACTACTTCTACTTCTCCGGCCACAACGCCTCGCTGAACCGCAAGACCATCGGCGTCGCGATCGCGGACAGCCCGACGGGTCCGTTCACGGCCCGGCCGCAGGCGATGATCCTCAACAACGAGGCCGTCACCTCCGGCCAGGCGATCGACCCCGCCGCCTTCAAGGACCCGGTGTCGGGCAAGTTCTACCTCTACTGGGGCAACGGCTCACCGGTCATGGCCGAGCTCGCCGATGACATGGTCTCCCTCAAGCCGGACACCATCTCGGCGATGTCCGGGCTGACCGGCTACCGCGAGGGCTCGTTCATGAACTATCGCGACGGGACCTACCACCTGACCTACGCGATCGATGACACCGGTTCGCCGAACTACCGGGTCGGCTACGCCACCTCCACCAGCCCCACCGGACCGTGGACCTACCGCGGCGTGATCCTGGAGAAGGACGCCTCACAGGGCATCCTCGGCACCGGCCACAGCTCGATCGTGCAGGTGCCGGGCACCGACGAGTGGTACATCGCCTACCACCGCTTCGGCATCCCCGGCGGCGACGGGACGCACCGGGAGACCACGATCGACCGCCTCACCTTCGGTGCGGACGGCCTGATCCAGAAGGTCGTGCCGACGCTGTCGTCGGTCGACGGGTTGGTCTACATCGACGGTCCTGTCACGGCGTCCGTGTCCGACGCAGGTGCCGAGGGTTGGTACGGCGCGGACGCGACCCTCACGCTCGCAGGCTCGGCCCCGACGCTGCAGGTCCGCATCGGTGACGGTGGGTGGACGGCGTACCCCGGGTCGGTGGCACTGCCCGCCGGCTCGTACGACGTCGCCTGGCGCGCCCGCTCGGCCAACGGCCAGTGGAGCCAGGTCTGGACGCAGTCGGTCAAGGTCGACAGGACCCCGCCGACGGTCTCGGGCGCGATCTCTTCCGCACGCGAGCTGTCCGTCACGGCGACCGACGACGCCTCGGGTGTCGCGGTGCGGGAGTACCGCCTCGACGGTGGCCAGTGGCTCGCCTGGACCGCACCGGTCCAGCTCGACGGGCTTGCCCACACCGTCGACGTCCGTGCCGCCGACGTCGCCGGCAACGCGTCCGCGGTGCGCTCGCTCTCCGTGGATGCCGTGCCGACCACGCCCGACCCGACGCCGACCGCGCCTGTCTCGGTCGCCGTCCCGGTCACCGCGGGCAACGCGACGGTGGGCAGGACGCTGACCGCCACGCCGGGCGGATGGGACCAGGGCAACCTGACGTACGCCTACCAGTGGCTGCGCGACGGGGTGCCGATTGCGGGCGCGACCACGACGAAGCTGGAGCTCGGCACCGACGACGTGGGCCGTCGGATCTCGGTCCAGGTCACGGCGACTCGTGCCGGTGGTCCTGCGGGTGTGGCTCGGTCTGCCGTGACGGCTCCGGTTGCGAAGGCGAAGTCGAAGGTCAAGCTGCGGTTCTCCGGGAAGTCGGCCAAGCTAACCGTGCTCGTCTCGACGCTCCCCGCGTCGGTCGGCGCGACCGGCAAGGTCGTGGTCAAGGTGGACGGCAAGGTCGTCCGCAAGGCTCGTCTCGACGACGGGAAGACCGCGCTCCGCCTGACGTTCGCTGCCGGTAAGCACACAGTGAAGGTCTCGTACGCCGGGTCCGACTCGGTGGCTGCGAGCTCGGCGAAGAAGAAGGTGCGCGTCAAGCGCTGACAGGTTCAGTACGCCGCCCGGGTCCCACTTGGGGCTCGGGCGGTGCTGCGTCTGGCGACGCTTGAGCTACCCGGGAAAGCGCCCAGTTCGCCGCCTGTGACTGTCAAGAGCTCGCCGCGAATTGGACTCTGCGCCTCGTCCGTACGACGTCCCAGAGTTGCATCGCCGGTCGCCGGTTCTGGCGCAGGACGTGTCACGCAATCATGCAGCCGACGCAATCACAATGTTGACCGTCGACCTGCCACCTGCTACTTAGGACTCTGGGGCAAGGAGCGATAGGGCGTTCTCCAGTGAGGCCATCAAATGCACGCGTAGCAAGCGTGCCGCCTTGTCCGCGTCACCTGCTGAGAGTGCAACAAGAACGGATCGATGCTCATCCAGCGCAACCCTGGCGCGCGCAGGCTGGCTGGCCGATTTGGACCTGGCCAAGCTGATCCGAGCCGTCACGGATGCGGCTGCTTCGAAGAGCTCCGCGTTGTCGGCTAGCCGGAGCAATGTGCCGTGGAAGTCCTGCTCCGGGGGGTAGGGAGAGTCCTCCTGATCGAGCAAACGGGCGGCGCGATCTAGTTCGGCAGAGAGCTCCTCTACTCCGGACAGGTCCGCCCGCTCGGCGACGAGGCGGGCGGCGTGGCACTCGAGTGCGATCCGGAGCTCATACAGTTCCTGAAGCTGCAGAGAGCTGAACGAGGAGACGAAGGCACCGCGGTGCGGCACGATGTCGATGAGTCCTTGACTGCCAAGACGTCGCAGCGCCTCACGAAGCGGGCCACGACTGATGCCCAGCGCCTGCGACAGGTGCACTTCGTTGAGGCGCGCTCCGGGCGCGAGGCGTCCGTCGAGGATCATTGCGCGCAGCACCGCCACGCTCCGATCCGCATATGTCACCTCGCCCCTTAAAGGGGCCGGTATAGAGCCGCTGCTCATGCCTCCTGCTCCGTGCCGCCGTTGCCCGCCTGCGAACTACCCGAACGCTCAGGTGCGCTCTCCACGCTGGTGTCGGCGCTACCAGCCAGCCGTCCGAGCCCAGAGCGGCGAGCCGTTGCCAGCCTGCGCCGCCGTTGTACCCCGAAACACGCGGTCGGCGACGCTCCGCCTGCGTAAAGCCTCGCGTGTCATCGGCGCGAAGCACGCGTTTCCACAACATCCCAGTGTAAAAGCGCGGGCAGCCCCTCCTGGGTGTCTGCTTCGCGGACGCCGTTCATTTCTACGAGAGTTCGGCGAACTGGTTCCCTGCCTGCCACCCGGTCGCGTGTCGCGGCGTCCATCACGACCCATGGCGGTGCTGCGGACACGACGGAGGCCTGGCCGACGACGACGGCAGTACTCATCGCCCATTCGCACGAGGTCGACCAGCATCGCGGCCTGCTCGCCGTCCATCCAGCAGGTCCCTCATCAACGAGGCGCCGCGCTTGTCGGCCGGTGCGTGCAGTCTTGGGACGCTGTGCCCGACGTGCTTGTACTCCGTGATGATCTGCAGGCCGATCTCGTGGTCCTCGACCAGCCACTCGACCAGAGACGCCGACGTGCGCGCTAGCAGGGTCGTGAGCTCCTCGGCCTGGTGCGGTCCGGATTGGCGCAGCAGGTCGGCCTCAAAACGCACCGGGTCATCGTCGATCCCTACCTCGCGCTGGTATTTCGTGCCTGCGCCTGGGATCGAACCGGTCGAGACGTAGGTGTTGCCGCGAGCGGTGTCCATCTTCTCGAGCACTACGACACTGGCACCGGCGTCGCCGGCGGCGAGGCTGGCCGCCAGGCCGCACCCTCCGGAGCCGACCACGATGACGTCGACGTCGTTATCGGCGCTCATCGGCCAATCGCCTCGGGCAGGGACGAGAGACGCTCGAGGATCTCGGCGGTGGTCGCCACGTCGGCGTACTTCTGAGCCATGTCGAAGAGGTTGGCCTCGTGCACGACAGGGCTGCGGTCGTAGACCGCGTCGGACGGCACGCTCACCTTGAAGTTGTAGGAGAACGCGTCCGCGACGCTGGAGCGCACGCAACCCGACGTCGTGCACCCGGTGACGACGAGCGTGTCGGCGCCGGCCTCGACCAGATAGCTCGCCAGCGGCGTCCCGAAGAACGCGCTCGGGTGCCGCTTCGGCAGCAGAACGTCGCCGTCCGCCGGCGCGACCTCCTCCACGAAGTCGTAGCCGCGGGCCGGCACGTCCATGATCCCGGGTACCTTGGCGGCCAGCGCACCGGTGTCGTACGGCTGCTTCGGAGCGACGTGCGGGTAGAGCACCGGCCAGCCCTTCGCGCGAAACAACTCGACCAGCTCGGCGATGTGCTTCACCGCGGCATGGCCAACCTCGCCGCACGAGGTGGTGAACTCGTCGACCGCCTCCTCAAACGGCGCCGGCGTGGTACCGATCGTGCGGTACTGCACGTCGATGATCAGCAGTGCCGGTCGGCTGCCGATGCCGACGGGCTTACCGAAGCCGGCCAGCTCGTAGCGGTGGCGCGTGGTCGCGTCGATGATGCCCGCGCCACCCACCTCCCATGGTCGGTCGCCGGTCGATGGGCTCATACCTGGTTCTCGCTCTCTTTGTCATGCCGGATCCTGTGCAGCGCCTTCGCGCCGCCCTCGGAGCGACTGAGGTAGCGCCCCGCGGGTTCATCTGAGACGACGCCGTCGCGCATCGCGAAGCGCCCGCCGACGATCGTGTGGACGACACGCAGGTCGACCTCGATGCCCTCCCAGGGCGTGTAGGCAGCGGCAGAGTGCTGGGTCTCGGCAGTGACTGTGAAGGTGCCGTCGAGGTCGACCACCGCGAGATCCGCGTCGGAGCCGACACGGATGGTGCCCTTGCGCGGGTAGAGCCCGAAGAGCTGCGCGGCACGGGTCGAGGTCGCTTGGACCATCCGCTCGAGGGCGACACCGCGGCGCAAGCCCTCGGCCAGCCCGACGGGCAACACGAGACCGGTGCCGGGGAAGCCGGCGGACGCGGTCCAGATGTCCTTCTCCTTGTTACTGCGGTGGCGCGCGTTGTGGTCCGAGCCGATCGTGTCGACCGCGCCCGAGGCGACGCCCTCCCACAGTGCCTCGACGTCCTCGGCATGCCGCAACGGCGGATTGACCTTCCCGTACGTGCCGCAGTCCGCGGAGGTGTCGAGTGTGAGGTATTGGGTGCAGGTCTCGACGAAGAGATTCTCGTACTCGGAGCGCTGGAGCTGCATGGCGGCCAGCGCCATCTTGCTCGAGGTGTGCACGGCATAGACCGAAGCGCCGGTCGCCTTCGCGAAGTACGCCACCCGCTGTACGGCCTCGGCCTCCACGATTGGCGGCCGCGACCGGTACCACGCCTCCAGCGGGCCGAGGCTCTCGTCACGAGGTTGCTCGCGCAGCTTCCAGACCAGTTCGATATTCTCTGGGTGCGGGCACACGAGGGCACCCGCGTCGGCTGCGCGGCCGAGCAGGTCGTACATGTAGGCGTCGTCGTTGCCGGGCAGGCCGAGGTACTTGCCCTCGTCGCCGCGAAAGTTCATGAAGAACTTGAAGCTGGGCACGCCGAGCTCAGTGACGTACGACGGGATCGCCTCGACCTGCTCGCTGGTGCCGAGCACGAAGTGAAAGCCGAAGTCACAGTGGCTGTTGCCCTCCATCGCGACCTTGGCGTCAGCATGCACGCCCTCATAATCCTCGGCGCTCATCAGGTAGATCAGCATCGAGGTGATGCCTCCGGCGACGGCCGAGGCGGTCTCACGCTCACCGTCGTCGGGGTCCCGCGGGACACGAATGTCCTTACCAAGGTGTACGTGCGGGTCGATGCCGCCGGGCAGGACTGCGGCGCCGGCCAAGTCGACACTCTCGCGTGCCAGCACCTCGGTGCCGGACGTCAGCAACGCGGCGATGCGGCCGTCATCGATGACGACGTCGAGGGCCACGAGTCCGAGCCCCTCTTGAAAGACGTGGCCGCCGCGCAGCAACAGGTCGTGTACATGGGTCGCGGGGTCGCTCATCCCTCCTCCTCCTTGTCGGCGTAGCGCGCGTCCAAGGCGTCGAACTCTGGCTTGCGCACCAGCGCCTGTCGATCTTGCCAACTGATCATCAGCTCGGCCGCCTCACTGGTGTCACCGTGCTTTGCCAGGTGACCAAGGACCTCGCGCATGCCTCGGACCGCGCCGCGCATTGCGGCGTTGGCGTAGAGCGCTACGGCAAAGCCGAGCTCGGCAAGCTCGTCGCGAGACAGGATCGGGGTGAGCCCGCCCTCGACCATGTTGGCGATGTGCGGACCGGGCGACGAGCTGGTGATCTCGCGCATCTGCTCCAACGTCGTCGGCGCCTCTACGAAGAGGACGTCGGCGCCCGCCTCGCGGTAGGCGTTGGCGCGCTCGCAGGCCGGGCCAATGCCCTCGATCGCCAGCGCGTCGGTGCGAGCGACGATGACAAGGTCGTCGTCCTCGCGAGCGTCGACCGCGGCCTTGATCTTGCCGACCATCTCGGCGATGGACACGACCTCCTTGCCGACGAAGTGGCCACACTTCTTGGGCGCGACCTGGTCCTCCAGCTGGATGGCCGCGGCGCCTGCTCGCTCCAGGGAGCGCACCGTGCGTCCTACGTTAAGTGCGCTGCCAAAGCCGGTGTCGGCGTCGACGACGAGCGGGATCTCCACCGCGTCGGCCATCGCGGCCACATGCAAGGTGAGCTCGGTGACCGACATGAGCCCGAGGTCGGGCATGCCAAGGAAGGTGTTCGTGACGCCGGCACCCGAGACGTACGCCGCCTCGAAGCCGGCCTCCTCGATGACCCGTGCGGTCAGCGCGTTGGGCGCCCCGGGGAGCAGAAGTGGCAAGTCGCCGGACTGCAGCAGGGCGCGAAGCTGGGCAGGGGGTCGTGCCATCAGGCAGCCACCGCCTTCAGGTTGGCGCCCTTGGTCTCGGGCATCTTCAGCGCGGTCAGCAGGGTGACGACAGCGGCACCGATCAGGAACCAGGCCGGCGCGAGTGAGGAGCCGGTGTTGGCCACCAGCCAGGTGCAGATGTACGGCGCGGTGCCCCCAGCGAGGGCGGCGCCGACGTTGAAGCCGAACGCGATCCCGGTGTAGCGGACCCGGGTCGGGAACATTTCGGCATACGCGGAGAGGGCGACGCCCATGAGCGCGGAATCGATGAGGCCCAGGACCACGTGGGCCCCGACCGCGCCGGCCGTGCCGGTCTCGAGCAGCATGAACCCCGGCACCGCCAGCACGATCGCTGCGATGGACGCACCGATAAAGACCGGCCGACGGCCGATCTTGTCGGACAGGGCGCCGAACAGGGGCATGCAGGCCACTGCCACTGCCAGGGTCAGGGTCGTCGACCAGAATGCGGTCCGGGTGTCCATCCCTACGACGGTCTGGAGATGGATGTTCACATAGACGTAGACGACGTAGTAGGCCGCGAAAAGCAGGATCGACAGCCCGATGCAACGCAGGGTGGCCGACCGGTGCTCGCGCAGCAGCTCGAAGATCGGTGCGCTCTCTTTCGTGGTCTCGCCCTCGGTGGCCTCGAAGGCGGGGGTCTCCGCCAGCTTGGCGCGGATGATGAGGCCGACCACGCCAAGCGGCACGGCGATGAGGAAAGGAATGCGCCATCCCCAATCGTTCATCAGGTCGTCGCCGAGGACGGTGAAGAGCAAGGTGACGACCAGAGCGGCGAACAACGAGCCGGCCAGTGCACCCATCTGCACGAATGCGCACATCAGGCCGCGCTTCTCGTTGGGCGCATACTCCGCGACGAACGACGCAGCGCCACCGAGTTCTCCTCCGGCAGCGATTCCCTGCATGATTCGCGCCAGCACGAGCAGAGCGGTGGCGCCGACACCGATCGCGGCGTACGTCGGAAGGACGCCGATCAGGCCGCTCGCGACCGCCATGAGGAGGACCGTGGCGGCGAGAGCGTTCTTGCGGCCGTGCTTGTCACCGAAGTGACCGAAGATGATGCCTCCGAGGGGGCGGAACACGAACGCGAGCCCGAAGGTCGCCAGCGTGAGCAGCAACGCTGCGGAATCGTCACCGCTGACGAAGAACTTCGCGGCAATGATGGTCGCGACGTAGCCGTACACGCCAAAGTCGAAGTACTCGACGATCGACCCGACCGCGCCCGCGAGGACGACTCGCGGCTCGACTTTAACGGGGGACTGGCTGCTAGCGGGAACGCCAGGAGAAGCGTTTGTTGCACGTGCGGTCTGTTGTCCGTCCACGGGTTGCTCCTAATGTCAGGTTCGGTGGCTCGTTCCTGCGTTTCGAGTCCTCGTGAAGCGCCTAATGGATGCTCATGAGGAGCGACTCAGGGTGGCTTGGATCACACTCTCATCGACTTTTGTAAACTGTCAACAGTTAACTGTGTGAGGCCGTGCACCCCGTCCGCGTCGCGTCTTCTCGGTTGGGGACGGCGTGGTCACCGACATGCGGGATTGGTGCGACGCCCGTTGATCGCCGGCCGGTTCAACAATCCGCCAGGTACGGATCAGCCGCGATCCGGCGCATTCAAGCGTGCGTGGATCCACGGCCATCGACCATCGCCGGCGCGTACTCGAGACGTCGGCGGGCGGGACCTCCTACCCCGGGTAGATGTCTACTCCGATGGTGCCTCGAAGATCATCCGTGCCTTCTCGGGGTGGATGCGGTGGGTGCCGGTGTGGTCGACGAGGAACGCGAGCCCGTTCGGGGTGAGCCAGATGTAGCGGCCCTCGCCGCACTGGCGTGACTGGTAGCCCGCGTGGGTCTTCCAGCGGTGATGTCGTCGGCCGAGGGGGCCGGAGTTGTGGGAGCCGGTCTGGTCCGGCGGGGGTTCTCGCCCGGTGCCGGCGCCGCCATGGTCGTAGGGCGTGGGGTGGTCGAGGTCGACGTTGCGGCTGGTGGAGGTGGCGTAGGGCCAGTAGTCGCCGCCGGTGACGAGATGGACCTGGTCGCGCAAGTGACTCGGGGTGTTCGTAGGCGGTGTAGCGGACCCGGTCGGAGAGGTCCTTCACCGGCTGGACCTTCACGTCGAACCGTCTCAGGAGCTCGGTCAGTCGGGTGAGGGTGACCGGGCCGAAGCCTTCTACCCGGGCCACTGCGTCGGTGCCGGCCAGCGCTGCCTCGTGGAGGTGGACGTGAAGCACCGCCTTCGGCGCCAGAGGGCGAAGGTCGATGCCTCGCAACGCGTCCAAGAGGTCGGCGGGAAACGCGAGAGGGCGGCCAACCGTCGACTCCGGCTCGGGATCGGTCTCGGGGCCGGGATCGGGCTGGGACTCGCCGTTGGAGTGCTCGAGCAACAGCGCGAAGAGCTCGGCAGGCCGCGCCAGCCAGGCGAACGCCAAGGCACGCAACTCGTCGGGGTTCGCCTCGGCGTGGCGAGGGGCAATGATCTCCGCGACCCGGCACACGGTCGCCTCGACCGCTACTGCGTCGCCTGCGTCGAGGCGGGCGATCAGCATCCTGAGGCCGAACTCGTTGGTCCTGCCGAGTCGGGCGAACCGACGACCGCGTTCGGCCTCGCACGTCTCCTCGTGCAGGGCGGGGTCGGCCTCGATGACCTTGGCCTCGGCGACCTCCAGCACGCGCCCGGCGGCCTCGGTGGCGATCATCCGTGACATGGCCGAGTCGACCAGGCCGACCTTGTCGGCGTCCAGGTGGCGGGAGAGCTTCGCGACGCGACGGGCGATCCACACCTCGCACTCCCCGCGCAGGCAAACCGCCCAGGTCAGGGGCAGCCGGTGCTGCAGGTCGAGCACGTCCGCGAGCGCATGGCGAGACGACATCACCCCGGTGCCGCGGGCCAGGGCGATCTCGCCGAGGCAGAAGTCCTGCACCCTCGGCGTCCCGTCACCGCCGACCTGGACCAGCACGTTGCCGAGGCGCCGGGCCGCAGCCCCATCAGGGCCCTCGGTCGGATCACTCGAGTGGACGGCCGCCCACTGGGCCAGCACCTCCAGGTCGTTGACCTCCGCCTGTCGGCGGGCCCGCACAGCCTCGGACGCCCGGGCGAGAAGCCCGGCTGCGTCGAGGTCTTGCAGGTCGTCGATCATGCGTTCGATTTTACCGAACCCCACCGACACCCGGGAAGGCCTGTGGACACCAAGTGGGCCACCTATTTCTGCAAGGCGCGCACTCGCCCCGCACTACGTCGAGGGAGCGAGCTGGATCGGCATCTGCGTTGGACCCCGAAGCTCAGAGACCTTCCGCCAGCCGGTGGTACGCCGCGTTCCACCGCAGCTCCCGCTGGAACGACCGCGTGGTGGTGTCGTCGTCGATGACGACCATCTCGACCCCGGTCATCTGCGCGAAGTCCTCGAGGATCTCGACCCCGACGGCCTTCGACAGCACGGTGTGGTGCGGCCCGCCGGCCATCAGCCAGGACTCGGCCGAGGTCGAGAGCGAGGGCCGGGGCTCCCAGACGGCGCAGGCCACGGGCAGGTTCGGCAGGTCCTCGTCGGGCTCGACGACGTCGATGTCGTTGACGGTCAGGCGGAAGCGATCGCCCAGGTCGGAGAGGCCGGCGACGACGGCACGGCCGGGGTCGGCGGTGAAGCGCAGGCGTACGGGGTCCTCGCGACCGCCGATGGCGAGCGGGTGGATCTCGAGCGACGCGGTCTGGGTGGTGATCGTCGGGCAGACCTCGAGCATGTGGGCGCCGAGGATCTTCTCCTGCCCGGGGACCAGGTGATAGGTGTAGTCCTCCATGAAGGACGTGCCGCCGGGCAGTCCCTCGCCCATCACCTTCGTGGCGCGCAGCAGCACCGACGTCTTCCAGTCGCCCTCGCCGCCGAAGCCGAAGCCGTCGGCCATCAGCCGCTGCACGGCCAGGCCGGGCAGCTGGCGCAGGCCGCCGAGGTCCTCGAAGTTCGTGGTGAAGGCGTTGAAGCCGCCATTGGTGAGGAACGCGCGGATGCCGAGCTCGATGCGGGCGCCGTAGCGCAGCGACTCGTGCCGCTCCCCGTCCGGGAGGAGCTCGGCGGCGACGCGGTAGGTGTCGGCGTACTCCGTGACCAGCTTGTCGATCTCGTCGTCGCCGATGGCGTCGACCACGGCGACGAGGTCGTTGACGCCGTAGGTGTTGACCGAGACGCCGAAGCGGCGCTGCGCCTCGACCTTGTCGCCCTCGGTGACCGCGACGTCGCGCATGTTGTCGCCGAAGCGGGCGAGCTTGAGGTTGCGCAGCTCCGAGCGACCGAGAGCAGCGCGGGCCCAGTGGCCGATGCGTTGCGCGACGAGCGGCGAGTCGACGTGGCCGGCGACGGTCTTGCGCAGCACGCCGAGGCGCGACTGGATGTAGCCGAACTCGCGGTCGCCGTGGGCGGCCTGGTTGAGGTTCATGAAGTCCATGTCGATGGTCGACCAGGGCAGCTCCATGCCCGCCTGCGTGTGCAGGTGGAGCAGCGGCTTCTGCAGCGCATCGAGCCCGGCGATCCACATCTTGGCCGGGGAGAAGGTGTGCATCCACGCCACGACACCGACGCACGCGGGGTCGGAGTTGGCGTCGAGCATCTGGCGATGGATCGAGGACGCGTCCATCAGGACCGGCTTCCACACCACGTCGACGGGCAGGTCGCCCACCTCGACCAGGCGCTCGACGATGCCCTGCGACTGGGCGGCCACCTGGTCCAGGGTCTCGGGACCGTAGAGGGACTGGCTGCCGGTCAGGAACCAGACCTCGGGGGTGGGCGTCGACGTCATGCTCATGGAACTTCCTTCAGGGATCGGGTGGAGCGGAGGAGTGGGTCGCGCGATCAGCGCTGGCCGTACACGTTCTGGTAGCGGTCGAACAGGGCGTCGACGTGGTGCGGGGAGATCGGCACCGGCTCGCCGAGCTGGCGCGAGATGTGGACCGTGCGCGCCACGTCCTCGCACATCACGGCGGCCTTGACGGCCGCGCGGGCCGTCGGCCCGATGGAGAAGACGCCGTGGTTGCGCATCAGCACCGCCGGTGAGCGGCTCTCGCGCAGGGTGTCGACGATCCCGCGGCCGATCGAGTCGTCGCCGATGATCGCGAACGGTCCGACCGGGATCTCGCCGCCGAACTCGTCGGCGCCCATCGTCAGCACGCACGGCACCGCCTCGCCGCGCGCCGCCCACGCCGTGGCGTACGTCGAGTGGGTGTGGACCACTCCCCCGACGTGTGGCATCTCGCGATAGACGTAGGCCTGCGCCTCGGTGTCCGACGACGGTGCGTGCTCGCCCTCGACCACGCGACCCTCGAGGTCGCACACCACCATGTTGTCGGGCGTGAGGTCGTCGTAGGACACTCCGCTCGGCTTGATGACCAGGAGGTCGCGCCCGGGCACCCGCGCCGACACGTTGCCCGCGGTCCACACGACCAGCTGGTAGCGGGTGAGCTGCTCGTGGAGCACGCACACCTCCGCGCGGAGCGCGTGGAGGGTCTCGGTCACGTCGGAGACGGCACTCATGCCGACGCCCCCTGACGAGTCGCCTGCGTACGACGGGCGACCGCATCGCGACGGATCGCCTTGAGCCGGCGCATCGTCGTGGTCGTGCGCCCGAAGTGGTCGTGGAGCGCGAGGTAGTGCTCGAAGAGCGCGTCGTACGCCGCCGCGCGCGCCTCGTCGGGCACGTAGACGTGGCGACGGACCTTGCCCATCTGCTTGGCGGCCGAGGCCACGTCGTCGTAGGCCCCCGCGGCGACGGCCGCGTGGATGGCCGAGCCGAGCGCCGGCCCCTGCTCGGAGTCGATGATCGACAGCGGCAGCCGGGTGACGTCGGAGTAGATCTGCATCAGCAGCGCGTTCTTCTGCAGGCCGCCGGCGACGATGAACTCCTCCACCGGCACGCCGCTGTCGCGGAAGGCCTCCACGATGACGCGGGTGCCGAAGGCAGTCGCCTCGAGCAGCGCGCGGTAGACGTCCTCTGCACGAGTGGCCAGCGTCTGGCCGACGACCAGGCCGGAGAGCTCGTGGTCGACGAGAACCGACCGGTTGCCGGAGTGCCAGTCGAGGGCGACGAGCCCGTGCTCGCCGATCTCCTGCTCGGCCGCGAGCCGGGTGAGGTGCTCGTGCACACCCTCCCCCGCCTCAGCGGCGGCCTCGGTGACGTAGGCAGGGACGCCGTGGTCGGTGAACCAGCCGAAGATGTCGCCGACGCCGCTCTGGCCGGCCTCGTAGCCCCACAGGCCCGACACGATGCCGCCGTCGACGACACCACACATGCCAGGGACCTCGCGAAGCACCTCGGCGCTCATCACGTGGCACGTGGACGTGCCCATGATCGCGACCATCTGGCCGGGGCCGACGGCCTGGGCGGCGGGCGCGGTCACGTGTGCGTCGACGTTGCCGACCGCCACCGCGATGCCCTCGGGCAGGCCCGTCCACGCCGCTGCCTCTGCGGTGAGCCCGCCGGCCCGGTCGCCGAGCTGGCCGACCGGGTGCTCGAGCTTGTCCGCCACGAACGGCGCGAAGCCGGGTGACAGCGCGGTCAGGAACTCGTGGGACGGGTAGTCACCGTCCTGCAGCTGCCCCTTGTAGCCGGCCGTGCAGGCGTTGCGGACATAGGTCCCGCAGAGCTGCCAGACGATCCAGTCGGCCGCCTCGACCCAGTGCTCCATCCGGTCGTAGACCTCGCGGTCCTCCTCGAAGAGCTGCAGCCCCTTGGCGAACTCCCACTCCGAGGAGATCAGCCCGCCGTAGCGCGGCAGCCACGCCTCGCCGCGCGCGCGGGCGAGCTCGTTGATCCGGTCGGCGTGCGGCTGCGCGGCGTGGTGCTTCCAGAGCTTGACGTAGGCGTGCGGCCGGTCGGCGAGGCCGTCGACCTCGTTGAGCGGCGTGCCGTCGCCGAGCGTCGGCACCATCGTGCAGGCGGTGAAGTCGGTGGCGATGCCCACGACGTGGGCCGGGTCGATGCCGGCCGCCTCCACCGCGGCGGGCACGGCCACGCGCAGCACCTCGCGGTAGTCCTCGGGCACCTGGAGCGCCCACTCGGGAGGGAGCAGCTGGTCCGAGCCGGCGAGGTGCGCCGGGAGCGAGCGCTCCAGCACCGCGTGCGGATAGGGATGTACGCCGGTGCCGAGCTCGGCGCCGTCGGAGACGCGGACGACGACCGCGCGCCCCGAGAGGGTGCCGTAGTCGACACCGACGACGTAGTGCTCGGCTGGTTCCTGGGCGGTGCTCATGGGGTCCTTTCGACGGGCACTGCATGAACGGGCGCCGCGCTGCTGGCGCGGACGACCAGCTCGGCGCCGATGAGGCGTGAGGGTGCCGGGACCTGACCGATGGCGGCACGCAGGATCTCGATCGCGCGCTGGCCGACGGCCTGGAAGTCCTGGCGGACGGTGGTGAGCGGCGGGATGAGGTACGCCGCCTCGGGGATGTCGTCGAAGCCGACGACGCTGACGCCGCGGGGACCGGTGGGCACGGCGCGGCCGGCCTCCGACAGGGCGCGCAGCAGGCCGAGCGCCATCTGGTCGTTGGCGCAGAAGACGGCGGTCACGTCGTCGCGAGCCGCGATCTCGAGCCCGGCCTCGTAGCCGCTGGCGGCCGACCAGTCGCCCGTCATCTGCTGGCCGGGGCGCAGGCCCGCGGCGTACATCGCGTTCTGCCAGCCGAGCAGCCGCCCACGTGCCTCGGTCCAGTCCAGCGGACCGGCCAGGTGCACGATGTCGGTGTGCCCGAGGTCGATGAGGTGCTGGGTGCCGAGCTCGGCCCCCGCGACCTGGTCGACGCCGACGGTCCAGCGGGCCTTGTCGGGCTCGCCCTCGACGACGACGACCGGGATGCCGAGGTGCTCCTGGGCCCGGGCGACCTCGAGCGCGTCGTTGGTCGCGGCGATCAGGATGATGCCCTCGACGGCCTGTCCGCGCAGGTGGTCGATCGCGTCGACGAGCTCCTCGCGGGTGAGGCTCTGCAGGTTGGCCGAGCTGACGAAGTAGCCGGCCTCGCGACCGGCGGCCTGGATGGTGCGGTGCACCGTCGAGGGTCCCCAGTAGCCGCTCTTGGAGCCGATCACGCCGATCGTCGCTGAGCGCCGGGTGACCAGCGCCCGGGCTGCGGTGTTGGGGCGGTAGCCCAGCTGCAGGATGGCCTGCTCGACCTTCTCGCGGGTCGCGGGTCGCAGGTTCTGCTGCCCGTTGATGACCCGCGACACGGTCTGGTGGGACACCCCGGCCAGGCGGGCCACGTCCGCCATGACCGGCGTACGGGTCGGCGGCGCCGCCTCGCTGAGCGTCACGACCGGCGCCTGGTCGCGAAGCGCTGCACGACCACGAACGCGAGCAGGAGGACCCCGGTGATGATGCGGATCCAGTAGGAGCTGAGGCTGCCGTCGAAGGAGATGAGGGTCTTGATGATGCCGAGCACCAGCACCCCGAGCAGCGAGCCCACGACGTAGCCGCGCCCGCCGGTCAGCAGGGTGCCGCCGATGACCACTGCGGCGATGGCGTCGAGCTCCATGCCGATGGCGTGGAGGCTGTTGCCGGACAGGATGTAGAGCGAGAACAACAGCCCGGCCAGCGCCGCGCAGAAGCCGCTGATGACGTAGACGCCGACCTTGGTGAAGGCCACCCGCAGGCCCATCAGCATCGCCGAGCTCTCGTTGCCACCGATGGCGTAGACCGTGCGACCGAAGCGCGTGCGCGCCAGGACGAAGGCCCCGATCGCCACGGTCAGCAACGCGATGACCGCGGTCCAGCGGACGTAGTAGTCACCGATGTAGATCGTCCTGAACGCCATCGACATGAAGGTGGGGTCCTTGATCGAGATCGACTCCACGCTGATCAGGTAGGTCAGGCCGCGGGCGAGGAACAGCCCGGCAAGGGTCGCGATGAAGGGTTGGATGTCGAAGTAGTGGACCAGCAGGCCCATGAGCAGGCCCAGGACCGTCCCGGTGACCAGCACGGCCGCGATGGAGAGGTAGGGCGACCAGCCCATCTCCAGCGTCTTGGCCGCGATCATCGTGGACAGGGCGACCACGGAGCCGACGGAGAGGTCGATGCCGCCCGTGAGGATCACGAAGGTCATCCCGACGCCGAGCACGATGAGGAAGGCGTTGTCGATGAGCAGGCTGATCAGCACCTGTGGGTCGGTGAGCCCGTCGTACCTCATGCCGCCGACGCCGAAGAGGCCGATGAACAGGGCCAGGGTCGCGATGATCGGCAGGTAGCGGACGGGCGGCGTGTACGTGCGCACGCGTTCCCAGGTCGAGGGGGTGGCGACGGCGGTGCTCATGCTGGACCTGCCTTGACGAGTGCGGGAGTTCGGGGACGGGACCGGCGCAGCCGCACCGCCGAGCGGGCCTGGGGCGACTGGAGCAGGCACACGGCGATGACGACGATCGCCTTGAAGAGGTAGTTGACCTCCGAGGGGATCCCGATGTTGGGGATCGTCCGGGCGAGGGTCGCGATGAAGATCGCGCCGACGAAGGTGCCGGCCAGGGAGAAGCGACCCCCGGCGAGCGACGTGCCGCCGATCACCACGGCGAGGATGGCGTCGAGCTCGATCCAGAGTCCCAGGCTGTTGGCGTTGACCGAGTTGGTGTTGGCCGCGATGACCAGGCCCGCCAGTCCGGCACAGAGGCCGGAGAAGGCGTAGACGGTCCAGATGATCGTGCGGGCCCGCACGCCGGCCAGGCGACTGGCCTCCGGGTTGATGCCGACGGCCTCGATCAGCATGCCGAGCGCCGTGCGCCGGGTCAGCACCGCGGTGAAGGCGAGCACGGCGAGGGCGATGAGGAAGGCCAGTGGCAGCGTCAGGACGTAGCCGGACGCGAGGTCGCTGAAGAACGGGTTGTTGACGGTGGTGATCTGGCCGTCGGTCACGGCCATCGAGATGCCGCGGCCGGCGACCATCAGGATCAACGTGGCGATGATCGGCTGGATCCCGAGGACGGAGACGAGCAGGCCGTTCCACGCGCCGAGCACGATGCACACGACGACTGCGTAGGTCACCGCCATCACCGCCGTGCTCAGGGCGGCCTCGTCGCCGGCGCCGACGATGCGCGTGCAGGCCACCGCTCCGGCGATGGCGGCGATGGCGCCGACGGAGAGGTCGATGCCGCGCGTCGCGATGACGAGGGTCATGCCGAGGGCGACCAGCATGACGGGGGCGCTGTTGCGCAGGATGTCGACGACGTTGCCGTAGAGGTGACCGTCCTGCATGCGTACGTCGAGGAAGCTGGGGCGCGCGACCACGTTGACCAGCAGCAGCACGACCAGGGCGAGCACGGACCACATCAGGGGGTGGTGGACCACCCGCTGCACGAGGGTGGGGTTCTCAGGCATGGGTGGTCTCCTCCGGGCGGACCTCGCCGGCGATGGTCTCGAGCACGTCGCGGACGCTGACGTCGGCGTTGACCCGCTCGTCGATCTTGCGGCGGTCGCGCATCACGACCAACCGGTCGCTGAGGCGCAGCACCTCCTCGAGCTCGGCGGAGATGAACACCACCGAGAGGCCCTGGGCGGCGAGCTCGGCGACCTTGGCCTGGATCTGCGCCTTGGCGCCGATGTCGATGCCGCGGGTCGGTTCGTCGAGGATGAGGATCTCGGGGTCGGTGATCAGCCAGCGGGCGAGGAGCACCTTCTGCTGGTTGCCTCCGGAGAGGTTGCGCATCAGGGCGTTCGGGTCGGCCGGACGGATGTCGAGGGCCTCGATGTAGTCGGCCACCAGCTGGGTACGGGTGGCCTGCGGGATCGGGCGCAGCCAACCCCGGGACGCCTGCAGCGCGAGCAGCATGTTGTCGGCGACGGTCAGGTCACCGACCACGCCCTCGGCCTTGCGGTCCTCGCTCGAGAAGGCGATCCTGCGGTCGATCGCGTGGCGTGGGCTGCGGAGCTTGCGGCGCTCGGAGCGGAAGGTCAGCTCGCCGGTGTCGGCGGTGTCGGCGCCGAACAGCAGCCGCGCGAGCTCGGTGCGACCCGAGCCGAGCAGGCCGGCGATGCCGACGACCTCGCCCTCGAACAGCTCGAGGTCGGTGGCCTCGAGCGTGTTCTTGCGGCCGAGGCCCACCGCCTTGAGCAGCGGGGTGCCGGACTCGGCGTCGGTCTGGGGCGCCGCCCGGTCGAGACGGTCGAGCACCTCGAGCTCGCGACCGATCATCAGCCGTACGAGCTCGATCTGCGGGGTCTCGGCGACCATCCGCTCCTCGACGAGCTTGCCGTTGCGGAGGATGGTCATCCGGTCGGCGATGTCGTAGATCTGGTCGAGGAAGTGGGAGACGAACACGATGGCGACGCCCTCGTCGCGCAGCCGGCGCATGACCGTGAAGAGCTTCTCCACCTCGTCCGCGTCCAGGCTGGACGTGGGCTCGTCGAGGATCAGCACCTTCGCCTCGACGTCCACCGCGCGGGCGATGGCCACGAGCTGCTGGACGGCGATGGGGTGCTCGTCGAGGACGGTGCGCGGGTCGATGTCGATGCCGAGGTGCAGCAGCGTGCGGCGGGCGCGGCGGTTCATCTCGCGGACGTTGAGGGCCCCGAAGCGGCGGGGCTCCCGGCCGAGGAGCATGTTCTCGGCGACGGTGAGGTTGGGGACCAGGTTCACCTCCTGGTAGACGGTGCTGATGCCCGCCGCCTGCGAGGCCGCCGGCGTGTGGAACTCGTGCTGCTCGCCCTCGACGAGGACCGTGCCCGAGTCGATGCTGTAGACGCCGGTGAGGGCCTTGATCAGGGTCGACTTGCCGGCGCCGTTCTCGCCCATCAGGGCGTGCACCTCGCCGGGGAAGAGCCGGAGCGACACCTCGTCGAGGGCACGAACGGCGCCGAAGGTGATCGAGATGTCACACATCTCGATGACTGGCGTCCGCTCGCCTCCGGGCGGCGCGACGACCTCCGGTGGTGTCGTCATCTGGGTCATGGCGATCCTCTCTGCGTGCTTCCGTGCGGCCGAGCCCGGTGCGGCGGGCTCGGTGCGGCCGTCGACCGGGCCCGGCCGGGGTGGCCGGCCGGGCCCGGTACGTCTGGTGCGGCCTCGTCACCCGAGTGACTGGTGTCGACTCAGTACTGGCGGTCGGGCAGGACCTCGGCGGCCTGCTCCGAGGTGAAGGCCGACTCCTCGGTGAGGACCCGCGCGGGGACCTCCTCACCGTCGAGGACCTTCTTCGCCAGGTCCATCAGCTGGGGACCGAGGAGCGGGTTGCACTCGACGATGTAGTTGATCTTGCCGTCGGCGAGGGCGGTCATTCCGTCCTTGACCGCGTCGACGGTGATGATCTTGATGTCCTTGCCGGGCTTGAGACCGGCAGCCTCGATCGCCTCGATGGCACCCAGCCCCATGTCGTCGTTGTGCGCGTAGACGACGTCGATGCTGTCGTCGGACTGCAGGAACGACTCCATGACCTGCTTGCCACCGTCGCGGGTGAAGTCGCCGGTCTGCGTCGCGGTGACCTCGATCGAGTCGTCTGCGGCGATCTTGTCCGCGAAGCCCTCGGCGCGGTCGATGGCGGGAGCGGCACCCGTGGTGCCCTCGAGCTGCACGACGTTGATCGTGCCGTCGCCGTTGACGTCGGAGTCGGCGGCGTTGTCGACGAGCCACTGACCGGCCTTCTCGCCCTCGACGACGAAGTCGGAGCCGAGGAACGTCTTGTAGAGCGACGGGTCGGCGTCGACGGCACGGTCGGTGAGGATGACCGGGATGTTGGCCGCCTTGGCCTCCTGGAGGACGGCGTCGAAACCGGTCTCCACGACGGGGCTGAAGGCGATGACGTCGACCTTCTGCTGGATGTAGGAGCGGATCGCCTGGATCTGGTTCTCCTGCTTGCCCTGCGCGTCGGTGAACTTCAGGTCGACGCCCTCGGCCTCGGCCGTCTCCTGGATCGACTTGGTGTTGGCCGTGCGCCACCCGCTCTCGGCACCGACCTGGGCGAAGCCCATCGTGATCGCGCCGTCGCTGCTGCCGCCGTCGGAGCCGCTGTCCGCTGAATCGCTGCCGCAGCTCGTCAGAGCGAGGCTGCTCAAGGTGATCGCTGCCGCAGCGACCAGGGTCTTCTTCACCACTGTGTTCCTCCAAGTGAGAGGGGCTGTCTCGCCCTGTGTGACCGGTGTCACGTGCGTCGAGTGTGAGCGCTAACATTCCGCACGTCAACCCCTGGAACGTACTTTCTCGAGACAGGATGTGAACGCTCACCCAGCCGTACGCCTCGGTCAGCGGCGACGTCGCGCCGTCGACCCCCGCACGAGCAGGGTCGGCTCGATGAGCGCGACGTCGGAGTCGTCGTCGCCCCGCACCGCTGCGAGTGCGACGCCGAGCGCCCGTCGGCCGACCTCGGAGAAGTCCTGGGCGACGGTGGTCAGGGCCGGCCAGTAGTACGCCGCCTGCGGTACGTCGTCGAAGCCGACCACGCTCACGTCGTCGGGCACCCGCCGGCCGCTCTCGTGGAGCGCGCGCAGGACGCCGAGTGCCATGAAGTCGTTGCCCGCGAAGACCCCGGTCACGTCCGGGTCCTGGGCGATCCTGAGACCGGCGTGGTAGCCGCTGTCCGACGACCAGTCACCGCGCAGCTCGGGCCCGGGCAGCAGGCCGCGTTCCTCGTGCGCCGCGCGCCAGCCCGTCTCGCGCTGCCGGGCCTCGATCCAGTCCGGAGGCCCGCTGACGTGTGCCACCCGGCGGTGACCGAGGTCGAGCAGGTGGCCCACGGCCAGCTGCGCTCCGGCTTCCTGGTCGATCCCGACCGTGAGGGGCTGGCCCGCGATCACGCCCTGCACCATCACGACCGGGATGCCGAGCTGCAGGGATCGCGTCATCTCGACCGCGTCCTTGTGCGGCACCGCGACGACGATCGCCTCCACCGCCTGGTCGCACAGCCGGTCGACGGCCTTCTGCAGCGCCTCGAACGAGAACTCCGGCAGGCCGATCAGCGAGACGTCGTAGCCCTGGTCCTGGCCCGCCTGCTGCACCGCCAGGGCGATCATGCTCGGGCCGTGGAGCGCGAGGTGGGCCGTGACCATGCCGATCCGCCGGGACCGGTTGGTGGCGAGGAGGCGTGCCGCGAAGTTGCGTCGATAGCCGAGCTCCTCGATCGCGGCGATCACCCGGAGCCGCGTCTCCTCCTTCACCAGCGAGGCGTCGTTGAGCACCCGCGACACGGTCTGGTGGGAGACACCAGCGCGTTCGGCGACCTGGGCCATGCTCGGTGACCGCGGCGCGCCCTCACGCCTTCCCGCCTGCTCTCCCATGCGAACGATAGTAGGGACTACCGGCGCGATTCTCCGCAGAAGACTCCCCCGGGGTCTCGGGTCCCCGGGGGAGTCGGAGCCGCCTCACGGAATCGAACCGAGGACCTAGTCATTACGAGTGACTCGCTCTACCGACTGAGCTAAGGCGGCGTGGCCGTCGAGGAGCGCTCGACGGACCGCGGGCAACTATACGGAGAGCGCTGCCCCGGACCGAAATCCGGGTCGGGGGGTGGCACCGGATACGTTCGACAGCGCACGCACCCCGACACATCTCAGGAGACATCATGCCTACTCGTTCCGCCCGCACCGCCTGGAACGGCGGACTCCAGGACGGCTCCGGCCAGGTCGAGCTCTCCAGCTCGGGCGCCGGCACCTTCGACGTGTCGTTCCCCAAGCGCACGGCCGAGAACGCCGACGGCACCACCAGCCCCGAGGAGCTCGTCGCGGCCGCGCACTCGTCCTGCTACGCCATGCAGCTCTCGGCCCTCATCGCCGAAGCCGGCGGCACGCCGCAGGCCCTCGAGATCACCGCAGACGTGGCCTTGGGCGAGGACAAGGAGGCCGGCGGCTTCAAGCTGACCGGCATCAAGCTCACGGTCCGCGGCGAGGTCGACGGCCTCGACGAGGCCGGCTTCAAGGACGCGGCCGAGAAGGCGAAGGAGACGTGCCCGATCAGCAAGGCCCTGGCCGCCGTCGACATCACGCTGGACGCGGCCCTCGAGGGCTGAGCCCGACAGCACGCCCACCAGCAGGTTCAGCAGGTCGTGCCGTCGTCGGGGACTGCCCCGTCCAGGAGGTAGTCCTCGACGAGGGTGTCGATGCAGGCGTTGCCGGAGTTGTACGCCGTGTGGCCGTCACCGTCGCGCTCGACCAGCACGCCCGACTCCAGCTGCGCGGAGAGGGCCTGCGCCCACTTGAACGGCGTCGCCGGGTCGCGGGTGGTGCCGAGGACCAGGATCGGTGCCGCGCCCTCACCGCGGATGTCTAGCGGCTCCTCGCTGGAGGTCACCTCGACACCGCGGCACCCGGTCATGCCCCAGGCGAAGATCCGGCCGAAGGTCGGCGACGCCTCCTCGAATGCCGGGAACAGTGCAGGCACCTTCTTGAAGGGCACCGACGTCGGGTCGTCGAGGCAGTTGATCGAGTAGTTCGCCTCGATCGAGTTGTCGGCGTAGGACCCGTCGACGTTGCGCGAGGCGTACGCGTCGGCGAGCTGCATCAGTGCCGAGCCCTTGCCCTCCAGCGCGGAGGCGAGCGCGGTGCTGAGCAGGAACCAGTAGTCGCGGTTGTAGAGCGGGGTGATGATCCCGTAGAACGCGTTGCCGACCGTCAGCTCGCGCTCGCCTGCCGGCAGCGGCTCCGCCTCGATCCCGTCGAGCAGTCCCGTGATCGTGGCGAGCCCCTCGTCGACGGTGTCGCCGAGGAAGCAGTTGTCGGTCGAGTCGAGGCAGTTCTGCACGTAGGCGCGCAGCGCGGTCTCGAAGCCGGTCGCCTGCTCGAGCGAGGTGGTCTGCGTGTCGAGCGAGACGTCGACCGCCCCGTCGAGCACGAAGCGCCCGACGCGCTCGGGGAACAGCTCGGCGTACGTCGCGCCGAGCTCCGTGCCGTACGACGCCCCGAGGTAGGTCAGCGTCTCCTCGCCGAGCGCGGACCGCAGGACGTCCATGTCGCGGGCCGCCTCGATCGTGCTGACGTGGCCCAGGACCGGGCCCGAGCCGGCGACGCACCTGGCGCCGAACGAGAGGACCGACCTCCGGTAGCCCGCGACCTCCTCGGAGGTGTCGGGCGTGGGGTCGCCGGCGAGGTACTCGTCGAGCTCGCCGTCGCTGAGGCAGTCGACCGGTGCCGAGTCGCCCGTCCCGCGCGGGTCGAAGCCGACGATGTCGAAGCCCTGCAGCAGCGGTTCGCGGAAGACGCGGCCGGCGGCAGCGGCGTACGAGGTCCCGGGAGCGCCGGGTCCGCCGGGGTTCACCACCATCGAGCCGACCCGCGCGCCGGTCGCCGGCACCCGCAGGAGTGCCAGGTCGATCGTCTCGCCGGCCGGTTCGGCGTAGTCGACCGGGACGGTGAGGGTGGCGCAGTCGTCGTCGGGGTTGCTGGCGCACGGGGTCCAGTCGATGCGCTGGGCGTAGAGGTCGGTGAGCGCGTCCTCCGGCGCCTGCGTGACCGACGGCGGGGGTGGCGTGGTCGGTGACGGTGTCGGCCGGGAGCGGGGCGCGTCAGCGGTGCCGCCCTGGATCGCGAGCCCTACTGCGACGAAGGCGGTAAGCGCGAGCGCGAACACGGCGAGGACGGCCACGACCTTCTTCACTGACGGCCTCCGGGCAGTCGCAGCGCGACCGTCATCGACTCGAGCGCCAGCTGGGGCGGCACGTTGAACTCCAGCATCTGCTCGCGGGCCGTGAAGATCGCATCGATCATCCGCAGCAGCTCGTCGGGCGTGGCCGCACGCGCCAGGGTGGCCACGTCGCCGCGGAGCTCCTCGTTGACCAGCATCCCGGGGGCGCCGACGCTGAGCGCGATGGCGTCGCGGTAGACCGAGACGAGATCCATCAGCGCCCGGTCGATCACGTCGAGCACGCGGCGCTTGGCCTTCTGCTTCTGCAGCTTCTCCAGGCCACCCAGGGCCGCGCGGTAGGACCGGCTGGCGAGGTCCTTGCGCTCGCTGCCGAAGATCGCCTGCAGCTCCCCGAGCTCGCGCTTCTCGGCGTCGGCGGTGATCGCCTCGGTCTCCTCCTTGGCGAGCTCGGCGAGGTTGGTCGCGGCGGTCATGCACGAGCCGAGCGACGTCAGCCGGGCCGGGATGCTGACCACCTCGCGGCGGCGGGACCGGGTCTCCTCGTCGAGCGCGAGGGCGCGCGCCCGGCCGATGTGGCCCTGGCTGGCGCGGGCGGCGAAGCTGGCGACGGTCTCGGAGATCTGGTCGTGGCGGGCGAGGAACCGTGCGACGTCCTCCGTGCCCGGGGTCGCCAGGGTCAGCGTGCGGCAGCGCGAGCGGATGGTGGGGAGCACGTCGCGGACCGTCGGCGCGCACAGCAGCCACAGGGTCTTGGGGGTCGGCTCCTCGATCGCCTTGAGCAGCGCGTTGCCGGTGCGGGGGTTCTCCGGGGTGCCGAGGCGGTCGGCGTCCTCGATGACGACGATCTGCCAGCGGCCGATGGAGGGGAACTTCGCCGCCGACTGCACCAGGCCCCGCATGTCGTCGACGTAGAGCACCGACGTCTCGGACTTCACCCACGTGATGTCGGGGTGCGAACCCGCCATCCCGAGCCGGCACGCCTCGCACGCGCCGCAGCCCGTACGCCGCTCGCACTGCAGCGCGGCCGCGAAGGCCCGGGCGACGTTGGAGCGCCCCGAGCCCGGCGGCCCGGTGATCAGCCACGCGTGGGTCATGCCGTGCCCGGCCGCGGCCTGCTGCAGCAGCTCGATGGTCGGGTGCTGCCCGACGAGGTCGTCCCACACGGTGCCGGTGGTCGTGGTCATCTCCCCTCCAACAGGGGTGCGATCCGCGCCCGGATGGCGTCGGCGATCTCGTCGATCGGCGCGCGCGCGTCGAGGACGACGTAGTGGTCGGTGTCAGCGGCCGCAAGGTCGAGGAAGCCCTGCCGCACCCGCTGGTGGAACTCCAGGGACTGCCCCTCGATCCGGTCGCGCTCGTCGAACCGGCCGAGGCCCGCCTCCGGCGCCAGGTCCAGCACGACGGTGAGGTGCGGGCGGAGGTCGCCGGTGGCCCATCGGGCGACGGCCTCGACCTCGGCGACGTCCAGGGTGCGGCCGGCGCCCTGGTAGGCCAGCGTCGAGTCGACGTACCGATCGGTGATGACCACCTCGTCGCGCGCCAGGGCTGGGAGCACGACGTGGTCGACGTGCTCGGCCTTGTCCGCGGCGTAGAGCAACGCCTCGGTGCGATCGGAGAGCTCGCCGGTAGCGGGGTCGAGCACGATGCGTCGCAGCTCTTTGCCGACCCCGGTGTCGCCCGGCTCGAAGGTCAGCAGCACGGTCCGGCCGGACTCGACCAGCCAGTCGCGCAGGAGCCGCGACTGGGTGGACTTGCCGGCCCCCTCGCCCCCCTCGAAGCAGACGAAGAGCCCGTGCTCTGAGAAGACTCCGGGGTTCACGCGCACACCCTACGGGCGAGGTGGGACAGGTGCGCCGGCGAACGGACCGGAGATGCGAGTCGGAGCGTAGCCGCGCGGACAGATGTCGTCCGGCGCCCGGTACTCACGCGAGAAGCGTCGCCGGGCTCGGGACTTGTGTCCGCGCGCCTACGAAACGGACCGACCAAGGCTCGGCCTATCCGGCTTGTGCGGGCCCGGGGCCGCTGCACGCCTGTTCGGTCCGTTCACCGATTCGCCGGTTCGCCGGTTCGCTGGCTCAGGAGGTGTTGGAGCCGCCGAAGAAGACCAGCAGGAGGAGCACCGCCCTCCATGTGGCGAGCGCCAGGAGGACGACCGCACCCGGCGCACGCCACTCTCTGAATGAGAAGGACGAGTCATCGCTGCTGGACCCGTTCGTGATCCGGAGGCCCGCATTGATGCTGCGCAACGTCTCGCGGAGGTCGCTCGCGCTGACGAACACGGGCTGGTCCCATGCGTTGTAGACGCGGCTGCCGTCGATCTGCACCACGGCGTACTGGTCGAGCACGCCGTTGATGACGCTCCACCGCAGCTCGACGCGGTCACCCGTCGAGGAGGGTATGGCCTCAGGACTTCTTGGCGGCAGCCTTCTTGGTCGTCTTCTTCGCAGCGGTCTTCTTGGCGGTCGTCCTCTTCGCGGCGGACTTCTTGGCCGGAGCCTTCTTCGCGCCCTTCTTGGCCGCCTTCTTGGCGGGTCCGCGCTCGCGCCGCTCGGCGAGCAGCTCGGCGGCCCGCTCGAGGGTGATCGCGTCGACCGAGTCGTCCTTGCGGAGCGTCGCGTTGTACTCGCCGTCGGTGACGTACTCGCCGAAGCGGCCGGCCTTCACCACGACCGGCTGGCCGGAGACAGGGTCGTTGCCGAGCTCCTTGAGCGGCGGCGTGGCCGCGCCGCGGCCGCGCTGCTTGGGCTGGGCATAGATCGCCTTGGCCTGGTCGAGCGTGATGTCGAAGATCTGGTCCTCGCTGGTGAGCGAGCGCGAGTCGGTGCCCTTCTTGAGATAGGGCCCGTAGCGACCGTTCTGTGCGGTGATCTCGGTGCCGTCCTCGTCGGTGCCGACGACGCGGGGCAGGTCGAGCAGCTTGACGGCCTCCTCGATCGACACGGTGTCGAGCGTCATCGACTTGAAGAGCGAGCCGGTGCGCGGCTTGGCGCTCTTGGGCGCGTCGTCGGGCAGCAGCTCGGTGACGTAGGGGCCGAAACGACCGTTCTTCGCCACGATCTGCAGGCCGGTGTCGGGGTGGTTGCCCACGACCTGCTCCTCGCCGGCCGGGTTGGCCAGCAGCTCCTTCGCCATCGCGACCGTGAGCTCGTCGGGCGGGAGGTCGTCGGGGACGTTGGCCCGGACCGGGGCACCGCTCCGCCGTCCTCGGCCGGCGGCCCCTCGACGTAGGGCCCGTAGCGACCGACGCGGAGGTTGATCTGGTCCTCCGGCGTGCCGATCGGGAAGGTCGCCATCTCCTTGGCGTCGATGTCGCCGAGGTCGGTGACGAGGGTCTTGAGCCCGACCACGTCACCGGCGCCGTAGTAGAACTCGCCGAGCTCGGTGGCGCGGTCCTTGCGGCCGCCGGCGATCTCGTCGAGCACGTCCTCCATCGAGGCGGTGAACTCGTAGGACACCTGGCGTGGGAAGTGCTCCTCCAGCAGCCGGATCACCGAGAACGCCAGCCACGCGGGGACCAGCGCGGTGCCCTTCTTGTAGACGTAGCCGCGGTTGAGGATGGTGCCGATGATCGAGGCGTACGTCGACGGGCGGCCGATCTCGCGGTCCTCGAGCTCCTTGATCAGGGTCGCCTCGGTGTAGCGCGCGGGCGGCTTCGTCTCGTGGCCCTCGGGGGTCAGCGTCGCGGCGGACACCGCAGCACCCTCCGACAGGTTCGGCAGCCGCGTCTCGGCGTCGTCACGGCGCTTGGACGCATCATCGATGTCCTCGACGTAGGCCTTGAGGAAGCCGTGGAACGTGATCGTGCGACCGCTCGCACTGAAGACGGCATCGCGGCCGTCGGTGGCGGCGCCACCGATCCGGATCGTCACCGAGTTGCCGACCGCGTCCTTCATCTGCGAGGCGACGGTGCGCATCCAGATCAGCTCGTAGAGCCGGAACTGCTCACCCGAGAGCCCGGTCTGGGCAGGCGTACGGAACGACTCACCGGCGGGACGGATCGCCTCGTGCGCCTCCTGCGCGTTCTTCACCTTCGAGGCGTAGGTCCGCGGCGAGTCGGGGAGGTACTCCGCGCCGTACAGCTCACGCACCTGGTCACGGGCCGCGCCGACCGCGCCACCCGAGAGGGTCGTGGAGTCGGTGCGCATGTAGGTGATGAAGCCGTTCTCGTAGAGCCGCTGCGCGACCGACATCGTCACGCTCGCGCTCATGCCGAGCTTGCGGCTGGCCTCCTGCTGCAACGTCGTGGTGCGGAAGGGGGCGTACGGCGAGCGGCGGTAGGGCTTGGACTCGACGGAGCGCACGTCGTACGTCGTGTCGCCGAGGCCGGTGGCCAGCGTCTCGGCGTCGGCGCGGGAGAGGTGGACACGCTCGCCCTTGCCCTTGGGGACGCCGGTGTTGTCGAAGTCGGAACCGCGGGCGACGCGGACGCCGTCGACGCTGTAGAGCTTGGCGGGGAACATCCGCGGGTCGAAGCCGGTGCCGGCGTCGAAGGTGGCGTCGATGTCCCAGTAGGACGCGACGCGGAACTTCATCCGCTCGCGCTCCTTGTCGACCACCAGACGGGTCGCCACCGACTGCACCCGGCCGGCGGAGAGGCCGGACATGACCTTCTTCCACAGCACGGGCGAGACCTCGTAGCCGTAGAGGCGGTCGAGGATGCGGCGCGCCTCCTGGGCCTGGACGAGGTCGTCGTTGATCTCGCGCGGGTTCTCGACGGCGGCGAGGATCGCTGCCTTGGTGATCTCGTGGAAGACCATCCGGTGGACCGGCAGGCCCTTCGGCGGCTTGAGCTCGTCGAGGAGGTGCCAGGCGATCGCCTCGCCCTCGCGGTCCTCGTCGGTGGCGAGGTAGAGGGCGTCGGCGTCCTTGACCAGCTTCTTCAGCTTGGCGATGTGGCTCTTCTTGTCGCGCGGCACGACGTAGTAGGGCTCGAAGCCGTTGTCGACGTCGACGGCCAGCCGGCCCCACGGCTTGTCCTTGATCTTGGCCGGGGTGTCAGCCGCGTTGTTGGGCAGGTCGCGGATGTGACCGATCGAGGACTCGACGACGTAGTCCGAGCCCAGGTAGCCGCCGATGGTGCGGGCCTTGGCCGGTGACTCGACGATGACGAGCTTTGCCACTTCAGATTGCTCCCTCAAGTTCCTGCTGCTGGGTTGCTCAGCGCGGCAACGGTAGCGCCACATCCGGACTTCGCCACCCCGGGCGGCGATCGGCGCCTCGCGTGGACTACGTCCACCTCCGTGCCGGGTCCGGTCTGGACCGGGCGTGTCGGTCGGGGTTGTCGGCCCACTTTCGCACCTCGCGGTTGTGGATGACGCACCTCGGGGCGGCATCTGTGGACGAGCGCCCCGGGTTGTCGGAGGCCGTCTCGACCGTGGTGGGACACACCCGCAACCCCAGGAGGCACGATGTTCGATCCCCGCTACTACGACGACACGCTCTGGCGCGAGCCGCGCGAACGGTTGGGCGAGGGTGGCCGGCTCAGCCACCTCGTCTTCGTCGACGGTCGGCTGGTCGACGCCTGGAGCGAGCAGGTGGAGACCAGCACGTACGCCGACGTGGCGCGCCGCCACGACGAGGACGCCCGGCCCCGGGTGGTGCCGAGCCCTCCGCCTCTCCCTCGCCACGTCCAGGCGTTGGCGTGGCTCGACGAGGTCGCCGGCAGCCGCGAGGCGCTGCTGGCGATGACCCCCTCGCCCGTCGCGCTGCCACGGCTCGGCGACCACCTCGACCCGGTGGTGGACGAGCCGTGGCTCGTGGCCGACGAGCTGCTCACGGACCTGCGGGAGTCGTTGCTGCCCGCCGACCTCGCACCCCCACTGCGGACGTGCCTCCTGCTCGTCCGCGACCGGCTGCCCGAGCTCGCCGAACGGATGACGCCCGACCGGCTGGCGGCCGGGATCGTCTGGGTGGTCGGCAAGGCCAACGCGGCCATCGGACCCGAGGGCCCGGTGACGCAGGTCCGGATCGCCGCTCACCTGGGTACGACCTCGCTCAACGCGTGCGGCCAGCAGGTGCTCGGCCACGTACGCCGGATCGGCTGGCGGGCGCACCGGCCGTGGGACTGCGGTGTGCCGTCCCTCCTCGCGGTCGGGCGGGTGGAGCTGCTCTCCGCCAGCGTGCGCCGCGACCTGGTGGAGCTTCGCGACCGCTCGCTCACAGAGCAACGCGCCGTTCTACCGTCAGAGGTAGAATCGTGACCGTGGCCACGATGAACATCAAGGATCCCGAGGTGCGAGAGCTCGCCCTCGAGCTCGCGCGCGTGCGCGGCATCTCGATGACCGAGGCGGTCCGCCAGGCGGTCAACGAGGCCCTCCGGCGCGATCGCCAGAGCGACGAGGACTACGTCGCGCGCGGCCTGCGACTCGCGCGCGCCATGCGCGACGACATGGACGGGCGCGGAGTCGTCCCCCTGACCGACGACGACCTCTACGACGAGCGCGGACTTCCCCGGTGATCGTCGACTCGTCCGCGCTGGTGGCCATCGCCCGGGTCGAGCCCGAGGCCGAGGCCTTCCTCGCAGCGATGCGTAGCGCCACGAACCTGTCCACCGGCGCGCCCACCGTGCTCGAGACGACGATGGTCCTCGGCCCTGACCAGCGCGGGCGACTCCGTGAGTTCCTGGCCAGCCAGATGATCGACGTCGTCGCCTTTGCCGCGGATACACCTGGACGCGGCCCAGACCGCCTTTGCCGCCTACGGGAAGGGTAGTGGCTCTCGGGCCCAGCTCAACTACGGCGACTGCATGTCCTACGCCCTGGCCAAGGTCACCGGCGAGCCGTTGCTGTTCAAGGGCGACGACTTCACCCACACCGACATCACGCCGGCGCTATGACGAGCTGCTGACCTCGAGGAAGCCCTCGCCGACGAGCTCGCGCACCACAGGGAGGTAGGTGGTGCGCAGGTCTGCCTCGTCCCGCTCGAGCAGCGAGGCGAGAGCGCCGAGGAGCTGGCCGACCGTCAGGTCGCCGTCGCAGGCGCCGAGGAAGGCGGCCTCGACGGTGTCGGCCGTGCGCGCTCGCCGGAAGCCGCGCTGCTGGCGCAGCACGATGGCCTCGGGGTCCTCCGCACCCGGTCGCCCGACCGTCTCCTGCTGGACGTCCTCGCGGGCGCGCAGGGTCCGGTCGAGCAGCTGGTCGTCGGTGACGTCGCGGAGGTCGGTGACCGCCTCGCCCCAGGCGTGGATCGCCGGACCGATGGGCTGCTCGACGTCGTACGGCCACTCGAGCAGCTCGTGGGAGCCTGCGCCACCGAGGCGGATGTTGATCCAGCCGAAGCCGACGCCGTCGATGCCGGACTCCTCGAACCACGAGAGCCAGGTGTCGTAGCGCTGGACGTACTCCGGCCCACCGTGGTGGCCGCTGTCCTTGAGCCAGAGCTCGACGTACGCCGCAGGGTCGAGGGTCTCGCGCTGCACGACCAGCGCGTCGCAGTCGTCGCGGAGCCAGGAGCCGAGCCGCTCGTCCCAGGTCCGGTCCCCGACGATCGACCAGTTGGCCAGCACCTGGAGCCAACCCCCGTCAGCGAGGTGGTCGGGGCCGGTGCGGACGAGGTGCTCGACGACGCGGTCGCCGGGCAGGCCGGAGTCGCGGTAGACCAAGCGCTCGCCGGTCGCGGGCGAGATGACGAAGGGCGGGTTCGTCGCGATCAGGTCGAAGCGCTCGCCGGCCACCGGCTCGAAGAACGAACCGTCGCGGACGTCGACGTCGACGCCGTTGAGCTCGGCGTTGAGCCGTGTCATCCAGAGCGCGCGGCTGTTGACGTCGGTCGCCACGACGCGGCCCGCGTGGCGGGCGAGGTGGAGGGCCTGGACGCCGCAACCGGTGCCGAGGTCGAGCGCCGAGCCGACCGGCTCGCGCATCGTCAGCTGGGCCAGGCTCGTCGACGCGCTCGAGATGCCGAGCACGTGGTCGGGACCGACGGCGACCGGCGAGCCGTCGAGTCCCGGCGTCAGGTCGGAGACGACCCAGAGGTCGCGGTCCAGGCCGGCCTCGGAGGCCGCGTAGGGGCGGCAGTCCATCCGCGCGGCGACCTCGCTGACGCTCTGCTCGAGCAGCCCGGCGTTGCAGAGCCGGTCGACCAGCCCGGGCAGGGCGCGGTCGGCGTGCTCCCGGCTGACCGTGGCCTGTAGCAGGAACAGCCGGACCAGGGTGTCGAGCGGCCCGCCGGACGTCGTCCGCCGCAGCGCGGGCAGGGTCTCGTTGCGTCCGAGCGCGCGGTGAGCGTCCTCGCCGATCGCCTCGGCCACCCGGTCATAGGTGAAGTCGGCGGTGTGCAGGGCATCGCGCAGCGGCGCGGCGATGTCGGTCATCCGCGCACCACCGGACGCTCGTGGTAGCCGGTCACCGACTCCCCGGCCCGCCACTCCTCGAGCATCCCGCGGTAGAGGCCGTGGCGCAGCTCGAGCTCGTAGCCGTCGTACTGGGGGACGCCGAGGTCGCGCGCCGCCGCCAGCTCGGCGTCGACGTCGTAGGGCACGCGGACGTACGAGATCGCCCACGGTGCCGGATCCGGCGAGTCGAGCACACCCTCGAGGATGCAGTAGAGCGGCGTCGGGTCGCCCATGCAGTTGCCGACGGCGCCGGTGTTGAAGGCGGTGCGCCCCCGGAGCTGGCACTCGTAGAACGGGTCGTGGGTGTCGCCGTAGCCGACGAGGTCGGGCTCCGGAGCCCTCGAAGCCGGTGGCCGCGGTGTTCGTGAACAGCGCCTCGTACTCCGCCTGCGTCCGGACGTAGCGCACCCGGCGGTGCACCGTCTCCTCGCTCGCGTGGAAGAGCCGCACCCGGCGGCCGGAGAGCAGGAAGTCGTGGTGGAACGCCAGCGACCTCAGCCACTCCCCCTGCCCGGGGCCGAGCTGCGCCAGCCACCAGCGCAGGTCGTCGTTGTCGAACTCGCGCTGCGGATCGGGCAGGAAGTCGTCCCAGTTGCCCAGCAGGTTGACCTCGCACCGCTCGCGGCACAGGTCGACGACCTCGCGCCCGCGTGGCCCCTTGCCCACGTAGTCGCCGAGGTTGTAGATCGTCGTGATCCCCCGTGCGTCGATGTCGGCGAGCACCGCCTCGAGGGCCGTCAGGTTGCCGTGGACGTCCGAGACGAGGGCGATGCGGGTGGGGTCTGGCACGGGGCCAGCGTAGGCGCGATGTGAGGATGGCCGGATGCTGGAGCGACCACCCGACGTGACCGACGACGACGTGCTCGAGGTCGTCCGGAGCAACTGGGAACAGCGAGCAACAGCGGTCGAGCACCTACCGGTCGGCTGGGGCGCGCACCACTGGCGCGTCGACGTCGACGGCGAGCCGACGCTGTTCGCGACGCTCGACCCCGACCTGCCCCGCCACACCCACGCCAGCCTCGAGGCGGCGTACGCCTCCGCGGCCGCGCTCGACCTCGACTTCGTCTGGCCGTCGATCCCCGCCACCGACGGCGGCTGCACCGTCCCGCTGGGCAGTAGGACCGTCAGCGTCACCGGTTGGCTCGACGGGCAGCGGCCGGAGGAGTCGGTCGCGGAGCTGCCCGACCTGCTCGCCGTGCTGCACGCGGCGCCGGCACCCGCGACCGCGCGGACCTGGACGACGGAGATCTCGTCGGACCTCCCCCACCTGCTGCGCGACCTGCTGCAGCAGCCGTGGCCGGAGCCGCTCGGGCCTGCTGCCCGCGATCTCGTGCTCGAGCACCTGGCCCAGGTGGGCGGGTGGGCCCGCGAGCACGCGCGGCTCGTCGCCCTCGCCGACCCGGCGGCGTACGTCGTCACGCACGGCGAGCCGCACGTGCGCAACCAGTGGGTGGCTCGTGGCCGCACCTGGCTCATCGACTGGGAGTCACTGCTGCTGGCGCCGCGTGAGCGCGACCTCGCGACGCTGGTGCACGAGGGCCGCGACGTCGACCACGACCCCTCGATGGTGCGGCTCTTCGACCTGGAGTGGCGGCTCTCGGAGATCTGGTCGTTCACCCAGTGGCTCCAGGGCCCGCACGTCGGCGACACGGACGACCGCATCGCCCTCGGCGGGCTCACCGAGGAGCTGACCCGGCCGCACTTCGACGAGCGCTGACCCCGCACCACGCGACAGCGGCCCGCCGCTCCCGGAGGAGTGACGGGCCGCTGACGGCGTACCGGGTCAGGCGTTGTGCGGGTCGGGCACGTGCGGGGCGAACGACGACGAGCCGGTGTTGTCACCGTCGTCGGAGATCGTGACCTCGCGACGCTTGGAGATGATCACCGCACCCGCGATGATCGCGACCGCCACGAGCGCGATCACGATGCGCAGCACGTCGTTCTGGTCCTGGCCGACGCTCAGGGAGACGACCGCGCTCGCGATGAGCAGCGAGACGAGGTTCATCACCTTGATGAGCGGGTTGATCGCCGGGCCGGCGGTGTCCTTGAACGGGTCGCCGACGGTGTCACCGATGATCGTGGCCTCGTGGGCGGACGAGCCCTTGCCACCGTGGTGGCCGTCCTCGACCAGCTTCTTGGCGTTGTCCCACGCACCACCGGCGTTGGCCAGGAAGACGGCCATGAGGGTGCCGGTGCCGATCGCACCGGCCAGGAAGCCGGCCAGCGCGGTCGCGCCGAGGCCGAAGCCCACCGCGATCGGGGCCAGCACCGCGAGGATGCCGGGTGTCACGAGCTCGCGCAGCGAGTCCTTGGTGACGATGTCGACGACCTTGCCGTACTCCGGGCGACCGGTGCCCTCCATGATGCCGGGGATCTCGCGGAACTGGCGGCGGACCTCCATCACGACCGCGCCGGCAGCGCGGGCGACCGCGTTGATGGCGAGGCCCGAGAAGAGGAACACCACGGCCGCACCGAGCAGCACGCCGACGATGACCGCCGGGTTGAAGACGCTGAAGTCCAGCAGGTAGGCCTCGTCGGGGCCGACGTTGGCCTCGGCGAGCGACTCGAACACCGACGTGGCGTAGGAGCCGAACAGCGCCGTCGCGGCCAGCACCGCAGTGGCGATCGCGATGCCCTTGGTGATCGCCTTGGTGGTGTTGCCGACGGCGTCGAGCTCGGTGAGGATCTGCGCGCCCTCGGGGCTGACGTCGCCCGACATCTCGGCGATGCCCTGGGCGTTGTCGGAGACGGGGCCGAAGGTGTCCATCGCGACGATCACGCCGACGGTGGTCAGCAGGCCGCAGCCGGCGAGGGCCACGGCGAACAGAGACACCGTGAGCGCCGCGCCACCGAGCAGGTAGGCACCGAAGACCGCGGCACCGATGACCAGCGTGGTGTAGACCGCCGACTCGAAGCCGACCGAGAGGCCGGACAGGATGACGGTGGCCGCGCCGGTGAGCGACGTCTTGCCGACGTCCTTGACCGGGCGGTACTCCGTGCCGGTGTAGTAGCCGGTGAGGGCCAGGATGCCGGCGGACATCACGATGCCGATGACGACCGCAGAGGCGGCGATGAAGCGCGGGTCGCCGTCGGCGCCCGCGAGGTCGGCGGCGATGTTGGTGAACTCCGCGAAGCTGCTCGGCAGGTAGACGTAGGCCAGCACGACGCTCGCCACGGCGGCGATGCCCGAGGAGATGTAGAACGACCGGTTGATGGTGGTCAGGCCGTTCTCGCCCGCCTTGGGCTTCGTCAGGTAGACGCCCGCGACCGCGGTGAGCGCACCGATGGCCGGGATGAGCAGCGGGAACACGAGACCCTTGTCGCCGAAGGCCTGCGAGCCGAGGATCAGCGCGGCGACCAGCGTGACGGCGTACGACTCGAAGAGGTCGGCGGCCATGCCGGCGCAGTCGCCGACGTTGTCACCGACGTTGTCGGCGATCGTCGCGGCGTTGCGCGGGTCGTCCTCGGGGATGCCCTGCTCGACCTTGCCGACCAGGTCGGCGCCGACGTCGGCAGCCTTGGTGAAGATGCCGCCGCCGACACGCATGAACATGGCGAGCAGCGCCGCGCCGAAGCCGAAGCCCTCGAGCACGTCGGGCGCCGAGTCCTGGAAGAACAGGACGACGAGGCTGGCACCGAGCAGGCCGAGGCCGACGGTCAGCATGCCGACCATGGCGCCCGTGCGCAGGCCGATCGTCATCGCCGGCTCGCGGCCGGTGGTCTCGGCGGCTGCAGCGACGCGCAGGTTGGCGCGTACGGCGAGGTTCATGCCGAGGTAGCCCACCGCCGCCGAGAAGCCTGCGCCGACGATGAAGAACACGGAGCGGAAGATGCGCACGGTGGTGTCGTCGGCCGGCAGCACGAGCAACGCGAAGAAGGCGATCGCCGCGAAGATGGCCAGGGTCCGGAACTGCCGAGTCAGATAGGCGTTGGCGCCCTCTTGGACCGCCTGGGCGATCGTCTTCATGTTGTCGGTGCCCTCGCCCGCGGCCAAGACCTGCGACCTGAACATCGCTGCCATCCCGAGCGCGCCGAGCGCGATCAGGGCGACGACGACGACCAGGATCAGGTTTCCACCTGCGAGCTCCGGCTTCACGACCGCGGGCAAGATCCCCGTCATGTGTGTCCTCCTAGGACGTAAAAAGATCCGTGAACGCGCCGGAGTCTACGCAGAGGTGATCCAGATCACGGCCTGGGGTGACCCACACCACACCGGGGTGTCGGCCGCACGCCTGACAAAGCCCCTCCGAGCCTGCCCGGAGGGGTGGGAGCTGGCCGCTGCTCAGGCGCCGGGAGCGAGCCCGACCGAGTCGTGGATGACGAAGACCTTGGCCAGGCCGGTGATCCGGAAGATCTTGAGCAGGCGCTCCTGGGTGCAGACCAGGTCGAGCGAACCGTCGTGTGCGCGGACCTTCTTCAGGCCGCCGACCAGCACGCCGAGGCCGGTGGAGTCGAGGAACTCGACGGCCTCGAGGTCGATCACGATGTCGTAGGTGCCGGCACCGACGAGCTCGGTGATGCAGTCCCGCAGCTTGGGCGCGGTGTAGACGTCGATCTCTCCGCCGACGGCCACGACGGCGCGACCATCCACCTCGCGTGTGGCAAGGGTGAGATCCACAACTGCTCCCCGGTCCCCGAATGCTCGGCCAGTGCGACGTGCGGGACACACGTCGCGCCCCTTTGTCCGTTCCGGGTGGTATCAAACCACGAGTCCCACCCGTCGCGCAGGTGTCCCCAACAGTTCTGCTGCGCGCCGGCCGCGGCGCCGGTGTCGGGGTCGTTTGCCAGACTCGGTCCGTGAGTCCCTCCCGTCCCGACGTGCTGCCTCCGGTGGAGCAGCTGATCGGTCGGCTGACCGGTGTCCCGGGACGCGAGGACCGGCTCCGGCACCTCGAGGTGCTGCCCGCCCGCGAGGCGGTCCACGAGGACTGGCCGCAGTGGGTTCCCGACGACGTCCGGGGCGCGTTCGCCGCCCAGGGAGTCGCCCGCCCGTGGCGCCACCAGGTCGTCGCGGCCGACGCCGCGCACGCCGGCGACCACGTCATCGTCGCCACCGGTACGGCGTCGGGGAAGTCGCTGGCCTATCAGGTGCCGGCGCTCTCCGCGATCCGCGCCGCGCGCGGTCCGCGTGGGGAGCGCGGGGCCTCGGTGCTCTACCTGGCGCCCACCAAGGCGCTCGCCCACGACCAGCTCGCCGGGCTCGCGTCGCTGCGCCTCGACGTACGCCTGGCCGCCCACGACGGCGACAGCTCCCGCGAGGAGCGCGACTGGACGCGCGACTTCGGGGAGTACGTCCTCACCAACCCCGACATGCTCCACCGCTCGCTCCTGCCCTCGCACCACCGGTGGGCGCGGCTGCTGGGCTCCCTGCAGTACGTCGTGGTGGACGAGTGCCACCACTACCGCGGCGTGTTCGGGGCGCACGTCGCCCACGTGCTGCGCCGTCTGCGGCGGGTCTGCGCGATGTACGGCGCGCACCCCACCTTCGTGCTCGCCTCCGCGACCGTCGCGGAGCCCGAGGTGACCGCCTCGCGGCTGACCGGCCTCGACGTGGTCGCGCTGACCCGCGACGACTCGCCCCGCGGCCGGGTCTCCCTGCTGCTGTGGGAGCCGCCCTTCACCTCGTACGCCGGGGAGAACGGCGCCCCGGTGCGCCGGGCCGCGTCGTCGGAGGTCGCCGACCTGCTCGCCGACCTGGTGGCCGAGGACGTCCGCACGCTCGCGTTCATCCGGTCCCGTCGCGGCGCCGAGCAGGTGGCCGCGACCGCGGCGGAGCTGCTCGCCGAGGTCGACCCGTCGCTGCCCGGCCGGGTCGCGGCCTACCGCGGTGGCTACCTCCCGGAGGAGCGACGCGCCCTCGAGGCGGCCCTGCGCCGGGGCGACCTGATGGGTCTGGCCGCGACCAACGCCCTCGAGCTCGGCATCGACATCAGCGGTCTCGACGCGGTGCTGATCGCCGGCTTCCCGGGCACCCGGGCGGCGTTCTGGCAGCAGGTCGGGCGCGCCGGCCGCGGCGCGCAGGACGCCCTCGGCGTGCTCGTCGCCAAGGACGACCCGCTCGACACCTACCTGGTCACCCACCCCGAGATGCTCATCGGCGCCCCGGTCGAGGCGTCCGTCTTCGACCCCTCCAACCCGCACGTCATGGGCCCGCACCTGTGCGCGGCCGCCCAGGAGTCGCCGCTCACGGAGGCGGACCTGCCGCTCTTCGGCCCGACGGCGCGCGAGGTCGTCGACTCGCTCGTCGACCTGGCCCTGCTGCGGCGGCGGCCACGGGGCTGGTTCTGGACCGACCGGGGCCGGGCGGCCGACCTCGCCGACATCCGCTCGGCCGGTGGGTCCCCCGTCCAGCTGATCGAGGCGGACACCGGCCGGGTGGTCGGCACCGTGGACGCCGGCGGCGCGCACAACCAGGCCCACGCCGGTGCGGTCTACGTGCACCAGGGCGAGACCTGGCTCGTCGAGGACCTCGACCTCGAGCACCACGTCGCGACCATGCGGCGCGACGAGCCGACGTACAGCACGACGGCGCGCGAAGTCACCGACATCAGCATCGTGAGCACCCGCGAGCGGCGCTCGTGGGGTGGCTGCGAGCTCTCGCTCGGCGAGGTCGACGTCTCCCACCAGGTGGTGTCCTTCCTCAAGCGGCGCCAGCCCGGCGGCGAGGTGCTGGCGGAGGAGCAGCTCGACCTGCCCGAGCGCACCCTGCGGACGGCGGCGGTGTGGTGGACGGTGCCCGACGACGTCGTCGACCGAAGCCGGACTGGCCGCCCTCGACGTGCCGGGGGCGGCCCACGCCGCGGAGCACTGCTCGATCGGCCTCCTCCCCCTCTTCGCCACGTGCGACCGCTGGGACATCGGCGGCGTCTCGACCGCGCGGCATGCCGACACCGGCGTGCTCACCGTCTTCGTCTACGACGGCCACCCCGGCGGCGCCGGCTTCGCCGAGCGCGGCTTCCACACCGCCGTCGACTGGCTGTCCGCGACCCGAGAGGCGATCGCCAGCTGTGAGTGCACGAGCGGCTGCCCGTCGTGCATCCAGTCGCCGAAGTGCGGCAACCAGAACAACCCGCTCGACAAGGCCGGCGCGATCCGGCTGCTCGATGCCCTCCTCGCGGGTGCACCGCCAGGCGGCGCTGGGGGGCTAGATTCTCGCCATGGTCTTCCTCGGTCTCGCACTCATCATCCTCGGCGGCATCGCGATCCTGTCGGCGATCTTCGTCAGCGAGCCCGGCTCCGGCGGCGAGCTGCTCGGTTTCGGTGTCACGACCCTGGAGGCGTTCGTCATCGGCGTCGCCGCCGGTGCCGCGATCCTCTGGGGCTTCTCGATCCTCAAGTGGGGCACCCGCCGCGGCCTCGCGCACCGCAAGGAGCGCAAGGAGCTGACCAAGCTCAACGAGAAGCTCGAGCGCGTCGAGGCCGAGCGCCGCACGGACGGCGACACCACCGTCAGCGACCGCGACAAGACCTGACCCACTGCGTCCTCACGCCGGACCGGCGCGCGCCTCGGCGCTCACTCGTACGTCCCTCCACGGCACCGGCTGGTCCCGGCACGGACACCGTCGACCCTGACGTCGCTGCCGTCGACCAGGCACGAGTCGAGCGTCGCAGTGTTGGCCGCCGCGACCACCCGGGCCCTGGCGCACGCGTCGTCGAGGTGAGCCGCTCCGGCGAGAGCCGCGAGGTCGGCTGCCGCCTGCGCCCGCCGCTGGGCGGTGACCAGCCCGCCTGCGGCCGCCAGTCCCGTCATCACGAACATCAGCACTCCAGCCATCGCCACGACCAGGACCGTGGCCGCTCCTCGCTCGCCGCGCCCCCTCACGACGACTCCACCAGCGCCACGGCCTCGGACGTGACCGTCACTCCCGGCAGCGACGCCAGCAGCCCACCCGGCCCGACGACGCGGGCGCTGGTGGTGACGACGACCTGGGTCTCGCCGACCTCCACGCGGACCCGGGCGTCGTCTGGTGCGATCCGCAACGCGACCGCTTCCGCCGAGGAGACGTCGTCGCCCCGGGCCACGGCACGCGCCGCTTCGCGGGAGGCGTCGACGACGCGCACCTGGGCCGCGCCGACGGCGAGCATCCAGACGAGCCCCGCGGTCAGCGCGACCAGGAGCGGGATGCCCAGCGCGAGCTCCGCCGTGGCCGCGCCCGCGTGATCACGCCGGCGATCGGTCATCAGCCGATGCCGAGCAGGCCCATGACGTGGTCGAACAGCCGGCCGAGCAGCTGGTCGCCGAAGCTGCCGGTCAGCAGCTTGTAGAGCAGGCCGGCGAACCCGGCCCCGGCAGCCGTGCCGACGGCGTACTCCGCCGTGGTGATGCCGTGCTCCTGGTGACGGCCGCGTGTGGTCGAGATCCTCATCGGTCCCCCTGTCGTCGCGGGGCTCCCGATGAGTCCCGTCCTGGCACCACCGTCCGCGGATCAGCAGGGACCCGCATCCCGGCCAGCTCGGCCTGTGGACGACCCGCAGGTCGGCGTCCCTGTGGACGTCGGGCGGTCCGTCACGGCGCCACCGAGCCGAACAACGAGGCGACCGTCGGCACCACACCCAGCAGCAGGAAGGCCGGCAGCAGGCACACGCCGAGCGGGACGGCCGCCGCCACACCGACCCTGCGTGCCGCGTCCTCCGCGCGCGCTGCCGACTCTCGGGCGAGCTCGTCGGCGAGCCGCTCCACGGTCTGCACGACGGATGCACCGGAGGTCAGCGACCGCACCATCGCGCGGGCGAGAGGCGCCAGCTCGTCGTCACCCGAGATGGTCTGCCAGGCGTCGATGCCGGCGGCACCCCAGCGGGCGTGCTCGACGACCGGTCGCCAGCCGGTCTGCGGCCGGCCCCGGCAACGCGGCGCAGACCTGCGCCAGCCCGGCAACCGGTTCGGCACCGGACCGCAACGTCGAGGCGAACAGGTCGATGAGGTGGGGCAGGGTGCGCTGCACCTCCTCGCGCTCCCGCCTCCGCGACGGTGGCTCGGCCCGGGCCAGCACCCACCACGAGGCTGCAGCAGCGGCGAACCCCGCCACCGGTCCGGCCGGACCGCCGACGAAGAGCCACGCCGCTGCACCGGCACCCATGGCCACCGCCGGTCTCCAGCCCGCCCCGGACCGGCTCCGCGGTCGTGGACCAGCGACGCGTACGTCCGCGGGGAGCCAGCACAGGACCGCGGACGCCGTCAGGGCCACGCTGACCCAGGTCACGGCGCGCTGGCCCGATCCGCGAGCCGCTCGATCCACCACAGCCCGAGCACGATGAGCGTGAGCCCGGCGGCCAGGCAGGCCCACCCGACCGGGGTGGTGAGCAGGAACGTCCACGGGTCCGAGCCGGCGCCCGAGCCCATCAGCAGCACGGCGAGCGGCAGGCAGGCGACCAGCCGGGCCGTGGCGCGGGCCGACGCCAGCTCGGAGTCGACCAGGCGGCGGGTGCGACGCCGCGCGCGCAGGCCCTCGGCAGTGCGCTCGAGCGCGGAGGCAAGGCCGTGGCCCGAACGATGCGACACCTGCCACGCGCCGGCGACCCAGCGCAGGTCGGCGGCGCCCGGATGTCGATCGGCGAGCCGGCGTAGCGCGTCCGGCACGTCCGCCCCGAGGCGTACGGCCTCCACCGCCGCCACGAGCGGCGGCCACCGCTCGGCCGCAGCAGCCAGGGCGGTCCCGGGCGGGCGCCCGGCTGCGAGCTCGGCGGCCAGCAGGTCGCACACCTCCAGCACCGCCGCCTGGTCGGCCACCATCCCGCGTCGTCCGTCCCGGTCTCGGCAGCCGTCCCCACGACGGCGCCGGGACGGGTGGCCTGGCGTGCGACACCACCGGGGACGGTGGCCACCACACGGCCACCGCCGCAGCGAGCAGGCCGGCCGCCACCCAGCCGTTCACCACGCGACCGACCCCAACCGCGCAGCGAGGGCAGCGGCCGCGGGACCTCGGACCACCCGGTCGGCCTCGAGGCTGGCCGCGGTCCGCAGCGAGACCAGGCCGGACGGCTCGCGCTCGGGCACCGCGAGCTCCAGGACCCGCCGGCGCCCGTCGCGCCCGCGGCCGAGGTGGACGACGACGTCCAGCGCTGCGGCGAGCTGGCTGTGCGCCGCCTCCCGCGGCAGCCCGGCGGCCAACGACAGGGCCTCGATCCGGGCCGGGACGTCCGCGGCGGAGTTGGCGTGGAGGGTGCCGCAGCCGCCGCGGTGCCCGGTGTTGAGCGCCGCGAGCAGGTCGACCACCTCGGCGCCGCGCACCTCGCCCACCACCAGCCGGTCGGGCCGCATCCGGAGCGCCTGTCGCACGAGCGTCTGCAGGGTGATCTCCCCCGCACCCTCGATGTTGGGCGGGCGCGCCTCGAGGGCGACGACGTGCGGGTGCTCGGGCCGCAGCTCGCTGGCGTCCTCGACCAGCACGATCCGTTCGCCGGGATCCACCAGGGAGAGGAGCGCGGAGAGCACCGAGGTCTTGCCCGTGCCGGTCCCGCCCGTCACCAGGAAGGCGCACCTGGAGTCGACCACCTCCTCGAGCAGGAAGGCGCCGTCGGGTGGAAGCGCCCCCGCCGCCACCAGCTCGGGCAGGGTCCACACGCGGCCCCGCGGGACCCGCAGCGACAGGACCGTCCCGGAGCGGGCGACCGGCGCCAGCACCGCATGGAACCGGGTGCCGTCGGGGAGGCGTACGTCGGCGTGCGGGGTGGCGTCGTCCAGCCGCCGCCCGGCCGAGGCGGCGAGGCGCTGCGCCAGCCGGCGCACGGCGGCGTCGTCCGGGAATCCGACCGCCGCCCGCTCCAGGCCGCCGCCGCGGTCGAGCCAGACCTCGTCGGGGCCGTTGACCAGCACGTCGGTCACGTCGGGCAGGCGCAGCAGCTCCTCCAGGGGACCCGCGCCCAGCACGTCGCGCCGCAGCAGGTCGTGCACGGCCAGCACCGTCGCGTCGCCCACGGGCGCGCCGGACGCCCGCAGCGCCTCGGCCACCCGGTGCGGCGTCAGGTCCCCCGACTCACCCGCCAGGCGGCGGCGTACGTCGTCGAGGACCGCGGGAGGCACGATGCTCATGCCGCTGCCAGGAGGTCGCGCGCGGCTCGCGCCAGCGGTCCCCGGCGGGTCAGCGGACCGAGGCCGCGGTCGACCGAGGCCGCCAGCCCGCGCTGCTCCCCCACCGCGGCGACCACCGGCAGACCCGTCACCGCGGCGGCGTCGGCGTCGCTGAGCCCACCCGGCCGCACGACGAGACCGGCACGGCCCTCGCGACCGATGTCGGCGACCAGGCGCGCGGTCGCGGCCAGTCCCGGCACCGTCGCCGGCGTCACCACCAGCAGGTCGTCGCACCGGTCGACGAGCTCTGCCAGCGCCGACCCGCCCTGCCGGGCCAGGTCGATCACGACGAGGTCGTGTCCGCGCACGGCCGCCTCGATGATCCGCCGGGCGGCCGGCACGTCGAGTCGTCGCCTGGCCTCGGCCCACGTGAGGACGCCCAGTCGGCCGTCGCGCGGCACGCTCTCGCGCAGCGCCCGCGCGCCCAGCCTGCCCGCGGTCTCGACAAGCCCCTCCCACCTCACGCCGGCGCGGTCCTCCATGCCCAGCAACCGGTCCACCCCGGGGCCGAGCGGGTCCGCGTCGACCAGCAGGGTGGGACCTCGCGCTGCGTGCCACTGGGCCAGCGCGCACGCCAACGTCGTCGCACCGGCACCACCCGCGCCGCCGACCACTCCGACGATGCGTCCCGGTGCGGCCCGCTCGCCGACGTCGGCCAGGGCATCGGCCAGCCACGGTGACCCCTCCGGCAGCTCGACCACCGACGCCGCCCCGAGCGCGACGGCGTACCGGAAGACGGCGTCGCCCGGCGAGAGCCCGACCAGGTGGATGCCCGGCCGACGCGGAGGTGCCAGCCGCACGACCTCGTCGGCGAGGTCGACGCCCACCAGGACGAGGTCGGCGTCGCTCCAGGAGCCGAGCGCCAGCTCGGGACTGGCGCTGACCTCCGCCGCGACGCCCGCCGCCGCACACAGCGGGACGACGGTGTCGTGGAGGGAGGTGGATCGGGTGAGGAGGAGGACGGCCATGCCACGAGCCTCCGTGCCGGCACCGACGACGGACAGCCGGACCGGCCGCAACCTGTGGATCACGGCCAAGGGTCGGGACCTGTGGACGGTTGGTGGCCCCTACGATGACTTCATGACCCGCCCCACCGCGGCCTTCTTCGACCTCGACAAGACGATCATCGCCAAGTCGAGCACGTTGGCCTTCAGCCGCGAGTTCCAGGCGGGCGGCCTCATCTCCCGGCGCGCGATGCTGCGCTCGGCGTACGCCCAGTTCGTCTTCTTCACCGGCGGCGCCGACCACGACCAGATGGACAAGATGCGCGAGTTCATGTCGCAGCTCTGCGCCGGCTGGGACGTCGCGACCGTGCGCGAGATCGTCCACGACACCCTGAACAACATCGTCGAGCCGCTCGTCTACGCCGAGGCGGTCACCTTGATGGAGGAGCACCGCGAGGCCGGGCGAGACATCGTGATCGTCTCCGCCAGCGGCGCCGAGGTCGTCGAGCCGATCGGCCAGATGCTGGGCGCCGACCGGGTCGTCGCGACGCGGATGGAGATCGCGGACGGCAAGTACACCGGCAACATCGACTACTACGCGTACGCCGAGGAGAAGGCGCGCGCGATCGAGCACCTCGCCGACACGGTCGGCTACGACCTCGCCGAGTCCTATGCCTACAGCGACTCGGTCACCGACGTGCACATGCTGCAGGTCGTCGGGCATCCCTTCGCGGTCAACCCCGACCGCGAGCTGCGCCGCATCGCGACCGCCAACGAGTGGCCGGTCCTCAGCTTCGTGCGACCCGTCGCGCTGCGTCGCGGTGTCCCGCTGCCGCCGGCCAAGCCGACCCTGGCCGCTCTCGCTGTCGGCGGAGCGGTCGCCGCCGGCGGTGTGATGTGGGCCAACCGGCGCCGTCGCGGCGTCGTCTGAGCGGTTCGTCGAGGCGATCCCCGTGCACCACCGGCCGGGGTCAAAAGTCAACCCTTGTGGGCGCCGCCCAGCAGGACTAGAACTGAGGACAGAACTCCACAGTCAACACGTGAACCGGGTACCCACGCGGCGATCCACCCATCCGATGGGGTGCTAGCCACTCGGGACATGCCTGAGGGCGGCGACTTAGAGAATGCACGCTTGGTAGCCACGGCATCACGTGTCAGCGGCGGCACCCGATCCACGTGAGCGGGTGCCGCTCGCATGTGGTGCTGCAGTCAGCCGGTGACGAGGGGTGAGGCCTCGGCCCCGGCGGAGTACGCCTCTGCGCCGTACAGCGCCCAGGCGTGCACGCCGCTCGGACCGCCGTCGCGGTAGGCACGGAGGTTGGACTCGTACGCCGCCCGGTGGGCCAGGTGCCCGGCCTCCGGCACGACCAGCGACTTCGCGTCGACGCCCCACGAGACGAGCACCAGGCGTTCGAGGGCCCGGGCGACGATCCCGTTGTGCGAGGCGAACGGCGCCGCCGTGGCGACGTCCGCGTGCGCGATCGCGGCGACCAGCAGTGCCGGCGCCTCGGTGCCGGAGAGGAGGAGCTCGGCGACCCCGCGCAACCGGTCGGCGGACGCCGCGTCGCGCGGCCGGCCGAGCTCGTCGGGGCCCAGCGCGGCCGAGCCGACGACCGCGTGCAGGCGGGCGATCGCCTGCAGGGGTGCGGTCCTGAGCAGCGGCGCGAGCGCGAGCATGGACGCGGAGAGGCGTACGGCATCGACGGCGACCTCGTCGGCCGCCCCCGCTCGGACCTCCTCCAGCGACGACGAGGACCCCTCGAGCACGGCGCTGGCGTGGGCGCCGCGCAGCAGCGACTCGGCGGTCATCTCCGGCGACGTACGCCGCAGTCCGCGGTCGCGCAGGAGCACGTCGATGCCGTCGCGGGTGCCGGCATAGGCCGACCGGACGCCCTCGAGGTCGGTGAGCCAGGCGAGCGGGTCGGTCATGGGAGGACGGTATCGGCGGCAACTTCCGCGCCGGTCGACGCGTCCCACCCTCGACGTACCGTGACCTGACAACCATCTCGGGGGAGACACATGTTCCGCACCACCGCCCTGCCCGCCGCCGTCCTGCTCGGCTCGACGCTGCTCGTGCCGACGTCGGCGCAGGCTGCCGGCGAGACCTGCCACGGCGTCCCGGCCACGATCGTCGGCAGCGACCGCACCACCCCGATCGTGGGCACCGACGGCCCCGACGTCATCGTGAGCACCGGCGCCCGTGTCATCGACGCACGCGGCGGTGACGACCTCATCTGCGTCGTCGACTCCTCTGTCCGGCAGCTCGACGCGGGGCCGGGCGACGACGTGGTGGACGTGTCGGCGGGTCACGGCGCCCGGGCGGTGCTGGGCGCGGGCGCCGACACCTACATCGGGTCACCGGGACAGGACGAGGTGTGGGCCGGCACCCGCGGACGTCACGGGTCTCCGGACGAGGACACCGAGACCGACGTCATCGGCACCGGCGACGGCCAGACGGCGGACGAGGTCCACTCGGGCGAGCGGCGCCTGCCCAACCCCGACCAGGTGCGCGTCGGCGTGATGGCCTCCGTGTCGTGGGCCGGGACCCCGACGGCCACCAGCGTCCTGTCGAGCGTCCGCTTCGGCGACCTCACCCTCGACCTGGGTGCCCACGACCGCGTGAGCATCGACAACGTCGACGAGGTCATCACGTTCACCGGCGAGCCGTTCGACGTCCCTGGATTCACCAGCTTCACCGTGCGGTCGCCGTCCGGCCCTCGCGATTTCTCCTTCCTCGGCAACGACCAGGGATACGAGTACCTGACCCTCGACCTCCCACGCCCTCACGGACACCAGGTCGACATGGGCGACGGCAGGAACGAGCTCACCGTGACGCTCGGACGTCCGCTCGCGAAGGGCACGAGCTATCACGGGGGCTCCGGGCGCGACAGCCTGGGCCTCACGCTCCCGGACGGCGAGGTCGCGATGGACCTCGGACGCCGGAGCCTCACGACGCGGTCGGGGGCGAGGACGGGCACCGCCCATGTCGCCGGGTTCGAGGCGGCGAGCGCCACCGCTCGGGTCGCCCACCTGGTCGGCACACGGGGACGCGACTCGTTGTGGGTCGCCGCGTGCCGTGGCCGCGTGGTCGGCCGCGGCGGGGCCGACGACCTCGGCGCCATGCAGCCCGGCCGCAAGCTGCGGTGCGACCGACGTTCGCTGACGGCCCTCGGCGGTCCCGGCAAGGACCGCATGATCGGCTCGCCCGGGTCCGACCGGCTGATCGGTGGTGCCGGCAAGGACTCCGCCGACGGCCGCGGCGGCCGCGACACGTGCGAGGCGGAGTCGCGTCACTCCTGCGAGAAGCGGCGCTGACTCGGTCCGCCTGTGGCAGGCCGCGGGATACGGTGAGTCCGATGAGCGACGAACTTCCCCAGACCCCCGCCACCGTCGACCGCGCGCGGTCGTTCGGGGCCGTCGCCGAGGCGTACGACCGGGGCCGCCCGGCCTACCCCGCCGAGGCAGTCGCGTGGCTGACCGGTGGTGAGGCCAAGGTCGTCCTCGAGCTCGGCGCCGGCACGGGCAAGCTCACTCGCCAGCTCGTCGACGCCGGGCACGCGGTCTTCGCCACCGACCCCGACGAGGCGATGCTCGAGGTGCTGCGCGAGCGGGTGCCGGAGGTCAGCGCCAGGATCGCAACCGCCGAGGACATCCCGGCGAACGACCGCTCCGTCGACGTCGTCGTCGTGGCGCAGGCCTTCCACTGGTTCGACCACGACGTCGCGCTCGCCGAGATCGCGCGGGTGCTCAAGCCCGGCGGCCACCTCGCGCTGGTGTGGAACAGCCGGGACGAGCGGATCCCGTGGGTGCGGAAGATGGGCGACCTCCTCGGCCGGCAGGACCTCGACACCAGCTCCGCGGAGCACCTCGTGCACAGCGACCTGTTCGGGTTCATGGAGGAGACGACCTCCAAGCACTGGCAGGAGGTCAACCGGGAGACGGTCATCGACCTGGCGCGGTCGCGGTCCAGCTTCGCGATGATGGACGACGCCGAGCAGCACGAGCACCTCGAGCAGGTGCGCGCCTTCTACGAGCGACTACGGCCGCGGCATGGACGGCATGCAGATCCCCTACGTCACCCGCTGCTTCCGCGCCGTCGTGGTCGACCGCGACGAGCAGACAACTTCTCACGGCGACGATCCGTCACAGGAGGGACCGGTCGTGAGCGACGGCACCGACACGGACATGTTGCTCATCGACTTCCGCTGACACCACAAGACATCTTGGGGGTACCCCATGCGCCGTACGACGCCACTGACCGCTGCAGCTCTCCTCGGCCTCGCCGCCCCGATGCTTGCCATCACCTCGACGGCCGCGGAAGCGGCCGCGCCCACCTGCCGGGGACAGGCCGCCACCATCGTCGGATCCGGGGGCTCGCTGACCGGCACCGAGGGGCCGGACGTCGTCGTCACCAACGGGGCCTCGGCAGTCAGCACCCTCGGCGGCAACGACCTCGTGTGCGTCACCGGGACCGTGCGGATCGGTGTCAGGATCGTGGCCGGTGCCGGTGACGACGTCGTCGACGGCACCACGGCACCCGACCAGAACGTGCGGGTCACCCTCGGTCCGGGCACCGACACGTTCTACGGCGGAAACGACGACGACGTCGTGAACCTGGCCTACCCGGATCCCGGGACCGGACCCGACGTCGTCCAGGGCGGCGGCGGCTCGGACCTGCTCTACGTGCAGACCGGACCTGGTGCTGCGTCCTCGACAACGCCACCGGCCGCTTCACGAGCGCCGGCGAGCTGCGGACCACGTGGTCGGGCCTCGAGGAGTTCTGGCTGCTGCCCGAGCCCGCGGATCGCGACCTGACCGTCGTGGGCTCCGACGCCGACGAGCAGTTCTTCGACGAGAGCGCCGGCCCCACCAAGGTCGACGTCGACCTCGGCGGCGGCGACGACACCTGGGCGAGCCGCCAGGCTCCGCAGAACACGAGCCGGCTCGACGGGGGCGCCGGACGCGACCTGGTCTACCTCGCCTCGGGCCTCAGCGACCTCGACCTCGACCTGCGCGACGGGTTGCTGACCGTCGGTACCGCCAATGCCCACGAGGTCGCCGCCGACAACTTCGAGGACGCCGACCTCTTCGCCAGGCGAGTGCGGCTCAACGGCACCGACGGCCCCAACGACCTCGGCGTCAGGGCGTGCAACGGCAAGGTGCGCGCCCGCTCGGGCGACGACCGGGTCAAGCGCCAGTACGAAGGCATCTTCGACGTCTTCAACCTCGACTGCCGCGAACACCTCACGATCAACGGCGGCTCCGGTGACGACGAGCTGAGCGGCTCGCGCGGCGCCGACAAGATCCTCGGCGGGAAGGGACGCGACTCCCTGAAGGGCATGCGCGGGTCCGACCGCCTCGTCGGCGGGCGCGGCCACGACCACCTCAACGGCAAGGGCCAGGGCGACACCCTGCTCGGCGGACGCGGCAACGACTTCGCCGACGGCGGCACGGGCAACCGCGACGTCTGCCGCGCCGAGCACAAGCGGCGCTGCGAGCACTGAGGCGGTTACCCTCCGGGCATGGCGTGGAGGTGGCGGCGTACGTCGTTGGGCGGCGAGGCCGACCGCGCCGCCTTCCGCGCGCTGCACAACGCCTCCCTCGCCAGCCCCGCCCTGCGCGAGGGCCTGACGAGCGCGAGCGCCGAGCGGTCCGTACGCCATCTGCGCGCGCTGCTCGGCACGCCGGCCGCCGGCCTGGGTGACACGAGCGGACTGCTCGCCTGGGACGGCCTCGGCGGCCACCACCGCAGCCAGCTCGCCGCCACGATCAGCCAGGTCGCGGAGACGGGCCGCACGATGATCCTCGACGAGCGCACGCTGGTCTGCGACGACGGCGGGTGCCAGGTCACGCAGGCGATCGTCAGCCCGCTCGTCGTCGAGGACACCCTCGTCGGGGCGCTGGTGGTGGGCGCGCCCCACACCACCGGCGGCCTGGTCCGCGCGGCCGACGAGGTCGCGTCGTGGGTCAGCGGCCAGCTCGAGCTTGCCGAGCTCGACGCGTCGCGGACCCGGCTGATGGAGGCCGAGGTGCGCGCGTTGCGGGCGCAGATCAGCCCGCACTTCGTCTACAACTCCCTCGGCGCGATCGCCAGCTTCGTGCGGACGGACCCTGACCGCGCCCGCGAGCTGCTGCTCGAGTTCGCCGACTTCACCCGCTACTCCTTCCGCCGGCACGGGGAGTACACGACGCTCGCCGAGGAGCTCCGCTCCGTCGAGCGTTACCTCCTGCTGGAGCAGGCTCGCTTCGGCGAGCGGTTGCAGGTGACGCTGCAGGTCGCACCCGAGGTGCTGCCGGTGGCGGTCCCGTTCCTCTGCATCCAGCCGCTCGTCGAGAACGCCGTGCGCCACGGGCTCGAGGCCAGCGCCGACAAGGAGGACGGCGTCGGCCGGCTCTCCATCACCGCCCGCGACCTCGACCAGGAGTGCGTGATCGAGGTCGAGGACGACGGCACCGGCGAGGACCCCGAGCGGGTCCGCCAGGCGCTCGCCGGCGACGCGTCGATGGACTCGGTCGGCCTCGGCAATGTCGACGCGCGGCTGCGCAACGCCTACGGCGACGACTACGGTCTGGTCGTCGAGACCGCACCCGGCGCCGGCACCAAGGTCATCGTGCGGGTGCCGAAGTTCGCCCCGGGGGTGCAGGTATGACGCCGCTCAGAGTCCTCGTCATCGACGACGAGCGGCCCGCCCTCGACGAGCTGACCTTCCTGCTCGGGCGCGACCCGCGGATCGGTGAGGTGGTCGGCAGCGACTCGGCGACCGAGGCGCTGAGGGTGCTGCACGCCGAGGAGGTCGACGCGGTCTTCCTCGACATCCAGATGCCCGGCCTGACCGGCCTCGACCTGGCGCAGGTCCTCTCGCGCTTCAAGTCGCCGCCGCCGGTGGTCTTCGTGACCGCCCACGAGGAGCACGCCGTCGCGGCCTTCGAGCTGCGCGCGGTCGACTACGTCCTCAAGCCGGTGCGCGAGGAACGCCTCGCCGAGGCGGTACGCCGCGTGGTCGAGGCGGGCGGCCCGTCGCCGTCCGGTGACGTGCAGATCCCCGTCGAGCGCGGCGGCGTCACCCGCTTCATCAACCGCTCCGAGATCACCCACGTCGAGGCGCAGGGCGACTACGCCCGGCTGCACACCGCCGAGGGCTCGCACCTGGTGCGGACGCCGCTGTCGTCGCTGGCCGAGCAGTGGGCGGCGGCCGGCTTCGTACGGATCCACCGATCGGTCCTCGTCGCGCTCCCGCACGTCGAGGAGGTGCGCAGCGAAGGCGGCCGGGTGAGCGTCGTGATCGGCGGCACCGAGCTGCCGGTCAGCCGACGGCACACCCGAGAGCTGCGTTCGGTGCTGACGCGGCGCGAGCCGCCGGCGTGAACGAGCAGCCGCCGCCGCCCCGCGTCCGGGTGACCGGACCACCGCGGCGTCGCGCGGACGTCGTACGCCCCTCCGGGACGCGCGAGATCGACGCGGAGACCGCGCTGGGCGAGGTCTTCATGCGCTCGCTGCTGCGCGAGCAGCTCGTGCTGGCGCTCCAGGTGCTCGGAACGCTGGCCCTGACGGTCGGGATGCTGCCGCTCCTGTTCCACCTCGTCCCCTCGCTCGGGGACGTGCAGGTGGGGCCGATGCCGCTGGCGTGGCTGCTGCTCGGGGTGCTGGCCTATCCGTGGCTGGTGCTGCTGGGCTGGCTCTACATCCGCCGCGTCGAGAGCAACGAGCGCGACTTCACCGACCTGGTCACGTCGGTGCTGCCGGAGGACGACGAGTGACCACCAGCATCGTGCCGGGCGTCGTCGCGGTCGTGCTGGTCTCCGTGGCCACGCTGGCGATCGGCACCTTCGGGCTGCGGATCTCGCGCACCACGAGCGACTTCCTCGTCGCCTCGCGCACGGTGCGGCCGCGGCTCAATGCCAGCGCGATCGGCGGGGAGTACCTCTCCGCCGCCTCCTTCCTCGGCGTCGCCGGGCTGCTGCTGACGTTCGGCGCGGAGATGCTCTGGTACCCGGTCGGCTGGACCGCGGGCTACCTCGTCCTGCTGGTGCTCGTCGCCGCGCCGCTGCGCCGGTCGGGGGCCTACACGCTGCCCGACTTCGCCGAGGCGCGGCTCGGCTCGCGCGGCGTGCGCAAGCTGTGCTCGGTGCTGGTCGTCGCGATCGGCTGGCTCTACCTCCTGCCGCAGTTCCAGGGCGCCGGCGTGACGCTGCGCGCCACCATCGGGGCTCCGCAGTGGGCCGGATCGCTGGTCGTCGCGGTGGTCGTGCTGGCATCGGTCAGTCCTGGCGGGATGCGGTCGATCACCTTCGTGCAGGCCTTCCAGTACTGGCTGAAGCTCACCGCGCTCCTCATCCCCGCCTGCATCCTGCTCGCCGTCTGGATGGCCGACGGCGCGACCGATCCGGCGGCAGCGGCTCCCGCGTCGTGGTCGATCCCTCTGGCCACGCCCGGCAGCGGCATCGGCCTCTACACGACGTACTCCCTCATCGTCGCGACGTTCCTCGGCACGATGGGCCTGCCGCACGTGGTCGTGCGGTTCTACACCAACCCCGACGGCCGCGCGGCCCGGCGGACGACGCTCGCCGTGCTTGCGCTGCTGGGCCTCTTCTACGTCCTGCCGCCGGTGTACGGCGCGCTGGGCCGCATCTACGCGCCCGGTCTCGTCGACGGCCGGTCCGACGTGCTCGTCCTCGAGCTGCCGTCGCTGATGGTGGGCGGCGTGCTGGGTGCGTTCCTCACCGGGCTGGTGACCGCCGGCGCCTTCGCGGCGTTCCTCTCGACCAGCTCGGGGCTCACCATCGCCGTGGCCGGCGTGCTGTCGCAGGACGTGACCGGTCGGCGCTGGGGCACGCGTCGGCTCGGTGGCGTCGCGGCCTTCCGCGTCGCGGCGGTCATCGCCGTCGTGGTGCCGCTGCTGATGTCGCTGCCGGCCCAGGACGTCGCAGTGGCCCGCACCGTCGGCCTGGCCTTCGCGGTCACCGCGTCGACCTTCGCGCCCCTGCTGATGCTGGGCATCTGGTGGCGCGGGCTGACGCCCACCGGGGCCGTCGCCGGGCTGCTGGTCGGCGGCCTGGGCTCGGGCGCGGCGGTCGCCTGGACGCTGGGCACGTCGTCGGCCTCCGGCTGGACCGCCGCCCTGTTGAGCCAACCCGCCGCCTGGTCGGTCCCCGCGTCCTTCCTCACCATGGTCGCCGTCTCCCGCCTCACCGCCGCCTCGGTCCCCGCGCACGCCGGCCGGTTCATGGTCCGCCTCCACACGCCCGAGGCCGTCGACCTCCAGCGGTAGCGGGCGGTCCAGGACTCAGCGCGGTGACCACGTCTGGCCGGGCTCCTGGAACCGGCTGGTCGAGACGGAGACCCGTCCGGGACCGGAGACGACGGTCGACCCTTCGACCTCGACTGATCCCAGGACGAGCTCGCTGCGGAGGCTTCGGCGGTCGAGGAAGAATCGTTGCGACTGAGCAACCTCGATCACATTGCTGAAGATGTCGCGCAAGGCATCGACGTCCCCGTCGAGCTGGGCTGTCACATTTAGCGGCGACTCCGGCGCCACGCGCACCGCGCAGACATGGATGCCGGGGCGGCGCCCACCTGTGAGCGACGGCCTCCATGGCCTGGCGAGGGTGGCGGCGTCCGTAGCGGCGACGTTGCCCGACTTGGCCAGGCGCACGAAGACAGCTTCGGCGCGCGCTGGCAGAAGGGTCACGGAGTGTTCAGCGTGCGCATCCGCGCGCTGGGTGCCGCGGAGCCGGTGAAGGATTCCTCGCCTCGGGGCTCCAGCCTCCGCAGGCACCGACGCCGACGCCAGCATCTGACGCGCCGCTTCGACAGCGTCGTCGACCGCGTCTGGCGGTGGAACAATCGACGGCGTGCAGCTGCATCGTCGACTCCTTCGGAGGCGACCGGACGCCGATCGCCCCGCTCCTCGAGATGACTCCACCCTAGGCCCCCGCCCGGCGCGTCGGCCATTTGCGAGTGCGGCAGGGAGCGAGCCCAACGTCGTCAGCTCGACCGGGTCCGGTCCATCATGCGCACCATCAACTCCTGCCAGTGACGCCGACAGCCGCGCCAGGCAGACAGTTCGAGCGCTGCGGGCTTGGAAGCACGCTCAGAGGCTCGTCGCGGACCGCGAACTGCCTTCCTGGTGTCAGAAGCCGCGCACCCGGAACTCGTTGCCGTCCGGATCGGCCAGCTCGATGTCGGCGGTCCGCTCGACCACGGATGCTCCGAGCGAGACCAGCCGCTCGACCTCGGCATCCACGTCTGGTGCCGTCAGCACGAGGTGCATCCGGTTGCGGCCGGAGTACTCGTTGAGCGGCGGGCCGCCCCAGGCGATCTTGAACCCACCAGCCGGCGGCGCGATCGCGGTCTCCCCGTCGTCGTCGTGCACCAGCGGCCAGTCGAGCGCAGCGGCCCAGAAGATGCCGACCTCGCGCGTGCCGTCGGCGGCGAGCTCGCCGAGGAAGCCCGTGCCGGCGAGCCAGTTGTTGCGCTCCTCGATGACGCAGAACTCGTTGCCCTCGGGGTCGGCCAGCACGACATGGTCCTCGTCCGGAAGCTGCCCGACATCGAGGTGGGTGCCGCCCAGCTCCAGCGCGCGAGCGACGTTCGACTCCTGCGACGCGGTGTAGCTCGTCAGGTGGAAGTGCATCTGGTTCAGCCCCGACCTCGGCAGGTCGGCCGCCTCGAAGACCAGCCGCATCGGCGCATCAGCGTCCGGCAGCAGCTCGTGACCCGAGCGCTCCCACCCGAGCAGGTCCCCCCAGAACGCGGCGAGCCTCACGGGATCCGAGGCGAGGATCGTGAGCGCGTGCAGTCGTATGGCCATCCAGGCACCCTAGGCAGGCGGAACGCACACGGCCATCGGATAACCCGGCGGCAGCCGGAGGCCCACTACTTCGGGACGGGAATCTCGCTCACCGGCGTGATGGTGCTGGTGCACCTCGTGAACCCGGGCCAGAGGAACTTGTGGATGGCGTTCACGTCCTCCGCCTCGACCACCAGGAACAAGGTGTGCTGGGCGTTCGCGCCGTAGCGTCCGACCAGCGTCACGCCCGGCACCGTGTCGTCGTACAGCGAGTTGGAACCGCCCTCGTCGCGCGGGCAGAGCTCCGGGGCGTGGACCTGCGTGATGTGGAACAGCACCGGGCCTCCAGGTGTCGTCGACAGCGTCTGGCACACCATGGTTCTCCCACCCGACGGTTTTGTCACCGCACAGGTTGGGGATCGCCACGCGGCCGCGAGCGCGCGACACTGGTCGCACGTGATCTCGCAGTCAGGGAGGCGCCGATGGGAGAGAACTCGTCCACGTCCGAGAGGGCGTTCCTCAGTGAGCTGCGCCGGCAGCGCGCAGAGCTGCGCGAGTCGATGAGCGCGCTGGAGGACGCCCTGGCCTCGCCGGCCGCCACCGACCGGTCCCGCTGGGCCCAACGCGTCCAGGCAGCTCTGGTGGAGGTCGCGGGTGACTTCCGTACACACGTCGAGATCACCGAGGGTCCGGCGGGGTTGTATCGCGAGCTCCTCGAGACCTCGCCACGCCTGTCCGGCGCCGTGGATCGCCTGACGCGCGAACATCGGCAGATCAGCAGTCAGATCGACAAGCTGTTGACCCGCCTCGGCGCCCCGGACGCCCTCGCCGACGTCGACGGAGTCCGCGGCCCGGGCACGACCCTCCTCGGGAGGCTCGTGCGGCATCGACAGCGAGGCTCCGACCTCGTCTTCGAGGCGTACGAGTTCGACATCGGGGGCGAGACCTGATGGATCACCGTCTCCCGTTTTGGTCCTGACGGGCATCCCCGCAATGGTGGAGGGGACACATTCGCTAGTCGGAAGGAGAGCCACATGCTTGCTCTCACCGAGAACGTGACCGAGATCGTCAAGAAGCTCAGCGAAGAGGTTCCGGCCATCTCCGGCCTCCGCATCGCGGCCGAGGCCGACGGGCAGTCCCTGTCGGTCAGCCCCGCGGACCAGGCCGCCCCGGACGACCAGGTCATCGAGCAGGACGGCGCGACCGTCTTCGTCGATGGCCCGGCTGCCGAGATGCTGGACGACAAGATCCTGGACGGCGGCGTGGACGAGGAAGGCAACATCCAGTTCGCGCTGGGCCAGCAGGCCTGAGCCAGTAGCGACAGTGGAGCCCCGGGACGCTAGGTGCGTCCCGGGGCTCCACTCATCTCACTCAGCGCCGCAGCAGCAGGGCCGAGTCGCCGAACTCGTGCCAGAGGTAGCCCTCATCCACGGCAGCGTCGTACGCCGCCTGCGTCAGGCGCTGGCCCGCGACCGCCTCCACGAGCAGGAGGTGCGACGCCATCGGGTCGTGCCAGCCGGTGATCAGCCCGTCGACGACGCGAGGGGGCCGCGCGGGCGTGACCACGCGTGACGTCCAGCCGCGACTGGCGACGACGTGCCGTCCCAGCACGGACGACTCGACCGCCCGCGTCGCGGTCGTGCCGACGGCGATCACCCGCCCGCGGTTGTCCCGTGCGCCGTTGATCAGCCGTGCGCTCGTCGGCGGGATCTCGAACCACTCCGGTCCCGGCGCCTCGCCGGCCTCCTGCGAGGAGACGCCCGTGTGCAGCGTGACCGGTGCGACCTGGACGCCGGCCGTCACCAGCCGGGTCACCAGCTCGGGCGTGAACGGCCGCCCGGCCGAGGCCATCTCGGCGCTGCCGGGGTGCCGACCGAAGACGGTCTGGTAGTCCGCGAGCGGGTAGCGCCGGTCGAGGTAGCCGTACGCGATCGGCCGGCCGTTCCAGTCGAGCTGCCGGTCGAGGTCACCTCGCACCGATGCCCTCCAGAGCCGGTTGCCGACGCCCGTGGGCGACGACGGCGCATCGGCGGGCCACGGCGCGCGCAGCACCAGGCGTACGTCACCCACCTGGACGACACCGCCGGCCGACGCGTCGAGCAGGGCACGAGCTGCGTCCGGCGCGCTGCGCAGCTCGATGACGCGGTCGCCGTCCTCGAGGTGGTGGGCGACGTGCACCACGACCGGTGATCCGTCGAGGCTCGCGTCGACCTCGGCGGGCACCGTCGCGGACGTGTTGACCACGAGCACATCTCCCGGACGCAGGTGGTCGGGTAGATCGCGGAACCGCTGGTGCGACAACCCGTCGGGCGTCGCCACCAGCAGCCGGACCTCGTCGCGCTGGAGCCCGCGCGCCTCGGCAGGTTGCGGCGCGAACGCGGACGCCTCGAAGTGGGTGTGCGGGATCTCGGAGAGCAACGTCATGAGAAGTCCTCCGCCCGGTAGCGGCCCGACTCGGGCCGCGCGTCGAGCAGCGCCAGGAGGTGCGGCACCACCGTGTCCGGCAGCGGCCGGTCGGAGATGTCCTCGCCGGGGAAGGCGTCCTGGTGCATCGCGGTGCGCATGTCGCCGGGATCGACGGCGTACGCCGTCAGGCCGGTCTCGGCTCCGTAGGTCAGGGTCACGTGGTCCAGGCCCGCCTTGCTTGCGCCGTAGAGGCCCCAGCCCTCGTAGTGGTTGACCGCGGCGTCGGAGCTGATCGAGAGAAGTACGCCGTCCGCCTCGCGCAGCCACGGCAGCATCGTCGAGGTCAGCACGAGCGGGCCGCCGACGTTCGTCCGCCACACCTGCGCGAGGTCGGGGACATCGACCTCGGCCAGCGGACGCATCGGCAGCGGGCCGAGGGTGCTGGCGTTGTGGACCAAGAGATCCAGGCGGCCGTACGCCGTGACGTGCGCGAGCAGCTCGGCCCGGTGATCGGCATCGGTGAGGTCGCCGACGACCACCGTCACCCCGTCCGGCAGGTCGACCTCCTTGAACTTCTCGGCGCTGCGTCCGTCGGTGATCACGCGCCACCCGGCGTTGGCGAGCGCCGTGCTCAAAGCCAGTCCCAGACCGGCCGATCCCCCGGTGACCAGCGCCACCCGTGCATTCGTTGTGATGTCCATGGCACCATGGTTCAAGTTCAAGTGAACTTGAGTTCAAGGGGCAGCAATGGATTCTCGCGATCTCCTTCCGATGGGCGACATCTCGCGACGTAGCGGCTTCGCTGCTTCGGCGATCCGCTACTACGAGTCGCAGGGGCTGATCGAGGCTCACCGCTCGGGTGGTGGCCAGCGGAAGTTCGAGCGCAACGTGCTCCGCCGGCTCGCGTTCATCCGCGCCGCGTCCAACGTCGGGCTCACCATCGAGGAGATCCGCGACGAGCTCGCGCGGCTGCCCGGCAACCGCACCCCCACCAAGGCCGACTGGCACCGCATCTCACAGCACTGGCGGTCACGGCTCGACGACCAGATCGCCGCGCTCGAGCGGCTCAAGGGCGGGCTCGACAGCTGCATCGGCTGCGGCTGCCTCAGCCTGCGCAGCTGCGCCTTCTCCAACGCCGGCGACTGGGCCGCGCAGCAGGGCTCGGGTGCTCAGCTCCTGCCCGACTCCCTCCGCAAGCCCCACCCGACCCGCGTCAAGGAGACGTGAACAGGGTCACGCGTACGGGTCGGTCACCTCGCGCAGCTTGAGCAACCCCTCGCGCAGCTGCCCAGCCAGCTCGGCGCCCAAGTGATCGGTCCACTCCCGCTCGACCCCCATCACGACCTGCATCGCATGACCCGCCGCCTCGCGCCCGTGGGCGGAGAGCTGGATCAGCTGGGCCCGCCCGTCGGCAGGGTCCGGCACTCGCTCGACAAGGCCCTGCCGCTCGAGCGCCGTGACCAGGACGCTGGCCGTCTGCTTGGTCACCTGCGCCCGATCGGCCAGCTCGGTGAGACGCGACCCGCCGTCGGCGATCCGCTGCGCGAGCCGCGACTGCGCGACGGTGACGTCGTACCCCGCCTCGCGCATCGCGCGCTGCACGCGCTCGTCCATCGCCCGGTAGGAGACGAACATGAGTGTGGCGAGGTCCATCGCATCCCTTGACGTAGTCAGCATGACTGACCATTATGGTCAGTATCCCTGACCATCATAGGTGGCCCACCCATGACCAGACTTCCTCCCGTCCGCGTGGCGCGCGCGGCGAACGGGGTGCGGACGGCGCTCCAAGGAATGGCGCGCCGCATGGTGCCACCCGAGGTGGGCGTCCTCGAGCTGAGCACTGCGTTCATGGCGACGCAGGCGGTGTACGCCGTCGCGCGACTCGGGGTCGCCGACGCTCTTGCGGCCGGGCCGAGGTCGGCCGAGGAGGTCGCTGCTGAGATCGGGACGAACGCCGACGCGACTCATCGACTGCTGCGCGCGAGTGCCGATCACGGCATCGTCCGTCAGGACGGCGATCGCTTCGACCTGACCACGCTCGGCCGCACGCTGGTGTCGGACTCGCCCGGCTCGATGCGATCCGTGGTCCTGATGATCGGCGACCCGCGCTACCAGACGGTGTGGGGCCAGCTCCCCGACGCCGTGCGGACGGGCGGACCCCGGGCGGAGGCGGTGCACGGCGTGTCGATGTGGGAGCTCCTCGACCGCGATCCTGACTACGCGGCGAGCTTCAACGACGCGATGACCCGCCTCACCGCCCTCGACTGGCCCACCGTCGAGGCGGTGTACGACTTCACGCGGTTCGGCACCATCGTCGACATCGGCGGCGGCCACGGCCAGCTCCTGGCACTGACGCTCCGCGCGGCGCCGGCTGCCGACGGGGTCCTGTTCGAGCAGCCGAGCCTGATCGGTCCGGCCGAGCAGCGCCTGCGGGACGCCGGCGTCCTCGACCGGTGTCGTCTGGTCGGCGGGTCGTTCTTCGACACGGCACCCGAGGACGGCGACCTCTACGTCCTGCGCCGCGTGGTGCACGACTACGACAGCGACCAGGCGGTTGCGCTGCTGTCCGTCCTCCGGCGCCACATGCCGGCCGACGCGACCCTGCTACTGATGGAGAGCGTGGTCCCGGCGGGCAACGAGCCGCACTTCGCCAAGATGCTCGACCTCGACATGCTGCTCTTCGTCGGCGGGCGCGAGCGTACGAAGGAGGAGTTCGCGTCCCTGCTCGATCGCAGCGGTTTCCGACTGACTCGCCTCGTGCCCACCATCTCGGCGATCTCCCTCATCGAAGCGCGACCGAGGGCCTGAGATGGACGTCCTCGCGCAGGTCTGCGCCGCCATCTCAGCCGTCATCCTCATCGCAGTCTTCCCCGTGGAGGCGTTCCTCATCGACCGGCCGTGGGTGCAGCGCTTCCTCGGCATCGAGCCCCACGGCATCGCGAACGTCCACCTGTGGTCCTTCTGCATCGGCGTGCGCAACGCGCTGGCGGGCATCGGCGCGCTGGTCGGCCTGTGGATCCACCACTACAGCGACGAGTCGACCGGCACCACCGTCGTGGTCGTCGCCCTGGTCTACATGCTGCTCTCGTCGCTCGCCATGGGCGTCGCGGACCTGCTCGGCTACTGGCGCCCGCGCGGCGGGAGCGTCCGGGGCACGATCTCCTCATCGGTGCTTCCGGCCGTCGCGCTGCTCGCCCTGGCGATCTGAGTCGTCACCGACCCACGCCGAGACGCAGCACACAGGCGGCAACCACATGCGCACCACCGGTGCGGGGTACCCCACGCATGTGAACTCGTTCTACGTCCGCTCGTTCGCCCAGGTCCTCGGCATGCTGACCGCCACGGTCGCGCACGCGGCTGCGACCGCCCTGCACGCCACGCGGCGTACGAGCTAGACCCTCCACCCGGACTGGTCTCGACCACCTGTTCCCTTCGCCTCTTGCGAAGTAACGTCGCGAGCACGCCCGACGACGGGAGGTGCCGATGTCGAAGCCCGCCATCCTCGCGGTCGACGACGACGTCGCGGTGGTCGGAGCAGTCGTACGCGACCTGCGGCAGCGCTACGGCGAGGACTACCGCGTCCTGCGCGCCACGTCCGGCCCCGAGGCGCTGGAGATCCTCGCTGACCAGCTCCTCAAGGACCGTCCGATCGCGGCCGTCGTGAGCGACCAGCGGATGCCCGGGATGACCGGTATCGAGGTGCTGCAGCAGGTCCGCGAGCAGTCGCCCGACTCCCGGCTCCTGCTGCTGACGGCCTACGCCGACACCGATGTCGCGATCCGCGCGATCAACGACATCGCGCTCGACTACTACTTGATGAAGCCGTGGGACCCGCCCGAGGAGCGGCTCTACCCCGTGCTCGACGAGCTGCTGCGCGACTGGGCGCACGGCCACCCCGACCGCGACTCCGAGGTGCGCGTCGTCGGCCACCGCTGGTCCGATCGCACCCACGAGGTCAAGACCTTCCTCACCCACAACCACGTGCCCTACCGCTGGCTCGAGGTCGACGCATCTGACGAAGCCGCCCGGCTGCTCGAGGTCGCCGGCGAGGGCGAGCTCCCGGTGGTGGCACTCCCCGACGGGTCGGTGCTCGGCTCCCCCACCACGATCGAGCTCGCCGACGCGCTCGGCCTCAGCACCCGGGCGACCCAACCGCTCTACGACCTCTGCGTCGTCGGCGCCGGCCCGGCCGGCCTCGCGGCTGCGGTGTACGCCGCCTCGGAGGGACTTCAGGTCGTCGTCGTCGAGCGCGACGCACCGGGCGGCCAGGCCGGGCAGAGCGCCTCGATCGAGAACTACCTCGGCTTCCCCAAGGGCCTCTCCGGCGCCGACCTCACGCATCGCGCGGTCGCGCAGGCGTCGCGGTTCGGCGCCGAGATGGTGCTGGCGCGCGACGTCGTCGGCTTCGAGACGCGCGGTCCGGTGCGCGCGGTGCTGCTCGACGGATCGGCCGATATCGAGGCCCGCGCGGTCCTGGTGGCCAGCGGGGTGTCGTACCGCCGCCTCGACGCCCCCGGCCTCGATGACTTCGTCGGCCGCGGCATCTACTACGGCGCCAGCGCGAGCGAGGCGACGCAAACGGTCGGCGAGGACGTGTACGTCGTGGGTGCGGCGAACTCGGCCGGGCAGGCCGTCCTCAACTTCGCCAAGTACGCCGAGAAGGTCGTGCTCGTCGTCCGCGGCACCTCGCTGGAGGCGTCGATGTCGCAGTACCTCGTGACCCGCATCGTCACCACGCCCAACGTCGAGGTCCGGCTCCAGACCGAGATCGTCGGCACCCGCGGCGACGGCCACCTCGAGGGCATCACGCTCTGCGACCAGTCGGCCGGCAGTGTCGACGACGTCGCGACCAGCTCGGTCTTCATCTTCATCGGAGCGGCCCCGCGTACTGAGTGGCTGGGCTCGACGGTCGCGCGGGACGAACGCGGCTTCGTGCTCACCGGCCCCGACCTGCCGGCTGGCCTCGCGTGGCCGCTGGAGCGAGGCCCGTTCGCGCTGGAGACCAGCGTGCCCGGGGTCTTCGCCGCGGGCGACGTACGCCGTGACTCGATGAAGCGCGTTGCCTCGGCCGTCGGCGAGGGCGCGATGTCGGTCTACCTCGTCCACCGCTACCTGGCGGCGACATGACGCTGTTCGACGAGCTCCGTCCCATCTCGATCCTCGACGGCTTCACCGACTCGCAGGTGGCCGACATGGCTGCGTCCGGGACGGAGGAGACGTACGCCACCGGCGACCGGCTCTTCGACGAGGGCCGGCCGGCCGAGGACTGGTGGGTCCTGCTGTCCGGTCGGATCGACCTGGTCCGCCGGATCGGCAACGAGGAGGCGGTCATGGCGACCATGGACAACGCCGGCCAGTGGGCCGGCGGCTTCCGCGCGTGGGACGACAACGGCGTCTACATGGGCTCCGGGCGGGTGATGGCGGAGACCCGCGTCTTCCGGCTGCCGGCATCGGAGCTGGGTCGCTTCGGCGAGACCTGGTTCCCCTTCGCGGTGCACCTGCTGCGCGGCCTGATCGGCACGGCCCGGCGCATCGAGAGCGGTGCCCGCCAGCGCGAGGCCCTCGTCGCGCTCGGCACGCTCGCCGCCGGTCTCGCGCACGAGATCAACAACCCCGCCTCCGCCGCCGTGCGCTCGGTCGGCGCGCTGCAGCAGTCGAGCGACGACGTCTTCGCCTCGCTGCAGCGGCTGGCGGGAGCCGGGATCCACGCCGAGCAGTTCGTCGCGCTCGACGAGCTGCGCCGCTCGATCGACGCGTCGTCCGCGCCGACGGGAGTCGCACTGTCCGATCTTGAGGAGTCGCTCACGGATTGGCTTGACGACAATTCGATCGACCGGGGCTGGGTCATCGCGCCGGCCCTGGCGGCAGCCGGCGTCTCGACGTCCTGGCTGGAACGGACAGCTTCCTCCTTGTCCGGCGCGGGCCTGCAGGCGGGGCTCGAGTGGGTGGCCTCCGCCGTCACGACGACCGCCCTCATCAATGAGGCGCAGGACTCGACCCGCCGCATCTCCGACCTGGTCTCGGCCGTGAAGTCCTACTCCCAGATGGACCGCGCATCCGTGCAGGACGTACGCGTCGTCGACGGCATCGAGAGCACGCTGATCATGCTCGGCCACAAGCTGCGCGAGGGCGGCATCACCGTCGTCCGCGAGTACGACGACTCCGTCCCCACCATCACCGCCAATCCCGCCGAGCTCAACCAGGTCTGGACGAACCTCATCGACAACGCCGTCGACGCCATGGCTGGCAGCGGCACGCTCACCGTCCGCACGTACGCCGACGCAAGCCATGTCGTCGTCGAGGTCTGCGACACCGGCCACGGCATGACCGACGAGGTCGCCGCCCACGCCTTCGAGCCGTTCTTCACGACCAAGGAGGTCGGCAAGGGCACGGGGTTGGGCCTCGACATCTCGCGCCGGATCATCGTCGAGCGGCACGGGGGCGACATCGGCGTCGACTCGCAGCCGAACGCCACGGTCGTACGAGTGAGGCTGCCGCTCAGCGGCTAGGAAGCGGCTGCGAGCACCTCGTCGACGACTGCCAGGACCTCTCCCGTGGCGTCGGAATGGATCTCGTGCGAGGCCTCCACCTCGGAGAAGCCGCCCATCCCCCAGCGCCCTGCCACCTGCTCCATGACCCTCTCGTAGGCGGTGTACGTGCGCATGCAGACACTGTCGGGAACGGGGCACTGGTGTGCGCTCGAGATCATCAGGCGGAAGGGGATGTCCTGCGGGACCGCGTGATCCTCGATGACCGTGCTGATGCTGCGGTAGTCCAAGGACTCGCCGTTGGCGCCTCCGAGGAAGGCGGCCTCGTCCTTGCGCTCCAGCGGCGTCATGATCCTCATCGCCGAGTTGGCCCAGGGCTTCCACGGCGGCACCGGGTTGAAGGCCACGACGCCGGCGACCTGATCGGGGTAGGTCGCGGCGTACGCCTGGACCAGCAACCCGCCGGCCGAGTGGCCGACCAGCACGTACGGCCCCGGCACGGCCGCAGCCTCGAGCAGGACGTGCAGGTCGCTGACCAGCTCCTCGCCGGTACGCGGCGTGGGCGCGGCACCACTCCTCCCCTTGTTGGCGCGGTCGTAGGAACACACCCGCCGTTCCGAGTCGAGGGCCGTCCGCAGCGCGTCGAGGTCTCCGATCAGGCGACCCTCACCGACCTCCAGCACGATCGTCGGCTCGCCCTCCCCCGAGCACTCGAGGTAGAGCTCCCGGCCGTCCACGGGGAACGCCCCACTGGGAGCGGCTGAGCCCGTCACCATCTCGCTGTCCCTCGGGTCCGCAGGGTCAGAGGTGGCGCACGCGCCCAGCACGGCCACCGCCAGGACCAGCGGCGCCACCAGTCCGACCCGGATCACACTCACCGGTCTGTCGGAGTCCTGCTCAGTGCGCTCCCAGGGAGCCCACGAGGGGCACGCTCCCGACGACCTTGCCCGAGCCGGTGGCCGAGCTGGACGAGGCCGAACCCGACGACGAAGATCGCCAGAGTCACCAGACCGTAGGACAGCGGGAACTCCGAGGTCACGAACGCCGGGCTCGCGCCCCCGTCGAGGGAGTCGAGCATCAGGTAGATGCCCTGGAAGACGAACGCCCACAGGTAGACGACGGCGTACGTCATGTTCGCTGCGAGCCGGCTGGCCAGGAAGTAACCGAGCGGGAACGCGCTGAGGACCGTGACGACGGCAATCATCGGGCACCGACCTCAGTCGGAGACCGGCACGGGGCGCCGGTCGGTCGAGAACATCAGGACCACGGCCAGCACGGTCAGGAGCACCGAGAACCCGACCAGGGCCTTGATGAACATCGGAACGTCGACGAAGAACGCGGGCAGCCCGGTCAGCGTGATCACGATCATCGCCCCGGCGGCGACACGCAGCGCGACGCGGTTGCCGCGCCACGCCAGCACCGAAGCCACCAGTCCGATCACACCCAGGACGCTGCCGATGACCAGGATGGCCATCGGCGGTCCCTCGACGCCGGGCTCGGGTCCGTTGAGCAGGAAGCCTGGGATGTTCGTCAGCGCGTACACGCCGGCGATGGCGATGCCGATCTTCTGCCTGGTCGTGGTGATGCCCCGAGCCGGGGCCACTGTGGTGCTGGACATGTCTCCTCCAAAGGAAGCGGGAACTGTGATGGCTCCACATTCCGGTTCCAGGCACTCCCTGCTCCAGAGCATCGCCTCCCGCGAGCGTCCCGACCAGTCCTGCGAGGAGGGAAGTTCTTCCCGAGCGCCGGGAGGCCGGCACCCTCCATAGTGGTGCTGTGCCGATCCGAGTGCTGCTGGCAGACGACCACCCGGTGGTCCGGCGCGGCCTGGCCGCGCTGCTCGGCACCCTCGACGAGTTCGAGGTCGTCGGCGAGGCCGAGGACGGCGAGGGCGCGGTCCGCGAGTCCCAGCTGTGCCGGCCCGACGTCGTGCTCATGGACGTACGCATGCCCGGGATGGACGGTGTCGAGGCGACCCGCCGGATCCGCAAGGCCGTGCCGGACGTCGCGGTCCTGGTGCTCACCATGTACGACGACGACGCCACCGTCTTCACGGCGATGCAGGCCGGAGCCCGGGGCTACCTGCTCAAGGGTGCCGAGCAGGACGAGATCGCCGACGGCATCAAGGCGGTCGCCCGCGGCCAGGCGATCTTCGGCCCCGGCATCGCGACACGCCTGCTGCAGCACTTCGCCAACCCGCCATACGACGTCGCGGCCGACGAGCCGTTCCCGGAGCTGACCCCTCGCGAACGCGAGATCCTCGGTCTCCTCTCCCAGGGACGACGGACCGCACACATCGCCGAGACGCTGCATCTCTCACCCAAGACGGTGAGCAACAACCTGACGACGATCTTCGCCAAGCTCGAGGTCACCGACCGTACGGCGGCGGTGCTGCGGGCGCGCGAACGAGGGCTGGGCGCCTAGCCCCATGGACGCCTTCATCCTCGCCCTGGCGTTCGTGGCGGTCTCGACCGCCGCGTCGGGCGCCGCACTGCTGCTGGCGCGCCACGCCACGGTGTCGGCCGTACTGATGGTCTGCACCGGAGCCGCCGCCCTCGTTGCAGGTGTGCTCCTCGCCGCTGATCGTGAGCGCACGGGGGCAGTCGCGCTCGCCGCGGCGGTGTCGCTCTTCGCGCCCGCTGCGCTCGTGACGTTCCCCCGCTTGCGCTGGCGACACCCGGTCGACTTCGTCAGCGGAGTGGTCGTCGTCGGAGCCGGGGCGATCGGGACGGCGTACGCCGGGGTCGACCTCGGCATCGCGGGACTGATGGGCCTGCTGCAGGGTTGCGCCGTGCTGGCCCACACCTGGTGGCGCATCGAGGTGTCCGCGGACCGCGAGCGCCGCGCCCTGGTCTGGATGGCGCTGGCACTGCTACTTGCGAGCCTCTTCTACTTCCTCGCGTCCTTCTCCGCCGAAGGCTTCGACAGCGGGACGCTGCCCGCGATCGGGATGGCCGGGTTCGCGCTGGTCGCGCCGGCCATGTACGTCGGCGCCACGCTGCCCGACCTCGTCGACGTACGCGCACTCGTGGTGCGGACCGTCGTGCACTCCGTTGCGCTCGTGACCGTCATGGCCGTCTTCGTGCTGGCGCTGGCCCTGCTCGAGGCCATCGGCGCGCAGGAGCTCAACGTCGGGGCGCAGGCCCTCCTGGCCGCCCTGTCAGCGACCATCTACCACCCCACGTGCGTCGTGCTGCGCGGCGTCGTGGACCAGCTGCTGTTCGGCCAACGTCCCGACCCTCTGGGGGCCGCGTCGGCGGTGGCGGACCGCATCGGCGCGGAACCGGTCATGGCGCTGCGCGCGATCCGCGAGGCCCTCGTCATCCCGTACGCCGCCCTCGTCGTCGACGGCGTGCTCGTCGCCTCGACCGGCACCGCGACCACCCACACCCGCTCCCTCGACCTCGACGGCGCGGGCGAGCTGGTGGTGGGGCTGCGTCCCGGTGACCTGGCCTTCTCCCGCGGGGACGAGCAGGTGCTCGGGCTCACCGTCCCCCTGCTGGCGCAGACCGTGCGCGCGCGAGCGCTAGCTGAGCAGCTCCTCGAGTCCCGCGGACACACCATCGCCGCCGTCGAGGAGGAGCGGCGTCGGCTCCGTCGCGAGCTGCACGACGGCCTGGGCCCGCGGCTGTCCGGGGTCGCGTTCACCTCGGACGCGGCGCGCAACCTCATCCGCACCGATCCTGCGGCGGCCGAGGAGATGGTGACCCAGCTGCGGGCCGACACCGTGATCGCGATCGAGGAGATCCGGCGGATGGTCTACGCGATGCGCCCGCCGGCGCTCGACGAGCTCGGCCTGGTGCCGGCCCTGCGCCAGCAGGCCGTCGGTCTGCGCAACCGCGACGGCCAACCCGTCGCGGTGGACGTCTCGGCGCCCGCAGAGTTCCCCGACCTGCCCGCTGCGGTCGAGGTGGCGGCGTACCGCATCGTCACCGAGGCACTGACCAACGTCGCCCGGCACAGCACCAGCGCGTCCGCGTCGGTGCTGCTGCACCCTGCAGAGCACGGGCTGCACCTCGAGGTCACCGACCACGGGGGCCACACCGACGGCTGGCGCCCCGGTGTCGGCATGGCGTCGATGCGCGAGCGCGCCACCGAGCTGGGCGGCTCGCTCGAGGCCGGCCCCGGCCCTTCGGGCGGCCGGGTGTCGGCGCTGCTGCCGCTGACCTGACCAGCGTGGAGTTTCGCGCCCCGTGGCTAGCATCGGGACCATGACCGACGACACCCCGCAGCTCCCGGACCAGACGCTCACGCTCAACGGTGGTGCCCGCATCCCGCTCCTCGGGTTCGGCACCTGGCAGATCACCGGCGACGACGCCGTCCGCGCGACCACGAGTGCCCTGGAGAGCGGCTACCGCCATCTCGACACGGCCACGGTCTACGGCAACGAGGCGGAGGTCGGACGCGCGCTGGCCGAGAGCGGCGTACCCCGCGACGAGGTGTTCGTGACGACCAAGTGCCCACCCGACAACGTCGGCAAGGAGCTCGACACCCTGCGCAAGAGCCTGGAGCTGCTGCAGGTCGACCACGTCGACCTCTGGCTCATCCACTGGCCAGGATCCGGCTCGTCCAACGCGGACCTGTGGCGCGCGTTCGTCGAGGCCCGCGACGCCGGCCTGACGCGCGAGATCGGCGTGAGCAACTTCGACGCGTCCCTGCTCGACGAGATCACCGACGCGACCGGCGTGGCGCCGGCGATCAACCAGATCAAGTGGAGCCCGCTCCTCTTCGACGCCGGGGTGATGGAGGAGCACCGTTCCCGTGGCGTCGCGGTCGAGGGCTACAGCGCCCTTCGGGGCGGAACCCTCGAGCACTCCGCGATCGTGGAGATCGCCGAGCGACTCGGTCGTACGCCGGCGCAGGTGATCATCCGCTGGCACCTGCAGCACGAGGTCGTCGTCATCCCGAAGTCGGTCAACGCAGACCGCATCCGGTCGAACGCGGACGTCGGCGGGTTCAGCCTCAGCGACGAGGAGATGGCGACCCTCGACGGGCTCGGCAGCCGCTGACCGGCCTCAGGAAGCTGCGGGATAGACCCCGAAGTTGGCCAGCCACTCCTGGACACCCTCGATGTCGACGCGCTGGTAGCCGCCGAGGTAGCGACAGTTGCTGGTGTAGGCGTAGCTCGTGACGGTGACGACGTAGCCGTTGAGGAACGTCGGTCCACCCGAGTCGCCGAAGCAGGTTCCGCCGGTGCCCCGGTTGTCGTTGACGTTGCCGTTGAGCTGCAGGATCTGACTGGTGAGCTTCTGCCCCGGCTGGACGGCGAACCGTCGGATCAGCGGGTACGACTGCGGAGTCGGCTTCTGCGGTCCCGACTCGGGCTTGCGAACCTCCGTGCCGTACCCGACCGACGTGAACAGCGTCTTGTTGAGCTTCGGCTGGGCATAGGCGTCCAGGTAGTTCTGGGGTGCGATCGTCGCAGGCGCGATGGTGGTCACTGGCCGGTCGAGCTTGATGACGCCGACGTCGTTCCAGTTGTCCAGGTCGGTGAAGTTCGAGTAGTCCGGGTGCGCGTAAGCCCTGCCGGAGAGGAAGCCGGCAGCCTCGATCTCCGCCTGGGTGTAGCCGGCGGCCGGGTCCGCGGCGACGGGATAACCGGTGGGCGGCTCCAGCGCCACCACGGACCGGAAGTCCACCAACGTCTGGCCCACAGTGTCGGACGTGCAGTGGGCGGCCGTCAGGAGCACCGTCGGGGTGACCAGGGTCGCCGAGCACCGGAAGCGCCCGTCCGGGCTGTAGAAGAGGATCAGACCGACATTCGGGTGCCGGTTGCCGTCGGCCTCGCCGCCGGTCACGGCAGCGGCCGGAGCCGCAGTCATCGCTCCCACGGTCAAGGTGGTCAGCAGTACGGCGAGCGCCGCTTTGAGTCGAGATCGCATCACAACATCCTTCGATCGTTGGTCCCCGGACTCTTCGGATGCTAGGCCGCGAGCGTCCGGACAGGGAAGGACGCCGACACCGCAGTTCCCTCGCAGTTCTCCGGGGACGGCGGAAAAGTCAGGCGCGCTCCTCGGCGATGGCGTTACCTCCGTCGACGACGAGGCACTGGCCCGTCACGTACGACGCGCCGGGGGTGCAGAGGAAGGCGATCGCGGCCGCCACCTCGTCGGGCGTCGCACTCCGACCCGCAGGAACAAGACGTCCCTGCCTCACCTCGTCGTCCGTCTGGCTGCCCGTCGCGATCCAGCCGGGCGCCACCGCGTTGGCCGTGACGCCCTCGGGGGCGTAGTCGACCGCCACCGACCGGGTGAGGCCGACCATGCCGGCTTTCGCAGCGGCGTACGCAGCCTCGCCCCGCATCGCCATCACCGGTCCGGTCACGGAGGTGACCATCACGACGCGTCCCCACCGTTGCTGCCGCATCCCCGGTAGCACCGCGCGGGTCGCCAGGAAGGCCGTGTCGAGGTTGCGCGTCAGCGACGTGCGCCACTGGTCGTGGGACAGCTGGTCCACGGCACCGGTCTCGCCACCGCTGCCGGTCTCGGCGCTGAAGGCGGGCGCGCTCACGCTCGTCATGCCGGCGTTGTTCACGAGGATGGACGGCGGACCGAGGCGGTCGACCACGTGGGCGTGGGCGTCGCGCACCTGCTCCTCGACCGTCAGGTCGGCCACCACACCGATCGCGCGGATGCCCCGCTCCTCGAGCTCCGCGGCACGGTCGAAGGCGCGCGCCGTCGTCGCCGCCACCGCGACGTCCGCACCGAGGTCACCGAGAAGTACCGCGGTGGCGAAGCCGATCCCGTCCGGCGAACCGGCGCCGGTCACCCACGCGACTCGTCCGGCGAGGTTGAAGGCGTCAGGCAGCATGCGCGAACCTTTCACAGCTCGACGTCGGCCGGTCAAGCAGGGTCGTGCGGGTGTGCAGCCGCACGTGCGTACCCGACCCGTCGGTGCCGACGTCGACGGCCGAGCAGAGCTGCCGGGCGAGCCACAGGCCGTACCCGTGGTCGGACGGCTCGGCCGGCGGGACCAGGCCGCTGAGCGGGTCGAGCGGCGCGTGGCCACCGTCCTGGATGTGACAGACCCAGGTGGGACCGGACTCGTACACGTGGAGCATGACCGGCGGAGCGCCGTGGAGCAGGGCGTTGGTCAGCACCTCGGTGACCGCGAGAGCCACGTCGGCGACCACGTCCGGGTCGAGTCGGAGGTCGGCGCCGAGGCTGCGCACCAGCCGCCGCGCGCCGGCGACATCGGCCGGGGACGAGCAGTCGATGGTGATGGAGTCGCGTGGCGCAGGGGCCACGGCGGACAGGCCGACCAGCATGGCGAGAGGTTCGTCATAGCTCGCATTGGGTGACACCTCGCCGCCGCCCCGCGCATCGCGTCGTGGGTGTGCCGTGCGATGTCGAGGAGGTGTGCCGGCAGCGTTCCGGCGTCGTAGGGACAGAGCAGGTCGACGTCGCTGTCGGCGAAGACGATGTTGATGGCCGCCTCGAGCCGCTGGTAGTCGACCAGCTCGGCCGGCGTCCGCGCCAGCAGCGTCTGCTCGGCGATCTGCGCAGGTGCGTACGCCCGGCGCCGCGCTCGCGAAGTCGATCAGCACGCGGTAGGCGTTCCACTGCGGCGCGTAGGCGACGGTGTCCTCGACGAAGGTGACCTCGTCCGCGTCGCGGCCGAGGGACGAACGCAGCTCGTCGACTCGTCGCGCCGGTGCCATCACGAGCCCGCGGTGCCCCTGTCCGAGCGCGTGACGGAGGACGCCACCGACCTCGTCGGCGTACTGCCGCGCGCCGTCGTAGAGCAGGGTGCTGTGCGTTGCGGTGGTCATGACTCAAGCCTCACGCGTTCGTGATGGAGTCCCGAGGGTGTCAAGGTACGCCTGATTGCGTCCGACGCGGCGACCTGGACTCTGCCCTCCGTCCCCACGGTCACTGAGCCACTGTAGGTGAGCGCGGGGCGGTGGGATAGGGGCGCCTTCAGTGGGACGGGCGCTCCACCAGCAGGCCGACGCCGAAGAGCACGAGGATGCCCCCGCTTCCGCGCAGCAGGTTCCGCATCACTCGCCCGTTGCTGAGCAGCGTCCGGGCTGCCCCGAACACGAGCGCGTACAACACCGACGTCGCGAACCCCAGGGCCGCGAAGACCAGCCCCAGGACGAAGGCGTCCGTCCCTGAGCTGGAGGCGTTGAGGAACTGGGGGATGACGCTGGCGTAGACCAGGACGGTCTTGGGGTTCGACATGTCGCAGAGGAACCCTTCGCCGAACGCGCGGACAGGGGTGACCTTGCTGGGTCCACCTGCTTCGTTGTCGACTGACACGTTGAACTGGCGGGTGCGCAGCAGACGCACGCCGAGGTAGAAGAGGTACGCGGCTCCAGCCACGCGGACCACGTCGAGGGCGAACTGGGACGAGACCAGCAACGCGGTCAGGCCGACGACGGAGGCTGTGGCCCAGATGAGGTCCGCGGTCAGCACGCCCAGTCCGGTCACGACCGCAGATCCACGTCCGCGCAGCATGGCGCTCTTGAGCACGAGAATGACAGCCGGGCCGGGGATGACGACCAGCACCGCAGCCAAGGCCGCGAAGGCAAGAACAGTGTGGGTGGTCATACGCCGAGCACCACGCCGACGCCGAGGGCGATGAGGATGGCTCCGGTGGCCCGGTTCACGGCGCGCTGGGCACGTGGGCCGGTGACCCAGCTGCGGCAGCGCTGCACCAGGGAGACGAAGACGACGTACCAGGCGGCGGTCACCAGGGCCCACAGCAGGCCGAGTCCTGCGGTGGCGAGGAAGACGTTGCCGTGCGCAGGAGCGAACTGTGGGAGCAGCGAGATGGCGAAGACGCCCGCCTTGGGGTTGCCGAGGTTGGTCATCAGCCCTGCCGTGAACGCGTGCCGAGGACGCACAGCGTCAGAAACTGCCTCAGCACCAGTGTCAGCGCGGGTGTCGGCACCATCGCGGTGGGCTGTGAGGATGCCTCGGAGACCGACGTAGGCAAGGAACAGACCTCCCAGCCAACGCACGATCGTGTACGCGGTCTCGTTGGCCAGCAGCAGGGCGGACAGTCCTCCGGCTGCAGCGATGCTCCACACCAGGAGGCCGGTCGCGGTCCCCGCGATGGTCAACAGCGCAGCGGATGCGTCCGTGCACGAGAGTCTGGCGCAGCATCAGCGCCTGACCCACACCCGGCAGCATCGCCAAGAACCATGTCGTCGCAATGAACGCGCCCAGCACCGCCATCGAATCCCTCTCCGTCGTACCCCGTGTCCGCACCACCATGGTGGCGCTCCGCCACTGTTAACGACAGCGACAAAAGCGAAGGGTAAGTTCACTTTTGTGAAGAGCGCGGAGCAACTTCGACTGATCGCACTCATCGGCGAAACAGGTTCCATGGGTGCCGCCGCCGATGAGCTGCGCCTCACCCCGGCGGCCATCACCCAGCGGCTCAGCCGAGCCGAGGAAGACTGGGGCGTTGCGCTGGTCGACCGAGGACCCCGCGGAGCGACGCTCACCGCCGCAGGGCAGGTCCTGGCCCAGCACGGCCACCGCATTCACACCGAGGTCCTGCGAGCACACGAAGCACTCGATGAGTGGCTCCACGACAAACAGCGACGGCTGAGGATCGGAGCCTTCCAAGCCGCCGCCCTGCACCTGCTTCCGCCAGCGCTCACTGCGTTGCGTCACCGCGATGCCACCGCCGACATCTCAGTCATCGACATCCAATCCCCCAACGGACCTGCCCTCGTCGCCGACGGAGACCTCGACCTGGCGGTCATCGCTGCCTGGGACAGACCACCACAACCACCCGCGGGGGTCGAGATTCACCAACTGATGCTCGACCCGATGGTCCTGGTCCTCCCCGAGGACCACCCCGCAGCCGCGGACACCGGCTCGCGTGTGCGCCTGCGTGACCTGCACCAGGAAGCGTGGGTCGTCATCCGAGCCGGAAGCGACGCCCGACTCCAGTTCGACCGGGCCACCCGCACAGCCGGATTCGACCCCATCGTCAGGTTCGAGACCGAGTCCTACGACGTGGCCCAGGCCCTCGTCGCCACCGGGTACGGCGTAGCGCTCGTGTCACGACTTGCACTCACCGGCCTGGCCGGAACCACGCACCGCCACCTCACCGGAACACCGCTTCACCGCACCCTGCACGCCGCGGTACGACAAGACCAAGCCTCGACCCCACTCGTTGCCGCATTCACAGAACTCCTCGCCGACGTCGCCCAAGACCTCACCCAGCAATGGACCTGAGGTACAACGCCCACGAGTCGTGTCACCGCGATGGGGCGGGCGACGTCCGTTGGTGTCACTGAGAGGAGCTCGCTGCGTGGGCACACTCCAGCGCTCCACAGGTGTTCGAACTCCTTGCGCTTCGAACACCTGTTCGATAGAATGAGCCATGCTCATCGCCACCCTCCCCCAGCAGCCGCCACAGGCGGCCGACGAGGCCTCGGCGAGGGAGCTGCTGGACTGCGCCACCGGGGCGTTGCGCACGCGCCGTCTCGCCGAGGTGGCGGAGCTGGAGCTCGCCACCCAGTGGGCCGTCGTCCACGGACACCCGCGTGACGACCGCGACCCCATGGTCACCCCCGGCGGCGACGGCACCCCGGCGGTGCGCGAGCACGCAATCCCCGAGCTCGCGATGGCCCGCGAGACCCACCCCGCCACCACCCGGGCGCTGATCGCGGACGGCCTCGACCTGGTCCACCGACTCCCCCGCACCTGGGCCGTCGTCCAGACCGGTGCCTGTGAGCCGTGGGTGGCGCGCAAGGTCGCCGTCCTGACCCGTGCCCTGCTGTCCGAGCAGGTCGGACGCGTCGACCGCGCCGTCGCCAGAGGCCATCGCCGGCCACGCACCCTCCACCGTCCTCGAGATCGCCCGCGCCAAGACCATCGAGGCCGACCCCGAGACCCACCGCGCCGAACGCGAACGGTCCCGCCACGAACGCTACGTCCGGCTCTCCCGCACCGACGAGTACGGCTACCGCCACATCATCGCCCGCATCACCGCCGGCGACGCCGCCTGGATCGACGCCATGGTCGACCGCGTCGCCGACATCCTCACCACCACCATGGGACACGACCACAACCACGACGAGCTCCGCTCGCTGGCCATGGGCTGGCTCGCACGCCCCGTCGAGCTCCTCAAGCTCCTCCTCGACCACACCCAGCCCGCACAACACGACGACGACACCGTCGAGCCCGAGCAGCCCAGCCAGCCCAGCCAGCCCGTATGGGCACCCGACCACATGGCCGAGACCGTCGAGCGGCTCTGCGCCCTCCCCGCCCGCAAGCTCGCGAAGCTCCGCGGCCGCGGACGCCTCTTCGTCCACCTCACCGACGAAGCACTCCGCACCCGCACCGGCGTCGCCCGCATCGAGGGCATCGGCCCCATCGACATCACCCAGCTCGCAGAAGTCCTCGGCAACGCCGACATCACCATCACCCCCGTCCTCGACCTCCGGCTCCGCCGCCGCACCGACGCCTACGAGCACCCCGAGACCGTCAAGGACCACGTGTGGATCCAGACCGGTGGTGACTGCTTTCCCTACACCCCGCGCACCGCCACCCGCGACACCGTCGACTACGACCACGCCATCCCCTACGACGACACCGGACCACCCGGCCAGACCGGCCCACACAACTCCGGGCCACTACGCCGCACTCACCACCGCACCAAGACCCACGGCGGCCTCACCACCCGAGTCGTCGGCCCAGGCCGACACCTCTGGCGCACACCCCACGGACTCGCCTACCTCGTCGACCACACCGGCACCACCCGGCTGACCGCACCACAAGCAGAAACCATGGCCGACGCGATCAAGGACGGCGTCGAGCTCTACATCACTCCACGTCTGGACTACGCACCAGCACGGCCCTGAGGCGCGCCGTCACCCGAAATGCACAAGAGCCCCGACCGCCGAAGCGGTCGGGGCTCTCAGTGAGTCAGATCAGGAGACGCGAACGTTCTCAGCCTGGGGACCCTTGGGGCCCTGGGCGAGGTCGAACTCGACCTTCTGGTTCTCGTCGAGCGACTTGTAGCCACCGGACTGGATCGCGGAGAAGTGAACGAACACGTCCTCGCCGCCGCCGTCCTGGGCGATGAAGCCGAAGCCCTTGTCAGCGTTGAACCACTTGACAGTTCCTGAAGCCATGAGATTTTCCTTTGTTTCGTTCGCGGGCTCTGTGCCGGCGATCTGCTGAAGACATCCACCTGATGGAGTCCAGCGAACCGAAAACCAGGAGTACGAGATACGAGCCGCACGTCTTGTGCGGCCAGGACGACCCGGAGGCCGACCCTTCAACAGCCTCAACAGTAGGGCATAGCGCACACCTTCGGTGCTTCGGCGTCGCGCGAGGCGCGGCGCGCTAGCTGAACGAGGCCTCCAAGGCGTCCAGCACAGCCGTCCTCTCGCGCAGGGCGATCCGCTTCATGACGGGGGTTGCCGGACCGTAGATCCCGTACGTCTTCAGCCGCGCGTCGTGGCGTACGAGCGTCTCGCGATCACCCACCGACTCGAGCGTGTAGCCCGGCCAGCCCTCCGCGAGCAGCGATCCCCACGGCGCCGTCTGCCGCCAGTGGTAGACCAACCGCTCGGGTCGGTCGAAGGTCTCCACCTCACCGGGCGCCTTGCCGAACAGAGTCGAGTCCTCGTAGGTCGTTCCTCGGCCGACCGGGCCGGGTGAGGTCTGCACGGACTTCCGCCGGATGCTGCCCTTGCGGGGCTGCCACTCGTTGATGCTCTCGATGTCGGCGAGCCTGTTCGAAGACGTCGTTGATCGGTGCCTTGACCATGCGTTCGAGGTTGAGCTCTGCGTCACCCATGCCCCCATGGTCGACCCCGCCACGAACCGTCACAAGCCGGTCTAGCAGCGAGCGACTGGGAGGATCGGGCCATGACCACCGACGGCTACGAGATCCGCACAGACCTCGCCGACATGGACTTCGACCGCATCCACCCGTGGCTCAGCACCGACGCCTACTGGGCGATGGGGCGCACCCGCGACAACATCGAGACGGCCGCGCGGCACTCGCTCAACTTCGGCGTCTTCACCGCCGACGGGCAGCAGGTGGCGTACGCCCGCGTGCTCACCGATCACGCCAACTTCGGCTGGCTTGCCGACGTGTACGTCGACCGCGACCACCGCGCCCGCGGGCTCGGACGGATGCTGGTCGACGCCGTGATGGAGCACCTCGAGCCGATGGGGCTCAGCCGCGTCCTGCTCGCGACGCGCGACGCGCACGAGGTCTACGCGCGCGTCGGCTTCGAGCCGCTGCCGCATCCCGAGCGGTTCCTGATCAAGAGCTGAAGCGCCGCTGGTTCCTCGACCATCACCGCGCTGCGGTGCGCGCCTCGATCGCTCGCAGGACCGCGGCCATGTCCTCGTCACCGTGACCCAGGCGTTCTGCCTCGGAGAACAGCTCCCGGCAGGTGTCGAGGACGGGAGCCGAGACGCCGGCGCCCCGGGCCGCGTCCGACACGAGCCGACTGTTGTAGTGGACGTTCTCGATCGACGCCTGGGCCGCGAAGTCGCCGTGCAGCAGCTTCTCCAGCTTGATCCGCGAGGTGCTGCTGGCCATCGGCCCGGCGTCCACCACCGACCGGAAGACCTCCAGGTCCAGACCGAGGCTCTCGGCGAGGTGGAACGCCTCCGCCAGCCCGGTCACCTGGGTGATCAGGAAGAGGTTGACGGCCAGCTTCATCCGCGTCGCGTCGGGGACCGCACCGCAGCGTGCCGTGGTGGCGCACATCGGCGCGAGCAGCGGGAGCACCGCGGCCACTGCCGCGTCCGGACCGGCCACCATCCCCACGAGCTGGCCAGCCTCGGCGGGGACGCGCGATCCCGACACCGGCGCCTCGACGTAGGTCCCGCCGGCCGACGTGACGTCCTCGGCGAGTGCGAGCGAGTACGACGCCTCGGTGGTGCCCATGTGGACGAGCGTCCGGCCCGCCACCATCTCGGCGAAGCGCGGGCTGCCCCGCTCGAGGACCTCGTCGATGACCGCCCCGTTGGCCAGCATGAGCAGCACGGTCTCCACCTCGCGGAACACGTCGGCCGGGCTGTCAGCCACCGTCGCGCCGGCCTCCGCCGCGAGGTCCGCCGCCGCACGCGACCGGTTCCAGACGACCAGCGGCGTCCCCGCCCTGACCATGTTGAGCGCCATGGGCAGGCCCATGGTCCCGAGCCCGATGAATCCGACACCCATGGAGGCCCCTCCCGTCTCGTCGACCGCTCACAGCGTGCCGCGCCCGGGCAGGCACGGACCAGCCACATCCGGTCGATCGTCGTCGGATTGGCGCCAAGCTCAGAGCAGCCCGAGGCCCGCCGCGTGCCGGCGTACGGCGTCGGAGTCCGCGGCGAGGACGAACGGCACGTCCGGCCCCCAGGCGTCGGACACCTCCTCGACCCGCCCATCACCCGGGTCGAGCCGCACCTCGCGGATGTAGACCGCCAGGATCCGGCTCGGGTACGCGCGGACGGTGTCGGCGTAGATCTCGGGGTCGCGCTCGCCGGAGTCGCCGAGGAGCACGAACGGCAGGTCCGGGTGGAGGTCGAGGATCTCGTTGATCCGCTGGTGCTTCTGCTCGCGCCCGGCCCGGGTGCCCAGCAGGTCGCGCAGCAGGACCGGTCCGCGCGGGAACCCGCGGTGCCGCAGGAACGCCAGCAGGAAGGCGTACAGGTTCCACGGGCTCGACGAGACGTAGAAGACGGGATTCACCCCGGCGGCCAGGTCCCGGTACAGCTCGGGCGCGCCGGGGAACGCCGTCCGCGTGAGCGCCGAGCCGGTGAAGGTCTGGACGACCATCCGCAACGCCCGCTGGACGCCGGTCTCCAGGATCGTGTCGTCGATGTCCGAGATGACACCGAACCGCGCGGCGGCTGAGGGGACGAGCACGTCGACCTCCGCCTGCGCCTCCGGGACACCGCGGTAGTCGCCGCGGAGCTCGACCGTCCCTCCGGTCCACGGGCTCGTCAGCGCCTCGGGCGACGTCGCGAGACGGACGATGAAGTAGCCCTCGTCGTCGGTGACGACATCGGCGCTCGTCCCGGCCACGGTGACCCGGAGCGGTACACCGGGCAGCTCGTTGGTCACGAAGTGCCGGAGCGTGCGGTGGGCCGCCGCGCGCACTCCTTCGCCCTCCACCGCCTCCGTCCCGAGCTTGTTGTCCAGGACCCGCCCTCGCACGACCACGCCCGCGACACCGCCGTGACCGAGGTAGGGCTCGATCCGGAAGTGAGAGGGAGGGGTCGCGTGCGCGCGCCGCAGGCGGGCCGCGTCCCACCTGCGTTCCGCCGCGACGACCCACCCGTGGAGGTTCACGGCACTACCAGCGGCCGTGCACCTGGTCGCGGATCCGCTCGTCGTACAACGACGCCACACCCTCGAGCAGCGACTCCGGGAGCGGACCGACGGAGCCGGCGGCGGCGTTGGACCGCGCCTGCTCGACGTTGCGCGCGCCCGGGATGACGGTGGTGACGCCCGGCTGCTGGCAGACCCACGCGATGGCGGCCTGCGCCGGCGTGACGTCGAGCCCGCTGTCCGCGACCAGCCGCGCGAACGCCTGAGCCGCCTCGACGCCCGTGGCGTAGTCGACGCCGGAGAACGTCTCGCCGACGTCGAAGGCGCTGCCGTCGCGGTTGTAGTTCCGGTGGTCGTCCTCGGCGAACGTCGTGTCCAGGCCGTACTTGCCCGACAGAAGCCCAGAGGCCAGCGGCACGCGGGCGATGATGCCGACGCCCGCGGCCTGCGCGGCGGGAAGGACTTCGTCGAGGGGCTTCATCCGGAACGCGTTCAGGATGATCTGGACGCTCGCGACGTGCGGACGGGCGATGGCGCTCAGCGCCTGGGCGGCCGTCTCGACACTGACGCCGTAGGCCGCGATGACCTGCTCGTCGACGAGGCGGTCGAGGACGTCGTACGTCGCGTCGGCGTCGATGACCTCGCTCGGCGGGCAGTGCAGCTGTACGAGGTCGATGGTGTCGACGCCGAGGTGGCGGCGGGAGCGGTCGAGCCACGTGCGGAAGTTGGCCTCGACGTAGTTCGCCGGCACCTGCTCCTCGCGGCGCCCCATCTTGGTCGCCACGGTGAAGCCGGCGTCGGCGTGGTCGGCGACGAAGCGACCCACGATCTGCTCGCTGCGGCCGTCGCCGTAGACGTCGGCCGTGTCGTAGAACGTCACGCCGGCCTCGGCCGATGCCTCCAGCACCGCGCGGGCGTCCTCCTCGCTCACGTCGCCCCAGTCGGCGCCGAGCTGCCAGGTGCCGAGGCCGACGACCGAGGCGGAGAAGGAGGTGCGGGGGAAGGGACGGGACTCCATGGGTGCTCCAGAGATGTGATGGGGGTGGACGGTGGTCAGGAACGGGTCACGAACGCAGGCCGGCCCTGAGCTCGGCGAGCGCGTCGTCGAGCGAGACCTGTGGCGTCCAGCCCCAGCCGTGGGCCCGGTCGGCGCGGATCTGCCCGGTCCAGGCGGGCTCGTCCTTCCACGTCGGCTCGAGGCCGAGCTCGTCCGTGATGGCGCCGAGGTAGTCGCGCTGGGTGGCCGGTCCGCTCGCCACGTTGACCGGCGTACAGCCGCCGAGGACGGGCCCCGCCGACACGTCGTCACGCACCGGGATCGACCCGGTGGCGAGGTCGGCGATGATCGCGCCGAGGTCGGTGACGTGCACCCAGGCGAAGGTCTGGTCGGCGATCGAGTGGCGCCGGGACTCGTCCTCGGCGACGGCGGCCGGCTGGACGGTGTTCCACACCGACGACTCGCCCGCCCCGAGGATCGCGGGCGGGCGCACCAGGACGCGGGTGGTGCCGCCGAGACGCTCGAGGGCCGCGTCGATGTCGCGCTTGACGACCGAGTAGTCGTTGTCGTCGTCGGACACGAGCGCAGAGTCCTCGCTGACGTCACCCGTCCCAGGGCTGCGGTCGTAGACCCCGGCCGTGGACACGTGCACGATCAGCGGGACGCCGGCGTCACCGGCCGCCTCGGCGATCACGAGCGTGCCGTCGAGGCCGATGCGGCGCTGCTCGTCACGGTCGCCGCCGAGCGGGTGCACGGTCGTCACGAGCACGTCGGTGCCCGCGACGACCTCGGCCGCGAAGGCCGGGTCACCGAAGTCGCCGACGTGCTCCTCGACCCCGCCGAGCTCGGGCGCGGTGCCCCGGCGGCGTACGACCGCGCGCACCGTCACGCCCCTCTCGGCAAGCGCGGCCACGGCGTGGCTGCCCACGAGTCCGTTGGCTCCGGTGACGACGACGATGGGAGAGATCATGGCTCCACCTTGTCAGGGCGGGGAAGCAGGACAAGTGCCACCGCCGTCACCCAGAGCGGGGCGAAGACCAGGCTCGTCAGGACGTCGGTCGGGTGATGGGCGCCCTCGTAGAGGCGCGACGGCGCCACGATGACGGGCGCGAGGAACAACGGCCACGACCAGCGCAGCGACCCGGGGATCGTCCGCGCGAGGTAGATCGCCAGGGCGCAGTAGACGACGATCGAGGTCGCCACGTGGCCCGACGGGAAGCTGTGGTCGGGCACCAGGCCCGGGTCGAGGATCTTCACCGGCGGCCGGTCGCGCGTGATCAGGGCCGTGACGATCAGGTAGAGCACGAGCGTGCCCCCGACGAGCACCGAGAAGTACACCAACGGACGGCGCGAGTGCTGCGTGCGCCAGAGCACGAAGGCCGCGACCACCGCGACGATCACCCCGACGATCGTGTCGGCGAGGTGGCTGCCCCAGGCGGCGAGGAAGTCCAGCGTGGGCGTCCTCCGGTCGGCGATCCACCGCTCGACGCTGTCGTCCCACGGGTCCACGGTCGATTCGAGCGGGTGCGTGAGCACCCAGCCGATCGTCAGGACGCCGAGCAGCAGGACGATCCAGGCGATCGCGAGGATGCGCGCATCGTCGCGCGTGCGTCGGTTGCTCTCCACGCAGCGAAGCGTCCCACTGCCGCGTCGGCATCGGGAGCGCCCCAGGGGTGAGACGTCCGCGACCGCTCGTCGTACGACACCGACCGCTGACAGATCCCGCACGCCCGCCGACCGACAGGTGGTCGTGGCCTGCTCGTCGCCGCTCCACCCGCGGTGCCAACGTGAGGGTGATCACATCTCCTGAGGAGGACCGATGTCCGAACCCAACGGCGTCCACCAACGCTCGGCCCATCCGATCTACGAGGAGCTCCACGACTCCGCCGACTTCGACGACCTGCGACGTCGCTACCGCAGCTTCGTCATCCCGGCCACCGTGGCCTTCCTCGCCTGGTACTTGCTCTACGTGGTCATGTCCAACTGGGCACACGACTTCATGAGCGCCAAGCTGGTCGGCAACATCAACGTGGCCCTCGTCTTCGGGCTGCTGCAGTTCGCCTCGACGTTCCTGATCGCGTGGCTCTACGCCCGCCACATGAACACGCACGTGGACCCCGCCGCACGCCGCCTCGCGGCTCGCTACGACGACGCCCTCCGCGGCGGCGGGACGGAGGTGGAGCGATGAGCTCCGAGACCCTCACCGCCGTCCTCTTCGTGACGGTCGTCCTGATCACGGTCGGCATCACCTTCTGGGCCAGCCGCCAGTCGTCCGGTGCCGCCGACTTCTATGCCGGTGGCCGCCAGTTCTCGGGCTTCCAGAACGGCATGGCCGTCTCCGGCGACTACATGTCCGCCGCGTCCTTCCTCGGGATCTCCGGGCTGATCGCGCTCAACGGCTACGACGGCTTCCTCTACTCGATCGGCTTCCTCGTCGCGTGGCTCGTCGCCCTGCTGCTCGTCGCCGAGCTGCTGCGCAACTCGGGCCGCTACACGATGGCCGACCAGCTGGCCTACCGCATGAAGCAGCGCCCCGTGCGCACCGCGGCCGCCACCTCGACGGTCGTCGTGTCGATCTTCTACCTGCTTGCGCAGATGGTCGGCGCCGGTGCACTGGTGACCCTGCTCCTCGGGGTCGAGAGCGAGACGCTCAAGGCGCTCGTCATCGTCGGCGTCGGCATCCTGATGATCTTCTACGTCACCGTCGGTGGCATGAAGGGCACCACCTACGTGCAGATCGTCAAGGCGATCCTGCTGATGGTCGGCACGATCCTGATCACGATCCTCGTGCTGGCGAAGTTCAACTTCAACCTCTCCGAGCTGCTCGGCGCGGCCGCGCAGAACACCGGCAAGGGCGACGCGTTCCTCCAGCCGGGACTGAAGTACGGCATCAGCCTCACGAGCAAGCTCGACTTCATCTCGCTCGGCATCGCGCTCGTCCTCGGCACCGCCGGACTGCCCCACATCCTCATCCGGTTCTACACCGTCCCGACCGCCAAGGCGGCTCGTACGTCGGTGCTGTGGGCGATCGGCCTGATCGGGTCGTTCTACCTGATGACCCTGGCGCTCGGGTTCGGTGCTGCCGCCCTGCTCGACACGGGCCCGGAGAGCAAGGTCGCCACCAGCGGTGGCAACCTGGCTTCCCCGCTGCTCGCCGAGGCCGTCGGCGGTGGAGCCGGTACGACGGGTGGTGCCGTGCTGCTGGCCCTGATCTCGGCCGTCGCCTTCGCCACCATCCTCGCGGTGGTCGCCGGCCTCACGCTGACGTCCGCCTCGTCGGTGGCCCACGACCTCTACGCCAACGTGTGGAAGAAGGGCACCGCGTCCGAGAAGGACGAGGTGAGGGTCGCCCGGGTCTCCGCCTTCGTGATCGGCGGCATCGCCATCGCCCTGGCGATCCCGGCGCAGAAGCTCAACATCGCGTTCCTGGTCGCGCTGGCCTTCGCGGTCGCCGCGTCCGCCAACCTGCCGTCGATCCTGTTCAACCTGTTCTGGCGGCGCTTCAACACCCGTGGCGCCACCTGGGCGATCTACGGCGGTCTCATCACGTGCCTGGTGCTCGTGGCGTCGTCGCCGGTCGTCTCGGGCGGTCCGACGGCACTGTTCACCGGCCACGACTGGTCGTGGTTCCCGTTGGCCAACCCCGGCATCATCTCGATCCCCGCCGGATTCTTCTTCGGCTGGCTCGGGACGGTGACCTCGCGCGAGGTCGAGGCGGAGGCCGCCTACGACGAGCTCGAGGTCCGTGCGCTCACCGGCGCCGGAGCAGAGCAGGCCAGCAAGCACTGACGGTCCGCACCTGCGACATCCAGGACGTACGACGCCCCGGAGGCCTGGCCTCCGGGGCGTCGTCGTGCTGTGCGGGTGTCAGATCCCGGTCATCGGAGGAACGACGGCTCCGTTGACGTTCATGGTGCCGCCGTCGTTGTAGGCGTCCGGGCCGTCGGGCGAGGTGTTGCCCGAGAAGGTGATGCCCGTGGCCGTGAGGGTGCCGGTCGCGGAGTTCCACAGCCCGCCGCCCTCGTTGGTGGCGCTGTTGCCGGTGATCGAGCCGGTCGTCCAGGTGACGGTGCCGGCGCCGGTGATGTGCAGCGCCCCGCCGTTGCCGGGCATGGCGCCGGTGGCGTTGTTGGCCGCGTCGACGTTCGACAGGTCGGCCGACCCACCGTTGACCTCGACGGCACCCCCGGCGCGCGGCGCGGAGTTGCCGGTCAGGTTGGACCCGGTCATCGTGAGCGAACCGTTGAGCGAGAGCACGCCGCCACCCGAGCCCGAGGCGCCGGTCGCCTTGTTGGACTCGATCGTCGAGCCCGAGACGGTGAGCGAGCCGCCGTCGTTGTAGATCGCGCCGCCACCCTGGTCGGCTGCGCCACCGCTGGCGACGTTGCCGCGCAGGTGGGTGTCGGTGACCGTCATGGTGCCGACGGCGGAGTTCCACAGGCCGCCACCTTCGACGGCGGTGTTGTCGTAGACCTTGCTCTGGTTGACGGTGACCTTGCCGGCACCGGTGAGGTGCAGGCCGCCGCCGTTGCCGGGCGCGGTGCCCGCGTTGTTGCCCTGGAGCACCGTGCGCGACACCTCGGTGGTGCCGACGTTGGCCTCGATGCCACCACCGGCGCGGTTGGCCGCGTTGTCGGCGATGGTGCTGCCCTCGACCGTGAGCGTGCCGAGGTTGTTCAGCACGCCACCACCGGAGCCGGCTGCGCCGGTCGCCTTGTTGGCGTTGATCGTGGTCGCCGTGATCGACGTGACGCCGTCGGAGTAGATGCCGCCGCCGCCCTGGTCAGCGGCCACGCCGGACGCGGTGTTGCCCGAGATCGTGGACCCGGTGACCGTCAGCCGACCGGTGGCGGAGTTCCAGAGGCCGCCGCCCTCGACCGCGGAGTTGCCGAGCACCTTCGTGGTGTCGACGCTGACCGTGCCGGCGCCGGTGACGTGCAGGCCGCCGCCGTTGCCCGGCGCGGTGCCGGTGCTGTTGCCCTGGATCGTGGACGCGACCACGGTGGTCGTACCCACGTTGGCCTCGATGCCGCCGCCGGCGCGAGGAGCGGTGTTGCCCTCCACCTCGGTCGTCGCGATGGTCAGCGTGCCCAGGTTGTTGAGCACACCCCCGCCGGAGCCGGCTGCGCCCGTGGCCGAGTTGGTCTCGATGTTGCTGGCGCGCACGGTCATGGTGCCGCCGTCGTTGTAGAGGCCACCACCACCCTGGTCGGCGTCCGCGCCGGCCGCCGAGTTGTCGCGGACCGTGGTGCGCTCGACGGTGAAGTCGCCGGTGGAGGAGTTCCACAGGCCGCCGCCCTCGGCGCCGGCCGTGTTGTTGGCCACCAGGCTGCCCTTGACCTTGACGTCGCCGTCACCGGTCAGGTGCAGGGCACCACCGTTGCCGGGGACGGCGCCGGTCGTGTTGCCGGTCAGCCGCCCGCGGGCGATGACGGTCGTGCCGCCGTTGGCCTCGATGCCGCCGCCTGCGCGCTCCGACGAGTTGCCCTTGACCCGGCTCTCGACGATGCGGAGCGTGCCGCCGTCGTTCATGACCGCGCCGCCGGAGGCACCCGCGCCCGTGACGGTGGAGTTGAGCAGGCTCGACTTGCGGACCTGGACGTCGCCGCGGCTGCGGATCAGGCCGCCGCTCTCGGTCTCGGCCGGCGCGCCGTTGCGCAGCCGCAGCCGCTTGATGACCAGTCGGCTTCCCTTGCGCACGTCGAAGACGCGGTCGACGTCCTTGGCGTTGATCGTCTTCCCGCCGCCCATGACGACCAGGCTGCCCCGTACGTCGAGGTCGCCACGCCCGGCGCCGCCCTTGCTGCCCCTGCCCGTGGAGAACTTGATCGAGCGCAGCAGGACGATGCGGTCCTTGCCGGTGCTCTTGTTCGCCTTGCGCACGGCGGTGCGCAGCTGCTTCTCGGTGCGCACCTTGAAGACGCGCTGCTTCCCGGCGGCCTTCTGCGCCTGTGCGCCCTGTGCTGCCCGCGCCTGGTCCGGCGCCTGCGCTGTGTCCGCCGCGGTGGCCGGTGCCACCGCGAAGGCGGCGAGTGCGAGTGCTGATGCGGCCACGCCGGTGGTCGCCCGCAGCCCTGTAGTCCTCAGTGCTGACATCGCTGTCTGCCCTTCTGGTCGTCGTCCGGCGGCGGGGTGGTGCGCCACCTCACGTCCCCACCCGCCGTGCGGGTGTGACACAGGTGGATACGGCGCCGGGGGTGGTCGCGTTCACACGACTGTGCGCGATCCGCTGGACTGGACCGCTGAACGCCGACGCGTGGCGCGCCGTACACACCGTCGTGGCGGGCAGACTGCGAGGCGTGAGCGATCCTGACGGCAGTGTCCCGTCGCTCGAGCACGAGGACGGCGTGATGGCCGCCTACCGGCTCCACGGCACCGAGGTCTACCGCTTCGTGCTGCGCGGTCTGGGCGACCCGATGACCGCGCAGGACGTCACGCAGGAGACCTTCGTCAAGGCCTGGCGCAACGCCGACCGCTACGACCCCGAGGTCGCCTCGCTGCGGGTGTGGCTCTTCGGGATCGCCCGCAACACGATGATCGACCACGCCCGCGCCTCCCGGGTCCGCCCCTGGCAGACCAACCTGGCCGACCCGCCCACCGTGGAGGCGGCCGCCGGCTCCGTGAGCGACCACGCCGACGCCGTGCTCGACGGCTGGCTGGTGGAGGAGGGCCTGCGGCGGCTCGCGCCCCACCACCGTGAGGCGCTGGTCGAGACCCATCTGCTCGGCCGGCCCTACGACGAGGTCGCCGCCGAGCTGTCCGTCCCCGTCGGCACCCTCCGCAGCCGGGTCTTCTACGCGATGCGCGCCCTCCGGGCCGCCATGGATGAGATGGGAGTGAGCCTGTGAGCACCCATGACGACGGCGAGCACCGCGGGCTGCGCGAGCTGCTGGGCTCCTACGCACTGGGCCACCTCGACGACGCCGAGGCCGGCCGGCTCCGCGCCCACCTCGACGGCTGTGCCGAGTGCCGCGTCGAGCTCGACTCGTTCCTGCCCCTGGCCCGACGGCTCGACGCCATCGACGCCGACTCGTTCGCCGAGCCTGCCCTGCCCCCGCCCGGCCTGGGTGAGGGCGTACGTCGTGCCGTCGCCGAGGCGCGCAGCGCGCGCGACGCCGACGAGATCGGCCGACGCCGGGCCGACGCGCTCGCCCGCAGGCGACGCGGACTCGTCCGCGGGCTCGCCGCTGCTGCTGCGGTCGTCGTGGCTCTCGGCGTCGGAGGCGCGGTCGGCCGCGCGACCGCACCGGAGCCTCCCCCGCCGCCGTTGGAGGCGATCTCGATGGAGGTCGCGGGTGGGGACGCGGTGTCGGTCGAGAGCGCCGACCTCGTTGCGCACACCTGGGGCGTCGAGCTGCGCATCGTCGCCGTCGGCTTCACCCAGGGAGCGACGTTCCACGCAGCCTTCCGCACCGACGACGGCGCCCTCGTGCCGGCGGGCGAGTTCCGCGGGGTCGGTCGTGCGGAGATGACCTGCTTCCTGCAGTCGGCCACCCTGCGCGAGGACGTCACCCAGGTCGTCGTGACGGACGACGCCGGTCACATCGTGCTGTCCTCCGACCTCTGACCCCACGACCGCGCCCGTCCGTCGCACCCCACTGACCGCCCGGCGCTGGCGACGTCGCACTACCTGCCGACGACCAACCTCGGCCCAGTAGGTTCGGTGGCGATGATCACATCCGCGATGGGAGCGACCGCATGAGCAGCGAAACCCTGTCCAACCTGTCCCGCGAGGAGCGCCGTTTCGAGCCTCCGGCCGACCTCGCCGCCGATGCCAACGTCAAGGAGGAGGCGTACGCGCGGGCAGACTCCGACCGTGAGGCGTTCTGGGCCGACGCCGCCGACCGGCTCGACTGGGGCCAGAAGTGGGACCAGGTCCTCGACTGGTCCAACCCGCCGTTCGCCAAGTGGTTCGTCGGCGGCACCCTCAACGCCGCGGTCAACTGCGTGGACCGCCACGTCGACGCCGGCAACGGCGACAAGGTCGCGATCCACTGGATCGGCGAGCCGGACGACGACACCCGCGACATCACGTACTCCCAGCTCAAGGACGAGGTCTCGAAGGCCGCCAACGCGCTGACCGGGCTCGGCGTGGAGAAGGGCGACCGGGTCGCGATCTACATGCCGATGATCCCCGAGGTCGTCGTCGCGATGCTCGCCTGCGCCCGCCTCGGCGCTCCGCACACCGTCGTCTTCGGCGGCTTCTCCGCCGACGCGCTCGCCTCGCGCCTCGCCGACTGCGACGCGAAGGTCGTCATCACCTCCGACGGCGGCTACCGCCGCGGCGCGGCAAGCGCGCTCAAGCCTGCAGTGGACGAGGCCGTCGAGAAGACCGGCGACCTCGTGCGCCACGTCCTCGTCGTACGCCGCACCGGCCAGGACGTCGACTGGGACGACCAGCGCGACGTGTGGTGGCACGACGCCGTCGACGGCGCGTCGGCCGACCACGAGGCCGAGATGCACGACTCCGAGCACCCGCTCTACGTCATGTACACCTCCGGCACGACCGGCACGCCGAAGGGCATCCTGCACACCACCGGCGGCTACCTCACCGGGACGTCGTTCACGCACTGGGAGGTCTTCGACCTCAAGCCGGAGACCGACGTCTACTGGTGCACCGCCGACGTCGGCTGGGTGACCGGCCACAGCTACATGGTCTACGGCCCGCTCGCCAACGGGGCGACGCAGGTGATGTACGAGGGCACGCCCGAGAAGGGCCGCTGGTGGCAGATCATCCAGGACCTCAAGGTCACCATCTTCTACACGGCGCCCACCGCGATCCGGACCTTCATGAAGCAGGGCCGCGAGATCCCCGACGGCTACGACCTGTCGTCGCTGCGGCTGCTCGGCTCGGTCGGTGAGCCGATCAACCCCGAGGCCTACATCTGGTACCGCGAGGTCATCGGCGGCGAGCGCTGCCCGGTCGTCGACACCTGGTGGCAGACCGAGACCGGCCAGATCCTGATCAGCCCGCTGCCTGGGGTTACTGCGGGCAAGCCGGGCAGTGCCATGAAGGCGCTGCCCGGCGTGGCCATCGACGTCGTCAACGACGAGGCGGAGTCGGTCGGCGACGGCAACGGCGGCTACCTCGTCATCCGCGAGCCGTGGCCCGCCATGCTGCGGACGCTCTGGGGCGACGACCAGCGGTTCAAGGACACGTACTGGTCGCGCTGGGAGGGCCTCTACTTCGCCGGCGACGGCGCCAAGCTCGACGAGGACGGCGACATCTGGCTGCTCGGCCGCGTCGACGACGTGATGAACGTGTCGGGACACCGGCTCTCCACCACCGAGATCGAGTCGGCGCTCGTCTCGCACCCCAAGGTCGCCGAGGCGGCCGTCGTGGGTGCGACCGACGAGACCACCGGCCAGGCCGTGTGCGCCTTCGTCATCCTGCGCGAGTCCGCCGGCGACGGGGGCCCGGACATCATCGAGGACCTCCGCAAGCACGTGCAGAAGGAGATCGGCGCGATCGCCAAGCCGCGCCAGATCATGGTCGTGCCCGAGCTGCCCAAGACCCGCTCCGGCAAGATCATGCGCCGCCTGCTCAAGGACGTCGCCGAGCACCGCGAGGTGGGCGACGTGACGACCCTCGCCGACTCGACGGTCATGGACCTGATCAAGGACAAGGAAGGCTCCGCGGCCTCCGAGGACTGACCGCGGGGGATATCCATGGGAGCAACGGTCCTCCGACGCGCGGTCTGGCAGCCGTTCCTCCCATGGATACCCGGCCGGGGGGACCTCACTAAGGTGACGGGGTGGCTGACTCCCCCCGCGACTCCCCCCACCCCCCCGCGCAGACATCGCCGTCATCGGCGGCACCGGCTTCTACTCGTTCCTGTCCGACGCGACCGAGCACGTGGTCGAGACGCCGTACGGCGACCCGTCGGGGCCGATCTCCATCGGCGAGGTGGCGGGTCGGCGGGTGGCGTTCGTGCCGCGGCACGGCGCGCACCACGACTTCCCGCCGCACGCCATCCCCTACCGCGCCAACGCCTGGGCGCTGCGCTCGCTCGGCGTACGCCAGGTGCTGGCGCCGTGCGCAGTGGGCGGGCTCCGCGACACGGTCGCGCCCGGCGACCTGGTCGTTCCGGACCAGCTGGTCGACCGCACCCACCGCCGGATCGGGTCGTACGTCGAGTCGGGCGCCGTGCACCTGCCGTTCGCCGATCCCTACTGCCCCGGCGTCTCGTCGGCCCTGGCCGGAGCCGACCCGGACGTCCGGTCGGGCGGGCACGATGGTCGTCGTCGAGGGTCCGCGCTTCTCCACCCGCGCCGAGTCGCAGCACTACGCCGCGCAGGGCTGGGACCTCATCAACATGACCGGCGCCCCCGAGGCGCAGCTGGCCCGGGAGCTGGGCCAGTGCTACGCGCCGCTGGCGCTCGTGACCGACATGGACGCCGGCGTCGAGTCGGGCACGGGTGTCGGCCAGGACGAGGTCTTCGCCCTCTTCAAGCAGAACCTGGACCGGCTCACCGGCATCCTCACCGCCGCCGTCGAGGCGCTCCCCGACCCCACCGGCTGCACGTGCGCCACGTGGTCGGACGGCATCGACCTGACGTACGAGGTGCCGGGCCTGTGAGGGTGCTGCTGACCGGCTCGGCCGGCTTCATCGGCTCGGCGATCGCCCGACAGCTCGCCGAGGCAGGGCACGAGGTGGTCGGCGTCGACCTGATGCTCGCCTCGGCGCACGGCTCGTCCGTGCCGCCGCCCGGGACCCTCCAGCTCGACGTCCGCGACGCCGGCTCCGACGCCTGGGCCGAGGCGCTGCGCGGGGTCGACGCGGTGTGCCACCAGGCGGCGCTCGTCGGCGCCGGCGTACGCGTCGCGGACCTGCCCGACTACGCCTCGCACAACGACGTCGGCACCGCGGCGCTGCTGGTCGCGATGCACGACGCCGGCATCGACCGGCTGGTCCTCGCGTCGTCGATGGTCGTCTACGGCGAGGGCCGGTACGCCTGCCCCGACCACGGCACCCAGCTGCCGCCGCCCCGACCCGTCGCGGCGATGGAGGGGGGCGACTTCGACAACCACTGCCCCGTCTGCGGTGGCCCCCTCGCGTGGCAGCTCGTGCCCGAGGACGCGCCGCTCGACCCACGCAGCAGCTACGCCGCGAGCAAGCTCGCCCAGGAGCACTACGCCTCGTCGTGGGTACGCCAGGCCGGTGCCGCGGCAGTGGCCCTGCGCTACCACAACGTCTACGGCCCGATGATGCCGCGCGACACCCCCTACAGCGGGGTGGCCGCGATGTTCCGCTCGTCGCTCGAGCGCGGTGAGGCGCCGCAGGTCTTCGAGGACGGCGGACAGGTGCGCGACTTCGTCCACGTCGACGACGTGGCGCGCGCCAACGTCCTCGCCCTCGAGTCGGTCGTCGCCGGGCCGGCGCCGCGCTGGTCGGCGTACAACGTCTGCTCGGGTCATCCGGTGACGATCCTCGACGTGGCCACCCGCGTCGCCGAGGGCACCGGTCGCGACATCGCGCCTGAGGTGACCGGTGGCTTCCGGTCCGGCGATGTCCGCCATGTCGTCGCCTCACCCGCGCTGGCGACGAGCGAGCTGGGCTTCACTGCGGCAGTCGGCCCGGACGAGGGGCTGCGGGCCTTCGCCACCGCACCGCTGCGGGACTGAGGGTCACCAGCTCGTGTAGAGCAGGTGCTCGACCAGGAGGGCCGTGAGCACCTGGAGCGCCAGCCCCCAGCGCCGCCACCCGCTCGGCAGCAACGCCAGCGACAGCGTCAGCCACGGCACGAACGGCAGCCAGATCCGCTCCACCTCGGCCTTCGACATCCGGCTCAGGTCGGCGACCACGAGGGTGAGCGCGGCCGCCCCGGCCAGCACCGCGACCGTCCGCGCCCCACCGCTGTGACGCTGGGCGGCCACCGCGAGGCCGGCCCCGAGGAGCGGTCCGCCCGAGACCAGCAGGGCACCGAGGTTGCCCCAGACCCAGTACGACTGGGGGCGGGTCTTGGCGATGCCGTCCCAGTAGCGGTCGGCCAGCACCGGGTAGGCCTCCCACCACGCGAAGCCCAGCACGGCGAAGCCCAGCACCACCGCCAGCGCCGCGATCCCCGCGACCGGGAGCGGCCGCCACGAGCGCGTCAGCCAGAGCACAGCCAGCGCGAGGATGCCCAGCAGCGGCAGGCCGTACGAGCTCATCACGCACCACCCCAGCAGCAGCCCGGCGGCGACTCCCCAGCCGATCAGGCCCGTGCGTCCCGTCGCCCGGGCCGAGGCTGCCAGCGCGGCCAGGCCCCAGGCCGCCAGCGCGGCGAAGACCGCGTCGCCGGACACGGCGAGGAACACCGCGGCCGGCGACAGCACCAGGAAGGGAGCAGCCAGGCGAGCCCACCGCTCGGCGTCGAGGAGGCGCAACGTGGTCATCGTCGCGAGCGGGATGCTCGCCGCGATCGCGACCACCACGAGCGCCGCCACGAGGTCGCCGCCGAGCCCGAGCCGCACCAGTGCGACGTGGAAGAGCACGGCGCCCGGTGGATGGCCCGCCAGGTGGATCGGCCAGTTGTCGGGTGCGGCGTACGGGATGCGGTCGACGTACTCGCGCAGCATGGCCGGGACGTCGGTGATCTCCCGAGCGGACACCATGTACTCGGTCGGGCTGGTCATCACCCGCGTCAGCCCGACCTCACCGTCGACCAGCGCCAGCGAGACCAGCCACGCGAGCCCGACGACGTACGACACCAGCAGCAGGCGGCGCCACGACCACGATCGGGCGAGCGCCTCGCCGCGCCACACCCCCGCGGCGGCGAGCAGGACGGCGAGCACGCTGGTCGGCGAGGCCCGGATGTCGACGAAGCCGTGCAGCGGCGGCAGCCCGAGCATGTCGCTGCGGGCGTCGACGTCCCATCCGAAGACGGGCGGCACGACGAACCCCAGTGTGACCACGACCAGCGCGACCGCCAGACCGACCGCCGCACGGCGCGAGGTGCGGGGGTCGGTCATGCGTCCCAGCCTAGGGACGCCGTGCGATGAAGCCCGTCGCCGGAGCACATGTCACGGGTTCGTAAGGGTACGAACCATGGCTCGGACCAGCAGGTCTGACTAGCGTCCGAGAGGTGTCCATGTGTGATCTCGTCCTCCCGTGCCGCGACGAAGGCCCTGCCCTGCGAGCCCTCCTGCCGCGGGTGCCGGCGGAGTTCTCGGTGATCGTCGTCGACAACGGCTCGCGCGACGACACGGCTGACGTGGCCCGCGAGCTGGGGGCTCGCGTGGTCACCGAGACGACGCCCGGCTACGGCGCCGCGGTGCACGCCGGCATCGAGGCCGCCACCGCCGACTACGTCGCGGTCATGGACGGCGACGGCTCGTTCGACCCCGACCAGCTGCTCCCCCTGCTCGCCGACGTCTCGTCCGGCCGTGCCGACATCGCCGTGGGTCGACGTCGTCCGGTCGCGCGCGGGGTGTGGCCGTGGCACGCCCGGGCCGGCAACGCGCTGATCACGGCCTGGCTGCGCCGCCGCATCGGGATGGACGCCCACGACATCGCGCCGATGCGGGTGTGCCGGCGCCAGGCGCTGCTCGACCTCGACCTGCGCGACCGCCGGTTCGGCTACCCGGTCGAGCTGCTGCAGGCGATCACCGTGGCCGGGTGGCGCGTCTCGGAGCACGACGTCGACTACCACCCGCGCGCCGCCGGCACGAGGTCGAAGGTCTCCGGCTCGGTGCGCGGGACACTGCGGACCGCGCACGACTTCGGCAAGGTGCTGCGATGAAGGTGCTGCTGGTCGCCAAGGCGCCCGTCGCCGGCCTCGTGAAGACCCGGCTCGGTGCGCTCGTCGGCGACGACGTCGCCGCCGACCTCGCTGCCGCGGCCCTGCTCGACACCCTCGACGCCTGCCGCGAGTCCGGCGCGACCGGACACCTCAGCCTCGCCGGCGACCTGTCCGAGGCCGTACGCGGCGAGGAGATCCGGGCCGCCCTCGACGGCTGGACGATCACGCCCCAGCGCGGCGACGGCTTCGCCGAGCGGCTCGTGCAGGCCCACGCAGACGCCGGACCCGGGCTCGTCGTCCAGATCGGGATGGACACCCCGCAGGTCACCCCCGCAGCGCTGCACGAGGTCGCCGACGCGCTGACCGGCCACGACGCCGTGCTCGCCCCGGCCACCGACGGCGGCTGGTGGGCGCTCGCGCGACGCGACCCGGACGTCGTCCGCCACCTGGTGCAGGTGCCGATGTCGACCGACACCACCTTCGCCGACACCCAGCGCGCCCTCGAGCGCGCCGGCGCCCGGGTCGCGCACGCGCCCGCGCTCACCGACGTCGACACCCTCGACGACGCCGACCTCGTCGCCCGGCTGGCTCCCTCGACCCGCTTCGCCGCGACCTGGCGGGCGCTCCAGGACGAGGCGGCGTCGTGATCGAGCAGTCCTTCAGCGAGGTCTTCGCCAGCGCCCTCGACGGCGAGCCCACGGTCGTCGTGGGCATCGGCGACGAGCCGATGACCCTCCCCGTGCACCTGTGGAGCCGCACGGCCGACGACCACGACCACGCGCTCGTCGCGCTGTGCGACGGTCCGACGCTCGACGTCGGCTGCGGTCCGGGCCGGCTGACCGAGGCCCTCTCCACCCGCGGCCACATCGCGCTCGGCATCGACGTCGTCCCGACCGCCGTCGCGATGACGCGCGAGCGCGGCGTCCCGGCGATGCAGCGCGACGTCTTCCAGCGCCTCCCCGGCGAGGGTCGCTGGCACACCGTCCTGCTGGCCGACGGCAACATCGGGATCGGCGGCGACCCGGTCCGGCTGCTGCAGCGGGTCCGCACGCTGCTGGCACCCGGCGGCTCCGCGTCGTCGTCGAGCTCGGCGAGCCCGGCGTCGCGGTGGTGAACTGCTGGGCCTCGCTGCAGGCCAACGACCGACGCAGCCGGCCGTTCCGATGGGCCACGCTGGGCGTCGACGACGTGGCCCCCGTGGCCGCCGCCGCGGGCTTCGGCGTGCCCCGCATCCACCGGATCGGAGACCGCTGGGCCGCCGTCCTGACCGACGTCGTGCCATGACGTTCACCTCGCGGCTCCGCAGCCCTGCGGTCGCCGCCCGGGTGGGCCTGTGGCTCGGGGTGAGCTTCGGCCTGTGCTTCGTCACCGGACTCATCAGTCACTACGCGCAGCTGCCCAGCCGCCCGATCCCCTTCCCGACCAACCCGAGCTGGGGCTACCGGCTCACCCAGGGACTGCACGTCACGTCCGGCGTCGCGGCGATCCCGCTGCTGCTGGTGAAGCTGTGGTCGGTCCTGCCCAACCTCTTCGAGGGCCTGCCGCTCCGCGACCCCCGCAGGCTCCTCCTCAGCGGCCTCGAGCGCGGCTCGATCGCCGTGCTCGTCGCCGCGTCGATCTTCCAGCTCGCGACCGGGCTGCTCAACGCTGCCCAGTGGTATCCGTGGACCACCTTCTCGTTCCGCTCCGCGCACTACGCGATCGCCTGGGTCGCCATCGGTGCGCTGGTCGTGCACATCGCGGTGAAGCTCCCCCTCATCCGCGACGTCCTCTCCAGCGACATCGACGCGACCACCCACGACCGCCCGACCGCGACCCGAGCCGGTGCGTTGTCACGCCGCGGCCTGGTGCGTACGACGTTCGCTGCCGTCGCGGTCGCCACCCTCGCGACGGCCGGAAGCACCGTGCCGTGGCTGCGCCGGATCTCCGTCTTCGCCGTGCGCACCGGCGAGGGTCCGGGCGGCGTACCGATCAACAAGTCCGCCCGCGCCGCGCGGGTCGAGGAGTCCGCGATGTCGCCCGACTGGCGGCTCGACGTGCTCGTCGACGGTGCCGTCGCAGGCACGCTGTCGTACGACGACCTGCGGGCGATGCCGCAGCACACCGTCGACCTCCCGATCGCCTGTGTCGAGGGCTGGAGCGCGCAGGGCACCTGGTCGGGGGTCCGGCTGGCCGACGTGCTGCGCGGCGTCGACGCACCAGAGGGTGGGGACGTCGAGGTGACCTCGCTGCAGGAGTCCGGCCCCTACCGCCGCACCACCCTCCCGGCGAACTTCGCCGCGGACGACCGCACCCTCCTCGCGCTCGACCTGTCGGGTGAGCCGCTGGCGCTCGACCACGGCTTCCCGTGCCGCCTGATCGCGCCGAACCGGCCGGGCGTGCTGCAGACCAAGTGGGTCTCCCGGCTGGAGGTGTCGTCGTGAGGGCGGCGCGGCTGGCGATCGGTGCCGGCGGTGTCGTGCTCGCCCTGTACGGCGCGTTCCTCCTGCTCAGCCGGCAGGACCCCGGCCAGTGGCTCGAGGTCGGCATCTGGTTCGGCGTGGGGGTCGCCGCGCACGACGCCGTCCTGTCCGTCCTGGTGATCGGCGTGTGCCTGCTCGGTGCCCGCCTGCTGCCGGAGCCGTGGCGCGCGCCGGCGACCGTCGCGCTCGTCGTCTGGGGCACCCTGACGGTCGTGACCGTCCCGGTGCTGACCCGGGCAGGCGCCCGTGCCGACAACGTCACGCTGCTCGATCGTCCCTACCTCGCGACGTGGTGGGCGATGAGTGCCATCGTGGTCGTGCTCGTGGCGGTCACCGGGTTCGTCCGATCCCGCCGCCCACGCGCGCGGGAGTGATTCGATGGCCAAGGTCCTGGTGGTGGACGACGACGCCACGATCCGCGAGGTCGTCGTCGACTACCTCCGCAACGCCGGCCACGAGGTCCGCGAGGCCACCGACGGACCCGGCGCGCTGGCGGCGGTGCGCGACGAGCGGGCCGACCTGGTCGTGCTCGACGTGATGATGCCGGGCCTCGACGGCCTCGAGGTGTGCCGCCGGCTGCGGGTCGCGTCCGACGTACCCATCGTGCTGCTCACCGCGCTCGGCGGCGAGCAGGACCGCGTGGTCGGCCTGGAGATCGGCGCCGACGACTACGTCACCAAGCCGTTCAGTCCGCGCGAGCTGGTGCTGCGCGTCGACTCGATCCTCCGGCGCTCGTCGGGCGGGCTCGACACCGACGCGCCGACCGTGCTCGTCGACGGCGGCCTCGTGGTCGACCGCGCGCGACGACTCGTCACGCTCGACGGGCAGGAGACCTCGCTCACGACGCGGGAGTTCGACCTGCTCGCGTTCCTGGTGTCTCGACCGGGCGTCGCGTTCTCCCGCGACGACCTGCTCCAGCAGGTCTGGGGCTGGTCGTTCGGTGACCAGTCGACCGTCACCGTCCACGTGCGGCGGCTGCGCGAGAAGGTCGAGATCGACCCCACCAACCCCGTGCGGCTGCGCACCGTGTGGGGCGTGGGCTACCGCTGGGAGGCCGCACCATGAGCGACCTGGCCGAGATCTGGGCCGTCGCGATCGGCAGCGGCGTCGCCGTCGGCGTGCTCGGGCTGCTGGCCGGCTGGGTGCTCCGCCATCGCTCGCTGCGCTGGCAGCTCGCGGTCGTCGGAGTCGTCACCACCCTCACCGTCCTGCTCGGCGTGCAGGCCATCTCGCGCCGGATGCTGATCTCCGACCACGACCGGCAGGTCGTCCTCATCGTCACCAGCGCAGCCGCGGTCGTCTCGCTCGGCGTCGCGCTGGTGCTCGCCACTGCGCTCGTGCGGTGGTCGCAGTCGCTGCGCGAGGACGTACGTCGAGTGGGCGCGGGCGGCAGCATCGTCGCCGAGCGCCGCGGTCCGGCCGAGTTCCAGGCGCTGGCCACCGACCTCGCCTCCGCCAACCACCGCCTCGCCGAGGCGCGCGAGCGCGAGCAACGGCTCGAGGAGTCGCGGCGCGAGCTCGTGTCATGGGTGTCCCACGACCTCCGCACGCCGCTCGCCGGGATCCGGGTGATGGCCGAGGCGCTCGAGGACGGCATCGCCACCGATCCCGCGCGCTACCACCGGCAGATCCGCGGCGAGGTCGACCGCATGGTGCTGATGGTCGACGACCTCTTCGAGCTCTCACGCATCCACGCCGGCCAGCTCGTCGTGCAGCCGCAGGCCGTCTCGTCGGCGACCTCGTCAGCGAGGCCCTCGCGGCTGCCGACCCGGTGGCCCGCGTCCGTCGCGTACGCCTCGGCGGCGAGGTGCCCCACGGGCTGCAGGTCGACGCCGACCCCGCCGGGCTCTCGCGCGTCCTGGCCAACCTCATCGTCAACGGCATCCGCCACACGCCCGCCGACGGCTCCGTGCACGTGCTCGCCCGGCCGGTCGAGGGTGGCGTCGAGCTCGCGGTCACCGACGGCTGCGGCGGCATCGCGGACGACGCCCGCGAGCGGCTCTTCGAGGTCGGCTACCGCGGCACCTCGGCGCGTACTCCCGAGCACCCCGAGGTGCAGGACATCCACACCTCGCGCGCCGGCCTCGGGCTCGCGATCGTCAAGGGGATCGTCGAGGCCCACCACGGTCAAGTCGCGGTCGAGAACGTGCCGACCCGCGGCGGCCGAGGCCGCCGGCTGCCGCTTCCGGGTCGTCCTCCCCGCCTGACCCCTAGACGTCGACGTCCGACTCGGCTGACGCGGTGGCGGCGAGGAGCACGGACGATGCCGATGACTGCGGCGAGCGAGCGAGGCCAGCAGGATCGCGATCTTCGCCTCCTCGGTCAGCAGGTCCGCGCCGGGGAACGACAGCCCGGCGATGAAGATCGAGACGGTGAAGCCGATCCCGCCCACCGCGCCGAGGCCGAGGATCATCGACCAGGAGGTGTCGTCGGGCAGCCGACCGAGCCCCAGGCGTACGGCGGCGAACGACGCCAGGAAGATGCCGACCGGCTTGCCGACCACCAGGCCCAGCATGATGCCGAGGCCCGATCGGTTCGGTGAAGACCTTGCCGATCGCGCCCAGCTCGACGCCGGCGTTGGCGAGCGCGAAGACCGGCAGGACGACGTACGCCGAGACCGGGTGCAGCGAGCTCTGCAGCCGCTCGACCACCGACACCGACTCCTTGAGCAGGAACCGCATCCGCGCGAGCTCGTCCGCGTCGAGACTGCGGTCGCCCAGCGCCTCGGTGGCGTAGCCGCGGGCGACGTCCTCCTTGAGCAGCGCGCGTCGCCGGCGCGAGCAGGCCGATCGCCACGCCGGCCAGCGTCGCGTGGACGCCCGACTCGAGCAGGGCGAACCAGACGACCGACGCCGAGGACGGCGTAGACGACGACGGCCCAGATCTTCAGAGCATCTTCGCGATCGCCATCACGGCGAGCAGGCCGATCGCCAGCGCGAGCCAGCCGAGGGAGAGGTCAGAGGTGTAGAAGACCGCGATCACCAGGATCGCGCCGATGTCGTCGACGATCGCCAGCGTCAGCAGGAACAGCCGGGCCGCCGACGGGATGCGGCGCCCGAGGACGCCGAGCACCCCGACCGCGAACGCGATGTCGGTCGCCATCGGGATGCCCCACCCCGCGCTGCCGTCGCTGCCGGGCGGGTTGAGCGCGAGGTAGAGGCCCGGCCGGCACGACCATGCCGCCGATCGCGGCGACGATCGGCAGGGCCGCGGTCTTCGGGTCGCGCAGGTCGCCGTTGACCAGCTCGTACTTGATCTCCAGCCCCACGACGAAGAAGAAGATCGACCATCAGGGCGTCGTTGACCCAGTGCTGCAGCGACTCGTCGAGGTGCAGCGGGTCCGACGTCGAGGACGAGGTGGGTGTGCCAGAGCGCGTCGTACGACGACGCCCACGGGCTGTTGGCCCACACCAGCGCGATGGCTGCGGCGAGGAGCAGCAGCAGCGACCCGGCGGCCTCGACCCGGAGGAACTCGCGCACCGGTCGCGCGACGAGCCGGGCCAGCGGTCGGTTGCTGGCCGTGTAGACGGTCCGGTCTCCCAGAGTCGTCGTCGACACCGGGGGCGTGGGGGTCGTGCGGGGCGTGAGGCCATGGAGTGGCGCATCCCTTCGGGGTGGTCGGGGTACCGCATGACCGCGACAGCACCGTCGCGGGCCGACCAGACTTCCCGGCTCACCTGTGACCCCAGTCTAGACGGACCCGTGGGCACAACTGGGCCGTTGGTAGGGTCGCAGTCGTCAGCTCCCGGCGTACACCGAAGGACCGCTCCGATGACGAACGAACCGATCAACCGGCATCAACCGGCTGAGGGCGATCCGACCCTCGGCAAGCTCGTCATGGACGCGCAGCGCGACATCTCGACGCTCATCTCCAAGGAGATCGAGCTCGCCAAGAGCGAGCTCAAGGTCAGCGTCAGGCACGGCGGTCTCGGGATCGGCCTCTTCGGCGCGGCGGCCTTCCTCGGCCTCCTCGCGATCATCATGCTGTCGGTCTCGCTGGCGTACTTCATCCACTGGAACGGCTCCGGCCTCGACCTCCACTGGGCGTTCCTGATCGTCTTCGCGCTCTACCTCCTCATCGCCGGCCTGCTCGCCTTCATCGGGATCAAGCAGGTCAAGCAGGTCAAGGGACCCGAGAAGGCGATCAAGCAGGGCAAGCAGATCCCGCAGGCCCTCAAGGGCAAGGGCTGACGACTACTCAGCGCACGCAGGTGCCGGTGTCGACCGGCGCCTCGCGGGTCACGCCGGCGGCGGCGGACTCGGCGACCTGGCTCGCGGTGAGCGCGTAACCGGTGTCCTGGTCACTGACCGAGGCGGCGAAGACCATGCCGGCGACGTCGCCGGCCGACGTCACGATCGGCCCGCCCGAGTTGCCGGGGCGGATCAGCGCGCGCAGCGAGTAGACCTGCCGGATCACGGTGCCCACGCCGTAGATGTCGGGCGAGCGCAGCCGCTGCTGGGAGCGGATCCGGCCGGCCTCGACGTCGTACGGCCCGTCCTCGGGGTAGCCGAGCACCGCGACGTTGTCGCCGGGCTCGGCCTGGGTGTCGAGGGTGAGGTGAGGTACGCCGGTGTCGGGCAGCGCGAGCACCGCGATGTCGAGATCGGCGTCGTAGAGCACCACGGACGCGACGACGGACGAGCCGCCGACCTCCACCTCGGGCCGGGTCACCCCGGCGACGACGTGGGCGTTGGTGAGCACCCGGCCGGGGGCGTAGAAGAAGCCGGTGCCCTCGACGCCGCTGCCGCAGCCGTTGGTGCCGCGGACCTTGACGACACTCCCCTGGGCCGCGACCACATCGGGATCGGTGAGCATCCGGCGGTCGCCGGGCTTGACCGCGACGATCCGCTCCGGCGCGAAGGGCTCGAGGTAGCGCGGGAAGAAGGTCGTGCCGACGACGTTGTTGAAGGCCTGCAGCACCTTGCTCGAGTCGGCGGGCAGGGTCGCGTCGACCTTGGCCAGGACGGTCGAGTCGCGCACGAGCGGGGTGATCCCGCCGATGCGGGTGCCGGAGACGGCGACGCCGAGCGCCCAGGCCACCAGCAGCACGGCGACGGCGCTCAGCGCCGATCCGCCGACGGCATCGACGGCGCGGATCGGCTGCCAGGTGATGCGGGCGCGGATCCGCGCGCCGACGTACTGGAAGATCGCCTGCCCGAGCGACGCGGAGACGATCACGATGAACAGCGCGCCCAGCGAGACCCACAGCGACGGTGAGGCGTCACCGAGCGCCACGGGCGCGACCCAGACCCCGAGCAGGCCGCCGAGCAGCAGGCCGGCGGTCGCGAACGCCCCGGTGATGAAGCCCTGCCAGTAGCCCGAGAGGGCATAGATCCCCACGAGTGCGAGCAGGCACCAGTCGAGGAGGTTCACTGCGCTACTCCTCGAGCTTGGTGTTCTGCGGAGGATTGTCCGCGAGGTCGGTCCCTCGCAGCACACCCTGCAGCATGTGGTCCGGCAGGTCACGCACCCGCGCCCGGTCCCAGTCCTCGCCCCACCCGAGGTAGGAGAAGAGCCGGGCGATGATGCCGGCGGTGAACCCCCACAGGATGACATCGCGGTCGGGGCCGATGAGGAACCCCGGACCCGTCCAGCCGCTGGGGTGGCGGACGTTGATCCGGTTCTCGGGATCGAGCAGGTCGGCGATGGCGACGTGGTGGATCTCGTGCACCTCGTCGGGGCTCGCGATCCGCACCTCGCCGGGGTGGCGCCAGTAGCCGAGGATCGGCGTCACCGCGAAGTTGCTCGGCGGGAGCCACAGCTCGGGCAGCTCGCCGAAGACCTCGACCTCGGACGGCTCGAGCCCGATCTCCTCGTACGCCTCGCGCAGCGCCGCCTGCTCGGCGGTCTCGCCGTCGTCGAGCGAGCCGCCCGGGAAGGACACCTGACCGGGGTGCGAGCGCATGTGGTGGGCGCGCTCGGTCAGCAGCAGCTGGCCGCGGTGGGCGAGGTCGTCCGGGCCGGTCGGGTCGGCGTCGCGGTCGGCGAAGACCATCAGCACGGCGCCGCGCCGCGGATCGCTGCCCTCGGGCGGCATGAAGCGGGTCAGCTCGTGGACCGTGATGGTCGACGCCGCCTCGACCACGGGACCGAGCCACCCGGGCAGCTGGTTCACAGGCGGATCCCGAGGTGCTGGGCGACCAGCTCCTTGACCTCGGCGACGGAGTCGACGCCTCCCGACGCCTGGCCGGTGACGGCCCCGTCGGCGTCGACGAAGAGGAAGGCCGGCAGCCCGCGCCGCGCGATCGCGAAGGCGCCCTCGGTCATCAGGTCGCCGCCGGGGTCGGCGATCGACGGGTAGGTCACGCCGGTCTCCTCGGCCAGGGCGAGCGCGGCGGCCGGTTGCACGTCGTTGAAGTCGATGCCGATCACGGCCACCTGGTCGCCGTACTTCTGGTGGAACGCCTCCAGCGCCGGCATCTCCAGGCGGCACGGCTCGCACCGCGCCTGCCACATGTTGATGACCGCCGGTCCGCGCAGTGACGCGAGATCGACGTCGGGCCCGCCGCCGAGGCACGGCAGCGTCACCTGGGGCAGCCCGCCCTCGACGGCCGCGCCGGTGCCGGGCTCGCAGTCGAGCATCCCGATCCGGTCCTTGGCCGCGCGCAACGCGGGGGTGTCGACCTGGACATCGGGAGGGCGTACGACGATGCCGCCGTCGGCGCTGCACGCCGTCAGCAGCCCGGCCAGCAGCAGTGCCCCGATGACCTTCCTCATGCGGGTCCCTGGGTGGTGACGAGCTTCTCCGCCTCGATGGGATCGGTCGGACCAGCACCGAAGGACGGGCACAGCTTCGCCAGCGGGCAGGCGCCGCAGGCGGGCTTCTTGGCGTGGCAGCGGCGCCGGCCGTGCCAGATGAGGTGGTGGGACAGCATCGTCCAGTCGCGCTTGGGGAAGAGCGCGGCGACAGCGTGCTCGACCTTGACCGGGTCGGTCTCCTCGGTCCAGCCGAAGCGGCGGGCCAGCCGCCCGAAGTGGGTGTCGACGGTGATCCCGGGCAGGCCGAACGCGTTGCCCAGCACGACGTTGGCCGTCTTGCGTCCGACGCCCGGCAGGGTGACGAGTTCGTCGAGACGGGCCGGCACCTCGCCGTCGTAGGTCTCCACGAGTGCCTGGCTGAGCTTGAGCAGCGAATCGGTCTTGGCGCGGAAGAAGCCGAGCGGACCGAGCAGCTGCTCGAGGTGCTCGCGCGGGGCTGCGGCCATCGCCTGGGGGGTGGGGTACGCCGCGAAGAGCGCCGGACTGGCGGCGTTGACCCGGCGGTCGGTGGTCTGCGCCGACACGACCGTCACGACGAGGCACTCGAAGGCGTTGGTGAAGTCGAGCTCCGCCGCCGCGTCCGGGTAGGTCTCGGCGAGGATCCGGTCCATCCGGCGCGCCCGGCGCACGAGCGTCGTGTCGGGCTTGATCTTCTCGATCGGGGCAGGCACGGGCCCAGCGTACGGTCCGCCGCCGACACCCCGAGGGGTGGCGCAGAGCAGGCGCAGAGCGGGCAGGAGTGGGGAGAGTCGCTTTTGTGACCCGGACCACGGCTAGGATCATCAGCGATCCCGCGGGACCACCCAAGGCTCCGACTCGAGGGGCATGGCACGGGGCGCACCGACATGGAGGAATGACGTGGACAACGACGTGCTTCGGCAGGCACCGCTGTTCAGCTCGCTCGACGACGAGGCAGCGACCGCCCTGGGCGGCTCCATGGCGGAGACGACGCTGCGTCGAGGTGAGGTCCTCTTCCACGAGGGCGACTCCGGCGACAAGCTCTACGTCGTCACCGAGGGCAAGGTGAAGCTCGGCCGCTCGGCCTCCGACGGCCGCGAGAACCTCCTCGCGATCATGGGCCCGGGCCAGATGTTCGGCGAGCTCTCGCTCTTCGATCCCGGCCCGCGCTCGGCGACCGTCACCGCTGTCACCGACGCGACCTTCGGCTCGCTGTCCCACGAGGACCTGCTCAAGTGGCTCGACGGCCGCCCGATGGTCGCCCGCGGGCTCCTGTCGCAGCTCGCCGGACGCCTGCGCAAGTCCAACGACGTCGTCGCCGACCTCGTCTTCTCCGACGTCCCGGGACGCGTCGCCAAGGCGCTGCTCGACCTCGCCGACCGCTTCGGCCGCACCGCCGACGACGGCGTCCACGTGCACCACGACCTCACCCAGGAGGAGCTCGCCCAGCTGGTGGGCGCCTCCCGCGAGACGGTCAACAAGGCGCTCGCCGACTTCGCCTCGCGCGGCTGGCTGCGCCTGGAGCCCCGCTCCGTGGTGATCATGGACCTCGAGCGCCTCTCCCGCCGCGCCCGCTGAACCTTTTCTGCCCGGCGGGAAACTCGCTCGGCCGGGTGCCACCCGACATGACGCGTCCTGCGTCCTACGTCGTGAAGGGGGCCGAGGTGACCACACGGACGAAGCAGGCTTCGACGAGTTCGTCGCCGCACGCAGCGCCGCGCTGTCGCGCACGGCGTACCTCCTGACCGGTGACCACCACCTCGCCCAGGACCTCGTGCAGGCGGCGCTGATGCAGGCGGTCAAGCACTGGCGGCGGATCCACACCTCGCCGGAGGCCTACGTCCGGCGAGCGATGTACCACCAGAACATCTCGTGGTGGCGGCGTCGCCGGATCACCGAGACCTCGCTGCTGTCGTACGACGGCGCGGTCCAGGCCGCCGACACCGACCTGCGGCTCACGCTCGACCAGGCGCTCGCCCGGTTGACGCCCAAGCAGCGCACCGTGCTCGTGCTGCGCTTCTACGAGGACCTCACCGAGGTCGAGACGGCCCGCGCGCTCGGGCTCTCGACCAGCACCGTGAAGTCGACCACCCGCCAGTCGCTGGCCCGGCTGCGCACGCTCGCCCCCGAGCTCGCCGAGCTGATCGGAGCAGACGCATGACCGACGACCTGCGCACCCGGATGCGCCTCGTGGCCGACGAGGTCACCCCGCTTCCGGTGGACCACGACCTCTGGCAACGCGGGACCTCGGCCCGGCGTCGCGGACAGGCCTTCGCCGTCGCCGCGGTCCTGGCGCTGGTCGTGTCGGTCGGCGGCGTCGCGACGCTCGTCTCGGGCACGGACCGGGAGGCGCGTACGGCGTCCACCGAGGTCGTCGAGGGCGGTGCGATCCCCCGTCGGATCACGGACATCAGCGACGACGTCCCGGTGACCACCGACCTGGCGGTCGGTCGCGGCTCGGCAGCCTTCGTCTCGGCCACGCGGGACCCGGTGATGATCACGGCGATCGACGGTGTGGCGCATCGCCTCGGGCTTCCCGGCTGGGTGCCCGACCAGGGAGCGATCGCCCTCTCCCCCGACGGCCGCTACCTGGCCTGGCACCAGGACTCCGACCTCACGCAGGCCGCCATCGCCGTGCTCGATGTGGTGACCGGACGCACGAGGACGTCCGGCGTCAATCCCGATCGGGAGCTGCGCCTGCGCGAGCTGTCGTGGTCGCCCGACAGCGAGTGGTTGGCGTGGATCGGCGACGGCTCCGACGGCACCACCTACGTCGGGCGTCTGGGTCCTGTCACCGCGATCGGCTCCGTCTACGTCCCAGTGAGGGCGAACGTGCCCGACGTCGCGGTCAGCAGCAACGGGACCCTCGTCCTCAGCCAAGGCTCTTCCGGGCTGTTCCGCACCAATGGCGTCAAGAAGCCCGAGCGGATCTCCAGAGCCGCGCTGGGCGCTGGCCGCTTCTCCCCCGACGGCCGCCTGCTGGCGCTGCGCTCGTCACCCGACCCGGTCTCCCACACCTTCGACACCTCCACCGGGCGGGTGCTCGACCACCCCTTCCCCGACGGCACGTTCGCCGACGGCTTCGTCCGGCCCCAGGGCTGGCTGGACGACCGGCTCCAGCTGCTGCTCGTCCAGGACTCCGTCAACCGCGACTCCGCCGAGCTGGTCGTCACGACACCCGAGGTCGACCGGACCAGCACGTGGCGCCGCTCGGTGGGCGTGGTCGAGGTCGGCCCCGCCACCACGCTGAGCCTCGCGGTCGACCTCATCCCCGACCTCGACGGCACGTCGTCGCAGCAGCTGACGTACGACTTCCCGCCTCCGGCGGAGCGCGACATCTCGTGGCTCATCGGCCTCGGCGTCGCGGCCGCGATCGCCGTGCTGCTGGGGCTGCGGTGGCTCTGGCGCCGCCTCCGGGGGGTGTAGTCCGCATCAGACGTCTGGTCGCGAGGGCTTTCTGACCAGACGATTGATGCGGACTACCGAGGTCGGGTCAGGCGCGGGGATCCCGCCCCGAGAACGCTGCGAGACGCTCGTAGGCGCCCGCGTCGGCAGGCACCTCGACCTTCGACCCGAAGGCGTGGCCGCGCTTGTCGTCCGTCAGCCCCTGCTGCATCGCCGCCAGTCCCGTCTCGGCGAGGGAGTCGTCGAGCGCGAGGTCGGCACCGGTGCCGCGGGTGAGGTCCCAGGCGTGCACGGCGTACTCCGCGACCTGGAAGCCCGCGCTCCCCTGCTGGTCCTCGGGCAGCCCCGCATGGCCGCGAGCAGCTCGTCGGCACCGGCCCGGAAGGTCTGGCCCCACTGCCCGTCCGGCACCTCGGGGATGGCGCTCCAGTCGACCTCCTGCCCGCGTGTCATCTGCGCCCACGTGCCCGGTCCCGACGCAACGTGCGACGCGAGCTGTCGGACCGTCCAGTCCGAGCACGGGGTGGGGTGGTCGAGGTTGTCGTCGCTGACGGCGTCGAGCGCCTGTCCTGCCTGGTCGAGTGCCTTCGCCAGCTGGTCCACGGGAGAGTCGGTCATGTCCCCCACCTCACCCCCGACCCGGAGCGAGCGCAACCCCCTCAGGTGCGGAGGAACGCCAGCACGGCGAGCACGCGACGGTTGGTGTCGGGCTGCTGGTGCAGCCGCAGCTTGGCAAAGACCGCACCGACGACGGGCTCGACCGTCTTGACCGACAGGTGCAGCCGCTCGCAGATCGCGGCGTTCGACAACCCCTCGGCCATCAGCTCAAGCACGTCCTGCTCGCGCGGCGTCAGCCCGTCGAGGTGACCGGCGCGCCGCTCGCGCTCGACGATCTCGCCGAGGGTGAGGTGCTGCAGGACCAGCGCCGCGTGGGCGGCGAGGTCGTCGAGGAGTCGCACCTCGGCGGCCGACAGTGCTGACGCACGATCGACGCTGAGGGCACCGACCCGATGCTCATCCAGGTCGAGTCGACGAGCCGCCGGCGGCAGCTCCGTCACGGCCAGCGACGGCGGATCCGTCGTCGCGGGAGGCCAGACCCCGACCGGCTGCAGGACCTCGGCCGACCCGAGCCACAGCGTCGCCGGCGCACCGAGCGCCTCCGACGTGGCCCGCGTCAGGTCGCCGGCCAGGTCGTCGGCGGCCGGGCCGCGGCGCGACATCCAGGTGAGGGCGGCGTACGCCGCTGCGTGCTGGCCGTGGACGACAGCGAGCCCGGCCACCACCGGAACGAGGGTCGCGGCGAGCAGTCCGGGCGTCGGCGTCCCCCAGCCGGCGAGCCCGATCACCAGCACCAGCACCGCCAGGGCGGCCGCGAGCAGCAGCCAGGCGAGCTGGCGACGCACCCATCCCGTGGCGTTGCGCCACCGCGCCCAGAGCGCGACGGGCCACAGCAGCTGGCATGCGGCGTACGACGGGTGCGCCACCGCCGACCACAGCGTCGTCACCCCGTCAGGCGCTGCGCCCCCGAACGGGTGCGGGACGGAGAGGCCGCCGGCGGCGTACTCCACCGGCCACAGCAGCGAGAGTGTCGAGCACACGGCAGCCAGCAGCACGACCACTGCGACCACCGGCCGCCAGCGCGGCGAGGGCAGGCGGCCGTCCGGGAAGCAGACGACCGCCAGCGTCACGAGCGCGATGCTGGTCGCGATCGGCCAGACGCCGAGCCACCCGGCCCACTGGACGCCTGCGGAGTCCGGGGCGCCCGCGTGCCCGACCTGACGTCCCCAGAACATCACCGCGTGCACCGCGCCGGTCCCCAGGAGCAGCAGGCCCTCCGGATGGCCGCGCCGCTGCTGCAGGACGTAGGCGCCGACGAGGGTGAAGGCCAGGGCGAGGAGACCGTTGTGCAGGTTGGTCAGCCAGACGCCCTGCGCCAGCCCCCAGGTCACCAGCAGGACGACGCCGCTCACCACCGCCAGCGGCGCGAGGCCGCGCGGGAGCCGGGCGCTGCCACTCATGCCGACATCGTGGCACCGCGGGCGACACGGCGGCACAGGGTTGTCCCTGGACGTGTGATCCAGGGTCAGCCCCGTGCCGTCCGCGCCGCGGCACGACCAGCGTGGACGCCATGACCACCTCCCTCACCCGGCCATCGGCCGACACCGCCACGCCCACCCCGACCGAGCGCCTCCTCGACGGCTCGCTCGCCGTCGCCCCGCTGCTCTACCTCGCCGCCGACACGACGTACGCCGTCCGCGGCTGGGACGACGCCACCGCCGGGGTCCTGCACGTGCTCGGCGCGATGGCGTACGCCTTCGTCGTCCTCGCCGTGGCCACGTGGCTGCCCCGCAGCTCGCGGCTGGCCGCAGCGATCGTGCTCACCGGTGTGATCGGTGCGTGCGGCAACCTGGCCTACGGCTTCGACACCATCCACCTGTCGCTCGGCGACACCGCCCTGGTCGACCAGCCGGGCGCGGCCAACCTGATCAAGCCGCTCGGACTGTTCTTCCCGCTGTCGTTCGCGCTCGTCGCGTGCGGCGCTGGCCCGGCTCGGGCACCGCTGGCAGGCCGTGCTGGTACTGATCGCGATCCTGGCCTGGCCGGTCGCGCACATCGGCAACATCGCCGTCGTGGCGGCGCCGGTCAACGTGGCCCTGGTGATCGCGTTCGGCAGCCTGCTGTGGGAGCGGGACCGCCGCCGTCCCCGCCCTCGACAGCTCCCCGATAGTCAGTATCAATGTCTGGTGGATCAGCCGATCTGGCCAGTCACTTGATGCGGACTACCCCGAGGCTGAGAGGTACGCCAGCTGGGCGCGGACCGACAGCTCCGCCGCTCCCCACAGCACCGGGTCGACGTCGGCGTAGACGATCTCGACGATCACGCGGGGCAGCGTCTCGTGCGGGAAGGCGCCCGCCCTCGCGCTCGACCGCGTGCAGGTCGCGGAGCGCGCCGCGCACCTGGTCGAGCCGCTGCTGGCGGTGCGCGAGGTAGTGGTCGAGGGCACCGAGGGCGTCGTCGATGACCGGGCCGTGGCCCGGCCAGACGGTGGTGATGCCCTGCTCGCCGCAGAGCGCGTGCAGCCGCTGCAGGGAGGAGAGGTACGCGCCGAGCTGGCCGTCCGGGTGCGCGACGACGGTCGTGCCGCGGCCCAGCACGGTGTCGCCGGTGAGCACGGCCCGGTCCTGCGGGACGACGAAGGACAGCGAGTCGGACGTGTGTCCGGGCGTCGCCACGACGTGCACCTCGAGGCCACCGACGCTGACCACGTCGCCCTCGCCGAGGCCTTCGGAACCGAGGCGGTACGCCGGATCGAGGGCGCGTACGCCGCACCCGTGCCGCTCGGCGTACTCCCGGGCGGCCTCGCTGTGGTCCGCGTGGTGGTGGGTCAGCAGCACCACGGCGACGTCCCCGGCGGCGGCGTCGATCGCGTCGAGGTGCGCGGCGATCGACGGGCCCGGGTCGACCACGACCGACCGCGAGGAGTCGGGGTCGCGCAGCACCCAGGTGTTCGTGCCGTCGAGGGTCATGACGTCGGCGTTGGGCGCGAGCACGCAGGTGCCCGTGGCACCGAACGAGCCCCCGGCCCACGCAGTCATCGAGCGGCCATCAACGCCGAGTAGTGGGGCGGCGTCGACAGGATGAAGTCGTCGCCGTCCGGCACCACCTCGGGCATGAAGATCTCCACGTGCCGGCGCTGTGCCTCGTCGAGGACCGCCGACGGATCGGCGTGCTGCCCCACGTCGAGGCACGTCAGCCAGGTCGGCGGCATCATCAGGATCTGCTGCTGCTCGACCTGCTCCACCGCATCCATCGCGGCCGTCCAGGTCACGGCCGACGACTCCGTCGAGACGTCGCGGGTGACCTGCCCCTCGGGCAGCAGGGCGACGAAGAACCACGTGCGGTAGCGGCGCGGCTCGAAGACCGGCGTCAGCCACCCCGACCACGGTCCGAGCAGATCGGTGCGCAGCACCAGCGACCGCTTCTCCAGGAATGCCGTCATCGACAGCTCGCGCGACTCGAGGGCGACCCGGTCGGCCTCCCAGTCGTCACCGGTCGTGTCGGCGACGACCTCGTCGGCGCCGGGTCCGGCGAGCAGCACTCCCGACTCCTCGAACGTCTCGCGCACGGCCGCGCAGACCAGTGCCCGCGCCTTCGGCTCGTCGACACCGAGCCGGTCGGCCCACTCGGCGGGCGACGGCCCGGCCCACAGGCCGCGGTCGACGAGCTCGTCGGCGTAGTCGCGGGGATCGACGCCGCCGCCGGGGAAGACGCACATCCCGCCGGCGAAGGCCATCGACGTCTGCCGGCGCAGCAGGTAGATCTCCGGCCCCGACGATCCGGTGCGCAGCAGGATCACCGTGGCCGCGTCGCGCGGCTCGGCCGGCTCGGCGTCACCGTCGGCGTACGACCTGGCCTGCGCGACGAGGGCCTCCGGGAGAGGCGGGCGTCGCACGATCAGACTTCGACGGTGATCTCGACCTCGACGGGTACGTCCAGCGGGAGGACGGACACGCCGACGGCCGAGCGGGCGTGCTTGCCGGCCTCGCCGAAGACCTCGCCGAGCAGCTCGGAGGCACCGTTGGCGACCTTGGGCTGGTCGGTGAAGTCGGGCGTCGAGGCGACGAAGACAACGACCTTGACCACGCGCTTCACGTCGTCGAGCGAGCCGATCTCCGCCTTGACCGCGGCGAGCGCGTTGAGCGCGCACTGCCGGGCGCACGCGTAGGCCTGCTCCTCGGTGACCTCGCCGCCGACCTTGCCGATCGCGAGCATCTCGCCGTCGCGCGCCGGCAGCTGGCCGGCGGTGAAGACGAGGTTCCCGGTGCGGGCGGTCGGCTGGTAGGCCGCGAGCGGCGGGACCACGTCCGGGATGGTGATGCCGAGCTCGGCGAGCTTCGCCTCCGCGCCCATGTCAAGCCGCCTTCGGCTTCTTGAGGAAGGCCACGAGGCCGCCCTGGGCGTTGGTGTGGATGGCCACCAGCTCCCAGCCGTCCTGGCCGAAGTTGTTGAGCATCAGCGCTTCGTTGTGGAGCGGAATCGGCGCCACCTGGTATTCCCACGTCGTCATGGATCGCACCCTACTCGGGGCGCAGCGGACGCGCGCAGGCCCCGGACCGAGTGGTCCGGGGCCTGCGACGTACGTCGGTCAGGAGCGCTTGCGCGAGACGATCACACCGAGCACGGTGTAGCCGACGAGCAGGTGGAACGCGCCGACGTACTTCCCTGCCTCCTGGCCGAAGATGCCCATCGCCGGGATGGTCACGACGGCCCAGCTCTCGGCGACCATCGGCCACCAGCGCGAGGCACCCCTCCACCGACCCGCGATGGCGATCCGGATGCCGATGAGGAACATGCCGAGCATCGACAGCGGCCAGAAGAGGTCGAGCACGAGCCAGCCCGGCTGGCTGAGGTCGGAGACCCCGATGGCGTCGACGAACGTGGACGCCATCGCCATCGAGACCGCGAAGCTCTCGAAGCGCAGCACGCCGCGGGCGAGCCGCCCCTCGCCGAGCGCCTGCGTCCGCCACAGCGTGCGGAGCAGGAACAGCAGCCCGACCTGGAAGAAGCCCGAGCCGACCCCGAAGACGGCGAGGGCGAGGGTGCCGTGCGGGTCCTGGCCGACCGCCAGGATCGAGGCTGCCCACGCAACAGCGCCGGCGCTGAGCACCCGGCCGTGCAGGGCGTACGGGTGGCGGGGGCCCGAGCCGGTCGGAGCCGCGGCGGCGACGTCGGAGCGGGCGGGAGCGGGAGAGTGCGAGATCGTCACGGTGGTGACTCCTGTTCGGGATGTTCTTGATGGTGTGTGGCCGCGAGCTGCGGCCATGACAGGAGATTGGCCGTCCCGACGACCCGCGCGTCAGGGACGATCGTCCCGACCTCGGTCCCTCGCCGGGTCCCGTCACGGAGGGACCGCGGTCCCGGGACGGCGGGACGTCCGCGCGGCGATACTGGCTTGCGTGAGGAGAGTCATCGAGCCTGTCGGCGTGGCCGCGGTGTCGTTCGTCGCGGTCGCCGCGTCCGTCTGGCTCGACCTCGGTACCACGCAGGCCGAGCGGGCGATGGCCCACACCGAGGCCGCCACCGCGACCGCCCTTCCGGGGCTGCTGCTCGCCGTCGCCTCGGTCGTCGTGCTCCTCGCACGGCCGCGCGACACGGTCGGCCGGCTCCTCGGCCTGGTCGCGATCGTCTGGACGCTCGACGGCACTTTCTACGGCTGGGCGCCCTACAGCCTCACGCGCGACCTGCCCGGCACTGACGTCGCGTACTGGTTCGTCGCCCGGCTCGGTGCCGTCCTGCTCACCGGGCTGGTCGCCCTGCTGCTGCTCTACCCCACGGGCCGGTTCCTGCCCGGTCGCTGGCGGGTCGTGGCGGCCACCGTCGCAGTCGCGTCCACGGCCCTGCCGGTGATGCTGCTGCTCGCCCCGGACTCGGTGGTGTTCTCGGCCGGTGAGCCCGTCGGGTCGACCGAGCTGGTGCCGTTGCCGTTCTCCGACGACGCAGCCGTGGTGGCGCTCCACGTCGCGCAGGTGCTCACGTTCGGCGCGATCGTCGCCGCCGTGGTCCTGGTGTGGACCCGCCACCGGCACGCGGCGGCGCAGGAGCGTACGCAGCTCAGGTGGCTGTTGTGGGCCGGCATCATGTGCGTCCTGATGGTGCTCGCCAGCGCCACCCTGTCGATCGGCGGCGTCGTCTCGACGGTCCTCCTCGACCTCGCCGTCGCGGCGCTCGCCGTCTCGGTCACCATCGGGCTGGTCCGGCCCGACCTCGGCGACGTGGACGCCCTGGTGGCCTGGACGCTGACGACCGCGGTCGTGGCGGCCGTGGTCGTGGCGCTCGACCTCGCGGTGATCGCCGGCAGCACGGCGCTGCTCGGTGAGCGGCTCGACGAGCGCGACGTCACGGTGGTCGTGCTGGTCCTGGCCGTGGTGGTCTACGGCCCGCTGCGCACCTGGCTCGGAGGGCTCGTACGCCGCCTCCTGCTGGGCCGCCGCGGGGACCGCTACGGCGCCGTGTCGGCCCTGGCTGCGCGGCTCGAGACGACCGGCACCATCGACGAGCAGCTGCCCGCCCTCGCCGGCGCGGTCGCCGAGACGTTCAAGGTCGGCCACGTCCGGGTCGAGGTCCTCACCCCCGACGGCGGGCTGCTCTCGGCCACCCACGGGACCACGCCCGCGGAGGTGCAGGAGATCGACATCGCCTACCAGGGCGAGCGCGTCGGCCGTCTGGTGCTGCCCGTGCAGGGCTTCCGCTCGATGTTGTCCCACCGCGACCAGGGCCTGCTCGTCGACCTGGTGCGCCAGGCGGCCGTCGCCATCCGGGCCCGACTGCTGGCGTCCGAGCTCCAGGAGAGCCGCGAGCGGCTCGTCATCGGCCGGGAGGACGACCGCCGCCGGATCCGTCGCGACCTGCACGACGGGCTCGGACCCGTCCTTGGCGGCGTCGCCCTGCGACTGCAGGCGGCCGGCAACGCCATCGGCACCGACCCCGAGCGTGCCCGCGAGCTCGTCGGCGTCGCCCGGACCGAGGTCAGCGACGCCCTCGACGACGTACGCCGCCTCGTGCACGACCTGCGTCCGCCCGCCCTCGACGACCTCGGCCTCGAGGCGGCCGTGCGACAGCAGGCCGAGCGGGTGCGGTCCGAGGTGGACGTGCGCGTCGCGGCCGCAGGGACCAGCGGACTGCCGGCAGCCGTGGAGGTCGCGGCCTACCGCATCGTGGCGGAGGCCCTGACCAACGTCGTCAAGCACGCCGGCGCCAGGCAGGTCGACGTACGCCTCGACGCGGGCTCGTCCGCCCTGTCGGTCACGGTCGCCGACGACGGGCGCGGCATCGGGCCGGACGTCACCGCGGGGGTCGGCCTGCTGTCGCTGCGCGAACGCGCCGAGGAGCTGGGTGGGCGGTGCGAGGTGGTCTGCCCCGAGGGCGGCGGCACGACCGTGCGCGCGGTACTGCCCTACGGAGAGAGGAACACCCGATGACGACCCCTCCTGGGCCGATCCGGCTGCTGATCGCCGACGACCACCCGGTCTTCCGCGACGGGTTGGCCTCGCTGCTCGATCCCCTGCCGGAGATCGACGTGGTCGCTCGTGCGTCCGACGGCGCGGAGGCGGTGGCGCTCGTCGAGGAGCACCGGCCCGACGTGGTGATCATGGACGTGCAGATGCCGGTGATGAACGGCATCGACGCCACCCGCGCGGTCGTCGCCGCGCACCCCGGCACCGGCGTGCTCGTGCTGACGATGGGCGAGGACGACGGGACCGTCCTGTCCGCGCTGCGCGCCGGCGCCCGCGGCTACCTCCGCAAGGGCGCCGACCAGGAGGAGATCGTGCGCGCGGTGTCGACCGTCCACGGCGGCGGCGTGGTCTTCGGCGCCTCGCTGGCGGCCCGGATCTCCGAGGTGCTTGCTCCGGCGGCGCGCCCCGAGCGGCCGTTCCCCGAGCTCACCGAGCGGGAGACCGAGGTCCTCGACCTGATCGCCGCCGGTCGCAACAACGCCCAGATCGCCCAGCAGCTGTTCCTGTCGCCCAAGACGATCCGCAACAACATCACCAGCATCCTCGCCAAGCTCCAGGCGACCGACCGGGCCGACGTGATCATCCGCGCGCGCGACGCCGGGCTCGGTCGGGAGGATTGACGCCGGCAACCCACTAGGTTCCCCACATGGAGCAGAACACCGCGGCCGAGAGCCGTGAGACGAGCGGCGGCCTCAACCCCTTCGAGAGGTTCGTCGAGCTGTCCACGAAGCTGATCAGCCGGGCGCCGTTCTTCGCCTTCTGCGTCGTCATCGTGCTCGTCTGGGCCGCCAGCTTCCCGCTGTGGCACAGCACCACGAAGTGGGAGCTGGCGATCCACACCTTCGGCGCCGTGCTGTCCCTGCTCCTGCTGGTGCTCCTGGAGAACGCGAGCCGGCGCAGCGCCGAGGCCGCGCAGGAGAAGCTCAACGTGCTCGCGGCCGCGCTCGCCGCGCTGATGGAGTCGCAGAGCCAGGACGACCCGGCCCTCCGGACGGCGGCCGACGACCTGCGCGAGGCCATCGGCCTCGAGGACCGCCACTGAGGCCTCAGGCGACGAGGAGCCGGAGCGTCTCCTCGCGGTTCGGGCGAGGTCCTGGCGTCGGTCCCGGCCGCGGCGCCGGCGACCGGGTGGACCATCACCTCGTCGACGGCGTACGTCGCTGCGAGCTCGTCGAGCTGCGCCCGCGCCTGCTCGGGTGAGCCGACCACCCACCGCCTCGACATCGCCTCGCCGAAGGCGCGCTGCTCCGGCGTCATGTCGACGGCCTCGGCCTCCTCGACCGTGCGCTGCGGGTGGAGCGGGGCGCCGGTGCGCAGCGCGATCATCTGCTGGACGTTGGGCAGCGCGCGACGACGAGCCTCGTCCTCGGTCTCGGCGACGACGGCGTTGACGGTGAGGAACGTGCGCGGCTCGGGGTGCTCGGGCGACGGGACGTACGACGAGCGGTAGAGGTCCAGCGCGGCACCTGTCCCCTCGCCCGAGAAGTGGTGCGCGAAGACGTACGGCAGGCCCTTCTCCGCGGCCAGGCGGGCGGAGTAGTCCGACGACCCGAGCAGCCACATCTGTGCCACCGACGTGGCGGCCGGGGTCGCGCGCAGCGGCTGGCGCCGCGGGCCGACCTGGAGCTCGACGCCGTCGGTCGACATCAGCGTGCGGATGTCCTCGACGTACTCCGGGAACTTGGTCACGGCCTCGTCGGCCGACTCGGCGCTGCCGCCGCGCAGGACGTACCTGGTCAGCGGGTCGGTGCCGGGTGCACGGCCGATACCGAGGTCGATACGGCCCGGGAAGGCCGCCTCCAGCAGCGCGAACTGCTCGGCCACGACCAGCGGTGCGTGGTTGGGCAGCATCACGCCGCCCGAGCCGACCTTGATGCGCGAGGTCGCGGAGGCGAGCATCGCGATCAGGACGGGCGGGTTGGTCGCCGCGACGGCCGGCATGTTGTGGTGCTCGGCCACCCAGTAGCGGCGGTAGCCCAGCTCGTCGGCGACCCGCGCGAGCCCGAGTGACGCGGCGATCGCGTCGCCGCTGTCCTGGTCGCTGCGGACGGGTACGAGGTCGAGCACGGAGAGGGCAGTCACTGTCGGTGCAGCGTCCTGCGGCCGGGGGATATTCCGATTGACCTCAGGTGCACGTGAGGACCTACCGTCGACCGCGTGACCAGCAGCACCACCGAGCCGCGCGAGCGGATCCTCTCCCCCGCCTACGCCGTGACGACCGTCGGACTCTTCTCCCTCATCGCCTTCGCGGCGTTCGAGGCGATGGCCGTGACGACGGTGATGCCGACGGTGGCGCGCGACCTCGACGGCTTCGATCGCTACGCCCTCGCCTTCGCAGCACCCTTCGCGAGCGGTGTCGTCGGCATGGTGGCGTCGGGGATGTGGACCGACCGCAGTGGCGCCCTGCGTCCGCTGTTCGCGTCGATGGCGATGTTCTCGTTCGGACTCGTGGTGTGCGGCACCGCGCCCTCGATGGAGGTGCTGGTCGTCGGCCGGGTGCTCCAGGGCCTGGGCAGCGGCGCGATGGTGGTCGCGATCTACGTCGTGGTCGGCCTGATCTACCCCGCCGCGCTACGCACGGCCGTCTTCGCGTCGTTCGCCGCCGCATGGGTGCTGCCCGCACTCTTCGGCCCGGCCGTGGCCGCCTTCGTCGCCGACGCGGTGGGCTGGCGGTGGGTCTTCCTCGGCATGGTGGCGCTGGTGGCGCTGGCCGCGGTGCTCGTCGCCCCCTCGCTCCGCGCACTGCCCGCTCCCCGGGCCACGACCAGGACGTCGCGCGGGCAGCTCTGGTGGGCCCTCCTCGCAGCGGCCGCCGTGATGTCCCTCGAGCTCCTCGGTTCCGGCACCGGGCTGAGCACTGGTCGCAGCCGCGGTGGCCTTCGCCCTCGTCATCGTGGGGCTGCGGCCGCTGCTGCCGGCCGGGGCGCTGCTCGCCCGCCGGGGACTGCCGGCCGTCATCGTCACCCGCGGACTGCTCAGCGCCGCCTTCTTCTGCGCCGAGGCCTACATCGTGTACGCCCTGCAGGAACGGTGGGACCTCACGCCCGGGCAGGCCGGCCTCGCGCTCACCTGTGTCGGCGTGGTCTGGGCGGCGTCCAGCCAGGTGTCCTCGCGCCTGGGCACCCAGGTCGGCAACGTCGCGGCGATGAAGTTCGGCACGTCCATCGTGCTCGCCGGCGTCACCGGGGTCGCCTTCGTCGTCCTCCTGCGCTCGCGAGGCGTCGACCTCCCGGCGGTTGCCCCGATCGCCGCCTACGTCTTCGCCAGCGTCGGGATGGGGTTCGCCTACCCCCGCACGAGCGTGGCGATGCTCTCGGTCACCACTGACGCGGACCGCGGCTTCAACTCCTCCGCGCTCTCGGTCGCCGACTCCCTCGGCGCCGCGCTGGCGCTCTCGCTCAGCGGGATCGCGTACGCCGTCGCGGTGCGCTCCGACCTCGATCCGTTCCCCGTGGTCTATGCGATCGCCGTGGCCATCGGGGTGCTCGGCGTCCTCGCCGCGCGGCGTACGTCAGTGCCTCAGGAGGCCTGCTCGAGCGTCGGGTAGTCGGTGTAGCCCTCGGCGCCGCCACCGTAGAACGTGGCCTGGTCGGGCTCGTTGAGCTCGGCGCCCTGGCGCCAGCGCTGGTCGAGGTCCGGGTTGGCCAGGAACGGACGACCGACGACGACGGCATCGGCCAGACCGGTCTCGAGGAGCTCCTCGACCGAGCCGAGGCTGGTGACGTCACCGAAGCCGTCGTTGAGGAACACGACGCCGTCGAAGCGCTCGCGCAGGTCGCGCACCAGTGTCTCGAGCGGCTCCAGCGGGCTGGCCAGCAGGCTCAGGTAGGCGAGGCCCAGCGGGGCGATCCCGTCGACCACGGCGCGGTAGGTCGCGGTCAGGTCGGTGCCGATCTCCTCGCCGACGCCGTTGAACTGGTGTCCGGGGCTGAGGCGGAGGCCGACCCGGTCGGCGCCGATGGCCTCGGCCACCGCGGTCACGACCTCGACGACGAAGCGCGCCCGGTTCTCCGGCGTACCGCCGTAGACGTCGTCGCGCAGGTTGATCGTCGGGTCGAGGAACTGGTGCAGCAGGTAGCCGTTGGCGGCGTGGACCTCGACACCGTCGAGGCCGGCGGCGACCGCATTGCGGGCAGCGGTGACGAAGTCGGCGACCAGGCCGGCGATCTCGTCGGTGCCGGGCGAGCGCGGCACGTCGTGGGCCTTGCCACCCTCGGCAGTGACCATCTCGCCGGGAGCCTGGACAGCGCTCGCGGACACGGTCTCCGCGCCGTCCTTGTTGTCGGCGTGCGCGATGCGACCCGCGTGCATCAGCTGGGCGACGACCACGCCGTCACGGGCATGTACGGCGTCGGCGACGAGGCGCCAGCCGGCGACCTGCTCGTCGGTGTACAGGCCCGGCACGTCGAGGTAGCCCTGGCCGACCTGGCTGGGAGCGATCCCCTCGGTGACGATCAGCCCGGCGCCGGCGCGCTGGGCGTAGTACTCGGCGTTGAGGGTGGTCGGTGCGTGACCGGCGCCGGCGCGGTTGCGCGTCAGCGGCGCCATCACGAAGCGCTGCGGGAGCTGCCAGCGGCCGACGGTGAGGGACTCGAATGCACGGGACATGTAGGTGCTGCCTCCAGATGGTTGAGGACTGTACGACCTTCCTCAGCGACCGCCGGGACGTGGATGTTCCCCGACGAGAGATGGCTCACAGCGCCGCCCACCCCGTGGGGTGGTCCAGTGACGGACGTCGGACGGCCGGCTACCTCCGGCTCGGTACCTGGGCATTGAGGTCGGCAGGTGACCTCATGCGTCCTAGCCTCGGGGGCATGGACATGAAGCTGGAGCTGGTGATGGTGCCCGTGACCGACGTCGATCGGGCCAAGGAGTTCTACGAGAAGGTCGGCTTCGTCGTCGACCACGACCGGACCGTCAGCGACGAGGTGCGCTTCGTGCAGATGACGCCGCCCGGGTCGGCCTGCTCGATCGCCTTCGGGCGCGGACTGACGCGGATGGATCCGGGCTCGCTCGACAACATGCAGATGGTGATCGCGGACGCCGACGCGACCCGTGCCGACCTGGTGGAGCGCGGGGTCACGGTGAGCGAGGTCGACGAGCTCGCCTGGGGCCGGTTCGTGTTCTTCGCCGACCCTGACGGCAACGGCTGGTCGCTCCAGCAGCTGCCCGACCGGTCGGCCGGATCCGACGACTGATCAGACCAGCTCGGGCTGGGTCTTCTCCCGCACCTCGTCCTCGGTGACGCCGGGAGCGAGCTCGACGAGCCTCAGCGCTCGATCGCCGAGGGTGCCGGAGGGCGCCACCTCACCGGTCGCGGGGTCGATCACGTCGATGACGGCGAGATCGGTGATGATCCGCTGCACCACGCGCTTGCCGGTGTAGGGCAGGTCGCACTCGTCGAGGATCTTGAGCGAGCCGTCCTTGGCGGTGTGCTCCATCAGCACGATGACGCGCTTGGCGCCGTGGACCAGGTCCATCGCACCGCCCATGCCCTTGACCATCTTGCCGGGGATCATCCAGTTCGCGATGTCGCCGGCGGTCGAGACCTGCATGGCGCCGAGGATCGCGGCGTCGATCTTTCCGCCGCGGATCATCCCGAACGACTGCGCGGAGTCGAAGAACGACGCGCCCTTGCGCAGCGTCACCGTCTCCTTGCCCGCGTTGATCAGGTCGGGGTCCTCGTCGCCCTCGAAGGGGTACGCCCCCACGCCGAGGATGCCGTTCTCCGACTGCAGCACCAGCTCGACGTCGTCGCCGACGTAGTTGGGCACCAGCGTCGGCAGGCCGATCCCGAGGTTGACGTACGAGCCGTCCTTCAGCTCGCTCGCGGCACGCGCCGCCATCTCCTCACGCGTCCAGCCCTTGTTGTCTGCCATCCGGTCAGCCTCCCAGTCCGTGCGTCGCCGCGTCGTCCACCAGCGCATCACCCGAGGAGTCGGGCCGCGGTCGCGTGGTGACCTTCTCGATCCGCTTCTCCGCCGCCTGCTCCGGGGTGAGCGCGACGACGCGCTGCACGTAGACCCCCGGGGTGTGGACGTCGTTGGGGTCGAGCTCGCCGGGCTCGACCAGCTCCTCCACCTCGGCGATCGTGATGCGCCCGCACATCGCGGCCAGCGGGTTGAAGTTGCGCGCCGAGTCGCGGTAGACCAGGTTGCCGTGGCGGTCGCCCTTCCAGGCCCGCACCAGCCCGAAGTCGGCGACGATGGCCTCCTCCAGGACGTACTCCTTGTCAACCGTCCGCCGCCCTCGCCGTCCCGCACGTCGAGAAGACCTTCGTCTCCTTCGGCGGCGAGGCCACGATCACGTTGCCTTCGGTGTCGTACTTCCACGGCAGGCCGCCCTCGGCGACCTGGGTGCCGACGCCGGTCGCGGTGTAGAAGCCCGGGATGCCCGAGCCGCCCGCGCGCATCCGCTCGGCCAGCGTGCCCTGGGGCGTCAGCTCGACCTCGAGCTCGCCGGAGAGGTACTGCCGGGCGAACTCCTTGTTCTCCCCGACGTAGGACGAGATCATCCGGCGCAGCCGCTTCTCGAAGAGCAGCCGACCCAGGCCCCACTCGTCCACACCACAGTTGTTGGAGACCGCCTCCAGGTCGGAGGTGCCGGCCTCCAGCACCGCCTCGATGAGGACCGACGGGATGCCGCACAGTCCGAATCCGCCGACCGAGAGGGTCGCGCCGTCCGGGATGTCGGCCACTGCAGCGGCGGCCGAGCTGACCACTTTGTCCATGCCCGGCACCTTAGCGGCCGGCCTCTACGCTGGGCCTGTGACCGCCCACCCGGACCGCCCCCCTGAGTGGCCGGGGGTGCGCCTGCACGTGGTGACCGGCAAGGGCGGCACCGGGAAGTCGACCGTCGCGGCCGCGCTCGCACTCGCGCTGGCGACCACCGGACGCAACGTCCTGCTGTGCGAGGTCGAGGGACGGCAGGGCATCGCCCGGATGTTCGACGTCGACCCGCTGCCCTACGAGGAGCGGCGCATCGCCAAGGGGGCGCCCGACGAGGCTGGCCGCGCGGGCCAGGTGCACGCGCTCCACATCGACCCGGAGTCCGCGCTGCTGGAGTATCTCGCGATGTACTACAAGCTCGGCCGCGCCGGGAAGGCGCTCGACCGCTTCGGCGTCATCGACTTCGCCACGACCGTCGCGCCCGGAGTGCGCGACGTGCTGCTGACCGGCAAGGTCTACGAGGCCGTGCAGCGGCCGCGCAGGTCGGACAAGGGCCGCAAGGGCGCTGCCATCACGTACGACGCCGTGGTGCTCGATGCGCCGCCGACCGGGCGGATCGGCCAGTTCCTGGGCGTCAACTCCGAGCTGGCCGGGCTTGCCAAGGTCGGACCCGTCAAGGCCCAGGCCGACAAGGTGATGGATCTGCTGCGCTCGCCGCGCACCGCCGTCCACCTCGTGACCATCCTCGAGGAGATGCCGGTGCAGGAGACCTCGGACGGCATCGCGGAGCTGCGCGCCGCCGGCCTCCCGGTCGGCGGGGTGGTGGTGAACCTCGTACGGCCGCAGGCGCTCAGCGCCGCCTCGCTCGCCCAGGTGCGCGACGACGCGGTCGACCCGACCGCGATCACCTCGGCGCTCAAGCGCGCCAAGGTCGACGTCGATGCCGCCCTGGTGGCCTCGCTCGTCGACGAGGCTCGCGACCACGCCGTACGCCGACAGCTCGAGGACGAGCAGCGCGAGCTCGTGGCGGCCGAGGAGCTCCCGACCTACGAGCTGCCCCGCCTGGCCGGTGGCATCGACCACGGTGCCCTGCTCGAGCTCGCCCAGCTCCTGCGCACCCAGGGCATGGCATGAAGTTCACCCCAGCTCACAGGAGTCAGCTAGTGCCAGTCCTGGACATCGACGCGCTCCTCGACGATCCCCACACCGAGATCATCGTGTGCTGCGGCTCGGGCGGCGTCGGCAAGACGACGACCTCCGCCGCGCTGGCGCTCCGGGCCGCCGAGCGCGGCCGGAAGGTGGTCGTGCTGACCATCGACCCGGCGCGACGGCTCGCCCAGGCGATGGGGGTCGAGGCGCTCGACAACACCCCGCGCCCGGTGTCCGGCGTCGACCCGGCCGCAGGCGGCACCCTCGACGCGATGATGCTCGACATGAAGCGCACCTTCGACGAGGTGGTCGAGGGCCAGGCCAGCCCGGAGAAGGCGAAGCAGATCCTGGAGAACCCGTTCTACGTCGCGCTGTCGAGCTCCTTCGCCGGGACGCAGGAGTACATGGCGATGGAGAAGCTCGGCCAGCTGCACCGGGAGGCGATGTCGGACGGCACGTACGACCTGATCGTGGTCGACACCCCGCCGTCGCGCTCGGCGCTCGACTTCCTCGATGCCCCCGAGCGGCTGTCGAGCTTCCTCGACGGGCGGCTGATCCGGCTCCTGGTCGCGCCGGCCCGAGGCCCGGCCAGGCTGATGACCGCCGGCTTCTCGCTGATCACGGGCGCACTCACCAAGGTCCTCGGTGGACCGATGCTGCGCGACGTGCAGACGTTCGTCGCCGCCCTCGACACGTTGTTCGGCAGCTTCCGGCAGCGGGCCGAGAAGACCTTCGCGCTGCTGCAGGCCGAGGGGACGGCGTTCGTGGTGGTCGCCGCGCCCGAGCCCGACGCGCTGCGCGAGGCGGCGTACTTCGTGGACCGGCTCACCGACGACGACATGCCGCTGGCCGGGCTGGTCGTCAACCGGGCGAGCCCCGCGCCGCGGACCCAGCTGTCGGCCGAGGAGGCGATCACCGCCGCCGACCGGCTCCGGTCAGCGGACAGCTCGTCGCTCGCGGCCGGCCTGCTGCTGCTCCACGCCGACCGGGTGCGCATCGTCGAGCGTGAGCAGCACCTGCGCGAGCGTTTCGTCGCCTCGCACCCGCAGGTGCCGACGGCAGTCGTGCCCGCGATGGCCGCGGACATCCACGACCTCGACGGCCTGCGCGCCATCGGCGGAGCGATGGCGCGGCAGGACTGAGGTCAGCCCGACTCAGACAGAGAGCGAGGGAGCCTCGACCTTGGTCCGCGCGGTCTCCAGGATGGAGCGCCACGACGAGCCGGGACGACGGCGGAGCAGCGCACGGCGCTCACGCTCGGTCATGCCGCCCCAGACACCCCACTCGATCTGGTTGTCCAGTGCCTCGGCCAGGCACTCGGTGCGCACGGGGCAACCCGCACACACCTGCTTGGCCTTGTTCTGCTCCGCCCCGCGCACGAAGAGTGCGTCCGGCGTGTCCGCCTTGCATGCGGCGCGTGATGCCCAGTCCTCAACCCACATAGTCAATCCCCACGATTCGTGAGCCGATCGGCCGCCCCCATAGCGGCCATTCCCGACTCGAAGTGAAAAGTAAACGACTTTGCCCCGGTCCAGACAGGGGCCGAGTGGCCTAATTCGTATAGTCCAATGTGACTATCCGGCTGCGCGGGCGGAATTGAAGGTGCTATGCCGACTCCACGTACTCTGGTGCGCATGCCCTCCCGTACGTCCCCTCGTCCCGCGCGTCCGCACGGGCGCCCCGACGCCGGCCGGATCGCCTCCCACCTCGCCGTGATGGGGGCCGTCGCGGTGGTCATGGGCGTCCTGATCGCCTGCCTCGCCATCCCGTTCGCGGGCCTGGTCGGCGTGGCGGCCAAGGACGTCAGCACGAACATGGTCAACCTGCCCGAGTCGCTCGAGGCCAAGGACCTGTCGCAGAAGACGCGCATCTACGACGTCAACGGCAACCTCATCGCCTCGCTCTACGACCAGAACCGGATCAACGTCCCGCTCAACGTCGATCTCGCGGCCCGATGGTCAAGGCCATCGTCGCGATCGAGGACTACCGCTTCTACGACCACGGCGCCCTCGACCTCAAGGGCACGCTGCGCGCCTTCGTCACCAACCAGGCCAACGGCGGCTCGGTGCAGGGCGGCTCGTCGATCACCCAGCAGATGGTGAAGCAGACGCTGCTCTACCAGGCCGAGACCGACGAGGAGAAGGCTGCCGCCACCGAGGAGACGTACGCCCGCAAGATCCGCGAGCTGCGCTACGCCATCGCGTTCGAGAAGAACCACACCAAGGACTGGATCCTCGAGCGCTACCTCAACATCGCCTACTTCGGCGACGGCGCCTTCGGCGTCCAGTCGGCCGCACGCCACTTCTTCTCCAAGAACGCCAAGGACGTCTCAACCTGCTCGAGTCGGCGACACTCGCCGGACTGGTCAAGAACCCGGTCGGCTACGACCCGGTCGACAATCCCGAGCGGGCCGAGAGCCGTCGCAACGTCGTGCTCGACCGTCTCGCCCAGCTCGGTGTGCTGAGCGAGAAGAAGGCCGAGCGGCTCAAGGGCAACGCCGATCGCGAAGACGCTGAAGATCGAGAACGCCGCCAACGGTTGCCAGCAGTCGCAGGCCCCGTTCTTCTGCGACTACGTCGTCAGCTGGCTGCTCAAGGACCCGGTGCTGGGCGACACGCCCAAGGAGCGTCGTACCGACGCTCAAGAACGGTGGCCTCAACATCAGGACCACGATCGACCTCGACATGCAGAAGGCCGCCGACCAGTCCGTCGCTGTCCCGCGTCTTCCCGACCGACCAGGCCATCGGCGGCCTCGCGATGGTCGAGCCCGGCACCGGCGACGTGCGTGCGCTGGCGCAGTCGCGCCCGATGGGCAAGGACAAGCCGCCGGCCAGACGTACCTCAACTACGTCGTGCCGAAGAAGTACGGCGATGCCAACGGTTTCCAGGCCGGCTCGACCTTCAAGGTCTTCGTCCTCGCCTCCGCCATCAACCAGGGCATCCCGCTGAGCACCAGCATCAACTCACCGGAGTCGATGCACATCGACGACGAGGAGTTCGAGAACTGCGACGGGCCCTACGCCGGCGACGGCGAGGGCTGGGACGTCTCCAACTCCACGGGCTTCGGCACCTACGACATCTACTCCGGCACCCAGCAGTCGGTGAACACCTTCTTCGCCCAGCTCGAGACCCAGACCGGCATGTGCGAGCCCCTGCAGCTCGCCAAGGACATGGGCGTGAAGGTCCCGCTGGCGCAGAAGGTGCCGTCGTGGATCCTCGGCGTCTCCGACAGCAACCCGCTCGAGCTGGCCCAGGCCTACGCCACCTTCGCCGCGCGCGGACTGCACTGCGACCCGCGCCCGGTCACCGAGGTGCTCGACTCGCAGGGCGAGCCGCTCAAGGACTTCACCACCCAGTGCGAGCAGGTGATGCCGGGCGCCACGGCCGACGCCGTCAACGACATCCTCCGCGGCGTCATGGAGCCGGGCGGCTTCGGCCAGAACATCGCCATCGACAAGCCGTCGGCCGGCAAGACCGGCACGCAACCAGCAGAACATGTCGGTGTGGTTCGCTGGCTACACCCCGAGCTCGCGACGGTCGCGATGATGGCCGGTGCCAACAAGTTCGGTGAGTGGGTGAGCCTCAATGGCCAGACCGTCGGCGGCAGCTCATCACGAGGCCTTCGGGTCGACCGTCGCCGGCCCGATCTGGGGCGACGCGATGGCGGCCAGTCTCGGCCAAGCTGCCCTACGAGGACTTCCAGGCACCGCCGGGCGACGAGATCGCCGGCGTGCTGACGACCGTCCCCGACGTCGCCGGCCAGTCCGTCGAGGCGGCCACCGCGGCCCTCGAGGCGGGCGGCTTCACCGTCGCCGACGGCGGTCAGGTCAACTCCGAGGTCGGTGAGGGCCTGGTGGCCTACACCTCCCCGGTGGGAGGCACGTCGCTGAGCAGCGGCGACACGGTGACGCTCTACCCGTCGACGGGCTACGTCCCGCCTCCTCCGTCCACCGGCGGCAACGGCGGTGGCAAGGGCAAGGGCAAGGGCAAGGGCCGTGGCGGGGGAACCGCTAGCCGAGCTGTCGGCGTACCTCCGCAGCGACCACGCCGCCGTCGGCGCGGCCCTTGACCTGCGGGGTCACCACGCCCATCACCTTGCCCATGGCGCGCATGCCCTCGTCGGCCGCGCCGGTCTGGGCGACCGCCGCGGTCACCAGCTCGGCGATCTCGGCCTCGGTCAGCGGGGTCGGGAGGTACTCGGCGATGACCTCGCCCTCGGCGGCCTCCTTGGCCGCCATCTCCTCGCGGCCACCCTCGTGGAACGCGGTGGCCGCCTCGCGCCGGCGCTTGGCCTCGGTCGACAGCACGCCGAGGATGTCGTCGTCGGAGAGCTCGCGGGCCTCCTTGCCGGCGACCTCGGCGTTGGTGATGGAGGTCAGCACCATCCGCAGCGTCGAGGAGCGCAGCTCGTCACGCGCCTTGATGGCGGTGGTGAGGTCGGCACGCAGACGGTCCTTGAGAGCACTCATGCCGGCCATTGTGGCAGCCTGTCCGAATGTCCTTCCTCCCCATTCTCCGGCGCACGCTGACCCTCGGTGCGCTGGCCGGGGCAGGGCTGACGACGTACGGCGCCTGGGAGGCGCGGCAGTACACCCTGCGGCGGGTGACGGTGCCGTTGCTCCCGCCCGGCCACGCGCCGTTGAAGGTGCTGCACCTCAGCGACATCCACATGGCACCCGACCAGCGAGCCAAGCAGGAGTGGCTGCGCGGGCTGGCCGACCTGGAGCCCGACCTGGTCGTCAACACCGGTGACAACCTCGCGCACAGCGGGTCGGTCCCGATCGTGACCGACGCGCTCGGCGGCCTGCTCGACGTGCCGGGCGTCTACGTGCTCGGCTCCAACGACTACTGGGTGCCGACGATGCGCAACCCCTTCCGCTACGTGCTCCCCGACACCGGGACGCGCCACACCTCGGGGCGCCAGCTGCCGTGGCCCGACCTCAAGGAGCGCTTCAGCTCCGCCGGCTGGCTCGACCTGACCAACGGCTTCGGCCGGCTCGACGTCGGCGGCACCTCGATCGCCTTCGCCGGCGTCGACGACCCGCACCTGCAGTACGACGACCTGGATCGGGTCGCCGGCCCGGCGGACCCGGGCACCGACCTTCGGCTCGGCGTCACCCACGCGCCGTACCTCCGCGTCCTCGACCAGTTCGCCGCCGACGGCTACGACGCGATCATCGCCGGCCACACCCACGGCGGCCAGGTGTGCCTGCCCACGCTCGACGGGAGAGGGCGCGCCCTGACGACGAACTGCGACCTCGAGCCGGCCCGCGCGCGCGGCCTGCACCGCCACCCCGCCGACTCGGCTCCCGGCGACGAGGGCTCGGCCTGGCTCCACGTCTCGGCCGGCCTCGGCACCAACCCCTACGTCCGCATCCGGGTCGCCTGCCGTCCCGAGGCGACCTTGCTCACCCTCGTACCCCGCGCCTGAGGAGCCCGCCGTGCCGCTCGTCCGTGTTACCAACTTCGCCATCTCCCTCGACGGCTACGGCGCCGGCGAGCCGCAGTCGTTCGAGACGCCCTTCGGCCACGCCGGCATGAAGCTCCACGAGTGGAGGTTCGCGACCTGGCAGCCCGGCGCGCCGGACGGCATCGACGCGCTCTTCGGCAGGCAGTACGACGTGGGGTTCGGCGCGGAGATCATGGGCGCCAACAAGTTCGGGCCGCCCGGCTGGCAGGACGACCCCGACTGGCGCGGCTGGTGGGGTGAGGACCCGCCCTTCCACACACCGACGTACGTCCTCACGCACCGGCCCCGACCCTCGATGGAGATGGAGGGCGGGACCACCTTCCACTTCCTCGACGCGACCCCGCGCGAGGCGCTGACCGTCGCCCAGGAGGCAGCCGGCGACCTCGACGTCCGCATCGGTGGCGGCGCGAGCACGGTCCGCGCGTTCGTCGAGGCCGGCCTCGTCGACCACCTCCACCTCGCCGTGGTTCCCATCGTGCTCGGTCGCGGCACGCTGCTGTGGGACGGTCTGGAGGGGCTCGAGGAGCAGTACGCCATCGAAGCCGTGTCGTCGCCGAGCGGGGTGACCCACCTGACGTTCACGCGCCGGACCGAGTCCGCCTGAGCCCGCCGTCGGGGCGATTTCGGGCGGCCCTCACCGCTCCGGTATGCTCGCCCGCGTTGCCCAGCCGGAGTTCTCGGTCGGGTGGCGGGGTGTGGCGCAGCTTGGTAGCGCGCGTCGTTCGGGACGACGAGGCCGCAGGTTCAAATCCTGTCACCCCGACCAGATGACGGACCTGCCGGAAGGCGGGTCCGTTCGTCATTCGGCGGCCGAGGCCGTCGTACGGGCCGTGTCCCTACAGTGGTCCGATGGCCCTGCTCACGTGCGACTTCTTCTCCGAGGCCCTGCAACGCGGCGCGTCGATGAACGTGGTCCTGCCGCAACCCACCCAGGAACAGATCGGGGTCAGCAGTGCGGTTCCACAGGGGCCGCCCCGGGTCCTGTACCTGCTGCACGGCCTCTCCGACGACCACACCGCCTGGGTCCGCTACACCTCGATCGAGCGGTACGCCACCGAGCGTGGCTTCGCGGTCGTGATGCCGGCGGTGGACCGTTCCTTCTACGCCAACGAGAAGGCCGGGCACGCCTACTGGGACTACGTGTCGGAGGAGCTCCCGCAGGTCGTCGGCCGGTTCCTCCGGGTGTCCGACGAGCCCGCCGACACGTTCGTGGCCGGGCTGTCGATGGGTGGCTACGGCGCGCTGAAGCACGCGGTCACCCACCCCGACCGCTACGCCGGCGCGGCCTCCCTCTCCGGGGTCGCCGACATCCGTCAGCTCGCCGACCGTCTCGAACGCACCGAGATCGTCGACCGGGTGTTCGGCGGCACCTTCGGTCCCGAGGACGACCTGTTCGAGCTCCTGGCGTCGGTCGATCCCGCCGCTGCTCCGCGGCTGTACGTCGGCTGCGGCACCGAGGAGGACCGGTTGATGCCGCCGAACGAGCGGTTCGTCGCGGACGCGCGGGCGCGCGGCCTCGACGTCACGACGGACTTCCGGCCCGGGGTGCACGAGTGGGGCCTGTGGGACGCCCAGATCCAGGACGTCCTCGACTGGATGGTCGAGACGTAGGGCCGTCAGGACCCCGTACCGGCGACATTTGGCACACTGCGTCCATGGCAGACACCGGCAAGCCCGACGACGGCACCGACGACGGGCCCTCGCTGGAGATGCCCTCCTTCTCGCTGAGGCGCAGGAAGAAGGTGCCGCCGCCCGAGGACGCCACACCGGAGCCGACCCCCGAACCGGTTCCGGAGCCCGAACCGGTGCTGGAGCCTCGACCGACCGCGGTCATCCCCGAGCAGCCGGCGTACGAGCCGCCAACGGCCGTCGTCCCTGTCGTCGAGCCGCGTCCGCGTCGTGAGCTCCCGCTCTCCGGGCTGCCCGCGGCGGCCGCGACCGGCGTCGTCGTCGGAGCCCTCGCGGTGCTGCTCGCCTGGCTGGCGGGCGTCGGCTGCGAGGCGGTACGCGGCACGTCGTCGTGTGGCGGCGGTCCGGGCTTCCTGATCCTGCTGCTGGTCCTGGTCACGCTGGCGCTGGCCGGCAGCTGGCTCCTGGCGCGCTTCGGCGTTCCCGAGTCAGGCTCCACCAGCCTGCTGGCGGTGGGGATCATGGCAGTGCTGGTGATGGTCTTCCTGCTCGGCTCGCTCGACGCCTGGTGGGCGGTGATCGCGATCCCCGTCACCGCCGTGGTCGGCTACGCCGTCTCGTGGTGGGTCACCAACGCCGTCGTGGGCGAGGACACCGATGCGGAGGTCGCGGAGCCCCACGACGTCCGCTGAGCCGAGGGGGCTCAGCGAGCAGCGGCGATGAGCTCGGCGATCTGCACCGTGTTGAGCGCGGCGCCCTTGCGCAGGTTGTCGTTGCTGATGAAGAGCGCGAGGCCGCGGTCGTCGGGAACCCCCGGGTCGCGACGGAGCCGGCCGACGTACGTCGGGTCGTTGCCTGCTGCCTTCAGCGGGGTCGGCACCTCGTCGAGCTCCACGCCGGGCGCCGAGGAGAGGACCTCGCGGGCGCGCTCGGGCGTGAGCGCCCGCTCGAACTCGGCGTTGATCGCCAGCGAGTGGCCGGTGAAGACCGGCACGCGGACGCAGATGCCGGAGACCAGCAGGTCGGGGAGACCGAGGATCTTGCGCGACTCGTGGCGGAGCTTCTGCTCCTCGTCGGTCTCGTTGAGTCCGTCGTCGACGACCGAACCAGCCATCGGCAGCACGTTGTAGGCGATGGGCTGGGCGTAGGTCACCGGGTCGGAGAAGGCGATCGCGGAGCCGTCGTACGCCAGCTCGCGGGCCTTGTCGCCCGCCTCGGTGACGCCGTTGGCGAGCTCCTCCACACCGGCGACGCCGGAGCCGGAGACGGCCTGGTAGGTCGAGACGATGAGCCGGGTCAGCCCGGCCTCGTCGTGCAGCGCCTTGAGGGCGGGCATCGCGGCCATCGTCGTGCAGTTGGGGTTGGCGATGATGCCGCGCCCGGCCTCGACCACCGCAGCCATCGCCTGCGGGTTGACCTCGGAGACGACCAGCGGGATCGCGGGGTCCTTGCGGTAGGCCGAGGAGTTGTCGACGACGATGACACCGGCCTCGACGAACCTCGGGACGAGCGCCCGCGACGTCGTGGCACCCGCCGAGAACAGGGCGATGTCCAGGCCCGTCGGGTCGGCGGTCGACGCGTCCTCGACGGTGATCTCGCGGTCGCCGAAGGGCAGCACCGTGCCGGCCGAGCGGGCTGAGGCGAAGAAGCGCACCTGGTCGGCCGGGAACTCGCGCTCCAGCAGGATCTGCCGCATCGCGACGCCGACCTGCCCTGTGGCGCCGACGATGCCGATGTGACCTTCGTCGTCATCGGCCGGTGCCTCCGTAGACGACCGCCTCGACCTCGTCGGCGTCCAGGTCGAACGCCGTGTGCGTGGCGCGGACGGCGTCGGCGACGCCGTGCTCGTCGACGATCACCGAGATCCGGATCTCGGAGGTGGAGATCATCCCGATGTTGACGCCGGCGGAGGCGAGCGCGCCGAAGAACTTCGAGGTGATGCCCGGGTGGGAGCGCATCCCGGCACCGATCAGCGAGACCTTGCCGATCTTGTCGTCGTAGAGCAGCTTGTCGTAGCCGACCTCGCCCTGGATCCGCGCCAGCGCCGTCATCGCGGCCTGGCCGTCCGTGCGCGGCAGCGTGAACGAGATGTCGGTCAGGCTGGTCGCGGCCGCCGAGACGTTCTGCACGATCATGTCGAGGTTGATCTGGGCATCGGCGAGAGCCTCGAAGATGCGGGCGGCCTCGCCGACCTTGTCGGGTACGCCGACGACGGTGATCTTGGCCTCGCTGACGTCGTGGGCGACACCGGCGATGATGGGCTGTTCCATGGTCTCTTCCTCGGTTCCGTCGGGCCCCGAGTCGTTGACGACCCAGGTGCCTTCGAGCTGGCTGAACGACGAACGGACGTGGATCGGGATGCCGTAGCGGCGGCCGTACTCCACGCACCGCAGGTGCAGGATCTTGGAGCCGCACGCGGCGAGCTCGAGCATCTCCTCGTAGGACACCTTGCTCAGCTTGCGAGCACTGGGGACGATCCGCGGGTCGGCGGTGAAGACGCCGTCGACGTCGGTGTAGATCTCGCACACGTCGGCCTCGAGCGCTGCTGCGAGGGCGACGGCCGTGGTGTCGGTGCCGCCGCGGCCCAGCGTGGTGATCTCCTTGGTGTCGGCCGAGACGCCCTGGAAGCCGGCGACGATGACGATGTGGCCGTTGCCGATCGCCTCGGTGATCCGGCCGGGCGTGACGTCGATGATCTTGGCCTTGCCGTGCACCGAGTCGGTGATCACGCCCGCCTGCGAGCCGGTGAACGACCGGGCGGTGAAGCCGAGGTCGCTGATCGCCATCGCGACGAGCGACATCGAGATCCGCTCGCCCGCGGTCTGCAGCATGTCCAGCTCGCGGGCCGGCGGCAGCGGCGAGACGCTGGTTGCCAGGTCGAGCAGGTCGTCGGTCGTGTCGCCCATCGCGGAGACCGCCACGACGACGTCGTGGCCGGCCTTCTTGACCTCCACGATGCGCCGCGCGACGCGCTTGATGGCGTCGGCGTCGGCGAGCGAGGAGCCGCCGTACTTCTGCACGACAATGCCCACGGTGTGTTCCTCGAAGATCGGGTGCGGCTGACAGCCCTGATTCTACGACTGGACGGCCGGCGGGCCCTCCAACATCTCATCGGTGACGGCGACCGCCTCGGCGTTCTCCTCGAAGTCGGTGTCGAACCGGTCGTGCGCGACGACCGTGAGCAGGGCGTTGAGCGCTGCCCCGGCCAGGTTGCCCCAGTTGTTGACGTAGGAGAACTGCCACCACCACAGCGCCTCGTCGACATCACCCGCGCGGAAGTGGCGCAGGCCGTTCTCGAGGTCGATCGCGATCGACGTCAGGTCGTCGGAGAGCCGGCTCTCGACCACCTCGGGGACGTAGGGGTCGAAGACGAAGGTGTAGGCGTCGACGCCCTCGAGCATGTCCGCGAGGCGCAGCCGCAGCTCGTCGATGTCGGCCTCCGGGCCGACGTCGGGCTGGAACTCCTCGCGCGGGGCGAAGTCGGTCTGGGCGCCGAGGCGGGCGCCGGCCAGCAGCACCTGGCTGATCTCCAGCAGCAGCAGCGAGACCGCCTGCGCACCGTTGCCCTCGCGCGCGATCTCGCGGAGCGCGAGCAGGAAGCTCGTCACCGAGTCGGCGATCTGCTCCTCGAACCTGATCTGGTCGTCGGTGGTCATTCTGCTGATCTCCTTCCGGCGAATGCGCGGCCGAGCGTGACCTCGTCGGCGTACTCGAGGTCACCGCCCACCGGCAGTCCACTCGCCAAGCGGGTCACGCGCAACCCCATCGGGAGGAGCAATCGCGTGAGATAGGTCGCGGTGGCCTCGCCCTCGAGGTTGGGGTCGGTGGCGAGGATGACTTCGGTGACGACGCCGTTGGCCAGGCGCGGCATCAGCTCCTTGACGTGGAGCTGGTCGGGACCGATGCCGTCGATCGGCGAGATCGCGCCGCCCAGGACGTGGTAGCGCCCGCGGAACTCACGCGTGCGCTCGATCGCGACGACGTCCTTGTACTCCTCGACGACGCACAGGATGCTCGGCTCGCGCCGCTCGTCGCGGCAGATCCGGCACTGCTCGTCCTCGCTGACGTTGAAGCAGACCGAGCAGAACTTCACCTTGGCCTTGACCTCGATGAGGACGTCGGCGAGCCGGCGTACGTCAGCGGGCTCGGCCTGCAGCAGGTGGAACGCGATGCGCTGGGCGCTCTTCGGACCGACGCCGGGCAGGCGGCCCAGCTCGTCGATCAGGTCCTGGACGACACCTTCGTACAACGGGTGTCGCCTCAGCCCAGGCCGGGGAAGCCCAGGCCGCCGCCCGCACCGCCCAGGCCCTCGGACAGGGGGCCGAGGGAGTCGCCGGCCAGCGCCTCGGACTTGGCGCGCGCGTCGCGGTAGGCCGCCACGATCAGGTCGGAGAGGTCCGACAGGTCGTCGGGGTCGGTGCCGTCGAACTCGCCGGCGCGGATGGTCACGCCGACCAGCTCGCCCACGCCGTTGGCGGTGACGGTGACGGCGCCGCCGGCGACCGTGCCGTCCACGGTCTGCTTGGCGAGGTTGGCCTGCGCCTCCTCGAGCTGCTGCTGCATCTGCTGCGCCTGCTGCAGGAGGGCATTCATGTCGAAGCCGCCGCCGAGGGCGTCGAACGGGTTCTGGGTCATCGGGTCTCCCACGTCGGATGGGCGGACAGGAGTCATCAGGTCAGTCGTTCTTGATCTCTTCGATCAGCTTCGCGCCGAGGGTCTGGCTCAGCAGGGACTCCGTGTCGAGGGCGGCCGACTCGGCGTCGGGGTCGTCGCGGTCGACGTCGTCGTCGGCCGAGCGGACCGGCGCGCTCGGCTCGGCGACGCCACCGGCACGCGCGGCCTGCAGTGCCTCGCGGGCGGGGGCGGCCGACACGGGCGGCTCGGCCGGGGGGCGGACGGGCCGGGGCGGCGGCGGCACCCGTGACCCAGTCCGGTGGACCGGCGGGTGCGTCCGGGGCAGGCGCCGAGCCCTGACCGGTGGCCTGGGCGGGGCGAGTCGGTGGCCGACTGGCGCACGACCGGCGCCTGCGCGGCCGCGCCGCTGGGGTCGACGATCGACTCCACCCGCCAGTCCATCCCGACGACGTCGATCGCGGCCTGGCGCAGGATCTCGTCGCACCCGCCGTTGACGAACGAGTCGCGCGCTCCGGCGTTGGCGAAGCCGACCGTCAGGCGGGCGCCGTCGACGTCGACGACGTGGGCGTGCTGCGAGAGCACCATCCAGGCCAGGCGGCGACGGTTCTTGGTCTGCTCGAGGATGTCGGGCCACAGGCGGCGTACGTCGACGAGGCTGAGCCCGCCGCGCGGACCGGCAGGCTGTGCGGCCACGACGTCGTCGTCTCCTGCCGAGGCGGCCGGTGCAGGCTCGGCCTCGACCGCGACCGCCGGCGGGTCCTCGGCGACGCTGGGCATCGGCGGGGGCGGCGGCGGGCCGTCCTGCACCGGCGCAGACGCCGGAACGGGCGGCGGCGGCGCGGGCGCGTCGGTGCGCGCCGCAGAGGGAGCCGCAGAGGCAGCCGGAGCGGCGGCGGCGGGAGCGGTCGGCGCCGCGCTGGGCGCCTGGGCCTGCTGGGCTGGCGCGGCGGCGCCCGGCACTGCGCTCACCCGCGCCGCGGCCGCCGGAGTCGGCGCACCGGCGACGTCGAGGCGTCGCTCCAGCCGCTCGAGGCGGGCCATCACGCCCTCGGAGGTGTGGTCGGCGCCGGGCAGCAGCACCCGGGCGCACAGCAGCTCGAGCAGGAGGCGCGGCGCGGTGGCCCCGCGCATCTCCGTCAGGCCCGACGCCACGATGTCGGCGGCACGGCTGAGCTCGATCGCGCCGAACCGCGCGGCCTGGGCGACCAGGCGCTCCCCCGCGTCCTGGGGCACGTCGATCAGGCCGGTGGCGGGGGCGTCGGGCACGGCGGTGACGATGACGAGGTCGCGCAGCCGTCGCAGCAGGTCCTCGGTGAAGCGGCGCGGGTCCTGACCGGTCTCCACGACCTTGTCGACCACCGAGAAGACCGCCGCGCCGTCGCGCGAGGCGAACGCCTCGACCACCTCGTCGAGCAGGGTCTCGGGGGTGAAGCCGAGCAGGTCGGTGGCCAGCTTGTGGGTCACGCCCGCCTCGCCCGCACCGCCGAGCAGCTGGTCGAGCACGGACAGCGTGTCGCGCGCCGACCCCGCCCCGGCCCGGACGACGAGCGGCAGGGCGGCCGGCTCGATCGCCACGCCCTCCTCGGTCGCCAGCTGGGAGAGGTAGTCGCTCAGCAGCCGCGGCGGGATCAGCCGGAAGGGGTAGTGGTGGGTGCGCGAGCGGATCGTCGGCAGCACCTTGTCGGGCTCGGTCGTGGCGAAGATGAAGCGCAGGTGCGGCGGCGGCTCCTCGACCAGCTTGAGCAGGGCGTTGAAGCCCTGCGTGGTGACCATGTGGGCCTCGTCGATGATGTAGACCTTGTAGCGGTCGCGCACCGGTGCGAAGAACGCCTTCTCGCGCAGGTCGCGCGCGTCGTCCACACCACCGTGGGAGGCCGCGTCGATCTCGATGACGTCCATCGACCCCGGGCCGCCGCGGGCCAGCTCGCGACAGCTGTCGCACTCGCCGCACGGGTCCGCGACCGGAGCCTGCACACAGTTGAGGGCGCGGGCGAGGATGCGGGCCGACGTCGTCTTGCCGCAGCCGCGTGGACCGGAGAAGAGATAGGCGTGGTTGACCCGGTTGGCCGCGAGCGCGGCCCGGAGCGGCTCCGTCACGTGGTCCTGCCCGATGACCTCCTGGAAGGTCTCGGGCCGGTAGCGGCGATAGAGCGCGAGCGGTGACTCCACGTCGTGAACCCTAACCGTGCACACCCACAGCGACCACCGGGCGTACGCCGTCGGTGGAACCCGGAGGATCCCGAGCATGCAAAGGCCCCCCACGCACCCGTCAGAGCTCACTTGCCCTTGCTGCCTTCCGGCCCTGGGGGATTGGGCGAGGTGACGCCGCGTGGGGGGTTGCCCCGGAGTCTAGGCGGAGCGTGACGGGCGGCCCAAACCCAGGGCCCACCGGTGTGCAGGCGGGCGATTTCACCGCTCACCGAGCCGACCGGTACTCTCCTCGGCGGAGGTATCGCCTAGTGGCCTATGGCGCTCGCTTGGAAAGCGGGTTGGGTTAATAGCCCTCGGGGGTTCGAATCCCCCTACCTCCGCCGCACACCACCTGAACTTCCACTCCTGCGAGTGGAAGTTCAGGTGCATTTCGGGGGTCGTACGCCTACGACCGGATGGATTTCCACTCGTGCGAGTGGAAATCCATCCGGGCCGGCGACCAGGGGGTCGTACGCCGCTCAGCGCAGCTGGGCCTGCAGCCCGTAGCGCCACTCCTCGGAGATCAGCATGCTGTCGTCGGCCAGCCGGCGCTCGACCGCGTCGACGAGCATCGTCGAGGCGCCCTCGGGGTAGACGCGCTCCCACGAGAGCTCCGAGCGGTGCTCGAAGACGTTGTGCACCACGCTCACCAGGAGCGCCTTGTTGATGGGCGGTGCGAGGAAGTTGCTCCCGGCCAGGAAGGTCTCCGAGCGGTCGGAGCCGAAGCGCAGGGTCACGCACGGGACCTCGAGGACGTTGGCCTCCTCCACGATGCTGCCCGAGTCGGTGACGATCACCGCGCACATCGACATCGCGGCGACCACGTCGAGGTAGCTGTCCCACACGGGCGTGGTGATCAGCGCGTCGCCGTACCTGCCCTCGAGGTCCTCCAGCCACTGGCGCCGGCCGAAGTTGTCGATCGCCGCCTCGGTGCCGAGGAGGCGGATGAACAGGACGTGGTGGCCCTGCTCGAGCAGCGCCTCCATCGCGTCCATCAGCAGGTTGAAGCGGTCACGGTTGGTCGTGTTCTCGCGACGGTGCACGCAGAAGCGGAGGAAGGAGCCGTCGCCCATCTGCGGGAACTTCGCCAGCACCTGGTTCTTGTCGCTGCCGGCGATCGCCTGCTCCAGCGCGTCGACGACCGAGTTGCCGACGACGTCGATCGCGGCGGGCGCGAAGCCCTCGTCGATGAGGAACTCGCGGTTGAGCTCGACGGGGGCGGCGTGCAGGTCGGAGCCGGCGTCGGCGACGCGGGTGTTGAACTGCTCCGGCGACGGCTCCTTGCTGCCCTTGGACCAGCTGTCACGGTCGATGGACTGTGCGCGGAACGACGCCCAGTCGAGGTCGGCCCCCTGCTCGATCCAGCCCTTCAGCACCTCAGGCTTCGGCGACAGCGTGCGCAGCCCGGCCTCGACGTGCACCAGCGCCTGCCGCTCGCCGAAGGTGGCCAGCGAGCCCGCCATCGCGGTCGTGGTGTCGCCGTGGACGTAGGTGATCGGGAACCCGCCCCGCTCGGAGAAGCCCCGCAGGTACGCCGCCAGCTTGGCCGTGATGCCCGACACCAGGTCGTTGACCCCGCCGCGCACCTCGAGGTTGATGTCCTCGCGCACGCCGAACTCGTCGAGCATCGACTGGGACAGGTTGTGGTCGTAGTGCTGACCGGTGTGGCACAGCACCACGTCGTGCCCGCGGTTGCGCAGCTCGTGATAGATCGGCGCCTGCTTGATGATGTCGGGCTTGGTGCCGACGACGACGATGTGCTGGCTGTTCTGGTGGGACATGGGTTCCTTCGAGTCAGGTGCCGGTGGGCCGGGCGGACGGATTCAGAGGAGATCCTCGCGCGTGCTCGCGGCGAGGAGCGAACGCAGGTGCTCCAGCGTGCCTGTGTCGAGGGCCTTCTTCTTGTCCAGGACGTAGACCGCGTCGTCGTGCGTGACCACGATCAGCCCGGTCGTGCCGAGCGTCACCACGGGGCGTCCGTCCATGCTCGCCACCAGCACGTCCTCGGTGTCGAGCTGGAGTGCCGGGCCGATCGAGGTCACCCGCTGGTCGGAGAGGACCTGCTCGAGACGCTTCCAGGTGCCCACGTCGCTCCAGCCCAGGTCGCGGGGCACCACGAGGCACTGCATCCCGGCGGCCAGCAGCGGGTAGAGCTCGTGCCCGCCGATCGTGGCCCCGCGGTAGCCGACCTCCGAGGGCGCCGCGCGGGCGAACCGCTCGATGGAGTCGAAGATCAGCGGCAGCGCGGCCCGGTAGGCGTCGCACGCCTTCTGCACGCGTACGCCGTAGCAGGCGGTGTTCCAGTAGAGCGCGCCCTCGCCCTCGAGCTTGTCCACCGTGTCCTGGTCGGGCTTCTCGAAGAAGGACTGGATCACCTCGACCCCGCCCCCCTCCCCCTTCGTGTGGATGTAGCCGAGGCTGGCGTCGAAACCACTGGGCTCGGCGCCGAGCACCACCATCGACTCCGGGGTCTCGACGAGCTGGGCGAGCATGTCGCGGGAGGCGGCGTTGAAGGCCTCCTCCTCGTTGATCAGGTGGTCCGAGGGGGCGATCAGCGCGGGCGCGTTGCCGTACTTGTCGGCGAGCACGGCGATGCTCAGCGCGAACGCGGTGGCCGGGCCGGCGGGGTCCTCCTCGAGGATCAGGTTCTCCGGCGGCACGGGTCCGAGCGTGGCGCGCGCCGCGTCCGCGAAGCGCGCGCGGGTGGAGACGTGGATCCGCGACGGGTCGACGATCTCGCTCAGCCGCTCGATGGTGCCCGTCAGCAGTGGCCGGTCCCGCACCACCGGCTGGAACTGCTTGGGTCGGCGATCCCGGCTGATCGGCCACAGGCGCGATCCCTGGCCGCCGGCCAGGATGACGGCGACGGGCTCCTCGGAGGTGTCAGTCATGGGGTGATTCCACCACGTCCGCGTGGTCGCGGCGGCGTCAACGGCGCAACAACGGCCGCAGCATGAAGGCGAGCGCCAGCAGCGACCCCGCCACGAGCCCCGACCACAGCAGGATCGCCCGGGGGGTGCTGAACAGGTCGACCCGGGCGGGCGCGGGCGGAGCCTGCGCGTCGGCGCGGGTCTCGGCGACCGTCGACTCCACCTTGCCCTCACGTCCCGGCTTGATCTGGCGGGTCAGCGCGTCGTGCGCCTGGACGACACCGGCCCCCGACCACGGGTCCGCCACGGCTCCGTCCTCGGGGACCCCCGCCCCCTCGGTCGTGGCCTGGAGCCGCGCGACGAGCTGCGCCGGGGTCTCCTTCGGGAAGCGCTCGCGCAGCAGCGCGACGATGCCGCTCACCTCGGCGGCCGCCCACGAGGTCGCCACCTCACCCACCACGCAGACCTGACCGGTGGCGTTGGCCGAGATCGCACCCACGGTCGGTGCCGCGACGTCGGTGTCCAGGTTGGGTACGACGTAGGTGCTGGGGTCGTCGCCGTCGGGCGGCGTGGCGCTCACCGCGAGCACGCCCGGGTAGTCGGCCGGGTAGACGTCGGCGTCGTTGCCGGGCGTGCCCTTGAACCCCGCACCGTCGGAGGCGCCGCCCTCCTCCTTGTTGCCGGAGGCCGCGACCACGACCAGGTCGAGCGCCACGAGCCGGGCGAGTGCCGCCTCGAGCTCCGGGTCGGACTGCCGCACCGCGAGGGAGATGTTGACGACGTCGAACCCGACCTGCCGATGGGTCGCGATCACCTCGTCGATGCCGGCGACGATCCCCGCGGACGACAGCGCCCTCTGGTCCTGGGAGACGTCGGCCTGGTCGGCGTCGTAGACCTTGAAGTCATAGACCTGCGCGTCCGGTGCGACGCCACGGGGGCCGGCGATGAGGCCCGCCACGATCGTGCCGTGGCCCGAGAGCAGGCTGGTGCCCGAGGCGCCGGGGACCACCCGGGCACCGATGACGTCGATGCCGTCGACCCGCATCACGCCGCTGTCGATGATCGCGACCTTGACGCCGCGCCCGGTGGCGATCTCCTGCGCCTGCTCGACGTGCATCCGGTCGAAGGCCGGGTTGTCCTCGGTGTGCGTGTCGGCCAGGCGCTCGGACCCGGGGACCTCGCCCGCCGAGCACGGGGCGTCGTGGTCGGCGTACGCCGGCGCACCGAGCCAGCCGGGCACCACGGACGCCGCGACCACCCCGGCCGCGAGCGTCGTACGGAGACGGACCCGCCCCGACATCAGCCGGCGTCCGCTTCCGGATCCGCCGCGGGCGCATCCTCGGGCACCCGACGTGCCTTGTTGGTCGAGAGGGGCACCCCGGGCTCGAAGAACTCCAGCCAGGTGCTCGGCACGAGCGGGGGTGCCACCTCGGCGTAGCCGATGAACTCCGGCACGCGGGGACCGAGCAGGTACTTCGCGCCCTTGGTGTCGATCACGTAGGGGGTGCCGCCCTCGGCGGCGGAGTCGGACCCGGACAGGACGTAGGAGCCGGCACTGGGCTCGACGTCCACCTCGTGTCGCCCGGACGAGACCTCGTCCGGGTCGGCGGCACCGGTCGGGTTGGTGGCGAGGCTGACGGCCGGGTCGACGCCGACGCCCGGGTGCAGCACAGCGCAGAGCAAGCCGCTGCCGATCGCGGTCGGCAGCGTCCTGGGCCACTCGCCGGGGTAGTCCTGGAGGCCGAACGTGGCGACCAGGTCCTCGGGAACCTCCGTGGCGGCCCTGCCGACCACGTCGTAGAGCATGCCGGCGAACGGCGAGAGCTCCACGGGCGCCTCGTCGCCGAGGAGGTAGTAGCGCCCCGTGCCGGACCGCAGCAGGTCCCCGACCCGGTAGGGGGACAAGTCGGTTCCCGAGCCGCCGTAGGGGACGGTCTCGCGGTCGCGGGTGATGCCGAACGCTCCGGCCTCCAGCGCCGCGCCGAGGGGGAACAGGTTGAGCCAGTCCTCGTCGACCTCGGTGGCGGACGCGCCGAAGCTGAGCCGGTTGGCGACCGTGGAGGACTGCGTCTGGTCGGCGGGCATGGGGAAGCGGTAGGCGCGGCCCTGCTCGGAGCCGACGGGTGGTGCCGTGGCGATCAGCCACTGCTGGTCGTCGTGGGAGACCAGGAACGCGGAGCCGAGCAGGTCCTCGACGGCCGGCGTCTGCTGGATGGCGAGCTTGATGCCGACGCCCTCACCGGTGCACGCCGTCCAGCCGTCGTCGACCAGGTCGTCTGCTGAGGGCAGCCCCGCCGGGGCGCCCTCGATGCCGAGGTCCTCACCGAGCTGGACGGTGCGGATGTACTTGTCGCGCACGGTGTAGGGCGTCAGGTCGGCCTGCTCGAGCAGCAGCTGGGCCGAGACGTAGTTGGGCACCCGCTGGAGCAGGGGGTCGTCACCGCCGATCATCACGACGTACTGCTCGCCGGTGTCCTTGGAGATGATGAAGCTGCCCTCGTCGAGCCACTGGGCAGGCGGGCGACCGAGCAGGAAGCCGGCGATCGCAGCCCCGGCGAGGAGCAGCACGGACAGGGCGACACCGCCGATCAGCACGCGACCGGGGCGCACCGGCTCGACCTCGCGCCCGCCCGGCGCCCCTGAGACGAATGCGGTGACCAGGCGTCGCCGGCTGAACGCGTGGGCCTCGACGAGGTCCTTCTTGGTGGCCATCGATCAGCCCGCCACCGCAGACACGAGGCCGGCACCCAGGACCATCAGGGGCAGCAGCGCCAGCAGCGTCACCGTCTCGACGAGGTCGCCCATGCGGCCGCGCCGCACCGACGCCGAGGCCGGCACGAGGGTCAGTGCGAGCAGCACGGCACCCACGGCGGCGAGGCCGATCGCCGCGCCGGCCCGCCACCCGTCGTGGATCAGCAGCATCGAGACCGCCACCGACACCAGGCCGAGGATGCCGGAGGCCAGGCCCGCGAGCACCTCGGCGCCGGTGCGGTACTGGCGGGTGCGGAACATGACGGCCAGGCAGCACACCGCTGCGAGCACGGTGCCGTAGGCACCCCGCCCGACGGCGAAGGGTGCGAACAGGACGAGCAGGGTGCCGACCGTGGCCGAGACCGCGAGGAGGATCTCGTGGCCCACCCGGGCGTCGTCGGCGACCTCGGCGGGGTCGATCTCCTCGGGGTCGGCGGTGATGTCGTGCAGGGAGTAGAGCTGGTCGACCCGGGTGCCGGTGACCCCCAGCGCGAGCCACGGGAAGACGCTGCCGGCCAGCACGACGAAGGTCATCAAGACGGTGAGGACCGCACTGGGCTCGAAGGAAGCGACCCGGATGAGCACCGAGCCCGCCACCAGCACCGCCCCGACGACGACGGCGGGGATGACCAGCGGGCGACCGTCCAGCAGGCCCACCACCGCGACCAGCCCCACGGCCAGGACGCCGAGACCGGCGAAGAGCAGCGGGTCGCCGAAGAAGGCGTCGTCCAGACGGCCAGCTCCAGTCGGGCAGGTCGCCCGGGGCGAGCAGCAGGCCCGCCGCACCGGCGTACAGGGCCGCGAGCAGGGACACGGCCACACCCGCCTCCGGCTCCTCCTGTGCCCGGGCGAGCACCACGCCGCCGACGACCAGCAGGGCCGCGACCACCGCCGCCGCCACACCGCCGAGCAGGCTCTCGCCCTGGAGCAGCAGGGCCAGGGCACCCAGGGCGAGCAGGATGCTGCCGGCACCCAGCGCCGTACGACGTCCCGCTGCCGGCTCCCACGGCCGGAGCTCGTTCTCCACCACGTCGGCCATCGCCTCGACCACGTCGTCGTAGACGCGGGGCGACTTCTCGTCCACTCCCGCCGTGACGGTGAGCAGGCCACCATCCTCGATGCCCTGCATGGTGAGTCCGGCGTTGTTGACCAGGATCCGGCCCTCCTGGGTCACCAGGCGGTAGCCGCCGTAGACCGTGGAGGCGTCGAGAAGGCCGACGGAGCGGGCCAGCTCGGGGACGAGCTCGGCGACCGGGATCGAGCCCGGCAGCACCAGATCAACCCGTCGCGACCCCGAGGCGATGGTCACCCGGACCAGCCCCGAGGCAACCGAGGACCCCTGACTCATTGCTGTTCCCCCTGATCGTTCTTCCCCTGCCCGGCGGGAGGCCCGGCACGAACGGGGAGCAGCCTAGGCGACGGAGCGGCAGAAAATGGCCCGAGGCCGATCCTCCCCGCAGGGACGACCGGCCTCGGCAGGCGGTGCTCGCTCAGAAGCGGTTCGCGCCCCGGGCGTCGGCAGCCTTGTACTCGGCGTTCGAGGAGTCGACGCCCTGGCTGGCCTGCTGGAGCAGGAGCGTCATCTCGGTCATGGCCTGGTCCCACTTGGCCTTGGCCTGGTCGTAGGCCATCTTGGCGTTACCGTTCCAGTCCGAGCGCAGCGGGTTGAGCTCGGTCTCGAGCTGGTCGAGCCGGGCCTCGATGTCCTTGGCCGCCTTCATCACGTCGGCCGCACCGGCGTCGAGGTGGCCGTGCTGAACCTTGATTCCGTCGAAACTCATCATCGATCTCCTGGTCAGTGAGGGGTGTCAGTGAGGGGGTGTCGGCGATCAGCCGAGACGGCCCTGGAGGTTGGTGTGGGTGGCCGACTGGTTCTCGTCGGTCGAGACGTTGTCGCGCTCGGTCTCCTTCATCGACGCCGAGAGCTGGTCGAGCGCCTTGAGGATGGTCTCCTGCTTCTGGTCCCACGAGATCATCAGGTTGTTGAACGCGGAGGCACCCTGGCCGCCCCAGCCAGCCATCATCGTCTGGATGTTGCCGGAGAGGACGCCGCACTTGTTCTTGACGTCACCGCGGGCCTGGTCGACATAGTCGGCGCCCTTGGAGAGAGCCTTCTCTGTCTGGCCGTAAATCTCGCTCATGAAAGATCCTTCTCCCTCGGCGGCCGAACCGACCGAGTGTCTTGTGAGGTGGTGATCCCCTGTGGTGGTGAGATCCGGTGCTCGGGGAGACGTCCCGGCCCCCCGCGCTGATCGTGCATGTACCCGTCGGAATCGGGGCTAAACCTGCGATCCACCGATCGCATGTGCCTCATGACGTGATCTCCCAGAGCCTGCGGAAGACTCCCGCCGCGACCACGGCCGCGGCGAATGCGAAGCTGCCGCACAGGGACTCCGCGACCTCCGCACGACGTGACCACCACACCGATCGCCAGCCCCGCCCGGTGGCGACCGCCGCGGCCAGCGCGACGGCGCCGAGGCCCACGACGACGTAGAAGAAGGACCCCAGGAGTGGGCCACCGGGGCCGACGACGAGGTGCCCGGCCAGGGCCGCCAGGGCTCCGAGCCCGGCCAGGCGCAGCAGGGCTCGCGCCGCGGCGTGCCGGTAGGAACGCGCGGCGAGGAGGAGCGAGCAGCCCGCGAAGAACACCAGGCACCGTGCGCCGATGACGTCCAGGTCGATGGTGGCGCTCTGCAGCAGCAGCAGGCTCGCGACGACCACCGTGACCAGGATCGCGGCCGACGCGCCGGTGACGACCCGTGAGGCCCGGTGGACCAGGCGCTGCATCGCGTCCGCCCCGACGACGACGCGTCCGCGACCGCCGCGGTGGCCGTCGCGCGCGGACCACGCGGTGACGGCCAGCCGGTCGAGGTCGAGCAGCGCCTCGTCGGGCACGTCGATCGCCAGGGACGGCGCAAACCTGGCCGCCATCATCGAACCGAGGACGAGCAGGGTCCACGCGACCCGCGCGTCCCAGCCCAGCAGTGCGGGAAGGGCGCAGCAGGCGAAGACGGTCAGCCCGCTGGCGATCCAGACGGTGCTGACCTCGTCGCCCCCCACGGACAAGGCGCGACCGATGCCGGCCACGACCGCGGCAGAGATGGCGGCAGCCCCGAGGATGGCCGGCAACAGGTGGGCGCCCGGCTCGTAGAGCGCTGCGAACGCGGCCGCGGCGGCGAAGGCGGGAGCGGCGGCGGAGCGCTGGCGCAGGTGCCGTCCGGCAGGCAGCACCCCGACGAGCGCGCACGCGAGCAGGATCCCGACCGCCACCGTACGGATCGTGTCCTCGCCCGCGCGGGCGGCGTACCAGGCCGCGAGGACGGCCGACGACGCGGCGATCGTGGCGATCATCGACGCAAGCGCCGGGCTCTCCGGGGCGTTCCTGGCGGCCCCGAGCAGGGTGGCCCCACGTGGTCGGTGGACGCCCGTCGTCGCCACCAGCACGTCGCCGGGCTGGACGCCGGCATCGCTGAGCGGGAGTGCGGCGTTGAGGCGTTGCCCGAGCGCGGTCTGCAGCAGGGGGATCGCGGCGATCTCCGCCTGCTTGGCGTACTCACGTGCCACGTCGACCGACGTCGCGCCCGCAGGTACGACGAGGTCGAGCACCCCGGCGGGGCCGTGGATGCTCACCGCGATGGTCGCGTCGGCGGAGCTGGACATGGCGAGGTCCGACACGTTTCTCCCCCTTCGCGTGCCCGGGCAGGTGATTGTGGGTGAAGGTTAGTCGCGGCGCGCGCGCAGCACACCTATCATCGTCGCGACTTCAACGCGTGAGGCAACGGGGGATGCGTGAGCACGACACTGCGAGGCGGCCAGCGGCTCGACGAGCCGGAGATGCCGGCCGGCCAGATCGTGCTGCAGCCCCCGCCGGAGCTGCAGGAGAACGAGGGCGCCAGCGGCGTCCTGATGAACGCGATCCCGATGCTCGGCAGCCTCGGCTCGATCGTCCTGGTCGCCACGATGGGCGGCGGCGGCAACCGCACGCGCAGCTTCCTGGCCGCAGGCATGTTCTTGTTCGCCACCCTCGGCTTCATCGTCGTGCAGATCGACCGGCAGCGCAAGCAGCGCGCGCAACAGGTGACCGGGTCTCGCACGGAGTACCTGCGCTACCTGGCCAACATCCGCAAGGTGGCGCGCGAGGCGGCCGACCAGCAGCGTCGGGCGCTGAACTGGCACCACCCCGAGCCGAGCGCCCTCCCCTCGCTGGCCGAGGACCGCACCCGGCTCTGGGAGCACACCGGGACCGACGACAACTTCCTGCACGTGCGCTACGGCCTGTGCTCCCAGCCGCTGTCCCTGGAGCTCGTGCCGCCGGAGAGCGCTCCCGTCGACCAGGTCGACCCGGCCGCTGCCTCGGCACTGCACCGCCTGCTCGTGGTGCACCGGATCCAGCCCCACCTGCCGGCGTCCATCGACCTGCGCGCCTTCGACCGCATCGAGCTCTGCGGTGACGCCGAGGAGGTCCGCTCCACCGCGCGGGCGATGATCTGCTCGGCGACCGCCTTCCAGAACCCCGACCAGCTCGTGGTCGCGGTGCTCAGCTCGGAGCAGAACCTCACCCACTGGGACTGGGTGAAGTGGCTCCCCCACGCCCAGAGCTCGCGGGAGAGCGACGCCGTCGGCCCGATGCGCCTGGTCTCCACCTCGCTGGACGACCTGGGCAACCTGCTCCCGCCGGATCTCAGCGACCGCCCCCGCTTCGGTGCCGACGAGCGCGCCGCGACTCCCCACATCCTGCTCGTCATCGACGGCGGCCACCTGCCGCCGGGCAACCACATCGTGCCGCCCGACGGCCTGCACGGGGTGACGCTGCTCGACCTGCCGAGCCGCTGGGACGAGCTGGAGGACTCGACGCGGCTCCGGCTCGAGTTCGTCGAGGGGCCTGACGAGCTGGAGAAGCGCCCGGTGCGGGCGCTGCGCCTGCGCGGCGAGCCGATCAAGGCGTTGGCCGATCAGTGCGACCTCTCCACCGCGGAGGCGTTCGCCCGTCGGATCGCACCGCTCAAGACCGCCAGCGCGGAGTCCGCCAACGCCGGCGGCGCGGTGGACATCACCTCGTCGACGCCCGACCACATGGACCTGCTCGGCCTCGGCGACATCTTCGCCTACGACCCCGCCACGGCCTGGCGGCCGCGACCGGCCCGCGACCGGCTCCGGGTGCCGATCGGCATCGGTGACTCCGGCGGCCTGATCCACCTCGACATCAAGGAGTCGGCCCAGCAGGGCATGGGCCCGCACGGTCTGGTGATCGGCGCGACCGGTTCCGGCAAGTCGGAGTTCCTCCGCACCCTGGTGCTGGGGCTGGTCATGACCCACTCGTCCGAGCAGCTCAACCTCGTGCTCGTCGACTTCAAGGGCGGTGCGACGTTCGCCGGCATGGCCGGCATGCCGCACGTCTCGGCGGTCATCACCAACCTGGCCAACGAGCTCACCCTCGTCGACCGCATGCAGGACGCCCTGTCCGGCGAGATGACGCGACGCCAGGAGCTGCTGCGCGACGCCGGCAACTACGCCTCGGTCCGCGACTACGAGAAGGCCCGCGCCAACGGTGAGCCGCTCGAGCCGATGCCCTCGCTCTTCATCGTGGTCGACGAGTTCTCCGAGATGCTGTCGGCCAAGCCCGAGTTCATCGACCTCTTCGTCGCCATCGGTCGGCTCGGACGCTCGCTCGGGCTCCACCTGCTGCTCGCCTCCCAGCGACTGGAGGAGGGTCGCCTCCGGGGCCTGGAGTCCCACCTGTCCTACCGGGTCGGCCTGCGCACCTTCTCGGCAGGCGAGTCCCGGGCGGTCCTCGGCGTCCCCGACGCCTACGAGCTGCCCGCCGTCCCCGGTCTGGGCTACCTCAAGCCCGACCAGTCCACGCTGCTGCGGTTCAAGGCGGCGTACGTCTCGGGGCCCCCGTCGAGCCGCGCCCGCGTCACCCGTGACGAGGGTGGGGCGATCCGCGGCATCCTGCCCTTCACGATCTCCGAGGTGCAGGCCCTGGAGCAGGTCGACCCCGACAGCACCGAGACCGCCGCGCCCACCCCGCAGCAGCAGGGCGAGCAGCCGTCGCTGCTCGACATCGCCGTCACCCGGATGGTCGGCCAGGGACCCGAGGCCCACCAGGTCTGGCTGCCGCCGCTCGACGTGCCCGACACCCTCGACGACCTCATGCCCGACCTGGTCGAGCACCCCGAGCTCGGCCTGACGTCGCAGCAGTGGCGCAACCTCCCCGGCCTGGTCATCCCCCTGGGGACCGTGGACCGCCCGCGCGAGCAGCGCCGCGACACCATGACGCTCAACCTCACCGGTGCGGCCGGCCACGTGGCCGTCGTCGGGGGTCCCCGCTCGGGCAAGAGCACCCTCCTGCGCAGCATCGTCACGAGCATGGCGCTGGTCACGACCCCGACCGAGTCGCAGTTCTTCGTGCTCGACTTCGGTGGCGGGACGTTCGCGCCGCTGACCCGCCTCCCGCACGTCTCCGGCGTCGCCACCCGCTCCGAGCCCGACGTCGTACGCCGGGTCATGGCCGAGGTCGAGGGCATCGTCGACCGGCGCGAGGCCTACTTCCGCGAGAACAGCATCGACTCCATCGAGACCTACCGCTCGCGACGGGCCCAGGGCCGCGCCGACGACGGCTGGGGCGACGTGTTCCTCGTCATCGACGGCTGGAGCACGCTGCGCGCCGAGTTCGACGACCTCGAGATGGAGATCCAGCAGCTCGCCGCGCGCGGCCTGACCTTCGGTCTCCACATCGTCACCGCCTCCACGCGATGGGCCGACTACCGCGCGGCGATGCGCGACGTCTTCGGCTCCAAGCTCGAGCTCCGGCTGGGTGACCCGCTCGACTCCGAGATCGACCGCAAGGTCGCTGCCCTGGTGCCGGTCGGGCGCCCCGGTCGCGGTCTCGTCCCGTCCAAGCTGCACTTCCTCGGCGCCCTGCCGCGCATCGACGGCGACGGCAGCGCGGACACGCTGGGCGACGGCGTCGACCACCTGATCGACACCATGGCCGCGGCGTGGAAGGGCCCCCAGGGACCCAAGCTGCGCCTGCTGCCGGAGAAGGTCACCCTCGAGGCGGTCCGCGAGGACGCCGTACGCCGCCAGGTGCCCGTGCGCCACATCCTGCTCGGCATCAACGAGAAGGAGCTCGCCCCCGTCGGGCTCGACGTGGACGCCGAGCCGCACATGCTGGTCTTCGGTGACGGCCAGTCGGGCAAGAGCGCGCTGCTGCGGGCGTACTGCCACGAGATCATGCGCACGCGCACGGCGAAGGAGGCACAGATCGTGCTCGTCGACTACCGCCGCTCGCTGCTCGGCGAGGTGCCCGACGAGTACCTGCTCAACTACCTGACGTCCGCCACCCAGGCGACGCCGACGTTGAAGGACATCGCGACCTACCTCGAGGGACGCATCCCCGGCCCGGACGTGACGCCCGAGCAGCTGCGCAACCGCTCGTGGTGGACCGGCGCGGAGGTCTACGTCGTGGTCGACGACTACGACCTGGTCGCCACCGCGCAGTCCTCACCGGTCTCGTCACTGCAGCCCCTGATGGCGCAGGCCCGCGACGTCGGCCTCCACATCGTGGTGGCCCGGCGCACGGGCGGCGCCTCCCGTGCGCTCTACGAGCCCGTCATCCAGTCGCTGCGCGACCTCGCGATGCCCGGCGTGATGCTGTCGGGACCGCGCGACGAGGGCGTGCTGATCGGCAACCTGCGCCCGCAGCCGGCCCCCGAGGGCCGCGCCCGCGTCGTCACCCGCGACGGAGGGACGCAGACCGCGCAGCTGGCCTGGCTCGACCCGACCATGTGACCTCCTCCGTCAGCGGCGACCGGACTTGAACATCCCCCGCGCGATCTCCCGTGCGGCGGTGCGCATGAAGTCCTTGAAGGCGGTCGACTTCACGACGTCCATCACGAGGCCGTCGTCGTCCTTCGCGGCCTTCTCGGTCGACTTCTTGGTGACCCGCTCGTTCTTCTGCTCGCGCGCCATCTCCTTGACGCGGGCGTCCTCGGCCGCCTTCCGCGCACCCTCCTCCAGCTTCTCGGCGAGGATCTCGCGGGCCGACTCGCGGTCGATCGCCTCGGCGTACTTCGCCGACAGCGGGGAGGCGGCGACGCTCGCCTCCATGGCGTCGGCCGGCGCCGCGTCCATCAGCGACTCCGGCGCGCGCAGCCGGGTCCAGGCGACGGGGGTCGGGGCGCCGCGTTCGTTCATCACCGTGACCACGGCCTCGCCGATGCCGAGGCTGGTGATCACCGCGCCCAGGTCGTCGTAGGCGCTGGTGGGGTAGGTGTTGACGGTCGCCCTGAGCGCCTTCGCGTCGTTGGGGGTGTGCGCGCGGAGCTGGTGCTGGATCCGCGAGCCCAGCTGGGCGAGGACGTTGTCGGGCACATCGGTCGGTGACTGCGTCACGAAGAAGACGCCGACGCCCTTGGAGCGGATCAGCCGCACCGTCTGGGCGATCTGGTCGAGGAAGGCGTCGGAGGCGTCGTGGAAGAGCAGGTGCGCCTCGTCGAAGAAGAAGACCAGCTTGGGCTTGTCGAGGTCACCCTCCTCCGGCAGGTCGTGGAACAGGTCGGCGAGCAGCCACATCAAGAAGGTGGAGAAGAGCGCCGGCCGGTCCTGCAGGTTGGGCAGCTCGAGCAGGCTGATGATGCCGTGGCCGTCGTCGGTGGTGCGCAGGAACTCGCTCGTCTCGAACTCCGGCTCGCCGAAGAAGACGTCGGCCCCCTGCGCCTCGAACGTGATGAGCTCGCGCAGGATCACGCCGACGGTCTGCGGAGACAGGCCGCCGATCGACTTCAGCTCCGCCTTCCCTGCCTCGTCGGCGGTGAGGTACTGCAGCACCGCACGCAGGTCCGCGAGGTCGAGCAACGGCAGCCCCTGCTTGTCGCAGTAGTAGAAGACCAGGCCGAGCGACGACTCCTGGGTCTCGTTGAGGCCGAGCACCTTGGCGAGCAGGGTCGGCCCGAACGCGGTCATCGTGACGCGGACGGGGACGCCGATCCCCTGGCCGCCGATCGCGTAGAACTCCGTCGGGAAGCCGGTCGCGGCCCACTCCTGGCCGACGCTGTCGGTGCGGGCGGCGAGCTTGTCACTGGGCTCGCCCGGAGCGCTGAGCCCGGAGAGGTCGCCCTTGATGTCGGCTGCGAAGACGGGTACGCCGTGGGCGCTGAGCTGCTCGGCCAGCAGCTGCAGGGTCTTGGTCTTGCCCGTGCCCGTGGCGCCGGCGACGAGGCCGTGGCGGTTGAGCATGGCCAGCGGGATCTTGATGCGGACGTCGCTGAGGGCGTCGGCGTCGAGCATCAGTCCGCCGAGCTCGAGGGCCGCCCCCTCGAACACGTAGCCCGGGGCGACCGCTGCGGAGACGGGGTCCGCCGAACCGGGCGTCTCGGTGGGGGTCTGGTCTGCCGCAGGAGTCTCGGTCATGACCGTGAGCCTAGTCAGCGTTGAGGGTCCCCCACGAGGGCGTCGTTATGATCGCGGACGTGATCTTCAAGCGGGTGGGCGACGGCCGGCCCTACCCCGACCACGGGCTGACCTCTCGCGACTGGGCAGAGCTGCCACCTCGCCAGGTCCGCCTCGACGAGCTGGTGACCACCAAGGACACCCTCCGCCTCGACACCCTGCTCGACGAGGACTCCACGTTCTACGGCGACCTGTTCGCCCACGTCGTGCAGTGGCGCGGCGACCTCTACCTCGAGGACGGCCTGCACCGGGCCCTGCGTGCTGCGCTCCAGCAGCGCAGCGTCCTGCACGCCCGCGTCCACCAGGCCGGTGACCAGTGACCGGCGCCCTCAGGTCCGCACTCACCCTGGCGTTCCTCGGACTGCTCGTCGTCGCCGCCGCGATCTGGGGCTGGATGGCGCTGACCGAGCCGTTCCCCCAGGACGAGCCGGTCGCGATCTGCGAGGACGCGAGCATCAGCGCGGGGACCGAGGTCCGGCGCGACCAGGTCGTGGTCAGTGTCTTCAACGGCAGCGGACGAAGCGGACTCGCGGGCGCGACCAGCGCCCAGCTGGACGAGCGTGGTTTCGTCGCCGGAGACGTCGGGGACTCCCCACAGCCGGCCGAGACCACCCAGATCTGGGCCGACGACCCGACCAACCCGGCCGTGCTGCTGGTCAAGAGGCAGTTCAAGAAGGCCCAGGTCGTGCCCGGCGACCCGATCGGGATCGGCATCGTGGTCGTGGTGGGCGAGAAGTTCACCGCCCTGCGCACCAAGCAGGTCGAGTCGGTGCTCGCCAAGGCCGACGCGACCTACTGCAGGGCCACCGGCGCGGAGTGACGCGGAAGGTCCCCTAGTCGCGATCGCCGCGGGAGGGGTCGCCGAGCCACTGCGCGAGGCGTCCGTTCTCCGACACCTGGCGCAGCCGGGTCTCGGTGGCCTCGCGCAGCTTGCGCGGGGTGACCACCAGGAGGTCGTCGCCCGAGCGCAACGTCGTACGCAGCTCCGGCACCAGCACGGTGCCGCCCCGGACGACCAGCGAGACCGAGGCCCCCTGGGGGAGCCTCAGCTCGCCGACCTCGACGCCGTGCATCTTCGACGAGGGCGCGATCGTCACCTGGAGCAGGTCGGCGGCGACGCGGTCGAGCGGCGCCGCCTCGACGTCGAGACCACGCGGCTCGGACCGGTGGGCCACCCGCAGGAGCCGGGCGGCCCACGGCAGGGTGGGACCGGTCAGCAGGGTGTAGACGACGACCATCACGAAGACGATGTCGAAGATCTCGTCGGCGCCCTCGACCCCCTCCGACAGCGGGATGGTGGCGAGCACGATGGGGACGGCCCCGCGCAGGCCCGCCCACGAGATGAAGGCCAGGTCGCGCAGCGCCATCGGTTGCACGATGCTGCTCGCCAGCACCGACAGCGGCCGGGCCACGACGGTGAGCACCAGTCCGGTGACCAGCGCCTGGACGACGGTGTGCAGATCGATCCGGCCGGGCGACAGGAGCAGCCCGAGCATCACGAAGAGCCCGATCTGGGCGAGCCAGGCGACCCCCTCGGCGAAGGAGCGGGTCGGCACCCGGTGCGGCAGGTCGCTGTTGCCGAGGATGAGCGCCGCGACGTAGATGGCGGCGAAGCCTGAGGCGTGGGCCGCGGACGCGGCGCCGTACGCCGAGAAGGCCAGGCACAGGACGGCGAGCGGGTAGAGGCCTGAGGAGGGCAGGGCGGCGCGCCGCATGATCCAGGCCCCCACGACACCGACCCCGACCCCCACCAGGCCGCCGACGAGGAGCTCGAAGACGATCGTGCCCACCACCTCGAACACGCTGGCGCCGGCCACGGCGCCCGTCGAGATGATGCCCACGAGGACCACCGTGGGCGCGTCGTTGAGCCCCGACTCGGCCTCGAGGGCGCCGGTCAACCGCCGCGGGAGCGGCACCACCCGCAGCACCGAGAAGACCGCCGCGGAGTCGGTGGGCGAGCAGATGGCACCGAGCAGGATGGCCAGCTCCCACGGCAGACCGAGCAGGTAGTGCGCTCCCACGGCCACGACCGCCAGCGACACCGCCACCCCGAGGGTCGCGAGCGTCACGCCGAGCCGGATGCTCGGTCGCATCTCGCGCCAGTCGGTGGTGAGGCCACCTTCGGCCAGGATGATCGCCAGTGCCCCGAAGCCGAGCGCGTGCGCCATCTGGGCATCGTCGAACTGGATCCCGAACGGCCCGCCCTCGCCGAGGATCACGCCGATCAGCAGATAGACGAGCAGCGACGGCAGGCCCACCCCCGCAGAGACCCGGACGGCCAGGATCGCCGCCAGCGTCACCGCCGCCCCGACCAGCACGAACACGTCGAGCTGGTGGACGTCGAACGTCATGCAGACCTCGTGCTCTTCGGCTGGGAGGGCGGGCGAGGCCCTGATCCTATCGGTCGCGACGGGTCACCAAGCAGGTCGTTCCAACCCCGGCGGGCCCTGCGCGCCGGGTGGGTGCCCGCGCGTTCATGGGGGAGAATCGGCGAACAGGAGACGTTTGCGCGCCGGGCCCCTCGGGTAGGCGCTCCCGGACGAAAGGGTGTGATCCGATGTACGGCGACACTGCCGCCGGCCGCAAGCGCGTCGCCCAGCTCCGCGAGCAGGGCGGCGACATCCGGTCCCTCGCCTCTCGTCTGGTCTCGCAGGCCGAGGCCGTCCCGTGGCACGGGAAGGCCGCCGAGGCGATGCGCGAGCGCATCAAGGAGCGCGCCAACCACCTCCGCACCGCGGCGGCGCACCACGAGACCGCCGCCGACTCGCTGGCCCGACACCTGAGCGAGGTCGACCGCCTCAAGGAGGCCATCGACACCCGCAGCCACAAGGCCACCACGCTGGCCCAGGACGCCCGCACCCGCGCGAGCGAGGGAGCGGCGCGTCCGGATGGAGGTCAGGTGGCGCCCGAGGAGTCCGACGCCCTGCTGCTGGCCTTCGACCCCCCACCCGCCGGCCACAAGGACTGGCTGACCCTCGACCTGCCCGGGCTCTGACATGGTGACCATCGACCTGACCACGGCACCCACGCCGCCTGCGAGCTTCCTCGACGCCATGGCCCGACGCGTCGCGCTGACGCTGCCGGAGCTGCGCGTGGTCGCCGACCTGGCCGGCGGCGCACCGCTCCCGTTCGAGCTCCAGCCCGACGGCCCGACCTCCGGGCAGGGGTCCCTCTCCGGTCGGCTGGGGCAGAGCCGCGGTTCGGTGGAGGACTCCGCCTACACCGACGCCCTCGGGACGCTCCACGACCCGCACGAGACACTGCGCCGACGCGGGCTGGTGGGCGACGACGGTGCCGACGCCGGCCTCGTCGGTGCGGTCGGCCTGCTCGCCACGCCCCGCCTGGCCCTCGACATCGACGTCGCCGCCGGAGCCACCCAGGTGAAGGCCTGGCACCGCCAGCACGGCGGTGCGGTCGCCAGCCTGTCGACCTGCGACGGCATCGTCTTCGAGCTGGCCTGGTTCCCGGTGGAGCAGTGGACCACCGAGCTCGCGCGGGTGACCGCGGTCCCCGAGGACCTGCCCCTCTCGCCCTCGCACGTCCCGGCCCTGCTCGACGTCCCCTATGCCCTGGCCGACTCCGTCGGCGAGGCTCTGCGCTCGGGCCGCGACGACCTGGTCCCGGTCCTGGTCGGCCAGGGCGACGGCGCCGTCCTGGCCGACGGCCACGAGCTCGGTGACGCGGAGGCGGCCGCGGCACTGGCAGCCGTCCACTCCGAGGGCCGCGGCCGGCTGCGCATCCTCGCCGCCGAGGTGTCGGAGCGGGCGACCGAGGCGGTCGGCGTCGTCTCGTGGGTGCTGCTCAAGGACGGGTGGCACTCGCTCACCCCGCACCACGACGACGGCGCCCGTGTCGCGCTCGCGCGCGTCGACGCCGACGACCTCGCGACCGAGCTCGCGCCGGTCCTGGCCCAGGTCAGCCTGCGACAGCCGGTGACCACATGAGCGACCTCGACATCCCCCGCACCCCGGCGACCAGCTCGTCGGAGGAGTCCTCGGCGTCGGTCGCCGCCGACAAGTACGACCAGATGCTGGCGCTCGCGGACCTGTTCGACTCCTCCGGCAACGAGATGCGCACCCGCGCCCACCTCGGGGCCGAGATCCTCCGCGACGACGACGTCGTCGACTCCGGCGAGCTGTCCAGGGCCACCTGGGGGCAGGCGGAGGAGGACATCCGGGCGGCCACCACGGGCAAGCACGGCCTGCTGACCCGCTCGGTCGAGCTCGACGCCGACGCGCTCGTCGTACGCGCGACCGTGCTCACCTACCGCTGGATCGACGAGCTCCAGCAGGCGGCCTACAAGGCGCTCGGCTCCATCGCGGGCCGCGCCATCGGCTACCTCGCCCCCGAGGTCGCGCTCGGCGGGGCGATCGTCAGCGCCGGGCTGATCGAGACCGACGTCCTCGACCGCGACGGGGTCACCGCCTATCTCAGCGAGCTCGCCGAGAACAATCCCGACCTGCTGGACCACCTCTCCGGCGGCGGCGGGCTGCTCGACGGCCTCCACATGCGATCGCTGCTCACCGCAGGGGTGCTCAGCACCGACCAGGGTGGGCACGCGGCCCGGGGTGGGCTCCGCGCCATCGGCGTCGACCCGTTCCCGACCGACGCGGTCTCCGCCTTCCGCGACTCCGCCGGCTCGTTCGTCGACGTCGAGGAGCCGGAGTCGGAGGCGACGACCAGCGCGACCCGGGCGCCGCGGTCGCTGGAGGAGCTGATGGCCAACCTCGTCGCCGAGGACCGTCGGATCAGTGTCCAGAGGGTCGGCGCCGGCCGCTACATCGCCTACCTCCCCGGCAAGCTCGGCCCCGAGTCGGGGCGGCTCCGCCTCGTCGGCGCCGACCCGACGACCTACGCCAGCCAGGTGGTGCGCGCGATCGAGAAGGTCGTGACCGAGGACGATGCCCGCGTCATGCTGGTGGGATCCGCGGCCGGCGGCACCGTCGCCGCGGAGATCGCGGCCACGGCCAGCTCGCCCCGCTTCGTCGTCGACCAGGTGGTCACCGCCGGAGCCCCCGCATCGCAGGTGCCGCGGATCCCCGAGCCCACCCGCGTGCTGTCGCTGGAGGACCGAGACGACCCCGTCGCCCTGCTCGGCTCCCTGATCAACGTCACGACCCCCAACCGGCTGACCGTGGTCTTCGACAGCGGCGACTCCGACGGCAGCCACGTCTACGTCAGGGGCGCCCGGGCCGCCGACAGCGCCCAGCACCCCGAGCTGCGGGCGGAGATCACCCGGCTGCAGGAGCTCGGCTACCTCGCCGGTTGAGCCGTCGTCACGCGATCTCGTGCACGAACTCGCCCAGCTGGGCGAGGTTGCGGCACTCCACCATCGGCACGATCTCGCCGTAGCGGTCCGCCGCACTGTCGCCCGTTCCCCAGTGGCGCGGGTGCTCGGGATTGAGCCACCACGCGTGCCTGGCCCGGCCGGCGAGGTCACCGAGCACCGGCAGCGCGAGGTCGCTGTAGTTGGAGCGTGCGTCTCCCAGGACCAGCAGCGACGACCGCGGTCCGATGGCGTCCCCGTGCTCCTCGGCGAAGCGGGTCAGCGCGCGACCGTAGTTGGTGCGCCCCCACAGCGCCGCCTGGGAGATGCTCGTGGCCAGCGACTCCATCACCTCGACCACGTCGGCGCCCGGGCGGAACTGGTCGCTGACCTCGACGACGTCGTCGACGAACGTGAAGGCCCGCACGCCGCTGAACGCCTCCCGCAGGGCGTAGACCAGCAGCAGGGTGAACTGGGCGAAGCTGGCCACCGAACCGCTCACGTCGCACAGCACGACCAGGTCGGTGCGGTGCCGTCGCCGGGGACGGTGGTGGGTGGCCAGCGGCACCCCACCGGTGGAGATCGACGCGCGCACCGTGCGGCGTACGTCGAGGGGGCCCCGGCGTCGCGCGTGCTGCTCCTTGGTGAGACGGGCCGCCAGCCGCCGCGCCAGGGGGTAGATCTCGCGTCGCATCTCCTCCAGGTCGCTGCGCCGGGCGGCCGTGAAGTCGAGGCGGTCGATCGTGGGCCGGACGGTCGCGCCGACGACGTGCTCGGGACCCTTCTCCTCCGCGATCCGTCGCCGGGCATCGCCCTCCACCAGCCGGGTGAAGTCACCGATCCGCCGTCCCGCGACACGTTGCGCCTGCTCGTCGTCGAGCCCCTCGCCCAGCAGCCCCTGCACGAGCCGGTCCATCAGCTCCGCGGGCGAGACCCGCTGGAGCGAGGTGTAGGCCGACCAGCTCGACAGTCCCGGACCTCGCCCCGGCATCGCGCCGAACCGCGCGACGGCCTCGACTGCGAGATCCTGCAACGCCTGCTGGTCGCCCGCGGCGAGCGCCTCGGCCAGCGCCTCGCGGAGCCGTTCGAGCTCGGGACCGGTGTCGCGTACGCCGTCTCCCGGCACGGTGTCCTCGCCGGCGACGCCGCTGCCGATCAGGCGCGGGTAGTAGATGTCGAAGACCGCGTCGAAGGTCACCCGTTGCGGCTGCCGCTTGACCAGCGTGGCGGCGTAGGCGGCCCGGACGGTCTCCCGGTCGTGCCAGCTCACCTTCTCCAGCGCGGTGATCGCATCGAGCCCCTCGGCGAGCGACACCGGGAGGCCGGCGGAGCGCAGCGCCTCGACGAAGCCGATGTGGGTGTCCAGCAGGCTCATCGCGGGGTCAGCCCGTCGCCAGCTTCAGTTCCCGCGTCGCGCGGCGCTGGTCGGAGGCGTGCTTGAGCACGACGCCGAGCGTGCGGGCGACCGTCGCCTCGTCGAGGTCTCCGATCTGCAGCGCGACCAGGGTGCGCGCCCAGTCGACCGACTCCGCGATGGAGGGCGACTTCTTCAGCTCGAGATCACGTAGGCGCACCACGACGTCGACGAGCTGCGCGGCGACCTTCTCGTCCAGCTCCGGGACCTGGCTGGTGACGATCGCGCGCTCGCGCTCGGCATCGGGGTAGTCGAGGTGCAGGAACAGGCAGCGGCGCTTCACCGCCTCCGACAGCTCGCGGGTCGCGTTGGAGGTCAGCACCACGAACGGCCGGCGCGTGGCGCTCACCGTCCCCAGTTCGGGGATGGTGACCTGGAAGTCGCTCAGCACCTCCAGCAGCAGGCCCTCGACCTCGACGTCGGTCTTGTCGACCTCATCGATGAGCAGGACCGTCGGCTCCTCTCGCCGGATCGCGCTCAGGAGCGGCCGGGTCAGCAGGAACTCCTCGGTGAAGATGTCGTCGTGGGTCTCGCTCCACGAGTCGTCGCCGCTGCTGGCCTGGATGCGCAGCAGCTGCTTCTTGTAGTTCCACTCATAGAGCGCCCGGGCTTCGTCGAGGCCCTCATAGCACTGCAGCCGCACCAGCTCGGCGCCCGTCGCCCGCGCCACCGCCTTCGCGAGCTCGGTCTTGCCGACCCCCGCCGGCCCCTCGACGAGCAGCGGCTTCTCCAGCGCACCCGAGAGGTACGCCGTCAGCGCCGTGGCGTCGTCCGTCAGGTAGCCGGCCTCGCGAAGTCGTGCGGAGGCGTCGGCGGGGGAGGCGAACCAGGTCGTCGTCACCGAGCGAGCCTAGGCCCTGGCAGAGAGGGCGGGATTCGAACCCGCGGTAGGTCTCCCTACGACCGCTTTCAAGGCGGTTCCGATCGGCCGCTCCGGCACCTCTCCTCGTGCCGCGCCGAGGCGCCGCACACCGCACAACCCTACCCAACGCCCGACCCAGGGGACCCGCGCGAGGGTCCCCTCGCGCGCGCGTGGTGAAATCGGACGCGTGAGGACCGAGACAGCGACCGAGTACCGCCTCGCCCCCGCCGTCGCGGCGCGCGTGGTCGGCGTCCTGCTGAGCGTGGTCGCTGTCCTGATCCTGCTCAGCACGCTCGCGATCGCGGTGATCGACCTGCACACAGCCCTCCTCCTGGTGCCCGTGGCCCTCGTCATCGTGCTGCTCGTGGCCGCCTGGTGGGCGTGGCGGGTGAAGGGCTGGCTCGCCCGATTGACCCCGGAGGGCTACCGGATCCAGTGGGTCCGCGGCGTCGGCGCGGCTTCCGGGCGGTGGGCGGACGTCGAGGACGCCGTCACCACGACCGTGGCCGACGCGCCCGTGGTCGTGCTGCGCCTGCGCGACGGCCGGACGACGACCATTCCCGTGGGGATGCTCGCGGTCGACCGGGAGACCTTCGTCCGCGACCTCCAGCAGCACCTCCAGCGCGGGCACGGCCTCACGAAGTTCTGACCTGATTCGGCGCGAGCACGCCGCGCCTTGTACCCTTCTCTGCGCCCGGCAAGGTCGGGCATGGAGGCGTCGCCTAGTCCGGTCTATGGCGCCCGCCTGCTAAGCGGGTTTGGGGCTAAAACCCCATCGAGGGTTCAAATCCCTCCGCCTCCGCCAGTGTTCGGCCCCCTTCCTCGCGAGGGGGGCCGGCGCCGGTTTTTGCAGGATCCTGCAATGCACAGACCTGCAGCGGGGTTGCCGCAGACGCGGCACCGGACCGTGAGTGAGAATGATCAGGTCATTCCCTGTGACAACGTGACATTAGAGGTGAAAGCAATGACCCCAGTACGCCGCATCGCCGCAGCAGCCCTCGTGGCCGCGCTCGGCTTCGGATTCGTCGGCGTGGGCGCAACCCCGGCCAACGCCCTCGACACCAGTTGGGGTGCCAAGATCAAGGTCCCCCGCTGAGCCCGCACGTGCCATGATTGGCGCGCAGTGAACCGCTGAGACACGGACCCCTCAACCCCCCACGAGTTTGGTCCGGAGGCCTCCCCCACAGGCCCGTCTCGGCACGAGGGCAGCAACTCTTCGAGTTGCTGCCCTCGACTCATTTCGGCAGGGACGACGAGCCGGTCTCGGGCCGTGGCTCGTCGGTCTCCCGGCCGGAGATGCCGCGCTTGCCCATCTCGTAGCCGAGCTGGAAGCGGGTCTCCACCTCGAACTCGTTCTTGAGGTCGGCGACGTAGCCGGCGTAGGTCCGGGGGCTGACCCCGAGGCGCTTGGCGCCGGCCGGATCGGCCCGGCCCTCCAGCAGCATCCGGATGGTCATCGCGCGCTGCTCGGCGGCGATGTCGCGCATCACGGAGGTCTCGCTGCTGGTGAAGGGCCGCGCCCGCTCCCAGTGACGCTCGAACATGTCGACGAGGTAGCCGACCATCGACTGGTCGCTGACGACCATCGCCGAGGTCAGGCCCTGGTGGCTCGGGATGATCGCGATCCGGCGGTCGACCACGATGAGCCGGTTGAAGAACTCGTCGAGCGTGCGGACCTCGGCACCCGCGGCGGTGACAGCGGCGACGTACTTGCGGGTGTCGGCGCCGCGCCGCGCGGCGTGCTGGTAGAGGGTGCGCATCTTCACCCCACGCTTCAGCGCCGCGATCTCACGCGCACCGACCTCGCCGAGCTGCTTGACGCCCCGGCGGTCCTGCGGCTGGGCGGTGAGCAGCTCCTCCTCCGCGTCGCTGACCAGGGAGGCGATGAAGCTGCCGATCGTGGCCAGCCCGCGGATCTCCGCCAAGGGGCCGCCGACGGCGCTGGGAGAACGACGCCACGCGTGCGAGAGCGTGCTGAATGCCTGCGCCCAGTGGGCGGACTCCGCGATCAGCTCGGCCCCCTGCTGGCCGAGCGGTGCCACCACCTGCGCCTGCACGGCTGCCGGGTCGACGGCACGCCAGTGGGCGCCGTCCTCGCTCTTGGCGACCAGTCCGACCTTCTCGAGCAGGTCGAAGGCGCGCTGGAGCTCCCCGCGCCGGTTGATCCGCTTGTCGGTGGCACTGATGCCACCGGTCGTCACGATCTCCTCGTAGAGCGGGGTGGCCTGCTCCTCGAAGAGGTCACGCTCCTGCTGGCCCAAGGGCATGGCTCACCTCCCTGTCACCCCGACACCCAGTGTGAGGATGGTGCCACAACGCCGCTCACACCCTGACCCGAACGCCACTGACCCGCCTGCCGGACGGCCGGCGAGGCGGATCAGTGACTGCGGGGCGGCGATCAGGCGCCGAGTCGGGCCTTGAGCGTGTCGAGCTCGGTCCACAGCACGGCCGGGAGGTCGTCGCCGAACGTCTCGAACCACTCCTGGATCTGCGGGAGCTCGGCCTTCCACTCCTCGACATCGACCGCGAGCGCCTGGGCCAGCTCGTCCTCGGTCAGGTCGAGGCCATCGACGTCGAGCGAGCCGGGCGCCGGCACGTGGCCGATGGGGGTCTCGACCGCGGCGGCCTGGCCGTCGATGCGCTCGATGACCCACTTGAGGACGCGGCTGTTCTCGCCGAAGCCGGGCCACAGGAAGTCGCCGGCGTCGTCACGGCGGAACCAGTTGACGTAGAACATGCGGGGCAGCTTGGCGGCGTCGTTGTCCTTGCCGATGCCCACCCAGTGGCTGAAGTAGTCACCGGCGTTGTAGCCGATGAAGGGCAGCATCGCCATCGGGTCGCGGCGCACGACCCCGACCGCGCCGACGGCGGCGGCGGTCGTCTCGGACGACAGCGTGGCACCCATGAACGTGCCGTGGTTCCAGTCGCGGGCCTCGGTGACGAGCGGGACGGTGGTCTTGCGGCGACCACCGAAGAGGATCGCGTCGATCGGCACACCGCGCGGGTCGTCGTACTCGTCGGCGAGGATCGAGCACTGCTTGATCGGGGTGCAGTAGCGGCTGTTGGCGTGGGCGGACAGCTCGGTGGACTCCGGCGTCCACGGCTCGCCCTTCCAGCTGGTGGCCCGGGCAGGGGTGTTCTCCAGGCCCTCCCACCACACGTTGCCGTCGGGCGTCAGCGCGACGTTGGTGAAGACCGAGTTGCCCTTGCGGATGGTCTCCATGGCGTGCGGGTTGGTGTGCTCGTTGGTGCCGGGGGCGACGCCGAAGAAGCCGTACTCCGGGTTGACCGCCCACAGGCGGCCGTCCTCGCCGACACGCATCCACGCGATGTCGTCGCCGATCGCCTCGACCGTCCACCCGGGGATGGTCGGCTTGAGCATCGCGAGGTTGGTCTTGCCGCACGCGCTCGGGAAGGCGGCTGCGACGTACTTGGTGACGCCCTGCGGCGAGGTGAGCTTGAGGATCAGCATGTGCTCGGCCAGCCAGCCCTCGTCGCGCGCCATCACCGACGCGATGCGCAGGGCGTAGCACTTCTTGCCGAGCAGGGCGTTGCCGCCGTATCCCGAGCCGAAGCTCCAGATCATCCGCTCCTCGGGGAACTGGACGATGTACTTGGTGTCGTTGCACGGCCACGCGACGTCGTCCTGGCCCGGCTCGAGCGGCATGCCGACCGAGTGGAGGGCGGGGACCCACTGCGGGGCCTGGCCGGCGTCCTCGAGCTCCTCGAGCCGGCGCAGCACCTCGGTGCCCATGCGGGCCATGACCCGCATGGAGACGGTGACGTAGGCGGAGTCGGTGATCTCGACGCCGAACATCGGCCGCTCGGCCTCGACGTGGCCCATCACGAACGGGATGACGTACATCGTGCGGCCCCGCATGCAGCCGGCATAGAGCCCGCGCATGAGGTCCTTCATCGACTCCGGGTCCATCCAGTTGTTGGTGGGGCCGGCGTCGCGCTCCTCGACCGAGCAGATGTAGGTGCGGTCCTCGACGCGCGCCACGTCCGTGGGGTCGGACGCCGCGTGGAACGAGTTCGGCATGACGTCGGGGTTGAGGCGCGTGAAGGTGCCGGTGGCCTCGAGGGAACGGGTCAGCTCCTCCCACTCCTCGTCGGAGCCGGTGCACCAGTGGATGCGGTCGGGCTGGGTCAGCTCGGCGATCTCGGCGACCCAGGCGGCAATGCCCGGATGGGTCGTCGGAGCGGTCGTCTCGGTGTCGGTCAGTGCGGTCATCCCGGAGTTCCTTCAGCGTTCGTCGCGGTTCGCGCGGCCTCGTTGTCGGCGACTTTTTCGGGACGCTAGCGCTTGTGAATGCGCGCACATATTGGATCGGTCAAAGGAGTGTGACCTGCGTCTCGCTCGTGCCACGTACGCCGACAGCGGGGCCGGACGCACGAGTGCGGCCCCCGTGATCCGCCCAGCGGACCACGAGGACCGCACCCGGTCCGGTCGTGCTCAGTCCTCGGCGTCGAGGTCGGCAGCCACCCGGCGGTGGGCCTCCCAGATCTCCTCGGGCATCCGGTCGAACTGGCGGAGGTGCTCCTCACGGAAGCCCATCTCCTGCTGCCAGCGGGCCTTGTCGATCGTGAGGATCCGCTCCATGTCCTCGGCCGGGACGTCCATGCCCTCGAGGTTGAGCTCCTCCTCGGTCGGGATGATGCCGACGGCGGTCCTGCGCCCCTTGACCTCGCCGTTCTTCAGCTGGAGCAGCCACAGCAGGGGACGCAGGTTGTCGCGGTAGCCGGGCCACAGGAAGTGGCCGTCCTCGGCGTCGCGCTGGAACCAGTTGACGTGCGCGAAGATCGGCTGCTCCGACGCCGCCCCGACGATGTCGAGGTAGTGCTGGGCGTAGTCGCCCTCGCCGTAGGCCATGAACGGGCGGTTGGACATCGGGTCGTAGCGGAGGATGCCCTCCTTGCCCTCGGCCGCGGACGTGGCCTCCGCACCCAGCGTCAGGCCGTCGTAGACGCCCTCGGCGAGGTCGGTGATCGCGCGGATCAACGGCTCGCGGTCGCGAGTGCGGCCACCGAAGATGATCGCGTCGATCGGGACACCCAGCGGCGCGTCGTAGTCGTCGGCGATGTTGGGGACGTTGGCCAGCGTGGTCGTGAAGCGGCTGTTGGGGTGGGCCCACGGTGCGGAGTCGTCGTCCTTGCGGTCGGCGATGGGCGAACCCATCCAGTCCAGCCAACCGCGCCGGTCCGACGGCTTCTCCTTGGTGCGCCCCTCCCACCAGACCTCGCCGGTCGTGGGGTTGTAGGCGACGTTGGTGAAGATGCAGTCGGTGCCCTCGCCGACCGAGGCGAGCGCGTTGGGGTTGGTGTTCTCGTTGGTGTCCTTGGCGACCCCGAAGACGCCGTACTCCGGGTTCATCCCGTAGAGCTTGCCGGTCTCCTCCTCGACCCACAGCCACGCGATGTCGTCGCCGTAGAACGACACGTGGTAGCGCTCACCGAGCGCGTCGGGGGCGGCCATCATGGCCAGGTTGGTCTTGCCGGAGGCGCTCGGGAACCCGCCACAGATGTGGTAGTCCTTGCCGGTCTCCTTGTCGTGGATGCCGATGAGCATGTATTGCTCGGCGAGGAACTTCCTGCTCGCCCAGCCGTCGTACGCCCCCTGCCGCAGGCCGTGCGCGATCTTGCCGAGCAGCGCGTTGCCGCCGTACGACGAGCCGAAGTGCAGGATCGTGCGCTCGTCGGCCACCGTCACGAAGTAGCGCTTGTCGCCGGGGGTGCCCTGGCCGAGGTTCTCCAGGTCGCCACTGACGTGGACGGCGCGGACGAACATGCCCGGGTCCTCGAGGTCGTTGACGAACTGCACGCCCACCCGGGACATCCGGATCATGTGGAGCACCACGGTGCGGGTGTCGGTGATCTCGACGCCCGCAGCCCAGGGCGCCAGCGCGTTGCCGGCGGGCGCCATCAGGTAGGGGACGACGTACATCGTCTTGCCCTCGCTGGCACCGCGCATCAGGTCGTGGAGCTTGGGCTTCATCTCCGACGACGGACGCCAGTTGTTGTAGACACCCTTGTCCTTCTCGTCGCCAGTGGCGACGATCGTGCGCTCCTCGGAGCGGGCGGTGTCCTTGTAGTAGGAGCGTGAGTAGTAGCGACCCTCGCCGACCTTCTCCAGCTCGCCGTCAGCGACGGCCTCCTCGAGGAGTCGCGCGTCGTCGGAGGCGTTGACCACCTCGATGCGCTCGGCGCCGGTGAGCTCGGCGTACTCCTTCACGAACTCACGGACCTGGGGGTTCGTCAGCCCTGCTTCGTCCAGGACTGCCTCGAGATCTGCCATCGCGCTGCCTCTCATCGTGCGGCGGCCGTGACCGCCGCGTGTGCGGGTGCTAGGCACCCTAGGGGATCGTCCGTTTGCTGGACCGGACGGAGGGGGTGGACCGGATTTCGTCCGCCCGCCGAGGGTCGGCTATCCTCGTCGAGTCCTCGCGGGGTGCAAGCACCGCGAGCGGCATGCGCCTGTAGCTCAACGGATAGAGCATCTGACTACGGATCAGAAGGTTTGGGGTTCGAATCCCTACAGGCGCGCAGAAGTTCCACAACGGCCCGGTCATCGCGACCGGGCCGTTGTTGCGTCGGCGAGGTCGTGCGGTCATGTGCGCGGACGGTGCAGGATCTCACCGACGATGCAGAGAAGGCCGGACCCAGATCATGGGTCCGGCCTTCCGCGGTGCCGGTGCAAGTGGTGGCTCCGACGGGGCTCTCAGGTCAGAGCAGGCCCTTGTCGGCGAGCCAGTCCTCTGCCGCCGTGCTGGCGGAGGCCTTCTCGTCACCCTCGACCCGGTCGCGCAGCGCGATCAGGTCGTCGGTGGTGAGCTCGGCGGAGATGGCGTTCAAGGTCTCCGCGATGTCGTCGCTGTAGATGTCCTCGGACAGCAGCGGGACGATGTTCTGCGAGGAGATCATGTTCTCGGGGTCCTCCAGCACCACGAGGTCCTCTGCCTTGAGTGCCGGGGAGGTGGTGTAGATGTCGGCGACCTGCACGGTGTCGTCGACGAGCGCCTTGACCGTGTCGGGTCCACCGAAGTCCTCGATCGGGAGGAAGGTGACGTCACCCTTGTTGACGCCCACGCCGTAGATGCTCTTGAGCCCCGGGATGCCGTAGCCCAGCTCGCCGAACTGCGGGTTGGAGCCGAGCGAGAAGGGCACGATCTTGGCCAGGTCGCCGATCGACGTCAGGCCGTTGGCCTCAGCGGTGTCCCTGGTGACGACGTAGGCGTCCTTGTCCTCGGCCTCGGCGGAGTCCAGGACGCGCAGGTTGTCCGCGGCGACCGCGTCGCCGAGGGAGGCGTCGACCTCCTCCGTGGTGCGCTCGGTGTAGTCGGGGTTGTAGAAGGCGAGCAGGTTGCCGTTGTACTCAGGGATCAGGTTGATCGACCCGTCCTGAAGAGCGGGGATGGTCTGCTGGCGTGGCCCGATGTTGAACTTGGTCTCGACGTCGACTCCGTCGGCCTCGAGCGCCTGCGCGTAGATCTCGCCGAGGATCTCGCTCTCGGGGAAGGCGAAAGAGCCCACGATGACGGTGCCGGAGTCGCCACCTGCGGCAGGTGGAGCGGTGGGGTCGTCGGAGCCGCACGCAGCAAGCGTGGCGGCCAGGCCGAGTGCGAGCGCGAACCCACTCATCTTGCGCAGTCCAGGAACGAACATCTGCGGTCCTACCTTTCGTCTGTCGCGTTCTCACGCGTGAGCGGCTGTGCTGATCGACGGAGGGGGCGGCGTGGGTTGGCCGGGCTTGTGTCGGCGAGCCCTTGGGTGGCGGTTGCGCGCTGGGCGATGGCGAAGAGACCGTCGACCGTGAGTGCGAGGGCGGTGACGAGGAGTGCACCTCCCAGGATGCGATCGTAGTCGTTGAGCCCGATGCCACTGGTGATGATCCGTCCCAGCCCACCCAGACCGGCGTACGACGCGATGGTGGCGGTGGCGATCACCTGCAGGGCGGCGGCCCGGATCCCGCCCACGATGAGCGGCAGGCCGAGCGGGATCTCCACCTGGGTGAGGATCTGCCACTCGGTCATGCCGTTGGCTCGCGCGGCGTCGATGACCTGCCGGTCGACCGACTCCACGCCGGCGTAGGCACCGGCGAGCATTGACGGGATGGCCAGGATGACGAAGGAGATCGTCGCTCCGACGATCGGTGCCGTGTCGTAGGAGAGGAAGTAGCCGAAGACCATCAGCAGGAAGAAGAGCAGTCCCAGCGTCGGGAGAGCGCGCATCGAGCTGGTGAAGACGATGACGAACTGACGTCCCCGACCGGTGTGCCCGATGAAGAAGCCGAGCGGGAGGGCGATCAACCCAGCCAGCGCGACGGCGACCATGGTGTAGCGCAGGTGCTCGAGCAGCCGATCCTGGATCGGCAGCGGGCTCTGGCTGCCCGCAGCCCAGTGCGATCCGTCGAAGATCCAGCGGAGGGCGTCGATGAGGAGGTCCATCAGGGGTTCGCCGTCCTGATGCGCGTGTCGTAGCCAGCGAGGTCGACCCTCGGTCGGCTCCGCCGTCGGCCGCGCCCACCGCGTCGCCCGGAGGTGTCGCGGTTCCAGGGCATGAGGATCCGCCCGATCAGCAGGATGATGAGGTCGAAGATCAGCGCCAGCAGCAGGCTGATGACGATCCCGACCACGACCTCCTCGAGGATGCCGCGCTGCTTGCCGTTCTGGAACAGGTAGCCGAGGTTCTTCGAGCCGATGATGACCCCCACCGAGACGAGGGCGATCGTGCTGACCGACACCACCCGGATCCCTGCCAGGAGCACCGGACCCGCCAGCGGGAGCTCCACCCTGAAGAAGCGGGTCATGGGGGAGTAGCCGACCGCGGTCGCAGCGTCGACCGTCGTCTGGTCCACCGAGGCCAGTGCGTCTGCCGCCGAGCGCGACATGATGGCCACGCCATAGATGCTGAGGGCCACCACCAGGTTGGTGTCGTCGAGCACGCCCGTCGGGATGATGAGCGGCAGGATCACGAACAGCGGCAGCGACGGGATCGTGTACAGCAGGCTGCCGCCGGTGATCACCACGCTGCGCAGCAGGGGGGTGCGGTTGGCCATCCAGCCCAGCGGGACCGACAGCACGAAGCTGACCACGATCGGGATGATGGCCAGCCGGACGTGATTGAGCGTGGTTTCGCCGATCAGGTCGAGGTTGTCGAAGGTCCAGCTCACGGGTCCGACTCGTCGCCGCCGGGGGGACCGTCCTCCGAACCGAGCACACCGACCGGCCGTCCCTCACGGTCCACGACCAGGGTGATGCCCCCGTCGCCCTCCCGCCGCTGGAGGGACAGATCGCGCTTGCCCTTGTCTGCTCCCACGAAGCTGGCGACGAAGTCGTCGGCCGGGGCCGCGAGGATCTCGGCCGGGGTGCCGGCCTGCGCGATGACGCCTCCCTTGCGGAAGATGACCACCTGATCGGCGAGCACGAACGCCTCGTCGATGTCGTGGGTCACGAAGACGATGGTCTTGCCCAGCTCCCGCTGGAGCCGGTTGAGCTCGACCTGGAGATCGGCGCGGACGATGGGGTCGACAGCACCGAACGGCTCGTCCATCAGCAGGATGTTGGGATCGCTGGCCAGCGCGCGGGCCACACCGACACGCTGCTGCTGACCACCGGACAGCTGACGGGGGTAGCGGTGCGCGAGGTCGCGGTCGAGACCGACCTTGTCGAGCAGCTCCAGCGCCGACTGTCGGGCCTGCGCCTTCGGGACGCCGTTGAGCAGGGGCACGGTGGCGACGTTGTCCACGATCTTGCGGTGCGGCAGCAGACCCGAGGCCTGGAGGACGTAACCGATGCTCCGCCTCAGCTTCACCTTGTCCTGAGCAGCCACGTTCTCGCCGTCGATCAGGATCTCCCCCGACGTCGGCCCCACCATCCGGTTGATCATCCTCAGCAGTGTCGTCTTGCCGCACCCCGAGGAGCCCACGAACACCGTGGTCTGGTGCGAGGGGAGCGTGAAGCTGAAGTCCTCCACCGCCACGGTGCCGTCCGGGAACTGCTTGGTGACCGATCGGAACTCGATCATCGCGCCTCGATCATCCGTGGCTCCAGCAGCCGACGATGGTCAAGGACATGCGCACGAGACTAGTCGGCGACCGACAATCCAGTGAACAAGAAGCGGCGGCGCGAACTCTCCACAGAGGGACGCATCTGGGTGGATGAGGCGGAACGTCCGCAGCACGACAGGACCTGCGGCTTCTTGCATTGCCGGCCAGCACCATGAAGGCAGTTCGCCTCACTGGCAGGCCCGCACACGCGTGCCACCCCGTCGGCGGCGCACCAACTGCCTTCATGGTGCGGACGCGGCTACCGGTCCAGCAGCGGCCGGGACGGGTCCCAGGTCGTCCCGTCGCGCTCGTCCTGCCGCTTGCGCGCGATGGCCGACAGGGCTTCGAGGACGACCCGGTTGGCGAGGGCGGCCGTGATGTCGGCGTGGTCGTAGGGCGGGCTGACCTCGACCACGTCGACCCCGACGACCGGCAGCTCGAGGCAGATCCGGCGTACGGCGTCGAGCAGCTCACGTGCGGACAGGCCCCCCGGCTCCGGCGTGCCCGTGCCCGGCGCGTGGCCCGGGTCGCAGACGTCGATGTCGACGGAGAGGAAGACGCCCTCGCACTCGTCGGTCGCGATGCCGAACGCCTCGGTGAGGCACTCGGTGAGCCCGCGGTGCACGATCTCGGTCATCTCGTAGGACCGCATCTTCTCCGCGGCCATCCAGTCGAGGGTCTCGGGTCCGGGCCAGTAGCCGCGCAGGCCCACCTGGAGGAACCGGTCGCCGCGCAGCGCGCCCGACTCGATCAGCCGTCGCATCGGCTGGCCGTGGCCCCAGAGCGAGCCGAACTCGATGTCACCGGTGTCGGCGTGGGCGTCGAAGTGGATCATCGACACCCGGCCGTGGCCGAGGACGTTGGCGACTCCCTTGGCGTCGGGGAACGCGATGGAGTGGTCGCCACCGAGCACGACCGGGATCGCACCCGCTCGGGCGACCTTCTCCACGGCGACCTCGAGCACGCCGAGGGCCCTCTCGATGTCGCCCGGCGGCATCTCGACGTCGCCGGCGTCGAGCACCCGCAGGTCCCGGAGCCCGTCGGTGCGCAGCGCCAGCGACGGCCGGGAGCCGTCGTGCGGGAGGTAGTCGGTCATCCGGATCGCCTGCGGCCCGAAGCGGGTGCCCGGCCGGTGGGAGGTCCCGCCGTCGAAGGGGGCGCCGATCACGACCACGTCGGCACCTGCGTACGACGCCTCGTCGTCGAGGTCGCAGGTGGGCACGCCGAGGAAGGTGATGTCGGGACCGAACTGTGCGCCGTAGCGAGCCATGGTCGGACTCTAGATGCAGGCGGCGCCGGACGTCGCCGAGCGCGGTCGCCCCGCGCAGGTCCTGCTCAGAGGTAGCGGCCGCAGTGCGGCCACGGCGAGCGACCGCGCGACTTGTAGAGCAGCTTCGCGCGGTAGGTCTGCGCCGCCGGCGACGCGTGGTGCGGCATGCCGGAGCCGCCGACGCTGCGCCAGGTGGCGACGTTGAACTGGTAGAGGCCGTAGTAGCCGGCCGCGTTGACCGCGCGGGGGTTGCCGCCCGACTCGCAGTTGGCGAGGCCGGCCCAGTTCAGCCCATCGGCACCCGGGACGGAGTAGGCCGCCCGGCCGACCAGGACGCGGCGCGGCTTCTGGGCGCGGATGACCTTGCTGGAGGCGACCCGTCGCTTGACGACGTCGCCGTTGTGCAGCTTCTTGACGATCTTGACCCGGCGCACGCCCTGGGTGCCGCGGGTGGTCACCTTGCGCTGGCCCGGCTTCAGCCTGGTGGTGGAGACGGTGACGGTGCGTGGCGCGATCGAGGCCCGCTTGACCAGGGTCCGCCGCCTCACGTCGACGACCTTGACCGTGTCGCCGTCGCGGAGCCGGCGCTTCGCGCCCTGCATGCGCCGGCCATCGCGGACCACGCGCACGAGGTCGTTGCCGTCGACCTCCACGCCGTTGTCGGTCAGCATCGACTTCGGCCACGCCCGGGGGGTGGTGGTGAGCACGACGGCGGCCTGGTCGGCGACCTTCACCCGGACCTGCGCCACGGCCGGACTCGCGGCTGCCGCGGCGACGCCGGCGGGCAGCAGGCTGAGCGCGAGGGCGCCGGTCGTGAGGGCGACGCCGAGACCGCGACGTACGGCGGGCGCAGAAGAGGACGTGGACGAACGGGTGGAACGCACGAGGGAGACTCCCTTGATCGACTTCACGCCAACGGGCGTGCGGGCGCGACACCGGTCAAGGCCGGTGCCGGGTGCCACGCGCTCGCGGCCCACGCACGAGGCGCGACCGGGGCATGACGACCCATCGAGTGCAACACGATCAGGGGTGGCGACGCCAAACGCAGCGCGAGCCCGCGTCCATCCCACTGGACGCGAACTCGCGCAAACGCAACCGAGCCCGCGCGCTCGCGGGGTCGGGCTGTGATCGGTCCCTCAGCGCTGCCAGATCCGCATCCAGTCGACGGACATGTGCTGCGGCAGCTGCTTGTCCTTCATGAGGGACAGCTCGTAGTCAGAGGCGAGCAGGCTCAGGATCGGGTACTGCGGCTGACCGGACACCCCCGCGCGGGTGCGCCAGGTCTCCTTGCCGTCGATCCGGAAGATGTACATCTTCGGCGTCCACTCGACCGAGAACACGTGGTAGTTCTTCGACCAGCCGTCACGCTTGTTCCTCAGGAAGCTCCTCGGCTTCTTGAGCCAGGAGCCGGTCTTGACGACCTTGTTCTGGCGCTTCCAGTGGATGAAGCTCGTCAGGCCACCCCTCGGGTGCTTGTCGCCGAAGTACTCGATGACGTCGATCTCGGCGCCCGCCGTGCGCGGCTTGCCGCGCCGCGACGTCTGGGGCTGCAGCCAGAAGCTGCTGTGCTGGCCGCGCCGCTTGTGCATCTTGATGCGGGCGGCGGCGAAGCCGTACTTGAAGGCGACGGCGTTCTGGGTGGAGATGTGACCGTTGAGACGGTAGGCGAAGCGACCCGACGACTTCCCCCGCTTGGCGGCCTTGCACTTGCCCTTGCGGCTCCGGTCCTTGACGACACTGAGGCGCACCTTGCCGCCGGACACCTTGACGGCCTTCGGGCTTCCCTTGGAGCACTTGCGCAGGCTGGCCTTCTCATAGGTCTGGCCGCGGTGGCTCCACTCCGGGCGCAACGACCCGCCCGAGAAGTTCTCCGTGTAGAGGGGCGTCTGCCAGCGAGCGGTGCTCTGACCCCGACTGGCGACGCGCCCGAGACCCTTGAACCTGCCCGCCTTCACGCGGTACGTCAGCGCGCGCCCGCGCCGCTGGGCCCTGGCGGAGAACTCGACCCGCCCCCGGCGGTCCGTCCGGGCCTTCCCGGCGTTCTTCCACCCCTTGCCCCGCTTGACCTGGAGCCGGACCGGGCGATGAGCACGGCGGGGCTTGATCGTGGCGGTGATGGCCACCCGGGCAGCATCGGGGCTGGCGGTGCGGCGTCCCTGCTGGACGATCTGGGGCAGCACCTGCAGGCTCACCCGGGAGCGTGCGGCCTGCCGCGCCGGCGACGACGCCGCAGCGCGCTCGCTCGTCGTGGAGGGGGCCGCCGACCCGGTGTCGGTGGCGAGGAGCAGGGACGCGGGCATCAGCAGCGCGAGGGCGCTGCCGGCGAGCACGCGGCGTGCGGGCATGGTTGTCTCTCTCTGTTCGGGTGGGGTTCGTTCGTCTCGAGACCTATCACTTCGAGGGTGTCGCGGACGGCGGAACAGGCCAAATCCCGGGCCGGACAGGCGCCACGATCCGCTCGCCCGTCGCCCTCGGCCGACCGACGCGACCGGGGCTAGGGTCGAGCCCATGCACGAGCACCGGCGATTCGACGACGAAGCAGCGACCTGGGACGACGACCCCGGTCACGAGGCACGGCAGGTGGCAGTGGCGCAGGCCATCGCCGAGGCCGTCGACCTCGGCCCCGACACGAGGGCGCTCGACGTCGGCGGCGGGACCGGGAGGTTGAGCATCCTGCTCGCCGACCGGGTCGGTTCGGTGGTCGTCACCGACCCCTCGGGCGGGATGGTGCAGGTCGCCCAGGAGCGGATCGAGGCCGCCGGCCTCGCTGACCGGCTGCGTGCCGTCCGGGCCGACCTGACGAGCGACCCGATCGAAGGGTCCTACGACGTGGCGTGGAGCTCGATGGCGTTGCACCACGTGCCGGACCTCGACGCCTTGCTGCGCGCCCTGGCCGGACTGCTGGCCGGCGGCGGCCGCCTGGCCATCGCCGACCTCGACCGGGACCCCGACGGCGCCTTCCACGCCGACAAGGTCGACTTCGACGGCCATCACGGCTTCGACAGGGACCACCTGGCCGCGCAGCTCGAGCACGCCGGGTTCTCCGACATCGCCTTCGATGACGCCACGACCATCCTCAAGAACGATCGCGAGTTCGGCGTCTTCCTCTGCACGGCCACCCGCAACACCTGACCTGGTTACCACTGCCCTTGACATTAGTTCGAGTCTCGTACTTAATAGTGACGTGGCTCTCGTCCTCGGCATCGACTCCTCGACCCAGTCGACCAAAGCGCTCCTCGTCGACACCGACGACGGTCGCGTCCTCGACTCACGGTCGGCACCCCATCCAGCTGGCACCGAGGTCGACCCGCGGGCCTGGCTGCACGCGGTGGACGCCGCCACCGAGGGCCTGCTCGAGCGCGCCGACGCCGTGTCTGTGGGCGGGCAGCAGCACGGCATGGTGGCGCTCGACGACACCGGTGCGCCCGTGCGCGACGCACTCCTCTGGAACGACACCCGCTCGGCCGGAGCTGCCCGCGACCTGATCGACGAGATGGGCGGACCGCAGGCCTGCGCCGAGGCGATCGGCAGCGTGCTGGTGGCCTCCTTCACCTCGGCCAAGCTGCGTTGGCTGCGCGACCACGAGCCCGACCACGCGGCCCGGGTGCGGCAGGTGCTGCTGCCCCACGACTTCGTCTCCCGGCACCTGGCCGCACCCGGCACCGACCCGTTCACCGACCGGGGGGACGCCTCCGGCACCGGCTACTTCGCGACCGCCGCGGGCCACTGGCGTCCGGACCTGCTCGAGCTCGCGCTGGGCCGGGCTGCGAGCCCGCCGAGCCTCGTCGCCCCGGGCGCCGTGGCGGCCGAGACCGACGGCGGCATCCCGATCGCCGGAGGGACCGGCGACAACATGGGCGCGGCCCTCGGCATGGCCCTCGAGCCGGGGGACGTGCTGGTCTCCGTCGGCACGTCCGGCGTGGCCTCGGCCGTCAGCACCACCCCGGTGGCCGACGGCACGGGGGTCGTGACCGGGTTCGCCGACGCGAGCGGAGGCTTCCTGCCGATGGTCACCACGATGAACGCCGCGGGCATCCTCGACCTCCAGGCCCGGTGGCTCGGCGTGGACCACGACGGGCTGGCCGCGCTGGCGCTCGAGTCGTCGCCGGGCGCCGGCGGCGTCACCCTCCTCCCCTACTACGGCGGCGAGCGCACCCCCAACCGTCCCGACGCCGTCGGCACCTGGACCGGGCTCACCCCCGCCACGACCCGCGCCGACCTCGCGCGGGCGGCGTACGAGGCGCTGCTCTGCTCCCTGGCGGACGCCGTCGACCGGCTGGTCGCGGCCACCGGGGTGCAGCCGCGCCGCGTGCTCATGGTGGGCGGCGCCACCCGGAGTGCCGCCCTGCGCGCCCTCGCCCCGGCCGTGCTCGGCTGCCCCGTGGTCCTGCCCCCGACAGGTGAGTACGTCGCCCTCGGCGCGGCCCGCCAGGCCGCGTGGGCGCTGGCCGGGTCCGCCCAGCCGCCGGTCTGGCCGACCCCGGAGACCACGGTCCTCGAGGCCGAGGCCACCCCCCACGTCCGCGAGGTCTACGCCGACCTGCGCGAGCGCACCGCCCCCTGGACCCCCGCGGGGTCCGACCCACAGTCCCCGACGGCCACCCCGGCCCCGACAGTCCCGACGGAAGGCACCCCATGAGCACCGCGATCCCCACCCCGACCCCCCAGGACAAGTTCTCCTTCGGCCTCTGGACCGTGGGCTGGCAGGCGCGCGACCCCTTCGGGGACGCCACTCGCGAGCCGATGGACACCGTGCACGCCCTGGAGAAGCTCGCCGGGCTCGGCGCCTACGGCGTCAACTTCCACGACGACGACGTCATCCCCTTCGGCAGCGACGACGCCACCCGCGACAAGATCATCGCCCGCTTCAAGCAGGGGCTCTCCGACACCGGCCTGGTGGTCACCACGGCGACCACCAACCTCTTCACCCATCCGGTCTTCAAGGCCGGCGGCTTCACCAACAACGACCGCGACATCCGCCGCTTCGCGCTGCGCAAGGTGATGCGCAACGTCGACCTCGCCGCCGAGCTGGGCGCCAAGGTCTACGTGGCGTGGGGTGGTCGCGAGGGGGCGGAGTACGGCGCCTCCCAGGACACCCGCGTCGCACTGGACCGGATGAAGGAGGCCTTCGACCTCCTCGGCGACTACGTGAGCGAGCAGGGCTACGACCTGCGCTTCGCGATCGAGCCCAAGCCCAACGAGCCGCGCGGGGACATCCTGCTCCCCACCATCGGTCACGCCCTGGCCTTCATCGAGCAGCTCGAGCGACCCGAGCTCGTCGGCGTGAACCCGGAGATCGGGCACGAGGAGATGGCCGGCATGAACGCGGCCGCCGGCTACGCCCAGGCGATGTGGGCGGGCAAGCTCTTCCACATCGACCTCAACGGCCAGAACGGACCGAAGTACGACCAGGACCTCCGCTTCGGGGCCGGCAACGTGCGCGGTGCCTTCTGGGTGGTCGACGCGCTGCTCGCCGGTGGCTACGACGGCCCGGTGCACTTCGACTACAAGCCGGCCCGCACCGAGGACGAGGACGGCGTGTGGGTCTCGGCCGCGGCCAACATGCGCAACTACCTCATCCTGCGCGAGAAGGTGAAGGCGTTCCGCGCGGACCCCGAGGTGCAGGCCGCCCTCGAGGCAGCCAAGGTCCCCGAGCTGGAGATCCCCACCCTCGGCACCGACGAGGGGTGGCAGGGCCTGCTCGACGCCGAGCTGCCCGACCCCGACGCCCTGGCCGTGCGCGGAGGTGGCTTCGAGCTCCTCGACCAGCTGGCCCTCGAGCACCTGTACGGCGTGCGCTGACCGTGCAACCGCGCGCCACCACCGGCACCGACGGACTGCGTCGCACCAACACCGGCGCCGTCCTCCGTGCCCTGCGCCGGCTCGGCCCCACGACCCGGGCCGAGCTCGCCAAGCACACCGGCCTGGCCAAGGCCACCGTCGGCGTGATCGTCGCGGACCTCGAGGCGGCGGGAGCCGTCGCCGAGGAGGGCTCCCGGCCGGGGGTGCGTGGTCGCCCCGGACGCCCGGTGGCCTTGCGCGGCGACCGCTTCGCCGCTCTCGGCCTGGAGCTCAACGTCGACTACGTGTCGGCCGTGGTGCTCGACCTCGCCGGCCGAGTGGTGTCGAGCTCGAGTCGCCCGGGCGGCACCAGCGACGACCTCCGTGAGCTGGCGCGCACGGCGCTGGCCGAGCACGTCGGGCCCGGCAGCACACTGGTGGGGGCGACGCTCGCGGTGCCCGGACTGGTGCGCGGCGACAACCGGACCGTGGCGTGGGCGCCCAACCTCCACGTCGAGTGGCCGGAGGTGGCCGACGCGCTGGGCTCGCTCGTCCCGGGCCTGCGGATCGAGGTCAGCAACGACGCCAACTGCGCGGCGTACGCCGAGTCCCACCACGGTGCCGCCACGGGTGCTGCCCACGCGCTCTACCTCACCGGCACCGTCGGCATCGGCGCCGGCATCGTGCAGGACGGCGAGGTGATGCGCGGCGCCGCAGGCTTCGCCGGCGAGGTGGGGCACATGCCCGTGGGCGACTCCACCGCTCTGTGCGGGTGCGGGCGCCGGGGCTGCTGGGAGGCCTCGATCGGCCTGCACGCGATGTTGGCCGCCGTCGGCATGCCGGAGCTCGACACCCCGCTGCGCTCGGCCGAAGCAGTGGCCGAGCGGGCGCACTCCGACGCCGGCGTCCGGTCAGGCCTGGAGCGCGTGGGACGCGACGTGGGCCTCGGCATCGCCATGCTCAGCAGTGTCCTCGACCCCCAGGTGGTGGTGCTGGGCGGCTACTTCGCCCCGCTCGGCGACCTCGTGCTCGAGCCGGCGCGCCGCACGCTCGACGAGCGCCTGGCCTCCGCGGTGCAGGTCCGTCCGGAGCTGCGGCCGAGCACGCTCGGGATCCAGGCCGCGGCCCTCGGCGCCGCCGAGCAGTCCCTCGGTCCGGTCTTCGCCGGCGAGCGCGACCTCAGCGCCTGAGCGGGGAGGCGGCCACCCCGGCTGGATGGATTTCCACTCGCGCGAGTGGAAGTTCATGCGGAATCGGGGGCATCTACGCTCAGCCGCCGATGGATTTCCACTCGTGCGAGTGGAAATCCATCGGCGGCCACAGCGGGCCCGAGGCCGTCGGGTCAGCCGGCCAGCCGACCGCGTACGTCGACCAGGGCCGCGCCGAGTGCCGCGACCGGGTCGACGAAGAGCGGCTCCAGTGCGATCTCGGCTGCTCCGTGCAGGGGCGAGTCCGAGCCGAGGCCCGGCAGCGCCAGGGTGACCGACTCCAGCGGCGCCGGCAGCGCCCGGTCGGCGAGGCCGGCGTTCACCTCGGCGCCCACGAGGGTGTAGAGCGAGCGGAAGTAGCCGCCCAGGACGATCATCTGCGGGTTGAACAGGTTGACGATGCTCGCCAGACCCTGTCCGAGCGCGGTGCCGGTCGCGCGCAGCGCGGGCGACGGCTTGTCGAAGCCGCCGAGGATCTCGCCGAGCTGCGCCACCTTGTCCGGCGGGCACTGGATGGCCTCGGCGATGGCGTGCGCCCCGACCTCGGTCTCCCAGCATCCGCGGTTGCCGCAGTGGCACGGGCGGCCGTCGGGGTTGAAGCGCAGGTGCCCGATCTCGCCGGCGTAACCACCGGCGCCTTCCAGCCGATGCCCCCCCGTGATGACCCCTGCACCGACGCCGACGTTGCCGGAGACATAGATGAGCTCGTCGACGCCCACCCCCGCCCCGCGGGTGTGCTCGGCCAGGGCGCCCAGGTCGGCGTCGTTGGCGAGCGACACGGGGACGTCGAGGCCCAGCGCCGCCAGCACGATGCCGCCGAAGGAGACGTCGTGCCATTCCAGGTTGGGCGCGAGCCGCACCAGGCCGTCGCTGCGTCGCACCAGACCGGGCACGCTGATCCCGATCCCGACGAGGGCGGCGGTGGCGGGTGCGTCCTCGACGACCGTGCGGATCAGCGCCGCGACGGACGCCCCCACCTGCCAGGCCTCGCCGTGGCTCTGCACCGGGGCCTGGGCGCGCTGCAGCACCCGGCCGCCCAGGCCGATCCGGGCCACGACGGCCCGGTCGACACCCAGGTCGACCGCGATCACGTAGGGCCCGTCGCCGGCGATGCGGACCCCCGCCGAGGGGCGTCCCGCACCCTGGCGCGGCCCCTCGAGCGGGGTGGCGCGCTCGGAGATGCCCAGCGACTCCAGCTCGCCGACGAGCCCCGCGATGGTGCTGCGGTTGAGGCCCATCAGGCTCGTCAGCTCGGCACGCGAGATCTGGCCGGCGCCGTGGACGTGCCGCAGCAACGTCCCGAGATTGTGGCGCCGGATGGCCTCCTGGTTGGTGCCCAGGCCCGAGCGCCGCTGCGGGCTCACGTGGTCGACCTAGACGCCGGCCGAGGAGCGACGGCGACGTGAGATCGCGTCCACGCTCGCGGCGAGCAGCAGCACGCCACCGGTGACCAGGAAGTTGATGTAGCTCGCCTGGTTGAGCAGGCCCAGACCGTTGGGGATCGTGGCGATCACCAAGCCGCCGACGACTGCGTCCATCGCGCGACCCCGCCCACCGAAGAGGCTGGTGCCGCCGATGACCGCGGCACCCACGGCGTAGAGCAGCTCGTTGCCGCCACCGGACCCCGGGGACACCTTGCCGGTGTAGGACGCCGCCAGCAGGCCACTGATCGCGGCCATCGACGAGCAGATGATGAAGGCGGTGATCTTGACCCGGAGCACGTTGATGCCGGCACGCCGCGCGGCCTCGGCGTTGCCGCCGACGGCGTAGAGGTGTCGCCCGAAGCGGCTCTTGGTGAGCACGAAGGTCCAGAACAGCAGCAGCGCGATCACCACCGGCGCGACCCACGGGACGCCGCTGATGTCGAAGAGGTTGGGGTTGGGTGCACGGTTGGCGCTCAGCAGCGCAGTGAGACCCAGGACGATCACTGCCAGGAAGGCGACCCTGATCACGACCAGGCCGAGCGGCAGGTGCACCAGGCCCTTGGCGGACAGCGAGCGGTAGCGCCAGAAGGAGAGCGCGGCGAAGCCCACCACGATGAGCACCGCGGCGATCCAGCCGGCGGTCACTGGGACGTTCTTGATCGAGAGCCCGCGCAGCACGGAGTCGTTGAAGCGGAGCGAGCCGCCCGAGCCGATCAGCTTGAGTGGGACCGCCTGCAGGGCGAGGAAGAAGGCGAGGGTCACCACGAACGACGGGATCCCCAGGAAGGAGACCAGCGAACCGATCGCCAGACCGATGGCCGCACCGACGGCCACACCGGCGAGCGTGGCCATCCACCACGTCCAGTCGTAGTCGATCAGCATCAGCGCGATGATCGTCGCGGAGGCACCGCCCGCAACGCCGGCGGACAGGTCGATCTCGCCGAGCAGCAGGACGAAGACGATGCCCATCGCGAGGACGATGATCGAGCCGGCCTGCACGACCAGGTTGGCCATGTTGTAGATGGTGAGGAAGCGGTCGTTGAGCGAGGAGAAGACGACGAACAAGAAGATCAGCCCGAGGATCGCGGGCAGGGAACCCATGTCTCCGCCGCGCAGGCGATTGACGTAGTCGCGGGCTGAGTCGCCGATGCTGGCGGACTGGCGATTGTCGCTGTCGAAGCCGCTGGGGGCGGCAGGGGTCTGGGTGGTGTCGGGGTCGACGGTCATGGTGGGGTCTCCGGTCCTTCTCAGGCGGTCGCGGTCTCGGAGGTGTCGGCGATGCCGAGGTCCCCGGAGCGTCCTGCGGTGATGAGCTCGACGACCTGGCTGTGGGTGAGGTCCTTCGCCGGGACGTCAGCGGCCACCTGACCGAGGTAGAGAGCAGTGATCCGATCGGCGACCTCGAACACGTCGCCCATGTTGTGCGAGATCAGCACGACGCCCAGGCCGCGGTCGGCAAGTCGTCTGACGAGATCGAGCACCTGGCGCGTCTGGGCGACACCCAGTGCGGCGGTGGGCTCGTCGAGGAGGACCACCTTGGAGTTCCAGAGCACGGCCTTGGCGATGGCGACGGTCTGGCGCTGGCCACCGGAGAGGCTGGCCACGCTCTGGCGCACCGACTTGACGGTGCGCACGGAGAGGGAGGCGAGGGTCTCGCGGGCCCTGGACTCCATGCTGACCTCGTCGAGGCCGATGCCCTTGACCTCCTCGCGGCCCAGGAACATGTTCTCGACGATGTCGAGGTTGTCGCACAGCGCGAGGTCCTGGTAGACCACTTCGACACCCAGGGCGGCCACGTCACGGGGGCCGTGGACCTCGACCTTCTTGCCGTCGAAGAAGAAGTCACCGCTGTCGCGGCCATAGATGCCGGCGATGATCTTGACCAACGTTGACTTCCCGGCGCCGTTGTCCCCGACGAGGGCCGTGACCTGTCCGGGATAGACGGCGAAGTCGACGTCGTGCAGGACGTGCACCACGCCGAAGCTTTTGTTGACTCCGCGGAGCTCGAGCAGCGGCTGAACCATGGATCCACTTCCGATCGGCAGAATTTGTTGTGCGAATGAACAGGAACGACGCCCGGGCCGGGGGTGCAGCCCGGGCGTCGTTCCGGGGTTCTCAGGCGATCAGGAGATGCCGGCCTTGGTGCACATGGCTTCGAACTTGCCGGTGCACACGTCGGCGGCCTTCTGGCCACCGTCGTCGATCACGTCACCGACGTTGTCCTTGGTGATGGCCTGCGGCTCCAGCAGGATCGAGGGGACCTCGCTGTCGTCGGAGGAGTCGACCGTCGTACCCGTGGCCTCGGCGTCCTCACCGTTGGCGAGCGCGATGGCGACGTCGGCCAGCGCGCCGGCCTCCTGCGTGGCGGACTTGTAGACCGTCATGCACTGGGTGCCGGCGAGGACGTTCTGCAGGCCCTCGACCGTGGCGTCCTGGCCGGTGACCGGGACCTCCCCGTCCTGGCCCGCGCCCTCGAGGATGCTGATCGCCGCGCCACCGAGACCGTCGTTGGCGGCGAGGACCCCGTCGACCTTGCCATCAGCAGCGGTGAAGAGCTGCTGGAAGATCGTGGCGGCCTGCTCGTTGTCCCAGTCCGGGACAGCCTGCTCGCCGACGACCGTGTAGTTGCTCATGCCGTCGAGGACACTGTGCGCGCCCTCGGCGAAGAGCGTGGCGTTGTTGTCGGTGGGCGAGCCGTTGAGGTAGACGATGTTGGCCTTCTTGTCGCCGAGGCAGTCCGCGAGGCCCTGCCCCTGGAGCTCGCCGACGACGGTGTTGTCGAAGGAGACGTAGTACTCCGCCGAGCCACCGAGGGTGAGGCGGTCGTAGTCGATGGTGGCCACGCCCTGCGACGCCGCCTTCTCCTGGATCGCCGCGCCCGACTCGGAGTCGAGGTTGACGATGGCCAGGACCGTGACGCCGTTGCCGATCATGGTGTCGGCGATCTGGGTCATCCTCTTGGCGTCACCCTCGGCGTTCTGGATGTCGTACTCGACACCCGCTTCGTCGAAGGCCGCCTCGAGGGCCGGACGGTCAGCGCTCTCCCAGCGCACCGAGGACTCGGTGTCGGGGAGGATGACGCCGACCTTGCCGACCGCGTCACCACCGCTGCCGCTGTCGCTGCCACTGTTCGAGCTCGAGTCGTCGCCGCCGCACGCGGACAGGGACATGGCCACACCGAGCATGGGAACGAGGACCAAAGTGTGCTTCCGCTTCACGCGAACCGCCTCCTAGCGATTGTGATCGCGTCGGCCCACCTGGTCGCCAAGCCGTCGCGCATATGTTGTTCGGAACAACATAATGAGTGATGCCCGTCACGTCCATAGCGGTGACCAGCCGTTTCCTTTTTGTTACACAGAATTCTCAGCCCGCCCGCTGGCGCGCACTCAGGAGCGGAGCCGGGTCCGTTGGGGTGGGGCTCGACGGCCAAGGTCTGGCTAACGTTGCGACATGCCTTCTGTCTCCCGCACGTTCACCACGACCGCCCAGCCCGACGCGGCGTACGCCTACCTCGCCGACTTCACCCACGCCGAGGAGTGGGACCCTGGGACCCAGTCGTGCCAGCGGACCAGTGGTGACGGCGGCGTGGGCACGACCTACCACAACGTGTCGAAGTTCCTGGGCAGCGAGTCGGAGATCACCTACACCACGGCCGAGCTGGCTCCGGGGACCCGCGTCCACCTCCGCGGCACCAACGAGCAGTTCGAGGGCCACGACCTCTTCGAGATCCGGCCGCACGGCCGCGGCTCGGAGGTCACCTACCGCGCCGACATGTCCTTCTCCGGACTCGCCAGGCTGGCCTCCCCGGTCGTCGCGGCCTACCTCCCGTTCCTGGCCAGGAAGACGGTCGACCAGCTGCGCTCGTGCCTGGACCGCCAGGGCTGAGCCGTCTCGGCCCCACCCTCCTGACGGGTGAGGAGGAAGCCAGGCACCGGTGGCACGGTGGTGGCATGGCCGAGAAGAAGAGGAAGGACCCGGGGCCGTCGGTGAAGGACGCCGAGGTCTACGAGGCGCTGCGGGACGAGGGCGCGAGCAAGGAGAAGGCGGCTCGCATCGCCAACGCCGCTGCCGCCCAGGGTCGCTCAGCGGTCGGGGAACGCGGCGGCGAGGCCGCCGACTACGAGGACCGCACCGTCGAGGAGCTGCGCAGGCGCGCGGCGGAGCTGGACATCGAAGGACGCTCCTCGATGTCCAAGGACGAGCTGATCGACGCGCTGCGTCACCACTGAGCCGCCTCGACGCAGCGTCAGCCCGACCGGTCGAGGCGCGCCAGCGCGCGTAGCCACATGCGGTCGCCGTCGGCGGCGGACGTGTCCGGGCCGGTCAGCGGCTCACCCAGGAGCCGCTCGACACTCGTCGGCGGTGTCGCGCCCGCGGCCCGCGCCGCCCCGACCAGCACCTGGGCAGCGGCGATCACGGCTGGGCGATGGGTGCTGATGACGGCTTCGTAGACGGGCGCCGCGCCCGCGGTCGCGGGCACCTCCCATGCCGCGAGGACCGCGGCCCGGGCAGGGCTGAGGCTCACCACCGTCCATTCCCGGCGCAGCGCCGAGCCCTCCTGCAGCTGGCACCGTGCCGGCCGGGCGGTGGGGTCGGCCGGCAACGACGGATCGAAGTCGGCGACCACGGCCGCCCACGACGCCGTACGTGCGAGCTCGGCCCAGCGGTGCTCCGACCTGGCGAACCGGTGGCCCTCCTGGAAGGCGCCCAGCACCAGGGGCCGTTCGGCCCGCGCCAGCGCCTCGTCCTCGACCGCGTGGGAGACCGCGACGAGTGCGCGCCGGCCGAGGCGCTGCACCGCGAGGTGCGCGAAGTCGCGTGCCAGCACCGCGTGCACCGACTCGGCGGGCTCGTGCCGGCGCCGGTCCCGTACGGCGTCGATGGCGCGCTGCAACGGCACGCCCGTGGCACGCACCTCGAGCACCTGCCGGACGAGGTCGACGTCGTCGTCGGTGAAGCGCCGATGGCCGGAGTCGGACCTCATGCCGGCCGGGAACCCGAACCGGGTGTCCCACGTGCGCAGCACGCCCGGCGTGACGCCGGTGCGCGAGGCGAGCACGCCGATGCTGAAGCCGGCGAGCGCTCCGTTCGTCATGTGTCCTCCATCTGTCATCGACCACACTTTTTCGTCCACAGCCCTTGAACAACCTGTAGAAATAACTTATACATGACTGTAGACATTTTTCCCACACCCCCACGAAACACCAGGAGATTCCCATGGGCACCGTCATCCTCATCAGCACGGTGGCGATCATCGTCGCGATCGTGGGGTGCTTCGTCATCTGGCGGATGGACGCCGCGCGCGCCGAGGAGGTCGACCACCTCACTCCCCAGGCCGCGCCGCGCCCCCAGCTCGGGACCACCCCCTCCCCGACCGCGCCCCACTCCATCGACTCCTGACCGCGCGTCCCGTCGGCATCCCCCGCTGACGGGGCGCGTCACACCCTGATGGGTGTCGCAAGCCGTCGAGCCGCGTGGCAGGTTCGAAGGGACCACTTCGGTCCTCACAGATTTCACTTTCAGCACCACCTCACAGGAGGCAACACGATGGGTCTCGACGACAAGATCAGCAACAAGGGCGAAGAGCTCAAGGGCCAGGCCAAGGAGACCACCGGCAAGGCGACCGACGACGAGCAGCTCGAGGCCGAGGGCAAGGGCGACCAGGCGGGCGCCAACCTCAAGCAGGCCGGCGAGAAGATCAAGGACGTCTTCAAGGGCTGACCAGCCCCTCAAGCCCCCCGCCGGCGGCCACCAGCAACATGTGGCCGCCGGCGGTCTGCGGTCTGCTGCTCGCACCGCTCGCGGGGGTCTACATGTTCGCGACCTGACGCGCACTGTCGGCACCCGCTCGTAGGGTGCTGCCGTGACCCTGCACCTGCACACCGCCGAGCGCACCGACGCGCTCGCCGACGGCCTGGCGGACCTGCTGGTCACCCCCCTGCCCGATCCCTTCGCCCGCGAGGTGGTCGTCGTCCCCGCCCGCGGCGTCGAGCGGTGGCTGACCCAACGGCTCTCCCACCGTCTCGGCGTCGGTCCCCGGGGCGGAGACGGCGTGTGCGCGGGCGTGGACTTCGTGACGCCCCACTCGCTCGTGTCGATGCTCCTCGACCGCGACGCAGAGGACCCGTGGAGCCCCGACCGGCTGGCCTGGCCGCTGCTCACCGTCATCGACGACGTCATGGGCAGGCCGGGCTTCGAGGACCTCACCACCCACCTCGGCGGCGGCGAGCCCGACGACGACCGGTCGGCCCGGCGCTACGCGGTCGCGCGGCGGTTGGCAGGGCTGTTCTCGTCCTACGCCGTCCAGCGACCGCACCTGCTCACCGAGTGGCGTGCAGGACGCGCCTCCGACGGAGCGGGCGGGACCCTCGACGAGGACCTGCGCTGGCAGGCCGACCTCTGGCGACGCCTCCTCGAGGTCGTCGAGGTCGCGCCACCCGACGTACGCCACGCCGAGACCGTGGCCCGGCTCCGTGACGGCGGCTCGGACCTCGACCTCCCGTCGCGACTCTCGCTCTTCGGGCACACCCGCGTGCCGGAGACCGAGGTGTCCCTCCTGGGGGCGCTGGGCCAGCTGCGCGACGTCCACCTGTGGCTGCCGCAGGCGTCGACGGCACTCTGGGACTCGCTGGGCGGGGCGGCACGCGAGGGCCAGGTCCCACGGTCGGCCGACTCGTCGGCCGCCGTGGTCGGGCACCCCCTGCTGAGCTCGCTCGGGCGCGACGCGCGCGAGCTGCGCCGAACGCTCGGTGACCTGCCGAGCAGCCCCGCGGCCCGCACTCCCCCGACAGCCGACACGTTGCTGGGGTGGCTCCAGCACGACCTCCGCGCCAACCATGCACCGAGCGGCGACGAGCTGTCCCGGCGCACCTGGACCGGCGACGACTCGGTGCAGGTCCATGCCTGCCACGGCGCCGCCCGCCAGGTCGACGTGCTGCGCGAGGTGCTGGTCGGGCTGCTCCAGGACAGCGTGGACGACCCCGACCAGGAGCCGCTCGAGCCGCGCGACATCCTCGTGATGGTCCCCGACATCGAGACCTACGCCCCGCTCATCTCGGCCGCCTTCGGCATGGCCGACGTCGCCGGCGAGCGCGTCGGCCACCCCGGCCACCAGCTGCGGGTGCGGCTGGCCGACCGTTCGCTCGCCGCCACCAACCCGCTGCTGGCCCTGGCTGCCCAGCTGGTCGAGCTCGTCCGGGGCCGGATGAGCGCCAGCCAGGTCCTCGACGTGGCCGGCGCCGACCCGGTGCGCGCCCGCTTCGGCTTCGGTGACGAGGAGCTCGAGCGGATCGCCCACTGGGTGGACGTGAGCGGTGTGCGCTGGGGCTACGACGCCCAGCACCGCGACACGTTCGGGCTCGGCAGCCTCGACGCCAACACGTGGGTCACCGGCCTGCGCCGGGTCCTGCTCGGGGCGGCCATGTCCGGGCTCGACCACCGGCAGGTCGCCGGGTCGGTCCCGGTCGACGACGTCAGCGACGGCGACCTGGAGCTCGTCGGCCGGTTCGCCGAGTTCGTCGAGCGCGTCCACACCTTCGTCGCGCGCGCCGAGCGCGCGACCAGCGTCACCGACTGGACCTCAGCCATGGCCGAGGCGGTGCACTCCCTCACCTCCACACCGCTGGACGAGGTCTGGCAGGTGGCGCAGTTCGACCGCGAGGTGGCGCGCATCGCCGCTGGGGCCGGTGAGGCGGGCACGCAGCTGCGGCAGGCAGACGTACGAGCCCTCCTGCAGCAGCGGCTGCGCGGGCGGCCCACCCGCGCCAACTTCCGCACCGGCACGCTGACCGTCTGCACGATGGTGCCGATGCGTTCGGTGCCCCACCGGGTGGTCTGCCTGGTGGGCCTGGACGACGGCGTCTTCCCGCGGGTCTCCACGGTCGACGGGGACGACGTGCTCGCCCGGCGACCACGCACCGGCGAGCGCGACCTGCGCGCCGAGGACCGGCAGCTGTTCCTCGACGCGATCGTGGCCGCCACCGACAAGCTGGTCATCACCTACACCGGCCGCGGCGAGCACACCGGCGCCGAGCGTCCGCCCGCCGTGCCGTTGGGCGAGCTGCTCGACGCGCTCGACCGCACGACGTCGCGCCCGGTGCGCGAGCAGGTGCTCACCCACCATCCCCTCCAGCCCTTCGACGAGGCCAACTTCGTCGCGGGCCGACTGCGGGCGGACGGCGCCTTCACCTTTGACCGCTTCGCCCTGGCCGGGGCGAGTGCCGCGCGCTCCGAGCGCCAGGCGGTGGGCGTGCTCGTGCCCGCGCCGCTGCCCGCCGTCGACGCGACGCCCCGAGACGTGTCGCTCGCCGACCTCCAGGACTTCTTCGCCCACCCCGTCCGCGGCTTCTTCCGGCGACTGCGCATCGCGCGCCCCTATGACGCCGCCGAGATCAAGGACGCCATCCCGATCACCCTCGACGCGCTCGAGAAGTGGGCGGTCGGCGACCGCCTCGCGTCCGAGGTGCTGGGCGGGGCCGACGCGATCGCGGTCGGCGAGGCACTCAAGGCGACCGGCCAGCTGCCCCCCGGTCCGCTGGGGAAGGGAGTCCTCGACGAGATCGTCACCGTCGTCCGTCCCCTCGTCATCCGCGGGCTCGAGCTGCGGCGGGGCCCACGACGCAGCCTCGACGTCGACATCGACCTCGGCGGCGGTCGCCGGCTCTCCGGCACGGTCGGTGACGTCTGGGGCAACAACGCGGTGTCGGTCTCCTTCTCCCGCCTCGGCGCCAAGCACCGGCTGGCCGCCTGGATCAACGCCCTCGCCCTCGCCGCCGGCCTCCCCGACGAGAACTGGACCGTGCACACCATCGGCAAGCACCGCTCCGGCGGCCAGGTCCAGCTCATCGCACCCCTGGCCCAGCACCAGGCGCAGCAGTGGCTGCGCGACCTGGTCGCCCTCTACGACGCCGGCCAGTGCGAGCCGCTCCCGCTGCCGGTGAAGACCTCGCTGGCGTGGGCCGAGGAGTTCCGCCGGGTGCGCGCCGGCAGCGACGGCGATCCCGACCTCAGGGCCCTGGCCGAGTGGGAGACCCCTCGCTTCAACGACTCCGGCTTCCCCCAGGAGGACGCCGACCCCTGGCACGTCCGCGCCTTCGGCGAGCACGCCGACTACACGCTGCTGGCTGCCACCGCCCGCGCCGACGAGGAGGGGCCGCACCGGCTGGGTCACTACGCCTGGCGGTTGTGGAGCCCGCTCCTCGACTCGGGCCACGAGCAGGTGCGTGGCCTGTGACCGACACCTTCGACATCGCCGCCGACCTCGCGCCCGGCACGACCCTGCTCGAGGCCAGCGCCGGCACCGGCAAGACCTGGACGATCGCCGCTCTGGTGACCAAGCACGTCGCCCTGGGCGAGGTGGGACTGGACGAGATGCTCGTCGTCACCTTCACCCGTGCCGCGAGCCAGGAGCTGCGCGAGCGCGTACGCCGTCAGCTCGACGAGGCCGTCCAGCTGCTCGCCGACCCGGCGCTGCGCGACCCCGACAACCGGCTCCACGACTGGTTGCTCGACGCGGGTGCGGCCGAGCTGGGCGCGCGGCTCGACCGGCTCACCGCCGCGCTGGTCTCCTTCGACGCTGCCACCATCGCCACCATCCACCAGTTCTGCCAGCTGGTGCTGCGCAGCCTCGGCGTGGCCGGCGACACCGACGCATCGGCGACCCTGGTCGAGGACCTCGAGCAGCTCACCTCCGAGACCGTGGACGACCTCTACCTCCGCGACTTCGGGCAGCAGGAGAAGCCGCCCTGGACCCGGGCCGCCGCACTCGAGCTGGCCCGCTCGGTCATCGGCGACCCTCGGGCCGAGGTCGAGCCCGCCGCCGTGCTGGCCGACTCCCCGGACTCGACGGCCGCCATGCGGGTGCGCTTCGCAGCCGACGTGCTGGAGGAGGTCGAGCGTCGCAAGCGCCGCCTCGGCGTGCTGAGCTACGACGACCTGCTCAGCCAGCTCGCGGATGCGCTCGAGCCCGCCGATGGCGCGGCCCGCCGCCGGATGCAGCACCGCTGGAAGTTCGTGCTGATCGACGAGTTCCAAGACACCGATCCGGTGCAGTGGCAGGTGTTCCGGCGCGCGTTCGGCGAGTCGACCCGGATGGTGCTGATCGGCGACCCCAAGCAGGCGATCTATGCCTTCCGCGGCGGCGACATCGTGACCTACCTCCAGGCCTCGGAGACCGCGACCACCACCCAGACGCTCGGCGTCAACTGGCGCTCCGACCGGCCGCTGCTCCGCTCGATCCACGCCGTGCTGCAGGGCGCCCAGCTCGGTGAGGAGCGCATCGTCGTCCACCCCGTCGAGGCCCACGAGGACGAGTCGCGGCTCCGCGGGGCGGGCGCGCCCTTCCGGCTGCGGGTGGTGCGGCGCACCGAGCTCGGCAAGGGCCCGCGGTCCAAGCCGCCGGTGGCCCTGTGGCGTGACCACGTCATCACCGACACCGCCCACGACATCAAGCGCCTCATCGAGTCGCGCCCGACCTTCGAGGGACGCGACCTCAAGCCGGGCGACATCGCGGTGCTCGCGGCCCGGCGCAACGAGCTCGAGGCGGTGCAGCTCGCGTTGGCCGCGGTCGGGGTGCCTGCGGTCGTCAACGCCGGTGGCTCCGTCTTCCACACGCCGGCGGCCGGCGAGTGGCTCACGCTGCTCGAGGCGATGGAGCAGCCGCACCGCACCGACCGCGTGCGGGCGGCGTCGCTCACCTCGTTCTTCGGACACACCGCACACTCGCTGGACGCCGGCGGCGACGACCTGACCGATGACCTCGCGGGCCGGATCCGCACCCTCGCCGACGTCTTCACCCGGCGCGGGGTGGCGGCGGTGGTCGAGGTGACCACCGTCGAGGGCCTGACGGCCCGCGTGCTCGCGCGTGCGGGCGGCGAGCGGACGCTGACCGACCTGCGCCACATCGGGGAGTCGCTGCTGCGGGTCTCGACCGAGGAGCGCCTCGGCCTGGTGGGGCTGCTGGCCTGGCTGCGGGAGCAGGTCGCCGACGACAAGCTGGAGGTGGCCTCCGAGCGCACCCGGCGGCTCGACTCCGACGCGGAGGCCGTCCAGCTCGTGACCATCCACGGCAGCAAGGGCCTGCAGTACCCCGTCGTCTACCTCCCCACCCTCTGGAACCGCTTCACCGGGCGCGAGCCCGCCGTCCCGCTCTTCCACGACGACGACGGACGCCGGTGCCGCGACGTCGGCGGCGCGAGCACGTTCCACCGCGAGGCCGTACGACGCCACTGGCGCGAGGACGCCGGGGAGTCGTTGCGCCTGCTCTACGTCGCGATGACGAGGGCGCAGTCGCAGGTCGTCGCGTGGTACGCCGCCGCCGAGCGCAACACCCCCGACTCGCCGCTGCACCGCGTGCTGTTCGGCCGCCGCCCGGGCACCGCGCCGGTCCCCGACAGCCAGCCGCTGGTCGAGGAGGACCGCGTGCTGGCGATCCTCGCGGCGTGGGAGGAGGCGGGCGGTCCGAGCGTCGAGCTCGCGACCCTCAGCCCGCCCGACCCGACCCCGCTCGCGCGGTCCACCGACGACCTGGAGGTGCGCGCCTTCACCCGGACGGTCGACACGACCTGGCGGCGCACGTCGTACTCCTCACTGTCGGCGGGCAGCGCCGCCCACGCGGCCGCGGCGCTCTCGGAGCCCGAGGTCGTGCCGGACGAGGACTCGGAGGTCACGGCCGAGGACCTCGACCCCGCTCCCGGCCCCGACGCGGGTGCGGCCGCCGCCTCGGTGCCGTCGCCGATGGCCACGCTGCCGGTCGGCGCCACCTTCGGGTCGCTGGTGCACGCGGTCCTCGAGCATGCCGACCCGGCCGCCGAGGACTTCCGCGGCGAGCTGCTGCGCCTCATCGACGAGCAGCTCGTGTGGTGGCCCGTCGATCTCGACCCGGGAGAGCTCGCCGACGCCCTGGTCGCGGTCTGCGACAGCCCGCTCGGCCCGCTCGCCGACGACCGCACCCTGCGCTCCCTCGGACTGCCCGACCGGTTGCGCGAGCTCGACTTCGAGGTGCCCCTGGCCGGCGGCGACACCGTGGCCGCGCCCGCCGACGTACGCCTCGGCGACCTCGCCCCGCTCCTGCGGCGGCACCTCCCCGAGGCAGACGCGGTCCGCGGGTACGCCGACGCGCTGGACTCCGACCCGGAGCTGGCGGCCCAGTCGCTGCGCGGCTACCTCACCGGCTCGATCGACGTGGTGCTGCGCCTCGACGTCGACTCCCGGCAGCGCTTCCTCACCGTCGACTACAAGACCAACTGGCTGGGTCCGATCGACCAGCCGCTGACGGCCCACGACTACCGGCCGGAGATGCTCGACGAGGCGATGGCCCACTCCGACTATCCGCTGCAGGCCCTGCTCTACACCGTCGTCCTGCACCGCTTCCTGCGCTGGCGGCTCCCGGCCTACGACCCCGCCACCCACCTGGGCGGGGTGCTCTACCTCTACCTCCGCGGGATGTGCGGGCCGGGCACGCCGGTCGTCGACGGGTCCCCGTGCGGGGTGTTCTCCTGGCGACCCCCGGTGGCGCTGGTCCTGGAGCTGTCCGACCTGCTGGACGGGGTGGTGGGCACGTGAGCGACACCTTCGAGCCGATCGACGCGCACGACCGCGACCTGGCGCTCGCCGCCACCGGGCTCCTGGCCACCTTCAACGCCGCCGGGGTGGTGAGCGCCGCCGATGTCCACGTCGCCACGACCGTCGGGCGGCTCGTCGGCGAGGCGGACGAGACGGTGCTGCTGGCGGTCGCGCTGGCCGTCCGGGCCGTACGCCACGGGTCCGTGTGCCTCGACCTGGTGGCCGTGCCGGCGTCGCTCGCCGACCTCGACCTCCCGTGGCCCGCACCCGACGCCTGGCGGGCCGCGGTGTCCGCGAGCCCGCTGCTGGTGGCCGGCGTGGTGCACCTCGAGCACGGCCTGGTCTACCTCGACCGCTATCACGAGCAGGAGACCCAGGTCCTCGACGACCTGCGTGAACGCGGCCGGTCGGCGCCGGCCGTCGACGGGTCCCTCCTGGAGGCGTCGCTGGACCGGGTCTTCCCCGGCGCGGACTCGGCCGAGCAGCGGACCGCGTGCCACCGGGCCGCCGGGCAGGCCACGACCGTGATCACGGGCGGGCCGGGCACGGGCAAGACGACCGCCGTCGCCGGGCTGCTGGTCGCCCTGGTCGAGCAGGCGGAGGCCCGCGGCGAGACCCTGCGCATCGCGCTCGCCGCGCCGACCGGCAAGGCCGCGGCCCGCCTGGAGCAGTCGGTGCGCGACTCCGCGAGTCGCTTCGACGCCGCCGACCGGGCCCGGCTGGCCGACGTGACAGCGATGACGATGCACCGGTTGCTGCGCCAGCACCCCGGCAACAGCACGCGCTTCCGCCACCACCGCGGCAACCGTCTGCCCCACGACCTGGTCGTCGTCGACGAGGCCTCGATGGTGTCGTTGACCATGATGGCCCGCCTGCTCGAGGCCGTGCGTCCCGAGGCGCGACTGGTGCTCGTGGGCGACCCCGACCAGCTCAGCTCCGTCGATGCGGGCGCGGTGCTGACCGACCTGGTCCGCGGCTACGAGCACCGTCCGGACAGTCCGGTGGCGGCCCTGACCACGGCCCACCGCTACGGCGCCGAGATCGGCGAGCTCGCCGAGGCGCTCCGGCTGGGCGACGCCGACCGGGCGATCGTGGCGCTGAGGTCCGGGGGCCCGGCCATCGAGTGGGTGGCGGACGGCGATCCGGCCCGCACCATCAGGTCCGCCGTGCTGCCGCACGCGCTCGCGGTCCACGACGCTGCGGCCGCGGGCGACGCCCCGCGGGCCCTGGCCGCCCTCGACCGGCACCGCCTGCTGTGCGCCCACCGCGACGGCCCCTTCGGCGTACGCCACTGGAACCGGCGCATCGAGCAGTGGTTCACCACGGAGACCGGGGTCTCGGTGCATGACGCCGCCTACCTCGGACGGCCCCTGCTGGTGTCCTCCAACGACTACACGCTCGGGGTCTACAACGGTGACACCGGTGTGGTCGTCGCGGGCGCGAGCGGACCCCGGGCAGCGATCGCCACCGGGGTCGGATTCCTCGAGCTCGCACCGTCGCGCCTCGGCGACGTCGCCACCATGCACGCGATGACGATCCACAAGTCGCAGGGCAGCCAGGCCGACGAGATCACGGTCCTGCTGCCCGACGAGGACTCCCGCCTGCTGACGCGCGAGCTGTTCTACACCGCCGTGACCCGGGCGCAGCGCAAGGTGCGGGTGATCGGGTCGGAGTCGGCGGTGCGGGCGGCCATCGCGCGGCAGGCCCTGCGCGCCAGCGGGCTGCGTGCCCGACTGGCGGATGGACGAAACGTGCCCGACACAGGGGCCGGATAGCCTCGGGCCATGTACTACCTGCTGCGCGTCGAGCTCCCCGATGTCCCGGGATCTCTGGGGCGCGTGGCGAGCGCGATCGGCGAGGCCGGGGGCGACATCGACGCGATCGAGATCGTGGAGAAGCGCGACGGATTCGCCGTCGACGACGTGCTGCTGGGGATCCCCCCGGGCACGATGCCCGACTCGGTCATCTCCGCCTGCAGCGTGCTCGACGGCGTGAGCGTGCTGTGGATCAGCCGCTACGCCGCCGGCGGCAACCTGTTCCTCGACCTCGAGGTCGTCGAGGCGCTCACCGAGGAGCCGGCGACGGCACGGGACCGGCTCGTCGACCTGCTGCCGATCGCCTTCCGGGTCGACTGGGCCGCGTGGATCAGGCGCGGCGGCGACGGGCTGGCGGTCGTGCGTGCGACCGATGCGGCGCCCTCCGAGTTCTCCGTCGGTGCCCTCACCGCCCCGACCCGCCTGCCCGGCGACGAGACCTACGTCGAGTGCGCGGCGCCGTTCGGTGACGACCTGATCGCCATGGGGCGCCGGGGTGGCCCCGAGTTCCTCGACTCCGAGCTCGCCCGGCTCGAGCACCTGCTCGGGCTGGCGATCACGATCAGCAGCCACTGATCGCGGTTCGCTGGCGGTGGCCCACCCACACCTTCGGCCCACCGAATGTGGCTCCACCACCGCCCAATCGGGGGGCGCCGTGACGACCCGCGCGCTGGGACAACGCTCAGGCGACCGACCTGATCCGGGTCACGAAGACGGAGCCGAGGAGGCACATGGTGAAGCCGACGAGGTACACGGCGCCGTAGCCGAGCGACCAGCTGTCGCCCTGCGTCGCCACCGACCCGCCGAGTCCACGCACCGCCACCAGGATGAGTCCGGCGATCGCGGGTGCGAGGACCTGGGGCAGCGCGGAGGCGATGTTGATGACGCCGAGGTCCTTGGCGCGATCACCGGCGCCGGGCAGCACCTGGGTGATCAGGGCGAAGTCGACTGCCTGGTAGACCCCGAACCCGGCGCCCAGGATCACGGCGGCGAGCAGCGCACCGGGCCACACCTGCCAGATGCCGAGGACCAGCATGCTGGCCCCGATGAGCAGGCCGGACCAGATCACGAACACCTTGCGACGTCCGAGTCGATCGCTCAGGTGGCCCACGGCCACCGTGGTGGCGACGGTCGTGCCGCCATAGATCAGCACGAGGACGCCGAGCTTGGCCGTGGCCTCGTCGTCGCTGAACCCGAGGCCGTCGGTGAGGTAGTAGTAGAGGTAGTTCAACGCGATCCAGTTGCCGAGGTTGACCAGGAACCGGGTCCCCCAGGCCCACGCGAAGTCGGGGTGCGCCGACGGTGAGATCCAGAACGAGCGCACCAGCGACTTCCAGTCCATCGGTGCGAGCTGGTGGTCGGGCGGCAGCGCGATGTCGCGTGAGCCCACGAGGTACGGCACGGACAGCACGAGCATGACCAGCGCGATGACGACATAGCCCTGGGCGATGGAGCCGGTCAGCTCGGCGATCTTGATCCCGAGGAGCACACCGACGGTGCCGGCGATCGCGATCATCCCGCCGATCAGGCCGCGCCGCTGGACGGGCACCTGGTCGGGGACCGCCGCGGTCCCGCCGGCCCACGCGGCGTTGAGGGCGAGCTGGACCAGGCTCCAGGCCAGCACCATCGAGACGGCGCTGTCGGCGACCGCGAGCAGCAGCAGCCCCACCGCGCCGATCACGACCCCGCCGATCACCCACGGCACCCGGCGGCCCATCCGCGAGCGCGTACGGTCCGAGAACGCACCCCAGACGGGGTTGGCCAGCAGCGAGATCGTCGCGCCGACGAACAGCACCACCGACAGCAGCAGCTCCTTGCTCAGACCACCGGGCTCGGCGGCCGAGACGCGGTCGGCCTGCTGGGCCAGGAGCACCTGGATCGGCCCGAACCAGCCGGCCATCAGGCCCAGGTTGAGCAGCACCAGCGCGCCGACCCATCGCGCCGGCGGACTCTCGAGCGGCTCGTCGAAGGCCGAGCGGGCTCCCGCCTGAGTGGTCACGGTGTCATTGTGGGGCCGCGCGGCGCCCCGGGTCACTCACCGTTCGAGGAGGAAGAGCGGGATCAGGCGCTCGGTCTTCTCGGCGTACGACGCATACGTCGGCCAGGTGGCGACCGCGTGCTGCCACCAGTCCTCACGCTCCTCGCCGCTGAGCTCACGCACGCGGTAGGTGTGCTTCTCGGCCTTGTCCTGCAGATCGACCTCGGGGTGCTTGCGGAAGTTGTCCGCCCACGCCGGGTCCTCGGGCGCGCCGCCCTTGGACGCCACCGCGAGGTAGGCGCCGTCGCGCTCGACCCGCATCACGGGGTTCTTGCGGAGGTGGCCCGAGGAGGCGCCCACCGATGTGATCACGACGATGAGGTCGTCGCTGTCACGCAGGGTGTTGGCCTTCTCGCCGTTGGTCGCTTCATACTCGGCGACCTGGTCGCGGACCCACTGGGCCGCGCTCGGGACATAGGTTCCTGTCAGTGCCATGCCCGTCACAACACCACGGTCGGCGGCGTTCTTCCAGCCGCCCACCGATAACCTCGCGACATGACTGCGATCGAGGGCGTCAGCGAGATCTTCGACCCCGAGGCCTGGGACGTCGTGCCCGGCTTCGAGGACCTCACCGACCTGACCTATCACCGGGCCCGCGAGCACGGCACCGTCCGGATCGCCTTCGACCGCCCGGACGTCCTCAACGCGTTCCGGCCGCACACCGTCGACGAGCTGCTGCGCACCCTCGACCACGCCCGCATGTCGGCGGACGTGGGCTGCGTGCTCCTGACGGGCAACGGCCCGAGCGCCAAGAACGGCAAGTGGGCCTTCTGCACCGGCGGCGACCAGCGCATCCGCGGCCGCGCCGGCTACCAGTACGAGACGGACGGCCACGACGACGCAGGTGCCGAGCCGAACCCCATCGACAAGGCCCGACTGGCGCGGCTGCACATCCTGGAGTGCCAGCGGCTGATCCGCTTCATGCCGAAGGTCGTCATCTGCGTCGTCCCCGGCTGGGCCGCCGGAGGCGGGCACAGCCTGCACGCGGTCGCCGACCTCACCCTCGCCAGCCGCGAGCACGGCCGCTTCAAGCAGACCGACGCCGACGTCGGCTCCTTCGACGGCGGCTACGGCTCGGCCTACCTCGCCAAGCAGGTCGGGCAGAAGTTCGCCCGCGAGATCTTCTTCCTCGGCGACGAGTACGACGCCGAGACGATGCACCGGATGGGCGCGGTCAACCGCGTCGTCGACCACGCCGACCTCGAGCGCGAGGCGCTGGAGTGGGGTCGCAAGATCAACGGCAAGTCGCCCACCGCGCAGCGGATGCTGAAGTACTCCTTCAACCTCCTCGACGACGGGCTCGTCGGCCAGCAGCTCTTCGCCGGCGAGACCACACGCCTGGCCTACATGACCGACGAGGCACAGGAGGGTCGCGACCAGTTCCTCGAGAAGCGCGAGCCGGACTGGTCGCCGTACCCCTGGTACTACTGATCTGGCGCGTTTGCGCAGGTCAGAGGCCTAGTGGGTCTCGGTGCTTGGCAGATGCGTGGCAAGAATCGCGAACCATCATCGGAACGGTGGCGTTGTTCGGAAGACGTGCTGCGCGCGCCAGAGAGCGAAAGCCGCGTTCCGGCACCGGATTTGCCACCGTGCACTCGTGACCTTTGACCTCTCAACGCTCGAGCCGAGTGCACCGCTCCGGACGGAACCTTCCACCAGTTCACGCCTCCGCTACCTCGAGAACGCAGCCACGACGGGGTCTGCGACGCGTGCGACAGCACGGTGCACGCACACGCGGGACCGGTGGTCTCGCGCGGCTACCAGCACCGGCTGCGCCTGGTCGCTGAGGCGCTCGTCGCGGTCGGCCGCGGCGTCAGCTACACCCGAGCCGCCCAACGAGCTCGAGTGGCTGCAGGACGCGACCCGCTCGAAGGCGACAGCGCCGGTCAGATGGTGGCCGAGTGGGTGGACGTCTGGGCGCCAGCCGTCGTGGCCGCCTACGCGAAACCGAGTGGCCCGAGACCCTGGTGCTGGACTCCACCGACTTCTGGTGGACCAACGCGCGAACCAACACTCGCCGCCGCGAGTTCGCCATCCAGGTCGCCTACGGGTACACCGGTCCCCGGGCCGGCCGCATCTGGGGCATCCGCGCCTCCCCGACTTCCCAAGCCCACGACTGGGTCCGGTTCTTGACGGACCTCGACTTGCCCGCCCCGCCTGCGAGCGTTGTGGCCGACGACGACCTCGCCATCGCCGCCGCCGTGCGACGGATGTGGTCCGCCGCGCCGGGTCCGAGCCTTCCCCAGCCCTTCCTGATGGCCTGCGAACACCACCTACGCGAACGCGCGAAGACGGCGTTGGAGACCGACCGGGCACACGCAGGCCGCGGCCGGTGGATGCGACGCCTCGGACGTCCCGCGGGCTGGCACGTGTGAGGCCCGCAACGTCGGCGGCCAGTCGTACACTCGTGGCATGACGTTCAGTGCAGCGGAGTTCTACGAGGCGGGAATGTCCCTGCCTCCTGACGTCCGCAAGGACGTCGCTCTCCGGCTGCTCGAGTCGGTCGAGTCCGACGACGCGTTCGACGAAGCAGCCGAGAACTGGCTTCGGAGCGAGGCGGCTGCCGCGTACGACGCGCTGAAGGCTGACCCGTCCCGCGCGATTCCTGCCGAAGACGTTCGTGCCGAGTTCGAAGCGAAGTGGGCCGCCCGTTCATGACGGGCAGGATCAACTTCACCCCTGAGGCGCGCCAGCAACTCCATCACCTCGACGAGTGGATCACCGAGAAGGCGTCGGCAGACACCGCTCGGCGCTTCGTGGCGGCGATCCTCGACCACATCGACGGCATCCTCGTCTTCCCGCTCGCCGGTCGAGCTCGCGACGACGTTCGAGCGGGCATGCGGACGATCACCCTCAACAAGCGGACGCTCATCGCCTACGAGGTCGATCAGTCTTCGGGTGAGCTCGTGGTCAACGTCCTCGGCGTCTTCCATGGCGGCCAGGATTGGCAGACCGCCCTCGGCGAGGACCAGAGCGATCCGGAGGTGGGCCGATGACGGGTTCCTGCGTGGCAAGGACGTGGCAGCAGAGTCGTCGGAGCCCGTCGACTGCCATCAGCCGCAATCACGTTTGCGCAGGTCAGCGGCACATTGCCACCCAACAGCCGCTGAGCGTGCCGCGCTTCCCCTGGTACTACTGAGCTGAGACAGTCCAGCGAGCGCCGCCTGTCCGTCGAGTGGCTACTGGACGAGTACGGCGACGTAGAGGCCGACCATGACGACCAGCGCGACGGCAGCTCCCGGAAGCGCCCCCCGCCGGAAGCCGCGGTTGCGGACGCTGCCGTAGATGAGCCCTCCAAGACCGCCGGCGAAGGTTGCGAGCAGGAGCCAGGGGAAGGTCGTCTCAGGATCCCAGCTCTCGGGTCCGATCAGGGAGACGACGGTGGCGAGCACCCCGGCCGCGATCCAGGGGGCGACGAGGAGCGAGAGCCCGGAGATCCAGCCGAGCACCCGACCGGAGCGCTCGTCCACTACTGCCGTGTCACCGGATCCGTGGAGCGTCATGTCTTCGACGATGCCGCCGGGCTGCCACACGCAACAGGGGCGATCGGCCTCACGTGGGGGGACGACTGACCCCTGCGGTCACGTCAACGCGTGCATTTTCGAGATAGCGGGCGCTGCGCCGACGCGTTCGTGGGTGACACATGTGCGGCAGGACAACCAGCGTCTGCGCAGGTCAACCGCACCATGCCGACCAAGACCGTTGACACCCGCTGGGCGTGCCGCGCTCCCCCTGGTACTACTGATCTGACGCGCTGCGCAGGTCAGAGGCCCATTGGGGCTCATGCGTGGCAGATACGTGGCAGGGGCGCGACCGGATGTCAGCCGGGCAGGCTCAGTCGCGCGCGCTCCGCTCCCGGGCGGCCTCGACGAGCCGGCGCTCGGCATCCGGACCCGGTCCGACCCGGGGCAGCCGGAGCACCAGGACCGCACCGGCTCCCCACCAGACGATGAGGATGAGCCACTCGTAGGGCCAGACCAGGGCGGCCGGCATCCCCGGCATGAACAGGATGCCCAGGCCGAAGGTCAGCAGGGCGGCGGCCACCCCGACGCCGGAGCCGCCGCTCACCCGGAACGGCCGCTCCATGTCGGGCTCGCGAGAACGAAGCAGGACGAACGTGACGGCCACGAAGAAGAAGGCGACGACGATCACGAACCCGCCGGCATCGACCAGCCAGACCAGCATCTGACGGCCGAACAGGGGCGCCAGGATCGAGAGTCCCCCGACGAACAGGATCGCGTTGCTGGGCGTCCGGTAGGTCGGGTGCATCTTGCCGAACCAGCTCGGCACCATCCCGGAGGTCGCCATCGCGTAGAGCAGCCGGCTCGCCCCGATCATGAAGCCGTTCCAGCTGGTCAGGATGCCGGCGATACCGCCGACCACCAGGACATCGCCCATGGTCTCGCTGCTCCAGAGGGCGGCCATCCCGTCAGCCGCGGAGAGCTCGGACTCAGCGAGCAGGTCCATGGGCAACGACGACCCGACGGTGAGCATCACCAGGACGTAGAAGCTCGCCGCGGCGAGGACCGAGACGACCACGAGCTTGCCGATCTGCTTGAACGGAAGGTTGATCTCCTCCGCCGACTGCGGGATCACGTCGAAGCCCACGAAGAGGAACGGCACCGCGACCAGCACCGCGATGACTCCCCCGGCGCCGTCGTTGAACAGGGGGCTCATGTTGTCGGTGTCCCCGCCGATGAACGACCCGAACACCAGCAACGCACCCACGACGAGGAGGAACCCGACCGCGAACGTCTGGAAGACGGCGGCTGGCCGAACCCCCATGTAGTTCAGCGCGGTGATCACGACGGCACCGGCCACTCCGACCGCCACCCAGGAGGCGTACACCTCGTAGTCGGCCACCGTCCACAGTCTCCCGGCGAGCATGTCGGGCGCGAGGAACAGCACCGTCTGGGGCAGCGCCACCGCCTCGAACGCGACCACGGAGATGTAGCCCAGCACGAGGCTCCACGAGCACACGAAGGCAGAGCGTGAGCCGAGCCCACGCATCACATAGTTGTGCTCACCACCGGCCTGGGGCATCGCCGAGACCAGTTCCGCGTAGGTGAGCCCCACCAGCGCCATGATGATGCCGCCGACCACGAAGGCCAGAGCGGCTCCGAGAGTCCCCGCGTCCTGGAGGAAGCCACCGGTCAGCACGATCCAGCCGAAGCCGATCATCGCCCCGAAGGCGACCGCCAGGACATCCCAGCGTCCGAGGACCCGGGTGAAGGTGCTGTCAGCGGAATCGGTATGACCCACGCACGCGACTCTATCCTCGGTGAGCGTGCCGCGCTTCCCCTGGCACTACTGATCACGGCATGGTGAAGCCGTGAAGATCGACCTCACCGTCGCCGCGATCCCGGCGTTCGTCGGCGCCATGGTGGCGGAGTACGCCTGGCAGCGCGCGCACCCCGTCGAGCCCGGCACCCGGGCCGGTGACTACCAGCTGGCCGACACGGTCGCGAGCCTCAGCATGGGCATCGGCAGCCTCGCCGCACCGTATGTCGCCCAGCGTCTTCTCGACCCGGTCACGCCCGGCGTGGGCCGCCACGGGCGGGCGCTGCTCGCGGTCGGGGCGGTGACGGCGGTGCTGACCACGCTCGGTGACGTCGTGCGCCGTCGGGTGCGCGACGGACGCCTGCCCGATCCGCAGACCGTGCCCGCGGCCGTGCGCGAGGTGCAGGAGGAGCTTGCCGCGGTCCGGCTGGGTCCGGCCGGGCGACCCGCCCAGCGCGGTGGGGCCCGGACGGCATGGCACCGGACCCACGGCGCGCTCGCCGTCAGCGCGGTCGCGTCGACGGCCCTCATCACCTCGACGACCTGGGCCGCGATGACCGGGGGCAAGGTGCTCTTCGCGCGATCACCGCTCGACCTCGGCCGCGGGCGGTGGGCCCTGGTGGCCGCCGTCCTCGGCTGGGACTTCATCTACTACTGGAACCACCGGCTCAGCCACGAGAGCCGCTGGCTGTGGGCGGTCCACGTGGTCCACCACTCCAGCCAGCGCTACAACCTCTCGACCGCCCTGCGCCAGCCCGTCGCCGAGGGCGTGACGCTCGTCGTCCCCTACGGCCTGCTCGCGCTGGTCGGCGTACGACCGGGCCTGATCGAGCAGGCCCGCGGCGTCAACCTGATCTACCAGTTCTGGATCCACACCGAGGCGATCCAGCGCCTCGGCCGGATGGAGAAGGTCTTCAACACGCCCTCGCACCATCGAGTGCACCACGGGTCCAACCGTGACTACCTCGACCGCAACCACGGCAGCATCCTGATCCTCTGGGACCGCCTCTTCGGCACGTTCGAGGAGGAGGACGAGGAGGTGGTCTACGGCCTCACCGCCAACATCGACTCCCACAACCCCGCCCGCATCGCCACGCACGAGTGGACCGACATCGCCGCCGACGTGGCCACCGCGGACACCTGGCACGAGCGCTGGTCCTACCTCCTGCGTCGACCGGGCTGGGCCTACTCCCGCCGCGCGGCGGTGCGGCCCGCATGACCTCGAGTCCCGACTCGCTCGACCGGGCGCGTGGCGCGGTGCTCGGCTCCGCCGTGGGCGATGCGCTCGGGGCGCCGTACGAGTTCGAGAGCAGGGCCGTGGGGCCTGCCGGCCCCGAGATGCTCGGTGGCGGTCTCGGTGACTTCGCGCCCGGGGAGTGGACCGACGACACCACGATGGCGTGGTGCATCCTCGATGTCGCAGCCCTCCACGACGACCTCACGAGCGACGAGGCCCTGACGCAGATCGCTCGACGGTTCAGGCGGTGGTACGACACCGGGCCCGCCGACATCGGCAACCAGACGCGGATGATCCTCGGCGCGGTGGGCCCCGATCCGGTCGCTGCGACGCTGACGGAGACCTCGTACGACCTGCACGCGCGCACCGGTCACACCGCGGGCAACGGGTCGCTGATGCGCACGGCGCCGGTGGCACTGAGATACCTCGACGACCCGGCGGGCCTGGCCGAGGCAGCACGACGGATCAGCGCGTTGACGCACCATGACCCACAGGCCCAGGACGCCTGTGCGCTCTGGTCGCTGGCGATCCGGCACGCCATCGTCACGGGCGAACTCGACCTGCGGGCGGGCCTGGTCCACCTCGAGTCGTCGGCTGCCGAGGAATGGACGACGCTCATCGACGAAGCCGAACACCGCGAGCCGGGCGACTTCAACCCGAACGGCTGGGTCGTCCCGGCTCTGCAGGCCTCGTGGTCGGCGATCGCCCACACCCCGATCCCGGTCGATGAGCCGAGCCGGCACTTCGGCGCGGCCCTGGACGTCGCGATCCGGATCGGTGACGACACCGACACGGTCGCCGCGATCGCAGGCGCTCTCCTGGGCGCCCGATGGGGTGCGGCGTCGGTCCCGCAGCAGTGGCGCACGATGCTCCACGGATATCCGGGCATCACGGCCGAGGACCTGCTCGCGCTGGTCGACCAGGCGCTCGCCTGATGCGCTGCCCCGACTGGTAGGACTGGCCCATGCGCGTCGTCGTCCTCACCGGTGCCGGGATCTCCGCCGAGAGCGGGCTCTCCACCTTCCGTGATGCGGGCGGTCTCTGGGAGGGACACGACCCGATGCAGGTCGCCACCCCGGAGGCGTACGCCGACGACCCGGGGCTGGTGCAGCGGTTCTACGACGAGAGGCGCGCGGCACTCTCCAGGGTCCGACCCAACCCCGCTCACCACGCCCTCGTCCGCCTGGAGGAGGCGCTCGGCGAGGACCTGCTCATCGTCACCCAGAACGTCGACGACCTCCACGAGCGTGCCGGATCGACACGGGTCCACCACATCCACGGTCGGCTCCGGTCAGCCTGGTGCACCAGCTGCGACGAGCGGCACGCGTGGGACGCGCCGCTGCGCGACCGACCGCCCTGCCCCGGCTGCGGCGCGACGACGCTGAGGCCGGACATCGTCTGGTTCGGCGAGATGCCCTACGGCATGGACCTCGTCGAGCAGGCGCTCTGGGAGTGCGACCTGTTCGTCTCCATCGGCACGTCGGGCGTGGTCTACCCCGCCGCGGCGTTCGTGCACTGGGCCCACGGAGCGACCCTCGAGCTCAACCTGGAGCCGAGTGCCGGCGCCAGCGACTTCGCCGAGTCCCGTCAGGGCCCGGCGAGCCACCTCGTGCCGGCCTGGGTCACCGAGCTCCTGGGCGAGGGCTCGCGCACCTCGACGTGAGGCGGCGGCGGGAAGTGGAGTCGTACGTGGGTCCCGCGGCCCAGCCGGGACTCCACCTCCACCGTGCCGCCGTGACGGTGCATGATCTCGCGCACGATGCCCAGCCCGAGACCGGTGCCGGGACGGTTCAGGGCATCGTCGTTGGTCGAGCGGAACAACGGCAGGAAGAGGTTGGCCTGGTCCTCGTCGGAGATGCCGATCCCCTCGTCCTTGCAGCTGAACGTGACGACGCCGTCGGTCCCGCTCTCGACCCCGAGCCAGATCTCGTCCCCGGGGTCGGAGTACTTCACAGCGTTGTCGACCAGGTTGGTCACCGCGCTGGCGATCTCGCGGACGTCCGCAAAGACAGCCGCCTCGCGCGTCTCGCCCACGAGGTGGAGCGTGACCCCCGCCTTGTCCGCGACGGCCGTCATCGAGACCAGCGTCTCGTCCACGATCGGGACCAGGTCCATGCGCCTCATGGTCGGCGGATGCTGGGGGTCGCTCACCCGCGACAGCATTCCCAGACCCTCGAGCAGGTCCCCGAGCCGCTCGGTGCCCCGCAGGATGGCCTGGGCGCGCCGGACGTCGCGCTCGCTGGCGAACTCGCTGGAGGACAAGAACTCGGCGTTGGCGGCGATCACGGTCATCGGGTTGTTGATCTCGTGGGTGAGCTCGCGCAGGAAACGGTGTCGGGCCTCCTCGAGCGCGCGCAGCTCACCGAGAAGTCGGCGCTCGCGCTGGGTCGCGTGGGCGTTGGCGATCGCCCGGCCGAGGTCGTGCCCGAGCTCGAGGGCCGCGACCCCTTCGCCATCGGTCCACCGCCGCGAGCCCGTCCGGCGCGCGGCGATCAGCATGCCGAGCAGCTCCTCGTCCACACCCACGGGAGACACGACGACACCCTCGAATCCCGCCGTGCGCAAGGCCTCGGTGAACCAGTCGGCGTGGGTGGCATTGAGCGAGGAGTCGCCCCAGATGTGGTCGGGCTCGATGATCAGGACGCGTTGGTCGGTCCACGCCCTGGCGGCGGCCTCGTCGAGGGCCTGTCGCACCTCCGGCGCCGCCCCCAGGCCCAGGCTGTCGTGGGTCTCGTCGCCCTGGTCGAGGAAGACGTGGATCTCCAGCTCGTCGACCGACAGCGCGCCGAGCAGAGTCGTGCGCGCCTCCCGGAGGAGATGACCGACGTCGTGGCGTGCCGGGTTGGACCGGGCCAGCCGGCGGGTGGCCCGGATGACCCGCATGTGGTCGGCGTACTCCTCCCGCTCGATCAGCGTGACGACGGAGAGCAGGGTCAGGGTCAGCTCGTCGGAGATCTCCAGCAGCCGCTCCCGGTCGGGGCGACGGAGGTCGATCGGGACGTCGAGGTAGAGCAGCGCGCGGAGGTCGCCGCGCTCGTCGGCGATCCTGGCGACGAGCATGTCCATCGGGTGCCAGTCACCCGGCACGGTCGGCGCGGGCATCTCGGGGATGACCAGGTCGCCGTCCATGAGCTCGCGCAGCGACTCGGTGAAGCTCTCCTCGGGGATCCAGACGAAGTAGCCGAACGACTCGCCGTGGTCGAAGACCTGCTGCATGTCCGACAGGCGCGAGGCCATGCCGAGCCGTTCCTCCGCGCTGGTCCTGTCGCCGTGGATGGCGACGAACTCCAGCAGGCCCTTGGGCCGAACGACCTCGATGGCGCAGACCCGGAAGCCGGAACGGGTCGCCGCATCGCGCGCCAGGGCGTGCATCAGTGCCCGGGCGCGTGCATCACCCCAGCTCAGGTCGCGCGCCCGGCGCTCCCCTGTTCGCCCCTGATCCATGGCGCTGTTGTCCTCCCCACGAGGTGGATCGTAGGTGGGGGACCCCCATCCTCGGAAGGTTTTCCCGAGGTCGTGGCCCTCGCTGTGGACGAACTGCTGCCTAGAGCCCGTTCTGGCTGAAGTGCATGTAGTCCCGGGAGTGGCGCCAAGCGCCGCCCCACTCCCAGCCGATCCGGGCGAACGCGCGCACGACGGGGCCGTCCGCCGTGACCATGCCGGAGCGCACCCGGGTGCGGTCGAGGTAGGCCGACGCGAGCTCCGGCAGCACCACGGCGCCCTTGGCGTACGGGTTCTGGAACGAGTTCAGGTCGAGGGCCAGGCCGTAGGCGTGCTGCGAGAAGTAGGTGGCCCCGGTGGAGGGTCGACAGACGAAGGAGCCCGTCCCGTTGCCGTCGCCGGTGCTCGGGGCGTCGGGGTCGTAGGCGCGGACGATCCCGACCTGCTCCTGCGGGAAGCGTGCGCGATAGAGCGCGCCGAAGACCTGCACGATGTCGTCGGCGACGGTGCGGTGCACCAGCAGCTCGCCGGTGTGGCGTCGTGCGTCGAAGCCCCAGAAGGCGAGGCGCACCCACGCCAGGTCGGTGGCGGCGACGGGACACCCGGGCCTCCAGCTCGAGCGCCGGATGACCCGCGGCGGGGCTGGGGAGACCACCTTCGAGGCATAGCCACGTCCCGGCAGCATGCGTACGTCGTCGGGCAGGGTCCAGCGGCGGTGCCGCAGCACGGGCGGGGTCGCCCGCACCACACCGGCGCCGGTGTCCGGGTCGTCGGGGAGCACACGGGTGCCCAGCCACGACGGCGCGACGCTGCCGAAGCCGCTGGCCGCTGCTGGCTGGGTGCCGTCCACGCTCACCGGCTGCGCCTCCGCCGGCGCCTGTGCCTGCAAGACCGGTGGCACGGGCACGCCCGTCACCGTCAGGACCGCCTGCACCACCACAGCGAGCAACCCGGTCAGAGACGACACCACCTCAGGGTAGAGCGGCGGGTGGCGCCGACGGGAGCCACACCGTGAAGGTGGTGCCCGCCCCGAGCTCCGAGTGGACCTCGATCGTGCCCTGGTGCCACGTGACCACCCGCTCGGTGATGGCCAGGCCCAACCCCGTGCCCGGGCGTTCCCGCGCCTGCGGGCTGCTGGAGCGGAAGAACGGGGTGAAGAGGTGCTCGATCTCGGAGGCGCTGATGCCGATCCCCTCGTCGGCGCAGGTGAGCCGGACCCCGTCGCGGCCCGCCACGGTCTCCGGCGTCAGTGAGAGCGTGACCGTGCCACCGGACGGCGAATACTTGAGGGCGTTGGAGAGCAGGTTGGTCACCAACCGCTGCAGGCCGGCCTCGTCACCTGCGACGGTGAGGTCGTCGTCGAGGCTCCTGACGACCTCCAGCCCCGAGCGCAGTGCCACCGGGGCCATGAACTCGCAGCACTCCGTGACGAGGCGCGAGAGATCCACCGGCGTGAGGGGCGCCGCGCGGTCCGGATCGCTGACCCGGGCCAGGGCCATCATGTCCTCGATCATGTCCTCGATCCTGCGCGCGGCCCGGTCCATCGCCGCCAGGGAGTCGGTCACCGGGCCGGAGTGCGGGTCCTGCCCGAGCAGGTCCAGGTGCGTCCACAGGACCGTGACGGGATTGCGGAGCTCGTGGGCCAGGGTGTTGACCATGGTGTGGCGATAGTCGCTGATGTCGCGCAGCTCGGCGTGGAGCGCCCGCTCGCGCTCCATCAGCCGGGCGTCGAGGACCAGTCGCGCCACGTCGGACGCCACGGCTGCCGCAGCGTTGATCTCGGAGTCGATCCAGCGCGGTCCTCCGTGCGTGCGACCGAGCCCCAGGGTGCCGAGGTAGTCCTCGCCGATCCCGATCGGCACGAGGAGCCACGACCCGAGGCTCCGGCTCTTCATCAGTCGGCGCAGGGCGTCGGGGGTCGCGACCGCCCGCTCCCCCACGCCCCAGGTCTGCTCCTGCTCCACCACGAGGTGTCCCCTCCTGAGCCACACCTGACGCATGTGCTCCTCGAGGAGGACCGTGTGTGCTGCGAGGTCCGGTCCCAGGTGGCCGGCCAGGAGCACGTCGACAGCGTCCACCGACATGGCCGCGACCATGGCGTCGCACATCTCCTGCAGGAAGTCGTCGAACCCGAGGTCAGCGCGTACGCCCTGCATCGCCGAGCGGGCCTGCGTGAGCATCCGGACCTGTTCGCCGTAGAGCTCGCGCTCGACCATGCTGACCACGGCGTCGCACATCACCTCGACCTCGGCGTTCATCGCCGCGACCGACTCGGGTGTCGGGCGCAGCCCGGACAGGGGCTCGTCGAGGTAGAGCAGGCCCCGCAGCTCGCCCTCGTCGTTCTTCAGCAGGCGCACGAGCTGGTCGTCCGGGTTCCAGCCGTGGGGGACCGCCGACGCCGGTACGTCGGGCCGGTGGCCGTACTCCGCCAGCCAGGCGCGCGCGTCGTCGTCGAGTCGTTCGCTGGGGATGTGCACCCAGCCGTCCATCTCGATGCCCAGTCCGAGGATCTGGTCCAGGGACAGCGGCGAGGCCTGACCGATCATCTGCGCGTTGGCGTCGGCGTCTCCGGCGATGGCGACGAACTCCAAGAACCCGTCGGAGCGCAGCGCCTCGATGGCCACGACCTTGTGTCCCGAGCGCCGTGCCACGTCCTCGGCGATGGCGTGCAGGACCGCACGCTGGGCCTCGTTGCCCCACGCCTGGGTGCGCGGACGGATCCACGTGTCGTCGTCTGTCACGGCTGTGCCCGCCCCTCGGGGTGTTGAGTCGGCCCGGTGAGGGTACGACGCGCGCCGAGCCACCGCGACGACTTCGACGCGATTCACAGGAGCCAGGTGACCGGCGGGTAACATAGCGTCCATGAAGCGCGAGATCTACGACGAGGACCACGAGGCCTTCCGTGCCTCGGTCAAGCAGTTCCTGGACCGCGAGGTCACCCCGCACCTCGAGTCGTACGCCGACCACCACGGGCTGGACCGCGCCTTCTGGCTCGCCGCGGGCAAGCAGGGCTTCCTCGGCCTGGAGATCCCCGACGAGTTCGGCGGCTCCGAGGCCGGCGACTACCGGTTCAACGCGGTGCTGACCGAGGAGCTGGCGAAGGTCAACATGACCCTCCCGAGCTGCGTCGGCATCCATGCCGACATCACCGTCCCCTACCTCGTGCACCTCACCGACGACGAGCAGAGGGCCCGCTGGCTGCCCGGGTGCGCGAGCGGCGAGATCGTCACCGCGATCGGGATGACCGAGCCCGGCGGCGGCTCCGACCTCGCCAACCTCAGGACCACCGCGGTCCGCGACGGCGACGACTGGATCCTCAACGGCTCCAAGACCTTCATCACCAACGGCGGCTCCGCCGACCTCGTGCTCGTCGCGGCCCGCACCAGCCCGGAGAAGAAGGCCAAGGGCATCTCGCTCTTCGCGGTCGACACCACGCTCGACGGGTTCAGCGTGGGACGGGTGCTCGACAAGGTGGGCCAGGACGAGTCCGACACCGCTGAGCTCGCCTTCGACAACGTGCGCGTCTCCGACGCCGACCTCGTCGGCCCGCTCGACACCGGCTTCATCTCGATGATGCAGTTCCTGCCGCAGGAGCGCCTCGGCTCGGCGATCACCAACCTGGCCCACGCCAAGCAGATCCTCGAGGAGACGGTGCAGTACGCCAAGGACCGCCAGGCCTTCGGTCAGCCGATCGGCTCCTTCCAGAACACCCAGTTCCTGCTCGCCGACCTCGTCACCCGGGTCGACGTCACCGAGGCCTTCGTCGACCAGTGCGTGGTCGCGCACACCAAGCAGGAGCTGACCCCGGTCGACGCGGCCAAGGCCAAGTGGTGGACCTCGCAGGTCCAGAACGACGTGCTCGACCACTGCGTCCAGGTCCATGGCGGCTACGGCTACATGAACGAGTATCGCGTCGCCCGTGCCTGGCGTGACGCCCGCGTGACCAAGATCTGGGCCGGCTCCAACGAGATCATGAAGATGCTGATCGGTCGCGACCTGGGCCTGTGAGGAGCCGCTGAGGGTGGTCCCGCCGGGTGAGCAGCGGCAGGCTGTGCGGATGACCCGGATGTTCGTGGCGATGCTCCCGCCACCGGACGTGGTCGCCCACCTTGACGACTTCCTGGAGGTGCGGCGCGACGCGGCCGGCTTCCGCTGGACCGGCGACGACCAGTTCCACGTGACGCTCGCGTTCGCCGCGTCGGTGCCCGACCACCGGCTCGACGACGTGGAGGATGCGTTGGCGCGGACCGCCGGACGGCATGCACCGTTCGGGGTGCGGATCGCCGGGGGTGGAGCGTTCCCGCACCCGGATGCGGCGCGCGTGCTGTGGGCCGGCGTGGCACCCGACGACAGTGCGCAGCTCGACCGGATCGCGACCTCGTGCCGGGCCGCGCTGTCGCGGTCGGGCGCCCGCGTCGACGGGCAGCGGTTCCACCCCCATGTGACGGTCGCGCGCCTGGGCCGTCCCGCGGGCGTCACGTCGTGGGTCCGGGTCCTCGAGGCGTACGACGGGCCGCGCTGGACGGTCTCCCAGCTGGCCCTGGTCGCCTCCCACCTCGGCGAGGGAGCACGCCGACGGCCGCGGCACGAGGTCGTCGAGACGTTCGCCCTCGGTCGCTGAGCACAGCCTCACCTTCGTTGCACGGCGTCGGACGGCGGGCGAGGATCGTGGGGTGAGCCTGGAGATCGGAACCGACGAGGACCCGCAGCACTTCCACGACGACATGGGTGACCACGTGGGCACCCGCCTCAACTGGTTGCGCGCAGCGGTGCTCGGCGCCAACGACGGCATCGTGTCCACCGCGGGTGTCGTGATGGGCGTCGCGGCAGCCACCGACGACAGCGGAGTCATCGTGATCGCCGGCATCGCCGCCCTGACCGCTGGTGCCCTGAGCATGGGAGCGGGCGAGTACGTCTCGGTCAGCACCCAGCGCGACTCCGAGAAGGCGCTGCTCGCCCTGGAGGCGCGCGAGCTCGAGCGCATGCCCGAGACCGAGCAGCGCGAGCTGGCGAAGATGTACCAGGACAAGGGCCTCTCGTCCGCGACGGCGGCCCGGGTGGCCCAGGAGCTCACCGACCACGACGCCCTGCGCGCCCACGCCGACATCGAGTTCGGCATCGACCCCGACAACCTGACCAACCCGTGGCACGCCGCGTGGGCGTCGATGCTCGCCTTCACCGTCGGCGCGCTCCTTCCGCTGCTGGTCGTCGCCCTCGTGCCCGACAGCGTGCGCATCCTGGTCACCGTGCTCAGCGTGGTGGCGGCGCTCGCGCTCACCGGCTTCGTCAGCGCGCGGATCGGCTACAGCCCACGGCTGCCCGCTGTCGTGCGCAACGTCTCCGGCGGCCTGCTGGCGATGGGGGTGACCTACCTGATCGGTACGTTCGCCGGCGTGCACCTCGGCTGACGGGCGGCGCACCCGAGCCTCGCTGAGCCTCGCTGGGCAGGTCGCGCCCGGGCTGGGTCAGCCCAGGGCGGCGACGATCTCGTTGACCCGGTCCTTGGCGTCGCCGAAGAGCATCTGGGTGTTGTCCTTGAAGAACAGCGGGTTCTGCACGCCGGCGTAGCCGGTGGCCATGGAGCGCTTGAACACGATGACCTCCTTGGCCTTCCAGACCTCGATCACCGGCATCCCGGCGATCGGGGAGTTCGGCTCCTCCTGGGCGGCGGGGTTGACGGTGTCGTTGGCCCCGATCACGAGCACGACGTCGACCTCGGGGAGGTCGTCGTTGATCTCGTCCATCTCCAGCACGATGTCGTACGGCACCCGGGCCTCGGCGAGCAGCACGTTCATGTGGCCGGGCAGGCGCCCGGCGACGGGGTGGATGCCGAACCGGACGTCGACGCCCTTCTCGCGCAGCTTGCGCGTCATCTCGGCGACGGGATACTGCGCCTGGGCGACGGCCATGCCGTAGCCGGGTGTGATCACGACGGACGAGGCGTGGGCGAGCAGGTCGGCGACGTCGTCGACATGGATCTCACGGTGCTCGCCGTAGTCGCGGTCCTCGGCCGGTCCGCTGTCGGAGCCGAAACCGCCCGCGATGACGCTGATGAAGGAGCGGTTCATCGCCTTGCACATGATGTAGCTCAAGATCGCACCGGAGGAGCCCACCAGTGCGCCGGTGACGATGAGCAGGTCGTTGCCGAGCATGAAGCCGGCCGCCGCTGCCGCCCACCCGCTGTAGCTGTTGAGCATCGAGACGACCACCGGCATGTCGCCGCCGCCGATGGCGGCCACGAGGTGGAAGCCGAGCACCAGCGCGAGCACGGTCATCACCGCGAGGGGAGCCATGCCGACCCAGCCATCGACGAGCATGAACCAGACCATCAGCACCGCGGAGACGACGAGGATCGCGAGGTTGAGCTGGTGACGACCGGGCAGCGTCAGCGGAGAGGACTTCATCCTGGCGCTGAGCTTGAGGTTGGCCACGATGGATCCCGTGAAGGTCACCGCGCCGATGAAGACGCCCACGAAGACCTCGCCGTTGTGCACCGCGTCGGACTCCAGGCCGGAGTGGGCGACTCCCCCGGACAGGGCGGCCACCTCGATGAAGGTGTTGTAGCCCACGAGCACCGCGGCCAGACCCACGAAGCTGTGCATCATCGCGATCAGCTGGGGCATGCCGGTCATCTCGACCGTCGAGGCCAACCGGATGCCGATCATCGCCCCGACCGTCATCGCGACGACGATGATCACCAGGCCGACCCAGACCGAGGACTTGTCGGCGATGAGGTCCTCGGTCAGGTAGCGCAGCACCAGCAGCAGCGTCGCGACCAGGGCCAGCGCCATGCCTGCCATGCCGAACTGGTTGCCCCGCCGGGCCGTCTCGTGCTTGCTCAGGCCGGCGAGCGCGAGGATGAAGAGGAGCGCGGCCAGGATGTAGGCGCCCGTCACGAACGAGACCATGCTGGACTCCACCGGCCTCAGCCCTTCTGGAACATGTTGAGCATCCGCCGGGTGACGAGGAAGCCACCGAAGACGTTGATGCTGGCGAACAGGATGGCCACGCCCGCGATGACCTGGACCGCGACGTTGTCCACCGGCGCCTGGAGGACCGCGCCGACCACGATGATCCCGCTGATCGCGTTGGTGACGCTCATGAGCGGTGTGTGCAGCGCGTGGGCCACGTTGCCGATGACGTAGTAGCCGATGACCACCGCGAGCACGAAGACCGTCAGGCTCGGCAGGAAGCTCGACGGGGCGAGGGTGGCGAGGGCGAGGAAGACCACCGCGCCCAGCCCGACGGCGTACGCCCTGCGGCGGGGGTCCGGTGGCACGGCGGGCGCCTTCTCGACCGGCATCACCGCCGTGCCGGCGGCCGGAGCTGCGGAGACCTGGACGGGCGGCGGCGGCCACATGACGTCGGCGCCGCCACCTTCGACCGCGCGGGTCACCGCGATGCCGCGCTGGACCACGTCGTCCATGTCGAGGGTGAGCGTGCCGTCCTTCTCGGGCGTCAGCAGCTTGAGGAGGTTGACGATGTTGGTGCCGTAGAGCTGGCTCGTCTGTGCGGCGAGGCGGCCGGCGAGGTCGGTGTAGCCGAGCACGGTGACGCCGTTGGCGGTGACCACCCGCTCGTCCTTCACCGTGGCGGCGACGTTGCCGCCGTTGGCCGCGGCCATGTCGACCACGACCGATCCGGGCGCCATCGCAGCGACCGTCTCGGCGCTCACGAGCTGGGGCGCGGGGCGGCCGGGGATCAGCGCGGTGGTGATGACGATGTCGGCGGCGCGCGCCTCCTCGTCGTACATCGCGGCGGTGGCGGCCTCCTGCTCGGCGGTCATCTCCTTGGCGTAGCCGTCTGCGGAGACCTCCTGCTCCATGTCTACTGTGACGAACTGCGCGCCCATCGACTCGACCTGCTCGGCGACCTCGGGGCGTACGTCGAAGGCGCGGACGATCGCGCCCAGGGCACCGGCGGCACCGATGGCGGCGAGCCCTGCGACACCGGCGCCGACGACGAAGACGCGGGCCGGCGGGACCTTGCCCGCCGCGGTCACCTGTCCGGTGAAGAGGCGGCCGAACTCGTGGGCGGCCTCGATCACGGCGCGGTAGCCCGCGACGTTGGCCATCGAGGAGAGCACGTCCATCGACTGGGCGCGGGAGATGCGCGGCACCGCGTCCATCGCGAGGCCGGTGACGCCGGCGGCGCGCAGCTGCTCGACGAGCTCGGGGCTGCGGGCGGGCGCCATCAGGGCGATGACGGTCGCACCGGGACGCAGCCGGGCGATCTCGTCCTCGGTGGGCGCGTTGACCTTCACGACGACGTCGCTCGCCCAGACCTCGTCGCTCGTACCTACGCCGACGCCTGCATCGGCATAGGTCGTGTCGGGCTGGTCGGCGGCGGCGCCGGCGCCTGCCTCGACCACGACGTCGTAGCCGAGCGCGGCGAGCTGCGCCGCCGTCTTGGCCGTCGCTGCGACGAGGGTCTCGCCGGGACGTGATTCACGCGGGATGCCGATGCGCACTGCTGCCTCCTGGGCGGGGGGCTCGGGTGTCGGGATGGTTCTGGACGGCGTGCGGGACGCGGACAAGGTATCGAACGTGGAGCGGCTGGCACCGGTGTCTCAGGTGGCGCGCGTCCCGGAGGGCCGGGTCACACGCTCAGGTCGCCCTGCATCCACCCATGCAGGTAGCGCAGGACTGTTGCGGCGACCCCGCAGGTAGCGCAGGACTGTTGCGGCGACCCACGTCCGGCTGTCGTTCTCGTGATCCCAGACGTAGACCTCGTTGGTGCCGCTCAGGCTCATGAAGAACTGGTCGCCGTTGCCGGCGTCCGCGAAGAAGACCACGCCGTCGAACGGCATGTAGAGGTCGGCGAAGTCGGTGCTCGTGCGGAAGAGAAGGTTGTCCGAGGCGATGCGCTCACACGTCCACACCAGGCCCAGCGCGTGCTTCCTCGCCCTCCGCCTCCGCTATCCTCTCCCTCTCCTTCGCCCTCGATGCCGTCCGTCTCGGCAAGAAGCTCTCGGAGCTCGTCGGGAAGCCGATGACCCAGGCGCGTCTCCACCGACTGGATCGCTTCCGGGGTCGCCGGTTCGCGGAAATGCGCCTCGCCCCACTCGCCGATCCGCTCGGTGTGCACGACGACCATGCTGCCCGAACTCGTCCTGACCTGCAGGGCCCGCGAGGGCAGGGGGCGATCGGGCGCCCGCACTCACGGCGGCGCCGTCGCGTGAGCCGCCGCCCGTCCGTCGCCGCGTCGACCTCGGGGCGTCGAGCGGACGGTGATGCTGGCGAGGTCGGTCCCGACCTCCTGCGGCTGACGGCGACCTCACGGTTCGCCAACGGCCCGACCGCGGCCCGACGGCCTGCACTGGGACGTGACGGCACTCCACCGGCACGCCCTGGACGGCCTGCGGACCGCTGCGGCTCGCTCCGGGTGGCCTCGCCAGCGTCGGCATCGACTCGTGGGCCGTGGACTACGGACTGCTCCGCGACGGCAGGCTGCTGGCCGAGCCGTTCCACTACCGCGACGAGCGCCGTGGCGAGGTCGGTCCGCAGCGGTGCACGCGCGAGTGCCCCCGGTCGAGCTCTACGCCCGGACGGGCTGCAGTTGCTGCCGTTCAACACCGTCTACCAGCTGGCCGCCGACGAGCGACTCAGCGAGGCCGACCGCCTGCTTCTGTCCCCGACCTGCTGGCCCACTGGCTGACCGGGGCCGAGGTCGCCGAGCGCACCAACGCCTCCACCACCGGCCTGCTGTCAGTCACCACCGGGCCTGGGACGACGAGCTCATCGCCGCCCTCAGCCTGCCTCGTGGTCTCTTCGCGACCTGGTCGACCCCGGCGCGACCATCGCGCGCTCCTCCCGCACGTCGGCACGGACGTCGGTGCGCCGGGCCTGCCGGTGGTGGCAGTGGGCTCGCACGACACCGCCTCCGCGGTCGTCGGCGTACCGATGGCCGGTGACGGCGCGGCCTACATCTCGCTCGGCACCTGGGGCCTCGTCGGCCTCGAGCTGACCAAACCCGTGCTCACCGAGGCGGCCCGGCCGCCAACTTCACCCACGAGGGCGGGGTCGACGGCACCATCCGCTTCCTCACCAACGTGATGGGTACGTGGCTGCTCAGCGAGACCCTGCGCACGTGGGGGCGCGACGACCTCGGCGCCCTGCTCGCGACCGCCGCCGACGTGACCGGACCGGTGCCGGTCTTCGACGTCCAGGACCCGCGCTTCGTGGCTCCGGGCGACATGCCCGAGCGCATCGCACAATGGTGCGCGGAGCACGACGTGCCCGCGCCGGCCGATGCCCCCAGCGTCGTGCGCGCCATCGTCGAGAGCCTCGCCGCGGCCTACGCCGACGCGCTGGCCACCGCGGCCTCGCTGTCCGGCCGGACAGTGCGACAGGTCCACGTCGTGGGCGGCGGCAGCCAGAACGCCCTGCTCTGCCAGGCCCTCGCCGACCGGACCGGCCTGCCCGTCGTCGCCGGACCCGTGGAGGCGACCGCACTCGGCAACGTGCTCGTGCAGGGGCGTGCCGCCGGCGCCGTGCACGGCGGGCTCGACGACCTGCGCGCCCTCGTGGCCCGCACGCAGGACCTCCGCCGGCCGAGCCCCGCTCGCGCGCGTGGAAGGATGCCGAGGTGTGAGGGTCGCCCTGCAGGTCACCTGCGTGAACGACGCCATGTTCCCCGACACCGGGAAGGCCGTCGTCCGGTTGCTGCGCCGCCTCGGGGTCGAGGTCGACTTCCCCGCGGCCCAGACGTGCTGCGGGCAGCCGATGGTCAACACCGGCTACCTCGACGAGGCCGTGCCCGTGGTGCGGACCTTCGTCCGCGCCTTCACGGGGTACGACGCCGTGGTGACGCCGTCGGGGTCGTGCGCCGGATCGCGCCCGGCACCAGCACTCGATCGTCGCCGAGCGCTCGGGCGACCCGGCCCTCGTCGCGGCGGTCGCGGAGACCGGTCCGCGCACCTACGAGCTGTCGGAGTTCCTCGTCGACGTGCTGGGCGTGACCGACGTCGGCGCCTACTTCCCGCACCGGGTGACCTACCACCCGACGTGCCACAGCCTGCGCATGCTCGGGGTCGGCGACCGTCCGCAGCGGCTGCTCGAGCAGGTGCGGGGGATCGAGCTGGTCGACCTGCCGATGGCGAGCGAGTGCTGCGGCTTCGGCGGCACCTTCGCCCTCAAGAACGCCGACACGTCCGTCGCGATGGGTGCCGACAAGGCCCGGCACGTCCGCGACACCGGCGCCGAGGTGCTGGTGGCCGGCGACAACTCCTGCCTGATGCACATCGGCGGGATGCTCTCGCGCCAGCGGGCCGGCGTACGCGTCATGCACCTCGCCGAGATCCTCGCCGCCACGGAGGACTCATGACCGGCACGTTCGTCGGGATGCCGGCCTTCCCCATCGCCGCCCGCGCGGCCCTCGGCGACACGCAGCTGCGCACCAACCTCGCCCACGCCACCCGCACCATCCGCGACAAGCGCGCCCAGGTCGTCGCTGAGGTGGAGGACTGGGAGGAGCTCCGCGTCGCCGGCGCGGCCGTGAAGGAGGCCGCCCTGCGCGACCTCGCCACCCACCTCGAGATCCTGGAGGCCTCCCTCGTCCGAGCCGGCGCGACGGTCCACTGGGCCCGCGACGCCGAGGAGGCGTGCGCGATCGTCGCCGCTGTCACGCGCAGCCACGGCGCTGACGAGGTGGTCAAGGTGAAGTCGATGGCGACCGCAGAGATCGGCCTCAACGAGGCGCTCGAGGCCGAGGGCATCGCCGCATGGGAGACCGACCTCGCCGAGCTCATCGTGCAGCTCGGCGACGACCTGCCCTCGCACATCCTGGTGCCTGCGATCCACCGCAACCGTGCGGAGATCCGGGAGATCTTCCAGCGCCGGATGGGCGACGTCGGCCGCCCCGCCCCGGACGGTCTCACCGATGAGCCGGCCGTGCTCGCCGGTGCGGCACGCGAGCACCTGCGGGAGAAGTTCCTGCGCGCGCAGGTGGCCGTCAGTGGCGCCAACTTCGCCGTCGCCGACACCGGCACGCTCGTCGTCGTCGAGTCCGAGGGCAACGGCCGGATGTGCCTGACCCTGCCCGAGGTGCTGATCAGCGTCGTCGGGATCGAGAAGGTCGTCGCCACGTGGGCCGACCTCGACCCGATGCTGCGCCTGCTCCCCCGCTCCTCGACCGGTGAGCGGATGAACCCCTACACCTCCACCTGGTCGGGCGTCACGCCCGGCGACGGGCCGCAGGAGGTGCACGTGGTGCTCCTCGACAACGGCCGTACCCGCGCCCTCGCCGACGACGTCGGACGCCAGGCCCTGCGCTGCATCCGCTGCTCGGCGTGCCTCAACGTCTGCCCGGTCTACGAGCGGGTCGGCGGACACGCCTACGGCTCGGTCTACCCCGGGCCCATCGGTGCGATCCTCAACCCGCTCCTCAACGGGGTCTCCGACCCGCAGACCGCCTCCCTGCCCTATGCCTCCTCGCTCTGCGGCGCCTGCTTCGAGGTCTGCCCGGTGCGCATCGACATACCGTCGGTGCTCGTCGACCAGCGCGCAGCGGTCGTCGACTCCCACCGCGACGACCGCGTGCCACGGCGTGGTTCTCACTGGCAGGAGGCACTCGCGATGCGCGCCACCGCATGGGCGTTCTCCGACTCCCGGCGCCTGGCGTGGGCCGAGCGGGCGTCGGGTCTGGCCGGGCGGGTCCTCACCCGCTTCTCCCGTACGACGCTGCCCGGCGGTCGCGCCGCAGCCGGCCGGCTGCCCGGACCGGCCGCCGGCTGGACCGGGGCCCGCGACCTGCCCGCCCCACCGGAGGAGTCCTTCCGCGCCTGGTGGGACCGGACCGACGGGGGCCGCTCGTGAGCGCCCGCGACGACATCCTCGGGCGCGTCCGCGCGGCGCTGTCCGGCGTGTCGCCGGCCGTCGACCTCCCTCCGGCCCCCCGTGCCCCCGACCGGGGCGACCTGGTGGCGCTCTTCGTCGAGCGCGTGGAGGACTACCGCGCCGTCGTGACCCGCTGCGCGTCCGACGAGGTCACCGGCGTCGTGGCCGGCGTGCTCGGGTCCGCGCGCACCGTCGTACCTGCCGGGCTCGGGCTCGACCTCCCCGACGCCGTGGTGGACGAGAGCTTCTCCGCCGCGGAGCTCGACGGCTTCGACGCGGTCGTCACCCGCGCCGCCGTCGGCATCGCCGAGACCGGGACGATCGTCCTCGACCACGAGCCCGACCAGGGCCGGCGCGCGATCAGCCTGGTGCCCGACCTGCACGTCTGCCTGGTCGCCTGCGCCCAGGTGGTCGCCGACGTACCCGACGCGATCGCCCTCCTCGACCCGGCCCGCCCGCTCACGTGGATCAGCGGGCCGTCGGCGACCAGCGACATCGAGCTCGACCGGGTCGAGGGCGTGCACGGCCCGCGGACGCTCCACGTCGTACTGATCTCCTGACCGCCCGTCGGGGCGTCGTCGATCATCACCCCTCCCCCACCGCAACCCGCGATAGTCCCCATCAATGGGTTGTCCACCGGCGGTGGGGCAACCCATCTGATGGGGACTATCCCGAGGGCGCGAGGGCTGGCAGCGCCCAGAGATCAGTGCGCGACGCCGTAGAGCCGGTCGCCCGCGTCGCCGAGACCCGGCACGATGTAGCCCTTGTCGTTGAGCATCTCGTCCATCGCGGCGGTCACCACGGTCACGGGGACCGCGAGGTCCTCGAGGGCGGCCTCGAGGTTGGCCACGCCCTCCGGCGCGGTCAGGAGGCAGATGGCCGTGATGTCGTCGGCGCCGCGGTCGGTGAGGAAGCGGATCGCCGCAGCCAGCGTGCCGCCGGTCGCGAGCATCGGGTCGAGGACGTAGCACTGACGCCCGGAGAGGTCGTCGGGCAGGCGCTCGGCGTACGTCGACGCCTCCAGGGTCTCCTCGTTGCGCACCATGCCGAGGAAGCCGACCTCGGCCGTCGGCAGCAGCCGCATCATCCCGTCGAGCATCCCGAGCCCGGCCCGCAGGATCGGCACGACCATCGGCTTGGGCTGCGCGAGGTAGACGCCGGTCGTCGGGCCCACCGGGGTGGTGATCGCCAGCGGGTCGACGCGCACCTCGCGAGTGGCCTCGTAGGCGAGGAGGGTGACCAGCTCGTCGGTCAGCCGACGGAAGGTCGGGGAGTCGGTGTGCTCGTCGCGGAGGACGGTGAGCTTGTGGGAGACGAGGGGGTGGTTCACCACGTGCAGGCGCATGGGGGCCACCCTAGTGCGCGGCGCCGGAGGTGAACGACTCGCAAACAGGCTTGTTGGCTCTGCCGGGTTCTGCGACATTGGAGAGGTCCGCAGCCTGGGAGGTCGCAACATGTCGGAGCAGGACGGCGAGGTCGACTACGCGCTGGTCGCCTTCCACGACGACGGCGCCTGGACGGTCCAGGACATCGCCTCGCCCGCCTTCGACACCGTCGACTCCCTGAGCCACGCTCTGCGGCAGGTGTCCGGCGTCGACGGCGCCGTCGGGATGGTCGCCGTCGACGAGGACTTCTTCGTGCTGGTCCGCGTGACGGGGTCGACGACGCGGGTGCTGCTCTCCGACGTCACCGCTGCCGACGAGTGGGAGCTGGCCCAGTCGGTCCTCGACTTCCTCGGACTGCCGTCGCCGGAGGACGACGACGTGCAGGTGCCGGCCGGCGACCTCGACCTGCTCTCCGACCTCGGGGTGCACGCCATCGACATGGGTGCCCTGCTCGACGACGTCGACCTCTACCCTGACGACGTGCTCTCCGACATCGCCCGCCGCGTCGGCTTCGGCGAGCTCTTCGACGACGCCGTCGGCCTGACGTCTGCATGAGCTGGCAGGGGCCGATGCGCCTGGCCCTGGCCGAGGCACAGGCGGCGCTGGCCGGCGACGACGTGCCCGTGGGCGCCGTCGTGCTCGACGAGTCCGGCACCGTCATCGGCACCGGCCGCAACACCCGGGAGGCCGAGGGCGATCCGACCGGGCATGCCGAGGTGGTCGCCCTGCGGGCCGCCGCGGCCACGCGCGGCGAGTGGCGGCTGACCGGCTGCACCCTGGTCGTCTCGCTCGAGCCCTGCACCATGTGCGCCGGCGCCCTCGTGCTCGCGCGGGTGGACCGCCTCGTCTTCGGTGCGTACGACGACCAGCTGGGCGCGGTGGGCTCGCTGTGGGACGTGGTCCGTGACCGCCGCCTCAACCACCGGCCGGAGGTCGTCGCGGGCGTGCTGGCCGCCGAGTCGACGGCCCTGCTGGACGCCTTCTTCGCCCGCCACCGCTGACCCTCCCGGAGGAGACGTGACCGAGGTCCGCCGCGCGACACCCGCCGACGCCGGCCTGCTCGCCCGGCTGCTGTGGGACTTCAACACCGAGTTCGAGTCGGACACCGACGACACGGACGTGCTGGCCGCGCGCTTCGCCCGGCTGCTCCCGCTCGACGGCGTCATCGCGGTGCTCGCCGAGGACGGCCGGGACGCCGTGGGGTTCGCCCTGCTGAGCCTGCGGCCGGCCATCTGGTTCGACGGTCCGGTCTCCCAGCTCGAGGAGCTCTACGTCGTGCCGGACCGGAGGGGGGAGGGCATCGGCACGAGGATCCTCGACCTCGCCCGCCGGCTGGTCCGCGAGGCCGGGTCACCCGAGATGCACATCAACGTGGACGAGGTCGACGAGGACACCCGGCGCTTCTACGAGCGCCACGGCTTCGTGAACATCGAGGACGGCGCCGACCACCGGATGCTCTGCTACATCGGACCGACCTCCGCCTAGGACGTCTCGTCACCCGCGGTGACCAGCTCGTCGACGCCCTCGGCGAGACACGCGGCCAGCGCGTCGACGTCCGCGACCGCGCTGGCGTCGACGTTGATCCCGATGCAGGCGGTGTCGCCGACCGTCACCAGGCACACGGTCAACGCGGCGCCGGGCAGCGGCCCGAGGACGTACATCCCCTGCACCTCCGCGCCGGCCATGTAGCGCCGCCGCGGGGGGCCGGGCAGGGTGAGCACGAAGGCATCGGGGACCGCGGCCGCGCGCAGGGCCGAGGCGCCCACGAAGGCCGGCATCCGGTTCAGCACCGGCGCTGCTGCGTCGAGCAGCTCGAGTGCGCGTTCGGTGTGCAGGGAGAGCACCTCGCCGCGGACGGCGGCGACCCGGTCGACGGGGTCCTCGATCTCGAGCGGTCCGGAGATCAGCGCACCGGCGAAACGGTTGCCGAGGTCGTCGGCACGGTCGAGCGAGACGCGTAGGCCGATGGGGATCTCTCGCAGCACGCCGCCCCGCCGCGCGTGATAGCGGCGGAGGCCGCCGAGGACCAGCGCCACCGCGGCGTCGTCGAGGGTGCCGCCGCCCTGCCGGGCGACCGTGCGCAGGGGTGCGAGCGGCGCGTCGAGGGTGAGGAAGGTCCACATCTTGCCGGTGCGCGGCGACAGCTCGTCGGACGGCGGGGCCGCCTGGGTGAGGAGCCTGCGGACCGAGGCGCCGTAGCGCAGCGTCGATGCGAGCACCGCCTGCGGTCGGGTCGCGGCGTGGCCCAGCGAGCGGGCCGTGGCGAGCGCCGCCTCGGGCAGCGTGGCGACGTCGGAGCGCAGTCCGGACACCGCCAGGTCGACGGGTGCGGCTCCCGCTTCCGGGCTCGCCTCACCCAGCGGCTTGCGGGCGGTGTGGCTCCGCCTGCCCGACTGGAGCATCGACAGCAGCTGCACGGTGCCGAGCGGGTCGGCCAGCGCGTGGTGGATCTTGAGGACGTACGCCGCTCCCTCCCCCACACCCTCGAACAGCACGCCCTCCCAGAGCGGGCGCGAGCGGTCGAAGGGCCGGAGCGCGATCTGCGCGGCCTGGGCGAGCATCTCCTCGCGGCTCGAGACGCGCTCGCGCCGCAGGTGGTAGCCGAGGTCGAAGGTCGGGTCGTCGGCCCACGTCGGTGCGGCGGTCGGCACGACCGGGTCCACGACCCGCTGCCGGAGCCGGCGCACGAGCCCGGTGCCCCACTCGGAGGCGGCGACGAAGCGCTTCCAGTCGGGCGCCCGGTCGAGGTCGATGACCACCGTGGAGGTGGACGACTGGACCGGGTGCCGCTCGGAGCGCCACAGGAGCGTCTGCATCGGGGTCAGCTCGGCGCCGGTCGACAGGGCGGCGGCCCCGCCCCAGCGCGCGAAGTCCTCGCGGGTGCTCATGCCGGCCACTGCGCGAGGGTCTGCTCGAACTTGGTGTGCAGGGCGGCGATCCGCTCCCTCATGTCGTCCTCGTTCCAGTCGGTCTCGGGCTCGAGGACGCACACGTCGACGACGCCGGGGTTGAGCACCAGGGAGTTGCGTCGCATCAGCTCGCCGGTGTTGCGCAGCACCACCGGGACGACCGGGACGCCTGCCTGGGCGGCGAGGTGGAAGGCGCCCTTGCGGAACGGGCCCAGCACCGGGGTGGCCGAACGGGTGCCCTCGGGGAAGATCATCAGCGACGTCCCGCTGCGGATCCGCTCGACGACGCCGTCGAGGGTGGCCCGGGCCGAGCGGGAGTTCGAGCGGTCGATGTAGGCGGGGTCGATCACCACCGAGCCGACGATCGCGCGCGGGTCCCAGCGCGCCTCCTTCTTCGCGACGATGGTGAAGTCACGCTCGAGCAGGTTGCCGAGGACCGGGATGTCGAGCGCGCTCTGGTGGTTGGCCACGAAGATCGCCGGGCGGTGGGTCCAGAGGCGCTCGCGGTGCTGGACGTCCAGCGTGACGCCGGCCAGGGTCATCGGCAGCTGGGTGGCGAGCTTGACCGCCAGGTTGCGGCCCTCCTGGCCGTCGCGCCGGAACAGGCCGTAGGCGAGCCCGGCGACGACCCCGGTGTTCATGCCGGCCAGCGCCGCCGCCGTACGGCCGGCCGCGACGAGCGAGCCGCCGACCGGGTCCGAGAGGTCCAGCACCGGCCAGCCCAGACGCGCTGCCGCGGAGCGCAGGTCGCGGTGCGGGTTGAGGGCCGTCGGGTGGCCGACGGAGGAGAGGAAGGCGACGTCCTCGTAGCCGTTGCCGTAGGCGTAGGACGCGGCGAGGTCGAGCGCGTGCTCGCGGGCGAAGGCGCGGACGCCGCTGGCCTTGTGCCGGCCCCACAGCATCGGGCCGTCGGTCGCACCGGTGAACTGCCCGTCCTCGACGACCAGCTGGGTGCACACGAGGTGCTCGACACCGAGGTCGCGGGCGACCGGAGCGATCTGGTACTTCGTCGCGGCCGAGGCGACCGCGACGGTGTGCCCGGCGCGCTGGTGGGCCTGGACGAGGGCGCGCGACTCACGACGGATGGTGCCGGCGATCTTGGAGCGGAAGAGCCGGTCGCCCAGGTCGGCGAACGCCTCCTCGGACTCCCCACGCATCGCGGAGAACGCGACGTGCGCGATGCGGGTCGGGTCCCCGCCCAGCTCGCCGTCCACCGCGGTCACGACCGTCCGGAGGAACTCCGCCGGCGACACGTCGCGGCCCTTGAGCCGGTCGCCGTAGAAGGTGGCGGCGGTGTAGCCCGCGACGAGGGTGCCGTCGAGGTCGAAGAACGCCCCCACCGTCGGACCCTGCGGACCGGCCTCGATCGCGTCGATCGCCGCTTGGGCCGGGGCCGAGAGCCCGCTCACCGGCTCTCCTGCCGGTGCTGCTGGAGACTTGCGTGCGGGTGGACCGCCGGCGCCACGTCGGCGGCGATCTCACCGATGATGTTGACCCGCCGCACGGAGTCGCGCAGCTCCGCAGCGAAGGCCTCGCGGGCGGAACCGACCCCGTCGCCCCCCTCGAGGAGACCCTTGTGGCGGGCCAGGGCGAGAGCCGTGCGGAAGAGCTCGAGCGAGATCGACTCGGCGCTCGCGACCCGGCGCTGGAGCGCCCACTGGTGGCCCACGGCCAGCGAGTCGGCCAGCAGGTCGGCCTCCTCCACCGCGCTGTCGCCGTGGTCGGCGAGGCGATCGGCGAGGACGAGGTAGGCGTCGAGGAACGGCCTGAGGACCAGGTGGGCCAGGTGCGGACGCGCGTTGACCAGCAGCTCACGGGCACGGTCGGGAGTCATGTCGGTGACGTCCTCGCCGACGAGCAGCTGGAGCTCGGTGCGCAGGTCGACCTCGAAGTCGGCGCGGCTGGGGAAGAAGAACTCGAACTTGAGGAGGTCGCGCATCCGCTTGGCCTCCTCCCACCCGACCTGCAGCGCGCCGCCCGGGGGCAGCTCGGCGTCGGGCTCGAGCTCGCTCACGGTCAGCAGGGCCAGCTCGCCGATCGCTCGTTCGACGAGGATGTGGATGACGGTGTTGCGGTAGAACGCGGCGACCAGGTGCTGCTGTTCGTCGATCTTCCACACCGGCTCGCTGCCCCCGTCGTACGCCGTCAGCACGCCGCTGCGGGCCAGCTCGGCCAGCGCCCGGCGGATCGTCGCGCGGTCGCGCAGGTCGGCGGCGCCGGCGACGGGCCAGTCGCGCGCGTCGATGTAGGTGGCGAGGGGCTCGACCATGTCGAGCACCTCGTCGACGGTGAGCGCACGGTCCGCGCCGAGCAGGGCGAGTGACACGATCGCGGTCACGGTGACGGGGGTGGCGCGGTTGAGCCGGTGCGAGATGTCGAGGGCCACCCGCTCCACGGCCTGGTGGCCGGTGACGCCCTCCGCGGCGAGCTCGTCCATCCGCTCGCGCAGGGAGAAGGGCTCGCCGACGGTGAGGTAGGCGCGACCCATGCGCTGGCGCTGGAGCCGCGCGAAGCGCACCAGCCACCGCCAGTCCTCGGGCGTCTTGCTGGCGCCGCGCGACTCCTCGGTCATCAGTGAGACCTCGTGCAGCTGGTCGTAGACGACGGAGACCGGCACGACCTGCACGTCCGGGGCCTCGTCCCCGTCGCCCTGGTCCTGCACGGTGTCGGTGAGGTACTTGAGGATGCCGTGCACGGGCGGGCGCAGCTTGCCGGTGCGGGTGCGGCCGCCCTCGATCGACCAGGCCATGTTGCGCTTGTTGGTCACCATCTGGCGGATGTAGGAGCGCAGGGCGAGCCGGTAGACCGGGATCTCCTGGGTCGCACGCCGGATGAAGATGAGCCCGGTGCGACTGGCCACGGAGCCGATGATCGGCAGGTTGAGGTTGGCCCCGCCGAAGGTGTAGGTCGGCGAGAAGCGCCGCGACGACAGCGCGTTGGGGATGACCATGCCGTCGAGGTAGGAGCGGTGGCTGAACGCGAGGGCCAGGCTGTGCGAGCGGTCCAGGCGCCGCAGCTCGCGCATGTCGTCCTCGTCGACCAGGACGTCGTAGGCCCGGAGGAACCAGTCGCCCATCCGCGCCCAGCCCTGGGCGGTGCGGTCGTCGTGGGCGGCGGCCATCTCGTGGAGGTAGCCCTTGACCTCCGACCACACCTCCTCCTCGGGGCGGTCCTGCTCGGTTGCAGCGTCGGCGACCGCCCTCTGGAACCGCTTGTCGTGCAGGAGCTCGGTCACCTCCTGGGGAGGCGCGGCCGGCAGCCGCTCACCCACGGCTCGGGGCAGTGCGGTCTTGGCGACCTCTCGGATGCGTCGGACGGCAGTCACGGTCGGACCGCTCCTTTCCCCCGCGCTGTGCGCGGGCGCCTGCGTGTGGCGCAAACTACCGTCGTACGCGCTCGCTGGCCACGTCGCGGGCCCAGTGGCTGGACCGCCGTCGGTTTTCGACTCCCGCTCACCCTCCGGTAATGTGCGCCGCGGTGGCGTGTCCGAGCGGCCGAAGGTGCATCACTCGAAATGATGTGTGGGGTCAAACCCACCGTGGGTTCAAATCCCACCGCCACCGCCGATCGATCGGGCCGGTCCTTCATGGGCCGGCCCGATCGTCATGTCCGGCCCGACCGTCTTCCGCAGGTCGAGCATCACCGCGCCCGATGGATCTCCACTCGCACGAGTGGAACTTCAGGCCTCGGACCCGACATCCACGCTCAGCATCCGATGGAGTTCCACTCGAGCGAGTGGAAGTTCACGGTGCCTGCCCGGTGCCGCCCGCGGGCGTCCGCCTCACCGGGCGTACGGCGTCAGCAGCTGGTCGACCGGCGCGAAGTCGTCGGTGAGCACGCGGGCGTCGCCGATCCAGGCGTCCAGCCCGTCGCCGGCCAGCGCGTCCCACGTGAGGGCTCGCTCGCCCATCCGCTCGACGGCAGCACCGACGTCCAGCGGCGCGTCCGAGGCGATGACGACCAGGTTGCCGCCGTCCTCACCCGCGAGCACAAGGGGATCCGCGAGCAGGGCCACGTGGTCGAACACGGCAGCCGTCGTCGCCACCGCTGCACGGGCGAAGTCGAGCGGCCCGAAGTCGATGAGGTTGGCCACGTAGACCCCGTCCTCGGACAGCGCCTCCGCCAGCCCGCCGACGGCCTCGACGCTCGCCAGGTGCCACGGGACGCTGACACCTCCGAAGGCGTCGCCGACCACGAGGTCGAGGGCGCCCGGCTCGAGGTCGGCGATCGCGAGCCGACCGTCCTCCACGTCGACCTCGACACCGTCGGGCAGCGCGCCGCCCAGCAGGCGCACGTCGGCGGTGACCACGCCGGCGTCGATCTCCGAGACGCGGCTCGTCGTGCCGGGACGGGTCGCGCTGAGGTAGCGCGGAAGCGTGAGCCCGCCGGCCCCGAGGTGGTAGGCGACGAGCGGTTCGTCGGCCGCGAACGCCGTGTCGGTCACGGACGCCATCGCCCGGACGTAGGCGAACTCGAGGTGCGTCGGGTCCTCGAGGTCGACGTAGGAGTGGCGCAGCCCGTCGAGCACCAGGGTCCGCCCGGTCGAGCGGTCGGGGTCGGTGGTGATCGCGAGGCAGTGGTACGTCGTCTCGACGTCGCAGCCGCTCGGCGAGGTCGCCGCACCGAGGCCCGCCATCGCCACCACGATCGCCAGGACGACGTCACCGCGGCCGCGTCGCCCCGCCACCTGGACCGCGACCGAGGTGAGCAGGAGCGCGGCACCGAGACCGACCAGGATCCCGCTGACCGGCACCCGGGAGATCAGCACGAAACCGGTCACCACCGTGCCGACGATGGCGCCGACGGTCCCCACCCCGGAGAGGTGCCCGACCACGGTGCCGGTCTGGCGGAGGTTGGTGAGCCGCAGCTTGATGACGACCGGGGTCACCGCCGCGAGCAGAGCACCGGGGACGAGGATCGACAGCGTCGCCGAGATCAGGAGGAGCCCGGGGTCGCCCGTGGCCGCCGAGCCCCGGACCACGCTGGGCGTCAGCGCGACCGCTGCGCCGGAGATCCCCAGCAAGGGGCCGAGCAGGTGCTGCGGAGTGACCCGGTCGGCGCTCCACCCGCCGGCCCACGTGCCGGCGGCGATCGCGGTCAGGGCGAGGCCGATGACCATGGTGCTCGTCTCCAGGGTCAGCCCGTAGTAGGGCGCCAGCAGCCGCAGCGCGGTCAGCTCGACGACGAGCACCGCGGCCGAGGAGCCGAAGACGAGTGCCGCGGCGGCCCAGGCGCCGAGTCCGGGGACCGCGGTCGCACCTGTGCCCGCATCGCCGCCGGTCGTCATGGGGAGATCCTGTCCCACGGCGTCAACCTCGCCCAGCGCGGCTCGGCGGCGGCTGCGGGATGTGGGACAAGTTGCACTCAGTGCAACAATGAACGGCGTGAGGTCCTCCGACGGTCGTGGCGTCCTGCGCGCGCGGCGTCGCTCCGCCATCCTCGAGGCGGCCCGCACCCTGGCCGTGGCGCACGGCGCCGGCGGCTTCACGATCGACCTCGTGGCCACTCGTGCGGGCGTCTCCCGGCGCACCGTCTTCAACCACTTCACCGGTCTCGACCAGCTGATGGTCGCGGTGTGCGAGCAGATCCTCACCGAGGTCACCGCCGACCTCCTCGCGGGCGTCGACCGCGCCACCTCCGACCTGCCCGACGGCGCGGCCGGCAGGCACGCGGCCCTGGACGCGGTCTGCGAGGCGACACGCCGGGTCGACCTGCCCACGGCGATCGTGACGATCGCCCAGGTCGTCGGCGGCACCGACGTGCCGGACGAGCGCGCCGACGGCATCGCCCGGACCGCCTTCGAGCTCGTCGTCGGCCGGCTCCGCGAGAGGCTCCTGCAGCACGTCCCCGGCCTCGATGCGCTCGACCTCGAGCTCACCCTGACCCTGCTCACCAACGGGCTCGCGGCCATCGCCCAGCACTGGATCCGCGAGCACCCCGACCTGGTCCCCGACGTCCCTCCGAGCGCGCGCGCCGACTGGGACCGTCTCCTGGACCGACTGCTGCTCCGCCTCCGGGTCGGCCACTCCGGCTGACCGCGGGACCGACCCTCTCCCGCCTCTCCACCCACCACAGCACGAAAGGCCCGTCCTCCGACATGGCTGAGCTCCTCTACCGCATCGGCCGCCTCGCGGCCCGCCGACACTGGACCGTGATCGGCGCCTGGCTGGCGATCCTGGTGCTCAGCGCGGTGACGTACGTGTCGTTCGCCGGCGCGCTGTCGACCAACATCACCCTTCCCGACACCCCCACGACGCGGGTCTCCCAGCAGCTGGAGCGCGACTTCGAGGGCACCGGTGGCGGCAACGGCGCGATCGTCGCGGAGACCACCGGCGGAGCGGGCTTCACCGCCGACCAGGAGCGCGAGCTGGTCGCCCTGTTCGACCGCGTCTCGGAGGTCGACGACGTCGCCGACGTGACGGACCCCTTCGCCACCCAGGACCAGCTGGACTCCTCGGCCGAGCAGGTGGCCGACGGCCAGGGCCAGCTCGAGGACGGCCTGGCCCAGCTCGAGGCCGCCGAGGTGCAGATCGACGCCGGGCGCGCGGCGCTGGCCGAGCAGCGGGCGCAGGCGCAGGGCGACGGCTCCCTGGCCGCCACCCGGTCCCAGCTCGACGCGGCGGGACAGGAGCTCGACGACAGCCGGGCCGCGCTCGACCGGCAGCGCGCGACCCTCGACGAGCAGGCAGTGTCGCTGGGCCACGGGGCCACGCTCGCCGAGCTCTCCTCCGGCTATCGCACGGTCTCCACCGACGGCACCGCCGCCGTCGCCAACGTGGTGTTCGAGGTGGCGATCAACGAGGTCACCACCGAGGTGAAGACCGAGATCGAGGACCTCGTCGCCGACGCCGGCATCGAGGGCGTCGAGGTCCATCCCTCGCAGGAGATCGCGCAGACGGTGCCCTCGATCCTCGGGCCGGGCGAGATCGCCGGGGTCGTCATCGCCGCGATCGCGCTCTTCGTCATCCTCGGCACGGTGCTCGGCGCCGCCCTGCCGCTGCTCACCGCGCTGCTGGGCGTGGGCGTCGCCTCGCTGGCCTCGCTGTCGTTCTCGGGGATCGTGGACTTCGTCTCCGTCACCCCGGTGCTCGGTGTGATGCTCGGCCTCGCGGTCGGCATCGACTACTCGCTGTTCATCATCAACCGCCACCGTCGCCAGCTGAAGCAGGGCGCCGAGATGCACGAGTCGATCGGCCTCGCCAACGGCACCTCCGGCAACGCGGTCGTCTTCGCCGGCGTGACGGTCATCGTGGCGCTGCTCGCGCTCAACGTCACCGGCGTCGGCTTCCTCGGCCTGATGGGCACCGTCGGCGCGGTCGCCGTGATGGTGGCCGTCCTGATGGCCGTCACCCTCACGCCCGCTGTCCTGGCCCTGGTCGGCCCGCGGATCCTGCGAAACCGCGAGCGGGCGCGGCACGGCGCCGGGGAGGCCTCCGACGACGCCGCGATCACGGGCCGCCACAGGCCCACGAGCACGACGCGCGCCTGGGCCGTCCTCGGGCTCGGGGTGGCTGCCCTGCTCGTCGTCGCAGCGCCCGCGACGCAGATGCGGCTCGGCCTGCCCGACGGCTCGACCCAGCCGCCGGACTCCGCGGGCTTCCGGGCGTACGACGTCCAGGCGGAGAAGTTCGGTGACGGGTTCAACGGCCCGTTGCTGGTCGTCGCCGACCTGCCCGCCCCGGTCGACGAGGACGACCTCCTCGCCGAGCAGGCCGCCGTCGGGCAGGCGATCGACGACCTCGGCGACGTGGTCGCCGTGGTCGCGATCGGGGCCTCGCAGGACGGCACCGCCCTGGCCTTCCAGGTGATCCCCGAGCGCTGGCCCTCCAGCGAGTCGACCGCCGCGCTGGTCCAGGAGCTGCGCGACCTGACGCCGCAGACCGCCGACGGTGGAGAGGCCAGCCTCGGCGTGGCCGGCAATGCGAGTGCCGGCATCGACATCTCCGACAAGCTCTCCGACGTGCTCCCGCTCTACCTCGCGCTGGTGGTCGGCCTCTCGATGCTCATCCTGGTCGTGGTCTTCCGCTCGATCCTGGTTCCGCTGACGGCGACCCTGGGCTTCGTGCTGTCGCTGCTCGCGGCCTTCGGCGGGATCACCGCGATCTTCCAGATCGGCCTGCTTGCCGACCTGTTCGGCGTGCACGCGCCCGGCCCGGTGCTGAGCTTCCTGCCGATCATCGCCACCGGGATCCTGTTCGGGCTGGCGATGGACTACCAGCTCTTCCTGGTCTCCGGCATGCGCGAGGCCTACGTCCACGGTGCGCCGGCGCGGGTCGCCGTCCAGCACGGCCTGCGCGCCGGCCGGTCGGTGGTGACGGCTGCGGCGATCATCATGATCTCGGTCTTCGCAGGCTTCATCTTCTCCCACGACGCCACCATCAAGCCGATCGGCTTCGGGCTCGCGTTCGGCGTGCTGCTGGACGCCTTCGTGGTCCGGATGCTGCTCATCCCGGCCGCGATGCACCTGCTGGGCGAGCACGCCTGGTGGTTGCCGAGGTGGCTGGACCGGATCCTGCCCGACGTCGACGTCGAGGGCGCGAAGCTCGAGCGCAGCCACCCCGTGCACCCCGGGCCCACCGCCGCCGACGCGGACGAGCCCGACGACACGCACGACACGGACGACCCGCTGGACGAGGCGGCGGGCGCGCGGGCCTGAGCGTCCTCGGCGGACGGCTCGCCGTGCAGCCCCGCGCGTGGTCGACAATGGGCCCGTGACCGAATTCCGTCCCGTCCTGACCTGGCTGACCGACATGGACGGGGTCCTCGTGCGCGAGGAGGAGCCGATCCCCGGGGCGAAGGAGTTCATCGCCGCGCTGCGCGGGGCCGACATCCCGTTCCTGGTGCTGACCAACAACTCGATCTTCACCCCGCGGGACCTGCGGGTGCGGCTGTTGCGCAGTAGCGGCATCGACGTGCCCGAGGACGCGATCTGGACGTCCGCGCTCGCCACCGCCCAGTTCCTCGACGACCAACGACCGGGAGGTTCGGCGTACGTCGTGGGCGAGTCGGGGCTCACCGCGGCGATCCACGACATCGGCTATGTGATGACCGACCAGGACCCCGACTACGTCGTGCTCGGGGAGACCCGGACCTATTCGTTCGAGGCCATCACCCGCGCCATCCGCCTGATCAACGACGGGGCCCGCTTCATCGCGACCAACCCCGACCCGAGCGGTCCGAGCGCCCAGGGGATGCTGCCGGCCACCGGATCAGTGGCTGCGCTGATCAGCACCGCGACCGGCCGACAGCCCTACTTCATCGGCAAGCCCAACCCGCTGATGATGCGCAGCGCGCTCAACCGGCTCGAGGCCCACTCCGAGACGACGGTGATGATCGGCGACCGGATGGACACCGACATCATCAGCGGCCTGGAGGCCGGCCTGCGCACGATCCTGGTGGCCACCGGGGCGACCCAGCGCCACCAGGTGGAGGACTTCCCCTACCGCCCGACTCGCATCGTCGACTCGATCGCCGACGTGGTGTCGCTCGTCGGCGAGATGTATCGCCCGGACTAGGCGGCCCGGACTAGGCGGCCCGGCCCGCCCGCAGGCGGCGCACGGTGCGGCGCAGGACGCTCTCGCGCGTGCCGAAGGGCGGCAGCGGCAGCAGATGGGTCAGGCCCTCGCGCTCGGCCATCAGCTGGACGGCGTCGTCCTCGTAGGCCTGCGCCAGGCTGGCGGCCGACGCGAGGTCGTCGCGCGAGACGGCGACCTCGATCTTGCTCGCGTAGTAGTCGTGCAGCTCGTTGAGCTCGTCGATCAGACGCATGGGTCTCTCCTCTGGTTGGGACCTCTGCAACCAGTCTGACGAAGAAATTGGAACGATCCAAGGCCTGGCCGGTGTGAGGTGCGTCAACCCGGGCCCGGGAGTCCTCAGGCCGCGGAGCGCGGCGGCAACGCCTCCGGGTCGAGAAGTCGGCCGTGCTGCCACGCACGGTGGATGACCACGGCGGCGACCACCGCGCCGGCGGTGCCGAGCGCGAGGTCGCCCAGCGTGTCGGCGTAGGCGAACTCGCGCTCGCTCGACCTGCTGATGAAGGCGAAGTACTCCGCGACCTCCCAGGCGATCGCGGCCGTCGCGCCGAAGGCCAGCGCGCGCTCGAGCACCCTGCCGAACCCGATGTCGCGCGGCAACGTGAGGAGGATGACCGCGGCCGCGAGCAGGCCGGTGTTCATGAAGTGCATGAGGTCGTCGAACCACACGACCGTGTCGTAGAGGTCCATCCGGTTGCCGAGGATGTCGGTGAAGCAGGTGACCGTGATCAGCAGGTCGGACACCCAGGGGAACGACATCCGCTCACGCCACAGCGACCACCACAGCAGCGGCAGGGTGAACGACACGAGCGGATAGCCCACCGCCCGCATCCCGGCGGCCTTGTCGCGCAGGTTGCCCTGGTCGGGATAGAGCAGGACCAGGACCAGAAGCAGGACGAGTGCACCCTTGGCGAGCACGTTGGCGGTCCTGGCCACGGGCGGCGTCGCCGCGGGATCGATGACTGCTTCGCTCACACACATCCCGTCTGGTGGCGCCGTGCTGGACCGGGCGCGTTGGGGCTCAGTGTGTCACCACGTCGCCTCGTGACACTCGCGGGCCGGGGTGACCTCCACCTGGAGCGTCGCGTGCTCGATGCCGTGCCCCTCGCGCAGCGTGGTCCGGGCGCCCGCGAGGACGGACTGCGAGTCGGCCCCCACGCGGAGCACGAGGTGGGCAGTGGCGACGTTCATGCCCGAGGTCAGGGTCCACGCGTGCAGGTCGTGCACGTCGGCCACCCCCGCGACCTGCTCCAGGTCGCGGACCACCGCCTCGAGGTCGACGTCCTCCGGGGCGTGCTGTCCCAGGACGGCGAGGACCTGCCGGCCCAGCATCACCGCTCGCACTGCCACGAAGACGCCGATCGCCACGGCGACGACGGTGTCCCACTGCCCGGTGCCGGTGAGCGCGACGAGAAGCCCGGCGACGAGCACGCCGACACTTCCGGCGGCGTCCGCCATCACCTCGAGGTAGGCCGCCCGGACGTTGATCGACTCGTGCGCACCCCCGCGCAGCAGGACGAGGCAGACGAGGTTGACGAGCAGGCCGAGGGCGCCGACGACGAGCATCGGGGCCGAGGACACCGCGACGTCCTGACCGATCCGGCCGACCGCCTCCACGACGACGTACGCCGACACCCCCAGCATGATGAGCACCGTGAACCCGGAGGCGAAGACCTCGGCGCGGTAGGAGCCATAGGTACGCCGACCCGTGCCGTCGGGCCGCGTGGCGATCTTCGTCGCCACCAGCGCCGCGCCGAGCGCGACCACGTCGGCGGCCATGTGCCCGGCGTCGGAGATCAGCGCGAGCGAGCCGCTGACGAGGCCGACGACGAGCTCGACGCCGAAGAAGGCCGCAACGAGGCCGAAGGCGACCGAGAGCCGCCAGCGGTGCCGCCCGCCGGCATGGCCGTGTCCGTGTCCTGCACCCATCACGATCCTCCGTCGTCGTGGTCGCGCGGGCTCGCTGTCGTCAGCAGCTCCATCGCGGGGGTGGCGCACGAGCAACTGGCGCCGCACCCGCATCCGTCGCCCTTGTCGAGACGTGCGTGACCGCCTCCGACCGGCCCGCAGCACCCGTCGCCCCGCCAGGCGTCCCGGCCCTCCTTGACCGCTACGGCCGCGATCACCAGGCCGGCGATCGGGTCAGCCCAGTGCCATCCGAGGGTCGCGTTGAGCACGAGGCCGACGAGCAGCCCGGCTGACAGGTAGGTGCAGAGCAAGGTCTGGGTCGCGTCCGCGACAACGGCGTTGGACCCCAGCGCCCTGCCGGTGCGCCGCTGGGCCCACGAGAGGAACGGCATGATCGCCAGCGAAGCAGTCGCGAGCGCGATGCCGACCGGGGACGGGTCGGGCGTTCGCCCACTCGCCAAGGCCCGGACCGACTCCACGGCGACGTAGGCCGCCAGGGCGAAGAACGAGACCGCCATGAGTCGGAGCGCCACCCGCTCACGCGACTCGGGCAGCGGGTGACGGAACTGCCACAAGATGATCAGCCCGCTGGACACCTCGACGATCGAGTCCAGCCCGAACCCCACGAGCGCGATCGAGCCGGCGAGCAGGCCCGCCGTGATCGCGACGACCGCCTCGACGACGTTGTAGGAGACTGAGACCGCCGCCAGGAGCTGCGCGCGGCGACCCAGTCGCGAGCGTTCGTCCGGAGCCGGGGCGGGCGTCGCCCGGGCACCGGAGGCCGTGGTCACGACGTACCCGCGTCCAACGAGTCGGGGCCGTGGCTCGGACAGAGCGTGGCCGCCTCGCCAGTGAGAGCGAGCAGCTTCTCGGCGGAGGTGAGCAGGGCGATGACGGTGTCAGCGTGGTCGAGCGACCACATCGATGCCCGCCCCTCGGGACGCGAGGAGACCAGGCCGCAGTCCCTCAGGCACGCCAGGTGCTGGGAGACGGTGCTCTGGGCCAGCCCCAGGTGTGCCGTGAGGTCCACCACCCGGTGCTCACCGAGGGCGAGGTGCCGCACGATGGACAGGCGCGAGGGGTCGGAGAACCCGTGGAACAGGCACGCCGCGGCGATCAGGCCGTGCACCTCATCGCCGGCCCACGGCTCGGCATCAACCGCTTTCATCGTCATGGGCCGATGATAAACCCCTGGATGCCACGCGTGAACACGGTGGGGCTCATCCGGACGTTCTCGATTCGGCAGTCCTGACCGTGCGTCGTCAGACCACGCGGGCCTTCGGCATGCCCTCCGCCGTCATGCCGGGGTCACGGATCACGACGGATCCGATGGCCTCGTCGATGCGCTTCATCGCGTCGTCGTCGAGCTTCACCCCGGCGGCCTTGACGTTGTCGGCGACCTGCTCGGGGCGCGAGGCGCCGACGAGGGCGGCGGCCACGTTGTCGTTCTGGAGCACCCACGCGATGGCGAGCTGCGCCATCGTCAGGCCGGCGTCGGCGGCGATCGGCTTGAGGTCCTGCACCGCGGTCAGGACGTCGTCCTTCATCCACCGCGAGATCATGTCGGAGCCACCCTTGTCATCGGTCGCTCGCGAGCCCTCGGGCGGCGCCTGGCCGGGCAGGTACTTGCCCGAGAGCACGCCCTGGGCCATCGGGCTCCACACGATCTGCGAGACGCCGAGCTCGGCGGACGTGGGCACCACCTCGTCCTCGATGACGCGCCAGAGCATGGAGTACTGCGGCTGGCTGGAGATGAGCTGGAAGCCGAGCTCCTTCGACAGCTCCACGCCCGCGCGGATCTGGTCGGCGGTCCACTCGCTGACGCCGATGTAGAGCGCCTTGCCCTGGCGGACGACGTCGGCGAAGGCCTGCATCGTCTCCTCCAGCGGCGTCTCCACGTCGTAGCGGTGGGCCTGGTAGAGGTCGACGTAGTCGGTCTGCATCCGCCGCAGGGAGCCGTCGATCGACTCCATGATGTGCTTGCGGGACAGGCCGGTGTCGTTCTTGCCCTTGGGCCCGGTCGGCCAGTAGACCTTGGTGAAGATCTCCAGCGACTCGCGGCGCTCGCCCTTCAGCGCCTCGCCGAGCACGGTCTCCGCCGCGGTGTTGGCGTACACGTCTGCGGTGTCGAAGGTCGAGATCCCCTCGTCGAGGGCCGCGCGCACACACTGGGTGGCGACGTCGTTCTCCACCTGCGAGCCGTGCGTGAGCCAGTTGCCGTAGGTGATCTCAGAGATCTTCAGTCCGCTGTTGCCGAGGTATCGAAACTCCATTCCGCGACCCTAGCGGGAGCCCCGCAAGAGCCCTAGGGAACGGCCTGCCACTCGTCCCAACGAACCTCGACCCCGGCCGCGGCCAGGCGGCGTACGGCCTCGGTGAGCGCCTCGGCGACGCGGTCGGGCGCCGGATGGTTGCCGCGACCCTCCACGTCGAGGACCACGGTGGTGGGCGAGGTCGGCTCGACGAGCAGGACGCACGGCGTCGAGGCCGCGGCCGCCAGCCAGTCGAACCACGGGCGTCGCCTGGCCCGGAACCCGTCCTCGGCCTCCGTCGTGCGGAAGCCCTTCTCGCGTAGGGCCGCCTCCACGAAATCGCCGTCGAGGAGACCAGGCCGGCGTGGTTGCGGGCGAGCGCGAAGCAGGCGTCGCCGCAGTGGCCCCACGCCTCCGAGGCGCGGAAGATGGCCTCCCAGTCGCCGGCGAACGGGTGGTAGATGCAGCGGTCGAGGATCGAGTAGCCCAGGAACTGCTCCGCCGCCCAGTCGATGCCGCCGAGGATCGCGCCGGCGCTCAGAGTCCTGGACCGGGTTCTCCGGGTTGCTCGGCGCGACGAGGTAGGACGAGGCATCGACCATCTCGCGCACCGGCCCACCGCCGCCCGAGGAGATCTGCCCGACGAGCCGGCGGGCGTCGCCGACGCCGTAGTCGCCACCGGTGGACCCGTCAGCCGCCGGCAGGGTCGAGCCGCCGAGGTCGCGGTAGCCACCCGCTCCGCCCGGAGCATGGATCTCACCCCCGAGCGTGGTGAAGAAGTCGCTGACCGAACCGTCCTGGGTGCGGAAGTCATGGGCGGTCTCCCCGACGGCGGCGGCTGCCGCCTGCTCCAGCGAGGCGAGCGCGTCCATCGCGTGGCCCGCGGCCTGCACGGCCGCACGCGACAGCGGATCGAAGACAGACAGCAGGAGCCCCGTCGCGTCGCTGATGTCGCCCTGCGAGCGGATGTAGGTGATCCTTCCGCCTCGGACCGCGTCCCAAACCCTCAGGGTCGGGCGGTGTGGGCCTCGGTCTGGACGGCGCGGCCGTCCGTGGGCGCCGCGGGCAGCCGACGGTCCAGCCAGCCGTACACGGCGAAGAGCACGACGAACAGGACCGTGATCCCCACGCTCACGACCGCGACCGCACCCCAGCCCTCCGTGCCGGCGTCGAGGAACGGGTAGGGGACCCAGCCGTCGACCCGGCCCACCACGAGCGTCCAGGCCAGCCAGGCCAGCGGCCAGCAGAGGGCGTACGCCATCTCCCGGACGACGATCCGCGGGCGGGGTCCCACCCAGGCCCAGACCGCGACGGCGAGCACCGGCACGACCATGTGCAGCAGCTTGTCGGCGACCCAGTCGGCCCCGTCGAGGTCCAGCAGGGGGCGCAACAGCAGGAAGTGCACCAGCCCGGTGACCGTGATGCCGACCAGTCCCGCCAGACGCACGAGGCGCCAGGCGGGCCGGTCGAGTGCCGGGTCGCGCGCGAGGACCGTCGAGGAGACGGCCACCAGCAGGTTGCTCTGGATGGTGAAGTAGGCGAAGAACCGATAGACCCGCGCCCCCAGCCCGGGCGGGTCGTCCTCGACGAGGACGGCGGAGCCCGAGAGCACCAGCACCAGCTGGAGCAGCAGCGCTGCCCAGGCGACGAGGGCCACGACGAGATGGGCCGTGCGTGCACGTCCGGCAGTCATGGGCAGGAGCGTAGGGCCCTCAGGTGCGCACGCGGGCCGGAAATCAGTCGAGCACGACGAGCACGTCCCCGTCCTGCACCACGTCACCGACGGCCACCTTGATCGCGGTGACGGTGCCGCCGTGCTCGGCCAGCATCGGGATCTCCATCTTCATCGACTCCAGCAGCACGACGGTGTCGCCGGCTTCGACGCGGTCCCCCTCGGCCACCTCGATGACCAGCACGTTGGCGACCAGCTCGGACACGATCTCGAGCGACGTGGGGCGGGCCATGGCTCGACGCTAGCGGTTACCCGGACGTAGGCGGTGGTCGCCGTCGGGGCCCCGGCGCGCCTCCTCGGGGAGGCTCAGAGCTCGGCGAAGCGGCTCGGCTCGGGCCGGTGCGGACCCGCCTCCTCGGCTCGGCGCCCGCGCCGGCCCCTGGGTCCGGTCAGCGCGAGGTCGACCCGGATGACCAGGTAGCCCAGCGCGAGGCCCAGGACGAGCGAGTACACCGCCTGCAGCCCCACCTCGGCGTAGGAGCTGTCCGGCGCGACGAGTCCCGAGGTGAGCGGCACCGTCGCCGCGACACCGAAGGCGCACACCCACCAGCCCTGGCGGCGCCGGGCGCGGACGTGCGTGCCCCACACGAGCGCCGGGATGCCGAGGAGCACGACCAGCGGTCGGGGGAAGGCGCCGATCCGCGCGGAGGTCGCGTCGGCGAAGTCGAGGATCGACGACACGACGGACTGGGCGCCGTAGCGGCGCAGCAGCTCGGCGTACGCCAGTGTCGCGACGAGCACCGCGAGCCCGATCGCGACGACGATCAGCCCACGTCGGCCGAGGCCGTGGAGCCCGGCGCCGAGCCGGTAGACGATGGTGAACGCGAGGGCCAGCGCGAGCAGCAGGGCCACGAAGTCGAAGCGCTCGGTGGCCACGGTGGGCTCGAAGCCCACGGCCGCGAACGCGGTCACCGCCGCGACGAGGGTGGCGACGAGGACCTCGCGCACGGCCTTCCACCAGGTGATCGCCGGCACGGTCACCATCACGGCGTAGACGCTGCCGACCACGCACGTCATCACCGCGGCGCCGGTCGGCAGCACCCGGCCGCCGATGAGGAGGCTGGCGGTCCCGAGGGCGAGAGCCAGCCCGGCAGACACCACGGCCCGGCCCGCGGTGCGGGTCGCGAGGAGCCACGACAGTGCCGTCACCACCGCGACCGCGCCGGCGCCGTCCAGCCAGCCCGGCGTGGGACCGAGCTGGCTGACGGTGGAGCGGCCGTCCAGGATGCCGTTGATCGCCGACCAGGCAAGGGCGGCGATGCCGATCCCGAGCACGCCGAACCAGCCGATGAGCAGGGTGCGGCGCGGGCCCTCGGCCGGCAGCTGCGGCGCAGGGGTCGCGTCGGGGGCACCCGGCTGCGGGTCGGACTGCGACGCCACCGGGGACTCAGCCGGGGACTCAGCCGGGGACTCAGCCAGAGAATCGGCCGGGGACTCGGCCGGGGACTCCACCTTCGGGCTCCGCCGGCGCCGCGACGTCAGCCGCGACGGCGGACGCGCGGCAGCCCGCTTGCCGCGGGACGACCCGCGGGGGCTCTCGGAGGTGGGGGAAGGCACGTCGGACGAGGCTACAGCCGACGATTGGCCAGGGACGGATTGGTGCGACGGGCCGCGCGGAGGTCGTCGCGCTGCAGCACGACCTCCAGCGACGCCTCGCCCCCTCCGGCGTCCGCCAGCATCTCCCCGAGCGGGCCGAAGACGGCGGAGTGCCCGCAGTAGCGCGGCTCGGGCTGCGCGGCGCCCACCACGAAGCAGGTGTTCTCGATGGCGCGGGCGGCCAGCAGGGTGCGCCAGTGCTCGACCTTGCGCGGTCCCGGCAGCCAGGCCGCCGGGACCACCAGGACCTCGGCGCCCAGGTCGACCAGACCTCGGGCCAGCTCCGGGAAGCGCAGGTCGTAGCACGTCATCAGCCCGACCTGCCAGCCCGCGACCTCGACCACGACCGGCTCGGTCGGGCCCCCGGTCAGGCGGTCCGACTCGCGGTAGCCGAAGGAGTCGTAGAGGTGGATCTTGCGGTACGCCGCCGAGCCGGCGCCGCCGACCAGGAGGGTGTTGTAGGGCCGGTCGGGGTCCTCGGCCACCTCGAACATCCCGGCCACGACCGTGCACCGGCTCGCGTCGGCGACGCGGGCGAGCTCGTGGCCGAAGGGCCCCTCGATGGGCTCGGCAAAGGCGCTCACGTCGGAGCCGGCCTCGCCGAAGTCACGCGCGAAGGCCTCGGGGAAGACCACGAGGTCGGCACCGGGCGTCGCTCCCTGCGCGAGCCGGAGGCGGTTGGCGTCGGGGTCGAGCCCGCTCGCCCACTGGTGCACGCGCACCCGCAGCTGCTCGGTCATGGGTCCAGAGTGCCAGAGCAGAACTGGGAGGATGTCCGCATGGACCTCGACCTCACCGCCGGCGACTTCTGCGGTGTGGTCCTCGCCGGCGGTACGGCGGCCCGGATGGGCGGGATCGACAAGGCGGCCATCGAGCTGCACGGCCGGACCCTGCTGGAGCTGGCGATCGAGACCTTCCTCGACGCGGACGAGGTCGTCGTGGTCGCCCCCGCGAGTGTCCCGACCCACCGGCCGGTGACCTTCGCCTGCGAGGACCCTCCACGCGGTGGCCCCGTCGCCGGGCTCCTGACCGGCGTGGACGCGTTGCTGCGCCGGCCCCGCCTGGTCGGCGTCCTGGCCGTGGACATGCCGCGCGTGAGCGTGGCGACGATGCGCCGGCTGCGCCAGGCGGCGGAGGGCCACGACGGCGCGTTCCTCGTGGACGTCGACGGTCGCCGCCAGCTCGCGGGCGTCCTCGACGCGGCGGCGCTGAGCGGCGTACGCCCCGACCTGGAGGGGCAGCACGGCATGGCGCTGCACCGGCTTCTCGCCCCCCTGCGCCTGGCTCAGGTCGCACCCGCCGGCGACGAGGCGGTCGACATCGACTCGTGGACCGACCTGCGCGACCTGGGCGGGTGACACGCCCGACCCGCCCCGCGTCCACCCGATTCCCTTGCCGCCGCCCGGTCGGTTGCGAGACATTGGGCTCGTGAATCTCCACGACTGGATCGATGAGCTCTGCGACGTGCTCGACGTCGAGACCGAGGTCGACGAAGGATTGGTTCTCGACCTCGCTCGGACCGCAGCCCACGACGTGCAGAGGACCGCCGCGCCCATCACGACGTACCTGTTGGGTGTCGCCGCTGGCGCCGGGGGCCTCAACCCCGAGCAGATCGAGCGGATGGCCGCCAAGGCCCAGGCGCTCGCCGAGAGCTGGGACCGCCCCGCCGACGCGCCGGATCCCGACGACGTGGACGACGAGGTCCCCGACGACTCGTCGGTCGACCACTCCACCGATCTCTACGAGGACTGATCCTTTGCGCGCTGTCGTGACCACCGGCCCCGGTGACGCGAGTGTCCTGTCCGTCGGCGAGGTCGCCGAGCCCCTCCCCGGGGCAGGCGAGGTGCTGGTCGAGGTCGTCGCCACGGCCGTCAACCGCGCCGACACCCTGCAGCGGCAGGGGTTCTACCCGCCGCCGCCCGGTGCCTCCGACGTCATGGGCCTGGAGTGCAGCGGTCGGATCGTGGCGCTCGGCGAGGGCGTCGAGGGCTGGTCGGTGGGCGACGAGGTGTGCGCCCTGCTCGCCGGTGGCGGGTACGCCGCCCGGGTGGCGGTGCCGGTCGGCCAGGTCATGCCGGTCCCCGGCGGCGTCTCGCTGATCGAGGCCGCATGTCTGCCCGAGGTGGCCGCGACCGTCTGGTCCAACGTCTTCATGACCGCGCACCTCCAGAAGGGCGAGCGCTTCCTCGTCCACGGCGGCGCCGGCGGCATCGGCACGATGGCGATCCAGCTCGCCGCGGCGCGTGGCGCGGAGGTCTTCACCACCGCTGGGTCGCCGGAGAAGCTCGAGCTGTGCCGGTCGCTCGGCGCGAGCCACGCGATCGACTACCGCGAGGACGACTTCGTCGAGGTGCTCACGGAGGCGGGCGGGGCGGACGTGATCCTCGACAACATGGGCGCGAAGTATCTCGGTCGCAACGTGACCGCCCTCGCCACCGGCGGACGCCTCGTGATCATCGGGATGCAGGGTGGGAGCAAGGGCGAGCTCGACATCAGTGCGCTGCTGCGCAAGCGCGCCTCCGTCACCGCGACCTCGCTGCGTGCGCGTCCCCTCGCCGAGAAGGCAGCGATCTGCTGCGGCGTGGTGGAGACCGTCTGGCCGCTGGTGGCGGCCGGCGCGATCCGCCCGATCGTCGAGACCGTCCTGCCCCTCGAGGACGTCGGTCGGGCGCACCGGGCCATGGAGGAGGGCGGGCACGCCGGGAAGTTCGTGCTCACCCTCTGAGTGCTCCAGCCACCTCTTCCCGGGGGCGGACTGTGGGCGGGCCACCGCGACCCGGCGGCCCCGAGCGCGCTTCGCGGACACGTCTAGGGTGGTTCGCATGAGCGATCAGCCGCAGCCCGAGCCGACCACCGACGATTCGGGGGACGAGGACCAGGTGGTGGTCGTGGGACCGGACGGCCAGCCGATCGGCACCATCCCCGCCAGCGCGCTGCCGGCCATGGTGCAGGCCGCAGAGGACGGCGATGACAGCGAGGGCGACGGCGAGCGTCACATCACCGAGCTGGTCGAGCAGCCGGCGAAGGTGATGCGCATCGGCAGCATGATCCGCCAGCTCCTCGAGGAGGTGAAGGCGGCGCCGCTCGACGAGGCCAGCCGCCAACGGCTCAAGGAGATCCACGCCGCCTCCATCAAGGAGCTCGAGTCCGGCCTCGCGCCCGAGCTCGTCGAGGAGCTCGACCGGCTCACCCTGCCGTTCACCGAGCAGGGCACCCCGTCCGAGGGCGAGCTCCGGATCGCTCAGGCCCAGCTCGTCGGGTGGCTCGAGGGGCTCTTCCACGGCATCCAGACCGCGATCTACGCCCAGCAGGTCGCCTCGCGCGCCCAGCTCGAGCAGATGCGCAGGGCACTCCCCGCGGGTGCCGGCCACGCCTCGCACCAGCCGATGGGGATGCCCCACGGGTCCACCGAGGACTCGCCCGAGCCCGGAAGCTCCTCGAGCGGCATGTACCTCTGACCCGCCGGGCTCCCTGCTCCCTCCGTGATAGTCCCCATCAATCGGGTTGGCCCCACCCGGCCCCGGCAACCCATCCGATGGGGACTATGCCGCCGGGGAGGCAGCGGTGGGGCGAGCCGCCGGCCGGCGCCGCCGCGGTCAGCGGCGGGCGAGTCGTCGTACGACGACCAGGCCGAGGAGGCCGATGAGCACGGCCGCGGCCCCGGGCGCGGCGGTCCGCGCGAAGCCGGCCGGGGCGGAGTCCTCGACCTTGGTCAGCACGGCCTGCGGCGGCGGGGGCGGGTCGACGGAGGTGCCCTCCCCGAGGATCTTCTCGATCTTCTCCACCTTGGTCGGGTTGGCGACGCCGGTGCCGCCGCAGCTGTCGGCGTCGTACGGCGCAGCGTCGCCGGTGGCGAGGAAGAGGTAGGTCGTGCCGACCCCGAGCTCACCCAGGCCGCAGGCGTTGCGGCCACCGACGGACACGACCTGCGTCGAACGCTCCGGGCTGCCCAGGTAGGCCCGGGAGGCGGTGATGTCGTAGGTGGTGGTCTCGCCCGCCGTGCCGACCTCGTCGATCGTGCCGATGAAGACCACGTCGGCCCGGTCGACCTGCTGCTCGAGCTCCCCCTGCTTGCAGGTGCAGGCGGCGGAGGCCGGGGCGGTGGCGGTGACCACCAGGCCCAGGCAGGCGAGCAGCATCGCGGCGGCGAGGCGGACGGCACGGAACATGGCGCGAAGCCTAGCGAGAGAGGTCGAAGAGGTCGCTGAGCACCGCGGCGACACCGTCGTCGTCGTTGCTCGGAGCCAGGTGGTGGGCCAGGTCGCGCACCGAGGGGTGCGCGTTGGCCATGGCATAGGAGCTGCCCGCCCACGCGAGCATCGACAGGTCGTTGGGCATGTCACCGAAGGCGACGACGTCCTCGGCACCGAGCCCCATCTCGGTCACGACCGTCGCGAGCGTGGTCGCCTTGGTGATGCCGGCGGCGCTGATCTCGACCAGGGTGCCGGTCGACGACCACGTCGTCACCACCCGCTCGCCGACGATCTCGGCGACGCGCTGCCAGTAGGGCTCCGGCTCGTGGTCCTCGTGGCGGACCAGCAGCTTGACGACGGTGTCGTCCACGAGGGACTCCAGCGGACCGGAGTCGACGTCGGGGTCCAGGTCGACCGCGAGGCGAGGCATGAAGTCCGGCTCGCTGGCGAAGCCGGTCGTCCGCTCCAGCGCGAACACCGTCCCCGGCACCTGCTCGCGCAGCAGCACGGCCACGTCGAGCAGCACCTGCCTCGGGATGGTCCGCGCCGTGCGGACCTCGCGGCGCGCGACGTCGTACACGATCCCGCCGTTGCTGCAGATCGCCAGTCCGTGACCGCCGACGGCGTCCCAGAGGCTCTCCATCCACCGGATCGGGCGCCCGGTGGTGAACACGACGGGTACGCCGCGCTGGTCGAGCTCGTCGAGCACGGCGCGGGTCCGCGTCGAGACCCGGCCCGCGGAGTCGAGCAGGGTCCCGTCCAGGTCGGTCGCCACCAGGCGCGGCGGCCTCACCCCTCGTCCCTGACCGACAACGTCAAGGGTGAGCTCGTCACCCTCCTCGACCCCTGCGGCGACACGCACCGCCTTCTTCACCGGGAGCACGAAGCCGTCCGAGCTCGAGTCGGGGAACACGCTGGTGTCCCACGTCGTCGCTCCCCACTCGACCCGCACCCGCACGGACCCGAAGCCGCGGGGCTCGGCGGCACGCTGCCGGACCTCGTCGACGACCTCGGGGGGCAGCGTCACGAAGCACCAGCCGCCCGCCTCGGCCGGCTGGTTGCGTGCGGTCCACCGCCACAGCGGCGCGGTGAAGGTGAACCGGTCGGCCACGGCGTCAGTCCGTCCGCTCCGGGAACCACCGCGACATCTCGACCGCCGCGCCCTCGTCGTGGACCGAGCCGGTCACGTGGTCAGCGGCCGCCTTGACCTCGTCGACGGCCTGTCCCATCGCGACCCCGCGGCCCGCCCAGCGCAGCATCTCGATGTCGTTGCGGCCGTCGCCGATCGCCAGCACGTCGTCCGCGCCGAGGCCGAGAGCGTCGCAGACGTGCTCCAGCCCGGAGGCCTTGGAGACGCCGACCGGGGACAGGTCCATCCAGGCCGTCCAGCCCACCACGTAGTCGGTGCCGTGCAGCCCGAGCCTGGCCGCGAGCTCGATGAAGTCGTCGGCGGTGGCCTGGGGGTCGCGGATGATCACGCGACTCACCGGCTCGCCGACGATGTCGTGGACGTCGGTGATGATCTGCTCGCCGGAGATCTCGCCGTCGGGGAAGACCCGGTTGACCCGGTAGCCGCCGACACCGCGCTCCTCGACGGCCACCAGCGCGTGCGGGTGGTGCTCCAGCACCGCGGCCACGGCCGAGGCGGCGTCGAAGGTGTCCTCGTGGACGATCTCCATCGGTGGGTAGCGGAACACGACGGCGCCGTTGGACGCCACGATCCAGAGGCGGTCGGCGTCCTCGCGCGGGAGGCGCAGCAGGTCGGCGATCCGGGTCATGCCGTGTGGGGAACGTCCGCTGGACAGCACGATGTGCGCCCCCGCGTCGATCGCTCGGTGCACGGCGTCGAGCACGGGCTCGGTGATGGTCTCGTACTCCTCGGCCTGGCCCTCGACCCACTTCAGCAAGGTGCCGTCGATGTCGAGCGCGACGACCCTGGGGGACCAGTCGGCCGGGAGGTCTCGTGACGTGCGCTGCGCGCCCCCCTCGACCCGGGGAGCGGGCTGTGCGCCTTCGTCAAGCAACGCTCGACCCGAGCGGCTTGATGATCTCGAGGCCACCGAGGTAGGGCCGTAGCGCCTGCGGCACCGTCACCGAGCCGTCCTCGTTCTGGTGGGTCTCGAGGACCGCGACGATGGCGCGCGTGACGGCGGTCAGTGTGCCGTTGAGCGTCGCCACGGGCGTCGTCCCTCCGTCGCCGCGGGTGCGGATGTCGAGGCGCCGCGCCTGGAAGTCGGTGCAGTTGGACGTGGAGGTCAGCTCGCCGTAGCCCTTCCGGCTCGGGATCCACGCCTCGCAGTCGAACTTGCGTGCGGCGCTGAGTCCCAGGTCGCCCGCGGCAGTGTCGATGACGCGGTAGGCGAGCTCGAGCTTGTCGAGGAACTCCTTCTCCCAGGCCAGCAGTCGCTGGTGCTCGGCGTAGGACTCCTCGACGGTGGTGTAGACGAACATCTCGACCTTGTCGAACCAGTGCACCCGCCAGATGCCCTTGGTGTCCCTGCCGTGGCTGCCGGCCTCCTTGCGGAAGCACGGGCTGAAGGCGGCGTAGCGCAGCGGCAGCGACGCGGCGTCGAGGATCTCGTCGGAGTGGTAGGCCGCCATCGGCACCTCAGAGGTGCCGACGAGGTAGAGGTCCTCGCCCTCGATGCGGTAGACGTCGTCGGCCGCCTGGCCGAGGAAGCCGGTGCCCTCCATGGCGCGCGGTCGGACCAGCGACGGGGCGGCGGCCTGGATGAATCCGGCGGCACGTGCCTGGTCCATCGCCATGTTGACCAGCGCGAGCTGGAGCTGGGCGCCGATGCCGGTGAGGAAGTAGAAGCGCGAGCCGGAGACCTTGGCGCCCCGCTCGAGGTCGATCGCGCCGAGCAGCCTGCCCAGCTCGACGTGGTCGCGCGGCTCGAAGTCGAACTCGCGGGGCGTGCCGATGTGCTCGATGACCGTGTAGTCCTCCTCGCCACCGGCGGGCGCGTGGTCATCGGCGACGTTGGGGATCGACCGGATCGCGGTGTCCCAGGCCTCCTCGGCCTGGTTGCGGGTGGCCTCGGCGGCCTTCACCCCCGCGGCGAGCTCCTTCACCTGGGCGAGCAGGGCCTGCTTGTCCTCACCCTGCGCCCGGGCCACCAGAGCACCGCTGGACTTCTGCTCGGCCCGCTTGGCCTCGAAGTCGGCGATCGCCTGCCGCCGGGCGGAGTCGGCCTCCAGCGCCCGGTCGACCACGTCGGCGGACAGCCCGCGCTTGGCCTGGGCGGCACGCACGCGGTCGGGGTCGTCACGGAGCAGTCGGGGGTCGATCATGAATGAAGGCTAGCCGCCAGGACATCGGGGATCCGAACCGGTTTGGGCATACTTCGCAGGTGACTCCCGCCTCCCGCAACCGCAGCCTGGCCTGGGCGCTCCTCAGCGGTGTCCTGTTCACCGTCCTGGCCCTCCTCGTGACCCGCGACCGGTCGCCGCTGGACGGCTTCGACGTCGAGGGGCGGCTCATGGAGGACTGGGCGGACGACTCCGCCCTGCTGGTCGACGTGCTGCGGGTCATCGAGGTGGCCTTCGGGACCATCGGCATGACGATCCTGACCACGCTCCTGGTCCTCGCGCTCGTCGTACGCCGTCAGCGCTGGGCCGCGCTGATCGCTGCGCTGGTGATGATCGCGACCTCGGCGGCGACCACCGGCCTCAAGCTGTGGCTCGGACGTGACCGGCCGGACTGGCAGGACACGATCGCCCTCCACGAGAACAACAGCTTCCCCTCCGGCCACGCGTCGTCGGCCGCGGCCTTCGCGGCGGTCCTCGTCATGCTGCTGGTGCTCTTCGTCCGTCGTACGAGCCTGCGCCGGCTCGGCATCACGCTGGCGGTGGGCTGGTGGCTGGTGGTGTGCCTGGACCGGCTGCTCCTGGGTCGGCACTACCCCACTGACGTGATCGGCGGGTCGCTGCTGGCGCTCACGATCTTCCTCGTCACGCTGGCACTCATCGACCCGCGTCCGCGCTCGACCGCGGCCAAGTCCGAGCCGTTGCCCCAGGTCTACGCCTCGGAGCGCCGGCTCGCGGTGATCCTCAACCCGATCAAGGTCGAGGACGTCGGCCAGTTCCGCTCTATCGTCGCCGAGATGGCTCACGCGTCCGGATGGTCGGAGCCGACCTGGCAGTACACGACGGTCGAGGACCCGGGCACCGGCATGGCTGAGCAGGCAGCGGTCTCCGGCGCCGACCTGGTCATGGTCTGCGGCGGCGACGGCACCGTGCGCGAGGTGTGCGCCGAGCTCGCCGGGACCGGCATCCCGGTCGGGATCATCCCCGCCGGCACCGGCAACCTGCTGGCCCGCAACCTCGACGTCCCGCTCTACCTCCGCTCGGCGATCGACGTCGCCCTCAACGGCCAGGACCGCGCGATCGACCTGGTCAGAGTCGGTGGTGACGGCATCGAGGACACCCACTTCATGGTGATGGCCGGCATGGGCTTCGACGCCGCGATCATGGAGGGGGTCAACGAGGACATCAAGAAGAAGATCGGCTGGGTGGCCTACGTCATCTCCGGCCTGAAGTCACTGATGTTCCCGGCCGTGAGGGTCGAGATCCAGATCGACGACGAGGAGCCGACCCTCCACCGGGCCCGCACGGTCCTCGTGGGCAACGTCGGCTTCCTGCAGGCCGGCATGCCGCTGCTGCCCGACGCGGCGATCGACGACGGCGTGCTCGACGTGGTGATCCTGCACCCCAAGAAGTTCCTGTCCTGGATCCCGCTCGCGGTGCGGGTGCTGCGCAAGAGCCAGACCGTGGACGAGCTGATCGACCGGCGCACGGGCGCGCGGGTGCGGATCAAGGCGTCCACCGACACCCCGCGCCAGCTCGACGGCGACTCGATCGGCGAGGGTCGCGAGCTGCGGATGGAGTGCATCCACGGGCGCCTGCTGGTCCGCGTCCCGCGCTGAGGCCTCACCCGCCGCTGCCGAGCAGCACGCCGGCCGTCAGGGGCGGGCGTGCTCGATCGCCTCCAGCTCCTCCGGGGACAGCTGCTGCTCGCACGTCCAGCCGGCGATCGACTTGGCATAGGTGCGGGCCTCGCTGCGCCCGTGGATCGAGGTGAGCACGGTGCCGTGACCGGCGTCGTCGAGCAGCGCCAGGCTCCAGCTCAGGTGGCCGCCGACGTCACCGAAGGCGTCGTAGCGCACGACCGACAGGTGGCGGAGCGCGTCGGCGTTCTCGGCCTTGAGCGCCGCGACCTCCTGCCGCAGCCCGTGCACGTCCTCGGGCAACGCGTCCACGCCCTCGCCGCGCGAGCGCGGGGACGTACGCCGCAGCGCGAGGGCGGCCAGGACGCAGGCCAGGGCAGCAAGGACGACGGCAACCACGGCCAGGACTTCTGCGAGCACCCGCTGACCCTATGTTCGCGGGACGGTCCGGGCCGGTCGGACACGGCCGCGCGTGCCAGACTCGCGGTCGTGACGGAGCCTGTTGTGCCGGGGACGACCCGGAGGATCGCCTATCAGGGCGAGCGCGGAGCCAACTCGCACCTGGTCTGCCAGCAGGCCTACCCCGACTGGGAGCCGGTGGCCTGCGCCTCGTTCGAGGACGCCTTCGCGGCGGTGGAGACCGGCGACGCCGACCTGGCGATGATCCCCATCGACAACTCGATCGCCGGCCGCGTGGCCGACATCCACCACTTCCTGCCGACCTCGGACCTGCACATCGTGGGCGAGCGCTTCCTGCGCATCCAGTTCTCCCTCATGTCCCTGCCGGGGACGACCATCGACTCGCTGCGCACCGTGCACAGCCACGTCCACGCGTTGGGCCAGTGCCGCGGGGTCATCCGCGAGCTCGGCCTCACCCCCGTGGTCGCCGGCGACACGGCCGGCGCCGCGCGCGAGGTCTCCGAGTCCGGCGACCCCACCCAGGCGGCGATCGCGCCGCCGCTGGCCGCGGAGATCTACGGCCTCCAGGTGCTCCGCGAGGAGATCGAGGACGAGGACCACAACACCACCCGCTTCGTGGTGCTCTCGCGCGACTTCGACCAGGCCGTGGCCGGCGACGGGCCCGTCGTCACCACTTTCATCTTCAACGTGCGCAACCTCCCCGCAGCCCTCTACAAGGCGCTCGGTGGATTCGCCACCAACGGCGTCAACATGACCAAGCTGGAGAGCTACATGGTCGGCGGCCACTTCACCGCCACCCAGTTCCTCGCCGAGGTCGACGGACACCCGGACGACCCGGGCGTGCGCAACGCGCTGGAGGAGCTGGCCTTCTTCACCACGGAGGTCAAGGTCCTCGGCGTCTACCCCGCCGACGCCTTCCGCGCCGAGTGACTGGTTCACTCACCCGGTGATCGACCTGGTGGTCGTGGCCCTCGCCTTCGGAGCCATCTTCGTCGTCGAGCTCCCCGACAAGACCTTCATCGCCACGCTGGTGATGTCGACGAAGATGCGCCCGCTCTTCGTCTGGATCGGCGTCGCGCTGGCCTTCATGGTGCAGACCGGCATCGCCGTCGGCGTCGGCAAGGCCGCCTCGTTCCTCCCCGGCCAGCTCATCCACGTCGTCGCCGCGCTGATGTTCGTGGTCGGCGCCGTCATCCTCTTCCGCGAGGCGCGCTCCGCCGACGCTGACGAGCCCGGCCAGGAGGAGGCGTACGCCGCCAAGGCGGACGCGGGTGCCCACGGTGTCCGGGTCGTGGTGACGTCGTTCCTCGTGCTCTTCGCCGCCGAGTGGGGCGACCTGTCCCAGCTGCTGACGATCTCGCTGGTCGCGAAGTACGACGCCCCGGTCTCGGTCTTCCTGGGCGCCTGGGGTGCCCTGCTCGCGGTGTCCGGCCTGGCCGTGATCGTCGGTCGGCTGCTGCTCCGGCACGTGAAGCTCTCGGTGCTGCACTACGTGGGTGCGACGGTCTGCGTGTTGATGGCACTGTTGACCGTGTGGGAGATGACGCGCTGAACGATCCGGTCGCGCAGGCGGTCCGCGACCGCTTCGTGGCCGTCAACGGCGACCACCCGATGACCGCCGACGACGACGCCTACGTCCGTCAGCACTTCGTCCCGGCCACGACGCAGGCGATGTCGCTGATGCTCGACGGCCGCCTGCCGCTGCCGTCGTACGTCCTGCGCGACGCGACACCGATGGTCCCGGCGACGCACGGTGAGCCCGCCCGGATCGCCGGCGGCGTGGACCGGCTCCACGACTGGTTCGTCGCGTTCTGGAGCGAGGACCCCGCCACCGGCGAACGGGAGTGGGTGCACTACCTGTCCGGGCAGCACGTCTTCCTGCGCGAGGTGATGCCGCTGCGGATCAAGCAGGCGGCGGAGCGGGCGGCGGAGGCGGCCGCAGCCGTCGACCTGTTGCGTCTCGACCCGCACGACCCGGTCGCCCGCGGGATGCTCGGCGAGGCCGTCGACGGCGTGCTCGCCGTGCCCGGGCTGGACTCGCTGCTGCTGCCGATGACGGCGTACGACCGGCTCAGGTTCGGCGGCCCGACCGTGCGCGAGACCTGGGTCGACGCCCCCCGCACGGAGTTCCTCACCCCCCGGCCGCCGTCCTGGCCGCTGCGCACCGAGCGGCTGGAGCTGCGGCCCTTCGAGATCGGCGACGCCGACGCGTTCCTCGACGCGTGGGCCTCCGAGCAGTGGACCAGCCTGCTGCTGAGCCGTCCGCTCAACCCGGCCGAGGTCATCGAGATGGTGCGCCGCCGCACGGATCCCGGTGACGGGCAGTTCATCGGCCTCGCGGTCGTGCACGACGGCGAGGTCGTCGGAGACTCGATGCTGCACCTGCAGGGCACCGGGCTCAGCGAGGGCGAGATCGGCTGGACGATCGTGCCCGGGCACACCGGTCGCGGTCTCGCCACCGAGGCTGCCCGGGCCGTGCTGCGGCTGGGGTTCGAGCACTACGGGCTGCGGCGGATCGTGGCCAACCTCGACGCCCGCAACGACCGCTCCGCCGCCCTCTGCGAGCGCCTCGGGATGCGGCGCGAGTGCCACAAGCTCGGCGACTTCTGGTCCAAGGGGACCTGGACCGACTCCTTCGAGTACGCCCTGCTGGCCGAGGAGTGGCGCGCCGGCCTGGCCACCTGACCTCCTCCGTGCGCAGCTGCGGCGGACCTGGCCCCCGCCATGCTCGTGCGCGGGGCCGCAACCGCCGCAGGTGCGCGGGGCGTGGTTGAGCATGGCGTCTCGGCACTAGAGTCCGCACATGGTCTCCACCTCCACTGGCTCCACCCCAGGCTCCACTGCCCCCCACGGCGCGGACAGCGAAGTCGGCCGGCTGGCCACGGTGATGCTCCACCGCCCCGGCAACGAGCTCAAGCGGCTGACGCCCCGCAACAACGACCGCCTCCTCTTCGACGGCATCCCGTGGGTGAGCCGCGCGCAGGAGGAGCACGACGCCTTCGCGGCGACGCTGCGCGAGCGCGGCGTGGAGGTCCTCTATCTCACCGAGCTGCTCGCCGAGACGCTCCAGAGCGAGCTCGCCCGCAACCACGCGATCACCAGTGCGCTCAGCGGCCTCCACCTCGGCGACACCCTGAGGCGCTACCTCGCCCAGGCGCTGAAGGACCTCTCCCCTGCCGAGCTGACCGACGTCCTCACCTCCGGTGTGCGCAACGACGAGGTGCGCGGCGGCCACGGCCTGGTCACCAGCCTGCTGAGCCCCTACGACTTCCTCATCGACCCGCTGCCCAACCTGCTCTTCACGCGCGACTCCAGCGTGTGGGTCCGCGACCGGGTGGCCGTGACCAGCCTGGCCATGCCCGCCCGCAAGCGCGAGACCCAGCTCACCGAGCTGATCTACACCGAGCACCCGCGCTTCGTCGGCACCCGCAAGATCCACGGCTGGCACAACGAGCACGTGGAGGGCGGTGACGTCCTGCTGCTCGCCCCCGGCGTGATCGCGGTCGGGGTCGGGGAGCGTACGACCCCCGCGGGCGTCGAGCGGCTGGCCCGCCAGGTCTTCCACGCCAACCTGGCGCACACCGTGCTCGCCGTGCCGATCGCGCAGGAGCGAGCGACCATGCACCTCGACACCGTGTGCACCATGGTCGACGTCGACAAGGTCGTGATGTACCCCAACGTGGCCGACACGCTGCGCGCGGTCACCGTGACCCTGGGCGACAAGGGGTCCGACGAGAGCGACCTGACCCTCTCGGTCAGCGAGCACGAGCCCTTCCTGGTCGCCGCCGCCAAGGCCATGCAGATCGACACGCTGCACCAGATCGACACCGGTCTGGACCCGGTCACCGCCGAGCGCGAGCAGTGGGACGACGGCAACAACACGCTCGCGCTCGCGCCGCGCGTCGCGGTGGCCTACGAGCGCAACGACGAGACCAACGACCGGCTCGAGGACGCCGGCATCGAGGTCGTCCGGATCGCCGGCTCCGAGCTCGGGTCGGGGCGGGGCGGACCGCGCTGCATGAGCTGCCCGGTCTCTCGTGAGCCCCTCCACGTGGAGTAGGCCACACCGCGGCGTCCGGGCATCACGTTCACCTCGGCGGATCGTTGAGGTGTCATGACTGACTCCCTCCTGGATGCCCTCGACCCCGCCGACGCGCAGCGTGTGCTGGCTGCAGGCAGCGCGCTGACCCTGCCGCAGGGCTGGTCGCCCATCGCGGCGGGCACCCCGGCCGACAAGGCCTACCTGATCACCGAGGGCGAGGTGTCGGTGCGCAAGGGCGGCGTCGAGGTCGCCACCCTCGGCCCGGGCGCCGTCGTCGGCGAGGCCGCCATCGTCAACCGGACGCTGCGCTCGGCCACCATCGTGGCCCTGACCCCGCTCCGGGTCGTCCACTTCACCAGCGAGCACCTCGAGAAGCTGGCCGACGAGGTCCCCGCCTTCGGCGCCGCCCTGCGAGCCGCCGCGGCTGGACGGGGCGCAGGACGCTGACCGGCATGGCGGCGCAGTCGCACGACGGCGATGCCGACGTCGCGTCCGACGTCCCCCGCGCCCTGGAGGCCTACCTGCTCGGGCAGGAGCCCTGCCTGACGCGGGTGGAGGTGGCCGAACGCGCCGGCGTACCACTCGACGTGGCGGTCACCCTCTGGCACCAGCTCGGCTTCCCGCACCACGGCGACGACGACGTCGCCTTCGCCGAGAGTGACGTCGAGGCGCTGCGACTGACCGCCGACCTCGTCGAGATCGGCATCCTGCCGCCCCGGTCGCAGGCCGCGCTCGTGCGCACGTGGGGACGCAGCTATGCCCGGCTGGCCGAGTGGCAGACCACCCTGCTGGCCGGACTCGCCCTCGAGGGAGGGGACCCGGCCACCACGCTGACCGACCTGGCCACCGACGTGCTGCCGCGCGTCGAGGCCCTCCAGAGCTATGTCTGGCGCCGCCACCTGGCCAGTGCCGCGCAGCACCTGCTCACCGACACCACCTCGCTGACACGGGCCGAGACCCTGCTGACGGTCTGCTTCGTCGACATCGTGGGCTACACCACCCGGAGCCGCAGCCTCGACGGCGACGAGCTGGTCGCGTGGGTGGACCGGTTCGAGCAGGACACCACGGCGCTGGTCGTGGACCATGCGGGCCAGGTGATCAAGACCATCGGCGACGAGGTGCTCTTCACCGTCGCCGACCCGGAGGCCGCGGTGACGATCGCGCTGGCGCTCACCGCGCGCGGCGACGACCCGGACGACCCGTTCCCCGCGGTGCGGGCCGGCGTCGCCCACGGAGCCGTCGTACGCCGCCTCGGCGACGTGTTCGGCTCGACGGTCAACGCCGCCTCCCGCCTGACCTCGGCCGCGCGCCCGGGGACCGTGATCGTCGACGCGGGTGTCCATGAGGCGCTGACCGCAGCCGAGGACGACGAGACCCGATGGCGCTGGCGTCGGCTGCGTCGCGTCTCCGCGAAGGGCTTCCACCACCTGGAGGGGTGGCGGGTCCGGTCGCGCGCGGACGACTGAGGGCGTGGGAGGACCTGCGGGCATGTGAAAGCCCGGCCGTTGTTGACGGGGGAAACAACAACGACCGGGCAGTCACGAATCTACTCCGCTCGCCACGGCGTGCACAACTGCTGGCCCGGATGTGTTCGCCTCGTGGAGCAGGTGTGGCCAGGTCCTTACCGGATCGTCACCTGACGGTTGGCGAGTCCTGCTCGTGCCGACCTCTCGGCGGCGGTGAGCTCCCCACCCGTGAGCGCGTCGGCGAGGTCGGCGGCGAAGCGTGCGGCCGGCTTCTCGAGGATCTCGGCGCCGGTGCCGAGCGGCAGGTCCCACACCGGGGCGAGCAGTCCGTGGGCGCGGAACATGCCCACGAAGCGCGAGCCGTCGGCCACCGAGTCCTGCCCGGATGCGTGCAGCCGGGCCAGGGCGTCGAGGAGCTCGTCCTCCGGGTGGGGCATGACCCAGCGCAGGTGCTCCTTGGTGCCGACGTCGGTCCAGTACGCCGCCTCGACCGAGGCCAGGCGGGTGGTCGGCATGACGCCGCCGTTGGCCTGCTCGAGGGCGGCCTCCATGCTGGCGTCGCGGTCGGGGATGTCGTCGATCCAGTACTCGAAGCCGTCGTGCACGGTGATGTCGAGGCTCGTGTCGGTGATCAGGTCCTGCAGGCTGGGGCCCTCACCGGGGGCGCTCGGGAGGCCGACGATGCCCGGCTCCTCGGTGGCCAGGGCGGCCTCGAGCACGGCGCCGAGGTCGCGGGCGGGGTTGCCGTAGGAGTGCTGCACCTGCAGCCCCAGCCACACGTCGCCGGAGTCGCGGACCATCGCCGGTGCCGCACCGGGGAGCAGCGTGGCCAGGCGGATCGTCCGGCCCCCGTCCTTGAGCGTCAGCGGGGTCGTCGCGGCGGGGACGAGCTCGCGCAGCGCGATCACGTCGCACTCGTCGGGCATGCCCTCGAACGGTCGCGCCACGAAGCTCGGCGCGGCACCACCGGCTGCGCCGTGGCAGGCCTTGTAGCGCTTGCCGGAGCCGCACGGGCACGGCTGGCGGGGGCCGACCTCGCCGGGAGCGGTGGTGGTCGGTTGGTTGCGGGTGCGGGACTTCTTGGCCATGCCCCGAACCTATCCGTCGAGCAGCTCCAGCATGTAGGCCGGACGGTCGCTGATGACCGCGGTGACGCCCAGGTCGAGGCAGATCTGCAGGTCGTCGGCGGTGTTGACGGTCCACACGTGGATCTCCCGCCCGGCCCGGACCAGGTACTTCCCGAGACCCGGGTGCTCGCGCAGCTCCTTGATGCCCGGCCCGATGATCCAGCGGTCGTCGACCACGGGTCGCAGCATCGGCCAGTGGTGCGCCTTCTCGACCAGCATCACCACGTCGAGCTCGGGCGCCAGCCTCCGCACCCGGTTGGCCGCATTCAGCGAGAAGCTCATGATCCGCGCCGGCGAGCCCGCCCGGTCCCACCCGAAGTCGCCCAGGGTCTCGACGAGCCGTCGCTCGACCAGCCCGCCGTAGCGCGTGGGGTGCTTGGTCTCGATGGCCAGCTCCACATAGCGGTCGTAGTCGGCGACCATCTCCAGCAGCTTGCGCAGCGTCAGCACCCTGCCGACCTCGGGATCGCGCTCGGGGGCCTCGTCGTCGAGATCGGACCACGGGCTCTTCCACGACGCGAAGTCGAGCTCGTCCAGCTCGGCGAGGTTCATCGTCGACACGAGGCCGGGGGTCGCGGCCGTGCGGCGCAGGTTGCGGTCGTGCACGCAGACCAGGTGACCGTCGGCCGTGAGCCGCACGTCGCACTCGAGCGCCTCGGCCCCCTCGTCGAGCGCCTTCACGTAGGCGGCGAGGGTGTGCTCCGGGTTGTCGTGGCTGCTGCCGCGGTGCGCGACGACCTGCGGTCGCGTGCGGGGTTCACTGGCGCGGTTGATGCGCGGCCTACGACGCATGGCTCGAGCATGTCACGAGTCCTGGCCCGTCCGCGCGCATGCACCCGGCGGGTCAGTGCCGAGGTTTCCGCTGCGGCCCGGCTGTCATGCTGACTCCATGTCCTGGGTCGTGCAGTACGTCGTCGCAGCCGCCGTGTTCTGCCTGCTCGACCTCGTCTGGCTCGGCACGATCGCCGAGGAGATGTACGCCCGTCATCTCGGCGACCTGCTCGCTCCCTCACCCAACGTCGCTGCGGCCCTCGTGTTCTATGCGATCTTCGTCGCGGGCCTGCTCTACTTCGTGATCCACCCTGCGCTCGTCGCCTCGAGCTGGCGCAGGGCGCTCGGCGCAGGCGCCTTCTTCGGGTTCGTCACCTATGCGACCTGGGACCTGACCAACCTGGCCGTCCTTCGGGACTTCCCGGCCGCCCTCGTGCCGGTCGACCTGGCGTGGGGCACCTTCCTCGCGGCAACCGTGTCCGTGACGACGTACGCCGTCACGCAACGACTGCCGGCGTGGGCGCGCGGGGCCTGACCCCGTGCCGGACGCTCAGTGGAGGTGGTCGCGCCAGTCCGCGGGCACCCGACCGGCAGGACCGGGGACCGGCTGGTCCTCGGGGCGGCTCTGCGGGTCCGCCAGCCGCGGGCCCACCACGCCGACGGATCGGACGTAGTCCCAGAACCAGTCCTCACCTGGCTCGAAGCTCTGGACCACTGGGTGCCCCGTCGCCTCGTGGTGAGCCGTCGCGTGCTGCGACGGGCTGGAATCGCAGCAACCGACGTGGCCGCACTGCGCGCAACGACGCAGGTGGACCCACCAACCGCCGGCTTCCTCGCATTCCGCGCACCCGCGACCGGACGGAGCAACCTCGGGGTCGAAGCCTGCGGTCATGGCCACAGCCTGCCGCGTCAGCGGGCCGCGGGCCAGAGTCCGCTCAGGAACCCGGGCAGCCAGTGCGCCTCCCACGCGGGGATCTCCTGCTGCTCGACCCTCGAGCGCACCGGCGCCCGGGCTGCCGTGCGGTAGCGACCGTCCTCGCGCTCGAGGTAGTGGTAGTTGACCAGCTCGCGGCGCAGGTAGGCGAAGTCCTCGTGCACGCCGAGGAGGACCTCGTTCACCTCGGGCTCGGAGTAGACCCGGCCGGGCTCGAAACGACCGACCACCTCGAGCAGCACGGCCGCACGGGCCTTGCGCTTCGCCGGCACCCGCTCGATGCGGCCGTCGGTGAACAGCCGCCCCACCAGCCGCTCCTGCTCACCCCGCGCAGCGTCGTACGCCACCTGGCGGGGGCTGATCTCCACCTCCAGCGCGGCGCGGGCGGCGGTGTAGCTCTCGCCCGTGCGGGCCATGCGCGCACGCACGACCTGCTTGAAGTCACTGTCCCTGGTCATCGCGATCACCCTCGACTGCGCTGCGTCCCCAGTACGCCGCTGCAGCGGGCGTGAACGTTGCGACTCATGGAAGCGCCCGAGGATCTGCTCCCCTTCGCCGCCTCGCGCGGACTGGGGCCGTCGCGGTGGGCTGGGCGCTGGACGGCGCCCTTCGTGCTGAGTCTCCCAGAGACTCGAACGCCAGGGCAAACGTTCACCCGTCGGGGGTTGACCCGGCGTGGGTCGTCAGGTCGGGTGGGGGGAGCGGCGAGCCCATCGGGGGTCTCGCCACGACCACGGAGTCATGTCTATGTCACGCACCACCATCAGGACCGTCCTCGCTCTCATCGCCTCGCTCATCGCGGTCGCCGGGCTCACCAGCCCCTCCCACGCGGTCACCAAGCTGACCGATGCCCAGGCCGCCAGCCAGCTCTCTGCAGTCGGCATCTCGCGCGTCTCGAGCGGCGGCTGCACCAACCGCAACGTGTCGACCTGCACGTCCTACGAGCAGATCAACCAGGAGACGGTGAGCGGGATCAAGACCTTCAAGTCCATCAGCGGCTGCGCGATCACCATCACCGGCGGCACCGAGACCGGCCACGCCTCGGGCACCTACAGTCACTGGAACGGCTACAAGGTGGACGTCAGCCCGACGACCTGCGTCTCCAACTACATCACCAGCCACTACTCCTACTCGGGCACGCGTGGCGACGGCGCCGCGCTCTACACCGCGCCGTCGGGCAACGTCTACGCCCGTGAGAGCAGCCACTGGGACATCACCTACTACTCCTGTGGCTGCTGACCACCCCTCGAAAAGGCACTGACACCGGCGCCGGCGTGGCCCCAGACTGGGGTCATGCCGTCGTCGAGCCAATGGGTCACGTTCCTCGTCGCATCCATCCTGTTCATCCAGGTGCCGGGGCCCAGCCTGCTCTTCACCATCGGCCGCGCCCTCACCGTCGGGCGTCGCGAGGCGCTCCTCTCGGTGGTCGGCAACGCCCTCGGGCTGCTCGCCCAGGTGAGCCTGGTCGCGGTGGGTCTCGGCGCGGTCGTGGCGGCCAGCGCGACGGCGTACACCGCGATCAAGGTGCTCGGTGCCGGCTACGTCATCTGGCTCGGCGTCCAGGCCATCCGGCACCGCAGCGACGCCCGCCGGTCGATGGCCGCCGCGGCGCCGGTCCGGCGCGGGCACCCGGTGCGGATCGGCTTCACCGTCGGCGCGACCAACCCGAAGACGATCGTGTTCTTCGTGGCCTTCCTGCCGCAGTTCGCCGACCCGGCCGGTCCCGTCGCGCTGCAGACGATGGCGTTGGGGCTGGTCTTCGGCGTGCTCGCCGTGGCCTCCGACAGCATCTGGGCGCTCGCCGCGGGCGCGGCGCGTGACTGGTTCGCCCAGCGGCCCGCCCGCCTCGACACGCTGAGCGCCACCGGCGGGACGATGATGATCGGCCTCGGCGCCACCATGCTCACCGTGGACTGAGCCACCGGCGGGGACGGGTCAGGACTGCGGGGCGTGCTGGGCGTGGCGTCCGCGGGACTGCGCGTGCGCGCCCGTGGAGATCTCGTGCTGGACTCCCAGCCCGGCGAGGGTGCGCTCCAGCAGCTCCAGGGTGGGCGGAGCGATCCCGACGACGGGGACGATCGTGCCGCCGATCACCCAGGAGGCGGGTCGAGGCGTCCTGGCAGCTGCGGGTGCCGCGCCGCCTGAGGACGCGAACCAGCCGCGTCGACGCACCGGACGAGCCGGCCACCACCTGGCATCGTCGATCGGGAGCCCCAGGGTCGAGCGGAGGAGCGCGAACACGGGCACGTCCTGGTCACGGACGGGGCCGCTCACCGGCGGGACCGGATCGCCGAGCGGGTCCGTGCAGATCGGCTGGGCGACGAATCGCTCCGGCACCTCGAACGAACGAGCCTCCGATGACTGGAACATGGGCGTTTCCTCAATGTGGACGGTGATCCCTGGCGTTTCTCCCGAAGATCCGAGCGGTGAACTGGTAATGACGCTAGGGCGCACCCGCTCCCCACGTGCGGGTGTGGGTAAAGATTTCATGACCCGTTGACGTAGGGAGGCTCTGCGAGCGGCTCCGCCGCCCGAGCCCGTTGCCGGGCGCCGGCCACCAGGCTGGTGGTGACCGTGGTGGCCAGGATGGCGAGGATCACGACCAACGACGCCAGGGTCGGCACGTCGGGGATCGACGGCCACACCAGGTGCGCCCAGTGGAGCACCAGCTTGGCGCCGATGAAGCCCAGGATCGCGGCCAGGCCGTAGCCCAGGTGGGCCAGTGCGCCGAGCGCCCCTTCGAGCACGAAGTAGAGGGCCCGCAGACCGAGCAGGGCGAAGGCGTTGGTCACGAAGACCAGGTAGGGGTCGCCGGTGATGCCGTAGACCGCCGGCACCGAGTCGACCGCGAACACGACGTCGGTGGCCAGGACGGCGACCGTGACCAGCGCGAACGGGGTGAGCGCGCGGACACCGTCGCGCACGACCGTGAGCTTGGCGCCGTCGTACTCGTCGGTGACGGGCATGACGCGTCGCATCAGCTTCACGACCCGCATCTGGGCCACGTCGACCTCCTGGGCGTGCCCGCTGAGCGCGTCGCGCAGCAGCTTGACCCCCGTGAGGAGCAGGACGGCCCCGAAGATCAAGAACACCCAGTCGAAGCGCGACAGGGCTGCCGCCCCGAGCGCGATGAAGATGCCGCGCAGCACGAGTGCGCCGATGATGCCGTAGAGCAGGACACGCTGCTTGAGCACCTCGGGCACCGCGAAGGCCGCGAGCAGGAGCATGAAGACGAACAGGTTGTCGACACTCAGCGTCTTCTCGACGAGATATCCGGTGTAGTACTCCAGCCCCCGGTCACCGCCGTGCTGGTTCCACACGTAGACACCGAACAGCAAGGGCAGCGCGACGTAGAACGCCGACCAGGCGATGGCCTCCCTCATCGAGACCGCATGGGGACGGCGGGTGGCGATGAAGTCGACGACGAGCAGGGCGAGCACCACGCCGATGGTGATGAACCACAGGGTGGGCGAGGCGATGGACGACATGGGTCTCCTCAGGAATGGTGGAACTCCTGAGGTCTCCCCCGCCGCCCTTCTCGGGCGGCCGTCCGCCGAGGCGCCTGCGGAGGCGCCGAACTGACCGGCTGACAGTGGTGGGGTACTCCCCTCGGGGAGGAGTGTAGTTGAACGAGCAAGCGACCCGCCAGTCGGGCGCGACCCGTAGCATCGCGCCATGGTGAGCGCCGCAGAGTTCCTGGACTTCGACGTCGTCGTGATCGGTGGTGGCGCGGCGGGCGAGAACGCCGCGCAGTACGCCACCGAGGGCACCGACCTCACGTCAGTGATCATCGAGCGGGAGCTGCTCGGCGGCGAGTGCAGCTATTGGGCCTGCATGCCCAGCAAGGCGCTGCTGCGACCCGTCGCCGTGGCAGACGTGACCGCCGACCTCAGCGGGGTCTCGACAGCGCACGTCGCGCCGAAGGCGCTGCTCGAGCGGCGCGACCAGTGGGTCTCCCACTATGACGACAGCGGCCAGGAGGCCTGGGCCGACGGCGCCGGGATCGCGGTCATCCGCGGTGACGCGCGGCTGAGCGGCGCGCGGACGGTGCGCGTCACCTCCGCCGACGAGGAGGTGACGGTGCGCGCACGTCAGGCGGTGGTGATCGCGACGGGCAGCGAGGCGTCCGTCCCGGAGATGTACGTCGACGCACTGCCCTGGGACTCCCGCGACGCCACCGGTGTCGTCGAGGTGCCCGACCGGTTGGTCGTCGTCGGAGGCGGCGTCGTCGCCTGCGAGGCCGCGATCTGGATGGCCGCCCTCGGCTCAACCGTGAGCCTCGTTGTTCGTGGTCAAGGGCTGCTGAGCCACAACGAGCCGTTCGCGGGCGAGGCGGTGCTCGCGGCCCTGCGCGAGCGGGGCATCACGGTCCACCTCGGCACCGAGGTCAGCGACGTACGGCGTGCGGATCCCGCCGCGACCGGGGTGGGGCGGGTGCACGGCGGCACCGTGTCACTGTCCACCTCCGCCGGAGACCTGGAGGCCGACGAGGTGCTGTTGGCCGTCGGCCGGGCGCCGCGGCTCGACGACCTCGGTCTCGACTCCGTCGGCCTGACCTCGGAGGACGTGACGGGCGGGCGACTCCCCGAGTGGTTGCACGCGGTCGGTGACGCCAGCGGCGGCCCACCGCTGACCCACTGGGGCAAGCACCAGGCGCGGGTGGTCGGCGCGCGGATCACCGCCGCCGTGGCCGGCGAGGTCGCGTGGGAGCCCGACCGCGAGGCACCGGTGCCGCAGGTCGTCTTCAGCGACCCCGAGGTGGCCAGCGTCGGGATGACCGAGGCCGAGGCGCGCGAGCGCGGCCACGACGTCGTCGTCACCCGCGTGTCGACCTCGTCGGCGGCCGGCACGGGCCTGCTGCGAGACCACGTCGTGGGCGAGTCCCAGCTGGTGGTGGACGCCGCCTCCCGCCTGCTGCTGGGGGCGACCTTCGTGGGTCCCGAGGTCGGCGAGCTGGTCCACGCAGCGACGGTGGCGATCGTCGGGGACGTCCCGGTGCACGTGCTGCGGCATGCGGTGGCGTCGTACCCGACCGCGAGTGAGCTGTGGTTGCGGCTGCTGGAGGAGCTGCCGCGGGAGTTCCGGGTGCCGCCGGCCTGAGGTCAGCCGCGCTCGCGCAGGTAGCGCCCGAAGTGCGGCACGGTGAAGGCGATCCGGCCCCGCTCGCCGGAGTAGACCAGGCCCTTCTTGAGCAGCGAGTCACGCGCCGGTGACAACGACTGCGGCTTCTTGTCGAGCCGCGCTGCCACGTCGGCGCTGAGGACGGCGTCCCCCTCGATCTCCCCACCCGACTCCGCCTGCGCGGCGGCGACGTCGGCCATCGCCATGAGGTAGTCGCGCTCCCCCGGCGTGGCGCGCTCGTAGCGGGAGCCGAAGAAGCCGACCGCGAGCTCGGACTCGGCCTCCGGGGCGGCGACCGCCACGTCCGCGGCGGTGATCGGCGAGCGGGGCGCCAGGTCCCACACGGCCTTGCCGTAGGCCTGGATGAAGTAGGGGTAGCCGCCGGTGGCGGCGTACATCGCGGCGAGGGCGTCGGGCTCGAAGGCCGCGTCCTCGTCCGCCGCGGGCGCCTCGAGCGCCCGGTCCGCGGCATCGCGGGTGAGGCGGTCGATGCGCTGGTAGCGGAAGAGCCGCTCGCTGTAGGACTTGCTGGCGCTCAGCACGGCGGGCAGGTGCGGCAGACCGGCACCGACCACGATCACCGGGAGGCCCGACTGGCTGAGCTCGTGGCAGGCCGCGCAGATCGCCGAGATGTCCTCGGGACCGAGGTCCTGCATCTCGTCGATGAAGACGCCGACACCCTTCCCGACGTCGGCGGCCAGTCCCCCGACGTCGGTGAAGAGCTCGACGAGGTCGATCTCGATGTCGCCGGAGTCGGCGCGACCGCGCACCGCCGGCGCGTCGATGCCCGGGCTCCACTGGTCCTTGAGCTTGGCGGCGGTGCCGGCGTCGCGGTGGGCGAACGACTTGATCACGCCGAGGACGTGGTCGACCGACTCCTCGTCGCGGTGGCCGAGCTCCCGGACGGCCTGGTGCAGCGCGCTGCTCAGGGGCCGGCGCAGCCCCTGGCCAGGTCGGGCCTCGAGCTTGCCGGTGCCCCAGCCCTTGCGTACGGCGGCGCCGCGCAGGGCGTTGAGCAGCACCGTCTTGCCGACCCCCCGCAGGCCGGTGAGCACCAGGCTCCGCTCGGGACGCCCCTTGGCGACCCGCTCGAGGACGACCTCGAAGGCCGCGAGCTGCTCGTCGCGGCCGGCCAGCTCGGGGGGGCGCTGACCCGCGCCCGGGGCGTACGGATTGCGAATCGGGTCCACGCTTGCAGGCTATCGGTGACTCTAGGTTTGTTCTTAGATGGGCGGATAGTCGGCGAGTCGGGATCCCCGGGTACCCGGGGAAACTGGAGCCTCACCCCCGAAGTTTCGCACTGGAACCGCAAGTTTCCCCGGGTACCCGGGGAACGCGACAGCCGGCCAGAAGAGCCGCCTCAGCCCACCTGGCTCGGCGGATCGGCCCGCTCGACCCGCTCGCGCGCGGCGTCGTACGCCTCGTCGAGGCCGGCGCGCAGCAGGGCGATCAGGTCGGGCACCTCGTCGGCAGCGAGGCGGAAGGTGCCGGCGCAGACGTTGGCGCGCCACAGCGACAGCACGACGAGCTGCGACTCCTGGTGCCACGTGACGCGCAGCGAGCGGTCCTGACCGCGGGGGTCGAGGAAGACCGCCCCGGTGCGAGGAGTGCGCGCCTGGCCCATGACCCATTGTGACCCGGAGCACGCAACGGTGCCAAGATCCTGCCTAGACTCGGATGCGTGCCCGAGCTGCCGGAGGTCGAAGCCCTCGTCCAGGACCTGCGCGGGCGCCTGGTCGGCCGGGCGATCAGCCGCATCGACCTCACGGCCTTCAGCGCCCTCAAGACCTTCGACCCGCCGCTCCACGCGCTGCACGGCACGCTCGTCGACGACGTGACGCGGCACGGCAAGTTCCTCGACATCGACGCCAGCGGCGTGCACCTCGTGATCCACCTCGCGCGAGCCGGCTGGATCCGGTGGCGCGAGGAGGTGCCGGTGCTGCCGGCCCGGCCCAACAGCAAGAACCCGCTGGCGGCCCGTGTCGTCATCGACGATCCCGACCGCGACACCCAGCCGGGCCTCGACATCACCGAGGCCGGCACCAAGAAGGGCCTCGCCATCTATGTCGTGCGCGACCCGGCCGACGTGCCGGGCGTGGCCCGCCTCGGTCCCGACCCGCTCGCCGACGCCTTCACGATCGAGGTCCTGGACGAGATCCTGCAGGCCGAGGGGCGCAAGCAGATCAAGGGCGTGATGCGGATGCAGTCGATCATCGCCGGCATCGGCAACGCCTACAGCGACGAGATCCTGCACGCCGCGAGGATGTCGCCGTTCAAGCCGGCCAACAGCCTCGACGAGACCGAGCTCCAGACCCTGTACGACGCCATCCGCGGCACGCTGGGAGAGGCGGTCCAGCGCTCGAGCGGGCTGGCGGCGAGCGAGCTCAAGGGCGAGAAGAAGAGCCACCTCGCGGTCCACGGGAGGACCGGCCAGCCGTGCCCGGTCTGCGGCGACACCGTGCGCGAGGTGTCGTTCGCCGACTCGAGCCTGCAGTACTGCGCGACGTGCCAGACCGGTGGGAAGCCGCTCGCGGACCGACGGATGTCACGACTGCTGAAGTGACGCGGAGACCAGACACGGGTGTCGGTCGCGCTCACCCCCGTGAAGCCCGACCGACACCCGGAACGTCAAGACTACCTTGACTGGCCGATCGTCTCACGCCCATGCCGGACTTGTCGCCGCCTTTGTGGGAGAACCGCTCCCACGCCGCCTGGCGCGAGACCCCGAGGACGCGGCCGATCTCGGCCCACGAGATGTGGCGCCCGCGCAGCATGTCGACCCATTCCTGCGCGAAGGCGACGTTCTGCTCGGCCGCGGCCAGGATCTGGGGCAGCGTGGCGAGGAGCTCGGCCTCCGACATCCGGTCCCAGGGCATCAGGGCACGAGCGGCGGCCGTGAGCTCCTCGTCATGCATGACGGCATGGAACTCGTCGATGCACGCGACGCACACCTGGGCACCCAGACCACCCATCAGGGGGACGTCCGTCCCGGGGCCTCCCGGCGCGCCACAGAAGGAGCAGGTCCTGCCGTCGCGCCTGATCGACATGTGTGAGACCACCCTTCCAGGTGGGAACGATGCTACCCGTTCGACCCCAACCCCGACCGGCGTTCGCCCGGACGCCCCGGGGCGCAGGGTCCTCACTCGGTGCTGTCGGGCAGCTCCGGCAGCTCGGGCAGGTCGAGGTCGTCCATCGGGTTGCCGCACGTCTCGGTGAGGTAGTCGGAGAACGCCGTCGCCTGCTTCTTGGCCTCCGCGGACGCGTCCTCGCCGCCCTGCTCGAGCTCCTCGAGCTGGTCGATGGAGAAGTCGGAGGCGTCGATGTCCTTGGCCTGCTGGACGACCGCCTCGAAGCCGGCGCGGGCGTCGTCCGGGATGCCCTCAGGGGTGCCGACCTCCTCGAGCTTCTCGCCCCAGCCCTGGACGGCCTCGGCCATCTCCTTGTTGGTGGGCACCTCCGGGTCGGTCATGTCGTCGGGCAGCAGGTCCTCGATGAGGCTGGACTGCGTGGCGCAGAAGTCCTTCTCGTTCGCATCCGTGGGGGCGCCGCCCCCGCCCTCGCCGCAGGCCGTGGCCGCGGCGCCGACCAGGAGGACCGCAGCGGTCGTGACGAGGCGGGTTCGGATGCTCATGGGTTTCCCTTCGCTGGGACGCTGGCGCGTCGAGACTTTCGCGGGCCCACCCTTGCGTGTCCGGCCCTAGTCGTCCACATCGAGCAGGGCCGGCAGCGGGATCGACAGGGAGTGCTCGAGCGCCTCGAGATATTCCGTGCGCGGACGTCGTACGACGCCGAGCGAGGCCAGGTGCGGGGTCTGCCACTGCACGTCGAGCACGCGTTGGTCGGCGTACTGGTCGCGGAGCAGGTCCACCAGCGCGAGCAGCGCGACCTTCGAGGCGTCGCGCTCGCGGTGGAACATCGACTCGCCGGCGAAGAGCCCCCCGATGCTGACGCCGTACAGGCCGCCGGCCAGCCGGTCGTTGCGCCACACCTCGACGGAGTGGGCCCAGCCGAGCCGGTGCAGCCGGGCGTAGGCGCGGGAGAACTCCGGCGTGATCCAGCCGTCCGGGCGGTCCCGGCTGCCGCAGTGCGCGACCACTTCCTCGAAGGCGGTGTCGATGCGGACCTCGAAGTCGCGCGCCGCGCGACGCAGCGAGCGCGAGACGCGCAGCCGGTCCAGCGGCAGCACGCCGCGCTCGACCGGGGAGAACCAGCCGAGCTGGTCCTCGGCGTCGAGGGTGACCGGCATCGGGAAGAGGCCGCCGGCGTACGCAGTGATCAGGGTGCCCGGCTCCAGGTCGGCGCCCAGCGCGACGAGGTCGTCGTCGGGGTCCCAGGTCGCGTGGGGCGGAAAGGCCCACGGAGTCGGGGCGGGGACGGTCGGCACCCCTCAACGCTAGCGACTGACCGTACGATCGGGGCATGGGATTGAAGCAGACCGTCGGACGACAGCTGGCTCCCCGCATCCAGGAGCTGGCGCCCGGACTGACCACGGGTTTCGTGCGTGAGGCGCTCAACCGCGCGATCGACGGCGTCGGTCCGCTCGCGCCGGCTGCCAGGGCGGCCGACAAGCAGCTGAGCGAGCAGCGGGGCAACGTCGACCGCGCCATCCACGAGGTGATCGAGAACAACGTCCGGATCGCCGGCGCCCAGGGCTTCGTCACCAACATCGGCGGCCTCGTGACGATGGCCGTCACCATCCCCGCCAACGTCACCGGCCTCGCGCTCATCCAGTGCCGGATGGTCGCCGGCATCGCGCACCTGCGCGGTCACGACCTGGGCGACCCCCGCGTGCGCAACGCGATCCTCGCGCTCCTGCTCGGGGAGGACCAGGTCGACGACCTCGTGAAGAAGAAGAAGCTCCCCACGACCCCGATGGCGCTCGCCACCGCGCCCGCGCACGACCCGACGCTCGACGGGGTGATCTCCGCGGTCGTGGCCACCGACATCATCACCCGCGTGGCCGGCAAGCGGCTGGCGACGACGGTCGGGCGACGGGTGCCGGTCGTCGGCGGGATCGTCGGCATGGGGGCCGACGCCTACGCGACGTGGAAGATCGGGCGCTACGCCGACCGGGAGCTGTTGGCGCGCAAGCGCTGAGCGGACCACTCCTCCTCGAGCAGCGCATAGCCCACCTCGTCCAGCCAGCCGAGCTCCCGGTGCCACAGCGCCTGGCGTGAGAGCCGCTCGCGACGCAGGCCCGCCCGCTCGAGGACCCGCACGGAAGCGGCGTTGTCGGCGTTCGCGGCTGCGGTGACCCGGCGCAGGCCGAGCCCGTCGAAGGCAGCCTGCAGCAGGGCGCGGGCGGTGGCCGTCGCAATGCCCTTGCCGGCGAACCCGGGATCGACGATGTAGCCGATCAGCGCGTCTGTGCCGGTGGGGGCGCCGGGCTGGCCGGGGCCGTCGACGATGTCGAGGAAGCCCATCGCCACCACCTGGGAGTCCCGCTCGACGACGCAGGAGAAGTCCGTCGACGACTCCGGCACGGCCAGCCAGTCGCTGCGCAGCTCCTCGGGGTCGACGTGGGTGCGCACCATGAATCGGTTGACCGTCGGATCGTTGCGGAACGACAGCAGCGTCTCGATGTCGGTCTCGACCGCCTCCCTGAACAGGAGGTCGTCGATCCGGATCGGCCACGGGCTCTCAGGCATGGCGCAGAGCGTCCCAGCCCAAGGCTCGGGACCGCCACCGGTTTTCCGGCTTCGCTCCAGACCTCACGACTCCTGGTCGCTGTTGCCCTCGTCCACCAGCTCCTGCGCGACGACACGCAGCTTGATGTTCGCGTGGGACGAGGCACGGACGAGGAAGGCGAAGGCGCGGTCCTCGTTCATGGCGTAGCGCTCCATGAGGATGCCGATGGCCTGGCCGATGGCCCGACGGGTCTCCAGCCCTTCGGTGAAGGTCTCCCGCTCCTGCGCGTGCCCGAGGGCGATGGCCGCATGGGTGGCGAACAGCCGGGCCAGCGCCCGCGCGTCCTGGCTCACCTCGTCGTGGACCGTGGAGTAGAAGTTGATGCCGCCCAGGGTCCCCCGGTCGAGGTAGAGCTTGACCGCGAGCTGCGACCGCACGCCGGCCTCGCGTGCCCGGGGCACGTAACGGGGCCAGCGCTGCTCGGCGCCGAGGCTCGACACGCTCACTGCTTCACCGCCCCGCAGTGCGGCGGAGCAGGGCCCCTCGTGCAGGTCGTACTGCAGGGCGTCGAGACGCTGGACGAGGTCTCCTGTGAAGGCCCGGGTCTCGACCTCGCCGTTCCTCTCGAGCGTCGCGATGCCCACGTGCTCGAATCCGGGGACGGAGTTGCAGGCGACCTCGACGATCGTCTGCAGGGTGTCGTCGAGGCTGCGGGGCTTGTTCAGCGTCCGGGCGGCTTCGGCGATCGACTCGGCGACGTCGGATGTGGCGTGCGATGCAAGGGTCATCGGGTCTCTTTCCGCGTGCGTAGGGGCGAGGCACACAGAGAGGCGCTCGTCACGAGACGCTGCAGACCGACCGGCAGCTCGGGAGATCAGCCACGCGGCTGCTGCCAGTCTAGTCCGGCGCGTCTAGGACGAGTCCGTGTTCCTGCCCCGCGCCCGCCGATAGGCGTCGAGCGTGCCCCGGCCGACGGCACTGTCCTCGAGGCTGGACACCACCCTGCGCCGGACCCGGTACGACGGTGTCAGCCGGACGCGGTCCCGCTCCTCGTGCGCCTCCCGCAGCTCTGCATGGAGCCGTTCCTCCACGGCCCGGAGGCGGGCCGCCTCCACCAGCAGCGCACTGATGGCGTCGAGCGCCGGCGACAGGAGCGCGTCGGCGCTCGCGGTGTCGGGGTCGGCGAACGAGCCGGGGTCGGGTCCGAGCAGGTCGTCCAGCGAACCACTGACGTCGTACCCGCGCTCGGCGAGGACCGACACCCAGCTCCTCGAGAGGTCCTGCGCCCAGGCGTGGTCCTCGGGTGCGAGCCCGAGCCGCGCCGACGCCACGCCGCGCGACAGGGTCTGGTGGGCGAGCAGCTCGCGGACCAGCGGCCGGTAGTCGGGAGGCGCGAGGATCGAGGTGACCCGCTGGTTGATGGTGCGCAGCAGGGAGGTCTCGGGCACCCCGAGGGACGGGTTCTCCCGCTCGGCGGTGAGGTCGAGCGGGAGGTCGGCGAGGCCGAAGGTGTGCGAGAAGCGGCGCCACAGCTCGCCGCGGTCCGACCCCGACGGCGGGACGGTGACCAGGTGCACCCGCTCGGGCGGCAGCGAGCCGCCCCAGCGCTCGAGGATGTCGGGGAGCTCCTGCACCGCCCAGAACCACGAGCCGATCTTCGACTCGCGCGCGGGGTCGCGAATCGTCTCGAGGAACGTGGCGTAGGTGATGTGGCTGCGGTGCTTGACGTTCTCCTGCCACTCCGCCGGGATCTGGCGGACCAGGTCGCGCACCGAGAGGACGACGTGGACCTCGGCGTCGCCGAGCGAGGCGAGCGCGCGCTCGACCTGGGTCGACGTGGCGCGGGCGAAGATCTCGTGGCTGATGATCGCCGTGCCGTGCCACTCGCGGACCTGCGCGGCGAGCCGGTCCCAGGCGCCGACCGCCTCGGTCTCGAGGCCGCCCCACGGCAGGGTCATCAGGTCGAGTGCCGCGAGGAAGTGCGCGTCGAAGCGGTCCGCGGCATAGAGGATGCCGTGCTCGCGCAGCACCGCCTGGTTGCGGAACAGCACGTCCTGGAGGTAGGAGGTGCCGGTCTTGGGGCAGCCGACGTGCAGCAGCACTCGCTTGCTCACTGCCCCACCTGCCTCTCCACCCGTGGCCGGGCCTGGTCGCGCCACCCCGGGTCGACGACCATCCGGATCGCCAGGTCCAGCACCTGCCGGTCGTCGGCGCCGACGACCGAGGATCCCCCGCGTGGTGCGAGATCGGCGAGGTCGCCGACGACAGGGTAACCAGCGCGGGACAGTCCCCGTGTGATGCGCTCGGCCGAGGCGGTGACCCACCCCAGCTCCGGCGACGGTACGCCGATGGGCGCGACCCCGCTGTCGGGGATCCGGTGCTGCAGCGTTCGCATCAAGCCCGGACGTTCGGCAGCGGGCACCCGGAGCCCGACGACCGCGGCCACACGTCGCGCGAGCTCGGCCTGGTCGGCCCCCGGCACACGCACCCCGGGCAGGTGGCGTACGCCGACCTGGCGGGGCAGCCGGTCGAGGTCGGTGACGACCCGGACGGAGGGGCGGCGCGCGTTCGTCCGGCGTACGGAGTCGAGCAGGTCGGCGCGCGCGGGCAGCTGGTCGCGCTCGCGCCAGAAGCGCAGCCACTCCGACCACGGCTTGGTGCCGGTCTCGAAGCAGCGCTGGGTCCAGGTGCGCGCGAGCAGGTCGTCGAGCGGGGCGCCGACGGCCACGACGAAGGGGCGCGGCCCGCCCTCGGGCCGGCCGCGGGAGAGCAGGTCCGCGCGCAGGGTGCCGACCACCACGGGATCGCCGACCAGCCGGAACCGTCGACGCCACGGGCGCGGCCACGACGCGGCCACCGGGTCGGCACCGAGCGCGACGAGGTCGTCGGCGATCAGGACGCTCGCCACCCGCAGCAGCTCGCGCGCTCCGAGGCTCGCCGGGTCGACCGGGCGGGGGCCGAAGCCGCGGGCGTCGAGGCCCACCAGCGGCAGGTCGGCCTTGCCGCGACCGGCGGCGGGGGCCGCGAGCACCCGGGCGGCGAGTCGAGTGCGCTCGTGGTCGTGGTCGCCACGGGGCCGCGCACCCGACCCGGCGGCGAGATTGATCCGGCGCAGCAGCTCGAGCTGCTGCGCGCCCGGCACCGGACCGGCCGAGACGCCGGAGGACGGCTGGTCGTGGGACCACGCCAGCCAGGGCGTCGTACCGCCCTCGCGCAGGTGCGCGACCCAGGAGCGGGCGCGTGCGTCGGTCAACGGTCGCGCAGCCGACGGGCGGTGTCGCGCAGCCGGTCCGCGACGGAGTCGGACGAGGCTCGGCTGGCCGCCTCCTGCGTCATGACCGTCAACGCGTCCAGCGCCGCACCGAGCTCGAGCTTGGCGCGGACCCGGTCGGGGTTGCGCCAGTCCTCGCCCTCGGCGGGCCGGCGCGGACGCAGGTCCTCCACGTCGCCGATGACGTCGACGCCGCTGCCCCTGATCCAGTCGATCCAGAGCTCGGCGCGCTCCTCGGCGAAGTCGTAGCGGTCCGGAGGAAGTCGCACGGGCACGGCCTTGCGGGTGACCAGCACCTCCTGCGCCAGCATCTCGCGGACCAGGTTGTCGTAGGCGGGCTCGCGCCACACCCCCAGCTCGAGGCGCCGGTTGAGCTTGCGCAGCAGCGACGTCTCGGCGATGCCGAGGGAGCGGTTGTCGCGCTCGGAGTCGAGCGGCGCCCACTCCGGGTCGATGCCGAAGGCGCGACAGAACCGCAGCCACAGCTCGTCGCCGTTGGGTCCGCGGTCGTGGGGGACGGTGACCACGTGGACGCGCTCGGGCGGCAGCTTGGCGCCCCACTGCGACAGCACCCGCGGCAGGTCCATCGCGTTGAAGAACCAGGTCTGGCCGCGCTCGACCTTGGTGAGGAAGCGCTTGAACGGCCACTTGCGCCCCTGCTTGATCGACTCCTGCCAGGCGGCGGGCAGCTGGCGGCCGAGGTCGCGCGCGGAGTAGACGACGTGGATCTCGCTGCCGGCGAGGTCGTTCATCGCCTTGGCGATCTTGTCGGGCTTGGCGCCGGCGAGGATCTCGTGGCTGATCACGACGTTGCCCTCGGCGCGGCGCACGCGCTTGACCATCGTCTCCCAGGCGCCCTTGGCGTGCCCGGTCGAGCCACCCCAGTCCTGCTCGAGCAGGTCGAGCGCGGCCCGGAAGTGGAAGATGTCGGTGTCGACGAACCGGTTCTGCGAGGGGATGACCACGCCCTGGCGCGCGAGCGTGGTGGCATTGAGCATCAGCCGGTCCTGGAGATAGGTCGTCCCGGTCTTCGGTGCGCCGATGTGGAGGTGGACGACGCGGCTCATGGGGGCGATTGTGCCAGTCCCGCACCCAGTGCTCGTACGACGGCGCTCGGGCTCGGGCGGCCGAGCTCGCCGGCCATCCAGACACTGGTCGCCACGACCGCGTCGAGGTCGACCCCGTGCTCGATCCCGAGCCCGGTCAGCATCCAGACCAGGTCCTCGGTGGCGAGGTTGCCGGTCGCGGACTTCGCGTAGGGGCAGCCGCCGAGGCCGCCCGCGCTGGCGTCGAAGGTGGTGATGCCCGACTGCAGCGCGGAGAAGGTGTTGGCCAGCGCCTGGCCGTAGGTGTCGTGGAAGTGCATCGCCAGCCGGTCGGTGTCCACCCCGGCGTCCGCGAAGGCCGCCACCAGGGCCCGGACGTGACCGGCGGTGGCGACCCCGATCGTGTCGCCGAGGCTCAGCTGGCTCGCCCCGAGGTCGAGGAGCCGGGTGCCAGCGGTCACGACCTGCTCGATCGGGACCGCACCCTCCCACGGGTCGCCGAAGCACATGGAGACATAGGCCCGGACGTCCATCCCGGCCGCGCGGGCCCGTGCGACGGTCGGCTCGAACATGGCGAACTGCTCGTCGAAGGTGCGGTTGAGGTTCTTGGCCGCGAAGGCCTCGGTCGCGCTGCCGAAGATCGCGATGTGCTCGAGCCCCAGCTCGAGGGCGCGGTCGAGCCCGCGTTCGTTGGGCACCAGCACGGGGAGGTGGCGCCCCTCCTCGCCCAGGTCGGCCATCAGCAGGTGAGCGTCCGCGAGCTGCGGGACCCACGTCGGGTGGACGAAGCTGGTCGCCTCGACGATCGGGAGGCCGGCGGCCAGGAGACGTCGTACGAACGCCGCCTTGACCTCGACCGGGACGATCGCCTGCTCGTTCTGGAGCCCGTCGCGGGGGCCCACCTCATAGATCGTGACGCGATCGGGGAGGCCGTCGCCGCGGACCGTCATGGGAAGGTCAGTCATCGGTCGCCTCCACCACGAAGAGCGCGGCCCCGAGCCTCACGAGCTCGCCGGCTGCGACACCCACGGACGTGACCGTGCCCGCGAAGGGCGCCTTGAGCGCGAGCTCCATCTTCATCGCCTCCATCACGCCCAGCGTCTCACCCTCGGCCACGACCTGGCCCTCGGCGACGTTGACCGCGAGCACGGTGCCGGGCATGGGGGCGAGCAGGGTCCCGTCGCCGGCCACGGCGGCGTGGTCGCCGAACGGGTCGGGTCGGGCCCACGACCAGCGCTGCCCCCGGTGCACCACGTCGACGAGGTCGCGCTGCACGTTGAGCACGGCGTGGTCGGCGCGACCGTCGACGAGGAGGTGGACGGTGTGGTCGGCGGCCGACACCAGGCGTACGTCGTGGGTGGCCCCGGCGCGCGTGACGCGGCCTCGGTGCCGGTCGACGACCACCAGCTCGTCGCCGAGGACGACGGTGTCCGGTGCCGGGTCGGCGCCCATCCGCCAGCCGTCGGCCTGCCACGGGCCGGCGTCACCCGACGTGTCGAGCAGCACCTCGGTCCATGCCGCGAAGACCAGCGCCCGGTCGGCGTCGGGCGCGGGCACCTCGTGGCGGTCGAGCCAGGCGGTGTCGATGGTGGTGTCGCGGAACTCGTCGGAGGCGGCGAGCGCGCGCAGGAAGCCGGTGTTGGTGGTGATGCCGAGGATCGCGGTCTCGTCGAGGGCCGCGACCAGGGCCGCGCGGGCGGCCTCGCGGTCGGCGCCCCACGCGATGACCTTGCCGAGCATCGGGTCGTAGGAGGTGCTGACCTCCTGATGGGGCTCGAGGGCGTGGTCGACGCGGATGCGGCTGAGGTTCAGGCGCTCGATTCGGCGCCCTGCCGGCTCGCTGCCGCTCGCAGGCAGGTCACCGCTCCCAGGCCACCGCACGATGGAGGTACGCCCTGCCTGCGGGAGGAAGCCGTGGAAGGAGTCCTCGGCATAGACGCGCGCCTCGATCGCGTGTCCCTCGAGCGTGATCGCGTCCTGGCCGAAGGGCAGCGGCTCCCCGGTGGCGACGAGGAGCTGGAGCTCGACGAGGTCGACGTGGTCCCCCGCGACCCGGACGACCTCCTCGGTGACGGGGTGCTCGACCTGGAGACGGGTGTTCATCTCGAGGAAGTAGAACTCGCCGGTCGCGTTGTCGAGCAGGAACTCGACAGTGCCGGCGCCGGTGTAGCCGCACTGCGCGGCCAGGGCCACCGCCGACGACGTGATCGCGGCCCGCTGCTCGTCGTCGATCGTCGGCGCGGGCGCCTCCTCGAGCACCTTCTGGTGCCGGCGCTGGGTGGAGCAGTCGCGCTCGAAGAAGTGCAGCACGTGGCCGTGGGTGTCGCCCATGACCTGCACCTCGATGTGGCGGCCGGACTCGACGTACTTCTCCACCAGGATCGTGTCGTCACCGAAGGACGAGCGGGCCTCGCGCTGCGCGGCGGCGAACGCCTCCTCGTAGTCGCCGGCGGAGCGCACGACCCGCATGCCCTTGCCGCCACCGCCCGCGGCGGCCTTGACCAGCACGGGGTAGGCGTAGGTGTCGGGGTGGTCGTCGAGGGAGTACGACGGCACGACCGGCACGCCCGCGGCGAGGGCCACCTCGCGGGCGGCGTCCTTGCGGCCCATCGCGTCCATCACCTCGCCGGTCGGGCCGACGAGGACGATGCCCGCCTCGGCCAGCGCCCGGGCGAAGGGTGCCCGCTCGGAGAGGAAGCCGTAGCCGGGGTGGACGTAGCCGGCACCGCACGCGCGTGCGGCAGCGACGACCGCGTCGATGTCGAGGTAGGACCCGACCCGCACCGCGCCGTCGGCCGCCCGCACGTGGGGCGCGTCGGCGTCGGCGTCGGTGTGGATCGCGACGGCACGCCAGCCGAGGCGGTGCGCGGTGCGCATCACCCGCAGCGCGATCTCGCCGCGGTTGGCGATCAGAACCACAGGGAATGGCTTCGCCATGCTGTCTCCTCTTCCGTGGAGCCGAGGCTCCTGCGTCGCGGGTTCCACGGTCACATCCTGAAGATGCCGTAGCGGGGCTCGGGGATCGGCGTGTACGACGTCGCCGCGAGCGCCATGCCGAGCACGCGGCGGGTGTCGGCGGGGTCGATGATCCCGTCGTCCCAGAGCCGGGCGCTGGCGTAGTAGGGCGAGCCCTGGGTCTCGTACTGCTCGCGGATCGGCGCCTTGAACGCCTCGACCGCGTCGTCGTCCTCCAGATCGGTGCGGACCGTCGCGAGCACGGACGCGGCCTGCTCGCCGCCCATCACCGAGATCCGGGCGTTGGGCCACATCCAGAGGAAGCGCGGGTCGTAGGCACGTCCGCACATGCCGTAGTTGCCGGCACCGAACGAGCCGCCGATGACGACGGTGAACTTCGGCACCACGCTGCACGCGACGGCCGTGACCAGCTTGGCGCCGTCGCGGGCGATGCCGCGGTTCTCGTACTCGCGGCCCACCATGAAGCCGGTGATGTTCTGGAGGAACACCAGCGGGATCTTGCGCTGGTTGCACAGCTCGATGAAGTGCGCGCCCTTGAGGGCCGACTCGCTGAAGAGGATGCCGTTGTTGGCGACGATGCCGACCTCGTGGCCGTGGATGCGGGCGAAGCCGCAGACCAGGGTGTCGCCGTAGAGCTTCTTGAACTCGTGGAACCGGCTGCCGTCGACGACGCGGCGGATGACCTCGCGCACGTCGTAGGGCGTGCGGGTGTCGGTCGGCACGACGTCGTAGAGCGACTCCGGCGGCTGGTGCGGCTCCTCGACCTCGACGCTCGGCTCGCGGTCGGGTCGGACCGCGGGCAGCGTGTCGACGATCGAGCGCACGATGGCGAGCGCGTGGGCGTCGTCCTCGGCGAGGTGGTCGACCACGCCGGACGTGCGGGCGTGCACGTCGCCGCCGCCGAGGTCCTCGGCAGTGACGACCTCTCCGGTCGCGGCCTTCACCAAGGGCGGTCCGCCGAGGAAGATCGTGCCCTGGTTGCGCACGATGACGGTCTCGTCGGACATCGCGGGGACGTAGGCACCGCCCGCGGTGCAGGAGCCCATCACGCTGGCGATCTGCGGGATCCCGGCGGCCGAGAGGTTGGCCTGGTTGAAGAAGATCCGGCCGAAGTGCTCCCGGTCGGGGAAGACCTCGTCCTGCATCGGCAGGAACGCACCGCCGGAGTCGACGAGGTAGATGCAGGGCAGCCGGTTCTCGGCCGCGACGGTCTGCGCGCGCAGGTGCTTCTTCACCGTCATCGGGTAGTAGGTGCCACCCTTGACGGTCGCGTCGTTGGCCACGATCACGCACTCGCGACCCGACACCCGGCCGATGCCGGCGACCACCCCGGCCGACGGGACGGCGTAGTCGTCACCGCCGTCGCCGGCGTACATCCCGAAGGCCGCGAGCGGGCTGAGCTCGAGGAACGGGCTGCCGGCGTCGAGCAGCCGGTCGACCCGGTCGCGGGCGAGGAGCTTGCCGCGGTCGGTGTGCTTGGTGCGCGCGCGCTCCGATCCGCCCTGGCGGACCCGGGCCAGCCGGGCGCGCAGGTCGTCGACGAGCTCGCGCATCGTCGGAGGATCCGGCGCAGGATCCGGGGCCGGCTCCGGGGTGGCACTCAGGGGATCGGACACGGGCTCAGGTTAGCGATCGTTAACCTCTGGTGTCCATCGTGCCCCCATCCGACCGGGGGAACTCGCCCCACACGGTGGTGCCCCGGCCCGGCGCCGTCTCCAGCCACAGGGTCCCGCCCGCGGCCGCGACGCGTGCCTCCATCCCGAGCAGGCCGCCGACCTCCACCAGCCGCCGGTCGAAGCCGTGGCCGTCGTCGGAGACGCTGAAGAACAGGTGGGGCAGGCCCCGCAGCGTGATCAGCACCTCGGCCGCGCCGGAGTGCTTGGCCGCGTTGGTGAGCGCCTCGAGGATGCAGAAGTACGCCGCAGCCTCGACCTGCCGGCTGGAGCGCTCCACGTCGGCGATGTCGAGGGTGACCGGGACGACCGAGCGGCGAGCCGTCGACTGGAGCGCGGCGACCAGACCGCGCTCGGTGAGCAGCGGCGGGTAGATGCCCCTCGCCAGCTCGCGCAGCTCGAGCAGCACCTCGCGGTTGTCGGCGGCCAGCTGGCCGAGCAGGGTCGAGGCGTCCTCCTGCCGCCCTGCCAGGAGCTCCTTGCGCGCTCGCTCGATCGTGACGCTCATCGCCAGGAGACGCTGCTGGGCGCCGTCGTGGAGGTCGCGCTCGAGGCTGCGCCGGGCCGCGTCGGCGACCTCGACGATGCGGGTGCGTGACTCGGCGAGCTGGTCGCTCTTCTCGGTCAGCCGTCGGTAGGCGTCACGGACCAGATACACCACGACGAGGACGCCGGCAGGCAGGGAGCACGCGACGACGAGGGCGTTGACCCACCACAGCTCGTGCAGTGCGAACAGCCGCCGCCACTCACCGAGGAAGACCACCGAGGCGCTGCCGAGCACGGCGACGACCATCAGCGCACGGATCCACGGCAGGCTCAGATAGGGGAAGCCGACCAGGAGCGGCACCATCGTCAGGAGCGCGGTCAACGGGCTGAGGTTGGGGGTCGCCCAGGTGCCGCCGAAGGCGAAGAGCAGCGACGCCAGGGTGAGCCCGACGATCGCCGCGGGGGCGCCGTAGCGACGGCACAGCGGTGGCGTCCCGAGCATCAGCACGAGCGCGACCACCATCACGGCGAGGTCGATCTCGACCGCGGTGCTCCTGAAGCCCAGGAGGTACGCCGCGCCGAGCAGGAGGGTCGATGTCGTCAGCGCGATCGCGTTGATGCGCATCAGCCACCGCAGCGCGGGATCGAGGTCGTCCCACCCCGACAGCAGCTTGTTCATCGACGCTGCGTGACCCCGCCGCCGACACCGGCCTCGCTCAGGAAGACGAGGGTGGCCGCGACGCGCCGGTGCACCGGCGCGTCGGAGGGCAGGTCCAGCTTGGTGAGGATCGAGTTGATGTGCTTCTCCACGGCCCGGTCCGTCACGACCAGGTCGTCGGCGATCGCGGCGTTGGTCATGCCGCGGGCGAGCCTGGCCAGCACCTCGAGCTCGCGCGGGGTGAGCCGGTCGATGACGGAGTCGTGCCGACGGGTGCTCGTCGCCATCAGCGCGTCGACGACGATCTGGTCGATCACCGATCCACCCGCGGCCACCGTGCGGAGCGCGGCGACCAGGTCGTCGACGTCGGCCACCCGCTCCTTGAGGAGGTAGCCGCGACCGTCGCTGCCGTCGCGGATCAGGTCGAGGGCGTACTCCACGTCGGAGTACTGGGTCAGCGCCACGACGCCGGTGCCCGGATGCGTGCGCCGCAGCTCACCGGCGGCGCGGATGCCCTCGTCGGTGAAGTCCGGGGGCATCCGGATGTCGGTCAGCACCACGTCCGGGCGGTGCTGGTCGACAGCGGCGAGGAGCTCGGGGAGGCTGGTCGCGGTCGCGACCACGTCGATGTCGTCGACGCCCTCGAGGAGGGCGAGCACGCCGGCACGGAGCAGGTCACCGTCCTCGGCGAGGACGACTCGGATCGGCGACATGCCGGAACTGTAGTCACGCGCCGTCCCCGGGTCTGTAGAGCAGGCACCACACTCGTGCAGCCGTCCTCGTCCACAGGCGTACGCGGGCCCTGTCCAACGTGGGGCACGCGAAGGGTGGTGCTGGCACGAGTGTCATGCCCGGCACCGGGCGGCACACTGATCCACGGGTTGAGGGGAGCGCTTGACGGGGGATGGTGGGTCGCTGCGGGGGTGCGGCCCACCGAAGCGCTTGAGGGGGAGGGCCACATGATTCCGCTTGCTGTCTGGGAGGCGTCGAGTCACGAGGTGACCCTTCCCTCGCCACGCACGCCCGCGCCGGGGTTAACTGGCGCTAACCTCGGCGTCGTGACCCCGCGCCGACAGCAGATCCTCGACATCGCTGCCGAGCTCTTCGCGGCTCGCGGGTTCCACGGGGTGTCGGTCGCCGAGCTCGGATCGGCCTGCGGCATCTCCGGCCCGGCGCTCTACAAGCACTTCGAGTCCAAGGACGCGATGCTCGCGGAGATGCTGGTCTCCATCAGCGAGACCCTGCTCTCCGAGGGTCACAGCCGCGTCGCGGGCGCCGACGGCCCGCGTGCCGCGCTCGAGGCGCTCGTGGAGTGGCACATCGAGTTCGCCATCGAGCACCGCGCGCTGATCGTGGTCCAGGACCGCGACTGGAGCAGCCTGCCCGACGAGGCCCGTGAGCGGGTCCGGGCCCTGCAGCGCGCCTACGTCGACGTCTGGGCCACGCAGGTCCGCCTCCTCGACACCGCGCTGAGCCGCGAGGCGTCCCGGACCCGGGCGCACGTGCTCTTCGGCCTGCTCAACTCCACGCCGCACGCCGGTCGGCTGCCCGATCCGCAGATGCACGACGTGCTCCGCGAGATGGCGCACGGAGCGCTCGGCCTCGCCTGATCCGACGTCCCACAGGTCACATCGACTCGAACGGCTCGTCCTGCTGCAGCAGGCGCGCCGCCCGGACGGCGGCGTCCTCGGCGACCACGAGGTCGTCCACCTCGTCCGGGTCGCCCGGGGCGGTCCTCGCCGCTGAGTCCCCGGGAGACCCACCACCGAGGGGCGGCGCACCGGCGCGGGGCGCGGTGATCCGGTGGAGGTCCCGCAGCACCCGGTCGCGCGAGAGCCCGCGCAGGTGGGTCAGCACGAACGGGTCCGCCGCGATCAGCCACGCCAGCTGGGTCAGCACGGCCAGGGCGTGCGGACAGGGGTCGAGCCAGGCGTCGCAGGTGCAGGCCGAGCCCAGCTCCCCGCCGTACGGCAGGAGCTCGACGCCCGCCTCCTCCACCGCCTCGACCAGGGCGTGGGGCAGCTGACCGCCCAGCAGCGCCGCGATCCGCCCCGACTCGGCGGCGACCAGCTCGGTGAAGGCGGCCGCGTCGGGGTCGTCGAGCACGGGCACGGTCACCTCGACGGTGAAGGCATCGTGGCCCTGCGTCACGGCCGCCAGGGCGTGGCCGTCACCGACGGTGATCGCGCCGACCGCCCCTGCTCGCGCGAGGGAACGCCCGGCCCGGAGGTCGGTGTCGCTGAAGGCGGCCTCCTCCACGGCACGGAGCACCGCCTTGCTCCACCAGGTGCCGGCGCCGCCACCGCGCCGGGCGGGCAGGCGGGGGTGCGTCGTGCTGACGGGACCGTTCTGCGGAGTCATCCGGGGTCCCCGCGGCGTTGTCCGGAGGAGCGGAGCGGGGAGGTTCGCAGCTCCACCAGGTCGCGCAGCTCGGCGTCGGAGAGCTCGGTCAGCGCGGTCTCCCCGCGCGTGAGGACCGAGTCGGCGATGGAGCGCTTGCGCGTCAGCAGCTCGGCGATCTTCTCCTCGATCGTGCCCTGGGTGATCGCACGGTGCACCTGCACCGGACGGGTCTGGCCGATCCGGTGGGCCCGGTCAGTGGCCTGGTCCTCGACGGCAGGGTTCCACCAGCGGTCGAAGTGGATCACGTGGTCGGCACGGGTGAGGTTGAGCCCGGTGCCGCCGGCCTTCAGCGAGAGCAGGAAGACGGGCACCTCGCCGGCCTGGAAGCGCGCGACCATGGCGTCGCGCTCACGGACCGGGGTGCCGCCGTGCAGGAACTGGTGGGGCACTCCCGTGGTGGCCAGGTGGCGCTCGAGCAGCCGCGCCATGGCGACGTACTGGGTGAAGACGAGGACGGCCCCGTCCTCGGCGAGCACCGTGCCGACCAGCTCGTCGAGGAGCTCGAGCTTCTCCGAGCGGCCCCGGAGCCTGGGGTTGGGCTGGCGCAGGAAGTGGGCGGGGTGGTTGCAGATCTGCTTGAGCCCGGTGAGGAGGGCGAGCACCAGCCCGCGGCGGGTCTCCTCGTCGGCCTCCTCGATGCGGCGCATCGACTCGCGCACGAGCGTCTCGTAGAGGACGACCTGCTCGCGGGTCAGGCCGAGGACGTGGTCGGTCTCGGTCTTGGCCGGCAGCTCGGGCGCGATCCCCGGGTCGGACTTGCGGCGGCGCAGCAGGAACGGGCCGATCAGGTCGGCGAACTGGCGCGCCTTGGTGGGCTCGAGACCCGACTCGATCGGCCCGGCCCACACCTTGCGGAAGGCGTTGCGGCTGCCGAGCAGACCGGGGATGGCCCAGTCGAGGATCGACCACAGCTCGGTGAGGTCGTTCTCGACGGGCGTGCCGGTCAGCGCCACCCGGGCCCTGCTCGCGATGGTGCGCAGCGCGCGGGCGGCGGTGGACCGGGAGTTCTTGATGTGCTGCGCCTCGTCGGCGACGACCAGGTCCCACCGCACCTCCGCGAGCAGCGCCGCGTCGTTGCGCATCGTGCCGTAGGTCGTGAGCACGAAGCCCCCGGTGACGTCGTCGAGGTCACGGGCGCTGCCGTGGTGGCGACGTACGGCGACTCCCGGCGCGAAGCGGCGGATCTCCGCCTCCCAGTTGCCGAGCAGCGATGTCGGGCAGACCACGAGGGTGGGGCCGCCGCCCCCACCCTCGGCCCGGTGCAGGTGGAGCGCGATCAGGGTGATCGTCTTGCCGAGACCCATGTCGTCTGCGAGGCAGGCGCCCAGGCCGAGCGACGTCAGCTCGGCCAGCCAGGACAGCCCGTGGCGCTGGTAGTCGCGGAGCTCGGCCCGCAGCGCGAGGGGTACGGGGACGGGCTCGCCGGTCGCCACCTCGCGGAGCCGGTCACGGACCCGGAGGAGGCTCGCCCCCACCACCGCCTCGTAGGGCACCTCCTCGATGTCGACGACTCCGGTCAGGGTCGCCGCCAGTGCCTGCACCGGCGTGACGGTGCGGATCAACCGCTTGCGAGCGCGCTTGATGACGGCGGAGTCGACCGCCACCCAGTTGTCGCGCAGCTTGATGATCGGGCTGGTCGCGCGGGCCAGCTCGTCCATCTCCTCGTCGGTGAGCTCGTCGCCGTGCAACGAGAGCTGCCACTCGAAGCCGAAGAGCGCCTGCGGACCGAAGAGCCCGTCCTGCAGGGGCTCCCCGCGGGTCGCGGCCGGGGACCGCCGGCCGAGCTCGACGCGCTGGGTGACCTCGCGGTCGAGGTACTTCGGCCACATGACCGGGTGCCCGGCCTCGGTCAGCGCGGCGGCGCCGCTGTCGAGCAGGGACAGGATCTCGTCGGTGTCGAGGGTGATCTCGTCGGGGATCCGCAGGTCGAGGAGGCGTTCGAGCACCGGCCAGGCGTCCGCGGCCGAGCGCAGCGCGATGGCCGCATGGGTGCGGGCACGCTCGCCGAAGCCGTGGCCGGCATCGGGACCGGTCTCGGCCCAGAGCTCGGAGGCGTCGGCCATGTGGGCGGCGTTGTCGACGGCATGGACCTGCGTGAGCAGGCGCACCGCACCGGCGACGAGCTCCTCCTCGTCGGCCTCGACCCGGAACGAGATCGTCACCAGGTGCGGACGGTCGTCGCGGCCGCGGGACCTGATCCGGGCGATGCGCCGCTGGAGCTGGTCGCTGAAGTCGTCGGGGCTCGTCGTCGGCCCGCCGGGGCGTGCGACCGGGCCCGACGTCGAGCGACGAGCCCGACCCGGGGTCGTGCGCGGCACCGTGTCCACGACCGCGTCGAGCAGCCCGCGGACCATGCCCTCCGCGGTGGCCTCGTCGAAGCCGTCCCACGCGCGCGAGCGGGCGAGCTCGCCGATGCGGCGCTCGTCGGCTGCGTCGAGGCCGGCGGCCTGCCAGTGCCGTCCCTCCGGGTCGGGCGCGAACCGGCCCGACGCCACCAGCTGCAGCCCCATCAGGGCGGCACCCGCGAGCAGTGCGACCGACGGATGGATGTCGTCGCGGTCGCGGACCTTTCCCAGGACCGGCAGCGCACCGCGGATCGGCATCACGAGGGTGCGACGCTCGTCGGTGAACTCGATCGAGCCCTCCCGGGGCGGCTCCCCCACCAGCAGCCTGGCGGGACCGGTCACCGGGACAACGCTCATGCAGCACCTCTCGCGGAACTCTCGACAGGGACCGTAACGCCTGGCACCGACACAACGTTCCACGACCGGTTAGCGTCGATGCCCATGCGACCCGATCCGGACGTCTCGAGACTGCTCGCCTCCCACCCCGTCATCGACGGCCACAACGACCTGCTCTGGGCGGCGCGGGTCGCCACGGCGTACGACTTCGACCGGCTCGACGTCGGCGCGGGCGGCACGCCCACCCACACCGACCTGCCCCGGATGCGTGCCGGCGGGATGGGCGCGCAGTTCTGGTCGGTCTACGTCCCGTGCCGGCTCACCGGCGACGACGCGGTGAGCGCGACGCTCGAGCAGGTGGACGCAGCGCGCCTGCTCACCACGACGTACGCCGACGACCTGGCGTGGGCGAGCACCGCCGACGAGGTGGAGCAGGCGTGGGCGGGTGGCCGGATGGCCTCGCTGATGGGCGCCGAGGGAGGGCACTCCATCAACTGCTCGCTCGGCACCCTGCGCCAGCTGCACGAGCTCGGCGTGAGGTACCTGACGCTCACCCACAACGCCAACACCCCGTGGGCCGACTCGGCCACCGACCGCCCGGTGGCCGGAGGGCTCACCGCGTTCGGGCGGGAGGTGGTGCGCGAGATGAACCGCCTCGGGATGATGGTCGACCTCTCGCACGTCTCGGCCGACACCATGCGGGCGGCGCTCGAGGTCACCGAGGCGCCGGTCATCTTCAGCCACAGCTCGGCGCGTGCGGTCACCGACAGCCCGCGCAACGCACCCGACGACGTGCTCGAGGCCATGGCGCGCGGCAACGGGGTGTGCATGGTGACCTTCGTGCCGAAGTTCGTGAACGCCGCGTGCGCGGACTGGCACCGCACGATGGTCGCCGCCGCCGCCGCGGAGGGGATCCCCGAGTCCGACGGCGTCCGGTTCGAGGCCTTCGAGGAATCCTGGACGCCGCACCACCCACAACCCCAGGCGACCCTGGCGGACGTGGTCGCGCACCTCGAGCACGTGCGCGACGTGGCCGGGATCGACCACGTCGGCCTGGGTGGCGACTACGACGGCGTCGAGGTGCTGCCGGCCGGTCTCGAGGACGTCTCCACCTATCCCGCGCTGCTCGGTGCCCTGGCCGGGCGCGGCTGGTCCGACGACGACCTGGCGCGGCTCACCTGTCGCAACGTGCTGCGGGTGATGCGCGAGGTGGAGTCCGTCGCCCGCGACCTCCGGTCCCGGCGCGGCCCGAGCCTGGCGCGGATCGAGGACCTGGACGGCGTAGCTGCGCCGGGGTAGTGCCCACGCGCATGCCCGGTGACCGGGCGGTCCCTCCTCGGGGGGCCGCCCGGTCGCTGCATCTCGGAGGATGATGTCGCCAGGAAAGGTTTCCCGCGGCTGTCGATTCTCGGCAGCGAGCGGCGACGAGGTGATGACCGAGCCCCGACCCGCGGGGCCGCAGCACGAGAGGCACCACCATGAAATACGTCCTGATGTACACCTCCCGCCCCGACCTGGACGCGGGCACCGACCCCGAGACCGCCCAGGCGATCTACAAGCGGGTCTACGAGTGGTTCGGTGAGAACGCCGGCGTGATCGCCGACTCGGGCGCCGAGCTGCTCGGCGTCGAGACCGCGACCACCGTCCGCAACTCACCCGAGGGTGCAGTCGTCGTCGACGGTCCCTTCAACGAGGCCAAGGAGGTGATCGGGGGGTTCACCGTCATCGACGTCGCGGACATGGACGCCGCCATCGCGGTCGTGCGCACCTGGCCCCTCCTCGAGCTCCCCGGTGTCGCGGTCGAGATCCGGCCGATGGTCGAGGACTACGCCCAGTTCGAGTGACCGTGAGCCGCCGGACGACCGCTACGGACGACCTCCTCGCGCGCACCCTGCGCGAGGAGGCCGGCCCGCTGGTGGCTCGGCTCTCGCGGAGGTTCGGTGACTTCGACCTGGCCGAGGAGGCCGTGCAGGGGGCCGTCGTCGAGGCCCTGTCGTCATGGCGGCGCGACGGTCCCCCGGACCGGCCGGGTGCCTGGCTCCAGGTCGCCGCCGCCCGCAACGCGATGGACGCCATGCGTCACCGGGACAGGCAGCGTGCGCTGGCCGCACGCGTCACCGCCCCGGGCGCCGGGGCCGAGGACGCCAGGGCGGGGACCGACGACCGGTTGGCGCTCCTCTTCGGGTGCTGCCACCCGGCCCTGGCACCCGACGCACGGCTGGCACTGACCCTGCGCGCCGTCGTCGGCCTCTCGACCCCGCAGATCGCCCGCGCGTTCCTCGTGCACGAGTCGACGCTGGCCCAGCGCATCGTCCGCGCCAAGCGCAAGATCGTCTCCACCCGCATCGCGCTGACCGTGCCGCCGGCGACGGAGCTTCCGGCCCGGCTCGCCGACGTGCTGGCGGTCGTCTACGTCATGTTCAACGAGGGCTTCGTCTCCTCGACCGGGGCCACCCAGGACCGCGACCTGGCCGCCGACGCGGTCTGGCTGGCCGGAGTCGTCGCCACCGCCCTGCCCGAGGAGGCCGAGGCATGGGGCCTCGCTGCGCTCCTCACGATCCAGCATGCCCGGAGCCGGGCGCGATTCGCCGACGGCGACCTCGTCCTGCTCCGCGACCAGGACCGCAGCCTGTGGGACGCCTCGGCGATCGCGGACGGCGAGCGGCTGATCGAACGCGCCGCAGCCCTGGGCCGGCCCGGGCGCTACCAGCTCCAGGCGGCCATCGCGGCCGTGCACGCGACGGGACCGAGCTGGGCGGAGACGGACTGGCTCCAGATCTCGCTGCTGTACGACGAGCTCGCCCGCCACGACCCCTCGCCCGTCGTACGCCTCAACCAGTCGGTCGCCCATGCCCAGGTGGCCGGGCCCGCCGACGCCCTCGCGCGCCTGGAGTCGCTGGCCGGGGCGCTAGCCGACTACCACCTCTTCCACGCCACCCGCGCCCACCTGCTGACCGCCCTGGGTCGTGACGACGAGGCGGCCCGGGCCAACCGCCGGGCCCTCGACCTGACGACGAACGACGCGGAGCGGCGACTGCTGGCCACGCGGCTCCACCGTCGCCCCCTCGACGACGGCTCCTGAGGATCAGCCCTGGGTGGCGAGCACCATCGGCAGCACCCCGGCCGCACCCGCGGCACGGATCGCGGTCGCCGCGACCGTGAGCGTCCATCCGCTCGCCACCTGGTCGTCGACCAGCAGCACGGTGGCGCCTGCGGGGATCTCGGCGACGAGTCCCCCGCGACGTCGTACGGCAGCGACGCGCTGCGCCGAGTTGGACTGTCCGGCGCGCGGCGGCACCGAGGGGTCGCGGATCGCCCAGGTGCCGACGACCGGGATCTGCATCACGCGGGACAGGCCGTCGGCGAGGTCCCTGGTCAGGATGGGACGGGTCGCCGACTCGACGACGACGATCACGTCGGGTCGCGCCTCCCACTCCGGGGCCCAGTCCTTCATCACGTCCATGACCGCCCGGGCCAGTCCGGGCGGGACCGGGCCGTCCGGCGTGTCCTCGCGGAAGAGGGTGCGCAGGGCCTGGCCGTGGCCGAGGTCGGTCAGCCGCGCCACGGCACGCCCGGGCTCGGCACCGGCGGCGATCTTGCCCTTGAGGTCGAGGCCGAGGTTGGTCAGGGCGGTGGGCCACATCCGGCGCGGGTCCAGCGCGACGCCGGGGCGTGAGAGCCGCTCGCCGGCCTCGGCGACCGCGGCCTCGCTGACGGTGCTCGAGAGGGTCAGGCCACCGCAGTTGTCGCACCGGCCGCAGTCCTCGGCGTCGGGGTCGTCGAGCTGCTCGCGCAGGTAGCGCATCCGGCACCGGTCGGTGTCCAGGTAGCCGAGCATGGCCTGCTGCTCGCGCTCGCGGGCCTCGGCGACCCGCGCGTAGCGATCGGCGTCGTAGTGCCAGGGCCGGCCCGTCGCGACCCAGCCGCCCTGGACCCGTTGGACCGCCCCGTCCACGTCGAGGACCTTGAGCATCGACTCGAGCCGGTTGCGGCCGAGCTCGACGCGGGTCTCGAGGGTGGCCGTGGAGAGCGCTCGCTCGGAGTCGGCCAGGGCCGCCAGCGTCTCGCGCACCTGCTCCTCGCGCGGGAAGCCGAGGGAGGCGAAGTAGGCCCAGATGTCGCGGTCCTCGATCTGCGGCAGCAGCACCACGGTCGCCTCGTCGGTGCCGCGCCCCGCGCGGCCGACCTGCTGGTAGTAGGCCACCGGCGACTGCGGGGCGCCGAGGTTGATCACGAAGCCGAGGCTGGCGTCGAAACCCATGCCCAGGGCGCTGGTCGCGATCAGCGCCTTCACCCGGCCCTCGACCAGCGCCTGCTCGAGCCCGTGCCGCTCGTCGGGCTCGGTCTGGCCGGAGTAGGCCGCCACCTCGAGGCCGCGCTCGCGGAGGTAGCCCGCGACCTCCTGGGTGGCGGCGACGGTGAGGCAGTAGACGATGCCGGAGCCGGGCTGCTCGGCCAGGTGGTCGGCGAGCCAGGCCAGCCGTTGCTCGGGGGTCGTGAGCCGCACCACCCCGAGCCGCAACGACTCGCGGTCGAGGGTGCCGCGCTGCACCAGGACCGGGTCTCGTGACCCCTCGACCGACGCGGGGTCGGCGTGCACGCCCAGCTGCTCGGCCACGTCGTCGGTCACCCGGGCGTTGGCCGTCGCCGTGGTGGCCAGCACCGGGATCCCGGTCGGCAGCTCGGCGAGCAGGGTGCGCAACCGGCGGTAGTCGGGGCGGAAGTCGTGGCCCCAGTCGGAGATGCAGTGGGCCTCGTCGACCACCAGCAGACCGCACGTGGCGGCCAGTCGCGGCAGCACCTCGTCGCGGAAGCCGGGGTTGTTGAGCCGCTCGGGGCTGACCAGGAGCACGTCGACCTCGCCCGAGGCGATCTGGTCGTGGATCGGCTGCCACTGGTCGATGTTGGTCGAGTTGATCGTCACCGCCCGGATGCCGGCGCGCTCGGCGGCGGCGATCTGGTTGCGCATGAGGGCGAGCAGCGGGCTGACGATGACCGTCGGCCCGGCACCGGCCTCGCGCAGCAGCTTGGTGGCCACGAAGTAGACGGCCGACTTGCCCCACCCGGTGCGCTGCACGACCAGGGCGCGGCGGCGGTCGACCGCGAGCGCTTCGATGGCGGCCCACTGGTCCTCGCGCAGGACCGCCTCACCCTGGCCCTCCCGGGGGCCGACCAGCGCGCGCAGGTGACGCTCGGCGGCCTCCCGGGCCGAGCGTCGTACGTCGTCGGTGACGGGGTCACGGGTGAGGGAGGGCATGCGCCCTGTCTACCAACCGCCACCGACGGCGTGCGCGGCGCCTCAGCGCGAGCTGCGGGCGATGAACCGGTCGAGGTCGACGCCGGCCTGCTTCGCCGCCTTGCGCACCCGGGGGGTGGTCAGGTCGGGAGCGACGACGACCTCGGGCTCGATGCTGCGGTCGGCGTCGGCGTACCGGCTCTGGAGCGCGGCCTGGTCGGCACCGGTCGCGGCCGAGTCGGCGACGACCTGCGCGGTCACCGCGACGGCCGCGCCGGTGAGCAGCGGGCTCACGGTCGGGGTGTAGCCACTCGCGTGGCCGGTGGCCTTGGGGTGGTAGCTCTCGGTGATCGGGCTGGACAGGCCGTTGATCCACTCGGGGTTGTCGCACACCGCGTGGCCGACGAACCGGCTGGTCGGGTTGGCGAAGGTGAAGCCGGCAGCCGAGGCGGCCGAGGCGGTCCTGGTGTTGAGCAGGTCGGCCATCTGGTTGAGCCGGGACTCCTCCGCCGGGGAGAACCAGGTCAGGGCGTTGCAGTCCTGGCCGTTGAAGATCCGCGGGTAGCCCACCACGACGACCTTGGCATAGGGCGCCCGTGCGCGGATGGAGGAGTAGAGGGTCGAGAGCTGGGCGGGCAGCGTGGTGTTGACGAACGCCTGGGCCTTGTCGATCTTGCCGTTGCAGTTGCTCGCCCAGCCGGGCAGGGCGCACTCGGTCAGCACGCTGGCGAAGCCCGCGTCGTTGCCACCGACCGAGATCGTGACGTAGGTGGTGGCCGAGGTCAGCGCGGAGAGCTGGGCGCTGGTGACGTCGGCGATCGTGGCGCCGGAGCAGGCGCGGAGGTTCAGCGCGTAGCCGCGCGCCGCGGCGATCAGGCTCGGGTAGGCCTGGGTGGAGCGCTGGCAGGTGGTGCCGTCGTTGAGGTAGGAGCGGGTGCCGGTGCCCGAGGAGTAGGAGTCGCCGAGGGCGACGTACGCCGGCGCGGCCGCCTGGGCGGGCTGGAGCAGCAGGGGGCTGAGCAGGCCGGCCAGGGCGGCGCCGAGCACCGCGACGAGCCGAGGCGAAGAGGACGTGCGCTTCATCGTCGAAGACCTCCGAGATCGGTGGCCACCCGAGTGTGACCGCGATCACACTAGGGACTGCACGGCTCCGCGACCAGGGCCAGCCGTCAGCTGGTGCTCAGGAGCCGACGCGATGCAGCCGGGGACCGGGCGGTGGCAAGGTGGCGGCGTCGCGGAACGACTCGCCCACCAGCACCGGCACGACGTCGCTGACGTCGAGGCGTGCGGAGATCTCGACGTCGGCGACGAAGCCGGCCTCGACCAGCTCGATGCCCCCCGCACAGCTGAGGAGGTCGGTGGGCAGGGTGGCGGCCTGCCAGGCGGCGACGGCCATCCGCGCCTCGGGACTCGTCTGGACCGGCTCCTCGAGCTCCTGGGCGAGCCCGGCGAGGACCGCTCCCGCGCCCCACAGGTCCTCGACCGCGGGGCGCAGCGTGTCGTCGTACCACCGCTCGCCCGCAGGTACGACGACCACGCTGGCGCCGTCGGCCACCTTCGGCGCCAGCCACCGGGCGACCGCGCCCGCGTTGCGCAGACAGGCTCCGACGACCTGTGCCCCGGAGTCCGCCAGCGCGAAGGCGATGCTCGACCCGTTCGGCGAGGGCAGCACGAGTCGTTCGATGCCCTCCACCTCCGCCAGGCTCGCCGGCGACAACGACACGTGCCGGGCGTCGCCGCGCGAGAGGGCCTCGAAGCGGCCGACGGCCAGGGTCGCGCCGTGCCGCAGGGCGTGCTCGGCGGCGCGTGCGTCGCGCCAGCGGAACGGGAAGACCTCGATCCCGCGCTCGAGCGCCACGCTCAGGGTCGTGGTGAAGGAGAGCACGTCCACGACCACGGCGACGTCCGCCGGGACCGCCGTGGCACCCGTCGGACCCCACTCCATGCGGATCCGGTGGGTCGACTGGTCATGGCCGGGCAGCGTCACGTGCCCATTCAATCGCAGGCCACCCCGTCCCGCTGCTCATCCGCGGACAGTCGCCGACCAGGACCGCGGCTCGATCACCAGATCCGGACGCGACCCTCCGGCTCGAGCCACAGGCCGTCGCCGGGGCGGGTCTCGAAGACCTCGTGGAACTCGTCGAGGTTGCGCACGATGTTGGCGCGGAACTCCGCCGGGCTGTGCGGGTCGATCGTGAGGTATTGCAGCTCCTGCTCCTTGCGGCGCTTGGTGCGCCACACGTGGCTCCAGTTGAGGAAGAGGGTGCGGCGCTCCTCGGTCGAGGCGTTGCCGTCGCGGCTGATCAGGTAGGCCTTGTGGGCGATGGTCAGGCCGCCGAGGTCGCCGATGTTCTCGCCGACGGTGAGGCTGCCGTTGACGTGCTCCCCGGGCAGCGTGCGCGGCTCGAAGTCGTCGTACTGCGCGACCAGCGCCTGCGACTTGGCCTCGAAGGCGGCCTTGTCCGCAGCGGTCCACCAGTCGTGCAGGTTGCCGTCGCCGTCGTACTGCGCGCCCTGGTCGTCGAAGCCGTGGCCGAGCTCGTGGCCGATGACCGCGCCGATGCCGCCGTAGTTCTCGGCCTCCTCGGCGTCGGGGCTGAAGAACGGCGGCTGGAGGATGGCGGCCGGGAAGCAGATCTCGTTGGTGCCGGGGTGGTAGTAGGCGTTGACGGTCTGCGGGAGCATCAGCCACTCGTCGCGGTCGACCGGCTGGCCGACCTTCTCCAGCTGACGGTCGGTCTCGAAGGCCGAGGCCGCGTTGACGTTGGCCATCAGGTCATCGGGCGAGATCGTGAGCGCGGAGTAGTCGCGGAACTCCGCCGGGTAGCCGATCTTGGGGTAGAACCGGTCGAGCTTGTCGTAGGCCTTCTGCTTGGTGTCCTCACCCATCCAGTCGAGCGTCTCGATGGAGCGCCGGTAGGCGGTGACGAGGTTGGCGACCAGCTCGTCCATCATCTCCTTCGACGACGGCGGGAAGTGGCGGGTGACGTAGACCTTGCCGACCGCCTCACCGATGGCGCCCTCGACGAAGTCGACGCCGCGCTTCCACCGGGCCCGCAGCTCCGGGGTGCCGTTGAGGGTGCGGCCGTAGAAGTCGAAGTTGGCCTGGACGAACTCGTCGGGCAGGTAGGGCGCACAGCTGCGGATGACGCGCACGTGCAGGATGTCGCGCCACGCCTCGATCGGCGTCTGCTCCAGCACCACGGACAGGTGCGAGAAGAAGTCGGGCTGCATCACGATCGAGGTGCGCAGCGTCTCCTCGGTGCCGCCGAGGCCGGTGACGTAGGTGACCCAGTCGAAGGCGGGGCAGAGCTCGATGAGCTCCTCGAGGCTCTTGTGGTTGGTGGTCTTCTGCACGTCGCGGGTCGCGGCCGCCTCCCAGTGGCCCTCGGCCAGCCGGGTCTCGTACGCCATCACGGTGGCCGCCGCGGCGGACGGGTCGGCGTGAGCGCTGAGCGTCAGCAGCGTCGTGAGGTAGGCGAGGTACTTCTCGCGGATCTCGGCGAACTTCTCGTCGCGGTAGTAGGACTCGTCGGGCAGGCCGAGCCCGCCCTGGGCGAGGTAGACGATGTTCGTCGAGGCGTCGCCGCGGTCCGGGGTGATGTAGGAGCCGAAGAGGCCGGGGCCGCCGATCCGCTCGAAGGCACCGAGGAAGGCCGCGAGCCCGGTGAGGTCGCTGATCGCCTGCGCCTGCTCGAGCAGCCCCTGGACGGGCTGGAGGCCCTTGGCCTCGATCGTGTCGGTGTCCATGAAGGAGGCGAAGAGGTCGCCCACCTTGCGCTCGTCCTCGTCCAGCTGGTCCGCCGGACGGTCGGCGAGCTCGGTGATGATGTCGCGCACCTGCTGCTCGGCGGCGTCCGCGAGCGCGATGAAGGCGCCCCAGCTGGACTTGTCGGAGGGGATCTCGGTCTCCTCCAGCCACCGGCCGTTGACGTGGCCGAAGAGGTCGTCCTGCGGGCGGATGTCAGGGTTCATGCCGTCGCGGGCGGCGTCGAGGATCGTCACGCGCTCGACCCTAACCCTGCGGGCCCAGACCGGTGTCCGCACGGGTCCGGACGACGCGTGGCCCTCGGGTGCGCCGCTGGCCTCAGCGCACGCGGACGACCGACTTGCCGAGGGTGCGGCGCTCGTCCATGTCGATGAGGGCACGCCCGAAGTCTGCGAAGTCGTAGGTCGCTCCGATGGGCGGCTTCACCACACCGGACTCGATCATCGGCGCGAGGCGCTGCCACTGCTTCTGCATGTAGCCGGGCCGGGTCATCGCGTAGGCACCCCAGCCCACACCGCGTACGTCGGTGTTGCCCAGGAGCAGCCGGTTGACCTTCACCTGGGGGATGCCCTGTCCGGCGGCGAAGCCCACGACGAGGATCCGGCCCCGCTCGGCCAGGCAGCGCAGCGAGTCGGTGAACGCGTCACCGCCGACCACGTCGAGGACCACGTCGACCCCCTTGCCGCCGGTGAGGTCCTTGACCGCGTCGCGGAAGTCGGGCCCGACGATGACGTCGTCGGCCCCGGCGGCACGCGCGAAGGCGGCCTTCTCCTCGGTGCTGACCACGGCGATGGTGCGGGCGCCGAGGCCCTTGGCCACCTGGAGGGTCGCGGTGCCGACCCCGCCGGCCGCACCGTGCACGAGGACCGTCTCGCGGTCGCGCAGCCCCCCGCGCTCCTCGAGCGCGAAGAGGGCGGTGAGGTAGTTCATCGGCAGCGCCGCGCCCTCGTCGTACGAGATCGCGTCGGGCAGCGCGAAGGTGAAGATCGCCGGGTTGGCCACCTGCTCGGCGGCGCCACCGTGGAGGTTCACCCCCGCGACCCGCTGGCCGACGGTGAAACCGCTGGACCCGGAGCCACCGGGCTCCGGGGCACCCGCGTCGAGGACCACGCCGGCGAAGTCGACGCCGAGGGTGAACGGCGGGTCGGGCTTGAACTGGTACTCCCCGCGGCTCAGCAGCAGGTCGGGGAACGCCACGCCGACGCTGTGCACCTCGACCAGGACGTCGCGGGCGGTCAGGGTCGGGGCGGGGACCTCGCGCACCTCGACGTCGGCGGGACCGGTGGGCGTGACGACCTGGACTGCGCGCATGGACCGCACGCTAACCCCAATGCCGCGACGACCGTGGTGGCACCAGTCAGACTGGCCCCATGACCGACCCGTTCATCGACGACGTGCAGGACAGGGTCGGTGACCAGGTGGTGGGCCGTCGGGTGCCGAGGGCGCTGACGCCGTTCCGGACCCCCGCCTACCGCTGGCTGGCGCTCGCGCTCGTGGGGAGCTCGTTCGCGAGCGGCGTCTGGATCGTCGCGCTGGTGTGGGAGGTGATCCGTCTCGACGGTGGCCCGGCACAGCTCTCCACCGTGATGACCGCCAGCGCCGTCGGCGTGCTGGTCCCGGCCCTGCTGGCCGGAGTCGTCGCCGACCGGGTGCCGCAGAAGCTCATCTTGTTGGTCGTCGCGTTCGTCGAGCTCGCGGCGATGGCGCTGGTCGCCTTCGTGTCCTCGGCCGACCTCAACTCCATCCCACTGCTGGCCGGCGTCACCTTCGTGACCGGGATGGGCATGGCGTTCTACTACCCGGCGTACTCCGCCTGGCTGCCGGCGCTGGTCCCCGAGTCCGACCTCCAGTCCGTCAACGGCTTCGAGGGGATGGTGCGACCGACGATCGGCCAGGCCATCGGCCCCGCGGTGGCGGGAGCGATCGTCGCCGCCGCCTCACCGGGCGCCGCCTTCACCATCGCCGCGGTGTCGGGTGCGGTCGCGCTGGTCGTCCTCACCCGGGTCCCGCAGACCCCCCTGCGACGGACCCTGGAGGAGGCCCACGTCCGGCACCCGGTGCGCTCGGCCTTCGCGGACATGCGCGAGGGATTCGCCTACATGGTGCGCACGCCCTGGCTGCTGGCCACGCTGCTCTTCGCCTCGCTGATGATCCTGGTGATGATGGGTCCGCTCGAGGTGCTCATCCCGTTCCTCATCAAGGACCGGCTCGGGGGCGGGCCCCAGGACCACTCCTACGTCCTCGCGGCCTTCGGCGTCGGCGGCGCCGTCGGATCCCTGGTCGTGGCGTCGATCCGGATGCCGCGTCGCTACCTGACCCTGATGAATCTCGGCTGGGGACTCGCGTGCCTCCCCTTCGTGGTGATCGCCGTGGCCGACAGCATCTGGATGGTCGTCGTGGCGGCCGGCGTGATGGGTGCGCTCTTCTCCGCGCCGATGGTGATCTGGGGCACGCTCCTGCAGCGACGGGTGCCCCCGGCGTTGCTGGGTCGCGTCGCCTCGCTGGACTTCTTCGTCAGCGTCTCGCTGATGCCGGTCTCGATGGCGGCGGCCGGGCCGGTGGCCCACGCGATCGGTCTGCGCAACACCTTCTTCATCGCCGGCCTGGTGCCGCTCGTGGTCGCCGTCGTCGCGACGCTGTGGGCACGGCTGCCCGCGGACGAGATCGCGCACCCGCTGGACTGACCGGCGAGCGGGACAGGCTCAGCCGACCGCCTTGACCTCGCGGAGCTCGAAGTGCATCGGGTCGGTGTAGCGCCAGTCGCCGCCCCAGGCGAAGCCCCACTTCTCGAAGATCGCCACGACAGCCCGGTTCATCTCGCCGACGGTGCCGCGGCCGTTGCCGGGGACGTTGAGGTCGAGGGCCAGGCCGAAGGAGTGGTTGGAGAGCGTCGTGGTGTCGGCGATGAAGCGCGGGTAGTAGCACCCGGCGTACTCGTCGGGGTGGATCTCCGCGGCCAGCCCGTCCTGCCGGATCTCCAGCAGGGCCGCCCGCAGCTGCGGGAACAGGTCCTTGTGGCAGGTGACGCTGCCCAGGATCGGCACCACCTCGGTGCGGATGTTGGCCGCCACCCACGCCGGCTCCGGCGCGATGAGCCCACCGCCGAGGACGCGGTAGCGGAAGGTGCCGACGACGCTGCCGAGAGTGCCTCCGGTCGGGATGGCGGTCAGCCGGGCCTCGGGGTCGAGCCCTAGCCGCGAGGCGACGTCGAGCATCTGGACCGTCACGTCCTTGCCGACCAGCTTCTCCAGGGGCTTGCGGATCGTGGCGGGCGTGGTGCCGTCGGTGGAGATCAGCAGGCCGTTGTCGGTGGCCATCTCGATGTCACCGGCCCAGGCCGTGTTGACCACCATGTCGATCGTCGGGATCTGGGGGGTGTACGCCCCCACGTGCAGCGTCGGCGCATCCTGCCCGCTCCCGAGGCGGATCATCCCCTCCTCGTCGGCCAGCCGCTTGGCCACCTTCTGGTCGATGGCCATCTCGCCGCCCGCGACGCGGTCCCAGGCCTCCTGGAAGTCGGCGACGTCGGCCTGCGTGAAGTGGCGGTAGTCGCCGGGGTCGACCGACGCGACGGTCAGCACGCGGTTCTCCAGGCTGACCTGCCCCAGGCCGATGCGCTCGGTGTGCGCGACGCCCTTGAGCTTCTCGATCCGCTTGACGAGGTCGTCGTCGAGCGGCCGGTCCCACTGCACGAGGATGTCCGCGCTCCACAGGCGGCCGTCGCGCTTGCCGGGGGGGTCGACGGCGTGCGCGGGGTCGGCGACCGGGACCACGGTGCTCGTGGAGGGTGTCGGGCTCGTCGTGCCCGACGACGGTGGGGGGTCCGCCTCGCTCGTCGTCGCCCCGTCGCTGCAGGCACCGAGCAGGAGGGTGAGGGCAGCCGCGGCCGCCACCCCTGCCCCCTGTCGTACGCGCATGGTCAGACCTTATGGAGTGGGTGTCCGGACGCGACCGGGAATCGCGAACCACGAGATCACTCCGCCGAGCGCGAGGAGCACCGCACAGGCGAGCATCGCCGATCCGTACGCCGGGTCGAGGCGCGTGGGGTCGCGGTAGTCGTCACCTGCCAGGCCGACGGCCATCGGCAGTGCGGCGACCGCGAGCAGGGACCCGGCGCGGGCGAGCGCGTTGTTGATGCCGCTGGCGGTGCCGGTCACCTCGTCGGGCGCCGCGGCCAGGACGGTCGCGGTCAGCGGTGCGACCATCAGGGCGAGTCCGAGGCCGAACACCGTGAGGCCGGGCGCGACGTCGCGCCACCAGACCACCTCTGGTCCCACACCGAACAGCCACAGCGTGCCGGCCGCCATCACGAGCGGACCGAGCGTCATCGGGACCCGCGGCCCGATCCGCTGGGCCAGCGCGCCACCTCGAGCGGCCAGCAGGAGCATGCAGGCCGTGATGGGGAGGGTGGACAGCCCGGCCTCGAGCGCGCCGTATCCGCCGACGATCTGGAGCTGGAGGACGAGGAAGAACAAGATGCCGCCGAGGGCCGCGTAGACGAGCATGGTCATCGCGTTGGCGGCGCTGAAGGTTCGGTCGGCGAAGAGGCCGAGGGGCACCATCGGCGCCCGGGTGCGGCGTTCGACGACCACGAAGGAGACCGCCGCGACGAGGCCGATCCCGGCCGCCCACACGGCGCTCCGTCCACCGGCGTCGGTGAGCGCCCAGGTCGTGCCGGCGAGCGCCAGTGAGGCGAGGACGGCGCCGCCGACGTCGAAGCGGCCCCGGTCCCGCGGGTCGCGGGTCTCCGGCACCCAGTGCTGGGCCAGCCGGACCGCGAGCGCCGCCAGGGGCAGGTTGATCAGGAAGATCCAGCGCCACGACGCGTGGTCGATCAGCAGACCGCCCACCAGGGGGCCGAGGGCGGCGGCGATGCCGCCCAGCCCGGACCAGGCACCGATCGCGCGACTGCGGTCCTCGGCCCGGAAGGCGCCCTGGATCATCGCCAGGCTGCCGGGCGTCAGCAGCGCACCGCCGATGCCCTGGAGCACGCGCGCCACGATCAGCACCTCGGCGGTCGGCGCCAGCCCGCACAGCAGGGAGGCCAGCGCGAACCAGACCGTGCCGATGACGAAGACCCGGCGACGTCCGAGCCGATCACCCAACGACCCGCCCAGGAGGATCAGTGAGGCCAGGGAGAGGAGGTAGCCGTTGGTGATCCACTGCAGCTGCGAGAGCGACGCGTCGAGGTCGGCGCCCATCGTCCGCAGGGCCACGTTGACGACCGTGCCGTCCAGCAGCGTCATCCCCGACCCGAGGGTGGCCGCCGCGACCACGCCGCGCGCGGCCGGCGTACCCCAGACGACTCCGCTCACCCGGCAAGGCTAGGGCCCATCAGCGCAGGGGTCTTGACGTGTTCGGGTCGATCCGCCTTGGATCGCAACGACGGCGGCGACATCCTGCGCTGCCGGTTTCTCGGTCAGGAGACCTCATGCAGTCACGTGAACCACAACGTTTCGCATCCCGAGCGGCGCGACCCCTGTCGCTCGCGCTCATCGCCACCGCCCTCACCTGGGCCGGTGCGGCAGCGCCGGCGGAGGCAGCCTCCCCGTCGTGCCTCAAGCGCACCAACAACACCTACTCCAAGCTCCTCGAGTGCGTCACCGTCGAGGGCGTCCGTGCCCACCAGGCGAAGTTCCAGGCCATCGGCGACGCCAACGACGACGAGTTCTACCCCGGCAGCCGGGTTGCCGGGACCGAGGGCTACGCCGACAGCGTCGACTACGTCGCGGGCAAGCTCAGGGGTGCCGGCTACGACGTCACGCTCGACCCGTTCCAGTTCCAGTTCGTGTTCCCGGCGCTGCTGCGCCAGGTGACCCCGAAGGCGGCGGACTACGAGACAGGGACCTACACCGGCTCCGGCAACGGCGACATCACCGGCAACGTCATCCCGGTCGACATCAACCTCACGCCACCGCGGGCGAGCACGAGCGGCTGCGAGGCGAGCGACTTCGCCGGGCTCGACTTCTCCGGGCCCCGCGACATCGCCCTGGTGCAGCGCGGCACCTGCAGCTTCGGGCAGAAGGCGGTCAACGCGGAGGCCGCCGGCGCGGAGGCCGTGATCGTGTTCAACCAGGGCAACGACCCGACACGTGAGGGTCTGATCGTGGGCACGCTCGGCACGTCCGTGGTCACCATCCCGGTCGTCGGCGCCTCCTTCGCCAACGGCGTCGCTCTCTCAGAGGCCGGCTCCACCGCCCGCGTCCGGGTCCTCCCGAGCGAGACGCGCACCGACTACAACGTCATCGCGGAGAAGGTCGGCACCCATCGCGACAACGTGGTGATGAGTGGGGCGCACCTCGACAGCGTCACGTCCGGCCCGGGCATCAACGACAACGGCTCCGGCTCGGCCGCTCTGCTGGAGACCGCACTCCAGATGGCCAAGGTCAAGCCGGTCAACACCGTCCGCTACGCCTGGTGGGGCGCGGAGGAGTCCGGCCTCCTGGGCTCCAGGGCCTACGTCGCCGGCCTGTCCCAGACGGAGAAGGACCGCATCGCGCTCTACCTCAACTACGACATGGTCGGCTCGCCCAACTACGTCTTCATGACCTACGACGCCAACGAGTCGACGTTCCCGGCGCCGGTCGGCGTGCCGATCCCGGCCGGGTCCGAGGCGATCGAGGAGCTCTTCGAGGGGGTCTACACCTCCCTCGGTCAGCGCTATGACGACGCCCAGTACTCGGGGCGCAGCGACTACCAGGCCTTCATCCAGGCCGGGATCCCGTCGGGCGGTCTGTTCACCGGCGCAGAGGTCATCAAGACCCCGGCCCAGCAGGCCATCTGGGGCGGCACGGCGGGTGCGCAGTTCGACCCGTGCTACCACCAGGCCTGTGACACCTTCGCCAACAACGACAACACGGCGCTGGACGTCAACAGCGACCTCATCGCCTACGCAGCGCTGACGTACGCCTACTCGACCGAGTCGGTCAACGGGGTCGCGGGCAAGTCCGTGCCCGGGTCCAAGCCGCTGCCCGAGCCGACAGGCCCGGAGGGCACGTTCTGCACCACGGCTGAGTGCCCCTCCGGTGGTCTCCATGACGACCACGACCACGTGAGCGAGTGACACGACAGGTGTGAGGCGTGGGGTGGTCGCCGCAGTTGCGGCGGCCACCCTGCCCTGGTGTGGCTGGCGTCAGCGGGCGAGAACGCGCCGGGCCAGCCAGGCCAGGTCTGCCGCGGTCCGCGCGGGTGGCCCCGAGGGCGCCATCACGTGGCTCAGCACGACCCGGACCACCATGTCGATGGTGGGATCGAGGTGCTCGGCGTCCACGCCCGGGGCGTACGGCGCCACCCGCGCGGTGACCACCCCCTTGGCCGTCTCGAGGAGGGAACCCGCATTGGTGGTGAGCAGTGGCAGCAGCTCGGTGTCGGCGCCGTGGGTCGCGCTCACCACGGCGTGGAGCAGCGGGTTGGCCGCCGCATAGGTGAGCACGTCGGACACCGCGCGCTCGATGGCCCGGGTGAGGTCGTCGGGCTCGGCGTCGAAGGCCTGCTCGACGACCGCGAGGAAGCGGGCGAGCTCCTCGAGGATCATCGTCTCGGCGAGCGCCGGCTTGGACCCGACCTCGTTGTAGACGGTCTGCCGACTGACGCCGGCCTCGTCGGCGAGGCGGGCCATGGTGACCGCGGCCCAGCCCGACGAGGTGGTCAGGCGCACGGCCGCACCGACGATCCGCTCGCGCGTGGACCCCACCATGGGGGTGAGTCTAGGGAGCGGCCGCGAGGCCGGCGCGACGGCGTACGCCACCCTCAGGCGGACGACCTCTCCGGATCGCAGGGCAGGAAGTCGACCTTGTCGCGCACCCCGCAGTCGGGGCAGCACCAGCCCTCCGGGATGTCGGCCCAGGCGGTGCCGGCGGCGAAGCCCTCGTGCTCGTCACCGCTCGCGACCTCGTAGACGTACTCGCACCCGGGGCAGCGTGCGGCGAGCACCTCCGTCGCCGAGTCGAGTGCGGTCGTGGTCGTATCGGCCGCGGAGCCGCGCACTCGACTGCTCGCTGCGTAGCGCTGCAGATAGGCCTCCCGCTTGCGCGGGCTGAGGTTGGCCAGCGTCACGTCGCCGCCGAAGTGGTCGACCACGCGCTGGTCCATCACGCGGCGCCACACCGCGGGGACGATCGCCAGCACGATCATCCCGGCATAGCCGGTGGGTAGCGTCGGGCTCTCCTCGAAGTCGCGCAGCGTCTGGTAGCGCCGGGTCGGGTTCGCGTGGTGGTCGCTGTGGCGCTGCAGGTGGTAGAGCAGCACGTTGGTCGCGATGTTGTTGGAGTTCCAGCTGTGGCCGGGCAGCACGCGCTCGTAGCGCTCGCGCTCGCCTTCGCCGACCCTCTGCCGCAGCATCCCGTAGTGCTCCATGAAGTTGACGACCTCCAGCAGCGAGAATCCGACCACCGCCTGGACCAGGAGGTACGGCGCGACCTCGGGACCGAACGCCGCGATGACCGCCGCCCACAGGGCGAGCGACATCAGCCACGCGTTGAGCACGTCGTTGTCGAGGCGCCACGGGCTCTGCTTGCGCCGGGCCAGGCGGCGCTTCTCCAGCCGCCAGGCCGACCTCACCGAGCCGCCGACGGTGCGGGGCCAGAACTGGTAGAAGCTCTCGCCCAGCCGGGCGCTCGCCGGGTCCTCGGGGGTCGCGACGCGCACGTGGTGGCCGCGGTTGTGCTCGATGTAGAAGTGGCCGTAGAACACCTGGGCCAGCGCGATCTTGGACAGCCAGCGCTCGTTGGCCTCCTTCTTGTGGCCGAGCTCGTGGGCGGTGTTGATGCCGATGCCGCCGATGCAGCCGATCGAGATGGCCAGCCCGACCTTGTCGATCGTCGACAGCGGTTCGGCCAGCAGCCCGAACGCGTCCCACCCCCCGACCAGGGCCATCGCGCCGAGGAATCCGGCGTACTGGATCGGCAGGAAGAGATAGGTGATCCAGCGGTAGTAGCGGTCCTTCTCCAGCGCCTCGATCACGTCGTCGGGCGGGTTGGAGCGATCGAGCCCGGCGAACAGGTCGATCGCCGGGACGATGCCGAGGATGACGATGGGCCCGATCCAGAACCAGATGCCCCAGCCCGTCGCGAGGTGTCCGCCGAAGGCGACGAACGCCAGGCTCGGCACCACCAGGCCGATCAGCCACAGGTAGCGCTTCTGGTCCTTCCAGAGCGCGGTCGTGCCCTCGGCGACCGTGCCGCTGGGGGCCAGTCGGGTGGGGTAGCCGGCCATCTCATGACCTCCTGCCGTGGTGGTTTACAAGACCATACGATCTGTAAAGCGCGGTGACAAGAGCGGCTGTCCTGTCCGCCCAGAGCCGGCTGGTCACCGCTCGCTCCACGGTCACCGGGCGCCGCGCATCCACCGGCCGCTAGATTGGCCCCCATGCAGCATCCCTTCGGCATCGACTTCGGCGGCACCGGCATCAAGGGCGCGCCCGTCGACCTCGCACACGGCGACTTCGCCCACGACCGCATCCGCATCGACACCCCCAAGCCGGCCAGCCCACAGGCCGTGGCACAGGTGTTCCAGAAGATCGTCGACAGCTTCCCGGCGGCGTCGACCCCTGTCGGCGTGACCGTCCCGGGCATCGTGCGGCGCGGCGTGGTGCTCTCGGCCGCCAACATCGACAAGTCGTGGATCGGCGAGGACGCCGACGCGATCTTCACCGAGGCGCTGGGGCGTGAGGTCCACGTGGTCAACGACGCCGACGCCGCCGGGCTCGCGGAGGCGGAGTTCGGGGCCGCGAAGGGTCGCCAGGGCCTGGTCATGGTGATCACCCTCGGCACCGGGATCGGCTCGGCGATGATCTTCGACGGCCAGCTCGTGCCCAACTCCGAGATGGGCCACCTCGAGATCGACGGCGAGGTCGCCGAGGTCCGCGCCGCCACCAGCGCGCGCGAGCGCGAGGGGCTGAGCTGGGAGGCCTGGTCCGAGCGCCTCACCTCCTACTTCCGCCACCTCGAGCGGCTCTTCACCCCGGACCTGTTCGTGGTCGGCGGCGGGGTCAGCAAGTCGTGGGACAAGTTCGGCCACCTCATCGAGGTGGACACCGAGATCGTGCCTGCCACCTTGCAGAACCGGGCCGGCATCGTCGGGGCCGCGCTCGTCGCGCACCGCAAGGCCAGCTCGGACCACTAGCGGCGCCGCGGCGCCCGGCGCCCGCTCCATGGCGGGGAAGATCGTCGTGACATGTCCAGCACGACCTTCCCCACTCCTCGGGCCAGCGGCCTACGCCTGGTCGGGGGCCTTCGGCTCCAGCACCTGCTCGAAGGCCTCGACCGCGCCGCGCAGGTAGCGTTCGACGACGGCACGCTCGTCCTCGCTGAAGCTCCGGTCCAGCCGGTCGAGGGCGATGAACATGGGCAGCAGATGACCGACCACCTCGCTGCGGCCGGACGCGGTGAGCACCAGCTCGGTGCGCCGCCGGTCGGCCGCGTGCGGCCGGCGCTCGACGTGGCCACGGGAGACCAACCGGTCCACGATCCCGGTCGCAGCGGCGGTGGACACCTCCAGGCGTCGAGCCACCTCCGCCGGGCCGATCTGCTCCCGGCCCAGGTGCTCGAGGGTCACCAGCTCGGTGTCGCTGATCCCCGCGCGTCGCGCCACGACGTGGTTCACCCGCGCGCCGGCGGTGACCAGCTCGCGCAGTGCGACGAGGGTGGCGGACTCGTCCCACCCCGGAGCCGGCTGCTGGTCGGTCGGGCTCACGGCGGTCCTCTCGGTGGCGTCGTCGAAGTTGCGTGCGATCGGCGCGATCGCTAATTTACTTAGCAATCTACCTGCTGAGCCACCCGATCCTAGGAACTCACGTGCCCGGTCACCAGCCCCCCGCTCCTGCCCGCTTCGTGTCCGGACGTCGTACGGCGTGGTGGGTGGCCCTGGTGCCCATCCTCCTCGCGCTCGCGGTCATCGCGTTCGTTCCCGAGGGCGAGCGGGACAACAGCGCCGCCGACACCCTGCCCGCCGGTGCCGACAGCACGTACGCGGTGGAGCTGGCCGATCGGCTGCCCGAGGACGACGGCCAGGTCGCCATCGTGTTGTGGACCGCCGCGTCGGGGACCATCGACCAGGCCGCCCAGCAGGACCTCGACGCCCAGGCGATCGCCCTGCTCCAGCAGGGGGGCGCGCAGGAGGGGGGCCAGGAAGGCGGCCGGCCGAGCGGCGAGCAGCCCGGCGGGGAGCAGACCGGCCCGGTCGTCCTCGCCGAGGACGGCTCCGCGGCCTTCGCCGCGATCCCGGTGTCGTCGACGTCGGCCACCGACAACATCGACAAGGTCGAGGACCTGCGCCAGCAGCTGCGCGACGACGCCCCCGACGGCATCGACGTCCAGGTCACCGGGCCCGCGGGCATCCAGGCCGACATCGGCCAGGTCTTCGACGGCGCCAACCTGCGCCTGCTGCTCTCCACCGCCGGAGTGGTGGCGCTGCTGCTGATCATCACCTACCGCAGCCCGGTGCTCTGGCTCGTCCCGCTCACCGTCGTGGGCATCGCCGACCGGATGTCCGCGATCGTCGCGACCAACGTGCTCGAGCTCACCGGGGTGGCCTGGGACGAGTCGACGATCGGCATCCTCAGCGTGCTCGTCTTCGGCGCCGGCACCGACTACGCCCTGCTGCTGATCTCGCGCTACCGCGACGAGCTCAAGCAGGAGGGCTCCCGCCACCTCGCCATGGCGCGCGCCGTCTCCCGCACCGCTGAAGCCGTCGCCTCGAGCTCGATCACCGTCGTCCTCGGGCTGCTGACCCTCCTCCTCTCGGCGATCCCGACGACCCGCGGGCTCGGCCTGGCGTGCGCCGTCGGCGTGGTCATCGCCGCGACCTTCGCCCTCGTCGTGCTGCCGGCCGCCCTGGTGCTCTTCGGCCGCTGGGTGTTCTGGCCCCAGGTCCCCCGCGTCGGCGACACCGTCCTGGTCGATTCCGACACCTCGCTCTGGCACCGGGTCGGCGGCGCGGTGTCCCGCCGGCCGCGCACGTTCGTGGTGGCCACGGTCGTCGCCCTCGCCGCCCTCGCCAGCGGCACGCTCAGCATCACCACCGGACTCGACCCGTCCGACCAGTTCCTCGAGAAGCCTGAGGCGATCTCCGCCGCCGAGCGGCTCGGCGAGTCCTTCCCGGCCGGCACGAGCGACCCCCTCCAGGTCCTCACGCGTGCCGAGCCCGAGCAGGTGCTCGCGGCCGTCGAGGGCGTCGGGGGCGTCAGCTCCGCCCGGGTCACGACCACCGGTGACGGCATCGCCCGCATCGACGCCGTACCCGACGCGGACCCCGGCAGCGACGCCGCGCAGGCGATCGTGGCCGACGTCCGCGCGGCCGTCGCCGACTTCGACGACACCCACGTCGGCGGCGGTGACGCCGAGGCGGTCGATGCCAAGGACTACGCCGCCAAGGACCGGCTGCTGATCCTGCCGCTGATCCTGCTGCTGGTGCTGGGTGCGCTCCTGCTGCTGCTCCGGTCGGTCGTGGCGCCGGTGCTGCTCGTGGCCACCGTCGTCGCGACGTACGCCGCCAGCATGGGCGCCTCGTGGTGGCTCTTCCAGGGCGTCTTCGGCTTCGCGGCGATGGACACCGGCGTGCCGCTCCTGGCGTTCTTGTTCCTGGTCGCCCTCGGTGTCGACTACAACATCTTCCTCGTGACCAGGGCCCGCGAGGAGGCGCGCGAGCACGGCACCCGGGTCGGGATGCTGCGCGCCCTGACCGCCACCGGCGGCGTCATCACCAGCGCCGGCATCCTGCTCGCCGCGGTCTTCGCGGTGCTCGGCGTGCTGCCGCTGGTGGTGCTCGCCCAGCTCGGCGCGATCATCTTCGTCGGCGTGCTGCTCGACACCCTCGTCGTACGCACCGTGCTGGTGCCGGCGCTCGCGCTCACGCTGGGTGAGACGTTCTGGTGGCCGCGCAAGGTCTCCGCGCAGTAGGCCGCCTCAGGCCTCACGCCCGCTGATCGCCGAGGCCACGTGCTTGGTCACGTCGGGGTGGAAGACGCTCGGGATGATGAACGAGGCGTGCAGCTCCTCGGCGCTCACGGTGTCGGCGATCGCCTGCGCGGCCCGCAGGAGCATGTCGACCGTCACCTCGGAGGCGCCGGCGTCGAGCAGGCCACGGAAGACGCCGGGGAAGGCGAGCACGTTGTTGATCTGGTTGGGGTAGTCGGAACGGCCCGAGGCCACGACCGCGGCGTACTTGTCGGCCTCCGCGGGGTCGACCTCCGGGTCGGGATTGGCGAGCGCGAAGACGATCGGGTCCGTGGCCATCGTCGGGATCCACTCCGGGTCGAGGATGCCGGGCGCCGAGACGCCGACGAAGACGTCGGCGTCCACGAGGACCTCCCGCAGGGAGCCCGCGGCGCGGCGTGGGTTGGTGGCCGCGGCGAGCTCGGTGTGCGCGGCGGACAGGGACGCGTCGCCGGTGGACAGCGCACCCTCGCGGTCCACGACCACGACGTCGCGGGCCCCGGCCGCGAGCAGCAGCGTGACGATCGCCGTCCCTGCCGCACCTGCGCCCGACACCACGATGCGGACGTCGGCGAGCTCCTTGTGCACGCACCGCAGCGCGTTGGTCAGTGCTGCCAGCACGACGATCGCCGTGCCGTGCTGGTCGTCGTGGAAGACCGGGATGTCGAGCGACTCGCGCAGCCGCCGCTCGATCTCGAAGCAGCGGGGGGCGGCGATGTCCTCGAGGTTGATCCCACCGAAGCCGGGCGCGATCATCTCGACGGCCTTCACGATCTCGTCGGTGTCCTGGGTGGCCAGGCAGATGGGCCACGCGTCGATGTCGGCGAAGCGCTTGAAGAGCGCCGCCTTGCCCTCCATCACCGGCATGGCTGCGCCGGGGCCGATGTTGCCGAGGCCGAGGACCGCGGAGCCGTCGGTCACGACCGCGACCGAGTTTCCCTTGATCGTGAGCTTGCGGACGTCCTCGGGGTTCTCATAGATCGCCATCGAGACCCGCCCGACGCCGGGCGTGTAGGCCATGGAGAGGTCGTCACGGGTGCGCAGCGGCACCTTGGAGGTGACCTCGATCTTGCCGCCGAGGTGGAGCAGGAAGGTGCGGTCGCTCACCTTGTGCACCGTCACGCCACCGACAGCGGCCACCGCGGTGACGAGGTCCTGGGAGTGGCCGGCGTCGGAGGCCGAGCACGTCAGGTCGACCACGAGCCGGTCGTGGCGCGACTCGGTCACGTCGATCGCGGTCACCACACCGCCGCTCGTGGCGATCGCGGTCGCCACGGCGCCGACGACGCCGTGGTCCGGAGCGGTGTACAACCGCATGGTGATCGAGTACGACGATGCGGTGGCGGCCATGGGGTGACCCTCCCCCCACGCCGGGGTTACGGGCAAGTCACCTGGGCCTAGGCTCGGCCCGTGACCACCGAGCTCATCGACCGGACCGACGCCCACCGCTTCGAGCTGCGCTCGGGTGAGGAGGTGCTCGGCTTCCTCACCTACCGGCTCAACGGCACACGGATCACGCTGATCCACATCGAGGTCGACCCCGCCCACGAGGGCGAGGGCCACGCCGCGACGCTCGCCCGCGGCGCCCTCGACGACGCCCGCTCACGCGGACTGACGGTCGTGCCGAAGTGCCCCTTCGTGGCGAAGTACATCGACAAGCACCCGGAGTACGCCGACCTGGTCCACCGGCCGGGCTAGCGCACCACCGAGTCGGTGATCGTCCGGCTCGCCCCGAGGAAGAAGATCCCCGGCAGCGTCTCGAAGCCGTCGCTGGGGTTGTCGGTCAGCCGCGAGCCGCGGATCGTGAGGGTGCCCGAGCGGTCGTTGGAGACGAAGAAGATCGCGCCACCGCCCTCGCGGGCGCGGTTGCCGCTCAGCGTGGAGTCCTCGATGTCGAGGTGGATGGCGTTGCCGTCGAGGTAGATCGCACCGCCGGATCCGCCGCCCGGCGTCCCGGGCCGCGACGGGTTTGCCCCGCGCCCGAGCGCCCGGTTGTTGGTGAAGATCGAGGAGGCGATGCGCCACGAGACGCCGATGCTGCTCAGCGCGGAGCCGTTGCTGCACCGCCCACCGGCGAAGCTGGAGCGGCGTACGACGACGGGGCGGTCGCGGTGCTGGTCGAGCACCCGGACTGCACCGCCGCCGAGGTCGGGCCCGGTGCGGTCGCAGCGGTTGCGGACGAACGCGGAGTCGAGGATCTTCAGCCGGCCGCCGCGCACGAAGATCGCCCCACCGCCACCGCCGTCGGCCTTCTCCCCGGTGGCGTTGCCCTGGACGAAACGCATCCGGCGTACGACGAGCCGGGGCTCGGCCTGGTCGTTGCAGTGCGACGTGGTCCAGACCTGCGCGCGGTCGCAGGTGTTCATGTAGAGGATGCGGCGCTTCCCCTGACCGCTCAGGGTGACGAGCCCGCCGCCGTCGATCACGACTCGCGCCGAGGTGTTGACCACCTTGGCGGTCCGCTTCATCGCGATCCTCACCGGCTGCGGCCCGCAGTCGAAGGAGATCCGTCCGCCCGCGGCGACCGCGCGGACGACGGCGCGCGAGGTGCAGGAGGCGGAGGTGCCGTTGCCGACGACCGTGTCCGCCGCGATCCTCGTCAACGCTGGTTGAGGAGGGCGCGCCGCGCCTGCCACGAAACCGGCCGCACCCGCACTCGCCGGCGCAGCCGCCGCCAGCACCGCGGCGACGACCCCCGCAGCAAGGAGGGCGCCGGCCCTGCTCACAGCGCCTTCTCGATGTCCCCGCTGAGCTTCTCGGGCTCGGTGGTCGGGCTGTATCTCTCGATGACGTGGCCGTCGCGACCGATGAGGAACTTGGTGAAGTTCCACTTGATCTTGGAGCCGAGCAGGCCGCCCTTGGAGTCCTTCAGCCAGTCGAAGAGCGGGTGCGCGGAGTCACCGTTGACGTCGACCTTCGAGAACAGCGGGAAGCTCACACCGAAGTTGCGCTCGCAGAAGTCCGAGATCTCGGCCTCGTCGCCGGGCTCCTGGTTGCCGAACTGGTCGCACGGGAAGCCCAGCACCACCAGGCCCTGGTCGGCGTAGGTGTCCTGGAGCTGCTGGAGGCCCTTGTACTGGCCGGTGAAGCCGCACTGGGAGGCCGTGTTGACCACCAGCACGACCTTGCCGTCGTACTGCGAGAGGTCGGTGTCCGTGCCGTCGATCGCGGGCGCCGAGAATTCGGAGAGGGTCGTCATGTCCCCGAGTCTGCCAGCCGGTCGGGCACCGGATCGCCACCGAACCCCCCGGTGAACGCCCACTCGCCCAGCGGCTTGCGCACGCGGTCGCGGTGCTCGCGGGCAGCGGTGCGCTCGTCGACGTCCGCCGGATCGCCCAGAACCCCGACCGCGATGCCGGTCAGCAGCTGGTGGGTGGGTGGCACCCCGAGCGCCTCGGCGAGGGCGTCGTGGTCGAAACCGGCGAACTGGTGGGCGTGCAACCCCATCGCCCGCGCCTGCAGGGTGAGGTGGGCCGCGGCCTGCCCGACGTCGTGGAGCGCGTAGTCGCTGTAGGCCGGCGCGTCCGCCTCGGCCCCCGTCCGGACGTGGGCGGCCGTGACGAAGACGACCGAGGCCCGCGGGACCCAACCGGAGTTGCCCCGGCTCAGGTGGGCGACGAGCCGTTGGTGGTTGGGGCTGCCCGGCAGGCAGACGAAGAACACCCACGGCTGGCTGTTGCCGGCGCTCGGGGCCCACTGGGCGGCGCGCAGCAGGGTCTCGACCTCGGTGTCGCTCAGCCGGTGCTGGTCGTCGTACACGCTCGCGCTCCAGCGCGACCGCAGGGGCTCGGCGAGGCCCTCGGCGGCGGGCTGGGGTGCTTGCTCGGTCACGGGGCGAGTATGTCCGGCGTAGCCACGCGGACATCGGTCGGCTCCGGATCGCTCTCAGAGCGTGGTGGGAGGGCCCTTCCCCGACCAACGTCCGCGCGTCTCCGGCTCAGTCGTCGAGCGCGTCGAGCTCGGCCAGCGCCGACTCCCACCGCTTGCGCCGCTCCTCGTCGGACTGCCCCCACCACGCGGGGCCGCGCTCGCCGAGGCCGACCTTGGCCACCTGGGTCCGGTGCCGTGTCGCGGCGAGCTCCGCGTCCGTCGAAGCCGCGCGCACGCCGCCCCGGCCGCGGCCGAGGTGGCTCTTCAGCCGCGTCAGCTCATCAGCAGGGATCGCGGGGTCCGTACGGCGCCAGCGTCGGCCGTCGACCACGAGCCACTTCTCGTCGTCGGTCGGCTCGGTCACGGGAGCGAGCATGCCGCACACCCGGGCCGGGAAACGCCGAAGGCCCCGGGATCCGGGGCCTTCGATCTGGTGCGCGAGGGGGGATTTGAACCCCCACGCCCTTTCGGACACTGCGACCTGAACGCAGCGCGTCTGCCGTTCCGCCACTCGCGCGAGAAGCAGCGGCAAGGCTACCCCACCCATTTCCCGCGCTCCCAATCGGCCGAAGGCAGTCCAAGGTTCACGTCCTGAACTGGAGCCTCACCCCCGAAACTTCGGGGTGGAGGCTCCAGTTTCCCCGGGTACCCGGGGAAAGCGACCCGGGGGCCACCGCCGGAGCCCGCACACGCCCACCGGCGGGGCGGCACCCGTGCGCGACACCCCTCGGCCGGTACGCTCGGCGGCACCGAGCGGGCGGTGTGTGAAGCCTGCCCATCCACGACGAGGCACCCTGAGCGCGAGAGGAGGCGAAGCATGAACGCCCTTCAGCGGTTCGAGCAGCGGCTCGAGCAGGCCATCTCCGGCGTCTTCGCGCGGGCCTTCCGCAGTGCCGTGCAGCCCGTCGAGATCGCCGCGGCGCTCCAGCGCGAGTGTGACAACAACGCCCAGGTGCTCAGCCGGCAACGCCGCCTGGTGCCCAACGACTTCCACGTCGAGCTCTCGGTCACCGACCTCGACCGCATCGTCGGCCTCGGCCGCACGCTGGAGCAGGACCTCGTCGACCAGCTGCAGGACCACGCCGACGCGCAGGGCTACGTCTTCACCGGCCCGATCTCGGTCGCCTTCGAGTCCGCCGACGACCTGACCACCGGCCGGTTCCGGATCCGGAGCAAGGCGCAGGCCAGCGTGACCGACAACGACCAGCGCACCCGCACCCGCTCCTCGCACGCCACCCTCGAGGTCAACGGCACCCGCCACCCGTTGCGCCCTCCGGGCCTGGTGATCGGCCGCGGCACCGAGGCCGACCTCCGCATCAACGACCCGGGCGTGAGCCGGCGCCACCTCGAGCTCGAGGTCAGCATCGAGGGGGTCGACGCGATCGACCTCGGCTCGACCAACGGCATCCTGGTCGACGGCTCGAAGGTGACCCGCGCCCGGCTGCGCGACGGGTCCACGATCAAGATCGGGCACACCGAGATGACCGTCCGCATCGAGGGCGGTCGCGACGAGGCCGGGGGATGGAATGTCTGAGCTGACCCTCTTCCTCATCCGCGCGGCCTTCCTGGCCATCCTCTGGATCTTCGTGCTCTCGGCGATCTCGGTGATCCGCTCCGACATGTTCGGTGCCAGGGTGCCCGAGTCCGCCCGCGGCGCCGCCGTCAAGCAGCCCGAGCGCAAGGCCGGCAGGGCCCGGAAGCCGCGACGCGGCGCACCCACCCACCTGCTCGTGGTCGAGGGCGAGAACCCCGGCACCCGCGCCGAGCTCGCCGACGCCCCGCTGCTCATCGGACGCGGCAGCGACGCGGCCATCAAGCTCGACGACGACTACGTCTCCACCCGGCACGCCCGCATCGCCGCCAGCGGCGACGAGTGGTTCGTCGAGGACCTCGGCTCGACGAACGGCACCTACGTCGGCCCGGTGCGCATCACCCAGCCCACCACCATCGGCCCCGGCGTCCAGGTCCGCGTCGGCAAGACGATCCTGGAGCTGCGGAAGTGACCCACTACCTCCACTACTCCGCGATCTCCGACGTCGGCCGGGTCCGCCGGGAGAACCAGGACAGCGGCTATGCCGGCCCGTGGGTGCTGACCGTCTGCGACGGCGTCGGCGGTGCCGTACGCGGTGACCTGGCGTCGAGCACGGCCGTGCAGGCGCTGCGCAAGCTCGACCAGGAGCCCGACCCGGACCTCCTCGGCCAGGTGGCCGGAGCCGTGCACCGCGCCGACGACCGGATCGCCGAGCTGGTCGAGGAGGACCCCGGCCTCAACGGCACGTCCACCACCGCGACCGTCGCCCTCTTCGACGGCGACCGCTTCGGCATCGGGCACATCGGCGACAGCCGCGCCTACCTCTACCGGCGCGGCGAGCTGCGCCAGCTCACCCACGACCACACCTTCGTCCAGTCGCTCATCGACGAGGGCCGCATCACCGAGGAGCAGTCGCGGACCCACCCGCACCGCAACCTCATCCTCAAGGCCCTCGACGGCATCCGCCACGAGGAGCCGGACCTCTTCGAGTTCCCCGCCGAGGTGGGCGACCGCATCTTCTTGTGCAGCGACGGCGCCTGCGGCACCCTCACGGACGAGCGGATGGCCGACATCCTCGCCAGCGGCACCCCCGACTACGCGGCGGTCGAGCTGGTCCGGGCGAGCCTCGAGGCCGGCAGCACCGACAACGTCACCTGCATCGTCGCCGACGTCTCCGAGGAGGTCCCGTCGGAGGACCTCGTCCCGCTGCTGGTCGGCGCCGCGGCGGACCTGCCGCGCCGGATGCCGCTCGCCGAGGCCGTGGGTGGCCTCTTCCGCGGGCACCGCTCCGGCGACACCGGTGAGATCCCTGCGGTGCCCGACGACCTCCCCGAGGGCGCGTTCGTCGCCGACCCGATCGACCCCGAGTCCGCGCGCTACGCCCCCCGCCCCCCGAGTCGCTACACCTGGCTGCGCCGCGCCATGGCCGCGGCGGTCGTCCTCGGGCTCGCCTGGGTCGTGCTCGCGGCCGGCTGGTCGTGGAGCCAGACGCAGTTCTACGTCGCCGACCACGACGGCAAGGTCGCGATCTTCCGCGGCATCGACGCCGACGTGGCCGGCCTCTCCCTCTCCCACACCTACGAGGTGACCGACGTCGACCTCGACCGGCTCAGCGACATCGACGCCGGTCAGGTGCGTGCCGGCATCGAGGCCGACAACCTGGACGACGCGCGCCTGACCGTCGACAACTACGCCGCGCGCCAGGACGTCAGCTCACCGTGACGGGCAGCCTGGGATGAGTCAGACCGGAAGCCTGATGGGCTTCGTGCACCGGCGCCGCCGGGGCGCGGAGCTGTTCCTGCTCGTCCTGGCCCTGGCGGTCGGGATCGGCGCCTACGCCGCCGTCGGGCTGGGTCTCGAGGGGGAGGTGCCGGCCGACCTCGTCGGCTACGGCGGCTGGCTCACGGCGCTGATCGTCGCCGCCCACGTGAGCGTGCGCATCGTCGCGCCGTACGCCGACCCCGTGCTGCTGCCGCTCGTGGCCGCCCTCAACGGCTTCGGCCTCGCCATCCTCCGGCGCCTCGACATCACCTACGAGGCGACCGGGGACCCCGACACGTTCGCGCGCCAGCAGCTGACCTGGATGACGCTGGGCGTGGTGCTGTTCATCGGCACGCTGGTGCTGCTGCGCGACCACCGGGTGCTGCAGCGCTTCACCTACACCGCCGGACTCATCGGCATCCTGCTGCTGGTCCTGCCCTTCCTCCCGCTCATCGGACGCGAGATCAACGGCGCGCGCATCTGGATCAACGTCGCCGGCTTCAGCTTCCAACCGGGTGAGGTCGCCAAGGTCATGCTGGTGATCGCGTTCGCCGGCTACCTCGTGCTCCACCGCGACGCGCTCGCGCTGGCGGGTCGGCGGGTGGTCTTCGTCGACCTGCCCCGCGGTCGCGACCTCGGACCGATCATGGCCATGTTCGCCGTCTCGATGATGATCCTGGTCCTGCAGAACGACCTGGGGTCCTCACTCCTCTTCTTCGGCCTCTTCCTGACCATGCTCTACGTCGCCACCGAGCGTCCCGGCTGGCTGGTGGTCGGTGGCCTGCTGTTCGGGGCGGGCGCGCTGGCGGCGTACACGTTCGTCGGCAACGTGCAGAACCGCTTCAACTTCTGGCTGCACCCGATGGACCACTACGAGGCGTCCCCCGGCAGCTACCAGCTCGTCGAGGCGCTGTTCGGTCAGGGGTGGGGTGGCCTGATCGGCCGCGGCCTGGGCAACGGCTTCCCCGAGCGGGTGCCCTTCGCCTACTCCGACTTCATCATCTCCACCGTCGGGGAGGAGCTCGGCCTCACCGCCGTGATGGCGATCGTGCTCTGCTACGGCCTCATCGTCGAGCGGGCCCTGCGGATCGCGCTCATCTCGCGCGACGGCTTCGGCAAGCTGATGGCGGTCGGCCTGGGCTCGATCGTCGCCCTCCAGGTCTTCGTCGTCATCGGCGGGGTCACCGGGCTCATCCCGCTCACCGGCCTCACCACACCGTTCCTGTCCTACGGCGGGTCGTCGCTGGTCGCCAACTGGGTCATCGTCGCGCTTCTGCTGCGCATCTCCGACCAGGCCCGTCGCCCGGCGCCGCGCCTGGACCCGGTCGACGACTCGGGCGCCGACAGCGAGCACACGCAGGTGGTGAAGCTCAGGTGAACAAGCCGATCCGTGTCGTCTCGGTCTTCTGCCTGGTCCTCTTCATGGCGCTCCTGGTCAACGCGACCTACCTGATGTACGTCCGCGCCGACGACCTCGGCAAGGACCCGCGCAACCGCCGCATCATCACCGCGACGTTCTCCCGCGAGCGCGGAGCCATCCTCGTCGGCAAGGACGCGATCGCGCAGAGCGTGCCCTCCGACGACAAGTACAAGTTCCAGCGCACCTACTCCCAGCCTCTGAAGTACGCCCCGATCACCGGCTACTTCTCGTGGTTCAGCCAGACGGGGGTGGAGCGCTCGCAGAACTCGGTGCTCGCCGGCGACGACTCCCGGCTCTTCGTCACCCGCCTCGTCGACCTGCTCAGCAACACCGACCCCAAGGGCGGCAACGTCCAGCTCACGGTCAGCGCAGCCGCCCAGGACGCCGCCTGGGAGGGCCTGGAGGCCCTGCCCGGCGACGCGCAGGGGGCCGTCGTGGCGCTCGAGCCCACCACCGGTCGCGTGCTGGCGATGGCCTCGACGCCCACCTTCGACCCCAACAACTTCGCCTCCCACGACTTCGGCGCGGTCGCCGACCTCGGCGAGCAGCTCAACGCCGACGAGCGCGACCCGCTGGTCAACCGCGCCATCGCCACCACGCTGCCCCCCGGGTCGACCTTCAAGCTGGTCACCGCCGCGGCCGCGATCGAGTCGGGCAACTACGACGCCGACTCGATGGTCCCGGGGGGCTTCCAGTTCCAGCTGCCGCAGTCCTCGACCACCATCGGCAACTACGACGGCGGCAACTGCGGCGGTCGCCGGATCACCCTGACCCAGGCCCTGCAGGTCTCGTGCAACGTCACCTTCCTCACCCTCGCCAACGAGCTGGGCAACGAGGCGATGGCCGACCAGGCCGAGGCGTTCGGCTTCAACTCGACCGCGCTCGAGGACCTCGGCGGGCAGGCCAGGTCGCTCTACCCCCGTGACATGGACCCCCCGCAGACCGCGATGTCGGGCATCGGCCAGTCGAGCGTGACCGCGACGCCGTTGCAGATGGCGATGGTGGCCGCCGCGATCGCCAACGACGGTGACGTGATGCGCCCCTACGTCGTCGACGAGGTCCGCGCCCCCAACCTGTCGGTCCTCGACCGCACCGACCCGCAGAGCCTCAGCAAGGCGATGTCGAGCACCACCGCCGAGGAGCTCACCAAGATGCTCGTGGCGACCGTCGACTCCGGCACGGCCACCCCGGCGCAGATCCCCGGCATCGAGGTCGCCGGCAAGACCGGCACGGCGCAGTCCACCGCCGACCGGCCGCCGTACGCCTGGTTCGTGTCGTTCGCCCCCGCCAACGACCCCCAGGTCGCGGTCGCCGTGCTCGTCCAGTCCAGCGACACCTCCCGCGACGAGATCGGCGGCGGACGCCTCGGCGGCCCGATCGCCAAGGCGATCATGGAGGCGGTGATCAACCGATGACGGCCCTCGCCCCCGGCGGCCACATCGACGAGGCCCGTCGCTACGTCCTGGAGTCGCGCATCGCGACCGGCGGGATGGGCGAGGTCTGGTCGGGTCGCGACACCGTGCTCAACCGTGCCGTCGCGGTGAAGGTCCTCAAGGCCGAGTACGCCGACGACACGCTGTTTCGTCAGCGCTTCGAGATCGAGGCACGCCACGCCGCAGCGCTGCACCACCCGGGCATCGCCGCGGTGTGGGACTACGGCGCCAGCTCGCTCGACGACGGCTCCGCGACCCCCCGCCCCTACCTCGTCATGGAGCTCGTCGAGGGCCAGCCGCTCTCGGCCCTGCTGCGACCGGACGCACCCCTCGATCCCGCCGTGGCGCAGGACCTGCTGGCCCAGGCCGGCGACGCCCTCGGTGTCGCGCACGCGGCCGGGATCGTGCACCGCGACGTCAAGCCGGCGAACCTGCTCGTCACCCCCGACCGCCGGGTCAAGGTCACCGACTTCGGCATCGCACGCGCCGCGGAGGGCATGTCCCTGACCGAGACCGGCCAGGTCCTCGGCACGCCCGCCTACATCTCGCCCGAGCAGGCCGAGGGCCGCAGCGCGACCGCGGCCTCCGACGTCTACGCGCTCGGTGTCGTCGCCTTCGAGTGCCTGGCCGGCCGCAAGCCGTTCCTCGCCGACACCCCGGTCGCCACAGCGATCGCCCACCTGCGCAACCCGGTCCCCGAGCTGCCCGACAGCGTGCCCGCGGACCTCGCCCGGGTCGTACGCCAGGCGATGGCCAAGGCGCCGGAGGAGCGGTTCGCCGACGGCACCGCCTTCGCCCGGGCCCTGCGCGATCCGTCGACGGTCTCGGGGGCGACCGTGGTCGCTCCGGCCGCGGCCGTCGCGCCGGAGTCCACCGAGCTCATGGCCGCCGCCCCGGTGAGCGGCACCCCCGCACCCGCACCCGCACCGGTGCCACCACCGCCCGTCGACGCCACGCCCCACCGCGGCCGTACGACGCCGTGGCCGCTGCTGGTCGGCCTCGCGGCCGTCCTCGTCGCGGTCCTCCTCGCGTTCTGGCTCGGGGCGCGCGGCGACGACACCCCGACGGACGACCCCTCCGACACCCCGTCGCAGACACCCAGCCAGTCACAGAGCCAGACACCGAGCCAGACGCCCAGCGAGACGCCGACCGAGACACCCACGGAGACGCCCAGCGAGACACCGTCGGAGACTCCCAGCGAGACCGCGGAGCCCGCGACCGTCGAGGTGGACCCGGCTGCCTACATCGGTCGCCGGGCCAAGGACGTGGAGAAGGAGCTGGCCGACCTCGGCCTGGTCCCCCAGCTCGTCGAGGTGGAGAACCCGGGCGACGCGGAGGCCGACACCGTGGTCGAGGTGTCCCCCAGTGGCACCCTCGCGGAGGGCGACACGGTGAGCGTCAGCTATTACGGCAAGCCCCCCAAGGCCAACGGAGAGGACACCAACGGATGACGCAGCCCGAGCCGACCCTGATCGGCGGTCGCTACGAGCTCGCCGAGCTCCTCGGCCGCGGCGGCATGGCCGAGGTGCGCAAGGGCAAGGACCTGCGGCTGGGGCGGACCGTGGCGGTCAAGCGGCTGCGCACCGACCTGGCCAGCGACGCCACCTTCCAGGCCCGCTTCCGGCGCGAGGCCCAGTCATCTGCCTCCCTCAACCACCCCTCGATCGTGTCGACCTACGACACGGGCGAGGAGATGGCCACCGACGGGTCCGGCGTGGCCCAGCCCTACATCGTGATGGAGTGCGTGGAGGGCCGCACGCTGCGCGACATCGTGCGCGAGGGACGCAAGATCCTCCCCGAGCGTGCGCTGGAGATCACCAGCGGCGTGCTGTCGGCGCTCGACTACAGCCACCGCGCCGGGATCATCCACCGCGACATCAAGCCGGGCAACGTGATGCTCACCCCGACCGGCGACGTGAAGGTGATGGACTTCGGCATCGCCCGCGCGATCTCCGACGCCTCCAACACCATGACGCAGACCGCGGCCGTCGTCGGGACCGCGCAGTACCTCTCCCCCGAGCAGGCGCGCGGCGAGACCGTCGACTCCCGCTCGGACGTCTACTCCACCGGCTGCATGCTCTATGAGCTGCTCACCGGCCGGCCGCCCTTCATCGGCGACAGCCCGGTCGCCGTGGCCTACCAGCACGTCCGCGAGCAGGCGGCGCCGCCGTCCGACCTCGACGACGAGCTCGACGCCGAGATCGACGCGATCGTGATGAAGTCCCTCGCCAAGCGCGTCGAGGACCGCTACCAGAGCGCCGCTGCCATGAGGGCCGACATCGAGCGCTACCTCGCCGGCCACCCGATCCAGGCCCCCGCCGTGGTGCCGCCCCCGGCCGACACGCAGTACGTCCCCTCCGTGCCGCCCGTCGACGCGACCACGACCATGGCCGCGGGCCCGGTGGCGGGCGCCGCCGCAGGCCCGCCTCCCCACCAGGACCGCCCCGCGAAGGGACGCGCCGGCTGGTGGGTCCTCGCCGGGCTCATGGTGGTCGCCCTGCTCCTGCTGGGCGCCTACCTGATGAACGGTCTGCTCTTCGACGACGCCCCCCAGCGCTCCGCGGTGCCCGACGTGGTCGGCATGACCGAGGACGACGCGCGGCTGGCCATCGCCGACGCCGGCTTCGTGGTCGGGCGGATCTCGCGCGAGACCTCCGAGACCGTCGAGGCGGACCTGGTCATCGAGCAGGACCCCAACCGTGACGTCTTCGCCGACCCCGGTTCCTCGGTCGGCTTCGTCCTCTCGCTCGGCAAGCCCGAGGTGCAGGTGCCCGCCGTGGTCGGTTCCCTGCGCAAGGACGCCCGCACGCAGATGCTGGCGCTGAACCTGAAGGTCCGCTTCGAGGAGGAGGACTCCGACGAGGACAAGAACCAGGTCCTCAGCACCGACCCGCCGGCAGGCACCTCCGTCGCGGAGGGCACCACCATCGTCATCGTCTACTCCGACGGCCCCGAGCAGGTCCCCGACGTCCGGGGCCTCAAGCAGGCGCAGGCGGAGAAGCAGATCCTGGAGGCCGGCTTCGTCCCCGACGTGCGGACCGACGCGAGCTCGACCGAGCCCAAGGGCACGGTCGTGGACCAGATCCCGGTCGGCGGCACCGCCGACCAGGACAGCACGGTGACGATCTTCGTCTCGGCCTACGAGGAGCCGGTCACGCCGACCGAGACGCCGATCCCGACCGAGACGCCGACGGAGACGCCGATTCCCACCGAGAGCCCGACGACCCCGCCGCCGCCGGGACGCCTCAGCGTCCGCTGACGCCGGGTCCCTACTCCGGGATGGGCGTGGCGTAGGTGAGATCGAGGAGACCGGCGTACGCCGGCGCGGCGGTCGTGTCCAGCGCGACCATGTCCCACGACACGCCACCGCCCGGGATGGTCGTGTAGTCGCGGTAGAGGGCCAGGATCGGGTCCGTGGTGAGCTCGGCCTCGAGCTGCGCCGGATCGCCGATGCCGACGATGACGTACGGCGGGGAGTAGGGCAGCCCGTGCAGGGTCACCTGGTTGCCCTCGCACTTGATGCCGGTCGTGGAGATCAGGCGCTGGCCCTGGATGGTGACCGCGCGGGCCCCGGCGCTCCACATCGCGTTGGCCACCGCCTGGATGTCCTGCTGGTGGACGACGAGGTCGTTGGGATCGCCCTCATAGCTCAGCCGCGCGTCCGCCGAGGCGTCGTCGAGGGTCACCTGGACGGCCGGACCGGTGCGCTCGGTCAGCCCGGCGGGATCCACGAGCGTGGCGATCTCGTCCTGCACCCGGGTCACCGACCGGTCACCCAGCTGCGTGCTGAGCGCCTCCACCTCGGCGTTGAGTGCGGCCGCCTCGGCGGTCAGGTCCCCGGCCTCGTCGCGCTCGGCGCGCACCACCGAGGCCAGGTCGGTCAGCCGGCCCCCGCGCAGGTCGAGGCCGTCGCTCTGCTTCGCACTCACCGCGAAGAGCGTGCCGCTGAGCAGCACGACCAGCGGCGTCGCCACGCGCCAGACGCGGCGGCGCCCGGGGGATGAGTGGGACGGGGAGGCCATGGCGACTACGCTAACCCCCCGGCGGGCGCCGCGCCGTATGCGGCGGATCCCGCAGCACCTTCCCCCCAGCCACAGGAGCAGCAGTGTCGAAGTCCCCGACGATCACCCGCGACGAGAAGAGCAAGACCTTCTCCGTCAGGTTCCTGATCGCCCTGCTGCTGATCGTGGCCGGCATCGGCTGGCTGATCTACTACTACGTCCAGCCCCGCGGCAACCCCCTCGCCTTCCCGCCGGTGGAGGGCTCGCCGAAGGCGATCGCCGACCTCGGCCTGTGGAACTACGCGATCGGCTTCGGGCTCGTGATGCTGGGCCTGATGGTCTCCGCCCACCCCTCGACCCCGCTCGGACGCGGCCGGGGCGTCGTGGTCGGCATGCTGGGCTGCTTCCTGATCGGTCTGCTCTGGATCTGCACCTTCTACGTCTTCTCCGACGACCTCTCCAGCCTGTGGGTCTTCAACGACCTCGGCCAGTGGAACCTCGTCGTCGGGATCGCCTTCATGGCGGTCGGCTTCAGCTTTGCGACCAAGTGGGAGTAGGTTCTCCCTCGGCGCGCTGAGCGTGCTCGCGCCTCATCTGCTGCGTCTGTGTTCTGGGCCTCGAGCGGTGAGTGAGGCGCCTTCCTGGGGAAGGGAAGGCGTCTCTCTCACCGCTCGAGTCGATTTCGGGGGTCGCACGTGGACTGGTGGGCGGTGGTCCAGCCACAGTCTGACCCTCAGAAACGTGGCTGGAGCACCGCTCGAACAGGGGTCCGGTTTCTCCACACTGTGGACAGCTCCTGTGGAGAATTACACGTATGTAGTTATCCACAGCTGTGTGCACACCTGTGGGTAACCGACAGCCCCCGCCCCGACGTCGTACGACGCGGGGCGGGGGCTGCGAAGTGGGGTGCGGCGGCTCAGGCGAGGGCGCCGGCGCGCACGAAGGCGACGGCCACCAGGACGAGGGCGAGCACGCCGAGGCCGCCCCACTGGACGAGCGACCTGCCGGACTTGGGGGCATAGGCGATGATCGCGGCCGCCACGACGCCGCCCAGCAGGCCGCCGAGGTGGCCCTGCCACGAGATCAGTCGCCAGCCGACGACGGTGATGACCACCCCGAGGCCCAGGTTCTGCAGGAGCCACCGGGTGTTGAGCCGGGCCTTCAGGGCGAAGACCAGCAGGGCGCCGAGCAGCGCGAAGAGCGCTCCAGACGCCCCGACGGTGGAGCCGTACTGGTTGCTGAGCAGCAGCACCAGCACCGAGGAGGACAGGCCGCCGACGAGGTAGACGGCGAGGAACCGGGCCCGGCCGACGATGCTCTCGAGCGCGGGGCCGAAGATGAAGAGGGCGAACATGTTCATCGCCACGTGCCAGACCTGCACGTGGGTGAAGACGCTCGACATGAGCTGCCACCACGCCCCGTCGGCGACTCCGGGCAGGAACGACCCACCCGTCGCTTCGCAGACCCGCTGCCCGATGTCGTAGAGGTAGCCGTCACCCGGCGAGCAGGCCCCGTTGGCCCGCAGCGCGAGCAGGTCGGCGAGCCGCGAGGCGTTGCCGCCGGTGGCGGCGATGGCCAGCCACACGACCGCGTTGATGCCGATCAGGACGAACGTCGTCAGCCGCGGGTCGGCGCTGCGCTCACCGCCGTACATGGCGCGGTTCTGCCGGGAGCCCTTGTTGGCCTCCTTGACGCAGTCGGGGCAGTGGAAGCCGACGGCCGCGTCACGCATGCAGTCGGGGCAGATCGACTTGTCGCAGCGTTGGCAGCGGATCCAGGTCTCGCGATCGGGGTGCCGATAGCAGGTCGGCACCCCGGTCGCGGCCTGGCCGTCGGACGGCTGGGTCATGTCTGGCTCGGGATCAGCTGGTCGTCGGGAGCCGGTCAGCGCTCGATGGTGACGGACTCGATCACCACGGGCTCCGCGGGACGGTCCATCGCACCGGTGGCGGTGGTGCCGATGGCGTCCACGACCTCGCGGCCGGCCTGGTCGGCCACCTCGCCGAAGATCGTGTGCTTGCGGTTGAGCCACGGGGTGGCCGCGAGGGTGATGAAGAACTGCGAGCCGTTGGTGCCCGGCCCGGCGTTGGCCATCGCGAGCAGGTAGGGCTTGTCGAAGACGAGCTCGGGGTGGACCTCGTCCTTGAACGTGTAGCCCGGGCCGCCCGTGCCGGTGCCGAGCGGGCAGCCGCCCTGGATCATGAAGCCGTCGATGACCCGGTGGAAACCGAGGCCGTCGTAGTACTTCTCGCCGCTGCGACCCGCGTCGTCGCGGTAGTCCTTGGTGCCCTCGGCGAGCCCGACGAAGTTCTCGACGGTCTCGGGGGCGTGGTTCGCGAACAGGGTGATGACGATGTCGCCCCGGTTGGTCTTCAGGGTCGCCTTCAGGTCGGCCATGGGAGTGCCTCTCAGATGTATGTCTTGTGTGCGCCTCGATCCTGCCACGCGGGACCCACGCCCCACCCTGCGCCCGGCCCCTCGACCGCCTTCACCCGGACGGGGCTGGTCGGCTCAGGGTGGGCATGGTGAGATGGAGCCACACTGAAAGAGGAGGTCACGCATGCCTTTCGGCCGCAAGAAGTCCCTCATGGACCGGGCCCACGACTATGTCGATCAGCTCTCCGAGACCGTGCTCCCCCAGCTGGAGTCGGCGTGGGAGCAGACCGTGGACAAGGCCGGACCCGCTCTCGCCGACGCCCGCGACAAGGCGACACCGCTGATCGCCGAGGGCCGCGCCCTCGCCGCGGAGAAGGCGTCCGTGGGCGCCGCCCTGGCGGCGGAGAGGGCTGCCGAGGCCCGTGAGAAGGCCGCACCGCTGATCGCCGAGGCCCGTGAGAAGGCCGCGCCGCTGGTCGCCGAGGCCCGGGCCACCGCGGCCGACAAGGCCTCGGTCGGTGCCGCACTCGCCGCCGAGAAGGCCGCGACCGGTCGCGACCTGGCTGCGGCCAGGGTCGCCGAGCTCCGCGGGGAGGAGCCGGAGCCCAAGGGCGGCAAGCTCAAGAAGATCCTGCTGCTCGGTGGCCTCGTGGCCATCGGCGGCTTCATCGCCAAGAAGCTGCGCTCCCAGCAGGACGAGGGGGCCAACTGGCAGTCGACGTACGTCCCGCCGGCACCACCGGCACCGTCGAAGCCCGCGTCCCCGGCCGCGCCCGCGCCCGCCAGCACGTCGAGCGCTCCGGTCACCGGTGACCCGCTCACCGACCCGCTGCCGGACGACAGTGCGGGCGGCGCGCCCGGCGAGGCGATCAGCGACTCGGCCGAGGAGGCCCACGAGGCGACCACGCCCGACGAGCCCGCGGACATCATCGACATCGACGACGTCCCGCAGAAGAAGTAGTTCCCGCTCCATCCGCTTCGGGCGGTGTTCCAGCCACGTTCCGCGAGTCGCGGAAGGTGGCTGGGGCACCGCCCGAAGGTCATGGTGAGGCGTCCAGCTCGAGGGGACCCACCCGGTTCTGCTCCACCCAGCCGTCGACGCGCTCCCACCAGCCGTAGAGCCACTCGATCCGCGCCTCGCGGTCCTCGGGGATGTCGGCGCGCGAGACCTCCCACCACCGCATGGTGATCGTCTTGTCCATCGGCAGCGACCGCCACAGGTCGCTGACCGTGACCAGGTGGTCGAGGCCGGTGTGGGCGACCACCAGCACGTCCGCGTCGGGTGCGGCCTCCAGCGCCGCCAGTACGCCGCCGGGCCGGGGCGCCAGCACGTGGGTCATCTCCTCGGCGCGCACCGCCATCCGCTCCAGGCCGAGCTGGCGGAGCCGGGCGATCGCCCGGTCCCGTCGCGCTGCGGTGAAGTTGCCACCCTCGGGGAAGATCACGAAGGCATCGTTGTCGTCGAGGTCGCTGGCGAGCGACGCGATCTGGGACTCCAGGTCATCGCCGGCGACCGGGTTCGGCGAGATGAAGCGGGCCGGGATCCGGCGCAGGACCACGTCGATCACGGGGTCCCAGGCGAGCGTGCTCTTGAGGACCACCCGGGGCTCGCGGTGATACCAGTGCAGCAGGGCGTACATCACGATGAAGGAGTCACCCGGCCCGGCGTGGCGGGACATGACGAGCACCGGGCGTTCCGGGATGCGGGCCGGGTGCGGGCCGTCCGTCCGGATCCGCAGCGCCAGCACCCGCCGGGCCTCCCGGAAGAACACGATCAGTGTGCCCTGGAGCAGGTCGTAGTGGATGCCCGCGAAGTAGGGGGACCGGATCTTCCACCCGAAGCCGCTCGCGACCCACAGGCCGAGCATCACCGCGAGCAGCAGGGTCTCGAAGCTGAGGTAGACGACCAGCACCCACAGCAGCCGCAGCGCCCGCCAGCGGCCCGGCAGCACGGGTGACAGCGCAGCGGCGCCGAGGAGCCAGAGCGGCAGGGTCACCCACAGCACCACCGTCAAGGCGATGACCGCCGGCGCGACGACCAGTCGGCGCAGGGCCCAGACCAGGGCCGTGCTCACGGCTGCTGGTCCGCCTCGTCGAGATAGGCCCGGGAGGCGTCGTACGTCGCGTCGATGCGGGCCTGGACACCGGTGAAGTCCCGGTGGGCGCGCAACGAGTCGTCGCGCGACGACGTGCCGCCGGCCGGGAGGACGTGGGCCTCGACGCCGTCGGGGATGGTCGCCATGTCGCGCATGAAGCGGTGGCGGCGCGCCACCTCGAAGCTGACCCGCGCCACCTCCCACGGCTTGGTCGGCGCCGTGAGCGGCCGGTCGATGCGGCCGACCTGGAGCACGAAGATCCGGGTGGCGCCCAGCTCGACCGCGCGGCTGACCGGGATGGAGTTGACCAGGCCACCGTCGAGGAAGTGCTCCCCGTCGATCTCGGCCGGCGGCAGCAGGCCGGGCACCGCAGCGCTGGCGAGGATCGCGGGCACGATCGGACCCGAGGTGAACCAGTGCTCGGCGGCGCGCTCGATGCTCGCTGCGCAGACCTCGAGCTGCACGGTCAGGTCCTCGAAGCGGGTGTCGCCGAACTCCTCCTCCAGCCGGCGTCGCAGCGGCGCCGAGGAGTAGATGTGGGTGCCGGTGCTCACCGCCCGACGGACCGTGCGCAGCGCCTTGTCGCCGTAGACGTCCCGGCTCTGCGCGGTGGCGACCCACAGGTCGGTGAGCCGGTCGATCACCGAGAGGTCGGGCTGCCGGGCCACCATGGCGCCGTTCAACGCGCCGACGCTGGTGCCGAGGACCAGGTCGGGGACGATGCCGCGCTCGAGCAGGGCGCGCAGCATGCCGACCTCGACGGCGCCGAGGACGCCACCACCACCGAGCACGAAGGCCGTCGTCACGGCTCGAGCCTAGGGCTGCTGCTGGTCGAGGAGGGACGAAGTCCCGTCACGACCCGGTCGCCGATCAGATCAGCTCGGGGTGCTCGGCGCGCACCCGCCGGGTCGCGCGGTGCTCGGCCCAGAAGGACAGGAGAGGGATCGTTCCGCAGACCAGCGTCACGAGGGTGAAGGGCAGGTCCCAGCCGGCCCGGCGCGAGAGCAGGAAGGCGCTGAGCAGGAAGATCATGTAGAGCCAGCCGTGGGCGACGCCGAGATAGGTGGTGATCGCCTCACCCAGGTTGTTGACGTCGGAGCCGGCGCTCACCCACGCCGGGGTGCTGTCGAAGATCCCCCACATCGAGGAGCCGTCGAAGTTGGCCAGCGGCACGCCGACCAGGATCAGCACCACGAGCAGGACGCCGACGATGGTGGCCATGACGCGGTAGGCCGTGAGGTTGCGGGACACGGCGGTCAACCTATCCGGCACCGCCTATCCGGCACTCGGTGAGAGGGCCTCGGGTGCGGTCGCATCGCGCCGCCAGCGCCACCAGATGAAGGCCGCGAAGGCACCGAAGACCCACCACTCGACGGCGTAGAGCAGGTTGCGGATCCCGGTGGATCGGCTCGGGTTCGGCAGCGCCTCGAGCGCCGCCGGCTGCAGGCCTTCGGCTGGCGCCCGCCCGACGAGATAGGCGGAGTAGAGGTCGACGTCGACGCGCTGCACGGCGTCGGCGACCCGGATCTCGGGGAAGACGTCGTCGCTGGGGTCGTCGTCGGTGACCATGCTCCCCTCCGGGGCCTGGAGCCACCCGGTGACGTCCGCGCGCCCCGTCGCGGCGAGCAGGGCGGCGTCGGGCTGCGGCGCCCACCCGCGTACGACGAGCACGGCCGCGTCGCCGACCCGGAGCGGGGCGACGGCCCAGTAGCCCGGCTGCCCCTCGAGCTCGCGGTCCGCGACCCAGAAGCCGCCCTCGAGCCAGTCGCCGCTGACCTCGACCGGCCGGCCCAGGTCGGGGGCCGGGAACGGGTCGTCGTTGCCCATCACGTCGGTCAGCGGCACCGGGGTGAGCTCGGACAGGTCGCGCGCCTCGGCGTCGCGGCTCGCCTGCCACGCGTCGTACTGCCAGAGGCCCAGCCACCCGGCGATGCCCACCAGCACCAGGGTCAGTGCCGCGGCGCCGAGGTCGGTCAGCAGGCCGGGTCGGCGGGGGGCGGTCACGGCGTCGATCCTCCCAGCCACCCGGTCACCGGCCGTCGGCGGGCGAGCTCGTCCGGGTCCCGTCACGGTGCGCGCTCGCAGGCGCGCGGGCATTGCTCGGCGGGCGCGCTCTCTCCACGCGTGCGGAGGGGGCGGCGGCAGGACCAATGTCCGCGCGTCTGCGACCGGACGGGCTGCGATTCGGATGGTGGAGCCTAGGGGACTCGAACCCCTAACCCCCTGCTTGCAAACCGACTTGGAGTCGTCGATCAAACTGCGATTCTGAGCGTGAAACCGCAGGTCAGAGGTGGTCCAGTCGCGGACCCAAATGGACATCCTTTCCCCCTAGGTGCCCCCTTGCCGTGCTGTCGAAGCAGGGGGTTAACTGGATGCGGTCCGAAGAAGCGGCCTCGGCTCAGGAGGATCTCTGCCATGGCACGACGACGAGGATTCGGCGAGCTCGAGCGACGCTCCGGCGCGACGGGACCGTCCTACCGGGCGCGGTACGCGATGCCGGACGGCACGCGCCACTCGCGCAACTTCCAGACCAAGCTCGATGCCGAGGCGTGGCTTGTCGCGGAGCGAACCCTGATCGACCGCGACGAGTGGACGCCGCCCAAGGCACGCAAGGTCGCCGAGGCACGCCGCGAACGCGAGCAGGCGATGAGCACGGTGAGGGCGTTCGCCAAGCGGTACCTGGCGGAGCGTGGCCTGCGGCCAACGACGGTGCGCGGCTACGAGTCGCTGCTGGACCGCCGGATCCTGCCGTACTTCGGCGAGATGCCGTTGCGCGACGTCACGCTGTCCGAGATCAAGGCCTGGCGTCGGTCGCTCGACCCGAAGACCGAGTCGTCCAACGCGGCGGCGTACCGGTTGCTGCGCTCGATCCTCCAGGCGGCCTTGGAGGAGGAGCTGATCGACCGGGCACCGCCGAAGATCCGCGGCGCCGGCAGTGCTCCCGTGAAGCAGGTCGTGGTCCCGGCGACCTTCGACGAGATCGCGGTGATCATCGACGAGATGCCCGAGCGGCTGAGGTTGCTGATCGTGCTGGCAGCCTTCGTCGGCTTGCGCGAGGGAGAGCTGCTGGAGCTGCGCCGGTCCGACATCGATGGCGTCACGGGCCGGATCAACGTCACGAGGAAGGTCGACAAGGACGTCAACCCGTCGGTCCGGGGTGCCTGCCCCGAGTGCGGGCGTCACATCAGCTCACCGAAGACCAAGAGCGGAGTGCGGACGGTCCACGTCCCTCCACCGTTCTTGCCGATGCTGCAGAGGCACCTCCTCGAGCACACCGCTGAGGGACCGAGCGGTCTGCTCTTCCCCGGGGACCGCACCGACCACATGAGTGTTCGCTACCTGATGGACCGCTATCGCCCCGCCCGCGAGGCGGCGGGTCGCCCGGACCTGACGATCCACCACCTACGCCACACCGCTCTGACCCTCGCCGGCCAGCACGGCGCGACTGCCGCCGAGCTCCAGGCGCGTGCCGGCCACGCCTCTCAGGCCGCGATGGCGATCTACCAACACGCCACTCTTGACCGCGACAGGTCGCTCGCGGAGAAGATCGGAGCGACGTACGAGGCCTGGCGCGACAACCGACCGAAGTCCTAAAGGAGGCCATCTGGTGGCTGTCTCTTGATGAGTCCTTACGCCCACTATGACGCGGGTGGATCACGCGCGCTCGGCCTCTTTCTTTGAGGTCGGAGGCCGCGTCACCAGCGGCATGACTGCGGGCGCGGTTGCACCACTGAGTTTTGCTACTGCACCAGCTAGCCATGCGTGCGCGCCCCGACAGATCCTCCGAGTCCGGGTTTGAATGGCCTTGTAGACCCGCGCGAGCGTGCCAGGTAATGAACTCCGCCTCGACGATCTACTCGCGGTGCGCCTGGGTGTTCACCCAGACCGGCTGATCGACCCGTCGCATTCGTGCGCCATGCGCTATCGTGGGGTTCGACTTACGAAGGGCTGCTTCAACCTCTGCACCGTCGACACTTGCTCACTCCGGTGGCTGAGATCCACCGTCGGCCCGTGGCGGAAGTCCCGTTCAAGGGTCACCCCCATCGTACGACAAGCGCGTAGAAGCATCAGACCGCCGAGCGCTTCAGGAGCGTCGTCTGAGCGACCCCGGCGTTCGCCCCTACTCACCTTGGCCGAAACGACAGTCGGGCACTCAGCCAATCGATTCTCGTACTCGACGTTTCAACTCGTCGGTCTCAAGTCGATCGGTCACCGCGCTGCAACAGCCGATTCGCTCGCACCGTGAACGCGATCGGTGGCACTTGCCAGGTCCCGGTGTTCATGAAAGAGCGCGTTTCGCCCGCGGTCGACAGCTGGCGATGACTCTGGAGATCCTTGCGCCGCGCTACTTGCCACGCGTGGTCCATCAGATCCGAATGTCGGCGCAGACATAAGCCCGCTACTCCTGGACGGGCCGCCCACGTCGCGAGAAGGCGACCATCCGACTCACTCCGGAGGAGCTGAAGGCCGAAGCCAAGGGACTGCTGCACGAGGCCAGATCGATCGACCCGATGGGCTCGTGGGCGAGGGATGCAGGGCCGGCAACCCTCGCCGTTGGGACGACCTCCGCTTCGACGCCTTAATCGCCACGAACAGCGCGTCGCCGCGGAACTTCTACTGCTGTACTACGAGGACCTGGTAGCCGGGGGAGAAGCACCCGCCCTTTCCACGCCCAGCGACTTCTTCATGAGGCAAGGCACGACCGCCTACAAGTCACAGCCCAGGAGCGGCTGGAAACGGTCATGCGTTTCAGGCTCTCAACCCGACCCAGCGTTGTCCTGGCCTTGGAGGGCCACACCGAACTAGTCATGGTCGAGAAGCTCCTCGACCAGCACCGAATTGATCCAGTCTCCGTTGGGCTGGCGGTGGTCAACCTGCAAAGCGTCGATGGGGTCGTGTCGATGCTCGCACGAAGCGGTCGCGGTTCCGAACTTCATTCACGAGGGCAGGGCCGCGGGACAACTTCTGGAACCCCTTGACTGGGGTCGTCGTCGCGGTAGACCCTGAGAAGAAGTACAAGACGTTCGATCTTCGGCGCCAGCAGCGTGAGGGGATGGTCGAATCCGTGCTCGACAGCATCCCCACCGGGATGCGAAGTGCTGGACTCCGCGGCGATCTGGAGAAGGTGCTCCGCGTCCGCACTTGGAGCGAGACTCACTCCTTTGAGTTCGCCCACTTCACTGACCATGAGCTCGCGGAGGGTCTGCTCCGCTGCCCCAGCGCTGCACCCCCCGACGAGGCCGACGTCCTACGGGATCTCGCCTCCGTGCGTAGCAAGGGCGAGGACATCAGCCGGGTATGGAAGGACTGGTCGCGCAAGATCAGCAAGGTAGAGCTGGCGAATGCACTCTGGCCAGCGCTGCTGAACAAGCTCGGACCAAACTATGTGCGAGGGGATCTCGCCATCGTGGACACACTGAAATGAGGCGCTCGAACTTGCTGCCGAGCTGCGCGGCATTACGTACGTCGCGATCGACCAAAGGTGATGCCCAGACCTCCCAGTCATCGAACCAAGCTTGTCACCCTGATGGCGAACGCATCGACCAAGACGCACGTCCCTATTCGGTCAGCTGACCCGCCTGTCATGGCGAAGCCGCTTCTTGTGCCTTCTGGATCATGATCCGCACCGCTTGGTCCGTAGTGATTGGATCAGTTGAGAATGTCCGTAGTTCTGCGATGACTTGCGCATCAGTGAGGCCATCGATCCAGCCCTGGATCACCTCCGGACCTGGGTAATCGGCGTGCATCGCGAGGATCCCCGGCAGCTCATTCCTCGCCGTGTGCGCTTGAAGGCGGGCGGCGTATCGCTGGTACGCCGGGAGCGGTCGACCGCTGTTGAGCGCTTCGCGGTCGTCAGCCCAGCTCCGGGTGGTGTCGATCTGCGACGGCAGCAGCGGTTCTGCGTGCGCCTCGCCGGTGATGATGACGGGAATGGCGACGGTGCGCACCCAATCGGCAAGCTCGCCGAGCTCCTTGATGAGGATGGCCCACTCCCTCGTGTGGGGTCGTTGGATCGAGATCTGTGGCCAGATGTCTAGCGGCACCTGCTTGTACTTCGGCCCGGTGGCCAGGACCGTGCCAACCTCGAGTGCGGTGCCGCGACTGCCGATCAGCACATCGGGATCGTTGAGCGGCCACGTGTGAACACGGCCAAGACGAACCGCGGCGACCGCGGGTGTGCGGTGCTTGGCGAGATTGGTGTGCGTGGCGAGCAGGCGGAGGGGGTGCTGGTCGGGGTCCTTGCGATGGTAGGGCTGGATCCGGCGGATCCGATTGATGAGCTCCGATCCGTCACGCAACGGCGCAATCTCCTTGCGCTTCGAGCCGTTCAACCACTTGGTGAACTCCTTCGCGTCGATAACGGCGGGCATCTCGACGCGACGCTGTTCCTCGCTGGTGAGTTCGCGCTTCAGAGCTGACTCGACCTCGGCATAAACGGCGTGCTCGAGGGCGGCACGCAGTTGGGTGAGGACGTCGGCGGCCATGCGGGGCACGGCCGGCGGTAGCGGCTTCACTCCCGTGACCGTGACGTAGCAAAGGTCGCCATCGACGACGTTCTTCGCATCGAACACGCCGTCAATACCGAGTTCGTAGAGCAGGTTGCAAAGACGAGCAGTCTGCTCGTCCGCGTAGGCGAGGCTCAGCGGCACTGATAGCTGGTGGTCGGGCAACCAGTCCGGTGTAGCGGATCTATGCGACATGTGCGCAGGCTAGCGACCGCGATGCCCGCACGCGGGCGGCCTAAGTTTGTGTCCGTTTTGACTTTGCCCTTCCGCCGAAATCCGATCGCGCGAGTCTCCCGATAAGCCGGCGGTCGACTCTTGAGAGCCGCCACTCGTGGTGGACGGCGCCATCCTTCGTGCCTGGCCGACTCGAACGGTGCCGTCCCTCTTGAGTTCGGTGACGCCCCGTGTAAGTGCTGAATGTTGAGCGCGGGCAGACCTCAATCTATTGGCCAACCCGGCTGGGCGCCACCTGCACTGACGACTTCCTCAACTATCGGGGCCAAGCCCCAACCCATGCGCAAACCAGTCATATCGCCGCGAGACGCGAACCAGCCTCGGATGAGCGCAGGAACGAAGGACGCCGCGTACTGCCTGCGAATCCAGGCTGGCACGCTAGATCCGTGAACCCACCTATCGAGGACGCGCCTCCAGCCAACTGGCAGGGCCTGGAGGCGACGGTCGAGCGCATCCTGCACGAGTGCGGCTACGAGGTCGCGGTGCAGAAGCGAGTCGAGTTCGTACGTGGCGATGTCAACGTTGATGTCTGGGCCGACGATCACGCTGAGCCGCCAAACATTCTTGTCATCGAGTGCAAACACTGGAACAGGCCCGTGAGCAAGGGTGTCGTTCATGGGTTCCGCACCGTCGTTGGCGACAGCGGCGCCAACACTGGCTTGCTGGTATCGTCAGCCGGCTTCCAGTCGGGAGCCAACGAGGCGGCCGCCTACTCCAACGTTCGGCTACTGACCTGGTACGAGTTTCAGCACATGTTCGCCCTTCGGTGGTTCAGATCGTTTATGTCGCCGACCATCGCCGAAGAGACAGATGCGCTTCACGAGTACACCGAACCCATCAACAGTCGCGTGTTTCGGAAGGCCGACACACTGCCCGACGAGCGGCACGCTGCCTTTGTTGCACTTCGAGACATTTACACCCCGCTCATGGTGACCAACTTTGCCTTGCATCCGGTGGTGGTGGACAACAAGTTCTCCTCTATCGAGGCCGAACTGCCGACGCTTCCGCTTCGGGACGTGGTTCAGAAGCCTGAGGGTCGTGCCCTCTTAGATGGGCTTCCGGATGACGTTCTGGATGCCACGGCGCTCCGCCCTCTGATGGAGCGGCTGATCCGGCACTCGCAGAGTGCCATCGCAGAGTTCGACGCGGTGTTCGGGGAGCGGGCCTAGTCGAATACCCCGGGCGCCCATGGTTCCGGGCGAGCTGCCTGTCGAGTTGGTTTGCTTGCGTCGCAGCGCGTTGTGGACCTGTTGGCGGTGGTCGGTCATACCGTCGCGAGCAGCGCTCATGCCATGTCCGGCCGGCGTCATGCTGCGACCATGGTACGGAGCGCAAGCCGCTACTCGCTGGGCGTGGGGTGGTGTTGATCGAGGGCTTCTGCCGCAGCACCGGGCTCGAAGCTGGACACCGCGAAGCACCTGATGAGGACCGATCTATGCGCAGCTGCGCTATGGCGCGATGAGGAACTGACACGCCCGTTCGGCATCTTCGCCGACATGCTGTGGTCGCCCTGGCGCTTCCCGTCAGAGAGGACTACCAGCCCGCTGCCTTCCGCGGCTTCGACATGACCGACGACGACGATCCGGAGTGCGTGTGGCTGATCGAGGTTAGGGGCGAAGCGATGGCTCGCAACAGCGATCCGCACGATCCACGGGAGGCGTCACATCGCCTGCCAGACATCCAGATATCGGTCGTTCCAATCAGCACCTTGGCATGCCCGGCGGGATTCCATTGACGTTCATGCCCCTCGCAACAGCCGACGGTACCCAGAGCCCGATCACTCGACCGCCCGAGGTTCGGTGCTGCGCAACCATGTGTTCCAGTTCTGGGTTTTACCGTCGCTCATCCTCACGCCGTATGCAGCGGCATAGGTGCCGCAAGAGAAGCCCACTCCTAGACCGTTAGCCCACCAGTAGTCCGCGGCGTTGGCAGGGCGATTAGACCGTGAGTACCACGTCCCGTTCCACGGACCGTGCGTGGCCACGTTCCGCCTAGAACTACGTCCGCGATGAAGTAGCCACCAGTGAAAGCCGGGTTTCCCGGAGTTGGCGAGGGCTGGGTGGGGGTAGTTGGTGACGAGGTGGGGTTGGCGTCGGACTTGGGCTTGGCGACGGCAGCGTCGACGGGTCTGGGGTCGGGCACGTGCCGCTGTACTCACATTCCGGCGCGTGCAGCGCGCAGGACGCTGAGACCAACTCCAATAGGTCGATGGACCAGTTGGTCGGACTGATTGGGTCACACGCGTCGTACTCGTTGAAGAGGCCGATGATCTTCTTCGCGATCCACTCCGGCGCTTTTCGTATCCCGAGGGCGATCAGGCACTTGGCGACGGTGACAGCGGCGCCCGGCGATGGCTTCAATGCTTTGAGGCACCCAAGCAAGTTTGTGAAGGTGCTGAGATGGCGGACGCGCGCCACTGCGAAGCGCGGCCCGACAGACTTCGCACGCTCCGCCTTCCAGCGCCCGTTCACGTTGTGCATGATGAGCGGCCGACCCATAACTTTCGGCAGCCGGATGGTTACTGGGCGACGCCAGCGAGCGTAGATGTGGAAGTCGTATAGCTTGTGCCCTAGATTGACGATCTCCACACGACCTCGGAAACGCATTACGCCGCTCGGTACCCGAATTCTTACGCCGTTCTTCGCCTTCACGGTTCCACCGCTGCGCCCCAGCGTCTTCGCCGCGATTACCTTGCCGCCGGTGGGTTGACGGAGTTCCGGAGAAGCGGTTCGGGCGAGTTCGGGCCGTAGTGGCAGCGTTGACGACGCCGACAGCGGACCCAGCAGGGCGAGAACGACCGCTAGCACGAGGAGTGGCGTGGCTATGCGGAAGGACGAACGAACCATGGATAACCCCCACCTGTCTGTTGTGCCAAACCTAGGGGTGACCACCGATACGTGTCCGCTGTCTCTCCCCGTTGCTGTTGCTCGTCTAGACCGCTTGCCGCAGCGGTTGAGCGCCTCAAGAAGGCCAGGCGGCCGCCGCTCCGTGCTTATCTACTCTTCCGGAAGACGCGCCTCCAAGCGAGTGTGGTTGGGGGCGACCCGCGAGCCGCCGCCGGCGTGATCTCCGCCTTCTCCATCGTCATCGCCGCCATGGCGAGCAGTTTCGCGATCGCGCAATAGAAGCGATATCACCTGGCGGCGCCGCGGCCACCTTCGAGTTGTCTCGGAGATCTGGCTCCTCCTAGCGCGGCCCTGCGTGACCAATTCCGAGACGAATCTCCCGTTAACCAGCACCCCATTCGACAATCCAACCGTCCCAGACGACTCGACCCATTCGTCGCACCGCTACGTCCTTCAAAGATCCGATGCGGGCGGGGCGTGGCCATCTTTAGCGTCAAGTTGCTTCGTCTAGCGGTCATGCGTAGCGGTCCTACCGCCGCCTGTCGGGTGGAAGCCCGCTCTCCCGCTGTCCAGCCGTCCACTTGCCAGCCCCGGCGGTGTTGAGCTGCCCATCGTGCGACCTTGCGCTCGTGAACAAGGTCGATACATTCAGCTCGGCCGCAACCCCGACCGCGATGATCGCGACGCAGCCCTCATGCGGTGGCCGTTCGGCCGCAGGACGGGATGTTCGTGAAAGAGAAGTCTTCGAGGCGAGGTCTGGACACCCCGCACGGGGGCTCAGCCGTCCCCCTTTGCACGAGCATGATGTTCGAGAACGGTCTGAAACGCTCTTGTGCACCGAGCGACATCGAGCGACATCGAGCGGGATGCTGACCTCCTCGGCCTCGATGATGCGGGCTCGATCGCGCTTGATAGGACGCGCCGGGTAGAGACAGCAAAGTCCTCGTCGGGCTCTGGGTGACTCACCTCGACTAGGTATAGCGATCCTCCCCCGGCAACGCCCGTCAAGTGTCCAGGCGCTCGCGTACGCCCAAGCCAGTTCCCTATCAGTGGAGACGTAGACCCGATCCGGCCGCTGGCCGATCTCGGTCTGTCCTTCCTCCAGCGACATCGTCAGTCGGGTGAAGATCAGCCCAGTTTCGATAGGTGGGGGAAGCAGCACATCTCCGGCGCGCAGGCCAGGGGCTCCGCCGTGCCAATGACGAAGTGGCGTGTCAGTCACTCCGAGAGGATATGTCGGTGGCAGGGGATACGGCACACCGTGGCGCCTGCTTGTGGGCGCATGGATTCGGCTGGCTATGCACTCCCGATAGAGGCCGTAGAACGACGACGGCTTCGCGGAGATCTCGGCCATTCCTGATCCCGTTCATCCGTGACGCCGAGATGGGACCAGGTCCCCGATCGCTACTTGTAGGTCGTGCCTCGGTGTTCCAATATCTCCGCAGGCGTGCCGCGAATCTCCGGGCCGTCTCTCAGGAGCCCAAGCCAAAAGCCCGGTGCTGGATTACGGTGCTGTCATGTCGACAACGATCATCTCCATCGGTCTTCTGCTCGACATCGCTGGCGCGGCAGGCATCTTCCGGTACGGGCTACCGGAAGCCTTGAGCCGGGACGGACATGTGTACCTGGTCGCCGAACAGGTCGATGATCTGGAAGCTGCCAAAGCTAAGCGGTACGACAAGCTGGCAAAAGCGGCCATGACACTTCTGATTGCCGGGTTCATCCTGCAACTCGTGGGCAACCTCGTGTGACCTGGCCCCGTTGGTGGGTGACGGCACGCGCCCATTCCGCCGCGATACTGAGATCACCCTGCGAGCTCG
>CAWBNL010000008.1:0-25835 GCA_963790155.1 uncultured Actinomycetota bacterium | reverse complement strand
CATGTTCGAGCACATCGGTGACGACCTCAAGTCGGCCCGGCTGCTCGACATCGGAGTCGGTGCTGGTCGCACCACTTCCTTCCTGGCCCCCAAAGTGGCCCACTACGTCGGCGTCGACTACTCGCACGGGCTGGTGGAAGCCGCCAGCCAGCTCTACCCCGATACGGAGTTCCACTGGTGTGACGCCCGCGACATGTCCGTCTTCGGCGACGCGAGTTTTGATGTCGCCAACTTCAGTTTCAACGGGCTCGACGCCCTCGACCACACCGGCCGCATCCAGGTGCTCTCAGAGGTGCGGCGCATTCTGAAGCCCGGCGGCCACTGGATGTTCGCCAGCCACAACCGCGACTACGTACGCCGCGGCCTGCTGCCATGGCAGGGGCGCCGCAAGCCCGGCCGAGTCATGCTCAAGAAGAGTGCCGAGGCTTTGCAACACCACAGGAACTGGCGTCGCCTCAGAAAAGAGCAGGTCGAGACCACGGACTACGCGCTGGTCAATGACGAGGCGCACGAGTACTCCCTGTTGCACTACTACATCTCGCCGCAGGCCCAGGCCGCGCAGCTGCGAGCGGCAGGTTTCACCGACGTTCGCGTCTATGACCAATCAGGGCGCGAGACCACGGAGCCATCTCCGGCCTCGGTCTGGATGTATTACGCCTCTCGCCGTACGTGAGCGGACCATACTGAGCGGGCGAGTGACTGGCGGTGTCGCCAGTCCGCGAGAGGGTGCACGTCGCGTCCGAACAACCCCCGCAGGCTCTCCGACGCCAATGTGGCGAGCGACGCCCCGACGAGGGCCAGCCGAAGCCGCCGCGTCCAGCCCCACTTGTCGGCGTAGATGAACCAGGACTCCAACTGCCAGCGCTCGCGTCGCGCAGGATCCGAGGATGCGAAGCCCAGATGTTCGACGCGGACGTGACCGACGTAGACGGCCGGGACTCCTAGGTCTCGCAGCCGACGCTGGAGATCTACCTCTTCGAGGTACATGTGGAAGCGCTCGTCGAATCCTCCCGCCTGACGCACGAGGTCGGTCGGTATCAGCATTGCTGCGCCAGAGACCCAGTCCACGCAGTACTCGTCCTCCACGTGGCGTGGGCGGTCCTCGCCAATCAGGCCGGACACCCACCTTCGGTCACGACGGGCGGCGAGCAGACTGAACCGTTGAGCGAAAACCATGCGGGCCGTCGGAAAGCTGAAGGTGCTGGCCCCTACGTGATCCCTAGTGACAACTTGCGGAGCGACGACCGCAGGCTGCCATGCTCGCGCAGCCTCGAGAAACGACTCAAGGAATTTCGGTGGCACGATCAGGTCACTGTTGAGGATGGCGACCAAGTCCCCATGGGCGCTCTTCAGACCTGTGTTGACCGCCGAGCCGAATCCTCCGTTGCGGTCGCGCCGGATGATTCTTGCTCCCTCGACGGCCCCCAGTGGCTGCGGCGAGGCGTCGTCCACGACCACGATCTCAGCATCAGCGGCTGCGAGCTGGGGCAGTAGTTGAGCAACAAGCTCTCGGGTGGGCCCGGCCGCGCCGTAATGAGGAATCAGGACAGACAGAGCAGGGCGGGTCATCGCGTACCCGGTCGGACCAGGTGGCGTGCCCGCTCTGGCATACGAAGCACTCCGCGATTCCACGTGGCTCGCACTCCGTCAACTGTGAGGCAGTGCCTGATCCACCATGGGAGTCTCGAGGTCGCATCTCGCCCCAAGAGCCAAGCCAACTTGCGCCATCGGAGTTGGCTACTGGCAGCCTGCGCGAGCATCCGGTGCGCGATCTCAGCTTCCCCCTCCTGGAGGTTTCCCAGCGTGCGTCCCGAACCCGTGATGACGCTGACTTGGTTCGGAGACTCCCAGACCAGACTCGGTCTGACCTGACACACTCGAAGGCCCAGGTCTGACAGGACCCGGTAGTCGTCCGCTACCCGGTCCACAGGGCCCCGCTCGTGGCTCGAAAGGTGGCGTGCTGCCCGCTTCCTCACCAGATATCCAACCGTGAGCATCCACGATTCCGGGGTCGTCAGACCCACGCGGAAGGCTCCGCCTTCATGGTGACGGGATAGTGGGGACAGAGGGTAGAGCCGGTCCATCAGCCGGTCCCCGTCAACTCCATCGACACCCAGGCGATTGGCGGAGCCATGATGGAGTGGCATCACATCGAATGGCTGACTGGCCAGCCACGGGAGCACTGTCTCCAGTTCTGGGTGGAGCACAGCATCGTCCTCAACAACAAGAGCCACGTCATCGTCGTGGAGATCGTCGTTGACAGCAATCATCTCCATCAACATTCGATGGCTCAGGGTGCAGCCTGCCTCGCCCGCCGCGAGTGTCCGTCCATAGCGGCGTTGCAGTGTGTCGTGATCCAGTTGAGCGGCAACGGTAGCCGCGGCCAATCCGCGCAAGTCCACGCCGTCCACGACTTCGAATCGGTGCGCGTCGCGTTGGGCGAGGAACTCCTCCAAGCGCTCGCCATCTCTATCGACTGTGAGCACATACCGCGTCCGCACGTTCATGACGGGAGTTCTTTCACACGTCGTGCAGGCACTCCAGCGTAGAGGCCATTGGGCGCACAATCCTCCCTGACCACCGAACCTGCTGCGACGATGCACCCGTTTCCGATCGTCACTCCCGGCAGTACCGTGACATTCGTCGCCAACCAGGTCCCCTCCCCGATGTGGATCGGGCCGTACTCGATCGCCCGCCGTCGCATTTCGGGTGGTCCGACCCAGTGGCTGGAAGTAGTCAGGACGCACCGCGGACCGATCGCAACGCCGTCCCCGATCCGCACCTCGGCGTTGCAGTCGATGGTGACGTCATCGTTGATAAAGACATTGTCACCAACGACCAAATGAGAATTGTTCAAACGGAATCCAGCGCAGATGCGTGCGGCCCCGACGTGTCGGCAGGCCCTCCTCAAAAGTGCTCGTCGTAACTGCGTGGGAACCAGGCGCGAGGCGGTAAATACGCTGAGCAGGTCCCAGCGACCATTGTTCCAAAGGCGGCGAGACAATTCGTGCCGAGGCCTCATTGCGCGACCTGGGCCTGAGCGGGACCACCGGCGGGAGCCCACGATCCTCGTGACCCCCGTGGGGGTTCTCCTACAGTGCTCCCGGCCACTGATTCCTCCTTCTCCGATGTGGTGCCGGACTCTATCCGGCAAGATCCCTCCCTGCTGTTTCGCTGCTCCCCGCACCCCACGCCGATCCCGTGGCTAGGCTTCACCACCTGTAGGTCTGTCGATGAAAGGAAGCTGTGGGAATTCGCTCCGAGCTCGCACAGTTACGCGCTGTGATCCGATGGGAAGTTCGCCCACAAGTCCGACGCCAGCGCCATGACGTACGTCGGCACATGAGCCTGCCACGCTTGCCCTCGAGACGCCGGCGTGTGGGAGAAGTGTGGGGTGTCTCCATGGTGCGGGACGAGGAAGACGTGCTTCCCACGACGTTGCAGCACCTGCTAGACCAAGGGCTGGACCGACTGCTGATCGCGGACAACCTCTCGCAGGACCGGACCAGCGAAATACTCAGGAGATTCGCGGATAGCGACCCGCGGGTCTTGCTCGCAACTGACACGTTGGATGCCTACCACCAAGACCACAAGATGACTCTGCTCGCTCGCTTCGCGTCGCGATCCGGGGCCGACTGGGTGGTCCCATTCGACGCCGATGAAATCTGGTTCGCGGAGCAAGGCACCGTTGGCGACCATCTGCGCACTTTGGGTAGACAGATCGACGCGGTGGGCACCGTCGCTGCACCTCTGCACGACACCATCCCCCTGGCTGCCGTCGGGACTGCGTGGAACTCGGGCGATTTCATCGTCAATGCGACTCCGGCCACTTGGGGAAAGATCGCCGTCAGAGCGCACCCGACCGTGCGGATCGACTTTGGCAACCATGGCGCGGCGCGTGTCGGAGAGGTGCGAGCCGGCTTACGGATCGCGCACCTCGTGTACCGAGGACCGGAGCAACTCGCCCGCAAGGTTCGTCGCGGGGACGCGGCCCTGAGTCTCACCTCTTTGTCCACGGAGGTGGGCACACACTGGCGAACCCTCTCCAAACTCTCGGACGACCAAGTCGCCGACCTCTGGCACGACGTGCAAGCCGGGATCTCGCACCCGGAAATCTCGATAAACGTCGGCGGTCCGATGGTCCGCTGCAGGCCTCTTGACTGGGAGTCTTGGGATCCCGAGGGGGCCCTCGCGACAGGCGACGAGGACAAGGCATGAACGCCAGTGCCTTCCTCCGGAGATCCGCCGCGACCATGCGGCTCCCGTCGGGATTCGGGATCCTCTTCGACACCGGCACTCGATGGCGCCTGCTGGCTTGCGTTGCCGGCGCCGTGCTCAGCGCGGTTCTCGACATGCTCGGGGTGCTGGCCCTGCTGCCGCTCATGCAGCTGCTAACGAACGCTGGTCGCGACGTCGGCGTCCTAGGAGCCATCGATCGCTTTCTGGGCGGCGGTTCCACCGACACCGAGCTTGCGCTGGCCATCGCGTCGGTGATGATTGCCGCGTTCACGGCCAAGACCGTCACCGTCTTGTCGTTTCGCTGGTGGCAGATGAACTTCATCGCGGAGCAGGAGGCCGACACGGCCGTCCGTCTGCTGTCGGGGTATCTGGGCGCGCCCTACTCCATCTTCGTTCGGCGCAGCCAAGCAGAGTTTATGCGCGCCTTGAGTGACGCGGTCACAGCCACCTACAACAATGTCGTCGTGGCCGGGCTCGGCCTGCTCACCGAGGTCTTTACCCTCGGAGCCCTCGCTGCAGTCCTGCTGCTTACGAGCCCGCTCGCTGCGATCTCGGCGATCGTCTGGTTCGCCCTCACGCTGATCCCGCTCAACAGGTTCGTCCGGCGTCGCTCTGGCGAGCTCGGCGAGCGCTCCATCGACCAGAAGGTCCGGCTGTGGGGGGCGCTGGTTCATCCCGTAGGCGGTGCCAAGGAGATCATGCTTCGGCACAACGCTGCAGTCTTCGAGGAGGAGCTCAGCTCGGCCAAACTGGATGCGGCCAGGACCGGACTGCGGCAAGTCTTCCTCTCGGATCTGCCCAAATATCTCCTCGAGCTGGCATTCGTCATCGGACTCGCCTTGATGGCCGTGCTGATCTTCTGGCGTGCACCCTCCGACGAAGCCTTGGTCACCCTGGCTCTCTTCGCCGGGGCCGGCACACGGATGTTGCCGAGTCTGGTCCGGCTCTCGAGTGCGTTGTCCGCCATCCGGTTCGGAATGCCGCTGACGCGTCTGGTCATCGAGGATCTTCACCAGTTCGACACGCCGCTGTCCCCCGCAACAGATCGACGCATGCCCCCGGGAGATCTCGTCCTCGAGGACGTGCGCTTCTCCTATCCCGACGGCGAGCGACCCGCGCTGGACGGCATCTCTGTCCGTGTGCCCCGCGGCACGTCTCTTGCGATCGTGGGGCCGAGTGGATCGGGCAAGACGACCCTGGTCGATATCGTCCTGGGATTGCATCGACCCACCGGCGGACAAGTAACGGTTGGCGGGCAGGACATCGGACAGGACCTCGCCAGCTGGCAAGGCTCGATCGGGATGGTCCCTCAAGACGTCTGGTGGAATGCCGACACCATCGCCGCCAACATTGCTCTGGGTGTCCCGGCAGACGAGCGAGATGGTGATCGGCTAGGTCGAGCGGTGGCGCGGGCGCACCTGGCTGACGTGATCGCTGACCTGCCGGAGGGCCTGAACACCATGCTCGGAGATCGCGGCATACGTCTGTCCGGCGGCCAGCGCCAGCGAGTGGGAATCGCCCGAGCGTTATACCACGAGCCAAGCGTCCTCGTCTTCGACGAAGCCACCAGTGCTCTGGACAATCTGACCGAGCGCAAGATCACCGAGACGCTCGCGTCGCTGCACGGACGAACGACTCTGATTGTCGTGGCACACAGGCTGTCGACGGTCCGCCACTGCGACCGGTTGATCTATGTCGATCGCGGTCAAGTCATCGCGTCGGGCACATTCGACCAAGTACGTAACAGCAGTCCCGAGTTCGCCCGCCTAGTGGAGCTTGGCAGCCTGGAGGCCTGGGCTAGCCCCCTGCAAGACTCGAGCCTCAATCCCTCTGACGATGAAGCCGCTGAAGCAGACCCCTCCCGCGGATGACCACCGTGCTCGGTGCCCGGCGCGCCTTGCCGTGGAGAACTGCACGACGCGCGGCCTTCTGGCCGCGCAGCTTCGTGGCAGCCGGGATCCTCCGGCCATCAACGACCTCTAGCATGGCGCGACTCCAGCCCGGCGGCGTACTCCTCGTGACTGTGCACCGGCCCTTCGAGGAGCGAAGCGAGTTTGGGGTTGTCAGGCGCAATCTCGACCGCGCACCCTGACGCCCTCCCCTCCATGACTGATCGCTCGCCCCCACCTTGAAGCTCGCACGCAGCCAGCACGGCAACGGAGCGGCGGTAGTAGTTGGCGAGGTTGCGGTAGTGCATGAAGTCCACGACCTCGACCCCGTCGCGTTCGAGACGATGACGGAGATCCACGGGCGCACTGGACAAGTCACCCACGGCGACCCGCCGTCCTGACTTCTCAAGCAGCCGCTCCGGCCGCTTGAATGACGCCAGACGCCCCACCATCAGCCAGTCGATGTCACGTTCCCCGTCTCCCGGGTGCATGTGGCGGGTGTCGACGCCGAACGCTTCAACAGCATAGGGATGGTGGGCGACGAAGGGCGCGTACCAGGGGGTCTCGTAGAACACCACGTCGAAGCGCAGGGACTCCTCGACGCTGGGCGGAGCGTGCGAGCCCGCGATCAATAGCCCGACGGCCACGTCGGGTCGACCCCGGAGAGCCCGATCCGTCGCCGCACACGGATACCAGCCCCAGTCGCTGCGGACGAGGACGAAGTCCGCGTCTACAATCGATTCGGCGTTGAGTTCAGCATCCGGATTGTAGGGATGCACGTTGAGCCATCGCACGTCATGGTGTTCCGCGACGACCTCCATCGCGGCCGTGAACCCGTCGTGATCCTGGCCAAAGGCCTGAGCGATCTCCGGCACAGCGTGCACGACCGTGATACGGAGCCGGCGAGTCGGAGGCATGTGATGGTTCCCTTCGTCGTTCGACAACTGCCAGCCCAGGAGATGGCTGCTGCGAGGATACGGTCATGTCGCGCCGAACCCGTGTCATCTATACCGACCCAGGAGGGCGCGGGTGGGCGACGGTCGAGCTGCTGGCCGGGCAGTTGGCGACGTCATTAAACGCGGAACTGGTGACCATGACCACGCGGCCGAGGGTCGACCGCGTGCGGCGGGCCGCCGGACAACTTCCGCGCCGGCACGGGTCGGGGACCTGCATTGTGATCGCGCCGCAACCGGCGCACCTCGGGTCGTTGCTTCGAGCCGACTATCTACTGCGAGGTTTCGACCGCGTCGTGGGCTGGGTCATCGATTCCTTCCTCGACGACCGGATTCCCCGCATGGCCAAACAGCGAGGCCACTACGACCAGCTCTTCATCACGGACCTGGAACTGGTTCAGACCTGGATCGATCGAACCGGGACCGCGACGGAGTGGCTGCCCTTCGGCAGCGACGTCCTAGGCCAGCCGGAGCTATCACGCGAACGCCCCACCGACCTGCTCCGGGTGGGACGGCAACCCCCGACCTGGGACAACGACGACGCCACTCGGGCCGCCTGCTCGCAGCTCGGTCTCACGTTCAGCGCTGGACCGCCACTGGACCCGGACCCCCAGCGCAACCAAGCCGCACTCACTGCCGCGATGCGAACCGCCAAGTTGACCTTGTCATTCACAAATCTCGTGAGCCCCGCGGTCTACACCCACCCAACGCGTGACTACGTCACTGGCAGGTGGACTGATGCTCTGTCTTCAGGCGCAGCTGTGGCTGGAATCCCACCGCGGTGCGAGGCGGGCCACCGAATCCTCTGGGAGCAAGGGCTGGTCCGATTGCCAGACACCAGTCGCGAATCCGGGCTCGAAGCTATCGCCGCAGCGATAGATGCCTGGACCCCGAATCAGGCCGCCGCCATTCACCTGCACGCGTTGAAGACTTTGGACTGGAGACTGCGGTTTCGTGAGCTGACCGACAAGATCGGCGTCTCCAGCACGAAATTGGACGACGAGTTGTCGTTGTGGGAGGCAAAAGTGACCGCACTGTCCAGCTCCTCTGCCTAGTCTTGGACCATGCCCAGCGCTTCGATTGTCGTCCCTTCCCGCGGCGGAGCGACCAGGCTCCCGTTGCTGTTCGAGTCCCTTCGACAACAGACCGATCCCGACGTCGAGATGATCGTGGTCATCGACGGTGACATCGACGACTCCGAGTCAGTTGTGCGCGCAGCGGCGGCTGATCTACCCGTGCGCTCGATCGTCTTCCCCGGAAACCGTGGTCGGGCAGCGGCGCTCAACGCCGGCTTCTTCGACGCTGCCGGCGACGTCCTCATTCGTGCCGATGACGACCTCGAGCTCGAGCCCGAGTTCGTGGCTCACCACGTGCAGTTGCACGCGGAGGCAGAGCGCGGCGTCGTCGCCATGTGCCTGGACGTGTTCCCCGATTCCCCGTACGCGCGTGCCTACGGCATATCTGCTGACGAGCGCATCCGCGCCGCTGCGTTCGCCACGCCTGCCGAGCACACATGGCAGTGGTGGTCCGGAAACGTGTCCTCCTCCCGCGACGATTTCCACCGTGTCGGCGGCTACGACGAGGACTTCCGCGCGTATGGCTGGGAGGACGTCGAGTGGGGCTACCGCCTCCACCTGCTCGGTCGACCGGTGCTGATCGCGCCCGACTTCGAGACCCTCCATCACGGGCCTGTCACCACCACGCAGGAGCGAGCCCTGCGAGCCCTGGACTCCGGCGCGGCACGCAAGAGGTTCCTTGACAAGCATGGCCCGGATGCGCTCCCCGGCGATGCGCCCGCCCACGGCCCATGGGACCGTCTTGTGGCCTTGATCTCCCGGGGGCTGGACGCTCAACGAGTCGAGCGCGCGGGCGGCTTCCTCGACCGACATCTCGACCGGCTGCCGCCGTGGGCGGCCGAGAAGTCGGTTGCTTTGCTCGTACAGGCGGCGAGCAAGCGCGGCATCCGGTCCTCCTGACCGCGGGCCTTCTGGTCTACTTGCTGCCGTGAGCGCAAGGGGCCGATCAGTGACGAGCGTGGCCAGATCGCTCGGTTGGCGATGGGCGTCCCTCGTCACCCGTGCCGTTCACGCTAGGACGTTCGGATCCATCCGGCCCGGCACCGTCATCATGCGTCCGTTCAATTTGGTTGGTGTCGATCGAATCCACATCGGCCGTGACTGCTCCTTGGTCGATGGAGTCTGGTTGGCCGTCGAGGGTGGGGGCGGACCGATCCGGATCGGCGATGGGGTCTCCTTCGCGCCCGGCTGCCACGTTCATGCGCAGGACCCCGTCACGATCGGCAACCGTGTCGTCTTCGCCGAGGGGGTTTATGTCGGGTCCTCCGACCACGACCGCGTCTATCGCGACCAGACCAATCCCAGTGGGCCAGTGACCATCGGAAACGACGTCTTCATCGGCATCAGAGCCGTCGTGCTTGGCGGGGTGACCATCGGCGACGGCGCGACCGTCGGCGCGCACTCCGTCGTCACCAAGAATGTCGCTCCGGGGGCCACCGTGGTCGGCATCCCCGCCCGCCCTGTCGGTCACTGACGCCATGCACGTCCACCTGGTGAGTCCCGTCTTCCACGGCTACTGGAAGGCCATCGCCGCGTCGCTGGAGCACCGCGGGCACACCGTCACGACGCACACCTACGACAGCCACCCCTCGTTCACTGGACGTTCGTGGCACCAGGTGCGGCACGAGCTGCCGCGACGAGTCGGGGTCGGCCGCCATCGAGGGCTTGTCGAGACCCACACGTCGTGCGCCGCCGACTCGGTTCAAAGTGCTGCTCCGGACGTGGTCGTCGTCGTGAAGGGCGACACCCTCGGCGAACGGTTCTGGGAGGTTCTCGCCGGAGTCCCCCGCATCACGTGGCTCTACGACGAGGTCCGCCGCACACGCTGGACGCCTGAGGCGCTGCAGCGGGTCGGGCCGGTGGCCACCTACTCATCCCTCGACGACACGGCCTTCCGCGCCCAGGGTTTGGACAGCCGCTACCTGCCACTGGCGTTCGACCACCGACTCCAGACCTCCGCGCGCACTGCACGGAACCTCGAGGTCTCTTTCGTGGGCGCGCGCTATCCCGCTCGTGAGGAGGTGCTCGTCCTCCTGCGCGAGGCCGGAATCCCGGTGCGTGCCTATGGTCGCGACTGGTCAGGCCACCCTGTCGACCGGCTCCGCACCTGGCGGATCACTGGCTCAACCGTCCCCGCCGAGCGCGACGTCACGCGCGCCGAGGCGTACGACGTAATGGCCGGGTCGGCTGCGACTCTCAACCTGCACGGCGACCAGGACGGCTTCACGATGCGCACGTTCGAGGCCGCCGGCGTTGGCGGGCTGCAGCTCGTCGACAGGGAGGACGTGGCAAAGTTGTACGAGCCCGGCCACGAAGTGCTGACCTGGTCCGACTACTCCGAGCTCATCGACATCTGTCACCGCGTCGTCGCCGACCCCGCGTGGTTCGACGCCATCCGTGCCGCAGGCCGTGCCCGAACCCTGGCCGAGCACACCTTCGATCACCGGGTCACGACGCTGGAGGACGCATGGGACACGGCCTGAGAGTCGCGACCGATATTGAGGAGTGGCACCGGTGGCAGCAGCGACGTGGCCGCGCGCGGCACTTGCGGCAACGTTTTCGCCCGACTCCCGATGCGGCCGCGGCGACGTACGGCGTCGCACGCGGCGGCCCGGACGCGGACGTGTGCGTCGTCGTCGACGCGACACACTCGAGCGTGACGTCGGCGATCCTCGAGCCCTTGCGACATTTGCCTCCCGATCGTGTGATCGTCGTCCTCGGACCGGGAGTCAGCCTAGACCTGGACCGACCCATAAACCGTGTCGCCGATGTGGCCGACCACCTTCGTGGAGTCACTACAGTCCTCGGGAGCGGGCACTACACCGACGCAGGACAGGCAGTCTGGTCGGCCTTGCCAAGAGCGCGCACGTTCGTTGCCCAGCACGGGGCCGTGACGCCGTTCGCTCCCCCGCTCCCGGATCGGACGACGGTGCTCGCCTGGTCCCCGGCCGACGGGGACTTCTGGCGCAGTGGCCGGGATGAGATCAGGGTCGAGGCCGTGGGCAGCCAGCTCCTCTGGCGGGCCGGCGGTCCAGTCACCAATCGCCCGACCAGCAGTGGCCTTCTTATCTACCTCGGCCAGGGACACGCTGCCGAGATCCCTCGTCCCCGCATGGTCGAGGCCGCCCTTCGATTCTGCCGCGCGCACGGCGCCGCCTACCGTCCACACCCGTCTGAACGCGACCGCCTCTCGCTGATGACCGTCGAGGCCTACCAACGAGCAGGTATTGCCATCTCCCCTGGCGAGGTGCCCCTCGCCGACCTGATCGCCCCGGTTGTCAGCGTCTTCTCGACCGGTGTGCTCGAGGCGGCCGCCCGTGGACGCGACGCGTGGGTCGACATCCCTCGCCCGCCCGCCTGGCTCGGGGAGTTCTGGGAGCGTTACGCCATGAGTCGTTACGGCACGGACCCGACGCCAGCCCCTCCCCGCCCCGCCGTCGAGCCGGCGCAGCGCATCGCCGAGCTCGTGACGGAGGCCGCCCGGTGAGCACCCTCTGCGTGATCCCGGCCCGCGGCGGCTCCAAGGGTGTCCCGCGCAAGAACCTGCTCAACGTCGGCGGCAAGCCCCTCATCGCCTGGACGATCGAACAGGCCATGGCCGTGCCCGACCTCGACGTCCTCGTGTCCACCGACGACGAGGAGATCGCTGAGGTCGCGAGGGCGGCCGGTGCCCGGGTCCCGTGGTTGCGCCCGACCGAGCTGGCGCAGGACACCACCCCGACCGAGCCCGTCGTCCGCCATGCCATCGAGCAGGTGAGCCAGGATCGCGGCCGCCCGGAGGTCGTGATGCTGCTCCAGGCGACCTCGCCAGTGCGCCGCGACGGCACGCTCGCCCGGGCCCTCGCCGAGTTCGCCGCCACCAAGGTTGACTCGATGGTCGGCGTCGTCGAGCAGCCGCCGTTCATCTGGCAGGCCGGCGACCCGCCCACGGCGGCGTACGACGTCGCAGCGCGCCCCCGACGCCAGGACCTGACCGACGCGGCGCGGCGATACCGCGAGACCGGCTCGCTCTACGTCACCCGCGCCGAGATCTACGAGCAGCACGACAACCGCCTCGGCGGCGCCATCGGACTTTTCGTGATGTCCGAGGACGAAGGCATCGACATCGACACCGACCTGGACGTCGCGCTCGCGGAGCGGTTCTTGACGCCACGTTGACAAAGTGGCACGCGAGGGGCTTCCGCTGGCTACGGTTGTCCCGGTACGTACACCCACGGAAGGCCCCCGCCTTGATCATCGAGCGTGACCTCACGCCGTACGTCGTCTACTCGGGCGACCCGGTCCTGCGCGCGCTCGAGAAGATCACCGCCAACAAGGCCCGCGTGATCTTCCTGGTCGACTCCCACGGTCACCTCGACGGTGTGCTGTCCGACGGCGACTTCCGCCGGTGGGTCAGCAGCGCGACCAGCCTCAGTGTCGACGTGGCGGCGATCGAGGCCGCGAACACTGAGCCCCGCAGCCTGCCGATCGGGAGCAGCCCCGCCGAGATCGCCCACGCCTTCGGGTCGGGCATCGACCACGTGGCGCTCGTCGACGAGCGCGGCCACCTCGTCGCGGTCGCGATCAACCGCGCCGACGAGCTCCGCATCGGCCGTCACGTCGTCGGACCCGACGCCCCGACGCTCCTGATCTCCGAGATCGGCATCAACCACCAGGGCGACGCGTCGCTGGCCAAGCAGCTCGTGGACCTGTCCGTCGAGTCCGGCGCCGACATCGTGAAGTTCCAGCTGCGCGACATGGAGTCGCTCTATCGCCAGGGGGCCTCCGGGTCCGGCGGTGAGGACCTCGGTCCGCAATACACCCTCGACCTGCTCGCCAAGTACAACCTCGAGGCTGACCAGCTCTTCGAGGTCTTCGACCACTGCCGCGACGTCGGTGTCGACGTCATGTGCACCGCGTGGGACCCGGTCAGCGTCGACCGCCTCGTGGACTACGGCGTGCCGTCCCTCAAGGTCGCCTCCGCCGACATGACCAACCACTCGCTGCTGCGGCACATGGCCGCCAGCGGCACGCCCATGGTCATCTCCACCGGCATGTCCACCGAGGGTGAGATCCGCGAGACCGTCGACCTGGTCCGCAGCACCGGTGTGGCGCACGCCTTCCTGCACTGCCAGTCGACCTATCCGGCGCCCTTCAAGGACGTCAACCTCGCCTACCTCACCCGGCTCGCCGAGCTCACCCAGGCACCCGTCGGCTACTCCGGTCACGAGCGGGGCTTCCACGTCGCCGTCGCGGCCGTCGCCCTCGGCGCCCGGATCATCGAGAAGCACTTCACCGTCGACCGCGGCCTCGAGGGCAACGACCACAAGGTCAGCCTCCTGCCCGGCGAGTTCAAGGAGATGGTGCAGCGGGTGCGCGAGGTCGAGGAGGCCCTCGGCACAGCCGCCCCTCGCGCGGTCTCCACCGGCGAGATGATGAACCGCGTCAACCTCGCCAAGTCGCTCGTCGCGACCCGGCGGATCGATGTCGGCGACGTCCTCACGGCCGCCGACATCGACATCAAGAGCCCCGGCCGCGGGCTCCAGCCCAACGCCTACGACAAGCTCGTGGGCCGCACGACGACCCGCGCCCTGGAGGCCGGCGACTTCTTCTATGCCACCGACCTGGGTGACGCTGCCCCGCGCGGTCGGGCGTACGACTTCCGCCGCCCGTGGGGCCTCGCGACGCGCTACCACGACATCGAGGCGATGACGCGGGACACGACGCCCGACTTCCTCGAGTTCCACTTCTCCTACAAGGACCTCGACCTCCCGGTCGCCGAGGTGTTCGCGCCCTATCCCGACGGCCTGCCGATGGGCTTCACCACGCACTCCCCCGACCTCTTCGCCGGCGACTTCCTGCTCAACCTCGCGTCCGCGGACGACGCGCACTGGGAGCGGTCGATCCGCGAGCTCCAGCGCGTCGTCGACACCACCCGCGAGATGCAGCAGCACTTCACCCGCGGAGCCGACGCCAAGGCGGACACCGAGGGGCCGGTGATCGTCGCCAGCCTCGGCGGCTTCACCACGGATGCCTTCGTCGCCCCGGCCGAGCGAGAGGAGATGTATGCGCGCGTCGCCGCCGGCCTGGCCCGCATCGACGACACCGGCGTGCGCCTCTGCGCGCAGACCCTGCCGCCCTACCCGTGGTACATGGGCGGCCAGCTCTACTGCAACCTCTTCGTCGACCCGCGCGACACCGCCGGGTTCGCCGAGCGCTACGACCGCCGCCTGTGCTTCGACGTGTCCCACTCCAAGCTCTCGGCCAACTACCTCGGCATGTCCTTTGCCGACGCGACCGACCTGCTGGCTCCCCACACCGAGCACCTGCACCTCGTCGACGCGACCGGCGTCGACGGCGAGGGCGTCCAGGTCGGCGACGGCGAGATCGACTGGGCGATGCTCGCCAAGCAGCTCGACGTGACGTCACCCGGGGTGAGCTTCATCCCCGAGATCTGGCAGGGCCACGTCAACGACGGCGAAGGCTTCTGGATCGCCCTGGAGCGGTTGGAGCAATGGTTCTGAGCCCACCCACCGCCCTGTGGGTGGTGCCGGTGAGCGACCTGGCCGGGGTGGCCCGTCACGTCCTCGACGTGGCGCGGGCCGGGGTGCCCGGCTGGCGGCTGGTCTTTCTGACGCCGCCGGGCGACCTGCCGCGAGAGCTCAAGGCCGCGGGCGCAGCCGTCCTCGAGCAACCGTTCGGCCCCGACCACGGGGTGAAGGCGTCGGTGTCGAGCCTGCGCCACACCGTGCGCAGCCTCCGCCCCGCGGTCGTGCACAGCCACCTGTCGTACGCCGACATCGTCGCCGCGCTCGCGGTGGGACGGGGGCCGCGGCTGGTCACCACCGAGCACGGCATCGCTCGCGACGACGTGGTCTACCACCGGTCCACCGCCAAGGCGCGCGCGATGGCGCTGGCGCACACGGCACGGCTGCGCCGCTTCGATGCCGCCATCGGGGTGAGCCGGGCAACCGCCGATGCCATGGCCGGGAAGTGGCGCCCGCGTCGCGAGGTCGTGGTCATCCCCAACGGGGTCGACCCCGTCGCGGTCGCCCCCACGGCAGGCCTGCGAGTCCTGTCGCTCGCGCGACTCTCTCCCGAGAAGCGTCTCCCCGCCCTCATCGACGGCTTCGCCGAGCTGCACCGCACCCACCCCGAGGCACGACTCACCCTCGCCGGCGTCGGGCCGGAGGAGGCCCGCCTGCGCGCGCAGGTCGAACGCCTCGGGCTCGGCGACCTGGTCACCCTGCCCGGCTTCGTCGACCCCGAGCAGGCGATGGCCGAGCACGACGTGCTCGCCATGCTGTCGGTCTGGGAGAACTGCTCCTACGCACTCCTCGACGCTGCCGGTCGCGGGATGGGCGTCGTCGCCAGCGACGTCGGTGGCAATCCGGAGATCCTCCCCTCCGGCTCCCTGGTCGAGGCAAACGACCCGAGCGCGGTGGCGGCGGCCCTGGCCGCCCAGGGCCTCGACCCGGCAGCACGCCCCGGGCTGCACGATTGGCCGAGCGTGGACGACATGTGCGGCCGGATCGCTGAGACGTACGCCGCTGTGCGGGGACTGCCGTGAGCCGGATCGACTCCCCCTGGGTGCTGCCGGACCAGACGATCGACCGGGCCGACGAGGCGGACCGCGAGATCCGGATCACCGACTTCGCGCTGATGGCGGTCTTGCCCTTCCGGTCGCTCGAGGTCTCGGGCTATCCGCTCAACGAGTTCGCGATGGCCGCCCTGCGTGGGGTTGTGCCTCATTCGGCCGGCCCGCGGCGGTGCCCGGCTTCCCAGCCCGCCTGTCATCCTGCTCGGCGCCCTGCTGGCGCTGCTCGTCTTCTCGGGAATGGCCAACCACATCGACTGGACCCGGCGGGTGGGCCACGTCGCGATCCTGGCCGGCCTGGTCTGGGCCGGTGGCACCGGACGGCTCTCGCTGCGGTCCGTGGGCGCGGGACTGGCGACGGGGCTCATCGCGGTCATCGGACTGGGCGTCGTCGGCATCGGCGGTGGCGCCTATTCCGGCCGCCTCACCGGCTACCTTGCAGATCCCAACGCCGGCGCATACTTCATCGCGGTCCTGGGGACCTTGGCGATCTTCTTCTGCGACGAGCGCTGGAAGGTGCGTCTCGCTGTCGCAGTGCCCATCGTCGCCGGCCTGGGACTCGCTATTCCCGCACCGGGTTGCTGGCGGGTGCCTTCGTGCTGGTCTGGATCCTGCTCGGACGACGCCTCGGCACTGCGGGCGGAGCCGCCATGGCCGGGGGCCTGGTCTGGATCGTCGGCAACATCCCCGACGACCTCACCACCTTCGGCCCCTTCTCCAACCGCTCCGGCAGCGACGCGCTACGCGACCGGATCATCGCCCAGGAGCGGGTGCGGCTGGCCGACGCACCCTGGTTCGGCCACGGCCCGGGCACCGGGACGGTCAACATCCGCGACCTCGAGTTCTTCTTCCACAACAGCTATCTCGCCACTCGCCAGGAGGGCGGCTGGCCCGCCCTGCTGCTCGTCCTGGGGCTCATGGTCTTCACGTTCCTGCGGCTCACCCACCAGGCCAGGCGGGGCGACCTGGTCGCGGCCGGCGCTCCAGGCCGCCATCATCGGGGTCGCGGTCATGGGGGTCACGCTGGGCGAGGTGCTGCTCGACACCCCGATGGCCGTGGCGGTGGCGCTCGGTCTGGGTCGAGCCCTGCACGCCCCCCCGGACGGACCACCCGATGGGTGAGCGGATCCACCTCGCCGCCAACAACCCCGATCTCGGCGGGGGCGAGCAGATGCTGCTGCGCCACGCCGAGGCACTGCTGTCGCTCGGCCGTCCGGTGACGGTCGTGGCGCCGGACTCCCCGTCCGAGGTCCTCGACGCCGCCTCCGCGCTGGGCGCCGACGTGGTCGCCATCCGTGCCGACGGTCGTCGCGACTACGTGCGCCGGTTGCGGGCCTGGGACCGCGCCGAACGCCGCGGGGTGCTGTGGTGCCACGGGCTGGTGCCGGCGTTCGCGACGACCGGTCGCCCGGACCGGATCGTGCACCTTCACCAGGAGCCCCGCAGCCGCGCGCAGCGCATCGCCGCCGATCTCGCCCGCCGTGGCACGCGCGCGACCCTGGTGCCGTCCGCGGATGCGTCGGCACGGATCCCCGGCAGCCGGGCACACGCCAACTGGACGACCGAGCTGCCCCGGCAGGAGAACCTGCAGGCCGAGCGGACCCAGGACGTCGGCTATCTCGGACGACTGTCGACCGACAAGGGCGTCGACGTCCTGGCGCGGGCCATGGGACGCATCGGTGCCGAGTCACGACTGCTTCTGGCCGGCGATACGCGTTATGTGGCGCGTGAGTCCGTGGCCACGGTCGACGCGGCGATCTCGGAAGCTCGGTCAGCGCGCGGTCCGTCTCGGTCACGTCCCGCCGGACGAGCTTGTTCCGTCGCGCACGAGTGGTGGTCTTCCCGAGCGTGTGGGCGGAGCCCTTCGGCCTCGTCGTCGCCGAGGCCATGGCGGCCGGCGTCCCCTTCGTCATCTCCGATGCCGGCGCCCTGCCCGAGGTCGCCGGGCCCGACCACCCCTGGGTCGCGCGGGCGGGCGACGCCGACGACCTCGCCCGGGTGATCGAGCACGCCCTCGCAGCCACTGCGGAGGAGGTGCGCGCCGTGACCGATCGTTCGCGCCTGCGCTGGGAGGAGGAGTACTCCCCGCGGGCCGGTCGACTCCGGGTGCAGCGACTGCTCGAGGAGCTGGAGAGGCGATGAGCCGACCCACGGTGGCCATCGCCCACGACTACCTCACCCAGCGCGGCGGCGCCGAGCGCGTCGTGCTCACCCTCATGAAGGCCTTCCCCGAGGCCGCGGTCCACACCACCCTCTACGACCCCGACGCGACCTACCCCAAGTTCGCCGGCGCCGACGTCCGGACCTCCCCGCTCAACCGGGTCGGCGCGCTCCGGCGCGACCACCGCCTGGCCCTGCCCCTGCTGGCCTCGGCCGCCTCGCGGATGAGGATCGACGCCGACGTCGTCATCGCCTCCAGCAGCGGGTGGGCCCACGGCTTCGACACCTCCGGTCGCACGGTCGTCTACTGCCACAACCCCGCGCGCTGGCTCTACCAGACCGACGAATACCTCGGCGGCACCGCGTGGCGCTCCCCCCTCGGTCCTCCCGTGCTCGCCCTGCGACCCTTTCCTCAAGCGGTGGGACCGCCGCCAGGCCGACGAGGTCGACGTCTACCTCGCCAACAGTCGCGTCGTGCAGAAGCGGATCGCCACGACGTACGGCCGCGACGCCGAGCGGTTGCCGCCCCCGCACGGGATGGACGCCGCCGCTCCGCGCGAGGCCATCCCCGACCTGGACGGCTGGGCACCCGGCTACGCCCTCGTCGTGTCCCGGCTGCTCCCCTACAAGAACGTCGACACCGTGATCGAGGCCGTCCGGGGCACCGACGGCGCCTGGTCGTCGTGGGCCGCGGCCCGGAGGAGGCGCGGCTGCCGCGACCCTGCCCGAGAAGCCTAGCATCGCCTCGGTGGGCTCAGCCACGGCGAGCTGGCGGTGGTGTACGCCAAGGCGAGCTGCTCGTCGCCGCGAGCCACCAGGAGTGCGGCCTGGCAGCCGCTCGAGCAACCGCCTCGTCGATGAAAAGGTACCGCCGATCGACCTGCACTGGCGGCTTCCTCGAGACGGTCGTCGAGGGCGAGACCGGTGTGTTCTTCGACCGGCCCACGCCCGAGGACATCGCGGCCGCGCTGGCCGCTTCCGACACCCATGCGTGGGACGGTGACAGACTGCGGGCGCGCGCCGAGGAGTTCGGCGAGGGCCGCTTCATCGAGAGGATCCGTTCGATCGTGCTGGACGCAGGAAGGTCGACCTGACGTGCGACCCGACGGCGTGAAGCGTGCCCTGGCTGGTCGGCGTGCTCGACCTCGTCATGATCGCGCTTGCCACCGTGCTCGCCATCCGGTTCCGCGTGTCCTTGTCGATCTTCGACCGGCCGGCGACATCCTCCAGAACACGGTCCTGGCCAGTGGCTTCTTCCTCGGCACCTGGCTGGTGATGCTGGCCTTCTTCGGTGCCTACGAGCGCGATGTCTTCGGCGCCGGCACGGAGGAGTTCAAGCTGGTCGTCAACGCCTCCTTCTTCACCGGCGCTCTGGTCGCGACCATGGCGTTCCTCATGCAGTTCCCGCTGCTCGCGCGGCTTTCTTCATCCTGCTGTTCCCGATCGGCGTGCTGATGCTGGTGATCGGCCGGCTGCTGTCCCGTCGGGTCATCCAGCGCCTCCGGGTCGCCGGGCACTTCAACGAGAAGGTGCTGCTGGTCGGCACCCCGGCTACATCACCGAGATCCACACCGTGCTCGCCCGCGAGACATGGCTCGGCTACCAGGTGATCGGCTGCCTCGTGCCGAGTGACTACGCCGGCCTGGAGGAGACCTCCAGCGGGATCCCGCGTCCTCGGGATGATCGACGAGGTGCGCGCCGTCGTCGACGAGCACGCGCCCGACGTCGTCTTCTTCACCGCCGGCGCAGTGACCTCCTCGACCCAGCTGCGGCGCCTCGCCTGGGACCTCGAGGACCACGCTGCCGTGCAGATCATCGTGGCGCCCAACGTCACCGACGTCTCCAGCGAGCGCGTGCGGATCCGCCCGGTGGCCGGACTGCCGCTGATGCACCTGGGGCGCTCGCGCTCGCAGGCAAGCGCGACCAACGACGCCAAGCGGGCCTTCGACCTCGTCGGCGCGCTGACGATCCTGGCCCTGATCTGGCCCGTGCTCCTCGGGCTGATGGTCTGGGTCAGGCGCCACGACGGCGGCCCGGCCCTGTTCCGGCAGACCCGCGTGGGCCGGGTAGGGTGCCGAGTTCACCTGCCTCAAGCTGCGCTCGATGTCGGTCGACGCCGAGGAACGTCTCGCCGAGGCGAGGCCCGCGACCACGTGCTCTTCAAGATGCCAGACGACCCGCGGGTGACCCGGCGCGGCCGCCTCATCCGCCGCTTCTCCCTCGACGAGCTGCCCCAGCTGTGGAACGTCGTCCGCGGCGACATGAGCCTGGTCGGCCCACGCCCGCCGCTGCCCGACGAGGTGGCCCGCTACGAGGACGACATGCACCGCCGTCTGAGCGTCCGGCCCGGCATGACGGGCCTGTGGCAGGTCTCCGGACGGTCCGACCTGAGCTGGGACGAGACCGTCCGCCTCGACCTCTACTACGTCGACAACTGGTCGATGATGCAGGACATGCTGATCCTGGCGCGCACGGTCAGCGCCGTGCTGGCCAGCCGCGGGGCGTACTGATCCCGCCGCCCAGCAACCGCGCAGGTCAGGCCTTCTCGACCTTCTGCGCCGTGACGGCGGGCCGCTCTCGCGCCGCCTCCCCGGCCGTCTCGACCCGCTCGGCCTTGTCGGGTTCCGCCCTGTCGGCCTTGTCGGCCTTCTGGCCCGGTCCCCCGGCCGCCGCGCTGCCGGCGGTGTCTCGTCGCGGTGGCGTAGTCGCCCGCGTAGCCGCTGTAGCCGCTGTAGCTTCCGAGGCGTCGCCGTAGGCGATGGCCGTGGCGCCCTTCATCGCGCCTCGTCGAGCACGAAGGCCCAGGAGCCGGTCGCCGACCTGGTCGAGGATCCGGCGGAGCTTCTCCGGCTTGATCGATCTGGGTCCCGCCGGCCGCCTGCACCATAGCGCGCCGTCGCAGAAGGCCGTGAGCAGCCCGGCGTCGGTGACCGCAGCAGCGGCGCGCGCGAGGATCACGAGGTAGTCGTGGGCGAAGTCGTCGACGACTGCTTCATCCGCAGCGAGCCGCACAGCGCTCGGGCTTGGGCGGACGCGCCCGACGGCAGCACGCTCAGGTGGCGGATGCCCGTCTCGACGATGACGATCCGGATCTCCACGTCACCCGCCAGCGCCTGGGTGAGGCCGACAGTGCCGTCGATCGAAGGTCGTCGCGATCATCGGACGCCGCAGGTCGGCGTCGATCAGCAGGACGGGGGTGCCGGCCTGGGCGACGAGCCGCGCGACGTTGGCCGAGCCGTGACTTGCCCTCGCCCGCGAGCGCCGACGTCACCACGACCGGCGGGGTCGTTGTCGACGTCGACGAAGTGGAGGTTGGCGCGGTAGCCGGAACGACTCCGCTGCCCGGCCGAGATCGCCCCGCCCCGCGTGGACGTGCCCCAGCGCATCGTCCTTGGAGACGACGCCCAGGACCGAGGCGCTGGTGGCCTCCTCGACGTGCCGGGTCCTGATCCGGCGGTCGATGAGGCGGCGGGCGACGAGCGGTGGACGCCAGGCCCAGTCCGCCGATCGCGCCCTTCATGGCCGTGCCGCGGTAGTCGGGGTGCGGCGCCCGGGCGCCCTGCGCCTCCTCGAGCGGGACGATCCGCGTCAGCGTGATCCGCTTGGGGTCGCTGGACGGACTCGTTCTCCTGGGCGACGACCACGATCCCGTCGACGACCGCGTCGGCGTGTCGCGCGCTCCTCGGTGTGTCGCCGATCGCGGGACGGTGAGGGCGTTGACGGGCGTCGACCGACGCCGTAGACCGGTCGGTGATCGGCGCCGGGCGGACGTCAGGCCCAGGTCCTGCACGACCTGCTCGGCCACCGGCGTCTTCGACACGAGGAAGGCATAGAGGCCCGCCTTGTCCTCGGCCGAGCGGCGTTGCCGTTCTCCTCACCCGCCGTCGTCGGGTCGCCGACGCGGACGAGGTCGGACGCGGGGCGGAGCAGAGCACCGGGTCCCGGTCGCGCATCATCAGCAGCGCGCCGAGGATGGGGCAGCCGATGAGCACCCCACGTAGGCGCGGGTCAGCCGTACGAGTCCCCGAGGTCATGTCGGGAGTCGAGGGCGTGTTCCGCGGCCGGTGACCGTAACTGCCGCCACGCTGGCACGATGGACCCGATGACCGAGGAGGTGGCGTCCCGACAGCGCCGATCGCTGCGCGGGTGGACCTCGCCGATGCCGTGGTCCGAGCTGGCCGAGGAGTGCAACACCGACCTGCTGCACCTGAAGGGGCCCGCCGTGCCGCCGGCCTGCGGGCCGAGGGTCGCGAGTCCGGCGACGTGACGCGCCGTGCCCGAGCCACCTGCACCGGATGATCGTGGTGCTGAGTCGATCGGGTGGGAGAAACGCACCGACTTCGCGACGGTGTCGGTCTTCGCCGACGCCGCCAACTGGTGGGCACGACGACCGGGGCTGGGGGCCGTCCCACTGCTGGCCGGGCGTCGGCGTCGATGCCGGAGGGCTTCGACGTGCTCTCTCCGCGGCGTGCTGCAACGTCGACCGCCCACCGGGACTGCCCGGTGCCCAACCGGTGGCGAACGGCTGACCTGGTGCTGCACGCGCGCGCGCGGGTGGCCGACGCCGCCACGCCTGACCGCCGCGGAGCGGCCGAGCAGGCCGAGGTCGCGCGCTGGCCGCCGAGCCTCGACGCCGTCGTCGCCTCGGCCGGCGGCATCGGCGAGTCGACCTGCACCGCGACCACCCGACTACGCCTGTGGCGCCACTTCGCCGAGGGCGGCAGCCGCTCGACGAGTGGCGGGCGCGCCTACCGCGGCGCCGTCCGCACGGCCAAGGCCGGGCTGGTCACCTCCGCGATGCGGGTCAACCGCGACGACCTCCAGATGGTCGGCAGGCCCCCGACGTGAGGATGTCGGCGGGCCAGGGACAGCGGCGGAAGGCCGCCGAGGAGCTGTCCAAGCGGCGAAGAAGGCATGATCCATCGCGACCGCATCGCCGACGACGTCGCGGGGGGTCAGCCACGCGGAGCCTCGACGGCGCAACGAGCCCACCGCCTACCTCACCCGGGTGCCGGGCGGGCCGCCCATCCTGCTCGAGGGGTCCGGGTGCGTGGTGTGGCTGGCCCTGGCCGAGGGCGGCACGATGGAGCAGCTCATCGCGGCGGCGGCCGCGATGTCGGGCGCGACCGAGGCCGAGGTCACCGACGACGTGGAAGACCCTGATCGACGCCCGTCGCGATCCGCGTCGTGCGAGAAGACTGACCGCGCCGCGCCGATGAGGGCGCCCAGCGTGTTGGCGACGACGTCCGGCCAGCCACCCTCCCGCGCGAGCCACGCCCACTGGGGTGAGCCCTTCATCACGGCCGACCCCAGCGCCGCGACGGCCGTCACCCACCACAGGCCCGCCCGGTGGAGGAGCCAGCCAGGAGTGCGGCCAGCGGCACGAAGAGCACGACGTTGAGCAGCAGCCCGTAGTGCTCCGGAAGGGCCCATGGGTCGGGGAGCGATGGGCCAGTCATAGCGGAACCGGACGTAGAGGGCGACGGTCATGCGGTTGAGCGTCCAGCCCCACGGGCCGACGACCAGCACGGCGAGCCCGACGACGTACGCCGCGCCGAGGGCGGCCAGGACACGACGATCGCGCAGCCAGCCCACGACGCCACCCTAGAGTGGTCGGCGTGGGGAGCGAGGGAGCGACGCCGGAGGTCGTGGTGGAGGTGCTCGGCGTGCCGATCGGCATCCGGCCTCCGCACCCGCCGATCGGCTACGCCACCAGTGGAGTCGCGCGCTCACCGACCGCGAGCCCACCACGATCCTCGACCTCGGCCCCGGCCCCGTTTCGGTGGGCGCCGACGACGCCGACCTTGACCATGCGGGGCACGACTACGCCCTCACGACCCGCGTCACCCTCGCTGCCCTCGACGCCACCGCGGGTCACCGGATCAACCTGCACGCGGGCGCCGTGGCCGACGAGCAGGGCCGCGCGCTCGCGGTGATCGGTCCCTCGGGTTCGGGCAAGACCACCGCGATCTCGCTGCTGGCGCGACGACTCGGCTACCTCACCGACGAGACCGTCTCCCTCGACGAGGAGTGGCTGCTGGTCCACGCCCACTCGAAGCCGCTGTCGATCATCGCCGACGGCGACGCGGCGCACCACAAGCAGTCCCTCTCCCCCGACGACCTGGACCTGCGGCACCCGCCGGCGACCTCCCACCTCCACCGGATCGTGCTGCTGCGCCGGGGCCAGGGCGACGCCGGCCTGGTCCCCGTGCCGGCCGCCCGCGCGATCGTGGAGATCGTCGAGCAGACCTCCTCCCTCACCCAGGTCGACCAGCCCATCCACCGGCTCGCCACCGCCATCGACGCCTGTGGCGGCGCGTGGGTCTGGAGTACTCCGACATCGCCGACCGCCTCGACGAGGTGGTCGGCCTCCTCGACCGCGAGCCCCGCGAACCCGACGGGCACACCCACCACCCCTTCACCACCGCCGCCGCGGGGGAGCCCGCGCCCGGTGCCTGGTCGCGTGCGCCCTGGACGGACGCCGAGGAGTACGCCGACGTGCTGGTGCTGATGGTGGGCGACCGGGTCCACGTGCTGGCCGGCCTGGGCGTGGTCCTGTGGCTGGCGCTCGACTCCCCCCGCACCACCGCGGCTTGGTGGTCACCGCGACGGCGCTGTGGGGGGACCACCCCGGGGCGGCCGACCTCGTGGGCGAGGCGATGGACCTGATGGCCGGGCAGTTGCTGGTACGGCCGCCCGCCTGAATCCGCCCCTCGGTTGCGATCCCCGGATATCCGGGGAAACTGGTAGCCTCCACCCCGAAACTTCGGGGCAAGGCTCCAGTTTCCGGACGGAGCCTTCCCGGCCCCGCCACCGCGCCCCGACGCCGCGCTCGAGCGCGAGGGTGACGGCGGTAACGTGCGCGGCATGACTGCGCGCCGAACCTGCCGAGCGAGGAGACCGCGCGACCGGCTCGGCTGATCCGTCAGATCGCGGCCGACGGCTGCGCCCCCGTGCTCGGCGAGGCGGAGGCCGCCGAGACGTTCCCGCGCGACGTCTTCGCCCTGCTCGGCCAGGCCGGGCTGCTGGGGCTGCCCTACCCGGAGGAGTACGGTGGGCGCGAGCACCCTACGAGGTCTACCTCCAGGTCCTCGAGGAGATCGGCGCGTGTGGGCGAGCCGTCGGTGTGGGCGTCTCCGTGCACGCGCTGTCCGTCGGGGCTGGCCCACTACGGCACCGAGGAGCAGCGCGCCGAGTGGCTCCCCGGGATGCTGAGCGGCGACCTCCTGGGGGCGTACTGCCTCTCCGAGGCGCACGCGGGCTCCGACCCCGCCGCGATGCGCACGACCGCGCGCCGCGACGGCGACTCCTATGTCCTCAACGGCGCCAAGGCCTGGACCACCGACGGCGGCCACGCCGACTTCTACAAGGTGATGGCGCGGACCTCCGACGACCGCAACGGGATCGAGCGCTTCCTCGGCGCCCGCCTCGGCGGAGGGTCTCGTCGCCGACCCGCCGGAGCGCAAGATGGGCCTGACCGGCTCGGCCACCGCGACGATGCGCTTCGACAACGTCCGGGTCGACGCCTCCCGCCTCCTCGGCGCGGAGGGCGAGGGCCTGCGGGATCGCCCCGCCCGGCCTCGACCGCCCGGGCGCCTCGGGATCGCCGCCGTCGCCGTCGGCCTGGCCCAGGGAGCCCTGGACTCCGCGGTGGCCTATGCCCGCGAGCGCGAGACCTTCGGCAGCAGGATCATCGACCACCAGGGCCTCGCCTTCGTGCTCGCCGACATGGAGGCGGCGGGCCGCATCCGGCGCGCGCCACGATGCTGCACGCCGCGCGGCTCAAGGACGCCGGCCTGCCGTTCTCCCGGAGGCCCTGGTCGCCAAGCTCGTCGCGCACCCGACAACGCCATGAAGGTCACCACCGACGCCGTGCAGGTCCTCGGCGGCTACGGCTACACCCCGCGACTTCCCCGTCGAGCGCTACATGCGCGAGGCGAAG
>CAWBNL010000007.1:0-19891 GCA_963790155.1 uncultured Actinomycetota bacterium | reverse complement strand
CCGCCGCCTATCGGCTCACTCGAATAATCCTCTCGGGTCGAATGTCGGGCTCGCCGCCGTGAAGCCGCGTTAGCTCTCAAGCAAGCCGACCAGGGCAGCGCTCATGAACCTCTGCCGCTCGGTGATCCGACGGAAGACTGCGCGCGACGACGGGTGAGGAGAGCACTTCGGCCTCGTTCACCCGACAAGTGGGTACGCGCCGAGCGGCGACGACGGCGGCAGCCGCATCGGTCTAGTCAGGAAGGGCCGGCGATTGCCAGACCCGAGAACGGAGGTGGACCATGAAATGGCCAAGTTTCCCGGGCTGGCGCGGCTGATCCGGGTGTGCCGATGCCGAAGGGGGTGACCTCCGTGGACTACGCCATCGCCCCGAAGACGGACCCCGTCACGACGCTGCTCAACGAGATGATCTCGCTGCGGCCGCCGAAGCCCACGATGCGGACCGAGACGACCCTCCGCGACTTCGTCAAGGCCCTCAACGACGACCTGGGGATCCACCCGGTCGACAACCTGCTGGTGGGTGCCCACGCCAACAGCGAGGGTCAGCTGTACATCCTGGCGTTTCCCGGTCAGACGACGGCCGGCGGCGACCCCACCGATCGCACCGAGTTCGAGCACCTCGAGCAGACCCTCGTGCCCGGAGCGCTCACCAAGCAGATCAGGATCGACGCCGACACCGTCGGGTTCACGACGCCTCCGCCCACCCACTTCCTGCACTTCAAGGGCTGCAACCTCGGCCAGGCGGTGCCGTTCGTCACCAAGCTGAAGGAGGCGCTCGGCAACCGCGTGCTCATCACCGCGCCCAAGCACTTCCAGGGCGTGGTCAAGGTGACCCCGAAGGGGAACGGGGGCTCCTTCGAGTACATGTGCTACGAGTTCCAGGTCCAGACCCCGGCGACCCTCACCCCGAAGGGCGCGCTCCAGGGCTTCGCGACGCGCACCGAGCTGATCGACGCGTTCGTCGCCGCGGGACACAAGTACATCGACACCAGCGACGTCACCAGGGACGACTGGGACAAGAAGTGGGTTCCCAAGAAGGACGTCACCAAGACCCAGTCGTTCCTCATGATCCTGCCGCTGGGGGCGAAGGTCGCGATGCGCACCGAGATCGCGATCAAGCCGGTGACCACCGGGCCGGTCAGGAAGAGGGTGAAGGGCTCTCGAGAGTTCCGGGTGACCCAGATCCCGTCGAAGTGGAAGTTCGCGCCGACGTCGGCCGCGACGACGTACGACACGCGGGTGGCGGAGCTCAAGACAGCCATCGCGCGGGACCCACGGTTCGCCTCGACCCACGTCTGGCCGGCCTACGTACGGGCTGGCTTCGCCAGCCTCGACGCCTACATGGCCGGCCACCTCTGGAACTTCGGCGAGAAGAACGCCGGGCCGATCAGCACCGGCTTCCGCTACGAGTACACCGTGGTGCTGCCGATGATCGACAACAGTGGACCGAAGCCCAAGCTCTTCTACAACTTCTATCCCGCACCCGGCTCGGCGCAGGCCGCGATCCCCACCGGGATCCTCCAGAACGACTCCCGCTTCTACCTCCAGGTCTGAGCCGTGGCCGACGACGACGCCCTTGCCACCATCGCGACCGAGCTCGGCCGCGCGCTGCAGCCACTCGACGAGGCGACGAGTTCGCCCGAGGCGATGGAGGCGTTCCTGCTGCTGCTGGGGTGGGACATCACGCCGGCTGTCGCGCTGGTCGAGTCGGTGCACGCAGCCGCCTCGACTGTCTACCAGCTCGTCGAGGGCGGTGATCCGGACGCGACGCCCGACCTCACGTCGCTGCTGTCAGCCCTGCGGTCGGCCTACGTCGCCGTTGCCGAGATCGGCAACGGTGCCGGCATCCCCGCCGAGGCGGTCGCCGAGCTGCCCCGCCAGCTCGCGGACTTCCTGGTCTCCGAGTACCTCCTGCTCAACCAGCCACGGTGGGGGCACCTGCTGCGAGCGGTGGGCATCCTGCAGATCGAGGCCGCCGCCGAGACCGCCACGAGGCCGGCGTACATCCGGCAGGCGATCGACTACGAGGGGTTCGCCGACCTGATCGACGATCCGCTGACATTCTTCCGCAACGCCTACCAGTGGGGCACGCCGGCGTTCCGCGGTGAGGCCTTCGCCGGGGCGATCGAGGACCTGGCCGACGCCTGGGGCCTCGACACCGAGCGTGTCGAGCTCGACCCGCTCACCCTCGCCCAGCTGATGCAGGGGGCGCTGAGCCCGGCGACGGCCGTCGACACGGTGCTACGGATGCCCATTGTCAGCACCCAGTCAGAGGTGTCCTACGCCGCAGGCGTCGGGCTCTTCCTGCTCCCCGAGACCGCGGCGGCCAAGCCCGGGTTCGCGGTGATGCCCTACGGCAGCGCGGGCCTCGACCTCGAGATCGGCCTGTCCGAGCTGCTCACCCTGGTCATCGGCGGGACGGTCAAGCTCGACGGGGGAGTGGGCGCGCTGGTCCGCCCCGACAAGGACCTCGAGTTCCTGGTGGGCTTCGGCCCGGGTACGCCGTCGGCCGCCTCGGGCACGTTGAGCCTCTCCCTCGTCGTCGGCGACGGCGAACCGATGGTGCTCATCGGCGATCCCGAGGCCAGCCGGTTCGAGCTCGACGGTGCCTCCGCGCTCGGCGGCGTCCGGTTCCACTCGAGCGGCAAGTTCGAGGTCTACGTCGAGGCCGCGGTCCAGGGCGCGCGGCTCGTCATCCAGCCCGGTGAGGACAGTGACTCGTTCCTCTCGACCCTGCTGCCGCCGGAGGGCCTGACCATCGGCACCGACCTCACGGTCGGCTTCTCGACCACGCAGGGCCTCTACTTCGGTGGCAGCGGTGGTCTCGAGATCGCCCTGCCTGCCCACATCCAGCTCGGCCCGGTCGAGATCATGTCGGCGATGATCGCGGTGAAGTTCCGCGACGGCGGCATCCCGATCGAGCTCGGCGCCACCATCAAGGGCGACCTGTCGGTGCTCAAGGCGGTCGTGGAGAACATCGGGATCACCGCCACGCTGACCTTCCCCGACGACCAGCGCGGCAACCTCGGCCCGGCCAACCTGGCACTCGGCTTCAAGCCGCCCAACGGGGTCGGCCTCGCCATCGACGCCGGCGTGGTCAAGGGCGGCGGCTACCTCTACCTCGACTTCGACAAGGGCGAGTACGCCGGCGCGCTGGAGCTGGTCATCAGCAACTTCCTGTCCCTGCGCGCGATTGGACTGATCAACACCAAGCTCCCCGGCGGCCAGCCGGGCTTCTCGATGCTGGTGATCATCACCGCCGAGTTCAGCCCGGGCTTCCAGCTCGGCTACGGCTTCACGCTGATCGGCGTCGGTGGCCTGCTCGGCCTCAACCGCGGGATGCTCCTGGAGCCGCTCGCCAACGGGATCCGCACCGGCGCGATCAACAGCATCCTGTTCCCGACCGACATCATTGCCAACGCCCCGAAGATCATCAGCGACCTGCGCGCGATCTTCCCGCCCAAGCCCGACACGTTCCTGATCGGCCCGATGGCCAAGATCGGCTGGGGGACGCCGACGCTGATCTCGGTCGCGCTCGGGGTGATCATCGAGATCCCCGGCAACGTGGTGATCCTCGGCCGCCTCAAGCTCGCCCTGCCCACCGAGGACGAGGCCGTCGTCGTCCTGCAGCTCAGCTTCCTGGGGGCGCTGGAGTTCGACAAGAAGCGGATCTGGTTCTTCGCCTCGCTCTTCGAGTCGCGCATCCTCTTTATCACCCTCGACGGGGAGATGGGGCTGCTGATGGACTTCAGCGACAACCCCAACTTCGTCCTCACCGTCGGCGGGTTCCACCCCAAGTTCACGCCGCCGCCGCTGCCGTTCCCCTCGCCGCACCGGCTCGCGCTCTCGCTCATCGACGAGAGCTTCGCCAAGGTGCGCGTCGAGACCTACTTCGCGGTGACCACCAACAGCGTGCAGCTCGGTGCCCGGGCCGAGGCGTTCTTCGGCTTCAGCGCGCTCAGCGTCGAGGGCTGGTTCGGGTTCGACGCCCTGCTGCGCTTCTCGCCGTTCTACTTCATCGTCGAGATCTCCACCGGCTTCTCGGTCAAGGTCTTCGGCATGGGCGTCTGGGGTGTCCACCTGCGCGGCGCGCTGGAGGGGCCGACACCGTGGCACATCACCGGCAAGGCCTCGATCGAGTTCCTCTTCTTCAGCATCTCGGTCTCCGTCGACGAGGTGTTCGGCGAGCGCCGCGCCGAGCTGCTGCCACCCATCTCCGTGCTCCCGGCGCTGAAGGCCGAGCTCGAGAAGCTCGACAGCTGGCGGGCGACCATTCCCGGCGGTGGGCGCCAGCTGGTCAGCCTGCGCGAGCTCGGGGACCCCGGGCTGCTGGTGCTGCACCCGGTCGGCGTGCTCCAGGTCAGCCAGCGGTTCGTCCCGCTCAACCTGCCGATCGACAAGGTCGGCAACCAGAAGCCGTCCGACATCACGAAGGCGACGGTCAGCATCGACGTGGGCGGCGTGCTCACCGTACGCGGTGCCATGCGGGAGCGCTTCGCTGCCGCGCAGTACCGCGCGATGGACGACGCGGCGAAGCTGTCGGCGCCCGCGTTCGAGATGCTGGAGAGCGGCGTCGAGCTCGGTGCCGCCGGCAACGACTGGCGCACCGGGCCGTCGGCGACGCGGACGGTCCGCTACGAGACGATCATCATCGACTCGGCCTTCGAGCGGCACACCATCCACTACTTCGCGTTCTGGCCGATCCTCTTCACCCACTTCGCGGCCGGGGCCGCCATCGCGAAGTCCCCGCTCTCGCTCGCCCAGGAGAGGAAGCACCAGCCCTTCGCCACCAAGGTCGCGGTGCCGGGTGAGCAGTTCACCGTGGCCCACCAGGCGGACAACACGGCGGTCGCGGGAGTCCAGGTCTTCGGCAGCCACGCCGAGGCGATGGCCCACCTCGCCGCGACGGTCGCCGCCGACCCGGCCTCGGTCGACACCTTCCACGTCCTCCCGCTCGCGGAGGTCAACGTCGCCGCATGACCGAGCAGCCGATCGCCTCCTACTCCTTCCTGCCGTGGGCCCGCCAAGGGCTCGGCGGCCAGGTGCAGGAGGCCGACCAGGCGGCGGTGCCGGGCATCCGGGCGACCATCGGCGTCACGCTGACGATCAACGCCGACAAGGTCGGCGGCGGTACGACGAGCGAGCAGGTGCCGCGCAACGTCGAGATGTACGGACCGGGAGACGTCGTCGGCATCGATGCGGCCAGCATCGTGCGGGCCGAGCCGCGGCACTGGATCACCAACTTCGAGACCAACTATCTGCCCTTCGTGGAGTTCTACGAGGAGGACTTCCCGTGGCGCTACACACCGGCGAAGTCGGCGGACGGTGGGCGACGGATGCGCCCGTGGTTGACCCTGGTGGTGCTCACCGAGGACGAGTTCGTCGACCGGGCGACCCTTTCGGGCGGCAAGCTGCCGGTCATCGAGGCGACCGACTCGGCGGGCACCTTCCCGGAGTGGGCGACGCAGTGGGCCTGGGCCCACGTGCACGTCAACGGCGGGCTCGGCGGCGACCCGGCCGACCAGCCGGGCAACGCGGAGCGGCTGGGCGCGAGAGTCGCGGCCGACCGCGACTCGGCGTACTCCCGGCTGCTCAGCCCACGGGTGCTGCGCGCCAACACCGCCTACCACGCCTTCGTCGTCCCATCCTTCGAGAGCGGGCGGCTGGCGGGGCTCGGCAAGGACCCGGGAGCGGCGGCGTTCCCCACTCAGGGCTCGTGGGTGCCGGGGCGCGCGGACCCCGAGCCCGACCTCTACCCCATCTACCACCGCTGGTACTTCCGCACCGGAGAGGTGGGCGACTTCGAGTACCTCGTGCGGCTGCTGCAGCCGAAGACCGTCGACGCTCGCGTCGGCCGTCGTCCGATCGACGTCCTCGATCCCGGGTCCAACCTCCCGGCGATTCCTGGCCTCGGTGGTGTGGTGCGCCTGGGCGGTGCGTTGCGGGCGCCCCTCGAGACGCTAACCGACGACGAGCGGGCCGAGCACGACCAGTTCGAGCAGTGGGCCGAGCCCTACCCGCATCCGTTCCAGTCCGCACTCGCCCGCCTGGTCAACCTGGCCGCGGACTACCAGGACCAGTCGGCGGCGGATGCCAACGCCGCCACCGGGGTCGCGGTCGTCGAGGACGATGAGGACCCGATCATCGTCCCGCCGCTCTACGGCCGGTGGCACGCCCAGGTCTCTCGGCTGACCGCGCCCGACGCGGACCCCGAGCACCACCGCTGGGTCGACGAGCTCAACCATGACCCCCGGCACCGGGTCGCGGCCGGCCTGGGGACCGGCGTGGTGCAGAAGAACCAGGAGGCCTACATGGAGGCCGCCTGGCAGCAGGTCGGGAAGGTGCTGGAGGGCAACACCCGGATCCGCTTCGGCCACCTCGCGATGTTCACCACGATGGTCTGGCACCGCCGCGAGCTGGCGCGTGCGGCCGCGGGCTCCGGCGAGCGGCTGCTCGCCGTGACGGCACCGGTGCACCAGCGCGTGCTCAGCGGCGGGAAGACCATCACCTTCGCGATGCGGCAGAGCACGGTGCCGCAGGCGCTGCTCGGCACGACGGTGCGCAAGGTGCTGCGACCCCGGGCGCGGCTGACGCGGCTCGGCTCGCGGACCGGGCCGATGTCGTACGACGGGCTGATCACGCGGGTCAACGACGGCGAGATCACCGTCGCGCCGCCCAAGACCGTGCCCGACAACCTGCCGACCGGGCCCGACCTCGCCGACGACCTGGGTGGCGGCACCAGCGGCGGTCCACACCTGCCGCCCGCGCTCGTCGACCTGCTCCGTGGCTTCCCGTCGTGGCGGATCTGGCTGTGGGTGGTGGCGGTCCTGCTGGCCCTGCTGCTCCTGCTCGTGCCGGTCGTCGGCCCGGTGCTCGCCGTCGCGCTCCTTGTTGCGGCCTTCGCCCTCTACCTGTGGCTGAGCCGCGGGATCCGCGCCGGCCCAGGGCCGAGCCCCGGGTCCGTGGTGGACTCCGGGACGCAGACACCCGACACCGTCGACGACCTGCCCAGCAGCTCCGGCTTCGAGGTGGTGCCCACCGACGGCGCCGGGACCGCTGGCCTGCCGGCCGCCCCGCAGCCCGGTGCGGACTCGCCGACCGCGGTGCGCTTCAAGGAGGCCCTCCGCCACCTGTACGCCGTCGACGCGGCGGAGCGCGAGCTGCCCGTGGTGGTCCGCCGGCCGCTGCCGCTCGGTGCGGTCATCGACTCGGCGTACGCCGGGATCGACCCGACGCTCACGGTGCCGAAGCGGGTGCTCGCCGGCGTGGAGATCCCGGGAAGGATCAGCGCCGAGCTCGTGGAGGACTTCGGCGAGGTGATGGTCTACCCGGAGATCGACCTGCCGATGTACGAGCCGCTGGAGGAGCTGTCGAGCGAGTACCTCGTGCCCAACATCCAGCTGGTCGAGGTCAACTCGATCACCCTGCTGGAGACCAACCAGAAGTTCATCGAGGCCTATCTCGTCGGCCTCAACCACGAGTTCGCCCGCGAGCTGCTGTGGCGGGAGTACCCCACCGACCAGCGCGGCAGCTACTTCCGCCAGTTCTGGGACGTCGCGGGCTTCCTGGCCGAGCCGGGGGCCGACCCGGCGGCGCAGCGCGAGCGGCTCCGTGACGTGCCCGAGCTGCACACCTGGTCGCGCAACAAGGGCCTCGGCTCGTTCGACCACCGCGAGGAGCAGGGCGACAAGGAGGAGGAGGTCGTCCTCACGATCCGCGGCGAGCTGCTGAAGAAGTACCCCACCGCCGTGATCTACGCCCACCGCGCGGAGTGGGAGCGCACCGGCGCCGGCGCGATCGACCGGAGCAAGCCGCGCAGGCTCGCCGACCTGCCCACCGGCATGCCGCCGCGTGACCTGGTGAAGACCCCGCTCTACGAGGCGAAGGTCGCACCCGACATCTACTTCTTCGGCTTCGACTTGACGGTCAGGACCGCCAAGGGCGGCTTCGAGGTCGCCGGCGAGGAGGACCCGGGCTGGTTCTTCGTCATCAAGGAGCGGCCGGGGGAGCCCCGCTTCGGCCTCGACCTGCCGCAGGCGGCGGCGCAGGGCGCGATCAACACCTGGAACGAGCTGTCGTGGACCGACGTGGTCGACGACTACGCCACCGTGCAGGTGCTGCCGGTGGGCCAGCGTGACGTGGGGCTGGTCGACCCCGGAACCGGTACGCCGGAGAAGCCGCAGCACGACGAGGACAAGGCGTTCCGCTGGCGGGCCGACACCCACGCCGCCGAGCTCGCCTACATCCTCTATCAGGTGCCGGTGCTGATGGCCGTGCACGCTGCCGAGATGCTCCAGGAGGACGAGTCGTGAGCGAGTTCGACGACCTCCGCGCGAGCCTGTCCGAGCGACGGGCCGATCGTGAGACGGCGCGCGTCGAGGCGCTCGTCGCCGGCGAGGCCGTGATCGGTCTGGGACGGCGGCTCGAGTCGCTGCGACGTACTGCCGCGGCGGACGACCCGGCCCTGGTCGCTCTGCATGAGCAGCACGAACAGGCCGTCGCCACACAGGCAGGCGCACGCCGGCGGTTGACCGGCACGCTCGCGGAAGAAGCGGCGGCCGTCGAGTCGATCTCGCTGTTCACCGATCCCGTGACGGAGGTCGGTCGCCTCGACGACCGGACCCCGGTCCTGCTGTTCCCGCTCCGGCTCGAGACCCGGTTCAAGCCGTCGCCGACGGGGACGCCGCAGCTCTGGGTCCGGGTCTATCCCGACGCCTGCCTCGTCGACGGCTTCGAGGAGTCCCTGTCGGCCTCCGAGGTGCAGAACGGCACGGCCTTCTGGGCCGCGGTGTGGCGAGCCGGCGGCGACGAGGGGCTGGAGCGTGCGGCCTGGCGTGAGCTGGTCTCGGCCGCCGGTGCCGGACGCGCGGGCTGGATCGTGCGCACCCTGGGCCCGAAGAACCCGGGCGACAAGCCGGAGCCCGCTGACGCGACGCTCGACCTGGTCCTGGTCGCGACCGGCCCGCAGCCCACGGCGGTGTCGGCGTACTGGGAGGCGACCTGGTCGGCAGAGGGCAACCCGACGGCCGCGCAGCGGGCGTACGACGACCTGCAGGCGGCGGTCGGTGCTGCGACGGCGGCGGAGGTGGTGGCCAACCGGCCCACCAACCTCGAGGACCCGCCGCCCGCCGGGCTGCGCCCCCACCAGACCACGCCGAGGATGACGGTCCTGCAGCTGCCGGACGCGGCCGAGCTCGGCGCCCGCACCACGTCGTGGTCGAGCGCCCCGCGGGTCGACGTACTCCCGGACCGCTTCGTCCTGCTCGAGCAGGACTCCCCGTCCGCGACTCCGACCGTGCTCGGCGTCGGCGGGCACGTCCCGGGCTGGCTGCAGGCCGGTCCCGATCCCAACGCCGCGCCGGCCGACCAGCTCAAGCCCGTCGGCGACGACCCCGACCACCCCGACACGCTGCAGATCCCCGACTCCCTGGCCTGGATGTTCGACTTCGAGCGCGCGCTGGGAGTGGGGATGGCCTTCCGGATCGACCTCACGGCGGCCCAGGCCGCGACCGGCTTCCGACGGTTGCTCGTGCTCGGCGTACGACTCACGGACACGCCCCAAGCCGGCGCCGACCGGCTCGGGCGGCTGCTCGAGCACCACCTGCACTCCCGGAGCGGGCTGGAGCTGCTGAAGCAGGGCACCCCCACCAACGACACCGAGCAGAAGGACGCCGGTTACACGTGGCGCGACGACCCGGACGCGAGCTTCGGACCGTTCTTCAAGCAGCAGCCGGGCTACGTCCGTGAGACCGACCCCGTGCGGCGTCGCGACGGGCAGCGGCTGGCCGACGCGCTGTCGATCGGCGATGGACTCGCCAGCCGCATCCCCGGAGCCGGCCGCTCGGACCGCATCGAGGCGCGGGCGATGCAGATCGCGCTGTGGCCGGCCACCATCGGCTACCTGATGGACACGCTCCTGGAGCCCGTCTTCTCCGACGACACCGTCGCCGCGACGCGGGAGTTCTTCACCCGCGAGGTGAGCGGGCGCGGGCCGTTGCCGGCGCTGCGGATCGCCGACCAGCCCTACGGCATCCAGCCCGCCGTCGCGTTCAGCCGGCTGAGTTGGTTCGGCGAGAAGATCCCGGACGCGGTGCGGCTCCCGGCGACGGTCGCCCGGCTGGTGCGCCAGGTGGAGGCCGACTGGACGCCGCTGGTCTCGCGGGTGAGCCGGATCGGGGGCGGCGGCGCCGACCCGCACCAGGAGCTGCTCGACGTCATCGGGCTGCACCCGACCTCGGTGGAGTACTTCCCGCTGACTGCCGACGGCCTCGAGCACAAGACGCACGAGCTCTCGTTCTTCGGCCTCGACCTGGTCCAGGAGCTGATCTCGCGGTTCCCCGCGCAGGAGCCGCTCGACCTGCTGCGCACGCTCGGCTACCAGGGCGAGGAGGTGCCCGACCTCCTCACGAAGATCTATCACGCGCGACAGCGACCGCTCGACGGGCCGCTCGTGGACGACGTACCGCTCTCCGAGACGGCACAGATCCGTGCCTACGCCGGTGGGCGCAACTACGTGCAGTGGCTGGCCGATGCCGCGGCCGACAGCATCGGCGCCGTCCAGGGCGAGCGCGGCTTCGACGGCGGGAAGCCGCCGCAGGCCTTGCTCTACCTGTTGCTGCGGCACGCGCTCCAGCTCAGCTTCCGGCAGACCGCGATCGGGCTGCTGGTCTCGGCCGGGGCGCTGGCCGACGCCACGGTGCTGCGCCGCGAGCCTGCCTTCGTGCACGTCGACGCAGCGCAGACCGCGCACACCGAGAGCAGGTACGCCGAGCTGTTCGCCGCCGACGACCGGGTGACGGGCGAGGCCGGGCTCACCGTGGGCGACTACATCTCGCGGAACGTGCGCAGCCTCGAGGGCAGCGTGCTGCCCGAGCACCTCGAGGCTCTCGATCTGCTGGCGACACTCCCGACCGCGCGGCTCGAGCGGCTCCTGGCCGAGCACGTCGACACCGCGAGCCACCGACTCGACGCCTGGCGCACCGGGCTGCTGGGCTGGGCGCTCGACCAGGTCCGGTCCCGGCCGACCGACGGCGCGATGGTGAGCACCACCCACGCCGCCCCGGTCCGCGGCGCGACCGCGGCCGGTGGTGCCGGCGGGCTGCACCTGGGTGCCTACGGCTGGGTCGAGGACCTGCGGCCCGAGGGCAAGGAGCTCACCGAGGTGACGCTGCCGCCCGACCTCGCCGCCGACGTCGACAAGCACGCCACGGTGCCGCTGATGAAGGACCCGACCAACCTCGGCCTCGTGCACGCGCCGTCCCTCAACCACGCCGCCACCGCGGCCGTGCTGCGCAACGCCCACGTCGCGCACGAGGGTGCGATGTCGGTCGACATCTCCTCGCGACGAGTGCAGCTCGCGCTGTCGGTGCTGGAGGGGATGCGCGGCGGGCAGTCGCTGGGCGCCCTCCTCGGCTACCGGCTCGAGCGCCACCTGCACGACAACGGCCCGCTGACGGTCCGCGCGCTCGTCTACCCGCTGCGCCGTGCCTACCCCCTGGCCGCCGACCAGATCCAGAGGACCGCCACGACGACCGGCGACCCGCAGGAGTCGATCGCCGCGATGAACGTGGTGGACGGCCGCAAGCTGCTGCAGGCGGTCGAGAGCGGTGGCGTGACGACGTACCCCTTCGGCAACGGTGACCTCCCGCGTCGCCCGGCCGCCGAGGAGGACGCGCTGACCGCCGCGGTCGCGCACGTCCGCGACATCAACGACGCGGTCGCCGACCTGGTGCTGGCCGAGGGCGTGCACCAAGCCGTGCTCGGCAACTACGACCGCTCCGCAGGCACGCTGGAGGCCTTCGCGAAGGGCAACTACCCGCCCGAGCCCGAGGTGATCCGCACCCCGCGCAGCGGGACGGGCCTGTCACTCCGCACGGCGATCCACCTGCCGACCACCGGCCCGGCGAACCCGTTGGCCTACGCGATGACGCCGCTCGCGAAGGCGGATCCCGCGGTCAACCGCTGGCTCGCCGACCGGCTCCCGGACCCCGACGACGTCGTCGTCACGGTGACCTACGGTGACCGCACCACGGGCAACGACGAGACCGTCCCGATCACCCAGGACGACCTCGGCCTGCACCCCGCCGACCTGCTCTACCGCGCCGAGACCAGAGCCGACCAGGCGCTCAGCGACCTCGACGAGCGGATCCTCGACGAGCTGCACGCCACCAGGGCGGTGCGGCTGGACCGTCCCGTGGTCATCCACCACACCGAGCGGGTCGCGGGCAAGGTCACCTTCTTCGAGCTCGAGGGGCTGCTGCGCAGCCTGCGCCGCGTGGTCGTCGGTGCCCGGCCGCTCGTGCCTGCCGACCTGGTCCGGCAGGGCGACGCGCGGAGCGCCTACCAGGGGGCGGTGTCGCTGCCGCGGGCCCGGCTGGCCGACGCCGTGGCCGACCTCCGCGACACCCTCGCGCCCACGCTGGCCGGGCTGCGGACGACGGTCGCCGACGCCACCCGCACGATCGACGAGGTGATCCGGGAGTACGCCGAGACGGTGGCGCCGTTCTCGGCCTACCGCGTCCAGCAGTCCGGCACCGGCTCTGCCCGCGAGTGGCGCGTGGCGACCTACGCGTCGGTCACCGGCCTGCTGGCCGCCCGGGTAGCAGCGTGGGACGGGCGGCTCGCCAGCCACGACCAGCTGCTCGTCGACCACGCAGCGCTGCCCGGCACCGCCACCGACGAGGAGCGTCTCCAGGTGCTGCGATCCGCCGAGGTCCTGGTGAGCTCGGAGATCAGCTCCGGGATGACCCCAGCGGCCCACCTCGCCGCGCTGGGCCCGAAGCGCGCGGCCTTCGTCGTCCGGCACGACGAGCTCGACGAGATCGCGACCGGCACACGTCCGGGTCTCGCCTCGCTCGTCGCCGACGCCGTCGCCGCGGCCTCGGTCGGCGCGTTCGACGCCGACCCCCTCGACCTCTCGGGCCCGGTCGCGGAGATCGACCGGTTCCGCACCGAGCTGGCCGGTCGCGTCGACCTGCTCGCGGCCGAGGTGGACAAGCGGGTGACTGCGGGGGAGGACGCCCTCACCGCGCACGACACGGCGGCTGCCGCCGCGCGTGCCGAGGTGCTGCGCGGCGGCCTGCGCGCCGTGCTCGGCGACGACCTCGTGGTCGTGCCGAGCATCCGGCTGCCCGCCGCAGCGGCCGACGAGCTCGACAAGGCGTGGCAGCACACCACGTCGGGAGGGCTGACCGAGCACCTGACCGACCCGGCACCGGCAGGCTCGGGCCGCGACTTCCCCGAGGACGACTGGCTGCACGGTGTCGCGCGGGTGCGCGAGCGGATGCACCACCTCGAGAACGTCGTGCTCCTGTCCGCGGCGCTGCCAGGGGCGAGGACGCCGACGCTGCGACCGCTCCAGCTGCCGCACGAGGACGGCCAGCCCTGGCTGGCGTTGGAGATCCCCGCGACGGCGACGGTGTCCGGGGAGCGACTGCTCTACACCGCCCTGCAGGAGGGCACCCTCGACCCGCACCAGCCGCTGTGCGGGCTGCTGGTCGACGAGTGGACCGAGGTGCTGCCCGCGCGCGACCTCACCACCGGCGTCGCGTTCCACCACGACCGGCCCAACGCCGAGCCGCCCCAGGCCTGGCTGCTCGCACTGCCCGCATCGTTCGACGGCGCGTGGTCGTGGGACGAGCTGGTCGGTGCCGTCACCGAGACGCTCGACGCGGCCAAGCTCCGCGCGCTGGAGCCGACGCACCTCGACGCGACGCCGTACGACGCCCTGCTGCCGGCCACGCACTCGGCCTGGACGTTTCCCGAGATCTCGATCTCACACAACCTGCTGCGCAACCTGGGCGTCTACCTCACGCTCGAGGACGGGTGATCCGATGGCCGAGATGCACGTCGTGACCAACCTCGAGACCGCGCTGCTCGCCCGGCTCCACCCGGCTATCACCCGGTGGAACCGCCTCGAGGGACGCCCGCGCCGGCACGACTTCGACCGGGCACTGCACGCCGAGGTCCGCGATGCGATGTGGATGCTGTCGCGGCAGTGGCAGCTCGGGGAGTTCGTCGGGGACGACGCGGGCTCACCGGTCCTGGCCCGGGCCTGCCTCGACCTGCGCACGCTGGACCGCTACCAGCCCGGCACCGGGCCGGTGCAGGAGCTCGACGAGGACGGCGTCCTCGAGCCCACGGTCGAGCGTCGTCCGCTGCCCCTGGCGCTCGGAGCACAACCCCTCTCGCTCGACCTGCGGATGGCCGTCGGCCGACGGTGGCTCCGGCTGCTCGAGCGCGACTTCCCGGCGACGTCGTACGCCGACGACTTCCGCGACGCCTACCTCGTCGCGGTGCCCGACCCCCTGGCGGAGGCCGACGCCCAGGTCTGCGCGCATGCGGACGCCTGGCAGCAGGTGGGCTGCGCGGCCGGTCGGGCGATGGACGGCATCGCGCTGATCGAGCACGTGGCCGGCGGGGGAGCGGTGGTCGACCGGGTGACGGTGCAGCCCGGCGACGTCGGCCAGGTCGAGGACCTCTTCGAGCGGCTGCGGACGTGGTTCGCCACCCTGGTGCTCAGCCCGGCGTCCGACGACGCCTGGCAGCCGTCCCGGATGGAGTACGGCTTCGGCGTCTCGGCACCTTCGGGCGAGTCGGACGCCGATGGCGGCACGGAGGTGGTGCTGCGCGCCGAGGAATACCACCAGGGCAACCTCGACTGGCACGCCCTCCAGCGCAGCGAGGGCGTCCGGCTCGCGGAGGACGGAGCGCTGCCCGGACCGGCGCGACCCGAGGTCGCGGCCGTGCGTGACGTGCAGACCTTCTTGCCGACCCAGGTGGTCTTCGACGGGATGCCGAGCACCCGGTGGTGGGCCTTCGAGGACCGTCGTACGAACTTCGGGAAGGTGAGCGCGGACACGACCGATGTCGGCACGCTGATGCTGATGGAGTTCGCCCTGGTGTTCGCCAACGACTGGTTCGTGGTGCCCTGGACGCTCCCGGTCGGCACGCTGGCGCGGGTGCGCGGCGTCGCGGTCACCACCGTCTTCGACGAACGCTTGTGGGTCGAGCCGGTCGCTCCACCCGCCGGTGCCGCGGGCTGGGACCGGTGGAGCATGTTCGCCCTCGCCGACGAATCCGGCGGCGACCCGGAGGCGGAGCTGGTCCTGCTGCCAGTGGCACCCAAGGTCCAGGAGGGCGAGCCGCTCGAGGACGTCTCACTGGTCCGCGATGAGATGGCCAACATGGTCTGGGCGATCGAGCAGATGGTTCCCCTCGCCAGCGGGTGGCCCCGCGCGGGGGGCGAGGCTGCCCACGAGCTGCGCACCCACCTGCAGGGGCTGGTCGGACCCCCGCCCGGTCCGCCGCCCGATCCGGCCGCACCGATCCGCTACCAGGTGATGACCTCGGTCCCCGAGCAGTGGCTGCCGTTCGTGCCCGTGCACGTCGAGGGAAGCACCCGGGAGACCCAGCTTCAGCGGGCGGCGACGCTCCGCTTCCTCGGCGGCGACCAGGACCCGCCGGAGAAGGTGCGGCCGCGGACGCCGTTGATGGCGACGAACCTGCCCGCCGCCTACTTCGTCTTCGAGGACGAGGTCCCGCGCGCGGGCGTCCGCGTCAGCCAGTGCTACCAGCGCACCCGGGGCCCCGACGGCTCGGTCCTGGTCTGGTACGGCGCCCGCAAGCAGACCGGGCGCGGCGAGGGCAGCAGCGGCCTGGGCTTCGACCGCATCGTCAACGCTCCGACCGCCTGACCGGACCGGCCCTGACCTGCGTTCTTCCGCCGCGAAAGCGGGGCCTATTCGCTCGGCGACCTCGATGGCAAGCCTGGTCTTCCCGAAGCCGTCCGTGCACGGTTTGCCTTCGACGGGTGCCAGTTGTCAGCTGGCGAATCGTGCGGACCTCGGCTTCCGGCGGTGCGAGCGTCACGGGCGAGCATGCCCCCCGCCCATGCCGCCCGCGGCCGCGACGCCCGCGGTGACGGTTGCGGCCGTCTGGCCTCCGACCGTGACCGTGTATGTGGCACCGTCGACGACCTCGGCTGCCGAGAGAACAACCGACTGGAACGACTTGACCGAGGTGGTTTCGGCGATCACTGAACCGCTGTCGTCGAGCACCTGCACAGTCTCGCCCGCACCGTAGGTCTGCTCGAGCGATGCGCTCAACCAGCCCTGCCCGGACTCCGCATCGGGCGAGACCGCCATCGCGGCGGTGCCGATGGCGAGGATCGTGCCGCTGTCCACGACCAGCGAGCCGTTGGTGTCCAGTGCCCCCTCACGGTCGTCGGGCGAACCGAAGACCGTGGTGGCGCCGCCGGTGACCAGGATCGAGCCGTTCGAGTCGATTCCGTCGCCCTCGGCGTCGATGGTGCTCTCGCCGCCGGTGATGGTCACCATGGCACCGTCGTCTGCCTCGACGATGCCGCCGATGTCGGTGGTGGTGCTGGTCCCGCTGGTGGCGTTGATGCCGTCGTCGCTCGCGGTGACCTCGAGGGTGCCGCCCTCCACCGTCACGTAGTACGCCTCGAGGCCCTCGTAGGAGTTCTCGACGACGGTCGCCCCGCCGGCGATGACCAGGTGGACCTCTGCCTTCAGTCCGTCGTCGGTGGCGTTGATCGTGGTCTCGCCGCCGGTGACGACGAGGTCGGTCTGCGCCTGCACCCCGTCGTCTCCTGCGACCAGGTCGATCACGCCGCCAGCGATGTGGACATAGCCGCGGGTCTCGTCCTCGTCGTCGTCGGACTTCAGGGCGTCGCCGCCGGCCTCCACAGTGACGGTGCCGCCGCGGATGGTCAGCGAGTCCTTGCCGCGCAGGCCGTCGTCGCCTGCCGTGACAGTGATGTCACCCGAGAGCACCACGAGGTCGTCGTGGCTGGTGATGCCGTCGTTCTCGGAGCTGGACACGGTCAGCGATCCGTCGCCGGTGATGGTGAGATCGGCGTCGCTGAACAGCGCGGCGTTGGCCTCGTCGTCGTCTCCGGTGGACGAGAGGGCGTTGTCGCCACTGAGCGATACAGCGACGTCCTCAGCGTTGAGAACTGCCAGCGCGGCGCTGGTCGAGCTGGAAATCTGCACCGCATCGAGCACGATGGCCACGGGGTCTTCGTCTGCTGTGTCGACGACGACCTGCCCGTCGAGCTGTCCGGACAGAACGTAGGTGCCTGCTTGCGTGATCGTGACGGTGGTGCCATCCACCTCGACGCCGTCGCCATCCGCCGAGGCGGTCGAGCCCTCGAGCGTGATCATCACAGCACCGTCCATCGTCCACTCGTCGTCGTTGACGGTGGTCGCGTTCGCATTCGCGGCCAGCACTTCGCTGGCCACCGCTCCGGTGGTGAGTTCGGCAGTCGAGGCGCTGCTGCTCGCGCTGGTGATCTCGCTGGCCGTGCTGGGGGTCTCGGCGGCGGACGAGCATCCCGCCAGGAGTCCCGCGACAAGCACCGTGCTGACGACGCTAGGGATGAACTTGTTGCGCTTCATGATCGCTCCTTGGGATGCCCGAGCATCACTCGTGGCTCGATTGGGGATGTGACCATCTGATCGCCGAGGCCTGTGCCATTCCTGTGACCGGGGTCAGAGTCGGCTGCGTGAAACACCGAACCCGACCCAGGTGCTCTCGTCCCGCAATGCGATGGGCTCGCGGAGCGACCCGGTGCGGGATGGTCATTCGAGATCGAGCGACACGGGGCCTCGCTCGCTCGTGAGCCGGTAGTGGCCGTTCAATGGCGCGCCATGCGCCTCAAGTGGTTGGCTCGGATCATGGAGCACCCGGTCATGTTCGGTGATGACGACCCGGGCCTTGCCGAGCTGCGGACCATCGCGTTGACCTTCCCGGGAGCGGTGGAGAAGGTCTCCCACGGCCGCCCGACGTTCCGCGCGGGCAAGATCTTCGCTGCGTTCGGTGGCTCGGAGAAGCTCAGCCCTGGGAACCACCGACAGGTGCCGAGCGCGCTGATCTTCACGCCCGAGCCCCTCGACCTGCCCATCCTCGACGAAGACCCGCGGTTCTTCGTGCCTGCCTACTACGGCCCCTACGGTGCCCGCGCGATCAATCTCGACGTCACTGACGTCGACTGGATCGAGATCGCCGAGCTGGTCGACGCGTCGTACAGAATGGTGGCACCCAAGCGGCTCATCTCCGAACTCGACGCTCGCGCCTGACCGTGCGGGTTGTCGCAGGGAGTAACGACCAGCCGGGGGCTTCTGCCGCCATAGGCCGATCCCTCTGCGAGACGGGAGTGTTGACGTGGCGCGGGGCCGCCTTCCGGCGAGCCACGAGGATCATTGCGCGCATGCCCGGCTTCAGGAGCCTGACATTGCCGCGGTGCCTGGAGCGCCCGAGCACCTACTTGCTGCTCGCGGAATGGGACAGCCTGGAGGACCACACCGTGGGCTCTCGCGGTTCGCAGGACTACCCGCAGTGGCGCCAGTTGCTGCACCACTTCTATGAGCCCTTTGCCGGCGTAGAGCACTACGAGCACGTCCTGACCGCTTGACGATCGGCACGCGGAGCGTGTCACAGAGGGATCTCGCACTGGTCACGCTCCGCGTGACGATCCTCCTGTGCCGGCAAGCCTCAGGTCAGCCGGGGCACCATGATGACGCCGATGGTCAGGTCTGCAGCGACGTGGGCCGCGTAGGGGCCGGGGTCCCTTGTGCGGTAGCGCATCACATCAAGCAGCATGCCCCGAGGTCGTGCTGATGCTGACTCCCACCGACCAGCGTGTCGTCTTCCGTCGTTGCTTCATCAGTCCGCGCACACGAGTCCGCTCTGCAACGGCGCGGGTCGCCAAGGCGTGGTGCAACCCGGATACTGGGCCGTGATGAGTGACCACGGCGAGCGGCCCCGGCTTGAGATCAACTGGATCCAGTCCGCGGGCGGATCCCTGGCTGCAGTCTCCTCCGCGGTCCTGCTCTCCACGTTCGGTGTCGCCGGGACGCTGATCGGCGCGGCGGTCGGCTCGCTCGTGATCACCGTGGGTGGCGCGCTCTACTCGTACTCGATCCGCGCGACCCGGCAGCGCGTCGCGACCGCACAGACCATCGCCGCTGCGCGGATCGGGCTCGTCCAGGCTCGGGCGAGAGCCGCTTCCGCGGAAGGAGCAGAAGGTACGCAGCGCGCGGCCGCCGACACCGCGGAGGAGCTTGCGGCGGCAGAGGTGGATCTCGACCGCGCCGGAGCCGAACTGGGGGGCGAGCCGGTGGAACGAAGCGAGCGGCTCAGCTATCGCAGCGTTCTCGGCGGGCTGCCGTGGAAGCGCATCGTGGCGAGCGCCATCACGGTCTTCGTCGTGGCGATGCTCATGATCCTGGCTTTCGAGCTCCTCGCGGGTCGGGCCGTGTCCTCCTACACCGGTGGCAGCGATCCCGACCGCCGTACTTCCATCCCAGGCATCGACGGCGGCGACGACGACGCACCGGAACAGCCTGAGGAACAGCAGCCGGAGGCCCCCGACGGCGAGGAGGAAGCCCCGCCCGAGGACGAGCCGGACGAGATCGAGCCTACCGTTGAGCCCACCGAGCCGGTCCCAAGCGAGCCGGTGCCCACCGACCCCACCCCCGAGCCCGTCCCCGAACCAACGCAGGTGCCAACCACGGAGCCTTCGCCCGCCCCCTGATACCCCGCCACCGCCAGTCGGGCGCTCGGGGTTTCAGAACTCGATCGTCACGCAGCGTGACCAGTAGCCGATCGTCTTTCGGGACGTCCCGCTTGCCAAGACCCGGTCATCATCGACCCGCTGCATTACGCCGCGTGCCGGGCAGGGTCCCGCTTCGGCAAGGGCGCGCGTGTGGGTCGCCCGCAAAGCGCCCCTTTCCCGGCGATGACCAGCGGACAGGTCCTGGGGGACGCGATCGCATCGTTCCTCAGTCCCAGTGGTCTGGTTCCGGTGAGGGTTCGACAAGTGTGGATCCGAGACGCCAGGCCATGTGTGCTCGGAGAAACCGGTGCC
>CAWBNL010000006.1:0-28697 GCA_963790155.1 uncultured Actinomycetota bacterium | reverse complement strand
CGGCAGATCCGGTAACTCACGTCGCCAATAGGGACACACCCAGTCAGAGGTCGCGCTTCATCTGCTGTGCGGTGACCGTGTAGCCCAGGGAGTCGTAGAGGTGGATCGCGGCGGTGTTGTGGCCGAAGACGTTGAGCCCCATCGTCGTCGCGCCCAGCCCGCGGGCCGCCTCGTGCAGCGCCTCCATGAGTGCGCGGCCCAGGCCCTCGCCCTGCCGCGCCTCGTCGACCTGGAGGTCGTAGATCCACGCCGAGACGCCCGCCGAGCGTTGCCTGATCTCCACCCAGCCCAGACCGACCGGCTCGGCCGGCTCGCCGCTCTCGGCGGTCCACAGGTGCATCCCCGGGCTGGTCAGGCCGTCGGGCAGCAGCTCCGCGTACTGCGTCGCGGCCCGCTCCCGTGCGGCCTCGAGGTCGAGCTGGCCGGAGTCGGCGATCTGCTGGGCGTAGTCGGTCTGGGATCGCGCGCTGTAGGCGGCGAACTCCTCCTGCGTCATCGGGCGCAGTCGTACGGAGGCTGCCTCAGCCACGGCCGAGCACGTCGCGCAGCGCCGCGAGCACGAGGAGCACGGCGTCGGGGCGGGCGTTGTGACCCATCAGACCGATCCGCCACACGCTGGCGGCGTACGCCCCGGCCCCGGCACCGATCTCGATGTCATACCTCTCGAGCAGCTCACGGCGCACGGCCGCGGAGTCGACGCCATCGGGGACCTTGACGGTGGTCAGGTCGGGAAGCCGGTGGCCTTCGGCCGCGAAGAGCTCGAGGCCCATGTCCTGGAGCCCGTCCTGCAACGCGTCACCCGCCGCCTGGTGGCGGGCCCAGACCGCGTCCAGCCCCTCGTCGAGGATCCTTCTCAGGCCGGCGTGGAGGCTGGCGACCATCGCGGTGGGCGCGGTGTGGTGGTAGGTCCGCTGGGCCTTCCCGCCCGCTTCGCCGACGTAGCCGCCGAGCATGCCGAGGTCGAGGTACCACGACCGCGGCTTCTCCACGCGGCGCTCGAACGCGCGGTCGCCGATCGTGAAGGGAGCGAGGCCGGGAGCGACGCCGAGGCACTTCTGGGTGCCGGCGTAGCCGATGTCGACGCCCCAGTCGTCGGCGCGCAGCTCGATGCCGGCGATCGAGGTGACCGCGTCGACGAGCAGCAGGGCGTCACTCCCCTGTGCCCGGAGACCGGCCCCGAGGGCGGCGATGTCGGAGCGGACACCCGTCGAGGTCTCGGCGTGGACCGCGGCGACGATCGCCGGGGACGGGTGGGCAGCCAGCACCCGGTCCACGTCGACCGGCTGGCCCCACTCGTGCTCCACGGCGACGACCTCGGCGCCGCACCGAGCGGCCACGTCGGTCATCCGCTGGCCGAAGAGCCCGTTGACCGCGACCACGGCGACGTCGCCGGGGTGGACGGTGTTGACGAAGGCCGCCTCCATGCCGGCCGAGCCGGTGGCGCTCAGCGGCAGCGTGCGGGCGTTGGCGGTGCCCCACGCCGTGCGCAGCATCTCGCAGGTCTCGTCCATGATCCGGAGGAACTCCGGGTCGAGGTGGCCCAGCAGCGGATCTGCCAGGGCACGGGTGGCCTCGGGATAGGGGTTGGACGGGCCGGGACCGAAGAGGTGGCGCTGTCGGATCATGTGCCCGAACCTAACGAACCCGGCCCACTCACAGCACCGCACCCGGGTTGAGGATGCCCTGCGGGTCGAGCGCGTCCTTGACCCGCCTGGTCAGCGCCATCACGTCGTCGCCGAGCTGGTCGGGCAGTGCCGCCTTCTTCGTGCGGCCCACGCCGTGCTCGCCGGTGATGGTGCCGCCGAGCCGGATCGCGGCCTGGAGGATGTCGTCGAAGGCGGCCCGCGCACGACGCTCGGAGTCCGCGTCACCGGGTGTGTAGACGATGATCGGGTGCGTGTTGCCGTCCCCTGCGTGGGCGACGGTGGGGATCTCCACGTCGTGCTCGACGCCGATCGCCGCGACCGCGGCGAGCAGGTCCGGGAGCAACGGCACCGGGACGCCGACGTCCTCGAGAAGCAGGGATCCCCTCGCCTCCACGGCCGGGAAGGCCAGGCGCCGGGCCTCGACGAACATCTCGCCCTCCTCCGGGTCATCGCTCACGACGACCTCGGTGGCGCCGGCGGCCTCGCAGGCCGCCTGGACGGTGGCGATCTCGCTCACACGGGAGTCGCCCGGGGCGTCCGACTGCACCACCAGCAGGGCGCCAGCCGTCCGGTCGAGCCCGCGCGGCTTGAAGTCCTCCACGGCGTGGATCGTCGCTTGGTCCATCAGCTCCATCATCGAGGGCCGCAGCGTGCGTCGTACGGCGACGACGGCCTCGGCGGCGCCCACCACGGAGGCGAAGGACGCCACCAGGGTGGCGGGTGGCAGCGGGAGCGGGACGAGCCGCAGGATCGCCCGGGTGACGATCCCGAGCGTGCCCTCGGAGCCCACGAAGAGCTTGACCAGCGAGAGGCCCGCGACGTCCTTGATCCGCTTGCCTCCGAGGGTCACGAGCGTGCCGTCGGCGAGCACCACGTCGAGGCCGAGGACGTAGTCGGTCGTCACGCCGTACTTCACGCAGCACAGCCCTCCGGCGTTGGTGGCGACGTTGCCCCCGATGGAGCAGATCTCGTACGACGACGGGTCGGGCGGGTACCACAGCCCGTGCTCGCGCGAGGCGGACTTCACCTCCGCGTTGAAGGCGCCCGGCTCGACGACGGCCACCTGGCACTCGGCGTCGATCTCGATCGCGCGCATCCGTTCCAGGCTCAGCACGATGCCGCCGTCGACCGCGCTGGCGCCGCCGGACAGACCGGACCCGGCGCCCCGCGGGACGACGGGGACCCCGTGGCGGGCCGCCCAGCGCACGACCGTCTGCACCTGGCCGGCGTCCTCGACCCGCACCACAGCGACCGGGGTGCCGGCACCGGGGTCGCGGGACCAGTCGAAGCGGTAGTTCTCGGTGGTGCTGGGGTCGGTCGCGACCACTCCCGCAGGCAGGGACTCGACGAGCTCGGCGAGGGCTTCCATCTCGCCATCGTGGCACGGGCCCAGGAGCCGGACGCGCGGCGACTCGATAGGGTGCCGCTGCATGAGAGCTGCGAGACGCGCCCGCATTCTGGGGGGCGCCGACCTCTCGCAGGGACGATGCCTCGAGATCGGGCCGTTGGCCAACCCGGTCGTCAGCCACCAGGTTGCCGATGTCCGCTACGTCGACGTGGTCGATCGGGCTGGGTTGGTCGACCACTACAGCGGCAACGCCGCCGTGGACCCCGACGCGATCCCTGAGCAGCACTTCTGGCTCACCCGGCCTGACGGCACTGTGTCCACGCTCGCCGAGGCGGTGGCGGCCGACGGGCCCTACCAGCACGTGGTGGCCAGCCACGTGATCGAGCACGTGCCCGACATGATCGGCTGGCTGCGCGACGTGGCGGAGGTCCTCGTCGACGACGGGACCCTGCTGCTGGCGATCCCCGACCGCCGCTACTGCTTCGACGTACGACGGGCGCCCACGACCGTGGGACAGGTCCTGCAGGCGCACCTCGACGGTGACCGTACGCCGTCGGTCCGCGCGGTGCTCGACCACTTCCTGCGGGCCGTCGACTACTCGGCCGAGCAGGCGTGGTCCGGTGAGCGAGCGCCCGAGGTGCCGTCGCACCCGATCGACGACGTCCTGGGGCACCTGGCCCGGCAGCGCGCCGGGGAGTACGTCGACTGTCACGTCTGGCCCCTGACGCCGCAGGACTTCGCTGGCCTGATCGACGACCTCCTGGTCCTCGGCCAGATCGATCTAGGCGTCACGCGCATCACCGCGACCAGGGTCGGCGACCAGGAGTTCTACGCGTCGCTGCGACGCCTCGACCGTCGCGGCTCTCCGGCCAAGGTCACTGAGGCGCGGACCGCCCTGGCCGAGGTGCGGTCCTCGCTGCCGGACGAGTCGCCGGCCTCGCAGCGGGGCGAGGGCGCCGCTGTGCCGGCGCACCACGTGGCGGAACTCGAGCGCCAGCTTGCCCAGACTCGCGATCGACTGGCGCGGGTGCGCTTCGCGCGCGACCGGGCCCGGCGGCAGCGCGACCGGGCACGGGCCGGCGCGGCACCCTCCGCGGAGACGTCCGGCCCGCTGGGACGACTCGGTCGCCGGCTGCGCCGCCCCTGACCGAAGTCAGGCGGCGGTCGTCGCCGTCTCGTCGGCGTGGGCGATGTGCCCCAGCGAGCGCCAGACCAGCGCGAGCGTCACGCCCGAGCCGGCGAAGGCGAACCACCACGGGGCGGTGAGCCCCCACACGCCGGCGATGAGACCGCCGAGCAGCGAGCCGATGAGCATGCCGCCCATCACGCAGATCATGTAGACCGATCCCACGCGCCCCTGCAGCTCGGCCGGCACCGCCCGCTGGCGGACCGCCTGCGACAGGGTGCCCCACACGAACGCGTACGCGCCGAAGAAGAACATCAGGGGGTACGCCGTCCACGGTGACGACGTGAACGCCATCGCGAGGTGGAAGAGCACCTCCGCCAGCAGCACCGCCCGCATGAGCGTGGCCAGGGGCACCAGCTTCTCGAGCCGGCCGTAGGAGAACGTCGCGAGCAGGCCGCCCAGCGCGGCGGCGGTGGTGAGCAGGCCGAAGCCGGCCTCGCCGATGCCGACCCGCTCCAGGGCCCACAGCACCAGCACCGACCACGGGGCGGCCCACGTGACGTTGAAGACCACGATGATGATCGCCAGGGTGCGCACGGGCGGGTTGCCCATCAGCCACCTCACCCCGTCGGCGATGTCCTGCCGGATGTGGGTGTCGACGTCACCGCGCACCGCGCCGGGCGGCGTACCGATCCGAGACACCAGCACCACGCCCACGGCGATGCAGACGACCGTCACCAGGAACGGCCACACCATCCCCACCGAGAACAGGAGGGCGCCGACGGCAGGGCCGACCAGCTGGTTGCCGGTGATCATGCCGGCCATCAGCCGGGAGTTGGCGATCCCGAGGTCCCGCTTCTCCACGAGCATGGGCGTCAGCGTCCCGGAGGTGGCGTCGACGAACGTCTCCGCCGTGCCGAGGGCCAGCATGGCCACCAGGACGATGGCGATGTTGACGTGGCCCGTGGCGACCACGGTGGCCAGTCCCGCGAGGACGACACCCCGCACGGCGTTGGCCACCATGATCACCCGACGTCGGTCCAGACGATCGGCCAGCGCCCCGGCGAAGAGGCCGACGAGCAGCCACGGGGCCTGCAGTGCGATCATCGCCCCCGCGACCAGGACCGGGTTGCGCGTCTGCGAGGCCACGAGCAGCGGCCCCGCCGCGATGAGGACGCCGTCGCCGAAGTTGGTCACCCACGACGACCCCACGAGCCAGCGGAACCCGCTGCCCAGGCGCGCCGGGAGGACGGTCTCGACGAGGGTGCTCACAAGGGGGTGAGCCTACGTCAGGCGGGCTGCAGATCCTCGACGGCGAGCGCGTCGTCGCGGGCCGCGGCCGCGAGCCGGTCGTTGTCGGCCTGCAGGCGCAGGACCAGCGACTCCAGGTCCTGGACCCGGCGCCGCAACCGGCGGTTCTCCACGACCAGCGTCGTGGTGGAGTGCAGCTCAGTGGTCACATGACCCATCAGAGCCTTGGCCATGGGGTGCCTTTCGACAGGTGCGGTGGCGGTGGCCGGGGGACGGCCATCTCCAAGAGTCCCACCGTGGTCGCGCTCGGTCAACGCTCACCGGCGCGTCGCGGCACGCTGCGCGGGGGTCGCTGGCACCGGGGACAGAAGTACGACGAGCGGTTCATGAACGCCATCCGACGGATCGGCGTGCCGCAGCGCCGGCAGGGCCGTCCCTCCTGGCCGTAGGCGTCCAGGGAGCGGTCGAAGTAGCCCGACTCGCCGTTGACGTTGACGTAGAGCGCGTCGAACGACGTGCCACCCTGCGCCAGGGCCTCGCCCATCACCGCGCGGACGTGGCCGAGCAGGTCGCGCAGGACCGGCCCGGTGAGGCGGTCGCCCGGGCGCTCGCCGTGGAGGCGGGCACGCCAGAGCGCCTCGTCGGCGTAGATGTTGCCGACCCCCGAGACCAGGCCCTGGTCCAGCAGCAGCCGCTTGATCCCCGACGTGCGCCGTCGCGCGCGCCGGACGAACTCCGCGTCGTCGAACTCCGCGTCGATCGGGTCGCGGGCGATGTGCACGATCTCCGCGGGCAGCTCGGCACCGCCGGTCGAGACGGCCAGGCCGCCGAACATCCGCTGGTCGACGAAGCGCATCTCGAGGCGCCGGCCGGGTGCGACGAGGAGGCCGAAGCGGACCCGCAGGTGCCGCTCGTCGGGGGCACCTGGCTCGTGGAGCAGCATCTGGCCGCTCATGCCGAGATGGCCCAGCAGCGCGTCGCCGGTCTGCTGTCCGGGCGCGGCGGCCAGGGCGAGCCAGAAGTACTTGCCGCGACGACGGACCGCGACGATGCGCTGGCCGACCAGGGCGGCGGCGAAGCCCGACGGGCCGCGGAGGTCACGGCGTACGGGGCGCGGGTGCAGCACCTCGACGGACTCGATCAGGCCGCCGACGACGTGACGCTCGAGGCCGGCCCGCACGACCTCGACCTCGGGGAGCTCGGGCACGGCTCAGGCGTCGGCGGCTTCGGCCGAGACCTCGGCCTGCCCGGCCTGGATCTCCAGGTACGCCGTCTGGGCGGCGCCCTGCTCGGCCTCCTTCTTGGACCGGCCCTGGCCGTTGCCGAGCACCTGCTCGCCCACGCGGACCCGGGCGACGAAGGTCTTCATGTGGTCGGGGCCGTCGTCCTCGATGAGGTAGTCGGGCACGCCGAGTCCGAGGTTGGCGGAGAGCTCCTGCAGGGAGGTCTTCCAGTCGAGGCCGGCGCCCATGGACGCCGCGGCCTCCATCACCGGGTCGAAGAGCCGGTGGATGACCTTGGCGGCCTCGGTCATCCCGCCGCTGAGGTGGATCGCACCGATGACCGCCTCGACGGTGTCGGAGAGGATCGAGGCCTTGTTGCGACCACCGGTGCTCTCCTCGCCACGGCCGAGCAAGATGTGCCGGCCCAGCTCGATCTGGCGGGCGACGTCGGCCAGGGCGCGCGCGTTGACGACCGCGGCGCGCAGCTTGGCCAGGCTTCCCTCGGAGAAGTCCGGGTGGTCGCGGTAGAGCGTCTCGGTCACCACGATCCCGAGCACCGAGTCACCCAGGAACTCCAGGCGCTCGTTGGTCGGGATCTGCCCGTTCTCGTAGGCGAACGAGCGGTGCGTCAGCGCACGCTGCAGCAGCTCGGGATCCAGGACCGGATCACCGAGCGCTGCGCGGAGCTCGTCGGTGGTCAGAGGACCTGGCGACGGTCGGCCTTGGCGCCGTACTGGCCGCACTGGCCGCACGCGCGGTGCGGCAGGTGCTTGGCACCGCAGGCGGGGTTGGCGCAGGTCGCGAGCGAAGGCGCGACGGCCTTCCACTGCGAACGGCGGTGACGCGTGTTGCTGCGCGACATCTTCCGCTTCGGAACAGCCATGGTGGTCTCCTGTGTGTTGCTTCAGCCGGGAGGTCCCGGTGAGGTGTGGTCAGTCCTGGTGGTCGTGGGCGTCCTGCTGGAGCTGTTCCAGCCCGGCCCAGCGGGGGTCGATCGGTGCCTCGTGCGTGTGGTCCGGGTCGTCCGCGAGCCGGGCACCACACGTGGTGCACAACCCGGGGCAATCGTCCTCGCACAGCGGCTGGAACGGCAGTGCGAGCACCACCGCGTCCCGCAGCAGGGGCTCGAGGTCGATCAGGTCGTCCTCGAGCCGGCTGGTCTCGTCGTCGAGGTCACGGTCGTCGTGCTCCGTGGCCTTGGTGTGCTGGTCGGGGTAGACGTAGAGCTCCTGCAACCGCGCGAGGATCTCGTCCTCGATCGGCTCCAGGCACCGTACGCACTCCCCCTCGAGCGTGGCCGTGGCCGTGCCCGTGAGCAGCACGCCCTCCATGACCGCTTCCAGCCGCAGGTCGAGCTCGACCGGCGATCCTTCGGGGACGATGAGGACTTCGATGCCAAGTTGTGCCGGTGCCGGAACAGTGAGCTCGAGTTCACGCTGGGACCCCGGGCGTCGGCCGAGCTCGCGAGTATCAAGCACGAGCGGCGCCCTCGGGTCCAGGCTGTTCACGACGAACTCCCACTTCTGGACACCAACACAACCTCGGAATCGTATCCGTCGGGGCCACGACGGGGCAAAACGGGTGGCCGGCGGGTCACCCGTCGCGCTCAGCGAGACGGCGTACGAGCTGGTCGTGCACCGTCTCCGGCAGCAGCCCGCGGACGTCGCCGCCGAGCGCCGCGACCTCCTTGATCAGGCTGGAGGACACGAAGGCGTTGCCCACGGCCCCGGGCAGGAAGACGGTCTCCACATCGGTGAGGTGGGAGTTCATCTGGGCCATCGGCAGCTCGTACTCGTAGTCTCCCGCGCCGCGCAGTCCCTTGACGATCGCGACCGCCCCGAGCTCGCGGCAGAAGTCGACGATCAGCCCGTCGAAGCCCGACACCCGGACATTGGGGATGTCGACGGTCGCCTGCTCGAGCATCGAGATGCGCTCGTCGGGGGTGAAGAGCCGGTTCTTGCTCATGTTGACGCCGATGGCGACGACGACCTCGTCGAAGAGCGACGCCGCACGCCTGACGATGTCGAGGTGGCCGTTGGTCACCGGGTCGAAGGAGCCGGGGCAGACAGCACGACGCACGCGGGACTCCCTTTCGAGCGGGGCCTCCTGAGCAGGACTGGTCAGGGTGCCGGGGTGGCGTGACCGTACCAAAGCGCGGTCTCGCCGTAGCGCTTCGTGCGGTCCTCCACGATCCCGTCGGGCCAGTCCACCCGGCTGCGCTTGGCTGCGCGCTCGACGATGACCAGCGCGCCGGGGACCAGCCAGCCGTGGGCGACCAGAGCGAGCAGGTCGGCGGCGACGTCGGCGTCGGGGATCGGGTAGGGCGGGTCGGCGAACACCAGGTCGTAGGGCGCCGCCGGCGGAGACTGGAGGAACGACGACACCGTGGTCGCCACCACCCGGGCCCGCGAGAACCCGAGGCCGACGGCGTTGCGGGTGATGAGTGAGGCCGTGCGCCGGTCCTGCTCGACCATCGTCACCACGCCGGCACCGCGCGACCAGGCCTCGAGGCCGACCGCGCCGGAACCGGCGTAGAGGTCGAGGAAGCGCAGCCCGTCGAGCGAGCCGGTGCGCGCCTCGATGGCCGAGAACAGCGCCTCGCGCACACGGTCGCTCGTAGGACGGGTCGTCTGGCCGCGCGGCGTCTCCAGGCGGCGACCCCCCGCCGTTCCCCCGATGATCCGAGTCATGTCCTCGCGCTCAACCCTTCTCCATGAATCCCGACGCTGCGGACCGTTCGACCTCCACAACGACGGCAGCGAGGTCAGGTGACTGCGCGAGCCCGGGATCCTCGGAGAGTAGCGCCTCCGCGGCCTCCCGGGCACGGATGATCGTCTTCTCGTCGCGCAGCACCCGCAGGCTGACCAGGCTGGATCGGAAGCCCGACTGGTTGGCGCCGAGCACGTCACCCTCACGGCGCTGCTCCAGGTCGACCCGGCTCAGCTCGAAGCCGTCCGTGGTCGAGGCGACCGCGTCGAGCCGGTCGCGGGCGGCGGAGCCGAGCTCGGCGTGGGAGACCAGGAGGCACAGCCCGGGCAGGCCGCCACGACCGACGCGACCGCGCAGCTGGTGGAGCTGGGAGACGCCGAAGCGGTCGGCGTCGAGCAGCACCATCGTGGTCGCGTTGTGCACGTCGACGCCCACCTCGATGACCGTGGTGGAGACCAGCACGTCGATCTCTCCGGCCGCGAACGCCCGCATGGTGCGGTCCTTGTCGTCGGGAGCGAGTCGGCCGTGCAGGACGGCTGTGCGTACGCCGCCCAGCGGGCCCGCCGAGAGCTCGGCGTGCACCTCCTCCACCGCAGCCAGCGTCCGCCTGGGCGTGACCTCCTTGCCGTCCTCGTCGAGGTCGAGCTGGTCGCTCTCCCCCTCCTCGCCGGAGTCGCCGGAGATGCGGGGACACACGACGTAGACCTGGTGGCCCTTCTCGACCTCCTCGCGCACCCGCTGCCAGACGCGCTCGATCCAGGCGGGCTGCTCGGCCAGGGGCACGACGTTGGTCTGGATCGGCGCCCGGCCCGCCGGCAGCTCGGCGAGCACCGAGGTCTCGAGGTCGCCGAAGACCGTCATCGCGACCGTGCGCGGGATCGGGGTCGCGGTCATGACCAGGACGTGGGGCGGGGTGCCGGCCTTGTCGGTCAGCGCGGCGCGCTGCTCGACGCCGAAGCGGTGCTGCTCGTCGACGACCACCAGGCCGAGGTCGGCGAACTCGACGCGGTCCTCCAGGAGCGCGTGGGTGCCGATCACGATGCCGGCCTCACCGGTGACGATCCGGAGCATCGCCTCCTGCCGGGCCGCCCGACCCATCGAGCCGGTCAGGAGGACGACGCTGGTGGCCTCCGCAGCTCCGCCGAGCATCCCGCCCTGGGCGAGGTCACCGAGCATCGCGGAGATCGAGCGGTGGTGCTGCTGGGCGAGGACCTCGGTGGGAGCCAGCAGCGCCGCCTGTCCCCCGGAGTCGACGACCTGCAGCATCGCGCGCAGCGCGACGACGGTCTTGCCGGAGCCCACCTCGCCCTGGAGCAGCCGGTTCATCGGGTGGTCGCGGCCGAGCTCGGCAGCGACGAGGTCCCCGATCTCGCGCTGGCCGCCGGTGAGCTCCCAGGGCAGCCGCGCGTCGAAGGCAGCGAGGAGCCCCTCGGGGCGCCCTGCCCGCGCCCGAGCACCTTGCTCGCGATGGGCAGCCCTGCGGCGGGCCAGCACCAGCTGGAGCACCAGCGCCTCCTCGAAGCGGAAGCGCTTCTGGGCGGCGCCGAGCTGGCTCCACTCGTCGGGGCCGTGGATCCAGCGCAGCGCCTGCTTGACCGGCAGCAGGTCGAACCGCTCGCGCAGCTCGGGCGTGAAGACGTCGGGCACGTCGGTGACCAGGTCGAGCGCGGCGGCGACGACCTTCTGCAGGTCCCACGAGTAGAGCTTGGCGGTCAGCGGGTAGACCGGCATCAGCTTGCTCATCAAGGCTCCCTCGGCACCGTCGAGGGCGAAGCCGTGGGCCTGCTCCAGCTGCCAGCTGCCGCGGAACTGCTTGGCCTTGCCGGTGAACACCGCACGGCTGCCCACGCGGAACTCGCCCTCGTTGCGGTCGGCCTGGCCCCGGTAGGGGCTGAACAACGTCACGGAGAAGTCCGGGCCGTCGGTCCGCAACCGGATCGTCGTACGGAACTGGCGGCGGTTGCCGGCGACGAACGGGGCGCTCTCGCACGAGCGCACCTCCCCCACGATCGTCAGCTGCTCGCCGACGACGGGCGTGGCGACCTCGGAGAGCTCGGTGGCAGCGATGTAGCGACGCGGGAAGTGGCGCAGCAGGTCACCGATGGTGGCGAGCCCGAGGCCCTCCTCGGCGAGCTTGCGCTTCTTGTGGTGGTTGCCGAAGACCGCCCCGATCGGGCTGTCCGGCGTGATGGCGACCATGCTCGACTACCGGCCGCTCACTCGACGCTGACCAGCAGCGGGTAGCGCGGCTGGCCCCCCTCGTGGACGGCCACGTCGACGTGTGGATGGCGCTCCTCGACCCGCCCCGCCACCCGGGCGGCGAGCTCGACCCCACCCTCGCCGGAGACGATCGTGACCAGCTCACCACCGCCGGCCAGCAGCCTCTCGAGGATGTCGCCGGCGACCTCCTCCAGGTCCGAGCCCACCACGGCGAAGTCACCGGCGATGACACCGAGGACGTCGCCGGGCTCGCAGGGCCCGGCCATGGTGATGGCCTGGCGCGCGGCGACCGTGACCGCCCCGTGCCGGGCATGGCGCGCGGTGGCGGTCATCTCGCGCACGTCGGCGTCGAACGAGCGTCCGGGCTCGTGGACGGAGATGGCCGCCAGCCCCTGCACCTGCGCGAGGGTCGGGATCACCTCGACCTTCACCGCGTGCTCGGCCTCGGCCGTGCGGGCGGCGATCTCGGCGGCGCGCACGGTGTCGGCGTCGTTGGGCAGGAGGACGACCTCGGCCGCTGCGCAGGCGGTGATCGCCTCCAGCAGCTGTCCCGTCGAGGGGCGCTGCCCCGGCCCACCCGGCACGACGACCGCGCCGGCGGATGCGAAGAGCTCGGCCAGCCCGGGACCGGCCGCCACGGCGACGACCCTGCGGCCGGTGCGGGTGGAGACCCTGGGGCGGTTCTCCGCGACCTGCTCGGCGAAGTGGGTGACGCGGATCCGGTAGGGACGACCGGCTGTGATGCCGGCCTCGATCGCGGTCCCCACGTCGTCGACGTGGACGTGGACGTTCCACAGGCCTCCGCCGCCGACCACGACGAGGCTGTCACCCAGGCCGGCGAGGGTCCGCTTGAGGACGACGATGTCGGCCTCCTCCGTCTCCGGACTGAGGTCGAGCAGGTACATCACCTCGTAGGACGGACCGTCCTCGGTGAGGTCGTCGCTCGGCGCGGTGGTCGCGACCGGGATCAGGCGGGTGCCGATCCGAGCGGCGTACGGCATCGGGCGGCGGCCGGTCGAGGTGGTCTCGACCGCGTCGAGCACGACGGTGAGCCCCCGGCCGCCGGCGTCGACGACACCCGCCTGCGCGAGCACCGGGAGCTGCTCGGGAGTCCGGGCCAGGGCGACGCGGGCAGCCGCCGCGGCGGCGGTGAAGACGTCGCGGGCACGCGCGGCGGGAGCCTGCGACGCGGCCAGGGCTGCGTCGGAGGCCGCACGGGCCACCGTGAGGATCGTGCCCTCGACGGGCGTGCCGACGGCCGCATAGCTGGCGTCGGTGGCCGCCGACATCGCTGCCGCGATGGTCTGCGCGCGGCGGTCGTCGGTGCGCGCGCCGGCGAGGTGGGCGACGTAGGCCCGGAGCATCTGGCTGAGGATCACGCCGGAGTTTCCGCGGGCTCCCATCAGCGCGGCACGGGCGAGCAGCGCCATGCCCTCCTCCAGACCGAGCTCGGGGTCCGCGGCACGGGCCGCGCGCAGCTCGTCCCGGGCGGCGGAGACGGTGAGGAACATGTTGGTCCCGGTGTCGCCGTCGGGCACGGGATAGACGTTGAGGGCGTCGATCTCCTCGCGCGCCGAGGACAGGGCGTCGGTCGCGATGTCGACGAACCGCGCCACTCCGTCCAGGGTGATGCCGTGGGTGACTGGCTCCATCGAGTCGGTGTGCTCCCGGGGTGCGAACTGGTCTGGATGCAGGTGCGAGGTGAGGGTTGTGGTGCGCGCCACAGAGTAGTGCCCCGGTCGGACCGTGCTGCGATTTCATCTGTCCGCGGGTCCTCGGCTACTCTTTCCCGGTTGCCTGCTGCCGCGTCCTTGCGGCGCGCGGGCCTTCAGTTCATGACCCTCGAACGGATCGGAGTGCACGGTGGCTGCCGTCTGCGACATCTGCGCCAAGAAGCCGGGCTTCGGAAACAACCGTCCCTGGTCGCGCAAGATCACGAAGCGTCGCTTCAACCCCAACATCCAGCGCGTCCGGGCGACCGTCAACGGTACGCCCAAGCGGCTCAACGTCTGCACCGGCTGCCTCAAGGCCGGCAAGGTCTCGCGCTGACCTGATGTCGTCCGGAACCCCCGTCGCTCTGCGGCGGGGGTTCCGTCGTTTGTGGGGGCGGGCGGCCTCTGCAGGAGTCACCGCTCCAGCGGTGACTCCTGCAGAGGTAGGCCGTTGCAACAGCCCATCCGCGCCAAACTTCCCCCACCCGTGTGACCAACGGGACTGAAGGGGGTCGCGGGACTTCAACGTCGGTCGTGAGTCTCCGTGAGACTCACGGCCGAGGACTCAGAAGTGGGTCCAGCCGGTGGGGCCGTCGTACGTCTCCCCGTCGACCGTGACGCCCGCGCCCTCACGCACCGCCCCGACCACCGTCCACCCGGACGGCACGGAGTCGACGTCGGGGAAGGTGGCCAGCAGCGCGTGGTCGTCTCCGCCGCTGAGGATGAACTCGAGCGGGTCGGCGCCGAGCGCCGCGCCCACCGCCTGGAGCGGGTCGGGGATCTCGAAGGCGCCACGACGCACGTCGATCGCGACGCCGCTCGACTCCGCGAGGTGTCCCGCCTCGGCGAGCAGGCCGTCCGAGATGTCGATGAGGGAGGTCGCACCGGATTCTGCGGCCTGCTTGCCTGCGGCGTACGGCGGCTCGGGGCGGCGGTAGGCCTCGACCAGCACGCGTGGCGAGCGGAAGCCCCGCCCCAGGACGGCCAGCCCGCCGGCGGCCCAGCCCTGCCGGCCGACGAGGGCGAGCACGTCACCGGGCCGTGCCCCCGAACGCAGCACGGGCGCCTGGGTGCACTGGCCGATCACGGTCACCGCGATCACCACCTGGTCGGCGCGCGTGACGTCGCCGCCGACGACGGTGGCGCCCACGCTCGCACACTCCTCGGCGAAGCCGCGTGCGAAGTCGAGTGCCCACTCGACGGGCAGGTCAGCGGGTGCGGCGAGGCCGATCGTCAGGTGGCGAGCGGTGCCGCCCATGGCGTTGATGTCGGACAGGTTCTGCGCGGCGGCGCGGTGGCCGACGTCGGAGGCGCTGGCCCAGTCGCGGCGGAAGTGCCGGCCCTCGACCATGAGGTCCGTCGAGACCACCACGTGACCGTGCTTGACGCGCAGCACCGCCGCGTCGTCACCGGGCCCGACCAGCACGTGCTCGTCGCCCTCGAAGATCTCCACGAGCGCCGAGATCAGGCCGAACTCGCCGGTCTCGCCGAGGGTTGCGTCCACTGTCGAGGCCATGACCCCATCCCACCAGACCCGGGCGGTGATCACAGCCACCCATCCCCTGTCGGCCCGCCCGCGTCGCGCGGTAGGTTGGCCCGGTCACACCCCACTGAAGAGACCGAGGAGTCCACGATGGTCGTCCAGGCCTACATCCTGATCCAGACCGACGTCGGCAAGGCTGCGGAGGTGGCCAAGGCCATCGCCCAGGTCAGCGGCGTCACGCTTGCTGAGGACGTCACCGGTCCCTACGACGTGATCGTCCGCGCCGAGGCCAAGAACGTCGACGAGCTGGGCAAGCTCGTGGTGTCGAAGGTGCAGAACCTCGACGGCATCACCCGCACGCTGACCTGCCCGGTCGTCCACATCTGACGACACACGTGCGCCTACGACGACGCCCCGGCCCCCGCACGGGCCGGGGCGTCGTCGCGTCCGCAGTCGTCTGCTCGGTGCTCGCCGCCTGCAGTCCCGGCCGGGTGCAGGTCGAAGGCCCCGACCTGTCCGGCGCCGACCGCGCCACCTGCCAGGCACTGGTCGACGACCTCCCCGACACGCTCGCCGGCGAGCTGCGTCGCTCGGTCGACCCGGACGACGCGCTGGGCGCGGCCTGGGGAGATCCGGCGTACGTCCTCACGTGCGGCGCGCGAGAGCCGGCGGACTACGAGCCGACGGCCGAGTGCAGCGTGATCAGGGGCGTCGGCTGGTACGTCCCGGCCGACCAGCTCACCGACCTGCGGATCGATGCCACCCCGATCGCCCTCAGCCTGACGCCGTACGTCGAGGTGCAGGTGCCCGTGCCCTATCGCACCGAGGGCATCGACCGCGCCCTCGCCGAGCTGGCTCCGGTGCTGAAGAAGCACCTGGCCGAGGGCCGTCCCTGCCTGTGATCCCCGAGGGACCGCTCAGCGCAGGCCGGTGTCGCGGCGAAGCGCCAGCTGGACGAGCCGGTCGACGAGCTCGGGGTAGCTCATCCCGGTGGCCGCCCAGAGCTGGGGGTACATCGACGTGGGTGTGAAGCCCGGCATCGTGTTGAGCTCGTTGATCACCAGCGAACCGTCGGGCATCACGAAGAAGTCGACCCGGGCCAGGCCCTCGCACGACAGCGCCTCGAAGGCGCGCACGGCCATCGCTCGCAGCGACTGCTCGGTCTCGGCCTCGAGGTCAGCGGGGATGTCGATCTCGGTGTGCTGGTCGGCGAGGTACTTGGCCTCGAAGTCGTAGAACTCGTGGTCTCCGCCGGTCCTGACCTCGCCGGGGCGCGAGGTCTCGGGCGGACCCTCGAGGGTGCCGAGCACGCCGCACTCGATCTCCCGCGCACCCTCCATCGACTGCTCGATGAGCACCTTGGGGTCGTGGCGGAAGGCATCCTCGAGCGCGGCCTCGACCTCGGAGGCGTCGTGGATCTTGCTGATGCCCATGCTCGACCCGGCGCGGGCAGGCTTGGCGAAGGACGGGAAGCCGACCTCCTCGACCCGGATGCGCGCTCCCACCTGGTCCTGCTCCCACTCCGCGCGGGTCACGACGATCCCCGGCGTCACCGGGAGCCCGGCCGCCTGCAGCACGATCTTCATGAAGGACTTGTCCATCCCGACGGCGGAGGCCAGCACGCCGGAGCCGACGTAGCGCACGCCGGCCATCTCGAGCAGGCCCTGCAGCGTGCCGTCCTCGCCCCAGGGGCCGTGCAGCAGCGGGAAGACCACGTCGACCTCACCGATCGCCGAGGGCACGCTCGCCGGCTCGGTGACCACGAGGTCGGTGCCGGTGGTGGCCCCCATCAGTGCGACCGGCGACCGGGCGGCGTCGACCTCGGGCAGGTCGTTGCCGCGGATGGCGAGGCGGGCGGGCTCGTCGGCCTCCAGCACCCACCGTCCGTCGGTGGCGATCCCGACCGGCACCACGTCGTAGGCCTCCCGGTCGATCGCGGCCAGCACGCTGCCCGCGGTCACGCAGGAGATGCCGTGCTCGGAGGAGCGACCACCGAAGACGACGGCGACGCGGGGCTTCCGGGGCTTGCTCGGGGAGGTGTCGTTCATCGCCTCGACCCTATCCACCTACGCTGGCCCGCATGGCTGCAGACCCGACTTCGAGCTCGTCCCCCAGGCTCGGCACGATCGCCGTCACCGCCGGTCGTCCCGACAAGACGCCCGATGCGCCGCTGAACGTGCCCATCACGATGGCCTCGACGTACGTCGCCGGCGGGGATGTGGAGTACGGCCGCTACGGCAACCCGACCTGGACCGCGCTCGAGGACGTCCTGGGCGCGCTCGAGGGTGGTCGCTGCCTCACCTTCGCCTCCGGCCTCGCGGCGATGGCGACCGTGTTCGACCTCGTCGGGTCGGACGGGAAGGTCGTGGTGCCCCGCCACGCCTACACCGGGACCATCATGCAGCTGGCCGACCTGGAGTCGCGGGGCCGGCTGAGGGCCGAGCTCGTGGACGTCACCGACACCGACGCCGTCGTGGCCGCGTGCACCGACGCGGCCCTGGTGTGGCTGGAGTCGCCCACCAACCCGGCCCTGGAGGTGGCGGACATCGCGACGATCACCGCAGCCGCGCACGAGGCCGGCGCCTACGTCGTGGTCGACAACACCTTCGCCACTCCCCTGCTGCAGCGACCGCTCGAGGACGGCGTCGACCTGGTCGTCCACTCGGCGACGAAGTACCTCGCCGGCCACTCCGACGTGCAGATGGGCGCGATCGTCACCGGCGACGACGAGCTCTACGCCGTGCTCAAGGGCCGCCGCGACCTGACCGGCGCCGTACCCGGACCGTTCGAGGCATGGTTGACGCTGCGCGGGCTGCGCACCCTGCACCTGCGCGTCGAGCGCGCGCAGGCCAACGCCCAGGAGCTCGTACGACGACTCGGCGAGCACCCGGCGCTCTCGGAGGTCCGCTACCCGGGCTTCGGCGGCATCGTCAGCATCGTGCTCTCCCAGGGCGAGATGGCCGCCGACCTGCTCAGCCGCAAGACCCGCCTGTGGGTGCACGCCACGTCCCTCGGCGGGGTGGAGTCGACCCTCGAGCGTCGCCGCCGCTGGAAGGCCGAGGCCGCGACCATCCCGGAAGGACTCGTGCGGCTGTCGGTCGGCGTCGAGGACGTCGAGGACCTCTGGGAGGACCTGCGCGCCGCGCTCGACGGGTGTGTGGGGTGAGCGTGTAACGCTTCGGTGTCGGCTGCCCCGCCAGGGACGTCATGGGAAATGGTCGTTCGGACCGTCGATCCTCATGACGTCGGCGTGAGGACTCGTGCCTCGCCTCAGTCCGTCTCGGCCTTGGTGTCGCGGGCGATGAACGAGTTCATCATGTCCAGCGCGGTCATCTTCCCGTCGACGACCGCGTCGACGGCTGCCGCGATGGGGGCGTCCACGCCGGTCTGCTCGGCCAGTGCCAGCAGCGACTTGCACGACTTGGCGCCCTCGGCGACCTGACGGGTCGAGGCGTAGATCTCCTCGGTCGTCATGCCCTGGCCCAGCCGTTCGCCGAAGGTGCGGTTGCGCGACAGGGGCGAGGAGCAGGTGGCCACCAGGTCGCCCAGGCCGGCGAGGCCCATCAGGGTCAGCGGGTTGGCGCCCTGCGCCGTCGCCAGGCGCGCGGTCTCGGCAAGGCCGCGGGTGATGACCGAGGCGGTGGTGTTGTCACCGAAGCCGAGCCCGACCGCCATGCCGACCGCGAGGCCGACGACGTTCTTGTAGGCCCCGCCGATCTCGCAGCCCAGCACGTCCACCGACGTGTAGGGCCGGAACGACGGCCCGTGGGTGATCGCCTGGAGCTGCTTGGCACGGTCCTCGTCGAGGCACGCCACCACCGACGCGGCAGGCTCCCGGCGGGCGATCTCCCGGGCCAGGTTGGGGCCGCTCAGGACAGCGATCCGCTGGGCGGAGGCGTCGGTGACCTCCTGGATCACCTGGCTCATCCGCATGAGCGAGCCGAGCTCGACGCCCTTCATGAGCGACACCAAGGTGGCGTCCGGCGGCAGGATCGGCGCCCAGGCCGAGAGGTTCTCGCGCAGGCTCTGCGACGGCACGGTCAGCACGACCACGTCGGCTCCGGCGGCCACCTGCTCGGGGTCGGTGGAGGCGTTGATCGACGGTGGCAGCTCGATGCCGGGCAGGTAGTCGGTGTTCTCCCGGCGGTCGTTGATCGCGTCGACCACCTCCTCACGGCGTGCCCACAGGGTCACGTCGTTGCCGGCGTCGGCCAGGACCAACGAGAAGGCGGTGCCCCATGATCCGGCGCTGAATACGGCGATCTTGCTCATCGGCTGCGCTTCCTTCGTGTTCGCGGACGTGGTCGCTGGTGTCCCCGGCGGGGCTCGTCGTGCGGGTTCCCGATCTCCCGTACGCCGGTGGCGCGCGGGTCGTACCGTTCGGTGGGGGCATCCTCGCCACGCAGGTCGGCGACGATCGAGGTGATGGCGTCCATGATCCGGGCGGTGGCCGCTGCCGTCACCTCCGGGCTCGTCGGCAGCGCGACGAGGTCGTCGAGCGGCACCGGGTCGCCGGCCTTCATCACGATCGTCTTGCGTGGCAGCAGATGGAAGGTCTTCGTGTAGGGCGGCAGGACCTCGTGCGCCCCCCACTGGCCGACCGGGATCACCGGACAGCCCGTCGCGAGCGCGATCCGGGCCGCTCCGGTCTTGCCCTTCATCGGCCACATGCCGGGGTCGCGGGTCAGCGTGCCCTCGGGGTAGATGACGATGCACTCACCGCTGCCGATCGCCGCCACCGCGGCGTCGTAGGCACCGATCGCGTTGCGGCTGAGTCGCTCGACCGGGATCTGGCCGGCAGCGCTGAGGAAGCCACTGAGCGCCTTGTTCTGGAACAGCCCCGACTTCGCGAGGTAGCGCGGCAGCCGGCCGTGGTCGTAGACGAAGTGCGCCGACAGCAGGGGGTCGACGTGGGAGATGTGGTTGATCGCGACGATGCACCCGCCGGTGGCGGGGATCTTCTCACCGTCGATCCACGTGCGGGCGGTGGCACTGAGCAGGGTGGGCTTCAGGATGACCGCGCCGACCGTCATGGCCCAGCCACGGGGCTGCTGCAGCTTCCGGACCCGCACCCGTCACCCTCCCGTGCCACCGGACCTCGCCCGGGACGCACCCTGCGTCGCGAGCAGGCTACTCGGTCCCCCGCGCCCGGGGACGCCTCCGCCGCGCCCGTCCCGGGTGGGAGGATGGGCGCGATGTCCAGCCACCTGCCGACCGATCCAGTGCCCGCGCGGTGCGTGGTCGTCGTTCCCGTCAAGCCCCCCGCCATCGGCAAGTCCCGACTGGCCACCCACCCCTTCCAGCACCTGTCCGACGAGCAGCGCCGCGACCTGGCCGAGGCCTTCGCGCTCGACACCGTGCAGGCCGCCGGGGCCACGCCCGGTGTGGACGCGGTCCTCGTCGTCACCGACGACTTCCGCCTGGCCGCGGCGACGCGCGCGCTCGGCTGCGAGGTGATGCCGGACGGCGCCAGCGAGGACCTCAACGCGACCCTCGTGCAGGCCGTCGCGGAGGTCGTACGCCGCTGGCCGGGCGCTGTGCCGGTGGCGCTGTGCGCAGACCTGCCGGGGCTGCGACCGATCGAGCTCGCATCGGTCCTGGTCGACGTCGTCCGACAGGTCTCTGCCGGACACACGGCCTTCGTGCGCGACCGGGCCGGCGTCGGGACGACGCTGTACGCCGCCCCTGCCGACCGGTTCGATCCCGGCTTCGGTGTCGACTCCGCCGCTCGGCACGTGGCCGCTGGTGCGGTCGAGGTGGGGTCGGACGCACCGAGCGTGCGCGCCGACGTCGACGACGTGGCCGACCTCGGCGTGGCGCTGGTCGCGGGCGTCGGGCCCCACACCTCGCAGGCAAGCGGAAGGCGGGCCACCCCACTGGGGTGACCCGCCTGCCGTGCTGGGACGTCGTGACGCGCTCGGCGTCAGGACTTCTTCGCGGCCTTCTTGGCCGGGGCCTTCTTGGCAGCCGTCTTCTTGGCGGGAGCAGCCTTCTTGGCCGGAGCCTTCTTGGCTGCGGTGGCCGCCGTCTTCTTGGCCGGTGCCGCCTTCTTGGCCGGTGCCGCCTTCTTGGCCGGAGCAGCCTTCTTGGCGGCCGGAGCCTTCTTGGCAGCCGCCTTCTTGGCGGGAGCAGCCTTCTTGGCGGCCGGAGCCTTCTTGGCAGCCGCCTTCTTGGCCGGTGCCGCCTTCTTGGCCGGCGCAGCCTTCTTGGCCGGCGCCGCCTTCCTGGTGGCAGCACCGGTCACCGCGGCCGCAGCAGCGCGAACACTGGCCGGCGGACTGGGCATCGTGGCGGCAGTCAGCTTCGGCAGCTTCTTGGCGCCGGAGATGACGTCCTTCAGCTCCTTGCCGGCGGAGAACTTCGGCACGGACTTCTTCTTGGACTTCATCCGCTCGCCGGTCTGGGGGTTGCGGACCCAGCGGGCGTTGCGCACCGCCTTCTCGAACGAGCCGAAGCCGGTGATGGCGACCTTCTCGCCCTTGGCTACCTCACGGGTGATGGTGTCGAGCACGGACTCCAGTGCGTGGGACGCCTGCTTGCGGTTCCCCTCGTAACGCGCGGAGAGCGCGTCGATGAGCTCTGACTTGTTCACTAGCTTCCCTTCCAATGAACCATGGGATGCCGAGCTCGTGCTCGACCCTCTCCGAGGCACGCTAGGCACAAGGGAGGGTGAGAACAATCACCATCGCCCCTATTTGTAGGGGTTTTTTCACAAGGTGGCGGGCTTCCACCTCGGCCGGCTCGCCTCGAAGGCGGCGATGTGGTCCTCGTGACCGAGGGTGATCCCGATGTCGTCGAGCCCCTCGAGCAGGCGCCAGCGGGTGTAGTCGTCGATGTCGAAGGAGTCCTCGATGGCGTCGTCACCGGCTCCCGCGCGGATGGTGCGGCTCTCCAGGTCGACGCTGATCTCACCGCCCGGGTTGTCGTCGAGCCAGTCCCACAGGCGCTGGACGACCTTGTCGTCGACCTGCGCCGCGAGCAGCCCGGCCTTGCCGGAGTTGCCGCGGAAGATGTCGGCGAAGCGCGAGGAGATGACGACGCGGAACCCGTAGTTCTGCAGTGCCCACACCGCGTGCTCGCGCGAGCTGCCGGTGCCGAAGTCGGGGCCGGCGACCAGCACCGAGCCTTCTGCGTACGTCGGGTGGTTGAGCACGAAGTCTGGATCGCCCCGCCAGGCGGCGAAGAGCCCGTCCTCGAAGCCGTCGCGCGTGACCCGCTTGAGGTAGACGGCGGGGATGATCTGGTCGGTGTCGACGTTGCTGCGCCGCAGCGGCACGCCGACGCCCGTGTGGGTGGTGAATGCGTCCATGTCTCAGACCTCCTGCAGGTCAGCCGGGCTGGAGAGCGTGCCGCGTACGGCGGTGGCCGCGGCCACCGGGACCGAGACGAGATGCGTACGACCGCCCTTGCCCTGCCGGCCCTCGAAGTTGCGGTTGGACGTGGACGCGCTGCGCTCGCCGGGGGTCAGCTGGTCGGGATTCATGCCCAGGCACATCGAGCAGCCGGCCCCTCGCCACTCGGCGCCGGCGGCGAGGAAGATCTGGTCGAGGCCCTCGGCCTCGGCCTGCAGGCGGACGCGCACCGAGCCGGGCACCACCAGCAGGCGGGTGTCGGCAGCGACGTGCCGGCCCTCGAGGATCGATGCGGCCAGTCGCAGGTCCTCGATGCGGCCGTTGGTGCAGGACCCGACGAAGACCGTGTCCACCTTGACCTCGCGCAGCGGGGTGCCGGCCTCGAGGCCCATGTAGTGCAGGGCCTTCTCGGTGGCGACCTTGGCGTTGGGCTCATCGAAGTCGTCCGGGCTCGGGACGGACGCACCGAGCGGAGCTCCCTGGCCGGGGTTGGTGCCCCACGTGACGAAGGGCGTCATCGTGGACGCGTCGAGCTCGATCTCCTTGTCGAAGACCGCGTCGTCGTCGGTGCGCAGGGTCTTCCAGTGCGCGAGGGCAGCGTCCCAGTCGGCACCCTGGGGCGCCTCGGGCTTGCCCTCGATGTAGTCGAAGGTGGTCTGGTCGGGAGCGATCAGACCGGCCTTCGCGCCCCACTCGATCGACATGTTGCACACGGTCATCCGGCCCTCCATGGAGAGCTCCTCGATGGCCTGGCCGCGATACTCGACGATGTAGCCCTGGCCGCCACCGGTGCCGGTGTGGGTGATCAGGGTGAGCACCATGTCCTTGGCGGTGACGCCGTCGGGCAGGCTGCCGTTGATGGTGACCGCCATGGTCTTCGGCCGGGCCTGCGTCAGCGTCTGCGTGGCCAGCACGTGCTCCACCTCGGAGGTGCCGATGCCGAAGGCGATCGCGCCGAAGGCGCCGTGCGTGGAGGTGTGCGAGTCGCCGCACACGATCGTCATGCCGGGCTGCGTGAGGCCGAGCTGCGGACCGACGACGTGGACGATCCCCTGCTCGATGTCGCCGAGCGGGTGGAGACGTACGCCGAACTCCGCGGCGTTCTTGCGCAGCGTGTCGACCTGCAGGCGGCTGACGGGGTCGGCGATCGGCTTGTCCCAGTCGATCGTGGGGACGTTGTGGTCCTCGGTCGCCAGCGTCAGGTCGGGACGGCGTACGACCCGGTCGGCGAGACGGAGGCCGTCGAAGGCCTGCGGCGAGGTCACCTCGTGCAGGAGGTGGAGGTCGATGAACAGGAGGTCGGGCTCTCCGGGTGCGCTGCGGACGACGTGCTCGTCCCACACTTTCTCGGACAGGGTCTTGCCCATGGTGCGATCTCCTTGTCTTTCTGCCTGACGTTCTTGCGGCGGGAAAACCCTAGCGCTTGCATCCCACTCCCTGAGATGAGAATATCGGCATATGGACAATGGATCTGGCGTCGGCGTACTCGACAAGGCGGCTCTCGTGCTCGCCGCGCTCGAGGCAGGACCGGCCACCCTGGCGGGCCTGGTGGCCGGCACCGGCCTGGCCCGGCCCACCGCACACCGCCTCGCGGTCGCCCTCGAGCACCACCGTCTCGTCGCCCGTGACATGCAGGGCCGCTTCGTGCTCGGCCCGCGGCTGTCCGAGCTCTCCGCCGCTGCCGGCGAGGACCGCCTCCTGGCGGCCGCGGGCCCGGTCCTCGCGCGTCTGCGCGACATCACCGGCGAGTCCGCCCAGCTGTGGCGCCGCCAGGGCGAGCACCGCGTCTGCGTCGCCGCCGCCGAGCGACCCTCGGGCCTGCGCGACACCATCCCGGTCGGCTCCCAGCTCACCATGAACGCCGGCTCCGCCGCCCAGATCCTGCTCGCATGGGAGGACCCGGAGCGGATGCACCGCGGCCTCCAGAACGCAGCCTTCTCGGCCACCGCGCTGTCGGGCATCCGTCGCCGCGGCTGGGCACAATCGGTCGGTGAGCGCGAGCAGGGTGTCGCGTCGGTCTCGGCGCCGGTCCGCTCCCCCGGCGGCAAGGTCATCGCCGCCGTGTCGGTCTCCGGCCCCCTCGAGCGGCTCTCCCGCCAGCCCGGTCGCATGCACGCACCCGCCGTCCTCGCGGCCGCCGACCGGTTGTCGGAGTCGCTGCGCCGCGCTGCCGCGGAATAGGCCTGAGTATGCGGTCGGATGCGGGTCGGACACCACGGGCCCATGGTGGAGCCATGACCCACCTCCTCGCCGTATTCCTGCGCGTGGCCGCCCTCGCCCTCGTAGTGACCGCCTACATGACGCTGGCCGTCCCCTTGATGGGCGCACCCCGTGACGCCAACATCGGTGCCGGCCTGATCGCGTTCGGCATCGTCATCGTCGTCACCGTCGGCTGGTCCTTCGTCGACGGACGTCGATCAGGTCTTGCCCCCACGGTCATCCGCTGGGCGGTCGTCGCCGTTGTCTTCTCACTCGGCTGGGTGGTCCTGCTGGCGATGCAGGACGGCGAAACATCGCTGGGCTCGCGCGAGGCCGTCGCCGCGGCCCTCGCCCTGATCCCGTTCACCACCGGGCTGGTGCTCGTGCCGAGCGTGGTCGGAGCGGCGATCGGGCAGCGCCGGCGCCGGGAGCCCTGATCTCAGAAGAGCGCGTCCTGCTCCAGCTCGAGCAGCAGCTGCTTGCGCTCCAGGCCGCCGGCGTAGCCGGTCAACGTGCCGTTGGCACCGATGACGCGGTGGCACGGGACGACGATCGGGATCGGGTTGCGGCCGTTGGCCAGGCCGACCGCGCGCGAGGCGGCGTTGGTCATCGCGAGCCGCCCGGCGATCTCGCCGTAGGACGCGGTCTCTCCATAGCCGATCTTCGCCAGCTGCGCCCACACCCGCCGCTGGAAGTCGGTGCCGACGGGCGCGAGCGGGAGATCGAAGTCGGTGAGCTCCCGAGCGAAGTACGCCGTCAGCTGGCGCACTGCCTCGGCAAGCACCGGCCGGTCGTCGTCGCGGACGCCGAGCGGTCGGCCGTCGGCCGGGGGCTGGAAGGGGGAGAACTCGATCGCGACGATCGAGCCGTCCCGCTCCACGATGCGCAGGTCGCCGATGGGCGAGGGCATCACGGTCCACATGTCAGTTCTCCTTCACCGGGCGGCGTCTCGGGCATGAGGGTGTTCCAGAGGTGCATCAGGGCATACGAGCGCCACGGCCGCCAGGCCTGAGGGTCCGGCTCGGTGTCGGCACAGCCTCCCATGGCGGCCAGCACCCGCCGCACGGCCAGGTCCGTGGGCAAGAAGATGTCGGGGTGGCCGAGGGCACGCATCGCGACGTAGTCGGCAGTCCACGGCCCGATGCCGGGCAGCGCGAGCAGCGCACGTCGTACGTCGTCGCGGTCCGGTCCGCGGTCGAGCACCACCGTGCCGGATGCGAGCGCCGACGCCAGGCCGACCAGCGCCCGGCCACGCGCACGGGGCATCGGCAGCTCCTCGGGATCGACCGCCGCGAGGGCGGTCGCGTCGGGGAACAGGTGCGTGAGTCCCCGCACCGGCGACTCGATCCGGCGCCCGTGCTCGGCGACGATGCGCCCGCCGACCGTGCGCGCGCCCGTGACGCTCACCTGCTGGCCGATCACGGTGCGGATCGCGGTCTCACCGCCGTCGACCTGGCCGGGCACGCGCAGCCCGGGAGTGGCCCGCACGAGGTCGCCCAGGAACGCGTCGGCGCCGAGATGGTCATCGATGGCGACCGGATCGGAGTCGGCGTCGAGGAGGCGGCGTACGCGCTCGACCGCGGCGGAGGTGTCACGCAGGTCGTGCAACGCGAACTCCGCGCGGACGAATCCGGTTCCGGTGGAGGAGGCCACGTCGTCCAGCTCGAGCCGCACCGTGCCCGCGCCGTGTGGCAGGTCCAGCGTCCGCGCGTACCAGCCACGTCCGGCGACCTCGACCCCCGGGACGAGGTGGTAGGCCAAGAAGTCGAGCAGGCGGCGACCCGCGAACGGCGTTCGCACGGCGAGGCGCAGCCCGATGGTCGCCGCTCCCCGGGTGGGCGGACGTGCTGACGCGCGACCTGCGCCCCGCAGCTGCGTGGGCGAGGCTTCGTAGACCTCGCGCACGGTCTCGTTGAACTGGCGGACGCTGGCGAATCCGGCGGCGAAGGCCACGTCGGTGATCGGCAGGTCCGTGGACTCGATCAGCACGCGGGCCGTCTGGGCGCGACGGGCCCGCGCCAGGGCGAGCGGCGTCGCGCCGAGCTCCTGGCTCAGCAGCCGCCCCAGGTGGCGCGGGGTGTAGCCGATCCGCTCGGCGAGCCCGCCGACGCCCTCCCGATCGACGAGGCCGTCGGCGATCAGCCGCATCGCGCGACCGGCTGCGTCGGCGGCGACGTCCCACTCCGGGCTGCCGGGGGTGGCGTCGGGCAGGCACCTCTTGCAGGCGCGATAGCCCGCTGCCTGGGCGCTGGCCGACGTCGGGTGGAAGGTGACGTTGGCCGATGCCGGGGTGCGGGCCGGGCACGAGGGCCGGCAGTAGATGCCCGTCGTGCGGACGGCGGTGTAGAACACCCCGTCGAAGCGCCGGTCCCGGCTCTGCACCGCGCGGTAGCAGGCCTCGATGTCGAGGTGCCCGGTCGGTGTCATGGCACGAGTCTGCCCTGCGCCACGATCGGCCACCAGCGGAAAACGGACACGACGACAGGCCGGAGCAGAGATGCGCCCGGGATCGTGGGCGTGCCCAACGTTGGCGATGTGAGGGGCGGCAGCCGTCGCCTAGCGTGACGCACGAGCCGGGCCCGCGACCTCCGACTGCACGCCGCCGGCCATGAAGGGAACGTCATGGACCATCGCACTCGCCGATCCGTCACGCCCCGATGCATCGCGGTCTCCCTCGCGCTGGTGGCCGCGCTGCTGCTGGCTCCGTCCCCCGCCATGTCAGCGCCACCCGGGAACGACGCATTCGCCAACGCGATCGACCTCGGCTCGACGGCGTCGGTCACGACCACCGGGAGCAATGCCGAGGCGACCACCGAAGACCGGTGAGCCCACCGCCCGCAGCTCCTACATCGCCACCGGCACGGCCTGGTGGCGATGGACCGCACCTGCCACCGGCCGCTACCGCCTCGACCTCTGCGACACCCTACCCGCCTACAACGCCTCGCTCGCCGTCTACACCGGCACCACGGTCTCCGCCCTGACCAACGCCACCAGCGTCGGCACCAACCGCACCCCGGCCGGGACCGCCGCCTACCCCGGCGGCGAGTGCGCCAGCAGCACCCTCCCCGCGCTCGCCTTCGACGCCGTCGCCGGCCAGACCTACCACTTCGCCGCCGGCGGCACCGGCGGCGCCACCTCGACCAACATCGTGCTCCGGCTGTCCCGCCCCACGGTCAACGACAACTTCGCCAACGCCACCGACCTCGGCTCCGCGCCGAACCTCACCGTGACCGGATCCAACTCCGGCGCCTCCACCGAAGCCGGTGAGCCCACCGCCCGCAGCTCCTACACCGCCACCGGCACGGCCTGGTGGCGATGGACCGCACCTGCCACCGGCCGCTACCGCCTCGACCTCTGCGACTCGCTACCCGCCTACCACGCCTCCCTCGCCGTCTACACCGGCACCACGGTCTCCGCGCTGACCAACGCCACCAGCGTCGGCACCAACCGCACCCCGGCCGGGACCGCCGCCTACCCCGGCGGCGAGTGCGCCAGCAGCACCCTCCCCGCGCTCGCCTTCGACGCCGTCGCCGGCCAGACCTACCACTTCGCCGCCGGCGGCACCGGCGGCGCCACCTCGACCAACATCGTGCTCCGGCTGTCCCGCCCCACGGTCAACGACAACTTCGCCAACGCCACCGACCTCGGCTCCGCGCCGAACCTCACCGTGACCGGATCCAACTCCGGCGCCTCCACCGAAGCCGGTGAGCCCACCGCCCGCAGCTCCTACACCGCCACCGGCACGGCCTGGTGGCGATGGACCGCACCTGCCACCGGCCGCTACCGCCTCGACCTCTGCGACTCGCTACCCGCCTACCACGCCTCCCTCGCCGTCTACACCGGCACCACGGTCTCCGCGCTGACCAACGCCACCAGCGTCGGCACCAACCGCACCCCGGCGAAGGCCGCCTATCCCGGCGGCGCCTGCACAGCCGGCACCCTCCCCGCCCTCGCCTTCGACGCCGTCGCCGGCCAGACCTACCACTTCGCCGCCGGCGGCACCGGCGGCGCCACCTCCGGCAGCATCACTCTCGCCCTGACCGCGCCGGGGGGAGCGACGGCCACGAACCCGAGCAGCGCCTGCGTGGCGGCGACGACGATCGCGCGGAAGGCGACGAGGGCCGCGACGAAGGCCAAGAAGAAGGCGAAGGCGGCCAAGAAGAAGAAGGCCAGGGCCAAGAAGAAGGCCAGGAGCCACCCCACCGCCAAGAACCGCAAGGCGGCAGCCCAGGCCAGCGCCAAGCACAAGCGCCTCGCCAAGAAGGCGGCGAAGAAGAAGAAGGCGGCCAAGAAGAAGAAGGCGGCCCAGCAGGCGGCCTGCTGATCGAGTGGCATACAACGTCGAAGGGCCCGGTCGAAGACCGGGCCCTTCGTTCTGCGTTGGTACCCCCGACCGGATTTGAACCGGCGTTACCGCCGTGAGAGGGC
>CAWBNL010000005.1:0-13172 GCA_963790155.1 uncultured Actinomycetota bacterium | reverse complement strand
ATCCCGTCCGTGATGACGCCGGCCTGGCTCAACTACGACACCTCCATGGACCGCGCCTACGAGCGCCTGTTTACGCTGATGGAGGAGGACCCGCGCACGATCGTGTCGGGCTACGGCCCGCCGCCCATGCCGCTCGCCTTCGACAGTGCCATCAACTTCTGGCTGCTCCAGTCCGGGTCGGACAACCTCAGCGACCCGCTGCGCAACTACGCCTACTCGATGAACAGCGCAGACCCCGCCGCTCTGTGCGGCGCGATCGTCGAGTGGGGTGGCGACGTCCGGGTCGTGACCCGCACCAAGAGCCTCGAGCGTGACCTCGAGAAGGTGTGCCCCGACGCCGACTTCACGGTCGAGGTCATCGGCTCGAAGGGCTAGGGCACCGCGGGGTCGAAGCCGGGAATCCGGAGCACCCACGCTAGGATCGAACGCATGTCCGGGGGTCCCTCACGTCAGCGCGTGCTCATCATCGTGCCCGCGTGGAACGAGCAGGACGCCATCACGGGCACCATCGAGGAGATCCGGTCGTGCGTCCCCGACGCCGACCTGCTGGTCATCGACGACGGCTCCGCCGACCTCACCGCGCAGCGGGCCCGCGCGGCGGGCGCGGAGGTGTGCGAGCTCCCCTACAACCTCGGTGTCGGTGGCGCCATGCGCACCGGCTACCGCTATGCGCTGCGCCACGGCTACGACGTGGCCGTGCAGATCGACGCCGACGGCCAGCACAACCCGAGCTACCTCGCGGGCCTCGTCGAGCGGCTCGGCGGCGACGACCGCATGGAGGCGGCCGACGTCGTCATCGGCGCCCGCTTCGCGACGCCCGACGACCCCTACAAGGTGCGCGGCCCGCGGCGCTGGGCCATGGTCCTGCTGGCGTGGGTGCTTTCGCGCCTCGCGCACACCCGGCTGACCGACGTCACCTCCGGCTTCCGGGTGTCCAACCGTCGGGCCATAGCGCTCTTCGCGACCCACTACCCGGCCGAATACCTGGGCGACACCGTGGAGTCCCTGGTCATCGCCGCCAGGGCCGGGTGCACGATCACCCAGGCTCCGGTCACGATGCGCGCCCGCGTCGCCGGCAAGGCGTCGCATTCGCCGTTCAAGGCGACGATCTACCTCTTCCGCGCCATCGTCGCGCTGCTGCTCGCGCTGGTCCGCGACTGGCCCGCCCAGATCGAGGAGGGCGACAGCGAGGAGACGCTGACCAGCCTGGGCGTCGAGGACGCCGACTGGTCCGAGGACGAGGCCGCACCCACGCACACGCCCGAGGATGCCCACGAGGAGGTGAGGCAGCGATGAGCGGAGTGACCATCCTGGGCCTCGTCGGCTCGATCATCATCCTGGTCGCGCTCTTCGAGATGATGCGGCGCCACCGACTGCGCGAGAAGTACGCTCTCATCTGGGCGCTGGTGGCCCTCGGGATCGTCACCGTGGCCGCGTTCCCCGCGCTGCTGACGCGGGCGTCGGAGACCATCGGTCTCGAGGTCCCGGCCAACCTGCTCTTCTTCGGCGCCTCGATGGTCATCATGGTGCTGACGCTCCAGCACAGCTCCGAGCTCGGCCGGCTCGAGGAGCGCACCCGCACCCTCGCCGAGGAAATCGCCCTGCTGCGCCTCGAGATCGACCAGCACCGCGACGCCGCCGGGCGTCAGCAGACCGACCTGCACACCGACCTGCACCGCGACGAGATCCGCGAGTGAGCCACGCCCCGGAGAGCGGCCCGACACCGGGGCCGCTGGAGGTCTTCATCCCGTTCTGGGGTGACCCGGGCCTGCTCTACGCCACGATCGACAGCGTCAAGGCGCAGACCGACCCCGGGTGGACGATCGTCGTGGTCGACGATTGCTACCCCGACCCGACCGTCGCCGAGCACTTCGCCGTCGAGGACGACCCGCGGATCCGCTACGTGCGCAACGAGGTCAACGTCGGCATCACCGACAACTACCAGCGCTGCCGCGAGATGGCTTCGGGCGATCTGATGATGTTCCTCGGCTGCGACGACCTCATGCACCCGGGCTTCGCGGCGACCGTGAAGGCCGCGCACCGCGAGTTCCCGACCGCCGCCACGATCCAGGTCGGCGTCCAGGTCGTCGACGAGCACGACACGCCGATCGACCCGCTCTCTGACAAGGTCAAGCGGGCGATCCGTCCCTCGGTCGACCGGCGCACCGAGCTGTCCGGCGAGAGGCTCGCCACGAGCCTGCTCCGCGGCGCCTGGCACTACTGGCCCGCGCTGGTCTTCCGCACCGAGGCGATCAACCGCTACGCCTTCCGCGAGGGGCTGCCGATCATCCAGGACCTCGCGCTGCTCATCGACATGACGGCCGCCGGCGAGACCCTCGTGCTGGACCCGACGGTCTGCTTCTCCTACCGCCGGCACACCCAAAGCGCCTCGGCGACGAGCCTGCTGCACGGCAACCGGTTATCCGACGAGCGCCGCTACTACTCCACCGCCGCCGACCAGATGGCGGCGCACGGCTGGAGCCGGGCCGCCCGCACCGCACGTCTGCGCTGGACGTCGCGGCTGCACGCCGTGACCCTGTTACCCACCGCGCTAAAGCGGCGCGAACGGAGCGCCGTACGCAGCCTGCTCGACCATGCCCTCGAGCGCTGAGCCCTCCGGGCGGCCCCGCTAGGACGGGCGACCGCCCAGCGCGGTCCAAAACACCTCGAGGGTCTCGCGAGCGGCGCGGTCCCAGCTGAAGAGACCGGCCTGCTTGATGCCGGCCGCCGACATCGCGGGCAAGATCTCCGGCTTCGTGGAGACGGTGCGGATCGCGTCGGCGATGGAGGCGTGGTCGGTGGGGTCGAACCAGAGCGCCGCGTCGCCGCCGACCTCGCGCAGCACCGGGAGGTCGGAGGCGATCACGGGCAGGCCCTGAGCCATCGCCTCCAGCACCGGCAGGCCGAAGCCCTCGGCCAGCGTCGGGAACGCCATCGCCCGCGCCCGCGAGCGCAGGTCGGCCAGCTCGGCGTCGTCGACCCAGCCGCGCAGGTCGACCCACTCCCCCATACCGGTTTCCGCGACTACCGGCGCGAGCGGGTCGTCGCCGCGGGCGCCGGTGATCACCAGCCGGGGTCGTAGGTCCTCCTCGACGAGCGCGAGGGCGCGGATCAGGCCGTCCCAATTCGTGCGGTCGGCGCTGGCCGCTGGCCAGCACCATGTTGTCGGTCCACCGCTCGATCGTCGGCGAGGTCGCCGGGTGCTCTGCTGCCTCGGGAACGACGTGGAGCCGCTCGCGGGGGAAGCCGAGATACTTCACGATCTCGTCGGCAGACACGTCGCTGACGGTGATCACGTGGGCGGCGTTGGCGGCTCCACGCTTCTCCATCCACATCACGGGCCGCGTGTAGAGCGGCGTCGTCATCAGCTCGGGGTGGCTCCAGTAGAGCATGTCGTGAATGGTGATGACGGTGGGCATCGACGTCCACATCGGGCCGAGCGTCGCGGGCGCGTGCACCAGGTCGGCCTTGCGTCGCTGGGCGACCGCGCTGGCGGCGACGAGCTCGCCGAAGGCCCACACAAATCGGTTCTCGCCGCTGATGCGCGAGGCGATGACCTCACCGGGAAACCACGACAGGTCCAGCCGCGCGCCCTCCTTGCTCGCGAGGGCGACGAAGTCGAGCCCGGTGTCGAGCTCCCCAAGGCTCCGGTAGAGCTCGCGGGTGTAGGTCTCCATCCCTCCCTTGGTGCCGGTGTAGGAGAGCATGTCGACGAACACGAGAGGGCGCTTGGACACCGCGGAAGCCTAACTGATGCGCTGCCGGCCCAGACCCAGGTGTACGGCCACTCCGACGACCGGGCCGACCAGCAGCGAGGTGACGACGCGGGTCTCCAGCGACCACGGAGTGAGCAGCACGACGAACGCAGCGACCGTGGCGGCGATCCAGCCGGTGAGGTAGACGGTGTGGTGGTCGAACGCGACGGCCGCCGCCCCGGTGACCGTCAGAGCCGCGACCAGACCGGCGCCGACGACCAGGCCTGTGAAGACGGCCCCGTCGACGTGGTAGGCGGGGTTGACGAGCCGCAGCGCCCACGGGCCGATCGGCCAGGCCGCGAGGGCGCCGATTAGCGTGAGGCCGCCGAGACCGACGAGCACCGGGACCAGCGCTCGTACGCCGTGCGCCGCGACCTTCGTCACTACGACGTTCTGGTAGGCCCCGAGGGGGACGAGGAGGGGGGCCCGGCACAGGGAGACGGCGAGCATGATCGGCGCCGCGCTGGCGAACACAGCGTCGGAGGTCGTGACCTGGAGCAGCACCGGATAGCCGACCAGCAGCAGCGCCGAGACCCCCGCCGCGGTGCACGAGGCCACCAGCCGCCGCACCAGGGCGGTGGCGTCGTCGGCGACGTGCTGGTTCCAGAGGTCGCGGTAGCGCCGCGACGACACCGTGGCGGCCAGCCAGAACCCGGAGGCCACGGCGCTGGCGTAGGCGAAGCCGACGACCCCGCCGGCCAGCACCACGACGACGCAGAAAAGCACGAGCCGGGTCGCGGTCTCCCCCGCGACCAGCAGGCTGTAGCCGGACCACGCGCGGCGGCCCGAGGCAATGCCGGCGACCGCGACGTGGCCGCTGAAGAGCGTGGTGCCGAGCACGGTGGCGCCCAGCAGTGCCGCCCAGTGCGTGCCGAAGACCGGTGGCGCCCAGAGCACCCCGGTGAGGCCCACCACGGCGACCAGGGTCAGGGCGAACCCGAGCACGACGGGCATCACGCGCGTCGTACGGGCGCCGGGGTCATCGGTGGTGCTGACCGCCCGGGTCGTCTCGGTGGTGATGCCGATCAGGACGCCGTACATGGCGAAGACGACGCCCCAGAACACCAGGAACTCGGCGTTGTCCGCCGGGCTCAGCGTGCGGGCGGCGAGGATCAGCGCAATGTAGCCGGACAGGCCGCTCACCAGCGCCGCACCGAGGACGAGGGTGGTCGGCGAGGCGCTCAGCTGCGATCGTCTCGACATGGTCGCCATGCTAGGCGTCGGCCGGCGCCCCGGGAGGCACCGGCGCGGCCCACCGACGACCACCTGTAACATCCGAGCCGTCCAGCAAGGCATCGACAGGGGGATCACGACATGCTGCGAGAGCGATTGGTGGCGAACTCGCCGCGCCTGGCACAGGCGCTCCAGCAGGCGAGGGCGCAAACGCCCGGCTCGCTCACGCGCGAGATCGAGCTCAACCGGATCTTGCTCGGCACGATGATGGCTCGCCAGCTCCCCGCGACCGCGGCCTCGCTGCGCGACGTCGAGTTCCGGGTGTTTTCGCAGTACGGCGACGACGGCATCATCCAGTACCTCCTGCAGCATGTCGACGCACCCCAGAGCTTCATCGAGTTCGGCGTCGAGACCTACCGCGAGTCCAACACCCGCTTCCTCCTGGTCAAGGACAACTGGCGCGGCCTGGTCATCGACGGCAGCGAGTCCAACGTGACCAGCATCAGGACGCTGGCCGAGCACTGGCGCCACGACCTGACGGCGCTGGCCAGCTTCATCACCCGCGACAACATCAACGACCTGTTCTCCGGCGCCGGTTTCACCGGCGAGGTCGGGCTGCTGAGCATCGACATCGACGGCAATGACTACTGGGTCTGGGATGCGGTCGAAGTGGTCTCCCCCGTGATCGTCGTTGCGGAGTACAACAGTGTCTTCGGGCCGCAGGCGAAGGTGTCGGTCCCCTACGCGGCCGACTTCACGCGGCGGGCCGCCCACCACTCGCACCTCTTCTTCGGGGCCTCCCTGGCGGCGCTGTGCGACCTGGCCGAGCGCAAGGGCTACGCGTTCGTTGGCAGCAACAGCAACGGCAACAACGCCTACTTCGTGCGGATCGACCATCTCGGGGACGTCCCGGCGCTGACGGCCGCCGAGGGCTACGTCGAGTCCCGCTTCCGCGAGTCCCGCGACGCCTCCGGCAACCTCACGCACCTGACCGGCTCCGACCGGTTCGACGAGATCGCCCACCTGTCGGTCCACGACTTCTCCACCGACTCCGTGCGCCCGCTGCGAGACGTCGTGGGATGAGCGCGACGCCCGAGGCGGCCCGCGGCGCCGCCGTACGCCCCGCGGCACGGTCCGGCTTGCGGACCGGCTCGGCAGCCGCGACAACAACTTCGACGTGCTCCGGTTGGTCGCCGCCTGGTCGGTCCTTGTGTTGCACTCCTTCGCGCTGGCAGGCCAGGACGAGCCGCTGCACCAGATCGGCACGACCCTCGGCAGCGTGGGCGTGCTGGTCTTCGGGGTCAGCGGACTGCTGATCCGGCGCAGCTGGGAGAACGACCCCTCGACGCGCGTCTTCTGGATCAAGCGCGCCCTGCGCCTGCTGCCCGCACTGGCCACCGTGGGACTGATCACTGCCTTCGTCCTGGGGCCCGTCGTCACGTCGCTCGGCCGCTACTTCTCGAGCTGGGAGACCTGGATCTACCCGGTGCGGATCACCCTGCTCTTCCCCTTCGGCGCGGAGCTCCCCGGAGTCTTCGACCATGGCTACTACCCCGGCGCGGTCAACGGTCCGCTGTGGAGCCTGCCGGTGGGAGTATTCGCCTACTTCCTGCTGGTCCTGCTCGGCACCAGCGGGCTGCTGGCGCGCCGGGCGGTCAGCACCGCGTTCGCCGCGCTCGGACTCGTGTGGGCGGCGGTGTGGGTCCCCCTCACGTCCGACGCCGTGGGGGCCACGCAAGTCATCGCGGCCTTCGCGGTCGGCGCTGCCGTCTACTCGTGGCGCGACCGGCTGGTCCCCACCTGGCCCGTCGCCCTGGCCCTGATCCCTCTCTGGGTGGTCACTGGGCTCGGCCCGGAGCCGCTGCGCGTGGTCACGTGGACGCTGGCATCGGTCTACATCTTGCTACTGGTTCGCCCAAACAGTGCCGCCGCTGGGTCGGATGCTGACGCGCTTCGGCGACGCGTCGTATGGCGTCTACATCTGGGCGTTCCCCGGTGCAGCAGACAATCGTCCAGATCGCCGGGACCGATATCAGCCCGTGGCTGGTGATCGCATTGGCCACCCCGATCGTGTGGCTGCTCGCCATCGCCTCGTGGCGGCTCGTCGAGGGGCCGGCCCTGCGACACAAGCCGCGGCCGACTGCTCCCACCCCCCTAAGCGGGGTCAGGCGCGGCGCAGGCTGCTCGCGACCGACTTCAGGCGGGTTCGCGGACGCAGCCGCTGACGGATCCCACCGGTGCGGGCGGGCGTCTCGCCGGCCCCTCGCAGGGCACGGGTCCGCCGGCGCAGCCGACGGAGGCGGGTCTGCTGGTTGGCAGTCTTCTTCTCCAGCCGTGCGATGTGCCTCTGCATCTGCTTGGTGCGCTTGCGCAGCGCGGTGAGCTCGAGCAGGTCGGTGCGCAGCTGGCGGGTCTCGCCCGGCGGCAGCAGGAAGGGCCGCGAGTCGATGCGGCGCTCGATCTCGCGCTGGTTCTGCGCCCATTCGTCGGCGGGGTGGGCGGTGCGCGAGGACTCGCGCGTCTCCCACCAGCGGTAGATGGCAGTGCCCCGGCCGATGTCGGTGACGCCGGCGAGCTGGGCGGCCCGGAGCAGGAACTCCCAGTCCTCGGTGGTGGTCATCGAGTCGTCATAGCTCAGCCCGAAGTCGGTGGCCAGCGATCTTGGGAAGATCCAGCTGATCGGCGGAGACTGGTTGGCAACGAGGTGGCCCACGAGCGAGAAGTCGTCGTCGTAGGCCCGCTCCGGCGCCGTCGTGGAGCGGATCCCCGGCAGCCCGCGGACCGTGTCGACCGACGCTCCCTGCTTGAGCGCGATGCTCCTCAGGATCCGGCCACCGTGCTCGCGCTCGGCGTCAGCGAACTCCTTCACCCAGTCGCCCATCACCACGTCGTCGTCGTCGAAGATCGCGACGTAGCGACCGGTCGCGGCCTCAATGCCCGCGTTGATGGGCGCCGAGCGCTGGCCCCGGTCGAGCAGGACCAACCTGATCCGCTCGCGTAGCGCCGACGGCTGGTCGTCGATGACGACCTCGACGGCCTTCTGCTCGGCGACATTGGTCTTGTGGGCGACGATCAGCACCTCGAAGTCCTGCGAGGACTGTGCGCCGAGGCACAGCAGCGCCTCGCGGAGCTCCTGGATGCGGCGGCCCTGCGTGCGCATGACCACGCTGAGAAACCGGTCGGCCTCGAAACCCTCGGGGTCGACGTAGTGCAGGGTCGGGCGGGCCGGAGCGGCCGTCAGCGCCCACACGAACTGGTTGACCAGACCGTTGGGCTCGGCGTCGCCGCGCACGGAGCGGAGGTAGCGCGAGAAAGTGGTTGCCTCGGACAGTCCGACGTGGTGACCCGGGAAGTGCTGGTCGCTGCGAGCCACAAGGACATCCTCGCGACCGATGCGGGACAGCCCGGCGGAACGGAACGCCGCCAGCAGGCTCTTCTCGCTATAGAGCTGGTAGTGGGTGACGTCGAGCAGCCCCGCCTCGGTGTAGTCCCACCTTCCCAGGAGGGTCTTGATGCCGACGTCGAGATGGGTCACGTTGGGCACGCTCGTGACGGCCACCGCCCGGTGCTCGGCGAGCAGCTCGCCGAGGGCGTTGAGCGCATGGGTGCCGTTGGTGAGGTGCTCGAGCCCGTCGAGGAACGTCACCGACACGAGCCGGCGACCGTCAAGGACGTGGCGCAGCCGCTCCCCCACGTCAGGGTCGGTCAGGTCGGCCGCATGCGCCTCGAGGCCGCGCTCGCGCAGCTGCTCGAGCTCCTGGTCGTCGACGTCGACACCGACGTAGTGGAGACCGAACTGGTCCTTGATCGGGTCGGCGATGTGCCCGAACCCGCACGCGAGGTCGAGGTGCACGCCGTCCTGGCCGAGGTCGGACGGCAGGTGCGCGGCGAGCAAGCGCAGCGTGTGGCCGAACTTGTTGTCGGGCTGGACCGAATTGTCGTACTTGTGCTGGTCGTTCACAACGAGTACCTGTGCTCCGCGTAGCGGCCCTTCGCGAAGGTGCCGATGTTGTGCTGGGGGTCGCGCTGCTCGACGAGGGTGCCCTGGCGCTCGCGGCGTCGGAACTCCGCAGCCGCCGCCTTCTCCTCCGGACCGGCCTCGTCAGACTCGAAGCGGCGCAGGATCGACTTCACCAGCCCGGGCTTGGACCACTTGTGGGCGATCAGCAGGCCGGCCTCGGCCGAGAACCGGACCTCGGCGCTCGTGGGCATCCACCTGCCGTCGTTGTTGAGGTACTTGTCGTGAAAGACCACGGCGGCCGGCTGGAACACCACCAGCTTGCCGACCTCGCGCACGCGCCACGAGTAGTCGACGTCGTCGCAGTACATGAAGAACGTCTGGGCGTCGAAGCCACCGAGCTCCAGGAAGAGGTCGCGGGGCGTCATGGCGAAGGCGGTCGTGGCCCACGAGGTGAACCCGGTCGCGCTGGAGTAGTCCTTGGGGTGCTCGATGGGCAGCTGCTTGGCCTCCACGAAGCCCACGGACGGGTCACCGAACGCGGCGACCATACGCCAGATGGCGCGCGGCTCCGGGACCACGTCGGGGTTGGAGAAGATGATGTAGTCGGGCGTATCGACGAGGTGGACAAGCTCGTTGTGGCCCCGGGAAGTGCCGACGTTGCCGTCGAAGAAGTGGTAGCGGAGCTGGTGGATGTGCGGTAGCCGGGCGCGCAGCCGCTCGAGGTCGTCGTCGCTGAGCAGCCGCTCGGACGACGCGTCGCCCAGCGTGACCACGAAGCCGGTGCACATGCCCTCGCTCTGACCGATCCTGGAGGAGTTGTCGAGCGCCTCCAGCATGCGCTCCACTCCCTCGATCGGGGTGTGGTACAGCAGCGACTGCACCCCGACGATCACCGGCTCCTCGAGTCGTGGCTCATCGAGCACGCGCTTTCCCTCCTATGTGGCAACCGGCCGTGAGACGGGGTCGATCCCCCGCGCCCGGCCAAACGTCCAGCAGTATAGGCGGGAGCCGGCCCTTCCCCCGCCGGGGATTCCCGCAACCCCCCGGGGCCGTTGATAACCTGCCCCGGACCCGGCGCCCGGTGGCGCCACGACCTGCCGAAGGACCTCGCCCCGACATGGCTGATCTGCTGCCTCGTCATGCCGCTGTCGCCTCTGGGGCGTCCCACTCCGAGCACAGGCGCAAGGACATCCAGGCCCTGCGCGCCCTGGCCGTCGGGATGGTCGTCGTCTACCACTTCTGGCCCGATGCGCTCCCCGGCGGCTTCGTCGGAGTCGACGTCTTCTTCGTGATCTCCGGCTTCCTCATCACCGGCGGACTCTTCCGCCGGCCGCCGACCGGACTGACTGACCTCGCGGGCTTCTGGGCCCGCCGCGTGCTGAGGCTGATGCCCGCCGCCGCAGTGACACTGCTGCTCTCGCTGCTCGCGATCGCAGTGTTCCTGCCGCTCGGCCAGTGGCAGGCCTCTGCCCGGCACGCCCTGAGCTCGATGTTCTACGTCGAGAACTGGCGGCTCATCTCGGAGGCGACCGATTACCTCCAAGAAGGCGGCAGCGGGTCGCCGTTCCAGCACTTCTGGTCGCTCTCGGTCGAGGAGCAATATTACATCACCTGGCCGATCCTGGTCTGCCTGCTCGCCGTGGTGGGCGCCCGCCGTGGCTGGGCACTGCGCTCCACGCTCGGCGTCGGCGTGGGCGTGGTCACCGCTGCCAGCCTGCTCTACGGCCTGGCGATCACGTGGTCGTCCCCGTCCGTCGCCTACTTCTCGACGCCGGCACGCATCTGGGAGCTCGGCCTCGGCGGGCTGCTGGCTATCCTGTGGGCCGGCCGCTCGTGGACCGCGACTGCCGCGCGCCTGCGTACGACGCTCGCCTGGGGCGGCGTGGCGATGATGCTCGCCGCCGCGTTCCTGCTCAGCGAGGAGACACCCTTTCCCGGGGTTGCCGCCCTGCTGCCCACCCTCGGTGCGGCGGCGTTCATCCTGGCCGCCGACCCCGACGGCCCGCTGTCGCTGCGACCCCTCACGCACGCCCGACCGGTCCAGCTCGTCGGCGACACGTCGTACGCTATGTATCTCTGGCACTGGCCGGTGCTGCTGCTCGTGCCGCTGTGCCTGGGCATCGAGCCCTCGCTGTGCCTCAAGCTGCTCCTCCTCCCGGCGCTCCTGGCGCTGTCCTGGGCCAGCACGACCTTCGTCGAGGACCCGGTCCGCACCACGCGTCCCGGCGCGTCCGTCCGCCGGAGGGGCCTCGTCGTGCTCGTCGTCGCGTCGGCCCTTGTGGTCGCCGTCAGCGTGGCGATGTGGACGCACGTCGAGCGCACCAACGCCGCGTCCGCCGAGGCGGTCGCCGAGCTCGACTCTGGCGTCGTCGAGCGCAGCTGTGTCGGTGCGGGCGCGCTGGACCCCACCCTCGACTGCCCGGCCGACCCCGAGCTCGTCACGACGCCGGAATTCGCCAAGACCGACCAGTCGGAGTCGATCCAGATCGGCGTGTGCCTCAACTGGCCCCCTTTCGGCGACCTGATCTCCTGCCAGCGCGGCGACACGGGGGCTCCGACGGCGAAGATCGCCCTCTTCGGCAACTCGCACGCCGGTCACTGGCAGCCCGCGGTCGAGGCGGTCGCGAAGGCCCGCGGCTGGCAGCTCGACACCTATGTCGTCGGCGTCTGCCAGCCGACGCTCGAGCCGATCCGCGAGAACGGCGCGAAGCAGACAGCGGAGCGCACCGCCGAGTGCCAGGCGATCGAGGGCGAGGCCATCGACGACCTGACATCCTCGGGCTACGACACCGTCGTGATGTCGACAATGGACCACGACAACGACGCAGCGACCTACGCCGGCACGCTCGAGCGGCTGACCGACGCGGGGCTGCGGGTGCTCGTCCTGCGCGACACCCCGGCGCCGCTCGACATCGAGAACGACACACCGTTCTGCGTGAGCTTCCACCTCGACGACCCGCAGGCGTGCGCGGGCTCGCCCGACGAATGGATCCGCGCCGACCCGCTGGCCGAGGCGGCGGAGGACGCCGACCCCGACCTCGTCACGATCGTCGACCTCAACGACCACCTGTGCACCGACACGACGTGTCCTGCAGTGATGGGCGGCGTGATCGTCTACTCCGACTACAACCACATGTCGCGCACCTTCAACACGACGCTCGCTCCCTATCTCGAGCCCTACCTCGTCGAGGCGGTCGACGGCGACGGGTAGTACTCGCCGTCAGCCTCCGGCCGGCGGGACGATGCTCGTGCGGCCCTGCCAGCTGCCGTGCTCGGACAGCGGCCGGAAACGGTGGGTCGCGAACTCGTGGTGGAAGTCGCGGCGCTCCCCCGGCCATCGCATGGGTGTGGCGGGCGGCGCCGGGGACGTCGGACCTGCCGTGCACCATCTCCTCCATCTCCCGGACGGGTGCCTCCTCGTTGCGCCACTGGGCGAAGACGGCCAGCCGCCGCGCCTGCAGGCGGTCACGCGACACGGTCGGCGCCCCCAGCCGCATGAGTGAGAGGCACTCCAGGTCGTCGAGGCCGTCCGTGGCCACCGGCGACGACGGGCGCACCAGCGCACGTAGGCCGACCGCCTGCCGGCACCGCGGCGAGGTGGAACGTGTTGACCGTCATGCTGCCGGCTTCAGCCGGTAGTGCGGCTTCACGGCCGACGCGCCCCACAGCCGGAGCTCGTGGTCGCTGCGGAGCACACCGTGCGGGTCGACGTACATGTGGAAGGTCTCGCGCACCAGCACGCGCGCGGCGTGGTCACGGTCGTGGCGTACGACGACGTAGGCGTCGCCCTGCCCCCACCTCCCCCGTGGTGTCTCGAGGAGGAGCCCACCGTCGCCGACGACGGAGGCCGCGGGAAGACCTGCGCGTTTCCGGACTCCAGCGGGAAGGCGACGTGGACCCTGAGCCGGTCCGCGCAGGGCGGGGTGCGCGCGGAGCTGGCACCGGTGACTACCGGCCGGCCCCCAGAGCCGCGCAACCACCACGCCGCCCAGCAAGAACAGCGGCGACCAGCCGGTCCACACCTCCATCCGCCGCCGAGGTGTGCTCGTAGAAGTCCCGGATCTCCGGGGGCAGCCGGGCCGCAGCGAACCCGGATCCGGCGAGTGCCGCCATGTCCGGGAGCATTGCCACCGCGCGGGTCGGCCGGCCGGAGGGGCGTCCAGCCAGCGCTCACGACTGGTGAGGTCGACCGTGCGACCGCTCAGCGGCCAGAACTCTCGGGACCCGAGGTCCAGCACGTGTGACACGCGCCGGAATCCTGCCACGTCGGGTCGCGCTGACCC
>CAWBNL010000004.1:0-1507251 GCA_963790155.1 uncultured Actinomycetota bacterium | reverse complement strand
TGCACGGACGACCGTGGCATGCGCCACGAGATCGACACCGTCCTGGGCTACCGGAGACTCCGACCCCTTCGCGGTCGCGATGACCTTCTTCACCCCCGACGGCGACCTCGTGTGGACCTTTGGTCGCGAGGGGCGCCTGGAGGTGTCGAGGCCGCCGTGGGCCAGGGTGACGTGCACGTGGCGCCGGGCGTCTCGCTCACGGGTCGCCCGACGATCACCATCGAGCTCGGCTCGCCCGACGGCCACCTGGTCCTGACGGCTCGCACGTCGGACATCGACGACTTCCTCGCCCGCACCCTCGCCGTCGTGCCGATGGGCACCGAGTCCGACCACTTCGACGTCGACATGCTGATCAGCCAGGTCCTCGCGTCCTGAGCCTGACAGCTCTGTGAACCGCCCCAGGTTTGATGCCGCCTCCTTGTGAGTCCAGGAGGATGAGAACCATGCCGAAGAAGATCGATCCGCAAGGTCAAGGAGCGGTGCGTGCGGCAGGTGCTGGAGCACCTGGCGGAGTACTCGTCGCTGACCGCGGCGGCTGAGGTCGTCGCCCGTCGCGAGGGCGTCGGGAAGGAGACCGTGCGCCGGTGGGTGCTCCAGGCCCAGGTCGACGGCGGCCAGCGCCAGGGCGCGACGAGCGAGGAACTGGTCGAGATCAAGGACCTGAAGGCGAAGGTCCGCCGGCTCGAGGAGGACAACGAGATCCTGCGTCGGGCCTCGATTTTCTTCGCGGGGGAACTCGACCCCCGCAACCGCTGATCGTCGCGTTCATCGACGAGATGCGCTGACGAAGGTCATGCGGTCGAGTCGATCTGTCGGGTCCTGCGCGAGCAGGGCTGCCAGATCGCCGCACGGACCTACCGCGACTGGCGCCGACGCCAGGCGCCCGGTCGCTGCCCGCACGATCAGCGACGCCGCCGGTGACCGACCAGGTCCGGGACCTGGCCTGGACGCGACGACCACGAGGGCATGCGCGCATGACCCTGAAGGGCCTCTACGGGCGCCGGAAGATGACCGCGCTGGTGCGCCGGACCTGCCCGGACGCATCGCCGGGGAGCGGTGGACCGGGCGATGCGATCCCTAGGCCTGCAAGGGATCCGGCGCTAGCAAGGGCGTCCGGACCACGATCCCGGCCAAGGACGGCAGGCGGGCTGGGGACCTGCTCGACCGGGACTTCACCGCCGCCGCCCCGAACCGGACCTGGGTCATGGACTTCACCTACGTCCGCACCTGGGCCGGGTTCGTCTACATCGCGTTCGTCCTCGACGTGTTCGCCCAGAAGATCGTGGCCTGGAACGTCGCACCGACCAAGGCCGTCGAGCTGGTCGACGTGCCCGTTGCGGATGGCGACTGTGGCAGCGCGGACGCGAAGGCCACCCGGTCGTGCGCGGTGAGCTGATCGGTCACGCCGACGCCGGCAGTCGCAATACACCTCGATCCGTTCACCGACCACCTCGCCGACGAGGGCATCCGACCCTCGATCGGGTCGGTCGGCGACGCGTACGACAACGCGCTGATGGAGTGCATCATCGGGCTCTACAAGACCGAGTGCATCCGCACCACGGTCTTCCACGCCGGCCCCTACCGGACCATCGCCGACGTCGAGTACGCCACCGCCGGCTGGGTCGACTGGTACAACAACCGGCGCCTGCACAGCACCCTTGGGATGATGACCCCCGTGGAGTACGAGCAAGCCCACTACGCGGCCCTCAACCGAGAGCCGCAACCCGTATAGGAGCGGCAGAGAACCTGGGGCGCTTCACTGCTGTGACGGCTCAGCTGTGGGAGTGCTGCGCGATCCAGCTCGCGTGCAGTCCTGAGTAGACGCTGCCGGCCTGGCCGACCAGCTCGGCGTGGGACCCGCGCTGGACGACGCGCCCCTTGTCGATGACGATGACCTCGTCCGCGTTCTCCGCGGTCGAGAGCCGGTGGGCGATGGTGACCGAGGTACGCGACTGCATCAGCCGCTCCAGCGCCCGCCCGATCTGCATCTCCAGCGCCGGGTCGACCGCGCTGGTCGCCTCGTCCAGCACCAGCAGGTCGGGATCGGCCAGGTGCGCACGCAAGAGCGCGACCAGCTGGCGCTCCCCCGCCGACAGCGACTCACCCCGCTGCCCGACCTGCGTGTGCAGCCCACGCGGAAGCCCGCCCAACCAGTCGTCGACGCCGAGCTGGACCGCAGACGCGCGGATCTCGTCCTCGCTCGCGTCGAGCTTGCCGTAGCGCACGTTGGCGGCGATCGTGTCGTCGAAGAGGAAACCCTCCTGCGGCACCAGCACCACGCTGCGCCTCAGGGAGCGTGCGTCGATGCGGCGTAGGTCGACGCCGTCGAGCAGCACGGCACCGTCGACCGGGTCCATCAGCCGGGTCAGCAGCTTGGCGAAGGTCGACTTGCCCGAACCCGTCTCCCCGACGATGGCGACGCGCGTGCCGGCGGCGATCGCCAGGTCGACGTCGCGCAGCACCGGCGGGCCGGCGGGGTAGGAGAACGTGACGTCGGCGAACCGGACGTCGATGGGGCCGCGCGGCAGCTGCTCGCCGCCGGGACCGGGGTCGATGAGATCGGCCGGCGTCTCGAGGATGCCGAGGACGCGGCGCCAGCTCGCGATGGCGTTCTGCGCGTCCGTCAGGATCTGGGTGCCCATCTGGACCGGCCCGACGAACAGCGTGACGAGGAAGGCGAACGCCAGCACCCGACCCGGCGTCATGTCTCCGGCGAAGCCGAGGAGCACCCCGATGACGATGACCCCGGCGTTGGCCAGGCCGGCGGACAGGCCACCGAGGGAGAACGACGTGACCGTGAACTTCTGCGCGTGGACGTAGGCGTCCTGCCAGTCCTGGATCGCGGTGTCGATGCGCTCCTGGGTGCGGTCCTCGACACCGTAGGAGCGGACCACCGCGGCGCCGACGACCGGTTCGGAGATCGCACCGAGCAGCACCCCCACCTGGTGGCGTACGACGGTGTAGGCGGCCGACAGCTTCTTCTGGAACCAGCGGATCGAGAGGAAGAGCGGCAGGAAGCAGATCCACACGACGGCGGCCAGCTGCCAGCTGTAGACCAGCATCAGCACCGTCGCCACGAGCATCTGCCCGATGCTGACGATGAGGATCAGGCCACCGAAGACCAGGAACTGGCTGACCTGGTCGACGTCAGACGTCACCCGTGAGACCAGCGCACCGCGACGCTCGGTGTTCTGGGTGAGCAGCGGCAGGTCGTGGACGTGTCGGAACGCCTTGGTGCGCAGGGTGGCCAGCCCGCGCTCGGAGACCGTGAAGAGCCGGCTCGTCATCGCATAGGACGCGACGCTGGTCACCACGATCGCGAGGGCAGCGACCACGCCCATCCAGGCGACGAAGTCCAGGCGGGGACCGTCGGGACCGTTCAGCCCCCGGTCGAGCGTCTGCTGGACCGCGATCGGTACGACGACCTGACCGCACGATGCGACGACGGCGAGCAGCAGGGTGCCCTTGAGGCCCTCGCGCAGCTCGGGTGAGTACTTCATGCCGAGTCTGATGGTGGCCATCGCGCCGATGTCCTCGCCGCTGTCCATGTGGGTGCCCGAGGTGGGGGTGGTGGTGCTCATCTGGCAGCCTCCTCGGCGTCGACGTCGTAGGCGTTGACGAGGTGCGCGTAGGCGGGGCTCGACGCCAGCAGCTCGGTGTGGGTGCCGCGTCCGACGATGCGGCCCTCGTCGAGGTGCACGACCTCGTCGGCCAGGGAGATGGTGGCCTTGCGGTAGGCGACGACGACCAGGGAGGCGGCCGGGTCGATGCCCCCGCTCGCGCCGTCGCCTCCGCCCTCGCTGCGCCCCTCGCGCAGCGAGGCGAGGATCCGTGCCTCGACCTCGGGGTCGACCGCGGACGTCGCGTCGTCGAGGATCAGCAGGCGCGGGCGACGGACCAGTGCCCGCGCCAGCGACAGTCGCTGGCGCTGGCCGCCGGACAGCGACGTCCCGCGCTCGCCGAGCTGGGTGTCGAGGCCCCGGGGCAGGGCGGCGACGAACCCGTCGGCCTGGGCGGTGCGCAGCGCGGACCAGAGGTCCGCGTCGGAGACGTCGGCACCGAGGGTCACGTTGCCGCGCACGGTGTCGTCGAACATGAAGGCCGCCTGAGGCACGAGAGCGACGTCGCGCGGCAGCTCGCCCTTGCGCAGCCCCCTGACGTCGTGACCGTCGATCCGGACCCGCCCGGAGTCGGGGTCCACGAGCCGGGTCAGCAGGCTGGTCAGGGTGCTCTTGCCGGACGCGGTGGCGCCGACGAGGGCGACGGTGCGTCCGGGTCGCACCTCGAAGTCCACCCCGCGCAGCAGCGGAGCGTCGGGGTCGTAGGCGTAGTGGAGGTCCTCGACCTGGAGCAGGGCACCGCCGACCTCGCCCCGCGGCAGCACGTCGTCGCCGTAGGGCATGTTGCCGGCAGCCTCGAGCACCGCCTGGGTGCGGCGGTAGCCCACGACCGAGCGTGGGAACTCGCCCAGCAGCCAGCCGATCGCGCGGATCGGGAACGACACGATGGTGAGGAGGTAGGCGACGGTCACGACGTCGCCGGCGCTGGTGGCGCCGCTGGCCACGCGGGACACGCCGACGGCCAGGACCACGAGGACTCCGAGGTTGGGCAGGCTCGCGAGGGCGGGGTCGAACACGGCCCGGATCCGCCCGGCGCGGATGTTGACGTCGCGCAGCTCGCGGGCCTTGGCCCGGAACCGGTCGGTCTCCTCCACCTCGCGCCCCAGCGTCTTGACGACCATCGCCCCGTCGAAGGACTCGTGAGCGATCTCGCTCACCTCTGCACGCAGGATCTGGGCGCGCGTCTGCAACGGTGAGGCGTAGCGCTGGTAGAGCAGGTTGGCGACGACGACCGCGGGGAAGACGAGCAACCCGACGACGGCCATCACGACGTCGGCGACGAACATCTGGACGACCGCGACCACCATCATCACCACGGTGCCGAGCGCCATCGGCAGCGGCATGATCGGCGACCAGGCAGCCTCGACGTCGGAGTAGGCGTTGGACAGCAGCTGGCCGGTCGGGTGCCGCTGGTGCCACTCCATCGGCAGGGAGAGGTATTGCCGGGTGACGCCGCGGCGCGTGTGCGACTGCATCCGGTAGTACATGATGCCGCCGCCGAGACGACGCGCCACGACGCCGACCGCCCGCAGGATCGCGACTGCCATGAAGAGCGCCACCACCCACACCAGCAGGCCGGCGCCGATCTCGCCGGTGTCGAACGCAGGGATGAGCACGTTCTGGGTGGACCAGCCGAGCACCCACGCGTCGGCGACGGTGAGCACGCCGAAGAGCACGGCCCCCAGCGTGGCGACGGTGAAGACGCGTGGCTCGCGCTTGACGCTGACCCACAGGACCCGGAAGCCGTCGAGTGTGGTGGTGCCCCTCAGCTTCGCGTCGTCTGTCACTCGCACGAGGTTATGCCGTGACCCCTGACAGCGACCCCGTCAGGCGCGGATGCGGGAGAGGAACGCGCGGGTGCGCTCCTGCCGGGGGTCGCCGAGCACCTGCTCGGGGACCCCCTGCTCGTGGATCCGACCGTCGTGGAGGAAGCACACCTGGTCGGCGACGTCGCGCGCGAAGCCCATCTCGTGGGTGTTGAGCAGCATCGTCACGCCCTCGGCCTTGAGCTCGGTGAGCAGGTCGAGGACCTCGCCGACGAGCTCGGGGTCGAGCGCGCTGGTGACCTCGTCGAGGAGCATCAGCCGCGGACTGGTCACGAGCGCCCGCGCGATCGCCACCCGCTGCTGCTGGCCACCCGAGAGGTCGTCGGGGCGCGCCCCGGCCTTCTCCGAGAGTCCCACCCGGTCCAGCATGGCCAGGCCGCGGGTCCGCGCCTCGGCGGCACCGACGCCGTGCACCAGGCGAAGCGCGAGGGTGACGTTGCCGATGACGTCGAGGTGGGGGAAGAGGTTGTAGGCCTGGAAGACCATCCCCATCAGGGAGCGCACCTCGTCACCGTCGACCTGCGGGTCGGTGATGTCGCGGCCGTCGAAGGTGATGACGCCGTCGTCGACGACCTCGAGCAGGTTGACGCAACGCAGCAGCGTCGACTTGCCCGAGCCCGACGCTCCGATCAGCACCACGCACTGGCCGGGCTCGATGGTGAGGTCGACCTCGCGCAGGACCACGTGGTCGCCGAACGACTTGCGCACACCGTCCAGCCGCAGCAGCTCGGTCCCCGTCCCCGACGGTGTGCTCAGCCCGCTCACAGCACGCCCCCGGCCCCGTGGTAGCCCTTCTTGCGCGCGTAGCGGTCGGTGAGCCGGGCCATCGGGATGGTGAGGCAGCAGAACAGCGCGCCGGCGACGACGTATGGCGTGTAGTTGAAGTCGAGGGCCGTCTCGATCTGCGCCTTGCGGATCGCGTCGCTGACGCCGAGCACGGCGATCAGGCCGGAGTCCTTCTGCAGGGACACCAGGTCGTTCATCAGCGGTGGGATCACGCGGCGCCAGGCCTGCGGCAGCACGACGTGGCGCAGCGTCTGGCCGTAGGAGAGTCCCAGGGAACGACCGGCGAGCCGCTGGCTCGGGTGGACGGACTCGATCCCGGCGCGGAAGACCTCCGCGACGTAGGCGGAGTAGGACAGCACCAGTGCCGCGCCGCCCCAGAACAGCGGCGAGGTCGGCATCCCTTCGAGCCCGAGCGCGGGGCCCCCGAAGCCCAGCAGGAAGATCACCAGCAGCAGCGGCAGCCCGCGGAACACGTCGACGTAGGCCGTGCCGAGCAGGCGCAGCGGGAACGCGACCGGACCGCGCAGTGTCCGGACCACCGCGACGGTGAGGCTCAGCACGAGGATCAGCACCCAGCAGATCAGCATCACCCGGATGTTGAGCCACGATCCGTCGACCACCGCCGGGAAGGACGACACAGCCTTGTCCCAGTCGAAGTAGGTCTGCTGCACCCGCTCCCAGCCCGGCGAGCTGACCACGGCGCCACCGAGGGCCCCGACCAGGAGCAGGGTGCTGCCGGCGGCGATGACGGCGCTGCGCAGCGTCCGGCGTCGCCTCCAGTCGTCACGCTCGCGCTGGACCTGCGAGGCACTCCAGTCGTCCGCGTCCGCGACCTGCGCGGAGCGCATCTGAGTCATCGGTGGCCGGTGCTCAGGAGAGCTCGGGAGCGCCCTGCTGCTCCAGCCACTCCTGACCGATCTGGTCGAGGATGCCGTCCTCACGCAGGGTGTCGACAGCGCCCGAGATGCAGTCGGTGAGCGGGCTGTCCTTGCCCAGCACGGCGCCGAACTGCTCCGGCTCGCCACCCTCGAGCGGGAGCTGGCCGGCGATGACGCCGTCGTCGAGCTGGACGGCGGTCATGAAGTAGGCGGTCGGCAGGTCGACGACGATGCCGTCGATCTGCCCGTTGTTGAGCGCCTGGACAGCCTGGTCGTTGGTGTCGAAGACGGCCGGCTCCTGCGAGGGCTGGATCTGCTCGGTGATCGCGGTGTAGCTCGTGGTCCCGACCTGCGCGCCGAGCTTGGCGTCGGCCAGCTCGGCGACGGTGCTCGCACCGTCGATCGCGCTGCCGGCGTTGGTGATGACGGTCTGGACGACGTCGAAGTAGCCGGAGGAGAAGTCCACGGCCTTGCGGCGTGCCTCGGTGATCGAGACCTGGTTGAGGTCGAGGTCGAAGTCCTTCGGGCCGGGCTGGACGACCTTGTTGAAGGGCACGGTGACCCAGGTGACCTGGTCGGCGGTGTAGCCGAGCTGCTCGGCGATGGCGTAGGCCACGGCGGACTCGTAGCCCTCGCCGTTGGTCGGGTCGTTGTCGACGAACCACGGCTCGTAGGCGGGTTCGTCGGTGGCGACCGTGAGGGTGCCCGCGCTCACGGTGTCCATCACGTCAGGGGTGCACTGGTCGGCTGCCGGGCGCCTCGGACGGCGCGGCGTCGCTGGACACCTCGGTCTCGGTGTCGGGCTCGCCGGTCGGGGCGCAGGCGGAGAGAGCGATCGCGACGGACGCCAGGGCTGCGGCGGCGAGGGGCCGGGAGGTCTTCAGCATGAGCCGAATCCTACGACTCGACCCGGACCCGGCGTACGGCGTGACCGGCCGTGGACAGCCCCGTCTTCACGTCGCCGATGCTGAGCGTGCCGAAGTGGAAGACCGTGGCTGCCAGCACGGCGTCGGCTCCGGCGTCCACGGCCGGCGCGAAGTGCTCCACGGCACCCGCTCCCCCGCTCGCGATGACCGGGATGCCCACCTCGCGGCGTACGGCCCGGATGAGCGCGAGGTCGAACCCGTCCGTGGTGCCGTCGGCGTCCATCGCGTTGAGCAGGATCTCGCCGGCGCCGAGCTCGGCCGCCCGTACGGCCCACTCGATCGCATCGAGCCCGGCGCTCCTGCGGCCGCCGTGGGTCGTGACCTCGAAGCCGCTCGCCGTGCGCTGGTCGGCCCCGACGCGTCGCGCGTCGACGCTCAGGACGAGCACCTGGTTGCCGAAGCGGTCCGCGATCTCGGCGACGAGCTCGGGACGGTGGATGGCCGCGGTGTTGACGGCCACCTTGTCGGCCCCCGCCCGGAGCAGGCGGTCGACGTCGTCGACGCTGCTGACGCCGCCACCGACGGTGAGCGGGATGAAGACCTCCTCGGCGCAGCGACTGACCACCTCCATCGTCGTCGCGCGGCCCTCGTGGGAGGCGGAGATGTCGAGGAACGTCAGCTCGTCGGCGCCCTCGGCGTCGTAGAGGCGGGCCAGCTCGACCGGGTCGCCGGCATCGCGCAGCTCGGTGAAGTTGACGCCCTTGACCACCCGGCCGCCGTCGACGTCGAGGCACGGGATGACGCGGATCGCGAGGCTCACGGCTGCGGCCTGGTCATCGCGAGGGCGTCCTCGAGGGTGAAGCGACCTTCGTAGAGCGCGGTCCCGGCGATGGCTCCCTCGACGCCCTCGTCGACCAGCCCCATCAGCGCGCGGATGTCGTCGAGGGTGGTGACCCCGCCGCTGGCGACGACGGGCCTGTCCGTGGCCGCACACACGTCGCGGAGCAGCTGGAGGTTGGGACCCTGCAGCATGCCGTCCTTGTGGACGTCGGTCACGACGTAGCGTGCGCACCCCTCGGCGTCGAGGCGGGCGAGCGTCTCGTAGAGGTCGCCACCCTCGCGGGTCCACCCGCGCGCCGCCAGGGTCGTGCCTCGTACGTCGAGGCCCACCGCCACCCGGTCGCCGTACGTCGCGATCGCTCGGGCACACCACTGCGGCTGCTCGAGCGCCGCGGTGCCGATGTTGACGCGGCGGCAGCCGGCTGCCATCGCCGCCTGAAGAGACTCGTCATCACGGATGCCGCCGCTCATCTCGACCTGGATGTCGAGGGTCCCGACGATCGTCGCCTGGAGCTCGCGGTTGTGGCCGTGTCCGAAGGCGGCGTCGAGGTCGACGAGGTGGATCCACTCCGCGCCGGCCTCCTGCCAGCGCAGGGCCGCCTCGACGGGGTCGCCGAAGCGCTTCTCCGACCCGTCCACGCCCTGCACCAGCTGGACGGCCTGACCGCCCTTGATGTCGACGGCGGGAAGGAGCTCGAGGTAGGGCTGCTCGGGAGTGCTGGGCATGGGTCGATCCTATGAGTGGCGCGGCCCCGTCCCCGCGTCGCCGTGGGTGGGGCGAGACGGTGCCCGCGCCGGACCGCGCGCTGCGTGCGAGGATCAGCCCATGAACCGGACCGTCGGCGCCGAGCTGGACGTCACTGCACGCGTCGAGTCCCAGGTGGAGCTGCAGGTGGCCGTGGCACGGTCTCCTGGGCTCGAGGTCGTCGAGGAGCTCGTGGTGAGCCACGACGGTCGGGAGCTGGCCTGTCGACGAGGTGGCCTCCACCCACCACGGACGCATGCACGTCGTGACGCTGCCCGCCGGGCCGTCCCGCGTCACCTACCGCGCCGACGTCAGCGGCCGGGCGGACGTGCCGCCGAGCGAGCCGGCCGACCTGTCGCTGCACCGCAGGCCCAGCCGCTACGCCGAGTCCGACAGGCTCGGCCCCTTCGCGGCGACCCAGTTCGCCGGGGTCGCGCCCGCCGATCTCCTCGACGCCGTGTCGTCCTGGGTCGGCACCCGACTGGCCTACGTGCCCGGCAGCAGCGGCCCGCTCGACGGTGCCGTGGAGACCCTGCTGGCCGGGACCGGCGTGTGCCGCGACTATGCCCACCTCACCCTCGCGATGCTCCGGTCCCTGGGCGTCGCCGCGCGTCTCGTCGCCGTCTACGCCCCCGGTTGCGACCCGATGGACTTCCACGCCGTGGTCGAGGCACACGTCGCAGGTGGCTGGCACGTGGTCGACGCGACCGCCCTCGCCCCGCGCTCGTCCCTGGTCAGGATCGCGACCGGACGCGACGCCGCGGACACCGCCTTCATGTCGACCGTCCACGGCAACGTCGCGCTCGACCGCTCCGTGATCCACGCCGTCGCCGACGCCGGACTGCCCGGCGACGACCTCGCACAGCTCGTCGTCCTGCGCTGAGCGCGTGTCCGCCTGAGCTCGCCGACCAGCGATGGGCCATGCTGGCCACATGATCGGCGACCGCTGGGGCGTCAGCGAGGCGGAGACGCGACGGCGCTACGGCTGCGACGACTTCGTCGGCGCGCCCACGATGCAGGCGTGGCGCGCAGTCACCGTCGACGCCGACGCCAGGGCCGTGTGGGCCCGGCTGCGGCAGGTCCGCCTCGCCCCCTACTCCTACGACCTCATCGACAACCTGGGCCGCCGCTCACCGCGCGAGCTGCGCGACGTGCCCGAGCCGCGGGTCGGTGCCCCGTTCACCCGAGCCTTCGGACTCGACCAGGGCCGCGTGCTGGCGGTCGTCCCCGGACGCGAGCTCACCGCGAAGATCATGTCCGCCTACCTGTCGTACGCCGTCGTGCCCCACGCCGACGGCACGCGACTGCTGCTGAAGGTGGCTGCGCGCACCCACTGGCTGCTGGCCCCGGCACTGTCGCTGGGTGACCTGCTGATGGCACGCAAGCAGCTGCTGACCCTCAAGGCGCTCGCCGAGTCCGACGGCTAGCGTGCGAGCCGCAGCTCGCGGCTGCCGATCAGGCGGTGAGCGAGCCCACCCAGTTGGCGAGCAACACCGCCCCCGCGTCGCCCGACTTCTCCGGGTGGAACTGGGTCGCGGTCAGCGGACCGTTCTCCACCGCCGCCACGAACCGGTCGCCGCCGTGCTCGGCCCAGGTCACCAGCGGAACCGCCGTACGGTCGTTGGTCTCGAGGTCCCAGCTGCGGGCGGCGTAGGAGTGCACGAAGTAGAACCGCTCGTCCCGGGCGCCGGCGAACAGGCGTGAGCCGTCCGGCACCTCGACGGTGTTCCACCCCATGTGGGGCACGACGTCGGCCTCCAGCCGGGTGATCAGCCCCGGCCACTCGGCGCAGCCGTCGGTCTCCACGCCGTGCTCGACACCGCCTGCGAAGAGGATCTGCATGCCGACGCAGATCCCCAGCACCGGGCGGCCGCCCGCGAGTCGACGCCCGACGATCCGCTCGCCCTTGATGGCGCGCAGGCCGGCCATGCAGGCTGCGTAGGCCCCGACGCCCGGCACCACGAGACCGTCCGCGGCGAGTGCGGTGTCGAAGTCGCCGGTGAGCGTCACCGACGCGCCCGCACGCTCGACGGCGCGCACGACCGAGCGCAGGTTGCCGGAGCCGTAGTCGAGGACGACGACCTCAGGTGTCGTGACGGGCCGTCGTCCCTCCTCGGCCGGGGCGGTCACAGGCTCCCCTTGGTCGACGGCACACCTGTCTCGCGAGGGTCGAAGGACGCTGCGTCGCGGAACGCCCGCGCGAAGGCCTTGAACTGCGTCTCCACGATGTGGTGCGGGTCGCGACCGGCGAGCACGCGGACGTGGACGCCGAGGTGGGCGTGGTGGGCGATCGACTCGAAGACGTGCCGGGTCAGCGACCCCTGGTAGGGCACGCCGTCGGTGCCGCCACCGCCGATCGCGACGTAGGCCTGGCCCTCGGGCTCACCGGTGTGGACGCAGTAGGGCCGGCCGGAGACGTCGACCACGGCCTGCACCAGGGCCTCGTCGAGCGGGACGGTCGCGTCGCCGAAGCGGCGGATCCCGGACTTGTCACCCAGTGCCCCACGCAGCGCCTGGCCGAGCACGATCGCGGTGTCCTCGACGCTGTGGTGGGCGTCGATGTGGGTGTCGCCGCGGGTGTGGACGACGAGGTCGACGAGGGAGTGCCGCGCGAACGCGTCGAGCATGTGGTCGAAGAAGCCCACGCCCGTGACGACCTGGGCACGACCGGTCCCGTCGAGGTCGACCTCGACCTTGACTTGGGACTCCTTGGTGTTGCGCTCGATGCTCGCCGTGCGGGTCATCCCTGCTCCTTCGTCACCTGCGTGAGTGCCTGCCTGAATGCCGCCATCTCGTCGGCGGTGCCGATCGAGACCCGCAGCCAGCCGTCCGGCCCGGTCTCGCGGATCAGCACACCCCTGTCGAGGAGACCCTGCCAGACCGCATGCCGGTCCGCGAACCGTCCGACGAGCACGAAGTTGGCGTCGGAGTCGGCGACGTCGAGACCCTCCCTGCGCAACCAGGCTACGGTCGCGTCGCGCTCCGCCCGCAGGTCGTCGACGCGCCCCAGCAGCTCGGGGGCGTGCCGCAGCGCGGCGAGCGCTGTCGCCTGGGTCACCGACGACAGGTGGTAGGGCAGGCGTACGACGCGGATCGCGTCGCAGATCGCGGGATCCGCCGCGAGGTAGCCCAGGCGCGCCCCCGCCAGGGCGAAGGCCTTGCTCATCGTCCGGGTCACCACCAGGTTGCGGTGCGTGCCCAGCAGCTCGAGCGCGCTCGGCGTACCGGCGCGACGGAACTCCCCGTAGGCCTCGTCCACCACCACGATGCCTCCGGGCTCCGAGGTCGCCACGGCCTCGCACAGCATCGTCACCGCCTCCGGCGACAGGGCCGTGCCGGTGGGGTTGTTGGGGCTCGGCAGCAGCACCACGCTGGGCCGACGCTCGAGCACGAGCTCACGGGCTGCGTCGAGGTCGAGGGAGAAGTCCTCGGCCCGGTGCCCGGCCACCCACTCGGTGTGGGTGTCGCGGGCGTACTCCGGGTACATCGAGTACGTCGGAGCGAACGACAGTGCCACCCTGCCCGGTCCACCGAACGCCTGCAGCAGCTGGAGCATCACCTCGTTGGACCCGTTGGCAGCCCACACCATCTCGCGGGTGATGCCGGAGCCGCCGGAGACGTTGAGGTAGGCCGCCAGGGCGGCCCTGAGCTCGGTGAACTCACGGTCGGGGTAGCGGTTGAGCGACACCGCGGCCTCGCCGACGGATCGGGCGATGTCAGCCGCGGTCTCGGGCGAGGGGCCGTAGGGGTTCTCGTTGACGTTGAGCTGGACGGGCGCCGTGTCGCGCGACAGCTGGGGCGCGCCGTAGGGCTCGATCCCTCGCAGCTCCTCGCGCAGGGGTGGGAACCGGGGGCTCACTGCGCGAACCGCACGCGTACGGCCTGGCCGTGCCCGTGCAGGTCCTCGGCCTCGGCCAGGGTCACGACGTGGTCGGCGACGTCGGCGAGCGCGTCGCGGGAGTAGTCGATGACGTGCACGGACCGGGTGAAGGCGCGCACCGACAGCCCGCTGGAGTGGCAGGCGCACCCTGCGGTCGGCAGGACGTGGTTGGACCCGGCGCAGTAGTCGCCGAGGGACACCGGCGCCCACGGACCGATGAAGATCGCGCCTGCGTTGCGGATGCGTGCGGCGTGGGCGGTCGCGTCGCGGGTCAGGATCTCCAGGTGCTCGGCCGCGTAGGCGTCGACGACCGCGATCCCCTGGTCCATGTCGTCGACCAGCACGATGCCCGACTGCTGACCGGTGAGGGCCGTGCGGATCCGCTCCGTGTGGCGTGTCGCGAAGACCTGCTTGTCGAGCTCGGCCTCCACCGCGTCCGCCAGCATCAGCGAGTCGGTGACCAGGACCGACGCGGCCATCGGGTCGTGCTCGGCCTGGCTGATCAGGTCGGCGGCGACGAACGCGGCCTCGGCGCTGTCGTCGGCGAGGATCGCGATCTCGGTCGGTCCGGCCTCGGAGTCGATGCCGACGACCCCGCGCAGCAGGCGCTTGGCGGCGGCGACGTAGATGTTGCCGGGTCCGGTCACCAGGTTGACCGGCCTGCACGGGCCGGCACCGTAGGCGAACATGGCGATGGCCTGGGCCCCGCCGACGGCGTAGACCTCGTCCACGCCCAGGAGCGCGCACGCGGCCATGATGGTCGACTCGGGCAGGCCGTCCCGGTTCTTCTGCGGCGGGCTGGCGAGCGCGATCGAGCGCACGCCGGCGACCTGCGCAGGGACGACGTTCATCAGGACGCTGCTGACGAGCGGGGCGAGCCCGCCGGGGACGTAGAGCCCCACCCGGTCGATCGGGACCTTGCGGTGGGTCACCGTCGCGCCGGGCGCGACCTCGCTGGTCACGTCGTGCTCGAGCTCGGCCGTGCTGGTCGTGCGGAGCCGCCGGATGGACTCCTCGAGGGCGGCCCGCACCGCCGGGTCCAGCTCGGCCAGGGCGGCGTCCAGCGCTTCACGCGGGACTCGGATGTCGTCGCGCGCGACCCCGTCGAAGCGGGCGGAGAACTCGCTGATGGCGTCGACGCCTCGTGCCCTGACCGCGTCGATGATCGGCTGCACCTGGTGCGTGGCGGCCTCGACGTCGAAGTCGGCGCGCGGCACGCTCGCGCGGTAGTCGACGGACGCCGGATCGGCGCCCCTCAGGTCGATGCGACGGATCATGGACATGCCCGCAAGTCTAGGTTCCCCGGCGGGTCGGACCCTCGTCGCGGGTGCACCATGGACACGAGTGGTTAGGTGGGACACGTGAGCCGAGCACTGCCGATGTTTCCCCTGGGCACCGTGGTGTTCCCCGGGATGAGCGTGCCCCTCCACGTCTTCGAGGACCGGTACCGGATGCTGGTCAGCCACCTGCTCACGGTCGCAGACCCTGCCGAACGCGTCTTCGGCACCGTCGCGATCCGCGAGGGGTACGAGGTGGGTGACCACGGAGCGCAGTCGGTCTACCGACTGGGCTGCCTCCTGCAGCTGACCGAGGTCGAGCGTCACGACGACGGCACCTTCGACATCGTCGCGGTCGCCCGTGAGCGGATGATGCTGGAGGAGATGGAGCGCGGCGTCGACTTCCCCCAGGGCGTGGTCGCTGCCGTCCCGGAGCCGGAGGTCGACGTGCCGGCCGAGATCCTCGACCGGGCCCGCTCCACGTTCACGGCCTTCCGGGCGGCCATGACCGAGCTCCAGGGTGACCCGTTCAGCGGGACCCTCCCCCGCGATCCGGGGTTCTTGTCGTGGACGCTCTCGGCGCTGACCCCCCTGCCGCTGGCCGAGCGGCAGTCGCTCCTCGAGGCCGACGACGCCACCGAACGCCTCGTGCTCGTGACCCGGCTGCTGACCGAGGAGCTGCGTGCGATCAACGTGATCCCGTCCCTGCCCGCCACCCAGGTCGCCCGGACCGCCTGGTCCCCCAACTGAGCACGCAGCTGCAGCGAGGCACGAGTCGTGACGAGGCGAAGGTCCGCTGGGGGGACGCCGGCGACGGTGGCCCTGAGCGCCGCCGGGATCGCGTTCGAGATTCGCGCCTACGACCACGATCCCCGTGCGGCGTCCTACGGGACGGAAGCCGCCGCCGCGCTCGAGGTCGATCCTGCGCGCGTCTTCAAGACGCTGCTGGTCTCCCTCGACTCGCACCTGGTCGTCGGCATCGTCCCGGTGTCGGGACAGCTGGACCTCAAGGCGCTGGCGCGGGTGCTGGGCGGCAGCAGGGCCGTCATGGCTGAGGTCGCGGATGCGGAGCGTGCGACGGGGTACGTAGCCGGAGGGATGTCCCCCATCGGTCAGAAGCGGTCCCACCCGACCGTGCTGGACGACTCCGCGCTCGCGCATCGCACCATCTGTGTCTCCGGTGGTCGACGCGGTCTCGACGTCGAGATCGCGCCACGCGACCTGGTGGCGATCACCTCAGCGGTGACCGCCACCATCAGACGCTAGCGCGGCTCAGTCCGTGGTGAGCTTCAGCAGGCCGTGGACGACGTCGCCGTCGATCCAGCCGCTGACCCCGAAGGCCGATAGCGGCTTGAGGTTGGAGCTGACCTCGGGCATGTCGTCGGCGGCCCGCACCAGCCAGTCGTCGTCGGCGTCGAAGCTGACGAACATCACCATCTGCGCGTCGTCCTGCTCGATGACCTCCGAGTAGTCGTCGCTCCCGCCGAGGTCGCCGCCGGACTCGAGCGCGCTGCGGTAGTCGTCCTGGAGCGCGAGGACGGCGGTGCCGTCGCCCTGGGTCACCTGCATGTAGTCAGCGAGCTCCGGGCCGGCCAGCGCACCGAGCTTGTCGAGCACGGCCTGGATCTCGGCCGCGTCACCCTTGATGGTGATGCCGGCCGGGACCTCGCCGGGGCCGCCGTTGGTGATCGCGTCAGGGTCGATGCCGCTGCCGAGCGACATCGTCACGCCCTCGCCGAGCAGGGTCTCGATGTCCTCGGGGAAGGCCAGGCCGGTCTCGGACTCGAACTGCGCGAGCTGCTCGTCGACCTCGGCGCTCTGCTCGGCCGGGAGGGTGGTCTTCACGTAGCCGAGCATCGCGTCGGCCCAGCCCTCCTCCAGCGAGAAGCCCATCGCCGCGACCGTGTCCGCGGGGAGGTCGGCGACCATGGCGGCGCCCTGGGCGCTGTCCATGAACTCGGTGAGCTCCCTCTGGTAGTTGCTCATCGCATATTCGACCTCGACCGAGCCCTCGTCGAACCGGACCGTCGCTGCTGCTCCGTCGAAGTCGTTGATCATCTGCTGGAGCTCCTCGGGCACGGCTTCGTCGCCCGTGGACGGCAGCGCACCGAACGCGGCGCCGATGCCGGCGGCGTCGTCGAGGTATTGGGTGGCAGCCTTCGCGACGTAGAAGGACATGAACCCGCCCTCGCCCGCCGCGGCGGTCCACTGACCGAACGCTGCGTCGCCCGCGAGCGTGGAGCCCTCGGCCGCGTCCACGACCTGCTGCGCGATCTCCTCGGTCTCGGCCAGGACCATCCAGTCGCCGTCGACGACCCAGCCGCCGACGTCGCTCCCACCCTCGCCGGTGTCACCGCAGGTGTCGATCAGCTTCGCCACGCCGTCCTCGGCCTGTCCGGCATCGTTGACCTGGATGACCCCGACCGCGGCGGGCAGGTCCTCACCGAGGTCGATCGCCGCCATCGCGGCGCGTGAGCCGAGCCAGGGCTTGATGTCCTGCTCGTAGTCGAGTCCCGCGCACTCGCCCGAGGAGGTGAGCTCCTCGAAGAACCGCTCGCGCAGGTCGTCGTCGGTCTCGAGGTCGACCTCGTCGGTGAAACCGGGGAACTTCCGCAGGGTCTTGATGGCCTCGATCTTCTGACCACCGCTCGGGTCGAGGTCGACACTGGCGTAGGCGATGGTCGAGGCAGGCAGCGCCTCCGCCGGTTGCGAGCCGGTGGCGAAGAAGCTGGTCGCGGCCCACGCTCCGCCCGCGATGACGGCGCCGCCTGCGACGACGGCGCCGAGCGCGATCAGGCGCTTGCGGTGGCCGTTGTCATCGGTGTGGCCGGGCGGTGTGGCCGGGCCTGAGGTGTCGAGGTATTCCGGGTCACCCGGTGTGATGCTCATCAAAGTCCTGCCCCCGGTTGCGCGCTCCCGATCTGGTCGGGGCGCCTGGATCTGTCGGAGGTCAGCCTACCCGCGAGGGCCCGTCGCCCGCCCTCGACTTCCCCAAGAGATAGATCCCGACCAGACCAGTCATCGCACCGGCCGGAAGAGCCAGCAGCGCCGTGGACCGATAGGGCATCGGATCGTTGTCGGACGCGGCCAGCTCGAGGTCGCCGGAGATCGCCGTGTAGTCCGGCGAGCCTTCGGCCAGTGCCTGCGGGTCGCCGGGGCCCAGGCTGCTGCCGACGGCGTACATCATGATCCCGGCGAGTGCGGAAGCGACCAGGACGGTGAGGACGGTGGCCACCTCGTGGCCTCGGAGCAGGCCGGCGAGCACCGCGAGCACGACGCCCAGCGGGAAGGCGATCAGCACGAACAGGGCGGTCGGCTCGAACGAGAGGTCCGGACCGGCGGGATCGAGGAACCACTCGCCCTGGTAGCTGATCCCGGCGGGTGCGTCCCACAGTCGCTCCCACAGCGCTCCGGCGAGCGCACCGGCGGCTGAGAACGTGACGACCACGGTCGCGAGACGGACGAGCAGTGATCGACGACCTGCCGCGCGGGTGTCGGTGAGGACGTCGACGCGCGTGTGCGGGGGGGCGCTCACCCGGTGAGGCACCCGGGGCCCAGCAGCTGCTTGAGGTCGGCGAACAGCGCGGGACTCGGGCTCACCCGCAGGTTGTCGTCGAGACGGAGCAGCTTGGTCGAGCTCCGGGTCAGCAGCCGGAGCTGGACCTCGGTCATCCCGGGATGGGTGCCGAGGACGTCACGCAGCTGCGCCACGACGGGTGGGGTGCAGCGCGTGGACGGAAGGCTGATCACGACGGGACCGGCGGGACCCTGGTTGAGGTCGGGCGCCGTCACCTCCTGGGCGCGGAGCTCGGGCTGGTCCTTGTCGCGTGAGAGCTGGCCCTTGATCCGGACGACCTGGTCCTCGACCAGCAGGGTCGAGGCGAGCGTGTAGGCGCTGGGGAAGAGCAGCACCTCGATCGCGCCGTCGAGGTCCTCGAGGGTGATCGTGGCCCACGGGTCGCCCCGCTTGGTGATCTTGCGGGCCACCGAGGTGATCAGTCCGCTGACCGTGATCGTGGCGCCGTGGGGTCGGTCCTCGTCGAGCATGAGCTGACCGATGGTGCAGTCGGTGCCCTGGGAGAGCACGTGCTCGAGGCCGAGCAGCGGGTGGTCGGAGACGTAGAGGCCGAGCATCTCGCGCTCGTGGCCGAGCAGGGTGAGCTTGTCCCAGTCGTCGATGTCGGGGACGACCACGCTCACGCCGAACCCGGCGTCCTCGTCGCCGAGCCCGCCGAACAGCGAGTCCTGGCCGATCGCCTCGTTCTTCTTGAGGTCGACGAACTGGTCGACGGCACTCTCGTGGACGGCCACCAGCGCGCGGCGCTTGTGCGACATGTCGTCGAACGCCCCGGCCTTGATCAGCGACTCCACGACACGCTTGTTGCACACCAGCGCCGGGACCTTCTCCATGAAGTCGTTGAAGTCGGCGTAGCGGCCCTTCTCCTCGCGCCCGGCCACGATGCCGGCGACGACGTTGTGGCCGACGTTGCGCACCGCGGTGAGGCCGAAGCGGATGTCGCGACCGACGGGGGTGAAGTTGGCGTGGGACTCGTTGACGTCGGGCGGCAGGACCTGGATCTTCATCTTGCGGCACTCGTTGAGGTAGATCGCCATCTTGTCCTTGTCGTCCTTCACCGACGTCAGCAGGGCGGCCATGTACTCGGTCGGGTAGTTGGCCTTGAGGTAGGCGGTCCAGTAGGTGATGACGCCGTAGGCGGCGGAGTGCGACTTGTTGAAGGCGTAGTCGGAGAACGGGAGCAGGATCTCCCAGAGCTTGTCGATCGCCGACTGGGGGAAGCTGCGCTCGAGCATGCCGGACTGGAAGCCCGCGTACTGCTTGTCGAGCTCCGACTTCTTCTTCTTGCCCATCGCGCGGCGCAGGTTGTCGGCCGCTCCCAGGGTGAAGCCGGCGAGGACCTGCGCGATGGCCATCACCTGCTCCTGGTAGACGATCAGGCCGTAGGTCTCGCCCAGTACGGGCTCGAGCGCCTCGGCGAGCGCCGGGTGGATCGGGTCGATCGGCTCGCGACCGTTCTTGCGGCGCGCGTACTTGTTGTGCGAGTCGGCGCCCATCGGGCCGGGGCGGTAGAGGGCGCTGACGGCCGTGATGTCGGCGAACTGGTCGGGCTGCATCGAGCGCAGCAGGGCGCGCATGCCCGAGCCATCGAGCTGGAAGACGCCGAGCGTGTCGCCGCGGCTCATCAGGTCGTACGTCGCACGGTCGTCGAACGGGAGGTCCTCGAGCACGACCGTCTCGTCGCGGTTGGCGCCGATGTTGATCAGCGCGTCCTCGAGGGTGCGGAGGTTGGAGAGGCCGAGGAAGTCCATCTTGACCAGCCCGAGCGACTCGCACATCGGGTAGTCGAACTGGGTGATGACCGCCCCGTCCTGCGGGCGCGCCATGATCGGGACGATGTCGATGAGCGGCTCGCTCGACATGATGACGCCGGCCGCGTGGACACCCCAGTTACGGATCTGGCCCTCGAGGCCGACGGCGGTCTCGTAGATGGTGCGGACGTCGGGGTCCTGGTCGAAGAGGGTGCGGAACTCCGCGCCGTCGCGGTAGCGCTTGTGCTCGGGGTTGAAGATCTCCTTCAGCGGCACGCCCTTGCCCATCACGTCGGCCGGCAGGGCCTTGGTGATGCGGTCGGAGATCGCGAAGCCGTGGTCGAGGACGCGAGCCGCGTCCTTGATGGCCGCCTTGGCCTTGAGCCGGCCGAACGTCGCGATCTGCGCGACCCGCTCCGCGCCGTACTTCTGGCTGACGTAGGTGATGACCTCGCCACGGCGGGCGTCGTCGAAGTCGATGTCGAAGTCGGGCATCGAGGGGCGCTCGGGGTTGAGGAACCGCTCGAAGAACAACCCGTGCTCGAGCGGGCACAGGTCGGTGATGCGCAAGGCGTACGCCGCGATCGAGCCGGCACCCGAGCCACGACCGGGACCGACCCGGATCCCGTTGTCCTTGGCCCAGTTGATGAAGTCGGCGACCACGAGGTAGTAGCCGCAGTAGCCCTTCTGGGAGATGATCGCCAGCTCCATCTCGACCCGGTCGCGCACCGACTGGTCGAGGCGGTCGCCGGGGTAGCGGGCCTCGATGCCGCGCCACACCTCCGTGCGGAACCAGCTGTCCTCGGTCTCCCCGGCCGGCACGTCGGCGCGCGCCATGTAGCCGCCGGTGGACTCGGCGAACTCGACCTCGCAGCGCTCGGCGATGGCGAGGGTGTTGTCGCAGGCCTCTCCCATGCCGTGGCCGTCGGCCCACTGGGCGCGCATCTCGGCGGGCGACTTGATGTAGTAGCCGCCGCCGTCGAACTTGAGCCGGTTGGTGTCGGCGAGCCGCTTGCCGGACGCCACGCAGATGAGGGCGTCCTGGCCGGCGGCGTCCTCGGGATGGGTGTAGTGGGTGTCGTTGGTGACGATGGCCGGCATGCCGAGGGTCGAGGCGATCCGGAGCAGGTCCCCGCGGGTGGCGCTCTCGGCCGCGATGCCGTGGTCCATCAGCTCGAGGAAGAAGCTGTCCTTGCCGAAGATGTCCTGGAACTCCCCGGCCGCCCGTAGCGCCTCGTCGTACTGGCCGAGTGTCAGACGGGTCTGGATCTCACCCGAGAGGCACCCGGTGCTGGCGATGATGCCCTTGGAGTAGCGCTGGAGCAGCTCGCGGTCCATCCGGGGCTTGTAGTAGTAGCCCTCCATGCTGGCCAGGCTCGCGAGCCGGAACAGGTTGTGCATGCCCTCGGTGGTCTCGGCCCACATCGTCATGTGGGTGTACGCCCCGCCACCGGCGACGTCCTTGCCGCCCTCCTCGGCGGAGTCGCCCTTGCCCCACCTCACCCGGCGGCGCTCGCCGCGCATGGTGCCGGGAGTGAGGTAGGCCTCCATGCCGATGATCGGCTTCACGCCGTGCTGCTTGGCCTTGCTGTAGAAGTCGTAGGCGCCGTGCAGGTTGCCGTGGTCGGTCATCGCGATCGCCGGCATGCCGAGGTCGCTGGTGCGGGCGAACAGGCCGTCGAGCAGCGAGGCCCCGTCGAGCATCGAGTATTCGGTGTGCACGTGCAGGTGCACGAAGTTGTCCACGGAACTCGTGGAGGAGCCGGCCGACATGGAGGAGACTTCCGCACCTTTCAAAGGTCGCTGACGGTGTCACTGGGATGGAGCATCGCTGACGGGTCAGCAGTGCCGCAGCGGGCACTCGAGGGGGAAGATCAGCCAGCCTACGGCAGTGTGCCGGACCCCACCGACAGGACTCGCCAGCACCTCAACCGAGCTGGTCGACGGCGTGGCCGTGGCCGTGGCTGAGGGCCACCGGCACCCCGTCCAGCGCCGTCACGAACCGGCCGAGGAGGACGCGTCGAGGGACTCGGTGATGATGACGTCGACGATCCGTGCCACCCGATCGGGGCCGAGCTCGGGCACCACCGCGGCGATGCGCCGGGCGATCTCCGCCTCCCGGTGAGGATCACGCACCGCCGGAGGGCTTCACCGCCTGCACGGCGCGCGTCAGCGCCGTCCGACGAGCCAGGACGTCGCCGAGCGACGAGGTCGGCCTCGTCGATCAGTCCGCGCAGGAAGGCGAGCGGGTCGCCTGCCCGGGCCACGCCACGCGGATGTCGGGGGCGCCCTCCTCGTTGGCCGCGCCGTCGGTCCGCTCGAGCTCGAGGCAGCCACGGCGCCGGTAGAACCGCCGGGCCGGCGCATTGGACTCGAAGACCCACAGGCAGAACCCCTCCGGGCCGGTGCGGCGCTCACCGTCTCGAACAACGCGGTGCCGACGCCGGCACCCTGCCGCTCGGGGTGGACGTAGAGGTCGTCGAGCCACGTCGAGCGTCCACCGGGCATAGCCGGCCACACCGGCGTCGTCGGTCGCCAGCCACACGTCGTACGCCGTCAGGTCCCAGCCGGCGACCCACGCGCGCACGTCGTCGTCGTCGTGCACGCCGGGCGGGAACGACTGCGCCCGCGGCACGACGCGAGGCGAGGTGGATCTCGGCGAGCGCAGGCAGGTCCGCGGCCGTGGCCGGGCGCAGCGCCAGCTCAGCGCTCATCACGGATGGCCTCGAGCGCACGCTCGAGGTCGTCGGGGTAGGTGGACTCGTAGGAGACCCAGTCACCGGACTCGGGGTGCTCGAAGCCCAGGCGCATCGCATGCAGCCACTGGCGCTCGAGGCCGAGTCGCTTGGCCAGCGTGGGGTCCGCGCCATAGGTGAGGTCACCGACGCACGGGTGCTTGAGCGCGCTCATGTGGACCCGGATCTGGTGGGTGCGGCCGGTCTCGAGGCGTACCTCGAGGAGGCTCGCGAAGCGGTGGGCCTCGAGGGTCTCGTAGTGGGTGATGCTGTGCCGGCCGTCGCCCATCACCGCGAACTTGTAGTCGTGGTGGGGGTGGCGTCCGATGGGGGCGTCGACCGTGCCGGACAGCGGGTCGGGGTGGCCCTGGACCAGCGCGTGGTAGGTCTTCTCGACCGTGCGGTGGCGGAAGGCGTTCTTGAGCACGGAGTAGGCGTGCTCGGACTTGCAGATCACCATCACGCCGCTCGTGCCGACGTCGAGGCGCTGCACGATGCCCTGCCGCTCGCTGGCTCCGCTGGTGGAGATCCGGAAGCCCGCTCCGGCCAGGTGGCCGACGACGGTCTTCCCGCCCCAGCCGGGCGAGGGATGGACCGCGACACCGACCGGCTTGTCGATCACCACGATGGCGTCGTCGTCGTGAATGATCCGGATCCCCTCGACGATCTCGGGCACCACCGCGAGCGCATCGACCTCGGCGGGGATGGTCACGTCGAGCATCGCGCCGCCGTGCACCCGGTCGCTCTTGCCGACCGCTGCCCCGTCGACCTGGACCAGGCCCTGGGAGATCAGGTCGGCAGCCTTGGTGCGCGAGAACCCGAACATCCGGGCCATGGCGGCATCCACGCGCTCTCCCGCGAGGCCGTCGGGGACGAAGACGGTGCGCTGGTCGGTGCGGACGGTCACGACGCGGCACCCGACCCCGACTCGCGGGAGCCGTCGAGGGCAATCCCGCGGAAGGTCTGGAGGATGATCAGCCCCGCCGCGACGTTGATGCAGATGTCGGCGATGTTGAACACGGGCCAGTTGGGCAGCATCAAGAAGTCGACCACGTGACCGCGGAAGGGCTCCGGCTCCCGCAGGATGCGGTCGGTCAGGTTGCCGCCGACACCACCCAGCAGGAGGCCGAGCGCGAGCGCCCACGCCGCACTGCCGAGTCGTCGGCTCAGCCACAGCACGACCACCACGGCGACCATCGCCAGGCCCGTGAACACGATCGTGAACTCCGTGCCGGTGCTGAAGGCGGCCCCCGGGTTGAACGTCAGGTGCAGCGTGAACCAGTCACCGAACACAGCGATGTCACCGTCGGCCAGGGCTCCCAGCGCCCACTGCTTCGAGGAGAGGTCGAGCGCATAGGCGACGAGCGCCACCGTGGCGAACACGAGTCGTGCATCGACGCGGCGACGGGCAGGGCCGGGACCGGCCTGGTCGCTGGAGTTCAGCGACGCTCCTCGCGCTGCTTGCATGACAGGCACAGTGTGGCATGGGGCACCGCCATCAACCGATTCTTGCCGACCGGGTTGCCGCACGAGTCGCAGACGCCGTAGGAGCCGTCGTCGATGTGCGCCAGGGCCCGGTCGATCTGCTCGATCGCGTCACGTTCCTTGGCCAGCACGGTGAGCTCGTGGTCGCGCTCGAAGCTGGTGGCTCCGACGTCGGCCTGGTCCTGACCGGCACCGTCACCTGCGTCGCGCATCAGCCCGGCGAGCTCGGCCTCGGCCTCGGCGACGGACACCGCCAGACGCTCGCGATGTTCACCGAGCTCCTGGACGACCTCGTTGAGCTCGGTCCGCGTCCAGGGGTCCTCGCCCTCCAGGACGACGAGCCGTCCCGGGGTCGCCTTGCGTGGTGCAGCCTTCTTGGCCGGAGCCGCCTTCGTCACAGGGGATGCCTTCTTCGCAGGAGCAGAGGTGCTCGGGACGGTCGTCGTGGCCGGGGCGGCCACCTTCGCGGGGGTCTGTGCTGCCTTCTTCGCCGCCGGCGCTGTCTTCTTCGCTGCCGGCGCTGTCTTCTTCGGGGCCGCTGTCTTCTTCGCGGTCGCCGTCTTCGGCCGCCGTCTTCTTCGCGGCCGGCGCTGGTTTCGTCGCCGCCGGTGGCTTCTTCGCCGTTTCCTGGTCGGAGCCGCAGCAGTCGGGACGTCGTCCTTCGTCGCTCCGCGTCGACCGATCACCCGCTTGGCCGCAGCCGCAGCCGCACCCGCCAACGACGTGCGTGCAGTGCCAGCCATGTCCGAGGGCCTCCAGCCATCCGTCGGGTGTGGCGCGAACCACACGGTGGCAGGGAGGGTATCGGCTGCCGGAGGCCGAGCCAACACTGGCGCACCCGAAAGCAGGAGCGGCCGACCTCCCGGCCGACCGCTCCTGGTTTCACAGGCGTGCTCGAGCGACTCGGCTCTAGTCCTCGCCGAGCACGGACCGCAGGCGCTTCGGCCCGTGACCACCGTCGTCGGGCGGGCTCTGCGTCTCGGTGTCGGTCGACAGCGACTCGAGCTGCTGGGTGAAGTACGTCTTGAGGCGGGAGCGGTACTCCCGCTCGAACTGACGAAGAGTCTCCACCTCGCTGTTGAGCTTGTCGCGCTCCTGCTCCAGGTCGCCGAACAGCTGCTGGCGACGCTCGGCGGTCTCGGAGTCGAGCATCTGCGAGCGCTGGCGGGCGTCGGCCTCCATGCGGTCGGCCTTCGACTTCGACTCACTCTCGAGGCGCTCGGCCTTGGTGCGGGCAGCACCGACGATGCTGTCGGCCTCGTCCTTGGCGTCCTCGACGAGCTCGTCGGCACTGTGCGTGGCGATCTCGAGCAAGCGCGCGGCGGCGTTGGACGCCTCCGCGATGTTGCCGACACGCGACGCCCGGTCGGGCCGCGCGGCGGCGACCTCGGCGACGGGCTCAGGCTCGGGGGTGGGCTCCGGCTCGGGCTCCGGCTGCGTCCCCTCCTCGACCGCGGCAGGCGCAGCGGGGGCGAACGACGCAGCGGGCGCGTCCGAGGAGTCCCCGGACTGCGCGACGGACAGCTTCGAGCGCAGGTCGTCGTTCTCCTGGGTGAGCCGCGCGAGCTCGGACTCCACCTCGTCGAGGAACTGGTCAACCTCGCCCATGTCGTACCCCTCACGGAGGCGGACAGGTGTAAAGCGCTTGTTGCTCACGTCCTCAGGCGTCAGCGGCATGACCTCACCCAAACTTTCACTCTTCGATATCACGGTGGCTGTGGCTGTCAGGAGACCATAGCGTCCGGCGCTGCACGGAGCACAGTGACCCGTGGGGCGGGTGGTTCCACCGATCTACGACAGGTTGAACACGGTCACGACCACGTTGAGCAGCAGCCACGCCGCCACCATCACGAGCAGAAAGCTGAGGTCGAGGGCGACGGAGCCGATCCGCAAGGGGGGTACGACGCGGCGCAACGCCACGATGGGCGGATCAGTCGTGGAGTAGACGCCCTCGAGGGCGACGAGGAGCGGCCCCTTGGGCTCCCACTGACGCGCGAACACCTGGACCCAGTCCACGATGAAGCGGACCCAGAGCAGGCCGATGAAGACGAACAGGACGTAGTAGAGGGTCCAACCAAAGAATTCCACGAGTGAAGGGTGCCTCAGCTCTGGTTGAAGAAGCCGTCCTCGGCCATCCGCTGCTTGTCCTCGGCGGCCACCGTCACGTTGGGCGGGGAGAGCAGGAAGACCTTGTTGGTCACCCGCTCGATGGTGCCGCGGGTGGCGAAGATGAGGCCGGCGGCGAAGTCGACGAGCCGCTTGGCGTCGTTGTCGTCCATCTCGCTCAGGTTCATGATCACCGGGGTGCCGTCACGGTAGTTCTCACCGATCAGGCGGGCCTCGTTGTAGTTGCGGGGGTGCAGGGTGGTGATGCGGCTCAGCTCGGCCACGACTCCTGTGGTCGGCACCGGTGCCGGACGACGGCGCTCGGCGAGGTCGGACACCGCGGCCGGGCGCCGGTCGCGCGAGGCGGGACGCTGGTCGACGGCGTCCTGCGTCGAGGTCTCCGCATCGTTGCCGTAGTCGTCGTAGTGGCCGGTGTCCTCGAGCAGGCCGAGGTACTCGCCGATCTTGCGCATCGAGCCGCTCATGAGACTGATCCTCTGCTAGAACTCGCGGCCCGGACGGGCCACCTGGTGACTGTCGTTGACATTACTGGACCGTGGGCCTCTGACCGAGGACCGCGGAGCCGACACGCACGTGTGTCGCGCCGTGGATGATCGCCGACTCGAGGTCTCCGCTCATCCCCGCGGACAGGACGGTCGCGTCGGGGTGCGCCACGAGGAGCTCCGCCCGGATCGTCGCGAGCCGGGAGAAGGCGTCGGCGGGATCCTCGTGCTGCGGCGCGACCGCCATCAGCCCTCGCAGTCGCAGCGAGTCGGTCCCGCTCACCCGCTCCGCCAGGTCGGCGAGGTCGGCGGGCGCTGCGCCCGAACGGTTCCGGGCCTCCGGCGGGTCGAGGCTGACCTGGAGCAGCACGTCGAGGGTGCCGCCGCGCGCGTCGGCGCCGCGGGACAGTGGCGCGACCAGCTTGATCCGGTCGAGCGACTCGACCACGTCGGCATAGGCGGCGACGGCCGCCGCCTTGTTGGACTGCAGGCCGCCGATGAAGTGCCAGCGCAACCCGAGCGCAGCGCACTCGGCCGACTTGGCCTCGGCCTCCTGGTGACGGTTCTCCCCGACGTCGGTGACACCGAGGTCGGCCAGCAGCCGCACGTCGGAGGCGGGGAAGAACTTGGTGACCACGACGAGGGAGACCTCGGACTCGTCGCGACGCGCGGTGTGGCACGCCGACCGGATGCGACCACGTACGACGTCGAGCGCGGCGGACAGCTCCTCGCCCCGGCTCACGAGAGCCACGCGATCGCGGCGGAGCGCCCGGCGCCACCGCCGTCGCGTCGGTAGGAGTGCAACGAGAGATCCTCGCGGGTGCAGCCGCCTACCTCGATGACATCGACCCCGGCACGCTCCAGCTGAGCACGGACGCCGGCGCCGATGTCGAGGGACGGGGTGCCCCACGAGGTCTCGGCGAACGCTTCCGGCACCTTCTCGCTCACCTGCTCGCGCAGGTCATCGGGCACCTCGTAGCACGACCCGCACACGTGCGGCCCGATCCACGCCACCAGGTCCGCTGCTCCGTTGCGACGCATCACCTCGATGGTGCGGGTCGCGATGTCGAGCACCAGGCCCGGACGACCGGAGTGGACCGCGCCGATCACACCGGCGTCGACGTCGGCGAGCACCAGGGGCACACAGTCGGCGACGCGCACCATCAGGCCCAGGCCCCGGGTCGTGCTCACCAGGGCGTCGGCAGTCGGCGCCTGACCGAGGGGCACGGGGGCACTCACCAGCAGCACGTCGTCGCCGTGGACCTGGGAGGCGCGCGCGAGCGGCACACCGATCTCACCCTCCAGCCGGGCGAGCACCCGCGGGAAGTCGTCCGCCTCGCCCCGGAGGTCGAGAGAGGAATCGGTGAAGGCCACGTCGACGCGCGACGCGGTCGACGTGGCCTCCACGGAGTCGCGGAATGCGAACAACGTGCTACTTCAGGAAGTCCGGCACGTCGAGCTCGTCGTCGTCGAACTGCACCTGCCTGGCCGGCTGGGTCCGGACCGGCGCCGGCGTCGCGTCGGACGACGAGGGAGCCGAGGGGGCGAAGGTCGTCGGGACAGCGCCCGCGGAGGACGCGCTGCCCTGGGCGGGTGACCTCGGCGCGAGCTGCTGTGCCGCTGCGCGAGTCTGCTCCTGGGTCTGCGGCGGCTGGTTCTGGCGCAGCACGTTGCCCTCGGCACGCCGCTTGGGCATGCCACCGTCGAAGCCGGCGGCGATGACGGTCACGCGCACCTCGTCACCGAGCGCGTCGTCGATGGTCGCACCGAAGATGATGTTGGCCTCGGCGTGGGCGGCCTGGGAGACCAGGGCCGCGGCCTCGTTGATCTCGAAGAGACCGAGGTCGGAGCCGCCTGCGATGGAGAGCAGGACGCCGTGGGCACCTTCGATGCTCGCCTCGAGCAGCGGGCTGGAGACCGCCTGCTCCGCCGCGGCGACCGCGCGGTCCTCACCCCGGGCCGACCCGATGCCCATGAGGGCCGAGCCGGCGTTGGCCATCACGGACTTCACGTCCGCGAAGTCGAGGTTGATCAGCCCGGGGGTCGTGATCAGGTCGGTGATGCCCGAGACGCCCTGGAGCAGCACCTGGTCGGCCTGCTTGAAGGCATCGAGGATCGACACGCTGCGGTCGGTGATCGAGAGCAGCCGGTCGTTGGGGATGACGATCAGGGTGTCGACCTCCTCGCGGAGCTGGCTGATGCCCTCCTCCGCGGAGTTGGCCCGACGACGCCCCTCGAAGGCGAACGGGCGCGTCACGACGCCGATGGTCAGGGCACCCAGCGAGCGGGCGATGCGGGCCACCACCGGCGCGCCCCCCGTGCCGGTGCCACCGCCCTCGCCGGCGGTCACGAAGACCATGTCGGCGCCCTTCATGACCTCCTCGATCTCGTCGGCGTGGTCCTCCGCCGCCTTGCTGCCCACCTCCGGGTTGGCGCCGGCGCCGAGGCCGCGGGTGAGCTCACGACCGATGTCGAGCTTGACGTCGGCGTCGCTCATGAGGAGTGCCTGGGCGTCGGTGTTGATCGCGATGAACTCGACGCCCTTGAGGCCGACCTCGATCATGCGGTTGACGGCGTTGACGCCACCTCCACCAATGCCCACGACCTTGATGATCGCCAAGTAGTTCTGCGCTGCTGCCACGGCTCCGGGGCCTTTCTTGAGAGGGGTCCTGACCAGATCTGGTGCGGGGATCGAGCTGATGTCGGGGAAGCGCGAGGTGACTGATCCACACTCTCAGGGCGGTGGAACGTTAACCGTGAACCTGAGGGTTATAGTTATGTCAACCTCGCGTTTCGAAAGACCATAGGCAGCCGGCACCGAGCCGGGGCCGCGACACGCCACGCGACGCGCGTGTTTCGCGAATTCTTCTCCGCTGCGTCGCCGCGGAGGACTCAGCGGATGGTCGGGCTCCCGGGCACGCTGACGTCGTAGACGGTGCCCTTCTCGGCCAGCAACCGCTCGGTCACCTCGGCCTTGAGCGCGGACTCCTCCGCACTCCCCCACATCACCTGGCGCTCGTCACGCAGGACCAGGGTGATCTGGTCGACGGTCGCCACCTCGACGTGGTCGATCCGGGCAGCGAAGTCCTGCGGCAGGGCAGACACGACCGATGCCGCCTCCTTGAGGGCGTCCACGCCGGCCGTTCCACCGGGCCGGATCCTGGGCATCCCTCGTGGTGCGGTGCGGTAGTCGCGGAACACGACGCCGTCGGCGTCGAGGCCACGGATCCGACCGTCCAGCTCCACCACCGCGACCGCCGTGCGCTCGACGACCGTGATGCGTACGCCGTCGGGCCAGGTGCGGGTGACGTCGACGGAGAGCACCTCCGCGAGGGAGGCGACGCGCGCGTCGGCCCGAGCCAGGTCGACCAGCGCGAGCTGGTCGCCGAGCGGGACGTCGGCGATCTCACGCACCCGAGCGTCGCTCACCAGCTCGTTCCCCACGACCTCGACCTTCTTCGCCTGCAGGGTCGTGGAGAAGAACACCAGCCAGATCGAGGCCGCGATCAGACCGGCCACGACCACGACCGCGAGCACGTAGCGCAGCGACAGCCAGCGGCGCGCCCACTGCCGGCGTGCGAAGCGACGGCGCGTGCGTCGGGTGGCAGGCACCGGCTGCTCCACTCAGGCACCCCCGAGGAGGGCGAGCACCTGCGGACCGACGCCGGTGATGTCGCCGGCACCCAGGGTGATGACCAGGTCGCCCGGCCGGGCCCGGTCGACGAGGGCACGCGCGGCGGCCGGCAGCCCGTCCACGTAGGCGACGCGGTCGCCCGGAAGGGGGACGGCGTCGGCGACCAGGCGTCCCGTCACCTCCGGGTCCGGGTCCTCGCGAGCGACATAGACGTCGAGGACGACCACCTCGTCGGCCGCGCCGAGGGCGACGCCCATGGCCTGCCCGAAGATGCGGGTGCGGGAGACGAGGTGAGGTTGGAACGCTGCCACGACGCGGCCCGCGCCGGCCAGCGCGCGGGCCGCCTCGAGGTCGCCGCGGATCTCGACCGGGTGGTGGGCGTAGGAGTCGTAGACGCGGATGCCGGCGACCTCGCCCTTGAGCTCCATCCGTCGACCGGTGCCGGTGAAGCGGCCCAGCCCGTCGACGAGCTCCTCGAGCGGGTAGCCCAGCTGCAGGCCCGTGGCGAGGGCGGCGACGGCGTCCAGGACGTAGTGGCGCCCCGGGATGCCCAGGCGCAGCTCGCCGAGGTCGTCGTCACCGCGGGCGATCCGGCAGGTGGAGGTGGCACCGTCGAGGACGAGGTCGAGGACCCGCAGGTCGGCGTCGGGCGACTCCCCCACGGTGACGACCTCCACCCCCTGTGCGCGGACCCGGCGTGCGAGCTCGGCGGCCCCGGTGTCATCGACCACGCAGACGAGGAAGCCCGCGCGGTCGATCGTGTCGGCGAACTCATCGAAGGCCCGGTGGTAGGCCTCCTCGGTGCCCCAGTTGTCGAGGTGGTCGGCCTCGACGTTGGTGACGATCGCGGCATGCGGACGGTAGACGAGGAACGCGCCGTCGCTCTCGTCGGCCTCGGCCACGAACAGGTCGTCGGTGCCCGCGTCGGCGTTGCGGCCCGTCGCGGTGAGGACCCCGCCCACGGCGTACGACGGATCGGCACCGGCAGCGAGCAGTGCGGAGACGAGCAGCCCGGTGGTCGTCGTCTTGCCGTGGGTGCCGGCCACGGCAAGCACGCGGGAGCCGGCCATCACCGCGGCCAGGCCGGCCGAGCGCGGCAGGATGCGCAGGCCGCGACGGCGGGCCTCGAGCACCTCGGGGTTGTCCTCGCGGGCGGCGGTGGTGACCACGAGGGTGTCGGCGTCGCCCACGTGAGCGGCGTCGTAGCCGAGGTGGCAGGTGACGCCGAGCTCGCGCAGCGAGGGCAGGAACGGCGTGTCGTGGTCGTCGCTGCCGGTCACGGTGAGGCCGCGCGCTGCCATGATGCGCGCGATCGCGGAGATGCCGGCACCACCGATGCCGACGCAGTGCACACGACCGAGGTCGGCGGCCGGAAGGATCTCGTCCGGGACGGGGATCCTCATCTCGGGGCCCTGTCCGTGGCGGCCGCGACGACGAGTCGGGCGAGGGCGTCGTCCGCGTCCAGCGGGATCACGCCGCGGGCCGCGGCGCCCATCTGGGCCAGGCGGGCGGCGTCGGTGAGCAGGTCGGGCACGGTCGCCGTCACCCACTGCGGGGTCAGCGCACCGTCGGCGACCAGCAGGCCGCCGCCCGCATCGACGACCGGCCGGGCGTTGAGGGCCTGCTCACCGTTGCCGATCGGGAGCGGGACGTAGATCGCGGGGAGGCCGACGCCGGAGACCTCGGTGACGGTGTTGCTGCCGGCGCGGCACAGCACGGCATCGGCCGCGGCGTAGGCGAGGTCCATCCGGTCGACGTAGGTGAGCACGACGTAGGGAACCTCGCCCGGGGCGATGTCGAGCTCGTGCCGGGGGCCGACGATGTGGAGCACCTGCACCCCGGCTGCTGCCAGGGCGGGCGCGGCCCCGGAGACCGCGGCGTTGATCCGGGCAGCACCCTGGGAGCCGCCGGTGACCAGGAGCGTGGGCCGGTCCTCGCGCAGCCCGAAGGTCGCGAGCGCCTCCCCTCGCAGGGTGTCGCGGTCCAGGGTGGAGATGAGCCTGCGGATCGGCAGTCCGGTGCACACCGCGTGGGGCAGGTCGGTGCCGGGGAAGCTGGTGGCGACGTGGGACGTCATCCGGGCGCCGAGCCGGTTGGCGAGGCCGGGGACCGTGTTGCCCTCGTGGACCACGATCGGCACCCCCCGCTTGCGGCCCGCGAGGTAGGCAGGGACCGAGACGTAGCCCCCGAAGCCGACCACGACGTCGGGCCGGAAGCGGTCGACCACCTCCAGGGCGGCCGCGCGGGCGGCGCGCAGGCGGGTCGGCGTACGGAACAGCTCGGCACCCGGGCGGCGGGGCAGCGGCACGCGCGGCACGAACTCCAGCGGCCAGCCGGCCTCCGGGACCAGTCGCGCCTCGAGGCCCTCCCGGGTGCCGAGGCAGGTGATCTCGACCGTGGGGTCGAGCCGGCGCAGGGCGTCGGCGGTGGCGAGCAGGGGTGAGGTGTGGCCGGCTGTTCCGCCGCCGGCGAGGAGTACGCGCATCACGGAGAATCTAGCCGCGGGTCGAGGCGGAGAGACCGGCGGAGCGGTGTCGGCGGCGCGCCGCCAGCGCTGCGGCCGCCTCCGGCTCGCGACGGGCGAAGCCGATCAGCAGGCCGAGGGCGACCAGCGAGGGCAGCAGCGCCGAGCCGCCGTAGGACACGATCGGCAGCGGGATGCCGATGACGGGCAGCACGGCCAGCACCATCCCGACGTTGATGATCATCTGTCCGAGGAGCCAGACCACGATGCCGAAGGTGGCGTAGCGGACGAACGGGTCGCGGGTGCTGAGCGCCACCCGGATGGCGGCGTAGGCGATGGTGAAGAACAGGCCGACCACCAGCAGCGTGCCGACCAGGCCGAGCTCCTCGCCGAGCACGGCGAAGATGAAGTCGGTGTGCGCCTCGGGCAGGTCGCCCCACTTCTGGGTCGAGGCGCCGATGCCCTCGCCGAACCACCCGCCGGTGGACAGCGCGTAGAGCCCGTGGGCGGGCTGCCAGCCGGCGTCGGTGTAGTCCTTGAACGGGTCGGTGAAGTGGGTGATCCGCTGGAGCCGCTCGGAGTCGGTGGCCGCCAGCGCGACGCCGGCGACCCCGAGGATCGACAGGCTGAGCCCGAACAGCCGCAGCGGCGCGCCGACCACCCAGAGCATGCCGAGCAGGATCGCGGCGAGCACCATCGCGGTGCCGAGGTCACGACCGACCAGGACCAGCGCGATGACGGCGAACAGCCCCGGCACCACCGGCACCAGCAGGTGGTGGAGCTCGCGCAGGCGACGCTCCTTGTGGGCGTAGATGTTGGCCGCCCAGAGCACGATGGCGAGCTTGGCGATCTCGGCCGGCTGGATGGTGACGGGGCCGAGGGCGAGCCAGTTCTTGTTGCCGTTGATCGACACCCCGAAGCGTGCCACGAGCGCCAGCAGCACGAGCGCCACCAGGAAGCTCGGATAGGCCAGGCGCCGGATGTGCTTGATCGGCAGGCGCGAGGCCACCCAGGCGGCCGGGACGCCGATGACGACCCACAGCAGCTGGCGCTTCACGACGGCGTAGGAGTCGTCGTAGAGGACGAAGGCCCGCACGCTGGAGGCGCTGAGGACCATGATCAGGCCGATGGTGAGCAGCAGCGCGGACGAGCCGAGGAGCAGGTAGTAGGACGCGAGAGGCTTGTCGATCGCCTCGCGCGCCGAGCGCCAGCCGGCTGAGGCGACCTCGCGGGCCGAGCGCCACCCGGACACGCTGCCCGACCCCAGCGGGGCCCGGGTGCGCCCCGGCGCACCGGTGACGTCCTCGGGGTTCGCGGTGGTCACGGTGCACTCCCCCGGGTGTCGGTGTGTGGTCTAGCCGCTGCCCGCGATCCTGCGGTGGACGGCTGCAGCGAACGCGTCGCCGCGTGCGCCGTAGTTGGTGAACATGTCCATGGACGCGCACCCCGGCGCCAGCAGCACCGTGTCACCGGACCTGGCGAGTCCGGCAGCGGCGTCGACCACGCGCTCCATCGGTTCCCCAGTCTCGTCGGCGCCCACATCGATGACCGGCACATCGGGCGCGTGTCGCGAAAGAGCGTCGGCGATGACGTGGCGATCCACGCCGAGCAGTACGACGCCGCGCAGCCGCTCGCGCACGGAGACGACCAGGTCGTCGAACCGGGCACCCTTGGCGAGGCCGCCGGCGACCCAGACGACGTGCTCGTAGGAGCGCAGCGACGACTGCGCGGCGTGCGGGTTGGTCGCCTTGGAGTCGTCGACCCAGGCGACACCGTCGGCCTCGGCGACGAGCGCGATGCGGTGGCCGTCGGGTCGGAAGGCGCGCAACCCGTCGCGGACGGCCTGCTGGCTCACCCCGTGGGCACGCGCCAGGGCGGCCGCAGCCAGTGCGTTGGCCACGACGTGGGGTGCGGTGGACGCGAGGTCGTCGAGGGTGCAGAGCTCGGCTGCGCTGGTGGCGCGCTCCTCGATGAAGGCGCGGTCGACCAGCAGGTCCTCCACGACGCCGAGGCTCCCGACCGGCGGCATGCCGAGGGTGAAGCCGACGGCGCGGGCACCGTCGACCACCTCGGCCTGCGCCACCATCTCCTCGGTCGCCGGGTCGGCCAGGGGGTAGACGCACGCGAGCTGGACGCGCTCGTAGATGCGGGCCTTGTCGGCGGCGTACTGCTCCATGCCGGTCGACCCGCCGGGCTCGTCGTCATACCAGTCGAGGTGGTCCTCGGCGACGTTGAGCACCACGGCCGCCCGGGCAGACATGGAGTGGGTGTAGTGCAGCTGGAAGCTGGAGAGCTCGACGGCGAGGACGTCGTAGGGCTCGGGATCCATCACCGCCTCGACGATGGGCAACCCGACGTTGCCGACGGCGGCTGCCCGCAGTCCGGCAGCCAGCAGGATCGACTGCAACATCTGCACCGTCGTGGTCTTGCCGTTGGTGCCGGTGACGGCCAGCCAGGGGGCGGGGTCGACGGGGTCGCGCAGGCGCCAGGCGAGCTCCACCTCGCCCCACACCGGGATGCTGCGCTCGAGCGCCTGGGCGAGCAGCGGGGAGGAAGGCCGCCACCCGGGAGACGTCACGACGAGGTCGACCTCATCGGGAAGCAGGGCCGTGGCACCGGGCTCCAGGCGGACGGTGGCGCCGAGGGCCTGCAGCAGCTCCGCCTTCTCGGCCTTCTCCGCGCTGGTCGACTCGTCGAGCGCCGTCACCTGCGCGCCCAGGAAGAGCAGGTTGTCGGCCGCCGCGTAGCCGGAGACGCCGAAGCCGGCGACGACCACGCGCACGCCCGACCAGTCGCTGGTGCGGCCGAGCCCGTCGATGTCGAGCGGTGTCATCCGATTCCCGCGACCCACTCGGCGTAGAAGATGCCGACGCCGACGGCGACGGCGAGGCCGGTGATGATCCAGAAGCGGATCACGATGGTCACCTGCTCCCACCCGAGCATCTCGAAGTGGTGGTGCAGCGGCGTCATCCGGAAGACGCGGTGGCCGGCCTGGATCCGGAAGACCGAGCGCACCAGCCCGCTGGCCCGGCTCAGCTTGAAGACCGAGACCTGGATCATCACCGACAGCGTGATCACCACGAAGAGGCCGCCGATGACCACCAGCAGGATCTCCGTGCGGGTCATGATCGCGAAGCCCGCCATCGCACCGCCCAGGGCGAGCGAGCCGGTGTCGCCCAGGATGATCTGGGCCGGAGAGGCGTTCCACCACAGGAACCCGAAGCAGGCCCCCGTGAGCGCCGCGGCCACCACGGCGAGGTCCAGCGGGTCACGCACCTCGTAGCACTTGGGGCCGGCCTCGAGCGCGCAGGACTGACTGTTCTGCCAGATGTTGACGAGCGTGTAGGCGGCGAAGATCAGGATGGACGCTCCTGTCGCAAGACCGTCCAGGCCGTCGGCCAGGTTCACCGCGTTGCTGAACCCGGTGACGATGAACCAGATCAGCAGCAGCGCCAGCACGACCGGCAGGGTGAACCCCTCGTAGTCGCGGATGAAGGAGATGTGGTCCGACGCCGGGCGCCAGCCCCGTTCGTCCTCCAACGCCGGCGAGAGTGCCAGGACGCCGAAGACGATCGCGACGACGGTCTGGCCGATCATCTTGGCGCGGCTGCGCAGGCCGGTGCTGTGCTGACGGCTGACCTTGAGGAAGTCGTCGAGGAAGCCGACCACGCCGAGCCCGACCAGGAGCAGCAGCAGGAGCAGCGCGGAGGCGGTGGGCGCCTGGCCGGTGATGACCTTGGCCGCGAAGTAGCCGACGACCGTCGCGAGCACGACGACCGCGCCGCCCATCGTGGGCGTGCCCCGCTTGATGTGGTGCGTGGTGGGGCCGTCGTCGCGGATCGGCTGTCCGAACCCCTGTCGGGTGAAGAAGCGGATCGCATAACGGGTGCCGAGCAGCGAGATCAGCAGGGAGAGTCCTCCACCGAACAGGATGGCTCTCATGGGTTGCGTGTCCCCTTCTCACTCAGGCCCTGTTCGACGAGTCCGTCGGCCAGCAGCTCCAGCGCCGCCCCCCGCGACGCCTTCACCAGGACGACATCAGCAGCCGAGACATTGTGCCGCAACCAGTCGGAGGCCGCGTCACGGCCTGCCGTGGTGACGGCCTCACCCTGCTGCCGGGCCTTCTCGTACCCGTGCGCCATGGCGGCGGCGGCCGTCCCGACGGTGACCAGCACGTCCACCCCGACGCCGGCGGCGTGCACCCCGACACCGGTGTGGGCGGCCACCGTCGACCGGCCGAGCTCGAGCATCTCCCCCAGCACCGCGACCGTACGTCGCCCGGTGCGGCTCCCGATGCCGGCCAGGGTGTCCAGGGCGGCCCGCATCGACTCGGGGTTGGCGTTGTAGGCGTCGTTGAGCACGATCAGCCCGTCGGGTCGCTCGGTCACCTCCATGCGCCAGTGGCTGGCGGTGGTGGCGTCGCCGAGCAGGTCGGCCACCGCATCGAGGTCGAGACCGGCGGCCAGGGCCATCGCCGCGGCTGCTGCGGCGTTGCGCCACTGGAAGGCGCCCACCTGGGGCAGGTGCACCGTGGCGCCGGCGCCGCGGTGGACCATCTCGAAGGACTGCCTGCCGAGGTCGTCGGCGGAGATCTCGCTGACGGCGACGTCGGCGGGAGCCGTGCCGAACGTCATCACGCTCGCGTCGGTGCGCGAGGCCATCGCGGCGACGAGGTCGTCGTCGGCGTTGAGCACCGCGGTGCCGTCGGGCCCCAGCGCCTCGATGATCTCCCCCTTGGCCCGGGCGATCGCCTCCCGGCTGCCGAACTCGCCGATGTGGGCGGTGCCGACGTTGAGCACGGCAGCGATCCGCGGCGGGGCGATGGCGCACAGCCGGGCCACATGACCCTCGCCGCGAGCACCCATCTCCACCACCAGGTAGCGGGTGTCGAGGCCGGCGCGCAGCACCGTGAGCGGCACGCCGAGCTCGTTGTTGAAGTTGCCGCGGGTGGCGATCGTGGGGCCGGCGTCGGCCAGCACCGACGCGAGGTAGTCCTTGGTGCCGGTCTTGCCCTGCGAACCGGTCACCGCCACGACGATGACGTCCGGGAGCCGGTCGACCACGTGTCGGGCCAGCCGGCCGAGGGCCGCGGTCACGTCGTGGACCACGACGGTGGGCAGGTCGGTGGGTCTGCTGCCCAGGGCCGCGACGCCCCGCAGGCGCCGGCCTCGGCCGCGAAGTCGTGGCCGTCGACCCGCTCGCCCGCGATCGCGACGAACAGACCACCGGACTCGGGGGTGCGGGTGTCGACGAAGGCGGCGCCGGTGACGACCGCGTCACCGTGGGCCACTCCGCCGACGACGTCGGCGATCTCGCCCAGGGTCATCTCGATCATGCGCGGGCCGCCTCGATCTCCTCGGCGGCGACGACGCGATCGTCGAAGGGGTGGACCACCCCGTCGATCTCCTGGCCGCTCTCGTGGCCCTTGCCGGCGATCAGCAGCACGTCGCCGGGCCGCGCCCTGCGGACGGCCTCGCGGATCGCGAGGCGGCGCTCGCCGATCTCGAGGATCTCGGCGGAGCCACCTGCAGCGCCGGCCAGCACGGCGGCCCGGATCGAGGCCGGTGCCTCGGTGCGGGGGTTGTCGTCGGTGACGACCAGGACGTCGGCCAGGCGAGCCGCGATCTCGCCCATCACCGGCCGCTTGATCGTGTCGCGGTCGCCGCCGGCGCCGATCACCACGATCACGCGGCCCTCGGCGAGGGGACGCAGGGTGGCCAGGACCGCCTCGAGGGCATCGGGCTTGTGCGCGTAGTCGACGACCACCGTGTAGTCCTGCCCGCGCGAGACGTGCTCGAGGCGGCCCGGCACCCCACCGACCCGGGAGATGCCGTCGGCGACCGCACGCGGGTCCAGCCCGGCCAGCGCGGCGGAGGCGATGGCGGCGAGGGCGTTGGAGACGTTGAACTCCCCGGGGAGGTGGATCGAGGTCACCAGCTCGACCCCGGGCCCGACCACGGTGAAGCGGGCCCCGCTCGGGGTGAGGTCGACATCGACCGCGCGCCAGTCGGCGTCAGCGCCGCTTGAGGAGTAGGTCGCCATCGGGATCGTCGCGACCCCGAGGAGGCGCCGGCCGAAGTCGTCGTCGATGTTGGTCAGGCCGCTGCGGGCGCGCTCGGGGGTGAACAGGCTGGCCTTGGCCGCGAAGTAGTCGTCGAGGTCGGCGTGGAAGTCGAGGTGGTCGCGGCCGAGGTTGAGGAAGGTCGCGACGTCGAAGACCACGCCGTCCACGCGACCCATCACCAGCGCGTGGCTGGAGACCTCCATGGCGCAGGTGTCCACTCCGCGCTCGCGCATCACCGCGAAGAGGCCGTGCAGGTCGGGCGCCTCGGGGGTGGTGAGCTCGGTCTTGACGTCCTCACCGGCGATGCGGGTGCCGACGGTCCCGATCACCGCAGAGGTGACCCGGGACAGCGTGAGGCCCTGCTCGAGGATGCGGGTGGTGGTGGTCTTGCCCTGCGTCCCGGTGACGCCGATGACGCGCAGGCTCGCGGCAGCATCGCCGTAGATCCGTGCGGCCAGCCGGCCCAGCACCTGTCGCGGATGACGTACGACGATCGCGGCGGTGCCCTCGGGCAGCCGTGGGAGACCGTCGCGGTCGGTGAGCACCACGACGGCCCCGGCAGCCAGGGCCTCGCCGGCGTGGTCGGCGCCGTGGGCACGCGTGCCGGGCAGGGCTGCGTAGAGGTCACCGGGGCGGATCCGCGCGGTGCTCAGCGAGATGCCGCAGACGGTGACGTCGAGGTCGCCGTGGACGTCCACGTCTGCTGTCTCGCCCAGCCACGCCGCGAGGGCTGCGGCCCGGGTCGGGGCTGCCGCACGCGGTCGCGTCGCACTCGACGACTCCCCTGGCTGATCCACCGACCGAGAGTATCGACTCACCACTCGACGGGCAGCCGCGACGGCGCGCCGTCGGTCGGCTCGACGCCGTAGCGACCCAGGACGTAGCCCATGATCCGGGAGAAGACCGGGCCGGCGGTGGACCCACCACCGGCATCGCCGCGGGGGGCGTGGATCACGACGTAGACGGTGAAGCGGGCGTCGTCGGCCGGCGCGAAGCCGCCGAAGGAGACGCTGGTGCTGCCGTCGTAGCAGCCGCACTCGGCCTCCACACGCTGCGCGGTACCCGTCTTGCCGGCGACGAGGTAGCCGGGCACCTGGGCAGCCGGAGCGACCCCGTCCTCCGGGTCGACGACCTTCTCCATCATCTTGGCGGTCCCCCGCGCGGCCTGCTTGCTGATGATGCGCGAGCGGGTCGCCACGTCGGTGCCGACGGTGAGTCCGTCATCGGTCACCGCGGACCCGGCGATCAGGCTCGGGGAGACCCGGACCCCGCCGTTGGCGATGGTGTTCACCGCGGCCGCCATCTGCGCGACGTTGACCGACAGCGACTGGCCGAAGGCGACGCGGTCCTTGGTCTGGGAGGTCATCGCCTCGCCGGGAGTGAGGATGCCGGGCGTCTCACCACGCACACCGATGTCGGTCGTCTGGCCCAGGCCGAAGCGGCGGAGGTAGTCCACGAGCTCCGGCGGGGTGAAGGCGTCGGCGGCGAGCACGGTGCCGATGTTGGACGACTTGGCGAGGATGCCGGCCAGGGTCAGTCGGATCGTGCCGTGGTCGAACCAGTCGCCGATGGCACGGTCCTGGCGCTGCAGGCTGCTCGGCACCTTGAACCGCTGGCGCGGGAACGCCTTGCCGGCGTCGATCAGCGAGGACGCGGTCAGGACCTTCTCCACGGAGCCGGGCTCGTAGGTGTCGTTGAGGGCGCGTGAGCCCAGGTCCTCCTTGTCGGACTCGGTCGGGTTGTTGGCGTCGAACGTCGGCACGTCGGCCAGCGCGAGGATCTCGCCGGTGCGGGTGTCCATCACGATCGCGGCGCCGCTCTCGGCACGGGCCTGCTGGACCGCCTGGGCCAGGACCTTGCCGGTGAACCACTGCAGGTCCCGGTCGATGGTGGTGCGCAGCGCGGCGCCGTTCTGCGCGGCCCTGAGCGTGCTCTCGCGCAGCGGGATCCTGACGCCCCTGCCGGAGTTGGACTGCCAGGTCGCCTGACCGTCCACGCCAGCGAGCTGCGTGTCGAAGGTGCGCTCGAAGCCACCCAGCGGCTCGTCGGTGCCCATGAAGCCGATCAGGTTGGCCGCCACGTCGCCGGCCGGGTAGTCGCGGATCGGATCGTCCTGCAGCGAGATGCCCTCGAAGCCGTCCTCCTCGAGGACGGCGAGGGTGTCTCCGGCCAACGTGCTCGGGACGCGGCGGGCGACGTACTCGTAGCGGCTGCCGTCCTTGCGCCCCCGCAGCACGCGGAGCGTGGTGAAGTAGTCGATGTCGAGCTCGTCGGAGAGCAGTCGGGCCAGCTCGGGCGCCCGGTCGGCGGTGAGCGCCGGGTCGGCGATGACCATCTTGCCCTTGATGGAGTCCGCCAGCGGGATGCCGTTGCGGTCGAGGATGTCGCCGCGCTCGGCCTGCAGCGGCACCTTCACGGCACCTTCGGCGGCGGCCATCGCCGCGTAGGACCCGGGGTCCACGCCCTGCAGCTGGACCAGACGTGCGCCGAAGAAGGACAGCACGATCGCGATGAGGACGAACCCGATGCGCAGTCGCAGCATCGGAGCGCCTCGGGAGGCGCCGCGCCTGGTGCGGGTGCTGGGCACTGGTTTCCTCATTCCCGGCCCCCCGAGTGGTGGCGGCCTGACGGCGAATCTAGGGGCGTGGCGACGCAGATCTCAGGTGGCCGCGCCGTCACCGGTCGCGGTTCTTGCGCTGCTTGGTCATGTTCTGCCGCGCGCCGGCGGTGGGCTCCGCCGCCAGGTCCGCCGCAGGGTCCGCCGCCGGGTCCGCCGCAGGGTCCGTCAGCGGCGGTGCGGGGACCACGACCACCGTCGGGTCGGGCGCGAGGATCGCCGGCTTCACCGGCGCCGGGGGCAGCAGCGCGATGGCGTCCTGTCGGGTGGCTGCGATCCGCACCCCGACGGTCCTGCCGGTGGCGAGGTCGAGGAAGACCGGTGCGGGCGGGATGACCATGCCCATCTGCTGGGCCTGCATCGCCACCCGCTGCGGGTCGCGGAGCTCGTCGAGATCCATCCGCAGGGTCTGCTCGCGAGCCGCGAGCGTGTCGGCCTGGTTCTCCAGCGAGGACGCGGCGAACGACGCCTGCTGCATCGAGGTGTTGAAGAGCAGCAGGCCCACGACGCCGGCGACCAGCACCAGGCTGACCAGGGTCACGAACGGCACCCGCGGGGCGCGCGTGCGGATCCGGGGCACCACGGAGAGCCGCGCCTTGTCGACCGCCCCCTGGGCGAGGCGGGTGACCCGGGTCCGGGGCTGGAGGGCGGTACTGCTCATCTGAGGACTCCACGGGGTAGGGGGCGGGAACCGGGACGGGAGGGGGGGAGCACGCGCTCGACGGCCCGCAGCCGGACCGACGCCGCGCGGGGGTTGTCGGCGACCTCGTGCTCGTCGGCCTGCTCGGCGCCGCGGGTGAGCAGGCGCAGGGCCGGCTCCGAGCCCGCGGGGACGAAGGGCAGGTCGTGCGGCACGTCGAGCCGGGTGGCATCGGTGAAGGCCCGCTTCACCAGGCGGTCCTCGAGCGAGTGGTAGGACTCCACGACGACGCGACCGCCGACCCCGATGACCTCGATCGAGGCGGGGATGGCGCGGCGCAGGACCGCGAGCTCGTCGTTGACGGCCATCCGCAGCGCCTGGAAGGTGCGCTTGGCGGGGTGGCCGCCCGTACGCCGGGCCGGGGCGGGAATGGTCGCGTAGAGCACCTCGACCAGGTCGGCGCTGGAGACGAACGGGGACGCCTCCCGACGGCGTACGACCTCGCGGGCGATCCGGCTCGCGAACTTCTCCTCGCCGTACTCGCGCAGGATGCGGGTGAGCTCCAGGTGGGTCGCGGTGTTGAGGAGGTCGGCTGCGGTCCGGCCCGTCGTCGGGTCCATCCGCATGTCCAGCGGAGCGTCCTCGGAGTAGGCGAAGCCGCGCTCGCGGACGTCGAGCTGCATGGAGGACACGCCGAGGTCGAAGAAGACGGCGTCGGCGTGCGACAGTCCGAGGCTGCCGAGCACGTCGGGGAGCTCGTCGTAGACCGCGTGCACTCCGGTGAAGCGCTCGCCGTGGACGGCGAGCCGCTCCGCGGACATCTCCAGGGCACTGGGGTCGCGGTCGATGCCGATCACCCGGGCCTGCGGGCAGCGCTCGAGCACTGCCTCGCTGTGCCCTCCGAGGCCGAGCGTGCAGTCGACGTAGACCGAGCCGGGTGCCTCGAGGGCAGGCGCCAGCAGGGCGACGACCCGGTCGAGGAGCACCGGGGCGTGGCGGGGAGTGATCATCGAGTCAGCCCTGGCGGCCCAGGTGCGCGAGCACCAGCAGGAGCAGGGCCAGGGCGGACGCCATCGCCGCGGAGCACGCGATCAGGGCCACCACCTCGCGCGCCTGGTCGCGCACCCGCAGCGGCGGTGCCGCCGCTGTGCGTGACACGGGCTGCGTGGTGCTCATCGTCTCGACCCCACTGGTTGCGGTGTGTGCTGGTGCTCGTGCTGGCTGTCCGGGTGGTGCTGGCTGTCCGGGTGGTGCTGGCTGCCTGGGGTGGCGGTGCGGCTGACACGCCCCGCCTGTGAGGCACGGGATGAGCCGCCGCACCAGGTCCCTGCCCGCTCCCTGCTTGGAGGTGCTCTCTGGTGCCGGGGAAGTGCCCCAGATGGCACGCGAGAGAGCGGGCTCGAGACCTGGTGATGCGGGTCCGTCGGTCAGCTGTGGTGTTGTGTGGAGCTGGTGTCGCGTGGATCTGGTGCTGGTCAGATGCCGGGGAAGACCTCGTCGCTGAGCTCGGAGAACTTCTGCTCCTGCTCCTCGGAGTAGGCCGCCCACGACGTCGGGTCCCAGATCTCGATCCGATTCATCGACCCGATGACGACGCACTCCTTGCTGAGCGAGGCGTAGTCCCGCAGCGGTGCGGGGATGTTGATGCGCCCCTGCTTGTCCGGCACCTCCTGGCTGGCGGCGGCGAACAGCATGCGGACGTAGTCGCGGGTGCTCTTCTGGGTGACCGGCGCCTCGCGGAGCCGATCGGTGAGCTTCCCGAAGTCCTCCAGCGACCAGACGGTGAGGCAGCGCTCCTGTCCCCTGGTCACCACGAGTCCCTCCGTCAGCTCGTCCCTGAACTTGGCGGGGAGGAAGAGGCGTCCCTTCTCGTCGAGCTTGGGCGTGTAGGTGCCGAAGAACATCCAGCACCTCCACCCGGCCCGGCGGGCAGTTCGACCCTGTCCCCCACTTCGCACCACATTACTCCACTTTGCTCCACCGTCAATCAGATCGAGCGTGTTGCACGCCTGAATCTGGGGCTCCCGGTCCCGAGCCGTCGACGACGCTCCTGCACCCCGGCCGCTGGACCGGGCGCGGACCGACCTCGATCCACGCTCAGGGAGGCGTCTCAGAGCTCGGGTGGAGACCTGGGTCGCTCGGTGGACCGACGTGGTGGGGGAAAGTGGGGAGATCCACCAGCGCGGTGGTGGACACCGCCCCCTCACGGGGCCTTCGTCGACCAGCCAGGAGGTGGCACGATCACGGGGTCGTGGAGCTCGCGTGGACCGGTAGGTTGCGCGAACCACATACCGTGGTGGCGACCACGAACGAGGGACGGCGAGACGTGACGACTGGCGTAGCGGGGCAGGCAGCGGATCTGGACACGGTGCACCGGGTGACCAGTGCCGTGCGCCAGAACATCGAGCGGGTGATCGCCGGCAAGCCGGACGTCGTCAATGCCGCCCTGGTGGTCCTGCTCGCCGAGGGCCACCTGCTGATCGAGGACGTGCCCGGCGTCGGCAAGACGCAGCTCAGCAAGGCCCTGGCACGCAGCATCGACTGCTCGGTGCGCCGCATCCAGTTCACCCCGGACCTGCTGCCCTCCGACGTCACCGGCGTCTCGGTCTTCAACCAGGACACCCGCGAGTTCGAGTTCCGCCCCGGCGGGATCTTCGCCAACATCGTGGTGGGCGACGAGATCAACCGCGCCTCTCCCAAGACCCAGTCCGCCCTGCTGGAGGCGATGGAGGAGCGACAGGTCACCGTCGACAACGCCACCTACATGCTCGAGAAGCCGTTCATGGTCATCGCCACCCAGAACCCGATCGAGATGGAGGGCACCTACGCCCTCCCCGAGGCCCAGCGTGACCGCTTCATGGCGCGGGTCTCCGTCGGCTATCCGGTGGAGTCCGCCGAGATCGCGATGCTGGAGGGACACACCGCGCGCAACCCGCTCGAGGACCTCGAGCCCGTCACGGACGCCGGCGAGCTCCGCAAGGTGATCGAGATCGTCGGCCGGGTCCACGTGTCGTCCGCCGTCCAGCGCTACGCCGTCGCGCTCTCCACCGCCACCCGCACCAGCAACGACCTGCACCTGGGCGCCTCGCCCCGCGCGACGCTCCACCTGGTGCGCGCCGCCAAGGCCGTCGCCGCGACCCAGGACCGCGACTACGTGCTTCCCGACGATCTCTACGGCATCACCTCGCCGGTGCTCGCCCACCGCCTGCTGCCCAACGTCGAAGCCACGATGAGCGGCCGCACCACCTCGACGATCCTCTCCGGGATCGTCGACTCCGTGCCGGTGCCCGACGGCAGCCGTGCGTGAGGCCCTCGCCGCGCTGACCGTCCGCGGACGGGCGTTCCTGGCCGCCGGAATCACGACGGTGGTGGCGGCGATCGTGGTCGGCCACCCCTCCGTCGTCCGGATCGGCGTGCTGGTCGCCGTACTGCCGCTGCTGACCGCCTGGTGGGTCGGGCGCTCGCGCTATCGCCTCGCGCTGGTCAGGACGCTGTCGCCCCAGCTCGTCGTCGCCGGCCAGCCCGCCACCGTCGAGCTCACCGTCTCCAACGACTCGCGTACGCCGACGGGCGTGCTGCTGCTCGAGGAGCGCCTCCCCTACGTCCTGGGGACCCGCCCGCGTTTCGTGCTGGAGGGACTGGGACACGGCTGGCGCCGGCACGCGACCTACCAGGTGCGCTCGGAGCTGCGCGGACAGTTCGAGATCGGTCCGATGTCGGTGCGGGTCACCGACCCGTTCGGCTTCGTCGAGCTCGGTCGCACGTTCCACGCCACGACCCGCCTCACCGTCACCCCACGCACGATCCCCCTGCCGAGCATCCCGATGGGCGGGGCCTGGACCGGTTCGGGGGACAACCGGCCGCGCGCCTTCTCCAGCGGCAGCGCCGAGGACGTCACGGTCCGTGAATACCGGCGCGGCGACGACCTGCGTCGCGTGCACTGGCGCAGCTCGGCGCGCACCGGCGAGCTGATGGTGCGACGGGAGGAGCAGCCGTGGCAGTCGCGCGCCACCGTGTTCCTCGACAACCGCGGCACGAGCCACCGCGGCCAGGGTGCGGCCGGCTCCCTCGAGGGCGCGGTCTCCGCAGCCGCCTCCATCGCGGTGCACCTGACCCACCACGGCTACACCGTGCGGCTCGTCACCGCGTCCGGCGACAGCCGGGAGACACAGTGGCACTCGCAGGCCGCCGAGGCCAGCACGATCCCCCTGCTGGAGGCGCTCGCCGTCGTGCAGCTCGACCCCTCTCCCGTCCCCGACACGCAGTGGCTCGCGGAGGCCGGCCACGGGGGCCTCGTCGTCGGCGTCTTCGGCGCTCTGGCCGACACCGACCTGCCGTTCCTGCGCCGGCTCGGGCACCACGCGTCCTCGACCCTCGCCCTCGCCCTCGACGTCGACGCCTGGGCGCCCCATCTCCCCGTCCAGCCCGGCCGTGGCGCGGCCGCCCATCTCACGGCGACGGGCTGGCGCTCGGTCACCCTCGGCCCGCGCGACCGGCTCGACGCATCGTGGCAGGAGCTCGGCCTGCTCCAGAGCCGCGCCGTCGCCACAGCGGGTGCCGCCCGATGACGACCACCTGGAGCTCGCTGCCCCACCAGCTGCGGTTGGCCGGCCTCGCGCTGCTTGCCGCCTGGACGACCGTGCTGTCGTGGCGGGTGCTGACGGAGGGGTTCGCCGAGGTGGCTGTCCCCCTGCTCCTGATCGGCGTCGTCATCGCGGGCGCCGGGGCCGTGATGCGCTGGCGCAGGCTCCCCGCCGTCGCCGTCGTGGCCCTGCAGGTCGTCCTCGGTGCCCTCATGGTCCTCGGCACGACGACCGGCTCGCCGATCCCGACGCCCGACAACGTGGCGGCCTTCCGGGCCGCGCTGGGCGGCGCCCTGGAGAGCTCGCGGGCCTTCGCCGCGCCCGTCCAGCTCGGCGTCCCTCCGGTCCACCCGCTGCTGCTGATCGGCGGCACCCTCGTCGTCCTCCTCCTCGACGTGCTCGCCTGCACCCTGCGCCGAGCTCCCGTGGCCGGCCTCGCGCTGCTGGCGGCCTACACCCTGCCCATCTCCGTGACCGGCGAAGCAGTCTCGTGGTGGCTCTTCGCCGTCATCGCCGCCCTCTTCCTCACCCTCGTGTTCCTCCAGCACAGCGATCACCTCACCAGCTGGGGTCGTGCACCCGAGGGCGAGAAGGGGTCGTTCTCGGTGCGCACCGGTGCGATCGGCAACACCGCGCTCGCCCTGGGGACGGCAGCGATCGCGCTGGCGGTCGTCGTGCCCACTGCGGTCCCCACGATGAGCATGAGCGTCTTCGACGGCAACGGGCCCGGCACGCGCGAGGTCGAGGTCAAGGACCCGATGATCGACCTGCGGCGCGACCTGAGCCGAGGCGAGGACGTCCCGCTGCTGTGGGTCACCACGGCGGGCCCCCGACCGACCTACCTGCGCCTGTCGGTGCTGACCAACTTCAACGGCACGGCCTGGACGCCCGGCGACCGGGCCATCCCCGAGACGCAGACCGCCACCGGTGAGCTGCCGCCGCTCGACGGCGTCGACGTCAGCGTGCCGCGCCAGGAGTACTCCTACGACGTCCGCGTCGGCCCCGAGCTCGAGTCCACCTGGCTGCCCACGACCGCTCAGACCAGCAGCATCGCGGCCGGCACCGACTGGCGCTACGACATCAACACCCGCGACTTCATCGCGGCGCGCGACGACGTCACCACGGCCGACACCACCTACGACTTCACCGGTGTCGAGCTGACCTACGACGCGGACACCATGAACGCTGCGGTCTCCGGCGCCGGCTCGGTGCCCGGCACCTTCACCGACATCCCGTCCAGCCTCAACAACGAGATCCGACGGCTCGCGGCCAGCGTCACCGCCGAGGCCCCCACCCGCTTCCAGAAGGCGCAGCTGCTGCAGCAGTGGTTCCGCGAGGACGGCGGCTTCCGCTACGACCAGGCGCAGGTCGAGTCGGCCGGCAGCGGCGGCGCGGACCTGCTGGCGTTCCTCGACGAACGCGTGGGCTACTGCGAGCAGTTCGCCGCGACGATGGCGATCATGGCTCGCGTCATCGGCATCCCGAGCCGCGTCGCCGTCGGCTTCCTGGAGCCCGAGGAGTCGACCAGCGGCTCCTGGGAGTTCTCCGCCCATGACCTGCACGCCTGGCCCGAGCTCTACTTCCCCGGCTCCGGCTGGGTGCGCTTCGAGCCCACCCCGCAGGCCCGGGCCGGACAGATCCCCGGCTACACCACCGCCGACTTCGCCCCGGTGACCGAGGAACCCTCTCCGAGCGCCAGTCGCTCCACCGAGCTCCTGCCCGACCGGGGTGAGACCCCCAGCGCACCCGAGGGCACCGTCGAGGACGACGCGTCCTCGATCCCGTGGTCGACGATCCTGGCCGCGCTGCTGGGCCTCGGTGTCGCGTCGCTCCTGCTCCTCACGCCGCGCCTGGTGCGCACTGCGCGTCGGCGCCGTCGCCTCGACGGTGACATCGAGGACCTCTGGGTGGAGCTGGGCGACACCGCCCGCGACCTCGGCCACGCGTGGCCGGTGGGACGCTCGCCACGCCGGACCGGCGAGTGGCTCGGTCGGCTGCTGGCGACACCTGTTGCCGGCGGCGCGCGGCCGGACCGGCCGCGGCGCGGGCGGGACCAGGCGCCGGAGGCCGCGCAGGCACTCGACCGCCTGGTGAGGGCTCTCGAGCACAGCCGCTACGCCCGCGACCCGGAGTCCTTCACCGCGGCGCGCTTCCACGCAGACGCGGCACTGGTGGAGCAGTCGCTGTCCGCCGGCGTCACGCCCCGTGACGTACGGCGCGCCGCATGGTGGCCGCCGTCGGTCGCCGGGCGACGGAGGTCGTGGCGTCCACGGGTCTCCACGCGTGCCGGTCGTGGCCGAGGCATGAGCGCACGTGCTGCGGCCCCGGTCGACCACGAGACGACCCGCACCGTCGACGAGCTGATCGGCTGAGGGGCGCTTCGTCACATCTGCTGATCGGCTGACCGGATCGGCCGACCGGATCTGACGAGCACGCGGGAGCTGGACGAGGACGCGGGAGCGCCTCGCGGTGGTCCCGCCGTGAGGGGAAAGTCAGCGGGAGGTCAGAGACCGCGCTCGCGGCGGCGACGCCACCGCTCCTCCATACGCTCGATGAACGGGCTGCCGGACCGCTGGCGACCGGGACGGTGCGGACGACCGCCGTCGACGACGCCGAAGCCACCACGGCTGGCCGCTCGGACGTTGACCGCAGGCGCACCCGGCGTCCGGGCGGAGGTCAGCGCGAGGATCGCGCCGCCGAGCATGACCACGAAGCCGAGGACACCGATGACGGTCTGCACCACCGTGTTGACGTCGACCAGCACCGCGACGATCAGCAGCCCGATCCCGGCGATGAGGACGGCACCGCCCATGATCATGCGGCGCCGCGCGGCGCGCTGGAACGACGTCCCGCGCAGGGTGGAGGCAAACTTGGGGTCCTCTTCGACGAGGGCGCGCTCCATCTGCTCGAGCAGTCGCAGTTCTTCCTCGGAGAGCTCCACCGGTCCACCTCACCTTCTTGCGGCCAAGTCTAGGCACGCGGCTGCAGCAAGGGTAGGCGTGCCATGAAAATTCACCCCGCCGGAGGGTCTGCGTCAGATCAGGCTCGCCGGTCGGACCGCCGCGGAGCCGAACCGCCGGGTCGCACGGTCCACCGCGCGGTCCGCATCGCCCCACCCGTGCTCGGGCTCCCCCAGCACCAGCTGACGGTGCACCGTCGCACGCGCGACCAGCCCCTCCACGCGTACGCCGACCAGCCGCAGGCGCGCGCGCTGCAGGCCCAGCGCGTCGTAGAGCCGGGTCACCCCGCGGTGGATCTCCACCGTCACGTCGGTCGCCTCGGGCAGCGTGCGCGAGCGGGTGATCGTGGTGAAGTCCGCGAAGCGGACCTTGAGCGTGATCGTCCGGCCCGCGACCTCGGCCGAGCGCATCCGCCCGGCCACTCGCGCGGCGAGGCGCAGCAGCTCGCGCACGATCACCTCGCGGTCGTCGGTGTCACGGGCGAAGGTCTCGTCGGCGCCCATGGACCGCTCCGGCTCGTGGGGTCCGGCGCGAGGGGTCAGCTCGCTGCGGTCCGTGCCCCACGACAGGTGGTGGAGCTCGCGTCCCAGGTGGTCACCGACAGCGCGCTGGAGGGTGGGGAGCGGGACGTGCGCGACGTCTCCCACGGTGAGCAGGCCGAAGCGTTGCAGCAGCGCCTGGGTCTTCTCCCCCACACCGTAGAGCTCCCCGACGGCGAGGGGGTGCAGGAAGGCGGTCACCCTCGCCGGGGGCACCACGATGACACCGTCGGGCTTCGCCCGCCGACTCGCCAGCTTGGCCACCGACACCGACGCCGCCACCCCGACCGAACAGGTGATGCCCTGCTCGTCGTGGATGGTGGCGCGCAGCTGCTCGGCGATCTCAGGAGGCGTTCCGAGACGGCGAGCCGAGCCGCGCACGTCGAGGAACGCCTCGTCCAGGGACACCGCCTCCACCACGGGGGTCACCTCGCGGAAGGTCTCCATCACCGATGCCGAGACCGTGGTGAACGTGGCGTAGTCGGGCTCGATCACGACGACGTGGGGACACAACCGGCGCGCACGGGTCATCGGCAGCGCCGAGCGGATGCCGTAGCGACGGGCGACGTAGTTGGCCGCCAGCACCACACCGCGCCCGCTCCCGCCGACCACGACCGGCTGGTCGACCAGGTCAGGCCGCTCGCGCAACGCCACGGAGGCGTAGAACGCGTCCATGTCGACGTGCAGGATCGGGGTGTCGCTCACCACGCGTCACCGCGACCCGTCGATGAGCGGTGTGCGAGCGACGTGTGCGACGCCCGGAACGTGGCTGGGACACCGCTCGAGTGCGCCGGACGTCTCCTGGCGGGGTCAGCGGACAGCGATGACGTGCAGCTGCGCGGCGAGCGGGCGGAACTCGGGCCGTGTCGCGGCGGCCCGTTCGAGCTCGACCAGGGCTGCGGTCGCGCCGGGCTCCAGGTCGAGGAGGCTGCCGGGCACCAGGTCGGCGAAGACGCGTACGGCCTGGACGGACGACGGCTCCAGTCCGGAGCCGTCGAGCAGGGCGAGCAGCTCGTCGTCGGTGAATCGCCGCGGACCCCGCGCCGACGAGGCCGCCGTCGGCTCGCTGTCGAGCAGCTCGCGGGCAGCCTGGAAGTGGCCGGCCATCGCCCGCGCCACCACGGCCGCGTGCCGTTGGGCGACGAGCAGGCTGAGGTGCCCGCCGGGACGCAGCACCCCCGCGATGGCGGTGAGGGATGCGGCGGGGTCGTCGACCATCTCCAGGACCCCGTGGCACAGGACCAGGTCGGCCTCCTCGACGAGGTTCGCCAGGTCGGACAGGTCGCCCTGCTGACCGGTGACGCGGTCGGCGACGCCGCGCTCGCGTGCGCGTCGGTCGAGCGAGGCCAGTGCGTCGGGGCTGGGGTCGATGACCTGCACCGTGTGGCCGAGCTCGGCGAGCGGGACGGCGAACCCACCGGTGCCACCGCCGATGTCGACGATGCGCGCCTGCTGCTCGTGGGAGGCGCCGCCCTCGTCCAGCACCCGTCGTACGCCGTCCCACACCACGCCGGTGCGGACGGACTGGCGACGGTCGCTGGCAGAGGGCTGCGGCATGGGGACAACCCTAGTGGGAGGGATCGGGAGGCAACCCTCATCCGGGACTTCCCGGGCTGCGGTGCCACAGCGTGCGGGACAGTCCGCTCGTCGAGGTGGCGGGACCGCCGGCCGGCTCGATGTCCGCGTAGGGAGAGGTCCGGAAGCCGCTGCTGTGGACGAGCGCACGGCGCTGGGCGGGCCCCTCCCCGACCGGATCCGGCGCCCGGTCCAGCTCGGCGCGTACAAGGTCGAGCCCCTCCGCGGCGGTGCGCCCGCGCTGCCAGATCCCGTGCAGGACCGGCAGCTCCCAGGCACCGGTGGCACGCACCGAGACACCCCGGCGCCCCGTGCGTCGCAGCTCCCCGCGCACCAGCAGCAGCCAGGAGGAGAAGACCGTCGCAGCGCAGGCGCCCTGGGCGTCCTCGAAGAAGGTCGCGTCGACCGGTCCGGTGCCGTCGTCGAGGGTCAGGAAGACCACCCGGCGACCGGACCTGATCGGCGGCGTCTGGATGGCGACCTTCACGCCTGCGACGAGCAGCTCGCAGCGACTGCGGCACCGGAGCAGCTCGCGGCTGCGCGTCACGCCGAGGGCGTCGAGGAATGCGTCGTAGGCGGCGACGGCGTGCTGGCTGACGTCCAGGCCGAGGATCTCGAGCTCGGCGCGCATCCGCTCCGAGGTGGTCATCTCCGGGAGCCCGCTAGGTCGCTCACCGGTCTCCCCCGGCTCGTCGCCCAGTCGCAGGGTGAGCTGCACGGACGCGGCGGCGGTCACCGGGTGCGAGGCCTGCGACTGCGCGGCCGCGCGGGCCCAGACACCGCCGCCGGACAGTGCGTGTCGCTCCGGGGCCCCGGCCGCCGCCCGGATCGTCGGGTCGGAGCTGTTGCGATCGACCGCCTCGGTGGCGGCGCGCGTCGCCGGACGCGGTGCCGCGCGACTCGCGAGTCCCCGCCCCCGGGTCCGCGAGGCGCGGTCGATGACGCGGGCGTGACGGTCGAGCTCGGCCACCTGGAGCAGCAGGTCACGCCGGGTCACCCGGCCGCGCCGGTGGACCGCCCCCTCACCCGACCCGATGCCGTAGACGTCGTCGAAGCCACCCGCCAGCACCAACCGCTCGAGGATCGGGCGCGAGACGCACGCCCGGTGGAAGAAGTCGGACAGCGAGACGTAGGGGCCCCGTCCCGGGCCTCGACGATGCGCAGGACCTCGGCTCCGCTGATCCCCTTGACGTCGGTGAGGGAGAGCCGGATGGCGTGGCACCGCCCCCGCGCCGCTGCGACCTCCAGTCCCGCACCATCGACCCGCTCCACGAGGTAGGACGACGAGCTGGCGTTGACGTCGAGGCCGAGCACGACGACCCCGAAGTGGCGGGCATCGTCGAGGATCAGGCGCTTGGGGTACATGCCGGGGTCGTGGGTCAGCACGCCGGCCAGGAAGTGGGCCGGCCAGTGCGCCTTCAACCACGCCGACTGGTAGGTCGGCAACGCGAACGCGGCGGCGTGCGCCTTGCAGAAGCCGAACGAGGCGAAGGCCTCCAAGACCCTCCAGACCTGGTCGACCAGCGCGGGGTCGTAGCCGCGAGCCAGAGCACGAGGGAAGAACCACGCCCTGGTCGCGGCCATGCCGTCGTGGCCGCCCAGCGCGCGACGCTTCTCATCGCCCTCGGCGTAGGACACGCCCGCGAACTGGGCGATCATCTCGATCACCTGCTCGTGGAAGACCACCACGCCGCGGGTCTGCTCGAGGATCGGGCGCAGGTCGGGATGGAGGTAGTGGGCGCTGCGCCACCCCTGCTTGACCTCCAGGTAGGGGGTGATCATGTCGCTCTTGACCGGCCCGGGCCGGAAGAGCGAGATGTCGGTGATGATGTCGTCGAAGGACTCGATGCCGGACTTGCCGACGAGCTCGCGCTGGCCGGGCGACTCGATCTGGAAGACGCCGAGGGTCTTGGCGCTGCTGATCATGTCGAAGGTGCTCGTGTCGTCGAAGGGCACCTGGACCTCGTCGTCGAGATCGATGTGGACGCCGTCGACCCGCTCCACCTCGGAGAGCGCGTGGGCCATCGCCGACTGCATCCGGATGCCGAGCACGTCGAGCTTGAGCAGGCCGAGCTCCTCGACGTCGTCCTTGTCGAACTGGCTCATGGGGAACCCGGCGTGGGACGCCTCGACGGGGGTGCGATCGAGCAGCGTGACGTCGGAGAGCAGGACTCCACACGGATGCATCGCGATGTGGCGCGGCAACCCGTCGAGTCGTTCGACGAGGCGGAAGAACACGTCGAGGCCGCCGTCGCCCAGCCCGCTCGCCCGCAGCTCGGGCAGGTCGCGCAGCGCCAGCCGGGCGTCGCGAGCCCGGATGTGGGGGAAGGCCTTGGCGATGGCATCGATCTCACCGGGCGGCATCCCGAGCGCGGCGCCGACGTCCCGCACCGCGTGACGGACGCGGTAGGTGTCCATCATCGACACCGTGACGCACCGCTCCCCGCCGAACCGGTCGAGGATCGCGCGGTAGATCTCTTCGCGTCGTGCCGACTCGACGTCGACGTCGATGTCGGGGAGCGACGTGCGCAGCGGCGAGAGGAACCGCTCCATCAGCAGTCCGTGACGGATCGGGTCGACCCCGGAGATGCCGAGCAGGTAGTTGACCAGGCTGCCGGCCCCCGACCCGCGCGCGGCGCGGCGGATGCCCATCTTGCCGATCAGGTCGGTGACGTCGGCGACCGTGAGGAAGTAGGAGGCATAGCCCAGGATCCGGATCGTCTCGAGCTCCTGATCGAGACGCGTCCAGATCCGCATCCGCGGCGCGGAGCCGAACCTGGTGCCGATCGCCGCCTCGGTGCGGCTGCGCAGCACGACGTCGGCGGACAGCGCGGGGGCTGAGGAGGAGGTGAGGGCGAGCTCCGGGAAGTGCACCTCGCCGATGCCGAGGTCGGAGCGAGGATCGAGGGCGCAGCGGTCGGCCACGGCCCGCGTGCGCGCGAGCAGCCGCCGGGCGGCGTCGTCGACGCCCGAGCCGTGCAGGCCCTGCCCGGCGAGGCGACAGATCTCCTGCGCCACCTCGTGCATCTGCTTGCCGGACTTGAGGAAGCCCTCGGCGTTGCCACGGCTCCCGGACGGTCCGACGTCGCGCAGGTGCGAGGAGCCGAGCGGCACCAGGCGCCGCGCGGCATCGAGGACGTCGATGGTGGGTGCATCGTGCCGGTCGGCGTAGCGCACCGAGTTGCTCAGCACGGTCGTGAGACCGGCCGTGCGTGAGATGCCGGCCATCCGGGCTGCGTGGGGGGAGGTGCCGGGCCCCCACTGTCCGACGCCGGCGCCGAGTCGGTGCGACACCAGCTCGACGAGGAGGTTCTCCTGCGGCACCAGCTCGAGCCACGGCGCGATCGCGGCCAACCCGAGGTCGTCGCGGCGACGGCTGGCCGCCACGCCCAGCTCCGAGGACGGCCCGAGCAGCACCAGCAGGTCGCCGCCGGCGAGGTGGGGGGCCAGCAGGTCGAGGGTCGCGACCGGTCGGCCGCGCTCCCCCTTCAGGTGGACCGACGACACCATCCGGCACAGGGCGGCCCAGCCGGCCCGACCGCTGGCCAGGAACGTCACCCGCGCGTTGCCCCCCTGCGCCGCCGTCTCCTCCCGGGCCGTCCCCCCGCGCGCGGGCGTCGTGGGAACGGGCGGGCGACGGCGGCCGCCCCGGTCCGGCGAACCAGCCGTCGGGGCGACCGCGAGGTCGACTCCCAGCACCGGCCGGATGCCGGCGGAGCACGCGGCGCGGACGAACTTCACCGCACCGTAGGTGCCGTCACGGTCGGTGAGGGCGAGGGTGTCCATGTCGTGCTCGGCCGCGCGCTCCACCAGCACCTGCGGGTGGGAGGCGCCGTAGTGGAGGGAGTAGCCGGAGGCGACGTGCAGATGGACGAACGGGTCCGATCCCACCTCAGGCGACGCCGGCGTGCGGCACCAGACCGAGAGCCTGCTCGATCAGCGCCAGGAACCTGTCGGCATCGCGGACCAGGTCGTCGGCCTCGCGCTCGGTCACGGCGCGGGTCGATCCCGCCTCCGCGGCGGCCCGCTTGGCGGCACCCGCGGCGAAGAAGCTCGCCCACTCCGAGAGCTCCGGGGCGACCTCGGCGAGCAGGACCCATGCGTTCTTCTGGCGGCGCCCGCGTGGCGAGGGTCGGGCTCGCGCGGCGAGCAGCGCGGCTGCGGCGCACAGCGCAGCGACGTGGGCGCAGGCATAGCGCGTGGGCACGTCGCGCGCGGTGATCGCGTCGTGCAGCGATGTCACCGAACGCTCGAGGTAGGAGTGGGCGGTCGGTGGGAGGAGGTGGGGACTCATCGACTGGGGAAGCGAGCGAGAGGCGCTCGTGTGCACTGTGGCCACGTCAGTCCACGCACCCGATGAGCTGCCAGCGCCCGTCGGTCCAGTCGAAGGACAGGTCGAAGACGCCGTAGGTGTCGTGCTCGCGGTCCCATGCGTCTGCCTGCCGGACCGACGGGGCTCCGCGCCCCGCCTCCACCCGCCACAGCTCACGCTCGGCGACCAGGTCCGGCGCAGTGCCCGGACCCCCCACGATGTCGTTGCCTGCCTGCCACCACGGGCCGGTCTCGACCCAGTGCGCGACCACGGCGCGCACCTTCCACAACCGTCCGCGCCACAGGAACTGGTCGGGGTCCTCTGCCTGGCCTCGTCGCACCTCGACGGGGTCGTCGTAACGTCTCATCGCGCCTCCTCACACTCGGTCGACCCCGGGGCCGACCCGGGCGGAGGTGGGGGTCGAGGTCACCGCCACCCGGGTCGCATCGAACATCTGTTCGAACGACCCGAACGTTACTCCCCGGCACCGACAGCCCGTCAAGGGGCAGCCACGCAGCGGGGAGGATCAGGGGCTCAGACCGGGCGGAGGTAGTCCGTGGTCTCGCGCTGCCAGAGGAAGAAGGAGAGCACCAGGCCCTCGAGGATGATCAGCGCCGACAGCACCACGAAGATCACCGGCAGGTGGGAGTCGAGGCACACGGCGCCGACCAGGACACCGACCCCGGCAGTGGCGGTGAGGACAAGCCGCGTCCAACCGTGACCGCCGAGGAAGAACGAGGCGAGGACCATCGCGAGCAGGGTGAACCCGACGAAGGCCACCACCGCGAGCGCCACGAAGCCGGGGACGATCGGGCTCTCGCGCAGCTGGTCGATGCCGCCCTGGGCCAGGAGGTCCTGGGCCGAGGGGTTGCCCTCGGCCCACCCGAGGATCACCTCGTCGCGCATCCACCACGTCAACAGGGTGATCACCCCGGAGGTGAGGACGATCAGTCCCAGCACCCGCACGCTGTTGGTCACGGACCCGGGCACGTCGCGCGCCATCGATCACTCCTGAGGCTCATCGGTTTCGTCGCTAGGCTCGCCCCATGTCGACCGAGCATGCGTCCATCACCTCGTTCCGAGGCGAGCTCATCCGGCGTGGCGGGACGGGTGAGGTGGTCATCCTGCCTGACAGCGCCCACACCGCAGCACTCGCCGCGGCCGCACTGGGCTGCGAGGTGGGCGCGATCGCCAACAGCCTGCTCTTCAACGCCGAGGGTGAGCCCGTGCTCATCCTCACCTCCGGTGCCCACCGCGTCGACACCGCAGCGACGGCGGAGCGCATCGGCGTGGCGCGACTGCGACGGGCCGACCCCGACTTCGTCCGCAGCCACACCGGCCAGGTGATCGGCGGGGTCTCCCCCCTGGACCACCCGGCGCCGATCCGCACCTGGATCGACCCCTGGCTGCAGCAGCATCCGGTGGTGTGGGCGGCGGCCGGCCACCCGGCCGCGGTCTTCTCCACGACGTACGACGAGCTGGTGGCGATGACAGGCGCCGGCGAGGTCGACGTCGAGGGTCCCGGGAAGAGAGGTTCCTAGCCGGTGGACGCCCTGGCACTGACCTTCTCCAGCGGTTGGGCGAGTGGCATCAACAGCTATCTCGTCGTCCTCGTCCTGGGCCTGTCCGACCGGTTCGGCACGTTCACCGACATCCCCGACGTGCTCGCTCGCTGGGACGTGCTCGCCGTCGCCGGCTTCCTCTACGCGATGGAGTTCGTCGCCGACAAGATCCCCTACCTCGACTCGACCTGGGACGCCGTCTCCACCGCGATCCGTCCCACTGCGGGTGCCGTGATCGGCGTCCTGCTCGCCGGTGACGCCTCGACGCTGGACCAGGCCGTCCTGGGTGCCGTGGGAGGTGGCACCGCCCTGCTCAGCCACCTGGTCAAGGCGGGCGGGCGCCTCGCCATCAACTCCTCCCCCGAGCCCGTCACCAACGTCGTGGCCAGCCTCGGCGAGGACGTCGCCGTGCTGGGAGTGGTGTGGTTCGCGCTCCGCAACCCGGAGGCGGCGGCCGCCGTCGCGGGCGTGGCGCTCCTGCTCGGGCTGGTGATGCTGGTCGTCGTCGCGCGCCTGGTGCGCCGCGGGTGGCGACGATGGAAGAGGCGGGACCCGCTGCCGCAGGCCGCCGGGGTGTGATCCCCAGGCCCTAGGGTTCATCCGTGTCTCGTGTCGTGGTGATCGGGGGCGGCTTCAGTGGCATGGCAGCGGCCGCGCGTCTCGCCAAGCTGGGCCACGCTGTCACCCTGCTCGAGCGGTCCGCCTCCCTGGGCGGCGCGCTCAGCACCGTGGAGGTCGACGGATTCGCCTGGGACGCCGGACCCACGAGCACGCTCCTGCCTGCGGTGATCCGTGACCTCTTCCGGAAGTCGGGGCGTCCCCTGGAACGCGAGGTCGACCTCGCACCGCTCGACGTGGTGCGCGAGCACCGCTTCGAGGACGGTACGTCGCTGCGGCTCCCCGGCGGCTCGCGCGCCGCCCAGCTCGCCGCGGTCGACGGCCTGGGCGCGGGGCTCGGGCAGGAGTGGGTCGACCACGTGTCGACCTACGGCGACGTGTGGGAGCTGCTGCGCAAGGAGTGGTTCGAGCGGCCCTTCGACGCCGACGTCGCGCCGCGCGAGCTGACCGACCTGCTCGCCCGGCGCGAGTCGCTGGGCAGGCGGCTGCGGCGGACGTTCCGCGACGAGCGCCTGCGGCTGGTCGCGGGACACCGGCTCGTGATGGACGGCCACCGGCTGCGCGACGTCCCTGTCTTCGCAGGCGTCGACATCTACCTCGAGCAACGGTTCGGGGCGTGGACCGTCCCCGGCGGGCTGGGCGCCCTCGGCTCCGCCATGGCCGAGCGGCTCGCCCTGCGCGGCGTGAGCGTCCACACCGACTGCGAAGCACGTGACCTCGTGCTCGACCACTCTCGGATCGCTGCCGTGCGGACCGCAGGAGGCGACGTCGAGGCCGACCACGTGGTCGTCGCGATCGACCCGCGCCGGCTGCCCGCCCTCGCGCCCTACGTCAGGCGCGCCGAGCCGGCGATCCCGCCGGCCGTGTGCCACGTCGGCCTCGAGCGCGACGTGCCCGAGCTGGCCCACGAGGTCGTCCTGCACGGTGACCCGCTGCTCGTCGTACGGACCGGCGGCCGCTCCCCCGAGGGCTCCCACGCGTGGACCGTGCTCGGACGCGGGCGGTCCACCGAGGACGTGCTGACCACGCTCGCCCGCCGCGGCCTCGAGGTCCGCGGGCAGGTCGTCGCGCGGGTCGACCGGTCCCCGCGCGACCTCGTCGAGCGGTGGGGCGGCTCGCCCCACGGGATGCTCTGGCAGGGTCCTCGCAGCGCGCACGCGCGCCTCGGTCCGCGGACACCGATCCCCGGCGTGCTGAGCGCCGGCGCGCACGCCACGACGGGGTCCGGGCTGCCCTTCGCCGGCCTCAGCGCAGCCTTGGTGGCCGACGTCGTCGGCCGTGCCTGACGGCACGCAGAATCAGAGGACGAGCTCCCACACCACGGTGACCGCCACGCTGAGGGTCGTCTCGCCGGGCTCGACGGTGCCCCCGGACTCATGCATCGTGGCCATCCTCCGCAGCGGCTCGGGGCCGTCCCGGCCGGCGTCACCCTCGACGATCGACTGCACGGCACCGAGTCCGGCGCCCGCCATCCTCGCCAACGCGGCGGCGCTCTGGCGAGCGTCGTGGAAGGCCGCCTCGCGTGCCTTCGCGCCGGCGCCGTGGTCCTCGCTCACCTCCAGCCCGACGCTGTCGACGAGCAGTCCGTCACCCACCTCGTCGGCCAGCTCGCCGAGCATCGCGCCGGCGGCAGCGAGGTCCGCGCAGCCGATCGCGTAGGTGTGGCGGGCCTCGTAGCCCTGCCGGGTGCCGGTCCGGTCGTGCCACGGCCACACGGTGATCCCCCTCGAGGCGACGCGGCGTTGCTCGGTGTGCCGGGTGGCGACCTCGACGAGGGTCGCCGCGCTGGCGGACATGGCGGCGTAGGCCTCGGCCACGGCGGCCGCCCGGGCCACGGCCGCTAGACGGACGACGGCAGTGTCGGGGGCGACGGTGCTCACGCCGGTGCCGGTCACGGTCACGGTCTGCATGACCTCACCGTAGTGCGCTGCGGCGGGGCGTGGCTCAGACGGTGATCCGCAGGTTGGCGAAGATCTCGCGCGTCGCCCTGGACCGGTTGAGCGTGTAGAAGTGCAGGCCCGGCGCACCGGCGTCGAGCAGTGCCTCGCACAGCTCGGTCGCGATCGCGATGCCCTCGGCGCGCAGCCGCGCCGGGTCCTCGGCATGGGGCATCAGGCGGGCGGTGGTCTCCTGGGGCAGCTCACGGCGGGAGAACGCGACCATCCGCTCCATCGAGCGGAGGTTGAGGATGGGCATGATGCCCGGGATGATCGGGAGGTCGGCCCCGACTGCGGAGGCGCGCTCGACCAGCGCGGCGTAGTCGGAGGCCCGCAGCACCATGTCGGTCACCGCGAACTCCGCGCCGGCGTCGTACTTCGCCTTCAGCACGCGGGCGTCGGCGTCGAGGTCGGCAGCGTCGACGTGACCCTCGGGGAAGGCCGCGACCCCGATGCGCATGTCGTCGCGATCACGGATCATCGCGACCAGCTCGTTGGCGTAGCTCAGACCACCGTCGGTCGGCGTCCACGTCGCGCCCGGACCGGCCGGCGGGTCGCCGCGCAGCGCCATCACGTGGCGTACGCCGGCCTCGCTGAGCTGGTCGAGGATCGCGGTCAGCTCGGCGGCGGTGTGCCCGACGCAGGTGAGGTGCGCGACGGGGAGCAGGGTCGTCTCGCGGGCGATCCGGCCGGTGATCGCGACGGTGCGATCGCGGGTCGTGCCGCCGGCGCCGTAGGTCACCGACACGAAGGTCGGGCCGTAGGGCTCCAGCTCGGTGATTGCCTGCCACAGCTGCTGCTCGCCGGCCTCGTCCTTGGGCGGGAAGAACTCGAAGGAGAACGATCTCCCGCCCTGCGCCAGGAGCTCGCCCATGCTCAGGCCACGTCCGCTCGTCATGGTCCCAGCCTACGGAGCACCACGATGCCCACGGGACCTGTCCCACTGATTAGGCTGCTCGACGTGACGTCCTGGGACCCAGCACCCTTCCGTGACCAGGTCCAGCAGGTGCTGGATGCTTTCGTCGACGAGCGAGCGGTCGAGCTGGTCCCCCTCGGCGCGGACGCCACCCGCCTGGTCGCCGAGGCACGGACCGCGGTGCAGGGCGGCAAGCGGTTCCGCGCCGCGTTCTGCCACTGGGGCTACCACGCGATCCGGCCGGACGCGTCCCACGCAGCGGCACTGGCCCGCGCCTGCGCGGCGCTGGAGCTCCTGCACGCGAGTGCGCTCGTCCACGACGACCTCATGGATGCCTCCGACACCCGCCGCGGCCGGCCGGCGACCCATCGTGCGTTCGAGGCCGAGCACCGCGCTGCCGGCTGGCGCGGCGACCCGGAGCAGTACGGCGCCGCTGCCGCGATCCTGCTGGGCGACCTGTTGCTCGGCTGGGCCGGGGACATGCTGCGCGGCAGCGGTTTCGGTGCGGACGAGGTGGCGTCCGGCCTGTCGCTCTTCGAGCTGTGCCGCAACGAGGTGATCGCGGGACAGTTCCTCGACGTGTCCGTCCAGGCGCGGGGCCGTGCGGACGTCGAGACCGCCATGACGGTGCTGCGCTACAAGTCCGCCAAGTACTCCATCGAGCGGCCCGTCCACATCGGTGCCGGTCTCGCGGGGGCGACGCGCGAGCAGCTCGAGCGGCTGACCCGCTTCGGTCTCCCGCTCGGTGAGGCCTTCCAGCTCCGCGACGACCTGCTCGGCGTCTTCGGCGACCCCGCCCAGACGGGCAAGCCGGCCGGCGACGACCTCGTCGAGGGCAAGCGGACCGTGCTGGTCGCGCTCGCGCTCGACAGTGCCCCACGGGCGGCGGCCCAGCGGCTCGACAGGGCGCTCGGTACGCCGCTGGGCGAGGCCGACGTGGACGAGCTGCGCGCCATCATCGACGACTCCGGCGCGCGCGCCCAGGTCGAGGCGGTCATCAGCCAGCTCGCCGGCGTCGCGGTCGAGGCACTGCGGGCCGCCGACCTCGACCCGCACGCGACCGTCGTACTGACCGAGCTCGCGGTCGCAGCGACGCAACGCACGGTCTGAGGCGGGCTCGGGCCGCGAAGCGGTGCCGACGCCCGTCGGTCCTCGTGGGGTAGTCCAGTGGCCAACCGTCGTCCCGCGCCGGTAGTCCAGTGGCCAAACGTCGTCCCGCGCCGGTAGTCCAGTGGCCAAACGTCGTCCCGGCCGCCGGTCGACGACAGCCCGCCACTGGACTACCCCGGCCGGGGTAGGTCAGTGACAGCCCGCCACTGGACTACCCAGGCCGGGGTAGGTCAGTACTCCAGGACCTGGGCCCGCCGCTTGACCTCGCTGCCGCGGTTCTCGCGCAGCGCGTCGATGGGACGCCCCGGGAGGTCGTCGTCGGTGAAGAGCCAGGCGATGATCTCGCGGTCATCGAAGCGGTGGTCGTGCAGCATGGTGAGCAGACCGGGCAGGCCCTTGACCACGAGCCCGTCCTGGATGAAGTCCGCGGGCACGCGCGGCCCGGTGCCGGGCGCGGAGACGGCGGCGGCGAGCTCGTGGTCCTTGATCATCGTGCGGACCTTGCCGGGCGTCACACCGAGCAGCACCGACACCTGCTTCCAGTCGAGCCACTCCGGGACGAGGGCGGCCAGGTCACGATCAGCCAGGGGGACGTCATTCATGCGCGGAAGTCTCCCACGCACGACACGCCCGACCCACCCGGCGCCTCGCCTCGGCGCAGGGTGGCTCGCTACCGTCGGGTGCTCGTTCGCGCGCTTCCCCCCTGCGGCCCCCGCCGCAGGCGCAGCGGACGAGTCGAGGAGGCACCCCTGTGCCCCACCCCACCGATGCCCCACGGACCGCCCGCGGTGTGACGGGACTCGCCCTCAGCGTCGTTACGGTGGCCGCGACGCTCGCCGCGTCGCCGTCCCATGCGGACCACGAGCCGTTGCCAGCCGAGCGCCGGGCGGTGTCCTACGTCGTACGCGCGGGCGACACCGCCTCCAGCCTCGCGGTGCGTTTCCACGCCTGGACCGCCGAGATCATCTCCCACAACCACCTCGGTCACGACGGGGGCCTTCGCGTGAGCCAGCGCATCGTGATCCCGGTGGTGAGGACGTCCGGTGACACCGAGGGCGACAAGGGCAATAAGGGCGGCAGGGGCGGCAAGGGCGGCAAGGGCGCCTCGATGTGGCAGCACCCGGACCGCGAGCGCGAGAAGGTACGCCGCGTGGTGGCCGGAGCCGCGCGACACCACGGTGTCGACCCGCAGCTCGCGCTGGCCGTCTCGTGGCAGGAGTCGGGCTGGCAGATGGGCGTGGTGTCCAGCGCGAACGCCATCGGGGCGATGCAGGTGCTGCCGTCGACCGGGCGCTGGATGGAGCAGTACGCCGGTCGGTCGCTCGACCTGCGCACCCTCGGCGGCAACGCCATCGCCGGGGTGCTGCTGCTGCGCGTGCTGTCGCGGCTGACGCACCGCCGCACGCACAAGATCGGCGCCTACTACCAGGGACTCGGCGCGGTGCAACGCCACGGTCTCTACGAGGAGACCGAGGTCTACGTCGCCAACGTCGAGGCGATCAAGCATCGCCTCGAGGTGGGGCGACCTCCCTCCTGAGCGCGTGACGCCACGCCCGGAGTCGCGCCTGAGCGGGGCCGCAGGCGTGGCGTCCGTAGAGTGGTGCCGCCGGATCCTTCCCCGTCCGGTGGTTGGAGGTCGAGCAGTGGAGCCGTCCGAGCACGCCCGCGCAGCAGCGCCCAGGGCCTCCGGCGACCCCATGGTCGGTCGCCTGCTGGACCGTCGCTACCGTCTCGGCGCCCGGGTGGCGCGCGGCGGCATGGCCAGTGTCTACGAAGCCACCGACACCCGCCTCGACCGCACGGTCGCGGTGAAGGTGATGCACCCCGGACTCGGCGACGACCAGGAGTTCGCCGAGCGGTTCGTGCGCGAGGCCCGCGCTGCGGCCCGGCTCAACCACCCGAACGTCGTCGGCGTCTACGACCAGGGCGACGACACCTCCGACGGCACGGACACCGTGTTCCTGGTCATGGAGTACGTCCCCGGCCACACCCTGCGCGACGTGATCCGCAAGGAGGCGCCGATGTCCCCGGTCCGGGCGCTGGCGCTGCTCGAGCCGGTGGTCTCGGCGCTCGCGGCCGCCCACCGGGCCGGACTGATCCACCGCGACGTGAAGCCCGAGAACGTCCTCATCGCCGACGAGGCGCACGGTGGCCGGGTCAAGGTCGCCGACTTCGGCCTCGCCAAGGCCGTGAGCGCCGACACCCAGCACACCGCGACGGGCGGCGTGCTGATCGGCACGGTGTCCTACCTGGCACCGGAGCTGGTGATCGACGGACGGTCCGACGCCCGCGCAGACGTCTACGCCGCCGGCGTCGTGCTCTACGAGCTCCTCACCGGCAACAAGCCGCACGAGGGCGAGTCGCCCATCCAGGTGGCCTACCGCCATGTGCACCACGACGTGCCGATGCCCTCGCTCGTCCGGTCCGACATCCCCGACTACGTCGACGCACTGGTCTCGCGCGCGACCTCGCGCGACCGCGACCAGCGAGCGGCCGACGCAGGCGTCCTGCTCCACCACCTGCACCGCGTCGAGCAGGCGCTCCACGAGGGCCTCGCGTCCGACCCCGAGCTGGCCGCCGACCTGCTGCCCCGGCGTACGGCGGCATCCTCCGACGACGTGGAGCGGGCCTCCGACACCACCCCGGAGCCCTTCGACGCGAGCGCCCTTGCGCTGCTCACCGAGGTCGACCCCCGCGACTCGGGGCTCGTCGACGACGGCAACCCCGACCGGACCACCGCACTCGAGCGCCACCCGGTGCCTGCGGCGCGGGTGCCCGCCACCCGGGTGCCTCCCCCCAGGGCGGCGCCGATAGCCGCCCCGACTCGCGACGCGACCCTGCGTCGCGAGGCGGCCCCGACTCGCGAGGCAGTCACGACCGCGAAGCCGGCCGGTCCTCGGGCGCCCGCCCGGGTGGCCCCCGTGACGACGACGGCGCGCCGCCGGTCCTTCAAGGGTCCGGTCGCGCTGGTTCTCTCGCTGCTGCTGGTGGGCGGCGTCGCGCTCGGCGCGTGGTGGTTCGGCTGGGAGCGCTACACCACGACGCCCGGCGTCCTCGGGCTCGACGCCGCTGCCGCGAGCACAGAGCTCGACGCGGCGGGACTCGACGTCGAGTCGGGCGATCCGGCGTACTCCGAGAACGTCGCCGCAGGACTCGTGATCACGACCGACCCCACTCCCGGCGGCAAGGTGCTCGACGGAGGCACGGTCACGCTCACCGTGTCCCTGGGACCCGAGCGCTACGAGGTGCCCGGGTTGGAGGGCCGGACCGAGGACGAGGCGCAGGATGCCCTCGCCGCGACCAACCTCACCTTCGGCAGGAGCGCGGGTCGGTGGAGCGAGAGCGTCCCGGAGGGGCAGGTCATCCGTACCTCGCCCAAGGCCGGGACCGTGCTGAGGCCGGACGCCACGGTCAACCTGGTGCTCAGCCGCGGGCGGAAGCCGCTCACCGTCCAGGACTGGACGGGCAGGTCGTTCGATGCCGCCCGGCAGGCGTTGGAGGGCCGTGATCTCGAGGTGAGCGTGGTGGGCGAGGACTACAGCGACACCGTCGCGGCAGGTGCTGTCATCTCCCAGGATCCCGCCACCGGCACGCTGTTCCGCGGCGACACCGTCTCGTTCGTCGTCTCCCTGGGACCTGAGCTGGTCGAGGTGCCACGCGTGCGGGCGATGGGGGTACAGGCCGCGACCGACCTGCTCGAGGGGCTCGGCTTCCGGGTCGAGACGGAGGAGTCGGACAGCTACCTCGGCCTCGGCTACGTGTTCAGCTCCGACCCCGACGCCGGCGAGCAGGTGCCGAAGGGCTCGACGATCACGCTGATCCTGATCTGACGTCGACGGTGCCCTAGCCTTCGGATGTGAGTCCTGAGCAGCACCGTCGTACGACACTCCTGGCGGCAGCCGCGCTTCTCGCGGTCGCTGCCTGCTGGGGTTCCACGTTCTTCATGATCAAGGACCTGCTCGACCGGGTCCCGACGCTCGACTTCCTGGCCCTGCGCTTCACCATCGCCTCGCTCGCGCTGCTGATCGTCGCGCCCAGGGCAGTGGGGCGGCTGTCCCCGGTGGTGCGCAAGCACGCCGTCGTGCTCGGTGCGCTCTACGGTGTCGCCCAGATCCTGCAGACCGAGGGCCTGGCCTCGACGCCCGCCAGCATCAGCGGCTTCGTCACCGGTCTCTACGTCGTCTTCACCCCGCTGCTCGCCGCCGCGATCCTGCGCACCCGGATCCCCCCGATCACCTGGGTCGCCGTCGTGGTCGCCACCATCGGGCTGGGGGTCCTGGCGCTCAACGGCTTCAGCATCGGCTACGGCGAGCTCATCACGCTCGCCTCCGCCGTGCTCTACGCCCTGCACATCGTCGGCCTGGGCGCATGGTCGACCGCCCAGGACGCCGTCGGCATGACCATCCTGCAGATCATGGTGATCGCCGTCATCTGCACCATGGCAACGGCGCCCGATGGCATCGTGCTGCCCGACCGGACGGGCGACTGGCTCTCGGTGCTCTACATGGCAGTCGTCGTCGGCGCCCTCGGCCTGCTCGGTCAGACGTGGGCGCAGGCACACCTGCCGCCCACGCGCTGCGCGATCATCATGAGCATGGAGCCGGTGTTCGCCTCGCTCTTCGCGGTGTGGCTGGGCGGGGAGGATGTCACGACGCGCCTGCTCCTCGGGGGCGCGATGGTGCTCACGGCCATGCTGACCGTCGAGCTGGCACCGCGTCGCGTGGTCGAGGGAGAGGTCGCGCACATCGCGGTGTGACCGCCGTGACGCGGACGTGGGTGGCTCCGCCTATCGTGGGCGCGTGGACAGGTGCGTGAGCTGCGGAGCGGAGCTCGGGGTGGGGCGGTTCTGCCTCAACTGCGGGCACCGCATCGGCGAGCCTCCCCCTGCCACGCCGTCCCCCGTCGTGGCTCCCCCCACCCCGCCCGACGCCCTCCCGCCCGCTCCCCCGGCACCCCCCCCCCGGCACCCGCGCCCGGCCCGCCGCCCGTGACGGACGCTGCTGCTCGGCCCGCGCAGGTCGGGCCGGACGCTGCGACGTCCCGGACCTCCGCACCGACGCGACCGGAGTCGGGCTGGGACCCGCGAGAGGAGCTGCTGCCCTACCAGGAGGTCGACGACCCCCGACGCGACGACCCGCTGCGGGGCCGGGCCTGGATCGCCTGGGTGCTCGGTGCCGTGCTGCTCGTGGGAGTCGTCATCGTGCTGCTCAGGTCCTTCGGCACCGACGGTGAGGAGAGCACCGCGACCGACCCCGACGCGAGCGTGTCGACCACCGCCGCCCCACCCGGCTCGGAGGCCTCGTCCGGGGCCGACACCCCGCAGGGCGTCGGTGAGCGACTCAACCTCGCCACCGGGGCGACGTACGCCGTTCCGGCGACCGCCGACCCGACCACCGACTTCGACGGCATGCTGGTGGCCTATGAGGCCCCCCAGATGGCCGACGGCAAGGCCTCCACCTCGTGGCGGATGGAGGGCGACGCCACCGGGGAGTCGGTCACGCTGACGCTGGCGGAGCCGGCTGTCGTACGGCGGGTCGGGATCGTCAACGGCTATGCCAAGCAGGTCGCCGGCGTCGACTGGTATCCCAACAACCGGCGGATCCTGTCAGTGACGTGGACCTTCGAGGACGGCACGAGCGTCGAGCAGACCTTCGAGGAGAGACCGAGGATGCAGCGCCTGAAGGTGCCGCCGGTGCGGACCTCGACCGTGACCCTGACGATCACGTCGACGACGCCGCCCGGACCGGGCGACCTCGGGCGCGACTACACCGCGATCAGCGAGGTCGAGGTGATCGGGCGGCGAGCCGGCTGAGCACCACAGCCGCCTGCTCCGCATCGGCCCGGGTGATGTCGAGGTGGGTGACCAGACGTACGGTCCGGGGTCCCACCGCGGCGATCCGCACGCCCTCGTCGGCAGCAGCGGCCACGAACGACGCCGCGTCGGACCGGTCCACGACCACGATGTTGGTGTCGACGTCCGCCGGGTCCAGGCCGAGCGCCTCCCCGAGCAGGCGTGCGTGCTCGTGGTCGTCGGCCAGTCGCTCGACGTGGTGGTCGAGCGCGTACGCCCCTGCCGCTGCCAGCACGCCCACCTGACGCATCCCGCCGCCCATCCGCTTGCGGCGGACGCGGGCCACGTCGATCGCATCGGCTGAGCCGACCATCAGGGAGCCGATCGGCGCGCCGAGACCCTTGGACAGGCAGACCGCGAGCACGTCGGCGATCCGGCCGTAGTCGGCGAGCGGCGTGCCCGTGGCGACATGCGCGTTCCAGAGCCGCGCGCCGTCGAGGTGGACCCGGGTGCCGGAGGAGTCGGCCCAGGCGCGGAGGTCGCGCAGGTCCTCCAGCGGCAGCACCGCACCGCCGGCGAAGTTGTGGGTGTTCTCCACCGACACCGCAGCGGTCCGCACGAAGAACGGACCCATGTCGGGGGCGTGGAGGGACTCGATCGCCGGCAGGTCCACCTGCCCGCGCACCCCGGTCCACGTACGCATGGTGATCCCGCTGATCGCCCCGTGCGCACCGAGCTCGGCACGGGCGATGTGCGCCGACGACTCGCACAGCACCTCCTCACCCGGGGAGACGAGCGACGCGACGGCCAGCACGTTGGCCATGGAGCCGGTGGGCGTGAAGAGCGCGGCCTCGTGGCCGAACATCCCCGCCACCCGCTCCTGCAGCGCCGTGACCGTGGGATCCTCGCCGTAGACGTCGTCACCGACCTCGGCGCGGGCCATGGTGTCGCGCATCGCATCGGTCGGCCGGGTCAGGGTGTCGGAGCGCAGGTCGATCACCGGGCGAACCTACAAGCCGACGCCCGCCCCTCGGCGAGCGGTGGCCCACCCACATTCCGTACGCCGCGAATGTGGCTCCGCCACCGCCGCTCGGCGCGTCACGTACGACACTCCCGGCGGGCGGTGATCCACCCACAGACTGGCCGCCGTAAATGTGGCTCCACCACCGCCGCTCGGCGCGTACGACCGCCCCTCGGCGAGCGGTGGTCCACCCACATTCCGTACGCCGCGAATGTGGCTCCGCCACCGCCGCTCGGCGCGTCACGTACGACACTCCCGGCGAGCGGTGATCCACCCACAGACTGGCCGCCGCACATGTGGCTCCACCACCGCTCCGGGAGGCGGTCAGGAGCCGAGGAGGCGGTCAGGAGGCGGTCCGCACGCCGTTCGCTCGTCCCTCGCGACCGGCTGCTCGCAACATCTCCGCCACCAGGAACGACAGCTCGAGCGACTGGACCCGGTTGAGGCGGGGGTCGCAGACCGACTCGTAGCGGTTGGCCAGGCCGGCCTCGTCGATCTCCTCGCCGCCGCCGACGCACTCGGTGACGTCGTCGCCGGTGAGCTCGACATGTACGCCGCCCGGCCACGTCCCGAGGCTGCGGTGGACGTCGAAGAACCCCTGCACCTCCTCGATCACGTCGTCGAAGCGGCGCGTCTTGTAGCCCGACGACGCCTCGAAGGTGTTGCCGTGCATGGGGTCGCAGACCCACGCCACCTGGAGCCCCTCGGCGGTGACCTTCTCCACGAGCGGCGGGAGGCCGTCGCGGATCTTGTCGGCCCCGAACCGGGTGATGAAGGTGAGCCGGCCCGGGGTGTTGTCCGGGTTGAGGCGCGCGGCGTAGGCGAGCGCGTCGTCCGGGCTCGTCGTCGGACCGAGCTTGATGCCGATCGGGTTCTTGATCCTCGACAGCAGCTCCACGTGGGCTCCGTCGAGCTGACGGGTCCGCTCGCCGATCCACACGAAGTGCGCCGAGACGTTGTAGGGGTCGTCGGTGCGCGAGTCGATGCGCGTGAGGGAGTGCTCGTACTCGAGCAGCAGCGCCTCGTGGCTGGAGTGGAAGTCGACGCGGTGGAACTCGTCAGGGTCGGCGCCGATGGCCTTCATGAAGGTCAGGGCGCGCTCGATCTCGTCGGCGACGGCCTCGTAGCGCTGCCCGAACGGAGAGCTCTGGACGAAGTCGGTGTTCCAGGTGTGGACCTGGCGCAGGTCGGCATAGCCACCGGTCACGAAGGCGCGGACCAGGTTGAGCGTGGCGGCCGAGGAGTTGTAGACGTCGACGAGGCGCTGCGGGTCGGGGATCCGAGCCTCGGGCGTGAACGGGAAGCCGTTGACGGCGTCGCCGCGGTAGGCCGGGAGGGTCACACCCCCGCGGGTCTCCATGTCGGAGCTGCGGGGCTTGGCGTACTGCCCGGCGATGCGGCCGAGCTTGATCACGGGCACCGAGGCGGCGTAGGTCAGGACCACGGCCATCTGCAGCAGCACACGGAGCTTGTTGCGCACGTTGTCGGCGGTCACGCCGTCGAAGGTCTCCGCGCAGTCGCCACCCTGGAGCAGGAAGGCCTCGCCGCGGGTGACGGCGGCGATCTTGGCCGTGAGGTCGTCGCACTCGCCGGCGAAGACCAGCGGCGGCACGGTGCCGAGGCGGGTCACCGCAGCGTCCACCGCGCCCTGGTCGGGGTAGGTCGGCTGTTGCAGGGGCCCGAGCGCGTGCAGCTGCTCGAGAGTGGGGATGGCAGTCACCCGGCAAGGGTACGGCGCTCGGCGGGCGTGGGCCGACTCAGGACCGTGGCGTGAGCACCCCTGCTGCCTCGTCCACCCGCAGGCCTCCGCGTCGGGTCCGGCTGGCGAGGAGGGTGCCGGTCACGATCGAGGGGTCGGGATAGCTGATGCGGCCGGGGGCACCGAGCCGCGACGTGGTCCACAGCCGGTCCTCGAAGCCGATGGTGCCGCTGAACTGGTGGTTCTCCAGGACCAGCTGGTCGGCGGTGGCCTGTCCGACGACGTAGGACGCCTCGCCGCGGTAGAGCAGCGACCCGTGCGACACCTCGAGGATCCCGTCGCGCTGGTGGACCGTCTGGTCGTGCACCTCGCCGCTCAGGTAGACGTCCACACCCCCCTCCACCATCGTCCGCCACAGGTCGGAGCGGCGACCGCGCTCGTAGACCAGGTGGCTGGAGTTGCGGGTGCGGACGTCACCGGTGATCGGGACGTGCCCCTGCACCATCACCCACGCCACGTCGTCGCGTCGCGCCTGGCGGAGCACCGAACGGAGCCAGCGGAGCTGGGACGGGTCGAGGGACAGGTGCACGTCTGCCCCACGTCGCTCGAAGACGTCGACGGTGACGAGCAGCACCTCCGGGTCGAGGCGTACGGCGTAGGCGGTGCGGTTCGCCTGGCCGCGAGGACGGTCGGCGAAGCGCGGCCGGCCCGAGGCGTCGCTCAGCATCTGGGTGGCGTAGATCTTCTTGAACTCGGGCACGTGGCGTCGCTTGAAGTCGGTCCACGCGTCGCCCTGCCTGCGCCACGGGTCGTCGCCGATCTCGTGGTCCCCGACCGCGGTGTACGTCGTCAGGCCGTGGTCGTCGAAGCGCTCGCGGTAGGCCGGGTAGTAGACCTCGGCCGCGCGGCGCCACGCACGCATCCGCTGCGCATCGGTCCGCACGGGCCCGAACACCCCGGTCCGCGAGTCGTCGCGCCCCCACCGGCCCTCGACGAGGTCTCCCGCCACGAGGACGTCGTCGGTGCGGTGCGAGGCCATCTCGCTGAGCACGTGGTCGAGCGCGGCGTCATAGGCGGGGTTGGTCGAGTTGGCCACCTCGCCGGTGCTCACGTCGATGAACTGCTCGCGCCCACCTGCGGTCAGGTCGGCGACGTCCTGGTTGAGGAGGTCGGGCGCGGAGATGAACCGGTAGGCGCCCGGGAGCTGGATCGCGTCCGGAAGCGCCCTGCGGCTCTTCGGGCCACGCCGGACCGAGGTGGTGGCGGCGCTCGGTGCCGTCGACGCGGAGTGCTCACCGGTGGGTGTGGCACCGGCCGGCGGCGACTGCGGGGCGACCGACGTGCACCCCAGCACGGAGGCGACGAGCACCGCCAGCAGCGGCCCGAGAGGTCGTCGTGTCACGCCCCCACCGTAGACGGGCAGACCTCCATCAGCCGTCGAGATGGTCGATGTCGCGGAAGCCGGTCTTCTTGGCACGGACCCCGCGGTTGGTCAGCCAGGTGAGGGCCCAGAGGATGACCCCGAGGACCATCAGCCCGCCGGCGATCCGGTACTGCGCGCTGTCGGCCCGGGCCCACGGTCCGGCCAGGAAGGCGCAGGTGGTCGCACCGACGAACGGGAGGATCGTGGGCGCCACGAAGTGGTCGTGGTCGACCGGGCTCTTGCGCAGCACCAGGAGCGCGACGTTGACGACCGTGAAGACGCAGAGCAGCAGCAGGGCGGTGGTGCCGCCGAGCAGGGTGATGTTGGCCAGACCGCCGTCCGAGGCGCCGGCCCGCACCACGTAGATGATCAGCCCGAAGGACAGGAGCGTGGTGAAGATGATCGCCACCCACGGCGTACGACGCGTGTGGTGGACCTTGCCGAACGCCCGCGGCAGGACGTCCTGGTTGGCCATGCCGTAGAGCAGCCGGCTGGCCATCAGCATGTTGATGAGGGCGGAGTTGGCGACGGCGAACATGCCGATGAAGGGGAAGATCTTGTCGAAGGGCAGGTCCGGCGCACCCGCGGCGACGACCTGGTTGAGGGCAGGTCCGAGGTCGGCGTTGGTCAGGTCGCCGACCGGCACGAGCGCCACCGCGGTGACCGACACGAGCAGGTAGATCACGCCGGTGATCCCCAGGCCGGTCAGCATCATCTTGGGGAAGTCGCGGATCGGGTCCTGGCACTCCTCGGCCATGTTGACCGAGTCCTCGAAGCCGACCATCGCGAAGAAGGCGAGCGAGGTGGCGGCGGTGATCGCGAGGAACGTCGACTTGTCGCTGGGGCTGTCGAACACCACGACCCGCGAGAAGTCCGCGGTGCCCTGGGTCATGGCATACATCCCGATGAAGATGATCATCAGCAGGCCGGACAGCTCGACGAGGGTGAGCACGACGTTGGCCTTGACGCTCTCACCGACCCCGCGGAAGTTGATCGCCGCGACCAGCGCCATGAAGCCCAGCGCGATGAACATCAGCCCGGTGCCGCCGGCCGGGAGCTCGAGCGCGAAGCCGGCGTTGATGAACCCGGCGAAGGCGCTGGCCGCCGTCGAGGCCGACGTGATGCCGGAGCACATGACGGCGAACGCGACGAGGAAGGTGACGAAGTGGATGCCGAAGGCCTTGTGCGTGTAGAGCGCGGCCCCCGCCGCCTGGGGATACTTCGTGACGAGCTCGAGATAGGAGAACGCCGTGATCGTGGCCACCACGAAGGCGGCGAGGAACGGCGCCCACGCGGCGCCGCCGACCTCACCGGCCACCGAGCCGGTGAGCGCGTAGACCCCGGTCCCGAGGATGTCGCCGACGATGAACAGCAGGAGCAGGCGGGGCCCGATCACCCGATTCAGGTCCGGTGATGGTCCGTTGACGTCCTGGGTGACTTCTGTGGCGCTCATCGAGACTCCCTCGTGTCGGGTGTGGTCACACCATGTCTGCCGACACGTGGTGAGGCAACCACCCCGGTGATTAAATTCGTGTGTCGTCGCCGCCCGTCGGCCGGGGCTCCCCCCGGGTCGGATCGATGCTCACTACGCTGTAGCCATGCCGACTCGCGTTGCCCTCCTCACGGCCGGCGGATATGCCCCGTGCCTGTCCTCCGCCGTAGGTGCCCTCATCGAGACCTACGACGCCACCGACCCCGACATCGAGCTGATCGCCTACAAGCACGGCTACCACGGCCTGCTCACCGGCAACAGCGTCGTCATCGGAGCCGAGGAGCGTGCCGGTGCCGCGCTGCTGCACCGTTTCGGCGGCAGCCCGATCGGCAACAGCCGGGTCAAGCTCACCAATGACGCCGACTGTCGCAAGCGCGGCCTGATCGGCCCCGACGACACCGCACTCGCCGTCGCGGCTGCCCGGCTGCAGGCCGACGGCGTCGACATCCTGCACACCATCGGCGGCGACGACACCAACACCGCCGCGGGCGACCTGGCGGCCTACCTGCGCACCCAGGGCTCCGAGCTGACCGTCGTCGGTCTGCCCAAGACCATCGACAACGACATCGTGCCGATCCGGCAGAGCCTCGGCGCGCAGACCGCCGCCGAGGAGGCGTCGGGCTTCGCCCAGCACGTGGTGGCCGAGCACGGCTCCAACCCGCGCATGCTCATCGTCCACGAGGTGATGGGTCGAGCCAGTGGCTGGCTCACCGCGGCTGCCGCGCGCGACTACATGCAGTGGCACGCCGAGCAGCAGTGGCTGCCCGGGATCGGCCTCGACCCGCGCCGCTGGGCGATCCACGCGGTCTACGTCCCCGAGCGCGGCATCGACCTGGCCGCCGAGGCGACGCGGTTGCGCGCGGTGATGGACGAGGTCGGGTGCGTCAACATCTTCCTCGCCGAGGGCGCCGGCATCGACGACATCGTCGCCGAGCTCGAGGCAGCCGGGGAGACCGTGGGCCGCGATCCGTTCGGGCACGTCAAGATCGACACGATCAACCCCGGTCGCTACTTCGCGCAGAGGTTCTCCCAGGAGATCCACGCCGAGAAGCACATGGTGCAGAAGTCGGGTTACTTCTCCCGCTCGGCGCCCGCCAACGCGACCGACCTCGCGCTGATCCGGGAGATGGCCGAGCTGGCAGTCGTCTGCGCCCTGGACGGCCGTCCGGGCGTCATCGGTCACGACGAGGAGCGGGACGACGAGCTCCGGGCGATCGAGTTCGAGCGGATCGCCGGCCACAAGGCCTTCGACCCCTCACAGGCCTGGTTCACCGAGCTCCTGTCCTGGACCGGCCAGGGCTGAGCGGGCGCGGCACGCCGCTGCGCCGACGACGCCGTCAGACGTCCTGCCCGACGGTGCGGTCCGTCACCCGCGTCCCCGCGGCGGGCAGCACGCGCGGCAGCGTCTGCAGGTAGGCAGCGCTGAGCAGCGCGACGAGGGTGAGGACCCACCACAGCGTCGTCGGTCCCTGGACGAGCAGCCAGGTGAACGTCACCGGTGCCACCGCTCCACCGAGGGCCCAGCTCAGCTGGAACAGCCCGAGGTAGCGCCCGCGGAGGTGGTCGGGCGCCGCCTCGGCAGCCGTCGCGCTGAGGACGGGACCGCCGGCGAGCTCGCCGAAGGTGTAGACGGTGACGCCGACGAGCATCACCGCGACCGCCAGCCAGACCGGGAGCCAGCCCGCGACGACGAACAGGGCATAGCTGACCACGAAGACGACCTGGGCCAGCCCCATCATCCGGGCTCGCACCTGCCCCGCCATGCGGCGTACGACGAGCCCCTGGCCGAGGCCGACGAGCGCCGTGTTGACGGTGAAGATCGCACCCACGACCCACCCGGGCAGGTCGATGGTCTCGGCGACGTAGACGGGCAGTGCGAAGTTGAGCACCATCATCCCGGCCACGAAGCCGAGCTGACCGACGACGAGGCGCAGGTAGGCGCGATCGCCCAGGACGACCCCCCATCCCTCCAGGGGCAGGTCGTCCGGCCTCTCCACCCGGTGATCAGGCACGTCGAGGAGCAGGAAGAAGGCGACCACGAACGTCACCGCATTGACCAGCACGACGCTGTGGTAGGCGAGGTCGGTGCCGATCTGGAGCGCCAGGCCGGCGAGCACGCCGCCGACGGAGTAGCCGACGTTGCGCACGGCCTGGAGGAAGCCGAACCAGACCTCCCGCTCCCCGGGGGCCGAGATCGCGGTCACCACGTTGCCGAAGGACCCCCAGAAGGCCTGGCGCCCGAGGTTGAGCAGCGTGGTCCAGAGCGCGACGGCGAGCAGCGAGTCGGCCCACAGGTAGGCCAGCATCCCGACGGCCTGGACGAGGTTGCCGATCAGCATCATCCGTCGCGGACCGAAGCGGTCCACGAGGCTGCCGATGACGAAGGCCCCCGGCATCGTCAGCACGGCGGACAGGGACAGCGCCGACCCGATCTGCACCAGGGACAGGTCGGTCGTGGCCAGGAAGTAGAGCAGCGTGATCGGCATGAACAGGCCGCTGCCCACGGTGTCGGCCACGATGGCCGTGACGAACCGCCGATGCTCCCCGACGCTGGGGAATCCGAGACGCGTCAGCACGTGCCCACAGTAGGACCACGAGCCGGGTCCTCGCAGGCCCGCAACGATATGTTCTCGCCCATGACGTTCTCGATCGTGGCCCGGTCCGACGACGGCGACTCGTGGGGGGTCGCGGTGGCCTCGAAGTTCCTGGCCGTCGGCTCCGCAGTCCCGGCTGCCGCTGCGGACGTCGGCGCCATCGCCACCCAGGCCGACGCCAACCTGTCCTACAAGTACCTCGGCCTGGCTCACCTCGACGACGGCGCCACCGCCCAGGTGGCGCTCGACCGCCTTGTCGAGGACGACGGCGCGCGCGATCACCGGCAGGTCGGCATCGTGGACTCCGACGGCAACGCGGCGACCTACACGGGCTCCGAGTGCTTCGCCTGGGCCGGCGGGGTGACCGGACGGAGCGGGGAGCGCGGCGGCTACGCGATCCAGGGCAACATCCTCACCGGCCCCGACGTCGTCGAGGCGATGGAGAGCGCGTGGCTGGCCCGGTCCGCGGAGCCGGTCGAACGGCGCCTGCTCGCCGCCCTCGCCGCAGGTGACGCAGCCGGCGGCGACAGCCGCGGCCGCCAGTCGGCGGCGCTGCTCGTCGTCCGTGACGGCGCCGGCTACGGCGGCCACGACGACGTGGCCGTGGACCTGCGCGTCGACGACCACGCGGACCCCGTCACCGAGCTGGCGCGGCTCGTGGACCTCAACGAGCTCTACCTGACTGCGTCGACGCCCGAGGACCACGTCCCCATCGACGACGCCCTGATGATGGAGCTCGAGGCGCTCGCCAAGGGCGAGGGCAAGGACAGCTTCCACAGGTGGGTGGGCTCGGAGAACTACGAGATGCGCGTCGACGCGGGAGCCAGGCCCGCCTGGATCGACCGCCGGATCCTGGCGATCATCCGGGGTGAGGCCTCGTGAGCATCCTTGCGATCGACGCCGGCACGACCGGCGTGACGGCCGTCGTGGTGACCTCCGACGGGAGGATCCAGGCCAAGGGCTACCAGGAGTTCCGCCAGCACTTCCCGCAACCCGGCTGGGTCGAGCACTCGGCCGAGGAGATCTGGCAGGCCACGATCGAGGCGACCCGCGAGGTCCTCGACAAGGTCGACGCCTCGGAGCTGACCGCGGTCGGGATCACCAACCAGCGCGAGACGATCGTGCTCTGGGACCGCGAGACCCTCGGGTCCCCCCGGCGCGCGATCGTGTGGCAGGACCGGCGCACCGCCGACATCTGCGACCGCCTGCGCAGCGACGGCCACGCGGAGCGCGTCGCCGAGCTGACCGGGCTGCGGCTCGACCCCTACTTCTCCGGCACCAAGCTGATGTGGCTGGCCGAGCACGAGCCCCACACCTGGGCGCTGGTGACGTCGGGCAGGTATGCCGTCGGCACCGTCGACTCCTACCTGATCGCCCGGATGACCCGCGGCACCTGGCACGTGACTGACGTCTCCAACGCCTGCCGCACCCTGCTCTTCGACCTCGAGGCCGGCGACTGGTCCGACGAGCTGTGCGAGCTCTTCGGGGTGCCGCGCGACGCCCTGCCCGACCTGGTGCCCAACTGGGGCGAGGTCGCGCCCACGGAGCCGTCGGTCTTCCTGGGCCTGTCCCTGCCCATCGCCGGGATCGCGGGCGACCAGCAGTCGGCGCTGTTCGGTCAGTCCTGCTTCGAGGAGGGCGAGTCGAAGTGCACCTACGGCACCGGCTCCTTCATCCTCACCAACACCGGTTCCTCGGTCGTGCGCAGCGACGCCGGACTGCTCTCGACGGCCGCGTGGCGCTCCCCGGACGGCGCCATGACGTACGCACTGGAGGGCGCCATCTTCGTCACCGGAGCAGCCGTGCAGTGGTTGCGCGACGGCCTCCAGATCGTCGGCAGCGCCGCCGAGACGGCCGCGATAGCGCAGACCGTCGACGACACCGACGGCGTGGTGTTCGTGCCGGCCCTGACCGGCCTGGGTGCGCCCCACTGGGACCCGCACGCGCGCGGCATGATCATCGGCATCACCCGCGGCACCACCCGCGCGCACCTCGTCCGCGCCACCCTGGAGGCGATCGCCTTCGAGGTGCGCGACGTGCTCGAGACCCTGCCCGAGCTCACCACCCTGCGTGTCGACGGTGGCGCGTGCGCCAACGACCTGCTCTGCCAGTACCAGGCCGACCAGGTCGGGCGCGCGGTCGAGCGGCCCGAGATCGTCGAGACCACGGCGCTGGGTGCGGCGTTCCTCGCCGGACTCGGCACCGGGGTCTGGGCCTCGACCGACGAGCTGCGCGACACGTGGGCGCTGGACCGGCGCTTCGAGCCCGGCGGCGACCGCGCGGTGCTGGATGCCTCCTACGCCCGCTGGAACGTCGCCGTCGAGCGGTCGAAGGGCTGGGCGAGCGTGTAGGAGTCACCGCTGGAGCGGTGACTCCTGCGCGATGGGGGTGTTGCAACGCCCCATCAGCGCAAGACTCCGCACACCCGGCCCCAGGACCCGTCAGCGCAGCCGGTCCCTCGCCGCCCGCGCCTCGTCCACCGCGGCCTGCGCCTCGCCGACGGCCTCGCCCGCCTCCTCCTGCACCGCCTCGGCCTCCCCGAGCTCCTCGTCGACGTCCTCGACCTCGGACTCGAGCACGGCGATCCTGCTGCGCAGCTCGTCGATCTCCACCTGCAGCTGCAGGGTCTTGGCTCGCAGCTTCTCGACGCTCCGGCGTGCCGACCGATGCTCCTTCTCGGCCTCGCCCAGCACTCCACGCGCCGCCGCGACACGCTCGTCCGCCGCGGCCCGGGCCTTCACCTCCGCATCCGGGTCCGGTACGACGTGGAGCTGGGGCCGCTGGGTCGGCTCGGGCGCGGCGGCGGGACGCGCCCGGGCGCTGAAGCCGAGCGCATCCGGCAGCGCGACCGCCTCGCTGAGGTCGAGGTCCCCGAGGCCGGTGGCCGCCAGCGCGGTCACCAGCAGCCCGCTCCGCACGGCCCTGGCGGCGTCGGGCTCGAGCATCGCCGCGGTGAGGGTCGCCTCGACCTGGTCGGCGACCGACTGGGTGGTCTTCACGCCCTCCTCGCGCGCCATCCGTCGGGCTGCGGTCGTCACGGAGGCGGTGAGCTGCCGACGCTGCTTGGTGAACTCCCTCAGCTGGGTGGCGTCGAGGTTGTCCTGCGCCTCGCGCAACGCCGTACCAACCGCCACGACCTGGTCGACCTGGTCGGGGTCACGTCGTACGAGCAGGTTCACCACCCATGCAGCCAGCGACGCCTTGCGCAGGCCCTTGATCGAAGCCGCCAGCGCGGTGTCGCGCTTGTGCTCCTTCACCAGTGCGTCACGCGTGGGCGTGAAGTCCGCCAGGGGCAGGGCGTAGAGGTCGTCGGCGATCTCCAGCAACGGGTCCGGCGTGGCAGCAGGCATGCCCGGGAGTCTAGGGAGCGACGTACTCGAGCTCGGTGGGGTACGGAGGCCAGGGACAGCACTGGGTCTCCCCGCTCGGCACCCAGCCGAACGACTCGTAGAGCGAGCGGGCGCGGCCGTTGTCGGCCAGCACCCACAGCCGTCGGGCTCCCGCAGCCTCGGCCCGGACGAAGCCTTCGCGTCCCAGACCCCCGCTCCAGCGGTCGGGTCGAACCGCGAGGTGTCGCAGCGTGGAGCCGTCGTGGGCCGTGAGAGCCACCAACCCGTGCTCGTCCTCGACCACCTCGGCGACCACCGTCGGGTCCTGGAGCAGCAACGCCCACCGGGCGAGGACGTCGTCGTCGGGATAGGGAAGCGGACCGAACACGTGAGCGAGGCCCTGCTGGCTGGCCACCCGCTCGAGGTCGCGCAGGCTCACCGTGTCGTCCGCGCTCGCGCGGCGCCATGCGTGCATCGTCGCTCCCGGGTGCCGTTCCTGGATGGATCGGCGCCGAACCTACCCGTCGGGTCGCGGTGCACCTACCCACACGTGGGCGTGCAGCGCCCCGGCCCCGCTGCTCAGGTGGGACCTATGCTGGGGCCGTGCCTGTCCTGACCTGGGCGTGAAGCGAGTGCGACGACCGAGCTGCGCATCCGCTACCGCCTCACCGGCGCCACCGTGGTGAGCGACGCACCCGCCGGCCGAGTGCTGAGCCTCGCCACCACGCTCGACGTGGGCTACGACCCGCAGGTCGCCCGCGAGACCCGGGTCGTACGCGCGTCGGAGGTGCTCGCCCTCGCGGGGCCGCGCGGGGCAGACCGGGTCGTCGCCCAGCTGAACCTGGGCTGACTACTCCGGACCTTGCTCGTCGAGCCCGTGCTCGATGGCCCACCGGGTGAGCTGGACGCGGTTGTTCATCTGCAGCTTGCGCAGCGTGTTCTGCACGTGGTTCTGCACCGTGCGGTGCGACAGCACGAGACGCGCGGCGATCTGCTTGTAGCTCATCCCCGTCGCCACCATCCTGAGGATCTCGGTCTCGCGCTCGGTGAGCTCATCGCGCGGGTCGTGTGGCGCGCCGTGGGCGATCCGGCGGAACTCGCCCAGCACCAGCCCCGCCAGCCCGGGCGTGAACACCGCCTCGCCCTCCGACGTACGGACGACTGCGTCGATGAGCTCGCCGCTCGAGGCGGACTTCACCAGGTAGCCCGTGGCACCGGCCTTGATGGCCTCGAGCACGTCGCCCTGCTCGCCGCTCGCGGAGAGGATCAGCACGCGCGCTGCGGGGTCGTGCTGGCGCATCATGCTCGTCACCTGCACCCCGGTGTTGTCGGGCAGCTGCAGGTCCAGCACGACGACCTGGGGGGCCGCCGCGGGGAACCGCGCCATCGCCTCGCGGCCGTTGGCCGCCACGGCGACCACCTCGTGGCCGGCCGCCTGCAGGTCGCGCTCGACCGCATCGCGCCACATCGGGTGGTCGTCGACCACCATCACACGCACCATCGCTCCCCCTCCCGACGTCTGGGGGAATGGTAGCGCCCGGCGACCGGCCCCTCGGGCTCCGCCGTAAGGCTCACACCGACGCCACCACGCCACTATCCTCCGGGCGTGGACCGAGTCGGACAGCCAGTGCGCAGCGACGCGTCGCACTGGCTGATCGAGCGGCGCGTCAAGGTCTATCCGCGCCTCTTCCTGGCCTTGTTCGTCCTCGCCGCGCCGCTCTACGCCCTGTCGTTCTCCCGCGGTCTCGACGGGCGCGGCAGACCACCGGGGACCGACTTCATCGCCTTCTGGTCCGCGGGCCGGTTCGCCCTGGACGGGCGCGTCGCGGATGCGTGGGACATCGACCTCATCGGAGCATTCCAGCTCGGGATCTACCCCGGGATGTCCGGGCCCACCCAGTGGGCCTACCCACCGACCACCCTCCCACTGGTGCTCCCCTTCGGGGCGCTCCCCCACCTCACCGCCTACCTCGTGTGGACCGTCGTCGGGCTCGCCCTCTACGTGGGCGCCCTGTCCCCCCTCCTGCGCGGGCGGCCCCACGCCTGGCAGATCGCCCTCGCCTTCCCCGGGCTGTGGCTGGGGATCCCCAGCGGACAGATCCAGTTCTTCGTCGCGGCGCTCGTCGGGGCAGCACTGCTGCTCCTTCCCCGTCGGCCGGTGGCGGCCGGGATCCTGATCGGCCTTCTCGTGATCAAGCCCCAGCTGGCGGTCATGCTCCCCGTGGTGCTCGTCGCCGGGCGCGAGTGGCGCGCGTTCGCGGCCGCCGCCGCGACCTCACTGGTGGCCGCCGCGGTGAGTGCCGTGACCTTCGGGGTGTCGGCCTACGAGAGCTGGTGGGACAGCCTGGGCGTGCTGAGCGACGCCATCGGTGACGGCTCGGCGCCGGTCCACAAGTTCGTCACCCCCTACATGGGCCTGCGGCTCGTCGGCCTCCCGGACGCCCCGGCGCTCCTGCTCCACGCGATCGTCGCGCTGGCGGTCGCCTCCGTGGTCTGGCGGCTGTGGCGTCGTACCGACGATCCCATGGTGCGCGGCACCGCCACCGTCGTCGGGACCTTCCTGGTGACGCCCTATGCCGCCGACTACGACCTGGCGGTGCTCGCGTTCCCCATCGCCTGGCTGACGATCCTCGGTCTCACGCACGGGTGGTGCAGGGGTGATCGCAACCTGCTGGTGACGATGTGGCTGCTGCCCGCCGTGGCCGCTCCTGTCGCGCTGCTGACCCACGTCACGTTCGCGCCGCTCGTCATGGGCCTCGTCCTGCGGCAGCTGTGGGTACGCACGCGGAGCACTCCCGCGATCTCGCCCTAGCTCAGGCGTCGGCCGGTGGGACGTAGCGTCCGCGCCGGTAGACCAGCGGATCGACGTCGTCACCCACCACCACCTCGACGAGTGCGCACGTCACGAGTCGGGACCAGCCGACCTCGACGTCCGTCTCGACCTCGATCCTCGCCCACGTGCCGGCCTGCTGGAGGCGGGGACCGTGGTCGGTCGCCACCCACTCCGCGAGGCGCCACGGACCGCCCGGCGCGGGGGACGAGCCGGCGAAGACGTCGGCGAGGTTGCGGTCCTGCCACGACAGCAGCTGCACCACGCCGCGCCCGGTCCCGAGCAGGACGTCGGTGAGGTCGGCGTCAGGGTCCAGGAGCGCCAGCACCCGTCCCGGCTCCCCTCCGGCCACCAGCCACGACGAGACCGTCAGGCCGGCGCGGTCCTCGTCCGAGCCCGCCGTCCACAGCGAGACCGTGGCGCCCATCCGGCCGCGCAGGCGGCGTACGGGGTCGCGATCGCCCTCGGGCTCGAGGAACGGGTGGGTGGCGTGGATGGTCACCGCCTCACGCTAGCGGGACGCTCAGCGCCCACTCCGTTCCCCACGACCCGCTCTCCATCACAGCCGTGCCGCCGAGGTCCTCCACACGGCCCCGGATCGAGGACGCGACGCCCAGTCGGCCCTCGGACTCCGCCTGCGCCAACCGGCCGGACGCGATGCCCGGACCGTCGTCGCGCACGGAGATCGTGATCTCGTCGGGCGCGTACTGTGCGAGCACCCACGCCGAGGCGTCGGGTCCCACGTGGGTGAGCACGTTGTCCAGGCAGGCCCGCACCGCGGCGACGACCTCGGTGGCGATGTGCTCGTCGACCAGGACGGCGCCACCCGGAGTGGCCACCTCGACGCGCACGGGGTGGGCCGTGGCCATCGCCTCCAGCGCCCCCGCGAGGTCGACCTGGCCGCCCGCGAGGGTCGGCACGGTGTCCTGCTGCCGGATGAGGGAGCGCAGGCTGCGCTCCTGCTCACCTGCGAGCCTGCCGAGGTCGGCCCACTCGCCGCCTGCGGCCGCACCTCGGCGCTGCGTCATGGTCAACACCTGCAGCACGCCGTCGTGGACGGCACGGGCCAGACGGGTCCGCTCCTCGGCAGCGGCAGCGGCGTGCTCTGCGGTGTCACGCTCGTGGGCCATCCGCTGCAGCGACTCGCACATGTAGCCGACGATGGGGCCACCGATGAGGATGAGGAACACGTTGCCGTAGTTGCTCTGGTCGACCGACGAGCGCGGGAGCAGGTCCGTCGCCGCCAGCGCGACCGAGGCAGCCAGCCCACCCCTCCAGTTCCAGTGGATCGCCCAGGCGAGCAGCGCACCCATGACCCAGAACCCCGGGATGGTGGCGTTGAAGTCGGGCGACTTCACCCAGGGCGTGACGGCCATCGCAGCGACGGCGATGGCCAGGTCGGCCACCAGCAGCACCGACGTACGCCTCGCGCGGTCGCGGTAGAGCCACATCGCCGCGGCGGTCCACCCCACGAGCCCCAGGACGATCGCGAGCCCGATGTCCGGGTGGTCGAAGTTGTCGCGGCGGTAGGCATTGAGGCCGACCATGTTGATGGTCGCCACGACGCGCACCAGCGCCAGGGCGGAGTGGAGGCGGTCCTCGACGGCCAGCGCCGAGTCGGCGCGCGTCGCAGACGTGGAAGGCCGGGCGTGCGTGCTCAGGACGCCTTCTGCTCCGGCTCGTCGCCGACCTTCGCGCGCGCGGCCCTGTCGCGGTCGGCCCTGTCGCGGTCGGCCCCGTCGCGGTCGGCCCTGTCCCGGTCGGCCTGCTCGGCGGCGGCCTTCTTGGCCCTCTCCCTGTCGAGCTCCTTGGCCTTCGTGGCGTAGAGGTCGACGTATTCCTGGCCGGAGAGCCGCATGATCTCGTACATGATCTCGTCGGTGATCGAGCGGAGGATGTAGCGGTCGTTCTCCATGCCCGCGTAGCGCGAGAAGTCGAGGGGCTTGCCGAAGCGCACGACCGGGCGCGTCCAGGAGCCGTAGACCTTGCCGGCCGGGGCGACGACGTCGGTCCCGACGACCGCGCACGGGATCACCGGAGCGCCGGTCTCCAGGGCCAACCGCGCGACGCCCGTCTTGCCGCGGTAGAGCTTGCCGTCGTGGGAGCGGGTGCCCTCGGGGTAGATCCCGAACAGGTCGCCCGCGGCGAGGATCTTCATCGCCGACTTCATCGCACCCTCGGCGGCGTTGGCGCCGGAGCGGTCGATCGGCACCTGCCCGGCACCGGAGAAGAACTTCTTCTGGACCCAGCCCTTCACACCCGGGCTGGTGAAGTACTCGGCCTTGGCGACGAAGGTGACGCGGCGGGTGAGCGTGAGCGGCATGAACAGCCAGTCGGCGTACGACAGGTGGTTGCTCGCCAGGATCGCGGGCCCCTGTTCCGGCACGTGGTCCATGCCGTCGGCCTTGGGCCGGAAGACGAGCCGGAGCACCGGCCCGAGGGCGATCCACTTCAGGAACCAATAGAGCACGCGCCGACCCTATCCCTGCTGAGGCCGCGTGACCCGCTCGATGAACTCGGCCGACTCGGCGAAGATGCGCGGCGCGTCGTGGTCGAGGGTCGCGACGTGGAAGCTGTCCTCCAGCACACGCTCCTCGAAGTCCTTCGACGACAGCCCGGCGTTGAGCGCGCGCGAGGAGGAGATGTCGACGACGTGGTCCACCGCGGAGCGGAAGAACAGCACCGGGATGGTGATCCGGGGCAGGTCCTTGCGGAGCTCGGCGTAGCCGGCGAACATCGATGCGGCCGCCCGCAGCGGCGTCAGCGGATAGCCGTGCTCGTCGGCCCCCGGCTTCCTGATGTCGTTGGCGATGCCGGGAAACGCGGGCACGGCGTGCTTCAGCAGCGGCAGGAGCTTGACGTCCTTGCGGAGCGTGTCGACCGCAGGGTTGACCAGGCAGATGCCGGCCAGGTCGTCGCCCCGGTCCGCGGCGAGGCGCAGGCAGAGCGCACCACCCATCGAGAGCCCGACGGCGACGACCACGTCGTTCTCGGCGGCGAGCTTGTCGAAGGCCCCCTCGACAGTGGCCACCCAGTCCGCCCACGTGACCTGGTTGAGGTCCTGCCAGCGCGTGCCGTGGCCGGGCAGCAGCGGCATCTCGACGGCATACCCGCGCGCAGCGAGGTCCTCGGCCCACGGACGCATGGACACGGGGTTGCCGGTGAAGCCGTGCTGGACCAGCACGCCGATGCGACGACCGCCGGTGAGCCCGGGATCAGCGGGCGTGGACATCGGGGCGACCAACGCGGGGTCGAGGGGCGCCACGGGCTCGCCACGGAAGGGGATCTTCACAGCTCACAGTGTGCACCACGTCCGGCAGCCCTCGAGCTGCGAGCGCGGTGAGCCTCGGAACCACGCCCCCGGTACGTTGGGCCCGTGACGACTCCAAGCGACGAGGGCCGCACGGAGCTGGCCTGGCGCGAGATCGTCGAGCACTACGGCGAGCGGCCGGTGCTGCGCGACGACGAGCCTGCGCCGGCTCCCTCCCCGACGCCCGGGGCCGAACCCCTGGCCGAGGACCTCGTCGACGACGACGCGGTCGAGATCCGCGAGCAGGCGGTCGCCGAGTCCGAGCGATTCCAGCCGCCGCCCGCGCCGCCGTTCCCGCGCCCGCGGACCTGGCAGCGCGCGGTGGCATGGGCCGGTATCTCCGTCGCCCCTGCGCTCGCGCTGCTGCTGGTGCTCCTGACGGTCCACGTCCACCCACTGTTCGGCTGGGCCCTGGTGCTCTGGCCGATCGGAGGGTTCATCTACCTCGTGCTCGAGATGCCCCGCGCCCCGCGCGACCCCGGCGACGACGGGTCCCGCGTCTGAGCGCGAGCGGCTCGCGTCACCGGGGACTCACACGTCCTCGGCCCACTCGTCGCTGAGATCGATGTGCTCGACGCCGCCGCCGCGGCCGGGATCGTCCTCGGCGCGTGGATCCGCGGTGGCCATGACGGCCGCTGCCGCCTGCGCCAGCGACGTCACCGCCCTCGCCAGGTGTGCGGTGACCTCCGGGCTCAGCTGACGGACAGCGTGGACGGTGCGGCACACCGGACAGACGGTGCACTCGGCCGACCCGGTCGCGAGGTGCTCGTTGACCTCGTGGACGGACGCGGCAGCGTGGGCGGCGAACCCCGAGAGACCGTCGCCGGCGTCGCCGGCGTGCTCGCGTGCCCACCCCGAGAGCGCGCCGAGGAGCTTGGCTGTCTCGTCACCGAGGGAGCCGACGTCGTGGGCATCATCCGCGTCGCTCACGTCGTCTCCTGTGCAGCGTCGTCGGTCGTGGCCTCGGTGAACCTGACCTGCAGCTGCTCGTCGCGCACACGGGCTCCCGCCACGCGATGTCGGGCCAGCCCGGGGGGCAGGGTCACGAGGCGACGATACGACGCCACCGTCACCACGAGGTCGTCGCCCTTGCGCGCCAGGCGTACGTCGTCCCGCCTCGCCAGCGGCAAGGGCATCGACAGCACCGTGCCGCCTGCCACGGACCGGACCTCCATGGGCGCCCGGGTCGGCCCGGTCGCAAGCGGGTCGGAGCCGGCGTAGACGTCATGGGCGAGCGCGAGCAGCTGCTCGCGCCCCACCGGCTCACATCCTCGGTAGACCGACGTCCACAGGTCCAGCCCCGCGAACGAGTCGGCGGCATCGGCCATGACGCGAGACTGCGCCTGCACCCACGTCCTGCGCCACGGGTCGGCCCCACCGTCGGGGAAGACACGGTTGACGATCGCAGCGTCCACGCGATAGCCGAACAGCGTGAGGAACGTGTAGGCCCTCCGCGCCTCGGCGAGCACCACCGACTCCGGTGTGAGGACGAGCCGGACCGAGGTCCCGGGTCCGGTCAGCACGGTCCGTACCTCGTCGAGGTCCGCGTGCAACCGCTGGATCGCGTCGACGACCGGGTCGCCCGGCATCGGTACGCCGCCGGCGCGGGCGAGCAGTGGCCTGAGGGCGTGCAGGACACGTCGCTCCACGGGCAGGACCCTGCTCAGGTAGGAGCCCAGGGCTTCGGGGAGCGCAAGCAGGCGCAGGGTCTCCGCCGTGGGCGCGCAGTCGACCACGAGCACGTCCCACTCCCCCGACCTCGCCCGGACGCGCACCTCGAGGAGTGCCAGCACCTCCTCGGCGCCCGGGATCACGGTGAGCTCCTCGGCGGTCACCGGGTCCACCCCGGCCACGTCGAGCACGTTCACCAGGTAGCCCCGGATGTCGGCCCACGACCGCTCGAAGCGCTCCTGGGTGTCGACGTGCTGCAGCCACAGGTTCGCAGCGACCTCGCTCGGCTCGGCGGTCGCAGGCACGTCCAGCGCGTCCGCCAGCGAGTGCGCCGCGTCTGTCGACATGACCAGCGTGCGATGGCCCGCAGCGGCGCTGGCGCAGGCCGTGGCCGCCGCGAGGGTGGACTTGCCGACGCCTCCCTTGCCGGTGAACAGCAGGATCCGCATGCCGGAGCCCTGCGTCAGAGCGACTCCACGCGCTTCTTGAGGCCCTTCAACGCGGCGTCGATGAGGATCTTCTCGCCCTTGCGCTTGAGCATGCCGATCAGCGGGATGCTGACGTCGAGCGCGAGGCGGTAGGTGACCTCGGTGCTGCCGTCGCCCCGGTCGACGAGGGTGTAGGCGCCGTCGAGCGTGCGCAGGATGTTGCCCTCGACGAGCGTCCAGGTGACTTCGCGGTCCCCGTCCCAGTCGTAGGCGAGCGTGTACTCGTCCTTGATCGGCGACACGTCGAGCGCGAAGTGGACCTGCTCGGCGCGACCATCGGGGCCGTCCTGCCTGACCTCTGCCTCCTGGACGCCCTTCGCCCACGCCGGGTAGGACTCGAAGTCGGCGATCACGGCCATGACGTCGGCCGGCGGGGCGTCGATCTCGATCGACGAGGAGGTCTGTTCGGCCATGCGCCGGAGCCTAGCGGACCATCACCTGGCCCCTGCCGGCCCAGCCCTCGTGCCGCACGCGGCCGCGCGGCTCGGTCTGCTCGCCCGGCAGGCCGGGCGAGATCCCTCAGGCGATAACCTGCGCCGTGCAGTGACCACAAGCAGGAGGTTCCCACGTGCGTGAGTTCTCGACGCCGCTCTCGATCACCATCCCCACGACCGGGAACCTCACCGACGACGTGGTCGTCAACGCCCGCGAGGCCGGTGCCACCCCCGCCTTCAGCCGTCCGACCGCGCACGGCTGGGTCGACGTCACCGCCGCGGAGTTCCACGACGAGGTCAGGGCCGTGGCCAAGGGTCTGGTCGCCGCGGGGATCGCCGTCGGCGACCGGGTCGCGCTGCTGTCCAAGACACGATACGAGTGGACGCTGCTCGACTACGCGATCTGGTTCGCCGGCGCGGTGACGGTCCCGATCTACGAGACCTCGTCGGCGGAGCAGGTCGGCTGGATCCTCCAGGACTCGGGCGCCCGCGCCGTGGTCACCGAGGGCCCCGGCCACCTCGCCCGGGTGCGGGAGGCGCGCGAGTCCGGCGACCTCGCCGAGCTCCAGCACGTCTGGTCCCTCCAGGACAACGCGGTCGATGTGCTCGGTCGTCTCGGGTCCGACATCTCCGACGACGTGCTGGAGCAACGGCGTACGGCGGCGACGCCGCTCGACCTCGCCACGCTGATCTACACGAGCGGCACCACCGGCCGGCCCAAGGGCTGCATGCTCACCCACGGCAACTTCATGTGCGAGCTCGGCGTGGCCGTGGACGAGCTCGGGGAGCTCTTCGACACCGAGGGCGCCTCGACGCTCCTCTTCCTGCCGTTGGCCCACGTCTTCGCCCGCATCATCCAGATCGGGTGCGTGAGGAGCCGCACCAAGATGGGACACAGCGCCGACATCACGTCCCTCGTCGCCGACCTGGGCGAGTTCCGACCCACCTTCGTCCTGGCCGTCCCGCGCGTGTTCGAGAAGGTCTTCAACTCCGCCTCGCAGCGAGCCACCGCCGACGGACGGGGCACGATCTTCGACCGGGCCGCGACCGTGGCGATCGCGTGGTCCCGCGCCCAGGACGGCGCGAGGGTGCCGGTCCGGCTCCGCGCCCAGCACGCCCTCTTCGACAGGCTGGTCTACACCAAGCTGCGCCAGGCGCTGGGCGGTGCCTGCACCTACGCCATCTCCGGCGGCGCGCCGCTCGGCGAGCGGCTCGGCCACTTCTACCGCGGTATCGGCCTGGTGGTGCTCGAGGGCTACGGCCTCACCGAGACGACCGCCGCCGTCACCGCCAACCTGCCCGACGCGCAGAAGATCGGCACGGTCGGACGTCCGCTCCCCGGCACCAGTGTCCGGGTGGCCGACGACGGCGAGCTGCTGTTCAGGGGCGGTCAGGTCTTCGCGGGCTACTGGGGCAACGAGACGGCGACCAGCGAGGCCATCGACCGCGACGGGTGGTTCCACACCGGCGACGTCGGCGAGGTCGACGACGAGGGGTTCGTCCGGATCACCGGGCGCAAGAAGGAGATCCTGGTGACGGCCGGCGGCAAGAACGTCGCACCCGCCGTGCTCGAGGACCGGCTCCGCGCACACGCCCTCGTCGACCAGTGCCTGGTCGTGGGCGATGGACAGCCCTTCATCGGCGCCCTGGTGACGATCGACCGCGACACCTTCGGCCTGTGGGCCGAGCAGCACGGCAAGTCCTCCGACCTGGCTGACCTGCTGGAGGACCCTGATCTCGTCGCAGCCGTCCAGGAGGCGGTCGACGACGCCAACAAGGCGGTCTCCAAGGCCGAGTCGATCCGCAGGTTCACCATCCTTGCCCAGGAGTGGACCGAGGAGGGTGGCCAGCTCACACCCAGCCTCAAGCTCAAGCGCAACGTGGTCGTCCGTGAGGCTCGCGAGGAGATCGAGGCGCTCTACCTGTCGTGATGACGGGGTAGTCCATGGCTACGCAGACGTAGTCCTTCGTGACTACACCCACGTTTAGTTCGGATGATTTGCCCGGTTTTGCCCCCATGACGTCAAGAGCACCTCTAGATTCATCGTGCTGGGCTTGCTCCGGGACACCTTTCACGCACGAGACCTCGGAACTGCCTGCGCGCTCGGGCCCTCACGGTGGGGGTTCCACGACCTGCGAAGGACCGCTCATGGCTCGCCGATCCGTACTCCTCCTTGTCGCTGCCCTCATCGCACTGGCGGGCACGGCGATGATCGTGCTCTACGTGCAGGGCATCGACGCCCGCGCCACGAAGGACCAGGAGCTCGTCCAGGTGCTGGTCGCCACCGACGTGATCGACACCGGCGAGAGCGTCGCCGCCGCCCAGGAGGCGGGCAAGTTCGAGACGGCCGAGGTCAGGAGCCTGGACCTCGTCGACGGCAGCCTCTCGTCCACGTTGTCGGTCGCCGACCTCGTCGCGGTCGGCACCATCTATCCCGGAGAGCAGCTCATCGCGAGGAAGTTCGGCAGCCTGGCCGACACGCAGAGCCTGGTGATCCCGGACGACAACATCGCGGTGTCGGTCGAGCTCACGGACACCGCGCGCGTGTCGGGGTTCGTCAACCCCGGCTCGACCGTGGCGATCTTCGTGTCCGGAGAACCGTCGGGGACGCTGCCGGACGGCACCCAGAAGACGTTCGACGCCTACACACGCCTGCTCCTGCCCGAAGTCCAGGTCATCGCTGTGGGAGCCACGAGCACCACCTCGAAGACCACGACCGACGAGACGGGCGCATCGACCGTCGAGCAGCTGCCGAAGACCATCCTGACCGTCGCAGTGACACAGAAGCAGGCGGAGAAGATCATCTACGCCCAGCGCAACGCCGAGCTGGCGTTCGCTCTCCTGACCGAGGAGTCGGCCGTGCGCGACGAGCCCGGAGTCACCGCGATCGACATCATGCCCGAGCCCTTCGGGAACGCGCAGTGACCGCTGTCGTCGAGACCCAAGCCGGTCAGCTGAGCGTGCTCCAAGCGACGCTGCACGGGTCCGCGGCGTTCTCGTCCATGGACGAGCTCGAGGAGCACGTACGGTCCAACCCCCACGAGTTCGCGGTCGTCGTCGGCCCGTCCGTTCCGAGCGAGGCAGCCGCCGAGCTCGCGCAGTGGGCGCGGATCAACCGGCCCAACCTGGGTGTCATCCTGCTGCGCGACGACGTCGACAGCACGGCCCTCGCCCTGGCACTTCGCAGCGGTATGCGCGAGGTCGTGCAGGCACGGGACCTCGCCGGCATCACGACGGCCGTGCAGCGAGCGCGCAGCGTCGCCAACGCCATCGGCCAGACGCTGATGGACGAGGCGCAGGCAGCTGCCGCATCGGTCAGGGCCGAGGTCGCCGCCGAGGCGGCCCAGGCCGCTGCCTCCGCCCAGGCCGAGGCGGACGCGCCCCGTGGCAAGGTGCTGACCGTCTTCTCGACCAAGGGCGGTGTCGGCAAGAGTCTCGTCGCCACCAACGTCGGCGTCGCCCTCGCCGGCGCCGGACACTCCGTGTGCCTGGTCGACCTCGACGTCAACAGCGGCGACGTCGCGATCATGTTGCAGCTCACCCCGCAGCGCACGATCAACGACCTGGTGGGTTTCAACGGCGTGATCGACGCGGAGGGCATCTCCTCGATCCTGACCCAGCACTCCGACAACCTCTCGGTCGTCGCGGCCCCCGTGCGGATCGACTCGCCCGACCAGGCCACGCCCGACGACATCGGCAAGCTCCTCGACGCCTTGCACCGCATGGTCGACTTCGTCGTCGTCGACACCTCCGGCGTCTTCGACGACAACGCCCTCACCGCGCTGGATCGGTCCGACATCATCATGCTCGTCGGCACCCTCGACATTCCGTCGCTCAAGGCCCTGAAGCTCGCTTCGGGCACCCTCGACGTCCTCAACTTCCCGCGCAGCTCCTGGCGTCTGGTCCTCAACCGCGCGGACAGCAAGGTCGGCCTCACCACCGACGAGTACGAGAAGACGTTGGCGCTGAAGGCGGACTGCACCCTGGTCTCGAGCCGTGAGGCCCTGTCCGCGGTCAACCGAGGAGAGGCACTGGTCAGCGCCTACCCCAGTCACGCCAACTCCAAGGCCCTCGTCGCCTTCGCCCGGTCCATCGCCAAGAGCCTCGCCGCGTCTGACGACGTCGACGAGAGCACGCCATCGCCCCGGAAGTCCAGCGGCTCCCGGCTCCGCCTGAGGAGGGCATGAGATGAGTCTCACCGACCGCCTGGCTGCCGCACGCAGCCGCCCCGCCGAGACCCCTGAGGCCCGGCCCGGCTCCGGTGCCGGCAACACGCCCGTGTCGCGGACCCCCGCCCCGGCCACCGAGGTCGTGAAGAAGGGACTGGCGCCCAAGGTCGACCCGTTCAACGACCTGAAGCGCATCGTGCACCAGCGGCTGGTCGAAGCGCTGGGCCCCAAGCTGTACGACGCCCACATGACGCAGTCCGAGCTCGAGCAGCAGGTCCGGCTGGCACTCCAGATCGCCATCGGCGACACGGACATCCCGATGTCGTCCGCCGACCGCACGCGGATCTCGCAGGAGATCGCCGACGACATCCTCGGCTACGGCCCGCTGGAGCCGTTGCTGCGCGACCCCAGCCTCACCGAGGTCATGGTCAACTCGTTCGAGAGCATCTACGTCGAACGCAGCGGCAAGCTGGTCAAGGTCGACACGTCGTTCGCGGACGAGTCGCACCTGCGACGCACGATCGACAAGATCGTGAGCAAGATCGGACGTCGCGTCGACGAGACCAGCCCGATGGTCGACGCACGACTGCCTGACGGGAGCCGCGTCAACGCCATCATCCCGCCGCTCGCGCTCGACGGGTCCAAGCTCACGATCCGCAAGTTCTCCGAGGACCCCTACACCGTCGAGGACCTGATCAGCTTCGGCACCCTGACCCGCGCCTCGGCGGGACTCCTGGAAGGGTGCGTCCGCGGACGCCTCAACATCCTGGTGTCCGGCGGTACGGGCTCCGGGAAGACGACGACCCTCAACGTCCTCTCCTCCTTCATTCCCGACGACGAGCGCATCGTGACCATCGAGGATGCTGCGGAGCTGCGCCTGGGCCAGGACCACGTGCTGCGTCTGGAGTCCCGACCGGCCAACATCGAGGGAAAGGGCGAGGTCTCGATCCGCGACCTGGTCAAGAACTCCCTGCGCATGCGCCCCGACCGTGTGGTCGTCGGCGAGATCCGTGACGCCGCAGCACTCGACATGCTGCAGGCCATGAACACCGGACACGACGGGTCGATCTCGACCCTGCACGCCAACACCCCGCGCGACGCGCTGGCTCGTCTGGAGACCATGGTGCTGATGGCCGGGATGGACCTCCCGATCCGCGCGATCCGCGAGCAGGTCGCCAGCGCGGTCGACCTGATCATCCAGCAGACGCGACTCAAGGACGGCACGCGGCGCATCACCGCGATCACCGAGATCGTCGGCATGGAGGGCGACATCATCACCACCCAGGACGTCTTCATGTTCGACTACGCAGCCGGAGTCGATGAGGACGGGAAGTTCAAGGGCGGGCTCAAGTCGATGGGTCTGCGACCGCGCTTCCTCGAGCGTCTCACCGACCACGGCGTGCACGTCGATCCCGGTGTCTTCGCCACCGGAGGGACCCTGCGATGAGCGCTCGACGCCTGTCCCGGTCCGTTCGCGTCGCGGCGGCCCTCGCGGCCGGCGGGCTCATGGCGCTCGCCGTGGCCGTGCCCGCTCACGCGGCCGACGAGGTGCACATCGACCACGTCGAGTCCGTCGACGAGAAGACGTCGCTGGTGCTCGCGGTCGACGGCATCCCGGGTGGCGAGGCGGTCACCGGGTCGTCGGTCCGCGTCGAGCTCGACGGCCGAGCCGTCGACGCCTCCGCCAAGGTCATCGCCGCGGGCGACGTCCAGCGCACGACCACGCTCGTCCTCGACGCCAGCAACAGCATGCTCAAGGACGACAAGTTCACCTCCGCGATCAAGGCGGTCGAGGCCTTCCTCGCCGCTGCGCCCGCTGACGTCCGCATCGGACTCGTCACCTTCGCCGGCGACCTGGGCGAGGTCATCGCACCGACCACCGACCACGATGCCGTGCTCGCCGCCCTGTCCCGGATCGAGCTCGACGCGGGCACGGGGCTCTACGACGCCATCGCCGAGGGACTCCGCCAGGTCGGGGGCGAGGGATCCCGGTCGCTGCTGGTGCTCTCCGACGGCGGCAACACCAGCAGCTCCACCACCCTGAGCGTCGTCAGCAAGGATGCGGCCGACCAGGGAGTCGTCGTCGACGTCGTGTCCCTGGCCAACCAGCAGAACGCGGACACGATGTCCTCGATGGCCGAAGGCACCGGTGGTCAGGTGATCCCTGCCGAGCAGGACGCCCTGGGAGCGGTCTTCTCGGCCCAGGCCGATGCACTGGCCCAACAGCTCCTGGTGACCTTCGACCGACCGGAGGGTGCCGCCGACGAGGTCAACCTCAACGTCAGCGTCGACTCCGCAGGCACGTCCTACACCGACTCCGCGTTCGTGTCCCTGGGCGCCGCGCCGTCCACCCCCGACCTGGTCTCCTCGGGCCGGTCATTGGTGGGCACCCCCGGGATGCTGCTGGGAGCGCTCGCCCTCGCGCTCGGTCTGGCCGGCGTCCTGTCGGTCGTCATCGCCGGACCCAACACCTCGTCGGCAGACCGTCGCCTCGAGGCCTACTTCGACCAGGGAGCGTCGAAGAAGAAGAAGTCGGACACCACGGCCGCAGACATCCGCGGATCGGCGGTCGCCCTGACGGACAAGGTCGTGTCGGTAGACCTCGAGACCCGGATCTCCCAACGGCTGGCCGGGGCCGGCTCCAACCTCACGGCGTCGGAGTGGGTGCTCCTCCACTCCGGGATCGCGGTGGGCCTGGCGCTGGTCGGATTCGTCATCGGCGGAGGTGCTCCGGTGCTGGGGATCCTGCTCGGCGTCGTCGGTCCGTGGGTCTACCTGAGGTTCCGGCACTCGCGACGTCTCAGCAAGTTCAACGGGCAGCTCGCCGAGACCCTCGGTCTGGTCGCCGGCGGACTGCAGGCCGGGCTCGCTCTCGCCCAGGCCATCGACAGCGTGGTGCGGGAGGGCAACGAGCCCATGGCAGGCGAGCTGCGACGCGCACTGGTCGAGCAACGCCTGGGCATCGACATCACCGACGCCCTCGACAGCGTCGGACTGCGCATGGACAGCGCCGACTTCGCCTGGATCGTGATGGCGATCCGCATCCAGCGGGAGGTCGGCGGCAACCTCGCCGAGATCCTGCACACGGTCTCGGACACGCTCCGCGAGCGCGAGTACCTGCGGCGACAGGTCAAGGCGCTGAGCGCCGAGGGCCGGCTGTCCGGCTACATCCTGACCGCCATGCCACCACTGATCGGGTTCTACATGATGTTCGCGAATCCCACCTACATCGCCCTGCTCTACACGACCTTCCCGGGGTTCCTTCTCCTGGGCCTCGCAACGGCGCTCCTGGGCATGGGATCGTTCGCCATGTCCAAGCTCTCGAAGGTGCAGGTGTGACGATGCCGGACATGATCCTGCTCATGGGCGGCGGCCTCCTCTGCCTCGCCATGGTGCTCTCCTTGTCGGTGATCGGAGTCATCACCACCGAGCGACGAGGCGTGGGGCGATCAGTCGCCGCGATCCAGGCACTCGACGCCGCCCCCAGCGCGTTGAAGGAGGAGGTCGAGCGACCCTTCGCGGAGCGAGTCATCGCGCCGATGGGCGAGCGCCTCGTGGGTCTGGGAAGGAAGATGGTCCGGGCCGACACGGCCCAGAAGCTCCAGTACCGCCTCAACATCGCTGGGAATCCTCCCGCGTGGGACGTCAACCGCATCCTGGGGCTCAAGGTCCTCGGCATGGCCGTGCTCGGCACGCTCTGCTTCCTCTACGGGCTCAGCTCCGCGTGGTCACCCCCGCGGGTGATCGTCGGCACAGCGGTCGCGGCAGGGATCGGCTACATCCTGCCCAACATCCTGCTCTACAACGCGGGCCAGAAGCGCTCGAGCCTCATGCGCAACGCACTTCCCGACGCCATGGACCTCCTGACCATCTCGGTCGAGGCCGGTCTGGGGTTCGACGCCGCGGTCAGCCGCGTCTCCAGGAACGGCGAAGGCCCCCTCCAGCAGGAGTTCTCCCGTCTCCTCCAGGAGATGCAGCTCGGCGTGGGCCGCGTCGCTGCCATGCGTGCCATGGCGGAGCGCACCTCGTTGCCGGACCTCAAGTCGTTCTGCAGTGCCATGGTCCAGGCCGACAGCCTCGGCATCCCGATCGCCCGTGTGCTGAGGATCCAGAGCCTCGAGATGCGCACCAAGCGACGTCAGCGCGCCGAGGAGAAGGCCCAGCAGGTGCCCGTGCGGATCATGATCCCGCTCGTGCTCTTCATCCTCCCGTGCCTCTTCATCGTGATCCTGGGTCCCGCAGGCATCCAGATCTCCCAGACGTTCTCCAACATGTGACAGCACATGCCTCCCCTCAGCACCGCTGACTCGACGGCGGCCGGCCCGGCGCTCCTGTCGTGGCGGACCGCGACCGCCGTACGCGTCTTCGCGGTGGCCCTCGCGACGGGGACGGTGCTCAGGGACGGTGGGCTGGTCGCGGCTGCGCCCATGCTCGTCGTCATGTCGCTCGTGGCGGCCTTCACCTGCCTGCTGGAGTGGATCACGCGCAACCGCCCCACTCACTGGCACGCTGTCGCGGAAGCGGCCGTCGTCACGATCGTGCTCGTGTCCACCGATTCTATCTCGGACCTCGGCCCCTACCTCGCCGTCCCCATCATCGTGGCCGGGGTCCGTCACGGACTCGTGACGACCCTCAACGTGACCCTGGCCTCCGGGGTCGCCGTCGCGGCGACTGCGGCTGCGGCCGCCAACCAGGGATCCGACCTCCTCCGACCGATCGGGGACGCGGCGCCGTGGCTCGTGATCGGCGTCGGGGTGGGGGTGCTGGCGAGCTGGCAGTCGCGTACGACCCGTCACCTCGCCGCCCGCCAGGCGCCCTACGAGTCGGCGCACCAGCTCATGGCCCGCATCCACCGGCTGGCCAGCGCGGGTGACCTGGGACTCGACAGCGCATCGCTGGCCACCGACCTGGACGAGGCCATGCGTGAAGCCACCGGCGGAGCGCGCTCGACGGTCTTCGTCGTGGAGCCGGAGGGAATGCTGCGTCCGCTCAACGGTGGCGACGACGTGGACCGACTGGCCCACGAGATCCACCTTCCGGAGGCCGAGCGCACTCCGGGTGCCGCGGTGATTCCGCTGCGCGGCGCGCACGAGATGCTGGGCTACTGCGTGGTCGTCGGGGTGCCACGGTGGACCAAGGAGCTGCAGGACCGAGCGATGGGGGTCGCGGACGAGTTCGTCGTACGACTCGACACCGCGGTCCTCTTCGACGAGGTCCGCACACTGGCCACCTCCGAGGAACGCAACCGGATCGCCCGGGAGATGCACGACGGCGTCGCGCAGGAGATCGTGGGCCTCGGCTACATCGTCGACGAGATCGAGTCCATCAGCGACCAGGAACAGACCCGGGAGCTCGCCTCCGCCCTCCGCGCCGAGATCACCCGACTGGTCTCGGAGATCAGGTTCTCCATCTTCGACCTGCGCCACGAGGTGGCCGACGGTCGGCTGTCCAGCTCGCTGGCCGACTACGCCCGCGAGGTCACCCACGCCACGGGCCTCCGACTCCACCTCTCCCTGGCGGAGTCCGGCCCGCCCCTGTCGCCCAGGATCGCCACGGAGGTCCTGCGCGTGGCGCAGGAGGCCATCGGCAACGTCCGCAAGCACGCGCACGCCGACAACCTGTGGATCACGCTCGAGTCGGACGGATCGACCCTGCAGCTGGAGGTCGAGGACGACGGCGTGGGCAACGCTGCGCCTCGCGACCACCACTGGGGCCTGCAGAGCATGCGCGAGCGCGCCGAGCTGATCACCGCCGACCTCGACATCGCTCCGCGGACCGGCGGAGGAACCCTCGTCAGCCTGCGATCACCCAAGACCGTCGCCTCAGAATCGGAGAATGCGCATGAGCACCACCGTGCTACTGGTTGACGACCACGAACTGATCCGCCAAGGCCTGGCTCGAGCGTTCGAGCGTGACGCTGCGATGTCCGTGGTGGGCCAGGCGGGAACCGTTGCCGAAGGCATCGCCGCGTGGCACAGCCTGCAGCCGGACGTCGTGGTGACCGACCTCCAGCTGCCCGACGGCCACGGGCTGGAGGTGGTGCGTGCGATCCGGCTCACGAGCGACACGACGGGGGTGGTCGTGCTGACCATGCATGCCGGTGACGACCAGATCTTCGCCGCCATGGAAGCAGGGGCATCCGGGTTCGTGGGCAAGGACACCCGCGCCGCCGAGGTCGTCAGCGCGGCCAAGCATGCCGCGGTGGCTCCGCGGTCGTTCCTGTGCACGGGGTTGAGCCAGGCCGTCATGCGCCGGGCGTCCGCGCCGGCCCCGCCGAAGCTCTCCGCCCGGGAGACCGAGGTGCTGGCCCTGCTGGCCGACGGCCTCGGCACCGCAGAGATCGCCGTGACCCTCTACATGAGTGAGTCGACCGCCAAGACGCACATCACCCACATCTACCAGAAGCTGGGTGCCGCCAACCGGGCGCAGGCACTCGTCACGGCCATGCGCATGGGGATGCTGGACCATGCCTCCCCCGAGCGCTTCTGAGCGTGCGCCGAACGGAACCACGGCGCGCGCACCGGGGTGGGGCGGAGATAGTCACAAGGGACTACCCATCTGGGGCCGATCACCCGATTCGACAAACCTCAGATCTTGGCAGAGTACTCCTTGACGGGTCCTTGAGGGCTCGGAGAACCCAGACTCATCTCACACATACAAGGGGAACCACCATGCTCGAGAAGTTCATCGCCTTCCAGATCTTCATGACCGTCCCGCGCAAGGACGACAAGGGCGCCACCGCCGTCGAGTACGGCCTCATGGTCGCCCTCATCGCGGTCGTCATCATCGCCGCCGTCACCACCCTCGGCACCAAGCTCAGCGGCCTGTTCACCAGCGTCAGCGGCTCTGTCTGAGCTTGTCACGATCCGGGTGGTCGCGAGCTGACAGCTTGCGGCCACCCGGATTCTGTCATTTCACCCGACCATCGCCTCACCCCTCCAGCCAGCCCGGCTGTCCCACGTACGCGAAGGACCACCCATGGTCGAGAAGCTGTTCGTGCTGATCCTCAGCTCCCAGGACGACACCGGCGCCACCGCTGTCGAGTACGGCCTCATGGTCGCCATGATCGCCATCGTCATCATCGCTGCCGTCACGACCTTCGGCCTGAGCGTGACCCAGCTGTTCGCGATTCCCGCCGGCGTCCTCGGCCCCTGAGACCTCTCCGGACGGCGGTGGCGTCTGCGCCGCACGCACCTCACCGGACCAGGGTGGAGAGCTCCTGGCGCCAGCTTCGCGTCAACACCGCGGACGACAGACCGGCGTCGAGGAGAGCCTCCTCCACCGTCGCGCCACCTGCCACCGCGACGTAGCTCTGCACCAGCCCCCGCTCCCCCAACCGCTCGGCCAGGATCCGGCAGGCCAACCACGCCTCCTCGTAGCGTGCCCGCAGTCCGCGCGCCCGGGTGTCGAAGTCCGCTGCCGACGGAAGATCTGTCGGGAGACCGTGGTCCCGTGCGGACGCGATCGCCCGCCCCAACGCCGTACGGTCGAGCAGCGCCGTGTCGCGCAGGGCGACGTAGTCGGCGAAGCCCTCGAGGAGCCACGGCTCCATCGGCGTGCGTGCCGCATCGGTGGCCACGTGGACCAGCTCGTGGCTCATCACGACCTGCGCGCCCGCACGCCGCAGTCCGCTGGTCACGTCCGGGTTGACGAAGACATGGACCGGCGCGTCGGGTCCGGTCGCGCTGCCCGCTGTCGTGGTCACGGCAGCGATCGTGGCGTAGGTCCCCGAGGCCGCTCCCAGCGCCTCGTCGAGGTCGGCGGCGCTGCGCGGGACCTCGACGACGACCGGCCCCGTCCAGTCGGTCAGGACGCGACGGACGACGCCGGTCCCCCGAGTCACCCGGTCGAGAACCCTGCGAGCCTCGGCCTGCTTGCCGTCGACCATCACCAGCACCCCGTCGGCGAGCGCCACTGCCAGCTCGCCCCGCAGCCACAGGGGTACGCGGGTGCGACCCGCTGCGGAGCTGACGAAGCCGGCGATCCCCACCCGGTGTCCGTCGGGCACGAAGGAGACCTCGATCTCGCCCTGTGAGGGCGCCTGGTCGAGGTCGCCGAACTGCCAGGTCAGATCGACGACGCCGGTCCAGCTCCCGTCGGCCGCCACCGTGCCGACCTGGTCGACGAGACGGGCGGTCACCCCGCGCAGGTCCAGGGTCGAGGTGTTCCGGGCGATGCCGCTGAGCAGCTCCCCCGCCTCGGTGTCGTTCGCGGGCGCCAGTCCCACCAGCACCGACGCGTCCCGCGACTCCACCCCGTCGACGAACGACGCCAACGCGGCAGCCGCGGCCGCGGGACTCGCCCGCGGCGCGTCGACCCGCGCCGGTGGCACCACCTCGCTCCCGCTGCGCGTCATGACCACCGCCAGGACCCCCGCCAGGCCCGCTGCCAGGACCGCCACCAGAGACAGCGTCAGCCCCCTCGCACAGACAAGGCCGGCCGCCCACCGCAGTGGACGACCGGCCTTGGACGTCTTCGTCTCAGCCAGGGCGGACGGCGCCGACGTAGGGCATCGAGTGCAGGCCCGTCACCGCGACACCCGTGCCCGGATTTGCCGCATGGACGATCAAGCCGTTGCCGATGTACATGCCGACGTGGCTGATCGGGCTGTAGTAGAACACCAGGTCGCCGGGCTGCAGGTCGCTGGCGGCGATGTGCGGACCGGAGCCGTACTGCGCGCTCGAGGAGTGCGACAGCGCGACGCCCGCCTGGGCCCAGGCGCGCATCGTGAGACCGCTGCAGTCGAAGGCGCTCTCGCCCATGGCTCCGTAGACGTAGGCGTCACCCACCTGTGCCATCGCATACTGGACGGCTGCGGCCGCACGACCTGAGGCCGGAACGGAGCTGGGCATCCGCGCGGCGCCGCTGCGGGAGGCCAGCAGACGCTCCCGCTCCTCCGCCTCGAGGTCGGCGAGCACGCTCTCGGCCTGGGCGAGCTTGTCGTCGACCGTCTTCTTCTCGGCGCTCAGCCGATCGGTGAGCTCGGAGATCTCCGTGGTGCGGGCATCGGTCGCCTCGCTGCGGATCGCGAGGGCCTCGCGCTCGGTGTCGTAGTCGGCGAGCAGGTTGGCCTGCAGGTCGTTGAACGACGACATGGTGGACAGCGTGTCGAGGAAGGAGCCGGGGTCCTCCGAGACGACGATCTGACCGACGGTGGAGATGCCCTCACCCTCGAGCTGACGCACGACGGCGTCGGAGACCTGAGCACGGACAGCCTCGAGACGGTCGTCCTGGCGCGCCTGGTCGGCCTCCAGGCCGGAGAGGTCACGGCGAAGGTCGACGAGGTCGAGCCGGGCGTCGTGCAGACGCTCCTGTGCTGCCTCCGCCTCGTGGTAGAGACGGTCGACGCGGGCCTTGACGTCCTTGATGTCGGGGTCAGCCTGCGCCGGGACGGCAGGCACGAACGAGAGAGCAGCGATCGCGCAGAGACCGAGTGCGGCCGCGCCAACTCGCTTGCGGGTGTGAGCCACGAGCGGGGGAACTCCTTGGGGGTGTCGTACGCCTACCAGGTGAGCTGACGGGTTCGGCACGACGTTGCCTACTCCTGGTCCACGCACCGCTCGCGCGACACGCCTTGCAGGAGATTCACCCCAGGGGGAAGTGTGGTTCCCCGGCTCGGCGGCCACAGTGGTGCGAGGGTGTGGACGACGACTCGGCGCGACTTCCGAGCGGATCGGTTGATCCACTTCCGCGGAAGCCAGAGCTCAGAATAGACCGGGACCCGGACCCTCGCCAATCTTCGACCGATCTCCTCGGACGTGCCTCACGCCGACTCGATGACGGGGCCGGGCATCGGCTCCACCATCCGCAGCGGGGGCACGAGACCACCCGTGGCCAGCACGTCGAGCGCCGCCAGCTCGTCGTCGTCCATGGTGAGCTCCGGAGGTGGGCCGAGCAGCACCATGACCACGCAGTCGTGACAGTGCAGTCCGCGCACCAGACAGGTGTCGCAATCGATCCGTGTCGTCATGTCCTCAACCGTGACAGGAGGCACCGACAACGCCTCTGGCGGACTTCTCAGGAGCGCACGAAACAGACCCACTCCCCCTCGCACTCCCGGGCCACGAAGGCGGGGTCGTCGGCCACGAGCTCGGCCTGGGGCGAGTCCGCGCGCACCACGACCACGTCCGACTCCTCGATGGCGACACGCGCGCCGCTCCTGCCGTCGAGGAAGTCCAGGTAGGCGGCCTGGTCCTCGTGCGTGAAGGCGTCGAGAGGGTTGCCCGCCCACAGGCGTACTCCTGCCACGGCCAGCGACTCGGACAGGGGCGCGGGCGCCAGCACGACCCGGTCGGACGCCACGTCCGCGACCTTCGCCACCACCTCGGGCGGAGCGCCCAGCACCGCGTCGCCCCGGGCCACCACGACGGGGACGGCCACGGCCATCGCGATGCTCGCCAGCGCGAGCGTCGACCCGACGCCACCGGCCCGGGCCCGGACCGGCGCCGACGCCGGCGTGGCGTCACCACCCCGGTCGCGTCGCCCCGAAGCCAGCACAGCGAGCAGCAGCAGGAGCCACACACCGTGCCGCGCCGCGCTCGCCGTGGCGAGGCACAACCCGATGACCGCGGCGTACTCCCACACCTGACGCGGAGCGCGAAGCAGCAGCACCAGCAGGACCGCTGCCGCGACCAGCATCGCGACGTCGAAGGGGACGACCAGCGACGGTCTGGCCCACAGGCCCTCGCCGCGCTGCGCGGACACGTTGTCGAAGACCGAGGCGTAGTAGAGCGGCGTCCTCCACAGCTGCGGGGTGGCGCACAGGGACAGCAGGCTCACGACGCCGACCGCGACACTCTCCGACGGGCGCGCGCGCAGTCTCCCGAGGAGCAGGTAGGCCCCCAGCACGCACACGCCGAGAAGGGCGGCTCCGTGCAGGTTGGCCCACACCGCTACGAGCGGCACGACCCACCAGACCCTCCGGTCGGGCTTGCGCGCCTGGCTCGCCACGAGCGCCAGGAGCAGGGCGAACAACGCCAGCGAGTAGGTCTGGGCACGCACGATGACCAGCGCCGGCAGCGAGCCGAGCACCACCGCGCCCATGACGCCAGCGACCCAGCTGTCGCTCGCTCCGCGCGCACGGGCGGCCACGGCGAGGATGGACAGGGTGACGGCGACGACGCCCAGGTGGACGGGAGCGACTGCTCGGTCCCCCGCCTGGTGGACGACCGAGGACACGAGCTCCGCGAGCACCGGCACGTTGTGCCACCCGGACGTGTCGGCGACTGCGAAGGGAACGAAGTCCGGTACCTGTCGGGTCGCGCGGACATGGTCACCCAGCGCGACCATCCAGTCCCAGTCACCGCCGACCCGGGCGAAGGCCGCCACGAAGGCCAGTGCGGCCGTGACCGCGACCACGGTCCAGCGGCTGGCGCCGAACCAGTCCGTCAGGTGATCGCGAGCGGTCCTCGGCTGCGTCACGTGGGTCACGGGAGGATCCCGGTCAGGGCGGACGCCGGCACTGCCCGCGCCCCACTGCGGACGACGTCGCGGGCCACGGCCTGGTCACTGCTGACGACGACGACGACGCGGCCACGCGGCTCGGCCGCCACCAGCTGCCGGATCACGTCGTCGGCGATCACGCCCTCGGGGCTGAAGACGACCTTCACGCCTCGTGGTGCGGGCATGGCGGTGCGCGACGTCGACTCGGCCGCGTCGAAGACGACGGTGGTCTCGGCGCCGGAGCGGGCCACCACCGGGCCGAGGGCCGACACCAGCCTGCTGCGCTGCGCCTCGAGACTGGTCGAGGGCCACGCCTGCTTGGTGACGTTGTAGCCGTCCACGATCAGGCGTGCGCGTGGCATGGCGAGCATCTGCTCCAGCAGGGCCGGGGTGGCCGGAGCGCTCGAGGTGGGGGCGGCCTCGACACCGGCCAGCTCGGCCTCCACCGCGTCGCCGGGGGCTCCGCTCACGGCCGCCAGGCCGAGCTCGCGGCGCAGGCCCGTGGCCGACTCGACGACCGCGTCGAGCAGCAGCCGGACCCGGATGGTGCCGGCATCGCGTTCGGAGCGCGCACCACGGCGTGTCGCGGCCAACCCGGCCTCGGCCTCCTCGAGCTGCGCGCGGAGCCGGCGTACGTCGGCCTCCGCGGCTCGCGTCGCGGTCCGGGCCGCCGCCGTCGCCGCATCGCGGGCCGCCAGCGCGGCGTCACGCTGCTCCTCGGCGGCGCGGAGCACACCACGCGCCTCACCGAGCCGCTGTCGCAGCACCTTGTAGTCCGCCCTGGCCCGGTCCAGCTCGTCCTTGTGCTCGACTCGCGAGGAGGCGAGCTCCGCATGCAGGGAGGCGACCTGCGCGGCGAGCCGGCCCACCTCCGCCTGCGTCTGGTCCGCACGCGACGCCGTGTCGGCGAGTGAGGCCGACACCTCGCTGACGACTGCCTCCCACCCCTCGTCCCGGATCAGCCAGGCGCGCGCTGCGGCGTCGAGCGGATCGTCCTCACCGGCCGGAAGGGCTGCGACCTGGATCGCGGCGTGCGCGCGGAAGTCCTCGTCGGCCAACGAGTCCCAGATCAGGCCCCCGCCGAGGCGCGCGCGGCGCGCAGGCGCGAAGGCAGCGACCTTGCGCAGCGGTGCCGGGATGGGCATGAGGGAGGGCAGCACCGCCGACACGAGCGCCACCACGCGCCAGCGAAGCCGTTCGGGCAGTGGTGCCGGGTCCGTCACGGACGGCTCGTCATCCGGCGGCCGGATCGCCGGCCATGTCGGCAGCAGCCCGGTCGACGATCTCGATGGCATCCGTCCGGCCGCACCAGCGACACGAGACGGCCCCCACCGACTCGGCGAGCACCGTCTCCTCCTCGACCCGGTGCTCCCCCGAGAGGTCGACGTGCCAGTACTCCGTCGTACGCCGGGTGCGGGTGACGTCGAAGCGCGTGAGGTTTCCGCAACCGGCGCAGCGCCAGCGCTCGCCAGCGCCGGGAGCGCGAAGGTCGGCGGTCCGGTCAGCCACGGATGCTCCTCAGGTCGGCGGTGTGTGAACGTGGTGGTGCCCGATGGGCGGCGCGGTCAGCGTAGTGCGGGCGCCCTGCGCCCATTGTCGGATCCCACGTCTAGCGTCCTACGCCATGAGCACCACCGCCCACCGCGCCACCCGGGAGACCTCCCGGTGGGAGGCCCAGCGCAGCTTCGACGAGCTGGGGCGTCCGCTGCGCGACCTCACCTTCTGCGTGGTCGACCTCGAGACCACCGGCGGGTCCGCCTCCGGAGGGTCGATGATCACCGAGATCGGGGCGGTGAAGGTGCGCGGCGGCGAGGTGCTCGGTGAGTTCCAGACGCTGGTCAACCCGCACGCCGAGATCCCGGCCTTCATCGCGGTGCTGACCGGGATCAGCAACTCGATGGTGCACGACGCGCCGCCGATCGAGTCGGCGCTGCCGGCCTTCCTCGAGTTCGCCGCGGGCTGTGTCCTGGTCGCTCACAACGCGCCCTTCGACATCGGATTCCTCCAGCACTTCGCTCGCGATCAGGGTCGACCGTGGCCCCGCTTCGAGGTGCTCGACACCGCCAAGCTGGCGCGGCGGGTGATCACGCGCGACGACGCCCCCAACTGCAAGCTGTCGTCGCTGGCCAAGGTGTTCAACTCGTCGACGACGCCCAATCACCGTGCCCTGTCCGACGCACGGGCGACCGTCGACGTCCTGCACGGGCTGATGGAGCGCCTCGGCGGACTCGGGGTGCACACGCTCGAGGAGCTCCAGACCTTCTCGGCGCGGGTGAGCACGGCACAGCGCCGCAAGAGGCACCTCGCCGAGGGGCTCCCCCACGCCCCGGGCGTCTACCTGTTCCGCGACGACCGCGCCCGCGTCCTCTACGTGGGCACCTCACGCGACCTGCGCACCCGGGTCCGCACCTACTTCACGGCCTCCGAGACCCGCACCCGGATGGGCGAGATGGTCGGCCTCGCCGAGTCCGTGACCGGGATCGAGTGCGCCACGCCCCTGGAGGCCGAGGTGCGTGAGCTGCGTCTGATCGCGGAGCACAAGCCGAAGTACAACCGCCGCTCCCGCTTCCCGGAGAAGGTCCACTTCGTCAAGCTGACGCGCGAGGCCTGGCCGCGGCTGTCGCTGGTCCGACAGGTGCTCGACGACGACGCCGACTACCTCGGCCCCTTCTCGTCCAGGAAGACCGCGGAGAAGTGCCTGGCCGCGCTCCACGACACCTTCCCGATCCGGCAGTGCAGCGGCCGGATGCCCCAGGTCCCGTCGGGCTCGGCCTGCGTGCTCGCCGAGATGGGGCGATGCCTCTCCCCGTGCGACGGATCCACCGACGCCACGGCCTACGCCGCCGTCGTACGCCAGCTGCGCGACACCCTGCTGCGCTCCCCCGAAGAGGTCGTCGAGTCGATCAACGCTCGCATGACAGCCCTGGCCGAGCGCGAACGCTTCGAGGAGGCCGGCGTCCATCGCGACCGGCTCGCCACCTTCGTCAGGGCAGCGGCGCGGACCCAGCGGCTCTCTGCGCTCACCCGGTGCCCGGAGATCGTCGCGGCCCGACGCGAGGACGACGGTCGCTGGGCCGTGCACGTCACACGTCACGGGAGACTGGCGGCTGCCGGCGTGATCCCGAGCGGCGCCGATGCCCATCTCTACGTCCGCCAGCTCACCGCGAGCGCCGAGACCGTGTGCTCGGCACCGGGTCCCGTGCCGGCCGCGACCGCCGAGGAGTCCGAGCGGATCCTGCGGTGGCTGGAGTCCGCGGGGGTGCGGCTCGTCGACGTGGACGGGGAATGGGTCTGCCCGCTCGGCGGGGCTGCTCGCCATCTCGCGGTCTACGACGCGGCGACCCAGTCACGACTGTCGCTGGTGCCCTTCGACGAGCAGCGCCTGCCGGCGCCGGTGCACCGCCCGACGCGATGAGCCGAGCCCGGCCGGGCGGGCGGACGGGCGGTGCTGTGAGCCCCCGCTGGTCGAGGAGGGCGCCCGGCCCCGTCGTGGGAGGACCCGTCAGTCCAGGCCGATGCTGAACGCGGACTCGAGGTCGTGCGTGGAATAGGTCCGGAAGGCGATGTGCGTCTCGGTCTCCGTGACTCCCTCGACCTTGTTGAGCTGGTCCGCCACGACGGACGCGATGTCCTCGTGCTCTCGCACCCGGACCAGCGCGATGAGATCGATCTGCCCGGTCACGGAGTAGACCTCCGAGACGCCGTCCAGCGAGGCGATGGCCTCGGCGACCTCGGGGATGCGCGCGACGTCGGCCTTCACGAAGACGATGGCGGTGATCATGGGGCCACCGTATCCGGTGGGTGCCGGACAGACCGCGCGTGTGACGTCATGCACGACTTCTGCCATCTCCGACCCGCGAGCAGGCCTGCTCGGATAGCGTCTCAAGCTGGACGCCCACCCTTGGAGAGCCCATGTCAACCCTCGACCTCGCCCAGGTCTTGTCGCGGACGCGCGCTCACGAGAGATCGCAGGGCATGGGCGCCCTCTGGATCCCCCTCGGCATCTACGGGCTGGCACGCGTGTTCAGTGCCGTGGTGATGCTGTGGGCAAGCAGGTACCAGTCGGCCACCAGCCCTGTCGCTGGTCCACCCACCGAGACCTACCAGGTCTACCGGTCGCTTCCGGCCGACCCGGGCTACCTCGGGGTCGTGACCAACTGGGACGGCCAGTGGTACTGGCGCATCGCCGAGTCTGGCTATGTCCCGTCGGACGTGGATGCGTCCGCCGTCACGGGATGGACCTGGGCCTTCCCTCCGGGATATCCCACCGTCGTCTCCGCCCTGATGGACCTCACCGGCGCCGGTTTCCCGCTCGTGGCCTCCATGACGAGCCTCGTCCTCGGTGCGGTGGCGATGGTGGTGCTCTTCAGGGTGGTCGAGTCCCAGGCCGGTCGCTTGAACGCCGTGGGCGCCGTGCTCGGCACCTCGTGCTTCATCACGTCGCCGTTGTTCCAGGTCGCCTACAGCGAGGCGCTGGGGCTCCTCCTGGTCCTCACGGCCGTCCTCCTGATGGCGCAGCGCAGGATGTGGTGGGCGGTCCTCCCGGTCCTGCTGCTCTCACTCACGCGTCAGGTGACCCCGCCCCTTGCTCTCGTGGCGCTCGCGGTCACGTGGGTGGCATGGCGGCAGGACCGAGCCACGCTCTCCGCGCGTGCCTGGAGCGGATGCGTCGCGGTCGTCGTGGCGAGCATGCTGGGAGTCTTCCTCTGGCCCCTGATCTCGACCTTGTCGGGAGGAGGGATGGGAGCAGATCGCGTGCGGCTGACCGCTTCGGGTACCCCCTTCGGATGGTTCGGTGTGTTCTTCGACGTCTCCGCGTGGGCTGTCTCGGTGCCGATCGCGATGGCGCTCACGATGGCGTGGGTCGTGGTGCGCAAACATCAGCAGTGGGGTGCTGCCCTCAGCGCATGGGCCCTCGGATATCCCTTGTTCATCATGGTCATCACCCCTCCCACCACGGGCGTCCTGCGCTACCTGCTCCTTGCCTTTCCCTTCGCGATGGTGCTGACCGGTGGGCAGAGGTGGACCCCCCGACACCGATACATCGCCATGGCCGTCGGCTGCGTCGGACTACTCGCACTCCAGGTGTTGTGGATTCGATACTCGTTCGTCTACGAGGTCGTCGACTCCCAGACGCCTCTGATGCCGTAGCCGACCGCCGTACGAAGGAGGACCGCGCAGCCGACGGCAGTAGTGTCCGTGCGTGAACTGGTTCGCTGACCACTGGCTCGACGCCCTCGGATGGGGCGGAAGCGCGCTGCTCGTCTACTCCCTGCTGCAAGCGAGCGTGCTGCGTCTGCGCCTGCTCAACGCGATCGCCTGCGTGATCCTGATCGTCTTCAACTGGGCCCTGTCGGTGTGGCCCATGGTCGGCATGAACGCCGTCCTCGTGCTGATCAATGCGTTCTTCATCGTCACGATGCTGCGCGAGCGCCACGACGAGTCGGCCTTCGAGGTGCTCGAGGTGAACCCCGACGACCACTACCTCCTCCACATGCTCCGCGTGCACGGCGACGACATCGCGAAGTTCAATCCGTCCTTCGTCCACGATCCGGCCGGCACCGACGACGCGTTCCTGGTCCAGAAGGGCGATGAGACGGTCGGCGTGGTGCTGCTGCGCGAGGACGCGGAGACCGCCGACGTCCTGCTCGACTACGTGACTGCGCGCTATCGGGACTTCTCACCCGGCGAGTTCGTGTGGCGCCGCAGCGGCCTGCTCAGCGGTCGCGGGATCCGACGGGTGGTCACTCCGCCCGGCATGGTCGGTGCCTACTACGACCGACTCGGCTTTCGTCGAGAGGGGACGTCCTACGTCCTCGACGTGGCCTGAGTCAGGCCGAGCTCGCCTCCACCCACCGTTCGAGCGCCGCCTGCGCGCCGCCCGAGTCGATCGCCTCCGCCGCCTTCGCCACACCGGCCGCCAGCGCAGGCTCCACGTCCTCATCGGGCGCGTCGTAGATCGCTAGCGCCGCTCCGGCGTTGAGCACCACCGCGTCGCGGACCGGACCGGTGTCCCCTGCCAGCAGACGGCGTACGACATCGGCGTTGTGTGCCGCATCCCCGCCACGCAGGTCCTCGGTGGTCGCCCGTGCGATGCCCAGCGACGACGGATCGATGCTGAGCTCACCGACCGCTCCCGCGTTGACGCGCCACACGGTCGACGTGGTCGTCGTGGTGAGCTCGTCCAGCCCGTCGTCACCGCGGAAGACCCAGGCGTCGACGCCCCTCTGGGCGAGCACCCCCGCCACCACAGGAGCCATCCGGGCATCGGCACAGCCGATGGCCTGCACCTGCGGACGCGCCGGGTTCGTCAGTGGGCCGAGGATGTTGAAGGTGGTCGCGATGCCGAGCTCGCGGCGCGGCACGGCGGCGTGACGCATCGCGGGGTGGAACGCGGCAGAGAAGCAGAACGTGATGCCGGCCTCCTGCGCCACCTCGGCCACGCGCGCCGGGGTCAGGTCGAGCCGGATCCCGAGGGCCTCGAGGACGTCGGCGGAGCCGGACTGCGACGACGCCGACCGGTTGCCGTGCTTGACCACCCGGGCACCGGCACCCGCGGCGACGATCGCGGCCATGGTGGAGATGTTGACCGACATCGACCGGTCACCACCGGTCCCCACGATGTCGAGCAGCCGTCCGGGCACCGAGATCGGGTTGGCGGCAGCCAGCATCGCAGCGGCGATGCCTGAGACCTCCTCGACGGTCTCGCCCTTGGCGCGCAGGGCGACCACGAAGCCGGCGAGCTGGACCGGTGTCGCGGCGCCTGCGAAGACCTCGTCCATGGCCCAACGTGCCTGCTCGGTCGTCAGGTCGGTGCCGGCGACCAGCGTGGAGAGGACATCGGGCCAGGTGTGGGACATGGGATCAGGCTAGTGGCGAGCGTGCGCCGCGACCGGAAGATGTCAGGTCGTGGCCGGGACCGACGGGCGCATGATGGCGATGACGGCCTCGGCGAGCTGGATCGGGTCGATCGGGTGCGGGACGGCGGCCTCGGCCCGCGACCAGGTGGCGAGCCAGGCGTCCTGGGGGCGACCGGTCAGGACGACCACGGGCGGGCAGTGGAAGATCTCGTCCTTGAGCTGCTTGGCGATCCCCATGCCGCCGGCCGGGACGGCCTCGCCGTCGAGGATCGCGAGCGAGATCGTGCCGGAGTCCATGTTCTGCAGCACGACGGGCTCCGTGGCGACCTCGACGTACGGAACTCCGGGAGGTCCGGGTGCGGGCGACGACCCAGGGCCAGGATCACCTGCTGGCGCGTGGTGACGTCGTGGCTGTAGACGAGGACCTTGATCGGACGGCTGTCGGGGGTGGCGGTGCTCACGACCGCATCCTAGCCGCGCCGGTGGGTGAGGAGACGTCGTCCCCGCTCAACCCACGGACCGTCGCTCGGCCAGGTCGAGGCGCCGGTCCTCCCGGGCCGCCTCCTTCATCGAGCTCCGCAGCCACTGCGTGAACAGCACCCCGAAGAACAGCACCCCGATCAGGTCCCCGCTGGCCCACAGGATCCCGCCGGCGAGGTGCTGGTCGTCGAGCACGGGCGGCAGCCAGGAGCCCATAGGTCCCTCGCGCAGCTCCAGGTAGTGCGCTCCGCCGATCAGCGTGGTCTGCCCCATGATCGTGACCCCGAGGAAGGCGTGGAACGGCAGCGTCATCAAGGTGAGCAGCACGCGGAAGGGGTGGCCCACCCGGCCGGGGACGGGGTCGACGCCCATCAGCGGCCAGAAGAAGAGGGTGCCGACGAGCACCAGGTGGACGTGCATCATCTCGTGGACCCACACCGACTGGAGGCTCGCGTCGTACCAGCCGCTGAAGTAGAGCGCCCAGGGCGAGGCGACGTAGAGGGCGAACGCGAGCGGCGGGAAGGCGAGCACCTTCGCCAGCCGGGAGTGCAGCAGGACGAGGAGCCACCGTCGCGGAGCAGCCGGAAGGGTCCGCAGGGCCAGGGTCACCGGCGCGCCGAGGGCGAGCGCCAGCGGAACGACCATCGACAGCACCATGTGCTGCACCATGTGCACGCTCAGCAGGGTGGTGTCGTAGCGCCCGAGGCCCGACGAGGTCGCGAAGAAGAAGGCCCCCATCCCCAGGCCCACGAACGACAACGTCCGGCCCACCGGCCAGCGGTCGCCGCGACGACGCAGCACGCTCACGCCGACGACGTACAGACCGATCGCCCAGACCGTCGCCACGAACGGGATCGGGTCGATCCCCCAGTCGGTGAAGACACGCCCGAGGGTGAATCTCGGGAGCGTCTCGGGGTCGGTCCCCGACAGCAGGGGCAGGGCAAGCAGCACATGGGGAACTTTATGTCGGAGATACACAGGGGGTCGGGGTGCCCTCCGCTTCGCCGGGAAGCAATAATGATGAGGTGGCGACAGCAACTGCGATTCCGGCATCCCGACTGCACGGGCACCACGACCGACCCAGCATGGTCAGCGTGGGCACCATCATCTGGCTCTCGAGCGAGCTGATGTTCTTCGCCGCCCTGTTCGCGGCCTACTTCACCATCCGCGCCGTGAGCCCCGAGCTGTGGGCCCAGGAGACCGAGAAGCTCAACGTGCCGTTCTCCACGGCCAACACCGCGATCCTGGTCGCGTCGTCCTTCGCCTGCCAGTGGGGCGTCTTCGCCGCCGAGCGTGGGCAGGTCGGCCGCACGGGCGGCCTGCTCCAGTTCACCAAGTGGGGCCTGCGCGAGTGGTTCATCCTGACCTATGTCATGGGGGCCGTCTTCATCGGCGGACAGGCCCTGGAGTACGCCGAGCTCATCCACGAAGGCGTGACGATCCCGAGCTCCGCCTACGGCTCGATGTTCTACCTGACCACGGGATTCCACGGTCTCCACGTGACCGGTGGCCTCATCGCGTTCCTCTTCGTGCTCGGCCGCACCTACCTCGCCCGTCGCTTCACCCACGAGCAAGCAGTGACCGCCATCGTCGTGTCCTACTACTGGCACTTCGTCGACGTGGTCTGGATCGGCCTGTTCTTCACGATCTACGTCATCAAGTAAGCCCGCCCCCGCAACCCGGCAAGGACTCATCGTGCGTCTGCTCAACCGAACCGCTGGTCGCCTCTCCCGGCATCGTCGGGGACCGCTGGCCGGCCTCGCCGTGCTGCTGCTTGGCTTGCTGATCAGCGGCTCCCTCTACGCCGTCTTCGCACCCGCCCAGGCCCAGAGCCAGGCCAGCGAGACCGACCAGGTCGCGCAGGGCAAGGAGCTCTTCCTGGCCAGCTGCGCGTTCTGCCACGGCAAGAACGGCGAGGGCATCCCGACCGTCCGCGACGGCTACCAGATCGGCCCGAGCCTCGTCGGCGTCGGGGCGGCGGCGGTCGACTTCCAGGTCGGCACCGGCCGTATGCCGATGGCGAGCCCCGGCCAGCAGGCGCCTCGCAAGAAGGTCATCTTCACCGACGAGGAGACCGCGGCCCTCGCGGCCTACGTCGCCTCGCTCGCACCCGGCCCGGCCATCCCGGACGAGTCCGACTACTCGATCGAGGGTCTCTCGGAGGCCGAGCGGGAGGAGGCCATCTCTCGCGGTGGTCAGATCTTCCTGACCAACTGCACCGCCTGCCACAACTTCAACGGTGCCGGCGGCGCGATGCCGCGCGGCGGCTACGCCCCGAGCCTGCACGGCGTCGAGGGCAAGTACATCTACGAGGCGCTGCTGACCGGCCCGCAAGCCATGCCCAACTTCAGCAACGGCAACCTCACCCCCGAGGACAAGCGCGACGTCATCGCCTACCTCGACAGCATCGAGGAGACCCCGGAGTACGCCGGATTCACCCTCGGCGGGCTCGGCCCGGTCAGTGAGGGCTTGTTTGCGTGGTTGGTCGGCATAGGATCACTGGTGGGGGCCGCGGTCTGGATCGCTTCACACACGACTCGGACCAAGAAGAGCAAGGTAAACGCGTGAGCAACGACGACAACACGCCAGACAACGCACTCCGACCGCACGACGCCAGCGGCAACGTCCCGGTCCGCCACGAAGCCGACCCGATCGCCGATCCGGGCCTCGCCCCGCACACCTGGCGTCCTACCGACGTCGACCCGAGGGCCGAGAAGCGCGCCGAGCGCCAGGTCGCCGGCATGTTCATCGCCGCGATGCTCAGCGCCGTGCTCTTCGTCGTCGCCTACTTCTCCTTCGAGGTCGGCGACAACTGGGACACCGTCGGCGGTCTGGGCAGCTCGACCGTGACGCTCGGCCTCACCCTCGGCATCAGCCTGCTGCTCATCGGCATCGGCATCATCCACCTCGCCCGCAAGCTCATGGCGGACGCCGAGATGGTCGAGATGCGGCACCCTGCCGCGTCGCCGCAGGAGGACCGCGACGCCACTGTCCAGGCTCTCACCGACGGTCTGGACGAGTCCGGCATCGGCCGTCGTCCTCTCGTGCGCAACACGATGCTCGGGGCGGTCGGCGTCCTCGGGCTCCCCGTCGTGGTGCTCCTGCGTGACCTGGCCCCGGGCGATGCGCTCGACACCAGCAAGCTCGCGCACACCATCTGGAAACCGCAGATGCGCCTGGTGCGCGACGTCACCGGTACGCCCATCCTCGCCAGCGAGATCGAGGTCGGCGACCTCGTCAACGCGGCACCGGAGGCGATGTTCCCCAGCGAGGAGAACGGATACCCCGAGCTCGAGGGAGCCGAGGAGCAGGCCGAGAAGGCCAAGGGCGCGATCATCATCGTGCGCATGGATCCCGACGAGATCATCCCGGCCAAGGGCCGGGAGAGATGGACCGTCGACGGGATCATCTGCTACTCCAAGATCTGCACCCACGTGGGATGCCCGATCTCGCTCTACGAGCGCACCACCCACCACGTGCTGTGCCCGTGCCACCAGTCGACCTTCGACCTCGCCGACTCGGCGAAGGTCATCTTCGGTCCGGCTGCCCGCCCTCTCCCCCAGCTGCCCCTGGCAGTGGACGACGAGGGCTACCTGGTCGCGCAGAGCGACTTCGACGAGCCCATCGGGGCCAGCTACTGGGAGCGTGAGAAGCAATGAGCACCGACTCCAGGCTTGACACCAGCAAGGTTGCGACGAGCAACCGTACGGACGCTGCGACGGCATCGAAGCCGAGCCCGGCCGGCTCCCTGGCCACGTGGGCCGACGACCGCCTCGGTCTCGCGACGGTGATGAAGAAGAACCTGCGCAAGGTCTTCCCCGACCACTGGTCCTTCATGCTCGGCGAGATCGCGCTGTGGAGCTTCGTCGTGCTGCTCCTCACCGGCGTCTTCCTCACGCTGTGGTTCAACCCGTCCATGGGTCACATCACCTACGAGGGCTCCTACGACCAGCTCCGTGGCGTCGGCATGTCCGAGGCGATGGCCTCGACCCTGCACATCTCCTTCGACGTGCGCGGCGGCCTGCTGATGCGCCAGATGCACCACTGGGCGGCGGCGATCTTCATCGCCTCGATGATGGTGCACCTGCTCCGCGTCGCCTTCACCGGCGCCTACCGCAAGCCGCGCGAGCTCAACTGGGTGATCGGCTGCATCCTCCTCCTCCTGGGGACCCTGGAGGGCTTCACCGGATACTCGCTGCCCGACGACCTGCTCTCCGGCACCGGTGTCCGCGCCGCGGACGGGTTCTTGAAGGCGACCCCGGTGGCCGGCTCCTACATGTCGTTCCTGCTCTTCGGTGGCGAGTTCCCGGGCGAGTCGATCATCCCGCGCCTCTACATCGTCCACGTGCTGCTGATCCCCGGCATCCTGCTCGCCCTGATCGCCGCGCACATGTTGCTGCTCGTCTACCACAAGCACACCCAGTGGCCCGGGCCCGGACGCACCGAGCAGAACGTCGTCGGCTACCCCATGCTGCCCGTCTACGCTGCCAAGGCCGGCGGATTCTTCTTCATGGTCTTCGGCATCATCGCCATCATGGGCGGCCTGCTGTCGATCAACCCGGTGTGGAAGTTCGGCCCCTACGACCCGACGAAGGTCACGGCCGGGTCGCAGCCCGACTGGTACATGGGCTGGCCCGACGGGCTGCTGCGCATCATCCCCACCGGGTGGGAGTCGGTCATCTTCGGCTACACCATCTCGTGGAACGTCATGCTGCCGATCCTCATCGTGCCGCCGCTCATGCTCGTCGTCCTCATCCTGCTGCCGTTCCTCGAGGGCTGGATCACCGGCGACAAGCGTGACCACCACCTGCTCCAGCGTCCGCGCAACGCGCCCACCCGCACCGCGGTGATGGTGGCCCTGATGACCTTCTACGGGCTCGCCTGGGCAGCCGGCGGCAACGACATCATCGCGATCACACTGGACGCGAGCATCAACCAGATCACCTACTTCATGCGGGTCGCGATCTTCCTCGGCCCGGTGCTGGCGTTCTGGATCACGCGCCGGTGGTGCATCTCGCTGCAACGCCATGACAACGACAAGCTGCTCCACGGCTACGAGACGGGCATCATCACCCGCTCCCCCGACGGGCAGTATGCCGAGCGTCACCTGCCGATCAGCACCGCGTCCGCCTACTCCCTCACCGCCCGGGAACGGGACGAGATCTACACCGCTGACGGCGACACCGACGCGGCAGGGGTGGTCGCACCCAACTCCCGCTCGGAGAAGCTGCGGGCCAAGCTGTCGTCGTGGATGTATGTCCACAACGTGCAGAAGCCCACCGCCGCGGAGCTCGAGGCGGCGCACCACCACGCCGAGCACGAAGCAGCGCTCGCCTCGGGTCTCGACCACCCGGCCGACGGTCACCAGTTCGACGACCACAGCCTCCGCAACGCCGACGAGGTCCCGCTCCGCGACCACTGATCCACCCACCTCACGCACGAAGGCCCGCCGGGACGTCCCCGGCGGGCCTTCGTCGTTCACACCCTCTGTCGGACCCTGGGCCACCTGCCCCTCAGGAGAGGGCGGAGCCCGACCTCCAGTCGGCTGGCGCGAGGTTCCAGTCCCCGTAGCCGTTCTCGAGGGTCATCGGTCGGTCCGTGCCGGTGTATTCCACGACGTCGCCGCGGCGGCTCATCGCGTAGAGCCACCCGGCGTCGGCGACCGACATGCCCGTGCAGCCGTGGGAGACGTTGGCATAGCCCTGGGAGCCCACGGACCACGGCGCTGCGTGGATGAACTCCCCGGAGTAGGTCACCCGCATCGCCCACTGCACGTCGTCGATGTCGTAGGCCTCGGGGCTGTTGCGGTTGATGCCGACGGTCTCGGAGTTCATCCGCTTCTCGGCGAACTTCTCCATGATCACCTTGGTGCCGGAACGGGTGGTGAAGCCCGCCTTGCCGGTGGTGATCGGGATCGTCCGCAGCAGTGCGCCGTTGGAGAAGACCCGCATCTGGTGGCTCCGGGCGTCCACCTTGTAGACATGGGAGTCGCCGATGCTGAAGTCGATGCTGCGCGACTCCTGGCCGTAGACCCCGTTGCCGGCGGGCAGGCTGTTGACGTCGAGGTCGACCGCGACGTCCGTGCCCGCCTCCCAGTACGTCGCCGGGCGGAAGTGCGCCTCGCGATCGTTGAGCCAGTACCACGAGCCGCGCTGGGCCGGGGTGCTGGTGACGTGCATGTGCTCCTCGAACAGGGCCCGGTCCGTCACGGGCACGTCGAAGGTCACGACCACCGGCATCCCGACGCCGACCGTCTCGCCGTCGAGAGGCGCGATGGAGGCGAAGGTCTGCTCCTGCAGCGTCAGGTCGACGGTGCGGAACCTGCGGGTGCGCTCGACGCTGCTGCCGTCCGCGCGGGTGGTGGAGGCCGTGATGAGGTAGTCGGTGCCGGGCTCCAGCAGCGCGGACGACGTCCACGAGTCTCCGGCGACCTCGCCCAGGAGGTCGCCGGCCGGCGAGGTGACGGCGACCGCATCGAGGGTGGCGCCCGAGGCACTCACCGAGACCGGAGCATCGATGGGCACCGCACGAGGGTCGCGGAAGCTGGTGCTGAGCCGGACGGGCGCCACCGTGGCCGGCTCCTCGGCCCTCTCGGAGGCGGCTGAGCCGTGCGGGCCGTCGGCGCCGGCCCGTGAGTCCGATCCGGAGGGTGACGAGCAGCCCGCGACACAGGTGAGGGCCAGCAGCACCGCTGCGGACGTCGTACGACGGTGCACCACGCGTGCGTGTGCGGATGCGCGAGTGCGCATGCGACGACCCCCCGGAAGTCGGTCGGCCCGGACCAGCCGGGCAGGAACAGAAGAACCCGTCCAGCCTACGGCGTGGACGGGTTCCCCCAAGACGACGAGCGGTTGGCTCAGTGAGCGTGCTCACCGCGGTAGTACTCGAAGATGAAGCCGCTGACCACGACCGCGCCGATCGTGAAGCCGATGAACACCAGCCACCAGGCCGCGAACGCGGTGCCGTAGACGATCACGCCGAGCGCGAGGGCACACCACAGGGGCCACCAGGAGTAGGGCGGGAAGAAGCCCAGCTCCCCGGCACCATCGGCGATCTCACCCTCCTTGCGGTCTTCTGGACGCGGGTCCATCTTGGACGCGTGGAAGCCGAGGTAGAGGGTGACCATGCCGAAGAGCAGTGCCGTCATCACCAGGGCGGAGGTGCCGGTCCAGTCCTCAGCGAGGAACCAGTAGGCCGGGGCGACCACCGCCACGAACAGTGCCGTGATGCCGAAGACCCACGCCTCCGCCTTCATCGGTCCTCCTCCTCGGTCTTCTCGACCGTCTCGACCGTCTCGTCGACGCGTTCGCGCAGCATCTCCTCGCGACCGTCCACGTCCGGCGCGTCGGCGGGCTCGCCCTCGCGCTCCGCGTCGTTGTCGGCCAGCTCCATGAGCGCGATCTCCGGGTGGTGCAGGTCGAAGGCCGGCGACTCGGAGCGGATCCGGGGCAGCGAGTGGAAGTTGTGACGTGGCGGCGGGGAGCTGGTGGCCCACTCGAGCGAGCGACCCCAGCCCCACGGGTCGTCGACCTCCACGAGCGGACCCTTGGCGGAGATGTAGACGTTGTAGAAGAACGGCAGCGTCGACGCCCCGAGCAGGAACGCCCCCACCGTCGAGATCTGGTTGAGCGTGGTGAACCCGTCGGCCGGGAGGTAGTCGGCGTAGCGGCGCGGCATGCCCTCGACACCCAGCCAGTGCTGGACGAGGAAGGTGGTGTGGAAGCCGACGAAGAGGATCCAGAAGTGAAGCTTGCCGAGTCGCTCGTCGAGCATCCGGCCGGTCATCTTCGGCCACCAGAAGTAGAAGCCGGCGAACATCGCGAACACCACGGTGCCGAAGACGACGTAGTGGAAGTGCGCGACCACGAAGTAGGAGTCGGACACGTGGAAGTCCAGTGGCGGGCTGGCCAGGATGACACCCGTCAGGCCGCCGAACAAGAACGTGGTCAGGAAGCCGATCGCCCAGAGCATCGGGGTGTCGAAGGACACCGATCCGCCCCACATCGTGCCGATCCAGTTGAAGAACTTCACTCCCGTGGGCACCGCGATCAGGAACGTCATGCCGGAGAAGAACGGCAGGTCGACCGCGCCGGTCACGAACATGTGGTGGGCCCACACGGCCACCGAGAGCATCGCGATGCCGAGGGTCGCCGCGACCAGGCCGACGTAGCCGAAGATCGGCTTGCGGCTGAAGACGGGGAGGATCTCGGAGATGATGCCGAAGAACGGCAGCGCGATGATGTAGACCTCGGGGTGGCCGAAGAACCAGAACAGGTGCTGCCACAGGATCGGTCCACCGTGCGACGGGTCGAAGACGTGCGCCCCGAGGATCCGGTCCGCCTCCAGCGAGAGCAGCGCACCCGCGAAGATCGGGAACACCATGATCACGAGCATGCTGGTGATCAGGGTGTTCCACACGAAGATCGGCATCCGGAACATCGTCATGCCGGGCGCGCGCATGCAGATGATCGTGGTGATGAAGTTGACGCCGCCGAGGATCGAGCCGAGCCCTGCCATCCACAGGCCCATGATCCAGAGGTCACCGCCGACACCGGGACTGCGCACGGCGTCGGAGAGGGGCGTGTAGGCGAACCAGCCGAAGTCGGCCGCGCCCTGCGGGGTCAGGAAGCCCGAGGCGGCGATCAGGCCGCCGAAGAAGAACAGCCAGAAGCTGAACATGTTCAGGCGTGGGAAGGCCACGTCAGGGGCGCCGATCTGCAACGGCATGATCACGTTGGCGAAGCCGAAGAACAGCGGCGTCGCGAACAGCAGCAGCATGATCGTGCCGTGCATCGTGAACAGCTGGTTGTAGAGCTGGTCGTTGACGACCTGCATGCCGGGGTAGGCCAGCTCGGACCGGATCAGCATGGCCATCAGGCCGGCGATCATGAACCACCCGAACGACACGACGAGATACATCTTGCCGATCAGCTTGTGGTCGGTCGTGGTGAGCATGCGAACGGTCAGCTCGCCCAGCGGCTTCTTCTCCGGACCGGGGGTCGATGCCCTCGGCGCGGTGGTGGTGGAGGCGCTCACTCGCTGCTTCCTTCCGAGTCGTCGAGACCGGCTTGTTCCCTGACGTAGCTGCCGCCGAGGAGCGGGGAGTCGGAGGTCTGCCCCGCCGCGGCCAGCTCCTCGAGGTGGGCGTCGTAGGCGGCCTGGTCGACGACCTTGACGTTGAAGAGCATCCGCGAGTGGGACACCCCGCAGAGCTCGTAGCACTTGCCCACGTAGTCACCCTCGACGGTCGGGGTGACCTGCATCTTGTTGACCCGCCCCGGGATGACGTCCAGCTTCATCAGGAACGACGGGACACCGAAGTCGTGGATGACGTCGGGCGAGTGCAGGTTGAACTGGATCGTCTGGTCGACCGGCAGCCACAGGGTCGGGATCTCGTTGCCGTCGCCGGACTCGTAGACGTAGCCGTCGTAGGCGTAGTCGTCCTCGCCCTCGTCGTCCACGTCACCGATGGCGGTGGGGTCCTGCTCGCCGACGCCGTGGTTGAAGGTCCACGACCACTGCTGGCCCATCACCTCGACGGTCATGTCGGGAGCGGGGTCGAGGATGGTGAGCTCGTCCTGCACGCGGACGGTGTGGAAGAAGAACACGACGCACATCAGGACCGGGGCGATCGTGTAGAAGACCTCGAGCGGCAGGTTGTAGCGCGTCTGCCGCGGCACCTCGTCGTCGCTGCGCCGGCGGAACTTGATCACCGCGTAACCGATCAGGGCCCACACGATCACGCCGGTGACCATCGCGGCGACCCAGGCCCACTTCCAGAGCTCGTAGGTGTAGGGGCCCTGCGCCGTCACGCGGTCGGGCATCGCGAGGTTGCGAATCTGGTGCTGGTCGGCCGCGGAGCATCCCGCGAGCACCAGCATGGCCATGCCCAGCAGCGCGACACCCAGCGTGCGCCGGATCGTGGCAGCTGCGACCTTGGGGACTTGCAGACCCACTAGCGAGCCCTCTCTCTCGGTCCTGTTTCGACATGTGACCCCACGAGCACAGACTATCTCCATCCGGCACATGCGTGCGGGGCAGGGTGGGGTGTCGCCGGATCGGTCCCGATGCAGGTCGCCGGACGCACCGGGCGGGACGGTGCGTGGCATGGTTGCCTCTGTGACGGGGCCCGTGGCAGGTGGGGGATACCTCGACAGCGCCTCCTCCTCCCCGCTCCACCCGGCGGCCCGCGAGGTCATGCTGGCGGCCCTCGACAGGGGGTACGCCGATCCCCGGCGCCTGCACCGCGCCGGACGCGACGCGCGGCTGCTGCTCGACAACGCCCGCGAGGCCACGGCCGACGCGCTCGGCGTACGGGCGGACGAGGTCAGCTTCACCCCCAGCGGCACCCACGCGGTGCACCTCGGACTGCTGGGACTGGTCAGGGGGTCGCGCCGCGGCGCCCGGGTCGTCCACGCGGCTGTCGAGCACTCGGCCGTGCGGCACGCCGTCGCCTGGGGCGCTGAGGGCGACGACCGGCGCGTGCACGTCGACCGCTCGGGTCGGGTCGACGAGGACAGCCTGGTCCAGGACGCCTGCTCACCGGACGTCGGCGTCGTCGCCCTGCAGAGCGCCAACCACGAGGTCGGGACGGTGCAACCCGTCGGTGAGCTCGCGCTGCCCGAGGAGGTGCCGCTGTTCACCGACGCGTGCGCCTCCATGGGCCGGCTCCCCCTGCCGTCGGGCTGGGCCGCTGCGGCCGGGAGCGCGCACAAGTGGGGCGGACCGGCGGGCGTCGGGGTGCTGCTCGTGCGCAAGCGCGCCCGGTGGCGCAACCCCTTCCCCGGCGACGACCGGATCGACGAGCGCTCCACCGGGTTCGAGAACATCCCGGCCGTCCTGGCCGCTGCCGCCTCGCTGCAGGCGGTCGTGGCCGAGCGCGAGGAGCTCAACGCCCGTCAGCACACGCTCATCGACGTCGTACGCCGCCGGGTGGCCGCCGAGGTGCCCGACGTCGAGGTGGTCGGCGACCCCGATCGCCGACTCCCCCACCTGGTGACGTTCTCGTGCTTGTACGTCGACGGCGAGGCGCTCGTCACCGAGCTCGACCGGCGCGGCTCGCAGATCGCCAGTGGCTCGGCCTGCACCGCCTCCACCCTCACTCCCAGCCACGTCCTGGAGGCGATGGGCGTGCTGACCCACGGCAACGTCCGGCTCTCCCTGCAGCGCGACACGACGCGAGCCGACGTGGACACCTTCTGCGACGTGCTGCCCGGTCTCGTGGCCGAGATCCGGGCGCGGGTGGGGATGTGAGCACGCCACCCCCGGTCGCGCTCGAGCTGGACTGTCGCGCCCTGCCGTGCCCGATGCCGGTCATCGAGCTCGCGCGGCACCTCGCGGACGTCGAGGTGGGCGCGCTGCTCGCCGTGGTCGCCCGGGATCCGGCCGCAGCGGTCGACGTGCCGGCGTGGTGCCGGATGAAGGCCCAGGAGTACGTCGGCGCGGACCTCGCCGACGACGGCGCCCCGCGCTACGTCGTACGACGCCTCGGTTGAGGGTGCGGACAGGCCGACCGGGCCGGGCGGCGGCGGGTCTCGATCAGGGGCGAATGGTCTGCAGGTGGGGCTCGAAGTCGGCGACCGCGTCGTCGCCGTAGGTCGCCGCGCAACGGGCGAGGAAGTCGCGGCGGGAGATCTCGTACTCCTGGGTGCCGACCTGCTCGACGACGTAGACCGCGAGCAGACAGCCGAGCTGGGCGGCGCGCTCGTGGCCCAGCCCCCAGCTCAGCGCGGCGAGGAAGCCCGCGCGGAAGGCGTCTCCGACGCCGGTGGGCTCGACCTTCTCGATCTCGGGGACGGCCTCGACCACGATCGACTCCGCACCTTCGCGGTCGATGCGAACACCCGCGGGGCCGAGGGTCACCACCCAGGTGCCGACCCGGGAGAGGACCTCCTCGGCGCTCCAGCCGGTCTTCTGGGTGATCAGGCTGGCTTCGTACTCGTTGGAGAACAGGATCTCGGCGCCGTCGATGAGTGGACGGATCAGGTCGCCGTCGCCGAAGGCGAGCTGCTGGGAGGGGTCGGCGAGGAAGGCGTAACCGCGCTGGCGGCACTCCTCGGTGTGGCGCAGCATCCCCTGCGGGTCGTCGGGACCGATGATGACGTAGTCGGGGGCTCCCACACGGTCGACGATCGGCTTCAGCTCGATCTCGCGTGACTCGCTCATCGCTCCGGCGTAGAAGCTCGCGATCTGCGCGTGCGCGCTGTCGTTGGTGCACACGAAGCGCGCGGTGTGCCGGGTCTGCGAGACGTGCACGGAGTCGCAGTCGACGTTGTGCCGCTCGAGCCAGGAGCGGTATTCCGCGAAGTCCTCACCCACCGCTCCGACGAGCACCGGACGCAGGCCCAGGTTGCCGAGGCCGAAGCAGATGTTGGCCGCACAACCGCCGCGCCGCACCTCGAGGTCCTCGACCAGGAACGACACCGAGAGCTTGTCGAGCTGGTCCACGACCAGGCTGTCGGCGAACCGGCCCGGGAAGGACATCAGGTGGTCGGTGGCGATGGATCCGGCGACGAGGAGGGACACGCCGCGGAACACTACCTTCCGGTACGGCGCCGGATACCACTCAGTAGCCCCTAACGTCGTCGGCATGACGTCTTCGCGCCGCCCCTCCCACCTCGTCCACGACGAGCTGGGGACCCCCTCCGAGCTGGCCGCCGACTGCCGGGTCATCGGGCGCAACCTGCGTCTGGAGCGGGCTGCACGGGCCGCAGTCTCGGGACCGCGCGTGTCCCTGCGCTACGAGGACTACCCGAGCGAGATCGGCAAGCGCGAGATCCGGGTCTCCGACGCGGCCGCCCGACTGGCCAACGCCCTGCATCTGCACCTGGACTGATCGCGCACCCGGAGGACGCCGACAGCGGACCTCAGCCCCCACGTACGACGAAGGGCCCCAGCCAACCGGCTGGGGCCCTCGGTCGATCCGCGCGAGTCGACGGATCAGTGGAAGGAGTCTCCACACGCGCACGAACCCGTCGCGTTGGGGTTGTCGATCGTGAAGCCCTGCTTCTCGATGGTGTCGACGAAGTCGATCTCGGCACCGTTGAGGTAGGGAACGCTCATCCGGTCCACCACGACGCTCACACCGTCGAAGTCGGTGGTCACGTCGCCGTCCAGGGTGCGCTCGTCGAAGAAGAGCTGGTAGCGCAGTCCCGAGCAGCCGCCAGGCTGGACGGAGATGCGCAGGGCCAGATCGTCGCGGCCCTCCTGCTCGAGGAGGCTCGTGCACCTTGCCGGCAGCGACTGCGGACAGGTTGATCTGGTCGGTGCGGCGATCGGTGGTCTCGACCTGCTCAGTCATCACATCACTCCAGAAAGTCTCGGGGTCTCACAGGTTGCAATGGTCGCACACGCGCAGATATTCCCCGACTTCCGTGTCGGTGACTCAGCGTGACCAGGTCCGGGCCACCCGCGCCGCGAGCTCGCTGAGTGCCTGCGCGGGTGCGGCGAAGGCGCGCTCCTCCCCCACCAGGTCCACCACGGCGTAGGCCGACTCGATGCCGAGCGCGCGCATCTCCCTCGACCCGACGAGGACCTGACCGGCCAGCGCGATGCACGGCCGGAGTGCCTCCGAGGCGATCCCGGCCACCCCGTAGGGCACCTTGCCGGCGCGGCTGGAGAAGTCGAAGGACCCTTCGCCGGTGACCACGAGGTCCGCCAGGCGGGCACGGGACGCCAACGAGACGGCGGACGCCACCAGGTCGAGGCCGGGCTCGCGCGAGGCACCGAGCACGAGGAGTGCGTAGCCGATGCCGCCGGCTGCCCCGGCGCCCTTCTCCAACGACGTACGTCGGTCGGTGGCCGCGGCGAAGGCCTCGAGCCAGCCGTCCACCTCGGCGATCCGGTCCTCGGCGATCCCCTTCTGCGGGCCGAACGTCTTCGTCGCGCCGAAGAGGCCGGTGAGCGGGATGTCGACATCGGTGGCAGCGACGAGTCGTACGCCGCCCAGGCGGGCGCGGGCGGGAGCGAGGTCGACCCGGGTGACCGTCTGGAGGCCGGCCGCTCCGGTGTCGAGGGTGCCGTCGGACGTCGCACCCAGCCCGGCCAGCACGCCGGCCCCGCCGTCGTTGGTGCCCGATCCGCCCAACCCGACGACCACCGTCGTGGCACCACCGTCGACGGCGGCCAGGATCAGCTCGGCGACCCCCCGGGTCGAGCCGAGCTCCGCAGCGCCCGCGCTCAGGTGCAGCCCGACGACCTGGGCCGACTCGACGTAGGCCACCTCGCCGACGCGCAGGACGACCGCCGGCACCCGCTCGCCGTGCGGACCCTCCGCTGCGAGGGCCAGCAGCTCGCCACCGAGCGCGGCGTGCAGCACGTCGACGAAGCCGGGACCACCGTCGGCCATCGGCGCCAGGTCCAGGTCGTCGTCGGGCGCGTGTCGCCGCCACCCCTGGGCGATGGCCTCCGCGGCCTCGACGGCGGTGAGGGTGCCGGCGAACTTGTCCGGAGCGATGAGCACGCGCATGCCGCCATCCTCGCAACACGTGGCGACACCACTCGCGTCGGCCCGTCGGGCATGCTGGGCGCATGTCTTCGACGCCTGACCTCTCCCCCATCGTCGCGGAGGTCACCGTGCCGGTGAGCATCACCGGCGCCTTCGTCGGCTTCACCGCGCAGATGGGCGAGTGGTGGGACCCGTTGCTCAGCCCGGACCCGCCGACCTTCACCGGCATCTCGATCGACCCTCACGGCCCGGTCGCGTCGGTGCACGGCGACGAGGAGTACGCGTGGGGTCGCGTGATGAGCTGGGACCCGATCGGCCACTACACGCAGGAGCTCTGGCTCGGGCACCCCGCCGAGGAGGCGAGCGTCCTCGACGTCCGGTTCACCGACGCTCCCGCAGGCGGCACGCTCGTCCGCGTCGTGCACAGTGGCTGGACGCCGGCCACCGAGCAGACCCGCTCCACCTATGCCCGCTGGGACGACCTCCTCCAGCGGTACGCCGCGCACGTGTCGTGACCGGCGCGCTCGTCCGCCCGATGCGCGAGGGGGACCTCGAGGCGTTCGGCGAGATCACCGCGACCAGCTACCACGAGGTCGACGCCGCCACCTACCAGCGCGCCTGGCCCGACCCCGTACGCCGTCCTCCCGCTCGCAACAGCGCCTGGATCGCTCGTGCGCGCGCGGCCCTCGCCACGGATCCGGGTGGCTGCTGGGTGGCCGACGTCGACGGCGAGGTCGTCGGCGGTGCGGTGTCACGGGTGCGGGAGCTGATGTGGATCCTGGCGTCGTTCGCGGTGCGACCCGACCAGCAGGGCCGCGGCATCGGGACCCAGCTCATGGCGGCCGCGATGCACCACGGCCGCGGGTGCCTTCGTGGGATGTTCGCCGCCAGCGCCGACCCGGCTGCCGTGCGCCGCTACCGGTTGGCGGGCTTCGACCTCCATCCGCAGATGCTGCTGATGGGCGTCGTGGACCGCAGCGCGATCCCGGTCGTCGACCGGGTGCGCGCCGGCGGCGCGGGCGACATCGACCTCCTCGACTCCGTCGACCGCCAGACCCGCGGCGCGGCGCACCTCTCGGACCACCAGCTGCTGCTCGCGCAGTTCCGGCTGGTCGTGACGGACCACACGACGGGCTCGGGCTATGCCTACGTCGACCACGACGGTGCGCCGACGCTGCTCGCGGCCACCAACCGGCGTACGGCCTCAGGGCTGATGTGGGAGGCGCTGGCCTCCTCGACCCCCGGCTCCCAGCTCTCGGTCCGCCACATCACGGCCGCCAACGCGTGGGCGCTGGACGTGGGGCTGGCGGCGCGCCTGTCGATCCACCAGAACGGCTACCTGTGCGTGCGGCAGATGAAGCCGCCGACTCCCTATCTCCACCACGGCAGCCTGCTCTAGGACTGCAGGAACGACCCCGGCTCCAGCCGAGCACCCGCGGGGACGATCCCCGAGAGCCTGGAGTCGCGACCGACGAGCACGACGTCGTCGTCGCGGGCCAGCCGGGACGACGGGGCGGACCCGACGCGTGCCCCGGCGGTGATCTCGGCCCGCTCGTCGAGGACGGCGGTGTGCACGACGGCACCCGCCCGGATCACGCAGTCCTCCATCACGATGGTGTCGTGGACCTCGGCGCCCTTCTCCACCACCACACCCGGACCCAGCACGCTCCCGGAGACCAGCCCGCTCACGTCCGCCCCGGGTGAGAGCAGCGAGTCGCGGCACTCCCCCGACGCCCTCACCCGGGCGGCCGGACGGTCGGGCCAGTGCGAGATGACGGGCCGCGTCGGGTGGTCGAAGACGTCGACGCGGCCGGCGAGGAGGTCGCGGTGGGACTGCAGGTAGAGACCCGGCTGGCCGACGTCGCGCCAGTAACCGGTGAGCGGGACGGCGGTGACCCGGCCGCTCTCGACGAGTCGCGGCAGCAGGTGCTCGCCGAAGTCGCCGAGCCCGCTGTCACCGTCCTCGCCCTGCTGGTCGGCCAGCTCGGCGCGCAGGCCGTGGAGCGCGGCCATCAGGGCCTCGGTGTCGTAGACGAAGATCTCCGTCGCCACGGTGCCGGCCGAGGGCCGTGACGGCTTGTGCTCGATCCCGGTGACCGTGCCGTCGCGTCGGGCGAGCACCACGACGTTGTCGGAGGCGTCTCGCTTGGTGACCTCGCTCGTCAGCACGGTCGCCACCCGTGCGGCGGCGACGTGCTCCTCGACCACGGGGGCGAGGTCCATGTTGAAGACGTGGTCGGCGCTGCAGACCACGAGCGTGCGCGCGCCGAACGCCTCGATGTCGGCGGACATCCGCAGCAGCAGGTCACCGTTGCCGTGGGCGAACCCGCTCTCGGTCGCCGGCCCGGTGCCGGTCTGCGGGACGATCCGACGGAAGCCGCCGCGGTTGCGGTCCAGCGACCACGGACGCCCGCCGGACAGGTACTCGTCGATCGAGGTGACCTGATACTCCACCGACACCCACACGTCGGACAGGTCGGCGTGCACGAGGGCGGACATGGCGAAGTCGATGAGCCGGTGCACACCGCCGTAGGGCAGCGCAGGCTTGGCTCGCTCCCGGGTGAGGACATCCATCCGGGAGCCCTGCCCGCCCGCCTGCACCAGGGCCAGGACCTCGCCGCGTCGTGACATGTCCGCCAGCCTGCCACGCAGCAGGGAACGGCGGCGACCCCTCCTAGGATGGGCCCCATGAGTCTCGTCGACCTGCCGCTCCTCCCCCTCGGCAAGGGCCGCGACCTCGACGCCGAGCGTGGCGTGGAGTGCCCCGGTGACCTCCCTGCGGCCTCGGACCCCGGTCTGGTCGAGCGGGCACGCGCGGCCAAGGCGGCCCTGGGTGAGCGCGTGTTCGTGCTGGGCCACCACTACCAGCGTGACGAGGTCATCCAGTTCGCCGACGTCACCGGCGACTCGTTCAAGCTGGCGCGTGACGCGGCCGGGCGTCCCGACGCCGAGTTCATCGTGTTCTGCGGGGTGCACTTCATGGCCGAGTCGGCCGACATCCTGACCTCGCCGGACCAGCAGGTGATCCTCCCCGACCTCGCTGCAGGCTGCTCGATGGCCGACATGGCCCGCCTGCGCCAGGTCGAGGACGCCTGGGACGCGATGGCCGACGCCGGCATCCAGGACAGCGTCGTGCCGGTGACCTACATGAACTCCAGCGCCGACATCAAGGCCTTCTGCGGACGCAACGGCGGCATCGTGTGCACCTCCTCCAACGCCGACGTCGCCCTCGAGTGGGCCTTCGACCAGCGCCGGTCCGTCGAGGGGCGGGCAGACACCGACGCCAAGATCCTCTTCCTCCCCGACCAGCACCTCGGCCGCAACACCGCCGTGCTCAAGATGGGCATCGCGCTGGACGAGTGCGTCGTGTGGGACCCGCAGCAGCCGGGCGGGGGGCTCCACCCCGAGGAGCTCCAGAAGGCGCGGATGATCCTGTGGAAGGGCCACTGCTCGGTCCACGGACGCTTCACCTGCGACGTCGTGGACGAGCTCCGCGTCAAGCACCCGACCATCACCATCCTGGTCCACCCCGAGTGCACGCACGAGGTGGTCCTGAAGGCTGACCTGGTCGGCTCGACCGAGTTCATCATCAAGACCGTCGAGGCAGCACCGGCCGGCAGCGTCTGGGCGATCGGCACCGAGCTCAACCTGGTGCAGCGGCTCAAGGACGCCCACCCCGACAAGACGATCGTGTTCCTCGACCGCAACGTCTGCTACTGCTCGACGATGAACCGGATCGACCTTCCGCACCTGGTGTGGGCCATGGAGAACCTCGTCGCCGGCACCGTGGTCAACCAGATCACCGTCGACCCGGAGACCGAGGCCGACGCGCTGGTGGCCCTGCAGCGGATGCTCGACCTGCCGGGCAAGTCGCACCGCGACTGACGCGATGGTGCTGCCGCGGATCTCCGACGTCGAGCGACGACGGCGCATCGGTGTGCGCCATGCGTTGGCGCCCGCCCATCGGCTGGGTGACGTCACGAGCGTCACGGAGGCCATGACGGTCCTGCACGCCACCGAGGCGGCGACGGTGCACCTGGCGCTCGCCCAGCGCTCCGAAGGACTGACCCCCGACGACGTCGACGCCGCGCTCCACGACGACCGCTCGGTGGTCAAGCAGCTCGCGATGCGCAGGACCCTCTTCGTGTTCCCGCGTGACCTGCTCGCGGCCGCCTGGGGCAGCGCGTCGGCCCGGGTCGCGGGCAGCGAGGGCCGGCGCGTGGCCAAGCTGGTGGCCGAGGCCGGCATCGCCGCCGACGGCGACGCCTGGCTGGAGGCAGCTCGCGCAGCGACCCTCGAGCGACTGGCCCACGGCCCGGCGACGGCGGCCGAGCTCCGCGCCGAGGTGCCGGAGCTGGCCGGGAGCGTCGGCGGCACCACCTCCAAGCCCTATGACCGTCCGGTTCCCGTCGCACCGTGGGTGCTCACCCATCTCGGCCTCACCGGTGCCGTGGTGCGGGGCCGCAACGCCGGCCACTGGCGCCTCAACAGGCCCACCTGGTCGCGGACCGAGGACTGGCTGGGCGAGGTGCCGCCGCCCCTCGACGAGGCCGCCGGCTACGCCGAGCTCGTACGCCGGTGGCTGACGACGTTCGGCCCCGGCACCGCGACCGACATCCAGTGGTGGCTGGGCTCGACCAAGACCGCCGTCACCCGCGCCCTCGCCGACGTCGCAGCGGTGCAGGTCGCCCTCGACGACGGGTCGAGCGGCTGGGTCCTGCCCGGCGACGTGCAGGACGGTCCCTCGCTCGAGCCGTGGGCGACGCTGCTGCCGACCCTGGACCCCACCGTGATGGGCTGGAAGGCCCGTGACTTCCACCTCGACGCGGCACACGTGGGCGCACTCTTCGACTCCAACGGCAACGCCGGCACCACGGCGTGGTGGGACGGCCGGGTCGTGGGGTGCTGGGTGCAGGACACCGACGGCGGCGTACGCCTGTCGTTGCTCGAGGACATCGGCTCCGACGGGCGGGCGGCCCTGGACCGCGAGGCCGAGCGACTCACCACCTGGCTCGACGGCACCGTGATCGGCAACGTCTACGCCTCGCGCCTGATGAAGGAGGCCAGGGGCAGCTAGTCCTCGGTCGGGACGGGCGGGTCGACGGCCGGCAGGTCGAACCAGAACACCGACCCTCCACCTGCGCGCGCCGTGACGCCGATCGACCCGCCGTGGGCCTCCACGACCCGGCGACAGGTCGCGAGACCGATGCCGGCGCCCGCCACGCTCTTGTCGAGCCGGGCCAGCGGAGCGAAGATGCGCTCGCGTGCCGCGACCGGGACACCTCGACCGCGGTCACGCACCTCGATGCGCGAACGGCCCTCGAGCGCCGTGGCGACGACCTCGATCTCGGGTCGCTCACCGTCGTCGGTGAACTTGGCAGCATTGTCGATGAGGTTCATCAGGACCGAGCGCAGCTGCGCGGCGTCGCCGGGCACCGACGGGAGGGCGCCGACCCGCACCGCGTCGCGGACCACGTGTCCGGCGAGGTCGTCCAGCGCGAGGTCCGCCTCGGCCGCCAGGTCCACCAGGTCCTCACCGGGGGACCCTCCCTGAGTGGCGAAGTCGAGCAGGTTGTCGATCAGGCGGTTCATCCGATCGACGCCACGACGGGCGCGAGCCACCGTGTCGACCTGGTAGGGCTCGGCCACCTCGAGCTCGAGGGCCTCCAGCGACAACGACACCGAGGTCAGCGGGTTCTTCAGGTCGTGGCTGACCTGTGCGGCGAAGTGCTCGAGGCGTTCGTTGGACGTGTGGAGCCGCGCGTTGGCGACCCTGAGCAGGCGGGCTGTCAGCTCCAGCTCCAGCAGGTCCACCACCCGGTCGGCGAGCAGTGCGAGCGACTCGGCGGCGTCGGGCGACACCGGGTGCTCGACGTGGTCGTAGACGCACAGGGTGCCGATGACCACGCCCGCCGGGGTCCGCAGCGGATGGGCCGCGAAGAACTTCATCGGCGTGGCCTCGTCGGTCGTCCACGGATTGTCCACGAACCGCTCGTCGCGGCCCGCGTCCTGCATCATCATCGGCAGGCCCGACTCCACCACCTCGCGGCACAGTGAGTACTCGACCGGACTGTCCCCGCCGTCGAAGCCGGCGGTGGCGACCTGGTGCTGGGAGTGGCTGCTGAGCAGGTTGACCGCCGCGTAGGGCACGCCCGCGAGCTGGGCGGCCAGCGTGACGAGGGCGTCGAGCTCACGTCGCCGGGGTCCGCCGATCACGCCGTACGTCGAGAGCGCCCGGTCGCGGCTCTCGCCCTGGTCCGCGGCCACCGCCCTCACAGCCCCGGCGCCTTCCACACGGCCAGCCAGCGCTGCAGGTCGGGTTCCATCGGGAGCTCTGCGGTCAGCTGGTCCCGCACCGACAGCTCGAGGAGGGTGTCCCGAGCCTGGTCCCCCGTGGGAGCGAACGGGTAGAAGGTCCCTCGCTTGTAGAGGTAGGTCAGTCCGAACCGCTGCCCGGCGGCGTTGACGAACGGGACCATCGAGCACAGGAGCCCGCTGTCGAAGCCGTGGAGCTCGAGCGTCGTGTTGACGGCGTGGAGGTCGGTGCACAGACCCGGCAGGTCGCTCGCGGCGCCACCCACCGCCAGCCACGTGAACCCGAAGTCGTCCTGCGTCACGGTGACCTCCGGTGCGTCGGCGTCGTCGTCGATCAGCGCCACCATGTCGGCCTGGGTCTGGGCGAACGCGGCACCGGCGGCCGAGCGGTAGCAGACTGCGCCGGAGCCCGTCGCCTCGAACCCCGATGCTGCCTGCAAGGTGATCGCCGCGCTCGGCACGAGGAACAGCGCGTCGAGGCGGTTGCGCGTGGGCCTCGCCCGCGCGCGCATCGTCTCCCAGAGTCCCATCCGCCCCCCTCAGCCGGTCGGCCTGCTGAGCTCGGCCTGGATCCGGGCGAGCTGTCCCAGGCGCTGCTGCATCGGCGGGTGGGTGGCCATGATGCCGCTGAGCCCGCCGGAGAGGGCGGGAACGATGCACAACGCGCTCGCCGCGCCGGCGCGGAGGTCCCGGGTGGGTGTCGCCGACAGCTCGCCGCTGATCTTCTGCAGCGCCGACGCCAGAGCGCCCGGCTTGAGGGTGAGGTAGGCGCCGGCCCGGTCCGCGCTCAGCTCGCGGTAGCGCGAGAGCAGCCGCATCAGCAGGAAGCTGACGGCGTAGACGACCAGGCTGAGACCCAACGCCACCAGCGCGACCGGGACGCCCCGGCCGCTGCGGGAGCGTCCCATCGCGCCGAACTGGGTGAAGCGCATGAGGAGTCCGGCGGCGATGCCCGCCGACGCCGCCACCGTCATGACCAGCACGTCGCGGTGGGCGACGTGGCTGAGCTCGTGGGCCAGCACCGCCTCGAGCTCCTCGGTGTCGAGGACCTGCAGGATCCCGGTGGTCACGCACACCACGGCGCGGTCGGGCGACCGACCGGTGGCGAAGGCGTTGGGGGCGGCCATCTCGGCGATCCCGACGCGTGGCTTGGGCATGTCGGCCAGCGCGCAGAGCCGATCGATCATCCCGTGCAGCTCCGGCGCCTCCTGGGGCGTCACCTCACGCGCGCGCATCGCCCGCATGGCGACCTTGTCCGAGCTCCACCACTGGTAGAACGCCGCGCCGAGACCAGCGACCCCGACGAGCAGGGCCGGCACCGGCGCCCTGACCACCAGCATGAGCCCCACCACGAGCCCCACGAACAGGGCCCCGAGCAGCACCATGGTCAGGGTCATCCGGACGGTCAGCCCGGTGTCCTTGATGAAGCGTGAGGTGGCCAAGGCCCGCCTCAGCCCGGGATCAGTCCGTCGTCGCCCAGCAGCTCGCGCACCTCGTCGATCGTCGCGTCGGGCGGGGGCAGGATGAGGTCGGACTCGTCGAGCGAGTCGGGATCGTGGTGCGTGCCGTTGGATCGCACGGCGGCGAGCAGGCCCTCCAGGGACGTGCGGAACATCGATTCGTCGTCGGACTCGATCGCCCGCTCGATCTGGTCGTCGAGCCCGTTGAGGGCGTCCAGGGCGTGGTCCTCGAGGTCGTACTGGCCCTCTCCCAGGATCCGGACGATCATGCTCGGCCGCCCTCGGTGCTCTCGCCCTCCACCCGGACGGCCTGCGGCTCCTCGGCCAGGATGTCGCCGCCGTCGGCCGCCTCGATCGCCGCAGGAGCGCTACCGGCCTTGAGGCGGGCCAGCTCGGCCTCCACGTCGGAGCCCGAGCTGAGGGCGTCGAGCTCGCGGGAGATGTCGTCACCGCCGTTGATCTGCGAGGCGTCGTCGAGCGCACCCGAGGCGATGAGCTCGTCGATGGCCTGGCCGCGGGCCTGCATCTGCGCGGTCTTGTCCTCAGCGCGCTGGATGGCGAGACCGACGTCGCCCATCTCCTCGCCGATGCCCGACATGGCCTCACCGATGCGCGTCTGCGCCTCGGCGGCGGTGTAGGTCGCCTTGATGGTCTCCTTGCGGGTGCGGAACGCCTCGACCTTGGCCTGGAGGCGCTGCTGGGCGAGGACGAGCTTGGCCTCCTCGGCCTGCAGGGTCGCCTGCTGCTCCTTGAGGCTGCTGATCTGCGTGGCCAGCCCGGACTTGCGGGTCAGGGCCTCACGGGCGAGGTCCTCGCGGCCGGCACCGATGGCCTTCTCGGCCTGACCCTGCAGCTTGGCGGCCTGTTGCTCGATCTGGTTGACCTGGAGCTCGACGCGCTTGCGGCTGGTGGCCACGTCGGCGACGCCGCGCCTGACCTTGGAGAGCAGCTCGAGCTGGCGCTGATAGCTGTAGTCGAGGGTCTCGCGGGGGTCCTCCGCCTTGTCCAGCGCCTTGTTGGCCTTGGAGCGGAAGATCAGGCTGATGCGCTTCATGAGACTCATCGGGGTGGAAACCCTCTCTCGGTCACGGCTGGGTCATGGCTGGGTCGCCCCTCTCACCCTAGGACCAAAGCCAAGCCTGAGGTAGGTCATCGGTGCGGCGGCGTGCCGGTGGACGCACGAGGATAGGCTGGAGGTTCGCACCCGATCCAGGTCCCGATCCACCCGAAGGCAGCGCACGTGTTCCGTCGTACGAGCTCCGAGCCGGAGACCCCGGCCACCACCGACAAGGTGGGCGGCAAGGGTCGCCCCACGCGCACCCGCAAGGAGGCCGAGGCCGCGGCACGGGCCCGGGCCAAGGTGCCCCGCAGCCGCAAGGAGCAGGCCGCGGCCCAGCGCGCGGCCCGCGGAGACACCTCGCAGAGGATGCGCGAGGCGATGAAGACCGGCGACGAGCGCTACCTGCCCGGCCGCGACCGCGGACCGGTGCGCCGCTTCCTGCGCGACTACGTCGACTCCCGCTTCTCCTTCATCGAGCTGATGGTGCCACTGCTCATCGCCTCGATGATCATGAGCTACACGGGCTTCGCCCAGCTGGGCAACACGATCCTGTTCACCACGATCATGGTGATCCTGTTCGACATCTTCATGATCCGGCTGAGGATCCGGCGCGAGCTCGCAGCACGCTTCCCTGACGAGTCGACCAAGGGCGCCGTGCTCTACGCGGTGATGCGCTCCCTGCAGATGAAGTTCCTGCGGCTGCCCAAGGCGCAGGTCAAGATCGGCCAGAAGCTCCCCGAGACCTATCGATGACGCACAGCCACTCCGCTCCCGGTCCAGGGCCGACCGCGGACGTGTCGGTCCGCATCGCGTGGGCCGACGACGCGGAGGCGATCGCGTCGGTCCAGGTGCGCGCCTGGCCCGAGCTCTACGCCGGTGTGCTCCCCGCGGAGGTCATCCCGACCGACGTCCAGGCGGTGGGCGCCCAGTGGCGGCAGGCATTGGCCAAGCCGGCTGACGCGCGCCACCGCGTCCTCGTCGCGCTCGAGCGCAACCGGGTGGTCGGGTTCGCTCTGACGTCCCCCGCGGTGGACCCCGACTGCGACCCCGTCGCCGACGGCGAGGTGGCGGAGGTGACCCTCGATCCGCCGGAGCGCGCCAAGGGGCACGGCTCGCGGTTGCTGCAGGCGGCCGTCGACACCCTCGTGGCCGATCGGTTCACCCGCGCGATCACCTGGGTCAACGTGAGCGACGACGGCCTGCGCGAGTTCCTCACCGACGCCGGCTGGGCCCCGGACACCGCCCACCGCGAGCTCGACCTCGACGGCACCGGCACGACCACGGTCAAGCAGGTCCGACTGCACACCGCGATCGGCTGATCGTCCTCGTCGCTCCTCGCTCGTCGCGACGCGCGCACCGACTTCACCCCTAGGACTGCTTGCTTTTCACGTGACGGGCGTCACTATGGATCCTCCGGCTACTTCGCCGGGCCAGCACGGGGGTACGACATGTTCGGTCCGCTTCCCACTCTCCACAAGTTCGCGCTCGTCATCGCCGCCCTGATCCTCTGGGCGGGGATCGGCGTCTGGTTCGGTGCCATGCCCGAGGTCGCGCTCAACGTCCGCGTCGGGCTCCTCACCGGGACCGGCGTCGGGGCCGTCGCCGCCTTCGCACTCGTCCACGACTTCCACCATGGGCAGTCTCGCGACGTGCGCGCACGTCGTCGTTCACCCTGACGGCGTCTAGCCTCGCCTGGTGACCGCGACCCCGCTGAGTGCCACCGAGCGGTCCGGGATCATCCGGGACAGCCTCGCGGTCGGCGTGGCGACCGGGGCGTACGGTTTCGGGTTCGGTGCCGTCGCGGTCTCCTCCGGGCTGAGCGTCGCGCAGACGTGTGTGCTGTCGTTGCTGATGTTCACCGGGGCGAGCCAGTTCGCCCTGGCCGGTGTCGTGGCCGCCGGCGGCGCTCCCCTGTCGGGCGCGGCGACGGCGCTCCTGCTCGGCACCCGCAACACCCTCTACGGCCTGCGGATGGCCCCGCTCCTGGCCTGGCGGGGATGGCGACGGATCGTGGGCGCGCACCTCCTGATCGACGAGTCGACGGCGATGGGCGTGGGCCGCGACGGCACCGAGGGCGTACGGCTGGGGTTCCTCGCCACCGGTCTGTCGGTGTTCGTGCTGTGGAACCTCGCCACGGCGATCGGGGCGCTCGCCGGGGATGCGGTCGGTGACCCGCGCACGTTCGGGCTCGACGCCGCCGTGGGCGCGGCCTTCCTCGCCCTGCTCTGGCCCCGGCTGCAGGATCGGCGCAACGTCCTGGTCGCCGTCCTGGGCGCTGCGGTGGCCCTGTCGCTGGTCCCGGTGGCGGCGCCCGGCGTGCCGGTGCTGGCCGCCGGCGGTGTGGCCGTCCTGGTCGGGGTGCTCGCCCGGGCGGGAGCGGATCGGTGATGTGGACCGCGATCCTGCTGGCGAGCATCGGCTGCTACGCGCTCAAGCTCGCCGGGCTGTCCCTGCCCGCGCGGATGCTCAGCCACCCGAGGGTCGAGCGCGTGGCCGACCTGGTCCCGATCGCCCTGCTCGCAGCACTGGTGGCGGTGCAGGTCCTCTCCGACGGCCCGGCGCTCGCCCTGGACGCCCGCGTCCTCGCCCTCGGCTTCGCGGTGGTGGCGCTCCTGCTGCGGATGCCGTTCCTGGTCGTGGTGGTGGGGGCGTCGGTCGTGGCGGCCCTGGCGCGCCTCGTGTGACCCGCGGGCCGGGTGGCAGTCAGTCCAGGTCGAGGAAGGCGTCGAGTCCCACGCTCAGACCCGGATGGTCGGCGACCTGGCGGACCCCGACCAGGACCCCCGGCGTGAAGGACACGCGGTCCAGCGAGTCGTGGCGGATGGTGAGGGTCTCCCCCGCCGCTCCGAGGACGACCTCCTGGTGGGCCACCAGGCCGCGCACCCGCAGGGCGTGGACCCGGACGCCGTCCACCTCGGCCCCGCGAGCACCCTCGAGCCCGGTGGAGGTGGCGTCGGGCATCGGCCCGCTCCCGGCCTCGCGGCGGGCAGCGGCGATCAGCTCGGCCGTACGACGTGCGGTGCCCGACGGCGCGTCGGCCTTCTCCGGGTGGTGCAGCTCGACCACCTCGACCGACTCGAAGAAGGGAGCCGCCCGGGCGGCGAAGCGCATCATGAGGATCGCGCCGATCGAGAAGTTGGGAGCGACCAGCACGCCGACCCCGGGCGCGTCGGCGAGCCACTCCTCGAGCCGGTCGAGCCGCGGCTGGTCGAACCCGGTGGTGCCGACCACGGCGTGGATGCCGTGCTCGATGCAGAAGCGCAGGTGGTCCATCACGACGTCCGGGTGGGTGAAGTCGACGACCACCCGGGCCTTCGCGCGGACCAGGTCCTCGACGTCGTCGCCGGCGTCCAGCGCCGCGACCAGCTCGGTGTCCGCGGCGGCCTCGACGGCCCGGCAGACCTCCGTCCCGACCTTGCCGCCCGCGCCCAGGACGCCCACGGTGATGACGGGGCGGATCGCTGGTGCCGCGGGCTCTGCTGATGGTGTGCTCACGCGCTGAATCTAGCGTTGCCGCCCCGCACCGGGTGGCGGTGGCTGACGCGTGAGCGTGGGTCTGGCAGGCTGTGGGTCATGCCCAACTCGACCATCCCGCCGCGCATCAAGTGGGCCGTCGACCTGATGGACGTCCAACCGGGTGACCAGGTCCTCGAGATCGGCTGCGGTGCCGGCGCCGGCGCCGAGGCGATCTGCGCCCGCCTGGAGACCGGCAAGCTCTTCGCCATCGACCGTTCCGAGTCCGGGGTGGATCGCACCAAGCGGCGCAACCAGCGCTACGTGGACGCCGGGCGACTCGTCGTGCGCCAGATCGATCTCGCCACCCTGCGGGTGCCGGTCAAGCGGCTCAACAAGGTCTTCGCCTTCAACGTCAACCTGTTCTGGGTGCGCGCGTGCGAGGACGAGATCGCCCTGCTCCACGAGCGCGTGGTCCCCGGCGGCGCGGTCTACCTCTTCTACGAGGCAGCCCGCCCGGAGCTGGTGCCCAACATCGTGACGAAGGCCTCCGACCACCTCCAGCGCGGCGGTTTCCGGGTGAGCGTCGTGGAGCAGAAGGCTCCCCCGGTCATCGGCCTGATCGCCAGGCGCTGACTCTCCGGGGGCCGTGGGCCGCGGAGCAGGCTCAGGCCGTCGGACCGACGACGGCCAGCATCTCGGGCTGGGTGAACAGCTCGCGCGCCAGCTCGGCCACGTCCTCGAGCGTCACGACCTCGATGCGGCGCACCACCTCGTCGATGGTGAGCAGGTCGTCGTAGACCAGCTCGGCCTTGCCGATGCGCGACATGCGCGAGCCGGAGTCCTCGAGACCGAGCACCAGGCCGCCCTTGAGCTGTCCCTTGCCACGCTCGAGCTCCTCGGCACTCAGCCCCTCGGCCGCGACCTTGGCGAGCTCGGTGCGCACGGTCTCCAGCACGGCGTCGTACTTGCCGGGCAGGCAGCCGACCGCGACGCCGACGATGCCGGCGTCGGCATGGTGGGAGGCGAAGGAGTAGACGGAGTAGGCCAGGCCTCGCTGCTCGCGCACCTCCTGGAACATCCGGGAGGACGTGCCACCGCCGAGGGCGGTGTTGAGCACGCCGAGGGCGTAGCGGCGCGGGTCGGTGCGGGTGAGGCCCTTCACGCCGAGGACCAGGTTGACCTGCTCGGAGGGGCGTACGGTCCGCGCCTCGCCCGGCTGCACCCTGCGGGCACGCTCGGTCTGCACCGGCGTGGCCGGGCTGGCCTCGCCGGCGAGGAAGTCGTTGCGCCCGAAGGCCTTCATCACCTGACGCAGGACGGTCGCGTGGTCGACGTTGCCCGCGACCGCGACCACCATGTTGTCGGGTCGGTAGTGGCGTCGGTAGAAGCGATGCACCTGCGCGCGTGTCATCGCGGTGATCGAGGCCTCGGTGCCGGCGATCGGGCGTCCCAGTGGGCTGTCGCCCCACGCCTGGTGCGCGAAGAGGTTGTGCACCACGTCGTCGGGGTCGTCGTCGTGCATGGCGATCTCGTCGAGGATCACGTCCCGCTCGGCCTCGACGTCGAAGGAGGTGATCGTCGAGGCGGTGACCATGTCGCCCAGCACGTCGACGGCGACCGGCAGGTCCTCGTCGAGGACCCGGGCGTGGAAGACGGTGTACTCCTTGGAGGTGAAGGCGTTGAACTCTCCGCCGACCGCGTCGAGCGCGACCGAGATCTCCATCGCGGTCCGCTCGGGGGTGCCCTTGAAGAGCAGGTGCTCGAGGAAGTGCGAGCATCCGTGCAGGGCCGGAGTCTCGTCGCGGGAGCCCACGTTGACCCAGACGCCGATGCTGGCCGAACGCGAGCCGGCCATGTGCTCGGTGACGACCCGCAGGCCACTGGGCAGCACCGTACGCCGTACGCGTGAGGTCACCGTTCCCTCGGCGTCCTTGACGGTCTGGAGGGTGCGGGTGGTGCCGTTCTTCTGCACAGGGGTCCTTCCGGGGTGGTGCGGGGCGTGACCGGGGCCGAGAGGTCACACGCCACGACCGGACGGCGGAGGCCGCCGGCCGGTCGTGGGTGGAGCTAGGGGTGGTGCTGGGTCACTCGGCGTCGACGGCCTCGACCTCGGCCGACTCCTCGGAGTCGCCCTCGGCGTCCTCGACGACGGGGATCAGCGAGAGCTTGCCGCGATCGTCGATCTCGGCGATCGAGACCTGGACCTTCTGGCCCACCGACAACACGTCCTCGACGGCCTCGACGCGCTTGCCACCGGCCAGGGCCCGGAGCTTGCTGATGTGCAGCAGGCCGTCCTTGCCCGGCATGAGCGAGACGAAGGCACCGAAGTTGGTGGTCTTCACGACGGTGCCGAGGTAGCGCTCGCCGACCTCGGGCATGGTCGGGTTGGCGATCGCGTTGACCGCGGCCTTGGCCGCCTCGGCCGCCTCGCCGTTGGTCGCGCCGATGTAGACCGTGCCGTCGTCCTCGATGGACAGCGTCGCGCCCGTGTCGTCCTGGATCTGGTTGATGACCTTGCCCTTCGGCCCGATCACCTCGCCGATCTTGTCGACCGGCACGCGAACGGTGATGATGCGCGGCGCGTGGATCGACATCTCCTCGGGGGCGTCGATGGCCTCGGCCATGACGTCGAGGATCGCCAGGCGCGCGTCGCGGGCCTGCGTCAACGCAGCGGCCAGCACCTCGGCCGGGATCCCGTCGAGCTTGGTGTCGAGCTGGAGCGCGGTGACGAACTCACGGGTGCCGGCGACCTTGAAGTCCATGTCGCCGAAGGCGTCCTCGGCACCGAGGATGTCGGTCAGCGCGACGTACTCGGTCTTGCCGTCGACCACGTCGGAGATGAGGCCCATCGCGATGCCGGCGACGGAGGCCTTGAGCGGCACACCGGCCTGCAGCAGGGACAGGGTCGAGGCGCAGACCGAGCCCATCGAGGTGGACCCGTTGGAGCCCATGGCCTCGGAGAGCTGGCGGATCGCGTAGGGGAACTCCTCACGCGAGGGCAGCACGGGCAGGAGGGCGCGGCGCGCCAGGGCACCGTGGCCGACCTCGCGGCGCTTGGGCGAGCCCACGCGACCGGTCTCGCCGGTGGAGAACGGCGGGAACACGTACTTGTGCATGTAGCGGCGGTGCTTCTCCGGCGACAGCGTGTCGAGCTGCTGCTCCAGCTTGAGCATGTTGAGCGTGGTGACACCCAGGATCTGGGTCTCGCCGCGCTCGAACAGCGCCGAACCGTGCACGCGGGGGATCACGTCGGTCTCGGCGTGCAGCGGACGGATGTCGGCGAGGCCGCGACCGTCCATGCGCACCTTGTCGCGCAGCACGCGCTGGCGCACGATCGACTTGGTCAGCGAGCGGAACGCCGCGCCGACCTCCTTCTCGCGACCCTCGAACTGGCCGGCGAGCTTCTCGAGCAGGGCGCCCTTGATCTCGTCGGTGCGCGACTCGCGCTCCTGCTTGTCGGCGATGGTCATCGCGACGGCGGTGTCGTCCTTGGCGGCCGCCTCGACCGCGGCGTAGACGTCGTCCTCGTAGTCGAGGAAGACCGGGAAGTCCTGGACCGGCTTCGCGGCCTCGGCCGCGAGCTGGGCCTGGGCCTCGACGAGCTGCTTGATGAAGGGCTTCGCGGCGTCGAGACCGCTGGCCACGACCTCCTCGGTGGGCGCCTGGGCGCCGGCCTGCACGAGCGCGATGGTGTCCTCGGGCGCCTCGGCCTCGACCATCATGATGGCGACGTCGCCGGTCTCGGTGACGCGGCCGGCCACGACCATGTCGAAGACGGCGGTCTCGAGCTGCGAGTGGCTCGGGAAGGCGACCCACTGGCCCTCGATGAGCGCCACACGCACGCCACCGACGGGTCCGGAGAAGGGAAGGCCGGAGAGCTGGGTCGACAGCGACGCGGCATTGATCGCGAGGACGTCGTAGGGCTGGTCGGGGTCGAGCGCCATGACGGTGATGACGACCTGGACCTCGTTGCGCAGGCCCTTCTTGAAGGTCGGGCGCAGCGGTCGGTCGATCAGGCGGCAGGTGAGGATCGCGTCCTCGCCCGGGCGCCCCTCGGACCGGAAGAAGGAGCCGGGGATCTGGCCCACGGCGTACATCCGCTCCTCGACGTCGATCGTGAGGGGGAAGAAGTCGAAGTGGTCCTTGGGCGTCTTGCCGGCGGTCGTCGCCGAGAGCAGCATGGTCTCGTCGTCGAGGTAGGCGGTGACCGAACCGGCGGCCTGGCGGGCCAGCAGGCCGGTCTCGAACTTGACGGTACGCGTACCGAACTTGCCGTTGTCGAGGACGGTCTCGACGGCGGAGATGATGGGTTCACTCATGGAAGCAGGATCCTGCTTTCTCTTCGCGGAGCGATCCGCGGCGCCCACTGTGGGGTGGGGCGTCGAAGCCCCGCGGGGCCGGCCTTCGATCGAGGCCCGCAGCGTCCCCGGGTGAGGGGAAGGTCTGAAGGCCACTACCGAGGACCGAGCCGGACGTGCGGGTCGCTCCTGTTGATGGTGTGTTCAGTTGTGACAGGCCGACACTAGCGCGGCCCCTGCTGCACGCGAGAGGAGCGGCTCCCCCGGTGGGGGAACCGCTCCGGGCGCGATCAGCGACGCAGGCCGAGCCGCTCGATGATCGAGCGGTAGCGCTCGATCTCCGTGTGGTTCAGGTAGTTGAGCAGCCGACGGCGCTGGCCGACGAGCAGCAGCAGGCCACGACGGCTGTGGTGGTCGTGCTTGTGGGTCTTGAGGTGATCGGTGAGGTGGGAGATGCGGTGGCTGAGCAGCGCGATCTGCACCTCGGGGGAACCGGTGTCACCCTCGGTCTGGGCATAGTCGGCGATGATCTTCTTCTTGGTCTCCGCGTCGGTACCGATCGACATGGGGGCTCCTTCGGGTTCTCGTTGCGCGGCGCGCCCGGGCCTGTTCACCGGGGCACTCTGGGTCCGCGGCCGTAGTCACGGCGTGTCGCCCTCGTGGGCAACCGCAGAAGCATATCGAGGCGTCGGACGGCCAGACCAATCCGCGCCGCACGTCGGTGTCCCTGCACGGACCCCGTGCGAGGTGGTCAGACCGCCGGCGGGGCGGGCGGGTCCGACTCGCTGGTGCGCTGCGTGGTGGCCTGTCGGCCCTGCGCGTCGGTGGTGGTGGCGGTGGCGGTGTGGCGACGCTTGGTGTTCTGCTGCACCAGCGTGAGCACGAGCCAGAGCGCACCTGCGACGACGAGGATCCAGCCCAGCGTGATGACCTCCAGTGGTCCCACCTGCTGCTCGTTGAAGGCGAGCGCGAGGATCAGTCCGAGGACGATGAGGCCGATCGGCCCTCCGAAACCCATGACGAGCTCCATTCTGTCGGGGATGCCCAGAAGTGTCCGGACCGGGCCGAGCCTGTCTGACCCGTCGCCGCGGCGAAACCCCTCTGGGGGTGGCTCCGGACGGCGCGGCTGCCGGGAGCGGGCAGACATGGTGTGATCTCTCCGTGACCAGCCCGAGCGAGAAGCGGATCGGCGTCTGCAACCTGTGCGAGGCCATCTGCGGCCTCGAGCTCACCATCGAGGGGCGCGAGGTGGTCTCCGTGCGCGGCCACCGCGCAGACCCGCTGTCGCGGGGTCACGTCTGTCCCAAGGGCATCGCCATCGCGGACGTCTACGCCGATCCCGACCGTCTGCGCCGACCGGTGCGGCGCGTCGGTGAGGGTGCGGACGCGCGGTGGCAGGAGATCGGATGGGACGAGGCGTTCGACCTCGTCGCCGACGGCCTGGCACGCACCATCAACCAGCACGGCGACGACGCGCTCGGCGTCTACCTCGGCAACCCCAACGCGCACAGCCTCGGCTCGATGACCCACGGCACGGCGATGGTCAGGTCCTTCCGGACCAGGAACCGCTTCTCGGCCACATCGGTCGACCAGCTCCCCCACCAGCTCGTCGCGCACCTGATGTTCGGTCACCAGCTCTTCCTGCCGATCCCCGACATCGACCGAACGACGTGGTTCCTGGTGATCGGCGCCAACCCGATGGCCTCCAACGGATCGCTGATGACGGTGCCGGACTTCCCGCAGCGGGTGCGCGACCTGCGCAGGCGCGGCGGGCGGATGATCGTGCTCGACCCGCGCCGCACGGAGACGGCCAGGGTCGCCGACGAGCACCACTTCGTGCGTCCGGGCTCCGATGCCTTCGTGCTGCTGGCCATGCTGCACGTGCTGACCGCCGAGGCCGAGCATGCGCCCGAGGTCGCGACGTACGTCGACGGGCTCGCCACGGTCGTCGACCTGGTCGCCGACTTCACCCCCGAGCGCGCCGAGACCGTCAGCGGGGTGGCAGCGCACGAGATCCGCCGCCTCGCCCTCGAGCTCTCCACAGCCGACGCCGGCGTGGTCTACAGCCGGATCGGGGTGTCCGCCGGACCGTGGGGGACGGTGTGCCAGTGGGCGGTCACCTGCCTCAACATCCTCAGCGGCAACCTCGACCGCCCGGGCGGCGCGATGTTCACCACTCCGGCGATCGACGCGGTCGGCTCGGGACTGATCGGCCGGGGTCACCACGACGCGTGGCGCTCGCGGGTGCGGGGCCTGCCCGAGACCGCCGGCGAGCTGCCCGTCTCGGCGCTGCGCGAGGAGATCGAGACCCCGGGGGAGGGCCGGATCCACGCGCTGCTGACGGTCGCGGGCAACCCCGTCCTGTCGACACCCGACGGATCGCGCCTCGACGGCGTGCTTCCCGACCTCGACTTCATGGCCGCCGTCGACATCTACGTCAACGAGACCACCCGGCACGCCGACGTGATCCTGCCGCCGACCACGGCGCTCGAGCGCGACCACTACGACCTGGTCTTCCACCTGCTCGCCGTGCGCAACACGGCACGCTTCACCCCGGCGGTGTTCGAGAAGGACGCCGGCCAGCGCCACGACTGGGAGATCTTCCGCGAGATCACCCTGCGTACGACGTCCCGGCTCAGCCGGAAGCCTCCGCTGAGGAAGCGGCTCCTCCAGCGTGCGCGCCTGACGGCGAGCCCCACCTTCCTGGTCGGCCAGCTGCTGCGTCGCGGAAACAGCGGGGTGAGCCTCACCAAGCTGCGCGCCCGGCCCGCCGGGCTCGACCTCGGTCCGCTGCGCGGCGGTCAGCTCCCGGCGAGGCTGCCGGCGAGGGACAAGCGGGTCGACCTGGCGCCGGCGCTCGTGGTGCACGACGTGGCCCGCCTCGCGGCGAGTGTCACCCCGACTGGCGAGGAGCTGCTGCTGATCGGCCGCCGCCACCAGCAGGACTGCAACTCGTGGATGCACAACTCCGAGCGGCTGACGAAGGGCCGCCCGCGGCACCAGCTGCTGATGAACCCCGCCGACCTGGCCGAGCGGGAGATCCTCGACGGTGCCCGCGTGCGCGTGACCTCACGCATCGGCTCGGTCGAGGTCGAGGTCGCGGCGTCCGCCGACCTGATGCCGGGTGTGGTGTCACTCCCCCACGGCTACGGCCATGCGCGCGACGGCGTCCTGATGCGCCGCAGCCGGAAGGTGAGCGGCGTGTCGATCAACGACCTCACCGACCCCGAGCGGCTCGACGTGTCGGGCAACGCCGCGCTCAACGGCGTACCCGTCGCTGTGACGCTCGCCTGAGGCGCGACGCCTGACGCCTGAGGCCCGGCGCCCGACCGGGTCGGACGTCAGGTGCTGACGTCGCCGAGGACGGCGAGGACGTCCTCCGGGGTCTGGGCGGCGTCCAGTGCGGCGATGCTCGCATCGTCGGTGAACGCGCCGGCGAGGGCCTGGAGCACCGTGAGGTGGTCGTCGCCGGCACCGGCGATACCGACCACGTAGGTCGCGGGGCTGCCCTTCCAGTCGATCGGCTCGTCGTAGCGGATGAACGAGATCGCCGTCTGGCGGATGTGGGCCTTGGCCTCGTTGGTGCCGTGCGGGATGGCCAGACCGTTGCCCATGAACGTCGAGACCGAGGTCTCGCGCTCGTGCATCGCCGCGACGTAGGCCTCGTCCACCGCACCGGAGGCGACCAGCAGCTGGCCTGCCTCGGTGATGGCCGCGTCGCGGTCGCGGGCAGTGCCGCCCAGCAGGATTGCGTCCCGGCTCAGTACGTCGCTCATCTGGCGCCTCGTTCCTTGGAGTTCGGTGCGGCCGGCGCCTCGCCGACCGGTGTCGCGTGGTGCCATGAGACCACACAGCGGGTCGCACGGCCCCTGACCAGCGGGCCCGGCCCTCCGCACCGCGGAGGGCCGGACTCGTGCTGATCGCCGATCAGGTCAGGACTGCTTGCCTTCCTGGACCATCGTGACGATCTCGTCATACTTCGGGCTGCCCATGAAGTTGTCCACCGAGACGTGCTCCGCGGACGGGGTCTTCTGGCGGGCCCGGTCGGTGAGGTCCTGGTGGGTGACCACCAGGTCGACGTCGTCGGTGAGGTCGGAGATGGCCTTGTTGACCACCGTCACCTCCGTGTGACCGGCGGCGTGGACCTTCTTGCGGAGCACCGAGGCCCCCATCGCCGAGGAACCCATTCCGGCGTCACAGGCGAAGACGATCGTGCGGATCTCGCGGGTGGCGGTCGCTGTGGCGACGCTGCCACCGCCGAGCGCCGAGGAGGCGATGGACTTCTTGCCCTTCATCGACTCCATGCTCTGCGTGGCCGCCGTCAGGTCGCCCTCGTCGTCGGACCTGTCGGTCTTGAGGAGGAAGGCCGCGACCACGAACGAGGCCGCCGCTCCCCCGATGACGGACAGGATGACTCCGAAGTAGCTGGCACCCGGCGTCGCGATCAGCACCGCGATGATCGACCCCGGCGCCGCGGGAGCGCGCAGGCCCGAGCTGAACGCGAGGTTGATCGAGATCTGCGTCATGCCGCCGGCGATCATCGCGAGGATGAGCTTGGGCTTCATCAGCACGTAGGGGAAGTAGATCTCGTGGATGCCACCGACGAAGTGGATGAGGAGCGCGCCGGGGGCCGAGGCCTTCGCCGCGCCCTTGCCGAAGAACATGAAGGCCAGCAGCAGCCCGGCGCCCGCGGCCGGGTTGGCCTCGAGGAGGAACAGGATCGACTGCCCGTCCCTGGCGGCCTCAGCGGTGCCGAGCGGGGTGAGGATGCCCTGGTTGATCGCGTTGTTGAGGAAGAGCACCTTGGCCGGCTCGATGAACAGCGAGGTCAGCGGGAGCAGGCTGTTGCTGACCAGGAAGTCGATGACGTCCTCGGCGCGAGCGCTGAACCAGGTGACGAAGGGTCCGGCCACGACGAAGCCGAGGATCGCCAGGACCATGCCCCAGATGCCGGCGGAGAAGTTGTTGACCAGCATCTCGAAGCCCGGGCGGATCTTGTGGGACCAGAGGGCGTCGAGCTTCTTCATCGACCAGCCACCGAGGGGGCCCATGATCATCGCGCCGAGGAACATCGGCACGCTGGCGCCGGCGATGGCACCCATGGTCGCGATCGCACCGACCACGCCGCCGCGGATGTTGTTGTCGTACATCATCCGGCCGCCGGTGTAGCCGATCAGCAGCGGAAGGAGGTAGGTGATCATCGGGCCGACGATGCCGCCGCCGTCCGCGTCCCAACCGCCGATCTGGGCGACCCAGCTCGTGTCCGACAACCAGGCGTTGTCCCCGCCTCCGAGGTTGAGCCAGCCGTTGGGGATGAAGAGTGCGGTGATCAGGCCCCAGGCGATGAACGCGCCGATGTTGGGCAGGACCATGTTGGAGAGGAACGTGCCGAACTTCTGCACGTGGACCCGCGCGCCTCCGCGGGCCGCTGGGGTAGTCGTCGTCGCCATGCTGTGTCCTCCAGGTGTGGGTGGGGTGACCCCGATCACATGATGTGGTGATTAAACCGCACGATCGGGCACGTTGCCAAGGACTCGGGCACCTATTTCTGCCCGACTGTGTGGTTTTCATCCAAAAGGGGCTACGACTGGTGACAGGCCGTGCCCAGGTGGTCGCTGCTAGCGGCTCAGCTGGGAGTCGAAGAGCGCTTTCTCGACCTCGCCGTTCCACGTGTTGCCGGGCCCCAGCTTCTCGGCGACCTCCGGCAGCGTGTCCTTCAGCTCGTCGAGTCCCATCAGGGGGAGGTCATGGATCTGCGGGAAGATCAGGACCTTCCCGGAGTAGCTTCCCTCGACCAGTGCCTGGAGGCCGTCCTTCGCCGCCAGCATGCCGCCGACTGCGCCCACGATGGATCCCGGAGAGAGCTCACCCCGCTCGGCGAGGTCCACCACCTGCTGCTGGTCGTGGATGGTCAGTCCGGACGTCCCGGTGTACTGGGCGTTGTCGAGGTAGACCGCGCTCAGGTTCAACGGTGCCAGGGTGCCGTTGGGGACGCCGGCGAAGAAGACGAGCATCCCGTCAGGATTCATCACGGTGTCGGCCTCGGCCATCACCTGCGAGATGGGGACACTGACCACCACGTCGTCGGCACCTCGGCCCTCGGTGATGCCCGCCACGAACTCGGCCAGGGACTGCTCGGCGGTCTGGGAGTTGAAGGTGAGCAGCTCGCAGTCGTTGCTCTCCGCGAGAAGCGCGAGACGGTCCTGGAGGCTCCTCAGTCGCTCGTCGCTCACCTCGGTGGCCACGATCCTGCTGGGGCCGTCGGGTTGCTGGATGGCCCTCTGGAGGTGCATCAGCCCCATGGGACCACCGGCGCCCACGAAGACGGTGGTGCCCCTCGGGCGCAGGTCACAACGGTTGCGCGCGGCACCGTAGGAGTCCGCGACATCGGGTCCTCGACTGCCGAGGTAGGCGGTGTAGTCGTAGTGCAGGCGTCCCACGTCGGTGTCCACCAGGCCGTCCAGCGCGGTCTCGCCCACCATGTTGAGGGTGCCCCGCCGGGCGATGTGCGTAGCCACCGCCCCCACGGTCGCGGCCGATCGTGGGTCGAGCATCACGATGTCGTCGAAGCCGGCGCCGTCGGTCAGCTCGTCCACCAGGGACTGGTAGTCCTCGGCACCCACGCCGTTGCGCACGACCTTGGTGGCCGCGACGTGGTCCACCAGTGCCGCCATCGAGGCAGGCACGTCGCTCAGCACGATGGTGGCCGGGGCGTCCAGACCTGAGGAGAACACGTAGTCGCGCTCGTCCCCCGGCCGGCCGATGATCCACATGGTCCCACCGGCCTTGGGCTCGAGGCGGCGACGCTGGGTGTAGGCGGCCATCACGCACCCCCACGGTTCCAGCGTGGAGGCCTCGGCGTACCCCATCGTGTCGGGCAGGGGCAGCAGGCACGCACCGTCGTCGGTCTCGAGCATCTCCGAGCCCATCAGGTGGTACTGGATCAGTCCGCCCGGAACGGTGTAGCCGTAGGCCGTGCTCGTGCCGTCCTGATAGATGTCGGGCTGCACCGCCAGCCGCTGGCCGGCGTGATAGCGGTCGGCCAGGTCGTCGCCCACCTCGATGACGGTGAGGCTCACCTCGTGGCCGAGCCGGGTGGGCTCCTCGGACAGATCGCGGTTGTAGAGCTTCGGGTGGCTGCCGCCCGCACGCAGGATCTTCACGTCGGAGAAGCAGAGTCCGACGCTGTCGATGCGCACCAGCATCTGGTCGGCACCGGGACGTGGGATGGGCACCAGCTCGGGTCGATCGTCCTTGCCCATGTTGTCCGCGCCTGCGCCGTAGACGTTCCAGGCCCAGCCCTCCTCCGGCAGCTCGAGGTCGGCCGCGCGGTAACGCTCATACTCTGTCGTCATGGTTCCTCCGTGTCGAGATGGATGGAGAAGGCTGTCGGGCAGGGGCCTCAGTGCCCGAGCACCTCACGCACCGCGGCACGCGCGGTCATCGGGTCGGGCGCACCGAGGGCGGCCTCGGCCGCGGCCTCGCAGGTCTCGAGGGTGACTCGGGCGAGCTGGGCGCCGACCGGGCGTACGGCACGGGCGGCCATCGAGAGCGAGGAGATGCCCATCCCGATCAGCGCCGTCGCCAGCAGCGGGTCGGCCGCGGCCTCACCACAGATGCCGACAGGCTTGCCGACCTCCTTGCCGGCGTGCGCGGTGATCGCGATCAGCTGGAGGACGGCGGGCTGCCACGGGTCGGTGAGGTGGGCCAGGTCGGTGGCCATCCGGTCGGCGGCCATCGTGTACTGCGTGAGGTCGTTGGTGCCGATGGACAAGAAGTCGACGACCTCGAGCATCCGGTGCGCGAGGAGCGCAGCGCTCGGGATCTCGACCATGATGCCGGGCTTCAGCCCACGCGCACGGACCTTGGTGGCGAAGTCGGCTGCCTCGGCCACGGTGGCGACCATGGGCGCCATCACCCACGTCTCGGTGCCGGTGCGCTCGGCCGCCGCGGCGATGCCGTCGAGCTGGCGGTCCATCAGGCCCGGGTTGCCGAAGCTCAGCCGCAGCCCGCGCACCCCGAGCGCCGGATTCTCCTCACCGTCGTGGGTCGCGAACGCGATGGGCTTGTCGGACCCGGCGTCGAGGGTGCGGACCACGACGTAGCGCCCGTCGGAGTAGGGCGCGAGGACGTCGGCGTAGATGTCGGCCTGCTCCTCGACGGTGGGCTCGTCCTTCTGGTCCAGGAAGCACAGCTCGGTGCGGAACAGGCCCACCCCCTGCACCGGCTCGAGTCCCGCCGACTTCGCGGAGGATCCGTCGGCGACGTTGGCGAGCAGCTTGAGGGGCAGACCGTCGAGGGTGGCGGCCGGACCGCTCCACGAGGCGAGCTCGTCGCGCAGGCGCTTGCTCTCCTCGACGCGAGCGCGTGCCTCGTCAGGGTCTGCGCCCTGCTCGATGGTGCCGGTCTCCCCGTCGACGACGACGAACGTGCCGCCCGGGACAGCCATGATGCCGGCCGCGCCGACCACGCACGGGATGCCCAGCTGGCGCGCGATGATCGCGGTGTGGCTCGTCGCGCCGCCCCGCTCGGTCACCAGAGCGGTGACGAGCTCGGGATCGAGGCCGGAGGTGTCGCTCGGCGCGAGGTCCTCGGCGACCAGGATCGACGGCTCGCTCGGCACCGGCACGCCGGGCGCGGGCTCACCGACGAGGTGGGCGACGACGCGGCGCTCGATGTCGCGCAGGTCGGTCACGCGCTCGGCCATCAGACCACCCATGCTGGTGAAGATCGTGACGAACTGGTCCACCGCGCCCTGGACTGCGCTCACCGGCCCTTGGCCTGCCTGCAGGTTCTTCGAGACTGCGGACCGCAGCCCCTTGTCACGCGCCAAGCCGGCGCTCGCGGCGAGCACCTCCGCCGCAGCGCCCTGGGCGTAGGACGCCTTGGCGGTGAACGTGTCGGCGACGGCCGCTGCGGCTCCGTCGTAGGCCGCGAGCGCGGCCTCGGCATCGGCGAAGTCACCGTCGCCGTAGCGGGCGATCGCCTCGGGCGAGATCTCGCCGCGAACGTGCAGGACTGGGCCAGCGGCGACACCCGGAACGACCGGGGTCCCGCTGAGGGCGGTGGCGGATGTGGTCATGGACACACCGTAGATCACACCAAGGTTGACAAGCAACACATTCGGGACTAAAACAACACATACAAAGATTCTCGGAGAGGGGGACCATGTACGCCGAAGAGAGGCAGCAAGCCATGTCCCACCTGATCAGCCGGAGCGGACGCCTGTCGGTGGTCCAGCTGGCCGAGCAGTTCGAGGTGACCACCGAGACCGTCCGCCGTGACCTCTCGACCTTGGACCGGATGGGTCTGGTGCGTCGGGTGCACGGTGGCGCGGTGCCCGCGGGCTCGCTCACCTCCATCGAATCAGGAATCGGCGAGCGTGACCAGTCCAACACGCACGCCAAGGAGGCCATCGCCAACGCAGCCCTGGCCCTCCTCCCCCCGCCCGACTCGATCATCGCCATCGACGCCGGCACGACCACGGCCCGCTTCGCTGCCCTGCTCCCCCGCGACCACCGGCTCACCGTGATCACCCATTCGGTGCCCGTCGCGACCCGGTTGGCGGGCCTGCCGCAGATCCAGCTGCACCTGCTGCCCGGCAAGGTGCGCCCCACGACGCACGCTGCGGTCGGCGCAGACACCGTGGCGGCGCTCGCCGACTTCCGCGCCGACGTCGCGTTCGTCGCCACCAACGGCCTGACGGTCGGACACGGCCTGACCACCCCCGACAGCGACGAGGCAGCCAGCAAACGAGCGATCATCGAGTGCGCGAGGCGCACCGTGGTGCTCACCGACTCGAGCAAGATGGGGGTGGAGACCGCCGTACGGTTCGCCACGCTCGACGACGTGGACGTGCTGGTCACCGACAGCGACATCGAAGCCGCGGACCGCCGCGCGCTGGAAGCAGCAGGAATCGAGGTAGTGATCGCATGATCCTGACCCTGACACCCAACCCGAGCATCGACCGGACGGTGGCCCTGGACGGCGAGCTGGTCCGTGGGCAGGTGCACCGGGTCGCCTCGGTCACCGCCCAGGCCGGAGGAAAAGGAGTCAACATCTCCCGCGCGGCGGTGAGTGCCGGCATCCCCAGCATCGCCGTGCTCCCCGCCGTCAAGGACGACCCGTTCGTCCTCGAGCTGCTCGGCGCCGGCATCGACTGCCGACCGGTGCGCCCGGCCGGTGACGTACGCGTCAACCTGACGATCACCGAGCCCGACGGCACCACGACCAAGCTCAACTCCCCTGGTGCGCAGGTCCTGCCGATGCACCTCGAGCTGCTGGCGCAGACCGTCCTGGTACGTGCCTCTGGCGCCGACTGGACGGTGCTGGCAGGCTCGCTTCCCGTGGGTGCCTCACCGACCTTCTACGCCGACCTCGTACGCCGCCTGCGCGAGGTGGGTGCTCGCGTCGCGGTCGACACCAGCGAGGCTCCGCTCCAGGCGCTGGTGGACGCGCTGCCAGGATCCGCGCCCGACCTGATGAAGCCCAACGGCGACGAGCTGGCCTCGTTCACCGGGGGCGACCCCGAGGAGCTCGAGTCCAACCCGGTCGCCACCGCGGCAGCCGCACGCGAGCTCATCGCGCAGGGCGTGGGCGCCGTCCTGGCCACCCTCGGCGGCAACGGCGCCGTCCTCGTGACGTCCGAGGGCGCCTGGCACGCCACCCCACCCCCCACGACCGTCGTCAGCACCGTCGGTGCCGGCGACTCCAGCCTCTTCGGCTACCTGCTCGGTGACATCCGGGGGCTCCCCGCCCCCGAGCGCCTTGCTCTCGCAGTCGCCTACGGCAGCGCCGCTGCAGGCCTGCCCGGCACCACCATCCCCCTGCCCTCGCAGCTCCGCACGGAGCTCGTCGGCGTCAACGCCATCGGAGGCACAGCATGACCGAACTGATCACCACCGACCTCGTCCGGCTCGGCGCCGACTGGGGCGCTGACAAGCACGACGTCATCCGCGCCCTCGCGGCGGTCGTCGACGACGCGGGCCGCGCGAGCAACAAGGACCAGCTCATCGAGGACGCCTTCACGCGCGAGTCCACCTCGGCCACGGGCCTGCCCGGCGGCATCGCCATCCCCCACTGCCGCACGACCGGCGTGGAGACGCCGACCCTCGCCTTCGCCCGGCTCGAGCCCCCGGTCGACTTCGGCGCCAAGGACGGCCCGGCCGACATCGCCTTCCTCATCGCCGCCCCCGCCGGCGGCGACGCCGACCACCTCACCATCCTGACCAAGCTCGCGCGAGCCCTGGTCAAGCCGGCCTTCACCGACGCCCTCCGCTCGGCGGAGTCCGCCGAGCAGGTCGTCGACCTGATCACCCACGAGATCGGGGAGCCTGCTCCCGGCGCGAAGCCCGCGGTCCCTGCCTCGGGTGCTCCGTCCGGGACGGCGGCGCCCGCCGCGACCGCAGCTGCAGGTGCCTCCGCGACCGCTGCCGGCGGCAAGCCGTCGCTCGTCGCAGTGACCGCGTGTCCCACCGGCATCGCCCACACCTACATGGCCGCCGAGGCCCTCGAGGCTGCCGCTGAGCGCGCCGGTGTCGAGCTCCACGTCGAGACCCAGGGCTCCGCCGGATCCACCCCGCTCGACCCCGCGATCATCTCCCAGGCCGGAGCGGTGATCTTCGCCGTCGACGTGGGCGTGCGCGACCGCTCGCGCTTCGCGGGCAAGCCGATGGTCAGCTCGGGGGTGAAGCGCCCGATCGACGACGCCGACGCGATGATCGCCGAGGCTCTGCGCTACGCCGCCGACCCGTCGGGCTCGCCGCGCGTCGAGGGTGTCGCCGGCGAGGCGGACACGTCCTCCGCAGGCACGCAGTCCTTCGGTGCCACGACGCGTCGGGTCCTGATGACCGGCGTCTCCTACATGATCCCGTTCGTCGCCGCAGGCGGCCTGCTGATCGCGCTGGGCTTCCTCTTCGGCGGCTACGAGATCGTGAACGACGGTCAGACGATCGCGGTCGACAACACGCTCTTCAACCTGCCGGACGTCAACGAGCTCGGCCTCGACCACGCGCTGTTCGGCAGCGCGTTCTTCGCCTACCTCGGCGCGCTTCTGTTCACTCTCGGCGCGGCAGCCTTCGGGTTCCTCGTTCCCGCACTCGCGGGTTACATCGCCTACGCCATCGCGGACCGGCCCGGCATCGCCCCCGGCTTCGTCATGGGCGCGATCGCGGGCACCCTCAACTCCGGCTTCCTCGGCGGAATCGTCGGTGGCGTGCTCGCAGGCATCGTGGCCCTGTGGATCACCCGCTGGAAGGTGCCCACCTGGATGCGCGGGTTGATGCCCGTGCTGGTCATCCCGCTGCTGGCGACGCTGATCTCCGGATTCGTCATGGTGGTCGTCCTGGGCAAGCCGCTGGGCGCACTCATGCAGGCGCTCAGTGACGGGCTCAACAGCCTGCAGGGTGGCTCCGCGATCATCCTCGGCATCATCCTCGGGCTGATGATGGCCTTCGACATGGGCGGCCCGCTCAACAAGACGGCCTACGCCTTCGCCACCACCGGCCTCGGTGCCGCCGCGACTGCGACGGACGCCCCGGAGCTGCAAGGTGATGGCCGCCGTGATGCTCGCCGGCATGGTCCCGCCGCTTGCGCTGGCGCTGGCCACCGTCGTGCGGCCCGGTCTCTTCACCGTCCCGGAGCGCGAGAACGGCAAGGCAGCGTGGGCGATGGGCGCCTCGTTCATCACCGAGGGTGCCATTCCGTTCGCCGCGGCGGACCCGACCCGCGTGATCCCCCCGATCATGGCCGGCAGCGCCGTCACCGGCGCGCTCTCGATGGGACTCGATGTCGGCCTCCGGGCGCCGCACGGAGGGATCTTCGTGCTGCCCTTCGCCGTCGACAACATCTTCGGGTTCCTCATTGCGCTCCTCGCAGGCGTCGTGGTCTCCGCGGCGCTCGTCGTGGTGGCCAAGAGCGTGGGGCGTACCAACGCTGCCGCAGACCTCGTTACGGTGTGACCCACGCCTCGTTCCGCTTCACCACTACCCCAAGGAGCACCATGCCCAGCAAGTCCGTCGTCGTCGGCTCCGCCGTCGGCCTCCACGCCCGCCCCGCAGCGATCATCGCCGAGAAGGCCGGCGAGCTCGGCTCGGACGTCACCATCAACGGCGTCGACGCCAGCTCGTCGCTGATGATCATGACCCTCGGCGCCGGCAACGGTGACACGGTCGAGGTGGCCGGAGACGACCAGGCTGCGGTCGACGCGATCGCCGCGCTGATCGAGCAGGACCTCGACGCCTGACACGTCCACGCCCGCAGACTGACTCGAGCGGTGCTCCAGCCACACTTCCAGACCCTTGGAACGTGGGTGGGGCACCGCTCGAGCTGCGTCTCGGGTGGGGCACTGCTCGAGCTGCGTCTCGTACGCCGGACTCAGGTCGGGCGGCGTCCCTCACGCTCGCGCAGCGCGAGGTAGACCGCACGGACGCCGACGGCCTTCTCCAGGTGCTCCATCACCGCGGCGAAGAACTGGCCGCGGTAGGTGTCGTCGGTGACCGCGGACACGGTGAAGTAGAGCCCGGAGAACGACGCCAGGAACAGCGACACCTTGACCAGCTCGACCGAGACGTTGGTCAGCACCGGCACGTTGCTGATCGACTGCTTCGCGGTCCACGCGAGCTGGACCTCCTCGTTGACGATGAGCGAGCCGAAGACCAGCAGGAAGCCGAAGACCGCAGCCACGAGCACCACCACCTGCACCGCCTGGATCACGAGCAGCACGACGATGAGGTTCCAGCGGTCGTAGCCGGTGATCTCGGCGTGCGCTGCGGGGTCGGCCCCGGGGTCGTCGACCATCTCGCGACACACCTGTTCCAGCGGCGTACCGCGGCACGCGCGCAGCAGGAACGCGTCGTCGACCGCGTCGTCGGCCTGGTCGACCTCCTCGGGCAGCCTGACCAGCAGGAAGACGGCGCCCAGGCCCAGGAGCAGCAGGGCGGTCAGCCAGAGCGTGCCGAACCCGAGGCTGGAGGCCATCTGCCACGCCTCGGCGTTGATGAAGAGGAACGCGATGAAGACCAGCAGCAGCGGCAGCGCGCGCGATGCCGTGGACACCACGGAGCCCAGGCTCGTCAGCGTGCGCTTGAGCGCCCACCCCACGATGGGACCCGCGCGCAGGGCCGTCAGCGCGTAGACCATCGCGCCCGCTCCCACCACGGTCAGCAGCACCGCCGGCGCTGCGGCCACCTGCCGCGAGAGCCAGCCCGACAGCCCCGCCAGCGCGGCGGCCGCGACGGCCAGCAGCGTCAACGCGGGAAGGAGCCTGCGGCGCGACAGCGCCTCGCGGGCCGCGGCGCGCTCGCCGGGCACGAAGTAGGACAGGCCGTGGTCGAGGAACCACGCCTCGGTGTCGGCGAGCGAATCTCCGGAGGACCGAGCCTGGGTCACGCCAGGATCTCGCGCGAGCGGCGTACGTCGTCGTGCATGGTCTCGATGAGCGCCGCCATCCCCTCGAACTTCACCATGCCGCGCAGTCGCTCGACGAAGGCGACCTCCACCTCGACCCCGTAGAGCTCGAGGTCGTCACGGTCCAGGACGTAGGACTCGACGCGTCGCTCGCGCTCGCCGTCGAAGGTGGGGTTGGTGCCGACCGAGATCGCGGCGGGGTAGCGCTCCCCGGTGTCGAGGCGGGTCAGCCAGCCGGCGTAGATCCCGTCGGCAGGTGCGGCATCGATCGGCGGGACCGGGACGTTGGCGGTCGGATAGCCCATCTCGCGTCCGCGCTTGTCGCCCTCGACGACGGTGCCGCGCACCGTGAAGGCGCGACCCAGCGCCTCGCACGCACCGGCGACGTCGCCGGTGGCCAGGCACTGGCGGACATAGGTCGAGCTCCACACCTGCGGGCCGCCGTCGAGCGCCACGCCGATGGTCTCGAAGTCGCGGCTCGAGCCCGCCTCGACGAGCGTGGCGACCTCCCCGGCGGCCCTCGCGCCGAACCGGAAGTTGGACCCCACGACCACCGCAGCAGCGTGCAGGGTCTCGACCAGGACCCGGTCGATGAACTCCTGCGGTGACCAGCGCGCGACGTCACGGTCGAAGCCGACCACGAGGATGCAGTCGACGCCCGCGCGCCTCGAGCAGCCGCGCGCGGGTGTGGATCGAGGTCAGGGTCGGCGGAGCATGGTCAGGGCGCAGCACCGCCATCGGGTGCGGGTCGAAGGTGACGGCCACGACCGTGTCGATGCCCAGGCGAGTCGCGGCCTCGCGGGCCTCCCGCAGCACGTGGGCGTGCCCGAGGTGCACGCCGTCGAAGTTGCCGATGCTGACGACGGTGCGGCCGAGGTCGGCCGGGACGTCGTCGACTCCAGTCCAGATCTGCACGGCGGCAGCCTACTCAGCGCAGGGATCGCGGCGTGCAGCACCGGGCCCCCACAGGGAAGGGCCCGGTGCAACCGCGATCGCGTCAGGTCAGCTTGATGGCACGCATCATGCCCATCATCGCGTGCGGCATCCCACCCATGGAGGCGTCGGGCCAGAAGCACATCATCGCGTAGGTGCCCCTGGGCAGCCGATAGTCGAACGCCATCGTCTCCCCGCCACTGATGACCGCGGAGTCGAGCACGCGCCTGAAATTGACCGGCGGCGGACCCTCCTCGGTCATCAAGAACTTCTCGACGTCCTTGATCGTGGCGCCCTTCCTCATCTTCGCGAGGACGATGAAGTGGTTCGATGAGGAACGGTTCTTGAAGGTCAACGTGCCCTTGTGGGGGATGGAGCCGGGCTTCTTGCTCCACGACGCACTGCGCACGGCCTTCACCGTGGCACCCTCGGGCATCGCGCCCCCTGTGTCCTCGCCCACCGCTGTGAACGCGAGCCACTTGGATGCGTTGGTCCTGCTGCGCACGTCGAGGGCGATGTAGCTGCCCGGCGCGAGGTCGACCCAGGCGTGCGCGGTCTTGCCCGGGACGCTGTTGACGCCACCGACCAAGCTCACGTTGGCCTCGAACCTCCTGAGCTGCCTGAGCTTCCCGGCGTCGAGACCCTTCTTGATGTCCGCTTCTGCCTCCTCGACGGTGTAGCCGTCGTGCAGGCTGATGATCTGGAAGCCCGAGGGCTTGGCACTGGTGACCTCGAACTCGTTGACGCCCGGCTGGACCGTGGTCGCCATGGTGATCCTGCGAGTGCCGCTGATGCTGACTGGCGTCGCGGCGGCTGCTGTCTCCCGCGCAGCAGCAGGACCGGCAGCGCCGGCCGTTCCTCCGATGAGCGATCCAGCGGCCAGCAGCATGAGGCTGACGCCGAACGCGGCGATACGTTGGACGGACATGCCGTACCTCCCTCGGGCACGTGGATCGCACTCTGCGACCTCTCAGCCCGATTACACCTTGCTCCTGCGCCACGCAACCCGCCACAAGTTTTTCCAGTGGTCAAGACCACCTTCACGTCAGATTTCCTGACATGACAGGGGCGCGGCTTCAGACGAAGACGGCGACCGCTCGGGCCTGCTCGCCCCGCTGCTCGTAGAGCGCGAGGAACTCGCCGTCGGGGGCGAACACCGCGTGAGGGCCCGCTGCCGGCAGGGTCAGGGTCGAGCGCGCGACCGAATCGGACGTCACTCGCCTGCTCGTCGCTGAGCTCCACGGCGGGGAAGGATGTCCGGGCAGCGTCGGCGATCGGGACGACGGCGAATTCTTCGCCCAGCTCCTCGAGCGTGCGGGCCACGCGACAGGTCGAACGGACCGACCGCGGTGCGCCGCAGCGCGGCAAGGTGACCGCCGACGCCCGAGCGCAGCACCCAGGTCACGGGCGATCGCACGGATGTAGGTGCCCGACGAGCACCGCACCGAGATGCGTACGTCGGGCAGCGCGACCTCGTGCACCAGCAGGTCGTGGACGGTGACCGGCCGCGCCTTGAGCTCGACCTGCTCCCCCGCACGCACGCGGGCGTAGGCACGCTGGCCGTCGACCTTGATCGCGGAGACCGCGGTCGGGACCTGCTCGATGGCGCCCACGAACCGCGCCAGCTCCGCGCGTACGTCGTCCTCCCGCACGCCGTCGACCGCGTGGGTCGAGACGACCTCGCCCTCCGCGTCGTCGGTGGTGGTCACCGCACCGAGACGAATGGTGGCGTCGTAGGCCTTCTCGGTCAGCATGAGGTGACCGAGCAGACGGGTGGCGCGGTCGACGCCGAGCACCAGCACGCCGGTGGCCATCGGGTCGAGCGTCCCGGCGTGGCCCACCTTGCGGGTGCCGGCCAACCGACGCACCCGAGCCACGACGTCGTGCGACGTCATGCCGGGCGACTTGTCGACGACCACCAGGGCGGGGTCGACCATCAGGGGCGGTCGTCCCGGGCGGTGGACGGGTCCACGCCGGTGGACAGCTCCTCGTCGAAGCCGAGGTCGGAGCCGTCGTCGAGCACCTCGGTCTCGTGATCGACCTCGTCGTCCTCGGGGTCCTCGTCGTCCTCGTCGAGGATCTCGCGGGGCTTCTTGTAGGGATCGGCCTCGCCGGCGTAGGCCTCCACCCGGCGCGCGGCGACCTCCTCGTCCTGCTTGCGAGCGCGTTCAAGCACCTCGTCGAGGGCGCGGGCGCTCTCGGGTAGCGCGTCGGGGATGAAGGTCAGGGTGGGGACGATCCGCATTCCGAGCTGCTTGGCGACCTCGGAGCGGATGACGCCCTTGGCCGACTCGAGGGCGGCTGCTGTGCTGGCGAGCTCCTCGTCGGCACCGAGGACGGTGTAGAAGACGGAGGCTTGCTGGGAGTCACCGGTCACGCGGACGTCGGTGATCGTCACGAAGCCGAGTCGGGGGTCCTTGATCCGTCGCTCGAGCATCTCGGCGACGATGACCTGGATGCGGTCGGCGATCTTGCGGACGCGGGGGTTGGTCATGGGGCCCACCTTCTCGAACGGTCCCGCCGGGAGCCGGTGGGGGAAGTCTTGCGCTGCTGGGGTGTTGCAACGGCCGAACCGTGCAGGAGTCACCGCCTCAGCGGTGACTCCTGCATCAGCTCACCAGATCAGCTCCGCGCGATCTCGCGCATCTCGAACGACTCCACGACATCGCCGATCTTGATGTCCTGGAAGTTCTTGAGCACGATGCCGCACTCGAACCCTTCGCGGACCTCGGAGGCATCGTCCTTCTCGCGGCGGAGCGAGGCGAGGTCGATGTTGTCGGCCACCACGGCACTGTCGCGCAGGATGCGGACCTTGGCGTTGCGGCGGATGAGGCCGGAGGTGACCATGCAGCCCGCGATGTTGCCGGACTTGGACGAGCGGAAGATCTCGCGGATCTCCGCCTGTCCGAGCGTCGACTCCTCGTAGATCGGCTTGAGCATGCCCTTGAGCGCTGCCTCGATCTCCTCGATCGCCTGGTAGATGACCGAGTAGTGCCGGATCTCGACACCCTCCTTGTCCGCCATCTGGCTCGCCTTGCCCTGGGGCTTGACGTTGAAGCCGATGATGATGGCGTCGGAGGCGGCCGCCAGGTCGACGTTGGTCTCGGTGATCGCACCGACACCGCGGTCGATGACGCGCAGAGAGACCTCGTCGCCGACGTCGATGTTGGCGAGGGCGTCCTCGAGCGCCTCGACCGAGCCGGACACGTCGCCCTTGAGGATGAGGTTGAGCTCCTGGCTCTCGCCCTTCTCCATGGAGGCCATGAAGTCCTCGAGGCTGCGACGGACCCGGCGCTTGGCCTGCATGGCCGCACGCTCGCGCGCCTCACGCTTCTCAGCGATCTGGCGGGCCATCCGGTCGTCGTCGACGACGATGAAGTTCTGGCCCGCACCGGGCACCGCCGAGAGACCCAGCACCATCGCGGGACGCGACGGGTCGGCCTCGGTGATCTCGTTGCCGTGCTCGTCGAGCATGGCGCGGACACGGCCGTGGGCCGGACCGGCGACGATCGAGTCACCGACGCGGAGCGTTCCGCGCTGGACGAGGACCGTGGCGACCGGACCACGACCGCGGTCGAGGTGCGCCTCGACCACGAGGCCCTGCGCGTCCTGCGTCGGGTTGGCCCGCAGGTCGAGCGACGCGTCGGCGGTCAGGACGACTGCCTCGAGCAGCTTGTCGAGGTTGAGACCGGCCTTGGCCGAGACGTCGACGAACATCGCGTCGCCGCCGTACTCCTCGGGGATCAGGCCGTACTCGGTCAGCTGGCCGCGGACCTTGGTGGAGTCGGCGTCCGGCTTGTCGATCTTGTTGACCGCGACGACGATCGGCACGTTGGCCGCCCGGGCGTGGTTGAGCGCCTCGACCGTCTGCGGCATGACGCCGTCGTCGGCCGCGACGACCAGGATCGCGATGTCGGTGGCCTGGGCACCACGAGCACGCATGGCGGTGAACGCCTCGTGACCGGGGGTGTCGATGAGGGTGATGCGACGGTCGGTGCCGTCGACCTCGGTGTGGACCTGGTAGGCACCGATGTGCTGGGTGATGCCGCCGGCCTCCTTGTCGACCACGTTGGCGTCACGCAGCGCGTCGAGGAGCTTGGTCTTTCCGTGGTCGACGTGACCCATGACGGTCACCACCGGCGGACGGACGACCAGGTCGGACTCATCACCCTCGTCGGCGCCGAACTCGAGGTCGAACGTCTCGAGCAGCTCGCGGTCCTCGTCCTCCGGGGACACGATCACCACGACGTAGTTGAGCTCCTCGCCGATCAGCTCGAAGGTCTCGTCGCCGACCGACTGGGTCGAGGTGACCATCTCGCCGAGCGAGAAGAGCATCTGCACCAGGGCAGCCGCGTCGACGTTGATCCGCTCGGCGAAGTCGGTCAGGGACGCACCACGCGGGAGACGTACGGTCTCGCCGTTGCCCTTGCGGACCCGCACGCCGCCGATCGTCGGGGCCTCCATGGCCTCGAACTCCATGCGACGCGCGCGCTTGGACTTGCGTCCTCGACGCGACGGGCCGCCAGCGCGCCCGAAGGCACCCTGGGTCTGGCCACGCTGGCCGGGACGCTGGCCCGGACGGCCGCTGGCCGGCGGGCCGAAGCCGCCGGGGCGACCGGGGGCACCGCCACCGGGTGCACCACCGGGACGACCCGGAGCGCCGCCACGAGCGGGGGCACCGGGACGACCGGGACCGCCACCGGGGCCGCCGCCGGGGCCGCCACGGGCGGGCCTGGCACCGGGACCGTTGCCGAAGGCAGCCGGGGACTTGGGCATCATCGCGGGGTTGGGGCGAGGCATGCCCGGACGGGCGTCGCCCGATGCCGGCGGACGCGGCGGACGGGTGTCGTCGCTGGGCGTGCGGGGGGCGGGGCGTGAGCCCATGCCCTGGCTCGGCGCGAACGGGTTGTTGCCGGGCCGCGGTGCGCCGGGACGGCCCACGGGGCGCGGCGGCGGGGTCGCGGTCTTGGCGGCGGCCGGGGCAGCAGGTGCCTCGGGCGCGGCCGGCGGAGCCTCGGGCTCGGCCACGGGGGCCTTCGGCCCGGGCCGCGGGCCTGGGCGCGCGGCCGGTGCCGCCTCCTCGACGGGGGCAGGGGCAGGGGCCTCGGTCGCGGCGGGCGCCACGGGTGCTGCAGGCGCGGCGGGTGCTGCAGCAGGCTTGGGACCGGGCTTGGGTGCGGCCTTCGCAGCCGGCGCCTCGGTCGCGGTGTCGGCGGGAGCAGAGGCCGCGGAGGCCTTCAGCTGGTCGCCGTACTGCTTCTTGAAGCGCATCTCGACGGGGGGCTCGACGGTCGACGAAGCCGACTTGACGAACTCACCCATCTCCTTGAGCTTCTCGAGAACGAACTTGCTCTCGACTCCGAACTCCTTGGCGAGTTCGTGGACTCGGGTCTTTGCCACGGTGCGAATTACTCCTTCTGGTCCGGAACCCCAGAAGGAGGGGAAGCGGACCAGCTAGTGGGTGTGCAACAAACTCATAGTGAGTGACTCATCGAGTGCTCATGAGCTGCTTGCTCCAGCTTCTGGTCGGTGATCAGGTGGGGTGGTGAGCGAGGCGAGGTAGTGCCTCATCAGCACGTCGGAGAGCGGTGCCCCCGAGCGCAGGGCCCGGGGAAACGCACGTCGTCGCACTGCGAGCTGCCAGCACTCGTCCGCGGGGTGCAGGTGCGCCCCGCGCCCGGGTGCCCGGTGGTCCGGATCGGGCACCAGGGCCGCTCGGCCCTCGGCATCCGAGCCTGCGACCACCCGCAGCAACTCGTTCGCAGCGACCCTGGCCCGACAACCCACGCATGTCCGGACGGGTCCGGGCACAGGGTTGTCAGACGTGATGGCCACTGTGGCCCACTCTATCCGGACAGCCACCCGTTGACGAACCGAGCCCCGGCACGGTGCGCCATCGCGGGTGCCCCACGTCGCGCTCGTGCTCGATGAGGTGCGGAGCGGCCGTTCAGTCCTCGGGGGCGGGTGCGTCATCCGAGCGGATGTCGATGCGCCACCCGGTGAGCCTCGCTGCCAGGCGGGCGTTCTGACCCTCCTTGCCGATGGCGAGGGACAGCTGGAAGTCGGGGACCACGACGCGGCACGAGCGCGCGGCGAGATCGACGATCTCGACCGCGTGGACCCGCGCCGGGGACAGCGCGTGGGCGACCATCTCGGCGGGGTCCTCGGCCCAGTCGACGATGTCGATCTTCTCGCCGTGCAGCTCGCTCATCACGTTGCGCACCCGCTGGCCCATCGGGCCGATGCAGGCGCCCTTGGCGTTGACGCCGGGGACCGTCGAGTGGACCGCGATCTTGGTGCGGTGACCGGCCTCGCGGGCGATCCCGGCGATCTCGACGGTGCCGTCCGCGATCTCGGGCACCTCGAGGGCGAAGAGCTTCTTGACCAGCGTCGGATGGGATCGCGAGAGCGTGACCTGCGGACCCCGCATCCCCTTGCGGACCGACGTGACCAGGCACTTGATGCGCTCGCCGTGGACGTACTGCTCCCCCGGCACCCGCTCGCTGACCGGCAGGATCGCCTCCAGCTTGCCCAGGTCGACCATCACGTCGTCGGGGTTGCGACCCTGCTGGATGATGCCGGAGATGATGTCGCCCTCCTTGCCCGCGAACTCGCCGAACCTGATCTCGTCCTCGGCGTCGCGGAGGCGCTGCAGCATCACCTGCTTGGCGGTGGTGGCGGCGATCCGGCCGAAGCCGTCGGGGGTGTCGTCGTACTCCGGACCAGCGGTGCCGTCCTCGTCGAGCTCGCGGGCCCACACGGTCACGTGACCGCTCGTGCGGTCCAGCTGGACGCGCGCGCGGTGCCGTGACTCGGTGACGCGCTCGTAGGCGGTGAGGAGCGCCTGCTCGATGGCCTCGCACAGCACCTCGAAGGAGATCTCCTTCTCGCGCTCCAGCATCCGCAGGATGCTCAGGTCGATGTCCATCAGTCGTCCTTCTTCTGGCTCTTGCGGTTGAACTCGATCTGCACGAGCGCCTTGGCGACGTCGTCGTAGGCGACCTCGTGCGACTCACCGTCCACGTCGAGCAGGGCGGCGGCGTCGCCTGCGGAGGTGATGCGGCCGGTGACCTCGGTGCCGTCGACCCGGGTGAGCCTGACGAGCCGGTCGGTGTTGCGGCGCCAGTGGCGCGGCAGGGTCAGCGGACGGTCGACGCCGCGGGAGGTGACCTCGAGCGTGTAGGGCAGCTCGCCCATCACGTCGGACTCGTCGTCGAGCACGCGGGAGATCTCACGCGTGGCGTCGGCGACGTCGTCGAGGGTGACGCCGCCGTCCTTGTCGACAGCCACCCGCAGGACCCGCCGCTTGCCTGCCGGGGTGAGCTCGACCGCCTCGACGTCGAGGTCCAACACCTTGAGGGGGTCGATCAGCTCGGCCTCGATGCGATCGGTGGTGGTGGCCTGGTGGTGGGTGCTCATCGGTGGCGACCTCCTTGTGAAGTTGTCGAGCCATCACGATAGCCGCCCCGGACGCAGGCCGGTCATCCAGCGGCGACGCGTCGTCTCCCGCGCTGCGTCACCTAGCATCAGCACGTGCCCGGACGCCCGCTCTCCCGTCGTACGACGCTGAGCTCGGCGCTCGTGGCACCGCTCGTGCTGGGCGCGTGCGACATCGACCCGCCGGTGCGCGAGAGCGGCTCCTCCCCGGCGACGCCCCGTCCGCCCGAGGACGCCGAGCTGGTCGCCGGCGTCGTCACCTCCCTCGTCCGCGCGCGGGGCGTCCTCGCGGCCGCAGTCGGGTCCGTGCCCGTCCTCGCAGACCGGCTGCAGGCCGTCCGTGAGGCTCACGACGCACACCTCACCGTCCTGGTGGGCGCCGTGCCTGACGGTGACCTGCCGGCGGGTGTGGTCGCCGACGTGCCGAGACGGATCCTGCCCGCGCTCGCCGCCGTACGCCGCTCCGAGCAGCGCCTCCTGCGGGAGGTGCGCGAGGCAAGCCTGGTCGCCGCGAGCGGCGACCTGGCCCGGGTGCTGGCGAGTGTCGTCGCCTCCACCTCGCAGCACTCCGCAGGACTGGCCGCCGAGGTGAGAGCGTGAGTGCCCTCGACGCCCTCCAGGCCACTCTTGGCGCCGAGCACGCCGCGCTCTACACCTACGGCGTGCTGGGGGCGCGCACGTCACAGTCCGCGACGCCAGCGCTCCACGACGCGTTGACCATGGCCTACCGCCGGCACCGCTCGCGCCGCGACCAGCTGCGCTCGCTGGTCGCGGCGGCCGGCGGTGCGCCGGTCGCGTCAGCAGCGGCGTACGAGCTCGACGGGCAGCCGCTGCGCAGCGCCCGGATCGAGGCCGCCGCCCTCTCGCTCGAGTCCGGCAGCGTCGAGATGCTCCTCGCGCTGGTGGCCCGGTCGTCGGGACCGGTCCGCGCGTGGGCCCTCACCGAGGCGACGTGGTCGGCCACGTGGCAGCTGGAGCTGGGCGGCTCGGCCCAGAGCTGGCCGGGCGCCCCCGAGCTCGGCTGAGTCGACACCGGTCAGGACAGACGAAACGGTCCGCGTCCTCAGCCTTTGAGAAAGTCCCGAGATCTCTCCCAAAAGCCGGGGACGCGGACCGCCTCGTGTGGGATTGGTCAGCATCACCATGTGCGGCCCTCCAGTGGGGGTGGTGGGCCGCATGCACAATCATGCATTCGATCTGGCAGATGAGGAACCACCTCGCCATTGCATGTTCGTGCAACGCACAAACTTGCAAGGGGGCGGCGCAGGTCAGCCCCGGATCATCTCGGTGATCGCAGCCGCCGCACCCTCGACGGCGATCTCGACGCGCTCGTCGGTGCGACGCTCGCGCACCTCGATCGTACCTGCGGCGAGTCCGCGGCCGACGGTGACGATCGTCGGGACGCCGATGAGCTCGGCGTCCTTGAACTTCACACCGGGGCTGACCTTGCCGACCCGGTCGTCGAGCAGGACGTCCCACCCGCGAGCGGCCAGGTCCGTGGCGAGCGAGGCTGCAGCCGTGTGGATCTCGCCCTCCTTGCCGGCGGCGACGACGTGGACGTCGGCGGGCGCGACGTTGCGCGGCCAGCAGAGCCCCGAGTCATCGAGGGTGCCTTCGGCGATCGCCGCGACGGCGCGCGAGGGTCCGATACCGTAGGAGCCCATCGTGACGGTGACGAGCTTGCCGTTCTCGTCGAGCACCTTCAGCCCCAGCGCCTCGGCGTAGCTGCGGCCGAGCTGGAAGATGTGGCCCATCTCGATGCCGCGTGCCGACTCGAGCGTGCCGTCGTCGCCCCGGGTCGAGCACTGCGGGCACGGGTCGCCGTCGCGCACGTCGGCGGCCTCGATGGTGCCGTCGGGCGTGAAGTCGCGCCCCACCGTGAGGTCGACGACGTGGGAGCCGTGGACGTCGGCGCCGCTCACCCAGCGAGTGCCCTCGGCGACGCGGGGGTCGACGAGGTAGCGGATGCCCGAACCCCCGCCGGTCGCCGACTCCGTGCCCAGCACGCCGGGCCCGATGTAGCCCTTGACCAGCGCGGGGTGCCTGGCGAGCTCGGCCTCGTCCATGGCCTCGACCTCGATGGGCTCCAGCTGACCCTCGAGCCGTTTCTGGTCGACCTCACGGTCGCCGGGCAGGCCAATGGCGAGGGGCTCGCGGGTGCCGTCGGGGTGCTTGAGCACCACCATCACGTTCTTCAGGGTGTCGCCGGCCGCCCAGGGCCGGTCCTCGCGCGGGAACGCCGCGTTGAGGTGCGCGACCAGCGAGTCGATGGTCGGGGTCGCAGGGGTGTCCTCGGCATGCGCCGCGGGGGCGTCTGCGTAGGACACCGCGGCGGGCGCCGGGACGGTGACGGCCTCCACGTTGGCGGCGTAGTCACAGTGCGTGCAGCGGACGTAGGTGTCCTCGCCGACGTCGGCCTTGGCGAGGAACTCCTCGCTGGCCGAGCCACCCATCGCACCCGACGTCGCCTTGACGATGACGTAGTCGAAGCCGAGGCGGTCGAAGATCCGGATGTAGGCGTCGCGGTGCAGGTGGTAGGACCGCTCGAGGCCGGCGTCGTCGATGTCGAAGGAGTAGGAGTCCTTCATCACGAACTCGCGCCCGCGCAGCAACCCGGCGCGGGGGCGCGCCTCGTCGCGGTACTTGTTCTGGATCTGGTAGATCGAGAGCGGGAGGTCCTTGTAGGAGGAGTAGAGGTCCTTCACCACGAGGGTGAACATCTCCTCGTGGGTGGGGCCCAGGAGGTAGTCGGCGCCCTTGCGGTCCTGGAGGCGGAAGATGTTGGGGCCGTAGTCGGCCCAGCGGCCGGTCGCCTCGTAGGGCTCCCTGGGCAGGATCGCGGGGAACGACAGCTCCTGGGCGCCCATGTCGTCCATCTCCTCGCGGATGATGGCCTCGATCTTGCGCAGCACCCGCAGGCCCAGCGGCAGCCAGGTGTAGACGCCCGGCGCGGCGCGACGGATGTAGCCGGCGCGGACCAGCAGGCGGTGGCTCGGGACCTCGGCGTCGTTGGGGTCGTCGCGGAGCGTGCGCACGAACAGGGACGACATACGGAGGAGGCGGCCGGTCATGGGCGCAAGGATAGGTGCGGGTCGATCGGCACCGCGAACCAGTTGACGGCCCATGACGGCCGGGAGGCAACCAACGCAGCAGTTCGTGAGCGGGGGTCCGGTCCGTTTCCCTGAGGGCTCAGACCCCGGCTGCGGTCAGACGACGCGGTGGCCGTCAGGTCAGAACATGACCGTCGCGAAGGTCGCGGTCTGCTCGAACCCCACCGCCGCGTAGCTCGCCCGCGCAGCGCAGTTCCAGTCGTTGACGTAGAGCGAGACCACCGGCGCCATGCCCGAGTCGAGGACGTGCGCGACGACAGCAGCCATGCCGCTGACCGAGAGGCCCTCCCCTCGACGGTCCGGACGCACCCACACCCCTTGCACCTGGGCGGCGTAGGGCGTCGCGCACGCGATCTCGGCCTTGAAGACGACGCCGTCGTCGTCGAAGCTCGCCAACGACCAGCCGCGGCCGATGAGCTGGCGTACGCGGGTGCGGTAGAGGTCGCCGCCACCGGCCTCGGTCTCCGGGGAGACGCCGACCTCCTCGGTGTACATGGCGACGCACGCCGGGTGGAGCACCTCGAGGTCGTCCGGGGTCGTCAGGCGTACGCCGGGGTCGGGTGACACGCTCGAGAGGTGGTCCATCTGCAGGTGGGGCTGCCGGGCCCGGAACTCTCGTGGGCGCGCCCACCGCTCCCCGACCATGTCCCACAGAGCCGCCACGACGTCGCTGGGCCCGACGATCGTGCCGACGGAGCTGCGTCGTCGCAGGGCCACCTCGGCGAAGGCACCGACGTCCTCGGGGGTGCACTGGACCGGCACCAGGTTGGCGCCCAGGTGGCACCCGGCCACGAGGTCGTCGCCGGAGAACCGGCCCCACACCTGACCGCCGAGCCACCGCTCGTCGAGGTTGGTGAGGCGCGCACGGTAGTCGGCGAAGACGTTGACCACCGGGTCCTGAGCTGCGAGCGCGATGAACTGGTCCCGGTCCCCCGGGCCCAGCACGCGCACCTTCTCGCGGGTCCTCAGCACTCGGCGAGCCTAGCGCTCGGACCGGAGCGAACCGGACAGGAAACCTCGCTGGCACATGCGAGCACTAGCGTGGCGCGCGTGACGATCCGCGTAGCCCTCGAGCACAGCACCACCTACACGTTCGCCGAGCCGGTGACGGTCCATCCGCACACGGTGCGCCTGCGACCCGCTCCGCACTCGAGGACCCCCGTCGAGGCCTACTCACTCACGGTCGAACCGCGCGGAGCCTTCCTCAACTGGCAGCAGGACCCCTTCGGCAACTACCTCGCCCGACTGGTCTTCCCCGACCCGGTCAAGGAGCTGTCGATCACCGTCGACCTGGTGGCCGACATGACGGTCATCAACCCGTTCGACTTCTTCGTCGAGGACTACGCCGAGTCGTTCCCCTTCTCCTACGAGGCAGGTCTGGCGGCCGAGCTGGGGCCCTACCTCCTGCCGGTCGGTGAGGACCCCGGCGCGGGGCCGGGACCGGTGGTGACGCAGTGGCTCGAGGCCAGCGGCCTGGCCGAGCGCCGGGACCGGATCGTGGACTTCCTCGTCGCGGTCAACCAGGCCGTCCAGCGAGACGTCAGCTACACGGTCCGGATGGAGCACGGCGTCCAGTCGCCGGACCTCACCCTGACCAGCCGGTGGGGCTCGTGCCGTGACAGCGCCTGGCTGCTCGTCTCCGTGCTGCGTCAGCTGGGCCTGGCCGCCCGCTTCGTCTCCGGCTACCTCGTGCAGCTCACCACCGACATCGCCGCCATCGACGGCCCGTCCGGGCCCACGCAGGACTTCACCGACCTGCATGCCTGGACCGAGGTGTTCATCCCGGGGGCCGGCTGGATCGGCCTCGACCCGACCAGCGGGCTCTTCGCCGGGGAGGGTCACATCCCGCTCTGCGCCACGCCCAGCCCGGCGTCGGCCGCGCCGATCAGCGGCTCGACCGCGCCCGTCCAGGTCAGCTTCGCCTTCCACAACCAGGTGACCCGCATCCACGAGGACGCCCGGGTCACCGCTCCCTACACCGACGAGCAGTGGCGGCAGGTCGACGCACTCGGCGAGCACGTCGACCGGCTGCTGGTCGCCGGCGACGTACGCCTGACCATGGGCGGTGAGCCCACCTTCGTCTCCGCGACCGACCAGGCCAGCGAGCAGTGGTCGGTCGCCGCCGACGGGCCCGACAAGCGGGTCCTCGCCAAGCAGCTGACCGAGCGGCTCGTAGCCCGTTGGGCACCCGGCGGTCTCGTCCACCACGGCCAGGGCAAGTGGTATCCCGGTGAGCCGCTCCCGCGCTGGCAGTCGCAGATCTGCTGGCGCACCGACGGCGGTGCGCTGTGGCGCGACCCCGCCCTGCTCGACCACCCGTGGGGCGACCCGGTCGTCGGCGACGACGCGTCCGTCGAGGACCTCGCGCGGACCGTCGCGGTCCGGCTGGGTGTCCCGGCCGAGCACGTGCTGGCTGCCTACGACGACCCGTATGCCCGTGCCTGGGACGACGCCCGGCTGCCGGAGGGCGGTCCCGTCGCCCCGGACGCCCCGAGCGTCGACGAGGTCGACGTGACGCGGACGACGCCGCGCGCGTGGGTCGTACCGGTCTTCGAGGACCCGTCCGGCGAGGGATGGGGCACGGCCCACTGGAGACTGCGGCGCGGACGTCTCTTCCTGACCCCGGGCGACTCGCCCGCGGGCTACCGACTGCCCCTCGACTCGCTCGCGTGGAACCCGCCACCGGACGTCCCGGACGCCTCGCCGTTCGCGCCGCGTGAGGAGCTGGTGGAGCCCGACGCGGGTGTGGCCCCGGCCAGGGTGCACGACGTCGAGGAGGCCCCGCGGCACGCCGTCACCGTCGAGGCGCGCGACGGTCACGTCTTCGTCTTCCTCCCCCCGCTCACCGACGCCCGCAGGGCGCTCGAGCTCCTCCGGGTGATCGAGGACAGCGCCGCCGGCGACGGGGTGCCGGTCGTCCTCGAGGGCTACCCGCTTCCCGGCGACCCGGCGATCACCACCCTGTCGGTGACCCCGGACCCGGGCGTCATCGAGGTCAACATCCAGCCCACGAGCACGTGGGTCGAGCTGCGCGACCTCACCGAGAGCCTCTACGACGACGCCCGCCACACCGGCCTGTCGACGGAGAAGTTCGACCAGGACGGCACCCACACCGGCACCGGTGGCGGCAACCACTTCACGCTGGGGGGCGCCACCGCGGCGGACTCGCCGCTGCTGCGTCGTCCGGACCTGCTGCGCAGCCTGATCACCTACTGGCAGCACCACCCGTCGCTGTCCTACGTCTTCAGCGGGCGCTTCATCGGACCCACCAGCCAGGCACCCCGGGTGGACGAGGGCCGGCACGAGACCCTCTACGAGCTCGAGATCGCCTTCGCCGAGCTGGAGCGCGTCACGCGCGCCGGCGCGGAGGCGGAGCCGTGGCTGGTCGACCGGCTGTTCCGTCACCTGCTCACCGACGTCACCGGCAACACCCACCGCTCCGAGTTCTGCATCGACAAGCTCTACAGCCCCGACAGCGACCGCGGCCGGCTCGGCCTGCTGGAGCTGCGCGGCTTCGAGATGCCGCCGCACCCGCGGATGGCGCTCGTGCAGGCGGCGCTCGTGCGTGCGCTCGTCGCGCGGTTCTGGGAGAGGCCCTACACCGGAGGACTCGTCCGCTGGGGCACGCGGCTGCACGACACCTTCCTCCTCCCGGCCTACGCGATGGCCGACCTCGAGGACGTCGTGCGCGAGCTCAACGACTTCCTCGGCGACGGACCCCGGTTCGACGCCGGCTGGCTGGAGCCGTTCTGGGAGTTCCGCTTCCCGCGACTCGGGGCGACGACGGTGGCCGGGGTCAGCCTCGAGCTGCGCGGTGCGGTCGAGCCCTGGCACGTGCTCGGCGAGGAGGTGTCGCTCGGCGGCACGTCGCGTTACGTCGACTCCTCGGTCGAACGGGTGCAGGTCATCGCCGACGGCCTCGTGGAGGGACGCCACGTGCTGACCTGCAACGGGGTGCCGGTCCCGATGCGGCCCCTGGGCGGACCCGGTCGCGCGGTCGCCGGGGTCCGCTACCGCGCGTGGGCGCCGTACTCCTCGTTGCACCCCACGATCGGCATCCACTCCCCGCTCACCTTCGACCTCGTCGACGCATGGAGCAGCCGCTCGCTGGGCGGCTTCACCTACCACGTGGTGCACCCGGGCGGACGCAGCTATGACGACCACCCGGTCAACGCCATGGCCGCGGAGGCGCGTCGCGCGTCGCGGTTCGAGGCCCTCGGCCACACGAGCGGACGGATGGATCCCGGCGCGAAGCCCACCGGCTCGGCCGAGTATCCCGCCACACTGGACCTGCGGCGATTCCTGCCCGGTGATCCTCGCTAGGCTCCCCCGGTGAGTGTCCCCTCCAGCGCCGCGACCCAGGGGACGCTCCTCGGCTACCGATCCCAGGTGCAGGGGCTGACCGGCCCCGACGAGTGGTACGACGCGGCGCGCGAGGTGCGGCCCGAGCAGCAGCTCGTCACCTCCGCGATCGACTCGCTCGGGCTCGGTGGGCTGCTGGCCGCCCGCGCCGAGGCCCGCCGTCTCGTCGAGGACGACGGCATCCGCTACGGCCAGGCCGCCGCCTCCGGTGACGACGTCCCGGCCGAGCGGGGCCGCAGCTGGGTGATCGACCCGTTGCCCGTGGTGATCGGCGCGACCGAGTGGGCCTCGCTCGAGGCGGACCTCCGGCAGCGCGCGGAGCTCCTCCAGCTCCTGCACGACGACCTCTACGGCGCACGGCGGCTGGTCGCCGAGCGCGTGCTGCCCGCCGAGGTCGTGCTCGGGCATCCCGGGTTCATCCGCAGCGTCGACGGCATCGCCCGCCAGCGCCTCGTCCTCGGTGCCACCGACCTCGCGCGCGGAGCCGACGGACGGTGGACCGTGATCGCCGACAAGACCTCGGCTCCCTCGGGTGCGGGCTACGCCATGGCCAACCGTCGCGTCACCAGCCGGGTGCTGGCGTCGGTGCACCGCACCGCCTCGCTGGCGCGCCTGCGTGGCTTCTTCCACACCATGGCCCACGCGCTCGGTGGCGTCGCCGGCTCCGACGTCGAGATGCCGCGCGTCGTGCTGCTCTCCCCCGGCACCGGCACCGAGACCGCCTTCGACCAGGGCTTCCTGGCCACCCTGCTCGGCTTCCCGCTCGTCGAGGCCGACGACCTCAGCGTCCGCGACGGTCGCGTCTGGATCCGCAGCACCGGACGCCGCGAGCCGGTCGACGTCGTGCTGCGCCGTGTCGACGCCGAGTTCTGCGACCCGCTGGAGCTGCGCCCCGACTCCCGGCTCGGCCTGCCCGGGCTCGTCGAGGCGGCCCGCCGCGGCGCCGTCGGGCTCGCCAACCCGCTCGGATCCGGGGTGCTGGAGAACGCCGGGCTCACGCCCTTCCTGCCCTCGATCGCCCGGCGGCTGCTCGGCGAGGAGCTCAGCCTGCCGTCGGCGCAGACGTGGTGGTGCGGGGACCCGCGCAGCCGCTCGCACGTCCTGGCACACCTCGAGTCCCTCGTCGTCAAGCCGATCGCCCGCGAGCTCGTGGTGGCCTCCCGGTTCGGGTGGGAGCTGAGTGCGCAGGAGCGCGACGACCTGCGGCGCGAGATCGAGGCGCAGCCGTGGTCCTGGGTCGGCCAGGAGCCGATCGCGATGTCCACCGCACCCGTCGTCACCCCCGCCGGCCTCGCTCCCGGACGCTTCGTGCTGCGTACGTTCGGGGTGAGTGACGCCGAGCGGCACCACGTCATGCCCGGCGGGCTCGGACGGGTCAACACCGACGCGTCCTCCAGCCTCGTCTCCAGCGCCAGCGGAGCCCTGGCCAAGGACGTCTGGGTCCTCGCCGAGGACTCGACGGGCGTCCGCGGCTGGTCCGCACCCAGCACCGAGCCGCAGCCGGTGCTGCTCCGGCTCCAGCGGCGTACGGCCGTCTCCCCCCGGGTCGCCGACAACCTCTACTGGGTCGGCCGCTACGCGGAGCGGGCCGAGGGCACCGCGCGGCTCCTGCGGGTGGCCGACGACCTCGCGCAGGACCACGCCCAGCGTCCGGACACCCCCGGGATCGCGACGATGGAGGTGATGGTGCAGGCCGCGGCCGCGCTGACCGGCGTCGTCCCCCGGCCCGGCCTCGGCAGCGTCGACCACCTCCGCGCCATGGTCGGCGCCGCCGTCCGGCCCGGGACCGTCGCCCACGCCTGCCACCGGCTCGTCGTGGCCGCCGAGGGCGTGCGCGACCAGCTCTCCCAGGACATCTGGCACATCCTGTCGCGCCTGGATCGCACGCTCGCCACACCACCGGCCGCCGAGACCCAGCTCCGTCCCCAGCTCGACACGGTGCTCGAGTCGCTGCTGGCCGTCGCCGGGGTGGTGCACGAGAGCATGGTGCGCGACCAGACCTGGGGCTTCCTCGACGGCGGGATCCGCGTGGAGCGGGCCCAGCACACGGTCGCCCTGCTGCGGGCCACGCTGGCTCGCGAGCGGCCGCCGGTCATCGACGGCCAGGTCACCGAGTCGGTGCTCGAGGCGTGCGAGAGCATCCTGACCCACCGGCGTCGTACGGCCTCGGGCGAGGGCCCCGCCTGGCCCATCCACTCCGCGACCTCCCTGCTGCTCGTCGACACCGGCAACCCGCGATCGGTGGCCTTCCAGGTCGACCGGTTGATCGACGCGCTGCGGCTGGCCGGGGACGACGGGCTCGTCGCGGACGCTGCGTCCCTGGCCGCGTCCCTGGCCGCGCTCGACCTCGTGGAGCTGTGTGCCGGCGACCGGACCGCGCTGCTGGCCACGCTGGCAGACGTGGGCGACACGCTGCACACGATCTCGTCGGCGCTGAGCGTGCGCTACTTCGGGCGCAAGCCGACCCAGCGGGTGCTCGTCGGCGACTGGTCACGGGTGGTGAACGGGTGAGCCGGCAGGGACCCGACGACTTCACGCCTCGCAGCTACGAGGTGCGACACCGCACGACCTACACCTATGACGGCGACGTCACGACCTGCTACGAGCGCGGCTTCCTGCGCCCTCGCGACACCCCCCACCAACGGGTTCTCAGCAACGACGTACGCATCACGCCCGAGCCCGACCTGGTCAGCGAGCACACCGACCACTTCGGCAACCAGAGCTTCTACGTCGAGCTGCGGACCCCGCACGAGGTCCTGGAGGTGACGAAGACGAGTGTGGTCCAGGTCTTCTGGCCGCGTGTCGACCTGGCGGAGCTCAACCGCTGGAGCGTGGCGTCCGCGGCGCAGGCGGTGCGCGACGTCGGCGACCCGGCCACCCGAGCGACCTACCTGCTGCCCTCACCGCTGGTGGAGGTCGACGACTCAGTCCGGGAGTACGCCGCCAGGTTCCTCGCCCCCGAGACACCGCTCGGCGACGCGCTCGCGGCGCTGACGCACGGCATCTTCGACGACTTCGCCTACACGTCCGGGGTGACCAACGTCCGCACGACGCTGCAGGAGCTGCTCGAGCTGCGGCGAGGCGTGTGCCAGGACTTCGCCCACCTCGCCCTCGGCAGCCTGCGCGCGGTGGGGCTGCCCGGGCGCTACGTCAGCGGCTACCTCGAGACCACGCCTCCGCCCGGCAAGGCCAAGCTGGAGGGGTCCGACGCGTCGCACGCCTGGGTCTCCGTGCTGACCCCGGCCGGCGACTGGGTGGACCTCGACCCGACCAACGACCACCTCGCCGACTCGCGCTACGTCGTCACGGCCTGGGGTCGCGACTTCCGCGACGTGTCGCCGCTCAAGGGCGTGATCTTCACCGAGTCCACGACGTCGACGCTCGACGTCGGGGTGGACGTCACCCGGCTGCCGGAGCTCTGAGGCGCCCCCGGTGCTCAGCGCAGCTGCGTGAGGGCCAGGCCGTCGTCTGCGAGCAGGCCGGGGTCGGCCACGGCGTTGACCTGCATCTGGCCCAGGTGGGCAAAGCCGCTGTTCACGGTCAGGAAGGCGGTGTCGGCGGCGTCGCGGCCCGTGGCGATCCGGACCAGCGAGCCGCGTGGTGCGAGGCCGGTGCCGTCCACGACGTACCACGCCCCGTCGATCGCGACCTCGGTGACCGCGTGGAAGTCCATCGGCACCAGCCCGGGAGCGTAGACACTGACCAGGCGTGCCGGCATGCCGAGTCCGCGCAGGAAGGCGATCACGAGCTGCGAGGTGTCACGGCACACGCCCTGGCGGCGCAGGTAGGTCTCCAAAGCGCCGTCGACGGGCCCGCTGCTGCCCGGCGCGTAGGTGATGTGCGTCAGCACCCACTGCACGACGGCCTGCACCAGCTCGACGCCGCTGAGGTGGCCGAAGTGCGAGTGCGCGACCGGCGAGAGCCGGTCCGAGTCGCAGTAGCGGCTCGGCCGGGTGAACTCGATCTGCTCGAGCTCGGTCACCGGCGACGGGCCGGCGCCGAGGGGCACCACCGCGTCGTACTGCATGACGAGGGCGCCGACGGGGGCGCTGGCGATGCGGTGCAGGCGGGTGTGGCCGCTGGCGAGGATCTCCGTGCGGTCGACGAGGCTGCCGTCGACGGAGACGCTGAGGGTCTCGCTGGTCGGCCGCTGGTCGGCCGCCACGGCGACCGAGAAGACCAGGTCGGCCGGTGCGGTGACCTGGAGGCGGACGGTGCTGCTGACCCTGCGGACGAGGTCGGTGCCCATCAGCTCACGCTCACCGAGGCCTCGGAGCCCTCGACCGGCTCCATCCCCTCGGCGAGGCGCAGGGCCTCCTCGATGAGGGTCTCGACGATCATCGACTCCGGGACGGTCTTGATGACCTCACCCTTGACGAAGATCTGGCCCTTGCCGTTGCCCGAGGCGACACCGAGGTCGGCCTCACGGGCCTCGCCGGGACCGTTGACGACGCAGCCCATGACGGCCACGCGCAGCGGCACCTCCATGCCCTCGAGGCCGGCGGTGACCTCCTCGGCGAGCTTGTAGACGTCGACCTGGGCGCGACCGCACGAGGGGCAGGACACGATCTCGAGGCGGCGGGGCTTGAGGTTCAGCGACTCCAGGATCTGCAGGCCGACCTTGACCTCCTCGACCGGTGGGGCCGACAGCGAGACACGGATGGTGTCGCCGATGCCCTTGCTGAGCAGGTGCCCGAACGCGACCGAGGACTTGATGGTGCCCTGGAAGGCCGGTCCCGCCTCGGTGACGCCGAGGTGCAGCGGCCAGTCGCCGGCCTCGGCGAGCAGCTCGTAGGCGCGCACCATCACCACGGGGTCGTTGTGCTTGACCGAGATCTTGAAGTCGTGGAAGTCGTGCTCCTCGAAGAGGCCGGCCTCCCACACCGCGGACTCCACGAGCGCCTCCGGGGTGGCCTTGCCGTACTTGTCCATGATCCGCTTGTCGAGGGAGCCGGCGTTGACGCCGATCCGGATCGAGGTGCCGCGGTCCTTGGCGGCCCGAGCGATCTCCTTGACCTGGTCGTCGAACTTGCGGATGTTGCCCGGGTTGACCCGGACGGCCGCGCAGCCCGCGTCGATGGCCGCGAAGACGTACTTCGGCTGGAAGTGGATGTCGGCGATGACCGGGATCTGCGACTTCTGGGCGATGGCGGGCAGTGCGTCGGCGTCGTCCTGGCTCGGGCACGCCACGCGCACGATGTCGCAGCCGGTGGCGGTGAGCTCCGCGATCTGCTGCAGCGTCGCGTTGATGTCGGAGGTCAGGGTCGTGGTCATCGACTGCACCGAGATCGGCGAGTCACTGCCGACCCCCACCGAGCCGACCTTGATCTGCCGCGTCCTGCGGCGGGGGGACAGCACGGGCGGAGGGAGAGCGGGCATGCCCAGGCCGACAGACGTCATGGGTCCATCGTACGGGCCGGGTCGGCGTACGCCGGTGTCGGCGGACCGCCCCTGCGGGCGGTGGTCCACCCACATTCTGCGCGCGTGAAGTGTGGGTCCACCACCGCCCGTGCGCGCGTCTGTCCGGACGCCCTGGCGGGCGGTGGTCCACCCACCCTCCGCGCACCGAGAATGTGGCTCCACCACCGCTCCCGCTCACGCCTGCCGTCTGTCCGTACGCCCCAGCCGGCGGTGGTCCACCCACCTTCCGCGCGCGAGAAGTGTGGGTCCACCACCGCCCACCCCCGCGCCTGTACGTACGCACCGGCCGGCGGTGGTCCACCCACCGTCCGCGCGCCGAGAATGTGGCTCCACCACCGCTCCCCCGGGAGCAGGCGAGCGCTCAGCTGATGTGCAGCGGCACCACGAGGTCGGCGACGATCAGGACCACACCCATCACCAGCATCGCCAGCCCGACGACGTAGGCGACCGGGAGCAGCTTGGCCACGTCGACGTGGCCGGGGTCGGGGCGGCCGCGCAGGCGGGCGAACCCGCGCTTGAGACCTTCGTAGAGGGCTCCGGCGATGTGGCCGCCGTCGAGGGGCAGCAGCGGGACGAAGTTGAACATCCCGATGAAGAAGTTGAAGCTCGCGACCAGGAAGAGCAGCGTGACGAGCTTGTCGACGATCGGGAAGGCGTCGCTGGCCGCGGCCTCACCGGCGAACCGGCCACCGCCGACGATCGAGACCGGGCTCTCGGGATCGCGCTCCTGGAGCCCGACGATCGCGCGGCCGACCTCGTAGACCTTCACGGGCAGCTGCCCGAGGGCCTGGACCGTCTCGACGGTCATCGTGCCCATCTGCCTGCCGGTGTAGAGCAGGCCACCGGTCTGCAGGCTGACCACCGGCTGGACACCGAGGAAGCCGACCTCGGTGAGCGTCTCGTCGTCGGCGGAGGTCTGGCGCAGCGTGACCGTGGTGTTGGTGGTCAAGGTGAGGAGCTCGCCGTCACGACTGACCTCGATGACCGCGTCGCCGTCGGCATTGCCGCGGATCTGGGACTGGAAGCTGGTCCAGTCGCTGAACGGCGTGCCGTTGAAGCTGAGGATCTCGTCACCGGCCCGGAGACCGGCATCGGCCGCGGGCGTGACGGGATCCGCGGCGCCGCAGTCGCGGCCGGCCTCCTCCGCGGGGATCACGCACGCCGGGACCGACTCCACGACGGGCTCGATGACCTCATCACGCGGGTTGCCGTAGGTCGCGAACAGGATGACGAACAGCGAGGCGGCGATGGCGAGGTTGACCATCGGGCCGCCCGACATCACGATCACCTTCTTCCACCAGGAGATGCGGTAGAAGAGCTTGTCGGTGTCGTACTGCTTGACGTACTCCCACTCCGCGGCCCGCGCGTCGGAGATCAGCTGCGTGAACATCCCGGTGTTGGACCGGCGCACCCTGTGCACCGCCTCGCCGTCCTCGTCGTAGGTCGTCTCCTCGACGAGGTCCTGCGCACCCGGGGGAAGCATCCCGACGATCTTGACGTAGCCACCGAGCGGGATCGCCTTGATGCCGTACTCGGTCTCGCCGATCTGCTTGCTCCACACGGTGGGGCCGAAGCCGATGAACCACTGCGGCACCTTGCAACCGAACTTCTTGGCCGGGATCAGGTGGCCGAACTCGTGCAGCCCGATGGAGACCAGGATCGCCACCACGAACGAGACGACACCCAAGGTGTAGAGCAGGACGGTCATGTGACGGGCGGTCCTTGTCAGGAGATGAGTGCGGCAGCCTCGGCACGAGCCCAGGAGTCGGCCGCGAGGACGTCGTCCACGGTGACGTGCTGACTCGATCCTACGTCGTGGGCGGAGATGACCCGTGCCACCGTGCTGACGATCTCGTCGAAGCGCAGCCGGCCGTCGTGGAACGCGTCCACGGCGACCTCGTTGGCGGCGTTGTAGACCGCCGGCGCGGTGCCGCCGCGCTCTCCCGCCGACCGGGCCAGGGTCACCGCCGGGAAGACGTCGTCGTCGAGCGGCTCGAAGCGCCAGTCCGCCGCCTGCGTCCAGTCGATGGCGGTCTCCGCGCCGGGGACCCGGTCGGGCCAGGCCAGGCCCATCGCGATCGGCACCAGCATCGTGGGCAGGCCCAGCTGGGCCACGACGGCGCCGTCGACGAACTCCACCATCGAGTGGATGATCTGCTGTGGGTGGACCACCACGTCGATGCAGTCGTAGGGGACGTCGAAGAGCAGGTGGGCCTCGATGACCTCGAGGCCCTTGTTGACCAGGGTCGCGGAGTTGGTCGTGATCACCCGTCCCATCGCGAAGTTGGGGTGGGCGAGCGCCTCCTGGGGCGTCACGTCCGACAGCTCGGCGGCGCTGCGCCCGCGGAACGGTCCGCCGGACGCGGTGAGCACCAGTCGGCGCACCTCCGCCGCGGCACCGGCTCGCAGGCTCTGCGCGATCGCGCTGTGCTCGGAGTCGACGGGCACGATCTGGCCCGGCGCGGCGCGCTCCTTCACCAGCGGCCCGCCGATGATCAGGGACTCCTTGTTGGCCAGCGCGAGGGTGGTGCCGGCGTCGAGGGCCGCGAGGGTCGGGCGGAGCCCGACCGCGCCGGTGACGGCATTGAGCACGACGTCGCACGCCATCTCGGCGGCGTACGTCGACGCGTCCTCGCCGAGCCCGGAGAAGGCCGGCGCGAACTCCGCCACCTGCGCCTCGAAGAGCTGCTCCTGCGAGCCGCCGGCCGTGAGCCCGACGACTCGGAAGCGATCGGGATGGGCGCGGACGAGGTCGAGCGCCTGGGTCCCGATGGAGCCGGTCGAGCCGAGGATCACCAGGTCGCGCGGACTCATCGGGTCTGCCCCGCGTCCTGCGAGGCGTCGAACGACCACAGCTGCAGGCCGCCCACCTGCACCAGCGAGGCCCCGGGCGGCGTCGGCGGCAGCTGGTCCTGCGACGCGCCGAGCGCGGCGAGCACCGTGAGGTCGACGCCGCCGCAGCGCGACAGGACGGCATCGCCCGGCACGTCGGTGCAGCCGGCGGGGTCCGTACGTCCCGCTCGCAGCGCGACGTCCCAGGGCAGGTCCTGACCGTCGGCGGCCAGCACGACCCCGTCCGCGGTGGCGGTCACGACCATCGGCGCGTCGAGCGCGGGCCCGTCGTCGTAGACACTGACGGCGCCCACCCGGGCTGCCGCGAGGGCCACGACGACGCCGCTCGCCCGGGGCACGGGACCGAGGGCGATGACGTCACCGAGGCCGACGCCGAAGGCGCGGAGCACCCCGGCACAGGCCGCGACCTCGGTCAGGAGGTGGGCGAAGGTCCACCTGCCCGACGGGTCGTCCAGGGCGACGTCGTCCGCGCGGCCGCGGATGACATGGATGTCGAGGGCGTTGTAGCAGGCGTTGAGGGTGCCGGCATCGTCTGAGGGCGGCCTGAACCAGGCCACCTCGGGGAGCGTGGCCACCGTCAGGACAACCCGTTGACAGGCGTCGCCGCCGGTTTCGACGGGGTGCGGAGCCACGCGGTGAAGAAGCCCGCGAGGTCCTGGCCACTGACCCTGGCCGCGACCTCCTCGAACTCCTCGGTCGTGGCGTTGCCACCACGCTGCTCACGGATCCATGTGCGGACGATCGTCCAGAAGTCCTGCTCGCCGACGCGGTTGCGCAGGGCCTGCAGCGTCATCGCACCGCGGCCGTAGATGGCGGCGTCGAAGATCTTGGCCGCGCCGGGGTCGGCGACGGTGACCTGCCAGAACTCCGAGGACGCGGCGACGTTGTCGACGTAGCTGCGCAGGACGGCGTCGGCGCTACGCCCGCCGTGGGTCTCGCTCCAGCGCCACTCCATGAAGCTGGCGAACCCCTCGTTGAGCCAGATGTCGCGCCACCCCTGCACCGCGATGTCGTCACCGAACCACTGGTGGGCGAGCTCGTGGACGACGAGGGTGGTGTAGCCGCCGCCGACGGCGGGGTAGGTCGGACGCGTCTGGTTCTCCAGCGCGAAGCCGACGTCGAGCGACGTGGTCATCCCGCCCACGACGGAGAACGGGTAGTTGCCGAGGTCCTTCTCGAGACCCGAGACCACCTTCGGCGTCTTCCTCATCAGCCGCATGCTGGCCGCCTCGTCGCGGGCGCTGAGTCCCTGCGAGACCGCGACGAGCCACGGCAGGCCGCGGTGGGTGCCCCGCGCGATCGTGAAGTCGCCGGCCGCGAAGAAGGCGAGGTAGGGGGCCATCGGCTCGTCGGCGCGCCAGTGCCAGGTCGTCGACGCCTTGGTGACCCGCTTGCTCCTGAGTGTGCCGTTGGAGATCACCTCGCGGCCCTTGGGCACGCGGATCCTCACGTCGATGGTCGCCTTGTCGAGGGGGTGGTCGTTGGCGGGGAACCACCACGGCGCCATGTGCGGCTCGTTCATGGTGACGACCTCGCGCCTGCTGGCCAGCCAGTTGCTCTCCCCCGCGTAGGAGTGCGTCGCAGGACGGTCGGCATAGGCCACCACGACGGTGTGCCCGGTGCCCGCGGCGAGGGGTCGGGCGGGGGTGATCCGCAGCTCGTGCCCCCCGTCAGCCCGGGCGAAGTCGGCCTCTGCGCCGTCGACGGTCACCTTCGTGACCCGCAGCAGGAAGTCGAGGGAGAAGCTGGCGAGATCGGTGGTCGCCGTGAGCTCGACCTTCGTACGTCCGCTGAGCCGCTGGGTGGCGAGGGCATAGCGGTTGGAGATGGCATAGGACGAGACGTCGATGCCGCCGTTGCCATCGAGCGGCCAGTAGGGGTCGCCGATGCCGGAGGCCCCGTCGACAGGAGCCCGCGGTGCCGGCGCCGGCTCCCCGGCCCTCGCCGTGGCACTGGCCAGTCCGATGGTCATCACCGCGCCGAGTGCGGCTGCCAACAGGGGCCTCGTGAGGGTTCGCGTGGTCACCGGTCGAACCTAGCCGAGATATTCAGGTGCGCACGCCTGGCCGCTGCGCCACACTGGTCGACGTACTCCGGGTGTCGACCCGCGTCGCCCGCTGCTGAAAGGAGTCGTGACATGTCCATGACTGTCCCCGGCCTGCCCGCCGACCACCTTTCGCACCCCTGGAGCACCGATCTTGTCCCACGACACGTCTCACCCGTCCTTCCCCGAGGACTTCTTCTCCCCTGACGAACGCTCACCCGTCGACGGCATCGACGAGTCGTTCGTCTTCGGCTTCGACACCTACGCCGACGAGCTCGACGCGGGCCAGCAGTGGTCGCGTTGGGAGGATCTCGAGGCCCTGATGCGCGGCCCCGAGCCACGCCCCGGCTGGGTCGTCACCTCCAGCGGCGCCATCGACACCGAGCTCGGCATCCTCAAGACCGGCAAGGAGGCCGACGTCTTCCTCGTCGAGCGCTCCGACCCGCGCGAGAGCGAGCGAGCAGTCGTGATGGCGGCCAAGCGCTACCGCGACGCCGACCATCGCACGTTCCATCGCGCCGCGTCCTACACCGAGGGACGATCGATGAAGCGCTCGCGCGACAACCGCGCGCTCAAGCGCAAGTCCACGTGGGGCCGCCAGGTCGCGGCCGGCGAGTGGGCGATCTCGGAGTGGAACGCCCTGGGTCGGTGCTGGGAGCTCGGCCTCCCTGTCCCCTACCCGGTCCAGATAGACGACACCGAGATCATGATGGAGTGGATCACCCACGATGGGGAGACCGCCCCGCGTGTGGCCCAGGTCCGTCCGGAACCCGGCGTCGTCCAGGGGTTCTACGACCAGCTCCGCGAGGCGATGCTGACGCTCGTCCAGGCCGGGCTGGTGCACGGTGACCTGTCGCCCTACAACACGCTCGCCCAGGGTGACCGGCTGGTGATCATCGACCTGCCGCAGATGGTCGACCTCGTCGGCAACCCTCGCGGGATGGACTTCCTGCTCCGTGACTGCGCCAACATGTGCGGCTGGTTCAGGTCGCGCGGACTGGAGGTGGACGAGCAGGTGTTGTTCGGGGAGCTGATGGCGCACGCCTTCTGAGCCCATCGGCCATAGGTTGTGCTGCGTGGAACGCACCCGCGGACGGATCGTCGACGTCACCTCCCTCGCCGACCTGGACCACCGGCTGGCGGGCGCGGCGCGTTCCCTCGCGGGGTGGCGGCTGCTCCGGCTGGACCTCAGCGAGCGCGTCGACGCTCTTCTCGAGCGAACGGTGGCGCAGGCTCTGTTCCTCGGCTGCACCTTCGCCGACGGCCAGGCCGACGCCCTCCGCCGCGCCGGCGCCGTCGTGCTCCCGACCATCCACGGCGCGCCGGTCGACCCCTACCGTGCCTTGCTCTACGCACCGCGCGAGCTCTACGACACGCCGCACTACCGCGACTCACTGGACGCCAGGGCCTATGCCTGGTCCCGGGGCGGTCCCGCCACCGACGACGCGCTGGTGATGGGCCTGCACGACCACGCGATCGACGTCGCCCTGACCACGTGGCTCCCGGGCCGGTCCGTGGTGGGCGTGATGGGCGGCCACTCCCTCGAGCGCGGCAGCGAGCCCTACGCCGCCGCCGCCCGGCTCGGCCACCGGCTCGGCCGCGACCACACGGTCGCGACAGGCGGTGGGCCGGGGGCGATGGAGGCGGCCAACCTCGGCGCGTTCCTCGCGCTCCGGTCCGTGGCTGCGCTCGACGACGCCCTCGGGCGCCTTGCCACGGTGCCGTCCTTCACCCACGACATCGGCGCCTGGGCCCGGGTGGCGTTCGAGGTCGGCGACGCGCACGCACCCGGCCACGACTCACTGGGGGTGCCGACGTGGCACTACGGGCACGAGCCACCCAACGTCTTCGCCACCACGATCGCCAAGTACTTCCGCAACGCCACCCGCGAGGCGATCCTGCTCGAGATCTGCAACGCCGGGATCGTGTTCCTGCCGGGTGCAGCCGGCACGGTCCAGGAGGTGTTCCAGGACGCGTGCGAGAACTACTACGGCGATCCCTCGAGCATCGCGCCCATGGTGCTCGTCGGTCGGCGTCACTGGACCGAGGACCTGCCCGTGTGGCCGTTGCTCCGCTCGCTCGCCCGAGGCCGCGCCATGGAGGCGCACGTGCACCTGGTCGACAGCCTCGACGAAGCGGTGGACGCGATCGGCGGGAGCCAGCGGCGTCCCCTTGGCTGAGAGCCGCCCTCCGCTACTCCACGGCAGCGAGCTGGCCGCAGGCTCCGTCGATGTCGCTGCCGCGGGTGTCGCGGACGGTCGTGGGAATGCCCTTGGCCTCGAGGCGACGGACGAACTCGCGCTCGTCGGCGGGGTCCGAGGCGGTCCACTTGGAGCCCGGTGTCGGGTTGAGCGGGATCAGGTTGACGTGCACCCATCCCCACCGTGCCGAGTCCTGGGGCCCATAGCTGTTCAGCACGTCGCCGAGCAGGTCCGCGCGGTGCGCCTGGTCGTTGATGCCGCGCATCATGGCGTACTCGATGGAGACGCGGCGCTTGGTGACGCGCGCGTAGTTCCAGGCGGCCTCGACGGTCTCGGCGACCGAGAAACGGGTGTTGATCGGGACCAGCTCGTTGCGCAGCTCGTCGTCGGGGGCGTGCAGGCTCAGCGCGAGCGTGACCGGGATGCCCTCCTCGGTCAGCTGGTTGATCCGGGGCACGAGCCCGACGGTCGAGACCGTGATGCCCCGCGCGCTCATGCCGAGGCCGGCCGGCGACGGGTCGACGAGACGGCGTACGGCACCGATGACGGCCTTGTAGTTGGCGAGCGGCTCGCCCATCCCCATGAAGACGACGTTGGAGACGCGTCCCGGCCCCCCGGGGACCTCTCCGCGCGCCATCGAGCGGGCGCCGGCGACGACCTGCTCGACGATCTCCGCGGTCGACATGTTGCGCTGCAGACCGCCCTGACCGGTGGCGCAGAACGGGCAGGCCATGCCGCATCCGGCCTGGCTCGAGACGCAGACGGTGGCGCGGTCGGGGTAGCGCATCAGCACCGACTCGACCAGGGCGCCGTCGAAGAGCTTCCACAGCGTCTTGCGGGTGGTGCCGCGATCGGCCTCGAGCGTCCGCAGCGGCGTCATCAGGTGGGGCAGCAGCGCCGCGACGAGCTCGTCACGCTGCGTCGCCGGCAGGTCGGTCATCTGCGCCGGGTCGTCGACGAGACGTCCGAAGTAGTGCTGGGAGAGCTGCTTGGCGCGGAAGCCGGGCAACCCCATGCCCTCGAGCAGGGCCTTGCGGCCGGCCTCGTCGAGGTCGGCGAGGTGCGGCGGCGGCTTCTTGCGGCCGCGCGGCTCGTCGAAGACGAGGGGCAGGGTCTTGATGGGCTCGTGCGTGGGATCAGACATCGCCGACGATTCTCCCATCCCGCCCGGCTGCGGGCGATTCATCGCGACGGCACCGGGCTCAGGCGTCGACCATCAGGTAGAGCACGAGCGACGCGACGCCCAGCACGACGAGAGCAGTGATGACCATCCCGACGAACATGAACTGCGCGAACCGGCGGGTCTTGCGCTGCACCAGCATGGTGACGGGAAGCGCGAGCGCGATCAGGATCAGCGGGAAGAACTGCTCCGCGGTGTCATAGCTGAAGAGCAGCCGCAGGATCCCGACGAAGGCTCCGGGCAGCGCCGTGACGAACAACATCCCGGCGAAGAACCCGGTGATCCCCGCGAACGTCGGGTGGCTGTGGTGCCACCACTCGAAGTGTCGCTCCCGCGACTCCTCGGTCTGCTGCACCTCACCGGTCTCCACGCCCCCAGCGTAGGCGCACCTGGTCGTCGACGGAGGAGGGGCACGCGGGCGAGACAGCCCTGGCCGAGACACCTCGTCCCAGACAGCCCGTCCGACCACCCGTGACGAGGATGCGCACGCCGACGACTCAGTAGACGAGGTAGTAGAGGATCAGCCAGATGGGCGCGATGGTGGCCAGCAGCGAGTCGAGCCGGTCCATCAGGCCACCGTGACCCGGGATCACCTGGCTCATGTCCTTGATGCCGAGGTCGCGCTTGATGACCGATTCGCACAGGTCGCCCAGGGTGGCCATCGCGACCGTGATCAGGCCGAGCAGCAGCCCGACCCACCAGTCACCGCCGAGGAACGAGGTGACCAACCAGATGCCGACGGCGACGCAGGCCACGGCCGACCCGGCGAAGCCCTCCCAGGACTTCTTCGGCGAGATGACCCTGGCCATCGGGTGCTTGCCGAAGAGCACGCCCGCGACGTAACCACCGGTGTCGGAGGCGACGGTGATCGCGATGAAGGTGATGATGCCGCGCACGCCGTGGTCGTCGGTGTCGAACCCGAACGCCGGGGTGTGTCCACCCTCGGCGAGCAGGAGCGCGACGAACGAGCCCAGGAACGGCACGTAGATCAGGGTGAAGACCGCGGCCGTGGCGTTCTTGACGTAGCCCTCGACCCCGCGCCGCAACAGCCACAGCATGATCACCAGCGCCGACACCGCGGTCGCGGTGACCAGCGCCGGGGCGCCGTAGAAGTAGGCGAGGACCACCATCACGACGCCGCCGAGCATCAGCGGTTGCTCGGGGATGTCGATGTCGTTGGCGCCGAGGCCCTTGTGCAGCTCCCAGATGGCCACGACGACCGCGACGGCCACGATCGCGATGAAGGCGGTCTTCCAGAACAGCAACGACAGCAGGATGGCCCCGACCAGGACGAGGGCCGAGACGATGGCGGTGGGCAGGTCCCGGCCGGCGCGGCCGTGGTCCTTCTTGATCGCCTCGGCCGGCGGGAGCGGTGCGCCGGTTGCTGGCGGCTCGGAGGTGGTCATGGGTGATGGTGCTCAGACTTCGAGCAGCTCCGCTTCCTTGTGCTTGAGGAGGTCGTCGATCTTGTCGGTGTGGGTCTTGGTGAGGCCGTCGAGACGCTTCTCGGCGCCGGTGACGTCGTCCTTGCCGACGTCGCCGTCCTTCTCGAGCTTCTCCAGGCCCTGCTTCGCGGTACGGCGGATGTTGCGCACGGACACGCGGCCGTCCTCGGCCTTCGCCTTGGCGAGCTTGATGAACTCCTTGCGGCGCTCCTCGGTCAGCTCGGGGAAGACACAGCGCAGGACCTTGCCGTCGTTGGCGGGGTTGACGCCGAGGTCGGAGTCACGGATCGCACGCTCGACGGCTGCCATGGCGCCCATGTCGAAGGGCTGGATGAGGATCGTGCGAGCGTCCTGGGAGGAGAAGCTCGCCAGCTGCTGCAGCGGAGTCTGCGTGCCGTAGTAGTCGGCCGTGATCTTGGCGAACATCGCCGGGTTGGCCCGGCCTGCCCGGATCGCTGCGAATTCCTCGCGGGTCGCCTCGACGGACTTGCCCATCTTGGCGTCGGCATCGTTCATGACGTCGTTGATCACGGTGGTGCTCACTCTCCTCGTACGCGTGGTGGGGCGGGCGGTCAGGCGCCCGGTCGGGCCGAGCTGCTCACCAGCGTGCCGATCTTCTCACCTCGCACCGCGCGCACGATCGTGCCCGCGGTCGAGAGGTTGAAGAAGACCATGTCCATCTGGTTGTCCCGCGCCATGGCGATGCCGGTGGCGTCGGCGACCTTGAGGTCGCGCGCGAGGTACTCGTCGTAGGTGAGCTCGTCGAACTTCACCGCGTCCGGGTTCTGGTGCGGGTCGGAGTCGTAGACGCCGTCGACCCCCTGCTTGCCCATCAGGATCACCTCGCAGCGTGTCTCCAGCGCCCGCTGGGCAGCGACGGTGTCGGTGGAGAAGAACGGCAGGCCGGCCCCTGCGCCGAAGATCACGACGCGGCCCTTCTCCATGTGGCGGATGGCGCGTCGCGGGATGTAGGGCTCAGCGACCTGTCCCATCGTGATCGCGGTCTGCACGCGCGTCTCGACGCCGTGCTTCTCGATGAGGTCCTGCAGCGCGAGACAGTTCATCACCGTGCCGAGCATGCCCATGTAGTCGGCCCGGGCTCGGTCCATGCCGCGCTGCTGGAGCTCGGCCCCGCGGAAGAAGTTGCCACCCCCGACGACGATGGCGATCTGGATGCCCGACTTGGCGACCTCGGCCACCTCGCTCGCCAGCGCGTTGATCACGTCGAGGTCCAGTCCGACCTCGCCGCCGCCGAACACCTCACCGGAAAGCTTGAGCAGGACTCGCTTGTACGCCGTCACATGGATCCCTTCGCGTGCCTTCACCGGTCCCGAGAAACCTACCGGCCGGTGCGGTCCGGGTCGAACCCGCACACCCCGGGTGGGGTCGACCGGGCCCCACATGCGAGCAGGGCCCGTACACCACAGGTGTACGGGCCCCGGCCGGAGCGGGTGAGCCGTGGCTCAGGCGCCGACCTCGAAGCGGGCGAACCGCTTCACGGTGGTGCCGGCAGCGTCGAGGACGGCCTTGACCGACTTCTTCGACTCGGTGACCGACTCCTGCTCGAGCAGGACGATCTCGCGGTAGAACCCGCCGAGGCGGCCCTCGACGATCTTGGCGATCGCCTGCTCGGGCTTGCCCTCCTCGCGGGTCTTCTGCTCTGCGATGGAGCGCTCGGACTCGACGACGGCGGCGGGCACCTCGTCGCGGGTGAGGTACTGGGCCTTCATGGCGGCGATCTGCATCGCGGCGGCGCGAGCAGCGGTCTCGTCACCCTCGAACTCGACGAGCACCCCCACCGCGGGCGGCAGGTCGGCTGCACGCTTGTGCATGTAGGTGACCGTCGTGCCCTCGAAGTAGGCGACCTCGCCCAGCTCGATCTTCTCGCCGATGGTGATGGCGAGCTCCTGGACGACCTCGCCCACGGTCTTGCCGTCGAGCTCAGCAGCCTTCAGGGTCTCGACGTCGGTCGCCTTCACCGCGTCGGCGACCTCGGCGATCTGCTGGGCCTTGGCGATGAAGTCTTCGTTCTTGGCGACGAAGTCGGTCTCGCTCTTGAGCTCGACCAGCGCGTGGCCGGAGGTGGCGACGAGGCCGGCGACGGCTTCGCGTTCGGCACCGCGGGCGGCCGCCTTCGCGGCACCCTTCACGCGCAGCAGCTCGACGGCACGATCGAGATCGCCGTCGGCCTCGGTGAGCGCCTTCTTGCAGTCCATCATGCCGGCCTGGGTCAGCTCACGGAGCTTCTTGACGTCGGCGGCGGTGAAGTCAGCCATGGTCCCTCTTCCTTGTCTCAGGGGGCCCGGCTCCGTCGGGCGTGGACGGACGTCCGGGCGGTGTACGGGGTGGAGCGAGCTGCACGGGGCCGGTCACCCGCTCAATCGCGGGCGACCGGCACCTGCGGTCAGTCCTTCGTGTCCGCGGCGACCTCGGCCGGAGCCTCGGTGTCGGCAGGAGCAGCCTCGGCCGGAGCCTCGGTGTCGGCCGGGGCCTCGGGCGCAGCAGCCTCAGCCGGAGCCTCATCGGCCGGGGCCTCGGGCGCAGCGTTCTCAGCCGGAGCCTCGGTGGCCGGAGCCTCGGTCACCGCGTCGGCAGCGGCCTGGGCCTGCGGGGCCTCGGACGCGGCACCGGTGGACTCGGACGCGGGCGTCTCGGCGCCGGCGTCGCCGCTGGCAGCAGCAGCAGCCTTGTCAGCGTCACCGCTGAGGAGCTCGCGCTCCCACTCCGCCAGGGGCTCCTCGGCACCGACGGCCTCGGCGTCGCCGCTCTTGACGCCCGAACGGGCGATGAGGCCCTCGGCCACGGCGTCGGCGACCACGCGGGTCAGCAGGCCGACGGCGCGGATCGCGTCGTCGTTGCCCGGGATCGGGAAGTCGACGAGGTCGGGGTCGCAGTTGGAGTCGAGGATGCCGATGATCGGGATCCGCAGCTTGCGGGCCTCCTCGACGGCCAGGTGCTCCTTGTTGGTGTCGACGATCCAGACGGCGGACGGGACCTTCGTCATGTCACGGATGCCACCGAGGGTCTTGTCCAGCTTGGTGCGCTCGCGGCGCATGCCGAGCAGCTCCTTCTTCGTGCGGTTGGAGCCCGCGACGTCGTCGAAGTCGATCTCGTCGAGCTCCTTGAGGCGGTTGATCCGCTGGTGCACGGTCTGGAAGTTGGTGAGCATGCCACCGAGCCACCGCTGGTTGACGTAGGGCATCCCGACGCGGGTCGCCTGCTCGGCGATCGCCTCCTGGGCCTGCTTCTTCGTGCCGACGAACATCACGACACCGCCCTTGGCGACGGTCTCCTTGACGAAGGCGTAGGAGCGGTCGATGTAGGCGAGCGACTGCTGCAGGTCGATGATGTAGATGCCGTTGCGCTCGGTCATGATGAAGCGCTTCATCTTGGGGTTCCAACGACGGGTCTGGTGACCGAAGTGGACGCCGCTCTCGAGCAGCTGGCGCATGGTGACGACTGCCATGGGTTCTCCTGTGGTGACGGAGCTCCACTCCCTGACGGCGCTGGCCGGTGTGCCCGACCTTGAAGCAGGTCCGGGCCGGGAGTGTGACTCCTGTGTGGTTTTCAGTTGCTGCAGCCGACGGGTGCCGGATGCCCTGACGCTCACACGCCGGTCCGATCCGCACCGGTGGCGCTGGCGCGGAACTGAGGGCCGACGTCCACGGGTGACTCGGAACCAGGGATGCATTCCGTCGCGGTCGGTGAACGTGCGAAGTCAGTCCACCAGGGACTGCTCCCGACATCGTAGGCCACCTGCGGGAGCGGGGCGAATCCCTGCGACCGGCCCCGTGACCGCCTGCTGCCGAGGGTGCCCTGAGCGTAGGTCGAGCGTGGGTCACGCGCGGGTTGAGCCTGGGTTGAGCATGGACCGATCCCGTACGGCGGGCCACCGCACGTCCCCAAGGCCCTTCGCGACCTCCCTGTCCACAGCCGCCACCGGATCGTCCGTGCTCGTCGGTGGCGGTGGTCGAAGATCATCGGATGCGCATCCTCCGCGACCTCCTGGTGCTCAGCGTCCTGGTGACGACCGCGACTCCCGCCGCAGCCGGTCCCGAAGCACCTGTGGGGACCTGGCCGCTCGCGCCAGCGCCCGAGGTCGTCCGTCCCTTCGAGCTGCCACCCCACCCCTATGCCTCCGGGCACCGGGGCGTCGACCTGGCCGGACAGCCGGGCCAGGCGGTGCTGGCTGCGCTCCCGGGGACGATCGGGTTCGCGGGCTCCATCGGCGGCAAGCCCGTGGTCACGGTGCGGCACGGCGGACGCCGCACGACCTACGAGCCGGTGGTCGCCTCGCTCGAACGCGGCCAGCCCGTCGCAGCCGGCGACGTGCTCGGGCGACTCACCGTGACCGACGGCCACTGCTTCCCCTCGGCCTGCCTGCACTGGGGACTGGTCGTGGGCGAGGGGGACGGCGAGGAGTACGTCGACCCGCTGACGCTCGTGGGCGGCGGACCGGTGCGCCTGCTCCCGTTGTGGCGCGAGGAGCCCGTCGGGGCGCGGATCCCGTGGACCCCCGCGCTCGAGCGTTGGACGCGTCCTCTCGACTGGCTCGCCTAAGCCCGCGGGTGGGCCTGCTGGTAGGCGCGACGGAGCCGGTCGGTGGTGACGTGGGTGTAGAGCTGCGTCGTCGCGAGCGAGGCGTGACCCAGCAGCTCCTGCACCGAGCGCAGGTCGGCACCACCCTCGAGCAGATGGGTGGCGGCCGTGTGCCGCAGGCCGTGCGGCCCCATGTCTGGGGCGCCCGGCACCTCGGCGATGCGGCGGTGGACGAGATCGCGGACCGCGCGCTGGTCGATGCGACGACCCCGCACGCCCAGGAAGAGGGCCGCCGCAGAGCCTTCGACCCACAGCGACGGGCGCCCGGACGCGAGCCACCGCTCGACGGCACGACCGGCCGGGGTGCCGTAGGGCACCGAACGTTCCTTGCGGCCCTTGCCGAAGACCCGCACCAGCCGGCGCTCGGCATCCACGTCGTCGATGTCGAGGCTCGACGAGCTCCCCCACCCGGATGCCCGTGGCGTAGAGCAGCTCCAGCATCGCCACGTCGCGGATCCCGACGGGGGTGCCGTCGTCGGCCCGGTCGGCCGCTGCTCGGATCAGGGCCTCGGCCTCGTCGGCCCGCAGGACCGCGGGCAGCGTCGTGTGCTTCTTGGGAGATCCGAGTGCCGCGCCCGGGTCGGTGGGCAACCGGTCGGTGCGATGCAACCACGCGGTGAACACGCGCGCCGCCGTGGCCCTGCGAGCGATCGTCGTACGGCTGCGGCCCGTCGTCTGGAGCTTGGCAAGCCAGCTGCGCAGCGCCCGGAGATCGAGCTCAGCGAGGTCGTCGACTCCGAGTCGGACGCAGTGGTCGAGCAGGCTGGAGACGTCACCGAGGTAGGCCCGGACCGTGTGGGGGGTCAGGTCGCGCTCGGAGACGAGGTGGCGCTCGTAGTCACCGAGGACGCGCGCCATCGGCTCCGGTAGTCCCTCGCGGACGGCCTCGGTCGCCACGCCGTCCTGCGGTTGGTCACCCACACGGCGATCGTAGGTGCGCGGGAGCGACTCAGCGTGCACCTGCGAGTCGCCACCCGCCTTCGACCTGGCGCACGAAGCCTGCACCTTCCAGGCGCCGCAGCGCGGTGTCGGCGTCGCGGACGTGGAGCAGGCTGAGCCGGGCGATCGACTCCACCCCGGCCGGGGAGCTGACCGGCACCTGCTCGAGGACGAGCTGGTCGGACCGGCTCAACTGGTCACGCGGCCGATTCTCGCCGCGTGGCACCTCGAGCAGGTGTTGCCCGGACAGGCCGATGACGTCGAGCACCTCGGCCCCCTGCGTCACCAGGGTGGCGCCGCCGCGTCGCAGGCAGTCGTGCACGCCTTCGGAGACATAGCTGGTCACCGGGCCCGGCACGCACATCACAGCCCTGCTGAGCTGCTCGGCCCACCCCACGGTGTTGAGCGCTCCGCTGCGCAACGCTGCCTCCACGAGGACCGTGCCCCGGGTGAGGGCAGCGATCAGTCGGTTGCGCGCCAGGAAGCGGATCCTGGTCGGGACCGACCCGGGCGCCTGCTCTGAGACCACCGCGAACTCGGCGGCGAGGTGGGCCAGCAGACGACGGTGCTGGGCGGGGTAGACACGGTCGACGCCACAGGCGAGGACGGCCACCGTGGCCCCGCCGGACATCAGCGCAGCATCGTGGGCGGCGAAGTCGATGCCCTTGGCGCCCCCGGAGACGACGGGCACGCGAGCACGAGCCACGGAGCCTGCCAGAGCGCGGGCGACCTCGTCGCCGTAGACCGAGGACGCACGCGAACCCACGAGGGCCACGGAGCCGACCAGCTCCGTCAACGGCATCGGACCCTTGACCCACAGTCCGGGCGGGGTGCCGCCGAGTCCCTGGACGCCGTCGACGTGGTCGAGGTCGTCGAGGCCCTCGGGCCACTCGGCGTCGCCGGGCACGAGGAATCGGATGCCGCAGCGCTCAGCCTGCTCGAGCTCACGGACCGGGTCGACCTCTCGGATCCGTTGCGGGAGGTCGCTGTCGGCCTTGTCCACGGACTGGGTGCGGACCGCAGCCTGGGGCCCGAGCTGTCGCACGAGGGAGGAGGTCGTCCGGTCACCCGGCTCGACCGCACGGCTGAGGACCACCCGAGCCAGGCGGTCTGCCTCGCTCACCGCCGTGGCACCGGGCGCGCTGCTCACGACGCCACACCGGTGACGACCGAGCCGGGGAGGAAGCGCGCCGGATCAGCGGACCGCAGGATCAGCGCGACGTCCGCCTCCTCAGGTCCCGGGCGGTCGACGCCGAGGCAGTCGGCCACCGTCCACGCCAGGCGGTGCACGCGGGTCAGACCCCGGCGGGTCAGCCTGCCCGCGGCCAGCTCGTCGTCGAGGAGGTCCTGCGCGTCCGGGCACAACGGCCAGCGCTCGCCGAGCGCCGAGCCGGGTGCGGCGGAGTTGAGGAGCCACGGACAGTCGCGATAGCGCCGCGCCTGACGGCCTCGCGCCTCCTCGACCCGGGCGCGGACGTCGGCAGACGACTCCGGCGGGCTCGCGAAGCTCCGCCCGCGCCCCGGCCCCTGGGGGCGCACCTGCATCCAGATGTCGACGCGATCGAGGATCGGGCCGGAGAGCTTGCGGCGGTAGTGAGCCCGCTGGACCTCGGTGCACTCGCAGCCGTGCGTCCCTGCGGCATGGCCGTAGAAGTTGCCGCACTGGCAGGGGTTGGCAGCCAGCACGATGAGCGAGCGGGCGGGATAGGTGGCCGACTCGTCGCCCCGCGAGATCGTCACCTCGCCGGACTCCAACGGCTGACGCATGGCGTCGATGACGTCGGCGCGGAAGTGAGGGAACTCGTCGAGGAACAGCACACCGTGGTGGGCCAGGCTCACCTGTCCCGGCCGCACCCGCCCCGTTCCCCCACCCAGCACGCTCGCGGCGCTGGCGCTGTGGTGGGGCGCGAACCATGGTGGTCGGCGGAGCAGCCCCGCTCCCTCGGGCAGGGTCCCCGCCACCGAGTGCAGGGCGCTGACCTCCAGGGACTGCTCCGTGGTCAGGTCCGGGAGGACGGTCGGGATCCGCTCGGCGATCGAGGTCTTGCCGGTCCCGCGCGGTCCGATGAGCATCAGTGGGTGCCCGCCGGCTGCGGCGACCTCCACGGCGAAGCGGACATCGGACAGTCCGTCGAGGTCGGCGAGGTCGAGGTCGGCGAGACGACCGTCGCCGCGCCAGGTCGCGAGCGGGCTCGCGGACGGACCCACGACGGGTGGCGCCTGCGGCACCTCGACCCCGCGGAGCACCGCGGCGACCTGGGACAGCGAGCGCACCCCGAAGACGGTCATGCCCGGCACCAGGCTGGCCTCGGCCGTCTGGGGCTCGGGCACGAACACCCGGTCGATGCCGTGCGCCGCAGCCGCGATCACCATCGGCAGCACGCCCGGCACCGGTCGCAGCCCGCCGGAGACCGAGAGCTCCCCGATGAACGCCCAGCCCTCGAGCAGGTCCGACGTCAGCTCCTGGTGCGCCTTGTCAGCTGCCAGGACCGCGATCGCGATGGCCAGGTCGTAGTGGGTGCCGGCCTTGGGCAGGTCGGCGGGCGACAGCAGGATCGTGACGCGCTTGGTCGCCGGCCACGGGGGGCAGTCGTTGTTGATCGCCATCCGGACCCGGTCGCGGGCCTCGGACAGGCTCTTGTCGACCCGGCCGACCATCGTGGTCGCCGGCACCCCCGGGGACGCGTCGACCTGCACGTCGATGACGTGTCCGTCCGCACCTCGCAGCGCGAGGGTGCGCGCCGTCGCGAACGCCATCAGCCGATCCCCTCGACGTGCTCGACCTCGACCGGTCGTCCCGGTGGGACGAGCACCCCGACCACGTCGACGCGCACGTCGCTCGGATGGCAGTCGTGCTCGCGCAGCCAGCGGAAGGCCAGGCGCTTGAGCCGGTCGGCCTTGGCCTGGTTGACCGCCTCGAGCGGCGAGCCGTAGGCGGTGGAGGTGCGGGTCTTGACCTCGCAGATCACCAGCACCTCGCCGTCGCGCAGGACGAGGTCGATCTCGCCGAACTCGCAGCGCCAGTTGCGGTCCAGGAGCACCAGGCCCCGCTGGGTGAGGTGCCTGGCTGCGATGGTCTCGCCCCGCTGGCCCAGCAGCCGCCTGCGCTCGGCGGCAGGGTCGGGGGTGAACGGGGACGCAGCAGCTCGACGGGTCATCGTGGGTGCCTTCCGGATCGGGAGGACACCAGCAGACCGCGAGGCACCGACGCAGCGGGTGCGGGTCAGCCGAGGGCTGTGGACAGGCGACCGATCAGGTCACCTGTGGACGTCCGGTGGCCCGTGACGGGCATCAGTCCTTGGGCAGGTCGATCTCCGGCGAGGCGAGCTCCTCGACGTTGACGTCCTTGAAGGTCAGCACCTTGACGTTCTTGGCGAACCTCGCCGGGCGGTACATGTCCCACACCCAGGCGTCGGTCATCGAGACCTCGAAGAACACGTCACCGCTCTCGGACCGGGCCTTCACGTCGACCTGGTTGCACAGGTAGAAGCGACGGTCGGTCTCGACGACGTACTTGAAGATGCCCACCACGTCGCGGTACTCGCGATAGAGGGTGAGCTCCATCTCGGTCTCGTACTTCTCGAGATCCTCGGCGCTCACTCGTCCTCCTCCGTCGTCGCCGGCGTCGTGCCCGGCTGCTCACTCCCGACCCTAGTGGCCGCACCCGGCTCGGACGCGGCCGACGCCTCGAGGCCCGCCGCGCGTCGTACGTTGACGAAGCGCATGCGGTGCACCGGGGACGGCCCGTGCCGGGCGAGCGCCGCCTCGTGCTCGGCGGTGACATACCCCTTGTGCGTCCTGAAGTCGTAGTCCGGCCACGATCCGTGCAGGTCGACCATCAGCCGGTCGCGGGTGACCTTGGCGACGACGGAGGCAGCGGCGATGCAGGCGGCGACCCGGTCGCCCTTCCAGACCGCGAGGCCGGGGACGCCGAGGCCGTCCACCGGGAAGCCGTCGGTCAGGACGTACGACGGCCGCGTCCCCAGCCGCGCCACCGCCCGCCGCAGCGCCTCGATGTTGGCAACGTGCATGCCGAGGCGGTCGCACTCCTCGGGCGCGACCACGACGACCGACCAGGCAAGAGCGCGGCGCAGCACCTGGGCGTAGACCCGCTCGCGCGCCGCCTCGGTCAGGAGCTTGCTGTCGGCGAGGCCGGGAACGATCCCGGCCTTGCTGGCGGGGAGCACGACGGCTCCGGCGACCAGCGGACCGGCGCACGCGCCTCGGCCCGCCTCATCGACGCCGGCGATCGGCTCCAGTCCGGCTCGACGCAGCGCACGCTCGTAGCCGTAGAGGCCCGCGTCACGACGGATGGTCATGCCGCCCAGCAGGGGTCCGGGTGGCCCGCTCACGGGGTCGGGTCCGGCACGCCCTCGAACGTCGCCGGACGAGTGCTCCAGCGGAAGCGGTCGGCCGGCCACAGGAGCACGAACACCTTGCCGACGACCAGGTCGGCAGGCACGAACTCGTCGCCGGGGACACACTCGGTGACATCGGGCGCGCACATGTGCTGGGAGGAGTCGGCCGAGCGCGAGCGGTTGTCGCCCATCACGAAGATGTGGCCCTCGGGGATGGGCTCGGTCTTCCAGTCCTTGTTGCACTGGGTGACCATCGGGCCGTTGCAGGTGGCCCCCAACCGCTTGACGTAGGCGCCTTCGTCGAGCGGCTGCCCGTTGACGAGAACACGTCCCTGGGCGTCGCAGCACTCGATGGTGTCCCCCGCCACCCCGATGACGCGCTTCACCAGGTGCCCTCCGGTCGGGTAGAGACCGATCCTGGCCATGGCCTGCGCTACCGGGTTGGTCGGACCGGCCGCGGACGCCGGATCCAGCCAGCCCCCGGGATCCTTGAACACGACCACGTCGCCGCGCTGCGGTCCGCTGTCGCCCCAGTAGGAGACCTTCTGGATGAGGATCCGGTCATTGAGGATCAGGCCCGGCTCCATCGACTCCGAGGGGATGTAGAAGGCCTGGACGAAGAACGTCTTGATGACGACAGCCAGCACGAGGGCGACGGCGAGCAGCAGGACCGTCTCCTGCCACAGCGGGAGCTGCTTGCGCGCGGACTTCGCGGACCCCTTCGAGGCTCCCGAACGCGATGACCGCGATCCCTCGTCCATGGAGATGGACGAAGAACCGCGGTCATCGGGAGTCACGCGCAGAGACTAGCCAGTCCCTGGTCGAACTCGCGCCTCGCGGCGCGGAGCCCGGTGGGTCACGCCTCGCGGCGCTCCTTGATCTTCGCCTTCTTGCCGCGCAGGTTGCGCAGGTAGTAGAGCTTGGCGCGACGCACGTCACCGCGGGTGACGACCTCGATCTCCTCGAAGATGGGCGAGTGCATCGGGAAGGTGCGCTCGACGCCGACACCGAAGGAGATCTTTCGGACGGTGAAGGTGCGGCCGACGCCCGAGCCGTGGATGCGGATCACGACACCCTGGAAGACCTGGAGGCGTGAGCGGCTGCCCTCGACGACCTTGACGTGGACCTTGACGGTGTCTCCGGCGCGGAATGCCGGGATGTCGTCGCGCTTGTGTGCATTGCCGAGATCGGCGATGACGTTGGTCATGACTTGCTCCTCGCGGGGTGCCACAGGTCAGCCGCGGAATCACTGGTGCTGGTGGATTCGGTTGGTGCTCGAGCTGGCCGGCCGGCGCGCCCCCTGTGGCAGGTGCGGAACGGCGGGACCCCGGGGCGGTGCCTCCGTGCGGAGGCGTCCGGGCGACCGTGGCCTCGAGCGGACCAGGGGCGAGTCTGCCAGAGCCGGAGCGTCAGCGTGAAATCCGCTTGGTGAGCACCACGGCTCCCGGTGGGGGGACCCGGTCGGGCCGCAGCCGGAACCCCGCCTTCTTGTACATCCGCAGGTTGTCGCTCGACTGCGCACCGGTGAACAGGACGTAGGTCCTCACCTCGCGCGGCGCGAGGGTCTCGACGAGCTCGAGGAGCGCACGACCGAGACCGCGACCCTGGAGGTCCGGCGCCACCATGATCCGGCCGATGTCCCACTCGCCGGCGGGGTCGTGGTGCGTGTCCACCCGCCCCCGCACCGCCCCGACGAGGCGCCCCGAGGCAGGCTCCCGCACGACCCGCACCGTCCACTCCCCCAGCCCCCGGCGTACGTCGTCGAGCGACTCCTGCAGCGCCGGGATGTCGACGCCCGGGTTGGCGATCAGCTCCTGGAGCCAGCAGGCGCGCTGGAGCGTGAAGATCTCGCCCGCGTCGGCCGGCACGCCACGGCGGACCTCGAGGTCGGCCAGGCCCTCCACCGTCGCGGTGCGCGGGAGCAGGTCGGGCCGGCGCTCGGCCGTACGCCGCTCGGCCTGCGCGCGTCGCCAGGCAGCGATCCGACCGTGGTCCCCGGACAGCAGGACCTCCGGGACGTCGCGGCCCTCCCACGACGCCGGCTTGGTGTAGACCGGATATTCGAGGAGGCCGTCGGCGTAGGACTCCTCGACCAGTGACTCGGCGTTGCCCATGAAGCCGGGGAGGAGGCGGACCACCGCCTCGGTGATGGCGAGCGCAGCCACCTCGCCGCCGTTGAGGACGTAGTCGCCCAGGGAGATCTCGCGCACCGTGCCGAGGGTCGCGGCGTGCTCGATGACGCGCTGGTCGATGCCCTCGTAACGTCCGCACGCGAACACCAGGTGCTCGTGGCCGCTCAGCTCGTGGGCGACCTGCTGGGTGAACGGCTCACCGCTCGGCGTGGTGAAGATGATCGTGGCGCCGGGCGGGACGGACGCCAGCGCCCGGGCCCACGGCTCGGGCTTCATCACCATCCCTGCGCCGCCGCCGTAGGGGGTGTCGTCGACGGTGCGGTGGCGATCGGTCGTCCACTCGCGGAGGTCGTGGACGACGAGGTCGAGCAACCCCTTGTGGCGTGCCTTGCCCGGCAGGCTCAGCTCGAGCGGGGCGAGATAGTCCGGGAAGATCGAGAAGACGTCGATCCTCACGACCCGCCTCCCGGAGGGTCCTCGGGCTTGCCCTCGGGCTTGTCCTCGGGGAAGGGCGAGACCAGACCCGGGCGGTCGGCCACCACCACGCGACCGGCGTCCAGGTCGACCTCCGGCACGAGGGCGGCGACGAACGGCACGAGGGTGTCGCGCCCGTCGGGGGTGCGCACGGTCAGCAGGTCCTGGGCGGAGCCGTGCACCACGGCCTTCACCTCGCCCAGCGGCGTACCGTCGAGGTCGACCACCGCCAGCCCGACGAGCTGGTGGTCGTAGTACTCGTCGGGGTCCTCGGGGACCTCGTCGCGCGCCGAGGTGGCGTAGAGCAGGGTGCCGCGCACAGCCTCGGCGGCGTTGCGGTCGACGAGCTCCTCGAAGCTCACCAGCAGGGTGCCCTGGTGCCAGCGCGACGCGAGCCACCGTGAGGGTCGAGGGCCGGCGGTCGGCGCCCGCGGGCGCCTCGGCGCGGATGGTGGTGCCGGGGGCGAAGCGGCGCTCCGGCTCGTCGGTGCGTACGTCGAGGGTGACCTCGCCGCGGATGCCGTGGGGCTTGCCGATGCGTCCCACGAGGACCTCGATGTCGCCCTGCTGCTGATCGCTCACGGGGCTCAGCGTAGGGGCCCGAGCGGAACCACCGGGTACCCGGTGATCGCTGAGGTTCTCGGCGGTTGCAACGGACAGGAGGCGCGCTGAAGGGACTGGAACCTCCAGCCGAAATGGCACCGACCCGACAGAGGGACTCTGCCGGGTCGGTGGGGAGAGGATCTACCGCCTGCGGTCGGTGTCGACGAAGTCGACCCGCGCACCGCCACGACCCGCGAGGGCCGAGACGACCGTGCGGAACGCCGTCGCGGTGCGGCCGTTGCGACCGATCACCTTGCCCAGGTCGTCGGGGTGGACCCGGACCTCGAGGATCGAGCCGCGACGCATCTGCTTGTCGCGGACGACCACGTCGTCCGGGTGGTCGACGATGCCGCGCACGAGGTGCTCGAGCGCCTCGGCCAGCACGTCGCTCACGCCTCGCTCTTGCCGGCGTCCTCGGCGGTCACCGTCTCGGTGGCCTCCGCGGCGTCGGCAGCGCCCTCGGGGGTCTCCGAAGCGGGGACCGGCGCAGGCGTCTCGGCCGGGGCCGCAGCAGCGGGCTCCTCGGCCTTCTCGACCTTGTCGGCCTTCTTCTTGGTGGTCACCGCCGAGCCCTTGGGCTCGGAGGCGGCCTCCTTGAGGGCCTCGTTGAAGATCTCGAGCTTGTCGCGCTTGGGCTCCTTGACCTTCAGGGTGCCCTCGGTGCCCGGAAGACCCTTGAAGGTCTGCCAGTCACCGGTGATCTTGAGGATCGCTGCGACGGCCTCGGAGGGCTGCGCGCCGACGCCGAGCCAGTACTGCGCCCGGTCGGAGGTGACCTCGATGAACGAGGGCTCCTCCTTCGGGTGGTACTTGCCGATCTCCTCGAGCACCCGACCGTCGCGCTTCTTGCGCGAGTCGACGACGACGATGCGGTACTGCGGCACCCGGATCTTGCCCAGGCGCTTCAAACGAATCTTGACGGCCACGTGTGTGGTGTCTCCTCAGAAATTGTCGTGGGTGAGCGAGCCTCGCCAGGTGGGGACACCGGGTCTGGTCACTCGATGGGTGCTGCTCGCTCGGATGAGAGGGTCCGGGCGCGCAGGACACGAGCGGAGATTCTGCCAGACGGACGCTGTGGGCCACCAATCCGGTGCCCCACCCCGGCTCAGGCGGCGTCCAGACCGATGTACTCACGGAGCTCGGCGAGCCCGGACACCTGCAGCCGGTGCGGTCCGCGCACGAAGTCGTCAGGGGTCAGCAGCAGCGCCTGGTTGAGCGCCAGCTCGCCCTCGCGGCGCTTGAGACGCCGGATGCCGTTGGGCCGGTAGCCGAGCGTGCGCGAGACGGCGAGCGAGGCCGGGTTGTCGAGGAAGGCTCCCGAGGTGATCGCCTCGGCGTCGAGGTGGTCGAAGGCGAACGCACAGATGACCCGGCGCATCGCGGTGCCGATCCCGCGACCCTGGAACTCGCGACCCAGCCACGACCCTGTCTCCCCGGTGCGGGTGACGAGGTAGTCGGTGGTCTCGAAGCCCTGGGTGCCGACGAGGCGGTTCTCGTGGAAGACCGCGAGGTGCAGGCCCCAGCTCTGCGGGGTGAAGTCGGCGCGGACGCGCCAGTGGTAGGCGGCCGTGTTGCGCGCCAGCTGCTCGCGCGGGGCGTCGGTCCACGGGAAGAAGAACGGCATCTCCTCCGGGTCGTGGATTCCCTCCAGGACCAGGTCGCACAGCTCGGGGAGGATCTCGTCGGAGATCCCGCGCAGGACCAGCGGACCGGCCTCGATGCTGAGACCAAGGGGTGGGAAGAGGTCGGCGGCAGTGCTCATGGATCCATCCTCATCGAGCCCGCGGGTCGAGGTCATCGGCGTCGGGTGATGCCCCGGAGCACGATGCAGGTGGGCGTACGCAGCACCGACAGGTCGGCGACCGGGTCGCGGTCGTAGACGACGAAGTCGGCCGAGGCGCCCTCGGTGAGTCCGTCGACCCCGAGCCACTCGCGGGCGCGCCAGCTGGCGGCGCCGAGCGCGTCGTGGGCGGGCATCCCGATCCGTACCAGTGCCTCGACCTCCCCGGCGATGTTGCCGTGGCGGCTGAGGCCGCCACCGTCGGATCCGGCATAGATCGGCACGCCGGCCTCGTGGGCCGCCATGATCGTGGCCGGCATCCGGGCGTAGAGGTCGGTCATCGTCGCGGCGTAGTCCGGGAACCTCTGCGCACCCGCCGCCGCGTGCTCGGGGAACTTGTCGAGCTGCATGACGGTGGGCACCAGGCGGGTGCCGTGCTCGACCATCGCGTCGATGAGGTCCTCGGTGAGCCCGGTGCCGTGCTCGATGCAGTCGATGCCGGCCTCGATCAGCCCGGGCAGGACGCCGTGGCCGAAGCAGTGTGCGGTGACCTTCGCGCCGTGGGCGTGGGCCGCGGCGATCGCGTCGGCGAAGGCCGCCGCGGGGAAGGAGGGCGTCAGGTCGCCCTCCTCGCGCGAGATCCAGTCGCCCACGAGCTTGATCCAGCCGTCTCCGTTGCGGGCCTCCTGCGCGGCGTACGTCGCCAGGTCCTCCGGCTCGACCTCGTGGGCGTAGCCACGGATGTAGCGCTTGGTGGCGGCGATGTGCCGTCCGCAGCGGATCAGGCGCGGGAGGTCGTCGCGGTCGTGGACCCAGCGGGTGTCGGCGGCCGAGCCGGCGTCGCGGATGAGCAGCGCGCCCCCGTCGCGATCGTCGAGCGCCTGCTGCTCGGTGGCTGCGTCGTCGACCGCACCGGCGTCGTCGAGCCCGAGGTGGCAGTGGGCGTCGACGAGTCCGGGGACGATCCAGCCCTCGGCCACCGTGTCGGCACCGGCCTGCGGCTCGTAGGTGACCCGGCCTCCGACGACGTAGAGGTCGCGGGCCTCACCGTCGGGCAGGACCGGACCGCGGAAGCGCTGGACAGGCTCGGCTGAGATGGCGGGCATGGCCGCGACGCTACAGCCGGTCGAGCAGCCACGACGGGCTCACCACCTGGGCGGGTGCGACGTTGGCGGCCAGCGCCCGGTCGGCGGTCACCACCACGACCCGGCGCCCGGCCTCGAGGGCGAGCCGGGCCTGCTCCCTGATCGCGGCGTCGCCGTCCTTGGCCGCGTGCACGGTCCTCACGTGCGCGTCGCGCCCCGGTCGTACGCCGCCCTTGGCCTGTCCCTCCAGCACCAGCACGATGACGTCGTAGGGCGTGTCGCCGACCAGGAGCCGCTCGTGCAGGCGCCGAGCCGCACGCGCGCGGTCCTTCCACCAACCGTCGGGCACCGAGCCGACGACGTTGGCGCCGTCGACGATCAGTACGGAGCTCACTTGAGGAACTGCGAGAAGTCCTTCGGCAGGTTGAGCTGCTCGGCCGCCTTCTCGTAGTCGACCTCGGCACCGTCGGGGTTGCCGAAGGGGTTGCCCGACTTCTGCGCCGCCGCGGCCTTCTCGGCCGCGGCCAGCTGGGCGGCCTTGGCAGGGTTGCCCGAGCCGCGCTTGGACTTGCCCTTCTTGGCCTGCTGCTTGGCGCCCACCCGCTTGCCGCCCGCGCCGCCCGCGCCCGGCATGCCGGGCATGCCGGGCATGCCGGGCATCCCGCCGCCGCGCGCCATCTGCTCCATCATCTTGCGCGCCTCGAAGAAGCGGTCGACGAGCTGGTTGACGTCGGAGACCTGGCGGCCCGATCCCTTGGCGATGCGGGCGCGGCGCGAGCCGTCGATGATCTTGGGGTTGTCGCGCTCCGCGGGGGTCATCGACTGGATGATCGCCTGGATGCGGTCGATCTCCCGCTCGTCGAAGTTCTCCAGCTGGTCGCGGAACTGACCCATCCCGGGCAGCATCCCCATGATCTTGGTCATCGACCCGAGCTTGCGGATCTGCATCATCTGCTGGAGGAAGTCCTCCAGGGTGAAGCCGCCCTTCGTGGCGAGCTTCTCGGCGGCCTTCAGCGACTGCTCGGAGTCGAAGGCCTTCTCGGCCTGCTCGATCAGGGTGAGCATGTCGCCCATGTCGAGGATGCGGGAGGCCATCCGGTCGGGGTGGAAGAGGTCGAAGTCGGTCATCTTCTCGCCGCTGGAGGCGAACATGACCGGCTTGCCGGTGATGGAGCGGATCGAGAGCGCTGCACCACCGCGAGCGTCGCCGTCGAGCTTGGTGAGCACCACGCCGTCGAAACCGACACCGTCGAGGAACGCCTGCGCGGTGACCACCGCGTCCTGGCCGATCATCGCGTCGACGACGAAGAGGATCTCGTCGGGTTGGACGGCGTCGCGGATGTCGGCGGCCTGCTGCATGAGGGTCTCGTCGACGCCGAGGCGACCTGCGGTGTCGATGATGACGACGTCGTGGAGCTTGCGCCTCGCCTCCTCGATGGAGGCGCGGGCGACGTCGACGGGGTTGCCGCTGCCGTTGCCGGCCTCGGGGGCGAAGACAGGAACGCCCACCCGCTCGCCGTTCACCTGGAGCTGCTGGACCGCGTTGGGGCGCTGGAGGTCGGCGGCGACGAGGAGAGGAGTCTTGTCCTGGTCCTTGAGCCACGCCGCGAGCTTCGCCGCGAGGGTCGTCTTGCCGGCGCCCTGGAGGCCGGCGAGCATGATCACGGTCGGGCCGGACTTGGCATAGCGCAGGCGTCGGGTCTCCCCGCCGAGGATCGTCACGAGCTCCTCGTGGACGACCTTGATGATCTGCTGAGCGGGGTTGAGCGCGCCGCTGACCTCTTCCGAGCGAGCCCGCTCCTTCACCGCCGCGACGAACTCCTTGACGACCGGCAGGGCGACGTCGGCCTCGAGCAGCGCGATGCGGATCTCGCGAGCGGTGGCGTCGATGTCGGCCTCGGAGAGCCGTCCCTTGCCCCGCAGGTTCTTGAAGGTGTCGGCTAGGCGGTCGGAGAGAGTGGCGAACACGGTGTGGTCAGTCCTCGGGATCGTTCTCGGTGTCGTACGACGGGTGGGCGCAGGCTGCCCCGCGGGATCGGCCAAGCCTAACCGCCGCGACGACCTGGGCCGGATCCAGCGCGGCGCCTCGCCTCCGCCCGCCGTCTCGCGGGCGACGGAGCTCACCCCTCCAGGGCACTCCGCACGGCGTGTGCGGCCGAGGCGGCCCGCTCCTCGGTCGGGCGCACCCCCCCGACCTCCTGCACGTAGAACACGTCCACCGCCTGGGGCCCCAGGGTCGAGACGTGGGCCGAGGCGACGGTGAGGCCGAGCTCGGCCAGCGTGGTCAGGACCAGGTGGACCACGCCGGGTCGGTCGGAGGTCCGGATCTCCAGCACGAGCGACTGGCGCGACGCGGCCGGACGCACCTCGACGATCGGCGGCAGCTCGTCGACGCCACGCGGCGGCGGGCCCGGCAGGCGCTGCTGCCCCTCGGCCACCCGCCTGATGCGGTCACGCACGACGGCCGGGTCGAGGTAGGCGTCGGGCACCTCCCACGAGCTCACGGCCCATTCCCCCTCGCTGTCCACCTGCGACCACGCGCGCGCCGCCTTCACCGGCACCCGCAGCGCTGCGAGACCGCCCGCGACATCGGCGAGCAGCCCGACCCGGTCGGCGGCGATGACGGTGACGGTGGCACCGACGTCATGGGGGGTGATCTCGACGGACACCGCCCGCGGATCACGGCGTACGACGTCGGGCACGGGCAGCGACTCGAGCGGGACGACGTGGGAGATGTCGGCGCCGAGCGCGGTGCCGGCCCGCGAGACCAGGCGGTCGATGAGCGAGGCGCGCCAACTGGTCCATGCCGCCGTCGAGGTCGCCCTGGCGTCCGCCTCGGTGAGCGCACGCAGCAGCTCGAGGCTCGCCCCGTCGGGGACGTGGGTCAGGAGCTCGGCCGTGGTGGCGGGGTCGTCGGGGTCGCGCGTCGTGGCCAGGGTGGCGAGCAGCAGGTGCCAGCGCACGAGCGAGGCGACCACCTCGGCGTCCAGGTCGGTGAACCCCATCCGGGCCACCACCTTGCGAGCCACCGGCTCACCGGCGACGGAGTGGTCGTGCAGCGAGCCCTTGCCGATGTCGTGCAGCAGCGCGGTCACCAGGAGCAGGTCGGGACGGCGTACGCCCCGGATGAGCGCGCCGGCCTCGGAGCAGGTCTCGACCACGTGCCGGTCGACGGTGAAGCGGTGGATCGCGGAGGCGTGCGGGAGCAGGCGGATCTGCTCCCACTCGGGCAGGAAGGTCTCGATCCCGCCGATCTCGTCGAGGGTCTCCCACACGGGAAGGAGCGCGGGACCGCTGGCCAGCAGTCGCACCAGCGCGTCGCGAGCGGTGGCCGGCCAGGGGCTCGGCAGCTCGCCGCACTCGCGGACCAGGCGGGCCGCGGTGGTCGGGGCCAGGACGGCGTCCCGGCTCGCCGCCTCGGCGGCGGCGCGCAGGAGCAGGGTGGGGTCGTCACCGGGCCGGGTGCCGGCGTCGAGCACCACCTCCCCGCGTGAGAGCGCGATCCCGGGGGCGATGCGTTCGAGGGCGGGGGTGCGACGTCCCCTCTCACCGGTCGGCCGGGCCACCACCGCGTCCGTACGACGCCAGGCCAGGCGCGACAGGTGGCCGATCCGTCGTCCCAGGGAGCGCACGTGGCGCTGCGCGGCCTCGGCGTCGGCGAGGTCGAGCCTCTCGGCGATCGGGCCCCACATCTCGGGCGCGATCCGGTCGCTGGGGCGCCCCGCGATGTCCTGGACCTCGTCGCGCACGTCGAGCAGCATCAGCCGGGCCGCCTCGAGGGCGGGGGTCGACGCGTCCACGAGCCAGCTGGCCTCGATCGCCTTGAGCACGCCCGCGTCGCGCAGGCCGCCCTCGGCCTCCTTGACGTCCGGCACGGAGGCGTGGGCGAGCTCGCCGGTGACCTGGTGCCGCTTGCGCGTGAGCGCCTTGAGGTCCGGCAGCCGGGTGCGGGCCTGCCGACGCCAGTCAGCCAGCATCGTGGCCCGCAGCCGCAGGCTCAGTCCCGGGTCCCCCGCCACGTGCCGGGCGTCCAGCAGTCCGAGCGCCACCCGTAGGTCACCGGCCGCCATGAGCATCTCGCTCATGGAGCGGACCGAGTGGTCCAGGCGTCGACCGGAGTCCCACAGCGGGTACCACAGGGTGCTGCCGAGGTCGCCGAGCGGGACGTCGTCGTCGTGCACGAGGACGACGTCGAGGTCGGAGTGGGGCGCCAGCTCACCGCGGCCGTACCCACCGACCGCGACCAGGGCCACCCCGGTGGCGGGCCCTGCACAGGCGGCGTAGGCCTGTCGGCAGAGCTCGTCGGCCGAGGTGGCCCTGGTCTGGCGCTGAGCTGCGGTCATGACACGGTCCCCGAGAGGGTTGTTGCCATCAGAGCGCGGAAGCGTCCTGCTCGCCGGTCCGGACGCGTACGACGGTGTCGACCGGGCTGACCCAGACCTTGCCGTCCCCGATGCGACCTGTCTGCGCGGTCTTGACGATGATCCCCACGACGTCCTCGGAGTCCGAGTCGTCCACGACGATCTCGATGCGGATCTTGGGCACCAGCGCGATGTCGTACTCGGCACCGCGGTAGACCTCGGTGTGACCCTTCTGACGGCCGTAGCCGCTGACCTCGGAGACCGTCATGCCGGCGACCCCGAAGGTCTCGAGCGCCTCGCGAACGTCCTCCCACTTGTGCGGCTTGATGACCGCGGTCACGAGCTTCATGCGTTGGCTCCTTGGGTGTTGATGCCGGTGGAGGTGCTGGCGGCGAGGATCCCGGTGCCACCGCCGCTGGTGCCGGAGTGCAGGTCGTAGGCCGTCTCACCGTGGGCGGCGAGGTCGATGCCGTTGACCTCGTCCTCCTCGTCGAGGCGCAGACCGATCGTGTACTTGACGGCCAGCGCGATGATCGTGGTGAGGACACCCGAGTAGCCGACGGCCACGAGGACACCGAGGACCTGGTCACCGACCGAGCCGGCCCCACCGCCGTAGAAGAGGCCGTCGATCCCGCCGGCGCCGTCGGAGGTGGAGAACAGGCCGATCAGCACGGTGCCGATGATGCCACCGACGAGGTGGACGCCGACCACGTCGAGCGAGTCGTCGTAGCCGAGCTTGTACTTCAGGCTGACGGCCCAGGCACAGATCGCGCCGGCGATCGCGCCGATGGCGACCGCGCCGCCGATGTCGACGGCTCCGGCTGCAGGCGTGATGGCGACGAGGCCCGCGACGATGCCGGAGGCGGCACCGAGCGAGGTGGCCTTTCCGTGCAGGAGCCGCTCGATCAGCAGCCAGCCGAGGATGGCTGCGAACGTGGCGAGCGTGGTGTTGGCGAAGGTGCGCCCGGTCTCGGAGTAGAACTGGGCGAGGAACGCGTCCGGGTCCTCGTCGAAGGTGGTGCCGAAGACGATCGAGCCGACGTTGAAGCCGTACCAGCCGAGCCACAGCATGCCCGCGCCGAGCATCGTCAGCGTCAGGTTGTGCGGACGCATCTGGTCCTTGGGCCAGCCCACGCGCTTGCCGAGCAGCAGGACCAGGACGAGGGCGGCGACGCCGGCGTTGATGTGGACGGCCGTGCCACCCGCGTAGTCCTGCGCGCCGATGCGGCCACAGATGAGCGAGTCATCGGTGCAGCTGAACACCATGTGGGCCATCGGGAAGTAGACGATGAGGGTCCACAGCGGCAGGAAGACGACCCAGGCCGAGAACTTGAGCCGGTCCGCGACCGCGCCGCTGATCAGCGCGGCGGTGATGATCGCGAAGGTCATCTGGAACATCACGTAGACGTAGTTGTCGGTGGTGACGCCGTCGAGCCAGAACAGCTCGAAGGGGTTGGCGAAGAGGGTGCCCTCGCCTCCGAAGCCCATCGACCACCCGACGGCGACGTAGAGGATGCCGACGATGGCAGCCGCGGTGAACGACATCATCATCATGTTGAGCACGGACTTCGACCGTGACATGCCGCCGTAGAACAGGGCCAGCGCGGGCACCGTCATCATCAGGACGAAGGCAGTCGCCACCAGCATGAAGGCGTAATAGCCGTCCACAGGACCTCCAGGAAACGTACGGGTGTGGTCCACCAGAGCCATGACGACGGTGTCATGCAGGGGTCCACATGTTCATCGGAAGCATGCGGGGGCGAGGTTTCGCCGGACTTCGGTGGATGTTGCGGGCAGGCAACGGAATCGGGCTGCTTGTTACAGCCGTGTGAACAGACCGGAAGAACGTGGCTCCTTGTTAGGGTTCGGCCGTGTCCAGACTGGCCGTGATGGCGCACTACGACGTCGCCGGGGAGCTGCGAGCGCACGTGCGTGGGCAGGTCGAGGCACTGGCCGCCTCGGTCGACACCCTGCTGGTCTGCACCACCGCCCAGCTCCAGGACTCGGCACGCTCCTGGCTCTCGGAGCGCGCGGTCCTGGTGGAGCGGGCCAACTACGGCTATGACTTCTTCTCCTACAAGGTGGGGCTCGACGCCGCCGGCGACCTGAGGGCCTACGACGAGGTGGTGGTCTGCAACGACACCTACGTCTTCGCGATGGACTCCTACGCCCCGGTCTTCGACGAGATGGCCACGCGACCGTGCGACTTCTGGGGACTGACAGCCGCCGAGCGCGTCGCCCCGCACATCCAGTCCTTCTTCATCGCGTTCCGGCCGTGGGTGGTCGCCTCCCGCGCCTTCACCACCTTCTGGGAGGAGATGGAGCCGATCTCCAAGCGCAGGCAGGTGATCCGGCGCTACGAGGTCGGCATGTCGCGACGGCTCTACGACGCCGGGTTCAGCTCCGACACCTACTTCGTGGAGACCCCCGAGGATCAGCGCATCGCCCGTGAACGGATGCGGTGGTGGGCCGCCCACCGCTCACACTTCCCCCGCAGCCGCGCCGAGGTCCGCGAGTGGCGCGAGCGCGCCAACGAGCCCTGGAACCCCGCACGGAGCCTGGCCGATCGGGTCCTCGACGACGCCCGGCTCCCCTACGTCAAGATCGACACCCTGCGCTACGACCCCTACAACCTCGATGCCAAGCGACTGCTGGACCTGTGCGAGCGCCGCTTCCCCGAGCGCTTCGACGGGGTGCGCGAGTTCCTCGACGAGACCGCCCACCACTATCCGCTGCGCGACACCGAGCGCCTGTTGCCCACCCCGCTCGCGCTGGAGCCCCTCCTCCCGCTGGTGAGGTACTCGGATGCGCGGTGACCTCCGTCGGCGCAGGCAGCTGAGGTTCGACGACGCCGCGCAGGTCCTGGTCGACTCCGGCCTGATCGACAGCGCCTACGTCGGGGCGCAGCTCGGCACGTCGTTCGCCTCGGTCCACGAAGCCGCACGCGCTGCCGTACAGGCCGGGGACGTGTCCCCCCACCCGCTCTTCGAGGCGCAGTGGATCGGGCGCCGTCGCTCGTGGCAGCGCATGGGCCAGCACCCGGCCCTGTGGTACCTGTGCGAGCGACGCCGCCGCAACCGGATCGCTCCGCACCCGCTGGTCGACCCGCGCGTCGTGTTCGCGACCCACCCCGAGGCCCGCCACCATCCCTACGGACCCCTGTCCTACTGGTTGTCGGTGTCCGGGCCGGGCACCACCCTGCCGACGCGGATCCTGCCGAAGAAGGTGACCTGGGGCACCTACCGGGCTGCCGCGATCGCAGCGGCCGAGGCGTGGCGTGCGGAGGTCGTGCTCGAGCGTCCGGAGCTCGTCGGTCCGCCGCCCGAGCTCCCCGCCGGCGTCAGCACGTCCCCCGCCGTCACCGTCGTCATGGCCGCGCAGGACTCCGGACCGCTGGTGCACGCCACCGTCTCCTCGCTCCAGGCGCAGACCTTCACCGACTGGCACCTGGTCGCGGTGGACCGTGGTTCGCTGGACGACACCGCTGCGGTCCTGCAGGGCATGGCTGCCTTCGACGCCCGCATCACGCTGGTGCGCGAGTCCCGCTGCGGGCACGCCCGAGCGCTCAACGCGGCGCTCGAGCACGGCACGGCGGAGCACGTCGCCTTCCTGGCGCTGGGTCGGGAGTGGCTGCCCGACATGCTGGGTGACCTCCTCGCGCATGCCCACCACGCGGGCGCGGCGACCGTCGTGGCCGGGGCCGGAGCCGTCGGTCGCGACCGCTTCGAGCTGCTCGGGGGTCGCCCGGTCGACCTCACCACCACGCTCCTGCGCCGCGATGCGATCAAGGACGTCGGAGGCTTCGACGAGACCCTCGGCGGTTCGGTCGAGCGCGACCTGATGCTCCGGCTGACACGCGAGCACGTGCCGCTCGCCGCCGACGTACCCGTCCTGAAGCGGCCCGATCCCGTCGCCACGGGCTCCGGTGACGACTGGGACTCCGTGGTCCTCGAGCGCCAGCTGGTCGACTGGGAGGACGTGGCTGCGCGCCGCAGGACCGACGACCTCGTCAGCCACGTCCTGCCGGTCGGCGTCGAGCCGCGCCGCACGGTGGAATGGCTCAGCTCGGTGCCACGTGACGGCTCGGAGCTGGTGCTGGTCGGGGTCCGCCTGCGCCGCGCACACCACGTCCTGGCCGCCTCGATCGCCGCGGTCATCTCCGGTGCCCGCTTCGTGTCCGTCCCCGCGCAGGTCTCGACGTCCGCTGCCACCAACATCGGCATCTCGGTCGCTGCCGGCGGCACTGTCGTCCTGGTGCGAGCCGAGGCGATGCCGCCCCGGACGCCGATCGCCCGGCGGCTGGCCTCGGTGGCGCACGAGCCCGGCGTCGCGATGGCACAACCGCTCGTGGTGGACCTCGACGGCGTCGTCCTCAGCGCCGGTGCCCGGTTCAGCGGCGACAACCCGCACCCCGAGCTGTTCCTCGCCGGCCTGCCGAGCAGCGACGCGGTGCGCATCGGACGCTGCGACGTGGCCGCGCCGGCGTCTCCCCTGGTGGCCATCCGCACCGACAGCATCATCGCCCTGCGCGGCCTGGCCGCACGCTTCCACTCGATCCTCGCCGAGACCGATCTCGGGTTGCGGGCCCGGGAGGCCGGGCTCGGCGGGTCGGTCGTCGTGCCCGACACCGTGGTCACGTCCCGGACCCCCTACGCCGGTCCTGCGGAGCTGATCGGCGCGATGGCGTCGCTGCGCGCTGCGGCCCCCGCCGCGCCGCCGGACCGGGCGGGCGAGCTGCTGATGAGGGCCGGTCTCGAGGTGACCGACCAGCGCCAGCGCCGGATCTGTGCCGATGCCGGCGACCGGTCGGCGCCGTCGGTGCTGGTCCCCGAGCTCGTGCTCCGGGCGGTTCAGGGGATCCACGAGTCCCCGCCGCGGCTCCGGTGGGCGCTCGACATCGCCGCCCCCGCCGCGTCCCGGGGCGACCGCTGGGGCGACACCTATTTCGCCCGGTCGCTGGCCGACGCGATGGAGCGGCGCGGCCAGCACGTCGCGATCGACCGGCGAGACGCGCGCGAGCGCGACTCCCGCGACCACGACGACGTGCTCCTCGTCCTGCGCGGACTCGACCGCGTGGTGCCGCGGCCAGGACTGCTCAACGTCGAGTGGATCATCAGCCACCCCGACATGATCGGCCCCGACGAGGTCGCCGGCTTCGACCTCGTCTACGCGGCCAGCTCGAGCTGGTCCGCGCGCATGACCCACGAGTGGGGCACCCCCATCACCCCGCTGCTGCAGTGCACCGACACGCGCTGGTTCCACCCGGACCGCGCCGAGCCCGACACCGGCCCCGACCTGCTGTTCGTCGGGAACTCGCGCGGCGTCTACCGCTACGCCGTGCGCAGCGCGCTCGCCGTCGGCGTCGACCTGACGCTCCACGGCAGCGACTGGACCGAGTTCGTCGACCGCGAGCAGATCGCGTCGGGCGGTGTCGCCAACGAGGAGGTCGGCGCGCTCTACGCCTCCGCCGGCGTCGTGCTCAACGACCACCACCTCGACATGCGCCGCGACAGCTTCGCCTCCAACCGGCTCTTCGACGCGGCGGCGTGCGGAGCCCGGATCCTCAGCGACCGCATCGACGGTCTGGAGGAGGCGTTCTCCGGGCTGGTGGTGCCCTTCGACAACGAGCACGACCTGGCACGCCTGGTCAGGCGCCCCTACGACGCCTTCCCCGACAACGCCACGCGTCGCGTGATCGCGCAGCGGATCATCTCCGAGCACAGCTTCGACCGGCGGGCGCAGACGCTCATCGACGACGCCGTACGCCACCTGCTGGCGCGCAGCTAGGCTGCGCAGGCCCGGGGCCCTGGACCCTCAGCCCAGCAGGGCGTCCACGAACGCTGCGGCGTCGAACGGGGCCATGTCGTCAGGGCCTTCGCCGAGGCCCACCAGCTTGACCGGTACGCCGAGCTCGCGCTGCACCTGCACGACGATGCCGCCCTTGGCGGACCCGTCGAGCTTGGTGAGCACGATGCCGGTGACGTCGACGATCTCGCTGAACACGCGTGCCTGGATCAGGCCGTTCTGGCCGGTGGTCGCATCGAGGACCAGGAGCACCTCGGTGACCGGTGCCAGCTTCTCGATGACACGCTTGACCTTGCCGAGCTCGTCCATCAGGCCGGCCTTGTTCTGCAGCCGCCCCGCGGTGTCGACGAGCACCGTGTCGATGCCCTGCTCGACGCCGAGCTTGACGGCCTCGAAGGCCACGCTCGCGGGGTCGCCGCCCTCGGGGCCACGCACCACCTCGACCCCGACGCGCTCACCCCAGGTGGCAAGCTGGTCGACCGCCGCGGCCCTGAAGGTGTCGGCCGCGCCCAGCGTCACCGACAGGTCCTCGGCGACGAGGATCCGGGCGATCTTGCCGACGGTGGTGGTCTTGCCGGCGCCGTTGACACCGACCACGAGGATCACGCCGGGCTTCCCGTCGCTGCCGGTGACCTGCAGGCGGCGGTCCATGTCGGTGCCGACGAGCTCGATCAGCTCCTCGCGCAGCACCGCACGGGTGTCGTGGCTCGCAGCGCCCTCGACCCGCAGCCGGGTCCGCAGCTTGTCCACGAGTGCCTGGGCGGGAGCGACGCCGATGTCGGCGGTGAGAAGGGTGTCCTCGATCGCCTCCCACGTGTCCTCGTCCAACCGGTCGCGGCTGAGGAGCGCGAGGAGGCCCTGGCCCAGGCCGCCCTGCGAGCGCGCGAGCCGCTGGCGCAGCCGTACGAGCCGTGACGCCGTGCCTTCGGGCCGGTCCAGCGCCGGTGGTGTCATCACGTCGGGCTCGGCCGCACGTGCGGGTTCGGCCTCGGTCGCGGTGCCGGTCTCGGCGTCCGTTCCGGCCGGGACGGGGGTGATGACGTCGGTGCCGCCCCCCGCGGCACTGCCCGGGCGTCGTCGACCCGAGGTCAGCAGTCCCGCGAGCGTGAGCACGCCGACGACGGCGATGCCGATGATCAGATACAGCCAGTCACCCATGGCGCAATCCAATCAGAGGCGACCTGTGCGGCGAAGTCGGGTGAGCACGTCGGCCCCCGTACGCGCTCGCGGGACCTCCGGCTGGACGCGCAGGGCGTCGCGCTGTGCCCCGAGGCGGTCGGCGCGCTCGCGTGCCCGGGCGAGGCGGTCCCTGGTCCGGGCCAGGTCGGCGAGCACGGCGTCGAAGGCCGCGCTGAGCCCCGACCCGTGCGGCACCGTCGGACTCCCCACGGCGGTGCCCACACGGGCCACCCACACCACCTCGTGGGCCATCAGCCGGAACCACTCGACGGCCGCGTCGCCCACCAGCGTCGGAGGGGTGACGCGCGTCGAGGACAGGCCGGCCGCGAGCAGTCGGTCGTCGAAGTCGTCGCCGTACCACCGCACGTGGTCGCTCTGGCCGAACCGGCGGGCCCGCTCGTCCGGCGACGCGGAGGGATCCTCGTCGGTGACGACACCACCGCGGATCGGCACCTCGACGAGCGCGATGCCCCGCGGGCTGAGCACGCGGGCGATCTCGCGCATCGCCGAGCAGTCGTCGGGCACGTGCTCGAGCACGTGGTAGCAGACCAGCAGGTCGACCGAGGCGTCACGCAGCGGCAGCGCGGTGAGGCTGGCGAGCGCATCGACCGCGCGCTTGTCGTGCCCGAGGTCGAGGCTGATCCGCCGACGTGCACCGAGCCGGTCGAGGAGAGGTGTGGACTGCCGGGAGGGTGCGATCTCGACCACGGTGTCGAGGTCGCGCAGGTCCGGTGCCAGTGCGCCGAGCAGCAGGGACAGGAAGCGGTGCCGCTCGAGGCTTCCGCACCGCGGGCAGGTCGCATCGAGGCGACCGTCGGGCCCGGGCCGGAACCTGCGGGACACCATCGAGCCGCAGGCCGCGCAGTAGGCCTTGCGGACGTCGTGGCGTGCCTCGGTCACGAGTGCACGCTAACCGCGCGCCGACCCGCCGTGCGGCGCCACGCCGCGCCGCGCCTCACCCACCGTCGTGGAGGGACGCCGTCGGCCAGGGACGCCGTCGTGGAGGAGCGAGAATCAGACCCTGGACTCGGAGTCCGCGAGGGTCGGCAGGGCGTCGACACCCTTGCGCATCGCGTTACCGAGCTGCGGCACCACGGGGATCTGCTCACCTCGGTGCGGGTAGGCGACGTAGACCGCCACCCCGGCAGCGACGAGGACGCCGAGGGTCATCATGAGGACGATCGCGAGCACGGGGAACCTCTCGAGGCGGTGAGCAGGACCCGACCAACATGACACACCCGCGGTGCGCCGCGCGCATCGAAACGCCCACTGGGAGGAGATCGTGAGCAGGCTCACCCGTCGCTCAGCCGTCGCTCACGCCGAGGGACGCTGCAGCCGTACGACGGCCTCCCGCACGACGTCCGGCATCGTGGTCACCGCTCGGGTGCCCGCTCCGCGGGAGTTGTCGACGTAGACGTGGACGAAACGCCCCTCGGCCGCCGCCTCGTCCGAGGGCCCCTGGAACAGACCGATGCGGTAGACGATCGAGCTCGTCCCCACCTTGTCGACGACCAGACCCATCTCGATGGGGTCCGGGAAGCCGATCTCGCGGAAGTAGCGGCACCCGGTCTCGGCGACCACCCCGATCTCCGGGAGCGCACGGACGTCCACCCCGGTCGCGTCGTAGAGGTAGGCGTTGACCGCGGTGTCGAAGAGCTCGTAGTAGGTGGCGTTGTTGAGGTGGCCGTAGGCGTCGTCGTCGCGCCACCGGGTGGTGGCGGTGCGCCAGGCGACGTAGTCAGCCCGCACGGGGCGCTGCGTCATGCCGACTCCGCGTCACGCAGCCGCTGGCTGATCACGGCCGACACCCCGTCACCGCGCATCGTGACTCCGTAGAGCGCGTCACCCACCTCCATCGTGCGCTTCTGGTGGGTGATGACGAGCAGCTGGGAGTTCTCGCGGAGCTCCTCGTAGATCTCCAGCAGGCGACCGAGGTTGGTGTCGTCGAGCGCCGCCTCGACCTCGTCGAGGATGTAGAACGGCGAGGGCCGGGCCTTGAAGAGCGCGACCAGGAAGCACACCGCGACCAGCGAGCGCTCACCTCCGGAGAGCAGGGAGAGCCGCTTGACCTTCTTGCCGGCCGGGCGCGCCTCCACCTCGATGCCGGTGTTGAGCATGTCGCCGGGGCTGGTCAGCACCAGCCGGCCCTCGCCGCCGGGGAACAACCGCGCGAAGGTGGAGTCGAAGGCGGTGCACACGTCGGCATAGGCCTCGGTGAAGACCTGCTCCACGCGGGCGTCGACCTCGCGGACGATGTCGAGGAGATCCTTGCGGGTGCGCTTGAGGTCCTCGAGCTGCTCGGTGAGGAACTTGTGCCGCTCCTCCATCGCGGAGAACTCCTCCAGCGCGAGTGGGTTGACCCGACCCAGCATCGACAGCGATCGCTCCGCCGAGCGCAACCGCTTCACCTGCTCCTCGCGCACGAACGCGACGGGCTCCGGCGGCTCCGCACCGTCGGGGACCTCGCCGCTGGCGGGGATCAGGGTGGTCGGGCCGTAGTCGGCGAGGAGTCCGTCGGGGTCCATGCCCAGCTCGTCGAGCGCGCGCTCCTCGAGCTGCTCGATGCGCATCTTCTGCTGGGTGCGCGCCATCTCGTCGCGGTGCACGGAGGTGACCAGCTCGTCGTGCTCCCGGCCGAGGTCGCGCAACGACGTACGCACCGACATGAGCTGCTGCTCGCTGCCCTGCCGCGACTCCTCGACGGCCGCTCGTTCGTCGGCCGCCCGCATCACCGAGCGCTCGAGCTCGTGGAGCACCACGCGCACCGCGACGGAGACCGCCTCGGCGGCACGACCCTCGCGCACCAGGCGCTCGCGACGTTCGGCAGCGCGGGCGCGCGACTCCCGCTCGGCACGAGCGGCGCGCAGCAGGGAGTCGGCCCGACCGTGCAGGGCCCGAGCACGCTCCTCACCGGTGCGCAGGGCCAGGCGGGCGTCCATCTCGCCCTGTCGAGCCTCGCGCGCCTGCTCGGTGCGCTTCTCGCGCTCCGAGACGTCCGGCTCGTCGTCGGTGACCACCTCGGCAGCCGCGACGCGTGCCTGCAGGTCGGCGAGCCCCGCGAGGTCGGCCTCGCGTGCCTCGCGAGCGGTGGCGATGGCGCGCTCGAGCCGCTCGGTCTCGCCCTTGGCCGCCCGCGCCTGCGAGCCGTACTGGCCGAGCTCCTCGGCCACCGCAGCCAATGTGGCGTCGGACTCGTGGAGCCTGGCCAGGGCGACGTCGACACGCTTGAGGCAGTCGTGGCGGGCCGCCTCGAGGCGGGAGATGTCGAAGCCGAGCCGCTCCGTGGTCGCGGTGGCCTCGGTGAGTCGCGAGGAGGCCTCGTCGAAGGCCGCCTGGATCTCGATCAGGCTGGGCTGGCTGCTGGAGCCGCCGGCAGCGAAGTGGGCGCCGAGCACGTCGCCGTCGCGGGTCACCGCCACCACGTCCGGGAGATCGGCGACCAGGTGGCGCGCGGTGTCGAGGTCGGCGACGACAGCGACCTGGTGCAGCAGCCGCACCAGCGCGGGCCGTACGTCGTCGGGTGCGGACACGACGTCGACGGCATAGCGCACCTCGTCGGGCAACGCCGGCCATCCCCGGTCGTCGAGCGGACCGCCGCCGACCAGCAGACCCGCCCGGCCCAGGTCGTCGTCCTTGAGGTGTCCGATGGCCGCGACGGCGGCCTGCGCGTCGGTGACGACGACCGCGTCCGCGGCGCTGCCGAGCGCGGCGGCCACGGCGGTCTCGTAGCCGTGGTCCACGTCGAGCAGGGCAGCGACCGAACCGAGGAGGCCGCCGACGGTGTCGGTCGCCGCGAGCAGGGCCCCGGCGCCGTCCTTGCGGTTGAGACCGAGCTCGAGCGCGTCACGGCGGGCCAGGAGCCCGGCACGGTCGCGCGAAGCCTGCTGAGCGTCCTCGCGGGCCTTGGCGAGCTGCTCCTCGACCTCGTCGAGGGCAGCGACCGCTTCCTCGTGCTCGGAGTCGAGGCCCTCCTCGCCGGCGTCCAGCCCGGCGACCCGGGTCTCCAGGGCGGTGAAGTCGCGCTGCGCGCGGTCGGCCCGGGTGGCGGCGTCCTCGCGGGCGTCGGTGAGGCGCCGGATCTCGGCATCGGCGGCCTCCGAGCGCGAGGTCAGCGCATTGACCTGACCCGTGAGCCGCGCGAGTCCCTCACGACGGTCCGCGGCGGCGCGCTGCAGGGCGACGATGCGGCGCTCCTCCTCCGAAGCGGCCTCCTCCGCGGCTCGGCGAGCCACCACCGCGGCCTCGAGCGTGGCCCGTTGCTGCTCGAGCTGCTCGGCGATCTCGGCCTCCTGGCGGCGCACGCGCTCCGCCTGGGCCTCGAGGTCGTCCGGGTCCCGACCGGAGTCGACGGTGTCACCGTCCGCGGCCCCTGCGGCGTTGCGGATCCGCTCATCAGCCAGCGAGGCGGTGCCGCGCAGCCGCTCCCTGAGGCCGGACAGCGCGAACCAGGTCTCCTGGGCCGCCGCGAGCCGCGGCAGGTCCTCGCGCAGCGTCGCCTCGAGACGTGCCTCCCGCTCACGGGCCTCGGTCACGGCCGCCTCGACCTGCTGGCGCCGCTCGAGGAGCACCGACTCGTCCGCCAGCTCCGTCTCGAGCGCCGTGCGTGCGGTGAGGAGGTCGTCTGCGAGCAGGCGGGCGCGGGCGTCGCGCACGTCGGCCTGCACGGTGGCGGCCTGGCGGGCGACCTCGGCCTGGCGTCCCAGCGGCTTGAGCTGCCGGCGGATCTCGGAGAGCAGGTCGGCCAGCCGGGTCAGGTTGCCGTCGGTGGAGTCGAGCTTGCGGAGTGCCTTCTCCTTGCGCTTGCGGTGCTTGAGGACGCCGGCCGCCTCCTCGATGAAGCCGCGGCGGTCCTCAGGCGTCGCGCGCAGGATCGTGTCGAGCTGCCCCTGCCCGACGATCACGTGCATCTCCCGACCGATGCCGGAGTCGCTGAGCAGCTCCTGCACGTCGAGCAGGCGGCAGGTGTGCCCGTTGATGGCGTAGTCCGAGCCACCGTTGCGGAACATCGTGCGGCTGATCGTGACCTCGGCGTAGTCGATCGGCAACGCACCGTCGGTGTTGTCGATCGTCAGCTGCACCTCGGCGCGCCCCAGCGGAGGTCGCCCGGAGGTGCCGGCGAAGATGACGTCCTCCATCTTGCCGCCGCGCAGGCTCTTGGCGCCCTGCTCGCCCATCACCCACGCCAGCGCGTCCACGACGTTGGACTTGCCGGACCCGTTGGGGCCGACGATGCAGGTGATGCCGGGCTCGAGCTGCAGCGTCGTGGAGGACGCGAAGGACTTGAACCCCTTGAGGGTCAGGCTCTTCAGGTACACGTCGCACCCTCCTGGTCGCACGGCCGATCAGCGGCTCGGCCGCCGCATCATCTCAGACGCTCCGGCCCCGGTGACCAGTCCGACCAGCCTACGATCTGCCGCGCCCCGCCGGTGACCCCGACGTGCGTGTCGTACGACGGGTGGCGAGGCGGCAGCAGGTCGAGGATGCCTACAGCGTGAGCGTGACGCGACGGCTGGCGCCGACGGCCAGCTCGATGCGGGTGCCTCGGACCGGCCCGGTGCCGCGGAGCCGGAAGGCACCGTTGCGCACCGTGGTCCGGTCGCTGACCGAGCGGCCGTCCAGGAGGCGGACGACGCTGCCCGACTTCTCGGTGGTCCGGCAGGTGACGCGCCACGCGCTGCTGCCTCGTCGGGCGACCTTGCATGCCGAGATCTTCGCCGCGGGCACCGCGGCGATGCTGCCCGCGAAGGCTCCCGACGGCGCCAGGGCGACCCTCAGCAGGGGAAGGCTCAGACGAGGCTTCCACCGGAGGTCGAAGGCTCCGGAACGCGACACCCGGTCGCTCGCCACGGTGACCCAGTCGGATCCGGCCTCTGATCGGGCCTGGAGCATCACGGTCGATCCAGCCAGCGTGCGGGTCGGCACGAGTCGGCCGACCGGTCGGCCGACTCGTCCGGAGACCAGGGACGGCAGCGCGGAACGCGACGGCGCGGGTCGGGCCACCTTGATGGTGGTCGCCCGCAGCGACCCGGGCGCGAGCGCCACGGAGCCGCGAGCGGGTTCGGACGTCGCCGAGCCGGCCGTCACGACGAAGGTGCGCTGGGCGGTGCTGACGGCACCGCTGGCGAGCGTGGCCCGGACCTTGGCGGTGTAGGTGCCCGCTCCGAGCGTGAACCCGGCGCGCCAACCACCCACGGCATCGAGCGTCGCTGCCGCGGACACGTTGCCGATCGTGACGCTGACATCGCCGACCGCGTCGGGCTGCGAGCCCCTCAGCTGTGCCGCCAGCCCTGCGGGCTGGGCGACCTCCTCGCAGGTCTCACCGGTGGCCCGGGCCATCTTGGCGAGGCTGCCCGAGGGACCGCAGTTCGCAGCCGAGCCGACGGCGAAGCTGCGCAGCCGTACGCCTGAGGCACTGAGGTCGGCAAGGGCGCTGTCGTCGATCCCGGACAGCCCGTCGGACAGGAACATGACCCACTTCGGTCCCGCGGGAGCCGCGGCGAGGGTCGCCAGCGCCGTGGTGACGGCGCCGGTGAAGGCTGTGCCGGACCCACTGTCGCCGAGCTCCTGGACGTCGTAGAGACCGATCCGGTCCCGCGTGACGCTGCTCGCCACCGTGTCGATGCGCGTGCGGGCATCACCGCCGGTGAAGGCGGGCGGCACGAACGTGGCCGAACCGTTGGGGTCGAGGTTGGCTGCCGCCGCGCGGTCGGCGAAGGCGACGAGGCCCACCTGGAGGCCGGTGTTCGCGCCGAGGCTGCCGCTGAGGGCCTGCACCCCGGCGATCTCGCAGTCGAGGATGTCCCCGTTCGCGCCGTCGCCGTTGAGGTCGTCGCCCGGGCTCCCGGCGACTCCGTCGCCCGAGCAGTCCAGACCGGCGACCTGCCCCGTCGACCGCGTGGAGTCGAGCACGAAGAGCACGGACGTGGTCTCACCCGGCTCGGTGGCGGTCGTCCCGCTCAGCACCACGGTGCCGGCCGTCGCAGAGGAGGGGGGGTCGATGGTCACTGCGGCGACGGCCGGTGCGAGCGGAAGCAGGGCTGCGCCTGCGGTGACCAGCGCGGCGGTCAACGCCCATGCCGACGGGATTGCCAGGGACTTGTTGAGAGAAGGCTTCACCCGCTAACAATCCCCCGCAGAGTCAATAGCCGCAGGCGAATCAGCACATTTGTCGCCACATTGAGGTAGACCAGTGGTCATCTCGGGTCACGCCGGGCCGGCTGGACGCGGGGTCCCTCAGGCACGACCCAGCACGTCACGCAGAGCAGAGAGCACCAGGAGCACGGCGTCGGGGCGGGCGTTGTGGCCCATCAGACCGATCCGCCACACACTGGCGGCATGGGCGCCGGCGCCGGCCCCGATCTCGATGTCGTAGGTCTCCAACAGCTCGCGCCGCACAGCGGCGGAGTCGACGCCTTCGGGCACCTTGACCGTCGTCAGGTCGGGAAGCCGGTGACCCTCGGCGGCGAAGAGCTCGAGGCCCATGTCCTGCAGCCCCGCCTGGAGGGCGTCGCCCGCTGCCCGGTGGCGGGCCCAGACCGCGTCGAGGCCCTCGTCGAGGATGCGGGTCAGCCCGGCGTGGAGGCTGGCGACCATCGCGGTCGGGGCGGTGTGGTGGTAGGTCCGCTGTGCTGTGCCGCCCTCCTTCAGCCCGGCCTCGCCGACATAGCCGCCGAGCATCCCGAGGTCGAGGTACCACGAGCGCGGCTTCTCGACCCGGCGCTCGAAGGCTCTGTCGTTGATCGTGAACGGCGCGAGCCCCGGAGCGACGCCGAGGCACTTCTGGGTGCCGGCATAGCCGAGGTCGATGCCCCACTCGTCGGCGCGCAGCTCGATGCCGGCGATCGAGGTCACGGCGTCGACGAGCAGCAGGGCGTCGCTCCCCTGCGAGCGGAGCCCGGCGCCCAGGGCGGCGATGTCAGAGCGGACGCCGGTGGACGTCTCGGCATGCACCGCAGCGACGATCGCGGGCGACGGGTGGGCCGACAGGACCCGGTCGACGTCGACCGGCTGGCCCCAGTCGTGCTCGACCGCCACCACCTCGGCACCACAGCGCGCGGCGACGTCGGTCATCCGCTGGCCGAACAGACCGTTGACCGCGACCACGACCACGTCGCCGGGGTGCACCGTGTTGACGAAGGCAGCCTCCATGCCGGCCGAGCCGGTCGCACTCAGCGGCAGCGTGCGGGCGTTGTCCGTCCCCCACGCCGTGCGGAGCATCTCGCACGTCTCGTCCATGATCCGGAGGAACTCCGGATCGAGGTGGCCGAGCAGTGGGTCGGCCAGTGCGCGGGTGGCCTCGGGGTAGGGGTTGGAGGGGCCGGGACCGAAGAGGTGGCGCTCGCGGATCATGTCGCCGAACCTAACCAACGCTCCCGCCTCACAGCACCGCGCCCGGGTTGAGGATGCCCTGCGGGTCGAGGGCGTCCTTGACCCGCCGGGTCAGCGCCATCACGTCGTCACCGAGCTGGGCGGGCAGGGCCGCCTTCTTGGTGCGACCGACCCCGTGCTCGCCGGTGATCGTGCCGCCGAGCCGGATCGCGGCACCCAGGATGTCGTCGAACGCGGCTCGGGCGCGACGCTCGGAGTCGGCGTCGCCGGCCGTGTAGACGATGATCGGGTGCGTGTTGCCGTCGCCTGCGTGGGCGACGACCGGGATCTCCACGTCGTGGTCGCGAGCGATGGTCGCAACAGCCGCGAGCAGCTCGGGGAGCAGGGGCACCGGGACCCCCACGTCCTCCAGCAGCAGCGCGCCCCGAGCCTCGACGGCCGGGAAGGCCAGGCGTCGAGCCTGGACGAACATCTCGCCCTCGAGCGGGTCGTCGGTCACGACGACCTCGGTGGCTCCGGTCGCCACGCACGCGGCCTCGACGGTGAGGATCTCCGCCGTCCGGGCCTCGCCCGGGGCGTCGGACTGCACGACGAGCAGCGCGCCCGCGGTCCGGTCGAGGCCGCGCGGCGAGTGGTCCTCGACGGCGTTGATGGAGGCCCGGTCCATCAGCTCCATCATCGAGGGGCGCAGCGTGCGGCGTACGGCGACCACCGCGCGCGCCGCGTCGTCCACCGATGCGAAGGACGCCACCAGCGTGGCCGGCGGCAAGGGCAGCGGGACGAGCCGCAGGATCGCCCGGGTGACGATCCCGAGGGTCCCCTCCGAGCCGACGAAGAGCTTGAGCAGGGAGAGCCCGGCGACATCCTTGATCCGCTTGCCCCCCAGCGTGACCAGGGTGCCGTCCGCGAGCACGACGTCGAGGCCGAGGACGTAGTCGGTCGTCACTCCGTACTTCACGCAGCACAGCCCACCGGCGTTGGTCGCGACGTTGCCACCGATCGAGCAGATCTCGTAGGACGACGGGTCGGGCGGATACCACAGGCCGTGCTCGCGGGCGGCCTCCTTCACCTCGGCGTTGAGGGCTCCCGGCTCGACGACCGCCACCTGGCAGTCGCCGTCGATCTCGATCGCGCGCATCCGCGCGAGGCTGAGCACGATGCCCCCGTCGACCGCGCTCGCGCCCCCGGAGAGCCCGGACCCGGCTCCGCGCGGGACGACCGGCACGTCGTGGCGGGCCGCCCACCGCATCGCGGTCTGCACGTGGTCGACGTGCTCGGCCCGGACCACAGCGAGGGGCGTTCCTGCCGCGGCGTCCCTCGACCAGTCGAAGCGATGGTTCTCCCGGGTGACGGGGTCGGTCGCCACCACTCCGGTCGGCAGGGACTCGACGAGCTCGATGAGGGCGTCCACGTCCTCATCGTGACACGCCTCACTCGGTCGCGGCGGCCGTCACCTTCTCGTCGGCGTGGGCGATGTGGCCCAGCGAGCGCCACACCAGGGCGAGGGTCAGGCCCGATCCGACGAAGGCGAACCACCACGGTGCAGTCAACCCCCACGCTCCGGCGATCAGGCCGCCGAGCAACGAGCCGATGAGCATCCCGCCCATCACGCAGATCATGTAGACCGACCCCACCCGCCCCTGGAGCTCACTGGGCACCGCCCGCTGGCGTACCGCCTGCGAGAGCGTGCCCCACACGAAGGCGTAGGCACCGAAGAAGAACATCAGCGGGTACGCCGTCCACGCCGAGGTGGTCAGCGCCATCGCGAGGTGGAACAGCACCTCGGCCAGCAGGACCGCGCGCATCAGCGTGGCCAGCGGGACCCTCTTCTCGAGGCGGCCGTAGGAGAAGGTGGCAAGCAGGCCGCCGAGGGCGGCGGCCGTGGTCAGCAGCCCGAAGCCCGCCTCCGAGATGCCGACGCGCTCGAGGGCCCACAGCACCAGCACCGCCCACGGGGCGGCCCACGTGACGTTGAAGACGACGATGATGATCGCCAGGGTGCGCACGGGCGGGTTGCCCACCAGCCACCTGACACCGTCCGCGATGTCCTGCCAGATGTGGGTGTCCACGTCCGTGCGCACCGCGCCGGCGGGCGTGCCGATCCTCGACACGAGCACCACCCCGACGGCGATGCAGACGACCGTGACGAGGAACGGCCACACCATCCCCACCGAGAACAGGAGCGCGCCGACCGCCGGGCCGACGAGCTGGTTGCCGGTGATCATCCCGGCCATCAGGCGGGAGTTGGCGACCCCCAGGTCGCGCTTGTCCACGAGCATGGGCGTGAGCGTCCCGGCCGTGGCGTCGACGAAGGGCTCTGCGGTGCCCAGCGCGAGCATCGCTGCGAGGACGAGGCCGATGTTGACGTGCCCCGTCGCGACGATGACGCACAGCCCTGCGAGGACGAGACCGCGCACGGCGTCGGCCGCCATGATCACCCGCCGCCGGTCGAGCCGGTCGGCCAGCGCCCCGGCGAACAGACCGACGAACAGCCACGGCGCCTGCAGCGCCACCATCGCCGCGGCGACCAGCATCGGGTTGCGGGTCTGCGAGGCGACCAGGAGCGGTCCGGCGGCGATGAGGACGCCGTCACCGAGGTTGGTCACCCACGACGACCCCACGAGCCATCGGAACCCGGAGCCGAGGCGCGCCGGGAGGACGGTCTCGACGAAGGTGCTCACAAGTCGATGACCCTACGTCGCGTGCGGGGGTGGCGCAGCGAGTTCCCGATGCCTCGCCGCGGTCGGCGCGATCAGACGGGCTGCAGGTCCTCGACGGTGAGCGCGTCGTCGCGGACTGCGGCGCTGAGCCGGTCGTTGTCGGCCTGCAGCCGCAGCACCATCGACTCGAGGTCCTGGACCCGACGCCGCAGCCGACGGTTGTCGGCCGCGAGCCTCGCTGCAGGGCGCAGGTCGGTGCTCACGTGACCCATCAGAGCCTTGGCCATGCGGTGCCTTTCGACGGGTGCACACGTCGGTGTGACGGTCGTCTCCAAGAGTCCCACCGCGCAGGCGGTGGGTCAACGGGCTCCGGCGCGTCGTGGAGCACTGCGCGGCGAGCGCTGGCAGCTGGGGCAGAAGTAGGACGAGCGGTTCATGAACGCGACCCGCCGGATCGGCGTCGCGCACCGCGCGCAGGGCCTGCCCTCCTGGCCGTAGGCGTCGAGCGAGCGGTCGAAGTAGCCCGACTCCCCGTTGACGTTGACGTAGAGCGCGTCGAACGATGTGCCGCCCTGCGCCAGTGCCTCGCCCATGACGGCACGGACGTGGCTGAGCAGGTCGCGCAGGACGGGTCCGGTGAGCCGGTCCCCCGGTCGCTCGCCGTGCAGTCGTGCGCGCCACAGCGCCTCGTCGGCGTAGATGTTGCCGACCCCGGAGATCAGCCCCTGGTCGAGCAGGAGCCGCTTGATCGCGGACGTACGCCGCCGCGCGCGCCGGACGAACTCCGCGTCGTCGAACGCGGGGTCGATCGGGTCGCGAGCGATGTGGACGATCTCGGTGGGCAGCTCGGCCCCACCCTCACTGACGATGAGCCCGCCGAACATCCGCTGGTCGACGAAGCGCATCTCCACAGCGCCGGACAGCGCGAACCGGACCCGCAGGTGGCGTTCGTCAGGAGCGCCGCGCTGGTGCAGGAGCATCTGGCCGCTCATGCCGAGGTGGCCGAGCAGGGCGTCGCCCACCTGCTGGCCGGGAGCCGGCTCGAGGGCCAGCCAGAAGTACTTGCCGCGGCGACGGACCGCGGCGATGCGCTGTCCGACGAGGGCTGCCACGAAACCGGTGGGGCCGCGGTGGTCACGGCGGACCGGGCGCGGGTGGAGCACCTCGACCGACTCGATGCTGCTGCCGACCACGTGGCGCTCGAGGCCGGCCCTGACGACCTCGACCTCGGGGAGCTCCGGCACGGGTCAGGCGTCGGTGCCGGCCGGCACGGCCTGTGCCGCCTGGGCTGCCTGGGCTGCCTGGATCTCCTGGTAGGCCGTCTCGGCAGCGCCCTGCTCGGCCTCCTTCTTGGAGCGGCCCTGGCCGTTGCCGAGCACCAGGTCGCCCACGCGTACGCGGGCGACGAAGGTCTTCATGTGGTCCGGCCCGTCGTCCTCGATGAGGTAGTCGGGCACACCGAGACCGAGGTGGGCGGAGAGCTCCTGCAGGGAGGTCTTCCAGTCCAGGCCGGCCCCCATGGAGGCCGCGGCCTCCATCACCGGGTCGAAGAGCCGGTGGATGACCTTGGACGCCTCGGTGATGCCGCCGCTGAGGTGGATCGCCCCGATCACCGCCTCGACGGTGTCGGAGAGGATCGAGGCCTTGTCGCGACCACCGGTCGTCTCCTCGCCGCGGCCCAGCATGATGTGCTGCCCGAGCTCGATCTCGCGTGCCACGTCGGCCAGGGCGCGCGCGTTGACGACCGCGGCGCGCAGCTTGGCCAGCCGGCCCTCCGAGAAGTCCGGGTGGGCGCGGTAGAGCGTCTCGGTCACCACGACCCCGAGCACCGAGTCGCCCAGGAACTCCAGGCGCTCGTTGGTCGGGATCTGCCCGTTCTCGTAGGCGAACGAGCGGTGCGTCAGCGCACGCTGCAGCAGCTCGGGATCCAGGACCGGATCACCGAGCGCTGCGCGGAGCTCGTCGGTGGTCAGAGGACCTGGCGACGGTCGGCCTTGGCGCCGTACTGGCCGCACTGGCCGCACGCACGGTGCGGCAGGTGCTTGGCGCCGCAGGCGGGGTTGGCGCAGGTCGCGAGGGAAGGCGCGACGGCCTTCCACTGCGAACGGCGGTGACGCGTGTTGCTGCGCGACATCTTCCGCTTCGGAACAGCCATGGTGGTCTCCTGTGTGTTGCTTCAGCCGAGAGGTCCCGGCGAGGTGTGGTCAGTCCTGGTGCTGCTGGGCATCCGGCCGGACGTCGGACTGGAGTTGTTCCAGCCCAGCCCAGCGCGGGTCGATCGGTGCTTCGTGCGTGTGGTCCGGGTCGTCCGCGAGCCGGGCACCACACTCGGTGCACAACCCGGGACAGTCGTCCTGGCACAGCGGCTGGAACGGTAGTGCGAGCACCACCGCGTCCCGCAGCAGGGGCTCGAGGTCGATCATGTCGTCCACGAGCAGGCTGGTCTCGTCGTCGAGGTCACGGTCGTCGTGCTCCGTGGCCTTGGCGTGCTGCTCCGGGTAGACGTACAGCTCCTGCAACCGCGCGTGGATCTCGTCCTCGATCGGCTCCAGGCACCGCACGCACTCACCCTCGAGCCCGGCCGTGGCCGTGCCCGTGAGCAGCACTCCCTCCATGACCGCCTCCAGGCGCAGGTCGAGCTCGACCGGCGATCCTTCGGGGACAGAGAGGACTTCGATGCCAAGTTGCGCCGGTGCCGGAACCGTGAGCTCGAGCGACCGCTCGGACCCCGGGCGGCGGCCGAGCTCGCGAGTATCGAGCACGAGCGGCGCCCTCGGGTCCAGGCTGTTCACGACGAACTCCCAAATCTGGACACCAACACAACCTCGGAATCGTATCCGCCGTGGCCACGGCGGGGCAAAACGAGTGGCTCGCCGCTCACGCGTCGCGCTCAGCGAGACGGCGTACGAGCTGCTCATGGACCGGGTCCGGGACCAGTCCACGCACGTCGCCACCGAGCGTGGCGACCTCCTTGACGAGGCTGGAGGACACGAACGCGTTGCCCGCTGCGCCGGGGAGGAACACGGTCTCCACGTCGGTGAGGTGGGAGTTCATCTGGGCCATCGGGAGCTCGTACTCGTAGTCGCCGGCCCCGCGCAGGCCCTTGACGATCGCGACCGCACCGATCTCGCGGCAGAAGTCGACGATGAGGCCCTCGAAGCCGGCCACCCGCACGCCGGGGATGCCGGCGGTGGTCAGCTCCAGCATCGTGATGCGCTCGTGCGGGGTGAAGAGCCGGTTCTTGCTCATGTTGACGCCGATGGCCACGACGACCTCGTCGAAGATCGTCGCGGCCCGCCGGACGATGTCGAGATGGCCGTTGGTGACCGGGTCGAAGGATCCGGGGCAGACAGCGCGACGCACGTGGAACTCCCATCGAGCCGGGCTCCTGGGTGGGAGGGTCAGTGAGCCGGGGTGGCGTGACCGTACCAAAGCGCGGTCTCCCCGTAGCGCTTCGTGCGGTCCCCCTCGATCCCGTCCGGCCACTGCACCCGGCTGCGCTTGGCGGCCCGCTCGACGATGACGAGGGCGCCGGGCACCAGCCAGCCGTGCGCGACGAGGGCGAGAAGGTCGGCGGCGACGTCGTGGTCCGGGAGCGGGTAGGGGGGGTCGGAGAAGACCAGGTCGTAGGGGGCGGCCGGCGGCGACTGCAGCACCGACGACACCGCTGCCGCGACGACGCGGGCGCGGGAGAAGCCCAGGGTCGCGGCGTTGCGGGTGATGAGGGACGCCGTGCGCCGGTCCTGCTCCACCATCGTCACGACGCCGGCGCCGCGCGACCAGGCCTCCAGCCCGACCGCCCCGGACCCGGAGTAGAGATCGAGGAAGCGCAGCCCGTCGAGCGAGCCCGTGCGCGCCTCGATGGCCGAGAAGAGGGCTTCGCGCACCCGGTCGCTCGTGGGTCGGGTGGTCTGGCCCCGCGGCGTCTCGAGGCGGCGACCACCTGCCGTCCCCCCGATGATCCGAGTCATGTCCGCGCGTTCAACCCTTCTCGGTTCAGCCCTTGTCCATGTAGGCCGACGCTGCGGAGCGCTCCACCTCGTCGACCACGGCGGCGAGGTCGGGCGAGGTCGCCAGCGCAGGGTCCTCGGAGAGTAACGCCTCCGCGGCCTCGCGGGCACGCACGATCGTCTTCTCGTCACGCAGCACGCGGAGGCTGACCAGGCTGGACCGGAACCCCGACTGGCTGGCGCCCAGCACGTCGCCCTCGCGGCGCTGCTCGAGATCGACGCGACTCAGCTCGAAGCCGTCGGTCGTCGAGGCGACCGCATCCAGGCGGTCGCGCGCAGGCGATCCCGAGTCGGCGTGGGAGACCAGGAGGCAGAGGCCCGGCAGTCCGCCGCGACCGACGCGCCCGCGCAGCTGGTGCAGCTGGGAGACACCGAAGCGGTCGGCGTCGAGGAGCACCATCGTCGTGGCGTTGTGGACGTCGACCCCGACCTCGATGACCGTGGTGGACACGAGGACGTCGACGACTCCGGCGGCGAAGGCGCGCATGGTGCGCTCCTTCTCGTCGGGCGCCAGCCGACCGTGGAGGACGGCGGTGCGCAGGCCGCCGAGCGGCCCGGAGCCGAGCTCGGCGTGCACCTCCTCGACCGCGGCCGGCGCACGCCTGGGCGCGACCTCCTTTCCCTCCTCGTCGAGGTCGAGCTGGTCGCTCGCGCCCTCCTCCCCCGAGTCGCCGGAGATCCGGGGGCACACGACGTAGACCTGGTGGCCCTTCTCGACCTCCTCGCGCACCCGTTGCCAGACCCGCTCGATCCAGGCGGGCTGCTCGGCCAGCGGCACGACGTTGGTCTGGATCGGCGCCCGACCTGCGGGCAGCTCGGCGAGGACGGAGGTCTCCAGGTCGCCGAAGACGGTCATCGCCACGGTGCGCGGGATCGGCGTCGCGGTCATCACCAGGACGTGCGGCGGGGTGCCGGCCTTGTCGGTGAGCGCGGCGCGCTGCTCGACACCGAAGCGGTGCTGCTCGTCGACGACGACCAGACCGAGGTCGGCGAACTCGACCCGGTCCTCGAGGAGCGCGTGGGTGCCGATGACGAGGCCCGCCTCACCGGTGACGATCCGGAGCATCGCCTCCTGTCGGGCGGACCGGCCCATCGAGCCGGTGAGCAGCACGACACCGGTCGCCTCCGCCGCACCGCCGAGCATCCCGCCCTGGGCGAGATCGCCCAGCATCGCGGAGATCGAGCGGTGGTGCTGCTGCGCGAGCACCTCGGTGGGCGCCAGGAGTGCTGCCTGGCCCCCGGAGTCCACGACCTGCAGCATGGCCCGCAGGGCGACGACGGTCTTGCCGGAGCCGACCTCGCCCTGGAGCAGGCGGTTCATCGGGTGGTCGCGGCCGAGCTCGGCCGCCACGAGGGCGCCGATCTCACGCTGGCCGCCGGTGAGCTCCCACGGCAGACGCGCGTCGAACGCATCGAGGAGGCCGCCGCCACGACCCGGTCGACCCCGCGAACCCCGAGCGCGGTGGGCTGCCCGGCGTCGCGCGAGGACCAGCTGGAGCACCAGCGCCTCCTCGAAACGGAAGCGCTTCTGTGCCGCACCCAGCTGACCCCAGTCGTCCGGTCCGTGGATCCACCGCATCGCCTGCATCACGGTGAGCAGGTCGTAGCGCTCGCGCAGCTCGGGGGTGAAGACGTCGGGCACCCCGCTCACCAGGTCGAGTGCCGCGGCGATGACCTTCTGGAGGTCCCAGGTGTAGAGCTTGGCGGTCAGCGGATAGACCGGGATCAGCTTGCTCAGCATCGCCCCCTCCTCGCCGCCGAGGGCGAAGCCGTGGGCCTGCTCGAGCTGCCAGCTGCCCCGGAACTGCTTGGCCCTGCCGGTGAACAGGGCCCGACTGCCCACGCCGAACTGGGCCTCGTGGCGGTCGGCCAGGTTCTTGTGCGGGCTGAACATCGTCACGGAGAAGTCGGGTCCGTCGGTGCGCAGGCGGATCGTCGTACGCCACTGGCGACGGTTGCCGGCGGTGAACGGCGCGCTCTCGCTCGAGCGCACCTCCCCCACGATCGTCAGCTGCTCGCCGACCACGGGCGTGGCGACCTCGGAGAGCTCGGTGGCCTCGACGTAGCGACGCGGGAAGTGGCGCAGCAGGTCGCCGATGGTGGCGAGGCCGAGGCCCTCCTCGGCCAGCTTGCGCTTCTTGTGCGAGCTGCCGAAGACCGCTGCGATCGGGCTGTCGGGCGTGATGGCGACCATCTCGACTACCGGCCGATCACTCGACGCTGACCAGCAGGGGGTAGCGCGGCTGACCCCCGTCGTGGACCGCCACGTCGACGTGCGGGTGGCGGCGCTCGACCCGTGCGCCCACGCGGTCCGCGAGCTCGACGCCCTCCTCGCCGGAGACGATCGTGACCAGCTCGCCGCCGCCGGCGAGGAGCCGCTCGAGGACCTCGTTGGCGACCTCCTCGAGGTCGGAGCCGACCACGGCGAAGTCACCGGCGATGACGCCGAGGGCGTCACCCGGCTCGCAGGGTCCGGCCATCGTGATGGCCTGACGCGCCGCGACGGTGACGGCGCCGTGGCGTGCGTGGCGAGCCGTCGCGGTCATCTCGCGCACGTCGGCGTCGAAGGTGCGGCCGGGCTCGTGCACCGAGATGGCGGCCAGTCCCTGCACCTGCGCCTCGGTCGCGACGACCTCGACCCGGATGCCGTGCTCGGCGACGGCGGTGCGCGCAGCGATCTCGGCCGCGCGCACGGTGTCGGCGTCGTTGGGCAGCAGGACCACCTCGGCTGCCCCGCAGCCCGTGATCGCCTCCAGCAGCAGGCCGGTGGAGGCACGCTGGCCCGGACCGCCGCGTACGACGACGGCGCCGGCCGACTCGAAGAGCTCTGCCAGGCCGGGGCCGGCCGCGACGGCGACGACGGTGCGGCCGGTGCGGGTGGAGTGCTGGTGCGGCGTGCCCACGATCTGCTCGGCGAAGTGGGTGACCCGGATCCGGTAGGGGCGCCCCGCGGTGATGCCGGCCTCGATCGCGGCACCGACGTCGTCCACGTGGACGTGGACGTTCCACAGGCCGTCGCCGCCGACCACCACGAGGCTGTCACCCAGGGGCCCCAGGGTGCGGCGCAGGTCGGTGATCGCGTCCGCCTCGCGCTCCGGCGCGAGGTCGAGGAGGTACATCACCTCGTAGGCGGGCCCGTCCTCGGTGAGGTCGTCGCTCGGCGCGATGGCGACCGGGATGTGGTGGGTCCCGATCGCAGCGGCGTAGGGCATGGGTCGGCGACCCGTCGCCGTCGTCTCCACCGCGTCGAGGACGACGGTGAGGCCGCGTCCGCCCGCGTCGACGACGCCGGCCTGCGCGAGGACGTCCAGCTGGTCGGGGGTGCGAGCCAGCGCCGCGCGGGCGGCGGCAGCGGCAGCGGTGAAGACGTCGCGCGCCCGGGCGCCGGGGAGCTCGGCCGCTGCCATCGCCGCGTCCGAGGCGGCGCGGGCGACCGAGAGGATGGTGCCCTCGACGGGGGTGCCGACGGCCGCATAGCTGGCGTCGGTGGCCGCCGACATCGCCGCGGCGATGGTCTGCGCGCGACGGTCGTCGGTGTCCACCCCGGCGAGGTGGGTGACGTAGGCACGCAGCATCTGGCTGAGGATGACGCCCGAGTTGCCGCGCGCGCCCATGAGCGCTGCCCGAGCGAGCAGCGCCATGCCTCGCTCGAGGCTCAGCGCGGGATCGGCCGCGCGAGCCGCACGGAGCTCGTCGCGGGCCGCCGACACGGTCAGGAACATGTTGGTACCGGTGTCCCCGTCCGGCACGGGATAGACGTTGAGGGCGTCGATCTCCTCGCGGGCCCCGGACAGGGCGTCGGTGGCGATGTCGACGAAGCGGGCCACCCCGTCGAGGGTGATGCCGTGGCTGACTGGCTCCATCGAGTCGGTGTGCTCCCGGCTGCGTCGTGGTCGTGGATCTGGCAGGAGGTCGTGCGCTGTGGTGCGCGCCACAGAGTAGTGCTCCGGTCCGACCGTCTGCGATTTCACCTCCCCGCGGGTCCTCGGTTACTGTTTCCCGGTTGCCTGCTGCCGCATCACGTGCGGTGCAGGCCCTTCGTAACCTCACCCTCGAACGGATCGGAGTGCACGGTGGCTGCCGTCTGCGACATCTGCGCCAAGAAGCCGGGCTTCGGAAACAACCGTCCCTGGTCCCGCAAGATCACGAAGCGTCGCTTCAACCCCAACATCCAGCGTGTCCGGGCGACCATCAACGGCACGCCCAAGCGGGTCAACATCTGCACCGGTTGCCTCAAGGCCGGCAAGGTCTCGCGCTGACCTGAGGCTCTCGCACGAAACCCCCGTCGCTGAGCGGCGGGGGTTTCGTCATTTTTCGGGCCTGCTCGTGCAGGAGTCACCGCTGGAGCGGTGACTCCTGCACGAATGGGCCGTTGCAACAGCCGAACCGCGCAAGAGTCCGCACACCCGTGTGACGTACGTGGCTGCTGGGGCCCGTCGATGCGGCCGCGGGAAGCCGGGCTGCTCAGAAGTGGGTCCAGCCGGTGGGGCCGTCGTACGCCGCGCCGTCGACCGTGACGCCCTCGCCCTCGAGCACCTCGCCGACCACCTGCCAGCCGCTCGGGACCGACCCGACGTCGGGGAAGGTGGCGAGCAGCGCGTGGTCGTCGCCCCCGCTGAGGATGAACTGGAGCGGGTCGGCGCCGAGTGCGGCGCCCACGGCCTGCAGCGGCTCCGGGATGTCGAAGGCGTCACTGCGGACGTCGATGGCGACCCCGCTCGCCTCTGCGAGGTGCCCCGCCTCGGCGAGGAGGCCGTCGGAGATGTCGATGAGTGAGGTCGCGCCGGCCTCGGCGGCCTGCTTGCCGGCGGCGTAGGGAGGCTCCGGACGCCGGTAGGCCTCGACCAGCACCCGCGGGGAGCGGAACCCGCGTCCGAGCACGGCCAGTCCCCCGGCGGCCCAGCCCTGCCGGCCGGCAACAGCCAGGACCTCGCCCGGCCGCGCTCCGGAACGCAGCACCGGCGACTGGGTGCACTGACCGATGACCGTCACCGCGATCACGACCTGGTCGGCCCGCGTCACGTCACCGCCGACGACCGTGGCCCCGACGCTCGCGCACTCCTCGGCGAAACCGCGGGCGAAGTCCAGTGCCCAGGCGACCGGCAGGTCCGCGGGAGCGGCCAGCCCGATCGTCAGGTGGCGCGCGGTACCGCCCATGGCGTTGATGTCGGAGAGGTTCTGCGCCGCGGCCCGGTGACCCACGTCTGCGCCGCTGGCCCAGTCGCGGCGGAAGTGCCTGCCTTCGACCATCAGGTCGGTCGAGACGACCACGTGGCCGTGCTTGATCCGCAGCACGGCGGCGTCGTCGCCGGGCCCGACGAGCACGTTGTCGTCGCCCTCGAAGATCTCGACGAGCTCGGAGATGAGGACGAACTCGCCTGTTTCGCCGATTGTTGCGCCAGGGTCTGCTGCCATGGCCCCATCCCACCAGACACCGCAGGTCACCACAGCCACCCGTCCCCTGTCGGGCCGCCCGCGCGGCGCGGTAGGTTGTGCCGGTCACAGCCGCTGAACGAGACCGAGGAGTCCACGATGGTCGTCCAGGCCTACATCCTGATCCAGACCGACGTCGGCAAGGCCGCTGAGGTGGCCAAGGCCATCGCGCAGGTCAGTGGCGTCACGCTTGCCGAGGACGTCACCGGTCCCTACGACGTGATCGTCCGTGCCGAGGCCAAGAACGTCGACGAGCTGGGCAAGCTCGTGGTGTCGAAGGTGCAGAACCTCGACGGCATCACCCGCACGCTGACCTGCCCGGTCGTGCACATCTGAGCGACGTGCGCCTACGACGGCGCCCCGGCCCCACCTCGGGCCGGGGCGCCGTCGCGTCCGCTCCGGTCCACCGGGTGCGCATGCTCGTCGTCATCGCGTCCCTGCTGCTCTCCGCGTGCGGCCCGGGTGCGGTGGGCATCGACGAGCCGGACCCGGGCGACGCCGACCGGTCGGTCTGCGAGGCGCTCGTCGCGGACCTCCCGGACACGCTCGCCGGGCAGTCGCGCCGCTCGGTCGACCCCGATGACGCGCTCGGCGCGGCCTGGGGAGATCCGGCGTACGTCCTGACGTGCGGTGTGCCCGCGCCGAGCGACTACGAGCCGACGGCCGAGTGCAGCGCGATCGAGGGCGTCGGGTGGTACGTCGCCGACGACCAGCTCAGTGACGCGCGACTCGACGCCACGCCGATCGCCCTCACCCTCCAGCCCTACGTCGAGGTGCAGGTGCCGTCCGCCTATCGCACCGAGGGCATCGACCGCGCGCTCGCCGAGCTGGCGCCCGTGCTGAAGAAGCACCTCACCGCCGGCCTCGCCTGCCTCTGACGCAGGACCGCACCCGCTCAGCGCAGGCCGGTGTCGCGCCGCAGCGCGAGCTGCACGAGCCGGTCGACGAGCTCGGGGTAGGACATCCCGGTGGCCGCCCAGAGCTGGGGATACATCGAGGTAGGGGTGAAGCCCGGCATCGTGTTCAGCTCGTTGATGGCCAGCGAACCGTCGGGCATCACGAAGAAGTCGACACGGGCCAGGCCCTCGCAGGACAGGGCCTCGAAGGCACGCACGGCCATCGCACGCAGGGACTGCTCGGCCTCGGCCGACAGGTCGGCGGGGATATCGATCTCGGTGTGCTGGTCGGCGAGGTACTTCGCCTCGAAGTCGTAGAACTCGTGGTCGCCGCCGGTGCGCACCTCGCCGGGACGCGACGTCTCCGGGGGCCCCTCGAGGGTGCCGAGAACGCCGCACTCCACCTCGCGCGCACCCTCCATCGACTCCTCGATCAGCACCTTGGGGTCGTGGCGGAAGGCCTCTGCGAGGGCGGCCTCGACCTCGGAGGAGTCGTGCACCTTGCTGATGCCCATGCTCGAGCCCGCGCGGGCGGGCTTGGCGAACGAGGGGTAACCGAGAGCATCGATGCGCGTGCGACAGCCGACCGGATCGGCCTGCCACTGCGTGCGGGTGACCACGATGCCGGGGGTGACCGGGAGGCCCGCGGACTGGAGCACGACCTTCATGAAGGACTTGTCCATGCCGACCGCCGAGGCGAGCACACCGGATCCGACGTAGCGCACGCCGGCCATCTCGAGCAGGCCCTGGAGCGTGCCGTCCTCGCCCCACGGGCCGTGCAGCAACGGGAAGACGACGTCGACCTCACCGATGACCGACGGCACGCTCGACGGCTGGGTCACGACCAGGTCGGTGCCGGACCCCGCTCCCATGAGCGCGACGGGCGAGCGCCCTGCGTCGACCTCCGGGAGCTCGGTCCCCCGGATGGCGAGGCGGGTGGGCTCGTCGGCCTCCAGCACCCACCGGCCGTCGGTGGCGATCCCGACCGGCACCACGTCGTAGGCCTCGCGATCGATCGCGGCCAGCACACTGCCCGCAGTGACGCACGAGATGCCGTGCTCGGACGAGCGACCGCCGAAGACGACGGCGACGCGAGGCTTGCGCCTGCCGCTCGGAGAGGTCTCGTCCATCGCCGTGTTCATCCCTGTGACCTTATCCACCTACGCTGGCGGCCATGGCCTCCGACCCACAGCACAGGCTCGGTACGATCGCCGTCACGGCAGGTCGCCCCGACAAGACCCCCGACGCCCCCCTCAACGTGCCGATCACGATGGCCGCGACCTATGTCGCGGGCGGCACCGTGGAGTACGGCCGCTACGGCAACGCGACCTGGACCGCGCTCGAGGATGCCCTCGGCGCGCTCGAGGGCGGTCGTTGCCTGACCTACGCGTCCGGTCTCGCCGCGGTGGCGACCGTGCTCGACCTCGTCGCCGTGGGCGGCACCGTCGTGGTGCCCCGGCACGGCTACACCGGGACGATCATGCAGCTCGCCGACCTCGAGGCTCGCGGACGCCTGACGGCGCACCTCGTCGACATCACCGACACCGATGCCGTGGTGGCGGCCTGTGGGGATGCCGCCCTGGTCTGGCTGGAGTCGCCCACCAACCCGGCGCTCGAGGTGGCGGACATCGCGACGATCACTGCCGCCGCGCACCAGGCCGGCGCCTACGTCGTGGTCGACAACACCTTCGCCACTCCCCTGCTCCAGCGTCCGCTCGAGGACGGTGTCGACATCGTCGTGCACTCCGCCACCAAGTACCTCGCCGGTCACTCCGACGTGCAGATGGGTGCGATCGTCACGGGTGACGACGAGCTCTACGCCGTGCTCAAGGGGCGCCGTGACCTGACCGGCGCCGTGCCGGGTCCGTTCGAGGCGTGGCTGACGCTGCGTGGCCTGCGCACCCTGCACCTGCGCGTCGAGCGCGCCCAGGCCAACGCCCAGGAGCTCGTCAGACGACTCGGGGAGCACCCCGCGCTGTCCGAGGTCCGCTACCCGGGCTTCGGGGGAATCGTCAGCATCGTGCTCTCCCAGGGAGAGATGGCCGCCGACCTGCTCAGCCGCAAGACCCGCCTGTGGGTGCACGCCACCTCGCTCGGCGGGGTCGAGTCCACGCTGGAGCGTCGGCGTCGCTGGAAGGCCGAGGCCGCGACCATCCCCGAGGGGCTCGTGCGGCTCTCCGTCGGCGTGGAGGACGTCGAGGACCTCTGGGAGGACCTGCGCGAGGCGTTGGACGGGTGTGTCGGCTGAGGTACGAGGAAGGCCTCCCGCTCAGCCCATCTCCGCCTTGGTGTCGCGAGCGATGAAGGAACTCATCATGTCGAGGGCCGTCATCCTGCCGTCGACGACGGCGTCCACGGCTGCCGCGATCGGCGCGTCCACGCCGGTCCGGTGCGCCAGCGCGAGGAGCGACTTGCAGGACTTCGCACCCTCGGCGACCTGACGGGTCGAGGCGTAGATCTCCTCGGTGGTCATCCCCTGGCCGAGCCGCTCGCCGAAGGTGCGGTTGCGCGAGAGCGGGGACGAGCAGGTGGCGACGAGGTCCCCGAGCCCGGCCAGGCCCATCAGGGTCAGCGGGTTGGCGCCCTGAGCGGTCGCGAGGCGTGCGGTCTCGGCAAGCCCACGGGTGATGAGGGAGGCCGTGGTGTTGTCCCCGAAGCCGAGTCCGACGGCCATGCCGACAGCGAGGCCGACGACGTTCTTGTAGGCGCCGCCGATCTCGCACCCCAGGACGTCGACCGAGGTGTAGGGCCGGAACGACGGTCCGTGGGTGATCGCCTGGAGCTGCTTGGCTCGGTCCTCGTCCAGGCACGCGACCACCGACGCGGCCGGCTCGCGCCGGGCGATCTCGCGCGCCAGGTTGGGGCCGCTGATGACGGCGATCCGCTGCGCGGACGCGCCGGTGACCTCCTGGATGACCTCGCTCATCCGCATCAGCGAGCCGAGCTCGACGCCCTTCATCAACGACACCAGTGTGGCGCCGGAGGGCAGGATGGGTGCCCAGTCGGTGAGGTTGTCACGCAGGCTCTGGGAGGGGACGGTCAGCACGACGACGTCGGCGTCCGCGGCGACCTGCTCGGGATCGGTGGAGGCGCTGATCGACGGCGGGAGCTCGATGCCCGGGAGATAGTCGGTGTTCTCCCGACGCCCGTTGATCGCGTCGACGACCTCGTCGCGTCGCGCCCAGAGGGTGACGTCGTTGCCGGCGTCGGCGAGGACCAACGAGAAGGCGGTGCCCCACGATCCTGCGCTGAAGACGGCGACCTTGGTTGTCGGCTTGCTCATCGGCTGCGCTTCCTCCTGGTTCGCTGACGGGTGCGCTGACTGGTGCGCGGGCTGGATGGGTCGGGGTCGCGGTGGTGGTCCTCGCGCAGGCCGTCGAACTCCCGCAGACCGGCTGCGCGCGGGTCGTGGCGCTCGGCCGGCGCGGTCTCCTCGCGCAGGTCGGCGACGATCGCGGTGATGGCGGTCGTGATCCGGTCGGTCGCCTCCGCTGTCACCTCGGGACTCGACGCGACCGCGACCAGGTCGGCGAGCGGCACCGGGTCGCCCGCCTTCATCACGACCTTCTTGCGCGGCACCAGGCGGGGCGTCTTCGAGTAGGGCGGCAGCACCTCGTGCGCGCCCCACTGCCCGACGGGGATCACCGGACAGCCGGTGGCGAGGGCGATCCGCGCGGCGCCGGACTTGCCCTTCATCGGCCACAGGTCGCGATCGCGGGTCAGGGTGCCCTCGGGGTAGATCACGATGCATTCGCCCGCATCGATCGCGCGTACGGCGGCGGCGTAGGCCCCGACGGCGTTGCGACTCGACCGCTCGACCGGGATCTGGCCGGCAGCGGTGAGGAGACCGCGGAGCACGGCGCCGCGGAAGAGACCCGACTTGGCGAGGTAGCGCGGGATCCGGCCGTGGTCGTAGACGAAGAGCGCCGACAGCAGGGGGTCGACGTGCGAGATGTGGTTGATCGCGACGATGCACCCCCCGGTCGCGGGAATCTTCTCCCCGTCGATCCACGTCCGAGAGGTTGCTGCGAACAGCGTGGGCTTGATGAGCGACGCGCACAGGGCGATCGCCCAGCCACGCGGCTGGTCCAGCTTCCTGACGCGCACCCCGCCACCCCTCCCCTGTCACCGGGCGACGCCCGGACGCTGCCTGCGTCGCGAGCAGGCTACTCGGTCTCATGGGCTCCCTGACTGCTCCGGCGCGCCCGTCCACAGTGGCAGGATCGACGCGATGTGCACCGATCCCGAACGCCAGCGCTGCGTGGTCGTCATCCCCGTGAAGCCGCCGTCCTACGGCAAGTCCCGGTTGGGCGGCGATCCCCTCCAGCACCTCGGTGACGACGAGCGGCGCGATCTCGCCGAGGCCTTCGCCCTCGACACCGTGGAGGCCGCGGCGGCCACCCCTGGGGTCGAGGCAGTCCTCGTCGTCACCGACGACTTCCGGCTCGCGGCCGCGATGCGCACCCTCGGCTGCGAGGTGATGCCGGACGGCGCGAGCGAGGACCTGAACGCCACGTTGGTGCAGGCGGCCGCAGAGGTCTCACGCCGGTGGCCGCACGCCGTGCCGGTTGCGCTCTGCGCGGACCTGCCCGGCCTGCGCCCGAGCCAGCTCGCCCCCGTGCTGGCCGAGGCTGTCGACCTGGTCGCAGCAGGCCGTGCGGCATTCGTCCGTGACCGCGCCGGCGTGGGGTCGACGATGTACGCCGCCGCGGTCGCCCACTTCGCGCCCCGTTTCGGGCCGGGCTCCGCCGAGCGCCACCTCGGTTCCGGCGCCGTCGAGGTCGGCCAGGACGCGCCGAGCGTGCGCGCCGACGTCGACGACCTCTCAGACCTGGGTGCAGCGCTGGTGGCGGGGGTCGGGCGGCACACCTCCCGAGCAAGCGGAAGGCGGTTCACCCCACTGGGGTGAACCGCCTTCTTCCTGACCGGTCGCCGCGACGCGGGCCGCGGGAAGGACCTCTGGGCTGTCAGGACTTCTTGGCTGTGGACTTCGTGGCAGTGGACTTCTTGGCCGGCGCCTTCGTGGCCGGCGCCTTCTTCGCTGACGACGTGGTGGCGGCAGCCTTGGTGGCAGAGGCCTTCTTGGCCGGAGCCTTCGTGGCAGCCGCCTTCGTCGCGGTGGCCTTCGAGGTGGCCTTCGAGGCGGCCTTCGTGGCCGGTGCAGCGGTCTTCTTGGTGGCCGACGACTTGGTGGCCGAGGACTTGGTGGCCGAAGCCTTCTTGGTGGCCGAGGACCTGGTGGCTGACGCCTTCTTGGTGGCCGACGCCTTCGTGGCCGACGCCTTGGTGCCTGCGGTCTTCTTCGCCGCCGGTGCCTTGGTGGCGGGCGCCGACTTCGTCGCCGGAGCCGCCTTCCTGGTGGCCACGCCCGTCACCGCTGCCGCGGCAGCGCGCACGCTGGCAGGGGGCTTGGGCATCGTGGCAGCGGTCAGCCTCGGTAGCTTCTTCACTCCCGCGACGACGTCCTTGAGCTCCTTGCCCGCGGAGAACTTCGGCACCGACTTCTTCTTCGACTTCATCCGCTCGCCGGTCTGCGGGTTGCGGACCCAGCGGGCGTTGCGGACGGCCTTGTCGAACGAGCCGAAGCCGGTGATGGCGACCTTCTCGCCCTTGGCGACCTCGCGGGTGATGGTGTCGAGAACCGACTCCAGTGCGTGAGCCGCCTGCTTGCGGTTTCCCTCGTAACGCGCGGCGAGCGCGTCGATGAGCTCTGACTTGTTCACTAGCTTCCCTTCCAATGAACCATGGGATGCCGAGCTCGTGCTCGACCCTCTGCGAGGCACGCTAGGCACATGGAAGTGTGACCACAATCACTACGGGCGTTATTTGCCGGGTTTTTCAGGCAGTGACGGGCTTCCAGCTCGGTCGCGTCGTCTCGAAGGCGGCGATGTCGGGCTCGTGGCCGAGGGTGATCCCGATGTCGTCGAGCCCCTCGAGCAGGCGCCACCTGGTGTAGTCGTCGATGTCGAAGGAGTCCTCGACAGCGTCCTCGTCGGCGCCGGCGCGGACCGTCCGACTCTCCAGGTCGACGGTGATCTCGCCGCCCGGGTGGTCCTCGAGCCAGGTCCAGAGTCGCTGCACCACCTTCTCGTCGACCTGGGCGGCGAGGAGCCCGGCCTTGCCGGAGTTGCTCCGGAAGATGTCGGCGAACCGTGAGGAGATCACGACCCGGAACCCGTAGTTCTGCAAGGCCCACACGGCGTGCTCGCGCGAGCTGCCGGTGCCGAAGTCGGGACCGGCGACGAGCACGGAGCCAGCGGCGTAGGTCGGGTCGTTGAGGACGAAGTCGGGGTCCCCGCGCCAGGCGGCGAACAGACCGTCCTCGAAGCCGGTGCGGGTGACCCGCTTGAGGTAGACCGCCGGGATGATCTGGTCGGTGTCGACGTTGCTGCGCTTGAGCGGCACGCCGAGGCCGGTGTGGGTGGTGAAGGCATCCATGACTCAGACCTCCTGCAGGTCGGCGGGGCTGGAAAGGGTCCCGCGCACGGCGGTCGCCGCGGCGACAGGCACGGACACCAGGTGTGTACGACCGCCCTTGCCCTGCCGGCCCTCGAAGTTGCGGTTGGACGTCGACGCGCTGCGCTCACCGGGGGCGAGCTGGTCGGGGTTCATTCCCAGGCACATCGAGCACCCGGCCCCGCGCCACTCGGCGCCCGCGGCGAGGAAGACCCGGTCGAGCCCCTCGGCCTCGGCCTGGAGGCGGACGCGTACGGACCCGGGGACCACGAGCAGGCGGGTGTCGGCGGCGACCGTACGGCCCTGGAGGATCGACGCTGCGAGACGCAGGTCCTCGATGCGGCCGTTGGTGCACGACCCGACGAACACGGTGTCGACCTTCACCTCACGCAGCGGGGTGCCGGCCTCGAGGCCCATGTAGTGCAGGGCCTTCTCGGTGGCGACCTTGTCGTTGGGCTCGTCGAAGTCGTCCGGGCTCGGGACCCGGGCCCCCAGCGGTGCCCCCTGGCCGGGGTTGGTGCCCCAGGTGACGAACGGCGTCATCGTGGACGCGTCGAGCTCGATCTCCTTGTCGAAGACCGCGTCGTCGTCGGTGCGCAGGGTCCTCCAGTGCGCCACTGCCGCGTCCCAGTCGGCGCCCTTGGGCGCCTCGGGCTTGCCCTCGATGTAGTCGAACGTCGTCTGGTCGGGGGCGATCAGACCGGCCTTGGCGCCCCACTCGATCGACATGTTGCACACCGTCATCCGGCCCTCCATCGAGAGCTCCTCGATGGCCTGGCCGCGGTATTCGACGATGTAGCCCTGGCCGCCACCGGTCCCGGTGTGGGTGATGAGGGTGAGCACCATGTCCTTGGCGGTGACGCCGTCGGGCAGGCTGCCGTTGATCGTGACCGCCATGGTCCTGGGCCTGGCCTGGGTCAGCGTCTGCGTGGCGAGCACGTGCTCGACCTCGGACGTCCCGATGCCGAAGGCGATGGCGCCGAACGCGCCGTGGGTGGAGGTGTGGGAGTCGCCGCACACGATGGTCATGCCGGGCTGGGTCAGGCCGAGCTGCGGCCCGACGACGTGGACGATGCCCTGCTCGATGTCACCGAGCGGGTGCAGGCGGACGCCGAACTCGGCGCAGTTGGCGCGCAGCGTGTCGACCTGCAGCCGGCTGACGGGGTCGGCGATCGGCTTGTCCCAGTCGATCGTGGGGACGTTGTGGTCCTCGGTGGCCAGGGTCAGGTCAGGGCGACGAAGGGCGCGGCCAGCCAGCCGGAGGCCGTCGAAGGCCTGCGGCGAGGTGACCTCGTGGAGGAGGTGGAGGTCGATGAAGAGCAGGTCGGGCTCCCCCGGCGCACTGCGCACGACGTGCTCGTCCCACACCTTCTCGGACAGGGTCTGGCCCATCTGCGTCTCCTTCGCGTCCTGCCGCGTCGTCTGGCCCCTCTGATGGGCCAGTTTCTGGCGACAGCGCAGATGTTAACGCTTGCATCCCACTCCCTGAGATGCGAATATCGGCATATGGACAACGGATCAGGTGTCGGCGTACTCGACAAGGCGGCCCTCGTGCTGGCCGCCCTGGAGGCGGGACCGGCCACGCTGGCGGGGCTCGTGGCAGGTACCGGCCTGGCCCGGCCCACGGCCCACCGCCTCGCCGTCGCGCTCGAGCACCACCGCCTCGTCGCCCGCGACATGCAGGGACGGTTCGTCCTGGGTCCGCGGCTCTCCGAGCTCTCCGCCGCCGCCGGCGAGGACCGCCTGCTCGCCGCCGCCGGACCGGTCCTGGCACGGCTGCGCGACATCACCGGGGAGTCGGCCCAGCTCTGGCGCCGCCAGGGCGAGCACCGGGTGTGCGTCGCTGCCGCCGAGCGACCCTCCGGGCTGCGCGACACCATCCCCGTCGGCTCCCAGCTCACCATGAATGCCGGCTCCGCAGCCCAGATCCTGCTGGCCTGGGAGGACCCGGAGCGGATGCACCGCGGACTCCAGAACGCCGCCTTCTCCGCCACCGCGCTGTCCGGCATCCGCCGCCGCGGCTGGGCGCAGTCCGTCGGAGAGCGCGAGCAGGGCGTCGCCTCGGTCTCAGCCCCCGTCCGCTCCCCCGGCGGCAAGGTCATCGCCGCGGTCTCGGTCTCCGGTCCGCTCGAGCGGCTCTCGCGCCAGCCGGGCCGGATGCACGCGCCCGCCGTGCTCGCGGCAGCCGACCGACTCTCGGAGTCCCTGCGCCGCGCTGCTGCCGAATAGCCCTAGAACAGCGCGTCCTGCTCCAGCTCCAGCAGCAGCTGCTTGCGCTCGAGGCCGCCCGCATAACCGGTGAGCGTGCCGTTGGCACCGATCACCCGGTGGCAGGGGACGACGATCGGGATCGGGTTGCGGCCGTTGGCGAGCCCGACGGCCCTCGACGCCGCGTTGGTCATCCCGAGTCGCACCGCGATCTCGCCGTAGGAGGCGGTCTCGCCGTGCGGGATCCTCGCGAGCTGCGCCCACACCCGGTGCTGGAAGTCGGTGCCCACCGCTGCGAGCGGAAGGTCGAAGTCGGTGATCTCGCGGGCGAAGTACGCCGTGAGCTGGCGCACCGCCTCCGCGAGGACCGGATCGGTGTCGGCGCGCGCACCGAGCGGGCGGCCGTCGGCCGAGGGGTGGAAGGGGGAGAACTCGATCGCCCGGATCGAGCCGTCCCGCTCCACGATCCGCAGGTCACCGATCGGCGAGGGCATCACGGTCCACATGTCAGTCTCCTTCGCCGGACGGCGTCTCGGGCATCAGGGTGTTCCACAGGTGCATCAGGGCGTAGGAGCGCCACGGTCGCCACTGCTCGGGGTCGGGGGCCGCGTCACCGGAGCCTGTCATGGAGGCGAGCATGCGGCGGATCGCGAGGTCGGTCGGGAGGAAGACGTCGGGGTGCCCGAGGGCGCGCATCGCGACGTAGTCGGCGGTCCAGGGACCGATCCCGGGCAGGTCGAGCAGCGTTCGGCGTACGTCGTCGCGGTCGGGTCCGCGATCGAGCACCACCGAGCCGGTGGCGAGTGCGGACGCGAGCCCGACGACGGCGCGGCCCCGGGCGCGTGGCATCGGCAGGCTCTCCGCGTCGGCGCCGGCGAGGGTGGCGGCGTCGGGGAACAGGTGCGTCAGACCCGCCACCGGCGAGTCGATCCGTCCCCCGTACTCGGCGACCATGCGTCCCGCCACCGTCCGTGCACCGGTGACGCTGACCTGCTGACCGATCACGGTGCGCACGGCCGTCTCGTCACCGTCGACCTGACCCGGCACGCGCAACCCCGGCGCGACCCGCACCAGTGGGCCGAGCAGCCGGTCGGCCCCGAGGTGCTCGTCCACGGCGACCGGGTCGCAGTCGGCGTCGAGCAGGCGACGGACCCGCTCGACCGCGGCCGCGGTGTCGCGCAGGTCGGAGAGGGAGAACTCGGCGTCGACGAAGCCCGTCCCGCTGGCGGCCGGCACGTCATCGATCTCGAGCCGCACCGTGCCGGGACCGTGGGGCAGGTCGAGTGTGCGGGCATACCAGTCCCGCCCGGCCACCTCCACCCCCGGTACGAGGTGGTAGGCCAGGAAGGCGAGCAGGCGTCGGCCGGCGAAGGGCGCACGGACGGCGAGCCGCATCCGCACCGCCCCCGGCGCAGCCGAGGTCGGGGCAGGCGCACGTGTGCCCGCGCGGAGCTGGCTCGGCGCTGCTGCGTAGACCTCGCGCACGGTCTCGTTGAACTGGCGGACACTGGTGAAGCCGGCCGCGAACGCGACGTCGGTGAGAGGCAGGTCGGTGGTCTCGATCAGCACCCGAGCCGTCTGGGCGCGTCGGGCGCGCGCCAGGGCGAGCGGTGAGGCACCCAGCTCGCGACCGAGCAACCGGCCGAGATGGCGTGGCGTGTAGCCCATCCGCTGCGCGAGCCCGCCCACCCCCTCGCGATCGACCAGTCCGTCGGCGATGAGGCGCATCGCCCGGCCGGCGACGTCGGCTGCCACGTCCCACTCCGGGCTGCCGGGGGTGGCGTCGGGCAGACAACGCTTGCAGGCCCGGAAGCCTGCCGCCTGGGCACTGGCCGTGGACGGGTGGAAGCGGACGTTGGCCGGCGCCGGCGTCCGCGCCGGGCAGGACGGCCGGCAGTAGATCCCGGTGGTGCGCACCGCGGTGTAGAACACCCCGTCGAAGCGGCGGTCCCGGCTGCTCACCGCGCGGTAGCACGCAGCCGCGTCGAGGTGGCCGGTCGGTGTCATGCGGGCCAGTCTGCCGGTCCTCGAGTCACCTCACCAGCGGAAATCGGACACGGCACGTGGCGCAGAATCCACCAGGTGGTGACCCCCATGAGCGCCACCATCCCCACCCCGCGGCACCGCCCGGCCACCCCGGACCCGAAGTCGGATCGTGCTCAGGAGGGCTTGACGGCCAGCACCGGGCACCTGGCGTCGAGGATGACCCGCTGCGCCACGCTGCCCAGCAGCATCTTGCCCACCGGACTCCGATGCCGGACCCCGACCACGATCAGCGTGGCCCCCTCCTCCTCGGCGACGGCGAGGACGGCGTCGGCGATGTCGGGCACGACATCACGTCGCACCTTCGCGCTCACGCCCGCGGCCTCCAGCCGGTCCATGACCTGCTGGACCTCGTCCTCGTGGGCGTAGCGGCTGTCGACCAGGCTGTCACCGCGGGTCACGTTCACCACGACCAGCGGGGTCTGCCTGTGCAGGGCCTCGGCGAGACCGTGGTCGAGCGCTGCCCGGCCGTAGACGTCCGGGCTGTAGGCGATGACGATGCTCATGAGTGGACCTCATCCTTCTCGATGATCGACGTGGGGTCGGGTTGACGCGGGCCACGCACCTGGGCCACGACCAGGCTGGCCACGATGAGCGCCATCACGAGGTAGCAGATGATGGCCGCGGGCTCACCCCACAGCGTGGAGTAGTCGCCTCGGGAGATGTCGAGCGCCTCGGACAGCTGTTCCTCCAGGCGTGGACCGAGGATCACCCCGATGATCAGGGGCAGCACCGGGATCGCGAAGCGGCGCATCGCGAAGCCGAGCACTCCCAGCACGAGGAGCAGCCCAAGGTCGAAGGGCGACGTGCTGGCGGCGTAGGCCCCCAACGTGGCGAAGAACAGGATCCCGGCGTAGAGGTAGGGGCGAGGGATCCGCAGCAGCTTGGCCCAGATCGGCGCCAGCGGGAGGTTGAGCACCAGCAACAGCGTGTTGGCCACGAAGAGGCTCGCCAGGAGCGCCCACACCAGTTCCTCGTTCTGTGTCATGAACTGGGGTCCGGGCTGAAGTCCATAGCTCTCGAAGGCGACGAGGATGACTGCCGCGGTCGCCGTGGTCGGCAGACCCAGGGCGAGCATGGGGAGCAGCGTGCCCGCGGCAGAGGCGTTGTTGGCCGCCTCGGGACCGGCGACACCCTCGATCGCGCCCTTGCCGAACTCCTCGGGGTGCTTGGACAGCCGTCGCTCGGTGACGTAGCTGAGGAAGGTCGGCACCTCGGCTCCACCGGCGGGCAGTGCGCCGAAGGGAAAGCCGAACGCCGTGCCGCGCAGCCAGGGCTTCCAGGATCGACTCCAGTCGGAGCGGCTCATCCACGGTCGTCCGACCGGGATGATCTCCAACGGACTGCGGCGTAGGTGCGCAGCCACCCAAAGGGCCTCGCCCAGGGCGAAGATGGCCACCGCGACCACAACGATCTCGATGCCGTCGGAGAGCTCGGCGAAGCCGAAGGTCATCCGGGGTTGTCCACCGGATATGCCGACCAGGCCGATGCCCAGGCCGAGGAAGAGCGCGACGAAGCCGCGCAGCTTGGAGGATCCGAGGACGACCGTGACCGACACGAGGGCCAGAAGCATGATGGCGAAGTAGGACGGGGCGCCGAGCTTGACCACCAGCGGGCCGACCAGGGGCGCCAGCAGGATCAGCAGGACCGTGCCGATCGTGCCGGCCACGAAGGAGCCGATCGCCGCAGTGGCCAGCGCCTGTGCGGCCCTGCCGCCCTTGGCCATCTTGTTGCCCTCCAGGGCTGTGATGACCGAGGAGGACTCGCCGGGAGTGTTCAGCAGGATCGAGGTCGTCGAGCCGCCGTACATCCCGCCGTAGTAGATGCCGGCGAACATGATCAGCGCACTGTCGGCGGGGACGCTGTAGGTGACGGGGAGCAGCAGGGCCACGGTCATCGCCGGTCCGATCCCGGGGAGCACCCCCACCGCGGTGCCGAGCAGCACGCCGAGGACCGCGAAGAGGAGGTTGGTCGGGGTCAGGGCTGTGGCGAAGCCGTTGAGGAGCAGGTCCATGTCACAGGACTCCATTCAGGATGCCGGCCGGCAGGGGGACGCCCAGACCGAGGTAGAAGGCGTAGAAGGTGCCGAAGGAGAGCGCGAGTCCGATCGCGACGTCTCGCACCCAGTGGCGGCTACCGAGCACCCAGGAGGCGCCGGTGAACAGGATGGCGCCGGTGATGGGCCAGCCGAGGATCTCGATGAGGACGACGTTGACGCACAGCACGGCGGCGAGCAGGAGCAGCGTACGCACGTCGCTGCCGCTGCTGAGGTCGACGTCCTCGCCGTCCTCGGCCTCCGGGGCGTCACCTCGGGCCGTGGCGATGGCGAGCAACACAGCGAGCACCAGCAGGGCAGCGCCGACGACGTAGGCGAACGTGGACGGCGGAAGGAAGTCCTTCGATGCGGTGGTGCGCATCTGGGTGCCGTTGAAGACGATGTAGCTCCCGGCCACGGCGAGGAACGCCGCCATGCCGTACTGCGCGGTGTCGACAACAGGTCGATGGGGGGACGTCGTCTCAGACAGCTGCTGAGTCTGTTCGGGCATGGCGAGGATCTCCTCTGTCGGCCGGTGACATCGGGCGGCCCACGGTGGGGCCGCCCGATGTCACCACGGATACGTCGTGAGTGCTAGACCAGACCGAGGTCGGTGAGCGTGGTGCGGACCCGGTCGTTCTGCTCGGTGAGGAACTCGCCGAACTCGTCGCCGGTGGCGAAGTTGTCGCTCCACCCGTTCTCCTCGAGGACGTCCTGCCAGGCCTGGGTCTCGTGCATCTCCTCGAAGGCGGCGATGTAGCCCTCGACGGTGGCGTCGTCGATGCCGGGAGGGGCCAGCACCCCGCGCCAGTTGGTGAAGATCAGGTCGATGCCCTCCTCGGTGAGGGTGGGGGCGTCGGTGGTGTCGAGCCTCTCGGCGCCCGAGACCGCGAGGACCCGGAGCGAGCCGTCCTCGATCTGACCGGCGAACTCGCCGAGGCCGGACATGCCGACATCGATCTTGGAGCCCAGCAGTGCCGTGGTCAGTGGGCCGCCGCCGTCGTACTCGACGTAGGCGACGTCCACGGGGTCGATACCGACGGCGTCGGCCAGCTGCATCGGGAAGAGGTGGTCGGGACCACCGGGGGCGGAGCCACCGCCGACGATGACGCTCTCGGGGTCGGCCTTCCACGCGTCGACCAGGTCGTTGACCGTGGTGAAGGGGGAGTCGGCGGGGACGAGGATCGCCTCCTGCTCCTCGATCAGCCGGGCGATCGGGATCGCCTTGTCGACCGTCGCGTCGGACTGGTTGGTGTAGACGGCGCCGACGACGCCGAGGCCCATGGTCATCAGCAGGTCGTCCGAGCCCTCCTCGTTGAGCAGGCGCTGCATGGCGACGGTGCCGCTGGCACCTTCGACGTTGCTGACCTCGAAGCGGTCAGCCAGGCTCTCGTCCTCCATGACCTTGACGGCAGCGCGACCGGTGAGGTCGTAGCCACCGCCGGCGGCGTTGGGGATCATCATGCGCAGGCGCTGGTCGGACAGGTCGCCGCCCGCTTCACCGTCCGAGGTGACACCGCATGCGGTGAGTGTCGCCAGCGAGACGACACTGAGGGTGGCGATGACGTTGCGCAGGCCACGTCGTGTGGTCCGCGAACGGCGGGAATTCAGGGTGATGGACATCCTGGGACACCTCCTGGTGAGTTCCGTGGGATCATGTCCGGCAGGTGTGGCGCTGGTCACGCTTGCGGAGGCAATGGAGGTTGTGGTCGTTGTGGTCCTCGCCACAGGTCGTAGGCGCCGCGATCCGAGCCTGGCGGGCCAGGTCCTCGTGCTGCAGCTCGTGGTCGTCCTGGGAGTGCTGGCCCTCGTCGCCGTCATCTCCCTGCGTCAGTCGGGGGTGAGCTTCGAGCAGCAGGCCGGAGCGCAGGTGCGATCGGTGGCCGAGTACGTCGCCAACTCCTCACAGGTGCGCACCAAGCTCGAGGAGGTTGCCGACCCGTCGACGCGAGTCGCCGCGAGCGACACCCTCCCCCAGCTCGCGCCCGCCATCGAGTCCGCCCTGAGCCTCTCCAGCGCCAGCGAGATCGACATCACCGCACCGGACGGAGAGGTGCTGGTGAGCTCCGACCCGCAGAGGGTGGGCACACGCGCCGACCTCGACGGCAGCGACACCCAGCAGGGCCGAGGCTGGTCGGGCCTGCGCGAGACCGATGCGCGCACCGTCGTCGCCGCCCACGCCCCCATTCTCTCCGACGACGACACCGGCGAGGGAGATCTGGTCGGGCTGGTGCTGGTCGAGCAGAACTACCCCTCGGTGTGGCAGCGGCTGACCGACAGCGCGGCCGACCTCGCCGTCTTCCTCGGCGTCGGCACCCTGCTGGGGGTCCTCGGCACCTATGTCGTCTCGCGTGTCGTCAGGCGGCGCACCCGCGGACTGGGTGCCTCCGAGATCTCCCGGCTCGCCGATCACCGTGAGGCGCTGCTGCACAGCATTCGCGAGGGCGTCCTTGCTGTCGACACCGATGGACGCATCACGATGGTCAACGACGCAGCGCTGCGCCTTCTCGGTCTCGAGGCGGATGCCCTCGGACACCCGGTTGCAGGGCTGGGGCTGGCCCAGGAGGCGGTGTCGCTGCTCGATGGCACCGCGCCGGTGGACGAGGACGCTGTGGCGGTCGTCGCGGACCGCGTGCTGGTCTTCAACCGCCGCGCCGCCTCCAGCCGGGGTCAGGGGATCGGGACGGTCACGACGATGCGCGACCGCACGGAGCTGGTCTCGCTGCAGAGCCAGCTCTCCTCCAACCTCTCCATCACCGACACGTTGCGGGCGCAGACGCACGAGTTCAGCAATCATCTCCACACCATCTCGGGTCTCGTGCAGCTCGAGGAGTACGCCGAGCTCCGATCGCTGGTCGGCACCCTCGCGCGTCGACGTGCCGAGACCTCCGACTTCGTCACTGCACGGGTCAAGGACCTGGCAGTGGCAGCGATGGTGCTGGCCAAGTCGAGCGTGGCCGACGAGCACGGCGTCTCGCTGGAGCTGACCGAGGACTCGGAGCTGCCTGCGCTGGACCCGGGTGACTCCGCCGACCTGACGACCGTCCTGGGCAACCTGATCGAGAACGCCCTGGACGCCTGCCGCGGCGCGGAGGGGGCCGAGGTCACGGTCTCGCTCCAGGCCGGCATCTCCTACCTGCACATCGAGGTGGCCGACAACGGTCCCGGCGTTCCCGAGAGCCTGCGGGAGGCGATCTTCGTGCGCGGCTTCACGACCAAGCCGGACGTGCTCGGCGGCCGCGGCATCGGGCTGCCCCTGGTGCAGCTCATCTGCGCACAACGAGGTGGCAGCATCGAGCTCCACCAGGGCGAGGGCGCGGTGTTCTCGGTGCTGCTGCCCTACTCGAGGAGGTCCCCGTGATCAGCGTGCTCGTCGTCGACGACGACTTCATGGTGGCCAGCATCCACGAACGGTTCGTCGCGCGAACACCTGGCTTCGACGTGGTCGGCGTCGCCCACAGCGGTGCCGAGGCCCTGACGCTGGTCGAGGAGCTGGATCCCGATCTGGTCCTGCTCGACGTGCACCTGCCTGACATGAGTGGCCTGGAGGTGCTGGCGCGTCTCCGGGTCGAGGGCCTCGAGGCCGGGGTGGTGATGGTGACTGCCGAGCGCGACGCCGACACGGTCCGCAAGGCCCTGCACGGAGGGGCGATGCAGTACCTCGTCAAGCCGTTCGAGTATGCCGACCTGGCCACCCGCCTCGCCCAGGTCGGGGCTGCCCTGCAGGAGCTGACGCCCGGCTCGACCGACCAGGACACCATCGACCGTCTCTTCGGCACCCTGCCTCCGACGCCGAGATCGCCGACACAGCTGCCGAAGGGACTCAGCTCCGAGACCGGACTGCTCGTCATCGCCGCCCTGGCCGCAGGAGCAGAGCTGTCCGCCGCCGAGATGGGCGAGGAGCTCGGCCTGTCTCGCGTCAGCGCGCGCCGGTATCTCGAGCACTTCGTCACGACCGGACAGGCGCAGGTACGGCTCCAGTACGGCGCGGGGCGGCCGACACGTCACTACCGGAGGACGACGGGGACGTAAGCCCCGCTGGAGGGTCGTCGACCCAGCAGACCAGTACACCGAAAGCCACGAGTCGCAGCTGCCCGCGGCCGCGACGACTTCGTCATCGCGTTGCTCACGGCAGATCTCCTCGACGCTGACCTCATCGCCTCGCGCCTGCGGACGATTCCACGTCGAGACGTTGCCGCACGAGAGGCCGCGCTCACCTGGCTCAAAGCATCACGGAACGCGTGAGGCTGGTGACCTGACGTCGGCAGTCGCCGGGAGCCCTCGTACCGACAACCCCGTGCACCGCGCTGACTGACGTCCCAGTGCCGGTGGTCCACAGCCGGATCGTCAACGGGGGCCGGCGGAGGTGCGCCTTGTCCGATCGTCCGTGGGATGGGCAACTTCGGTCTATCGTGACAGTCTCTTGAGGTCGGCTCAGCCCTTGGGAAGGAGCACCACATGTCCCACGAGCAACGGTCGCTGGGATCAGGCAGCACGGCCCCGACGGTGTCCGACGACCTCATCGCGATGCTCGATGAGTTGGCGCTGACCATCGTTGAAGCGCTGAGGTTCGGGGTAGCAGTCGTCAACCTCGTTCGCCCCGACGGCTCTCTGGAGGTCGTCTCAGTTGCGGGCGACAAGGATGCCCGGCGGGCGCTCCTCGGCACCGTGGACACTGCCGAGATCTGGGAGACGTTGTTGTCGAATAGCGAGCCCTGGGGCCGGCTACGGTTCGCTGATCATCTCAGTGAGGGAGCCGACGCGAACTCCCTCACCTGGGTGCCCGACATCAAGGCAATCGACGCCGAGGACGCTTGGCACCCCGAAGACGCGCTGTTCGCGCCTCTCATCGCAGCAGATGGGACGTGGCTGGGCATTCTCTCGGTGGATCTGCCGCACGACGGTCGCCGCCCGAACGAAGCCAGCCGCCAAGCACTGGAAGCCTTTGCCATGGCCACCGCCCTGGCGATCGAGCACTCCATGCTACGCACGCGGGCGGAGGCGGCGGAAGAGGCGAAGACTCGGTTCCTCGCCTACATCAGCCATGAGCTTCGAACTCCGCTGACCAGCATGTTGGGCTTGGGAGAATTGCTGCTCGATGGCGACCTAGAGCCTGAACAACGCACGTTTGCTGAGACCATGCACCGGTCAGGTCTGCGGCTACTTGCCATCGTCAACGAGTTCCTGGACTTCTCCAGGGCCGAGGCTGGCTTCCTGGTCACGGAGGCCCGGCCGTTCGACCTTCGCTCTCTCTTGGACCAGCTGGCTGCGGAGTTTGCTCCGTTGGCTGCCAAAAAGGGACTTCTCTTCGAGGTCGAGACAGGTGCAGACATCCCGTCCACAGTTCAGGGAGACGACATGCGTGTCGCTCAAATCCTGCAGAATCTCATGGGAAACGCGGTCAAGTTCACCCACCAGGGGTTCGTTCGCCTTCGGGTTTCGCTGCACAGCGACAGCAACGCCGGCCCAGCCCTCCATTTCGCTGTGGAGGATTCAGGAGTCGGATTCTCCGTCGAAAGCCAGGGCGACTTGTTCCAGCCCTTCACCCAGGCCGACAAGTCGGTGACACGGGCGTACGGCGGCACCGGACTGGGACTCGCCATATCCAAGCAGCTTGCGGAGTTGATGGGCGGGGCGATCAGGGCAGAAAGTCACCTTGGAGAGGGGAGCACTTTCACGTTCATTCTTCCTGGTGAGGCCCACCCGCCAGCTCTTACCTGACACTTCACTCATCAAACGCCCTGATGCCTGGGGCTTCGTCCGTCCAAGTACGGGTGCCGAGGTCTCGGCGGCCGGTCTTGCGGTTCGATGTATCCATGGCACTCTCCCTCCTGTCGAACCCGTCGGCACGTGTTGCCCGGGGAGGGGTGCTGTTCGGCGTCGCCATGTTGGTCTTCATCTCCTACGCGTTGCCGTTCTTCGGTCTCCTCGCCTCCTTGTCTCTTCCCTTCGTGACGCACACCGCTCGACGCTACCTGTGGCCCGAGGCCCCCAGCGGCTACTCCATCACCTGGTCACTGATGGCGTGGGCTGGCCTGTGGGTGCCGAGCCTGGTCAGCATCTTCACCTCGGTGTTCGCCGGCTCTGAAACGGGCGGTGGTGGACTGGAGGTCTCGACCGTGTGGCTGGTCATGCCGCTGTGCGCCCCGGCAAGCCTCAACGCCGTGCTGCTGCCAGCTCTGGCCGCCGCTGTGATCTCTCTTGCGGGTCTGCTGGGCGCTGTCACGACTCGACGTGGATGGCCGTGGATCGCCGCCGCCTGGCTCGCACCCTGGGTTCACTACCTGGTCTTCACCCAAATCCCCCATGAGTTCCTCTGCTAGCAGCCACCTGCTGCGCTACGCCGCCAACGACGCTCCGTCGATGAGGTCAGGATCTTCCCTGGTGTCTGGCTGATTGTGTGTCCGTCGGCTGGGCCGACCCGTCCCCGGGGGGCCTGGTCTCCGTCAGCAGGTCGTGACAACCTTTTGGGCCGATGCGTCGTCATACTGGTTCGTCAACGATTCAGGGGGAATCATGAGGACGATCAGTCTGAGTGCCGTCGCGCTTCTAGGTGCGGCTCTGCTCGCACCAGTGGGCACGGCCGCCGCGGCGGGCGAGACATGTCAGGGGCAGGCGGTGACCATCGTCGGGACGCCCGGGGGTCAGATCACCGGAACGGAGGGCGCGGACGTCATCGTCACGAACGACGCGATACGTGTCGACGCGCTCGGCGGCAATGACCTGGTGTGCTCGACCGGGGAGAACGGCGGCGTGACCTACGGTATCGGCGTCATCGTCGTCCTCGGTGCGGGGGCCGACACGTTCATCCCCTCCGAGCGCGACAATTCCACGATCTACGCGGGCACCGTCGACGGCACCGACACCGAAGCCGACGTCATCCGCGTCAGCGGTGAAGGCCTCGTCATCTCCGGCATGGCAGGCCAGCCGAACGCCGACATCATCGACCTCGTCGTCGCCGCCGGCGAAGTCAGTTGGAGCGGCATCCAAACCGCCCCGGGCGCGGTGTCCCTTGGCAGGAACGGCACCTTGGGCGTGCGATCCGCCCACGGCGACGTCACCGTGGACGCCAGCGGCACGGTCGACGCCAGCGGCACGGTGACCGGCGCCGACACGGCGCTCACCTGGACGGGCCGGTTACTCCTGCTCGTTTTCACTACGTCGGCCAAGTACGGACGGTTCACGTTCCGCGGCACGGACGGCACCGAGCGCGTCAAGGTCAACGCGCCGATGACGTATCACCGCGACATCGCGCTCGGCGGCGGGCACGACTCCTACGAGTCGAACAGCCTGGGCGGAAAGGCGACGCGGATCAAGGGCGGCGACGGGCGCGACCACCTGCTGCTCGACCTCCATAGCCACGACCGGGTGCGCGCCGACCTGAGCGGTTCCCGGGTGACGGCCACCAAGGCGGGCGTGGAGGACTCGGTCCGCGTCCGCGGCTTCAATGCCCTCACCGTGGCCGCCAAGCGCGCCGACGTCATCGGCACCGACCGCGCGGACCACGTCACCGTCGCCGCGTGCCGGACGACAATCAAAGGAATGAAGGACCGGGACATCCTCTCCGCTCCGGCCAGGTACAGAGGCGATATCGCAGACCGTTGGATCAGGCCCCGGTGCTCCAACTACGAGGCCACGATCTATGGCGGCCCTAGCAGCGACCACATCTATGGGAGCAACGGCAACGACCGCCTCCTCGGCGGCCCTGGCAACGACTACATCACCGGGCGCGGCGGCAATGACCGCCTCATCGGCGGCCCCGGAAAGGACCGCGTCAGCGGTGGACTCCAGCGCGACGTCTGTCAGGGCGAGAAGTTTCGGAACTGCGAGAAGCGCATCTGACCCAGCGATAGGCTCAGCGACCCCGATGGAGGACGGAGGACGGCTTCTCCGAAGCGTCCGCTTCTGCTTGTAACGGCGGAACGCGCGGCGACCCTCCAACATCCGCGTCATTCGGTCGGCGAGGTCTGGTCGGCGGCCGACTACTCCACGATCCGAGCACGCACAACAGCCTCGACACTCGAGCGAACGAGACCTACCGGCTTGTCGTGCTGTTCCTGGCCGGCCCGCTGTGGGCGGAAACGCCGGAGGGGCCCTGCCCAGCGTCTCCGCTGGCCAAGGCCCCCATTCTGCGCTGTACCCCCGACCGGATTTGAACCGGCGTTACCGCCGTGAGAGGGCGACGTCCTAGGCCGCTAGACGACGGGGGCTTGCAGATGCCGCGGCATGCACGGCGAGAGAACTCTATCCAAGATGGAGTTCCGCTCCAAATCCGGATCCGAGGATCCGAACTCGCTGGGGTACTAGGACTCGAACCTAGAACAACTGGACCAGAACCAGCCGTGTTGCCAATTACACCATACCCCATGGGGGTATCAGATCGATGAGCTTCCATCGCGCTGATCACCACGTGGCTCCTTGCGGAACCGATCCCGAACGTTACACGCGCGGAGGAAGGCCCTCCAAAACGGGGTCCACGACCGGGCGGCGTACGGCCCGACCGACCGGCGGGCCGACGTTGACCACGCCCATCACCCTGGCCACCCACATCGCGAGCCCGAGATAGACCAGCGACTGCGTCAGCGTGGACAGGATCATCCACCAGCTGCTGCCACCGGTGGCGTTGAGCGCCGTGGTGAGGTCGCCGAACGCGAGCGCGAGCCCGAAGGCGAGGAAGTTGTTGAGGACGTGCATCGCGATGGCCGCCTCGAGCCCCCCCGTACGGATCACCAGGATGCCGGCCACCACCCCGAAGGCGAAGCGGTCGAAGAACACGGGAGCGTCCTGCGAGAGGCCGTGGAAGAGCGCGAAGATCAACGCGGGGCCCAGCACGGCGAGGGCCTGCGAGGCGCGTCTGGCCCAGACCAGGGAGCCGAAGGCCTGGGTCAGGTAGCCGCGGAACAGGTACTCCTCGCCAGCCGCCTGCAGCGGCGTGAGGAGGAGGATCACCAGGAGGAAGTTGCGGGTCTGGGTGGTGAACTCGTTGACTCCGCCGACGGGCGACTCCCCCGGCGCCAGGGGCAGCAGCAACCCGACGCCCAAGGAGGCCACCAGCGCCACCACCGACAGCCCCAGGCAGACGAGGAGGAATCGCCACCGCAGCCGCGGCGCGACCGACGACAGCCATCGCGGCTTGAGCCGGTGCAGCCACCAGGTCACGGCCCAGGTGACCGGGATCGCGCACGCGATCACGATGTTGAGCAGGGCGAGACCGGTGGGCGTCGCCTCGGCGGTGACGTCCAGGGCGGCCGCCGCGCTCCCCGCGCTGTTGCCCGCCGCGAGCAGTGCGACGAACGCGGCGCCGCCGGCCACGAGCGGGACGAGGGCGAAGACCAGGACGAGGACCAGCAACGAGCCGACCAGCGAGCGCCAGATGCCGGGACGTCCGACCCGGTGGAGCTCGTGGTACTGCGGACGGAAGTCGGGCTGCAGCGAAGACGTCACGGCGTTGCCTCAGGCCGGCGCGGACTGCAGCGCCGACTGCAGCCGCGACAGGCTGCGCTCACGGCCGAGCAGCTCCATCGACTCGAACAGCGGTGGGCTGATCCGCGCGCCGGTCACCGCGACGCGGACCGGGCCGAAGGCCACGCGGGGCTTGAGCCCCATCCCCTCGATCAGCGCGACGCGAAGTGCTTCCTCGATCGCGGCGGTGGACCACGTGCGCAGCTCGGCGAGGGCGTCGTACGCCGCCTGGACGACACCGCGGCCGGTCTCGTCGAGCAGCTTGGCGACGTCGGCCTCGTCACGGGTGAAGTCGGCCTCGTCGACGAAGAGGAAGCCGAGCATCGCCGGCGCCTCGGTGAGCTTGTTGATCCGCTCGGCGACCAGCGGCATGGCCAGCTCGAGGAGCTGCGCATCGGCGTCCGAGACCGGGTCGCTGAGCACGCCGGCGTCCTTGAGGAACGGCAGTGCCCGGTGGGTGATGTCGTCGGTGGTCAGCAGACGCATGTGGGAGGCGTTGATCGCGTCGGCCTTCTTGAGGTCGAACCGGGCGGGGTTGGGGTTGACGTCGCCGATGTCGAAGGCCTCGACCATCTCCTCGAGGGAGAAGATGTCCCGGTCGGCGGCGATCGCCCAGCCGAGCAGCGCGAGGTAGTTGAGCAGCCCCTCCGGCAGGAAGCCCTGCTCGCGGTAGGCCAGCGCGTGCGCCTCCGGGTCGCGTTTGGAGAGCTTCTTGTTGCCCTGACCCATGACGTAGGGGAGATGGCCGTAGACGGGCACCTCCCGGGCGACCCCGAGGGCGACGAGGGCCTCGAAGAGTGCCAGCTGTCGCGGGGTGCTGGAGAGCAGGTCCTCACCACGCAGGACGTGGGTGATCTCCATCAGCGCGTCGTCGACGGGGTTGACCAGCGTGTAGAGCGGGTCTCCGTTGGCGCGCGAGAGTGCGAAGTCGGGGACGTTCTCGGTCTCGAAGGTGATGTCACCGCGGACCGCGTCGTCCCACGTGATCGACCCGACGGGCATCCGGAAGCGCACGATCGGCGCGCGGCCCTCGGCCTCGAAGGCCGACCGCTGCTCGGCACTCAGGTCGCGGCAGAAGCCGTCGTAGCCCTGCATCTTGGAGCCGGACTCCTGGCGGCGCGCAGTGACCTCGTCGTTGGTGCAGAAGCAGTCATAGCTGTACGACGACTCGCGCAGGCGGGCGAGCACGTCGCGGTAGATGTCGCCTCGCTCGCTCTGCCGGTAGGGGCCGTGTGGTCCCCCGACCTCGATGCCCTCGTCCCAGTCGAGCCCGAGCCAGCGCCACAGCTCGAGGATCGCGTCATAGGACTCCTGGGTGCTGCGCTCGCGGTCGGTGTCCTCCATCCGGAAGACGATCTGCCCGCCGTGGTGGCGGGCGAAGGCCCAGTTGAACAGCGCGGTGCGCACCAGGCCGACGTGCGGGGAGCCGGTGGGCGAGGGACAGAAACGGACGCGGACGGGGCTCGTCATGGGGAAGCTCGACTTCTCTTCGGCTAGCTGCGGAGGGCAACGGTGTTGGTCAGGGCGCCGATGCCGGCGATCGAGATCTCGACCTCGTCACCGACCTGCATCGCACCGACACCCTCGGGGGTGCCGGTGAGGATGACGTCGCCGGGCAGCAGCGTCATCACGGACGAGACGTAGGCGATCAGCGCGGGCACGTCGAAGATCATGTCGGCGGTCGTGCCGTCCTGGACGACGTCGCCGTTGAGGTAGGTCTGCACGGTGCGGCCGTCGATGAAGTCCTGCGGGTCGAGGTCGGTCTCGATCCACGGACCCAGGGGGCAGAAGGAGTCGAAGCCCTTGGCACGGGTGAACTGCACGTCGGACCTCTGCAGGTCGCGCGCGGTCACGTCGTTGGCGATCGTGTAGCCGAAGATGACGTCGGTGGCCTGCTCGGCGGGGACGTCGCGGCAGATCCGACCGATCACGACGGCGAGCTCGCCCTCGTAGTGGAGGTTGCTGGTCTGCGGCGGGTAGTAGATCGGGTCACCCGGGCCGATGACCGTCGTGTTGGGCTTGAGGAACATCAGCGGCTCCGCCGGCAGGTCGTTGCCGAGCTCAGCGGCGTGGGCGGCGTAGTTGCGACCGATCCCGACGACCTTGCTGCGCGGGATGATCGGCGCGAGGAGACGCACGTCGCTCAGGTCGAACTGCTCCTCGAGGATCTTGATCCCGACGTAGAGGGGATCACCCGCGAGGGCCACGACCACGGACCCCTCGCCCGGTTGGCCGAACTCGTCCACGTCCCCCGTGACGACGCCGAAACGCGGCTCCTCGCCCGTGCTGAACCGACAGATGCGCATGCACCGAGCCTAGCGAGCCGCCGCTCGCCGCAGCGCATCGAGAGTGGCCTGGACGTCAACGGCCGTCGTCGACCAGTTGCTGACGCTGACCCGGAGAACCGCCCGACCGCGCCACCGCGAACCGGTCGTCCACGCCGTACCGTCGGCGAGCATCGCGGCGACGACGGCGCGGGTGCGGTCGTCGTCGCCCCAGGTCGCGCAGACCTGGGTGAAGTCCACGTCGTTGAGCACCTCGGCACCCTCGATCGTCGCGATTCCGTCTGCGAACGACCGGGCATGGGTGCAGAATCCGTCGACAAGCTCCGCGACGCCGCTGCGACCGAGCGTCCGCAGCACCGCCCAGACGGGCAACGCGCGACCCCGACGACTGATCTCGGGCACCTTCTCGAACGGCTCCCCCGCTGCGTCGAAGATCAGGTAGTCGCCGTGCATGCCCATCGCCGCTCGCAGCGCGGCACGGTCGCGGACGATCGCCAGTCCGCTGTCGTAGGGGACGTTGAGCGTCTTGTGGGCGTCGGTGGCCCAGGAGTCCGCGGCTTCGTAACCGTCCACGAGGTGGCGCTGGTTCGGTGACGCACCCGCGAAGAGTCCGAACGCGCCGTCGACGTGCACCCAGGCACCGGCGGCGTGGGCGGCGGCGACACAGGTCCCGAAGGGGTCGAAGGCGCCGGAGTGCACGTTGCCCGCCTGCAGGCAGACGATGGCGGGACGGCCGTCCGAGGCCTCGAGGGCCGCGGTCAGCGCAGCCGGCTCGATCCGCCCCTGCTCGTCGGCCGCCACGACCTCGGGGCTCCCGAGCCCGAGGTAGCGCAGGGCCAGGTCGATGGTGTCGTGCCGCTCCGCGCCGACCAGGACACGTACGCCGGGTGAGCCGGTCAGTCCCTGTGCCGCGACGTCCCAGCCGTGACGGCGCAGCACCTCGTCGCGAGCGGCGGTCAGGCACGTGAAGTTGGCCATGGTGCCGCCGGTCACGAAGCCGACGGCGCACTGAGGCGGGAGGCCGAGCAGGTCGAGCAACCAGCTCTCGGTGAGGTCCTCGACCGCGGCGTGCGCGGGGCTGAGGATGCGCAGCCCGGTGTTCTGGTCCCACGCGCTCACGAGCCAGTCCACGGCGAGCGCGGAAGGGTGCGTACCGCCGATGACGAAGCCGAAGAACCGGCCCCCCGGCATCGCGGTGAGCCCCGGGTCGCACGCGGCGGCGAGCTCGTCGACGACCGATGCGGTGTCGGTGGGGCCGTCCGGCAGCACCCGCTCGAGGCGGTCGGCCATCTCCTCGGCCGTCAGTCGCGGCGGTACGGGGCGCTGCGCGAGGGAGTCGAGCCACTGCAGTGCCAAGGCGTGGGCGCGGTCGAGGCCGGAGGCACGGTCGGTGTCCATCTGGTCAGTGTGCTCCCGGCCGGCCGCGCGGTCGAGGGTGCTGGCGGGTCCTGCGGCCACTAGCGTTGACGCAGTGCCCGTCCTTGACGCCTCCGAGTGGCGACCCCTCGCCGAGGCCCACGCCGCCCGGGTGGACGCGTTCGTCGCGCCTCACCTCGCGCGTCGCGCCGAGCAGGTGAAGCACCCGGTCCACGACTTCCTCTTCACCTACTACTCCCAGCGCCCCGCGCAGCTGCGGCGCTGGCACCCCGGGTTCGGTGTCGGGCTCGAGGACGCGGCGGACTACGCCGGCCTCAAGGGCTACGCGTCCTCGTCGGTCGGGGAAGGGGCGCAGCAACCCTCACCCCACCCCGTCACCGTCGCACCGGGCTACGTCCTCGCGCAGCGCCCGCTGCTCACCCGGCTGCACGCACTGCTCAGCGCCACCGCCGCTCGCGCGCCGCAGCTCGGCTGCTTCGGGCTGCACGAGTGGGCGATGGTCCACCGCGCCGCCGAGTCCGGCACGCGCCACGACTGGCCGTTGCGCCTCGGGCAGGAGGGCACCGACTCCGTCGTCGAGTCGCACCGGATCGGCTGCTCGCACTTCGACGCCTTCCGCTTCTTCACGCCGAGCGCCCGGGCCCTCAACACCCTGCGACCGAGCGCCGACGACCGCCCCGACTTCGAGCAGCCGGGGTGCCTCCACGCCGGGATGGACCTCTACAAGCACGCGTTCCGACTCACTCCGATGATCGGCAGCGACCTGGTCGCCGACTGCTTCGAGCTGGCCCGCGACATCCGCGTGCTGGACATGCGGGCCGCGCCCTACGACCTCGCCGACCTCGGCTTCGAGCCGGTGCGGATCGAGACGGCGCAGGGCAAGGCGGCCTACGTCGAGGCGCAGCGGACCTTCGCCGAGCGCGCGGCGCCGCTGCGGGCGCGGTTGATCGCCGAGTGCGAGCGCCTGCTCGAGGTCGGTCAGAACTCGTAGCCGAAGGCCTCGATGGTGTCGGCGAACACCGTGGCCACCCGCTTCTTCGAGGCCGCTGAGTAGAGCTCGCGGTAGTGCCCGGCGGGACGGGCGTTGCCCTTGGCGCGCGGGAGGGCCGGCTTCCCCGGCAGCCCGAGCTGCGTCCAGACCTCGCTCAGCTCGGCGTCGAGGGTCTCGTAGCGCAGGACCCGGTCGAGGGCCATCGCGCCGCGGATGCGGTAGAGCCGACGGTTGTTGGACAGCTGCTCGATCCAGATCTCCTCGACGTAGGTCTCGAAGTCGGGCAGCTCGGTCCGGTCCTTGTACTTCCAGAAGTAGAGCGAGACGACCGCGTCCCACGGGTTGCGCTCGATGGCGAAGGTGAAGTAGTCGGCGAAGGTGTCGACTCCCACCAGGTCCCGCACGGCCTTCGCGCCCATGTGGTTGTAGGCCTTGCGGGGCTGCGGCGGCGACTCGAAGTTCTGCGGCGCGCGACCGCCGGCGCCCTGGCGCAGCGCCTCGTCCTCGGGGCTGATCTCGGTGATGATGTCGTCGGGTCCGCACACCTTGGACAACGCGATCTCGACGCTCGTGCCTGCGGTCTTGCGGGTCTTGAGGAAGATGAAGCGGTGCTGGTGGGACGCGATCACGGGCACGACCCTATCCGGCGTACGTCGTTCTTCGACCCCATGCTCGACGGCTGCAAGCTCCTCGGCAGCACCTTCGCCGGTAGCACCTTCGCCGAGTGCCTGCTGCGGCCGCTCACCGTGATCGGTGGCCCGTGAGCCGCGCGCGGAGCCCGTCGATGACCAGGTCGAGGCCGAGGTCGAAGTCCGGCAGTGACTCCAGCGACCGCTCGACCGCACCGAGGCGTACGGCCTGGCGCGCGGTCTGCTCCTCGAAGGCGTGGCCGAAGACGTAGTGGACCAGCGTCCGCGAGGCCACCACGACGAGCTCGTCGGGGACGTCGGCACCGACCAGCACCTTCTCCATCTCCTCGACCGGAGCCGCCGCCCCGAGGCCGAAGGCCCACACCGTCGCGACGACATCGGCGCCGTCGGTGCACGCGAGCATCGCGTGGCGCAGCTCGGAGCAGACCTCGCGCAGCTGATCAGGCCACTGGCCGGCGGTCCGCGGGCGGGCACCGCGGACCAGGATCTCGTCGGCGACCGCTGCGAGCAGGGCCTGCTTGCTGGCGAAGTGGTGGTAGATCGCGCTGGGCCGGACGTCCAGCTCGGCTCCGAGCCGTCGCATCGTCAGCGCGGCGAGGCCATGGGTGTCGAGCAGGGTCACGGCGTGGGCGAGCACGTCGCTGCGGTGATGGGCCACACACCCTCCGATCGCTGGACGTCGTTGACGCTGACTTCCCCGCCAGCCTAACCTGAACACTGTTCAGGTCACCCCATGAGTCAGCAAGGACCACGATGACTGCCACCACCCAGCCCGGCACCGCGCACGTCGGCGGATCCACGAGGTCCTCCTCGCCCGGCCGTGACATCGCCCTCGTCGCCGCCTTCGCCGCCCTCATCTGCGCCAGCGCCTACATCGGCGCCATCCCGGTCGGGAGCGCCGGCGTCCCGATCACGCTCCAGACGCTGACCGTGATGCTCGCCGGCTGCATCCTCGGCCCGCTGCGCGGATTCTCAGCCGTCATGCTCTACCTCGCGCTCGGCTCCGTGGGCCTGCCGGTCTTCGCCGAGCACTCCTCGGGCATCGGGGTCTTCTCCGGCCCCAGCGGCGGCTACCTGATCGCCTTCCCGCTCGCCGCGGCGCTCGGCGGGTTCCTCGTCAAGTACGTCGCCCGCGAGCGGCGTACGCGGGCCCTGGTGGTCTTCGCCTGCTCGATCACCGCCAGCATCCTGGTCATCCACCTGCTCGGGATCCTCGGGATGCAGATCCACTTCGACGTCTCGTTCCGCGAGGCAGCCACCTATGACCTGCCCTTCTGGGTCGGCGACGTGGTGAAGACCTCCTTGGTCGCGATGATCGCCGCCGAGGTTCACCGCGCCTTCCCCCAGCTGCTGCACCGCGACTGACTCCTTGCCCACCATCGAGCTCGATGCCGCGGCGGTCCGGGTCCCACGTCCCGGTCGCGGCGAGCGCCAGATCCTCGCGCCGACGACGCTCGCGCTCACCGAGCGACGCGTCGCGATCATCGGGGCCAACGGGTCGGGCAAGTCGACGCTGGCGCGGTTGGTCAACGGGCTGGTCCGTCCCTCGTCCGGCCGGGTGTCGGTGGAGGGTCGCGACGTGGTGCGGGAGGGAGCAGCCGTGCGCCGGATGGTGGGGTTCTGCTTCACCGATCCCGCGGCACAGCTGGTGATGCCGACCTGCGTCGAGGACATCGAGCTGTCGCTGCGGCGTACGGTCAAGGGGTCTGCGGCCCGACGCGAGCGAGCCCTCGCGGTGCTGGCGGCCAACGGCCTCGCCGACCATGCCCACGACTCGGTGCACTCGCTCTCCGGCGGCCAACGACAGCTGCTCGCGCTGGCCGGCGTCCTGGCGCTCGGGCCGACGATCGTGGTCGCCGACGAGCCGACCACCCTGCTCGACCGTGCCAACACCCGTCGCGTCGGCGACACACTGCTCGCGCTCGAGCAGCAGCTGGTGCTCATCACCCACGACCTCGACCTCGCGGCCCGCTGCGATCGCGTGCTCGTGGTGGACGACGCCCGCGTGGTCGCCGACGGGACGCCGGCGGACTCGATCGCGCACTACACCGCACTCGTCGACCGGTGAGCGACCTGATGGCCGGACTCCACCAGCCCGGCGACACGGTCCTCCACCGCCTGCCCGTAGGTGCGAAGGTGCTGGGGCTCGCCGTGCTCAGCCTGTCGATCGTGGTGGTCCGCGACGTGAGGCTCGCACCGGTCTTCCTCCTCATCACGCTCCTGCTCGCGGCGGTGGCCAGGGTGCCGGTGCGCTCGGTGTGGCGCGCGGCCCGAGGCGTGCTGCTGATCGCCGTCGTCGCGAGCGCCTTCCAGTGGTGGTGGTACGGCGGCGAGAAGGCCGCCGAGACCTTCGTCGACCTGCTCAGCCTGGCCCTGGCTGCTCTGTCACTGACCGCGACGACGTCGGTCAACGAGATGGTGGATGCCCTCTCGCGCTGGGCGCGGCCGTTGCGTGTGCTCGGCGTCGACCCCGACCGGGTGGCGCTGACCGTCGCGCTGACCATCGGCGCGCTGCCCGGCACGATCGCGATCGCGCGCGAGACCCGCGATGCAGCGCGCGCACGCGGCCTCGACCGCAACCCCAGGGCCTACCTCTCCCCCTTCGTCATCCGAGTCGTCGCGCGTGCCCACGAGTCCGGCGACGCCCTGCACGCGCGAGGGATCGGCGACGACTGACCAGGGAGCAACACCATGAAGGCAGTTCGTCACCGCGTTCGGTGCGCGCACGCGTGACCTGGGGTGCACCCGACGCGAACTGCCTGCAGGGTGCGTTCACCAACCGGGCGGGTGCCGGTCCGCCCACCCCTGACCCGACCCACCCTGCGCCAGCTCGACCTGGGCAGCGACCGAGAGGAGCAGCTCCTCCTCGGCCGGACGCGCGGCGAGCATCACCCCGACGGGCAGCCCGTCGGCAGTCATGTGCAGCGGTAGCGACACTGCTGGCATGCCGGTCACGTTCCAGGCACTGGTCCAGGGCGTGAATGCCTTCTGGGCCTCGAAGTCGCGCGCCGGGTCGGCGTCGTCACGCAGCGCCCCGACCGTGACCGGAGGCATGGCGAGGGTCGGCGTGAGGACGATGTCGTAGACCGCGAGCGCGGTCAGCGCACGCGCGGCGTGCTGGCGCAGCGAGGCGATGGCGAGCCCGAACTCGGGGCCGCTGACAGCATGTCCACGAGCGCTCAGCCAGCGGGTGAGGGGACGGAGCCGCTCCTCGCGACCTGGAGGTGCTGTCGACAGCGCAGTCAGGACGGCCCAGCAGGTCTCGAAGTCGACGATCGCCTCGGGCGGGATCGGCACGGGCACGTCCTCGACGACGTGGCCGAGCTGCTCCAGCAGCCGCGAGGCGTCCTCCCAGGCACTGACGCTGGACGCATCGACCTCGACGTCGGCGATGACGGGTGCGATGAAGCGCGCCACCCGCAGCCGGCCGGGTTCGCGGTCGCAGGCGTCGAGGAAGGTGCCCGAGGGGGCAGGCGCCCAGAACGGGTCTCCCGCACGGCGGCCGGCGAGGACGTCCAGGAGGGCCGCCGCGTCGCGGACCGTGCGGGCGAGGGTGCCGGCCGTCGCAAGTCCGACCGGGTCGCCATACCTCGGGGCGCCGCTGACCCGCCCGCGTGACGGCTTGAGGCCGACGAGGCCGCAGCAGGACGCCGGGATCCGGATCGACCCGCCGCCGTCCGAACCGGGTGCGACCGGCAGCAATCCTGCTGACACGGCGGCAGCCGCTCCGCCGGAGGAGCCGCCGGCAGTGCGCGTGGTGTCCCACGGCGTCACCGCAGGCGGCGCGACGTCCGGCTCGGTGTAGCAGGGCGAGCCGAACTCCGGGGTGTTGGTCTTGCCCAGGCTCGGCATCCCGGCCGCCTCGACGGAGAGGACGAGCGCGTCGGACTCCTCGGGCACGAAGTCGTCGTAGGCCGCGGAGCCGAAGGTGGTGCGGACCCCGGCCGTCGGGTGGAGGTCCTTGATGCCGGTCGGGACGCCCCACAGCGGACCTGCGTCCCGGGGGCGTCCCGTCGTGCTGAGGAGCGTGGTCAGTCGGCGCGCGTGGTCGCGCGCCATGTCGTGGGTGGTGGTGATGAAGGCACCCACCTCGTCACGTCCGATGGCGCGGCCGACGTAGTGCTCGACCAGCTCGAGCGGCGACACGTCACCGCTCTTCACGGCGTCGCCCTGCTCGAGCGCGGTCAGGTCATGGATCACCGGCCGACCGTAGCCCTCGAACGCCGTCAGGCGGCGGACCGGACCTCGTGGGCGACCAGGTCGTCCAGCGCGCCGAGGAGGCGCTGGACCGCGGCCTCGTCGGCCAGCGGGTCACCGGCGACGGCGGACTCGTCCACGACGATGCCGTCGACGACGACCGCACCGGCGATGGTGGCCGAGTGGCGGGCGTGCTCGTGGGACCACTTGCCACCGTAGGGCGTGGGGGTCGCACCGATGGCGGCGAACGGCTTGCCGACGATGGCGCCCTGACCGTAGGGGCGAGAGAGCCAGTCGATGGCGTTGTTGAGCACGGCCGGCATGGTGCCGTTGTACTCCGGGGTGACGGCGAGGACGCGGTCGGCGGAGGCGACGGCCTCGCGCAACGTGGTGGCGCCGGCCGGGGCGGTCGCGCCGTCGCGCTCCTCGGTGTAGAACGGAATGGTGTCGAGGCCCTCGACGACGTCGACGGTCACGCCCTCGGGCGCGTGGTCGCGGAGGTGCTCGGCGATGCGGCGGTTGAGGCTTCCGGTGCGCGTGGAGCCCAGCAGGACGGCGACGCGGGTCTGCTTGTCAGTGGTCATGATGACATAAACGGACCACGGTCCGCTTTATTCCCCTGTCCGGACATGTGCGCGGCTCTAGTCTGAGATCTGTGAATCTGCTCCCGCTGGCCGACGAGCCCCTACCGGAGCGAGCCGACGCGGCGCGCAACCGTGAGGCCATCCTCACCGCCGCGCTGCGCCTGGTGGCATCCCGCGGGGTCTGCGACGTGAGCATGGAGTCGGTCGCGGTCGAGGCCGGCGTCGGCAAGGGGACGCTCTTCCGGCGCTTCGACAGTCGCGAGGGCCTGATGGCCGCCGTGCTCAACACGTCGGAGACGCAGTGGCAGGCCTCGGTGATCTCGGGTCCCCCGCCGCTCGGTCCGGGGGCCCCGCCGATGGAGCGGCTGCTGGCCTTCGGTCATTCGCGGCTGCGGACCAACCTGACGCACGCCTCCCTCATCGAGGCGGCCGGCCGCGCCGGCGAGCAGTCGGTGGCGGCGATGTCGTTCGCCAACATGCACGCGCGCTACCTGCTCCGCGAGCTCGGCGTCACCGGCGACCTGCCGTTCCTCGCGACCGCGATCCTGGCGCCGCTGGAGCTCGTCGTGCTCCAGCAGCAGGTGGACCGTGAGCGGATCCCGGTCGAGCGGCTCGAGGCGGGCTGGGACGACCTCGTACGCCGGGTCGTCGGCTGAACCTCTGGCCCTCGTCGCTGTTGCGACCACCGGTTAGCCGGTGGTTGCTGAGGATCCTGCCCGTTGCAATGGTCGAGAAGCGCACCGAAAGGACTGGAACCTCAACGGTGCTGGCGGCGCAACCCGAAGGTCAATCCATCGACCAGCGCGCCCCAGGATGCCTCGATCACGTTGGCTCCGACCCCGACGGTGACCCACGACGACTCACCGTCGGTGGTCTCGATGAGCACGCGGGTGATGGCATCCGTGCCATGGCCCTGGTCGAGGATGCGGACCTTGTAGTCGATCAGCTCGAACTTCGCGACCTCGGGGAAGGCCTGCCCGATCGCCTCGCGCAGCGCTGCGTCGAGGGCGTTGACCGGGCCGTTGCCCTCGCCGGTGACGACGTAGCGCACGCCTGCTGCTCGCAGCTTCACCGTCGCCTCGGAGATGGCCTCGCCGTCGGTGCGGGTCTCGGTGATCACCCGCCACGACTCGACGTCGAAGTAGGACGGGCGCGCGCCCTCGACCTCCTCGGCGAGCAGCAGCTCGAACGACGCGTCGGCAGCCTCGAAGGTGTAGCCGCCCTGCTCCATCGCCTTCACCCGGTCGGTGACGCGGGTGACCAGCTCACGGTCGTCGGAGAGGTCGTAGCCGAGCTCGCGACCCTTCAGCTCGATCGAGGCTCGGCCGGCCATGTCGGAGACGAGCAGACGCATGTCGTTGCCGACAACCAGCGGGTCGAGGTGCTGGTAGAGGTCGGGGTCGACCTTGATCGCGCTGGCGTGGAGCCCGGCCTTGTGCGCGAAGGCCGACGTGCCGACGTAGGGCTGGCGCGAGGCGGGCGGCACGTTGGTGACCTCGGCGACGGCGTGCGCGATCCGGGTGGCTTCGCGCAGCAGGCCCTCGGGCAGCACCGTCCGATCCAGCTTGAGCTCGAGGTTGGCCACGACGGTGACGAGGTCGGCGTTGCCGGTGCGCTCGCCGTAGCCGTTGATGCAGCCCTGGACGTGCGTCGCGCCGGCGGCGACGGCAGCCAGTGAGTTGGCGACGGCGCAGCCGCTGTCGTTGTGGGCGTGGATGCCGACGCGGGCACCGGTCGCGCCGATGACGTCGAGCACGACGTCGGAGACCCAGTCGGGCAGCATCCCGCCGTTGGTGTCGCAGAGGGCAACGACCTCGGCGCCGGCCTCGGCGGCGGTGCGGAGGACCTCGAGGGCGTACGCCCGGTTGGCGCGGTAGCCGTCGAAGAAGTGCTCGGCGTCGAGGAAGACGGTCTGCCCCTCCTCCCGCAGGTGCGTGACGGTGTCGCGCACCATGGCGAGGTTCTCCTCAAGCGTCGTGCGCAGCGCCAGCTCGACGTGACGGTCGTGCGACTTGGCGACCAGTGTCACCACGCCGGCGCCCGAGTCACGCAGTGCTGCGACGAGCGGGTCGTCAGCCGCCTTCGCTCCTGCCCGACGCGTGGCGCCGAAGGCCGCCAGCCTGGCGTGCCTGAGGTCGAGCTCGTCCTGGGCGCGGCGGAAGAACTCGGTGTCCTTGGGGTTCGACCCCGGCCAGCCGCCCTCGATGTAGCCCACGCCGAGACCGTCGAGCTGCCTGGCGATGCTGAGCTTGTCGGCGACCGAGAGGTTGAGCCCCTCCTGCTGGGCACCGTCGCGCAGGGTGGTGTCGTAGACGTGGAACGCGCCGTGCAGGTCCATCGGTCTTCTCTCTGGCTGGCGACATGAAAAAACCTCCTGGGGTGCAGGAGGTCGGCGCGGCGGGGAGTCCCGTCGCGCTAGGCAATGATGATCGTGCTGGTGGTCACGACAGAGATGGTGCCACCGATCCTGCTTCCGCGAGACATGCGTCTCGCGATCCGGTCCGGGGCGTTGCAGGCGCGCGCGTCGCCGGCGGCAGGGGCGCCGGGGGCGTCCGTCTCGGCAGACTACCCGTGCTTCACCCGGTACATCTCGGCGTCGGCGCGACGCATCAGCGCATCGAGGTCCAGCTCCTCCTCGCCTCCCCAGCGGACCACCGTGTCGTGCGGCCGCACGATCGAGGTGATGCGAGCCGCGGCCTGTTCGAGGACGCGGTCCCCCGCAGCGTGGGAGTGGAGGTCGTTGATCGACTTGAAGTCATCGAGGTCGATGAAGATGAGTGCCACGCGGCCGCGGTGAGCGGCGCGATCGGAGGCCACGTGCTCGAACCGCTGCACCAGCATCGACCGGTTGCCCACCTTGGTGAGCGGGTCCTGGACGGCGAGCAGGCGGGCGTTCCTCTCCGCGATCTCGGCCCGGGCGCGCATCGTGGAGTGCTCGATCGCGAGGGCCGCGGCCATCGCGAAGGCCTCCAGCGCCCGACGACTCTCGGCGTTCGGCCGCCTGCCGTCGTGCGGCAGGTCGACCGAGAGGATGCCGAGCTGGGTGCCGTCCGCAGAGGACAGCGGGGCGAACAACGCGTCCTCCGGGTGCCGGGCGTCGGCGGCGTCGATCGCCTCGATGTCGGGCACCCAGCTCAAGGATCCTGCGTAGTTCTCGACATGCTGGTGGTCGACCAACCTCAGGCGCCCCCACGGTTCGCTCGCGGCCAGCAGGGTCTCCCAGGTCTCGGCCGTGTCGATGTGACCGAGCAGCGCGTCGCGAGCCGTCTCGTCGCCGGCCACGGACACCACCTGCAACCTGCCGTCGGGCAGGACGAGGTTGACGACAGCCACTCCGAAACCGAGCGCTCCGACGATGGTCTGCGCCAGCTCGTCGAGCATCGGGACCATGTCGTTCAGCACGAAGGGACCTGGTTCGACCTGATCCGGGGCCACGTCAGGCTCCTGGTGTCCATCGGGGCGTACTCGCCGACGCGAACACGATACGTGACCTCGCACGGCGCCGGGCCACTTCGTCGCGAGTGGTGCGCGGTCGTTGCAGTACGTGGGTCGTCGCGCCCGCCCGTGCTCCGATCGGGCACGATGTCGTCATGGCCGAGCGCGTCACCTTCCACAGTGTGTCCGGCGAGACGCTCGCCGGCCTGATCGACCCACCCGAGGGAGACGTCCGCGGCTGGGGTGTCTTCTCCCACGGCTTCACCCTCGGCAAGGACTGCCCCGCGGCCGCGCGGATCTGCAAGCAGCTGGCCGCCGAGGGGATCGGCATGCTCCGCTTCGACAACCTCGGCCTCGGCGACTCGGAGGGCGACTGGGGAGACGGATCCTTCTCGCACAAGGTCGCCGACACGGCTCAGGCCGCGCGCTTCCTGGAGTCGACGGGCCGCAGCGTCGAGATCCTCGTCGGTCACTCGTTCGGCGGCGCGGCGGTCATCGCGGCGGCCCAGGACATCCCGCAGGCACGGGCGATCGCGACGGTCGGAGCGCCGTACGACCCCTCGCACGTCGAGCACCAGTACGACGCCGTGGTCGAGCGCGTCCTCGCGGAGGGACAAGCCCCAGCCCGCTTCGGGAACAAGACCTTGCAGCTCAAGCGCGAGTTCGTCCAGGACGTCCGCCGTGCGCACCTGCACGACGCCATCGTCGGGCTGCGCCGGCCGCTGCTGGTGATGCACTCCCCGACCGACAACACGGTCGGGATCTCCAACGCCAGCGAGATCTTCAAGGCCGCCCGTCACCCGCGCAACTTCGTCTCCCTCGAGGGCTCGGACCACCTGCTCACCGCGCCCGGTCAGGCCAAGCGGGCAGCACGGATCATCAGCGCGTGGGCGGATCAGTACCTGGTGGACTGATCACGGGGGACGCCGCTCACCACCACCCGGGCAGCCGTACGTCGCTGAGCGGCGCGGAGTCGTCCGGCGCCCAGCTCGTGCCCTGGGCCGCCACGCTCGCGCCGAGGCCGGACGCCGTGGCGCCGACGAGCAGCGTCACCAGCAGCCACGGCACGCCCCTGCGCGCCAACGGGTCGACGGCGCGGTGGACGGGCGAGCGGAACCTCTCGGAGCCGGGCCCCCACCACAGCCCGATCGAGAAGGCGGCACCGACGACCGCCAGCGACGTCGACATCGAGAGCGATGCGGCGAAGCAGAGCAGCGCGAGGGCAGCGCCGATGCCGAGGCTCCACAGGAGCAGGAGGATCGTTCCTCCCAGGCCGGCCACGACGTGCCAGGGCGCCGCCAGCAGCAGTTGGATGCCGTCGTACCACTTGATCCCGCGGCGGTTGCGACGATTGCCCGCGGACGCCGCTGCCAGCGAGCCGCTGCGCAGGAGCCAGACGGCGAAGAACACCGCCATCACCGCGAGGTAGGGAGCGACGGCGATCGCGGCGGTGATGACGCCGCCGCCCGCCAGCAGGGTGACGCTGCGACGCAACCGCTCACCTGCGGGCACGCGCTCACGCACCGGTCCGTGGTCGGCGGACACGTGCTCGGTGCTCTCGTCGTGAAGCACGTGGGTGTCGCGTTGCGGCGCAGCGTCGGCGCGGGTCGAGGCGAGCATCGGCTGCGTCATCGGCACGGCCTCGATGTGGTCACGCGCTGGTGCCGGCGGACGCGCCTCGACCGACGGATCGGCGAGGTCCTCCATCCAGTCGCGCACCTCCTCGAGCGAAGGGCGATCAGCCGGCGTGGGTGCGAGTGCCTCCACCACCAGGGCGAGCATCACCGGGTCGAGACCGGACAGGTCGTGCTCGCCGCGTCGCACGCGGTCCATGATCGCCACCGACGGCCCGCGGCCGAACGGCGCACGGCCGGTGCCGGCGTAGGCCACGGTGGCCGCCCAGGCGTGCACGTCGGAGGCGGCGGTGGCGTCGTCGCCGTAGAGGATCTCGGGGGCGAGGTAGCCCGGGGTGCCGAGCAGCCACCCGGTCATCGTGATGCGCGAGTCGTCAGCGACCCGCGCGAGACCGAAATCGATCAGGATCGGGGTGCGGCCCTCCATGATCACGTTGGACGGCTTGATGTCGCGGTGCAGCACCCCGACGTCGTGGACCGCCTCGAGCGCCTCGGCCAGGCAGTCGGCGAACCACAGCAGGTCGTCGCCGGCCAGTGGCCCCTCCTCCTGCACGTGGTCGTGGAGTGACAGACCGGGCACGTAGCGCGTCGCGACGTAGGGGATGTCCCCCCACGGGTCGGCGTCGACGATCTCGGCGATCCGACGGCTGCGGACCCGCGTCAGCGAGCTGACCTCGCGCGCCAGCCGGTGGCGGGCCTCGTCGTCACCGACGACGTGCGGTCGCAGCACCTTGATCGCGACCGGTCGCTCCCCCGGTCTCTGGCCGAGGTGGACCACGCCCATGCCACCCTCGCCGAGGCGGGCGCGCAGCACATAGCCGCTCACCGTGAGTCCGGGCGGCGGTGCCTGCGCCCCGGCCGACGAGGGGAATGACGTCGTCACGTCATGAGGATACGGGCGGAGGTCCCCGATCCCGGTGACCCGGAGGGTGCGCGCTGAGGTCAGACCCCACGCACCATCATGGGGTCATGGACCGATCCCGGGAACGACTCACCGCAGAGCGGCTGGTCGCGCTCGAGCGCCTGGCTGCCCTCACGGGCGACTACGACTCCGTGGTGGCCGCCTCTCTCGACACCAACGCCGACGACGAGCACGACCCGGAGGGCACGACCATCGCCTTCGAGCGATCGCAGATCGGCGCGCTCGTGACCCACGTACGCCGTCATGTCGCCGAGGTCGACGCCGCGCTGGAGCGACTCGACCAGGGCTCCTACGGCGTGTGCGAGAGGTGCGGCGCGCCGATCGGCGCCGACCGGCTCGAGGCGCTTCCGGCGGCTCGGACGTGCATCGTCTGTGCGGCGACGAGGTCCGCGAGGAGCTGACCGACCGATCGGATCGGGACCCATGCGGGGTGAGGTCGTGCCGGGCGACTCACTCGGTCGTCGGGTCGGGACGATCCCTCGTGGCGAGCGAGGCGGTGCCGTCGCTCGGGCCGGCGTCGGTTGACATGGCAATGGGCCTCGCCACGACGTGCTCCGCATCGACCCACAGGCCGCTCCGATCGGCCACAGGCCGGGGGGCGCCCGCGCGACGGCGTACGTCCTTGACGTCACTCCCGTCACACGGATGGGGGGACTCTTGCGGGATGAGGGCGTTGCAACGGCCAAATCGTGCAGGAGTCACCGCCTCAGCGGTGACTCCTGCAGGAGCACGAGCACGAGCACAAGCACGGAAATGAGGTCAGACGACCTGGTGCATCCAGCCGAAGGTGTCCTCGGTGCGGCCGAACTGCATCCCGACGAGAGCCTCGCGGATCTGCATGGTCAGCTCGGTGCTGCGCGGCGCGGGCGCGATCCCCGACGGCGAGCGGAGCTCGCCGACCGGGGTCACCACGGCGGCGGTGCCGCAGGCGAAGATCTCGGTGATGTCGCCGGACGCGACGCCGTCGCGCCACTCGTCGATGGAGAACCGCCGCTCCTCGACCTCGTGGCCCATCGTGGCGGCGAGCTCGATGATCGACGCGCGGGTGATCCCCTCGAGGATGGTGCCGGTCTCGGGGGTCACGACGTGGCCGTCGGCATGGACGAAGAACAGGTTCATCCCGCCGAGCTCTTCGATGTAGCGGAACTCCTGGTCGTCGAGGAAGACGACCTGGTCGCAGCCCTTCTCGATCGCCTCACGCTGGGCGGCCAGGGACGAGGCGTAGTTGCCGCCGGTCTTGGCCGCTCCCATGCCGCCACGACCGGCACGGGTGAAGGTCTCGGAGAGCCAGAGGTTGACCGGCTTCACCCCGCCCTTGAAGTAGGCCCCGGCCGGCGAGGCGATCACCATGAAGGTGACGTGCTGGGCCGGACGCACGCCGAGGAAGGTCTCCGAGGCGAACATGAAGGGCCGCAGGTAGAGCGACTTCTCGCCGCCCCCGGTCCCCACGGAGTTGTCCGGCACCCAGCGCTGGTCGACGGTGACGAGCGCGTCCACCAGCTCCACGAAGGTCTCCACCGGCAGCTCCGGGAAGGCGAGTCGCTGCGAGGAGCGCACCATCCGGGCCGCGTTCTGCTCGGGCCGGAACGTCCACACCGAGCCGTCGGCGCGGCGGTAGGCCTTCATCCCCTCGAACGTCTCCTGGGCGTAGTGCAGGACGGCGGTCGCCGGGTCGAGGCTGAGCGGGCCGTAGGGGGTGATCCGGGCAGCGTGCCACCCGTCGTCAGGGGTCCACTCGATCGTCAGCATGTGGTCGGTGAAGTGCGTGCCGAACCCGGGGTTGGCCAGGATCTCCGCGAGGCGGGCGTCGTCGACGGGCGTCGTCGACGCCGTGGTGCTGATCTGCATGAGGGAAACCTATCCGGAGGGAGGGGCCGGCCCGTCAGAGCCTTGCGGCGATCGCGTCACCGACCTGGCTCGTCGTACGGGTCGTGCCGGGGGCGCGCTCGGTGAGGTCTGCCAGCACGGCAGCCTCGATCGCGGCAGCCGCGTCGCCGTGGCCGAGGTGGTCCAGGAGGAGCGCGCCGGAGAGGATCGCGGCCGTGGGGTCGGCCTTCTGCTGCCCGGCGATGTCGGGCGCCGAGCCATGGACCGGCTCGAACATCGACGGTGCGGTCCGGTCGGGGTTGACGTTGCCGGACGCGGCCAGACCGATGCCGCCGGTGATGGCAGCGGCGAGGTCGGTGATGATGTCCCCGAACAGGTTGTCGGTGACGATCACGTCGAAGCGGGCCGGGTCGGTGACCATGAAGATCATGGCGGCGTCGATGTGGATGTAGTCGGTTCTCACGTCGGGGTGCTCCGCGCCCACCTGCTCGAACAGTCGCCACCACAGCGATCCGGCGTTGGTGAGGACGTTGGTCTTGTGGACCAGGGTCAGCAGCTTGGCCGGTCGCTTCTCGGCCCGCTCGAACGCGTTGCGGATCACCCGCTCGACGCCGTAGGCGGTGTTGACCGAGACCTCTGTGGCGATCTCGGCCGGGGTGCCGACCCGGAGGGCGCCGCCGTTGCCCGTGTAGGGGCCTTCGGTGCCCTCTCGTACGACGACGAAGTCGATGTCCCCGCGCTCGAGCACGTGATCGGCCAGGGGTGAGGCCGAGCCGGGGAAGAGCCGGGACGGACGCAGGTTGACGTAGTGGTCGAGCTCGAAGCGCAGGCGCAGAAGCAGCCCGCGCTCGAGGATGCCCGGCGGCAGCTTGGGGTCGTTGGGCCTGCCGCCGACGGCTCCCAGCAGGATCGCGTCGTGCCCGCGGATCTCCGCGAGCACCGAGTCGGGCAACACCTCACCGGTGGCGAGGTAGCGCTCGGCGCCGAGGTCGTAGCGCGTGGACTCGAAGGTCACCTCGGAGGCGGCCTCGAGGACCTTGAGGGCCTCGGCGGTCACCTCCGGGCCGATGCCGTCGCCGGGGATGACGGCGAGGGTCGCTGTGGCGGGAGACACGGTCTGCTGGGTGTCAGGCATGCGGGCGAATCTAGTTGTCGTCCGGACGCAGGGCGCCGTTGTCTCGCAGGTCAAGCGCCGTCTGGAGCGCCGTGGCGGAGTTCTCCGCGCTGCGGGTGTTCTCGGGGTCGTGGGCGGCCGGGCCCCACGAGTCGGGGTAGAGGTCGTACATGGGTCTCACTCCTAGGTCTGGACGTGTGGTGCGAGCTCGCCGGCACGTGAGGTCGAAGGCACCGACACCGCGGCGGGTGAGGGGAGCGGGAGTGCGGGGATCACCCGGGGCCCGGCTGCCGACCGACAGGGCTGCGGATCACGCGAGAGATGGCGGACCCGCCGCAGAGGCGGCGCCTTCGACATCAGGGGGACTGGCGAGCTCGACTGGGTCGAGCTTCCCTGACTGGGAAGAAGAAGGCCGGGCGGCGGAACCTCGTCAACGCCGAACACCGCGACGAGGTGGCCTTCTGTCAGGCCCCGCCGCGGCGAACGATAAGTACGAGAACGTTCCGCATGGTGCCAGGACCATAGGACGGCCGGGCCCTCGTGCGCATCCGGTTTGACGCAACGTGTCAGATCGTGAGATGCCAGATCGCCACCTGAGACGCCCCCAGGATGGGTGACACACTCGGCGGCCTCATGTCTGCCCCTCCCGATCTCCCCGACGTCGTGTCCCGCGCCTTCGCCGTGTGCCGCCAGGCCGGCTACGTCGCGTTCTGCCGCAACGAGACCGGACGCCTGCTGGCGACCCTGGCAGCGACCCGCGGCGGGACCATGGCGGAGTACGGAACCGGCTGCGGGGTGGGCACGGCGTGGCTGCGCAGCGGCGTACGCAACGGGGCCCGGATCCTGACCGCCGAGCTCGACGAGTCCCTCGCGGGCGCGGCGGCGAGGATCTTCGAGGACGACGCCAAGGTCGAGGTGCTGGCCGCCGACTGGAACGTGCTGCGCGACCACGGTCCCTTCTCCCTGCTCTTCCTCGACTCCGGATCGCCGTCCGAGGTCGGTGTCGACAACGTCGTCGATCTCGTCGAGCCGGGCGGCATCGTCGTCCTCGACGACTTCGCGCCGTGCGAGTCGTGGCCCCCGATCACCTACGGCCGCGTCGACACGCTGCGCGAGCAGTGGCTCACCGACGAGCGCTTCACCGCCGTCGAGGTCATGGTGGCTGCCGATGCCTCGGCCGTGATCGCGACCCGACGCTGACCGCGCGGACGTCTGCTCGCCCATGACCTCCATCGCCGTCGCCGCCCCCAACCCGGCCGCGTCGGATGCTGCGGCCCAGGTCGCGCGCGCCGGTGGCTCGGCGGTGGACGCCGCCATCGCCGCCGCCCTCGTGGCGATGGTCAACGAGGTCGGGCTCGTCTCACTCAGCTCCGGTGGCTTCGTGACCGTCCAGCCCGCGGCCGGGGCGGCGTACGCCGTGGACGGCTGGGTGGACATGCCCGGGCTGGGTCGTCGCGCCGACGCTCCTCCCGCCCGGACGTGGGACGTCTCGACCGCCTACGGCGGCGGGGTCAGCATCACCATCGGACCCGGCTCGGTCGCCACCCACGGCTCGCTGGCCGCCTTCGGCGAGGCCCACGCCAGGGACGGCCGGCTGCCCTGGTGCGAGCTGGTGGCTCCCGCGGTCGACGTGGCGCGCGGCGGGTTCCGGCTGGGCTCGGCGTCGCGCTACTACCTCGACCACGTCCACGAGTCGGTCTTCGGGTGGGACCCCGTGAGCCACCGCGCCCTCCACGACGCGCAGGGACGGCTGAGCGACGCCCCGGTGGTGGTCGCGGACCTGGCGGGCACGCTCGAGGTGATCGCCGCCGAGGGGCCGCGCGCCCTGCACCAGGGCGACCTCGCCCTCCTCATCGCTGCGGACCTGCAGGCTCGCGGGGGGCTGCTCGGCGCCGGCGACCTCGCGGCCTACGAGCCAGTGGTCCGCGCGCCGCTGACCGCCCGCGTCGGTGCGTGGAGCCTCGCCACCACTCCGCCTCCCTCGGTCGGCGGCGTGGTCATCGCCGCGATGATGAAGCTGCTCGACGGCCGTCCGGTCGCGGGGTGGGACGCCGACGACGTCGCGCACCTGGTGCGCGTCCAGCGGGCGGTGCTCGGGCACCGTCGCGAGGTGCTGGAGACCGCCTCCGACCTCGACGCGGCCTCGCGAGCCTGGCTGGACCTGGTCGATGCCGACCACCGAGCCGTGCTGGAGTCGGGATCGACCGCGCACGTGTCGGTCACCGATGCCGAGGGCGCCGCCTGCTCGATCACGGTCTCGTCGGGCTATGGCGCGGGGATGGTCGCTGCCGGCTCCGGCATCTGGCTCAACAACTGTCTCGGCGAGCAGGAGCTCAACCCGCCCGGTCGTCGCGTGCCGCCCGGCTCGCGGCTGCTCTCCAACATGGCGCCGACCGTCGGACGCCACGACGACGGCTCCACCCTGGCGATCGGCTCGCCGGGCGCGGACCGGATCACCACCGCGATCGTGTCGGCACTTGCCGGCTTCGTCAGCGGCGGACTCGACCTGGTCGATGCGGTCGCCCACCCGCGGGTCCACGTCCACCGGGCCGGGCTCGCCGAGGAGGAGGTCCGCACGGAGGACGAGCCGACGATGTACTTCGGCGGTGTCGGTGCCGCACTCACGTCGTCCGACGGACGGCTCGAGGCGGTCGCCGACCCTCGCCGCGACGGGGTCATCCGCATCGTCGAGGCCTGAGGTCCGCCCGTCGACCCCGCTGCTTCAATGGTGCGCATGGGGGAAGCGCTGCTCAGGGTCCGGGGAATGAACCGCCGCTTCGGCGACCGCACCATCCTCGACGGCCTCGACCTCGACGTCCGTGCGGGCGAGGCCGTCGGCGTGGTCGGTCCCAACGGCAGCGGCAAGTCCACCCTGCTGCGCTGCATCGTCGGCGCCGACGAGAGCGACGGCGGGTCGGTGACGCTCGACGGCCGAGCACTCGACGAACGCGCGCCCGGGATCCGCCGCGACGTCGCCGTGGTGATGGACGATCTCGACTTCTTCCCCGACCTCTCCGTCGTCGAGCACCTCGACCTGGTGGCCCGGGCACATGCGCAGCCCGACGCCGAGGAGATCGTCAACCACGTGCTCGCGCAGGTGGGGCTGATGGAGGTCTCGGGCCAGCTGCCCTCGACGCTCTCCTCGGGGCAACGTCGGCGCCTGGCCCTGGCCAGCGCGTTCGTCCGGCCGCGGCGCCTGCTCGTCCTCGACGAGCCCGAACAACGACTGGACGTCGACGGCGTGCGGTGGCTCGGTGCCACGCTGCTCGCGGAGAAGGCCGAGCGGCGCGCGATCCTGCTGGTCAGCCATGACGCCGACCTGGTCGCACAGGTGTGCGACCGGGTGGTGCGGCTTGGCTCCGCAGCGGGTCCGGCTGATGTCCGCGACTGAGGTCCCCACTGCCCGCGAGCTGCGCGGAGAGATCCGCGAATGGCGCCGCGGACGGGCCGAGCTGCACTGGGGCGAGGTCCTCTCCGACGCCTACATCGCCCTGTTCTGCGTCGTGATGGTCGCGGCCATGGGTGGCAACGTCGTGCTCTCGCTCCGACGCCTCGCCGACGACTCGTGTGTCGGCGGATGTGCCGAGGTGCGGTCCGTGGCTCCGTGGCTGGCCGTCCTGGCCATCGCCCTGCTGGCGCTCGGGCTCGCCCGGCTGCTCGGACCTGTGTTCAGCCCACCGGCCGCAAACGGCTGGCTGCTCAGCACGCCCGTGGACCGCGGCGCGCTGCTGCGCCCGGGATGGGCTCGCACCGTTGCGCTGACCCTGGCCGGAGCGGGCCTGGCCCTGCTCGTCCCCGCCGCCCTGGCCGGCTCCGGTCTCGCTCCCGCAGCTGGTTTCGTCGCGGCAGGCGCAGCCGCCGCGCTCACGTGCGTCGGGATCGCCGCACTGTCCCAGATCCATGAACGACGCACTGCCCGGCTGCTCACCTGGGCGCTCACCGCCGTCCTCTGGTCGGTCCTGACCCTCTCCGCGACCCAGAGCCTCAGCGCCCTGCCCCGCCTGCCCGCCGGCGTCGGAGTGGCGCTCGCGCTGCTCCCGGTCGCGGTCGCCGTCGTGCTGGTCCTGCGAGCCCGGGCGGCCGTGGCCGGACTCAGCCGCCGGGTCCTCGCTCACACCGAGAACCTGTCCCCCAGCCTCTCCGGTGCCCTGTCGTCGGTCGACCTCGGACTGATGTACGACGTGCTGCTGGCGCGCCGCTGGGGACGCGGCGCGCGCGTGCGGACCCGCACCGGCGGGCCGCTCGGCTGGTGGGCGCTCGTGCACCGCGACCTGCTGCGCGCGGGCCGCGCACCCCAGCCCTACGTCGTACTGGCAGGGCTCGTGCTGGTCCCCTACGCCGCAGCTGAGGCGGGCGCGGGGCACGCGGTCGTCCTGGTCACGACGCTCGTCGGGTTGCTCGGCGGGCCGGCGGCGTGCTCCGGGCTGCGGGTCGCGGCGCGGTCTGCGAGCCTGGCGCGGATGCTCCCGATGAGCCGCTCGAGGCTGCTGCTGGCGCACATGGTGGTGCCGGGCACCGCTCTCGCCCTCGTGGCACTGGCGACCACCTGGACGCTGCTGCCCACCCATCCGACGGGCGAGGCCCTGAGCGTGGCGGTGGCCTGTGGACTCTCCTCGCTCGCGGCCACGGTCCGCTGGGTGACCGGCAAGCCGCCCGACTACGCCGCGCCGATCCTCAGCACCATGGCGGGCGCGGTGCCCACCGGCGTCTTCTCCAGCGTCGCGCGCGGGTTCGACGTGTGGGCCCTCACAGCACTGCCGCTGATGTTCTCCCAGATCGGCCTGGTGGTGTCGATGACGATCAGCCTCGGGGTGATCTTCTACCTGATCTCCGACGAAGCCGGTTGAGTCCTCGTCCCGGGCTCGCGGTCGGAGAGGGTGACGGTCAACCACGGCAGCATCAGCTGCGTCAGCGGTCCGATGGCCAGGGCATAGACCACCGTGCCGATGCCGAGCACGCCACCGAGCAGCAGGCCGATCACCACGACGCCGACCTCGAGCCCGGTGCGCACGAGTCTCAGCGACAGCCCGGTGTGGCGCGCGAGCCCGGTCATCAGACCGTCGCGGGGACCGCGGCCGAGCTGCGCGCCGATGTAGAGCGCGCTGGCGAAGCCGCACAGTGCCACCCCGCCGAGCATGAGGGCGATCCGCCACCCGATCGCGTCGGGGCGCTCGATGAGACCCAGCGTGGCGTCGGCGGAGAGGCCGACCACGATCGCGTTGCTGACCGTGCCGAGGCCCGGCATCTCCCGCAGCGGGATCCACAGCACGAGGACGACGAAGCTGAAGAGCACGACCGCCTGACCCAGGGTCATCGGGACGTGGCGGATGAAGCCGGAGTGCAGGACGTCCCACGGGGCAAGGCCGAGCGCACCGCGCACCATCATCGCCAGGGAGACGCCGTAGAGCACCAGGCCGACGTAGAGCTGGGGCAGTCGCCGGGCCAGGTGGCCGGCGCGAAGCTGGGCGACCGGGCCGAGGGGGGCGAGGACGACCCGAGGCGCGTGTGCAGCAGTGGTCATGTGGACCATCATGCCCTCAATTGGCCTTGTCGCGAATATCCAATCGTGGAACAGTGGACTGCATGAGCCGCGTCATCACTGCCAGCCGCATAGCCACCCTCGTGGCGGACTTCCCACGTTCCCCGGCCTACCTCGGTCTCGCAGAGAGCCTGCGCGTGCTGATCGGTGACGGGCGGGTCGGACTCGGCGTACGGCTCCCGAGCGAGCGCGAGCTCAGCGGCGCGCTCGACGTCTCGCGCACGACCGTGACGCGGGCCTACGAGGTGCTGCGCGAGTCCGGCTATGCGCAGGCACGGCGCGGGTCGGGGACGTTCACCATGGTGCCCGGCGGCCAGCGGCGCGCCCACGACCGAGCACTCATGCCCGGGCTCGGCGGCGACGACGTCATCGACCTCAACTGCGCCGCGCACTCCGCCCCGCCCGGCCTCGTGGAGGCCTACCAGCGCGCCACCGAGGAGCTGCCCGCCTACCTGAGCGGCCCGGGCTACTTCCCGATGGGGGTCCCGGCGCTCCAGGCCCGGATCGCTGCGTCGTACGACGCCCGTGGTGTGCCGACCTCGCCCGAGCAGATCATGGTCACCGCCGGAGCGCTGGCCGCCGCGTCCGTGGTCGCGCAGGCGTTCACCGCGCCGGGCGACCGGGTCGTCGTCGAGTCGCCGACCTATCCCAACGGCACCCAGGCGCTGCGGCACGCAGGTGCGCGGCTGGTGCCGGCGGCCGTCGATCCCGACGGGTGGGACCTCGAAGCGCTCGGCGCCACCCTGCGACAGACCTCACCGAGGCTCGCCTACCTGATCCCTGACTTCCAGAACCCGACGGGCCACCTGATGCCCGACGACCAGCGCGCAGAGCTGGCGACCACGCTGGCCCGCACCCGCACCGTCGCGGTCGTCGACGAGGCCCACCAGGCGCTCGCCCTGGCGCCCGGGCTCGCCGCCGCGATGCCGCGCCCGCTCGCGGCCTACGCCACCGACGCCATCACGATCGGCAGCGCCAGCAAGTCCTACTGGGGCGGCCTGCGTCTGGGCTGGATCCGCGCTCCGCGCTCGCAGATGGAGCGGCTGATCCACACCCGGATCGGGATGGACCTCGGCGCCCCGGTGTTCGAGCAGCTCGTGCTGGCCGACCTGATGGACCGCGCCGACGAGGTGCTGCCGGTCCATCGAGCCCGCCTCGTCACCGGGCGCGACGCCCTCGTGGCGGCCGTGCGCGAGCACCTGCCCGAGTGGCGGTTCCGGGTGCCCGACGGCGGGCTCGCGCTGTGGTGCGAGCTCCCCGAGCCCCTCGCCACGGCGACCACCGTAGAGGCGGAGCGGCGCGGTGTGGTCGTCGCACCCGGTCCGGTCTTCGCGGTCGAGGGCGGGCTGGACCGACACGTCCGGATCCCGTGGACCGCCTCGCCCGAGATCCTCGAGGAGGCCGTACGCCGGCTCGCTGCGGCGTGGGAGCGTGCATCCACCCGGGCCGCCGGGACTGCGACCCAGCGCTCCGCCGGTCGGGTGATGGTGGCCTGAGACCGCACCCGCCCGGTCAGCTCAGGTCGACCGCGCGCACCGAGACGGCCTGCATGGCCGTCCCGATCTCGGCGAGGGTGTCCGCAGGGATCGCGGAGTCCACACTGAGTGCGACGAGCGCCGCGCCGCCCTTGTCCTGGCGACAGACCTGCATGCCCGCGATGTTGACCGCCGCGGCCCCGAGGATGCCGCCGACCGTGCCGACCATGCCGGGGCGGTCCGCGTAGGTGAGGAAGGCCAGGTGGGTGGTGGGCTCGATGTCGACGTCGAACCCGTTGACCTCGACGATCCGCTCCCTCTGGGCAAGGCCCACCAGGGTGCCGGACACCGAGACCTGGGTGCCGTCGGCGAGGGTGCCGCGCAGCGTGATCAGGTTGCGGTGATCGGGACTCTCCGACTCGGTCACCAGTCGCACCTCGGTGCCGCGCTCGGCCGCGAGCAGCGGGGCGTTGACGTAGGAGACCTGCTCCTCCACGATGTCGGCGAACACGCCCTTGAGCGCGGCCAGCTCGAGCACCTTCACGTCGTACTCGGTGATCTCGCCACGCACCTCCACGTCGAGCGCACTCGCGACCTCGCCGGCGAGCGCGGTGAAGACGCGGCCGAGCTTCTCGGTGAGCGGGATGCCGGGACGTACGTCCTCGGCGATGACGCCGCCCTGCACGTTGACCGCGTCGGGGACCAGCTCGCCGCTGAGGGCCAGGCGGACCGACCTGGCGACCGACACGCCGGCCTTCTCCTGGGCCTCGTCGGTCGACGCCCCGAGGTGCGGCGTGGCGACGACGTTCTCGAGCTCGAAGAGCGGGCTGTCGGTGCACGGCTCGCTGGCGAAGACGTCGAGCCCGGCGGCAGCGATCTGTCCGTTCTTGAGGGCGTCGTAGAGCGCGGCCTCGTCGACGATGCCGCCGCGGGCGGCGTTGACGAGGACCAGGCTCGACCTGGCCGACGCGAGCTGCTCGGCGCCGATGAGGCCGACGGTCTCGGCGGTCTTGGGCAGGTGCACGCTCATGAAGTCGGACTCCGCGAGGAGCGTGTCCAGGTCGACGAGGCGCACGCCCATCTGGGCGGCGCGACCGGCCTGGACGTAGGGGTCGAAGGCGATGACCTTCATGCCGAAGGCGCTGAGCCGCTGGGCGACGAGGACCCCGATGCGGCCGAGGCCGACGATGCCGACGGTCTTCTCGTAGAGCTCGATGCCGGTGTACTTCGAGCGCTTCCACTCCCCGCTCCGCAGGGCGGCGTGGGCCGGGCTGATGTGGCGAGCAGCAGCGAGCATCAGCGCGACGGCGAGCTCGGCGGCACTGACGATGTTGGACGTCGGGGCGTTGACCACCATCACGCCGGCTTGCGTGGCAGCCCTGACGTCGACGTTGTCGAGGCCGACCCCGGCGCGGGCGACGACCTTCAGCCTGGCCGCGGCGCCCAGCGCCTCGGCGTCGACCTTGGTGGCGGACCGGACCAGGATCGCGTCGACGTCGGCGATCGCGGGGAGCAGCTCAGCGCGGTCGGCACCGTTGCAGTGGCGGATCTCGAAGTCCGGGCCGAGCGCCTCGATGGTGGCGGGACTCAGCTCCTCGGCGATGAGGACGACGGGCCGAGCGTGCATGGAGGGTGCGTTCACAGCGGGGTCCTCGTGGAAGATCAGTCAAGGGCGGTCCGGGAGTGCACGACGCTGTGCGTGCGCCACCCTACCCGCGGGTCCGGGGGCCTCCGAACCGATTCCACTCCTCAGGTCCCGACGCTGTCGTGGCGGGCCCCTACGATGCCCGGATGGGTGCGATGGACGACGCCGAACGGCTCGAGCCGACCACGGTCGAGCAGTGGCGCACCTGGCTGGCACAGCACCACACGCAGCCGCAGGGTGTGTGGCTGGTGACCGCGCGCAGGGGTGTCGACAGGGCCTTCTCCTACGAGGAGTCGGTGCTCGAGGCGCTGCGCCACGGGTGGGTCGACTCGACGGTGAAGCCCGTCGACGAGCACCGCACGATGATGTGGTTCGCGCCTCGGCGCCGGGGCAGCATGTGGACCCGGATCAACAAGGGCCGCATCGCACGTCTCGAGGAGGCCGGGCTGATGGAGCCCGCCGGATCGGGCCGCGGTCGCGGTGGCCAAGGACACGGGCATGTGGACCCTGATGGACGACGTCGAGGACTGCGTGGTCCCCGACGACCTCGCCGCAGCCTTCGACCGACACCCGGGGTCGCGGGAGCACTGGGAGTCGTGGTCGGCGTCCGCGCAGAAGATGATCCTGACCTGGATCGTGCTGGCGAAGAGACCCGAGACCCGGATGGTGCGGGTCGAGACGACCGCCGAGAAGTCGGCGCAGGGAGTGAAGGCCCGGAGCTAGGTGTGATGCCCAGCCTGGTCCACCGTCGTCAGGACTCCTGGAGGGCGACCGTGCGACGGCGCAGCACGTAGCCGCCGACGAGCCCGATCGCCAGCGCGGCGAGCACACCGACGTTGGCGAAGGCCCAGGCGCCGTCCTTCCCGCCGAGCCCCAGGGGACCGAGGAGGTAGCCCTGCCAGTTGTTCCACGACGCGTCGTCGGCGAAGGCGTTGACCACCAGGCCCCACCCGACGAGCGAGGCGACCACCATCGTGCCGATCGCGGAGAGGTCGAAGGCGCCGTAGCGACCTGATGCGTCGAAGAGCGCGTCGTCGTCGTAGTCGCGCCGGCGCAGCGCGAGGTCGGCGATCATGATCCCGGCCCACGCCGCGAGCGGAACGCCGAGGGTGATCAGGAAGCTCTGGAACGGGTTGATGAAGGTGTCGGCGACGAAGACGACGTAGATCGTGCCGATCGTGAGCAGCACGCCGTCGACGGCCGCGGCCTGCGGGCGGGTGAGCCTCACGCCGAGCGAGAGCAGGGTCAGGCCGGAGGAGTAGATGCCGAGCACCGCGCCGCTGACCAGCGCGAGGATCGCCGCCAGCAGGAAGGGCACGAGGAACCAGGTCGGCAGCAGCGTGGCGAGGGTGCCGATCGGGTCACCCGCGACGCCGTCGAGGATCTCCGACGACGAGCCCGCCAGGGCCAGGCCGAAGAGCACCAGCACCACCGGCGCGAGCGCACCACCGAAGGTGTTCCAGGCGACGATCGAGGATCCGGAGGCGGTGCGCTTCTGGTAGCGCGACCAGTCGGCGGCGATGTTGATCCAGCCGAGACCGAAGCCCGTCATCACCATCACCAGCGCACCGATCACCGCCTGGGTCGAGCCGGAGGGGATGGCCATCACGGCCGAGGCGTCGATGTCGTCGATGGTCAGGGCCATGTAGCCGACGGTGACGACCCCCGTGATCCAGGTCAGCACCGACTGCAGGCGCATGATGATGTGGTAGCCGGCGACGCTCGCCGACACGATGAGGGCGGCCACGACGCCCGCGGCGACGATCTTGGTGCCGGTGCCCCCGCCCCAGCCGAGGCGGGTGAAGATCGTCGCGGTCGCGAGCACCGCGAGGATGGCGAGGAAGGTCTCCCACCCGATCGAGACCAGCCAGGAGATCACTCCTGGGACCTTCTGGCCCTTGACCCCGAAGGCCGCCCGGCTGAGGATCATCGTCGGCGCCGAGCCCCGCTTGCCCGCGATGGCGATGATCCCGCACAGGGCGAAGGAAACGACGATCCCGATCACGGAGACCAGCACGCTCTGCCAGAACGAGATGCCGAAGTAGAGGACGAAGGAGGCATAGCTCAGGCCGAAGACCGACACGTTGGCGGCGAACCACGGCCAGAACAGGTCCGAGGGCTTCGCGCTGCGCTCGGACTCCTCGATGATCTCGATGCCCGTCGTCTCGACGCCGAGCCTGCGGGTCTGCTCGAGGCCCGAGCCGGTGGTCGCTGTGTTGGTCATGGATGAATCGTCGCGCACGACCGCCTGTTGGTCGAGGCAGGCGCTCTGCAACCTGCCTCACCACCACGGGGATCAGGCGAAGAGCGCCTGGGCGACGTGCTCCGCCGGTCCGGCGCCCGGCGGCGCCGCGAACGAAGTGCCTGTCAGGATCGCGGACGTAGGCGATGAAGAAGAGGCCGGCGTCGGTCGCGATCACCGGCTGGTCGTTGCTGCCGGGCATCTCGAAGTCGGGCGGGGTCGTCTCCTCGCCGCCGGACAGCGGCGCGCCGGTGCCTTGGTGCGCCCGATGAAGGCCTCCTGGTCGCCCAGCGGCTGCCGGTCCCAGACCTCGATGGTCATGTTGACCCGCCGCGCGACCAGGTAGGAGCCGCCTGCGAGCCAGCCTGCCGAGCAGTCGTCGTCCGCACCCACCCGGACGTGCTCGTCGAGGGCAGCGCCCTCCTCGGCCTTGACGTTGGCGGTGCCGTCCCTGAGGCCGAAGAGGTTGCGCGGTGTGGACTGGCTGGTGGAGGTGGTCGACGTACGACCGAAGCCGAGCTGCGACCACCGCACCGAGACGACGCCGAAACCCAGGCGGGCCAGGTTGCGCACGGCGTGCACCGCCCTGGCACGACGAGGCAGACCTCGGCGTGCCTCGCGGATGCGGCTCGTCACGAACGCCTCACCTCAGCGCGCGGACGTGCCCTCCACGTAGTCGGTGTCGTGGGACTTTACCCAGGCCATCAGCTTGCGGAGCTCGCGGCCGGTCTGCTCGATGGGGTGCGCCTCACCCTTCTTGCGGAACTCGGTGAACTCCGGGGAGCCGTTGTCCATGTCGGTGATGAAGCGCTCGGCGAACGCGCCGCTCGTGATGTCGGCGAGCACGTCCTGCATGTTCTTCTTCACCTCAGGGGTGATCACGCGGGGGCCGGAGACGTAGTCGCCGAACTCGGCCGTGTCGGAGACCGACCAGCGCTGCTTGGCGATGCCGCCCTCGTACATCAGGTCGACGATGAGCTTGAGCTCGTGGAGGCACTCGAAGTAGGCGACCTCGGGCTGGTAGCCGGCCTCGGTGAGGACCTCGAAGCCGTACATCACCAGCTGGGACGCGCCACCGCACAGCACGGCCTGCTCGCCGAAGAGGTCGGTCTCGGTCTCCTCGGTGAAGGTCGTCCTGATGCCGCCCGCGCGCAGGCCGCCGATCGCCTTGGCGTAGGACAGCGCGAGGTCCCAGGTGGTGCCGGAATCGTCCTTCTCCACCGCCACGAGCACGGGGACGCCCCGCCCGTCGACGTATTCGCGACGCACGAGGTGGCCGGGTCCCTTGGGGGCCACCATGAAGACGTCGACACCCTCGGGCGGGGTGATGTAGCCGAAGCGGATGTTGAAGCCGTGGCCGAAGACCAGGGTGTCACCCGGCGTGAGCGCGGGCTCGATCTCCTCGGCGTAGAGCTTCCTCTGGTGCTGGTCGGGGGCGAGGATCACGATCAGGTCGGACTCCTCGGCGGCCTCGCGCGGCGTCAGCACGCGCAGGCCCTCGGCCTCGGCCTTCTCGCGGCTCTTGGAGCCCGGCTGCAGTCCGATGCGGACGTCGACGCCGGAGTCTCGCAGTGAGAGCGCGTGGGCGTGGCCCTGGCTGCCATAACCGATCACCGCGACGTTCTTGGCCTGGATCAGGCTCAGGTCGGCATCGTCGTCGTAGAACATCTCAGCCACGGGGGGCTCTCCTTCAGTGGTGGGGTTGCGTTGCGTTGCGTGGGTGGTGGTGCGTCACATGGCCATGGGCGGCGCAGGCACGGCGACCGGTCGCTGCGGGCGCTCACTGATCGAGCGGGACCCGCGACCGATCGCGACCATCCCGGACTGCACGAGCTCGCGGATGCCGAAGGGCTCGAGCACCCGGAGGAGGTCGGTGAGCTTGTCGGCGTTGCCGACGGCCTGGACGGTGACGGCATCCGGGGCCACGTCGACGACCTTGGCCCGGAACAGCTGTACGGCGTCCAGCACCGCGCCCCGGGTGGCGGCATCGGCGCGGACCTTGACGAGCAGCAGCTCACGGTTGACCGAGGCCGAGCCGTCGAGCTCGACGATCTTGATCACCTCGACCAGCTTGTTGAGCTGCTTGGTGACCTGCTCCAGAGGGGGACCCTCGACGTTGACGACGATGGTCATCCGGGAGATGTCGGGGTGCTCGGTCGGCCCCACGGCGAGGCTGTCGATGTTGAACCCGCGTCGGGCGAACAGCCCGGCGATCCGGGCCAGGACGCCGGGCTTGTTCTCCACCAGGACACTGAGGGTGTGGGTGGTCATCAGATCCTCACAGGTCGTTCTCGTCGAAGTCGGGCGCCAGGTCCCGGGCGTACTTGATCTCGTCGTTGCTGCTGCCGGCGGCCACCATCGGCCACACCATCGCGTCGCGGTGCACGCGGAAGTCCACCACGACGGGTCGGTCGTTGATCGACATGGCCTTCTCGATCGTGGCGTCGACCTCCTCGGGCGTCTCGCACGCCAGACCGATGCAGCCGTAGGCATCGGCCAGCTTGACGAAGTCGGGGATGCGCTTGGAGTGCAGGTCGGTGTTGGAGTAGCGCTCGTTGTAGAACAGTGTCTGCCACTGCCGCACCATGCCGAGCGACTCGTTGTTGATGATCGCGACCTTGATCGGGATGTCGTTGATCGCGCAGGTGGCCAGCTCCTGGTTGGTCATCTGGAAGCAGCCGTCGCCGTCCACCGCCCACACGACGCTGTCGGGCATCCCGACCTTGGCGCCCATCGCCGCCGGGACGGCGTAGCCCATGGTGCCGAGACCACCGGAGTTGAGCCAGGTGTTGGGCAGCTCGTAGTCGATGAACTGCGCGGCCCACATCTGGTGCTGGCCCACGCCGGAGGTGAAGATCGTCTTCGGACCCGAGATCGCGCCGAGGCGCTCGATGACGTACTGGGGGGCCAGGCCGGTGGCCGGGGTGTCGTAGCCCAGCGGGTACTGCTGCTTGACCCCGGAGAGGAAGGCGACCCACGCCTCGTAGTCGGCGTCGGGACCCTCGGCACCCAGCACCGCGACGAGCTGCGCGATGACCTCCTTGCAGTCCCCGACGATCGGCACGTCCGCATGGCGGTTCTTGCCGATCTCGGCCGGGTCGATGTCGGCGTGGATGACCAGCGCGTGAGGGGCGAACGAGTCGAGGTTGCCGGTGACGCGGTCGTCGAAGCGCGCCCCGAGGCTGATGATGAGGTCGCTCTTCTGCAGGCCGGCCACCGCGGCGACCGTGCCGTGCATGCCGGGCATGCCGAGGTTCTGCGGGTGGCTGTCGGGGAACGCGCCACGGGCCATCAGGGTCGTGACGACCGGGATGCCGGTGAGCGCGGCCAGCTGCGCCAGCTCACGCGATGCTCGGGCGCGGATGACGCCGCCACCGACGTAGAGCACCGGGCGGCGCGCGTCCTTGATCAGCCGCACCGCCTCCCTGATCTGCCTGGCGTGCGGCGTGGTCACCGGTCGGTAGCCGGGCAGGTGGAGCTCGGCGGGCCAGGCGAAGGTGGTCTGGGCCTGGAGGGCCGACTTGGCGATGTCGACGAGCACCGGGCCCGGTCGCCCGGTGGACGCGATGTGGAAGGCCTCGGCGATCCGCCCCGGGATGTCGGCGGGGTCGGTGACCAGGAAGTTGTGCTTGGTGATCGGCATCGTGATGCCGCGGATGTCTGCCTCCTGGAAGGCGTCGGTGCCGATCATCGACGCACCCACCTGGCCCGTGATGGCGACGAGGGGCACCGAGTCCATGTGCGCGTCCGCGAGCGGCGTGACGAGGTTGGTGGCGCCGGGGCCGGAGGTGGCCATGCAGACTCCCACCCGGCCGGTCGCCGCGGCGTACCCCTGGGCGGCGTGACCGGCGCCCTGCTCGTGGCGGACCAGGATGTGCCGGATCCGCGTGGAGTCCATCAGCGGGTCGTACGCCGGGAGGATCGCGCCACCGGGGATCCCGAAGATGTCGGTGACACCGGCTGCCTCCAGCGAGGTGACGAGGCTCTGCGCCCCTGAGACTGTCCCGCTGCCCTGCCCGCCCTGCTCGGTCATGGTCCTTCTTCCGTCCTGGTCGTGCTCGGCCCAACAAAAAACCCCTCGGCCCGGTGGGCGACGAGGGGTGACGCGTGCGCTGTACGGCTTGAGGCCTCAGCTCACGCGTCGCGTGCGTACAAGAATTCCGGTGCACATGGGACAACCGTCGCTGCAGGAGCTGTCCGTCGTCAAGCCGGTGTGTGCGCCGTCCCAACATCTGGGACGGCAGTCCCATGATGTGGCCCTCGGGACGACGTGTCAGGCGCGATCCAGCCGCGTGCAGATGCAGGACCGGTTGCCGTCGGCGTCCGCGACCACCCAGAACGAGGGCGCCTCGGCGTCGCTGATGAGGGTGCCGCCGGCGTCGAGAACGGCCCGGAGCCGCCGCTCCCCCTCGTCGTGGGGCACCCACACGTCGAAGTGCCAGCGCTGCTCGTGGTCCTGGTCTGGCAGCGGCTCGGCGCCGTCGTCGCCCGGCTCCTGGAACCACAGGCCCGGCACCTGGCCGCTGGGGTCGATCGGCTCCCCCTCGTCGACCTTGCCGCCCAGCAGGGCGGCGTAGAAAGGTCCGAGCAGGCCGGGCGCCGACGTGTCGAGCCCTGGCTCGAGCTGGGTGAGCCCCGACACGTCGGCGCTCGCGCCCGCGTCGGCGGCGAAGCCACTGATCTGCCGCGCCAGGTCGAGGTCGCGGCTGGTGATGCCACCGACGTCGTGGCTCGACAGCGTCACGATCACCTCGGGATAGGCGAGCGAGATGTCGGGGTGGTGCTGCGCCTCCTCCGCTGCCGCTCCGATCCGGTCCACGAGCGCGAGACCGGTGGCGAAGTCGCCGGTGCGGAAGCGTGCGCGGATGCCCGTCAGGAGGTGACGCCAGTCGTCGAGGCCTGCGTCGCGGACCTGCTCGGAGGTGAGCTTCTGCTTCGGATCACTCATGGCCCGACAGTGTCACGGCCCACCGACAGCGACCACCCCGGACGATCATCACGCCAGCCGCTGGGTGATCTCCCGCGTCTCACCGTCGACCACGATCCGGGCCAGCGAGCCGTTGACCAGTGGCAGGTGGGGCGGGACGTCCCCGCCGCCGAGCACCTCCCAGCGGCCCTCGCCCGCCTGCTTCCAGGTCGTCGCGCGCGGGTCCTCCTCGAAGCGCCACCAGTCGGTGACGAGTCCGGAGTCACGCTGCACGAAGGGACCCTCGCCGCTCGCCAGGTCGAGCCAGTGCAGGAGTCCGTCCGGGACGACGTAGGGAGTGTCCGCGAGGTTGTCGCCGTGGAGGGTGGCCCAGCCCAGCCGCGTGGTGACCGGGACCAGGACCGTGGAGAGATCGGAGTAGCCGACCAGCCACGTCGGCTGGGCGTCGGCGAGCAGGTCCCAGTCGAGGAGGTCGACCAGGTCGATCGCAGTCTCCCCGCCCCACGGCGGTACGACGCAGGCGATCGCGGGGTCGCTCAGCATCCGGGTCAGCTCGGCTGCCCGCTCCACCGCGGGGGCGGAGGTGAGACCGGTGCCGTCCATGCACTCCCCCACCTCGACGTCGTAGCCGCGCTGACGCAGCCACGCGACGCTGAAGTCGATGCGCGCGGCAGCCGCACCGGAGGCGCCGGCCGACGGCGAGGTCACGCCGATCCGGTCGCCGGCGCGGAGCGGTCGCGGGAAGCGCAGCGGGGTCGAGGCCATCCCTCGATTCTGGCACTGTGGGGCCATGGGAATCATCGATCAGGCCCTCCACGGCGCGACGGTCGTGCCACGACTCTCCGCAGCCGCGATGGGAGCAGGCCTCGGTCCGGCGGGCACCATCGAGGTGCTGCGCCTCTCCCAGGCCGCGTTGCGGACTGCGGCGCTCGAGGGGCGCGGCGTGCCCGGAAGGACCAACGCGATGCGCCACTTCATGTGGCAGGCGGTGCTGACCGCGCGGTTCGGCCCCGGCGCGGCCCGGGCACTCGCCGCTGCCCAGGAGTCCGGGTCGCCGAACAGCAAGGACTCAGCCGTCGACGAGCACAACAACGCCGTCGGTCAGGCCTACGGCGCGGAGCACGACGAGCTCGCGGCGGGTTCGCCGTCGGAGGTGATGAGCATCCTGGTGCCGGTCGCCCTGGCGAAGTGGGAGGCCGGGGAGCTGATCTGGGTCAGGCGGCACTGAGCAGCCGGCGGACGGTGTCGTGCAGCATCGCGCGCTGGCCCTGGACAGTGAAGGTGTCGTCCACCGCAAGGCGTGCGAGAAAGCCGTCGAGCACCACGAGCAGCCAGAGAGTCAGGTCGCGGGCGGGCACGTCCGTACGCGCCTGCTGCGCGGCCTGCGCCCGACCCACCCACGGTTCGAGCCCCTCCTGCAGCACGCGAGCGTCGACGGCGAGCGCCGCGGTGACGGCGGGCTCCCCCATCACCGCGCCCACCGCTCGGACGAACCCCGCGATCCGCGGATCAGCCATCTCGTCGGCCGCGTGCTCGAGGTACGCCTCCAGCACCGACCGCGGGTCCTCGTCCGCGGACCGCCCGGCGAACCACGTGCGGGTCTGCTCGGTGCCGACGTGGAGGATCGCGATCAGGAGCGACTGCTTGGTCGGGAAGTAGTGGAAGAAGGTGCCCGACCCGATGCCGGCCTCGCGGCAGATCGCGGCGGTGGAGGTGCCCGCGTAGCCGGCGGCCGCGAAGCAGGTGAGCGCCGCGTCGATGATGACGAGCTGCCGGGCCAGATGACGCTCTTTATCGACCGTACGAGCCATGGGGCTCCTTTGGTGGAGTGGATGCTCTAGTATTGCACTCATGGGGGACGGCATCAACACCGAGCAGTGGCACCTCGTCCGGGACGACCGTGCACACGTGGTCGAGATCAGCCCAGGGGCCGCTGGTCCGCGAGGTCCGGTGGAGGTGCGACGGCACCGAGGTGGCGCGGAAGAAGACCTCCGACGAGACCATCGTGCTCACCGCCGAGGCCGGCGGCGCCGTACGCCTGAAGTTCCCGCTGGTCGGACCCGCGCGCCGGATCACGCTGCACGGCTCGGGGACCGAGGCGCACGCCGGTCTCGGGGGTGCCGACTTCGAGCCCGAGGCCGGGTCGCGGGCGGCCGAACGGGCCGAGTGGATCGGACGCCACCCGCACCTGCACACCGCGCGGCAGACGGCAGTGGCCGCCGCGGGCGTGGTCGGGCCGATGGTCGTGATCTGGCTGTTGACCCAGGTGCCGTGGCCGAGCGTGGGCATCCCGTGGCCCGACCTCGACCTGCCGTCGATCCCCTGGCCGGACCTGCCCGCCGTCCCGTGGCCCGACGTCAGCCTGCCGTCGATCCCCTGGCCGGACCTGCCCGACCTGCCGGGGTGGGTGCAGACCGCGCAGAAGCTCCTCGTCACGATCCTGATCGCCTTCTTCATCGCGCGGGGCGAGGTGAGGCGCCGGCGGAAGGCCGAGGGCAGGAAGACCGCTACGGACGAGTCCAGGTCGTGAGGTCCCGGCGGTCGTGCTCGCCCTCGGGCCACACCGCGCGGACGACGCCGGCTGCGGCCAGCGCCTTGCGACAGCCCGGACAGGGCGGGTCGGTGATGTAGGCGGTGGACCCCTTGGTGTCCCGGGTGGCGAAGAGCAGCGCGTTGACCTCGGCGTGGATGGCGATGCAGAACCCCGCGGTGCCCGGCCGGTCGTAGTCGCCGAGCCCCGGCACGTCGTCGTAGCCGAGCCGGCCGCGCGGGCACGCACCCATCAGGCAGTCGTCCTCGCCGGGAGCGGCGCCGTTGTAGCCGGTGGCGATGATGCGGTGGTCGATGGTCAGCACCGCGCCGACGCGGCGGCGCGTGCACTTGGCACGCGCGGAGACGGCGGAGGCGATGCCCAGGAAGTAGTCGTCCCAGCCGGGCACGTCAGCGAGCTCGGTCACGGGAGCACGGACTGCCCGATCTCGCCGGGGTTGTAGGCGACCTCCCAGCGGAAGCCGTCCGGGTCGGCGAAGTAGCCGGTGTAGCCGCCCCACTCCCGCTCCACGGCCTCGCCCACCTCGCTCGCACCTGCGGTCCGGGCCTGTTCGAGCACGGTGTCGACGCCCTGGGTGGTGGCGAGGTTGTGGGCGAGCGTGATCGGGGGCACCCCGCCGCGCGCGGGCCGGTGCCCGATCTCCGCGGTGAAGGCGCGCTCGTCCCACAGGCTCAGCACGACCTTCTCGGCGACGCGGAACATGAGCACCTCGTCGGGTTCGTCGACCTCGGGCTCCCACCCGAGGCCGTCGACGTAGAACCGTCGCGACGCGCCGAGGTCGGACACGGCGAGGGTGATGAAGCTGACACGCTGGTCCATCTCAGGTCTCCTGCTGGTCGGGTGGTCGGGCTGCGAGGCGTACGCGCTGGCGTCCCAGCTCGTCGAAGTTGCCGTCGTCGAGCCAGTCGTCGAGGGCCGTGCGGACCCGGGGCCATTCGTGGTCGGTGATCGAGAACCAGTCGGTGTCGCGGTTGCGGCCCTTGTAGACGACGGCGTTGCGGAAGCGGCCCTCCCAGATGAAGCCGAGCCGGATCGCGGCCCGGCGCGAGGGCGCGTTGAGGCTGTCGCACTTCCACTCGTAGCGGCGGTATCCGAGGTCGTCGAACACGTGGCGCATCAGCAGGGCCATCGCCTCGGTGGCGGCCCTGCTGCGCTGGAGGCGGCGCCCGAACACGATGCCGCCGATCTCCACCGAGCCCATCGCCCGGTCGATGCGCATCAGCGAGCAGAAGCCGACCGCGCGGCCGGCCTCGACGGCCACGATCGCGTACATCACCTGGCCGGGATCGGCGACACCGTGCTGGACGATCGCCGCCATCTCGTCCCGGTCGCGGGGGCGGTCCCAGGAGAGGTAGGTCCAGAGCTGGTCGTCGTCCTCACCGCACACTGCGGCGACCAGGTCGTCGACGTGGCGTGGGCCGATCCGCTCGAGCCGGACGCCCCGACCCACGAGGGTCGTTCCCTGCGGGCGCTCCACCGGCGCCCAGTCGACGCGACGGCCGAGTCGCTGGCCGAGCGCGTTCTCGCTCACCGCAGTGCCTCGGCGATCGCCGCCAGGCCGCGCTCGACCTCGTCGAAGGAGGTGGACAGCGGCGAGAGGCCGATGCGCAGGCCGCCGGGGTCGCGGTAGTCGGGGATGACGTCGCGCTCCCACAGGTGCGCGGTGACCTCACGCATCCGGTCGTGGTGCAGGGTCACGTGACCGCCGCGCTGTGCGGGGTCGCGCGGCGAGGCGAGAGTGACCCCGGGCAGGGTCGCGTCGGCGAGCTCGACGGCGTAGGACGTCAGCGCGACCGACTTCGCGCGGATCGCCTCCATCCCGACCTCCTCGACCAGCTCGAGCATGCTCTGCATCGCGACCATCCCGAGGATCGGCGGCGTGCCCGAGATGAACCGGCGGATGCCGGGCGCGGGGGTGTAGCCCGGGCCCATCCGGAACGGGTCCGCGTGGCCCATCCAGCCCTGGATCGGCTGGGTCAGGTCGCCCTGGAGACGGGCGTTGACGTAGCCGTAGGCGGGCGACCCGGGACCCCCGTTGAGGTACTTGTAGGTGCAGCCGACGGCGAGGTCGGCGTCCCAGTCGTCCAGCGCGACCGGGACCGAGCCCGCCGAGTGGCTCAGGTCCCAGAGCACGAGCGCGCCGGCGTCGTGAGCGATCCGGGTCAGCGCGGGCGCGTCCGCGAGCCAGGCGGAGCGGTAGGCGACGTGGCAGAGCACGACCAGGGCGGTGCGCTCCGACACCGCCTCGACGAGCTGGTCTGCCGTCACGCCCGCGGAGGTGTCGACCTCGATCCAGCGCAGCGTCAGGCCGCGCTCGGCTGCGATGCCCTCGGCGACGTAGCGGTCGGTCGGGAAGTTGTCGGTGTCGATCACGATCTCGGTGCGGGCGGGGTCGGTGCGCAGGGCATGGTCGACCGCGGCGCGCATCAGCTTGTAGATCCACACGGTGGTCGAGTCGCCGATCGCCGTCTGGCCCGGCGCGGCACCGAGACAGATCCGGCCGAGGTCGTCGCCGAGGGTCGTCGGCTGCTCCATCCAGTGCTCGTCCCAGCCGCGGATCAGTCGCTCACCCCACTGCGCGTGGATGAACTCCGTCAGTCGGTGTGCCGCGGCCGCGACCGGGCGACCGAGCGAGTTGCCGTCGAAGTAGACGAGGTCCGAGTCGGCGCCGACGAAGCGCGCCCGTAGGTGGGCGAGGGGGTCGACGGCATCGAGCTCGGTCGAGGAGGTAGCGGTGCTCACCGCCCGAACCTATCGGCCGGGTCGACGATCAGTAGCAGACGGCTCCGTGGGCGGCCGACTGCACGACCTTGCGGTACTTCCCGAGGACGCCGCGGGTGTACTTCGGCGGCAACGGCTCCCAGCCCTCCGCGCGGGTGGCGAGCTCCGCCTCCTCCACGTGGAGGTCGAGGGTCATGCCGGACACGTCGAGGGTGATCTGGTCCCCGTCCCGGACGAAGGCGATGGGGCCGCCGTCGCTCGCCTCCGGTGCGATGTGGCCGACGCAGAGACCGGTCGTTCCGCCGGAGAAGCGCCCGTCGGTGATCAGCAGGACGTCCTTGCCGAGACCGGCGCCCTTGATCGCGCCGGTGATCGCGAGCATCTCGCGCATGCCTGGTCCGCCCTTGGGGCCCTCGTAGCGGATGACCACGACGTCGCCGGCCCGGATGGCTCCCTGCGTCAGCGCGTCCAGCGCCTTGCGCTCGCCGTCGAAGACGCGGGCGGTGCCGGTGAAGGTCGAGTCGTCGAAGCCCGCACTCTTGACCACCGCACCGTCGGGGGCGAGCGATCCCTTGAGGATCGTCAGACCACCGGTGGCGTGGATGGGCGAGCTGAGCTGGCGCAGGATCTCGCCGTCGAGCGGCTTGGGGTCGAGCTCGGCGAGGTTCTCGGCCATCGTCTTGCCGGTGCACGTCAGGACGTCGCCGTGGAGGTGGCCTGCGTCCAGCAGCGCCCGCAACAGCACGGGGATGCCACCGACGCGGTCGAAGTCGGTCCACACGAAGCGACCGAACGGCTTCATGTCGGCGAGGTGCGGGACGTTCTTGCCGATGCGCGTGAAGTCGTCGAGCGTCAGGTCCACCTCGGCCTCACGGGCGATCGCGAGCAGGTGGAGCACCGCGTTGGTGGAGCCGCCGAGGGCCATCGCCATGGCGATCGCGTTCTCGAAGGCCGGCTTGGTCATGATCTGGCGGGCGGTGATGCCTCGGCGCAGCATCTCGACGACCGCTTCGCCGGACTTGTGCGCGAATCCGTCGCGACGCCGGTCGACCGCCGGCGGCGAGGAGCTGCCCGGCAGGCTCATCCCGATCGCCTCGGCGACGCTGGCCATCGTGTTGGCGGTGTACGCACCCCCGCAGGCACCCTCGCCGGGGCAGATCGCGCGCTCGATCTCGTCGACCTTCTCCCGGGTCATCTTGCCGGCCAGGCACGCACCGACCGCCTCGAACGCGTCGATGATCGTCACGTCCTTGCCGTCCACCTGACCGGGCATGATCGTGCCGGCGTAGAGGAAGACGCTCGCGAGGTCCAGACGAGCCGCGGCCATCAGCATCCCGGGCAGTGACTTGTCGCACCCGGCGAGCAGGACCGAGCCGTCGAGCCGTTCGGCCATCATCACGGTCTCGACCGAGTCGGCGATGACCTCGCGGCTGACCAGGGAGAAGTGCATGCCCTCGTGGCCCATCGAGATGCCGTCGGACACCGAGATCGTGCCGAACTCCAGCGGATAGCCGCCCCCCGCGTGCACGCCGTTCTTGACGGCCTTGGCCAACCGGTCGAGGGAGAGGTTGCAGGGGGTGATCTCGTTCCAGCTCGACGCGACACCGATCTGTGGCTTGTGCCAGTCGTCGTCCCCCATGCCGACGGCGCGGAGCATCCCCCGCGCCGCGGTCGCCTCGAGGCCGTCGGTGACGGCGCGGCTCCGGGGCTTCATGTCGGGGGCGTCGGCTGCGTGACTCATGGCGTCAGGCTAGTGGGCCGCTCCTCCCGCGGATCGCTGCGTCTCATCGAGGGTGCGCCTCACCGCCCAGCGGCTCGCGCCGAGGTCGTACGAGCGGTTGGCCCCGTCCCGGCGGGGCGTCTTCGCGATCAGTCGATCTTCGCGGCACGCACGACCAGCACGTCCGGCAGGTCCGTGCGGATCTCGCTCCACGTGGCGCCCTCGTCCGGCGAGGCCCAGACACCGCCGTTGCGGCCACCGAAGTAGAGCCCCACATCCTCGTGGTCGTCGGCGCACATCGCATCGCGCATCACCGCGGTGAAGTAGCCGTCCGGCAGGACTCCCTCGCCCAGCGGCTCCCACGACGCGCCGGCATCGGTGGTGCGGAAGACGCGCGCCCTTCCGTCCACGGGCCAGCGCGCCTCGGCACCGGCGATGGGGAAGGTGTACGCCGTGTCCGCCCGGTGCGGATGCGCCACCATCGCGAACCCGAACTCGGACGGCAGCCCCGGCGCGATGTCCAGCCACGACGAGCCGCCGTCGTCGGAGCGGTAGACCCCGCCGTGGTTCTGGAGGTAGAGACGGTCCGGGTCGGCGGCGTCGCGGGCGACCTTGTGCACGCACTGGCCGAACTCCGGGTAGTTGCGCTCGCCGGGGAAGAACTCCGCCTTGACGCCGTCGTTGGAGGGACTCCACGTCGCACCCCCGTCGGAGGTGGCGTAGACGCCGCCGGTCGACAGCGCGACGAGGACGTGGTCGCCGTCGCGCGGGTCCGGGAGGATCGTGTGGAAGGCCTGGCCTCCGAAGCCTGCGTTCCACTCCTCGCGGTGCGGGTGGTCCCACAGCCCCCGCACGAGGGAGAAGGTCTCACCGCGGTCGCCCGAGCGGAACACCGCACCCGGCTCCGTCCCGGCCCACACCACCTCGTCCTCGAAACCGGGCTGGAGCTGCCACACCCGGGCCAGCGTGGCGCCGGTGTCCTCGGGGAAGCGGGCGGCACCGTTGGGCGTCTCGTCCCACGTCGCCCCGAGGTCGTCCGAGCGCCACACCTGCGGCCCGAGCCAGCTCGACGACGCGCCAGCCAGGAGTCGGGGGGCCCCGCGTGGCGTCGTCCGGGGGTCCACCATGACCGAGTAGACCTCCTCCATCGGGAAGTGCGGGCCGGTCCACTCCCAGGAGGCTCGCGCCTCGTCCGAGGTGGCGAGCCACATCCCCTTGCGGGTCCCGACCATGAGCAGTGTCCGCGACATGTGAGCGCCTCCCCAGGTGAACGTCTGCGATGAGGCACACTACTGCGCCGCTCCCGGGTCCGCACCGCCTCGACGAGGCCAGTGCATAGGGTGCCCGGGTGACCCCCGCACCGAGCCGCGCCCTGCTCGGACCCGTGGGACTGGTGCTGATCGGCATCGTCTCGGTCCAGCTCGGCGCGGCCATCGCCAAGGGCCTGTTCGGCGAGATCTCCCCCACGGCGATGGTGTGGCTGCGCCTGGTCACCAGCGCGCTCGTGCTGGCCGCCGTCTCGCGTCCCCGACTCACCGGACGCACCCGGCAGGACTGGTGGGTCGTGCTCGGCTTCGGCCTCAGCCTGGCCACGATGAACTGGGCGATCTACCAGTCCTTCGCGCGCATCCCCCTCGGCATCGCGGTCACCATCGAGTTCATCGGGCCCCTCACGCTCGCCGTGCTCGGGTCGCGCCGCCCCAGGGACGTGCTCTGGGTCCTCCTGGCGGGCGCGGGCGTGGGCCTCCTCGGCTTCCAGCGCTCCCACCTCGACGTGCTCGGCGTGGCGTACGCCCTGCTCGCCGGCGCCGCGTGGGCGGCGTACATCGTGCTCAGCGCCAGCACCGGTCGCAGGTGGGCGGGATTCGACGGCCTGGCCGTCGCCAGCATCGTCGCAGCCGCGGTGATGACCCTTCCCGCGATGCTCAGCGCCGGCACCAGCCTGTGGGACGGGCGCATCCTGCTCGTCGGGGCGCTCGTCGGGCTGCTCAGCTCGGTCATCCCCTACAGCTGCGAGCTCGTCGCGCTGAGGAGCCTGCGCCCTGCCGTGTTCGGCATCCTGATGAGTCTCGAGCCGGCCGCCGCCGCCCTGGCTGCGATCCTCGTGCTCGGGGAGCACCTCTCCCCGGTGCAGTGGCTGGCCATCTCGTGCGTGGTGGCGGCCTCGATCGGCGCCACCCGGTCCGGGTCGCGCACGGGTGACAGTTCGGCGGCACCGGGCACACTGGCGACATGAGCACGGGCCACCTCGGATCGCGTCTGGTCATGACCTCGCTCGTGCTGGTGCTGGGTGTTGCGACCGGGTGCACCGCGAGCGACGCACCGGCCCCGATCCCGCGGGTGACGCAACCGACCGACCTGCCCTCGCAGCCGACCCCGAGCAACGAGCCCCCGGGCGAGGAGCCCCCCGACCAGGAGCGAGCGAACGGCACCGACCGCAGCCGCGACCCCAGGGCTGTCCGCACGCTCGTCGACCTGCTCGAGGTCCCCTGGGGCATCGACTTCCTGCCCGACGGCGACGCGGTCGTCACCGAGCGGATCAGCGGTCGGGTCCTCCGGGTCACCGCCGACGGCTCGCTCAGCCGACTCGGTGCCATCACCGCCGCCGTGCCCGAGGGCGAGGCCGGCCTGCTCGGCGTCGCCGTGTCACCCGGCTTCGAGACCGACCGGACCGTCTACTTCTACCTCACCACCGCCACCGACAACCGCGTCGTCAGCGCTCGGCTCGACTCCACGACGCTGGGCGAGCCGACCGTCGTCCTCGACGGCATCCCTCGTGGCTTCATCCACGACGGCGGGCGGATCGCGTTCGGCCCCGACGGCTACCTCTACGTCACCACCGGCGAGACCGGCGAACCCGAGCTGGCCCAGGACCCCGGCAGCCTGGCGGGCAAGATCCTGCGGATCACCACCGACGGCGCCCCGGCGCCCGGCAACCCCGACGCCGACTCCCCCGTGTGGTCACTCGGCCACCGCAACGTCCAGGGCCTGGCCTGGGACGACCAGGGCCGGCTCTGGGCCTCGGAGTTCGGCGACTCCGAGCTCGACGAGCTCAACCTGGTCGAGAAGGGCGGCAACTACGGCTGGCCCGAGGTCGAGGGGGTCGGCGGCGGGTCGCAGTTCATCGATCCGCAGGTGGTCTGGCCGGTGGAGCAGGCCTCGCCGAGCGGATTGGCCTACGCCGACGGGCGCCTGTGGATGGCAGGGCTCCGCGGCCAGCGGCTCTGGCGGATCGAGGTCTCCGCAGCTGGCAGGGCCTCGCAGCCCACGGCGTGGTTCACCGAGGACTACGGGCGGCTGCGCACGGTCGCCACCGCTCCGGACGGTCGACTCTGGCTCACCACGTCCAACCGCGACGGCCGCGGCCGACCCACGCCTGCCGACGACCGCATCATCCTCGTCAGGCCCTGATCCTCAGCCGGGTGTGACCACGGCCCGCCGCGCGGCACGACGCAGGGTGGTCAGGATCGCCGGGCCGAGCACCACGATCGCAACGCCCGTGGTGATCGCCCGACCGGTGTCCCAGCCGCCGGTCGAGGTGAGGAGGGTGTAGACGAGGAACCGGTGCGCGTTCTCCAGGACCGGGGCGCCGGCGACGTAGGCCAGGGAGCCCTCGCGTCCTGGCACCACGATGCCGAGGGTGAACGGCCAGTAGCTGAGATTCATCAGCAGGCCGTAGAGGTAGGCCGCGACCACGGCGTAGGCCACCAGCACCGCGATCTCCGCGCGCCCGCTGACGCGGCGCGGGAGGAAGCCCGCGCCCATCCCGACCCAGGCGGCGCAGATCATCTGGAACGGCAGCCACGGCCCCACCCCGGCGGTGAGCAGCGCGGACGCGAAGAGCGACGTACAGCCCAGCGCGAAGCCGAACCCGGCACCGAAGACCCGACCCGCCAGGACGAGCAGGAAGAACACCATCTCGATGCCGGCCGTCCCGGCCCCGAGGCCCCGCATCACCGCATTGACCGCGGACAGCACGCCGAGGACCGCCAGGACGCGTGAGTCCATCCCGCCCTCCCCCATCTCGGCGAGCACGACGACGATCACCAACGGCAGCAGGACGAGGAAGAGGAACGGCGGCTCCACGCGCTGGCCCGGCTGCGCCTCGAGGAGCAGTGGCCAGCACAGCATCATCAGCCCGGCGACCGACGCCAGCGCCAGGACGCCGGCGGTGCGCAGGCCGATCGGCAGGGCCACGGGCAGCGCCACCGACCCGGAGACGTCCCTCATCGGTGTCCGTCCCCGGCGAGCGCGACGGCCACGTCCTCGACGACCAGCCAGGGCGCGCCCAGCACCTTGGTGACCTGGGGGGCGAAGGACGGCGACTCGGCCAGCACCCGTCGCGGTGGGCCGCTGGAGACGACCTCCCCCTCGGCCATCACCACGACGTCGTCTGCCACGTGGGCAGCGAACTCGACGTCGTGGGTGGCCAGGAGGACCGCGTGCTGGTCGGCCGCGAGGTCGGCGACGATCCGGGCGAGCTCGGCCTTGCCGGCGTAGTCGAGGCCGCGGGTGGGCTCGTCGAGCAGGACCACCGGCGGTCGCGCGGCCAGCACGATCGAGAGTGCCAGGGCGAGCCGTTGGCCCTCGGAGAGGTCGCGCGGGTGGATGGTCGCCTCGATGCCGGGGGCCAGCCGGTCGAGCAGCCCTCGGCACGTGCCGGGGTCCGCCTCGGCCCCCGCGTCCGCGGCGGCGCACTCCTCGGCGACGGTCTCGAGGTAGAGCAGGTCGGCAGCGGTCTGCGGCACCAACCCGACGTGCGTACGCCGCTCGGCGGGCGCGAGGTCCGCGGGGTCGTCGCCGATCACCGCGACCGCTCCCGAACGACGCTTGCCAGAGCCCTGCAGCGCCCAGATCAGGCTCGACTTGCCGGAGCCGTTGCGTCCCATCAGGACCGTCACCCGGCCGGCGCACAGGGTCAGGTCGAGCTCGCGGACCGCGACGTGGCCGCCGTGGACGACGGTGACGGCGCGCGCGACGAGCAGCGGCTCGGACGGTCGTGGGGGCTCGGGCACCGGGGGCGCCAGCGGGGGCAGCGCGCGCGCGTGCCGACGGGCGTCGCGCACGGTCAGCGGGAGCGGCTCCCACCCGGCGAGCCGTCCCAGCTCGACCAGCGGCGGCACGACCGGTGAGTCGGCGAGGATGTGCTGGGGTGCGTCGACGCGGACGCTGCCGTCGCCGGCGACCAGGCAGATCCGGTCGGCGAACGGCACGACCCGCTCCAGCCGGTGCTCGGCGAGCAGGACGGTCAGGCCGAGGTCGTGGACGAGCCGGGTGATGGTGGCCAGGACGTCCTCGGCGGCCGTCGGGTCGAGTGCCGAGGTGGGCTCGTCGAGCACCAGCACGCGCGGGTGCGTGGTGAGGACCGCGCCGATCGCGACCCGCTGCTGCTGCCCGCCGGAGAGCGTGCGCAGGTCCCGCGACCGCAGGTCGGCGATGCCGAGCAGGTCGAGCGTCTCCTCCACGCGGCGGCGCATCGTTCCCGCAGCCGTGCCGAGCTGCTCCATGCCGTAGGCGAGCTCCTCCTCGACCGTGTCGGCGACGAACCCGGCCAACGGGTCCTGGCCGACGTAGCCGACGAGGTGGGCCCGTTCGCGCGGCGGCTGCTCGACGATGCTGGCACCGTCGAGGAGGACGTCGCCGGACAGCACGCCACCGGTGAAGCGCGGTACGAGCCCCGTCACGACGCCGAGCAACGTGGACTTCCCGACACCCGTGCGACCCGAGACGAGGACCAGCTCGCCCTCCTCCAGCGTGAGGTCGACGTGACGCAGCACCTCGTGCCGGTCGTAGCGGAACCCGATGTCGCGCAGCTGGATGACGCTGCGGTCCGTCACGCGCTGCTCCGTCATGCCGCCACCGTCCTCGCGGCTCTCGGTCGCGGCGCGGTCGCCGGGACCGGGGTGGCGACCGCCGGCAGCATGCCGGCCAGACCGACAGCAAGGGCCAGGGGCGAGAGGTAGGGAACCACGTCGACCCCCGGGTAGGCGACCGGGACCTGGGCGTGGCCGACATACCAGCCGAGCGCTGCGACAACGAGCCCGACGCCGATGGTCGCGAACTCCGGCGCCTGCCACGGGTCGGGTCGGTAGCGGGTGCGCTGGACCCGGCGTCCGGCCGTGACCAGGCCGAGCACGGCGACGGCCACCCCGACGCCGAGCATCGGCAGGGCGAGGATCCGCGGTGCGGTGGGGTCGAGCCAGGCGTAGGTCCCCACGCAGATGCCGGTCAGCGCGAGCAGCAGCAGCGCGCCGGTGACCCGACGTTCGCGGACGGACGCGCCCCCGGACCGCCCGTAGCCCCGGGTGTCCATGCCGGCAGCCAGTGCGAGGGACCGCTCGAGCGCATCCTCGAGGACCGGGACGAGGAAACGACGCAGCCGGCCCACGCCCGTCGTCGTACCACCGCGCAGCGCCTGGGCCGCCCGCACCCGGCGAGCGCTGTCGGCCAGCTGCGGGAAGATCGTGACGGCGACGACGAGCGCGGTCCCGATCTCGTAGAGCGCCGGCGGCACGCACGCGAGCAGCCGTTTGGGGTTGGCCAGCGAGTTGGCCGCCCCCACGCACAGGATGATCGTCGCGAGTCGGAGCCCGTCGTAGAGCCCGGCGAGGAGCGCCTCGCTCGTCACCGGACCGAGGAGCCTGATCCCGGCGGCCCAGTCGGGCAACGGGATCTCGGGGAGCTCGAGCAGCACGGTCCCGATCTCCTGCCCCCCGAAGATGATGCGGAACACCACCCGGAGGACCACCGTCAGCGCCGCGAGCATGACGTAGAGCCGGAACGACCTCCCGAAGGGGTGACCGGATCGGCGGGCCATCACCACCATCGTTGCCGAGCCCATGATGAGCACCAGCAGCAGTGGGTTGGTGGTGAGCGAGGCTGCGGTGGCCAACCCGATCGCCCAGGACCACCAGGCGATCGGGTGCAGGTCACGCGGCAGCCCCAGCACGGGCCCCACCGATCCGGTCACGGCGCGTCAGACCCCCCGTCTACGACGCGCCACGACGGCACTGGCAGCGACAGCGATCGCGAGCAGGCCGACGATGCTCCACGTGATCCCGGCCGGGACCCGTCCGGGCTTCTCAGCGCTCGGCGGGGCAACCTCCGCAGCCGTGCGTGCGCCCGGGTCTGGTGCGGACTCGGACGCGGGAGCCGCGTCGTCCGGGTCCTCGCTCGAGGCTGAGTCTCCTGGCGACTCAGGTGCGACAGTCGGCTCGGAGGGGTCGCCGGACGGGCCGTCCGGGGAGCGACTGGCACGTGAGTCTCCGGGAGACTCAGGTGCAGCAGCCGGCTCGGAGGGAGTCGCCTCGGGCGCTGCAGACGAACCGGAGGACCCGGTGTCGCCTGACCCGCCCGAGCCACCCGACCCGTCCGACCCACCAGGGCCGTCCGAACCGCCGGGGCCGGAGCCCGACCCGGGGGTGGAACCCGAGGTCGGGTTGCTCGGTGACGCACCCGATGACCCACCGCCGTTCGTCGGGCTGGCCGTCGGCGAGGACGACGGGGACGGGGACGACGACGGGGATGCCGACGGCGACGGGGACGACGGGGACGACGAGGGGGATGCCGAGGGCGTCGTCGGCGTCGGCGTGGGCGCGGCCTGCACCGGCGGGGTCACCGCCGGTGGCACGCTGGTGCCGGCCGTGCGGTCCTGCTGCCAGGACCAGGCGACCGACCCGCCCGCGGGGACGGTCAGGGACGTCACGCCGTAGGACGAGTAGGTCCATGACGCGCTCGAGCCGCCGGCCCACCACAGACCCCAGTAGGCGTTCGCCGGCGACGTGTTCACGCACGGGTCACTGGCCGGGGCACCGTTGACGCGGCACACGAATCCCGGCTGACGGGTCGCGTAGGAGATGGCGACCCCCGCCTCGGCGAAGATGGCGGCTGCGCTCCTGCCGCCGCCGCTGGGCGCGCAGGCGGTGACGATGCTGCCGCCGAGCTCGCGATAGTCGACGACGACGCTGACACCACCCGAGGACGTACAGGTGGCCGCGCTCGCGGCCGGGGCCGACCCGAGGGCGAACCCCGGGCCGGCCACCAGCAGTGCCAGTGCGACGGTCCACCGGCGCGCAGCGCGACTGGTCATCGCTTCAGCGTGGTCGTGCCGGAGCGGAGGGCCGGGAACTGACCGACCGCGCGGACCCTGACCTTCTTCCTGTCCGCGGGGAGCGCGACCCTGGCCACGAAGCGACCCCTGGCGTTGGCGCGCCCCTTGGCGACGGTCCTGCCCGCGACCAGCAGACGGACCTTCTCGTTCGCGGCGAGCCTGCGCACGACGACGCGCTTGCGGGCGCCCGTGCTCTTCCGGGTGGAGAGCCTGAGCTTCGCGCGAGCCAGGACGCGGATGTCCTCGCTCACCTGACCGCCGGAACCGACCAGGACGTACGACGCCGTCGTGGTCCTGGCGGGCAGCGTGACCGTCCGGGTCAGGGCACCGTCGGAGCCGACCACGACGGTGACGTCGTCGATGCCCGGACCACGCAGCACGTAGCGGGCGCCGGGGGCCGCACCACTGACCTCGAGGGTCTGCGTGCTGGCGGCCCTGCGGTAGCCCGAGGGTCCGACGAGGGTGACGCCGGCGATCGAGCTGGGCGCGCTGGACGAGCGCACGTCCACCGTGCGCGTCACGGAGCCGTCACGGCCGGTCAGCGTGTACGCCGCCGGGCCGGCGGCAGCAGGAAGCGTGACCCGCGCGTCGAGGACACCGTCGGTGCCGACGACGACCGTACGGCTGCCGGAGATGCCCGGGCCGCTGAGGCAGAAGCGGTCACCGACTGCGGCGCCGGTGGCTGTGAGGGCCGCTCGCTGGGCGGGCTCGCTACCGGTGGAGCTGACGTTCAGACCCGTGACGGAGCCGCGGGTGTGGGTGATTCCGGCGACGGCCTGGGTGGTGGCGCGCCACCACTGGTCGAGGACGTCATCGGTGATCCCGTCGGTGGTGGCGGTGGCGAGCGTCGCCGCCGAGTAGGGCAGCGCTCCCTCGTCACCGGCCAGCGGGGAGGACGCATCCTGGCCGCCGACCTGCAGCGAGGCGACCCACTCGGCTGCCCGGCCGGCCTGCACGCACCGGCCGTCCGCGGCCAGCGCGCCGGCCGCGAGCCCGGTGCTGTTGGTGTTCGGGTCCGGGGTGAAGGCACTGCCGACGAACGAGCCGTCAGCGCGCTGGGTGGCGATGAGCCAGGCCACGGCGCGATCGATCGCCGCCTCGACCCGCGGTGACGGCGACGGGACGGCCGCGAGCTGGTTGACCACCATGGCGGTGGCGTCGGTGTCCGTGCCGCTGTCCTCGGCACCCTCGACGCAGGACTGACCCGGCGCGGAGGCGTCCGTGTCGAAGAAGATGCGGAAGTAGCCCGAGGAGCACTGCTGCAGGAGCAGGAAGTCGGTGACCGCGGCGGCCCTGGTCGAGCCTGCGACCGACAGCCCACGGGCTGCCAGCGCCTGACCGAACACGTTGGCGTAGTCCGCGCCGCCGGCGGCGTCGGCGAGCCGTCCGGCGCTGGGACCGGACGTGGTCACCCGCGCCTCGACCTCGTCCACGAGGTCGAACCCGCCGTAGGCCCGGGGGTCGGCGCCGGTGACCTGGGCGAAGACCAGCGACTTGGAGAGCGAGCCCGAGTAACGGTTCTCGGGGGCGCCGTAGTCGACATCGGTGACATAGCTGGCGATCTTCGGGGCCATGGCCGTGCGGATCTGGCGCACCAGGGCCTGGTCGCCCCCGACCTCGTCCATGCTCAGGCCGATGTCGAGCGTCAGCCCGAAGTCGTCGAAGCCGCCGAAGTTCGGATTGCGGATGACACCGTTCGTGAGCTGGGTCGCAAGCCATCCGATGCCGGCACGGGCGGTGGCCGGAGCCGGGACCTCCGTGGCGGCGACGGCTGCAGGGGCCAGCAGGGGTGGGGTAAGCGCGGTGGCGGCGACGGCCAGCGCGATCCCCGAGAAGGCACTTCTCGGCAGGGAGAACGTCATGGGTTCCTTCCTCGCTGCGACAGCGAGGGAGGACGGCATGCGCCGCAGCCCCCGCTGCATTCCTCGACAGCGATGGTGATAAAGACGCGTCGAGGCGGGTGTTCCGGCTCACACGGGATTGCTCCCATGCCTACGGTTGCGGGTCAGCGCCGGTTTTGGACCGGCTTTCCCCAGCTCGGGCGTACGTGGTGCCGACCCAGGTAGGTGCGGCATGTGCAGCGTAGTCCTCTCACGGCCCCGGATGCACCTCGGCCCGGCGTGCGGGACGCCGGGCCGAGGTGATCTGCGAGGTGGTGCGGGAGGGTCAGTTACGGACCCGGAGCGAGGTCTGCACCCGCTCGTCGGACGTCTTCACCAGAGCGGTCCGACGCTGGTTGCCTGCGGGCAGCAGGAGCTTGCGCACGATCTTCTCGCCGGACTTCTTGCCCTTGACGCGCACGAAGTCGCCCTTGACCTGCATGCACGCGCTCTCGCTGGGTGCCAGTCCGAAGACGCGGAACTGGACACGCTGACCGGCGCGGGCCTCGCGGCGCACCGACACGATCCGCAGCCTGTCCTTGCTGGCCGGGGCGAACTGAAGGCCGAGGATCGCCTGCGAGGTGGCGCGGCGCCACTCGTCACGGCTGCCGGCCGGGATGCCGCCGGCCTTGGACTCGGTGGCCCGGTCCTTGCGGTAGGCAACGGCCCCGGTGTCCTTGGTCAGTGCGGTGCGGCACTTGTACTTGTCCACCGGCTGGTTCTTGCGCACCCACAGTGCCGCCTTGAGGGCAGCGTCGCGGTTGTTCGCCAGTCCCATCGCGTAGCCGCCGAGGGCGGTCGAGTTGGTGTTGATCGTGGCACCCTCACCAGCGCTTCGGATCGCGCCGCTGCCTCGCTGGCGGTCGGCCAACCAGGCGCTGCCCTTGGCGATCGCGTTCTTGACCGGCGCACTGGTGTCACCCGACTCGATGAGGTTGATCACCGCGAACGCGGTGGCGTCCGGGTCGGCCTCGCTGCCGGCCACACCCTCGACGCACGTCTGGTTGGGTACGTCGGCCTTGTCGAAGTTGAGCCGGAAGAAGCCCGCGGAGCACTGCTGCTTGAGCAGGAAGTCGCGCGCCGCGCCCGCCTCGGTGGACCGGGCGAGTGCCAGGGCGCGCGCGGCGTAGGACTGGCCGACGACGTTGGCGTAGTTGCCGAACTCGGACCTGTCGAAGATCCGACCGGCGAACGCCGCGGCCTGCGGCTGGGCGATCGGGTCCGCCGGCACATCGGCCGTGCGCTCCTCCAGACGCGTGATCAGGTTGATCCCGCCGTAGTCGGTCGGGTTCTTCTTGGCGGTGCGCGCGAACGCCGCAGCCTTGGCCAGCGGGCCCGCGTAGGACTCCTTCGACCCGTCGCCGACGTACTCCGCGATCCTCGGCTCGAGGGCGGTGTTGATCGCCGTCACGGTGGGCCCCTGCCCGGCGACGGTGGAGATTGCCATGCCCGTGTCGATGGTCAGCCCGAAGTCCGGGCCGAACTCGGTGACCATCAGGCCGTTGGTGAGCTCTCCGCTGATCCACTCGGCAGCGATCGTGGAGGGCGTGCTGTCGGTGCCTCCCGCAGCTCTCGCTGCCCGCAGGGCCGGGGAGGGATCCGCCGTGGCGGGAGGAGCGGCGAACAGGCCCGCTCCGAGGATGGCGGTCGTCGCGACGACCGCCGCTGATCGGATTGGTCGGTTGAGCTGGTGCATGACTTCCTTCCCGCTCGCGGGCCGAGGGCACGACGACATCGATGCCGTCGACGGCCTGGCCGTCCCCCGTGGTGGTGCGAGCGTGTGGTTGGCGATGTGACCCATGTGACTCACGAGCACCCTAACAAGTTGTCTGGACCGCCCGAGGCGCGCAGGGGGGGTGCCCCTCAGGCCAGTCTCTGGAGGATCAGCTCGCGCACCCGCCCGGCGTCGGCCTGTCCGCGCATCTGCTTCATCACCGCACCGATCAGGGCGCCGGCGGCAGCGTGCTTGCCGTCGCGGATCTTCTCGGCGACCTCGGGGTTGGCGGCGATCGCGGTGTCCACCGCGGCACCGAGCGCGCCGTCGTCGGAGACCACCGCGAGCCCGCGGCTCTCGACGACCTCGTCGGGGGCGCCCTCCCCTGCCAGGACACCCTCGAAGACCTGCCGGGCGAGCTTGTCGTTGAGCGTCCTGTCATCGACCAGCGCCTGGATGCGGGCGACCTGGGCGGGCGTGATCGGGAGGTCGACGATGTCGACGCCGTCCTCGTTGCTGCGGCGGGCGAGCTCGCCGAGCCACCACTTGCGCGCGGCCTGCGGCGCGGCACCCTCGGCGATGGTCTCCTCGACCAGCCCGAGCGCCCCCGCGCCCACGGTGTCGCGCATCTCCATGTCGGTGAAGCCCCACGCGCTCTGCAGCCGGGAGCGTCGTACGGTCGGGTTCTCCGGCAGCGTCGTGCGCAGCTCCTCGACCCACTCACGGCTCGGCGCGACCGGCACCAGGTCCGGCTCGGGGAAGTAGCGGTAGTCCTCCGCGTCGGACTTCTCGCGACCACTCGTCGTGACCCCGGTGTCCTCGTGCCAGTGGCGGGTCTCCTGCAGGATCGAGCCGCCCTCGCCCAGGATCGCGCCGTGACGCTGCATCTCGTAGCGCACCGCGCGCTCGACCGAGCGGAACGAGTTGACGTTCTTGGTCTCGGTGCGGGTGCCGAGCGCACCGCTGTCCTTCGGCGCCAGCGACAGGTTGACGTCCGCGCGCAGGTTGCCCTGGTCCATCCGCGCCTCGGAGACGCCGAGTGCGACGATCAGCTCGCGGAGCTGGGCGACGTAGGCCTTCGCGACCTCGGGAGCCCGGGCCCCGGCCCCCATGATCGGGCGGGTGACGATCTCGATGAGCGGGATGCCGGCGCGGTTGTAGTCGACGAGCGAGTAGTCGGCGCCGTGGATGCGACCGGTGGCACCGCCGACGTGCAGCGACTTGCCGGTGTCCTCCTCCATGTGGGCGCGCTCGATCTCGACGCGGACGATCTCCTCGCCGCCGTCCTCGGTGGGCACCGAGACGTCCATGTAGCCGTCGAAGCAGATCGGCTCGTCGTACTGCGAGGTCTGGAAGTTCTTCGGCATGTCCGGGTAGAAGTAGTTCTTCCGGGCGAAGCGGCACCACTCGGCGATGTCGCAGTTGAGCGCCAGTCCGATCCGGATGGCCGACTCCACGGCCTTCGCGTTGACCACCGGCATCGCGCCCGGCAGCCCCAGGCACGTCGGGCACACGCCCGCGTTGGGCTCACCGCCGAAGGTTGCCGGGCAGCCGCAGAACATCTTCGACGCGGTGTTGAGCTCGACGTGCACCTCGAGGCCGATGGCCGGGTCGAAGCCGGCCAGCACGTCGTCGTAGGACATCAGGTGATCGCTCATCGCGTCTGCCCTTCGCTGGTGGAGGTGGGAGCGGAGCGGGTCTCCAGCCCCGGCGCCCGCTCGAGCAACGGCCCGCCCCACTGCTCCTCGTGCATCGCCTCGAGCGCGGCGCCGACCCGGTAGAGCCGGTCGTCGGCCAGCGCCGGGGCGAGGAGCTGGAAGCCGCTGGGCAGGCCGTCCTCGTCGGCGAGACCGTTGGGCACCGAGATGCCCGGCACGCCGGCGAGGTTGGCGGGGATGGTGGCGAGGTCGTTGAGGTACATCGCCATCGGGTCGTCGAGCTTCTCGCCCAGCTTGAACGCCGTGGTCGGCGCCGTCGGGGAGGCCAGCACGTCGACGCTGTCGAAGGCGGCGGCGAAGTCGCGGCTGATGAGGGTGCGCACCTTCTGCGCCTGGCCGTAGTAGGCGTCGTAGTAGCCGCTGGACAGCGCGTAGGTGCCGAGGATGATGCGGCGCTTGACCTCGTCCCCGAAGCCCGCGTCGCGGGTCGCGCGCATGACGTCCTCGGCCGACGGGCTGCCGTCGGGGGTGACGCGCAGGCCGAAGCGCATCGCGTCGAACTTCGCGAGGTTGCTGGACGCCTCCGCCGGGAGGATCAGGTAGTAGGCGGCCAGGGCGTGCACGAAGGACGGGCACGACACCTCCACGACCTCGGCACCGGCCTTGACCAGCAGCTCGAGCGACTCACCGAAGCGGGCCATCACACCCGGCTGCCAGCCGTCGCCCGCCAGCTCGGTGATGACTCCCACCGTGACGCCCGTCAGGTCGCCGGAGGCACCGTGGGTGGCGGCCTCGGCGAAGGAGGGCCAGTCGTGCTCGATCGAGGTCGAGTCGCGCAGGTCGTGGCCGCCGATGATGTCGTGCAGCAGCGCTGAGTCGAGCACGCTGCGGGTGACGGGACCCGCCTGGTCGAGGCTGTTGGCCAGCGCGACCAGACCGTAGCGGGACACGCCGCCGTAGGTCGGCTTGACGCCGACGGTGCCGGTGACCGCGCCCGGCTGGCGGATCGATCCGCCGGTGTCGGTGCCGATGGCGAGCGGGGCCTGGAAGGACGCGACCGCCGCGGCCGAGCCGCCGCCGGACCCGCCGGGGATCCGGTCGAGGTCCCAGGGGTTGCGGGTCGGGCCGTAGGCGGAGTGCTCGGTGGACGAACCCATCGCGAACTCGTCCATGTTGGTCTTGCCCAGGATCGGCAGCCCGGCCACTCGGAGCCGCTGCACCACCGTGGCGTCGTAGGGAGGGATCCAGCCCTGGAGGATCCTGGACCCGCACGTCGTGGGCAGCCCGCGGGTCGCGAGCACGTCCTTGACCGCGATCGGTACGCCATCCAGCGCGCCGCGTGCCTCACCGCGGGCCCGGCGGGCGTCGGACTCGGCGGCCTGGGTGAGAGCACCTTGGCGGTCGACGTGCAGGAAGGCATGGATGCCGCGCCCGTCCGCAGCGGTGTCGACGGCGTCGATGCGGTCCAGGTGGGCCTCGGTGAGCTGGGCCGACGTGACGCGGCCCGCGGCGAGGTCCTCGGCCATGGTGGCCGCGGTCGAGGTGAGGTGGGGCTGCGCGGTCATCAGGCCTCCTCGCCCAGGATCCGCGGGACCGAGAAGCGATTGCCCTCCGCGGCGGGAGCTCCCGACAGCGCCTCCTCGGCCGTGAGGCCGGGCACCACGACGTCCTCGCGGAACACGTTGGTCAGGGGGATCGCGTGCGACGTGGGCGGCACGTCGTCCCCCGCGACACCGGTGATGGACGCGACGGACTCGAGGATGACGCTGAGCTGCGGCGCCAGGTGGTCGAGCTCGGCGTCGGAGAGGTCGATGCGGGCGAGGGTGGCCAGGTGGGCCACTTCCTGCCTAGTGATCTCGGGCATGGGGTCGATCTTAGGGAAAGTCCCCGCGCCGCTCCCCCCGGGTCAGCAGCTCGAGCGCTTCTCGGCCGCCTTGCAGGTGTCGTTGCCCCTGCGACCACGGGCGATGTCGAAGCCCGTGCCGCCGTCGAGGCGGTCGGGCTCGTTCGAGCCGGTCATCACGTCGGCACCGCCGCGGCCGTAGATCATCACGCGGTAGTCGGGGTGGGCGGTGATGATCTCGGAGTCGTTGCTGCCCTTGAAGATCGTGGTGGCGCGGGCTGGCAGGAGGACGTCGCTGAAGCCGGTGATCCTCCCCTCGATCGAGAACGGCAGGTCACTGATCCGGGTCCTGCCGAGCTGGTCGAGGCGCACGGTCGGCTTGATCGCGGGGTTGGAGTTGGGCAGCAGACGCAGCTTGTCCTGGCCGGCGTAGCCCTTGGCCACGAACCCCGACTCCCCCGGGATCGGGAAGGTGATCGTGTCGCCGCCACCGCCACCGCGGAAGGACTGGTGGAGCTCGGACGTCGAGGTGAGCACGTCCTCGCCGGTACCGCCGACGAACAGGTCCGCGCCCACGCTGCCGGTCAGGACGTCGTCACCTGCCTCTCCGTAGAGGCGGTCGTTGCCCAGGAGGACACCCGTGTCGGCCGCGATCGTGTCGTCGCCTCCGCGACCGAACACGGTGTCGTCTCCTCCGCGAACAGTGATGACGTCCGCCGAGTTGGTGCCCTTGATCGTGTCGCCCAGCGGCGATCCGACGATCCGGATGCCGCCGTTGAAGCCGGTCACGGTGTCGTTGCCCTCCGCGGCGATCGGGACGGTGCTCGCGGCGCGGAAGTCGACCACGACGGCCGCGGATGCGCGGGCGTAGGAGACACCGTCGAGCAGCACGTCGGTGCCCTCCGCGGCCGGGCGGGCGTCGTAGCCCAGGTCGATGGTGTCGTTGCCGGCGCCACCCGAGATCGAGTCGCCCTTCTTCACCACCCGACCGAACGGGTCGATCCGGACCGCGTCGAGCTCGCCCCAGATCTTGTCGTCCCCGTCGCCGCCGAGGATCGTGTCAGCGCCGTCACCGCCGCAGATCAGGTCGTTGCCGCCGAGCCCGCGGATCCTGTCGTTGCCACCTCGGGCGACGATGACGTCGCGTCCGGTGGTGCCCGTGATGGTGTTGGCCCTGGCGTTGCCGACGATGGTCGCCCTCACACCTGCGCAGGTGGCTGCCGCCGCCTGCGCCGAGGGCACCAACGCGAGGGGACCCGCGAGACCTGCCGCGACGAGGACCGGGACGAGTGAACGGGTGAGGCGCATGCTGACTCCCGAGGATGTGTCGATCAGGTGCTGGTCACCACATCATGCGCCCGGCACACCTCGCCAGGTCACACCAAGGCGTCCGGACCCGACTCGAGCAGAGCGGTGAACTGGTCCTCGTCGAGCACGGGAACCCCGAGCTGCTCGGCCTTGTCGGCCTTGGACCCGGCGTTCTCGCCGGCCACGACGTAGTCGGTCTTCTTCGACACCGAACCCGAGGCTCTGCCGCCGCGGCTGATGATCGCCTCCTTCACGGAGTCGCGCGTGAAGTGCTGCAGCGACCCGGTGGCGACGATGGTGAGTCCCTCGAGGGTGCGGGCGATCGACTCGTCACGTACGTCGGCCATAGTGACGCCCGCCCGGTCCCACTTCTCGACGATCGCGCGGTGCCAGTCGGACTCGGACCCGTCGAACCACTCGCGCACGGCGGCGGCGATCGTCGGACCGACCCCGTCGGTGCCGGCCAGCCTCGCCTCGTCGGCGTCCTGGATCGCCTGCATGCTGCCGAACTGGGTGGCGAGAGCCCGAGCCGCGGTCGGACCGACGTGACGCACGGACAGGGCGACGAGCACGCGCCACAGGGGCAGGCCCTTGGCCTTGTCGAGGTTGCCCAACAGCCGTTGCCCGTTGGCGGACACGACACGATCACCTGCCTCACCCTTCTTGGCCGCACGAGTGAAGAGGTCGGTGGCGAGCAGCTTGTCGGCGGACAGGTCGAAGACGTCACCCTCGTTGTCGATGACCCCCGCGTCGAGCAGCGCGACCGCCGCCTCGTAGCCCAACCCCTCGATGTCGAAGGCACCGCGGCCCGCGACGTGGAAGACGCGCTCACGCACCTGGGCGGGGCACTTCTCGTGGTTGGGGCAGCGCAGGTCCTTGTCACCCTCCTTCTGCGGGGCGAGCGGGGTCCGGCACGCGGGGCACGTCGTGGGCATCCGCCACGGCGGGAGTCCCGTGGGTCTCATCGCCAGCACCGGCCCGAGGATCTCGGGGATCACGTCACCGGCCTTGCGCAGGATCACGGTGTCGCCGGGCCGCACGTCCTTGCGAGTGACCTCGTGGGCGTTGTGCAGGGTCGCGTTGACGACGGTCGACCCGGCAACCTTGGTGGGCTCCATGACGCCGTAGGGCGTGACCCGGCCGGTGCGGCCGACGTTGACCTCGATCGACCTGAGCAGGGTGTTGACCTCCTCGGGTGGGTACTTGAACGCGATCGCCCACCGGGGGGCCCGGCTGGTGGAGCCGAGCCGCCGCTGCAGGGACATGTCGTCGACCTTCACCACGAGCCCGTCGATCTCATGGCCGACGATCGTGTGGCGGTGTTCGCCGACATGGGCGATCCGGTCCTCGACCTCCGCCAGCGTGGCCACCACCCGGACCTGCTCGGAGGTCGGCAGGCCCCACTCCCGCAGGACGTCGTAGGCCGTGCTCTGGGACGTGGGATCGAAGCCCTCGCGTGCCCCGATGCCGTGGCAGACCATCCCCAGGTCGCGCGTCGCCGTGACCCGCGGGTCCTTCTGCCGCAGGGATCCGGCGGCAGCGTTGCGCGGGTTGGCGAACATCGGCCTGCCCGCCTCGACCATCGAGGCGTTGAGCCGATCGAAGGCCTCACTGGGCAGGAAGACCTCGCCGCGCACCTCGAGCAGGGCCGGCACGGGATGATCGTCGCTGCCGGTCAGCCGGTGGGGCACCGACGCGATGGTCCTGACGTTGGGCGTGACGTCCTCGCCCGTACGCCCGTCGCCGCGGGTGAGCGCGCGCACCAGGCGACCCTGCTCGTAGAGCAGGTTGATCGCGAGGCCGTCGACCTTGAGCTCACAGAGCAGGGCCGGCGACTCGACGCCCTCGCGCAGGATGCGTGCGTGCCAGGCGGCGAGCTCGTCGCTGCTGAAGGCGTTGTCGAGCGACTCCATCCGCTGCAGGTGGTCGACCGCGGTGAACTCCGTCGAGACAGCTCCGCCGACCTTCTGCGTGGGCGAGTCGGGAGTGCGGAGCTCGGGGAACTCGTCCTCGAGGGACTCGAGCTCGCGCAGGCGCGCGTCGAAGTCGGCGTCGGACCGGTCCGGGTCGTCGAGGACGTAGTAGCGCCAGCGGGCGTCGTCGACCTGCTCGCTGAGCTCGCGGTGCCGCTCGCGTGCCTCGGGCGGGGCGGAGGCGACACCTGTGTCGACCGCGGGGTCGAGGTCGGGCTGGTCGGGCGTGCTCATGCGCACAGTCTGCAGGTCGGCTCCGACATCCCACACGACCTTCCCGGCTCGTCCGGATCGGCAGGTCTGGACCGGAACACCATCGTCTGACCCTTCCGGAATAGATCAGAGGGATGACCAGTTCAGGAGAACGAAACAGTTTCGTTTCATCGTGACGATGATCACCCGAGCACTGAGAAGGAGCACCGTGACCTCGACCGAGACCGGCACCCGCCCCCGGGTCGAGGGCGAGCGCGAGCTGGAGATCTTCGACGCCACGCTGGCGATCCTGGCGGAGGTCGGCTACGACCTGCTCACGATGGACGCGGTCGCGGCGCGTGCGAAGGCGTCCAAGGCCACGCTCTACCGTCGTTGGAACGGCAAGCCCGAGCTGGTGGTCGCGGCCATCCTGTCCCGCAAGGGCGAGCCGGTCGTCCCCGACACAGGCACCCTCCGCGGCGACCTGCTGGCTGCCTACTGCGGCTCCGGCGGGCTCGGCGACCCGCTGGCCCAGTCCGTGCTGGCTGCCGTCGTGATCGCGATGGGACGCGACCCCGAGTTCGCCGAGGTCTACCGACGCGACTTCGTCAACCCCAAGATCGCCTCGTCGCGCGTGATCTACGAGCGCGCCCGCCAGCGCGGCGAGGTCCACCCCGAGGTCGACCTCTCCGTCCTCGCCCCGTCCCTGGCCGGGATCATCCTGCACCGCGTGTTCCTCCTCGGGGAGCAGGTCACCCCGGAGCTCGTCGGCCGCGTGCTCGACGAGGTCGTCCTCCCTGCCGCTCTCCACGGCCCCATCGCCTGACCACGGTCCGACCCACTGTCGGACCCCCCTGATCCACTCGTACTGACCGCTCTCGTGAAGGAACCCCATGACCGACACCACCAGCACCGCCTCAGTGTCCGGGGCGGCGACGCCGCCGCAGCGTGAGATCAACCTGACCTGGGCCCTGGTCCTGATCTCGATCGCGCAGCTGATGGTCGTGCTCGACGCCACCATCGCCAACATCGCGCTCCCCTACATCCAGATCGATCTCGAGATCAGCAACGCCAACCTCCCCTGGATCGTGACCGGCTACGCCCTGGCCTTCGGCAGCCTGCTGCTGCTGGGCGGACGCCTCGGCGACCTCTACGGCCGCCGCAAGGTCTTCATGATCGGCCTCGCGATCTTCGCGGTGGCCTCGCTCCTCGGCGGGTTCGCCACCAACGAGCCGCTGCTGCTGGCAGCGCGGGGCCTGCAGGGCCTCGGCGCCGCGCTGGCCTCCCCCGCTGCTCTCGCGCTGATCACCACGACGTTCCCGGCCGGCCCGGCGCGCAACCGTGCGTTCGCGGTCTACGCCGCGATGTCGGGCGCCGGCGCCGCCGTCGGCCTGATCCTCGGTGGCTGGCTGACCGGCACCTCGCCGGAGATCCTGGGCATCGTCGTCGACGGCTGGCGTTTCACCTTCCTCATCAACGTCCCGATCGGCCTCGCCGCGGCGCTGCTCGCCCCGCGCTTCCTCAACGAGTCCGAGTCCCACCCCGGCGAGCTCGACCTCCCCGGTGCCGTCACCGCCACCCTGGGACTGCTCGGCGTCGTCTACGGCCTGTCCCGCGCCGGCACCGAAGGGTGGGGCGACTCCATCACCGTCAGCAGCCTCGTTGTCGGTGTCGCGCTGCTCGTGGTCTTCGGGTTCGTCGAGAGCCGGGTGGAGCACCCGCTGCTGCCGTTCCGGATCTTCACCAACCGCACCCGGGCCGCCAGCTTCGTGGCGATGTTCCTCGCCCCGGCCGCGATGTTCGCAATGTTCTACTTCCTCAGCCAATACATCCAGAACGTCATGGGCTACAGCCCCCTCAAGGCCGGCGTCGCGTTCCTGCCCTTCACCGTCGGCATCGTCGTCGGCGCCGGGTTGGCCTCCCACCTGGTCAACCGGATCGACCCGCGCTTCATCGCCGGCGTCGGTACGCTGATCGCCGGGGGCGCGCTGTTCGGGTTCTCGCGGCTGCCCTACGACACGTCGTTCCCGCCCAGCGACCTCGCCGGCACCTATGTCACCGACATCATGCCCTTCATCATCATGATGGCCTTCGGCATGGGGCTCACGTTCGTGCCCGTCACGCTGACGGCCGTCCACCACCTTCGCGCCGAGGAGTCCGGCATCGGCTCGGGCGTGCTCAACACCGCGCAGCAGGTCGGCGGGGCGCTCGGCCTCGCCGTCCTGGCCACGGTGGCCACCCAGACGTTCACCGACCGGGGCAAGGAGTTCGCCGCGGCCGGGGCCAACCTTCCGCAGCTGTCGCCCGAGCAGATGGAGCGGTTCCAGCAGATCGCTCAGCAGCAGATCTTCACGGAGGGCTCGACCAACGCCTTCCTGGTCGGCTCGATCCTGATGCTCGCCGCGTCCGTGGTGATCTGGGTCTTCCTCGACGTCAAGCACGAGGAGCTCGCCACCGACGGACCCGAAGGCGTCGGCGCGCACTGATCCACCGCACCGTCTCGGGCGGGACGGGCGGGCGAGGGAGGACCACCGGCGACGGCGGCCTCCCTCGCCCCCATCCGTCGTCCGCCTCCACTCCGAAGGACAGTCGTGACCGATCCGCTCCTCACCAAGCTCGACCCGGCCGCGACCACCCGGGCGATGGTCCTGGTGTTGCACGGCGGCAAGCCGCGCTCCCACCAGGGCATCGACGGCCGCAGCGCCTCGTGGCGCCGAGCCCTGTGGCTCCAGCGCGACATCGCCGCTCGGGCCCATCAGGCGCAGGTCGGGGTGTGGCTCCTGCGCTACCGCGAGCGCGGCTGGAACGGTGGCGCCGAGCGGGCTGCGGACGCTCGCTGGGCCCTCGACGAGCTGCGGGCCTCGCACGGCGACGTCCCCGTCGTGCTGCTCGGTCACTCGATGGGTGCACGGGTGGCGGTGCACGTCGCTGACGACCCCTCGGTCCGTGGCGTCGTCGGTCTCGCTCCGTGGTGGTCGGCCGACGACCCCGTCTCGACTCTCACGGGCCGCACCTTGAGGGCCGCGCACGGCCGCCGGGACAGGATCACGTCGTTCCGTGAGACCACCCGCTACGTCCAGCGCGCCCGATCCGTGGCCGACAGTGCCGACCTGCGGGACATGGGTGCCCTTGGCCACTACATGCTCACCGGCTCGCAGCGCTGGCACGACGCGGCGATCGACCTGTCGCTCGAGGTGCTCGGAGCGCAGGTCCCCCACACCGGCCACTGAGGCGACCGATCGCGGGGGCGAGCGACCTCAGAGGTTGCGCGCCACCGTCGCCGACAGGCGCAGCGCCTGTCGCGCCCAGTCGTCACTCGCCCCCGCCAGGCCGCAGGCCGGTGTCACGACGAGCCGCTCGCGCACGACTTCCTGGTCCAGGCCCAGCATGTCGAGCAGGCGTTGCACCCGCTCGGTCAGACGGGCGTCCGACGGCTCGGAGGCCGGGCCAGTGGAGGGCACCACGCCCAGCACGGCCGTACGACCCTCTTCCAGCGCCTCGGCGAGGACGTCCATGTCGGGTGCTCCCAGCTGGTCGAAGTCGGCCGACAAGCCGCTCACGCCGGTCCCGTCCACCAGCGACCACGGTGTCTGCGCCGCGCAGGAGTGGACCCACGCCTCGGCTCCGGCATCGGTGATGGCGGAGACCACCCACTCGAGATGGGCGGAGGCCTCCGGCGCGTCGACCCGCCGGTGGCGCCCGAACCCGCTCGCGGTCGGCACCTGCGCGTTGACGACCGCAGCGAGGGCTGGCTCGTCGACCTGGACGATCCATCGGTCCACGCCGCGCAGGCGGCGTCGCAGGTCGGCGAGGTGGACGGTGATGCCCTCGGCGAGGCCCTGCGCGAGCTCCCTGCGAGCACCGTGGTCACTGAGTACCTTGTCACCACGAGGCTTCTCCACCGTCGCGGCCAGTGTCCACGGACCGGCCACCTGGGCCTTGAAGGCCCCGGTGTAGTCCTGGGCGAGCTCCTCGAGGGTGTCGAGGTCCTGCGAGAGCAGCGACCGAGCGCGTCGGTGGTCGATGCCGCTGGCGTCGGTCAGTCTCCAGCCGGCCGGCTGCAGGTCCGCCGCCAGTCCCGCCACGACAGCCAGTCCGCGCCCGGTCATCGCCGCCGTGACCCCCCGGGCGGGCAGCTCGGGAACGTGCGGCAGGTCGGGCAGCTCGCCCAGCACGAGACGTACGGACTCGGCGAAGTCCGTGCCCGGCATCGAGCCGATTCCCGTCGCGATGCTCATGCGACCTCCGACTCGCCCAGCAGCCGGGCGGCAGCGCCGTCCACGGAGCGGGTCGACGCACTGACCAGCGCCACCCCGACGCCCCGCTCGCGGTCGATCCCGACGAAGGAGCGGAACCCACCGGTGCCGCCGTTGTGCCAGGTGACGGTGCGACGCAGCATCGGCCCGGTGAGCCAGCCCGCGCCGATCCGCATCTTGCCCATGAACGCAGTGGTCGGCTCGAGCGCGTCGGCACCCGCCACGTTCCGATCCAGCATCGCCCTCAGCAACACTGCGAGGTCCGCGACTGAGGAGCGCACCCCGCCCGCCGGTGCGATGGCCTCGTTGGCCCAGGGTTCGACCGCGCGTCCCGCGCGATTGAGTGCCGTCACGGCACCCGGCCGCAGCTCGTCGTCGGAGATCGGGACGTAGGTGTCGGCGAGGCCGAGGGGCTGCGCGATGCGCTGCGCCACGAGGTCGGCATACGACGTCTGTGCGGCGGAGGCGATCGCGTGCCCGAGGAGCTGGAAGCCGAGGTTGGAGTAGGCGGGCTTCGCCTTGCCCACCGTGACGTCGTCGAGCAGGACGAGCAGGCCTGCCAGGTCCTCGCGGTAGGGGTTGCGACCCGTGCGCCACAGCTCCCAGCTCCGGCGGACCACGGCGGACCCACCAGCGATCCTGGGCAGTCCCGAGCGGTGGGTGGCGAGCGCCGACAGCTCGATGCCGCTCATGCGCGCCGGCACTGCGAGGTGGTCGCCGAGGACGGCGTCGGCGGCGATCTCCGAGCGGGCCACCGCATCGCGCCACAGGAACCCGGTGAGGCCCTTGCTCACCGACCCGAGCTCGACGTCGCCGTGCTCGTCGGTCCCCACCGCGACGACCTCGTCGCCATCCGGCGACACCCGCGCGGCGACGTACGTCGTGTGCTTGGGCCCGAGCAACGAGCCGGCGCGCTCGAGCAGGGGGCTCACCCGATCGCCCCGACGGCGCGGGTGGACTCGATGGTGGCGGATCCGACGACGCGGGTGCCGTCGTAGATCACTGCCGCCTGTCCCGGTGCGATGCCCTCGGCCGGGTCGAGCAGGGCGATGTCGACGTGGTCCCCGCTGACGCGGACGACCGCGCGGTGCTCGGCGCCGTGGGCGCGCAGCTGCACGGTCCCCTCGACCCGCTCGGGGACCGACCCGCACCAGCGTGGGCGGATCCCGGCGATGCGATCCACCGCGAGCCGTGCGCGGGGACCGACGACGACGGTCCCGCTGACGGGCTCGATGTCGAGGACGAACCTCGGCTTCCCGTCTGCCGCAGGTGTGCCCAGCCGCAGCCCGCGGCGCTGGCCGATCGTGAAGCCGTAGGTGCCCGTGTGGCTGCCGACCCTCTCGCCGGTCGTCGCGTCGACGATGTCACCGCCGTGGTTGGGGGCTCGGTCGCCGAGCTTCTCGCGCAGCCAGCCCGCCGTGTCACCGTCCGCGACGAAGCAGATGTCGTGGGAGTCGGGCTTGTCCGCCACGAGCAGCCCGCGGGCCTCGGCCTCGCGGCGTACGGCTGGCTTGTCGGTGTCCCCCAGGGGGAACATCGAGTGGGCCAGCTGCTCCTGGGTCAGCACCCCGAGCACGTAGGACTGGTCCTTGCCCTGGTCGGCTGCCCGGTGCATCTCGATAAGGCCGTCGGGACCGGTGCGCAGCTGGGCGTAGTGACCTGTCGCGACCGCGTCGAAACCCAGCGCGAGCGCACGATCGAGGACGGCTGCGAACTTGATCTTCTCGTTGCACCGCAGGCAGGGATTGGGCGTGCGACCAGCGGCGTACTCGTCCATGAAGTCCTCGACCACGTCCTGGTGGAAGGACTCGGACAGGTCCCAGACGTAGAACGGGATGCCGATGACGTCCGCGGCGCGTCGGGCGTCGTTGCTGTCCTCGATGGTGCAGCAGCCGCGGGCGCCGGAGCGGTAGGACGCGGGGTTGCGGCTCAGGGCGAGGTGCACGCCGGTCACGTCGTGACCGGCCGCGACGGCCCGCGCTGCCGCGACTGCGGAGTCCACCCCGCCGGACATGGCGGCGACGACCCTCATGGCAGGGACCGCGCCATCAGCGTCGCCTCGCCGCCCGCGCGCGCTCGACGACCGGACCGATCGCCTCCACGAGGGCATCGATGTCGGAGGGCACGGTGCTGTGGCCGAGCGAGAAACGCAGCGAGTGACGGGCCTGGTCGTCGTCGCACCCCATCGCCAGCAGGACGTGGGAGGGCTGGGGGACGCCCGCAGAGCAGGCCGACCCCGTCGAGCACTCGATCCCGCGGGCATCGAGCAACATCAGCATCGAGTCGCCCTCGCAGCCGGGGAAGCCGAGATGGGCGTTGCCGGGCAGACGACCAGGACCCATGGGCGCGCCGTGCAGGTGCGCGTCGGGGACGACCGTGATGACCCGGCCCACCAGGTCGTCACGCAGCTGGGAGATCCGCACGGCATGCTCGTGCTGGCTCTTGACCGACGCCTCGACCGCGGCTGCGAGACCCGCGATGGCGGGTACGTCGAGCGTGCCGCTGCGGATGTCGCGCTCCTGGCCGCCGCCGTGCACGAGGGCGCTCACCGACAGGTCACGCCGTACGACGAGGGCGCCGACGCCGTAGGGCCCCCCGACCTTGTGGCCGGTGAAGGTGAGCGCGTCCACGGCCGACGCGGCGAAGTCGACCGGCACCTGACCGAGCGCCTGCACGGCGTCGGTGTGCACGGGGATCCGATGCTCGGCGGCAAGGGCCACGACCTCGCCGAGGGGCTGCAGCGACCCGACCTCGTTGTTGGCCCACATGACCGAGATCAGGGCGACCGACTCCGGGTCCCTGGCGATGGAGTCCCTGAGCGCACCGACGTCGAGGACGCCCTCTGCGGAGACGGGCAACAGCTCGACGTCGGCATGGTCGTACCTGCCGAGCCAGTGCAGCGGGTCGAGGACGGCGTGGTGCTCGATCGAGGTGGCCAGGATGCGCGTACGACGCGGGTCCTGGTCGCGGCGTGCCCAGAAGATGCCCTTGAGCGCGAGATTGTCCGACTCCGTGCCACCGGAGGTGAAGACGACGTCGGCGGGACGAGCACCGATGGCTCCCGCGATCGACTCGCGGGACTCCTCGACCACTCGTCGCGCCCCACGCCCCGACGCGTGCAGGGAGCTGGCGTTGCCGATCCCCGTGAGCTGTCGGGTCATCGCCTCGACCGCGACCGGCAGCATCGGCGTGGTCGCGGCGTGGTCGAGGTAGACGAGCGGTGGGGTCATGGCCCGCCAAGCCTACGGGGCATGAGTCCGTTCTCCCCCCGCACTGCCTTCTTCGTCACCGACGCGGCCGGCGTAGCCGACGCTGGCGGCGTGCGCGAGGAACACAGACGCGAGGGCGAGCCACGCTCCTACGTGCGGCGGTGGAAGCGGAGGTCTCCGTGGGGAAGTCGGTCGGTGCGGTAGGCGGTGTCGTGGATCCGGTGGTGGTGGTGTGGGCAGAGCAGGACCGCGTTGTCGAGGTCCGTGGCTCCGCCTTGGCTCCAGGGGTTGAGGTGGTGGGCGTCGCACCAGGTGCCGGGGGTGTCGCACCCTTCGGCTCGGCAGGTCTGGTCGCGGATCAGGAGCGCTTTGCGTTGTGCGGGGGTGAACAGTCGTTTCGCTCGTCCGAGGTCGAGGGGCAGGGAGTGGCGCGTCGAGGACGGCGGGGAGGATCTTCGCGGTGCACGCGAGCCGTCGGGCGTGGGCTGCGGTGATGCGGTCGCCGGTGAGGTCGTCGCCGGGCACGAGTCCGGCGCCGATGAGGTCCGCTGCCCCCATCTCGGTGCGCAGAGAAGCCAGCGGGATAGTGACGATGACGGTGGTCGCGTCCCCGCCGTGGATCGGGAGACGACTCGGGTCGACGGCCTCGAGGAACTCACCCAGCGCCTGGCCGAGGCGTTTGGGGTACGGCAGCCGGGTGAGCGGATCGGCCGCGTTCGTGGGTCGAAGTTGTGCCGGTGCTGGTGCTGGTGTCGGTGCACGTGCCGGTGCTGGCGCGGTGTGGCGTCGGTGGGTGCGGGGGTTGGCGAAGGCTTCGAGGTAGGTCGCGAACCGGGTCGCGGTCGCGTCCGGGCACGAGTGCGGAGATGCGGGTGGTGCCGTCTCCTTGGCGGCGCATCGTGAGGCGGGTCTTCTCCGCGGCGTGGGCTTCGAGATCCGCGAGGCGGTCGGCCTCGGCCTGCTCGGCGATCTCGGGGGCGACGATGTCGAGGATCCGTCGCCCGAGTCGCCCGAGCTCTGCGGGCCCGAACTCGCGGGCGTAGGCGACCAGCTGTGACTCAGCCAGCGCGATCGTGTCGGACGGGACCCGTGCGGGGAGGGCGTCGAGTGCACGACGGATGACGTGGGCCTGCGCGAACGTCACGTCGCCGTCGCGCATCCCGGCAGCCAGGACCGGACGGGAGCGGTCCAGCGCTGTGGCGAGGGTGAGGTCGGCGCGCGCGTCAGCGATGCGGGTGCGGGTCTCGTGCGCGACCCAGCCTGCTGCGTCCTTCGCAGCCGTCGACTCCGCGAGGTCGGAGGCGTCGGCCAGGACCCGCAACCGCAGCTCCGCCACCTGGGCCTCGGCTCGTACGAGCTCACCCAGCGCGGTCGCCTTCTCCGCGGTTGTCATGAACGTCGGGTTGGCGCCCGCCACACCCTTCAACAGGGCGCGGATGTCGCAGACCGCAGTGATGATCGGATGACTCACCGATGGCCTCCCCTCGACGACGGGTACACCCCGCGAACGCGTGACACTCAACGGTCGTCGCTCCTGGAGGCCCGGGATCGCCCCGGACAATTACTGACCCTCGCAACTCGCCCCCCGAGCTCGGGAATGGCGCACCGGGGAGGTGACCCTGGTGGCCCGCAGCTGCGAGGAACGTGAGATAGACGCTACTCCCTCACGACGTATATGCACACACATGTTCGATCAAGAGACGATCACGGATCGACCCTTGGATTTCGACCGTTGGACCAGGGCAGTCAGCCCAGCAGCACCAGGTCGTCGCGATGGATGACCTCGCGTTCGTAGGCAGCCCCGAGAGCGACCTTGAGCTCGCTGGTCGAGCGCCCGAGCAGCGCCGGCAGCTCGTCGGCGTCGAAGTTCACCAGTCCGCGCGCCACGGTCGTCCCGTCGGGATCGAGCAGGTCGACCGGGTCCCCCGCCGTGAACGCACCCGACACGCCGGTGATCCCCGCCGGCAGGAGGGAGGCGCCACGTGACACCACCGCACGTACGGCACCGGCATCGAGCGTCAGGGTGCCCTGGCCCGTGGTCGCATGGGCGAGCCACAGCAAACGGGTCGGGCGACGCCTGCCGGTCGCCTCGAAGAGCGTGCCGACGTCCTCGCCCGAGAGTGCCGCGGAGGCCCGCTCGGCCGAGGTGAGCACGACGTCGATGCCGGCGCCGGTGGCGATCCGGGCGGCGTCGACCTTCGTCGTCATCCCGCCCGTGCCGACACCCGCCGATCCGGCGGGACCGATGGTCACAGCGGCGAGGTCCGCCTCCGAGCGCACGACCGGGAGCATCCGTGAGCCCGCGCGGCTCGGCGGTCCGTCGTAGAGCCCGTCGACGTCCGAGAGCAGCAGCAGCAGGTCGGCGTGCACCAGGTGCGCGACGAGCGCGGCGAGGCGGTCGTTGTCGCCGAACCGGATCTCCGACGTCGCCACGGTGTCGTTCTCGTTGACGATCGGGACCACACCGAGCTCGAGCAGCTTCGCGAACGTCTGGTGCGCGTTGCGGTAGTGGACGCGGCGGGTGACGTCGTCGACGGTGAGAAGGACCTGACCGGTCACGATGCCGTGACGGGCGAACTCCTCCTGGTACCGGTGGGCCAGCAGGCCCTGACCCACGGAGGCAGCCGCCTGCTGCGCGGCCAGCCCGCTGGGACGCTTCGTCAGGCCCAGCGGAGCCAGTCCTGCGGCGATGGCGCCGGACGACACGAGCACGACCTCGGCCCCGGCGGCGCGAGAGGCGGCCAGCACGTCCACGAGACGGCGTACGAGGGACGGGTCGATCCCGCCCGCAGCGGTCGTCAGCGAGGACGACCCCACCTTGACGACGATGCGTCGTGCCGCCCGGACCAGAGCCGAGCGGTCAGTCGTCACTACCGTCCCAGTCGGGGTCGTCCTTGGTGCCGATCTCGTAGGCCATCGGGCCGATCCCGGAGGTGCCCGAGCTGCGGTTGGGCCCCTTCTTGCGGTCCGCGTCGAGGCGGCGGGCCACGTCGGCGCGCTCCTCCTCCTCGGACCTGGTCTCCATCGCCTCGGCGATCTCCGTACGCCGGGTGCGCGCGGGCCGCTGCTCGCGGAGCCGCTCGTCCTCGCCCCGACGGCCCAGCATCTCGGCACCGGCCTCGATGCTCGGCTTGAAGTCGAAGACCACCGAGTTGTCCTCGGCGCCGATGAGGACCGTGTCGCCCTCCTGGGCACCGAGCTGCGCCAGCTTGACCTCGACACCGATCCGGTTGAGGCGGTCAGCGAGGAAGCCCACGGCCTCCTCGTTGCTGAAGTCGGTCTGGCGCACCCAGCGCTCGGGCTTGGACCCGCGCACCCGCCACGCCGCGTGTCCCGGCTCCGCCGACGGGTCGTTGGCGGAGACCACCTCGAACTCGACGCGGCTGTCCACCGCCCTGGGACGCAGCACGATCCGCTCGGTCTGGACCGCAGGCGCCTTCTCGCGGGCCGCGGTGACGATCTCCGCCATCGCGAAGGTGAGCTCGCGCGTGCCGGCGCCGGACGCCGCGCTGACCTCGAAGACGCGAAGGTCGCGGGACCGGAGCTCCTCGACGACCATGTCGGCGATGTCCTGGCCGTCGGGCACGTCGACCTTGTTGAGGGCGATCAGCCGGGGCCGGTCCTCGAGCCCGCCGTAGCGGGCGAGCTCGCCCTCGATGATGTCGAGGTCGTCGAGCGGGTTGCGACCGGGCTCGATCGAGGCCGTGTCGATGACGTGGACCAGCGCGGCGCACCGCTCGATGTGGCGCAGGAAGTCATGCCCGAGGCCGCGACCCTCCGCGGCCCCCTCGATCAGGCCGGGGACGTCCGCGACCACGAAGGTGGTCTCACCCGCCGTGACCACGCCGAGGTTGGGGATGAGGGTGGTGAAGGGGTAGTCGGCGATCTTGGGCCGGGCCCGCGAGATCGCCGCGATGAGCGAGGACTTGCCGGCGCTGGGGAACCCGACCAGACCGATGTCGGCCACGACCTTCAGCTCGAGGCGTACGTCGAGCTCGTCGCCCGGCTCGCCCAGCAGGGCGAACCCGGGGGCCTTGCGCTTGGACGAGGCGAGGGCGGCGTTGCCGAGCCCACCGCGACCGCCGGCCGCGATCACCAAGGTCGTCCCGTGGCCCACCAGGTCGGCCAGCACGTTGCCCTCGGCGTCCTTGACCAGGGTCCCGTCGGGAACCGTCAGGACCAGGTCCTTGCCGTTGCCGCCGTTCTTGTGGTCGCCCGCGCCCTGGCCGCCGTTGTCGGCGCGGCGCTTGGGGCCGTGGTGGTAGTCCACGAGCGTCGTGACGCTCGTGTCGACCTCGAGGATGATCGACCCGCCCTGACCCCCGTTGCCCCCGTCAGGACCGCCGAGAGGCTTGAACTTCTCGCGGTGCACCGAGGCCACACCGTTGCCTCCCCGTCCGGCTGCGAGGTGCAGCGTGACGTGGTCGACGAACGTGGGGATGGCCATGGTGTTCCTTGCTGTGGATGGTGCTGAAACCACAAAAGGCGCCCCAGGTGGGACGCCCAGTGGTGGGACGGATGGCGAGACGAGCCGCTCGGGCTCGACTCCCGCCCTCGTGTCGACTAAACGACGTCAGACGACGGGCGTGATGTTGACGACCTTGCGACCGCGACGGGTGCCGAACTCGACGGCGCCGGCCTGCAGGGCGAACAGGGTGTCGTCGCCGCCACGTCCCACGCCGGTGCCCGGGTGGAAGTGGGTCCCGCGCTGGCGGACGATGATCTCGCCCGCGCCGACGACCTGACCGCCGAACCGCTTCACACCGAGGCGCTGGGAGTTGGAGTCACGGCCGTTCTTGGTGCTCGCAGCACCCTTCTTGTGAGCCATTGTTCAGTCCTTCTGAAGAGAGACGTGTCGACCTCGAGCGAGCGCTCAGAGGGAGATGTCGGTGACCTTGACCTGGGTGTACTTCTGGCGGTGACCCTGGCGCTTCTTGTAACCGGTCTTGTTCTTGTACTTCTGGATGATGATCTTCGGGCCCTTGGTGCGCCCGGTGACCTCGACGGTCACGCTCGCGGAGTCGAGACCGGTCGCGGTGACCTTCTCGCCGTCGACGATCATCACCACGGGAAGGGTGAGGGTGTCCCCGGCTGCGGCCATCGCGTCGATCTCGATGACGTCGCCGACGGCAACCTTCTGCTGCTTGCTGCCACTGCGCACGACTGCGTACACGGCGAGTCACTCTCCTCAGGACTACAGGTGATGAAAAATCAGGTCATAGAAACTTGCGGGACTGCGCACGACACCGCCTGGACCTCGGGCGAGTACGCCACATGGCGGGCGCGCAGAATCGGTGTGTCGAACACCGAGGGGCAAGACTACGGGATCGAGTGGCGACCGGGCAAAACGCCGTCCGCCAGCTCCCCCAGCCGCTCCCCTCGGGGGGTCAACGCTTGCGCGAGCCCTTCTTCTTGATCGGGACGTGCTCGACCGCCGGTGCATCGGCGTCGGGCTCGCCGTCCTCGCTGCCCGACTCGAGCTCCGCGGTGCCCGGCTCGACCAACCCCGACTCGGGCGGCGTGACTGCCACCCCGAGAGGCGTTCCAGCCGACAGCATCGGCGGTCCGGCAGGGCGACTGGCCGAGCGACGACGCGTACGTGTCACCACCCGCGGCTTCTCGTCTGCGACGGGGCTCGCGACAGGGCTCTCGTCAGGGCTCTCTGCGGGGCTCTCGTCAGAGGTCCTGTCGGGGGTCTCGTCGGGGCTCTCGTCAGGACTCTCGTCAGGGCTCTCTGCGGGGCTCTCGTCAGGGGCTTCGGCGGCCTCGGGAGTCACCTCGGCCGCCATCTCGACAGCGGGCGCCTTCGTGGCCTCAGGCTCGGCGGACACGGCGTCGGAGTCCCCTTCGACGTGCTCGACCTCCTCGACGTCGTCGACCTGCTCGGCCACCTTCTCGTGACGGGGCATCGCAGCGACGTCCCTGGGCGAGGGCGCGCTGTGGACGTGCTCGACGGGCCTGGCGACGGTCTCGTTCTCGTCGCCCGCGCCGCGACGCCCGCGACGCCGACCGGTGCGCCGACCATCGCTGTCATCAGACCTGGCCTCCGGGTCGACGGGCTGGTCCTTGATGACCACACCTCGACCCTGGCAGTGCTCACAGTTCTCGCTGAAGGCCTCGACGAGACCGGTGCCGATCCGCTTGCGGGTCATCTGCACGAGCCCCAGCGAGGTGACCTCGGCGACCTGGTGACGGGTCCGGTCGCGACCCAGGCACTCGACCAGGCGGCGGACCACCAGGTCGCGGTTGGACTCCAGCACCATGTCGATGAAGTCGACGACGATGATGCCGCCGATGTCGCGCAGCCGCAGCTGACGCACGATCTCCTCGGCCGCCTCGAGGTTGTTCTTGGTGACGGTCTCCTCCAGGTTGCCCCCGGAGCCGGTGAACTTGCCGGTGTTGACGTCGACGACGGTCATCGCCTCGGTCCGGTCGATGACCAGCGACCCGCCCGAGGGCAGCCAGACCTTGCGGTCCAGGCCCTTCTGGATCTGCTCGTTGACACGGTAGGTCGCGAAGATGTCGCCACCGGTCGCGCCCCGCTCGAACTTCTGGACGCGGTCGATGAGGTCGGGGGCCACGGACTCGACGTAGCCGCGAACGGTGTCCCAGGCGTCCTCGCCCTCGATGACGAGCTTGGAGAAGTCCTCGGTGAAGAGGTCCCGCACGACCTTGAGGGTCAGGTCGGGCTCTCCGTAGAGCATCTGCGGACCGGAACCCTTGTGGGCCGACTTCTTCTCGATGTCCTCCCAGCGCGCCTTCAGTCGTTCGACGTCGTGGGTCAGCTCGTCCTCGCTCGCCCCCTCGGCAGCAGTGCGCACGATGACGCCCGCGGTGTCGGGGACGAGCTCCTTGAGGAGTGCCTTGAGGCGGTTGCGCTCGGTGTCGGGAAGCTTGCGCGAGATGCCCGAGGTGGTGCCGTCCGGGACGTAGACCAGGAAGCGACCAGCGAGGCTCACCTGGCTGGTCAGCCGGGCGCCCTTGTGACCGATCGGGTCCTTGGTGACCTGCACCAGGATCATCTGACCGCTCGTGAGCACCGACTCGATCTTGCGAGCCTGACCCTCCTTGTGGCCCAGCGACGACCAGTTCACCTCGCCGGCGTAGAGCACGGCGTTGCGACCCTTGCCGATGTCGATGAAGGCTGCCTCCATCGAGGGCAGCACGTTCTGCACCCGCCCGAGGTAGACGTTGCCGATCAGCGAGGTCTGCGACTCGCGGGCGACGTAGTGCTCCACGAGCACCTTGTCCTCCAGCACGCCGATCTGGGTGAGCTCCTCGCGCTGGCGGATCACCATGACCCGCTCGACCGACTCGCGGCGCGCCAGGAACTCGGCCTCGCTCACGATCGGGGCGCGACGGCGCCCGGCCTCGCGGCCCTCGCGACGACGCTGCTTCTTGGCCTCGAGGCGGGTGGAGCCGGCGACGGCGGTGATCTGGTCCTCGGCGGAGCGGGTCTTGCGGACTCGGGTCACGGTACTGGCGTCCTGGTCGTCACCGCCACCGTCGTCACCGGAGCGGCGGCGGCGCCGACGACGGCGTGAGGAACCCTCGCCGTTGCCATCGCCCGCCGCGTCCGAGGAGTCATCGGCGGAGTCGTCGCCGGAGGCTGCGCTCGCGGCCTCGTCATCGCCTGCCTCGGATGCGTCGGCCGGCGAGCTGCGGGTGGGCTCGTCGTCCTCGGCGGCGTCCGGGGTCTCGGTTCCGTCGGCTGCGTCCGAGCCGTCGGACGACTTGCGCCGGCGACGGCCTCCACGGCGGCGACGGCGGCGGGCGGGACCGCCGTCGGCGTCACCGGCCTCGTCGTCGGAGGACGATGCGTCGTCCGTCTCGTCGGAGGACGATGCGTCGTCCGTCTCGTCCTCGTCCGGCTGTCCGTCGGTGTCCGGCCCGGGAGCATCTGTCGTCTCGGGCGTGGCGGCCGCCTGCGCTCCGGTCGACTTCCTGCTCGCGCCGCGCTTGCGGGCGGGCCTGGTGCGAGGTGTCTCCTCGGCGACGTCGGTCTCGTCCTGCACAGCGTCCTCGAGCGCCTCGTCCTCGTCGGTCGGGTCCTCCGCCAGGGTCTCGTCCACGACGGGCTCGTCCACCACGGGCTCAGCGCGCTTGCGCGTACGACGGGTGGTCGTGGCCACGGGTGCCTGGAAGACCACGGCGTGCCCGGGCTCGCTGGGCGGGGCCACCTCGTCCGTCGCAGGGTCGGCGCCCTCAGGATCCGTGGCCGCCTGCGCAGCGGTCGACGTGCGAGTGGTCGTCTTCTTGGCCGTGCTGCGACGTGCGGTTGTCTTCTTGACCTGGGCGACCTCGGCCGGCTCGGGATCGGACTCACCGGTCGGCGTGGTGTCCAGGGCCGTCTCGTCCGCGACGGGGGGCTCCGTAGCGGCGGTCTTCTTGGCGGAGGCGCGCTTGGCGGCGGTCTTCTTCGCCGGCGCCTTGCGGGCGGCGGCCTTCTTCACCGGCACCTCGTCACCGGCCGCGGTCGCTGGCTCCGACGCAGGGATCGGCGCCTCGGACTCGACGGACGCGGCGGGGGCAGCAGCCTTCTTCGCCGGGGACTTGCGCGTGCGGCGGGTGACGACGGGTGCGGCGGGCGGGGTGGCCGGCGCGGTGTCGGTCGTGTCGTCGGTGCCGGCCTCGTTGCGCTCGGGCTGGTCGGAATCGAGCATGTCGTGCTCCTCGGGCACCGTCATGGTGCCGGTACGGCGTCCACCGCTCTCGGATGAGGATCGCGGGCGACGCAAAGCTTCAGTGGCGGCGACACCCTCCGCTTCAGCGTCTTCGAAGGATTTCTGCCACCTGCCGCGGTCGTCTGCCCGGAGTCGCTCTCACTGACTCGATGGGCCGCGTCGCGGTCCGGTGACGTCCACCTCTTCCAAGTGCCGGGCACTGGGGTGACCGGCGAGAACGTCGTCGGCTCGACGGTTCCTGACGGGTGTCAGGGGACGTCGAACGAGGCGAGTATCGCACATCGCCACCGGGGCGCGGGCCTCCTCGCGGTCACCGACCGTCCGCGGCCACCGATATGCTCGCCCACCGGCGTCCACCACGACGTGACGTCGCACCACCGCACCGAGGGGGACTTCGCAGTTGGCCACCACAGAGCGCAAGATCCAACGCCGTGAGCTCAGCGACGCCGACCTGCTGCGGGAGTCGGAGCTCTTCGACGAGGAGTTCTACCTCGAGCACAACCCCGGTCTTCGCAAGCAGGGCAAGGACGCGGTCGCGCACTACCTGAAGCGGGGCGGGTTCAACGGCAAGGATCCCTCCGCCGCGTTCTCCTCGCGCGCCTACCTGCAGCGCAACGCCGACGTGGCGGCCGCGAAGATCAATCCCCTCGTGCACTACCTCCGGGTCGGCCAGGTCGAGGGCCGCAGCCTCAACCCGCTCGCCGAGGACGTCGCGATGATCCTGGAGTCCGGGCTCTTCGACGTCGACTACTACCGTCACTTCCACCCCGATCTGCCCGACGGCGCCGACGAGGTGCGCCACTACCTCCGCTTCGGAGCGCGCCGCGGCGACGACCCCAGCGAGCTCTTCTCCACGACGGGCTACCAGCGGCAGAACGCCGACGTCGCCCGGAGCGGGGCCAACCCGCTCCTCCACTTCGTCCGCTTCGGCCGGCACGAGGGGCGCATCGCTCCCCGGGGCCAGCTCCGCGAGCCCTACTTCGACTCGTTGTTCACCCAGCGGTGGGGGCAGCTCGCCCCGCTCCCCGTCGCGCACCTGCCCGCTGCGGCTCCACGCGTCACCGTGCTGACCGACAGCGTGGGCCCGTCCAGCCTCTTCGGCGGCGTCGGCACGTCCATCATCCTCGCCATCTTGCTGGCCAACCGTTTCGGTGCGACGCTCCGCCTGGCCACACGCACCGAGCAGCCCGACCCGAGCGTCGTCGCCACGCTCCAGGAGGCCGCGGGGATCAGTCTTCAGGGCGCACTGGAGACGGCGTACATCCCGATCGGGGGCGACCACGAGCTCGCGGTCGCAGACGACGAGATCGTGATGACCACGTCCTGGTGGACCACCCGAGCGACGCTCGACAGCATCGTGGACCGGGCCCAGGTGCTCTACCTCCTGCAGGAGGACGAGCGGATGTTCTACGCCTTCGGCGACGAGCGGCTGATGTGCAGCGAGACCCTCGGAGAGCGCGGCCTGACGGTGGTCGTCAACACCCAACGCCTGCTCGACCACCTCGGCTCGGACGACAACTACCCCCACCTGGCCGACGAAGCCATCGCGCTCACCCCGGCGTTCCCGGGCGGGGTCGCCCGCGAGGGCGGCGCCCTCCCCGATCGTCCGCAGGGAAAGCGCCGCCTCTTCTTCTACTCCCGCCCCGAGAACGCCCGCAACCTGTTCTGGCGTGGCGGCACCGTGCTCGCCCGCGCGGTCGAGCAGGGGCTGGTCGACCCCGACGAGTGGGAGTTCCACCTCGTGGGCAGGCGCACCCCGGACCTGACCCTGCCCCGCGACGTCAAACCACTCATCGTCGAGGGACTCAACTGGCTCGACTACCAGGCGCTGGTGCACACCATGGACGCTGCACTGGTCCTGATGGACACCCCCCACCCGTCCTACCCGCCGCTCGACCTCGCGGCCGCCGGCGTCCCGGTGCTCACCAACACCCACGGCAGCAAGCAGGACCTCGAGGACTTCTCGGCCAACATCCTCACCGCTCCGCCCACCGTCGAGGGCCTGCTCGCGGGCATGGAGCGGCTCATCGCGCTGTCCGATGACCGCGCCCGGCGGGCGAGCAACGTGCACCACGACCGGATCGAGCGCGACTGGAACACCAGCCTCGCGCCGACCGTGGACGCCCTGGTGGACCGGTTCGCCGGCCGCATGCAGGCTGCCGATGTTCGTTGACCTCCCCCGTCCTTCCGGCCCGCGACCGGTGCTCTGGGACAGCACCGTCACCCAGCGCGTCGGAACACTGCTCGACGGTGAGGCGAAGGTCGCCTGGTTCTACGGCCAGCCCGACACCAGCACCTTCCGCTACCGAGTCGCCAATGTCGTCGAGGCCGTCAACAGCGACCCGGACGGTTCGTTGCGCGCCGCATGGTTCAGCGACGGCGACATTCCCGCGATCCTGTCGATCGTGCCCCAGCTGGACGCCATCGTGCTGGCCCGGCACGGCTACGGCGGCAACGTCCGGCGTCTCGCTGCCGCAGCCGCGCGCCATGGCGTCCCGGTCCTCTTCGACTGCGACGACCTCGTCTTCGACGTGTCCTACGCCGACCTGATCATGGACTCCCTCGGACGCGACCCCACCGTGAGCCTGGACTGGGACGTCTGGTTCGCCTACATGGGCCGGCTCGGCGCGACCCTGCGGTTGTGCGAAGGGGCATTCACCACCAACCAGACGTTGCGCTCGGCCCTGGGCCAGCACCTGCCCGCCGACCGCGTCCACGTCGTGCCCAACGTCCTCAACCGCGCCCAGCAGGAGTTCTCGCGGCTCGTGCTGGAGGCGAAGCAGGCACAGGGATACGCGCGCTCCGGCCCCGTCACCATCGGCTACTTCAGCGGCACCCCGTCGCACGTCCAGGACTTCCGCGTCGCTGCGCCTGCTCTTGCGCGCCTCATGGCCAAGGACCCGGACGTGGCGATCCGCATCGCCGGCTTCCTGGAGGACGTCGGTCCCCTGGAGGAGTTCCGCGACCGCATCGACTTCGTTCCCTTCATGCACTACATCGACCTCCAACGCTCGATCGCGGAGGTCGAGGTCAACATCGCGCCGCTGCGTCACAACGCCTTCAACGTCTGCAAGTCCGACCTCAAGTTCTTCGAGGCGGCCGTGGTCGGCACGTGGACCGTCGCCTCGCACACGCCGTCGCTCGACGCCGCCATCACCGACGGTGTGTCCGGCCGGCTCACCCGTGACCACGAGTGGGACGACGCGCTGGAGGAGGCGGTCGACCTGGCTCGCCAGTCCGAGCGCTATGCAGCCACCATGTCGGCGACGGCCGAGCACGCCCACCGCACCTGGGCCTGGGACTCCGTCACTGGACCGGTCCGTGAAGCGGTCGGCGCTCAGCTCGCGAAGGGGTCGCTGACCACTCCGGTCGCCTCGTCGTAGGGCCCCTGCTCGATCCGGGTCAGCAGGACCGGGCCGGTCAGGTCGAGACCGCCCACCCGAGCCAGCCCCGACAGCACGTCGTCGGCGCGCACGGTCGGCTCGCCGTGGACCAGCACCAGGTCGAGTGCGGTGCTCGAGTCGCTGCGACTCCCGTCGCGGGCCACGAGAGATCGCACCGCACCCCGGGCGTCGAAGGTGCGCATCCCCTTCTTGGTCATCCGCTCGACGAGCACCTCGGGTGTCGCCATGAAGGTTGCGACCGCCTCCTCGGCCGCATCGCGCGGCAGGTCGGACTCGACACACCACCGGCTGGCCTGCAACAGGTCCGACAGCGATCCGCCGGCGGACTCGACGACGGCCAGAACGTCCAGTCCGGGAGGCAGCGACTCGTCGAGCGAGTGGTGCACGTCGGAGGGGTCGAGCACCTCGCGCAGCGCGAGCTCGAGGTATTCGGCCTCGCTGGCGGCACCCGTCGGCGAGGCGCCGGCGTAGGAGATGCGTGGGTGCGGGTTGAAGCCCGAGGAGTACGCCATCGGGATGCGCGCCCGGAACACGGCTCGCTCGAAGGCCCGCGAGAAGTCGCGGTGACTGGTGAACCGCAGCCGACCGCGCTTGGCATAGCGCACGCGCAGCCGCTGGACGGGAGGAGGTTGCTGCTCGGGCTGCTGTCGCGACACGGCGATCAGGCTAGACACCGCGGGCCGACTTCGTTGAACCGGCGGCGCCGGATAGCGTTTCGCCCGATCGGACCGACGGCTCGGACAGAGGGGGCACACGTGGCGCAGCGAGCTCGGATCGTCGACGCGCTCGTCGTGGCACTCCTGAGCGTCATCGCACTCGGCTCGGTGGCGCTCCACGTCGACCGCTACACCACGGTCAGTCCGGTCGACGAGATGCAGCACATCGACTATCTCTACCGGGCCCCCTCACCCCCGGCGTACGGCGACAAGGTCGGCCAGGACGCGATGCGCGAGCAGTCCTGCCGCGGACTGGACCTCCCCGGCTTCGCGAAGGGGACCTGCTCACGGTCCTTCACGTTCGACGCCGACGCCTACCAGGAGCGCGGCTACAGCACCGGTTCGGTGAACGCCCCGGTCTACTACTCGCTCACCAAGGTGCTGGCCGTTCCGCTCCGCACCCTCATGGGCGCCGACAGCCTCGTCACGCCGGGTCGCCTCGTGGGCGGCCTGTGGCTGACCCTCGGCCTGGCGATCAGCTACCTGGTGGCGGTGCGGCGAGGCATCGGACGGGCGGCTGCCGGTTCGATGCTGGCGCTGCTCGCTGCCTCGCCGGCGCTGGTGTTCCCCGCCTCCACCATCTCGCCGGACTCGATGGGGCTGCTCGCCGGCGCCCTGGTCCTCCTGGCGCTCACCGGATGGGAGAACAGGGGAGGGAAGACCTGGGCCACGGCGTTCGTGGTGATCGCCGCCTTCGTGACCGCGATCAAGCTCACCTTCATCCTCGCTGTCGGTGCGGCCTGCCTCCACCTCCTCCTCAAGGGAGTGCGCCGAAACGGCGTTCGCGACAAGCTCACCTCGGGCGACACGCGGCTGGCTCTCGGGACGGTCGTGGTCTCGCTCGCCACGGGACTCGGGTGGATGGCGATCCAGTCACAGCGCCGGCAGATGGACCCCGACGATCTCCCTGACATGGCCTCACGCTTCCTGGTCCCCGGGTTCCCGTGGTCCGGGCTGATGGAGACCTCGCTCCAGCTCCTCTCCCCCCTCGCCTCACCGTGGGTGCCGCTCGGCGACCCCATCAGGCTTGCGTTCGTGACCAACGTGACGTCCCTGCTGCTGGTGGCCGGCGTCCTGGGGGCCGGACTCTTCCGAGGCGCGCCGAGGCCGCACAGCGACCTGGCCAGCGCGACGGTCGTGGCTGCGATCGTCGGCTGCCTCGGGCTCACCGCGGTCAGCTATCTCGTCTCGGAGTCCTACTTCCCGCTTCCCCCGCGCTACGGCTCCGCCCTCGTCCCCCTCATGGCCCTCAGCGGGGCTGCCCTCGTCCGCGACCGGGCCGGATCGCTCGCGCTGGGCGCAGTGGCCGCGCTGGCCCTCACCGTGAGCCTGCTCCGCATCTGGGGGATGGGCTGATGTCCCGTCCGCAGGAAGTCGGACCCCTCGACGGTAGGGTCGCGGCCATGTCCGGGGGTCCAGCCACGCGCCGCGTGCTCATCATCGTCCCCGCATGGAACGAGCAGGACGCGATCACCAGCACGATCGAGGAGATCCTCGCCTGTGTGCCCGACGCGGACCTGCTCGTGGTCGACGACGGGTCCTCCGACCACACGGCTGCACGCGCCCAAGCAGCCGGTGCGACCGTGTGCACGTTGCCCTTCAACCTCGGCGTCGGTGGCGCCATGCGTACGGGCTACCGCTACGCGCTGCGCCACGACTACGACGCGGCGGTGCAGATCGACGCCGACGGCCAGCACGACCCTCGCTACCTCCCCCGCCTGCTGGAGCGACTCGACAGCGCCGACGTGGTGATCGGCGCCCGGTTCGCCACCCCCGACGACCCCTACAAGGTCCGGGGCCCTCGTCGATGGGCCATGAAGCTGCTCGCCTGGGTCCTCTCCCACCTGGCCCACGCGACACTGACCGACGTCACGTCCGGTTTCCGGGTCTCCAACCGGCGCGCCATCGCGCTGTTCGCCACCCACTACCCCGCGGAATACCTCGGGGACACCGTGGAGTCGCTCGTCATCGCCGCCCGCGCCGACTGCACCATCATCCAGGAGCCTGTGACGATGCGGGCCAGGACCGCGGGCCGCGCCTCCCACTCACCGCTGAAGGCGACGATCTACCTGTTCCGCGCCATCGTGGCCCTGCTGCTGGCGCTGGTGCGCGACTGGCCGTCCCAGCTCGAGGAGACGGCGAGCGAGGGCACCCTCGCCGAGCTGACCGAGGGCCAGCGATGAGCGGCATCACCATCCTCGGCCTCGCTGGGTCGCTCATCATCCTGCTGGCGCTCTTCGAGATGATGAGACGGCACCGGCTGCGGGAGAAGTACGCCCTCATCTGGGCCTTGGTCGCGCTGGGGATCATCACCGTCGCCGCCTTCCCGACCCTGCTGTTCCGCGCCTCCGCAGCCCTCGGCCTGGAGGTCCCGGCCAACCTGCTGTTCTTCGTCGCCTCGATGGTCATCATGATCCTGACCTTGCAGCACAGCTCCGAGCTCGGTCGACTCGAGGACCGGACGCGCACCCTCGCGGAGGAGATCGCACTCCTGCGACTCGAGATCGACCACGCCGGAGGCAACCGGGCCGGGGGCCACCCGTCCGGGCGCGACCACGGGATCACACCGGCGCCGACCACCCCGGCAACGTCCGAGCCGCGCGACGAGATGCTCGAGTGACCGACCCGGGACCGATCGAGGTGTTCATCCCGTTCTGGGGCGAGCCTGCCCTGCTCTACGCCACGGTCGACAGCGTCAGGGCCCAGTCCGACCCCGACTGGACGATCACCGTCGTGGACGACTGCTACCCCGATCCCACGGTCGCGGAGCACTTCGCGGCCGAGGCGGACCCCCGCATCCGCTACCTCCGCAACGAGGTCAACCTCGGCATCGCGGGCAACTGGCGACGCAGCCTCGACCTGGCATCGGGTCAGGTCATGATGTTCATGGGGTGTGACGACCTCCTCGAGCCGGACTTCGTGGCCCGGGCTCGTGCCCTGGCCGACCACTATCCGGAGGCCGACATCATCCAGCCCGGGGTCCGGATCATCGACGACGACGGCCAGCCGTCCGATCCCTTGGCCGACAGGGTCAAGCGGTGGCTGCGTCCCAGCGCAGCGGTGGCCGCCCTCCACTCGGGAGAGGACCTGGCGGCGAGCCTGCTACGGGGGAACTGGCTCTACTGGCCCTCCCTGCTGTTCCGGACCGACCGCATCCGGCAGTTCACCTTCCGCCAGGACCTCCCGATCATCCTGGACCTGGCCCTCGTGGTCGACATGGTGGCCGACGGATGCGTGCTCCTGGTCGATCCCGAGGTGACGTTCGCCTACCGACGTCATTCCACCAGCATGTCGGGGACCGCTCTCACGGACGGGAGCAGGTTCGCACAGGATCGGCGCTACTACGCCGGTGCCGTCGAGCAGATGCGCCGCAACGGCTGGCCGCGGGCAGCCCGAGCCGCACGCCTGCGGTGGACGTCGAGGCTCCACGGCCTCACCGTTCTGCCGACCGCGGCACGGACGCACCGCCGCGCGGGCCTGGCGAAGGCTCTGCAGCACGTCGTCGGACGCTGAGCGGCGGGGTCAGCCACCACCCGCGAGCGCTCGGTGGAAGATCTCGAGCGTCTCGCTCGCCACGCGTTCCCAGCTGAACCGGTTCGCCTGCTCGATGCCGGCGGCGGCCATGCCGCGCAGGATCTCCGGCCGGGTGGCGACCGTGCGCAACGCGCCTGCGATCGAGTCGAGGTCGAGCGGGTCGAACCAGAGGGCTGCGTCGCCGCCCACCTCCCGCAGGACCGGGAGGTCGGAGGCGATGACGGGGAGAGCCTCGGCCATCGCCTCCAGGATCGGCAGACCGAATCCCTCGGCCAGCGTGGGGAACGCCATCGCCCGCGCGCGCGAGCGCAGGTCCGCGAGCTCTGCGTCGTCGACCCACCCGCGCAGCTCGACCCACTCGCCCATCTGGGCCTGCGCGACGACCGGGGCGAGCGGGTCCTCGCCGCGCGCGCCCGTGATGATCAGGCGCGGACGGGTGTCCTCCTCGACCAGCGCCAGTGCACGGATGAGTCGGTCCCAGTTCTTGTGCGGGCGGCGCTGGCCACTGCCGAGGATCAGGTTCTCGGTGCGGTCTGTGACGACCGGCGCGGCGGCCGGGTGCTCCGCGGCGAGGGGCACGACGTGGAGGCGCTCGCGGGGAAAGCCGAGGTACTTCACGATCTCGTCGGCCGACACCTGGCTGTCGGTGATCACGTGGGCGGCGTTGGCAGCGCCCCGCCTCTCCATCCACATGACCGGGCGCGTGTAGAGAGGCGTCGTCATGAGCTCGGGGTGGCTCCAGTAGAGCATGTCGTGGATCGTGATGACGGTCGGCATCGCGGTCCAGGCAGGGCCGAGCGTGGCGGGTGAGTGCACCAGGTCGGCCTTGCGACGGCGCGCATGGAAGCTGGATGCCACGAGCTCGCCGAAGGCCCACACGAAGCGGTTCTCACCGCTGATGCGGGACGCGATGACCTCGCCGGGGAACCACGACAGGTCCAGGCGGGCACCCTCGGCGCTGGCGAGCGCCACGAAGTCGAGTCCCGTGTCCATCTGTCCGAGATGACGGTAGAGCTCGCGTGTGTAGGTCTCCATCCCTCCCTTGGTGCCCGTGTAGGACAGCATGTCGACAAGGACGAGAGGGCGCACGGGGTTCCTTCCAGCAGGATGCTCGGGGCCACAGTGTCCCTGACCGTCGCAGCGACCGCACCCCCCAGGGGCGGCACTCCCCCCCGACGGTGCTTCTATGCTGACGCCGTCCGACCGGACGACTGAGGGGGACCATGGACGACGTCACCGTATCGATCGCGATACCGGTCTACAACGGCGAGGACTACCTCGCCGAGGCCATCGGCTCGGTGGAGCGCCAGACCCGCGCTCCCGAGGAGTTCCTCGTCTTCGACAACTGCTCGACCGACCGAACGTGGGAGATAGCCGCGGCACAGGTGGGTGAGTCCAACGTCCGGCGCAGCGAGACCAACGTCGGCGCGGTGGCGAACTTCAACCGTGCCGTGGCGAGTGCCTCCGGCGAGTACTTCGCCTGGCTCGGTGCCGACGACCGCCTGGCACCCCGATTCGTCGAGCGCGCGGTCGAGGCACTCCGTGCGCAGCCCGAGGCAGCGGCGTGCCTCACGGCGATCCAGTTCATCGATCCCGAGGGCCACCGGCTCGGCGTTCAGCGCGACCCCGAGCTCTCCTCGACCGATGCCCGGACACGTCTCCGCTCGTTCCTCAACCGGCCGCGCTGGACCGAGGTCTACAGCCTCTACCGCCGCGACGTACTGCTCGCCTCACCCATGTTCCAGCCCGAGTACGGCGCCGACGTGCTCCTCACCTGGTGGTTCCTCCTGCGGGCTCCCGTCGTCGTGCTCGACGAGCCCCTGGTCGAGTACCGCACCTACCCCGTCAAGTCGGCCGACGCCACCGCGGAGTCCCTCACCCCGAGCCCGACCCGGCGCCGGTGGCTGATGACCCACCTGTGGCGCAGCCTCTGGCGCCAGGCCGGCGGTCCCGGCGTGGAGCCTGACGTGACCCGCACCGCGCGACGCGAGCTGGTCAGGTGCCTGTGGCACCGCCAGTGGTTCAAGCACATCGCCTGGGACTTCTACCTCGTGGCCGGTGACCTCCGCAGGCGCTGGCTTCGCTAGGGTCGACCACTGCAACCGTCGTGACGAGGGGACAAAGACGACGCCGTGAAGACTGTGATCCTGGCCGGAGGCCGCGGGACCCGCCTGGCCGAAGAGACCCATGCGATCCCCAAGCCCATGGTCGCCGTCGGCGATCGGCCCATCCTGTGGCACATCATGCAGCACTACGCGGCCCACGGGTACGCCGACTTCGTGGTGGCTCTGGGCTACAAGGGCTATGTGATCAAGGAGTACTTCGCCAACCAGCTGATGCACTCCTGCGACATGGCTGTCGACCTCTCGACCGGCTCGGTGGAGTACCTCTCGCGCAGCAAGGTGGACTGGAAGGTCACCCTCATCGACACGGGTGCCGACTCCATGACCGGGGGCCGGATCAAGCGACTCTCGGGCCTCCTCACCGAGCGTTTCCTGCTGACCTACGGTGACGGCCTCTCCGACGTGCCCATCGGCGCGGTCGTCGCGCACCACGAGTCGGTGGGCGCGCTGGCCACGGTGACCGCCGTTCATCCGCCGCCGCGCTTCGGCTCCCTGGGTGTGGTCGACGGGCTGGTCGCGGACTTCCGCGAGAAGCCCCGCGACTCCCACGACTGGATCAACGGGGGCTACTTCGTCGTCGAGCCCGAGGTGCTCGACCTGATCGAGGGCGACGCGATGCCCTTCGAGCAGGCTCCCCTGATCTCCCTCGCGGAGCAGGGCAGACTCGGGGCCTACCAGCACGACGGCTTCTGGATGCCGATGGACACCATCCGCGAGCGCGACGAGCTCAACAAGATCTGGGAATCCGGAAAGGCGCCCTGGTGGAGCACCCGATGAGCGACGAGCTGACCGACCGGGGCACGCTGACGTGCCGTGGCTGCGGTGCCGACGGGCTCGTGTCCGTGCTGGACCTCGGACGACAGCCCCTGTCCAACGAGATGGCACTGACGACCGACGTGCCCAGCCCGACCTTTCCCCTGCACCTGCGCGCCTGTGGGATCTGCGGTCTGGGCCAGATCGGCGAGTACGTCCTCCCCGACCGCATCTTCGGTGCCGAGTATCCCTACCTCTCCTCGGTGAGCACGTCGTGGCTCTCCCACGCCGGTGACTACACCCGCCACATGATCGAGGAGCTCAGCCTGTCCACCGGTGACCTCGTCATGGAGGTCGCCAGCAACGACGGCTACCTGCTGACCCAGCTCCGCGACGCCGGCATGAAGGTCCTCGGGATCGAGCCTGCCGCATCGGTCGCCGAGATCGCCCGCGGGCGTGGGGTGGAGACGGTCAACGAGTTCTTCGGTCTCGCGCTTGCCGAGAAGCTCGTGGACTCGACCGGCCGCCCGCGTCTGATCGCCGCCAACAACGTCATGGCGCACGTACCCGACCTGCAGGACTTCCTCGCCGGTCTGAGCCACCTGTGCGACGACGCCACCGTGGTGACGGTCGAGAACCCGTCGTTCGTGACCCAGATGCTCGAGACACAGTTCGACACGATCTACCACGAGCACTTCTCCTACCTCTCCGCGCACGCGGTCGCGGCCGCCACCAGGGGGGTCGGTCTCGAGCTCACCCGGGTCGAGAAGCTCACCACCCACGGCGGTTCCAACCGCTACTGGCTGACCCGGACCGGCACACGCCAGCCCCATCCCAGCGTTGCTGCGGTGGTCGCCGAGGAGCTGGCGGCCGGTCTGCTGACCCCCGCGCTCTGGGACGACTTCGCCACGCGCAGCCGCGCCGTCATCAGTGGCCTGCGCACCTGGCTCGACGAGCGACGCGCCGCGGGGCGGACCGTCGCCGGCTACGGCGCTGCAGCCAAGGGCAACACGCTGATGAACGCCGCCGGCGTGACCGCGGCCGACCTGGCGCTGGTCGTCGACGGCAGCGAGGCCAAGCAGGGCAAGTTCCTGCCCGGCAGTCACGTCCCCGTCGCGGCGCCCTCCGAGATCGCCGCGGCCGCGCCGGACGACGTGCTCGTCCTCCCCTGGAACATCGCCCCCGAGATCAGCCGACTCGTTGCTGAGCTCACCCCCGACGCAGCCTGCTGGATAGCCGTGCCGGAGATGCGGGAGATCGGGTGATCGAGGATCTCGGGTTCCGCGGTGTCGCGATGCTCCACGGTGCGCGTCACCACGATGACCGGGGCTTCCTGCGCAAGGTGGTCGTGTCCGAGGAGGCGCGCGACCATGGCCTCGACGTCGGCGTCGCAGAGGTCCTGACGACCGCCAACGAGGTGGCCGGGACGATCCGCGGCATGCACTACCAGGTCGCTCCGATGGCCGAGGCCAAGACGCTGTGGGTCACCGACGGTGCGCTACTCGACGTCCTGGTCGACCTGCGCCCCGACGAGCCGACCTTCGGCCAGTGGCTCTCGGTCGAGCTGTCCGCCGGGTCCGACGTGGCCCTCCACGTGCCGCCGGGCGTCGCGCACGGCTACCAGACACTCGAGGACGACACCCGACTCACCTACCTGATCAGCGCGGGCCACTCCCCCGAGCACGCACGTACGCTGCAGTGGGACGACCCGACCGTCGCAATCGCCTGGCCACTGGCGCCGACGCGGATCTCGGCCAAGGACCGCGAGGGACACGCGTGGCCTCCCGCACACTGATCACCGGGGCGTCCGGGCTCGTCGGCCAGTGGGTGCTGCACCACTGGGACCACGCGGTGTCGACCCCGATGCCCGTCCGGCACTCCGAGGTCGACCTCCTGGCCCCCGGCGCCGCCGCCGGGCTCCTGGCACGCAGCCGGCCGGACCACGTGGTCCACCTGGCCTGGGCGGCGAGCGGCCAGGCTGACTACCGGACCTCCGCCGACAACGACCGGTGGGTCGAGGCCAGCCTCGAGCTCGTCGAGGCCTGCCATGCTGCCGGAACCACCATCTGGCTCACGGGCACCGTCGTCGACGACGAGGCTGGTGCCGCCGACACCTACACCCGGTCCAAGGCTCGGCTCAAGACGTCGCTGGCGCCGCTCGTCGCCACGTCGGCCATCGGCTGGCTCCGCCCGACCTATGTCTTCGACGAGGAGCGCAGACGCCCGGCGCTGGTGGATCTCGCCGTGTCGGCTCGCGAGCGCGGGGAGTCCCTCCACCTGCGCAGCCCTCACCAGCACCACGACTTCGTGCACGCCTCCGACGTAGGACGTGCGATCGTGGCGTCGGTGTCCCACGGGCTCCTCGGGGAGGTGCCGATCGGCGCTGGACGCCTGCGGTCCGTCGCAGACCTCGTGACGCGACTCGGCACCACGTGGACCGCCGACGAGGGACACAGGACCCCACCACCGACCCACTCCGGCGAGACTGCCGACACCACCCGCCTGGCCGCCCTGCGCTGGGCGCCCACTCGAACCGAGGAGTTCTTCACCCATGCCTGACACCACCGACCGCGTGTCCCACGGCGACTACGTCCCCGACGGCGGCGAGTTCTCCCACGAGCGCCGCGCCTGGCGCGAGTCGCTCGCTGGTGACCAGGCCCTGCGACAACAGGCAGTGGACCTGCAGGTCGCTGCCGAGGCCCACAGCTACACCTACCAGTGGGAGTGGGCGGGTGTGCCGGTGATCCGGATCCCCGACGACGTGATGGTGCTCCAGGAGCTCTACTGGACCTACCGTCCCGAGCGCGTGGTCGAGACCGGGGTCGCCCGCGGCGGCAGCATGCTCCTCAACACCAGCCTGATGACGATGTGCGGCATCGAGCCTCGTGTGCTCGGCATCGACCACAAGCTCTTCCCCCACACGACCACCGCGCTGGCCGACCACCCGCTGGGCGGCGGCGTCACGCTGCTCGAGGCCGACTCGACCTCGCAGAAGGCCGTCGTCGCCATGCGCGACTTCATCGACGGCGCCGAGCGCGTCGTCCTGATCCTCGACAGCAACCACACGCACGACCACGTGCTCGCCGAGCTGGAGGCGCTGGCCCCGCTCCTGCCCTCCGGCGCCATGATCCTGGTGGCCGACACCCTGGTGGAGGAGTTCCCCGAGGGGCACTACGAGGACCGCCCCTGGGACCGCGGCGACAACCCGATGACGGCGGTCAATGCCTTCGTCGAGGGGCATGACGACTTCGATCGCGCCGACGAGTGGGGTCGCCGCGCACTCGTCACGGAGTTCCGGGACGGGATCCTGCGTCGGCGGTGAAGTGACCGCGCCCGAAGACCCACATCCAGGCGAGGGCGGTGGCCACGCCGACCAGCGGGGCCGCCGTTGCGCGCCACAGCGCGTCTCCGGGCAGCACCAGCACGACGAGGAAGGTCACGGTGGCCGCGACCCACGCCCACGCGATCCGGTCCCACCGGCCGATGGCTCCGAGCGCCGCCTGCTGGACGACGCCGATGAACATGCCGCTGCTTGCGGCGGCGAGCACGGCGAGGTTGGCCACCCCCAGCGAGTAGTCGGGCCCGAGCATCAACCGGAGCGCGAGCTGCCCGAGCAGCGCGAAGGCCACCACGTAGAGCGCTCCGAGCACGGCGACAAGCACCTCGGCGCGGGCGAGCGCCTTGCGGAAGGTCGTCTCGTCCCCGCTCTCGACGGTCTCGGACAGGTGCGCCAGCAACGGGCTCATGATGGCCGACACGAACTGCGTCGGGATCCGGCTCAGCGTGACGGCACCGGCGAAGGCACCGAGGACGTGCGGACTGACAGCCTCCGTCGCCTTCAGCCACGGAACCGACCCGTTGTTGGCGAGCAGGGGGCCGGCGACGCCGACGAGCAGCAGGACGAGTGGCCTGAGGGGGACGTCTGCGGCTCGCAGGAGCGGCCTCGCCAGCCACGGCCCGATCCGCCAGGCGCCGGCGAGCAGGCTCAGCACCACCGACGAGCAGCACCCGAGGGCGAGTGTGGTCAACGAGTCGTGACCCGAGGCCACCAGGATCGCGATGATCACGGCGCGAGCGACACCGTCCGTGGTGAGCTGCGTCGCGATCGCGACCATGTTGTGACGTCCCGTCGCGGCGCCACGCTGCAACGACTGCATCGCCGTCAACGACATGAACACGGCAACCATCACCACGGGCGCCCGCTCACCGCTGAACAGCCGCGCGGAGAGCACCGGGGTCAGGGCGAGCAGGACCACGGTGACCGACCCGGCCATGACGGCGGCGCGCCCGATCATCACCCCGGTGGCACGAGCAGGTGAGCGCCCCTGCGCGAAGGCACCGATGAGTGCCCTGGCCAGGAGGACCTCGAAGACACCGAAGCTCGTGCCGAGCAGGGTGGCCACCGTCCACCACACCACGAAGTCGGCGTAGGCCTCCCCCGACATGCCACGAGCGGCAACGCCCAGCATCGCGAGCGTCCCGAGTCCGGTGACGCCGAGGCCGAACGCCACGATGACCGTGCCTGTGAACAGCCGTGAGCGCCGCGCTGCCACCGGGACCGGTGCCGGCGCAGGCGTCTGGTCGGACACGGCGGGTGTCTCCTTCGAGGAGCTGGAGCGTGCGGGGACGGCATGGATGCGCGCGGGTCAGCGTACTCGCTGCGGCCTCCTGATCCCGGGGCGGCCCGATGGCCGGCCGTGTGGTTCAATCGCTGGCCATGGACGGTCCCGCGAGGGCCGGCACCACGCTCGAGGGGACCTCATGAACCGCACCCACGACCCCGCTTTCTGGGGCGGGCGACGTGTGCTCGTCACCGGTCACACCGGCTTCAAGGGAGGCTGGCTGACCTGCTGGCTCCGGGAGATGGGCGCGGACGTCTACGCCGTCTCGCTGCCGTCGGAGGCGGGCGACACGCCGCTGTGGGACGCGCTGGCGCTCGAGGGGCTCCAGGACGTGCGCGCCGACGTGGCCGGCACCGAATGGCTCGCCGGGGCGGCTGCGTTCGAGCCGGACGTCGTGCTCCACCTCGCCGCGCAGTCACTGGTCAGCGAGGGCTACCGTGACCCCGCCGGCACCTTCGAGACCAACGTCATGGGCACCGCGCGCGTGCTGGGGCTCGTCGAGCGGCTGCCCGACGTGCAGGCAGCGCTCGTGGTGACCACCGACAAGGTCTACGACGTGCGCCAGCCGACCCCGTTCCGTGAGGGTGACTTCCTCGGCGGCAAGGACCCCTACTCCGCCAGCAAGGCCGCCGCCGAGCTGGTCACGCAGTCCTGGCCCGGCCTTTCCGACCGCGTGGTGACCGCCCGCGCCGGCAACGTGATCGGTGGCGGCGACTTCGCCCCCAACCGGATCGTGCCCGACATCGTGCGCGCCTGGTCGGCCGGCGAGACCCTCGTCCTGCGTCGCCCCCTTGCCGTGCGTCCGTGGCAGCACGTCATCGAGCCGCTCCTGGGCTACCTCCTCTACGTCGAGGACGTGGCGCAGGGCCGTGACGTACCGCGCAGCCTGAACTTCGGGCCCGACCCCGCCCAGGCCGTCCCCGTGCAGGCCCTCGTCGAGCACGCCGGCGAGCGGTGGCCGGCGCTGCGTCCCGGCGGCGCGACGCCCCGGTGGGAGGTCGACGCAGACCCGGAGATGGAGGAGACGCACGACCTCACCCTCGACGCCGGCCAGGCTCAGCAGGTGCTGAGCTGGGGCAACGTGTGGGGCTGGCAGGAAGCGATCGACCGATCGCTGGAGTGGTACGCCCGTGCTGCAGACGGTGAGGACCCACGCAGGCTCGTCCTGGAGCAGGTCCGCGACTACGTCGGTCTCGCCGGCGCCCCCACCCCGTGAGCCACCTCCGCGGCGTTCGGCTGGGCGACCGGCTCGCCGACCGCGACAACAACTTCGATGTCCTGCGGCTCCTCGCCGCCTGGGCGGTGCTCGTCTCGCACTCCTTCGCCCTGGTGGGCGAGGCCGAGCCGCTCCACCAGCTGGACGCAAGCCTGGGCAGTGTCGGGGTCCTCATCTTCTTCGCGGTCAGCGGGCTGCTCATCCGCCGCAGCTGGGAGTACGACCCATCCCCGCGGGACTTCTTGACCAAGCGGGCGCTTCGTCTGCTCCCCGCACTGGCCGCGGTGTCGCTGCTGACGGCCTTCGTGCTGGGCCCGGTCGTGACCAGCCGCCCGCTGTCTGCCTACTTCTCCTCGTGGGAGACCTGGATCTATCCCGTCCGCGTCACGCTGCTCTACCCGTTCAGCGCACCTCTGCCCGGTGTCTTCGAGAACAACCCCTACCCGGGCGTCAACGGCCCGCTGTGGAGCCTCCCGGTCGAGGTCTTCGCCTACCTGTGCCTGCTCCTGATGGGCATCACCGGGCTGCTGGCCCGCCGCTGGTTCGTCACCGACCGTCGCCGTGATGAGCCTGGCGTGGGCCGCCTGGTGGGTGGCCATCACGTCCGACTCGATCGGGGCGACGTACGTCCTGTCGGCGTTCGCCGTGGGCGCGGCGGTCTACACCTGGCGCGACCGCCTGGTCCTGAGCTGGCCGATCGCGCTGGCGTTGCTCCCGGTGTGCATCGCGGCGGGCCTGGGGCCCGCGTCGGTGCGCGTCGTGGTCTGGACACTCGCCGCGGTCTACCTGTGCTACTGGTTCGCCTACGCGCTCCCTCCCCTGGGCCGCCCCCTGGTCCGTTGGGGCGATGCCTCCTACGGCGTCTACATCTGGGCCTACCCGATCCAACAAGCGCTGGTGCAGTGGGGGGTGCGCGACCCCTGGGTGGTGATGGCCGTCGCCACCCCGGTGGTCTGGCTGCTGGCGATCGCGTCGTGGCGCCTCGTCGAGCGCCCCGCGCTGCGTCACAAGCCGCACCCGACAGCCCCCACACCCGGCGACCGGCGCGCTGACCCCGCTCTCGGCCGGAGCCGGAACTCCCGCTAGGCTCCTTGCAATGCCGAGGGGGAAGTACGTCGCCGTGTCCGCAGCACGACGGTGGGATCGACGCCCCGCTGTGCGCACGGTCGTGGCCTGGGTGGTGACGTGCGTGGCCGCGTTCGTGGCGCTGGGCGGCTGGGCCTTCGCCTCTCCCCCGGGGTCCTCCCCCGACGACGACTACCACCAGGCGTCCATCTGGTGTTCCCAGGGTGTCGAGGCGGGCCAGTGCGGAGCGGTCGAGGGTGACGACACCCTGCGTGCGCTTCCCTATCTGGTGGCCGCCGGTACGTGCTTCGCCACCGACTTCACGATCAGCGGCGCATGCCAGGACGGCTTCACGTCCCAACCCGACCTGGTGACCGACCGCGGCAACTGGGGGGGCGCCTACCCTCCCTACTTCTACGCGGCGATGGCTCCCTTCGTGGGCGACGACGTGCCGGCAGCCGTCCTCACCATGCGGCTGGTCAACTCGCTCATCGCGGTCGCGCTGGTCGGCACTCTTGCGGCGCTGCTGCCGAGGGCTCGACGGCCCCTCGCCACGCTCCCGCTCCTTCTGACCGCGGTGCCGCTGTCCATGTCCATCATCGCCTCGACCAACCCGAGCTCGTGGTCGATCCTGGGGTGTGCGGTGGTGTGGCTCGCGCTCTACGTCGCCTTCGAGGAGACGGGGTGGCGCCGCAACGCGTTGTCCGCGCTCGCCCTCGCGGGTGCGTTCCTCGGTGCCGGCTCACGGGCGGACACCTGCCTGTTCGTGATGATGAGCGTGGTGCTGGTCCTCATCATGCGCGCGCGCCACCTTCGGCGCGCACCGCTCGTCACCGGCGTCGCAGTGGCCTGCCTGGTCCTCGCAGGGATCATCTTCCTGCAGGCAGGCCTCAACACGGCCCTCGTGGACAGCTTCGGACGGATCGACCGCTCGCTGACCCTGAGCCAGCTGATCCTGATGAACCTCGCGCTCCTGCCCTCCCTCTGGCTCGGCATCTTCGGCTCCGGGCCGCTGGGCCGCACGGGATGGCTCGACACCCCCTTCCCGCCCATCGTCCCCATGTTGACGATCGCTGTCTGGTTCCCGCTGCTGCTCCAGGGAAGGAAGCGGCTGTTCCCGGCCAAGGTCGTGGGCCTGGTGCTGGTCGGTGCGGCGCTCTTCGTCCAGCCGTTGTACCTGCTCGTCCGATCAGGTGTGCTCGTGGGACAGGGCGTACAGCCGCGCTACCTGCTGCCGGTGATCGTGATCTTCACCGGACTGTGCCTGCTGGGCACCCGGGGAGTGACGGCCCGGCTGTCCCCCACCGGATACTGGACCGCCGTCGCTGCCCTCGCGGTCGTGCACTCGATCGCGTTGCACATCCAGATCCGGCGCTACGTCACCGGCCTCGACGTCTCGTTCGTGCGATTCGGCGACGCTGCCGAGTGGTGGTGGGGACGCGGGCCCGGCCCCACCGCGACGTGGTTCGTCGCCTCGATCGCGTTCGCGATCCTCACGGCTGCGGTGCTGCGGCAGGTGCGCGTAGGCCCGGATCGGCCTCGCGGATCCGCTCCCGCAGGATCCGGTGCGGGTCGATCATCGGCGATGCCACAGCGCTCGGCGTGAACGGGTCCTCCTCCGGGATTCCCCAGCGTCGCACGACGGCGTAGCGCTCCCACGCCTCGGCCCTGCCCTCGCGGGTGCGCGACTCGAAGTGGAACAGCTCGCAGTTGGCGATCCAGACGATCGAGCGTCCGATGTGGCGCACCTTGTAGCACAGGTCGACGTCGTTGAAGTTGGACGGCAGCGTCTCGGTGAAGCCGCCGACCGAGAGGTAGGTCTCCCGGGTCATCGCGGCGCAGGCGGCGGTCACGCCGCTCACCTCACGGTTCACCACCAGCTCTCCGAACGGTCCTGACTCCTCGCGGGTCCAGAACCGGAAGGGATGGCGGTAGTGGGTGCCCCAGTAGGCGTGGCAGGCGTGCTGGACGGTGCTGTCGGAGAAGTAGAGCTTGGCGCCCGTCATCCCCACGCCCGGATCGTCGAGGGGCGCCACCAGGTTCTCCAGCCAGCGCTCGGAGATCACCTCGACGTCGTCGTTGAGCAGCACGAGCCGCTCGCCCGTCGAGGACACGACACCGAGGTTCATCTTCTCGCTGAAGTTGAACGCCTTGGCGTAGGGCACGAGCACCAACCGGTGGCCGGCCACCTCGCGCAGCGCCTCGAGCACGTCGGGCGGCGTCGGCGCGTCGTGGACGACCACGATCTCGACGTCCTCGTGGTCGGTGTGGGCCAGCAGGGAGCGGACGGCCTCGACCACGAGCACGCGTCGCCGCCCGAAGACGACGTCGCTCTGGCCCAGGGTCGGGATCACCACCGAGACGCTGACTGCCGGGTCCAGCTCGCGCTCGAGGACGTAGCGACCGGGCTCGGCACCCTGGTCCACCCGGGCAGCCACACCCGTACGGTCGAGGTGGTCCTGCACCGCGCGCTGACCGGCGAGGGTCGCGTAGGGCTTGGCGTCCATCGCCGCCGAGGCCGAACCCGCGACCGCGCGCCAGTGGTAGAGCACCTCCGGGATGTGGACCACGCGGCGCGCCACCTCGCCGACCCTCAGCGCCAGGTCGTGGTCCTGGGATCCGTCGTAGCCGTCTCGGAACGCGCCCACCTCACGCACCACCGAGGTCCGGATGACCGAGAGGTGGGAGGTGTACATCTGACCGCTCAACCGCTCGGGAGACCAGTCGGGTTTGGGGAACGCGCCGTAGAACCGGCCGGCAGACGTCGACCTTGTCCTCGTCGGAGTAGAGGTAGTCGACGTCCTCGTGCCGGGCGATGTGACGCGCGTTGACGGCGAGCGCGTCGGACCTCAGCAGGTCGTCGTGGTCGAGGAACACGAGGAACTCGCCGCGCGCGGCGTCGACCCCGTCGTTGGAGGCGGCCACGATGTGCCCGTTGACGTCGCGCTCGAGCAGCCTGATCCGCGGTTCGGCGAGCATGTGACGGGTGATCGTCGTGACGACGGCGGCGTTCGTCGACGCGTCGTCGACCAGGATCCACTCCCAGTCGTCGTGGTCCTGCGCCAGGACCGAGGCGATCGTCTCCTCCAGGACGTCGAGGGGAGGATCGAAGACCGGCGTGACGATGGAGAACAGCGGCGCGGCGGCGGAGCCGGTCGCCCGGACCGGGGTCACCGCAGCCGCCGCCGGAGCGAGCGGACCGCCCGACGCGGGAACGAGGCCCGCGCCGCGGCGAGCTCACCCTCGAGCCGGGCCACCTGCTCGCGGAGCGACGAGACCTGCTTCTCTGACCGGGTGCGGGTCCGGGTCAGCCGCTGCTGGAGGTCGTCGCGCCGCTCGACCGTACGACGCATCCTGCGCGTGGTCGCGCGCAGCTCCTGGGCCACCCGGGTCAGGTCACGGTTGACGCGTCCGATCTCGGCGTCGCTGCCGATGATCTGGTCGCGGCTGAGGAGCAGCTCGTGCCGTGCCTCGCGCAACGCCTCCTCCAGGCGACGGTGCGCCTCGCCACCGGCGGCCTCATCCTGCAGCCGGCTGACCTCCCGCTGGGACTCGAGCAGGGCCTCGCGCTTGGCGATGGTCTCGGAGAGCAGGGGGTTGAGCGCCGACTCGTAGCGGGAGACGAGGTCACGGTGCGACGGTGCAGCCCGCTCGAACAGGATCGCCCAGGGCGTGAGGAAGGACAGGTCGACGTCGGCGCGGCGGAAGAAGCCGCGGTCGGCGAACCACGCGGCCCACTGGTGGGTCTCGTGGACGTTGACGTGGGTGGGCTCGGCCAGGTCGAGCGGGCTGGAGGAGAACACGATCTGGTCGGTTGCGGCGGTCATCGAGTCGATCGCGTCCTGGGCCGCACGAGGATCCATGTGCTCCAGCACCTCGATGCACGTGATCAGGTCGTAGTGACCCTCGATCGGCGCAGTCGCGGACGCGACGCGCAACCGGTCGCGTACGTCAGGGTGCGCCGTGGCGACCGCGTGCTCGGAGACATCGATGCCCGAGGCGTCGACGCCCTCGGCGGCGAAGGCCTGCACGAGGAGTCCCCGCGCGCACCCGACGTCGAGCACCGTCGCGCATGGAGCGAGCGCGAGCACGCGCTGCGCGACGTGGGTGAAGAACTCGCGCCAGGAGTCGGTCTCCCAGGAGTAGTCCTCGGTGCCCCCGAGGTGGGATGCGTAGTAGGTGCCGGAGTAGTCCTCCGACGTCGTTCCGGGCCCGTGGGACCGAGCCGCTGCTTCAGGCATGCCTGCCCCTCCGTGTGACTGCTCGAGCGTCGACCACAGTAGCCGTGCCGTGACCCGCACCGGCGGTGCGACGCGTCACCGACGGCGTCGGGCTCAGACCACGCTGAGCGGCAGCAGCACCTGGCCGGTGGGACCGACCTGGATCTCGGTGCCCATCTCGGGGCACACGCCGCAGTCGTAGCACGGCGTCCAACGGCAGTCCTCGATCTCGACGTCGGCGCCGGCGGCGACCGCGAGGGCATCCTCCCAGTCCCCCCAGAGCCAGTCCTTGTCGAGGCCGGAGTCGAGGTGCTCCCACGGCAGCACCTCGTCGTAGTCGCGCTCGCGGAGGGTGTACCAGTCGACGTCGACCCCGGTGCCGGCCAGCCCTCGCTCGGCGGACTCCATCCAGCGGTCGTAGGAGAAGTGCTCGCTCCAGCCGTCGAAGCGACCTCCGTCGCGCCAGACCTCCTCGATGACCCGACCGACGCGGCGGTCGCCGCGCGAGAGCAGGCCCTCGACGATGCCGGGCTTGCCGTCGTGGTAGCGAAAACCGATCGCACGGCCGTACTTCTTGTCGTCGCGCACGATGGTGCGCAGCTGGGTGAGCCGGTGGTCGGTCGTGGCGTGGTCGAGCTGCGCGGCCCACTGGAAGGGCGTGTGCGGCTTGGGCACGAAGCCGCCGATGGAGACGGTGCAGCGGATGTCGTTGCGCCCCGAGACCTCGCGGCCCTTGGCGATCACCCGCCTGGCGAGGTCGGCGACCTGGAGGACGTCCTCGTCGGTCTCGGTCGGCAGGCCGACCATGAAGTAGAGCTTCACCTGGCGCCAGCCGTGGGAGTAGGCCGCCGCGACGGTGCTGATCAGGTCCTCCTCGGTGACCATCTTGTTGATCACCTTGCGCATCCGCTCCGACCCGCCCTCGGGGGCGAAGGTCAGGCCCGAGCGCCGGCCGTTGCGGGAGAACTCGTTGGCGAGGGTGATGTTGAACGCGTCGACCCGGGTGCTGGGCAGCGAGAGGGACACGTTGGACCCCTCGTAGCGGTCGGCCAGGCCCTTGGCGACCTCGCCGATCTCGGTGTGGTCGGCGCTGGAGAGCGAGAGCAGGCCCACCTCCTCGAAGCCGGTCTTGCGGATGCCGTTCTCGACCATGTCGCCGATGGTCTTGATGGACCGCTCCCGCACCGGCCGGGTGATCATGCCTGCCTGGCAGAAGCGGCAGCCACGGGTGCAGCCGCGGAAGATCTCGACGGAGAAGCGCTCGTGGACGGTCTCCGCGAGCGGCACCAGCGGGTTGCGCGGGTAGGGCCACTGGTCGAGGTCCATCAGCGTGTGCTTGCGGATCCGGAACGGGATGCCCGGGCGGTTGGGCACGACCGCCTCGATCGAGCCGTCCTGGGCATAGGTGATGTCGTAGAAGCGGGGGACGTAGATGTTGCCGGTGACCGCGAGGCGGCGCAGCAGCTCCTCGCGTCCGCCCGGCTTCTCCTCCGCCTTCCACTCGCGGACGACCTCGGAGATCGCGAGCACGACCTCCTCGCCGTCGCCGAGCACCGCGGCGTCGATGAAGTCGGCGATGGGCTCGGGGTTGAACGCGGCGTGGCCGCCGGCGATCACGACCGGGTCGTCGTCGGTGCGGTCGGTCGCGTGCAGCGGGATCCCGGCGAGGTCGAGGGCATTGAGCATGTTGGTGTAGCCGAGCTCGGTGGAGAAGCTCAGGCCGAAGAGGTCGAAGGCCCCGACGGGCCGGTGGCCGTCGACCGTGAACTGCGGGATGGGGCCGTGCTCGTCGCCGGTGCGCATCACCTGCTCCATGTCGGCCCACACCGAGTAGGTCCGCTCGGCCAGGATCCAGTCGCGCTCGTTGAGCACCTCGTAGAGGATCTGCACGCCCTGGTTGGGCAGTCCGACCTCGTAGGCGTCGGGATACATCAGCGCCCACCGCACGGTGGGACCACCTGCCTCCGAGTCGGCCGCGCAGTCCCAGTCCTTGACGACGGAGTTGAGCTCGCCGCCGACGTACTGGATGGGCTTCTGCACGGAGGAGAGCTTCGACTCCAGGCGCGGGAAGACCGACGCGACGGACATGGGAACACCTCGATCAGGGACGAGCGGAAGGGCGACCACCTAGGTTACGTCGCTGCGCTGGGCGCGGCCTAACCTCGGGGTGGCGGCTGCGCGGTGCGACGAGCGCCCCGATGACCTGAGGTGGATGTTCTGCAGCAGGCCGAGCGCGAGCATCCCGGCGAACAGCGAGCTGCCGCCGTAGGACACGAACGGCAGCGGGACGCCCGTGACAGGCATGATCCCCAGGCACATGCCGATGTTCTGGAAGCCCTGGAAGCCCCACCAGCACGCGATGCCTGCCGCGGCCACCCGGCCGAACAGGTCGCCGGCCTCGGCCGAGATCGCGAGCGCGCGCCAGATCACCACGGCGAGGAGCAGGATCATCACGCCGGACCCGACCAGGCCGAGCTCCTCCCCGGCGACGGTGAAGATGAAGTCGGTGTGCTGCTCGGGAACGAAGCCGGAGCGCGTCTGGGACCCCTCGAAGAGGCCCTGCCCGAAGAGACCGCCGTTGCCGACGGCGATGCGCGCCTGCTCGGTGTTGTAGCCGGCTCCGCGCGGGTCGAGCCCGGGATCGGTGAAGGCCAGGAAGCGGTCGACCTGGTAGGGCTTGAGCACACCGGCAGCGACCGCGACCACCGCTCCCCCGACGGCTGCGACGCTCAGGCCGCCCAGCCACCGGCGCCCTGCGCCGGCGATCGCGAGCACCCCGAAGACGGTCGCAGCCAGGACCAGCATGGTGCCGAGGTCGGGTTGCAGCAGGATGAGCGCGGCGGGCACCCCGGCGATGGTGAGCATCGCCATGACCTCGAGCCCGCCGACCCGGCGGCCCCACCTGCGCTCCGTGCGCTCGGCCGCGACCAGGGCCATCCCGATGACGACCGCGAGCTTGGCGAACTCCGACGGCTGGATGGACATGCCGCCCAGCTGGAGCCAGGAGCGCGACCCGTTGATCGTGGTGCCGGCGACGAGGACGAGCACGAGCCCGCCGACGCTGGCGAGGTAGGCCAGGGGCGCGAGGATCCGCACCCAGCGGTGGTCGGTGGCCATGACCGCGACCATCAGGACGAGCCCGATCGCGACGTTCACCAGCTGCTTGCGCAGGTAGGCGTGGGGGTCACCGCCGGTGAGGTCGACGCGGGTCGAGGTCGCCGACCAGACCAGCAGGGTGCCGACCGAGACCAGGAAGAGCGCGGCGAGCAGCAGCAGCCAGTCCAGCCCGGGAGCGCGCAGCGCGCTCGAGGCCTGTCCGGGACGGGCAGCGGGTCGGTGGGTCAGCACGCTCACGTCGTCAGTCCTTCACCCGGGGCGGCATGATCGACCCGTCGGCGAGGAACTGCGGCAGCCTGGCCGGCGCGAGCGTGCCGGGCGTCGCGGCCCGCGCAGGTCGTACGGTCTCGCCGTCGATGCCGTAGAGCGCTTCCCAGATGGCACGGATGCCGTCACCGGTGGAGCCCGAGCCGGTACCGGCCTGGCTGATCATCATCACCACGACGTAGTCCTCGCTGTAGGACGCGACCCACCCCGTCGTCTGCTTGCCGTAGACCTCGGCGGACCCGGTCTTGGAGCGCACGGTGACCTCCTCGAGCGGGAAGCCGCCCATCTTCCAGGCCATCGTGCCGACGCTGGTCACGTTCTGCAGTGCACCGTCGATGTAGTCGAGGTAGCGTCTCGGGACGTCGAGCTGGGCGACCTTGCGAGGCGTGATGCGACGCAGCACCCGCCCCTCGGGGCTGATCACCGCCTTCGCCACGGTGGGCGCGTACAGCGCCCCGCCGTTGCTCAGCGCGGCATAGGCGCGGGCCAGCTGGAGCGGGGTGACGATCGTGTCGCCCTGACCGATGGAGAAGTTGACGGCGTCGCCGGCGCGGTAGAGGTTGCCCTCGATGCAGAACTCCCGGGCGAACGTGTAGACGAAGTCGCTCGTCTCCCGGGTCTGGGGCTTGGCCGCGAGCTCGCAGTAGTAGTCCTTCTGCGACTCGTAGTAGTCCTGCTTCCACTGCCGATCAGCGATGCGACCGGGGGCCTCGCCGGGCAGGTCGACGCCCGTGCGGGACCCGAAGCCGAACTCCTTGGCGGTCTCCACCAGCGGGTCGCGAGCGCCGATGTCGGCCGGGTCGCTCCCGAACCGCTGCCAGAAGTCGTAGCCGATCCGGTAGAAGAACGTGTTGCACGAGACCTCGAGCGCCTTCGCGAAGCCGATGTTGCCGTAGGCACCCGACTCGTAGTTCTTGAAGACCCGGTTGCCGACCTGGAGTCCTGAGGAGCACGCCAGCGTCGCATCCATCGCGTAGCCGTTGGTCAGCGCGCCGGCGGTCATGAAGGGCTTCCACGTGGAGCCGGGGGCGAACTGGCCCTGCGTCGCGCGGGAGAGCAGCGGCGTGCCTGCCTTCTCCGAGTAGAGCCTCTCCAGCTGCGGCTCGCTGATGCCGCCGGTCCAGACGTCCGGGTCGTACGTCGGCTGGCTGGCCATGGCGACGACCCGGCCGGTCTTCGCGTCGAGGACCACCGCTGCGCCGGAGTCCGCCTCGTACCTGCGGCCGGTCACCGGGTCGAGGGTCTGGCGCTGGACCTGGATGCGCTCGGCGAGCTGCCGCTCCACCACCGCCTGCACCTTCGCGTCGATCGAGGTCACGAGGGTGTCGCCCGGCGTGCTCTCGACCACCGAGTCGTCGCCGAGCACGCGACCCATGGAGTCGACGGCGACGCGGTGGTAGCCGGGCAGCCCGCGCAACCACTCGTCGTACTGCTTCTCCACGCCGGCGCGACCGACCACCGAGGCACCGTTGAGGGAGCGGTCGGCGCGCTCGGAGGCGAGGTCGTACTCGTCCTCGGTGATCGGGCTGAGGTAGCCCAGGACGTGGGCGAGGTTGATGCCGAAGGGGCGCGGGTAGGAACGGACGTTCTGCTGCTCGGCGAGCACGCCCGGATAGTCCTCGGGCTGCTCGAGCACGCGAAGCGCGACGTCCTTGGAGACGTCGGTGGCGACGGGCACGGGCTGGTAGGGCGACCCGTTCCAGCACACGTCACGGATGCTGCCGGGGTCACCGCAGGTGATCAGGCCGGCCTCCACGTCCGCCGGCCGTGCGTCGACGACGACCGCCACCCGGCGGATCAGCTCGGTGCGCTGGTCGGCCTCGAGCTTGCCGAGGAGCGTGCGATCGACCGAGATCACCCACGAGGTGCGGTTGGCGACGAGCGGGCGGCCCTGGCTGTCGACGATGAGCCCGCGCTGGGGCTGCACGACGATGTCGCGCACCGACTGGTTGGCGGCCTGCGCCTGGTAGGACTCGCCGCCGATGACCTGGAGGTAGTAGAGCCGGACGAACAGGGTCGCGAACAGCGAGAAGGCGAGCACCTGGACGACCACCAGGCGGAGCCGGCCGTTGCCGGCTGCGGTGCGACTCACGGCGTCGCCCACTGCGGGGTGAGCCGGGCGAACAGCTTCATCAGCGGTGGCAGCACGAACGGGGTGAGCAGCACGTCCCACACCACCGCGACCAGGACGACCTCGAGGAGACCGGCCACGGACAGGGCGGGATCGGCGAGCAGCACCCCGCTCAGCGCGAACAGCGACGTGGCGACGAACGAGGCCGAGGCCACCGTGCCGACCACCGCGAGCGCGGTCGGCTGCACGTCCTGGCGCACCCGGGCGGCCAGGAAGGCCGCCACGGTCAGGGCCAGCGCCCACCGACCGGCGAGGTGGTCCGCCGGAGGGGCGAGGTCGAGGGTGAGCCCGGCGGCGAAGCCCAGGACCAGGGCGAAGGGCGGCTCGACGGTGAGGGCGGCCGCGACGACCACGAGAAGGCACAGGTTGGGCACGATGCCGTGCCAGGCCAGGTGCGGGAACAGCGTGACCTGGACCACGAGGGCCACGACGACGGCGGCGAAGGCGACGATCCAGCGGAGGTAGGTCATCTCAGGGTCCCGTCCGCCTCGACGATCGCGCGGTCGCTCGCGGCACCGCTCGGCACCATGACGCCCACCACGTCGAGCGCGGAGAAGTCGACGAACGGATCGACCACGGCCCGCTGCGAGGCCTCCCGGAGCGAGCTGTAGACCTCGGTGATGGTGCCGATCGGCACGCCCGGCGCGTAGGGACCGGTCGCACTTCCCCAGGTGAGGACCGTGTCGTCGCGCGAGGGGATCGACGCGTCGTCGACCAGCCGCAGGTCCAGCCCGGAGTCCTGGTCGAGCGACCCGCTGCCGTTGACGAAGCCGATCTCCATGCTCGAGCCCACGCGCCCGCCGACGGTCGAGTCGGGGTCGATGATCAGCAGCACCGTCGCCGTGCTGCGGGTGACCCGCAGGACGCGACCGACGAGGCCGTCGTTGTTGACCACCGTCATGTCGGGGCCGAGACCCGCCGCCGAGCCGGCGTCGATGGTCACGGTGAAGCTCTGGGACTGGCGCGAGCCGAGTGCCACCACGCGGGCCGGGACCAGGGCCGAGCCGAGGTCGACCGCGGCGCTCGTGAGGCCGTCGTACTGCTCGAGCCGGTTGCGGTCGAAGCCGGCCAGCTCGATCCTGCCGCGGAGCGCGGCGTTGCTCGCCTCGAGGTCGCGGACCTCGTCGGCCAGGTCGCCCTTGCTGCGGAACCAGGCAGGGACGGTGGTGAGCGGGCGCAGCGCGGCGGCCGCGGCGGACTCGGCCGGACCGAAGGCCTCGCCGACGGCACGCCGGGCAGGCTCCAGTGGCGAGGAGCCGCCTCCGGACACGTCGAGGGTGATCAGTGTGATGCTCGCGAGCACCAGTGCGACCAGGAGCGAGCGAGGCGGGCGGTTGCGTGACTCGAGCCGGTCCAGACCGGTCCACCGGCGCTCGCGCCCGTCGTGTCCCCCCAGCGGCCCCATCAGAACCGTCGCCGATCGGAGACGAGGACCTGCTGGAGCGCCTCGAACTCCTCGACGCACTTGCCGGCGCCGTAGGCGACCGACGACAGGGGGTCCTCCGCGACGTGGACGGGCATCCCGGTCTCGTGGCGCAGGCGCTCGTCGAGGCCGCGGAGCATCGCGCCGCCGCCGGTGAGCACGATGCCGCGGTCCATGATGTCGCCGGCGAGCTCGGGCGGGGTCTGGTCGAGAGTGGTGCGGACGGCGTCGACGATGGAGTGCAGGGGCTCCTCGAGGGCCTGGCGCAGCTCGGCGCTGGAGACGACGACCGTGCGGGGCAGGCCGGAGACCATGTCGCGCCCGCGGATCTCCGCGTCCTGCTCGGTGGGGAGCGGGAAGGCCGACCCGAGGGTCATCTTGACCTCCTCGGCGGTGCGCTCCCCCAGCATCAGGGAGTACTCCTTCTTCATCCACGCGATGATGGCCTGGTCGAGGTCGTCACCGGCGGTGCGGATCGAGATGCTCGTGACGATGCCGCCGAGGCTGATGACCGCGACCTCGGTGGTGCCGCCGCCGACGTCGACGATCATGTTGCCGGTGGCCTCGTGGACCGGGAGCCCGGCGCCGATCGCGGCCGCCATCGGCTCCTCGACGATGTAGACCTTGCGGGCTCCGGCCTGGTAGCCGGCCTCCTTGACCGCACGCTGTTCCACGGCGGTGATGCCGCTGGGCACGCAGATGACCATGCGGGGCTTGGCGAAGTAGCGACGCCGGTGGACCTGGTGGATGAAGTAGCGCAGCATCTGCTCGGTCGCCTCGAAGTCGGCGATCACGCCGTCCTTCAGGGGCCGGATGGCGGCGATGTTGTCGGGCGTGCGGCCGATCATCCGCTTGGCCTCGTGGCCCACGGCGAGCACCTCGCCCGTCGTGGTGTTCATCGCCACGACGGACGGCTCGTCGAGCACGACGCCCTTGCCGCGGACGTAGACCAGCGTGTTGGCCGTACCGAGGTCGACGGCCATGTCGCGGCCGATGATGCCCCCGGTCGTTCTGTTCAGTGCCATGCCCCTGAGCCCCTGCATGTCGGTCGTGCCAGGAAGAGGGGTCGGCGGTGCTCACCGACCCTGCCTCAGGTTAGGTAGCAGGCTCGCCCGTTCCCGGCAGGACACGCGCGCCACACCCGCCCCAGACGACTCGGACGGCTCAGCGACTCGGCGGCTCAGGGCAGGTCGGCGAACCAGATCCCGATCTCGCGGACGGCGGACTCCTCGGAGTCGGAGCCGTGCACGAGGTTCTGCTGGACGGCCAGCCCCTGGTCGCGGCCGAGGTCACCACGGATCGTGCCCGGGGCGGCGACGGTCGGGTCGGTGGCGCCGGCGAGCGACCGGAACCCCTCGATGCAGCGCTGGCCCTCGATGACGACGGCGAGCACCGGACCGGACAGCATGAACTCCACGAGCGGACCGTAGAACGGCTTTCCCTCGTGCTCGGCGTAGTGGTCGGCGAGGAGCTCGGGGGTCGCACTGCGCAGCTGGACGGCCGCGAGCGTGTAGCCCTTGGCCTCGATCCGGCGCAGGATCTCGCCGGAGAGGCCGCGACGTACGCCGTCGGGCTTGACGAGGACGAGGGAACGCTGCACATCGGTCATGGCCCAACCCTAGCCATCACCGAGCGGCGCCTGCGGCTCAGCCCTGCTCCGCGCGCCACGTCGCCCAGGCGGCAGCTCGCTCGCGCTCGATCCTGCGACCCAGCAGATCAGCCCCGGACCACAGCGCGGCGAACACCGCGCCGAGGCCGAACATCACCGGCACGACGAAGCCGAGAGCGATGGCGGCGACCTGGACGACGTAACCGGCGAGGTAGGCCCACTCCGCGCGCAGCATGCCGGCCAGCAGCAGGCACACGATCGCCAGTCCCAGCCCCACCGCGACAGCCGTCCCGGCCGCGACGTCGGAGATGGTGATCATCACCGGCGTGGTCAGGCCCAGGGCGATCGCCTCCAGGGACAGCACCGCCGCGCACATGCCCCGCCTGGGTGAGCGCTCGGTGTTGGTGGGAGCCGGATTGGTGGGAGCCGGGTCGGTGGGAGCCGGGTCGGTGGGAGCGTCCCCCTCGGCACTCATCGGCGGCCCTTCAGCATCGTGCGCGCCTCGCCCACCGTGACCACGGAGCCGGTGACGAGCACCGCTCCGGCACCGATCGAGACCTCGATGGCCTCGCCCGCCTCGGCGAGGGTCGCCGCCCGCTCGATCGCGTCGGCGAGGTCGGGGACGACGCTGACCCGGTCCTCCCCGAAGATCTCCACCGCGACGCGACCCAGCGCGGAGGCCGACATCGAGCGCAGGGTCGAGTTCTGGGTGCAGACCACATGGGCGAGGTGGGGCTCGAGGACGTCGAGCATGCCCTCGAGGTCCTTGTCGTCCATCACCCCGATCACCCCGATCAGCGGGGCGAGGGAGAACGAGTCGTCGAGCGCCGCGCCGAGGGCTGCGGCGCCGTGCGGGTTGTGGGCGGCGTCGAGCAGGATCGTGGGGCTGCGCCGGATGATCTCGAGGCGTCCCGGAGAGGTGGCCTCCGCGAAGGCGGCGCGCACCAGGTCGTCGTCGAGGGCGCCGGTGCCGAACGACTCCACCGCGGCGAGCGCGACGGCGGCGTTCTGGGCCTGGTGGGCGCCGTAGAGGGGCAGGAACACGTCGTCGTACCTGGCCCGCAGGCCCTGGAGCGAGACGACCTGCCCGCCGACCGCGGGCGTGCGGGCGGCCACGCCGAACTCCATGCCCTCGCGCACCACGGTCGCACCGACCTCGGCGGCCCTGGCCAGCAGGACAGCGGCGACCTCGGGGGTCTGCTCCGCGAGCACCGCCACGGAGCCCGGCTTGATGATCCCGGCCTTCTCCACCGCGATGGTCGCCGGGTCCTCGCCGAGGTACTTGGCGTGGTCGACGGCGATCGGAAGCACCACCGCGACATCGGCGTCGACCACGTTGGTCGCGTCCCAGCTGCCGCCCATCCCGACCTCGACCACGGCCGCGTCGACCGGGGCGTCGGCGAACGCGGCGTAGGCCATGCCGACCACGGTCTCGAAGAAGCTCAGCGGATGGTCCTGATCGGCATCGACCAGGTGCGTGTAGGGCGCCACGTCGTTGAAGGCGCGCACGAAGGCCTCGTCGTCCAACGGCTCGCCGTCGATGCTGATCCGCTCGCTCATCCGCTCCAGGTGCGGCGAGGTGAAGCGACCGGTGCGCAGGTCGAGGGCTCGGAGCAGGGTCTCGATCATCCGGCTGGTGCTGGTCTTGCCGTTGGTGCCGGTCAGGTGGATCGAGCGGAAGGAGCGCTGCGGGTCGCCGAGCAGCTCGGTGAACGCCTCGATCCGGTCCAGGCTCGGCTCGAGCCTGGTCTCCGGCCAACGGGACAGCAGGGCGTCCTCGACCTCGTCGAACGTCTGGGCGGGGCGGGGGGCCTGGGGTAGATCAGTCATCTCGGGTCGAGTCTAGGGCGCGCCCGCCACCCGGGGCCGGACGAGGTGCTCGGCCATGTCCACGACCCGTTCGTAGCCGAGCCCGGCGTAGATCCTGGTGGACGTCGGATTGTCCCGGTCGGTGAACAGGCACATGCGGTGGCCCGCCTCGAGCCCGCGTCGGGTCAGCTCGCCGACCACGTAGGACGCGATGCCGCGCCCGCGGTGCTCCTTCGGGGTGAAGACGGGACCGATCCGACCCACGCCGTAGGAGGGCGGGCCGGCGCCGGTCAGGTGGGCGACCGTGCCGTCGGGCAGCTCCCACAGCCACTCGACGCCCTCGCGGATCCTCACCAGCACGCTCTCGAGGGTGTGGTGCTCCCCCGGGTCGGTCCGGGGTCTCGCCCGGCCTGCTCGTCGGCCTCGACGTGGAACGCCTCGAACCACGACCGCACCAGGTCGGCATCGGCCTCGGTCGCCGGCCGCAGCCGCCCCTCGGGTGCCGGTGGGACTGCGACCGACGTCGCCTCCCAGAGACGGGTGCCCCTGTCGACGACGAGCTCGCCCCCGCACAGCTCGGCCGTCGTGCGCGCGAGGACCTCGGCGCCGGGCAGCGCGCCGTTGGCGCCGCCGAGGAACTCACCGCGCGCGTGGAGCGCCGCGGCCAGCGAGCGGGCCGCGTCGTGGGACATCGGCAGGGAGAAGGTCGGGTGGGGCTCGAAGGGCGCGGTCCGCATCGCAGCGCTCACGGGCGTGCCCGACCGGTCTCGTACGACGACCCACCAGCGCGCGAACGGGGCACCGACACCCGACCAGGAGTCGAGGCCCCCGATGAGCTCCCGGGCGGTCCGCTCGCTGACACTGGCGATGACGCTGCCGAGCACGGGGTCGCCGGCGAGCAGGTCACCGGCAGCGTCGAGGAAGGGCTGCGGGGTGTCGAAGAACTCCATGTCCATCACGCCACGCTAGGACGAACCGCCCACGAGCGACCACCACATTTCCGACAGTCGTTTTCGCAGGCCGCAGGCCCGTCCATAGACTCAGCGCATGACTGAGAACCCCAGCGCCTCGACCCCGGACACCGATCCGGCAACGACGACGAGCACCGACCCGCGTGCCGTCGCCGTTCCGGAGCGTCCGGCGCTGGAGGGGCTGGAGGACAAGTGGTCGAGGACCTGGGCCGACAACGACACCTACGCCTTCGACCGGACCCAGCCCCGGGAGAACGTCTACTCCATCGACACGCCGCCCCCGACCGTCAGCGGCTCGCTCCACGTCGGACACGTCTACTCCTACAGCCACACCGACCTGATCGCGCGCTACCAGCGCATGCAGGGCAAGGCGGTGTTCTACCCGATCGGCTGGGACGACAACGGCCTGCCGACCGAGCGCCGCGTCCAGAACTACTTCGGCGTCCGCTGCGACCCCACCCTGCCGTACGAGGCCGACTTCACGCCGCCCGACAAGCCCGACCCGAAGAAGCAGGTCCCGATCAGCCGGCCCAACTTCATCGAGCTGTGCGAGCAGCTCGTCGTCGACGACGAGAAGGCCTTCGAGGCGCTGTGGCGCCAGCTCGGCCTCTCGGTGCAGTGGAACCCGACCTACACCACGATCGGTGACCACTCCCGCACCGTGAGCCAGCGCGCGTTCCTGCGCAACCTCGCCCGTGGTGAGGCCTACCTGTCGGAGGCGCCGACCCTGTGGGACGTCACCTTCCAGACCGCGGTCGCCCAGGCCGAGCTCGAGGCGCGCGACTATCCCGGGCACTACCACCGCGTCGCGTTCCACCGGGCCGACGGAAGCCCGCTCCACATCGAGACCACCCGTCCCGAGCTGATCCCGAGCGTGGTGGCCCTCATCGCGCACCCGGACGACGAGCGCTACCGGGACCTCTTCGGCACCACCGTCACCTCGCCCGTCTTCGGCGTCGAGATCCCGGTCCTGGCCCACCACCTGGCCGAGCCCGACAAGGGCGCCGGCATCGCGATGTGCTGCACCTTCGGCGACCTCACCGACGTCATCTGGTGGCGCGAGCTGGACCTCCCGGTCCGCACCGTGGTCGGTCGCGACGGCCGCATCCTGCGCGAGACCCCCGAGTGGTTGGCCGCCGACGCGGCGTCGACGGCGTACGGCGAGCTGGCCGGCAAGACGACCTTCAGCGCCCGTGAGGCGATGGTCGCCGCACTGCGCGAGTCCGGAGACCTCGACGGCGAGCCCAGGGCGACCCAGCGGATGGCGAACTTCTACGAGAAGGGCGACAAGCCGCTCGAGATCGTGGCCACCCGCCAGTGGTACATCACCAACGGCGGCAAGGACGCGACGCTGCGCAAGGAGATGCTCGCCCGGGGTGAGGAGATCACCTGGATCCCCACCCACATGAAGCATCGCTACGACAACTGGGTCGGCGGCCTCAACGGTGACTGGCTCATCTCGCGCCAGCGCTTCTTCGGCATCCCGTTCCCCGTCTGGTATCCCGTCGACACCGACGGCGAGCCCGACCACGACCACCCGCTGCTGCCGTCCGAGGACGAGCTGCCGATCGACCCGTCGACCCAGGCCCCCCACGGCTACACCGAGGACCAGCGCGGCAAGCCCGGCGGTTTCGTCGGGGACCCCGACGTCATGGACACCTGGGCGACCTCCTCGCTCACCCCGCAGATCGCCGGCATGTGGGAGGTCGACGACGACCTGTTCTCCCGCGTCTTCCCCTACGACCTCGCCACGCAGGCGCACGACATCATCCGCACCTGGTTGTTCTCCCGCGTCGTCCGCTCCGAGTTCGAGTTCCAGGCCGTGCCCTGGTCGCACGCGATGATCTCCGGCTTCATCGTCGACCCCGACCGCAAGAAGATGTCGAAGTCCAAGGGCAACGTCGTGGTCCCCACCGACATCCTGGACAAGTACGGGGCCGACGCCGTGCGCTGGCGCGCCGCCATCGGCCGCCCCGGGATGGACTCCCCCTTCGACGAGTCGCAGATGAAGATCGGTCGCCGCCTGGCGATGAAGGTCCTCAACGCCTCGAAGTTCGTCCTCGGCAACGTCGGCGCCGTCGCGCTGACCCCCAGCGCGGTCAGTGCTCCCGTCGACTGCGCGCTGCTGGGTCGCCTCGACACCGTCGTGCGTCGCGCCACCGATGCCTTCGACGCCTACGACTACACGACAGCGCTCGAGGTCACCGAGAAGTTCTTCTGGGAGTTCTGCGACGACTACCTCGAGCTGGTCAAGGAGCGCGCCTACGACTCCGACGGCGGCGAGGCCACCGACTCTGCCCGGGCGACGCTCGCGATCGCGCTGCACACCCAGCTGCGGCTGCTCGCCCCGTTCCTCCCCTACGCCACCGAGGAGGTGTGGTCGTGGTGGCAGGAGGGTTCCATCCACCATGCCGCCTGGCCCACCGCCGCGGACCTCGGATCCGCCGCCGCATCCCAGCCGCTGGTGCTGGACGCCGTCGCAGCCGCCCTGACCGGCATCCGCGGTGCGAAGTCGCAGGCCAAGGCCAAGATGCGCGCCCCGCTGTCGCGCGTCGTGATCACCGGTCCCACCACCCTCGTCACCGCTGCCCAGCAGGCGCAGGACGACCTGCGCGCCGTCGGCAACGTCGTCGGCGAGCTGGAGTTCGTCACCGACGAGTCGATCACCGAGCTGCGGGTCAGCGCCGAGCTGGCACCGCTGGAGGTCGTCGCGAGCGAAGACTGACGGTCTCGACGGACGAGCCCGACTGCCGGCCCGGGTCAGCCCGTGTGCAGCCTCAGGCGGACTTCTTCTTCTTCGCCTCGGACTCGCGCAGGATGAGCGTCGGAGCGACCTCGTCCTCGACCGTCTCACGGGTGACGATCACCTTCGCCACGTCGCCGCGGGACGGGACGTCGTACATCACGTAGAGGAGGACCTCCTCGATGATCGCCCGGAGCCCGCGAGCCCCGGTGCCACGCTCGAGGGCGGCGTCGGCGATCGAGTCGATCGCCTCGTCGGTGAACTCGAGCTCGACGCCGTCGAGGTCGAAGAGCTTCTGGTACTGCTTGACCAGCGCGTTGCGCGGCTCGGTGAGGATCTGGACGAGCGCCTCGCGGTCGAGCTTGTTGACGCTCGCGATCAACGGCAGGCGTCCGATGAACTCGGGGATCAGCCCGAACTTGGTGAGGTCCTCGGGTCGCACCTGGGCCAGCAGGTCGTCGGCGCTGCGCTCCGCCGCACCGCGCACCTCCGCGGTGAAGCCGAGCGACTTCTTGCCGACGCGCTGCTCGATGATCTGCTCGAGGCCCGAGAAGGCGCCACCCACGATGAACAAGATGTTGGTGGTGTCGATCTGGATGAACTCCTGGTGGGGGTGCTTGCGACCCCCCTGCGGAGGCACCGATGCGGTGGTGCCCTCCAGCATCTTGAGCAGTGCCTGCTGGACGCCCTCGCCGGAGACGTCGCGCGTGATCGAGGGGTTCTCCGACTTGCGGGCCACCTTGTCGATCTCGTCGATGTAGATGATGCCCGTCTCGGCCTTCTTGACGTCGTAGTCGGCGGCCTGGATGAGCTTGAGCAGGATGTTCTCCACGTCCTCACCGACATAGCCGGCCTCGGTGAGAGCGGTCGCATCCGCGATGGCGAACGGGACGTTGAGCATCCGGGCGAGCGTCTGGGCGAGGTAGGTCTTGCCGCAGCCGGTGGGGCCGATGACGAGGATGTTGGACTTGGCGACCTCGACCACGTCGTCCTTGGCCTTGCCGCTCACCGGCTGGAGGCCCGACTGGACCCGTTTGTAGTGGTTGTAGACCGCGACCGCGAGGGACTTCTTGGCGTGCTCCTGGCCGATGACGTAGGAGTTGAGGAACTCGAAGATCTCCTTGGGCTTGGGAAGCTCCTCGAGGCTGACCTCGGATCCCTCGGCGAGCTCCTCCTCGATGATCTCGTTGCAGAGCTCGATGCACTCGTCGCAGATGTAGACGTTGGGTCCAGCGATGAGCTTCTTGACCTGCTTCTGGCTCTTGCCGCAGAAGTTGCACTTCAGCAGGTCGCCACCGTCACCGATTCGTGCCACGAGTCGTGTCCTCCAAGTCTTGCCGGGAAGGAGTCCCGGCAATCAACACCCTGCGCTGTTCTGTCATCCGACAAGCCCCACGACGGTACCCCGTGCCGGCCCCCGGCGGGGGCCGGACACGAGATGTCGCGAGTCGCGATTTCGATCGACTGGACGCCCGGATCACACGAGCGCGGGAGTGCCCTTGCGCGACTCGATCACGGCGTCGATCAGGCCGTACTCGACGGCCTGCTGAGCGGTCAGGATCTTGTCGCGCTCGATGTCGCGGCTGACCTGGTCGATGTCCTTGCCACTGGAGTCCGCGATCATCCGCTCGAGGAGCTCGCGCATGCGCAGGATCTCGTTGGCCTGGATCTCGATGTCCGAGGTCTGGCCGAAGGTCCCCTCGGTGTAGGGCTGGTGGATCAGGATGCGGCTGTTGGGCAGTGCCATCCGCTTGCCCTTGGCGCCGGCTCCCAGCAGGATCGCGGCCGCGGATGCGGCCTGGCCCAGGCACACGGTCTGCACGTCGGGCTTGATGAAGCGCATCGTGTCGTAGATCGCGGTCAGTGCGGTGAAGGATCCACCGGGGCTGTTGATGTAGATGCTGATGTCGGAGTCGGGGTTCATCGTCTCCAGGCACATGAGCTGGGCGATGACCGCGTTGGCCACGTCGTCGCTGATCGGCGTGCCGAGATAGATGATGCGCTCTTCGAAGAGCTTGGCGTAGGGGTCGATGCGACGGAACCCGTAGGAGGTCCGCTCTTCCCACTGCGGGATGTAGTAGTTCATGCGTCAGTCCTTCGTCCTGGCCGGGCGGCCTTCGTCAGCGGCTTCACGAGCATTGGTGACGACCTTGTCGACCAGGCCGTATTCGACGGCCTGCTCCGCGGTGAACCACCGGTCGCGGTCCGCGTCGGCGATGACCTGCTCCACGGACTGGCCCGTGTGCTCGGAGATCAGGTCGAGCAGGACCTTCTTGATGTGCAGCGACTGCTGGGCCTGGATCTTGATGTCCGAGGCCGAGCCGCCCATGCCCGAGGAGGGCTGGTGCATCATGATCCGCGCGTGCGGGAGCGCGTAGCGCTTGCCCTTGGTGCCTGCACAGAGCAGGAACTGACCCATCGAGGCAGCCAGGCCCATGCCGACGGTCGCGACGTCGTTGGGGATGTAGTTCATCGTGTCGTAGATCGCCATGCCGGCGTCGACGGAGCCACCGGGGCTGTTGATGTGCAGGAAGATGTCGGCCTCGGGATCCTCCGCAGAGAGGAGGAGGAGCTGCGCACAGATCGCGTTGGCGTTCTGGTCGCGCACCTCCGAACCGAGGAAGACGATGCGCTCGCGGAGGAGGCGCTGGTAGATGTGGTCATCGAGGCCATACATCCCACCGGCGCCGTTCATCTCGGGCGAGAGGGCTGGGCTGGAGTTCTGGTTCACGCTGGCGACACTAGCCGGAAGGTCGGACACTTCCACGCGAGAACCCGCCCTGTTCGCCCACAGCGGATTCCACGCCCGAAGCTGAGCACGGGGTGCACTCAGCCGAGCGCGACCTCCGCCAGGACCTCGCGGAACACCCGGTAGCGCTCGGCCCCCACCCGCGCTGCCCACGCCTCGTCGCACGCCTGGAGCACCGCCCGGGACCGCACGAGGGCCAGGCGCCCCGCGTCGGTGATGCGGACGCGCCGCGCGCGAGCGTCGTGATCGGCCACGGCCACCTCGACCATCCCGAGCTCCACGAGCTGGCGCACGAACTGACCACACCCCTGGGCGGTCATCTCGAGGCAGTCGGCCAGCTCGGTGATCGTCAGCCCCTCGGGGGGCAGCCACTCCAGGACGCGCAGCTGCGAGGGGCGCAGCTCGGGAGCCTCCTGGACGAGACGCTCACGAAGATGCCCGAAGACCATGCCCATCAGCATGGGGAGGTGGGGTTCGACGGCAGGCAACCGGTTGACAGCAGACATGAAAGCAACTTACCTTTCTGCATCATGAAAGCAACTTTCGCAGCTGACGCGCGGGTCTCTCGCCACGAGGTGCTGGACGGCGACGACGTGACGGACGCCGTCCTCGCGCAGATCGTGGCCGCCCTGTGGCAGGTCCCGACGGTCACGTTGCTGGACACGACGGCCGAGCCCGTGGCCTATGACGTCCCCTCGATCCTCACCGGCGCGCGGACCTGGGTGCGCGGTCACGCCGACGACGGCACGGGTCCGCGCGACTTCACCCTCTTCGTGAAGCGCGTGCACAACTGGCGCCACTCCCCCGCCTTCGCCTCCGTGCCGCCCGAGATCGCCGAGTGGGCCGCGGCCTCCCTGCCGTGGCGTGCCGAACCGCTGCTCTATGCCTCCGACCTCGCCGATCGCCTCCCCGAGGGACTCACCATGCCACGCGGCCTGCGGGTCGAGGAGCGCTCCGACGAGACGGCCGTGCTCTGGCTGGAGGCCGTGGCCTGCGACCCCCTGCCCTGGACGTACGACGACAGTGTCCGCGCGGCACGTCTGCTCGGACGGCTCGCGGGAAGCGCCCGCGTTGCTCCGCTCGCCGGCATCGACACCCAGGAGTGGGACATCCAGAGCTTCGTGCAGGGCCGCCTCGCCCACACGGTCCTGCCGGGGCTCCACGATGACACCACCTGGCGCCACCCGGCGGTGGCCGAGCACTTCGGCGACCTGCGCGACTCCCTCGTCGCCGTCGCCGGCCGCCTCGATGCGCTCGCCACCGAGTTCGCCGCCAGCCTGCACCTGACGGCGCACGGCGATGCCTGTCCCAACAACCTGCTCCGGCGCGCAGGAGACCCGGGCTTCACCCTCATCGACTTCGCCCTCTGGCGACCACAGCCTGTCGGCTTCGACCTGGCCCAGCTCCTCGTCGGCGACATCCAGATCGGGCGCCAGGACGTCGCCGACCTGCCTGAGCGCGCGGAGGCGTGCGTCGGGGCCTACGTCGCCGGACTGGCCGACGAGAGCGTCCACGTGCCGCTGGAGCAGGTGCGGCGCGGCTACGCGGTGAGCCTGATGCTCTTCAACGGCCTGCCCAGCCTGCCCACCGAGATGCTGCAGGAGGAAGCAGCGCTCGACGCCGCGGGCGGGGTCACCGAGGAGTTCCGTACGGCCTTCGACCACTGGGCACAGCAACGCTCGGGCATCGCCCGCCATGCGCTCGACGTGCTGCAGCGGACCGAGCCAACCACCGGCTGAGCTGCTCGTTCGCCAGAGATGGACGACCGGCGCCCACCCGAGGGTGGACGCCGGTCGCGGTGACGCACGGGACGAGGAGGTCAGTCCTTCTCGGTGACCTCGTCGGTGGGCTCGGCTGCGACCTCGTCGGCGGGCGCCTCGACGGGCTCGCCGATGGTGCCGTCGGGACGCAGGTTCTTGAGCTCGACCACGTCGCCCGAGGCGTCCTTGACGACCGCGGACTCCACGATCGTCGCGAGTGCCTTGCCACGCAGGATCTCCTGCACGAGGTCCGGGATGTGGTTGTGCTCGAACATGTGGTTGGCGAACTCCTGCGGGTCCTGCCCGGACTGCTGGGCGCGGCGCACGAGGTGCTCGGAGAGCTCGGCCTGCTCGATGCCGAACTCCTCCTTCTTGGCCACCTTGTCGAGGATGAACTGCGCAGCGACGGCGTCGCGGACCCGGCGCTCGAGATCAGCCTCGAACTCCTCCTGCGTCTGGCCCTCGTCCTCGAGGTACTTCTCCATGGTGATGCCGGCCATGGCGAGCTGCTGCTCGACGTTCTGGCGGCGCGCGTTGAGCTCGTCGGTCACCATCACCTCGGGCAGCGGGATCTCGACCTTCTCGAGGAGGGCCTCGAGGACGGCGTCGCGCGCGGCGGCCGCCTGCTCGAGGCGCTTGCCGCGACCGAGGCGCTCACGGACGTCGGCGGTGAGCTCCTCGGCGGTGTCGAACTCCGAGGCGAGCTGCGCGAACTCGTCGTCGTAGGCGGGGAGCTGCTGCTCCTGGACGGCGGTCACCGTCACCGTCACCTGGACCTGCTCGCCGACCAGGTCGCCACCGACCAGCTCGGAGTCGAAGGTGGCGGTGTCGCCCGCGCCGAGGCCGACGAGCGCCTCGTCGAGGCCCTCGATCATCCCTCCGCGACCGACCTTGTAGGACATGCCGGTCACCTCGCCGCCCTCGACCGCCTCACCGTCGGTGGCGGCGACCAGGTCGATCGTCACGAAGTCGCCGTCGGCAGCCACGCGCTCGACGGGTGCGAGGGTGCCGAAGCGCTCACGCAGCGCCTCGACCTGCTCGTCGACGTCGGCGTCGTCGATCTCGATGTCCTCGACGGAGGCTTCGAGACCGTCGTAGGCGGGCAGGTCGAAGGTGGGCTTGACGTCGACCTCGGCGGTGAACTCGAGCGTCTCGTGGTCCTCGAACTTCGTCACCTCGATCTCCGGCTGGGCCAGCGGCTCGAGGTCGTGCTCCTGGAGGGCAGCCATGTACTGCTGCGGGACCACGGCGTTGATCGCCTCGTCGAGGACGGGTCCGCGGCCGACCTGCCGGTCGATGACCGCCGGCGGGACCTTCCCGCGCCGGAAGCCCGGGACGTTGATCTGCTTCGCGATCTTCTGGTAGGCCGCGTCGAGGCTCGGCTTGAGCTCCTCGAAGGGCACCTCGACGGTCAGCTTGGCCCTGGTCGGGCTCAAGGTCTCGACGGCGCTCTTCACAAATGTCTCCTGATGCTGAAGGTCATGGGTCGCCCGCGGGGGAACGCGGGGTGCTGGAGTCGCGGCGCGGACATGGCCCGGCGGCCGCAAACCTCTTGAGTCTATCGAGGCGACGCGCTCAGGCCGAATCACGCCTGGTCCACGCCTGGTCCACGCTGCGCGCGGGTGGCACCGTGGTCGGGGCGACAGGACTCGAACCTGCGGTCTCCTGCTCCCAAAGCAGGCGCGCTAGCCACTACGCTACGCCCCGTCAGACAGGCCCCGACGAACGAGAAGGGCCTGCCTGGAGCGGATGACGGGAATCGAACCCGCGTAGCCAGTTTGGAAGACTGGGGCTCTACCATTGAGCTACATCCGCGCGCCCGGCGCCATGTTCGACGCCGATGCGGAAGTCATGGTGTCACATCAGCGGTGGCGCGTCCGCACCGGCTCGCAGCGTCAGCGGCGGTGGACGAGCAGCAGCGCGCGATCGTCGTTGCGCGAGCCGATGGACTCGATGATCCGCGCCGCTCCGCCGTCGAACTGTCCGCGCAGCAGCTGCTCGGCCTGCCCGAGCATCTTGTCGATGCCCGAGTCGATGTCGCGGGTCCGGGTCTCGACCATGCCGTCGGTGTAGAGCAGGAACGCGTCCCCGGGGCGCATCTCGCCCGATGCGGCGGCGTAGGTCGTGCCCTCGATCAGGCCCAGGATGGGCCCCTCGGTCGCGATCACCTCCCACCGTCCCGAGCCGGCGTGCCGCAGGGCGGCCGGGGGGTGGCCGGCGCTGCGCACCTCGTAGCGCCCGGTCATGAGGTCGAGTGACAGGTGGATCGCAGTCGCGAACCCCTCGTCCCACTCCTGCCGCAGCAGGTAGGCATTGGTGGCGGCGAGGAACTCGGCAGGAGGCATGGCGCTGATCAGTCCGCCGATCGCCCCGGAGAGCAGGAGCGCGCGCGTGCCGGCACCTTCGCCCTTGCCGGAGACGTCGACCACCGCGACCTCGAGGCGATCGCCGACGCGCGAGGCCACGATGAAGTCACCGGCGAAGGGAGTGCCGCCGGAGGAGCGGATCTCGGCAGCGGCGTACCACTGCTCGGGGAGCACCGGTATGCCTCCGTGGCGCAGGATCCGGTCGCGCAGATCGATGAACATCTGCTCGCCCTGGATGCCTGCCACACCCAGGCGGGCGCGACTGTAGGACGAGACCAGCACCACGACTCCGAGAAGGACCATGATCGCGACGGTCAGCGACACCCGGATGGTGATCGAACCTCGTGCGGGCATGACCACCACCGTCAGCACGAACAGCACGAACACGACGAACCACGGCAGCTGGCGAGGTCCGAGCACGAGGCTGGCCAGCACCAGCGGGATCACCAGCGACACGAGCGGAGCGTCCGGGGAGAAGGCCCAGATGAGTGCGCCGAACAGGAGCGTCAGGACGACCAGGAAGGCCAGGATCCGCGAGCCCCGGGGAACGACCCGGTTGAGCACGGACTCGAGTCGAGCGCTGACCTCTGAGGTCGCTCGGCGGTCCAGGGAGGAACTCATGGTCGAGCTCCTCGCGACGTAGCAGCATCCTTGTCAGCAGACTGTACGGCGCGGGAGCGGAAGATCGGTTGACATCGGGGACACCAGAAGATGTTGCGTCCGGCCAGCTCACCCGTGCGGATGGTCGAGCCGCAGTGCAGGCACGGCCTCGAGGTGCGGCGATAGACGTAGACCTCTCCGCCGTGGTCGTCCGTGCGCGGTGCGCGGCCCATGGCGTGCGGCGTGTGCTCGGGTCGCACGGTGTCGATGCGTCCCGACTGCACGCCCTCCGACATCAAGGTGACGAGGTCGGCCCACATGGCGCGCCACTGCGAGACCCGCAGCGTGTGGCCCGGCCGCAGGGGGTGGATGCGGGTGCGGAACAACACCTCGGCCCGGTAGACGTTGCCCACCCCCGCGAGCACCTTCTGGTCCATCAGCAGGTCGCCGATCGAGCGCTGGCTGCGCGAGATCCGACGCCACGCCAGGTCGGGGTCGGCGTCCGGCCGGAGCGGGTCGGGGCCGAGCCGCCCGAGGATCTCGGCACGACGCACCGGTCCCACCAGGTCGCACAGGATCGCGCCGCGCAAGTCGGCGTACGACGTCCCGCGGGGGTGGTCCGGGTCAGCGCTCACCAGACGCAGCCGCACCGCACCGACGGGGTCGGGCACGTCCGTGACGGCGGTGTGGACCGCGAAGCTGCCGATCAGGCCGAGGTGGACGTGGACGAACCGGTCGCCGTCGAACTCGACGAACAGGTGCTTTCCGGCGGAGTCGGCACCCACGACCCGTGCGCCGTCGAGCTGCTCGGCGTCGGCCTCGAATCGCCCCTGGGGCGAGCTCACCCTGACCGGGCGCCCCGCGAAGGCGGTGACCAGGTCGTCGGCGAGCCGGCGGAGGGTGTGACCCTCAGGCATCCGCGCCACGAAGGGCCGACTCGGGCAGGTCCGGCAGCTCGTGGGTGTCGTCGTAGACCGAGAGCTGGCCGATGCGCCGTGCGTGCCGTTCGTCGCCCGAGAAAGCGGTGGTGAGGAAGACCTCGACGAACCGGGTCATGTCCTGGACCGAGTGCATCCTCCCTCCGACGGAGACCACGTTGGCATCGTTGTGCTCGCGGGCCAGGACGGCCGTCTCCTCGGACCAGGCCAGTGCGCAGCGGATGCCGCTCACCTTGTTGGCGGCGATCTGCTCACCGTTGCCCGAGCCACCGATGACCACGCCGAGGCTGTCGAGGCCCTCGGCACGATCGCCGGCCACGCCCTCACCCGCTCGCAGGCAGAAGACCGGGTAGTCGTCGAGGGCGTCGTAGACGAAGGGACCGTGGTCGACGACCTCGAAGTCGTGGTCGAGCAGCCACGCCGTGAGGTGTTCCTTCAGCTCGAGGCCGGCGTGGTCAGAGCCCAGGTGAACGCGCATGGGGAAAGTCTGGCAGAGCACAGCGAGTTCCGTGACCGCATCGTCCGAGCCGCTGACAGCGGCCGCACCCACACCCTCGCCACCTGGTCCTCAGGCGACGGTGAGGTGCTGGTCGAGATAGCCCGCGACGGTCCGCAGGAGCGGCTCGGCCGCAGCGAACTGCGGGTGCCGCCAGAACCCGTGGACCTGGCCCAGGCACCGGATGCCCACGGTCTCCACGCCGGCCTCGGCGATGAGCCGCACGAGCTCCTCCCCCTCGTCGCGCAGGGGGTCGTGCTCGGCGGTCGCGACGAACGTGGGCGGCAGGATGTGCAGCAGCTCGGACAGCAGAGGTGCGAGGTCCGGGTCGTCGTAGTCGGCCTCGGTGCGGGCGTACTGCTGCCAGTACCAGGTCGCCTCGTCGGGGTCGAAGCCCGATGCCGGACCCTCGGTCCACGAGGCGAAGCCGGTCCGGGGGTCGAGGAACGGATAGACCAGCGCGACCACGCGGAAGAAGCCAGGATTGCGGAGCGCTGCGACGAGGGCGAGGTTGGCGCCCGCCGAGTCGCCATGGACGGCGTACGGCCCGGGCGGGCCCTCGCGGCGGAGCCAGCCGACGACCGCGTCGAGGTCGTCGGGGGCCGCGGGGAACCGGTGCTCAGGCGGTCGGCGGTAGTCGACGCTGAGCACCGGGCGGCGCACGCGGTTGGCGAAGCGGCGGCAGACGGCGTCGTGCACGTCGATGTCGTTGAGCACGAAACCGCCGCCGTGCGCGTGCATCACGAGCCCCTGGATGGGGTCGAGGGGTGTGTAGAGCCGGCACCGCACGCCGTCAGCGTCGATCGACTCGGCCGCCGCGACGTCCTCACGTGGCTCGCCGAGGCTGAACAGGCGGACCGCTTCCCGGTGGGCGTCGAGGTCGAACCCGGGAGTGCCGAGGCGAGGGCTCTGGTCGGCCTCGATGGCTGCGCGGACCTCAGGGTGGATCACCGCGCGCCCTCAGCGCGACATCAGGGCGTCGAGACCGACCGCGACCGCCGCGGCGACACGGAAGTCGACGCGCTGGTCCGGCACGGTGACGCGGTAGCGGTCGCCGATCGACATCTTTCGCTCGACGGAGAGGAGCGGGTTGCCCTCCGCGTCCAGGAAGTCGAAGTGGATCGGGATGAAGTCGAGGTCGGTGAAGCGGCGCACGAGAGCAACGAGCTGGTTGCGCTCGCGGCCGGTCCCGGCATAGCCGGGGCCCTCGATGTGGAAGGTCGAGCGCAGGAGCGAGGCGCCGAAGTCCTTGCGGAAGAAACCGAGCTGGGCGCCGGCCTCGTCGGTGATGTCGTAGCCCGCGTTGAGGTCGAGCTTGCGGCGCGCCTTGAAGCCGAACACGGGCCTCGACCTGCCGGCGTCGGAGTAGAAGGTGACCTGCTCCTTGAAGGCCATCCGCTTCTGCTCGGCCAGCGCCATCAGGCGTGTCGGGTCGCCGGCGGCGTCGGACTCCGAGACCTCGTAGCGGTTGACCATCAGGGTGAGCTTCTGCTTCACCACGAAGTGGGGCAGGTACATCTCGGCGGTCACGTCGGCTGGCATGGCTGCAGCCTAGGAGACTCCAGAGCCTTCTCGAACCACCAGCCGGCGTCCGGGTTGCCGTTGTAGTCGTCGGTCTCGACGTAGCCCGTGCGCCGGTAGAGCGCGACCGCCGGCGCCATGTCCCGACCGGTGTCGAGGCGGGCCACCCGGGCACCCAGGCCGACCGCAGCCGCCTCCAGCTCGCCCAGCAGCCGCCGGGCCAGTCCGAGTCCACGCGCCGACGGGTCGACGTACATGCGTTTGATCTCGGCCACCCCGGGCGAGAGCAGTCGTACGCCGCCGCAGCAGACCGCCTCCTGCTGCGTGTCGGCGTCGCCTCTCCACCCCACGAGCCAGACCCCCTGCGGCGCAGCCAGCTGCTCGGGGGTCACTCCCCCGGCCCAGCCGTGGTTGAGCCGCACCCCGAGCGACACGAGCTCGGCCTCGTAGGCCGCAAGCAACCGCGCCGACTCCGGGGAGTCGGACCGGGCGGCCCGCAGCACGACGTCAGCCACCGGCGCGGGCGAGCTCTTCGTCGATGACGGACGGGTCGAGCTTCACGAAGACCGGGGACGGCTTGTCGACCGCCGCGCCGACCGTCACCGGGCGCGACTCCCACCGCGGGGTCGCGGCGTAGTCGCCGGTGATGACCGGGTAGGACACCAACCCGGCTCCGTTGTCACCGTCGAGCTCGTCGACCTGCTCGATGCGCGGCATCGGCACGAACTCGCCCGCACCACCCAGCACGAGGTGCACCTTGTTGGCGGCGTGCGGCAGGAAAGGCGCCAGCAGGGTGTTGCAGTCGCTGACGCACTGGAGAGCCACATGCAGGACCGTCGCCAGTCGCTCGCGCTGAGCCTCGGCCTTCATCTTGTAGGGCTCGGTCACCGTGAGGTACTTGTTGACCTCGCCGACGATCCGCATCGCCTCGGCGGTCGCTGCCCGCAGCCGGTGCCGACCGAGCAGGTCCCCGACCGACCCGAAGCCCCCCCGGACCGCGGCGAGGACCGCCTCGTCGACCTCCTCGAGCTCACCTCGGGGCGGGATCTCGCCGAAGCTCTTGGCCACCATCGTGGCGGTGCGGTTGACAAGGTTGCCCCAGCCGGCGACGAGCTCGGAGTTGTTGCGGGTGACGAAGTCGGCCCAGGTGAAGGCCGCGTCGGACGTCTCCGGACCGGCCGCGCAGATGAAGTAGCGCAGCGGGTCGGGGCCGTAGCGGGCCAGGAAGTCGCCGACGTAGAGGACGTGGCCGCGCGAGGTGGAGAACTGCTGGTCGCCCATCGTGAGGTATTCGGACGAGACCACCTCGGTGGGGAGGTTGAGCACGCCGTAGGACCCCGGCTCGCCACCGCGTGAGCCCTGGCCGTTGTGGGCGAGCAGCTCGGCCGGCCAGATCTGGGAGTGGAAGACGATGTTGTCCTTGCCCATGAAGTAGTAGGACAAGGCATCCGGGTCGTTCCACCAGGCACGCCACGCGTCGTCGTCGCCGGAACGGCGGGCCCACTCGATGGACGCGGAGAGGTAGCCGATCACCGCGTCGAACCAGACGTAGAGACGCTTGGTGGGCTGGTCCTCCCAACCCGGCACAGGGATGCCCCAGTCGATGTCGCGCGTCATCGCCCGCGGGCGGATCTCCTTGAGGATGTTCTGGGAGAACTTGATGACGTTGGGGCGCCAGCGACCCTCGGCCTCGCGCTCGTCGAGCCACACCTTGAGGGCATCGGCGAGCGCGGGCAGGTCCAGGAGGTAGTGCTGGGTGTCGACGAACGACGGCGTCTCGCCGTTGATCTTCGAGCGCGGGTCGATCAGCTCGGTGGCGTCGAGCTGGTTGCCGCAGTTGTCGCACTGGTCGCCGCGGGCGTCGGCGTAGGAGCAGATCGGGCAGGTGCCCTCGATGTAGCGGTCCGGCAGGGTGCGCCCGGTCGACGGGCTGATGGCGGCCAGCGTGGTCTGCTCGACCATGTAGCCGTTGGCCAGGCACACCCGGAACATCTCCTGCACCACGCCGTAGTGATTGCCGGTCGTGGTGCGGGTGAAGAGGTCGTAGGACAGCCCGAGGTCGGCGAGGTCGGTGACGATCACCGCGTTGTTGGCGTCCGCCAGGTCCTTGGCGCTCACACCCTGCTGGTCGGCCGTGACGAGGATGGGTGTGCCGTGCTCGTCGGTGCCGGAGACCATGAGGACGTCGTGGCCGGCCATCCTCATGTAGCGGCTGAACACGTCGGAGGGCACGCCGAAACCGGCCACGTGACCGATGTGGCGAGGACCGTTGGCGTAGGGCCAGGCGACGGCGGACAGGACACGAGTCATGGACCCAACCCTAGTGACCCGCCGCCACCCGAATTCCTCGGGCCAGCCGGAGGCGAGGTCGCCCGTGCGCAGGCGCGTGGGCCCATGACGACGGTGGCCATGCGGTCTTGTGCTCACCGGCCGTCACCGTTGCGCAGGCGCGGTGGCAGGATGCCCCCATGCCTGGAACCAACCTCACCCGGGACGAGGCTGCCACCCGCGCCGCCCTCCTGGATGTCTCGTCGTACCGCGTCGATCTCGACGTCACCGGCGCTCCTCACTCCGACCGGAGCACCTTCGCCTCCGTCACCACCCTCGAGTTCACCTGCCGCGAGCCGGGGGCGAGCACCTTCGCCGACCTCGTCGCTCCCAGCGTGCGCGAGATCGTCCTCAACGGTCGCAGCCTGGACCCGGCGACCTCCTACGTCGACCACCGGATCGCGCTCGACGACCTCGAGGCGACCAACGTCCTGGTCGTCACGGCCGACTGCGCCTACTCCAACACCGGCGAGGGACTGCACCGCTTCGTCGACCCGGTCGACGACAAGGTCTATCTCTACAGCCAGTTCGAGGTGCCCGACGCGCGCCGCGTGTTCACCACCTTCGAGCAGCCGGACCTCAAGTCGGTGTTCACCTTCACGGTGACCGCTCCCTCCCACTGGGTGGTCGTCTCCAACGCCGCGACCCCGGACGCGGCCCAGGTGGAGGGCCGGAGCGGGGCGTCGGTGTGGCGCTTCCCGACCACCAAGCGGATGTCGACCTACATCACCGCCATCGTGGCCGGTGAGTACCACGGCGAGTTCGACACCTACGAGGGCAAGTTCGGCACGATTCCGCTGGGTCACTACTGCCGCCAGTCGCTCAAGGAGCACATGGACACCGCCGACCTGGTCGCCCTCACCAAGCAGAGCTTCGCCTTCTTCGAGGAGCAGTTCGACTACCCCTACCCCTTCGGGAAGTACGACCAGCTCTACGTCCCCGAGTACAACGCCGGAGCGATGGAGAACGCCGGCTGCGTGACGCTGCGCGACGAGTACCTCCCGCGCAGCCGCCAGTCACGCTCGTTCTTCGAGTTCCGCGCCTCGGTGATCACCCACGAGATGGCCCACATGTGGTTCGGCGACCTCGTGACCATGAGGTGGTGGGACGACCTGTGGCTCAACGAGTCGTTCGCGGAGTGGGCCTGCTACTGGTGCGAGGCCAGCGCCACCGAGTTCGACGACGCCTGGACAGGATTCGCCAACGCCCGCAAGCAGACCGGCTACCGCGCCGACCAGCTGCCGTCGACCCACCCGATCGCGGCCGACAACGTCGACCTCCACGCGGTCGAGGTCAACTTCGACATGATCACCTACGCCAAGGGCGCCTCGGTGCTCAAGCAGCTCGTCGCGTGGGTGGGCCTCGAGCCGTTCCTGGAGGGACTGCGCGCCTACTTCAAGGAGTGGGAGTTCGCCAACCCGGAGTTCAAGGACCTGCTCGCCACCCTCGAGAGGTCCTCCGGCCGCGAGCTCCAGGGCTGGGCCCAGGAGTGGCTCCAGACCGCGGGCGTCAACACCCTCGCACCGTCGTTCGAGGTCGACGCCGACGGCAGCTACACCACCTTCGCCGTCGCCCAGTCGGCGCACCCGGACTGGCCGACGCTGCGCCGCCACCGCCTCGGCATCGGCCTCTACGACACCGTGGCCGACGCAGGTGGCGTCGAGAAGCTGGTCCGCCGCGACTACCTCGAGATCGACGTCGAGGGCGCGAGCACCGAGGTCCCGGAGCTGGTGGGTGTGAAGCAGCCCGCACTGCTGCTGCTCAACGACGAGGACCACGCCTACGCCAAGATCCGCCTCGACGAGCGGTCCCTCGCCACCGCGATCTCCGCCCTCTCCACCTTCGAGGACTCGCTGCCGCGCGCCCTCGTCTGGGGTGCCACGTGGGACATGACCCGCGACGGCGAGATGCGGACCCGCGACTGGGCCGACCTCGTGCTGGCCAACATCGGCGCCGAGTCCGACGCCTGGGCCGTGACCCGCATCCCCGCGACGACGGCGCTCGCGGTGAACCTCTACTCCGACCCCGCTCACCGGGTCGAGCTGAGGTCCAGGTGGGAGTCCGGCCTGCGCGAGCTGGCGCTGGCAGCCGAGCCGGGCAGCGACCACCAGCTGACCTTCGTCCGGTCCTATGCCGGCGCCGCCCACAGCGACGTCGCCCTCGGGGACCTCATCGGCCTGCTGGACGGCTCGTTCAGCGTGGACGGCCTCGCCGTCGACCAGGACATGCGTTGGACGCTGATCACCGCCCTGGCCAGGGCAGGTCGGTTCGGCGACGCCGAGATCGACGCCGAGCTCCAGGTCGACAGGACCATCTCGGGCAAGGAGAAGGCCGCGGCTGCCAGGGTCGCGCAACCGAGTGCCGAGGCGAAGCGAGCCGGGTGGGACGCGATCCTCGACCCGGCCACACCCAACGAGACCTCGCGCGAGATCGCGTTCTCGATCTTCCGCTTCGGCCAGGAGGACGTCCTCGAGCCCTACCTCGAGAAGTTCCTCGAGGCCGCGGAGACGTTGATCGACACCCTCGGCTTCCACAAGGCCTCGGCAGTGCTGGAGCACGGCTTCCCCAGGCCCGTGGGCTCGGCAGCGACCCTGGCCCGGCTCGACGAGTGGCTCGCCGACAACAACGCACCCAAGGGAGCGCAGCGCTACGTGGGCGAGGCGCGGGCCGAGATCGCGCGGGCCCTCACCGCCCAGGCCTACGACGCCCGCTGACCCGCCGCTCGGCGCGCGCTGCGAGGGCGAGTGGCCGAGCTAGGCGTGGAGGGTGTTCTGGGGGCGCGCGTGGTCGGCGAGCATGGAGATGCCGCGCTGCAGACCACCCAGCAGGTTGCCTCCGGCGAACTCCGAGGTCATCGCGAGCACGGCCAGCTCGACCTCGGCGTCGGACAGGTGGCGGCGTACGTCCCCGCCTGTGACGACCTCGGTCACGCGGCGACGAGGATCGACCATGATCAGCACGCTGCGCGACGGCGCGACGAGCCGGTTGTGCAGGCGCGTCGCCCAGGCCCGGGTGTCGTCGCTGTCGGACTCGCCGGCGTAGACCGAGAACTCGAAGCGGCAGGACTGCTCGGCGAGGCGGATGGCCCTGTCGAGGGCGAGCCGGTCGGCCTGCGTCAGCCGGTCACCAGCTGCCACGTGCGCCGCCCGCCCGCGAGTCGTCGCCGTCGGGGCCCGGCAGCTCGGCGACGCCCTGGCGGGGGCCGCCGATCCACTGACCCTCGGGCAGCTGGTCGCCGGCGCGGCTGGTGTGGTCGGGCAGCAGCTTGTCGCCGCGGACCATCGCGGGGAGGTAGACCGCGAGCCCGATGAGCACGAACAGCAGGAGCGGTGCGCCGAGGAAGACGCCGAGCGCAGGCAGGAAGTCGAGGGTGCTGGTCGAGGTCTCCCCGCCCCATCCCTCGGGCACGTCGGCATGGGCCGGGGCGGACAGGAGTGCGAGCAGAGGGGCGCCGGCCAAGACGGCGGCACGACGGACGAGCGCGTGTCGAGGGGCGTCGGAGCGGCTGACGTGCATGGTCACGAGGACAAGGGTATCGCTCATACTGGCCCGCATGTCGCACCCCCTCATGACCTGCTCGACCGACGAGTACCTCTGCACGCTCGTGCTCGGGTGGACGGACAACGAGGAGCTCGCCACCGCGGTCGACTGGATCGTCGGCAAACCCAGTGCGCTGGTGGGACTCGTCGTGATCGGGCTGCTCATCCGGTGGGCCCTCCACCGGATCGTCGACCGGGTCGTCCAGCGCGCCGAGGTCGGCATGCTGCCCGGTCGCATCAGCCGTGCGATCACCGGCGGTCGGATGGGAGCGGCGCTCAACCTGACCGAGGACCCGGGCCACACCCGCCGCAGGCAGCGCGCGGCGACCATGGGATCGCTGCTCAAGAGCATCGTCAGCGGCGTGGTCTACACCGTGGTCGCACTGATGGCAGTCTCCGAGCTCGGCTACGACATCGCCCCCCTGATCGCCAGCGCCGGCATCATCGGGGTCGCCCTCGGCTTCGGTTCGCAGGCGCTCGTGAAGGACTTCCTGTCGGGCATCTTCATGATCTTCGAGGACCAGTACGGAGTGGGCGACGAGGTCGACCTCGGGGAGGCCTCCGGGACCGTCGAGGCCGTCAGCCTCCGCGTGACCCGGCTGCGCGACGTCAACGGCACGGTCTGGTACGTCCGCAACGGCGAGATCCTCCGCGTCGGCAACATGAGCCAGAACTGGGCGCGCACCGTGCTGGACATCCGGGTCGCCTACGGCGAGGACCTCGCCCGGGTCACGCGCGTGCTCGCGGACGTCGCCCACGACCTGTGGGAGGACGAGGACTTCCGGGGCCGCGTCATCGAGGAGCCGTCTGTGTGGGGCGTCCAGGAGCTCGGCGTCGACGGGGTCGTCGTACGCCTCGCCCTGAAGACCGCTCCGCTCGAGCAGTGGGCCGTCGCGCGCGAGATGCGGGCCCGGATCAAGGCCCGGTTCGACCACGAGGGCATCGAGATGCCGTTCCCCCAGCAGGTCGTGTGGATGCGGGAGGGCCAAGGACCCCCGCCGCAGCCCTCCGGCGAGCACGAGCAGCCCCCGGCCGACGGCCCGGCGCGGGCCGAGTGAGCGCCGGGAGGGAGAATGAGGCCGTGACCACGACCTTCTACGACGAGATCGGCGGCGAGGAGACGATCCGCGCCATCGTGCACCGCTTCTACGAAGGCGTCGCCGGCGACGACGTGATGCGCCCGATGTACCCCGAGGAGGACCTGGGCCCGGCCGAGGAGCGCTTCACCCTGTTCCTCGTCCAGTACTGGGGCGGCCCGACGACCTACGGCGACACGCGTGGGCACCCGCGCCTGAGGATGCGGCACGCTCCGTTCGAGGTGACGCCGACCGCTGCCGAGCGATGGCTGGTGCACTTCCGTGCCGGGCTGGACCATGCCGGACTCACCCCCGAGCAGGACGAGCGGTTCTGGGACTACGTGACGCACGCCGCCCAGTTCATGGTCAACACGGTGGAGTGAGCAAGGACGGCGGGCACGCCCGGGTGAGACCGACCCAGGACCGCCCCTAGCCTGCGACGAAGGCCCGGAACTCGTCGGGCACGGGGGCGGGTCGCCCGGTGCCGCTGTCGATGCACACACCGACGACGCGGGCGCGGGCGAGGACCTGGTCACCGTCGCGCACGATCGACTCGAACACCACCGACGTGGCGCCGATCCTCGAGACCCACGTGCGGCACTCGTAGGACTCGGCCCGGAACAGGATGGGGCGCCTGTAGTCGACGTCGGTCTGCGCCACGACGAGGTGGTAACCCTCACCCAGGTCGCGCCCCTGGGCGACCATGAGCTGGATCCGCGCCTCCTGGAAGTACTCGAAGTACTTGACGTTGTTGACGTGGCCGTAGACGTCGACGTCGCTGAAGCGGACATGGATGTCGTAGGCCCCGCCGGGGACGTCGACGACCTCCAGCGCCGCACGTGGACGGACCGGCTCGTCCGGCTCCAGAAGGCGCGAGAGCGACTCCTTCTCCTCGTCGTGGAGGCGCCGCGGGCGCTCGGTCGCGAAGACGTAGGGGGTCAGGACCGTGCGCGCGCGCAGGTGGACGGTGCGCTCGCCGGACTCGGCCTCGGCGAAGACCTCGTAGGCCATCGTGAAGCTGGCTGCGCGGATCTCGGTCACCCAGCACTCGATGGCGACCGGCTCGAAGGAGAAGGTCAGCGACGAGACGTAGGTGACCTCGTGCCGCACGACGACGACACCCTCCGCGAGGTCATCTGCGCGGCTGTCCGGGGCGTGGGTGCGGAACATGTCCACCCGCGCCTCCTGGAGGTAGTCGACGTAGGTGACGTTGTTGACGTGGCCGAGCAGGTCGAGGTCGGCCCACCTCAGCGGGCAGCGGTAGAGATGGCGCACGCTCCGATGGTCGCAGAAAGTCCACGGGGTCGTGTGGCCGGATCGCTCAGTGGGCCGCGTGTGGCCGATCGTCGTCGGTGGGGATGGACCCGTGGCGGCCGACGCGCTCGGGCTCGACCCCTGACCTGGGTGTCGTTCGTCGGGGCTAGGGTGCCGCAGGACCGTGCCAACCGACCAGCAACCGGAGTTCTCCATGCCCGAGGCAGTGATCGTTTCCGCAGCGCGGACCCCCATCGGGCGCGCCAACAAGGGCTCTCTCAAGGACATCCGTCCTGACGACCTCACCGTCCTGGCCGTGCAGGCCGCGCTGGACAAGGTCCCGGACCTCGACCCCGCCACCATCGAGGACCTGCTTCTCGGCTGCGGGCTCCCCGGTGGTGAGTCGGGCAACAACATGGCACGGGTGGTCACCACGCTGCTCGGGCTCGAGGTCCCGGGCGTGACGGTCACCCGTTACTGCTCGTCGTCGGTGCAGACCAGCCGGATGGCCTTCCACGCCATCAAGGCCGGGGAGGGCGACATCTTCGTCTCGGCCGGCGTGGAGACCGTCTCGCGCTTCGCCAAGGGCACCTCCGACCACATTCCCGGCACCCGCAACGCACTGTTCGAGGACGCCGCGGCTCGCACCGCCGCCTACGCCGCCGGCGGCAAGGACTGGCACGACCCGCGCGCGGACGGCGACCTCCCCGACATCTACATCGCGATGGGCCAGACGGCCGAGAACGTCGCCCGGATGCGAGGCCTCGACCGCAAGGAGCTCGACGAGTTCGCCGTCCGCTCGCAGAACCTCGCCGAGAAGGCGATCGCCGACGGGTTCTGGGCCCGCGAGATCACGCCCGTCACGCTGGCCGACGGCACGGTCGTGAGCACGGACGACGGCCCGCGTGCCGGAGTGACGTACGACGCCATCGCCGGGCTGGACCCGGTGTTCAGACCCGACGGCGTCGTCACCGCCGGCAACTGCTGCGCACTCAACGACGGTGCCGCAGCGGTGGTGATCATGTCCGACACCAAGGCCGACGAGCTCGGGCTGACTCCTCTGGCCCGCATCGTCTCCACGGGGGTCTCCGCGCTCTCGCCCGAGATCATGGGGCTCGGCCCGGTCGAGGCCACGCGCAAGGCGCTGGCCCACGCCGGGATGAGCATCGGTGACATCGACCTCGTCGAGATCAACGAGGCCTTCGCCGCGCAGGTGGTGCCGTCCTACCAGGACCTCGGCATCGACCTGGACCGGCTCAACGTCAACGGCGGATCCATCGCCGTGGGCCACCCCTTCGGCATGACCGGGGCGCGGCTGCAGAACACGATGATCAACAGCCTGGACTGGCACGACAAGTCCACCGGGCTGATCACCATGTGCGTGGGCGGCGGCCAAGGCATGGCGATGATCCTGGAGCGCCTGCGCTGAGCCGTTCTCGACCCACCCCCCATTAGGCTGGTGGCATGGAGGAGAACGGGGACCCGCGCTGGCTCGATGACGCGCAGCAGCACTCGTGGCGCGCGCTGATGATGGGCATGACCCTGCTCCTGGAGCGGCTCGACGACGACCTGCGCCGCGAGCACCACATGTCGCTCAACGAGTACGAGGTGCTGGTGCGCCTCTCGGAGCGCCCTGGACGCGCGATGCGGATGGCTCACCTGGCCGATGCGATGGCGCACTCGCGCAGCCGGGTGACCCACACGGTCGCCCGGATGGAGTCCGCCGGATACATCTCACGCGGCACCACCCCCGAGGACGGCCGCGGGGTCATCGCGACGATGACCGAGAAGGGCTACGAGCTGCTCGTCGACGCGGCTCCGTGCCACGTGGAGAGCGTGCGGCGCAACGTGGTCGACCTCGTCGCCGGAGACGACTTCGCCGCCGTGGGGCGCGTCTTCGACCGCATCGCTGACCACCTGGTCACCCGGCACCCCGAGTCGGAGCTCCGCACGCAGTAGGCGCGTCCCGCCTCAGTCGCGGGTCAGCCGTCGGTGCGTGACCCGGTGGGGCCTGGCCGCGTCGATGCCGAGGCGCTCGATCTTGTTCTCCTCGTAGGCCGCGAAGTTCCCCTCGAACCAGAACCAGTTGGCGGGGTCGTCGGCGTCGCCCTCCCAGGCCAGGATGTGGGTGGCGACGCGGTCCAGGAACCACCGGTCGTGCGAGGTGACCACGGCGCAGCCGGGGAAGTCGAGCAGGGCGTCCTCGAGCGACGACAGGGTCTCCACGTCGAGGTCGTTGGTCGGCTCGTCCAGCAGCAGCATGTTGCCGCCCATCTTCAGCGTGAGGGCCAGGTTGAGGCGGTTGCGCTCACCACCGGAGAGCACGCCGGCCTTCTTCTGCTGGTCCGGGCCCTTGAAGCCGAACGATGCGACGTAGGCGCGGCTGTTCATCTCGAAGTTGGCGACCTTGATGAAGTCCAGACCATCGGAGACGACCTCCCAGACGTTCTTGCTGGGGTCGATGCCACCACGGCTCTGGTCGACGTAGGACAGCTTCACCGTCTGGCCGACCTTGAGCTCACCGGCATCGGGCTGCTCCTCGCCGGTGATCATCCGGAAGAGGGTGGTCTTGCCGACGCCGTTGGGTCCGATGACACCGACGATCCCGGCGCGGGGCAGCTTGAAGGAGACGTCGTGCATGAGGGTGCGGCCCTCGAAGCCCTTGGCGAGGTCGTCGGCCTCCAGCACGATGTCGCCGAGGCGCGGACCGGCCGGGATATTGATCTCCGAGGTGTCGATCTTGCGCATCCGGTCGGCCTCGGCTGCCATCTCCTCGTAGCGCGCCAGCCGGGACTTGCTCTTGGTCTGCCGGGCCTTGGCGTTGGAGCGGACCCACTCCAGCTCCTTCTCGAGCATCCGGGCGCGCTTGACGTCCTTCTGTCCCTCGACCTTGAGCCGGTCTCGCTTGGTCTGGAGATAGGTGGAGTAGTTGCCCTCGTAGCCGTGGATCTGGCCGCGGTCGACCTCGGCGATCCACTCGGCGACGTTGTCGAGGAAGTAGCGGTCGTGGGTGATCGCCAGGACAGCACCCGGGTAGCTCTTCAGATGACCTTCCAGCCACTGCACCGATTCGGCGTCGAGGTGGTTGGTCGGCTCGTCGAGGAGCAGCAGGTCGGGCTGCTCCAGCAGCAGCTTGCACAGCGCGACGCGGCGTCGCTCGCCACCCGACAGGTGGTCCACCAGCACGTCCGGCGGCGGGCATCGCAGGGCATCCATCGCCTGGTCCAACCGGCTGTCGAGGTCCCACGCGCCGGCGTTGTCGAGCTCGGTCTGCAGGTCGCCCGTCTCGGCCATGAGCGCATCCTGGTCGGCGTCGGGCTCGCCCATCTCCATGTAGGCCTCTTCGAGGCGCTTCATCTTGCCCTTGAGGTCGGCGACGGCCTCCTCGACGTTCTCCAGGACCGTCTTGCCCTCGCTCAGCGGCGGCTCCTGCTGAAGCATCCCCACCGTCGCGTCGGGGTCGCGGATGGCGTCGCCGTTGTTGGCGTGCTCGAGTCCGGCCATGATCTTGAACAGCGTCGACTTGCCGGCGCCGTTGGGTCCGACGACGCCGATCTTGGCACCGTGGAGGAAGGAGAGGGTGACGTTGTCGAGGACGACCTTGTCACCATGGGCCTTGCGCACATTGCGCAGTGTGAAGACGTACTCAGCCATGCGGTCGAGCCTACGGGTCAGCGCACCCGCCCCGACAATCCTGCCTGCGCCTCACTGCGGCCGACGATCCGCCGCCGAGCCAGCGCCGCGGCAGGCGCCGTGGCCATGGCAGCCCTACCGGCCGTGACCCCTCATGCGGCCCGGGGCTCGGCGTCCACAGCACGCTCGTCGAGGACGGCGGGCTCGACAGGTGCCGGTTTGGTGAAGCTCGTCGTCCCGTGGGACAGGTCGTGGCCGACCGAGGTGGCCACGACCTCCCAGGAGGTCTGCGGCTTGCCCTCGCGCTCCCAGACGTCGGCGACCAGCCGACCGTGGACGACCACGGGGTCGCCGCTGTGCAGGGATGCCGCCGCGTGGCGGGCCAGCCGGTTCCACGCCTTGACGGTGTGCCAGGACGTCGGCCCCTTGATGTAGTCGCCGTCGCGGTAACGCGTCGGGGTGCACGCCACGCGGAACGACGCGACGTGGCGGCCGTCGGCCACCTCGCGCACCGTCACGTCGCCACCGATCCAGCCGGTCAGGGTGATCTGGGTGTCGTTCATCGGGGGATCTCCTGGTGTCGGCGGCGGTGGTTCCGCCGCGTCTCGCCCAATGCTCGGAGCCCGGACCGACAGCGAGCGAGGGTGGTCCGTAGGCCTGTGGACAACCGGTGCTGACGCGCACCTGTGCACGAATTCTGGGTCAGGGAGCGAGAGGCCGGTGCACCTCAGCGCATCGCCGCAGCGAGCCCCTCGCGCACCTCGGCGTAGGACACCAGCTCGGCCCGGATGGGCTCGACCACGATCTCCGCGGACACCTCCGAGATCGCGGCCCGCAGGCGCCTGTCCGCGGACCGGGCCCGCCGCTTGGCGGTCCACGACACCAGCCAGCGGCAGACCAGGGCGAGGAGCAGTCCCAGCACGATGCCGCCGAGCAGCAGCAGGGTCGGCAGAGGGAAGGAGGCGACCTCGGGCGTGGGTGGTTCGGGCAGGCGGGCATAGGAACCGAAGGCCAGCAGCGCGAGCCAGCCTGCACCCACGAGCGCGGACACGATCAGGACGTATTGCAGCACGCGCACCAGCCCGGCCCAACCCGGGAGACCGCCGACGCCGAGGTCGGTGGAGGCGACGGCGCGGTCGAGGCGATCGTTGAGGTCGGGCAGTCGGGAGACGGACGCAGCTCTGACTGCGTGAGCCCACGACGGGGCCAAGTCCTGGCCGACCTGGTCGGCCAGTGCGCGGACCTCGGTGTCGACGCGGGCGCGCTGGACGCCGGTCGACTTCGGCACCGAGGTGCGTGCGGCGCCGGTGAACTCCTTGCCGGACGCTCCCAGGTCGAGGTGCAGCCGCTTGAGCGGGTCCGGCCTGAGCCGGGAGAACCAGGCCGTGACCGGCCACCCGGTGGCGCGGTTGGCGCGCAGGCGGGTCGAGTCGGCGACAGCCCTGACCACGGTGGGCACCCCGGCAGCCTCCGCGAAAGCGTCGCTGAGCGCGGCGATCCGCTCCGCGGACAGCGATGGAGCCGTGCCGGAGCCGGTCGCAGTCTGCAGTCGCTGCGCAGCGGACCTCACGTCGGCCTCGAGCCGGGAACGGGTCGCCTTCTTCTGCGCCACACGCTCGGCGATCATCGCGCGCAGCTCGTCGATGCCCGACCCGTGACGGGCGCTGACTGCGAGGACCGGCACCCCGATCAGGCCGTCGGCCTCCAGGAGGCGGCGTACGTCGTCCAGCATCGTCGTCCGACGGGCCTCGGGGACGGTGTCGATGTGGTTGAGCACGACCAGCATCACGTCGCTGTGACCGGCGAGCGGCCTGAGGAAGCGGTCGTGGATGGCGGCGTCGGCATACTTCTGCGGGTCGAGCACCCACACGAGCATGTCGGCGAGCTGCACGAGCCGCTCGACCTCGAGGTGGTGGGAGACCTCCGTGGAGTCGTGGTCGGGGAGGTCCAGCAGCACGACGCCGCGCATCTCGGCGTCCTCGTCGGCCTGGGAGAGCATCGAGTCGCGGGTGACCTGGTGGCGTGGCGGGATGCCGAGCCACTCGAGGAGCTCCTCCGCGCCCTCCTTGCCCCACACACAGGCCGTTGCCCACGACGTGGTGGGACGGCGTACGCCGACCGCGGAGAGCTCGAGTCCGCTCAGCGCGTTGAAGGTCGAGGACTTGCCGGAGCCGGTCGCGCCGGCGAGGGCGACCACCGTGTGGTCGGCCGACAGCTTGAGTCGACCGCCCGCGCGAGCGGCGACCGCGATCGCTTCATCGACGACCTCGTCGTCGACGCGACCCCGAGCGGCAGCGGCGGCACGTTCGAGCCCATCGACGCGGGCGCCGACGCCAGAGCTCCTGGTGACCAGCTTCTTGGCCCCTTCGAGCAACGACGCCATGACTCCCTCACGATCCCGACCGGGTGGTCCGACTCCCAAGCCTAGGGGGCTGTGTCACTGCCGCCCGATATCCGGGGCTGGCGCGTGGCGGCGTAGCGCAGGTCGTCGACCGCGCGCGCAGCTGCGCGCAACCGCTCCGGCGCCTCGGGTGAGATCTCCAGGTGGTCGAGCAGGTCGGTGTAGCGACGGCGCTCGGAGTCGAGCAGGTCGGTGACCGACGCCTCCAGCTGGCGGCGGGCGCGCTCGGCCAACGACCGCACGGCCTGGTCGCCGAACACGGCCTCCAGCAGCTTCTGTCCCAGGACCGCGGACCCGCCGGCGATACCGGCCTCAGCACCCGTCACGCCGGCGGTGTGGGCGAACACGACCACCATCAGCGCGACCGAGAGGCCGTTGACACCGAAGGCGAGGAATCGCGCTGTCGAGCGCTTGTCGGCGCCCTCGGTGCGCACCATCTCGAGCACGTCGGACTGCCAGTCCCGCACCGCCCGCTCCGCGCGACGCCGGAAGTCACGCGATGCGCGCCCGAGGTCCTCACCCGCGTCGCGCAGCAGGATCTGTCCGGCGGCCGTGCCGCGCCATGACGCCTCGGCGCGCTCGGCGGCGGCCTCGGCGTGCTCGAGGACCAGGGTCTCGAGTCCGGACTCCACCGCGACGGTGACGCGCTCGGCCTGCTGCGGCTTGCCCTTGACCGCGTTGACGACGCGGTCGCGGATCCAGCCCACCCTGGTCTCCAGCGTCCGGAGCAGCTCACCGGTGCCGACGAACTCCTGCCAGCGCGCCAGCACCTCACCGCGCAGGAGGGTGCCGTCGGCGGAGGCCTCGCTGATCTGGACCACCGCCCGGTCGTAGGCGGCGCCAGCGTCCTCGCGCAGCCGGCGTACGGCGTCGGTCTGCTCGGTCGCGGCATCCGCCACCGCGTGCGTCCGCCGGGCCAGCGTGCGCACCGCACCGTCGAGGGTCTGCTGGACGACCGCCCCCCGCGCATCCTGGTCGTCGGCGAGCGTCTGGAGCCACTGGCGGATCTCGATCACCGCGGACGAGGGCAGCAGCCCCGTCTCGGAGACCTGTCCCTCCTCGACGATGAAGAGGGGGGAGTCCTTGAGCCCACGGCTGGCGAGCATCCGGGCCAGGTGGGTGGAGATCGTCTGGACCGCGTCGGCAGGGGTGCGATCGAGCACGATCGCCACCGCGGCCGAGCGCTCCGCGGCCCTGCTCAGGAACTCCCACGGCACCTGGTCGGCGTATCGCGCCGCGGAGGTGACGAAGAGCCACAGGTCGGCCGCAGCGAGGAGCTGCGCGGCGAGGATCCGGTTGCGCTCCTCGACCGAGTCGATGTCGGGCGCGTCGAGGATCGCCAGCCCTGGCGTCATGCCAGCGGACGCGACGAGCTGGAGCGCCTCGGGATCGTTGGTCTGGCGTGCCACGCGCTCGAGCTCGGGCAGCAGGCGGTCCTGGCCGAACCACTTCTCGTCGTCGGGGTGGTGCACCAGCACGGGCGAGCGGGTGGTGGGACGAAGCACGCCGGGGATGGTGACCCGGGTGCCGACGAGGGAGTTGACCAAGGTCGACTTGCCGGCGCCCGTCGAGCCCCCGACGACCGCGAGCAGCGGCGCGTCGAGTGTCATCAGCCGCGGGATGACGTAGTCCTCGAGCTGGTCGACCATCTCGGCGCGGGCGGTGCGCTGCTCCTCGGCACCCGGGAGCTCGAGCGGCAGCCGAGCCTCCTGCATCGCGCCACGCAGGCGCACCAGCGCGGTGACCATCGCGGTGGTGGGCTCGGGCGTACGACGACCGGCGAACGGCGCCTGGTCGGCCTCGGACTCACTCATCGCGTGGGTACCACCTGTCCGGGGAAGGAGATGTAGGGACGGATCCGTCGCAGCTCGTCGACGTGCTCCTGACCACGGACTCCGAAGTCGTCCGGTGCAGTGCCGCGCAGGTAGCGGTGGTGGAGGTAGCCGAGCTCGATGGCCGCAGCCTGATACTGGCGCATGCCGCGTTCAGCGGGAGTGCCGCCGTGCTGACGCGCCCAGCGCCGCGCGTGGCGTCGGGCCGGCAGGTCGACGAGCCACGGGATGTCGGTGGCGGGCAGCAGGCCGCGGTCGGCGGCATCCTGCAGCGCCTCGACCAGCAGCGGCCGCTCCGAACGGCGGCGGTAGACCGCGAACGCCACCAGCCCCACGAACGCCGGGAACATCAAGGTGCCGTAGACGACGAAGAAGTGGCCGCTGCCCGACAGCGTCGAGGTGTTCCAGACACCGTGCAGGACGGCCGCGACGGCGAACCCGACGAGGGGCGCCAGCACCCGCACCCAGAGGTGGCGCGAGGCGATCGCGAGGCCCACGCCGATGCCCATGAAGATGGTGAAGAACGGGTGCGCGAAGGGGCTGACCAGGCAGCGGATGATGAAGGTGCCGGTCAGTGCGGACGTGCCGCCGGGACCGAGCCCGTCAGTGCCGTCGTAGGCCGCAGCGAGGTAGAGGATGTTCTCGGTGAAGGCGAACCCGATCCCGACCATGCCGGCATAGACGATGCCGTCCAGCACCCCGTCGAGCTCGTGGCGCCGCCACCACAGCAGCAGCAGCAGGAACGCGCCCTTGGTCGCCTCCTCGGTGATCGGCGCGACCACGGCGAGGCTGTCGCGGGCACTGGCTCCGCCGGCGATGCCGAGGCCCTGGAAGACCAGGGCGGCCGCGGTGGCGACGAAGGCGCCCCACAGCAGTCCCGCCAGCAGCAGGCTGCGGGGCTCGGGCTCGTAGCGGTCGAGCCACATGAAGCAGCCGACCAGTGGACCGACGGGCAGGGCCGCCAGCACCGCTGCGAGAGCGAGGGAGCCCGGGGCGCCGGACAGGCCGACGACGATCGCCATGGCGATCCCCCCGAGGAGCACGAGGACGCCCACGACCACCGTGAAGGCGACACTGTCGCGACGTCCTCGCTGCATGACTCGACCCTAACGGAGCAGGACGCCCGAACCCGCCTGCCGGATCCGGGGGGCTCATGGTCTCGAGCGCCATCAGCGCGTGATCGTCGTAGAGTGAGCGGGTGAGCGAGCCGACTGCAGAGAACCCCGCCGAGGTCGCTCAGGCCTCGAGCGCCGCCGAGCCCAGGACGGAGTCGCACGACCCCGCCGTGCCCGCCGCCTACGCCGCCTTCATGCGCACGGGATGGGGCGATCGTCAGATGGAGCTGCCGCGCCACGCGGTCGCCGACCTGGCCGCCACGCGCCGCGCCAGGCTTGCCGACGCGTTCCCGGGCGAGCGCCTCGTCCTGCCGGCCGGCACCTTCAAGGTCCGCGCCAACGACACGGACTACCGCTTCCGGCCCGACACCGCCCACACCTACTTCACCGGCAACCAGACCTCCGACGCCGTGCTCGTCGTCGAGGACGGCGAGTCGGTGCTCTACGCCCGGCCTCGTTCGGAGCGCGACACCGACGAGTTCTTCCGCGACCGTCAGTACGGCGAGCTGTGGGCAGGTCGTCGCCCGTCGGCGCAGGAGATCTCCGACTCCCTCGGCATCGAGGTGCGCCACGTCAAGGACCTGCCGTCCTTCGACGACGACAGGAAGACCCGCGATCTCACCACCGACGAGGACCTCGGCCGCGTGGCCGACGAGCTGCGCCTGGTCAAGGACGACTGGGAGGTCGCGGAGCTGCAGGAGGCGTGCGACATCACCACCCTGGGCTTCGAGGACTCCGTCCGCGACTGGGACCGCGTGCTCGAGTTCGGTGAGCGGTGGATCGAGGGCACCTTCTTCCGCCGTGCCCGGGCCATGGGCAACGACATCGGCTACGACTCGATCTGCGCAGGTGGCTCCCACGCGACCACCCTCCACTGGATCGACAACACCGGCTCCATCCAGCCGGGCAAGCTGGTCCTGCTCGACATGGGGGTCGAGGGTCGCAACCTCTACACCGCCGACGTGACCCGGACGCTGCCGGTCGACGGCACCTTCACGGCACTGCAGCGCGACCTCTACGACCTGGTGTTCACCGCCCAGCAGAAGGGCATCGAGGCCGTCCGCCCCGGTGCCGCGTTCCTGGCCGCGCACCACGCCGCGATGGAGGTGTTGGCCCACGGTCTGTCCGACATGGGCCTGTTGCCGGTGTCGGCCCGGGAGGCCCTCGACCCGGAGTCCAAGCTCTACGCGCGCTGGACCCTGCACGGCACCTCGCACATGCTCGGCATGGACGTGCACGACTGCGGCCGGACCGCGGTCGACCTGTATCCCAAGGGCGACCTCGCCGAGGGCATGGTGCTCACGGTCGAGCCGGGCCTCTACTTCCAGGAGGACGACCTGCTCGTTCCCGAGGAGCTGCGCGGCATCGGCATCCGCATCGAGGACGACATCCTCGTGACGGCGGACGGTCACACGAACCTCTCGGCCTCACTCCCCCGTACGTCGGGCGACGTGGAGGAATGGATGGGTCGACACAGGTAGTGCAGTGCCACCACTACGACGCGTTCCGGTGTCGATCGTGCAGCCTGCTCGAGGTCCCGCGCGTCCAACAGCTCTCCGCCAAGGAGGCGCACGCGCGCTCGCTGGTCGAGTCTCCGGTGTGGCTGCCGACGGTGGCCGGCACCGATGCAGGCTTCCGCAACAAGGCCAAGATGGTGGTCGGCGGGACCGTCGACGCACCGACGCTCGGGATCCTCGACCGCGACCTCGGCGGCATCGACCTGCGTGACTGCGGTCTTCACTCCCCCGGCCTCACCGCGGCCCTCGGCAGCATCGCCGAATGGGTCTGCGACGCGGGACTGACGCCGTACGACGTCGCGGCACGAGTCGGCGAGCTCAAGCACGTGTTGCTGACGGAGTCACCCGACGGTGAGCTGATGCTGCGGCTGGTGATGCGCTCGACCGCACTCGAGGCGCGCGTCCGGTCGCGGCTGCCGTCCCTGCGCCACGCCCTGCCCGGTCTCCGTGTGGCGACCATCAACGTGCAGCCCGAGCACAAGGCGGTGCTCGAGGGCGAGCGGGAGATCGTGCTGACGCTCGACTCGACCATGCTGATGCGGCTGGAGACGGGGGTGGACCTCCTGCTCGGGCCGCAGTCGTTCTTCCAGACCAACACCGCGATCGCAGAAGCGCTCTACGGCCAGGCCCGGTCGTGGGTCGACACCCTGCCGGACGTGCGCACCGTGTGGGACCTCTACTGCGGGGTCGGCGGCTTCGCGCTGCACCTGGCCGGCCCCACGCGCGAGGTGGTGGGGATCGAGGCATCGCGGGACGCTGTCCGCTCAGCCATCGATGCGCAGGTCGACGGCACCACGTTCGCCGCGGGCGATGCCACCGCCTGGGCCCTCGAACAGCCTTCAGCACCTGACCTGGTGGTCGTCAACCCACCCCGGCGCGGGATCGGCGCCGACCTGACCGGCTGGCTCGAGACCTCGGGTGTGCGGCACCTCATCTACTCGTCGTGCAACGCAGAGTCGCTGGCGCGTGACCTGGCTCAGATGCCGTCACTGCGCCCCGTCGAGGCGCGGGTCCTCGACATGTTCCCGCACACCACTCACTACGAGGTGCTGGTCCTTCTCACGCGGTGACGTCAGGCGGTTCCCGCCTGACCGTTCGCACTGCCCCGCTGTGACACCACCCGGTGTCGACGGTCGCTGTGCTGCGCTCGCAGTCGCTCCTACGACGTCAATTCTCTAGGTTTTGTCAAGATCTCTCGTATTTCCGACGTGATTTCTTGCCAGTAGGCAAGGTATTCCTTAACGGAAATTACATCACACCACCTGCAGTCGCGCACCGCTCTGGGTCATGTCTGGTCACAGCGGACGCCCTCAGCCCGCGACCGCATGGCGCACCTCGCAGTGCAGATCGGCCCCCACCGATCGGCGTACCCCTGACCGTCTCCCCGGATGGCCAGCCCCTCACCCACAGGAAGCCCATCACCATGACTCTCCCCACCAGGACGACAGCAGCACTGGCCCTCCTCACCGGCCTTGCCGGTGTCGTCGTCTCCTCGCCGGCTCAAGCTGCGCGGAACGACATCAGCGCGTCGGTCGATTCCTCCGTCAGCTCCACCCGGACTGCCACCAACTTCGGCACCAGCTCGATCTTGACGGTGGACGGACGCGTGGGTCGCGCCCAGTACACCTACCTCAAGTTCACCGTGCCCACCAGCCTCTCCGGCGAGGCCGTCACGTCCCTCGACCTGCGCCTGCGTCCGTGGAGTTCCTCCACGCGAGGTGTCACGGTCCACCGCACCAGCGACCGATGGAGCGAGAATGCGATCAGCTGGTCGTCCAGGCCGTCAGCGGGCACCCGACTCGGCGCGTCGGACGCGCTCGTCGCCGGAACCGTCGAGACCATCGAGCTGAACACGACCGGGCTGGCGCCCGGTGAGGTCCTGAGCATCCGGATCGAGACCTCGGCCCAGAAGACCCTGGTGTTCTCCTCGAGCGAGAGCTCGAGCGTCACCTCCCGTCCGACCCTGCGCGCGCGCACCACGCCTGTGGCAACCCCGACGCCGACGCCGACGCCCACACCGACGCCGACCCCAGTCCCGGTCGCCGATCCCAGTCCCGGTCCCGATCCCGACGCCGATCCCGATCCCGACGCCGATCCCGACGCCGATCCCCACGCCGACCCCCACGCCGACCCCCACGCCGACCCCCACGCCGACCCCCACGCCGATCCCCACGCCGACCCCCACGCCGACCCCCACGCCGACCCCCACGCCGGACACCGCATTCCCCCCGGCTATGCCTGCGCTGCACAAAGTCATCGGCATGAGCGCCCCCGCCAACGTATGGGACCAGCGCCTGCGTGAGGTCGGTGCGGATGGTGTCACCGCACGGCGCATCTTCGCCGACCTGTCGGCGTGCGGCTCCAGCCACCTCTCGCTGATCAGGCAGTCCATCGACGACGGCATGATGCCGGTCATCTCCTACAAGGTTCCCGACCCGACCATGTTGGCCAGTGGCGGCTACGACGGATGGTTGTCCGTGCTCAAGGCCCAGTTGGACGCTCTCGACGCTCCGGTCACAGCGACGTACCACCATGAGCCCCACGGCGACATGGAGCCGGCAGTGTTCCGAGCCGCTAGCCTCCGCTTCGTCGACCGTCGTCAACACCCCGAACATCGCGGTTGGTCCCATCCTCAACGGATGGCTGCTCGACCGTCAGGTGTCCACCTTCGCGACCTGACCGACGCAACCCTGCTGAACAAGTGGGAGTTCGTCGCAGTGGACTCCTACCACTCCGGAACCGTGACAACCCCGGCCCGACCATGCCCGCCCGTGCGATCCCGCTGCGGCAGCACTGGATGGACTCCGTGGGACTACCCCAACAAGCCGCTGGGCGTGGGTGAGTACAACGGATTCAGTGCCGCAGCAGTCGCTGAGGCAGGCGAGACCATGCTTGCCACCCCGGAGCTGTGGTTCGGCATGGCATGGAACTCAACCGCTGGCAACCACATTCCCCTTGCTGCCGGGACCGCATCACCGCTTTCCAGCGGACCAAGTCGGACCCCCGCGTGAGGCACTGAGCCTCCTGAACGGCGAGGTCGCCAAGCGCTACCAGGCCTCGGCGACCTCGCCTGGCGTCCGGTTCGGTCGGTCACGGACCCATCCGCCTCCAGCATGCTGGGATACTGGTCACGCCAGCCCCCGTAGCTCAGCTGGATAGAGCAAGAGCCTTCTAATCTCTAGGTCGCAGGTTCGAATCCTGCCGGGGGCGCAGATTCTCTTCCATCGCGACACGCGGTCCAGGTCCGCCGGCGCCGCTCACCACCACGTCACCATGAGTGCAGGCCCCGCCACGTATGAGGTTGCGGGGCCTCCACTCATTTCTCCCAGCCTTCAGCGCGGCCGGCGACGTAGGCCTCGATCTCGGCACCGAGGCGGATCTTGACGTCCTCAGGAGCGAAGGACGCCTCCACCGCTGCTCGAGCAAGGTCGGCGACTCCATGAGCGTCGAGGTCGAGCAACCCGGCGGCGACCTCGTAGTCGTGGTTGAGGGTGGTGGAGAACATCGGCGGGTCGTCGGAGTTGATCGTCACTCGCACTCCCGCCTCGACGAACCTCCGCAGCGGGTGGTCCTCGATGCGCTCGACCGCACGCGTGGCGACGTTGGACGTGGGGCAGACCTCCAGCACGACTCCCGTGTGGGCGAGGTGCGCCAGGAGCTCGGGGTCCTGGGCTGCCGAGACACCGTGGCCGATCCGCTCGGCGCCGAGCAGGCGCAGCGAGTCCCACACCGTCTCCGGGCCGGTGGTCTCGCCGGCGTGCGGCACCGAGTGCAGGCCGGACGCGCGTGCGGCGTCGAAGTGCGGCTTGAACTGCGCCCGCGGCACGCCGATCTCGGGGCCGCCGAGGCCGAATCCGACGAGCGCGTCGGTGCGGTGCTCGAGCGCGTACGACAGCGTGGCGTCCGCCGCCGCGATCCCGGACTCACCGGGGATGTCGTAGATCCACTGCAGCACCAGACCGAAGTCACGCTGGGCCGCGGTCCGCGCGTCCTCGATCGCCTCGGTGTACGCCTCGATCGCGACGCCGCGGATCACTGATGTATAGGGCGTGCAGGTGAGCTCGGCATACCTCAGGTTCTGTCCCTGCGCCATCTCGCGGGCAACCCCGTAGGTCAGCAGCCGGACATCCTCGGGCGTGCGGATCAGGTCGACGACCGCGAGGTAGACGTCGATGAAGTGCGCGAAGTCGCGGAAGACGAAGAACTCCTTCAGCCCCTCGAGGTCCGACGGGACCCCCGCGTCGGGGTGGCGCGCCGCCAGCTCGGAGACGATTCGCGGCGACGCCGACCCGACGTGGTGCACGTGCAGCTCGGCCTTGGGGAGGCCGGCGATGAAGGACCGGAGACTCACACCGCGCAGTCTCTCAGGCGCCGGTCAGCCCGCAGCGCCGACCATCTGGGTCGCGATCTCCTCGATCGTCTCGCCGCTCGCCCTCTCGCCGTCGATGAGCACCGTCGGCGTCGACCGGACGCCTTCCTGCGAGGCGGCGTCGTTGGCCGCATCGACCCACCCCTCGAAGGCCATGTCCTCGATCCCGGGACGTACGTCGCCCTCGGTGGCACCGGCCTCCACGGCAAGGCCGACCAGCTCGTCGGCGTCGGGGAACGGGCCTTGCTCCGAGGGCTGGTTGTCGAACAGCAGGTCGTGGAAGGTCTTGGCGACGTCGGGGCCGGCAGCATCGAGCACGACGGCGAACGCATTGGCGGACTCGGGCGAGTAGTCGCTGGTCCGCTCGAGGAACCCGAGGGGGCGGTACTCCACGCTCACCTCGCCGGCCTCGACGGCCGCATCGAGGCGGTCGCGCACGGTCAGCTCGAGCTGACCGCAGAAGGGGCACAGGAAGTCCTCGTAGACGACGACCTTCCTGGGAGCGTCGGCGTCGCCCACGACGAGGCCGTAGCTCTCGCTGGCACCCGCCGGGGGTGTGTCGGGCTTGTCTGAGCCGAGGTTGGTGATGAGGAAGTAGCCGCCCACGATCAGCACGAGCACACCGGCGATCAGACCCAAGCGGGTGACCTGCTCCTTGCGTCTGGCCGCCTTGCGACGTTCTTCGGACTGCTCGCGCGCACGCTCGGTGCGCACCTTGCGGGCCTCCCGCTTGGCCGCCGTGGCGGCCTTCTCCTCAGCGGTCCTGTGCGAGGTCTTCTTCTGCGCCATCGAGGCTTCCTTCGTCGTCGTCGTAGTCGTCGGTGGGATCGGGGTCGAAGGTGGATCGGAGCAACAGGCTCTCGAGCGCAAGACGCGATGCCGGCCGAATGACCAGCCACAGGCTGAGCGTGACGAGGCCGAGGTCACGGGCGATCTCGCCGGGATACGTGGCAGCCGCATCAGGGATCTCGCCGCCGCCGCCGAAGCACCCGCAGTCGATGGACAGCCCGCGGGCCCAGGCGCTGGAGATGCCGATGATGAAGGCGACGAGGAGCAGCGCCGAGACCACCGAGGTCCCACGGACCACCACCCCGAGCACGAGGCACAGCCCGATGACCACCTCGAGGACGGGCAGCAGGTGACCGACGGCCGGGACGACCACCTCCGGCAGGAGCTCGTACGCCCTGACCGCGCGCACGCTCTCGGCCGGATGGGGCAGCTTGATGGCACCGGCCACGATCCACACGCCACCCGTCAGCAGGCGCGCGACGAGCCCGAACCAGTCCTTCACACCCTGAAGGCTAGGAGGTGAGCCTGAGCCGAGACTGAGAACGCGGACGACCCGGTGGGTAAAGTGGCTCATCGTGAGCGACAGACTGGTGTGGATCGACTGTGAGATGACCGGCCTCGACCTCGGCGCCGACGCGCTGGTCGAGGTGGCAGCTCTCGTCACGGACTTCGAGCTCAACGTCCTCGGGGAGGGCATCGACGTCATCATCAAGCCGTCGCAGGAGGCCCTCGACCAGATGGTCGACTTCGTGCGCACCATGCACGAGAAGTCAGGGCTGCTCGACGAGCTCGACGGCGGGACGACCCTCGCCGACGCCGAGGAGCAGGTGCTGGCCTACATCAAGGAGCACTGCGGTGACGGGAGCCGCCCACCGCTGGCCGGCAACACGGTGGCCACGGACCGCGCCTACCTCGCCCGCGACATGCCGGAGCTCGAGTCCTTCCTGCACTACCGGATCGTCGACGTCTCCTCCATCAAGGAGCTGTCGCGTCGCTGGTTCCCCCGGGCCTACTTCTCCGCGCCGACCAAGCGGGGCAACCACCGTGCGCTGGCCGACATCCAGGAGAGCATCGAGGAGCTGCGCTACTACCGCGAGGCCGTCTTCGTGCCGCAGCCCGGACCGGACGGCGCCGTCGCCAAGGAGATCGCGGCACGTCACGGCGGCCAGCTCACCGGTCTCGGCCCGGATGCCGCTGCGGTGTCCACCCCTGATTCCGGATCCAGCCACTGATTGCCCTACACTTTCGGTCGTCCTCGCGTCCGCGCGAGCAGACGTGGTGGGTATAGCTCAGCTGGTAGAGCGCCGCCTTGTGGTGGCGGATGTCGCGGGTTCAAGTCCCGTTACTCACCCCAATGTGATCGAGCCCCTGACCTGCAGCGATGCGGTCAGGGGCTCGGTCCGTCGCAGCGCCGGAAGGGACCGATGTCGCGGTCATACCGCGCGGCCGACGACGCGCAGATCGTCGTACGACGTCGTCGCGCCAGCCACCTCTGCGTCGAAGAGGGTTGCGACGGATTGGGGATCATGTCGTGCTCCTTCGTGACGAGGTCTGGCGATAGGACGTGCGCACTGCCCACTGCGGAGCCTGACTCCCAGGCAGTAACACCCGGACCCGGTCGCCCGGCCGGACGTCCTCACCGGTCGGTAGCTCGACCTCGATGCGGGAGCCGTCGTCGCCCGCCAGCAGGACGATGACGCGGGTGCCAGTGGGTCGGCGTCGGATCACGTGGGCGGCGAGCCCCGGGTCCGTGTCGCCGCCGTCGGGCGTCCCGATCCGCAACGACTCCCGACGGACCAGGACCACAGCGGGACCGTCGACGGCTCCGTCCGCGACCGCGCGCACGCGTCCCCAGGCCGAATGGTGCATCCCGTCTCGGATCGTGCCCGCGATCTCGGTGAACCCGCCGAGGAGGCGAGCCACGGACACGCTCGCGGGTCGCTGGTAGATCTCGGCCATCGGGGCATGCTGGTGGACGCTCCCGTCGATGAGGACGACGGTCGACTCCGCGAGAGCGGCCTCGTCGAGGTCGTGGGTGACCATGAGGATCGTGGGAGCGAGCGCGGCACGCACCTCGATCAGGAGGTCGTGCATCGAGGCTCGCAGCTCGCGGTCCAGCGAGCTGAAGGGCTCGTCCAGCAGCAGCGCGCCGCGCTCCGCAGCCAAGGCCCGGGCAAGCGCCACCCGCTGTTGCTGTCCTCCCGACAGCGACGCGACGTGACGCCGGTCGAATCCTTCGAGGTGCACCAGACCCAGGTAGCGCTGCGCGCACCGGCGCGCCTCACGTCTGCGCATGCCGGCGAGTCGAGGTGCAAAACCCACGTTGCCCGCGACGTCGAGGTGGTCGAACAACAGGGGGGTCTGGAACATCACGGTCAGGTCGCGGCGCTCGGTGGGTAGGTCGGCGACGTCGCGCCCATCCACCAGCACGTGTCCGGTGGTGGTGCGTTGCAGCCCAGCGGCGACGCGGAGAAGGGTGCTCTTCCCGGAGCCCGAGGGGCCCACGACGGAGACCATCTCCCCGTCCGCCACCGCGACAGACGCACCACGCAGGGCATGCGCCTCAGCGTCGGGATACTGGTGCCACACGTCTCGGATCTCCAGCGAGCTCATCGGCTCAGCCTCCGCTCGTGCCGCACGGAGTCCGGCGTCGCGCGGGAGCCGCCGGTGCGCTGTCCCCACCCTGCCGCGAGCGTCACCAGGAGAACTGGTGGGAGAAGAGTGGCCAGGGCCATCACGGCAACCATGGCGTCGTTGCCCGATCCTGACGCCGCCGCCCCCAGCAGCACCGGCGCGGTCACCAGTTGCCCGCCCCCCACCAGCAACGTGACGACATAGTCGCTCCACCCGACGAGGAAGGCCAGCAACGCTGCCACGAGGATGCTTCCGCGCACAGCGGGCAGCACCACCCGCAGCCGTGCCTGTCGACCGGTCGCCCCCAGTGCGCGCGCCTGGGCCTCCAGCTCCGGCGGCGTCCGGGCGAACCCCGTCATCGCCGTGTAGGCCGTGTAGGGGATCGCCACCACGGCCAGGAGCACCACCACCGAGACCAGCTCGGGAAGACCGACCCGAATGAGCACGACGTCAAGTCCCATGGCGACCGCGAAGGGAGGCAGGACGAGCGGGACCAGCAGGAGTCCGATCACCAGGCGCGGGCGTCCGGTGAGTCGCCACCCGAGCACCCGTCCCGTCATCACCCCCAGCGGCGTTGCGATCACAGCGACCGCCAGTCCCAGCGCCATCGAGCGCAGCAGCGCGTGTGGCAGACCCGCGGAGGTCGCCTCCCGCCATCCCGACGTCCCCCAGGTCCGCGGCACGGGGTCAGGGAAGCTCCAGCGCTCCGCGCCCGCCCACACCAGCATCGGCGAGAGCGGCACGACCAACCAGAGCAGCGCCAGCACCAGACCGGCCACCGGCACGACCCGCCTCACGGGGCCCCACCCACCGACAGTGCCCGCAGCCGCGGCAGCGCCGCCAGCGAGGGGACGGCTACGCACAGGGCGAGGGCGGCGCCGGTCACCGCGGCGGCCGCGGCGGCCGGTCGATCGGTGAGCTCGATGGAGCCGAACAGGCGGAAGGCCAGCACCGGCAACGGTTCCGGGCTCGCCCGCCCCAGCAACCAGGCCACCTCGTAGGAGCCGACGGCATAGACCAGGGTGACGAGCGACGCCGCACCCAGAGCGGGGCCTGCCGTCGGGACCAGCACTCGCATGACCCGCTGCACGGGACGCGCCCCGAGTCCTGCCGCGACCTGCATCCGCAGCCGGTGGCCGGGTGCGACTGCGGCGAGGACGACCAGCGCCACGAACGCGGACTCCTTCCACGCCAGCTCCAGGACCGTCGCCACCGGCCATGGTCCACCGACGAGCTCCGGCCAGCGGTCGCCGACGGTGGACGCCGCCAGCCGGGCACCCACTCCCCCGTCGCCGAGAAGGAGGGACACCGAGGCCGCGCCCACCAGGTGCGGGACGGCCAGCACCGCGAGGCAGGACACCCGGACGACGGCAGCAGCACGACCGCCGCGCAACATCAGCATGGACAGGAGGAGCCCGACCAGGGCGGCCAGGACCGTCGCCGGGACCGCGATCAGCAGCGACTCACCGATGCCGGCAACCAGGTCCGGCACTGCGGCCCGCCAGCCGTCGAGACTCGGCACCGGGTCGCCGTACAGCGGCATCAGACCGACCGAAGTTGCCAACACCGCCACCATGCCGGTGCCGGAGACGACCGTGATGGCCACGATCCCGGGCGCGGCGCCCCCCACGCCTCGACCCGTCATGGGCGACCGAGGACCTTGCGACGCCAGCCCTCGTCCAGGGGCGTCACCCACGCCGACGAGAGCTCGGGCTGGGCGTTCTGGGAGAGCTCGTCGTACGGCGGCACCACCGGCGAGTCCGGCAACAGGTCGAACGATCGCGCGGCCTCGCGGTCGAGCAGCTCCTCGTCGAGCACGGTGAACTGACCCCAGACGCCCGGGTCCGCCTTGGCCACCTGCTGCTGCGGGGACAGCGCCAGGTCGGCGACCACCATCGCGCCGGCCTGGTCGGGAGAGCTGGCCGGTATCGCAAGGAAGCTGGCGTTGCCGATCGTCCCGTCATCGACGCTGAGCACGCGCGTGGTCGGCGGGAAGGTGCCGTCCTCGACCAGCTCGGTCAGGGCGGCGGGACCGTAGGTCATGGTGAAGTCGACCTGCCCGTCGGCGAACAGCCGGTCCAGTGCCACCTGTTCTCGGGGGTAGGTGCGGCCCTCGCGCCACAGCGTCGGCGCGAGGTCGCGCAGCCGCTGCCACAGCGCGGGCGACAGCTCGTCGTACGCGCCCTGGTCGAAGCCGGCCGGGACCGCGTCCGCGCCTCCGGACAATGCGTAGAGGGCCTGGCGGACGAAGACGGATCCGGTGAAGTCGGGCGGTGCGGGATAGGTGAAACGACCGGGGTGGGCCTCGGCCCAGTCGAGCAGCCCTGCGACAGTGGTGGGCGGATCGGGGACCCGGGCCGCGTCGTAGGCAAAGGTGAACTGCGCCTTGTGCCACGGTGATTCGCACCCTTCGACGGCCACCCCGAAGTCCTCGCTCACCAGCGGGTCATCGTCGCCGACGTACTGCATGTGGGGCAGGTCGTCGGACCAGCCGCACAACCAGGCGCCGGCCTCCTGTCCGGTGGCGAAGTTGTCGCCGTTGACCCACACCAGGTCCACCGAGCCGTCATCCTCACCAGCAGCCCGCTCGGCGAGCAGGCGCCGCATCGCGTCCTTGGTGTCGGCCACCGGGACCCGGCGCAGGCTGACGCCGAGCTCGGCCGCCGCCGGGGCCAGGACGTCGTCCACGTAGGCGTTGCCTCGGTCGTCGCCGCCGTACATCCACAGGTCGACCGTCTGGCCCTCTGCCTCGGCCAGCACCTCGTCCCACGGTCGATCCGCTGCTGCGATCGGGCTCTCGCCGGCGGGCGCCGAGCAGGCACTGACGAGCAGGGCCGAGCACAGAGCGGTCGCTGCCAGGGTCAGATGGCGGGCACTCACGGTGATGATGTCTCCTCGGGTGGCGAGCTGGGCAGGCGGAACCTGGTCATGGTGGGAACACGGCGACGGTCGTGCAGACTTCCCTCCGTGTGGAGTCGACGCTGATGATGAGCCGAGCACAGGCGTGGGGACGACTCGGCGCGTTGGTGGCAGTGCTGCTTGTTGTGTTCGTCGTCGAGCAGCTGCGCGGATGGGACGACGTCAGGCTGCTCCGCGAGCAGGTGGACGCAGCAGGACCCTGGAGCGCCGCCGTGTTCGTCGCCGGCTACGCCGTGCTGTGCCTGCTGCCGGCACCCAAGGCACTCCTCACGGCGCTCGGTGGAGTGTTGTTCGGGCTGTGGCTCGGCGCCCTGCTGTCCTGGATCGCCGCGCTCGCGGGGGCCGCCGCCGCATTCGGGCTGGGCCGAGCCCTCGGACGCGACGCCGTCGACCGGCTGACACGTGGTCGCCTCGAGAGAGCCGATCAGCTGCTGGCCCACCACGGGTTCGGCGCGGTCCTGGCGGCACGCCTCACGCCGGTGCTGCCGTTCACCGTCATCAACTACGCGGCCGGACTGACCGGCGTGCAGTGGCGCCACTACGTGCTCGGGTCGGCCCTGGGCATGGTGCCGGGCAGCCTGGCCTACTCCGCGTTGGGCGCGTGGGGCTCCAGTCCGTCGGGGATCTTCGCCGGCGTCGCGGTCCTCGTCGCCCTGGTTGCTCTCGGCGCGGTCCTCGGTCGACGTCTGCTCGGCCACGATGAGGGCGCAGTGTCGCCGCCCACCTCCGACGCAGAGGAGTCGTGATGTTCGACGCCGTGCTCCGTCGTCGTCTTGACGGACCCCTCGCTGTGGTCGCAGAGCGGATCGACAGGTCGTCGGTGACCCCCGACCGGCTCACCCTCCTCGGTCTCGCGCTCGGGCTGGCCAGTGCCGGCCTGGCAGCCGGCCAGCTGTGGGGCTGGGCATTGGCCGCGTGGCTGCTCTCCCGGGCGATGGACGGCCTCGACGGGCCCTTGGCCCGCCGGCGTTCCACCGGGGCCGGCTCCCCCGCTGGCGGGTTCCTCGACATCACCGCCGACTTCGTCGTCTACGGCGTGACAGTCGTCGGGGTCGCTGTCGGCGCCGTGGGGGCTGTCGCGCCCCTCGTGGACTGGCTGCCCTTCCTCGCGGTGCTGCTGGCCTACTACGTCAACGGAACCGCGTTCCTGGCTTTCTCCTCGATCGCCGAACGCACCCACCACCGCATCGATGACGGCCGGTCGCTGAGCTTCCTCGGCGGGATCGCCGAGGGGGCCGAGACGATCTTCGTGCACTCGCTGTGGCTGCTCCTGCCCGCGTACGCCCCCCTGATCGCGACCGTGTGGGCGGGCGTGGTGGGCGTCAGCGCCGCCCACCGGATCGTCACGGGCTACCGCACGCTGCACAGGTCAGCTGCAGCGGGCTCGTGACCGGGGTCCGGCGGGAAGCCACGGGGTGGGTCGGAGGGTTCCGATCTCATGACGACTCCACCAGCTCCGGCAGCTCGGGACGACATCGCCGACGAGGCCACCGCCGACCTGACCGTCGACCAGCTGGGTGACGCTGGTGCGCACCCGGGGTCGGCCGGCTTGCGTCTGGCCGCGCTGGTGATCGCCTTCGTCGTCGGCGCGGCCGCCCTGCACCTGAGCGGCTGGAGCGGGCCGGAGCGACTCCAGACGCTGATCGAGTCGTCGGGATGGGCCGGCGTCGCGGTCTTCGTGGTGGGCTACGCCGTGCTGGTCCTCGTGCCGACCCCCGCGTCGTTGTTGACGATCCTCGGTGGTGCCCTCTTCGGACTGTGGTGGGGCGCCGTGCTGGCCTGGGCGGGTGCGCTGCTCGGCGCCTACGGCGGCTTCGTCCTCGGCCGGCGACTGGGACGGCCAGCAGTGGACCGGCTCCTGCGCGGTCGGCTCGAGCAGGCTGACCAGACGCTCGCTCGCCACGGGCTGGTCGCGGTGCTGGCAGTCAGACTGGTGCCGCTGTTCCCCTTCACCCCCCTCAACTACGCCTGCGGGTTGCTGGGAGTTCGCCGCAGCGACTACGTGCTCGGCACAGCGGTCGGGATCGTGCCCGGAGCACTCGCGTACGCCGCAGTCGGCGCATCGGGTGCCGACCCGCGCGGCATCGCCCTGGGCGTCGGAGGACTGGTGGCGCTGACCCTCCTCGGTGGCACCGTCGGGCGACGGCTGCTGGCCACCGGCGCCCGCCGGGCTCCCGCTTCCGAGTCATGACCGGACGCCTCCTGACGCCGACCACGGTGGTCCGCATCCCCGCACTGAGGACCCGCTGGCGCGCGCTCCTCGACCTGACCGAGCCGGTCCACCCGGAGACCCTGGCAGCGATCCGACGCCGGTGGTCGGGCCTTCCGAGGACGGCCCGGACTCCTGCACAGACGCTGGGGCGCATCGGCGTGGGCTGCGAGGGCACCCATGGCGTCTTCCCGAAGTGCAACCTGACCTGTTCACCGTGCTACCACTCCGCAGACGCCAACAAGGTCCGCACCGACGGCGCCCACACGCTCGACCAGGTCCGGCGACAGATGGCGCTGCTGCGGAGCCGACGGGGCCCACGGGCTCACGCACAGCTCATCGGGGGTGAGGTGTCCCTGCTCTCACCCGACGACCACGCCGCGTCGCTGCTCGCGATGCGGGCGGCCGGTCGAGAACCCATGTCGATGACCCACGGTGACTTCGACGAGGACTACCTCCGAGCGCTGGTGACGGGGACCGACGGATCACTCCGACTGCCGCGGGTCTCGTTCGCGGCGCACTTCGACTCCCTGATGCGGGGCCGCCGCGATGTTCCCAGGCCCAGAGCCGAGCACGAGCTCGATGAGCACCGGGCCGCTTTCGTGGCGATGTTCGAGCGCGTGAAGCGACAGACGGGCCTGCGCTACTTCCTGGCCCACAACATGACCGTTACCCTCGCCAACCTCGACCAGGTCGCTGACGTGGTCGCCGCCGTACGCCACATGGGCTACTCGATGATGTCCTTCCAGCCGGCTGCGCGAGTGGGTGATCCTCGACGGTGGGACGGCGACGAGCAGGCGGTGACGATCGACGGGGTCTGGAACCGCATCGAGTCGGGCATGGGGCAACCGGTCGCATGGGAGGCCCTGCAGTTCGGTGATCCGAGGTGCAATCGTTCGGCCTTCGGCGTGATGGTGAACGACACGTGGGTCCCCCTGCTCGACCCCGCCGTTGCGGCTGACCTGGCCTTCCGCGACGCGGTGTTCGCGCGCGTCCCCGGGATCTCGCTGCGGGGCGACCGGCGCGGGGTCACGATCGCGAAGCTGCTGCGACTGGCGGTCAGGGAGCCACGCCTGGCAGTCCTGGCGCTGCGGTGGACTCGACGGTTCGTACGTCGCTCCGGCAGCCTGTCGACGCTGGCGAGCGCCGGTGCTCGCGGCAAGGTCGCCGGGATGACGTTCGTCGTGCACGCCTTCATGGACGCCTCGAGCGTCATCCCCGCCTGGGAGGCCATGCAGTCCGGGGCGCGCGTCACGGACGCCGACCTGGTGGCGACCCAGGAGCGGCTCCGGGCCTGCGTCTACACGATGGCCCACCCGGACACCGGCGAGCTGGTCCCCGCCTGCGCCCAGCACTCCGTGCACGACCCCCAGGAGAACAAGCAGCTCCTCACCCTGCTCCCCATCCCGACGCGGCGGTGACGCCGGCTCAGGTCCGGTACGTCGCGATCCAGCGCCGGTCGATCCATCGCTTGAGGGCCAGGCTGGAGCGACCGAGCCACCACCACCGACCCCGCACCGCGAGCGCCGTCCCGCCTCCCAGGTCGAGGATGGACAGTGCGTGCTCCTGGGGCTGGTAGACCGGAACCCGGGTGCCGCTCGCGCGAGCCTCGAGTGCCGCGAGCAGCACCGGCCCTTGCCGGACACCGTGGACCCCGATGCGTGGCAGTGTCTCGGGCATGAAGTCGGCACAGTCGCCGGCGGCGTACACGTCGTCGTGGTCGCGGTGCTGGAGCGTCGCTCGCACCGGGAAGCCGTTGCGACCTCCCAGCGGCGACCGACTGGCCAACGGTGGCGGCCTCAGGCCGGTGGCCACGACCACGATGTCGTGCGGCACCCGGCTGCCGTCGCCGAGCAGCACAGCGTCCTCTCCGACACGCACCACGCCGGCCTCCGTCACGATCCGGACACCCCGTGCCTCGAGCAGCCCGACGAGTCGGCGGGCGGCCCGAGGCGGCAGGAATCCGCCGATGCGGGATCCGCGCTCGATCAGGTGGACCCGGTCGGTGTCATCGCGGGCGGCGAGGTGCGCGGCGAGCTCGATGCCGCTGGCTCCAGCGCCGATCACGGTGACGTGGTGGCCGCGTCCCTCCGGCGGGTGTGCGAGGCGCTCACGCAACCGGGTGAGGTCGCTCAACGGCTTCACCCCGACGACAGCGCCGATGCCGGTGGTGGCGGGTGGCACGTCGGCGACACTGCCGATGTTGAAGGACACCAGGTCCCACTCGACCAGGCTTCCGTCGTCGGTGGTGGCCGTGCGTGCCGCCAGGTCCACGGCAGTGACCAGGCCCCTGCGATGTTCGAGAGGTCTGTCGCGCGCGAGTGCGACGACGTCGATGCTGCCGTCTCCGGGATCTCGGTCACCTGCGGCGATACCTGAGGCGGCACCGCTGTAGTCGAACCCCGCAGGCGCCACCAGGGTGATGCGGTAGCCGGCGTCCGCGAGGCGGGCGGCATTCCGGACGAGATGGAGGTGTGCGTGACCAGCACCCACCAGCAACAGATGTCGCTCAGGAGGCACGGCGCCCGAGCCACCAGCGTCGGGTCCGCGCCAGCGTGTGCAGGGCGCGCCTGGTGACGGGTCGCTCGAGCTGGTCCCTGACGTCGGCGATGGCTGCGTTCCAGGGTCCGTCGTTCCACGTGGGGTAGGCGTGGGTGATGCCGGCCAGGTCACGGGTGCGCAGTCCGCGGCGGACGGCGATCGCCAGCTCGCCCAAGGTCTCCCCTGCCCGCGGGCCCACGACGGTCGCCCCGAGGATCGTGCCCTTGCTGTCGACCGCCAAGCGGGTGAGGCCGTCGGTGAGGTCCTCGGTCACGGCTCGGTCGACGTGGCGGTGGTCCAGGGTGAGGACGCGGATCCCGTCGCGCTCGCGTTCGGTGTCGACGCCGACGGCGGCCACCTCGGGGTGGGTGTAGGTGACGCGAGGGACGGCGGAGGTCTCGACCGCACGACGTACGCCGAGCACCGCGTTGCTGGCCGCCAGGCTCCCGTGGACTCCGGCGACGTGGGTGAATTGGGGGTGGCCCGTCAGGTCACCGGCCGCCCAGATGCGCGGGTTGGTGGTCCGCAACCGACGATCGACCACCACGAATCCACGGTCGTCCACCTCGACCTCGACCGTGTCGAGCCCGAGGTCGGCCGTCCGCGGCTGTCTACCCACCGCCACCAGCAGCCGGTCGAAGGCGACCGACTCCTCGTCATCGAGGACCAGCCGTCCGACGCGGGAGTCCGACGCCACGACGGACGTCACCGACTGGCCGGTGCGGATCGTGACGCCGTCGGACTCGAGCGCGCGGTGCACGACTGCTGCAGCGGCGGCGTCCTCGCGGGGCAGCACTCGCTGCCCCCCCTCGACCAGCGTCACCTCGACACCGAGTCGAGCCAGCCCCTGCCCCAGCTCGCAGCCGATGCTCCCCGCGCCCAGGACCGCCACGTGGCGTGGACCCTCGGTGAGGTCCCACACCGTGTCGCTGGTCAGGAAGTCGAGCTCGGCCAGGCCCGGTATCGGGGGAACCGCAGGCGCCGCGCCCGTCGCGACGACGGCCTGGGTGAAGCGGATCGTCTCGCCGTCCAGGTCGAGCGCACCCTCCCCGACGAACCGACCGTGCCCCGTCCGCACCGTCACTCCCGCTGCCTCGAGGGCCTCGATCGAGTCGACGGGCGCGATCTGGCGGATCGCCGCGTGCACATGCTCCATCACGGCACGGAAGTCCACCCGGACGCCGTCCACGTGAACACCGAATCGCTCGGCACGTCTCGCTCCAGCCGCCGCCTCCGCAGCCGCGAGGAGCGCCTTGGACGGCACGCAGCCGGTCCACAGGCAGTCACCCCCGGTGCGCTCCCGCTCGACCAGCACCACCTGCGCACCGAGGCGCGCCGCTGTCTTCGCCGCAACGATCCCAGCGGTGCCGCCCCCGAGGACCAGCAGGTCCCAGCAGCGAGGCGTGCTCATCCCCGCCGCCCATCGATCAGCTCGTCGAGGACCACGCGCATCCGGTCGACCGAGGCCGGGTCGACAGGTCGTCGGCCCGACCACAGGGACAGGGCGCGGTGCAGCATCCGGTGCTGACGCATGACCTCGCTGCACCTCTCGCACGTCGCCACGTGCTCCTCGAGCCGCGTGACCTCGCCCGGTGTGAGGGGCGCCGCCGGATCGGCGTCCAGGTACCGCTGAAGACGGCGTGCGGTCCAGTGGCACGTGACCATCTGCCGGAGCGCTCCACTCATGACTGCTCCCCTCGGGTGGTGGTGGTGAAGGTGGGGCCGAGCGTCCTGCGTACTCGTTCGCGAGCACGGCTCAGGCGGGACATGATGGTGCCGACAGGGACGTCGAGGACGGCGGCCGCTTCGGCGTAGGAGAGATCGTGCACATCGACGAGCACGAGCGCGGAGCGGAACTTCGGGTCCAGCCCGGCGACCGCGGCCTGGAGTGCACTGTCGAGCTCCTCCACGACGTACACCTCCTCGGCACCGGGCGACTCTGCAGACCCGAACGCGGGGCGGGAGGCGTGGATCAGCTCCCAGTCGTCGACCGCGAGGGGCCGACGTCGCCGGTGCATGTTGGAGTTGGTGTTGCGCACGATCGTGAGCAGCCAGGCGCGGGGGTGACGTCCGTCGAACCGGTCGATGGCCCGAAAGGCCCGAACGAGTGCCTCCTGCACGAGGTCCTCGGCATCGGCGGCACTTCCGGTGATGCTCCGCGCCACCCGGAGCATCACCTCGATCTCGGGCTCGACGACCTCCGCGAACGCACGACGACGCACGGCATCGTCGGCACTGCTCGAGTCGCTCACGCGACCGAAACCCGTCGACGACCCGGATGTCTTCCAGACGCGGGACGCACCCCGGCCGTCGGAACGGGGAACCGGAGGAGGGCACGCATCCAGTGAGCCTTGCACGGCCGGCCTGACCTCCTGGTCGTCCGAGCTCAGATCTCGGGTGCCTGGGGCACGTCGAGCTCGGTGTGGACGTGGTGGTTGAAGTAGTTCGTGAGGAGGTTCAGGGTGACGTGAGCGGAGAGCTCGGTCAGTTGCTCCTCGCTCCACCCCGCGTCCAGCGCGGCCCGCCACGAGGCATCGCTGGTGTTGCCGACCTTCGCGGTGTACTCACGCGCCACCTGGAGCAGGGCGTCGAGGGCAGGATCGAAGTCCGCCGCGCCGCGACGGATGGCGATCATCTCGTCGTCGCTCAGACCCGCCGCCTTGCCGCCTCCGGTGTGCGCCGACTGGCAGTAGGTGCACTCGTCCTGGTTGCCCACCGCGAGGGCGATCGCCTCGCGGACCCGGGCGTCGAGCAGCGCATGCTCGCGGATGACGTCCTGGAGAGCGACGTAGGAGTGGAGGACTGCGGGTGAGTGGGCCATCTCACCGTGGATGTTGAGCACCTTGCCGTACTTCGACTCGAGCTGCTTGAGCGCGTCGCGGCTGGCTTCGGGTGCGGAGTCCGTGGTGTGGACGGGAATGCGAGGCACGTTTCCTCCAAGGGGATCGGGATCAGTTGTCCCTGAGGGAACCCGGTCGCGACGGGACACCATTCCGCACCCCCGTGTGGACGGCGTCACGCAGCCCTTCTCCTCCGAGCGGGAAGGAACCTGATCCCCCACCGGGTTTCGGTACCACCACGTCCACCAACCCAGCAGCGAGGTCAGCATGAAGGCAGTACGGAACGGTGCCCCGGTTACCGGTGCCCTGACATCGACCCGGCGTCTGGCCGGACTGCTGGCAATCGTCGCACTGGTCGCCTCCGGGTGCGGCACCGGCGGCGAGACGTCAGCGGCCGTGGAAGCCTCGACCGACGCCTCGACCGGAACGTCGACGACACCCACGCCTGCCGTGCTCGACTTCGCATCCGAGACCATCGGCGGTGAGCCGTTCGACGGTGCCGCCCTCGCCGGCAAGCCCACCGTCTTCTGGTTCTGGGCACCGTGGTGTCCTACGTGCCGGGCCCAGATCTCCGGTGTCGGCGAACTCGCCGAGACCTACGGCGACGAGGTCAACGTCGTGGGCGTCGGGTCTCTGGACGAGCAGGCTGCCATCGAGGAGTTCGCCGCCGAGGTGTCACCCGACGTCACGCTGCTGGCCGACCCCGACGGCGCCGTGTGGCGCCAGTTCGGCGTCACCGCGCAGAGCACCTACCTCGTGCTCGACGAGGCCGGGACCGAGCAGGCGTCGGGCTACCTGGACGACGCCGAGCTGGCCGCCCTCGTCGAGGACCTGGCGGGCTGATGTCCGAGGGCCTGCTCGTCGTCGCCATCGGCGCCGGCATGCTCGCCGCCGTCAACCCGTGCGGCTTCGCCCTCCTGCCGGCCTACGTCTCGCTCCTGCTCGCCGGGAGCGAGTCACTGTCCCGCCCCGCCGCCGCGGGACGCGCCGCGGCCCTCAGCGTCGCCATGACCTCGGGCTTCGCAGGCGTGTTCGCCGTCTTCGGCCTGGTCATCTCCCCGGTCGCAGGTCAGCTGCAACGGCACCTGCCGTGGTTCACCGTCGTGCTGGGGGTGACACTCGCGCTGATGGGTGCGTGGCTGGCAGCGGGCCGCCCGCTCTCGCTCCCACGCCTGGGCCGCTCGTCGCGCTCCACCGCAGCCCGACCGCTGACCCGCTCGTTCTGGTCGATGGCCGGCTTCGGAGCCAGCTATGCGGTCGCCTCCATCTCCTGCACGATCGCGCCGTTCCTGGCCGTCGTCGTCGGCGGGTTCCGCAGCGGCTCGGTCCTCGAGGGGCTGACGCTCTTCGTGGCGTACGCCATGGGGATGGGACTGGTGGTGGGGACGCTCGCCGTGGCGACGGTCTTCGCCTCGCCCACGACGATCGGGCGTCTCCGGGGCGCCGGCCGCTGGGCTCCACGAGCGGCCGGCGCCCTGCTCGCGGCGGCCGGGGCGTACGTCGCCTACTACGGCTGGTGGGAGCTGCGGGTCCTGGCGGGCGGAGACCCGGACGATCCTGTCATCGAGGCGGCCGCCCGCCTCCAGCAGCAGCTCGCGGGCCTCGTGGACACCATCGGCCCCCTCGGTTGGCTGACGGCCGGAGCGCTGCTCTTCCTCGCCGTCCTCATCGCGCGACGCCGAGCCCGCGGCCGCGCGGAGGAACCAGCGACGGGCGACCGGGCGCGACGATGAAACCTCACGGGAGGCAGGGTGGCCGCGCCGGGAGCGGGTCCCTCGTCGGCGAGCAGCTGACGGACCTCCACGGGCGTCACCCCAGCGCGTCGGCGAGCTCCACCAGCGACGTTGCCCACATGTCCGGCGCCGCGAAGTACGACGGGTAGCCGCCGTCGGATCTGTTGATCCAGGCCGTGCCCAAGCCGGCTCGGCTCGCGCCGTCGATGTCCCACGGATGCACCGCGACGAGCATCGCATCCTCCGGATCCACGCCAGACACCTCCAGGGCATGGGCGTAGGCACGCGCGGCAGGCTTCCAGACGCCGACGTCCTCGACCGTGAGCAGGTGCTCGAACGCGTCACGTACGCCAGCTCCCCGCAGCAGCATGTCGGCAACCGCGGCAGATCCGTTGCTCAGGGTCACCAGCCGGATGCCGAGCCCGGCCAACGCTCGGATCCCCTCCACCACGTCGGGGTGCACCGCGAGCTCGGTGAACCCCTGCATGACGTGCTCGACCGCGTCGTGGATCGGACGATCGAGAGGCTGGTCGCCCAGCCGGACCCGGAGCGCCTCCGCGCCGAGGGCGGCGAACGGTTCGATGTCCCCGCCTGCCGTCAACGCGAACCCGTCGCGCAGCAGCTCTGCGAACCACAGCTTCGCCAGGTGCGGCGGGGCACCGACTTCCTCGAAGCGACTCGCCATCGGAGCCATGTCCGAGAGCGTCTCGTTCACGTCGAAGACCAGCAGCGACGGCCGCCTCGGTCCGTCGGGGCTGATCGGGCGGTCGGAGCTCAACGGTGCGTCGGTCATCGAGCCAGTCTCCATCGACCAGCGGTGTTCAGGCCAGCGAGAGGAACAGCTTCTCCATCTTCTTCACGTCCACGCTGTCGACTCCGTCGCCCGCCACGAGGCACTGCTGCAGTCCGCTCGCCACGATCGCGAACCCGGCACGGTCGAGCGCCTTGGACACCGCCGCGAGCTGCATGACCACGTCCTCGCAGTCACGCCCCTCCTCCATCAGCCGCAGCACGCCGGCGAGCTGGCCCTGCGCGCGCTTGATGCGGTTGATCACGGGCGTCATCTGGGTCGGATCGAGCTCCATCAGCTCTCCTCACTGGTCGCGGCGTGCACGGTGAGTGTGTCCAGTGCGGAAACGAGGCGGTGCCTGGCGTCAGCGGCCACCGCCTCCAGCGCTTCCCCGGCGAGCCCCATCATCACGTCCGGGTCGAAGGCCTCGACGACGGTGGTCGTTGCGTCGACCGACCGGACCACCACGTTGCAGGGCAGCACGGCGGCAATGGACGGATCCACCTCGATCGCCGCAAGGGCCAGCGCCGGACGACAGGCCCCGAGGATGACCTGGGGGAGCAGGTCGACGTCGAGCTTGGCCTTCATCGTGGCGGCCAGGTCGATCTCGGTGAGGATGCCGAAGCCCTCGTCGGACAGAGCGACGCGGGTCGCGGAGACAGCGTCGTCGTAGGGCATCGCGAGCGTCCTGCTGATGGTGAAACCCATGGGTTGTTCCTTTCATGCACGGTGACGGGATGGCATCAGCATCATACCCCCGGGGGTGTTTGCGTTCTCGCTACATACCCCCTAGGGTATCCAACATGACCACCACACCTGAGATCACGCTCGAGGCCTACGCCGCAGAGCGCGAGTCCGGCACGACCGTCGACGTCCGCGAGCAGGGCGAGTACGCCCAGGCCCATGTCCCGGGCGCGGTCCTCATGCCGATGGGACAGCTCCCCTCACGCATGCACGAGCTCGACCGCTCGAGTCGGGTGCATGTCATCTGCGCGTCGGGCAACCGCTCGAAGGCGATGACCGACCTGTTGGTGGACGCCGGCTTCGATGCCGTGTCGGTCGTGGGGGGCACGACGGCCTGGATCGAGTCCGGCCGCGCAGTGGGAGCGGACCAGTGACCGCCGACCTCACCGTCCGGGTGATCGAGACCCCCACCCTGGGCGACCGGAGCTACCTCGTGCACGACGGCGAGGTCGCCCTGGTGGTCGACCCGCAGCGCGACATCGACCGGATCCTCACCCTCCTCGACGACGAGGGCGTACGCCTGACCCACGTCTTCGAGACCCACATCCACAACGACTACGTCACCGGGGGCCTCGCGCTAGCGCAGCGCACCGGTGCCCACTACCTCGTCAACGGCGAGGACGACGTGTCCTTCATCCGCACCCCCGTGGCGGATGGGCAGGTCGTCGAGGTGGGTGGGCGGATGCGCATCACCGCGCTGGCCACCCCCGGCCACACGTTCACCCACCTCTCCTACGTCCTCACCGATCGGACTGCCGACGGCGCCGACCAGGTAGGCGTCTTCTCCGGGGGCTCCCTGCTCTACGGCGCGACCGGGCGCCCGGACCTGCTCGGTGACGAACACACCCACGACCTGGTGCGCCACCAGCACGCCTCGGCGCGCCGGCTGGCCGACCTCCTGCCCGAGGATGCCGAGGTCTACCCGACCCACGGCTTCGGCTCCTTCTGCTCGGCCAGTCAGTCCGACGCGACGTCGTCCACGATCGGGCGCGAGCGCGAGTCGAACCCGGTGCTGACCCAGGACGAGCAGACCTATGTCAACGAGCTCCTCGCCGGCCTCGGCCCCTGGCCGGCCTACTACACCCACATGGCGCCGGCCAATGCCGCCGGCCCGGCCGAGCCGGACCTCTCGCTCCCGAGCCTCGCCGACGCCGTCGAGCTGCGGCGGCGCATCGAGGCCGGCGAGTGGGTCGTGGATCTGCGCAACCGCACGGCGTTCGCGGCCGGCCACGCGCCGGGCACGCTCAACTTCGGCCTGGACGGCGGATTCGCGACCTACCTCGGCTGGCTCATCGCCTGGGGCACTCCGATCACGCTGCTCGGAACGACTGCCCAGGACGTCGCCGAGGCGCAGCGAGAGCTGGTCCGCATCGGCATCGACCGCCCGGCAGCACATGCCACCGGAGACCCGGCGGACTGGAGCGACGTCGAGCCGAGCTCGTTCGCGACGGCCACCTTCGCCGACCTGACCCAGGTCCGACACCACCGTGAGGTGGTCGTCCTGGACGTGCGGCGCGTCGACGAGCACGAGAAGGCGCGCATCGACGGTGCGGTCAACATCCCGCTCCACGAGCTGTGGGCGTCGATCACAGACGTGCCTGCTGGTGAGGTGTGGGTGCACTGCGCCGGGGGCTACCGCGCCTCCGTCGCCGCGTCGATGCTCGACGCGGCCGGCCGCTCGCTGGTGGCCATCGACGACTCCTTCGACAACGCCGAGAAGGCAGGGCTCCACCTGGTCGGGCCGGAGGCGTGACACTCGCCGTCGCGATCCTCGCCGGTGCGGTCATCGGTCTCAGCCTGGGCGCGCTCGGGGGCGGCGGCTCGATCCTGGCAGTGCCCGTGCTGGTCTATGCCCTCGGGCAGAGCCCGGCCCAGGCCACCACCGGCTCGCTGGTGGTGGTCGGAGTGACGTCCCTCGTCGGTGCGGTCACCGCCTATGCGGCCGGCAACGTGCTGCTGGCTCGTGGCATCGCCTTCGGCGTGGTGGCGATCGGTGGCGCCGTGGCCGGGTCGCGTGCCTCGACAGCGGTCTCGGAACCGGTCCTGCTCGGCGCCTTCGCGGTGCTGATGCTCGCAGTGGGCGTGCTGCTCGCCGTACGCCAGTGGCGTGGTCGGCGGTACACCCCGGACACCCCACACTCCCGACGCCCAGCGCTGGACGACCCCATCATCACCTTCAGTCCGACCTTCGCCTGCCAGTGTCCGCGTGCTCTCAAGGTGCTCGTCAGCGCCACGGCGGTCGGTCTGCTGACCGGTTTCCTGGGAGTAGGCGGAGGCTTCCTGGTCGTCCCTGCCCTGCTGGTCGCTCTGAGCCTGCCGATGGAGTTCGCGGCCGGCACCTCACTGGTCGTCATCACCGTGACCAGCGCAGCCGCCCTCGTCGTCCGCGCGGGATCCGGTGTCGCGCCGGACTGGGCCCTTGTTCTCGCTCTCACTGCGGCGGCTGCCGTCGCAGCAGTCGTCGGCGTCCGGATCGCCGAGAACACCGACGCCCGCCGCCTCTCGACAGCTTTTACGGGCCTCGTCCTGCTCGTGGCGGGCTACACCGCCGCCCAGGCGCTGCCGGCACTTGTCTGATCCCGACCTGCTCCCCGTTCCCCAGAAGAGAGCTTTCCATGACGTCGACGGCCACCCGCCGCCACGCTGCCCAGCCCACGCGTGACCTCGACCCCGACGGCCTCGGCTACCGCGCCGGGCCACTGGGTCGACTGGGCGTGTGGGTCACCCACCACCGCCGCCTCACCGCAGCCGTGTGGCTTCTACTGATCGTCGGTCTCGGTGCGTTCGCGCCCAAGGTCGAGGCCAACCTCTCAGGTGCCGGGTGGCAGGCGGACGGTTCCGAGTCCGTCGCCGTGCGCGAGCAGGCCCAGAGGAGCTTCGGCGGCAACGCGAGCTCGGCCATCCAGGTCGTCGTGCACAGCGCTGACGGACCCGTGACCGAGGGCCGTGGCCAGCAGGTCATCGACGAGGTGACCGCCCTGCTCGAGGACGAGCCCCGTATCGCCGATGTGATCGCACCACGGCCCGGCGCCTCGCTGAGCGAGGACGGCACGACCGCCGTGGTCCTGGCCGGCGCGGGCGCGGATCCCAACGAGATGGTACGCGTCGCCGACGATCTCAAGGGCAGGCTCGAAGCGCTCTCCGGCGATGGGATCGAGGTCAACCCGACCGGCGCCTCGCTGCTGTGGTCCGACTTCAACGAGGCCAACCTCGAGGCGATGCTGAAGTCCGAGATGGTCTCCTGGCCGGTGACGCTGGCCATCCTCGTGCTCGCCTTCGGGGCGCTCGTCGCCGCCGGACTACCCCTCATCCTGACCCTGGCCGGCCTCGTCGCCTCGGCCGGATCTCTCGTGCTGATCAACGAGCTCGTGCCGGTCTCGATCTGGGCGATGAACTTCGCCATGATGTTCGCCCTCGCACTCGGGATCGACTACGCGCTGTTCCTCGTGGTGCGCTTCCGGGCCGCCCGGATGGGCCACCACAAGTCTCCCCGCCACGCGATCGCGGAGACCATGGACACCGCCGGCAAGGCCGTGCTCCTCTCCGGCCTCACCGTCCTGGTGTCTCTTTCGGCCGTCATGCTCGTGCCGTCACCGTCCTTCCGATCCATGGCCGGGGGAATCATGCTCGCGGTGGTCTTCGTGCTCGCAGCGACCCTGACCCTGCTCCCCCTGGTGCTGTTCGTGCTCGACCACCGCATCAACAGGCTTGCTCTGAAGTGGGTGCACACCGGCGAGCATCGTTCGGCACGGTTCGCGTCCTGGGGCGAGCGATTGTGGAATCGCCCTCTCGCCTTCGGTCTTGCCGCCGTCATCGTCCTGCTCGTCCTGGCCGCGCCGGCCCTCGGGCTCAGGACCGCGATGCCGTCGATCCAGGTCCTGCCCGAGGACGCGAGTGCCCGGATCGGTTACGACCAGGTCAAGGAGGCCTTCGGCGAGGGGGCTCCTGGCACCCTCCAGGTCGTCGCCGACACGGCTGACGCCGAGACGACGTACGACGTCCTGAACGCGGATGCCGGCGTCGCGGGTGTCATGCCCGCCCAGCCGGCTGCCGACGGCAGCGACGTCGTCCTCCTGCAGGCGGTGCCGACGGTCGACCCGTCCGACCCAGAGCTCGACACGACCGTCGACCGGCTGCGCGACGACCTGCCCGCGTCCGCACTCGTCGGCGGCGCGGCGGTGGAGAACCTCGACCTCAAGGCCCAGCTCGACGACTCCACCCCGCTCGTGATCGGCGTGGTGCTCACCTTAGGTTTCCTGCTGCTGCTCGTCGCGCTCCAGGCGCCGCTGATCGCTCTGCTCGGCACCTTGGCCAGCCTGCTGTCCACGGCAGCCGCCTTCGGGGTCGCTCGCCTGGTGTTCCAGGAGGGCCATGGATCGGGCCTGCTGGGCTTCGAGTCGCAGGGCTTCCTCAACGCCTGGGCGCCGGTCTTCTTCTTCGCGATGATCTTCGCGATCGCGATGGACTACACCGTCTTCCTGCTCGCCTCCGCCAAGGAGCACTACGAGAAGTCGGGAGACCCGCACACGGCCATGGTCGGCGCGCTGGCGCACTCCGGCCGGGTGATCTTCGCCGCTGGAGCCGTCATGGTCGCGGTGTTCTTCACCTTCGCACTGTCGGGCCCGCTGCCGCCCAAGGAGATGGGGATCGTGCTCGGTGTCGCCGTGCTGCTCGACGCCTTCCTGGTCCGGCTGGTGCTGCTGCCCGTCATGCTTCGACTCACCGGCCGCGCCGCGTGGTGGAGCCCCCGCTGGTTGACCCGAGTGCTGCCGAAGATCACCTTCTCGCACGGCTGACATCCGTACCCATCCCACAGAACGGAGCACCTCCATGTGCCGACCCGCCCGATGCAAGACCTGCAGCAAGACGACCTGGGCCGGATGCGGCCAGCACATCAACCAGGTCAAGGCCGGCGTACCCGCCAAGGACTGGTGCAACGGCCAGCACACGGCCGCCGAGAAGGCTGCCTCCGGAGCCGGCGGCGGGTTCTGGTCCAGGCTGCTCGGCCGCTGACCCGCGTGACTCAGTCGGCCCGGGCGGAGATGAGCGCGATGAACTCGTCGGCCATGTCCAGCTGACGCACGAGAGCGGCGCGCCGCTCGATCGCGTCGGCGCGGATCTCGCCCAACCGGCTGCGTACGGCATCGCGGTCCGCAGCCGTCACGTCCGATGTCTCGAGTCGGTCGAGGTCGCGCATGACGTCGCTCATCTGCTCGAGGCTGAAGCCGAGGGGCTTCATCCGCCGGATGACGAGGATCTTCTCCACGTCGGTCTCGGTGTAGAGGCGGAAGCCACCCTCGGTGCGACCGGACGGGGCGAGCAGACCGACCTCTTCCCAGTGCCGCAGGCTGCGCAACGACAGCTCGGTGCGCGCGGCGACCTCCCCGATGTGCATGGATTCCACTCTACTCTTACGTGACGTTAGAGTTGCCGCTCGTGTCCCCCTCTGCCCCCACTGTGTCCCACCCGGAGCTCGAGCCGACGGTCCGCAACGCGCTGCGCTCTCCCGCGATGCTGCGCACCGAGGTGCTGGCCGGGCTCGTGGTGGCGCTCGCGCTGATCCCGGAGGCGATCTCGTTCTCGATCATCGCCGGGGTCGACCCGCGCGTGGGGCTCTTCGCGTCCTTCACGATGGCCGTCTCGATCTCGTTCCTGGGTGGGCGACCGGCGATGATCTCCGCCGCGACCGGCGCCGTCGCACTGGTGATCGCGCCGGTGATGCGCGACCACGGCTTCGACTACCTCATCGCCACCGTGCTGCTCGGCGGCGTCATCCAGGTCGCCCTGGGCCTCGGCGGGTTCGGCAGGCTGATGCGCTTCATCCCGCGCTCGGTGATGGTCGGGTTCGTCAACGCCCTCGCGATCTTGATCTTCATGGCGCAGCTCCCCTACCTCATCGACGTGCCGGGGCTCGTCTACCCGATGATCGCCGTCGGCCTGGCGATCATGGTCGCGTTGCCGCGCGTCACCACGGTCGTGCCCGCTCCGCTGATCGCGATCGTCGCGCTGACCGGGTTCACCGTCGTCGCGGCCGTCGCAGTGCCGACCGTCGGTGACGAGGGCGAGCTGCCCGACAGCCTCCCGTCGCTCTTCACCCCCGACGTGCCGTGGACGCTGGAGACGCTGCAGATCGTCGCCCCCTACGCGGTGGCGATGGCGCTCGTCGGACTTCTCGAGTCGCTGTTGACGGCCAAGCTCGTCGACGACATCACCGACACCCGCTCCAACAAGACCCGCGAGTCGTGGGGCCAGGGAGCCTCCAACATCATCACCGGCTTCTTCGGGGGCATGGGCGGCTGCGCCATGATCGGCCAGACGATGATCAACGTGAACGTCTCGCGGGCCCGCACCCGGATCTCCACGTTCCTCGCCGGAGTCTTCCTGCTCATCCTCGTCGTCGGCTTCGGCGACGTCGTCGCGATCATCCCGATGGCCGCCCTGGTCGCGGTCATGGTCATCGTCTCGGTCGGCACCTTCGACTGGCACTCGATCCGGCCGGCCACCCTGCGCCGGATGCCGAAGTCGGAGACCACCGTCATGGTTGCCACCGTCGCCGTCACCGTCGCCACCCACAACCTCGCGATCGGTGTCGTGGTCGGCGTCCTCGTCGCGATGACGCTCTTCGCCCGCAGGGTCGCCCACCTCACCGAGGTGCAGCGCGAGGTGGTCGTGGACCGCGAGGACGTCCCGACCGCCGTCTACCGCGTCACCGGGCAGCTGTTCTTCGCCTCGAGCAACGATCTCTACACCCAGTTCGACTATGCCGACGATCCCCACCAGGTCGTCATCGACCTCACCGACTCCCACGTCTGGGACGCCTCGACCGTGGCCTCGCTCGATGCGATCACCACGAAGTACCAGCGCAAGGGCAAGGTCGTCGAGATCGTCGGCCTCAACCCCGCCAGTCTCGAGCGGCACCAACGGTTGACGGGGTCACTCCCCTCGCACTGAGCATGGGCAGCCGGCCGAGGGTCTACCGTGGGTCGGTGCCTTCTGCTCCCACCTATGACGTCGTCGTGGTCGGCGGCGGCCACAACGCCCTCGTCAGTGCCGCCTACCTCGCTCGCGCCGGCCTGTCGGTGCTCGTGCTCGAACGCCTCGGGCATACCGGGGGTGCGGCCGTCTCCGTCGAGCCGTTCAGTGGACAACCGGCGCGACTCTCGCGCTACTCCTACCTGGTCAGCCTGATGCCGGAGCAGCTGGTGGCCGACCTGGACCTCGACATCAGCCTCGCCTCGCGCACCATGGCGTCGTACACCCCCTGGATGCGCGGCGAGCGCTCCGGCGGTCTGCTCGTCGAGCGGCCCGAGGGCGAAGCGACGCGCGCGTCCTTCCGCGAGCTGACCGGTGGTGACGAGGAGTACGCCGCCTGGCGCGAGTTCTACGCCGAGGTCGGCCGGCTCGCGGAGGTCGTCGCGCCGACCCTCATGCAGCCCCTCCCCTTCGAGCGCGACCTGAAGGCACTCGCCGACGAGCGGATCTGGAACGACGTCGTGGCCCAGCCACTGGGCCGCGCGATCACCTCCCGCTTCGCCGACGACACGGTCCGCGGGGTGGTCGCGACCGATGCTCTGATCGGGACCTTCGCCTCGATGGACGACCCGTCGCTCATCCAGAACCGCTGCTTCCTCTACCACCTGATCGGCAACGGGACCGGTGAGTGGCGGGTGCCGATCGGCGGCATGGGGGCTGTCACCGACGCGCTGGCGAGGGCCGCCATCGAGGCCGGCGCCGAGATCGTCACCCGCGCCGGCGTCAGCGCCATCACCCCCGGTCCGGACGGCGCCGAAGTCGTGTGGCACGACGGCGTCCGGGAGCACGCGGTCACCGGTCGGCGGGTGCTGTCGGGGGTGGCCCCGTGGGTGCTGCGGATCCTGCTCGGCGAGAGCGAGGACACCGCGTCCAAGCCGTCGGGCTCCCAGCTCAAGATCAACTTCCTGCTCGACCGCCTTCCCGCACTGAGGTCCGGCTCCGACCCGGCGGCCGCCTTCGCCGGCACCCTGCACCTCGCCGAGGACTACTCGCAGCTCGAGCAGGCGTACGCCGCGGCCGCGGGCGGCGCCGTGCCCCGTCCGATGCCGGGCGAGGTCTACTGCCACAGCCTCAGCGACCCCTCCATCCTGGGCGAGCGCGCCGGGTCCGCGCACACGCTGACCTACTTCGGGCTGCACACGCCCGCCGAGCTCTTCGACGCGGATCCTTCGGCCAGGGACACTGCCGTCAGGAACGCGCTCGCGTCGCTCAACGCCGTGCTGGCCGAGCCGATCGAGGACTGCCTGGCCCGTGACGCCGACGGTCGCCCGTGCCTCGAGGCCAAGATCCCCCAGGACGTCGAGCAGGACCTCGCGATGCCCGGAGGGCACATCTTCCACGGTGACCTCGAATGGCCCTGGGCGGCCAACCGTGCCCGCCTCGAGACCCCTGCGCAGCAGTGGGGCGTCCAGACCGACCACGACTCCGTACTGCTGTGCGGCTCGGGTGCGCGCCGGGGTGGCGCCGTCTCCGGGCTGGGCGGGCACAACGCGGCGCAGGCGGTGCTGGCGGAGCTCTGACGGTCTTGCTGAAACCACTCCCGGCCGGTGCTCCGGCACCTACGATCACGAGGCCACCCCACTGAGAGGGCCCTCCCCCCGTGCCTGCCGCCTCGACCCGTGACCTGACTCGCTTCGTGACGGCCTCGACCGTGCTCGCGGTCGGCCTCTCGGCGGGCCTGTCCACGACGCCATCGACTGCCGTGGCTGCCGGGTCCACGGCCGCCGACCCAGTCGCCTGCTCCACTCCGCTGCTCGAGCGGGCCACCCGTGGATCCGAGGTGAGGGCTGCCTCCCGCTCCGACCTGGCCGCCGCCGCCGAGGTCAATGGCCTCTCGGTCCGCGAGCTGGCCGCGGAGGTCGCGGCCGACCGTACGGTGTGGCTCGACACCTGCGGACGCAGCTTCCATGTCGAGGCCGCCCACCCGATGGCCGCCGTCAGCTCGCCCGCGGACGAGGCCTCGACACTCGCGTCTTCCGACCTCGAGGCGCCCGCGTCGACCTTCGCGCTGGAGTCCAACCCAGGTGCAGACCTCACGATCTACCTCGACTTCACCGGAGGCGAGGTGAGCGACACCGCGTGGAACGACACCTACGACGCCTCCTCCATCACGGTGCTGCCGTACTCCATCACCAGCCCGGCCGACACCACCTTCACCGCGGCCGAGCTCCGGGAGGTCCAGCAGGCGTGGCAGGTCGTCGCCGAGGACTTCGCTTCGTTCGACGTCAACGTCACCACCAAGCCGCCGGCTCCGGGCGCCATCGAACGCAGCAGCCCCACTGACACGACCTACGGCACGCGGGTGCTCATCACCGGCGGGGGCCCGATCTACGAGGCGTGCGGGTGCGGCGGCGTGGCCTACGTCGACGTGTTCGACCGGGCGGACGCGCACGAGTACTACCAGCCGGCCTGGGTCTTCACCTTCGGTACGACCACCTCCGGCAAGCGACTGGGCGAGGCTGCCTCCCACGAGGCCGGCCACAACCTCGGCCTGGGCCACGACGGCACGGTCGGGGCCTCCTACTACCCCGGAGCCGCACCGTGGGCCCCCATCATGGGCCAGTCCTACGACCAACCCGTGACCCAGTGGTCGAGGGGCGACTATCCCGGCGGGACGAACACCGAGGACGACGTGGCGGTCATCGCCGCCCAGCTCGGGGTCCGGGACGACGACCACGCCGACACCGCCGCCGGCGCGACCGAGCTGGCCGACACGCCACTCGACGGTGTGATCACCACCCGTACGGACGCCGACGCGTTCACCTTCAGCGCTGCCGGCTCGACGACGCTGACTGCCGCCCCCGGACCCGGGTTCCCCGACCTGGACATCGGCGTGCGGATCCTGGACTCGTCCGGGGCGCTCGTCGCCGCCGTCGACCCCGCCGCAGTCCGGGTCGGACCCTCGACGGCGAGCGGTCTCGGCGCCACCTGGACTGCCACCTTGACCCGGGAGCCCGCCACCTACACCGTCGTCGTCGACGGAGTCGGCACCGGCGACCCGGCGACGTCCGGCCGATACAGCGACTACGCGTCCCTCGGTCGCTACGACCTCTCCCTCGTCACCGACACCCCAGGTGGTGCGAACCTCGTGGCCGTGTCCACGTCCCCTGCTCCGGCCAGGGTCGGCGTCGCCTTCCGGGCCGTCGCCGCCCACGCGACGGGTGGTGAAGCGCCCTACGCCTGGAGTGCCACCGGCCTGCCCGCCGGGTTGACACTGGACGCAGGCACGGCAGTCCTCACCGGGACCCCGACCGCGGCCGGCTCCTTCGGTGTCACCGCGCAGGTCAGGGACCATGCCGGAGGCTCGGCATCGACGGCTTTCGTCGTGACCGTCGATCCGGGCTCGCCCACCGTGGTCACCACCGTCCCCGATGTGGTCGTGACCCCCGCCCCCACGACTCCGCCCGCCGGGTCGGCAGTTCCCCTGCCCGTCGCGGTCCTCGGTTTCGTCACCGGCGCGCACCTCCCGAAGGGTCAGGTGCGCCACGGCTACCGCGCGATGATCGTGATCCGGGGAGCCTCAGGAGCGGTGTCGTGGCGCCAGTCGGGCAGGGTGCCGCCAGGCCTGCGGCTGGTGCACCGGACCTCGGGAGGACTCGCCGTCCGCGGACGGCCCACCCAGGCGGGCAGGTACGTCGTGACGCTGGTCGCCACGGACACCTCGGGAGCACGCAGCTCCCGGCGATTCGCCCTCCGCATCAGCCGCTGAGATCCCCCCGGGTGCGGGTCACAGACATGGACCGCCAAGGTCGCGACGTCATCTGCGGCGCCTGCGGTGCTGTCATCGTCCCGACGCCCTGACCGGCGGCACCGGTCGTGCCACACACCCTCGATTGTCGGTCCGCGTCACGCGCTGTTAAAGTTTCGCTCGCTGCACCGCGCGCCATTAGCTCAATTGGTAGAGCAGCTGACTCTTAATCAGCGGGTTGGGGGTTCAAGTCCCTCATGGCGTACAGCACGATCGGGCCCCACCTTCATCTCGAAGGTGGGGCCCTTTCCGTCGTACACGGGCGGAGGCCGTCGCGACCGCTACGCGGTCACCGGCACGGTGGCCGTCGTGGCCGCATGGCCGCGTTGCCCCTGGACAAGCAAGGAGCCGGCCCCCTTGGGGGCCGGCTCACCGCGTGTCTGATCGTGCCTACCTGGTGAAGAGACTGACTCCGCCGGGTCCGACCAGGAGGCCGACGACGATGAGGACGATGCCCCACAGCATCTGACCCCGGACCAGTGAGATGATGCCGGACACCACGAGGATGACGGCAAGGATCCACAGCAACAACGCCATGACATGCTCCCTTCGGTTGGAATGCCCAACGTAGCCACAGCCGGACCGGGCGGGAAATCAGTCACACCCTTTCGGGGGGCGCACCTCGTCCGTCGTGACGGTCCTCCTCGCGCAGGCGCGGGGGCGTGAAGTTGTCCGGCCTGATACCCGTCTTGTCGGCGTAGAACGCACGCACGAGATCCATGTCGGCGACGACGTCGCCGGTGGGATGGAACGTCGGACCCCACCCGACCCGTCGCGACGGCGCGTCGATGAAGGCCAGGGTGATGGGGAGACCCGTCTGCTGGGCGATCCGGTAGAAGCCGGACTTCCAGCGCTCTCCTCGAGCTCTCGTCCCCTCCGCCGCAAGACCGATCAGCCAGGGGTCGTCGCCCTTCGACTCGGCGAGCAGCTCCTTGATCGTCCTTCCGGGGTTCGTGCGGTCCAGCGCGACCGCGCCGGTGCGGCGCAGGAACCAGCCCAGCGGTCCGACGAAGAGCTCCTTCTTGACCAGCAGCCGGATCGTGATGTCATAGCTCCACGCCAGCAGGATGGTCAGCACCCAGTCCCAGTTGGACGTGTGCGGGGCGCCGACGAGCACCCCCCGGTCGGGGACCTCGCCGACCGCCTTCCAACGGACGGCCCTCAGGACCAGAAGGGCGAATCTACGACGAAGCACGGGCTCGTCCCTTCCTGGGCTCGCACCCGCGATCGTGCGACTGCCTGACGAGGTGGGCCATCAGCGCTCCTTCGCGGACCGGCGGAGCAGGATCAGCGTGTGATCCTGCGGACGACCGCGAAGAACACGATGACGCCGACCACCGCACCGGCGACCTTGAGGATGTTGTCGGTGCGGGGAGCGCCGGAGTCCGGCTCGACGAAGTGGGACTTCACCGTGCTCACCTGCCGCCCGACGATCGTCTTGGGGTGGGCGCGGTGGGCGAGCTGGTCGATGGTCGATGCGAGACGCTGACGCGTCTCCTCGATCTCGCGCTCGAGCGCGCTCATGTCCTGGGTCACCCGGGAAGGCTACCAATGCGGCGGGGGTCGAAGCCCCACGGCAGCTCCAAACGGTGCGCCGTCATCAGCACGTCGTCGGTGAGCACGTCGAAGGTGGGCCGGTCCGCCACCACGACTCCGTCGCTCAGCACGACGCTGCGGGGGCACAGCTCCATCGCGTAGGGCAGGTCGTGCGTCACCATCAGCACCGTCACGTCGAGCCCGCGCAGGATGTCGGCGAGCTCGCGCCGCGAGGCGGGATCGAGGTTGGACGACGGCTCGTCGAGCACCAGGATCTGCGGTTCCATGGCGAGCACCGTGGCGACCGCGACACGGCGCCGCTGACCGTAGGACAGGTGGTGCGGCGGCCGATCGACGAAGTCGCCCATGCCGACCTTCTCGAGGGCGTCCTTCACCCGGCGGTCCAGCTCGGCACCCTTGATCCCCAGGTTGGCGGGACCGAACGCGACGTCCTGTCGGACCGTGCCCAGGAAGAGCTGGTCGTCCGGGTCCTGGAAGACGATGCCGACGCGGCGGCGGATCTCCTTCAGGTGCTGCTTCACGACGGGCAGACCGCTCACCGACACGGTGCCGCGACCTGCGGACAGGATGCCGTTGAGGTGCAGCACCAGCGTCGTCTTGCCCGCTCCGTTGGGACCGAGCAGCGCGACCCGCTCCCCCTGGTGGACGTGGAGGTCCACACCGAACAACGCCTGGTGGCCGTCGGGGTAGGCGAACGCCAGGTCGTCGACCTCGAGGACGGGGGTGCTCACGTGTGCTCCACGGACGGCAACCTACCGTCGTACCCGCGCGAGAGCATCGCGAGGTGGACCCGCTCGCCCCGCTCGTAGGAGCGGATGAACAGCGCCCCCAACGATCGCGCCAGCACGGGCCAGTGTCGCGGGGAGCGCGGGTCGCAGCCGCGCGAGCGCAGCGCCGTCATCATCCGGGTCAGCTCGGAGGTGACGACATCGAGGTAGCGGATCATGAAGCCCATGATCTGGACGATCAGCTCGGGCACGCGCAGCCGCTGGAGACCGCGCAGCAGCTCCTGCGGCTCGGTCGTCGCCGCGAGCGTGAGCGACCCCAGCACGCCGATGCTGCCCTTGATCAGGAGAGCCACGCCGGCGACGAGGCCGGGCTCGGAGACCGTCAGCCCGAGCACCTCGGTGCGGGGTCCGTGGGAGATGAAGGGCATGAGCACGGCGAAGACCACGAACGGGAGCTCGACGACCATCCTGGGCAGCAGGTAGGTCAGCGGCACCCGCGAGAGCGCGATGACTCCGAGGAGGACCGCGAGCTCGAGCGCGAAGATGCCGTAGGCCTGGCGCGGGGTCGCGACGACCACCAGCATGAACCCCAGCAGGCCGAGGACCTTGACGTGGGCCGGAGCGCGGTGGACGGGGCTGTGCGCGTGGAAGTGCAGTCGGTGACCGTGCCCGGCACCCATCAGGTGTCCATCACGCGTGGGTGTCGCTGGGTTCCCGGCGACGGATCATCCAGAAGAGCCCGGTGCTGAGGAGCAGCATGATCACGACGCCGAGGACGCCGGCGAGCCCACCGCTGAGCCTGGCGTCGTCGACCCCGGCGGTCTGGTAGTCCGCGAGCGGGCTGTCGGAGGTCGCGGAGTCCTCAGCCGCGTCGATGAAGCCGGTCTGCTCGGCGACGTACTCGAGCCCGTCGGGGTGCGAGCTGGCGTAATAGCTGGCGACGCCGGCGACGAGCAGGCTCACCAGCAGGGCGACGACGAAGAACCGGCGGGGGTTCGTGGTGGAGGCGCTCATGACGCGACGACCTTCCGGGTCTCGAGGGTGCGCTCGGCGAGCAGCGGACGGGCGCCGTAGACCAGGTCGGGGCGGGTGGCGACGACGCTGCCGACGACGAGTCCCGTGACGGCGGCCTCGCCGAGGCCGATCAGCGTGTGCCAGCCGAGCATCGCGGTCGCGACCGCACCGATGTCGACCGGCGCGTTGCCGCCGAGCGCGAAGAGGCCGGTGAAGACGAGGGCGGCGACCGGGACGGACACGAAAGCTGCGACGGCGGCGGCCGGCGCGACGAACTCGACACGTGAGGGCAGGATACGGCGCAGGACGACGAAGACTCCCCACCCGACCGCGACGGTGACGATGCCGATCAGGGTGATGTTGGTGCCGAGGGCGGTGATGCCGCCATCTGCCATCAGCAGGCCTTGCACGACCAGCACGACCGTGAGGCACAGCACCGCGGTCCAGGGCCCGACGAGCACAGCCGCCAGCGCCCCGCCCATGAGGTGTCCGCTGGTGCCCGCGCCGACGGGGAAGTTGATCATCTGGGCGGCGAACACGAACGTCGCGACCAGCCCCGCCATCGGCGCCGTACGGTCGTCGAGCTCGCGGCGCGCACCGCGCAGCGAGACCGCGACCGCCGCCGCGGCGGCGACGCCGGTGGCCAACGAGGTCGGGGCGTCGAGGAAGCCGTCAGGCACGTGCATGTCTGCTCCGGATCTGCTGAGGCTGCTTGGATGTCTGGTGGCCGACGCGGATCCCCCGATACCGCGTCGGCACACGCTGACCTTATTGCAATGAGTTCGCAACAGCCAATCATTCGGATTGGACGGACTTCCCAACGAATGACAGGAACGAGATGAACGACCGCCTCGCCGTCGGCGACACCGCCCCCGACTTCACCCTCACCACCGACACCGGGGACCAGGTGACGCTGTCGGACCTGCGCGGAAGCAAGGTCATCGTCTACTTCTACCCCGCCGCGATGACGCCCGGCTGCACCACGCAGGCGTGCGACTTCACCGAGTCGCTCGACTCGCTGCGCGGCGCCGGCTACGAGGTGCTGGGAGTCTCGAAGGACAAGCCCGCCACGCTGGCGACGTTTCGCGAGCGCGATGCGCTGACGCTCAGGCTTCTCTCCGACGACGAGCTCACGGTCCACCGGTCCTACGGCGCCTTCGGGACCAAGAAGCTCTACGGCAAGGAGGTCGAGGGTGTCATCCGCTCGACCTTCGTCATCGACGAGGCCGGTAGGGTCGAGCTCGCTCAGTACAGTGTGAAGGCCACCGGCCACGTCGCGAAGCTGCGGCGGGACCTCGGGCTCAGCTGAGGACCGCCGCACGTGCGAAGGTCGCTCACCCCGCGCCCGTAGCCCAACGGCAGAGGCACACGGTTTAGGTCCGTGACAGTGTGAGTTCGAATCTCACCGGGCGCACCCACCAGCACATGGACGCAATCCTCCGCGGCACCGGCACGCGCTGCTACCGGGCGGCGCCACGGTCGACCTCGTCAGCCACCTCGTCAGTGGGGACCAGGTCCGCGGCGACGTAGGGCGCGAGCTCGCGCAGCGCGCGCCCGCGGTGCGAGATGAGGTCCTTCTCGCCGGGTTCGAGCTCGGCCGAGGTCAGTCCCTGCGCGGCATGCTCCACGGCCACGAACACCACGTCGTAGCCGAACCCGCCGCTGCCGCGCGCCTCCCTAACGATGTGACCGTCCATGCGTCCCTCCACGACCCGCTCAGTCCCGTCGGGTCGCACCCACGCCACTGCACAGGAGAAGTGCGCGCCCCGGCGCTCGTCGGGCACGTCGGCGAGCTGGGCCAGCAGGAGCTCGTTGTTGCGTACGTCCGCGGCGCCCTTGTCGCCACGTGGCGGCGGCCCGGACCAGCGCGCGGAGAGCACGCCCGGCATGCCGTTGAGCGCGTCGACGCACAGCCCGCTGTCGTCGGCGATCGACGGCAGCCCGGTGGCCGCGACCCCGGCGCGCGCCTTCAGCAGGGCGTTGCCCTCGAACGTGGGCTGGTCCTCCACCGGCTCGACGTAGCCCTCGACGTCGGCGATCCCGAGGACCTCGATGTCCGGCACGTGCCGGGCGAGGATGCGCTGCATCTCGAGGATCTTCTTGGCGTTGGCCGAGGCCAGGAACACCTGCTTCATCGCGCGAGGGCCTCTCGCTGGAGGCGGGTGAGGTCGATACAGCCCTTGCCGGCGAGGTCGAGCAGGGCATCGAGCTCGGAGCGGTCGAAGGCGGCCCCCTCGGCGGTGCCCTGGACCTCGACGAACGTCCCGTCACCGGTCATCACGACGTTCATGTCGGTCTCCGCGCGGACGTCCTCGACGTAGGGCAGGTCCAGGCGCGGCACCCCGTCGATGATGCCGACGCTGACCGCGGCGACCGACCCGGTCAGCGGCTCGCCGCTCAGGGCACCGTGGGCGCGCAGGTGCGCGACGGCGTCGGCGAGTGCGACGTAGGCCCCGGTGATCGCCGCGGTGCGGGTGCCGCCGTCGGCCTGGAGGACGTCGCAGTCGAGGACGATCGTGTTCTCGCCGAGCGCCTCGTAGTCGATGACGGCGCGCAGCGAGCGACCGATCAGCCGGGAGATCTCATGGGTGCGGCCGCCGATGCGACCCTTGACGGACTCGCGATCCGACCGGGTGTTGGTGGCGGCGGGGAGCATCGCGTACTCGGCGGTGACCCAGCCCAGCCCCGAACCCTTGCGCCAGCGCGGCACACCCTGCGAGGCGGTGGCCGCGCACAGCACCTTCGTGCCGCCGAACTCGATCAGCACCGACCCGGCCGCGTGGTCGAGCCAGTTGCGTGTGATCGTGATCGGGCGGAGCTCGTCGTCGGCACGGCCGTCCTCGCGAGTGGCGGAGGGGCCGGAGGTCGGTGCAGAAGTCATGGCACGACCCTATGGCCCCCGGTCGTCGTCGACGACCGTGGTGCGTCCGGCTGGCCGGGCCTCAGACGTCGTACGTCGCGCCGGCGCGCGCGAGCCCGACCGGGCCGTCCCACTCGGTCCGGGCCTCGGCCGCGGCGACGGCCGGGTCGTGCCACGGCGGGATGTGGGTGAGCACGAGCCGCTCGACGCTCGCCCTGGACGCCGTACGTCCGCAGTCGGCGCCGGTGAGGTGCAGGTCCGGTGGAAAGTCGTCGCCGCTCTGGAAGGACGCCTCGCACAGCAGCAGGTGGGCGCCGGCGGCGGCCTCGTCGAGGGCCTGGCACGGACCGGTGTCGCCGGAGTAGAGGAGCGTCCGGTCGTCGGCGGTGACCCTCAGCGCGAACGCGGGGACCGGGTGCACCACCGGGTGCGCCTCGATCCGGAACGGACCGAGCTCGATCGGGTCGTCGGCACCGGTGCCGTAGGAGGTGAAGGCGAACTCCTCGGTCATGCCGGGGTCCGTCGGCAGGTCGTAGGCCCGGGCCATCCGCTCGGCCGTCCCGGCCGGTCCCCACACCGGGATCCGCGGCTGCGGGCCGGTGGGGTGGTACTTGCGCATGACGTAGTAGCCGCAGAGGTCGAGGCAGTGGTCGGCGTGCAGGTGGCTCACGAAGACCGCGTCGACGGTCAGCGGGTCGACGTAGCGGTGAAGCTGGCCGAGCGCGCCGTTGCCGAGGTCGAGCAGGATCCGCCAGGTGCGGGTCCCACCCGACGGCGATACCAGGTCCGCCTCGAGCAGGTAGCAGCTCGCGGCCGAGTCGGGGCCCGGGTAGGAGCCGGAACAGCCGACGACGGTGAGCCTCATCCCCCGTCTCACGCGATCCCCCCGGCGAACTGACTGGCGCTGAGCAGCTCGGTGCCGAGGAAGCGACGCCCGATGGTCGCGAAGTCCTGCGGGCTGCCGGTCGTGGAGAACGCGTAGTCGGCCTCGCCGCCCTCCCGCATCAGGCCCGTGCGCGCCAGCATCTTGTAGACGTCCTTGGCGCACTCCTCCGCCGAGCTCACGAGGGTGACCTCGTCGCCCATGACGTAGGAGATGACGCCGGTCAGCAGCGGATAGTGGGTGCATCCGAGGATGAGGGTGTCGACACCGGCTGCGGCCAGCGGGTCGAGGTAGTCGTGGGCCGCGGCGAGGAGCTCGTCGCCGCCGGTGATCCCGTGCTCGACGAAGTCGACGAACCCAGGACACGCCCTGATGTGCAGGTCGAGGTGCGGCGCGGCGGCGAACGCGTCGTCGTAGGCCATGGAGCTGGCGGTCGCCCGCGTGCAGATCACCCCGACCCTGCGGTTGCGCGTGGCCGCCGCTGCCCGGCGTGCCGCGGGGAGGATCACCTCGACGACGGGGACGTCGTAGCGCTCGCGCGCGTCGCGCAGCATCGCCGCGCTGGCGGAGTTGCACGCGATGACCAGCGCCTTCACCCCCTGGTCGTAGAGGTGGTCGAGGCACTCGAGGGCGTATTCGCGGACCTCGCCGATCGGCTTCTGGCCGTAGGGCTGGCGAGCTGTGTCGCCGAGGTAGACCACGGACTCGTGCGGCAGCTGGTCGATCACCGAACGGGCGACCGTCAGTCCACCGAACCCGGAGTCGAAGATGCCGATCGGGGCGTCCGGAGTCATCCGGGGCTGGGGTGTCGGCACAGCAGAAGGCTAGGCGGTCGGGGCGTCGCGAGCCACGCTCGCGCGGCGTCGTCCCCGTCACACCGCCGCGTCCGGGCTATCGTCGTCCGATGCGTCAACCTCCTGCCCTCGCCTGCCTGGTCGGCTTCCTGCTCCCCTGCCTCCTCGCTGGGTCGGGTGTCGTCGTGGGTGTCGCCCAGGCGCAGGAGCCGGCCGGATCGCCGTCGACGACGCGCGTCTCGGCGGACGACGGGATCGGGTCCGTGCTGGCGATCTCGATCGACGGCCTCAATCCCTCGGCCCTCGATCGCCTCGGGGTCCGCCGCACACCGCACCTCCACGAGCTGGAGGCGGCCGGTGCCTCGACCCGCAACGCGCGGACCGAGCACGAGCTGACCCTCACCCTGCCCAACCACACCGGCATGGTCACCGGTCGTCGCGTCGAGCCGGGCCTCGGGGGCCACGGCGTCACGTGGAACGACGACCGCAGGGTGCCGGCGACCGTCCAGCGTGCTGCCGGCAGCGGCGTCGCATCGATGTTCTCGGTGCTGAACGACGCGGGTGGCTCCGCCGCCCTGTTCGCGAGCAAGACCAAGTTCTCCCTGTGGAAGCGCTCCTGGCCCGACGGCATCGACCGCACGGTCATCAATCTCGACAACCCTGGCCTCGTGGCGGCGCTCACCCGCGATCTCAGGCGCCAGGAGCGCGAGCTCCGCTTCCTCCACCTCTCACTGCCCGACAACGTCGGGCACGACCGGGGATTCATGTCGCGCCCCTACCTCCGGGCGGTCAGGCAGGTCGACGCCCTCGTCGGCTCGGTGCTCGACACGGTGGACTCGGACGCCGGACTGGCCGCGTCCACGGCCGTCATCCTGACGAGCGACCACGGCGGGGCGGGCCAGGACCATTCCGACGCGACCTCGCTCGCCAACTACCGGATCGCCTTCATGGTCCGCGGCCCGGGAATCACCCCCGGCACCGACCTCTACGACCTCAATCCGGACTACCGCAACCCCGGCGACCGACGTACGACCTACGACCAACGCCGCCAGCCGGTCCGCAACGGAGCGCTCGCCAACCTCGCGCTCGACCTGCTCGACCTCCCGGCCGTGCCGGGCAGCGAGCACAACGCGGACCTCGACCTCGACGTCTCGCTCGATCCCTGACCCGGTCGCTGTCGCCCGCGACTACCCTCGCACGGGTGATCCGCCTGACCACGGCCGTCGCCGTCACCCTCGCCACCGCCCTGTCCCTGCTCGCGACCACCGGTCCGCCTGCTGGTGCCGTGCGAGAAAGGGCGGACCTGCCTGAGCTCGCGCTCACACAGTCGCCCGCGATCGAGGGCGAGACGCGTCAGGGTCGTGCGCTGAGGGCGTTCCCGGGTCGCTGGACGCCGCAGCGGGAGGAGACCCGCTACCGCTGGTTGCGTGACGGTGTGCCGATCCGGGGAGCCACGCAGCGGCGCCACCTGCTCACAGCACGCGACGTCGGCACCCGGATCAGCGTCCGGGTAGGGGTCCGCGCCGAGGGGCACGCCTGGACCGACACCGACTCCCCCCGCACCCGGCGCATCGACCACGCCGCCCCGGTGCGACGCCGGGTGACCTACTCCGTCACGACGCGGGGTCGCATCACCACAAGCGTGCGGGAGTTCACCCGGCTGGCCCAGGAGACGTACGCCGATGCCCGCGGGTGGCGTGCCGCAGGAGTCCAGTTCCGGCGCGTGCCGCGCGGTGGCCAGTTCACCCTGGTGCTCTCCGAGGCCCGGCTCGTGCCGTCCTTCTCGTCCTCGTGCTCGGCCGCGTGGTCGTGCCGGGTCGGACGCTACGTGGTCATCAACCAGGAGCGTTGGAGCTCCGCCTCCCCCGCGTGGAACGCGGCACGCCGGAGCCTGCGCGACTACCGCCACCTGGTGGTGAACCACGAGACGGGACACTGGCTCGGGCGGGGCCACGTCGGCTGCCCCGGTTCGGGTCCGGCGCCGGTGATGATGCAGCAGTCCAAGGGGACCGGTGGATGCACCTTCAACCCGTGGCCGCTGCCTCGGGAGCGGTGAGGATCAGCGCGGGGGGTCGATCTTGATCCGCACGATGCTGGGCGAGCCGAGCACGACGTCGGCCGCCGAGCCGAGCTCGAGCAGGAGCGTCTCGGTGGCCTCCGCGACGGAGTCGCTGATGATCTGCACGGGGATGTAGCGGACCCGGTCTCCCGCAGCGAACCTCACGCTGCCACTGCCGGGATCGAAGTCCAGCCCCGTGGTCGCCGTCCCGGTCAGGATCCGGTAGGTCACCTCGAGCGGCACGGATGCAGGCGTCTGGAGCTCCACCGGCACCCAGACCGTGCGGTCGCGCTCCCGCGTCCGCATCAGGTCGGTGCCGAAGCGGACCTCGTTGGCGCTCAGCCAGCGCGAACGAGTGGTCAACCATCCCCGCACGAAGTCGACCTCGCCGGTGTAGTCGCTCGCGTGGACGCTCCACGGCAGGTCGCTGCCGTCGGCGTGCCACAGCTGCCAGTCTGCCTGCGCCGAGGCAGCCAGGGTGGCGCCCGCAGCGGGGAGCTCGCTCATCACCTGCTCCACGACCGGCCGCAGGCGGTCCCAGCGACTCTTCACCCGGGCGGAGAACGTCGGGTCCTGGAGCATCCGGCTGATCCAGTGCTGTCCGATCCTCGTGTGCCATCCCTGCGGGGGGTCCTGCGAACCGAACCGGGTGCCGGCGCTCAGGTCGAAGTCCCACACGGGTCCGAAACGGAACTTCCCGCCGGGCTTCCAGCCGACATGCACACTGGACTGGAAGTTGGAGTCCTGGTTGCGGAACAGCTCCTGGACCAGGTACCAGTCGATGGCGCTCTTGACGTTGACGTGCGCCGCATAGCCGGTGCGCCGGTCGGCGAAGCCCGGGCGGTAGAGGACGTCCTCGAACTCGCGGACGGCCTTGCGGACGGTGCGGCGCTGCTTGCGGGTCACCTCGTCGGGATCCTTGAACGACACCGGCGTGCCGCGGCGCGACCGGAAGCCGGGCTCGTCGTCGCGCAGGTAGCGCTGGTTGATCTCCAGCAGGAAGCCGTTGTCGGGCAGTTCGACGCGACCCTCGCCCTGCTCGACCTGCTCGGTGAGCATGTAGAGGCCGCGCGGCTGACCATTGATCACGACGTCGACGAATCGGAACTTCGGCGTCCACCTCATCGTGGTCCGCGACGCGATCGCGAAGGCCGCCGCGGTGCGGAGGGCGCTGCGGTCGGCGTAGCCGGCGAGCAGGACCCACTCGTCGAACGCCTGGTCGCCGACGAGGGCAGCATCCTGTTCCAGCTTGAGCTTGTAGGGCTTCTTGGCCCACCCCCAGGTGGAGTTGCCGCGCCCCCTGATCTCCGTCACGTGGGTGACGCCGTCCAGCGTGAGGGTCGCGTCGAGGTAGTCGTCCCTGCTCGTCACCTCCGCCGCACCCTCGGTGGTGATGACGAGCTGCGTGGGAGGCGCCGGTGGCCACCACGACTCCGCCGCCTGCGACTGCGCGGCGCTCGTGGCTCCAGGAGCCGCCGACGCGATCGAGGCCGGGACGAGCGGCAGAGCGAGCGCGACTGCCAGCGCGATGACGGACGACGTTCGGATCATGCGGACCCCCGGAATGAGATGACGTGGCGGGCGCACCGTACACCGCGAAGATGGCCGACGTCCGAGGGTGGTCCAGCGGACCGCCTCAGGCCCAGAGCTGCCCGTCGAGCCGGTCCTCGGCCTCGTCGACCGTGCCCTCGTAGGCGCCGGTCGAGAGATACTTCCACCCGCCGTCGCACACCACGAACACGATGTCGGCCGACTCCCCGGCCGTGACGGCCTTGGCGGCCTGGCCGAGCGCTGCATGCAGGATCGCACCGGTCGAGATGCCGGCGAAGATGCCCTCCAGCTCGAGCAGCTCGCGCACCCGGCGCACGGCGTCGCGTGGGCCGACGGAGAATCGCGAGTCGATCAGCGAGGCGTCGTAGAGCTCGGGAACGAAGCCCTCGTCGAGGTTGCGCAGCCCGTAGACGAGCTCGCCGTAGCGGGGCTCGGCGGCGACGATCCTCACCTCGGGCTTGGCGCCGCGGAAGAACCGGGAGACGCCCATGAGCGTCCCGGTGGTGCCGAGGCCCGCGACGAAGTGGGTGATCTCGGGCAGGTCGGCGAGCAGCTCGGGACCGGTGGTCTCCTCGTGCGACGCGGCGTTGGCCTCGTTGCCGTACTGGTAGAGCATCACCCAGTCGGGATGCTCGCCGGCGACCTGCTTCGCGACCCGCACGGCCTCGTTGGAGCCGCCGGCGGCGGGCGAGGACACGATCTCCGCACCCCACATCCGCAGCAGCTGGCGCCGCTCCTGCGATGTGTTCTCCGGCATCACGCAGACGATCCGGTAGCCCTTGAGCTTGGCTGCCATCGCCAGTGAGATGCCGGTGTTGCCGCTGGTCGGCTCGAGGATCGTGCAGCCGGGGCGCAGCCTGCCATCGGCCTCCGCCTGCTCGATCATCCGCAGCGCCGGGCGGTCCTTGATGGAGCCCGTCGGGTTGCGGTCCTCGAGCTTGGCCCAGAGGCGTACGACGGTGCCGTCGGGCTGGCGACCGGGCGACATCCGGGGCAGGCCGACCAGCGGGGTGCCACCGACGGAGGCCAGCAGGCTGTCGTAGCGGGTCATCCGAGCGGGAGCGACCCACCCGCGACCGCGGGGAGGACGACGACCTGGTCGCCATCGCTCAGCGGGGCCTCGAGGCCACCGATGAACCGCACGTCCTCGTCGTTGATGTAGACGTTGACGAAGCGGCGCAGGTCGATCGACCCCGACTTGTCCTCGACCAGGCGGTCCTTGAGGCCGGGGTGGTTGCCCTCGAGGTCGTCGATGAGCTCGGACAATGTCGTCCCGGTGCCGTCGACCGCCTTCGACCCGTCGGTGTAGGTGCGCAGGATGGTGGGGATCCGGACCTCGATGGCCATCAGGGGGTGCTCGCTCTCTGGTGCTCGTGGGGCGGGGCGATCGTGACGTCCTCTTCGGTCACGACGCCATCGATGATTCTGTAAGACCTGAACTCCACAGGGCCCCCACTATTCCCCCCGGCCTCGTCGAAGCAGCCACGTGTGCTCACCACCACATAGTGGGCGTGGGGCTCGCTGGCGAGCCCGATGTCGGTGCGGCTGGGGTAGGCCTCGGTGGCCGTGTGGGAGTGGTAGACCACCACCGGCTCCTCGTCGCGGGCGTCCATGTCCTGGTAGAGCGCCAGCAGCTCGCTGGAGTCGAACTCGTAGAACGTCGGGCTGCCGGCTGCGTTGACCATCGGGATGAACCGCTCGGCGCGGTCGCTGCCCTCGGGCCCCGCCACGACGCCACAGGCCTCGTCGGGGTGGTCGCGCTTGGCGTGCGCCACGATGGCGTCGTAGGTCTCCTGAGCGATGGTCAGCACACCGTCAAGCCTAGGCAGGAAACGCGGCAGACCCCACCTCGTCTCAGCACCCAGTCGGGACGTCGGGAGAGCGCCGGTCCCTCGCACGCCGGTGCCGCTCAGACCCGGATCGCGGCCGGGATCTGGTCGGAGAAGACCTCGGGCTCGGCGGGGAAGGACTCCGAGACGCCGAGCGCGTGGCGTACGCCGCTCCACGCCGCCGCGCACGCGTCGAGCAGGTCGTCCTCGCCGAAGCCGGCTCCGCGGAAGAACGCGGGGGCCACGATGCCGTGCGCAGCCAGCGCCGCGCGGCGCGCGACGACGCCCTCCGGTTCCTTCTTGCGTGCCAGCACGGGGGCACCGGCCATCCGGGTGAAGCTGACCTCGGGATGCACCTCGATCACCTCGACGCCCGGGCGGGGCCCGGACCGGACCCAGGCGTCGACCTGCAGCACCTTCTCGCGCAGCGCGTAGGCCTGGGCGCTGACGCTGGTGCTGCCACCCGTGGCGACGAGGTTGGCCGCCCTCGCCTCGACATAGGTCTGCGCCTCGAGCGCAGCGCGGGTGGGGGTCGAGAAGACCGACGAGGACTTGCCGACCAGCACCTTCCTCGCCTCGGCGTCACTCACGCGGCCCGTGGTGTCGGGCAGGCCGATCGGGATGTCGATCGCCACGACCGAGACGTGGTTGTCCTCCCCCACCAGCTCGACCAGCTCGGTGATGGTGCGCGCCACGAAGACCTGCGCGCGCAGGACGGGATCGAGCAGGACGCCGACCCAGCCACCCACACAGGCATCGACGCCGAGGACCGGGGCAGGCGGGTACAGCGGTGCGGGTCCGGGCTCCACCGGGTCCCACCGGGCCGCCGGGGCCACGAATCGCGCCTCCCGCTCGTCGCTGAACGCGGCCTCGATCCGTGCCAGCAGGGCATCCGCCATCGGCGGGAGGGCGGTGACCGGCCACCACCGGACGTCGGTCGACTCGTCGTCGGCGACGTGGGCCACGCCCTCGAGCCACGTGCACGCGAAGGTGAGATCGAGGTAGGACGCGCGGTCGCCGTTGACGTGCACGATCTCGGGGTGGGCGTCCGTGGCGGCGAGCCGGTCCACGCTGACACGTACCCCGGTCTCCTCCAGCGCCTCGCGGGCAGCAGCCACGGCCGGCTGCTCGCCCGGGTCCACGATGCCCGTCACCGGGGACCACCGTCCGTTGTCGGCGCGCTCGACCAGCAGCACGTCGTCACCCCGGCGGATCACCGCGGTGACGGCGGGCAGCCACATCGGGTCGTGCCCGATCTTGCGCCGCATGTCGACGACGAAGTCGGGGACCGGGCTCATCGCCTGCTCACGAGGTGAGCGCCTCGATCACGGTCTCCTGGAGGAAGCCGACCCACTCGTAGATGTCGTGGGCCTGGGCGCGCGGGTCGTCGTCGGGCAGCGAGTGCCAGTAGGCCTCGTCGCCGGCCTCGACCTCGAGGCGCGTGGCGAGGGCGAGCCGGATGTCGGTGAAGGCGCGCATCCACGTCTCGGCCTCGGGGCGGGTGAGCTCGACGTCGATCATCAGCCCCTCCTCGTTCAGCTCGGGTGGCAACCCGGCGTCCTCGAGCGTGTCGATGATCAGGCCGGAGGCCGCGGCCTTGCCGTCGCGCAGCCCGCCCTCGGTGAAGCGCCGGAAGTCGGCGGCCGACTCGTCGTCGTCGGTGTAGGCGGTCGGGAAGAGACGCGCCAGCACGGGATCCTCGGGGATCGTCGTCGCCCCGGAGAACTCCGCCATGAGCGCCTCGAAGGGGTCGGCGGCCTGCGACGCGGGCTCGGCCCTCTCGTTGCGGAGCAGCTCGACGATCTGCGACGCCAACGACCGCAGCAGGTCGGCCTCGAAGCCGGAGAAGGTGGCGATGACCCGGTCGGACCTGCGATGGTGCTCGAACCCGCTCATCGTCTAGGACGCCTTCTCCATCGTCGCCCACAGTCCGTACTCGTGCATCGCCTGCACGTCGCGCTCCATCTCCTCGCGCGTGCCGGTGGAGACGACCGAGCGACCGTCGGTGTGCACCTCGAGCATCAGCTTCTCGGCCTTCGCCTTGTCGTAGCCGAAGTACTTCTGGAAGACGTAGGACACGTAGGACATCAGGTTGACCGGGTCGTCCCAGACCAGCGTCACCCACGGCTTGGCCAGGAAGGTGATCTCGTCGGGCGCGAGGGTCGGCTCGACCTCTACGGGACTGGCGGCTGACACCGCCCCATCGTGGCACAGTGGGGTTCGTGATGAGCACAGCCCACAGCTCAGCGGCGCTCCTGACCGATCACTACGAGCTCACCATGGTCCAGGCCGCACGACAGGCGGGCACGGCCGGACGACGTTCGGTCTTCGAGCTGTTCCCCCGCCGGCTCCCGCAGGGGCGCCGCTACGGTGTCGTCGCCGGTGTGGGGCGGGCGCTCGACGCGATCGAGTCCTTCCGGTTCGACGCCGCGGCCCTCCTGGCCCTCGACGGGGTCGTCGACCCGGACACGCTCGCGTGGCTGTCGTCCTACCGCTTCTCCGGTGACGTCTGGGGCTACGCCGAGGGTGAGGCCTACTTCCCCCACTCGCCGATCCTGGTCGTGGAGGGAACCTTCGCCGAGGCGGTCCTGCTCGAGACGGTCCTGCTCTCGATCTACAACCACGACTCGGCCATCGCGTCCGCCGCCTCCCGGATGACCCTCGCCGCGGGCGAGCGACCCTGCATCGAGATGGGCTCGCGCCGCACCCACGAGCAGGCGGCCGTGGCCGCCGCACGGGCGGCCTACGTCGCGGGCTTCGACGCGACCAGCAACCTGGCCGCGCGAGCGACGTACGGCATCCCCTCGGCCGGCACTGCGGCGCACTCCTTCACCCTGCTCCACGACGACGAGGCCGACGCCTTCCGTGCCCAGGTGCAGACCCTGGGCGTCGGCACCACGTTGCTCGTCGACACCTATGACGTCACCGAGGCGGTGCGGCTCGCCGTCGAGGTCGCCGGCACCGGGCTGGGCGCGGTGCGGCTCGACTCCGGCGACCTCGGTGAGATCGCTCGGGAGGTGCGCGAGCAGCTCGACGGCCTGGGCGCGACGAGCACCCGCATCGTGGTCACCAGCGACCTCGACGAGCACGCCATCGCCGCCCTCGCCGCCGCGCCGGTCGACGCCTACGGCGTCGGCACCCAGCTGGTCACCGGTTCCGGGCACCCGACCTGCGGCTTCGTCTACAAGCTGGTGGCCCGCGCGGGTGAGGACGGCGAGCTGGTGTCGGTGGCGAAGCGATCGACGGACAAGGCGTCGCTCGGTGGTCGCAAGTACGCCCTGCGCCGCCGCTCGCCGGGCGGCACGGCCAGGGCCGAGGTGATCGGCATCGGGGAGCCGCCGCACGACGACGCCCGCTCGGCCGGCACCAGTGACCGCCCCCTGCTCGTGCCCCTGGTCCGCGACGGGGAGATCGTGGGCAGGGCCACCCTGGACGAGGCGCGAGCCCGCCATCGCGCCTCGGTCGCCGAGCTGCCGCGGTCCGTGACCATGATGTCGGCGGGCGAGCCGGTGATCCCGACGCTCGTCGAGGGCTAACCTCGAGCCCATGGCACGAGCGCTGATCGTGGTCGACGTCCAGAACGACTTCTGCGAGGGCGGAACCCTCCCGGTGGCAGGTGGCGCGCGGGTGGCTGCCGACATCGGCGAGCTCCTGCACCGCTGGTCCACCCGCGGGGAGGGCCACCCCGCCTACGACGTCGTCGTCGCCACCAAGGACCACCACATCGACCCCGGCGACCACTGGTCGCTCAAGCCGGACTTCGCCCGGTCATGGCCGGCGCACTGCAAGGTCGGCACCGAGGGCGCCGGCTTCCACCCCAACCTCGACCCGCAACCGTTCGACGAGGTGTTCTACAAGGGCGAGCACGCGGCGGCCTACTCCGGCTTCGAGGGCTCGACGTCGTCGGGCGAGGCGCTGTCCGCCTGGCTGCGGGCGAGGGACGTCGACGAGGTCGACGTGTGCGGGATCGCGACCGACCACTGCGTGCGGGCGACCGCACTGGACAGCGTCCGCGAGGGCTTCGACACCCGGGTCCTCACCGCGCTGTGCGCCGGGGTCGCGGAGGAGACCACGGCGGCGGCCCTCACCGAGATGACCGCCGCGGGCGTGGAGATCTCCTAGCGGCGGTCAGCACCACTTCTCGGTGACGGTCCGCAGCACCTTGACCGTGCGCGCGGTTCCCCGGCCGAGCGCCGTGAGCTCCTTGGACGACATCACCCTCGAGGTGTGGATGTTGCCCTCGAGGAGCACGTAGGCCGCCCGACCGTCGACGACCACCGTCTCGCCCTCGTGCTCGAGGGCGTGCACCGCCTCCTTTCCCTCGGCCGTCGGCTCCACGGCGTAGAGCGTCACGTAGTGCTGGCCCGCCGGGTCGTGCTCGGCGTGCAGCTCCTCCGCCCGAGCGGTGAGGGCGGCGAGGTCGGCCGTGGTGAAGACGACCGTCGGGACCTCGAACCCGGCTTCGGCGGCGTACGCCTCCTCCAGCGCGGCCTGCACCTTCGCCACGGATCGCGCCGGGTGGGTCAGCCGGACGTTGCCGGTGTTGATGTAGGTCTCCACTCCGTGAGCACCTGCGGCCTCGGTCGCGGCCCTGATCGCGTCCTGGGGGAACTTCCTGGTGGCCCCGAGGTTGATGGCACGCAGGAAGGCGACGTAGGTCGGCATGTACGCAGTCTTCCAGTCGAAGGGTCTACGGTGGACGCATGAAGACCCGGAGCATCGTGACCGCCGTCAGCGCCGCCGCCCTCGCCCTCTCGGTCGCGGGGTGTGCCAAGGACGACACCACTGCCACGACCGAGTCGGGCATCGAGCTGGTCAAGGCGGGCACCCTCACGATCTGCACCCACCTGCCCTACGAGCCGTTCGAGTTCACCGAGGGCGGTGAGGTCGTCGGCTTCGACCCCGGTGTGCTGGAGCTCGCGGCCGAGGCCAACGGCCTCGACACCGAGGTCCTCGACGTGGCGTGGGAGACGATCACCACCGGTGAGGCCCTCAACACGGGCAAGTGCGACGTGGGCGCCGGCGCGATGACGATCAACGACGAGCGCGCGGCGGTGATGGACTTCACCGACCCCTACTTCACGGCGACGCAGGCCCTGATGACCCAGACGGGATCCGGCATCACCTCGCTCGAGGACCTGGCCGGCAAGAAGGTCGCGGTGCAGGACGGCACCACCGGCGCCGACTACGTCCGTGAGAACGCCCCCGAGGACACCGAGGTCATCTCGTTCGAGGACTCCTCCCTCATGCAGCAGGCGGTGCTGACCGGCAAGGCCGACGCCGGCGTCAACGACAACGGCCTGCTCAACTACTTCGTCAGCGAGAACCCCGACGTCGAGGTCGTCACGGAGTTCGAGACCGGCGAGGAGTACGGCTTCTCGGTGAAGCTGGACGGCAACGACGGCTTGCTCACCGCGATCAACGACGCCATCGCGAGCGACGACTACGACGCGGTCTACGAGGAGTGGTTCGGGACCGCGCCGACGGAGTGACGCTGTGACCTGACCCCACGACGAAGGTGACGTGAGTCCATGACGAGTCCCCGTCAGCGTGCCGCCCGGTGGCGCTACGTGCAGTACGCCGTGCTGGTGGCCGTGGTGCTCACCCTCGCCCTCGTCGCGGACTGGAGCCAGATCCAGCGGGCCTTCTGGAACTGGGAGCTCGTGAAGGAGCAGTTCCCCCGGGTCCTGACGATCGCGCTGAAGAACACGCTCATCTACACCGCGTGCGGGTTCGCGTTCGGACTGGCGCTCGGTCTGGTGCTGGCGCTGATGCGGCTCTCGAGCGTCGGGCCCTACCGGTGGGTCGCCACCGCGATCATCGAGCTCTTCCGCGGGCTGCCCGCCCTGGTCGTCTTCATCGCGCTCAGCGTCGGCTTCAACCTGGCCTTCCCTGCCCTGGAGATCCCCTTCGGCAACCTCGGCATCGTCACCCTGGCGCTGGGCCTGGTCGGCGGGGCCTACATGGCCGAGACCATCCGGGCCGGCATCCAGGCCGTTCCCAAGGGTCAGATGGAGGCCGCTCGCTCGCTCGGCATGTCGCACGGCCGGGCGATGATCAGCGTGGTCGTCCCCCAGGCGTTCCGGATCATCCTGCCGCCGCTGACCAACGAGCTGATCCTGCTCACCAAGGACTCCTCGCTGGTCTACATCCTCGGGCTCTCCCTCGCGGACTACGAGCTCACGAAGTTCGGCCGCGAGGGCATGAACTCGGCCTCCAACCTGACGCCGATCATCGTCATCGGGCTGTGCTACCTGCTGATCACCGTCCCGCTGTCGATCGTCGTACGCCGCATGGAGAGCCGCGCGGAGAGGGCCCGCTGATGACCACCCACCCGAGCGACCCCAGCAGCACTGACCGCACCACCGCGGCCATCGACGTGCAGGAGCTCCACAAGTCCTTCGGCTCCAACGAGGTGCTCAAGGGGATCGACTTCCACGTGGGCGACGGCCAGGTGGTGTGCGTCATCGGCCCGTCGGGGTCCGGGAAGTCCACACTCCTGCGCTGCGTCAACATGCTCGAGACCCCGACGAGCGGCAAGATCTTCGTCGAGGGTGACGAGATCACCGACCCCGACGCCGACGTCGACCGCCTGCGCGCCCGCATCGGCATGGTCTTCCAGCAGTTCAACCTGTTCCCGCACATGACCGTCCTGCGCAACCTCACCATCGCCCAGGAGAAGGTGAAGGGACGCAAGAAGGACGAGGCGGTCGAGATCGCCCGCTCGACGCTGGCCAAGGTCGGCCTGTCCGAGAAGGAGTCGGCCTATCCGGCCCACCTGTCCGGAGGTCAGTCCCAGCGGGTCGCCATCGCCCGGGCGCTGTCGATGAGCCCGGACATGATGCTCTTCGACGAACCCACGTCGGCTCTCGACCCCGAGCTGGTCGGTGACGTTCTCGCGGTGATGAAGGACCTGGCGGCCGAGGGGATGACGATGATGGTCGTGACCCACGAGATGGGGTTTGCCAGGGAGGTCGGCGACAAGCTCGTCTTCATGGACGACGGCATCATCCTGGAGGAGGGCGATCCCCGCGAGGTCCTGGGCAACCCGCAGCACGAGCGGACGCAGCTGTTCCTCTCCAAGGTGCTCTAGCTCGACGAGCTGGCCCAGCGGAGACCTGTCAGGGAGACCGCACGTCTGCCTCGGTCGCCATCCAGCGCCGGGCGGCGTAGACGACCGACTCGGTGAGCTCGGACACGAGGGCGGACCCCAGCCGCCAGTGCTGCCAGTAGAGCGCCACCTCGGTCCGTCGCCCCGCGACGAGCTCGACCAGCTCGCCGCTGGCCAGCTCGGCCGTGACGTCGGACTCCGGCAGCAACCCCCACCCCATGCCCACACGGATGGCACGGTCGAACTCGCGGATCGATGGCAGGTAGGTCACCGGCGGCGTGAGATGGCGTCGCGTGACCCGGCGCACGAAGTCGTGCTGCAACGAGTCGTTGCGGTCGAAGGCGATGATCGGCGCCTCCGCGAGGCTGACCGAGCCGACACCGCCGGAGAAGTGCCTGTCGTGGAACTCGCGCGTCGCGACCGCGGCGTAGCGCAACCGGCCCAGCCTCACGACCCGGCAGCCGGGCACCGGCTCGGGCTCACCGGTGATGGCGGCCATCACCTCGCCACGGCGCAGGCGCTCCGCCGTACGGCTCTGGTCCTCGCGGACCACCTCGAACACCACGCGGTGCCGTGACTGCACGTCGGCGAGGGCATCGACGAACCAGCCGTAGAGAGCATCGGCGTTGACGGCGATCGGCAGCGAGGCGTACGTGGTGCCGCTGACGTCGGCCTCCTCCACCAGCTCCGCGACGGCCTCGCGCTCCAGCAGCTCGGTCTGCGTGGCCAGACGGACCAGGACGAGGCCGGCCTCCGTGGGCTCCAGCGGCTTGACGCGGTGGAGCAGCACCCGCCCGATCCGGGTCTCCAGCGCCTTGATCCGCTGGCTCACCGCGGACGGCGTGACGTGAAGCTCGCGGGCGGCTGCCTCGAAGGTGCCGAGACGGACGGCGACGGCGAGGGTGCGCAGGGCCACCGGGTCGAGCTGCGTGATGTCTTTCATACGTAGAGATTCTAATCATTGTTCACAATACTTCGCTGGATTGATGATAGGGGCGCGCCCTAGCGTTGCCCCCATGTTCCAGGTCGCTCTCACCGGTCTCGTCACCGGACTCGCTCTCATCATCGCCGTCGGCGCGCAGAACGCGTTCCTCCTCCGCCAGGGGATCCGCGGCGAGCACGTCCTGCCCATCGTGCTGACGTGCCTCGTCTCCGACATCGCGGCGATCACCGCCGGTGTCGCCGGCCTCGGCGTGGTCCTCGAGCGCTGGCCGTCGGTCCTCCCCGTCGCCCAGGTGCTCGGCGGGCTCTACCTGATCGCCTTCGGCGTCCACGCAGCACTGCGCGCATGGCGTCCCAGCACCCTCGAGGCCGGTCAGGGTGTCGCGATGACTCCGACCAGGGCCGTGCTGCTGACCCTCGCCCTGACGTGGCTCAACCCGCACTTCTACCTCGACGCCGTGCTCATGCTCGGCACCGTGGCCAACAGCTTCGGCGAGGACCGCTGGTGGTTCGTGTCGGGCACGCTCGTCGCCAGCATCCTGTGGTTCTTCGGCCTGGGCTTCGGTGCCCGCCTGTTGCGTGGACTCTTCGCCCGGCCCACCGCCTGGCGGGTCCTCGACTCCGGGATCGCCGTCGTCATGGGCGCCCTGGGCATCGGCCTGCTCGCGCACTGAGTCCTGGACGCTAGCCCGGGGCCGACCCGGATCCCTGCCCGGTGAGCGCCTCGCGCAGCCGTTGCACCGCGACGGGGCCGACGCCGTGCATCCGCGCCACCTCCTCCATCGGGAGCCCGGCCACCTGCTCCAACGTGGTCAGGCCCGCGGCCCGCAAGGCGCGCGTCGCGGGAGCGCCGATGCCGCGCGGCAACGGCGTGCCAGCCTCACGCGCTGCACGTTCGCGCGGCGCGCCGAGACCCGCGTCGATGACCGCCTCCCCGCGCGGCGACAGGAGGTAGCCGATCGCCAGCGACTCGGTCAGTCCCAGCTCCTTGAGCTTGCGGACGTCCTTCTTGAAGTCCGGGGTCTCGCGACCGACCTGCGCCGCCAGGTCGGGTGCGCGGACGGTGGGGTTGAGGTCGATCAGGTCGAGCGTCTGCCGCGTCCACGCGCCGTGGGAGGAAGACGCGTCCAGGCGGTCGAGGCGTGCGGTGATCGCAGCGATCTCATCCGCGTCCGGCAGGGTCGTGCGCAGTGCCTCGCGAGGATCGGGTCCGGCGTAGCGCAGGCCGATCCGCCACGCCGGGTCGCCCGATCGACCAGCCAGCGCCCGCTTGAGGGCGGTCAGCGATCCCGCACCCGCGCGCCGGGCGTCCTCGGCGCGGAGGGCGGACACACCGACCCGCTCCACCGAGGTGACCTCGAGCAGGCCGACCGCTGTGCGCATCCGGGTACCGACCACGACCCGGGGACCCGCCCAGCGCCGGAACGCGAGATCGATCGTGCCCGCCTTGATCGCGGCCAGCTCGGCCGGTCGGATCATCATGGGTCAACCTTGTCATTGACGCGGAGGAGGTCTCCCGGCTGGCAGTCCAGGACCCGGCACACGCGGGTCAGCGTGGAGAACCGGACAGCCTTGGCCCGCCCGTTCTTCAGCACGCTGAGATTCACCACGGTCACGCCGACCCGGGCCGCGAGCTCGGTGAGCGTCATCCCCCGGTCGGCGAGCACCTCGTCGAGATGCACGGTGATCCCGTGCGGCTCGTCGGGCGGGGCCTCGGGCTCGGGCGGCGTACGCCGTGCCATCAGATGGTCGCCTCGATGTCGCGCCGCATGACGACGGCCTCGCCCAGCACCCGCGCGAGCGCCAGCAGGGTGATGCCCACCAGCACCGGCAGCCACGGCACCTCCCCGGACAGGATCACCGTGCTGTCGGTCATCCGGGAGAGGAGCGCGGCCTCGACCAGGCCCGAGACGAAGAAGTCCAGCACTGCCCAGGCGATGAGGATCCGCCCCAGGATGCGCAGCTCGCCCGGCACCCGGTCGGCGAAGACCCCCTCCCTGCGCGCGCGGCGCAGCAGGCGCCACAGCAGTGAGAAGAAGACCAACGGTGCTCCGGCCCACACCACCAGGCCCACCGCCGCCAGACCGCGGGTGCCGCCGTCCGGGTCGGGGTCGCAGATCTGCACCTCCTCCGCGCGCCAGGTGATCCCGTCCCGCAGGCCCACCGGACCGGTCGAGTCGCCCTCGTTCCTGCGGAAGCCAGGCGTCTCCGCCGCCGTGGAGGCGCACACCTCGGCGCTCACCCCGGGGATGGTCCCCGTGCCGACGATCGTCCCCAGCAGCACCAGAGCGGCGAGCAGGCTCATCACCGAGACTGTCACCCCGACCAGCAGCTCGAGGGTCCTGAGCGGGTCGGTGCGGTGCGTGCGCTTCATGGATCCCCCGGCATGTCGAATCTCGATGTTGTCGACAAACGATAGGACATCGCTTTTCGACATGTCAACGGCTAGGCGACTGCTCGGGGACCCGAGTCGCCCGGCCGTGCTGCTGCGGTGACCTCACCCAGCGGTCACCGCGGCTCGTCACAGGTTGCCGCGGGCGTCCTGCTCACGCTCGATCGCCTCGAAGAGCGCCTTGAAGTTGCCCTTGCCGAAACCGAGCGACCCGTGCCGCTCGATGAGCTCGAAGAACACTGTCGGGCGGTCACCCAGCGGCTTGGTGAAGATCTGGAGCAGATAGCCGTCCTCGTCGCGGTCGACCAGGATGCCGCGCTTGTGCAGCTCCTCGATCGGGACCCGCACCTCACCGATGCGCGCGCGCAGCTCCGCGTCCTCGTAGTAGGAGTCGGGGGTCTTGAGGAACTCGACGCCGTTGGCGCGCAGCGCGTCCACGCTGGCGAGGATGTCACCGGTCGCCACCGCGAGGTGCTGGGCGCCCGGGCCCTGGTAGAACTCGAGGTACTCGTCGATCTGCGACTTCTTCCTCGCGATCGCAGGCTCGTTGAGCGGGAACTTCACCCGGTGGTTGCCGTTGGCGACGACCTTCGACATGAGAGCGGAGTAGTCGGTGGCGATGTCGTCGCCGATGAACTCGGCCATGTTCACGAAGCCCATCACCTTGTTGTAGAAGGTGACCCACTCGTCCATCCGCCCCAGCTCGACGTTGCCGACGATGTGGTCGAGCGCCTGGAACAGGCGCTTGGGCTGGCCGTCCTTCTTGTCCCAGCGCGGCTCGACGGCCTGGTAGCCCGGGAGGTAGGGGCCGGCATAGGCGACCCCGGCCACCGTGCGCTGCACCAGCGTGTGACGGGTCTCCCCGTAGGTCGCGATCGCGGCGACGCGCACCGAGCCGTGCTCGTCGGTGACGGTCGTCGGCTCCTGCAGCACCGTCGCGCCGGCCCGGAGGGCCTGGGCGATGCACTGGTCGACGTCGGGCACCTCGAGGGCGATGTCGACCACTCCGTCACCGTGGCGGGCGTGATGGGCGACCAGGTCGCTGTCGGGCGAGACGGCGCCGCTGAGCACGAACGTGATGGAGCCGGACTTCAGGACGTACGACTTGTGGTCGCGGTTGCCGTTCTCGGGACCCGAGTAGGCGATGAGGTCCATGCCCCAGGCGGAGGCGTAGTAGTGGGCGGCCTGGGTCGCGTTGCCGACCACGAAGCAGATGGCGTCCCACCCGGTCACCGGGAACGGATCCGCGTCAGCGTCGTACTCGACGAGTCCGACGAGCTGCTGCAGCTGCTCGAGGGACAGGTCGGCCTTCATCTCGTCCACGGTCAGGGCGCCACCGGTCGAGGCGATGTCAGTCGTCATGCGCACACCCTGCCCATCCGGGAGCAAGATGTGCAACAGTGACGTGAAACATCGAGCAGATTGTCCAGCACAGGAGCGACAGTGGACAGAATCGACGCCAAGATCATCGAGCTCTTCGCCAATGAGCCGCGGCTGGGTGTCCTGGAGGCGAGCCGACGGCTGCAGATCGCACGCGGCACCGTCCAGGCCCGCCTCGACCGCCTCGCCGCGGCCGGTGTCATCACCGGCTGGGGACCGGACCTGTCACCCGAAGCCATCGGCTACCCGGTGACGGCCTTCCTGACGCTGGAGATCCGGCAGGCGTCCGCCTCGACCGGCGGCCACGACGCGGTCGCCCGACACCTCGCGCGGATCCCGGAGGTGCTGGAGGCCTACACGATCACCGGCGCCGGGGACATGTGGGCGCGCGTCGTGGCGCGGTCCAACGCCGACCTGCAACGCGTCATCGACCTCGTCCTCACCGAGCCCGGCATCGATCGCTCGACGACCGTCATCGCCCTCGCGACGCAGATCGGCTATCGCGTGGTTCCGTTGGCGCGGGCATCGGTCGCGCAATGAACCGGTGGCTCAGCCCTGTTCGACAGGGAAGATCATGCAGGTCGAGGTCGCGTGCGCGACCAGCCTGCCGGCCGCATCGGTGAGCTGCGCCTGAGCCAGGGCCGCGGACCCGGCATCACGCGGACTCCCCCGGTCCAGCCTCTGGGAGGTCTCCGTGGGCACCATCCCCCAGTGGCGCAGGGCGGCTCAGGAGCTCTGCCGCATCGCCCACTCACGGATCCGGTTGATCCGCTCGTGGAGCTGGTCGGCGTTGGCCACCGCCGCCGGCGGCCCTCCGCACTCCTTGCGCAGGGAGGAGTGGGTGACGCCGTGAGCCTGCCCGGTGCGGTGGTGCCACGCAGCGACGAGCCCGTTGAGCTCGCGTCGCAGCACACCCAGCTGCTGGTGGGTGCTGAGCTGCTCGACGGAGTCGACCACCCGGTCGACCACCCCGTCCGACTTCTGCTTGCGGGCGCGCTCGCTCTGGCGCGAGTGGAGCAGCTCGCGCACCTGGTCCGGCTCGAGGAGACCGGGGATGCCGAGGAAGTCCATCTCCTCCTCGGAGCCCGAGACGACCTCACCGGAGTGGCCGAACTGCGAGCCGTCGAACAGGACGTGGTCGAAGGTGGCCGTGGAGCCGAGGGCCTCCCAGGACATGTCGAGCTCGTCGGAGGCCGACTCGCCCTCGTTGGCCTCGGCCAGGAGATCCTTCTCGGCGGCGAAGATGTCGTCCTCGTCGGTGATGCGACGTCCCAGCACATGGTCGCGCTGGGCCTCCATGTCGGAGGCGAACTCCAGCAGGTGCGGCACCGACGGCAGGAACACCGACGCGGTCTCGCCGCGGGAGCGGGCCCGGACGAAGCGGCCCACCGCCTGCGCGAAGAACAGCGGCGTCGCCGTCGTGGTGGCCCACACGCCGACGGCGAGGCGGGGCACGTCGACGCCCTCGGAGACCATCCGGACCGCGACCAGCCAGCGCTTGTCCGACTCGGTGAAGGTCGCGATCTTCCTCGATGCGCCCTTCTCGTCCGACAGCACGACCGTGGGCGACTCCCCGGTGATCCGCTTCAGGAGCCCCGCATAGGCGCGGGCGCTCTCCTGGTCGCTGGCGATGACCATCGCGCCGGCGTCGTGGACGTGTCGGCGCACCTCCGACAGGCGCGTGTCGGCGGCCTCCAGCACCGCCGGCATCCACGACCCCTTGGGGTCGAGCGCCGTCCGCAGGGCGTGGGCGTGCATGTCCTTGGTGAGGGGCTCCCCCAACCGGGCCACGATCTCGTCGCCGGCGCGGGTGCGCCACTGCATCTCGCCGGAGTAGGCCATGAAGAGCACCGGGCGTACGACGTGGTCGGCCAGCGCGTGGGCGTAACCGTAGGTGAAGTCCGGGAGTGACGTCGCGATGCCGTCGTCGCCGGGGGCATAGGTGACGAACGGGATCGGGTTGATGTCGGAGCGGAACGGCGTGCCCGTCAACGACAGTCGTCGCGTGGCCGGGTCGAAGGACTCGCGGACGCCCTCTCCCCACGACAGCGCGTCACCGGCGTGGTGGATCTCGTCGAGGATGACCAGCGTCTTGAAGCGCTCGGTGCGGATCCGCATCGCGAGCGGGTTGACTGCGACGCCGGCGTAGGTCACCGCGATGCCGACGTAGTCGTCGGAGGTGCGTCCCTTGCCCGCCGAGTATGCGGGGTCGATCGGGATGCCGGCCTTGGCCGCGGCCTCGGCCCACTGGGTCTTGAGGTGCTCCGTGGGAGCGACGACAGTGATGCGGTCGACGATGCGACGGCTCAGCAGGTCAGCGGCGACGGTGAGTGCGAACGTCGTCTTGCCCGCGCCGGGGGTGGCCACGGCGAGGAAGTCGCGGGGCTGGCGTGCCTGGTAGGCATCGACCGCCGCCTGTTGCCAGGCGCGAAGGGAGGGCGCAGTGCCCCAGGCGGCACGGTCGGGCCACGCGGGAGGCAGCGGCAGCTCGGGCCGCCCGGTCACGCCTGCGGACCCGAGCTGTCCCCGCCAGAACCGCCGCCGGGCTTGTCCCCGGGCTTCATCGACTCCCAGATCTCCTTGCAGTCGGGGCAGACCGGGAACTTCTCCGGCGCCCGCGAGGGCACCCAGACCTTGCCGCACAGGGCGATCACGGGGGTGCCCAGGACCATCGCCTCGGTGAGCTTGTCCTTGGGCACGTAGTGGGAGAACCGCTCGTGGTCACCCTCGTCCGTCGGGACGGTCTGACGCTCTTCGATCGTCTGGCTGCCGGGGGAGAATCCGATGGTGCTCATGATGGGGAAGCCTAACCCGCGCGGAGCCGGAGGTGGAGGTGGACGCTAGTTCAGATCGGGGTCGACGGGCCGGGAGACGTGCCACGCGAGCATTCCCGGCTGGCGTCGCATCACGTCGCGGCGCAGGACGCTCGTGTCACCCCGGAAGGGGTCGCCCGCCTGGGCGCTGACGACGTACCAGCTGCCCTGGTCGATCTCGCCCTCGAGCTGTTCGGCGCCCCAGCCCGCATAGCCGGCGAAGATCCGCATCGCGCTCAGCGAGCCCGCGACGAGCTCGGTCGGCGCGTCGAGGTCGACCATGCCCAGGGCGCCGGCGACGCGGCGCCAGCCGACGGGCACGTCCTGAGGGTCGCGCAGCGCCGCGACCGCCAGCGCCCCGTCGGTGCCGACGGGTCCCCCGCGGAAGAGCACCTCCGGCGCGGCGACCGCGTCACGCCACGCCGCCAGCACGTCGGCCACCAGCACCTGCGAGGGACGGTTGAGGACGACCCCGAGGGCGCCCTCGGGATTGACGTCGAGCATCAGGACCACGGTGTCGACGAAGTTGGGGTCCTGCAGGGCTGGCGTCGCCACCAGCAGCATCCCCGATGCGAGCTGCATGCGCTACTTGGCGAACGTCAGGGTGCCGGTGACCGCCGGCACCAGCTCGACCCACACGTGTCCCGCCGGCACCTTGAGCTCGCCGGCCTTGGTGGAGAGCTCGATGGCGCCGGTCAGTCCGTCCTTGGTCCAGGTGCCCTTGACCACGCGACCGCCGTGGAAGAGCAACGCCGCGCCGGTGCCCTCGAACTTCGTCTCCGGCACGGGATAGCCCGCGGGATCGCGATAGCCGGCGTCACCGACCCTGACCCGCATGACCAGCACGCTGTCCGCGGGGAACTCGTCACCCTCGGCAGCGTAGGAGTCGGTGTTGACGTAGCCGTCGCGCTCGAACTGCCAGGACGTGGCGTGTGCGCCGAAGTCGGCCGTCAGGGTGCGGGCCCTGCCGCCCCTGGGCAGGTCGGCCTCGGTGCCCCACGGGAGGTAGGGCGGGGGCTCATCCGAGGCCTTGAGCCGCTGGGCGATCTCGCCGAGGCGAGCGAACAGGTTGTAGGGGGCCGATCGCGAGGTCTCGCGGTAGACGCTGGCGTCCCCCTCGGTGAGCCACGGGATCTCGGCGTCGTCGATCCGGTTGATCGTGACCTGGGCAGCGCCGCTGGTCACCACGGTCGCCCCCGGGGGGACGATGCCGATGTCACTGGCGCGCATGGAGCGCACCGGGCCGATGTCGGGGGGGATCGTGGAGTAGTAGAAGGCGGCCAGGCGGGTGTAGCCACCCTCGACGAGCTCCTCGACGACGAGGTCCGCCGATCCCAGCCCCACCTGCGGCGCGCTGGAGGAGGTGTTGTCGACCTTGGTCACGATCACCGGGTGCCGCGGGGGCTTGCCCGTGCGCTCGAGGCCGGTCAGCGGCCAGTACGTCGGCTCCGGTGGTGCCTGGCTCGGCGTCTCCGAGGCCGTCGGCTCCACCGGGGCCGACTCGCTCGGGGACGGTGCCTGCTCGTCCCCACCGCTGCATCCCGCGAGGAGCAGCGAGGTCGCGACGAGCGCAGCGACGACGGCCCGCGTGGGGGTGGGGTGAGCACGGTGACGCACGGAAGCTCCGATCGAGCAGAGGAGGGAACACGAGTGTGGACGCGCTGCTGTCCCGATCCGGGAAGGCGCGCCAGCCTCAGCCGAGCTTGCGACCGCCGTCGACGTAGAGGGTCTGGCCGGTGATGAACGATGCGTCGTCGCTGCACAGGAAGGCGGCGGCAGCAGCGATGTCCTCGGGCTGGCCGACGCGGCGTACGGGCGTGGCCTCGGCGTTGAGGCGCTGCAGCTCCTCGGGCTCCATCTTGAGACGGCGCGCGGTGGCGTCGGTCATCTCGGTGACGATGAAGCCGGGGGCGATCGCGTTGGCGGTGACGCCGAAGGGTCCGAGCTCGATGCCGAGGGTGCGGGTCAGGCCCTGGATGCCCATCTTGGCCGCGGAGTAGTTGGCCTGGCCGCGGTTGCCGAGCGCCGAGACGCTGGAGAGGTTGAGGATCTTGCCGTACTTCTGCTCCACGAACCTCGACTGTGCCGCCTTGGTCATGTTGAAGACGCCCTTGAGGTGCACGCCCATGACGAGGTCCCAGTCCTCCTCGGTCATCTTGAAGAGCAGGTTGTCGCGGGTGACTCCGGCGTTGTTGATGAGGACGTGGATCCCGCCGAGCTCCTCGACCACGCGCGTGACGGCATGCTCGGCCGCGGCCGAGTCGACGACGTCGCACCCGACGCCGATGGCCCGTGCTCCCTCGGCGAGGTCGAGGCGCGCGGCCGCGTCCTGCGCCGCCGCCTCGTCGAGGTCGAGGATCGCGATCGACGCGCCCTCGCTGGCGAGACGCTCTGCGATGCCGAAGCCGATCCCGCGGGCTGCTCCGGTGATGACGGCGACACGGCGGTCGAACCGGCCCATGATGACTCCTGGTGGTCGAGGTGGGGTCGCAGGGAGGTTATCCCCTACCGTGGATGCATGGGCCGGGGGGAGTTCCGCGCGGCGGCCGTCGTCGCCGCGGTGATGGCCACCGCGGCCGCACTGGTCGCCTGGACCCATCACCTCCCGTTGCGAGACCCCGACGGGGCATCGTTGCCCACGTGGTTCCGGCTTCCGGTGATCGTTGCCTCGGCGGTGGCCCTCGACGTGGTGACGCGCTGGGTCCTGCTGGTACGACGCGGCGGCACGGCGCCGGGCGCAGCGTTGCGGACGGTGGTCGTCGAGCGGTGGGACCGCGACCAGATCAGGTTCACCCTGAGCGGGCTCGTCACCTGGTACGTCGCCTACGTCGCCTTCCGCAACCTCAAGAGCTATGTCCCGTTCGTGACCGACCGGGTCGCCGATCCCGAGCTGGCGCGCCTCGACCGCCTCCTGTGGCTCGGCCACGACCCGGCAGTGGTGCTGCACGACGTGCTCGGGACAACGTGGGCCAACTGGGCGATGGCCGCGGTCTACCTGATCTGGATCGGCCTGGTGCCGGCCACCCTCGCCATCGCGCTGGTCTGGACGCGGCGCTCGACGGCAGGGGCGTGGTACGTGACCGCGATCTCCCTCGACTGGCTGCTGGGCGTCGCGGTCTACTACGCGGTGCCGTCACTCGGACCGACGTACTCCTCGCCCCAGTGGTTCGCCGCTCTCCCCCACACCCCCAACACCGCCGTGCGCGACACCCTGCTCGCGGACCGGATCGAGGTGCTCTCCGGGCCGTGGGACACCCACGCCGTGCAGACCATCGCGGCGTTCGCGTCCCTGCACGTGGCTGTCATGGTGACCATCTGCCTCGTGGCCGAGGCGATGCGGCTGCCGGCGCTCGTGCGGATCGCTGCCTGGACCTTCCTCGGGCTCACGATCCTGGCGACCGTCTACCTCGGGTGGCACTTCTTCGTCGACGTGATCGCAGGTGTCGGCGTCGGGGTGGCCGCGGTCGCGCTGGCCGGGCGGGCCACGGGCAATCCGCTGCGGCGACGCGACGAGCCGTGGAGGTCCGGGCTCCGTGCTGCTCCGATGGCGACCGGCGCGGATGCCCGGACCCTGACCCGATAGCCGCCGGCCCTCAGGCGAGGGGCTGCGCCAGTGCTTCTTTCAGTCGCTCGGCGTGGGTCTGCGCCTCGCCGTCGGCGTACGTCGTGCGTGGCCAGAAGAAGCCGCGCAGCCCGTCGCCCTTGGTCCGCGGCACGACATGGAGGTGGAGGTGGGGCACCGACTGGCTGACCGTGTTGTTGATCGCCACGAACGATCCTTGCGCGCCCAGACCGTCCTTGACCGCGGTGGCCAGCCGCTGCGAGGCCGCGACGAAGCCGGCGCCCAGGTCGGCCGGCAGGTCGGGAAGCGTCTCGACGTGCGCGCGAGGGACCAGCAGGACGTGGCCCTTGAAGACCGGTCTGGTGTCGAGGAACGCGACGAAGTCGTCGTCGTCGAGCACGAGGTGCGCGGGCACCTCGCCGGCGACGATCGCGCAGAAGACGCAGCCGGCCACGGATCGATCGTGCCACAGCTCAGCGGCGCAGGTAGGCGAGCGCGGCCAGCACGCGTCGGTTGCTCCCTGCGTCGCTGTGCAGACCGAGCTTGGCGAAGATGGCGCTGACCACGGGCTCGATCGTCTTGATGCTCAGGTGGAGCTCCTGGCAGATGGCTGCGTTGGACAGCCCGCGGGCCAGCCGTTCGAGCACGTCCTGCTCGCGTGGCGTCAGTCCCTCGAGGTGTCCGGCGCTGCGTTGACGGGCGATCACCTCGGACAGGCTCTGGTGCTCGATGACGAGCGCCGCCTGGGCGACGAGGTCGTCGAGGAGCCGAGCGTCGGACAGCGACAGGGGCCCACAGTCCACGCTGACGGCACCTACGTGGTCGTCGCCCCTCATCACCCTCCTGAGCTGGCCGCCCGGCACGTCGGTCACCACGCCCGGCGCAGGGGCGCCGTCGACCTCCGGCCACACGCCGATGGCGTGGAGTCGTCCGGGCGGCCCCATCCAGAGGACGGCCGCGGACGCGTCCAGCGCCTGGCCCACGGCACGGGCGAAGTCGTCGGGCAGGTCCGCGGGGTGGGGGCTGCTGCGCGACAGCCAGGTGAGCGCCGAGTAGGCCGTGACGTGCTGGCCGTGCACGATCGCCCACCCCGCCGCGCACGGGATCAGCGCCGCGGCCAGGATTCCGGGTCGGGGGCTGCCGGCCAGGACCAGGCCCGCGAGCAGGGCGAGCACCGAGATGCTCGAGGCGGCCACGAGCCAGGTCAGCTGACGCCGCACTCGCCCGTCCGCACGCCTGAACCGCAGGACGACGGCGACGACCCACAGGACCTGGAAGGCGACGTAGGCGGGGTGCGCCACCGCCGACCACAGGGCCGAGACGTCGTCAGGAGTCTGCTGGTTGATCGGGTGGGCGAGAAAGACCCCCGCGGAGGCGTACTCCACCGGCCACAGGGCCGACAGCGCAGCGCAGCCCGTCGCCACTGCGACCACGGCTGCCACCACCCCACGCCATCGCGCCGAGGGCAGGCGGCCGTCGGGGAAGCAGATCACCGCCACCGTGGTCAGCGCGAGGGCGACCACCACGGGCCACACGCCCCACCACGCCCACCATCGATCGACGGACCCGGCAGGCAGCTCGGAGGAGAGCGCCACCTGCCGGCCCAGGAACATCACCGACTCGACCAGGCCCGCGCCCATGAACAGGACCCCCTCGCGGTGTCCCGGCCGCTGGAGGAGCACATAGGCCCCGACCGCGGAGAACGCGAGTGCGAGAAGCCCGTTGTGCAGGTTGGAGATCCACCACCCGCGGGCACTGCCGAAGGTGACCATGACCACTGCCACGCTCAGCAGCAGGAGCGGTAGTGCCCCGCGAGGTGCGCGAGCGAGCGTCAGGTCCACGACTGATCCTCACACGACGAGCGCGGACGGGGTGCAGGGGTTTCCCCTGCTTCGTCCGCAGCAGGGGTTTCCCCGTACCGCTGTCGCCCGCGCTGCGCGAGGTTCGGTGGACCGACCACACCGAGAGCAGGTCAGCCATGTCCCTGTCCACCACGCCCACCGACCCCAGCACCACGACCGCCTCCTCGTCCGCAGCCTCCCCGTCCGCAGCCTCCACGTCTCCCACCGACCGGGTCCTCACCGCCTCGCTGGTCGTGGCCCCCCTGATGTACCTGGTCACGGACTCCTTGTACGCCGCTCGCGGCTGGACCGACGCCACCGCCGGCGTGGTCCACGTCCTCGCCGCCATCGCCTACGCATTCGTGCCCCTCCGGGTCGCGACGTGGCTGCCGCGCGAGTCCCGCCTCGCGGCCTTCGTGATCGTGACCGGAGTGGTCGGGATGGCTGGCAACGTCGCCTACGGGTTCGAGACGATCCACCTGTCGCTGGGCGACATCCAGCTGGTCGACCAGCCCGGAGCCGCCAATCTGATCAAGCCGCTCGGCCTGGTCTTCCCGCTGTCCTTCGCCCTGGTCGCGGTCACCCTCGCCCGCCTCGGACTGCGGTGGCAGGCAGCCGTGGTCCTGGTGGCGATCATCTGCTGGCCGATCGCACACATCGGCAACATCGCGGCGGCAGCCGTGCCGGTCAACGTCGCCCTCGTCGTCGCTCTCGGAAGCCTGGTGCGGATCCGTGAGTGACCGAACACCCTGCGTCGTCCACAGATTCGATTCCTGCGGTGCTGAATGTCGGTGTCGATGACTACAATCGAACACATGACCGACGACGATCCCGGCGACGACCGCCCTTCTCGCGCGACCGCCATCCCTGCCGACCTCCTCGACGCCCTGCGCGGTGCCTACTGGCCCTACGCCACGTCGACGAGCCGTCACGTCGACTACGACCACCCCACGGCCTATGCGCACGCTGCAGGGTGCAGACCGCCGCCGGGCCAGACCGGCTCCCACAACTCCGGGCCGCTGGGTCGGCGACATCACCGGTGGAAGACGCATGCCGGGTTCCGCTCTCGCCAGTGTGGCGAGGGACGCTACGTCTGGCTGACTCCGCACGGCATGGCGTTCCTCGTCGACCACCTCGGCACGCGGCGCGTGGACCCTGACGAGGCGCTGGCCATGTTCGAAGCGCCGGCCGGGGTGGACCTCTACTTCACCTAGGCTCACCCGATGCGCATCGTCTCGCTCATCCCGTCCGCGACAGAGATCCTCTTCGCCATCGGGGCCGGTGATGACGTGGTCGGAGTCACCTTCGAGTGCAACCATCCCCCGGCCGCTCGGGAGCGGCGGATCGTCTCCACGTCCGCGATGCCCGAGGGGCTCACGCCGAAGGAGATCGACGACTTCGTCTCCGCCGCCGTGACCGCGGGCGAGGACCTCTACCGCCTCGACGCCGACGCGCTGGCCGAGCTCGACGCTGACCTCGTCGTCACCCAGGACCTCTGCTCAGTCTGCGCGATCGACGTGACCTCGGTCGACGACGCGTTGTCCTTCCTCGGGTGCCGCGCCGAGGTCGCCACGATCGATCCCCACACCCTGTCCGACGTCCTCGACTCCATCACCGAGGTCGGCCGGCTCACGTCCCGCGTCGCTGGCGCGACCGCACTGGTGGCCTCGCTCGAGGAGCGGCTCGCGTCCGTCGCCGGACGGGTAGCCCGCCGGCCACGCCCGCGGGTGCTGGTGCTGGAGTGGACCGACCCGCCCTTCGCTCCCGGGCACTGGATCCCGGAGATGGTCAGCCGGGCCGGCGGCGAGCCGACCCTCGGTGTGGCCGGCAACCGGTCGACCCGGATCACGTGGGAGCAGGCCGAGGCCTCTCAGCCCGACGTGGTGATCTGCGCTCCCTGCGGATTCGACCTCGAGGGCAGCGCCGCCCAGGCCCAGGACGTACGTCACCGGTTCCCGGACGTGCCTGTCTGGGCCGTCGACGCCGATGGCTACTTCGTCCGGCCGGGTCCGCGGTTGGTGGACGGCGTCGAGGTGCTCGCGGCGATCCTGCACCCGGACGTGAGTCCTCCGACGGTCCACGCCCGACGAGTCTGAAGGACGGGTGCCGCCCAAGGCGTGACGGTGCTGGCAGCCGGGACCGCCAGCGGCCCAGCCAGACAGCACGAAAACCGCTCCGACGGATGTCGGAGCGGCTCTCGTTCAAGAGGGCTTGCGCAGTGGAGCTGCGGGGAATCGAACCCCGGTCCTCGAGCGTCGAACCAGGTCTTCTCCGGGTGCAGTCAGTGTTGTCGCTTTTCTCGGCCCCGGCGCTCGCACAGACACGTCGCCGACAGGCCCAGTCAGGATTGAGTCCCGCTCACCCCTCCTGACAGAGAGTGAGCAGCAAGTCTCCTAGATGAGGCCTGGGTCCGGGACGGAGACGGATGCCCGGTCAGACCCTCCGATCACTGCTCAGGCAGCGAGAGCGAAGTCGTTGCGCTTGGAGTCGGCAACTATAGGTTTCCAGCGATCGTTTACGAGATGACGCTGGCTTCTCGACCCGCTTCCCCTGGAACTAACGTCCCAAGTCGAAACCGATCAGCCCCTCTTGAGTTGTGCGTTGATCATACGTGCCAACACCGACAGCCGTCGCCCGCATTCCCCCGCAGCGCTCACGTCCCGTCGTCCGCAGCCGTCTCGGCGGCAGGGGCGGGAGCGTGGACCCGGATCCGGGTGATGCGGTGCCCGTCGACGTCGGCGACCTCCAGGACGTGCTCGCCGACCGTGACCCGGTCGCCGATGTCGGCCATCCGACTCAGTCGGTGAAGCACGAAGCCGGCAGCCGTCTCGAAGGGCCCGTCCATCAGCACGACGCCCGTACGTTCACCGAACTCCTCGATGGTCACGCCGGCGTCGATCGTCTCCGGGTCCTCTGTCGCGGCGATCTCGGCGTCGCGGTCGTACTCGTCGTGGATCTCCCCGACGAGCTCCTCCATCAGGTCCTCGAGCGTGACGATGCCGTCGGTGCCGCCGTACTCGTCGACCACCAGCGCGATGTGCGCGCCGAGACGACGCAGCTGGTCGATGGACGGCAGGACGCGGTTGGTGCGCGGCAGGACCGGCAGCTCGCGCACGATCTCCGCGACCGTGCGCGTGCGGTCCTCGGCGTGGCCCAGCACGTCGCGCAGGTGGAGGTAGCCGAGGATCTCGTCGAAGGACTCACCTGTCACGGGATAGCGCGTGTAGGGCTCGCCAACGATCACCGCGACGGCCTCGGCGAGCGTCACGTCACCGGCCAGGAAGACGACGTCGCCGCGGGGCTTCATCACCTCGGCCAACGAGCGGTCCCCGGCCTCGAAGACGTCGTCGACGAGTCTGCGCTCACCCTCGGGGATGTTCTCGTGACCCGAGATCATCATCCGCAGCTCCTCCTCGTCGACGTCGTCGCCGGCCGCGTCCGGGTTGCCGCCCAACAGGCGAACGAGCAGGTTGGTCGAGAGCGACAGCAGCCAGATGACGGGCGTCATCACGGTGGCGAAGCGACCGAGCGGTGGGGCGAAGAGCTTCGCGACCCCGACCGAGCGCTGCAGGGCGAGCCGTTTCGGCACCAGCTCACCGAGGACCAGTGAGAGGTAGGACACGACGAGCGTGACCACGACGAGCGACACCGTGTCGGGCGCCGGCGTGCCGAGACCCTCGAAGAGCGGCGCGAAGGAGGGCGCCAACGTCGAGGCACCGAAGGCAGCGGAGAAGAACCCCGCCACCGTCACACCGATCTGGACCGCGGCGAGGAACCGGTTGGGGTTGCCGGCCAGCGCCGCCACGGCGTGCCCGCGACCGCCCTGGGACTCCAGCCGGTCCACCTGGCCGGAGCGCAACGAGACGAGCGCGATCTCCGTCGCCGAGAACACCCCGCCGACCAGGATGAAGCCGAGGACGAGCAGGACGTCGATCAGGGTTCCGGATTCCACACCGCCACCGTAGCGAGCGCTCTCAGCCCAGCAGGCGCCTCAGGATGCGCAGCGGTTCAATCCCGGTGGCCCTTGAGCCTGCGCTGCACCGCATCGACCTTCTCGCGGTTGGCGGTGCGCTCAGCGAGGGTGTGGCGCTTGTCGTAGGCCTTCTTGCCCTTCGCGAGCGCGATCTCCACCTTGGCGCGGCCGTCCTTGAAGTAGAGCGCGAGGGGGATGATCGTGTAGCCCTTGTCGGTGATCTTCCGCTCGATCTTGTCGATCTCGGAGCGGTTCAGCAGCATCTTGCGGCGCCGTCGCGCGGAGTGGTTGGTCCAGGTGCCCTGGGTGTATTCCGGGATGTGCACGCCGAGCAGCCAGGCCTCGCCGTTGTCGATCTCCGCGAAGCCGTCGATCAACGACGCGCGCCCCATGCGCAGCGACTTCACCTCGGTCCCCATCAGGACCAGCCCGGCCTCCCAGGTGTCCTCGATGTGGTAGTCGTGGCGCGCCTTCTTGTTCTGCGCGACCATCTTCTGGCCCTGCTCCTTCGCCATGCGACCAGTGTCTCAGGCGACGTCCACCGCGTTACAACCAGTTCATCGGGTCGACGGCCTCGCCGTTGACCATGACCGTGAAGTGCAGGTGGCATCCGGTCGACCAGCCGGTGGTCCCCTCGTAGCCGATGACCTGGCCCTCGACCACCTGGTCGCCGACGCCGACGGTGTAGGTGGAGGCGTGGTTGTAGATGGTGGCCAGGCCCACACCGGCCACGGCGCCGTTGTCGATGATCAGCCGGTTGCCGTAGGAGCCGCTGAAGTAGGACGAGACGACCTCCCCGGGGGCGGCCGCGCGCAGCGGGGCTCCGCAGCCGCCGCCGAAGTCCACGCCGTCGTGCAGGCCCCAGTAGTGGTGGATCGGGTGGGTGCGGTAGCCGAAGGGCGAGGTGACGTACCCGTCGACGGGCGGGGCGAGCAGACCGGCGGTGGGACCTCCGGCCGAGAGCACGCTCCGGGCATTGGCGCGGGCACTGGCGCGGGCCTGCGCACGAGCCTGCTCGCGAGCCTGCTCACGGGCCCGGCGGAGAGCGGCGAGAGCCCGCTTGCGCAGCATCTCCTCGATCTCCTCCTGCTCCCTCTTCAGCTGGCGAAGCGTGGCGAGGTCGGACGCGCGGGCTTGACGCGCTTCCACACGGGCATCACGACGCTCGATGACCAGGGAGACCACCGAGTCCGTGGCGACCTGCTGCTCGGTCTCGAGAGACTGCATGAGCAGCAGGTGCCCAGCGGCGGCCTCCCGCTGTGCGGCCACCTCGTCACGAGCCTCGGAGACCTGGTCCTCCTGGACCTCGAGGAGCACCTCGGCCGCCTTGAGCTCGTCGTAGGCCCGCGCCTCCTGGCCCACGATCACGTCCCGTACGCCGTCGCGGCGGGTGAGCTCCTCGGTGGTCTCGGCGTCGATCAGCGAGGAGAAGGCGATGAGCTCGGGGTCACCCTCGGCGTACATGTCGGCGACGGTGGACGCCACCTGCTGGCGCTGCGCCTCGCGGTCCATCACGCCCTGGGTCTGCGCGGCCTCGGCGGCGGCCAGTGCGGCCTCGGCGGCGACCAGCTCGGCCTGCATCCGCGCGTCGAGCTCCTGGGCGACCTCGACCTTGCCGCGGGCGGTGGCGAGCTCGGTCCTGGCGTCCGACAGCTGTCCCTGCGCGGCCTCGAGGCGTGCAGCCGCCTCCTGGAACCGGCCGCTCGACTCGTCGAGGTCCTTCACGGCACCCTCGACCTGGCGCTCGACGCTCTTCTGCTTGTCCTCGAGATCGTCGGCGTGGGCCGCGGAGACGCCCAGCGCCAGGGCCACGACGAGTGCTGCGGCCATGCGTCGGTGAGCGGTACGGGGGAAGGAACGCACCGGGGAAGCCTTCGTGTTCGGGGAAGGGAACGCTCGAACGCTAACCCGCGCGCCTCACACTTTGAGGTATTTGCGCGTCAGCACGAGTGTCGGCAGCAGGGTGAGGAGCGGCCCGAGGACCCCGACGGCCGCCGCCGCGAGCCAGAACTCCTCCCAGCCGATCCACGGCACGAACGTCATCCGGTTCTGCGACAGCTCGGCGATGCCGAAGTACATGAAGCCCCACAGCGCCCCGCCGGCGAGGGCGACACCGATGAGCGCGGTGACGAGGGCCTCGAGCAGGAACGGGAGCGCGATGTAGAGCGTCGAGGCGCCCACGAGCCGCATGATGCCGATCTCCTTGCGCCGGGCGAAGGCCGCCAGCCGGATCGTGTTGGCCACCAGCAGCAGAGCGGCGAAGACCAGGAAGCCCGCGGTCCCGAGTGCCACCCACTGGAGCATGTTGATCGACTCGAGGATCGGCGCGACCTGTTCTCGCATGTCACGGACCTTGGAGACCCCGTCCAGGCCCTGCACGGCCGAGGTGATCCCCTCGTACTCGTCGGGGTCCTGCAGGGTGATCCAGATCGTCTGCGGCATGTCCTCGGCGGTGATGGCCGGGCTGTCGCCGGAGAACAGCTCGTCGCCGTAGAGCTCGCGCGCCTTGCCGAGCGCCTGCTCGCTGGACTCGAAGTGGAAGTCGTCGACCTCCGGGTTGTCCGCCACCACCTGGGCGATCTCGCTCTTCTGGGGGTCGGTGACGGGATTGGGGCAGACCGCGCTGCTGTCGTTGACCCGGCAGAGGTAGACGGTGATCTGCAGCTGGTTGCCCCAGTGCTCGGCGGCCCTCGAAGCCTGCTGGTTGAACAGCACGCCGACGCCGACCAGCGTGAGCGAGACGAAGAGGGTGAGCACGACGGCCAGGTGCATCGACAGGTTGCGCCGCAGGCCCTGGGCGAGCTCGGAGGAGACGTAACGAAGCTGCATGGAGGGGTTGGCTCTCGATCTGTGGGGACGATCCGGGGAATGATCGGGTCGGGTACGTCAGGTCTGGTGGCCGTAGACGCCCTGCGCCTGGTCGCGTACGACGTGGCCGTCCTCGAGCTCGATCACGCGCTTGCGCATCTGGTCGACGACGCCGGAGTCGTGCGTCGCCATCACCACGGTCGTGCCGGTGCGGTTGATCCGGTCCAGGAGCTTCATGATGCCCACGGACGTGGTCGGGTCGAGGTTGCCGGTCGGCTCGTCGGCGATGAGGATCATCGGACGGTTGACGAAGGCCCGGGCGACCGCGACCCGCTGCTGCTCGCCGCCGGAGAGCTCGTCGGGCATCCGGTCGCCCTTGCCGCTGAGGCCGACCATCTCGAGCGTCTCGGGGACGAGGTCCTTGATCTCCCTGCGCGGCTTGCCGATCACCTGGAGCGCGAAGGCGACGTTCTCGCTCACCGTCTTGTTGGGCAGCAGCCGGAAGTCCTGGAACACCGTGCCGATGTCGCGGCGCAGCCGCGGCACCTTCCAGCTGGCGAGGCGGTTGATCTCCTTGCCGGCGACGTAGACGCGACCCGACGTCGGACGATACTCGCGCAGCACGAGGCGCAGGAAGGTGGACTTGCCGGAGCCGGAGGACCCGACGAGGAAGACGAACTCCCCCTTCTCGACGTCCACCGAGATGTTGTCGAGGGCGGGGTGCGGGTGGCCGGGGTAGGCCTTGGTCACCTTCTCGAAGCGAATCACGCATCGAGGCTACGTGAGGGGTGCGCGGGCCCTCGACATGCGCGCCGCGCGGTGGTGCGCCTCACCCCCGACGGGCACCTCGACCACCCACCCCTCCGCCTCCAGATGACCTGGGGGGTGCTCAGACGGGATCCATCTCCGCGCCCCGGCGCCAGCGGATGCCGGCCTCCATGAAGTCGTCGAGGTCGCCGTCGAAGACGGCGCTCGGGTTTCCGGACTCGAAGCCCGTCCGCAGGTCCTTGACGACCTGGTAGGGATTGAGGACGTAGTTGCGCATCTGGTCGCCCCAGCTGGCCTGGACGTCGCCCTTGAGGTCCTTCTTGAGCGCGGCCTCCTCGGCCTTCTTCCTCGCCAGGAGCTTGGCCTTGAGGACGACCATCGCCGAGGCCTTGTTCTGCAGCTGCGACTTCTCGTTCTGGCAGGACACCACGATGCCTGTCGGGAGGTGCGTGAGGCGCACCGCGGAGTCGGTGGTGTTGACCGACTGTCCCCCGGGACCGCCGGAGCGGAAGACGTCGGTGCGGATCTCGTTCTCGTCGACCTCGATCTCGTCGGTCTGCTCGAGCACGGGCACCACCTCGACGGCGGCGAAGGACGTCTGGCGGCGCCCCTGGTTGTCGAAGGGGCTGATCCGCACGAGGCGGTGGGTGCCGGCCTCGACGGAGAGGGTGCCGTAGGCGTAGGGCGCACGGATCGCGAACTCGGCGGACTTGATGCCCGCCTCCTCGGCGTAGGACACGTCGAAGACGTCGACTCCGTACTTGTGCTGCTCGGCCCAGCGCGTGTACATCCGCATGAGCATCTCGGCGAAGTCGGCGGCGTCGACGCCACCGGCGCCTGCGCGGATCGACACGATCGCCTCGCGCTCGTCGTACTCACCGGCGAGGAGCGTGCGGATCTCGAGGGACTCCACCGACTTCTTGATCCGGAGCAGCTCACGCTCGGAGTCGGCGAGCGAGTCGGCGTCGCCCTCGTCCTGGGCCATCTCGACCATCAGGCCGAGGTCCTCGGTGCGGGACTCGAGACCGGTGAAGCGGTCGAGCTCGCCCTGGAGGGCGGAGAGGCGACCGGTGATGCGGGTGGCGCTCTCGACGTCGTCCCAGAGGTCGGGAGCGGCGACCTGCTCGCTCAGGTCGGCGATCTCGGTGCGCATGCGGTCGATGTTGAGCACCTGACCGATGGTCTTCATCGTTGCCTGGAGCTGCTTGATCTCTGCGTCGTAGTCGATGCCTGCCACAAGGAGCCACACTACGGCGCGGCCCTCAGGAGTGTCGAAAGCAGAGGCGGGCACGCCACCGGGCCTGTACCCGTGGTGTGCCCGCCCCTGCGCCTGAGTGCGCCCGGCGTCAGCGGGTGCAGAGCACCTTCGGCGTGGCGACCGCGGCAATGGCGGCCGGGGTGGCGGTGGTGGAGAGGTCGAAGCGGAGGCGGAAGACGCCCGTGAGGTCGACGACGTCATCGGCCACGATCGTGCCGACCGCGAGGGAGTGCACCTTCTGCACCGCGCCGTCGGTGGTGACGGTGACAGCTCCGCTCGAGCCGCTGACCGACGAGTCGGCCAGCGCGTAGGTCGCGGACAGCTCGAGGCACTTGCGACCCAGCGTGTACTCCACGAACGCCGGCGTCCCGGACACGTAGTTCAGCAGACTGGCGTCGTAGTAGTCGGTCCCGATCGCGACGCCGGAGGGGATCACGTTGTCCTGCGGGCCGGTGCCGCGCCGGCCGAGCTTCTCCCAGCGGTAGACCTGGACGTCGACCGGCTTGCTGAGGCCCTTGCTGATTCCGTTCGACCCCGGCTTGAGCACGCGGTACTGACGCGAGCCCGGGGTGGAGGGCTTGTCGGTGAGCTTGTAGGTGCCGTTGGCCTTCACCTTGGCGCGGCTGGTGACGACCCACTTCTTCTTGTTGCCCACCCGCTGCTGCAGGACGACCTTCTGGCCGGCGGCCTTGGGCGTGACGCGGCCGCGCACCTTGACGGTGTCCTCCTTGGCGATCGCCATGTCGGTGTTCGCCTTCGCGGTGACCTGGTAGGTCCTCGCGGGTGCCGCGTGGGTGGGCGCGGCCAGGGCCAGTGAGCCGGCCGTGAGGGTCACGGTGGCGGCGAGTGCGGTGATGCGGTTCATGGGATTCCCCGTCGTGTGTAGCGGTGGCCCGCGCGGGCCCTTCACGAAGGAGACGACGGTGCCGCTCAGAAAGTTGCGACGGCGCCCAGAAGAGTTCCCGCATGGGGGGGAACTGTCAGGGTCCCGCCGTCCAGGCTGACCCCCGACGGCGTGGCGAAGAGGACCTCGCGCTCACCCACCTCGGTCGTGACGGCGGTGTCGCCGGTGTTGACGACGACCAGCAGGTCGCCGCGGCGCATCGTGAAGAGACGGCCGGACACGGTGCAGGACACCGCCCCGAACGACGGGTCGGTCAGCTGCGGCAGCTCGCGGCGGAGCGCTCCGAGACGCCGGTAGGCCTCGAGCACGACGGCGTGACGTCCGGTGGTGAGCTCGTCCCAGTCCAGCTTCGACCGCGTGAACGACTCGGGATCCTGGGGGTCCGGCACCTCGTCGGGGTCCCAGCCCATCTTCTCGAACTCCGCGATCCTGCCCTCGGCGGTCGCCGTGCCCAGCTCGGGCTCCGGGTGCGAGGTGAAGAACTGGAACGGGCTGGATGCTGCCCACTCCTCCCCCATGAAGAGCATCGGGGTGAACGGACCGGCCAGGGTCAGGAGCGCGGCGCAGCCGAGCTGGTCGTCGTCGAGGTGCTCGGCGAGCCGGTCACCGCGCGCGCGGTTGCCGATCTGGTCGTGGTTCTGGTTGGTGACCACGAGCCGCCAGGTCGGCATCGTGGCCGTGTCGACGGGGGCGCCGTGGTCACGCTCACGGAACGACGAGAACGTGCCGTCGTGGAAGAAGCCGCGCTCGCAGACCTTGGCAAGGGCCTCGAGCGGCTCGAAGTCGGCGTAGTAGCCGGCGGTCTCACCGCTCAGTGCGACGTGCACGGCGTGGTGGAAGTCGTCGCTCCACTGGGCGTCGAGGCCGTGGCCTCCACCTTCGCGAGGGGTGACCAGACGGGTGTCGTTGAGGTCGGACTCGGCGATGAGGGTCAGCGGCTTGCGCAGGTGGGCCGACAGTGCGGCCGTCTCGATCGCCATCTCCTCCAGCAGGTGGACCTCGGAGGTGTCGCTGAGCGCGTGGACGGCGTCGAGCCGTAGGGCGTCGACGTGGAACTCCTCGAACCACATCCGCACGTTGTCGAGGATGTAGCGCCGCACCTCGGCCGAGCCTTCACCGTCGAGGTTGACGAGGTCGCCCCACGTGTTGCGACCGTCCTTGAGGTAGGGGCCGAACAGCGGCAGGTAGTTGCCTGAGGGGCCGAGGTGGTTGTACACGACGTCCTGCACCACCGCGAGACCTGCCGCGTGGCAGGCATCGACGAAGCGGCGGTAGGCGTCGGGGCCGCCGTACTGCTCGTGCACGGCGAACCAGCCGACGCCGTCGTAGCCCCAGTTGTGGGTGCCGTTGAAGGCATTGACCGGCATCACCTCGACGAAGTCGACCCCGAGGTCGAGGAGGTGGTCGAGCCTGTCCGTCGCCGCGTCGAGGGTGCCCTCGGGCGTGAAGGTGCCGACGTGCAGCTCGTAGATGACCGCCCCCGCGAGCTGGCGACCGGTCCAGGCGTCGTCGCCCCACGCGTACGTCGAAGCGTCTCGTCGCGACAGTCCGTGCACGCCGTCGGGCTGGCGCCGCGAGCGCGGGTCGGGCCGCGGGTCGGGGTCGTCGTCGAGCAGGTAGCCGTAGTCGACGGCCGTGGTGAGGTCCGGCAGCGGCTCGCTCGGCGTCCACCAGTGGTCATCGAGGCGCGTCATCTCGAGCGCCTCACCTGCAAGGCTCAGACGCACGCGCTCGGGGCGGGGCGCCCAGACGTCGAGAGGTCCACGGTCGTGCGAGGTCATGTCAGTTCTCCTTCACCAGCAGGGCGACCGGGTGCACCGCCAGCAGGTCGGCGAGCCGGCCGTCCGTGCGGACGCCGGTCAGCAGGTCGTGCCAGGTGCCGTCGGGCAGGTCGAGGGCGGTGTCGCCCCACCCGCCGTCGCGGGCGAGGCCGACGGGCAGCCGGGTCGCGACCGCGATCGCGCCACCCCGGTCGAAGGCCACCACGTGGTCTGCGGCGGACCCGGTGGCGGCCACGGGGGTGTAGGACGTGAACAGCTCGGGCCGCTCCCGGCGCAGGGTCAGCGTCGAGCAGGTGAGGTGCAGCTTGGTGACGGCATCGTCGGAGTCGGTGCCGGCCAGCACGGCCGCTCGGTGGTCGAAGTCGACCGTGCGGCGGTTGTCGGGGTCGACGAGCGAGGTCTCCCACAGCTCGCTCCCCTGGTAGACGTCCGGCACGCCGGGAACGGTCAGCGCGATCAGCTTGAGCGCGAGCGAGTTGCTCCGCCCGGCCTCGTCGATGTGGACGCACAGGTCGCCCAGCACCCGCTGCACGTCGGCGGAGTCGAAGACCGCGTCGACGGCGGCGTGCACGGCTGCCTCGTAGGTCTCGTCCGGCTCGGTCCACGTGGTGCGGTCGCCGGCCTCGCGCATCGCCTTCTCGGCATAGCCGTGGAGCCGTTCGCGCAGGTCCGGCAGGTGGTCGGGGGTCCACACGCCGAGGATCGCCTGCCACAGCAGCGACCCGAAGGCCGCGTCCGGGAGCGGCACGAGCGACAGGAGCTCCTCGAGCGCGCCCTGCCACACCTCGGGCAGCTCGGCCAGCACGACGATGCGCGCGCGTACGTCCTCCCCGCGCTTGGTGTCGTGGGTCGAGGTGGTCGTCATCGCGTGCGGCCAGTCGCGCTGGCGCAGCGCCATCGCGTCGTGGAAGGTCTCCGCGTCGACAGCGAACACCGACGGGTCGGCTCCGACCTCGTTGAGCGAGGTGAGGCGCGACCAGCGGTAGAAGGAGCAGTCCTCGACACCCTTGGCCATCACCATCCCCGACGTCTGCTGGAAGCGCCGCGCCGGCTGGCTCCACTCGTCGTGGAGGATGGGCTCGAGCAGGTCGAGGGTGTCGGCCAGGTCCCGCCTGCGTGCGCGGGCCGCGGCGAAGGCCTCGTCGAGGTGGTGGCGTCCTTCGGGCAGGTAGGAGCGGTAGACCGGGAAGCAGGCGAGCAGCTCGGCGACGGCGTCCTCCACGGGACCCACGGGGGCGTCCTCGGCGATGCGCAGGATCTCCCGGGAGATCCGCTTCACCTCGGAGTGCAGGATGCCGTCGGCGACGGCACGCTTGTTGTCGTGGACCATCTCGGCCCAGTCGACCGACGCTCCGCGCAGACGGTCCTCGAGCCGGGTGAGCGGTTCCTCGCCTGCCGGGTCGGTGAGGATCCGGTCGACGAGCGCGAGCACGTCGTAGCCGGTGGTGCCGTGCGTCGCCCACGAGGCGAGGAGCTCCTCGCCGGGCTCCAGGATCTTCTCGACGAGCACGTAGGCGCCACCGGTGAGGGCGGCCAGGTCGTCGAGGTAGCGCTCGGGGTCGCGCAGGCCGTCGGGGTGGTCGACGCGCAGGCCGTCCACGAGTCCTTCCGCGAACCAGCGCCGGATCTCCACGTGCGTGTCCGCGAAGACCTCCGGGTCCTCCACGCGCACGGCGGCGAGGGTGTTGACGGCGAAGAAGCGGCGATAGTTGAGGTCGTCATCGGCGGTGCGCCAGTTGACGAGGTCGTAGTGCTGCTCCTCGAGCGTGGTCGTGCCGGGAGCGAGCGGGAAGCGCTGCTCGTGGTAGCGCACCTCACCCTCCCCCGTGTCCGACACGACGATCGTGATCGCGTCCTCGTCGTCGTCCCCGACGACGGGGATGGTGATCCGACCGTCTCCGGCGCGCCAGTCGATGTCGAAGGCGCTGGCGTGCTCGGACGCGCGCCCCAGCCGCAGGACGTCCCACCACCACGGGTCCTCCGACGGCGTCGCGACACCCACGTGGTTGGGCACGATGTCGACCAGGACGCCCATGCCGAGACGACGGGCCTCGGCGGACAGGGCCGCGAGACCCTCCTGCCCGCCGCGCTCGGTGTCGACGTGGTCGAAGGCGACGACGTCGTAGCCGTGCTGGCTGCCGGGCTCGGAGGCCAGCAGCGGCGACAGGTAGACCCAGTCCACGCCGAGGTCGTGGAGGTAGGTCAGCCGCTCCGCGGCAGCGTGGAGGTCGAAGTCGGGCGTGACCTGCAGGCGGTAGGTGCTCTGCGGCACTCGCGGACCCGAGCGAGGCGTCGTGTCGTCGGTCATGCCGTCTCGGTCCCCGTTCGAGCGGCGAGGGACGCGGCGACCGAGTGGTCCGGCGTGGTGGTCGGCTCGGAGTGCTGACGCAGGACCACCATCGTGTGGGTGGTGAGGTCGAAGGTCGCGCCGGCCTCGAGGACGGGGTCGGCGTCGGCGTCGCCGCCGGTGTCGATCACGACGTCCCACGCCGGGGCGTACTCCTCGGACGGCAGGGTGACCTGGGTCTCGCCGTCGGCGTTGAAGTAGAGCAGGAAGTGGTCGTCGATGATCGTGGCGCCGCGGGCGTCCTTGCCAGCGATGCCGTTGCCGTTGAGGTACATCCCGATCGCCTTGCCGCCCTCCCAGTCGCCGTCGTCCATCGGCTCGCCGTCGAGACCGAGCCACACGATGTCGTTGAGCCGCTCGCCGTCGCCGGTGCGCACGGTGTTGCCGGTGAAGAAGCGCTTGCGGTGGAAGGTCGGGTGCTCGGCGCGGAGCTTGGCGACCGCCGCGGTGAACTCGATCAGCGGCGTGTCGGCCTGGTCCCAGTGGACCCAGCTGATCTCGCTGTCCTGGGCATAGGTGTTGTTGTTGCCGTCCTGGGTGCGGCTGAGCTCGTCGCCGTGCAGCAGCATCGGCACGCCCTGGCTGAGCAGCAGCGTCGCGATGTAGTTGCGCTGCTCGCGGGCCCGTGCGCCGAGGATCTCGGCGTCGTCGGTCGGCCCCTCGACGCCGTGGTTCCACGAGCGGTTGTGGCTCTCGCCGTCGTTGTTGTCCTCGCCGTTGGCCTCGTTGTGCTTCTCGTTGTAGGACACGAGGTCGCGCAGGGTGAAGCCGTCGTGGGCGGTGACGAAGTTGATGCTGGCGAACGGGCGCCGGCCGGAGTGCTCGTAGAGGTCGGAGGATCCCGAGAGCCGCGACGCGAAGTCGCCGAGCGACGGCTCGCCGCGCCAGAAGTCGCGCACGGTGTCGCGGTAGTCGCCGTTCCACTCCGTCCACTGCGGCGGGAAGCCGCCGACCTGGTAGCCGCCGGGGCCGATGTCCCACGGCTCGGCGATCAGCTTGACCTGGCTGACCACCGGGTCCTGCTGCACCATCTCGAAGAAGGTGGAGAGCTTGTCGACGTCGTAGAACTCGCGGGCGAGGGTGGCGGCGAGGTCGAAGCGGAAGCCGTCGACGTGCATCTCGGTCACCCAGTAGCGCAGCGAGTCCATGATCAGCTGCACCGAGTGCGGGTGGCGCACGTTGAGGGTGTTGCCGGTGCCGGTGTAGTCCATGTAGTAGCGCTGGTCGTCCTCGACGAGGCGGTAGTAGGCGGCGTTGTCGATGCCCTTGAAGCTCAGCGTCGGGCCGATGTGGTTGCCCTCGGCGGTGTGGTTGTAGACGACGTCGAGGATGACCTCGATGCCGGCGACGTGCATCGCCTTCACCATCGCCTTGAACTCCTGGACCTGCTGACCCTGCTGGCTCGAGGCGTAGTCGGCGTGCGGCGCGAAGAAGCCGAGGGTGTTGTAGCCCCAGTAGTTGCGCAGGCCCTGCTCGAGCAGGGTGGAGTCCTGGACGAACTGGTGCACCGGCATCAGCTCGATCGCGGTGACGCCCAGCTTGGTGAGGTGCGCGGTGATCGAGGGGTGCGCGAGACCGGCGTAGGTCCCGCGCTGCTCCTGCGGGATGTCGGGGTGCAGCTCGGTGAGGCCCTTCACGTGCGCCTCGTAGATGAAGGACTCGTTGTAGGGGATCGCCAGGCGGCGGTCACCCTCCCAGTCGAAGAACGGGTTGATCACCACGCCGTGGGTCATGTGCGCGGCGGAGTCGTCGTCGTTCTTGCTGTCCTCGTCGCCGAAGTCGTAGCCGAACAGCGACTGGTCCCACTCGATCTCGCCGGCGGTCGCCTTGGCGTAGGGGTCGAGGAGCAGCTTGTGGGGGTTGCAGCGCAAGCCCTGGGTCGGGATCCCACGGACCGTGCACGCGGTAGCCGTAGCGCTGTCCCGGCTGGATGGTCGGGATGTAGCAGTGCCAGACGTAGGCGTCGACCTCGGTGACCTCGAGCTTGGTCTCCACGAAGGAGCCGGGCTGGTCGGGGTCGGGGTCGAACAGGCACAGCTCCACTCGCTCGGCAACCTCGCTGAAGATCGCGAAGTTGGTGCCCGTTCCGTCGAAGGTGGCGCCCAGGGGGTAGGCCGTACCCGGCCAGTTCTCAATCACCCGAGCACGCTACCCGCGACAGTCCCCGCACCGGCGAATCGACCACCCCCTCAGGTGGTGGGCGGTGACGTCGGTCACCGCTGCGTGGCGGTCCGTGCTCCCTGGGATAGCCCCCGAGCATTCCGGTCGTTGTCACTGCATGGGCCCATATGAGTTGTCACGGAGCGTGACGGGGTCGAGGGTGGGTCCATGACCGGTGACGGTGCTCCTCGCTCCGATGACGGGCACGCCTCCGGCACGCTCGTGCTGCCGGCCCACCCCTCCAGCGTCGGCGCGGCACGCAGGGCGGTGCGCGCTGTCCTGACACAGGGGCGCCGCGACGACCTGGCCGAGACCGCCCAGCTCCTGGTCAGCGAGCTCGTGACCAACGCGCTCGTCCATGCCGGCACGGCCATCGACCTCCATGCCTTCGTCGGCGGCGAGGGCCTGCGTGTCGAGGTGTCCGACGGCAGCCTCCAGGAGCCGGTCCCCCGCCGCTATGCGACCACGGCGGGCACCGGGCGTGGGCTGCAGCTGATCCAGCAGCTCGTCGACCGTTGGGGAACCGTCACCCACCCGGACGGCAAGACGGTCTGGTTCGAGCTGGATTCGGGTGACCGCCTCGACGAGATCGTGTCCGTCGCCGACACTCTCCTCGCCGGCCCAGCCGCTCCCGCGGACACGACCGGCACGGACGTGATCGACGTGGTGCTCCTCAACGTCCCGCTCCTGCTCCATGTCGCATGGCGCGAGCACGCCGATACGGTCCTCCGGGAATACCTGCTGGTCAGCCTCGACTCCGACGACCCCGTCGAGGCGCTGGAGGCTCACGCGGCCGCCAGTGACGCCCTCGCCCTGCTGCACCGGCACCTGCCCAAGCCTCACCTCGGCGACGACGCCGACGAGCTCATGGCGAACGCGGTCGAACCCGGTGTGTCATCGGTGCGAGAGGTGCTGCCCGTGCCGCGCACCTCTGCTGCCAACTTCCAGGTCCTCGACCAGTCGCTGGACGCAGCGCTCGTCCTCGCGGAGGCCGGTGTCTTCCTCACCGTGCCGATCCAGCCCGAGCTTCGCGAGCTTCGACGGTGGTTGTGCCGCGAGGTGTCCCGACAGGTCGACGGCGAGCCACCGACCCGATGGTCGAGCAACTCCGACTCAGCACCCGCTCCGAGGTCGCCGGCCACCTCGGCCCTCGAGGTGCCCCATGACGAGGGTGAGGCACTCGTCGTCGCGGACGACGCCAACCGGATCGTGTTCGTCACCCCGGGCGCCCTCGACCTGCTGGGCTACGAGGAGCCGGCCGACCTCCTGGGACGACGCCTCGTGGCGATCATCCCCACTCGCTACCACCAGGCCCACCTGGCGGGATTCGCTCTGCACCTCAGCAACGGTCGCAGTCCGCTGCTGGGCCGCACCGTCGTCGTGCCGGTGCGGCGCAGCGACGGCACCGAGATACCGGTCGAGCTGTGGGTCGAGGCCCGTCAGCACAGTGGCGGCCGCCACCTCTTCGTGGCGCGGATGCGTCCGGGGTCTCCATCCTGAGCCTGCGGTGGGGGCCTCGGGGCCGCAGGGCGGACGGCGGCACGACACATCCGGCGTCGTGGGCGACACTGGTGGCACTGAAGTCCTCCCACCACCAGGAGTCATCGTGTCGTTGACCCACATCCCGCTCCGCGTCGCGACCGGTGCGTTCATCCTGAACTCCGGCATCGCCAAGCTGGGCGCCGACGAAGGCACGGCGCAGTTCCTGCACGGCGCCGCCGCAGCGACGTACCCCTCCCTCTTCAAGGACATGGAGCCGGAGAAGTTCGCGCGGCTCCTCGCGATCAGCGAGATCGGCGTGGGCGCCGCCGTGCTCGCGCCGATGGTGCCCGCGACCGTGGCCGGGGCGGCGCTGACCGGCTTCGGCGCGAGTCTGATGGGTCTCTACCTGAAGACACCGTCCATGACCCTGGACGACGGTATTCGCCCCAGCCAGGAGGGCACCGCCGTCGCGAAGGACGTGTGGCTGGTCGCGGCTGGACTGACACTGATCAGCCAGGGCGTCGCGTCGGCGGCCAAGTCGGGCGTCAAGACCACCAAGAGGCGACTCACCCCGATGCGCCACTGAGCCGGACGGGACCGCGGACCATCGCAGCTGACGTAGAGACCGTGGGGGTCGGTCAGTCGCCACGCAACGACCCCAGGACGAGCGGCAGCTCGCCCGGGAGCTCACGGGCGAGGTAGCCGACCCGACCGAGGCGGCCGGCGAGGACGTCCCCAGCGGCGGCGTGGACGTACACGCCCCAGGCAAGCGCCTGGGCGTGCCCGGCCCCGCGGGCAAGCAGCCCGGTGATCGCCCCGGCGAGCACGTCGCCGCTGCCGGAGGTTCCCAGCCCCGTGTCGCCGGTGGTGGATCGCCAGACGCCGTCGGCAGCGACGACCCAGCCGACCGCAGCCACCGTGGCGTCGTACGTCTCGCGCACCGAGTCCGCGGCCGCCGCGATCTCGTCGTCAGCGAGGTCGTCGGCCCCGACCAGACGGGCCAGCTCACCGGAGTTGGGGGTGGCGAGCAGGCGCCCGGCCAGCGATGCGCGGCACTGTGCCGAGACGTCGGGGAGGACGGTGGCGGCGTAGGCGTCCACGACGACAGGGGTGTCGTCGTCGACGGACCGAGCCAGGCGCTCGAGCAGCTCGCCGGCGACATCGGCGTCGTCGAGGCCCGGGCCCACCAGGACCGCATCGGCTCCGCCGGCCTCCTTGGACATGCGCTCCTCATCCTCGAGGCTGCTGACACCCGACTCGGGGATCGCGACCGCCACGTGGGGCGCCACCGCGGCGTCGACGGCCAGCGCCAGTCGTCCGGCCCCCATCCGCAGCGCGGCGATGCCGGCGAGCATCACTGCACCCGGGGTCGCGGCGGCGCCACCGACGACCAGCACCTGACCGCGAGAGTACTTCGAGCCTCCCGGCTCCGGGAGCTGCCAGGCACGCAACGCCGCGGGAGTGATGAGGGTGGGAGAGTCGAGGGTGCCGCCCGTCGACCCGGTCATGCCGGGGCCTCGTCGTCCACGTCCTCGGACGCCCCGGCCTGGTCGGTGACCTCCACGCCTTCGTGGCGGAGATGGGCGTCCTCGTTGTACGCCGTCACGGTCCAGCCCGTCGGCGAGCTCTCGTCGCGCCTCAACCTGGAGACGGACGCGTTGCGCAGCCCATTGGTGCGTCCCCGCTCCAGCACCGCTTCCTCGTCGAGACCCTCCGCCACGTAGGTGAACAGCAGCAGGACGACGTCGTGAGCGGTGACCAGGACCCGCTCGGCACTCTCGGTGTTGGCGAGATCGGTCAGTACTGCCCGGACCCGAAGCGTGACGTCTGCCCACGACTCACCGCCGGGCGGGCGGTAGTAGAACTTGCCGATCCACGTGCGCCGTTCCGCCTCCTCCGGATAGCGCGAGGTGATGCCGGCACCGGTCAGCATGTCGGTGATCCCCATGTCGCGGTCGCGAAGGCGCTCGTCAACGCGGAAGTCGAGGTCGAGGTCGCAGACTTCGAGGGCGATCTCCGCAGTCTCCCGCGCCCGACGGTAGGGGCTCGTCCACACGATGCCGGGTCGCTCGTCCTCGGACAGGCCCCGCAACCAGCGTCCGACAGCAGCCGCCTGCTCGCGGCCGGTCTCGGAGAGCACCACGTCGGGGTCCCGAGCAGGTGCGTCGATGTGTTCCACGCCATCGCGCTGGGCCTTCTCGGCCGCGACGTTGCCCTCGGATTGGCCATGTCTCACGAGGATGAGCTCCTGGACGGTCATCAGGTTCCTTCCGGCGTCACGAGGTCGGTGATCCGACGCTAACGCCTGGGAATGAGATCTCGGAGCGGCTCTGATCCCTTGGGGTGAGGTGGGCGCAACGGCAGGGGAACAGGGGTGTCGTCAGCATGGCGGTGCACTCAGGCGTCGGCCCGGTCGGCGTGCGGGACGAATCCGCGGAGCTCGACGGGAGGCGGAGCGGCCAGGCCTCCGACTCCGATCGATGGGTCGATCGTGGCGATGCCCCGCACGTCGAGGGTGCCGAGGGCATCCAGGATGTGCTGCATCGCGCGAGCCTGGCCCGGGACGTTGAGCGTGCTGAGGCTGACCAGCACGGTCGGCTGGCTGGGAGCAGCCGAGACGCCGTCCACCACGGGTCCGCGTGTGGTGCAGGTTGTCAGGTCGCGGACCGCTGCCGGCGGGGTCGACCTCCGCGAGGCACGCGACCACTCGCGCGGCCGCGGTGTTCAAGAGCCTTCGTGCGGGGATTCCCTTGACCGCCGTTCCGAGGCCCATGGGGCCGCGCAGCCATGTGCGGACCAGGTACGCGTCGTACATGTGCTCCAGCACCACGTACGGCACACCCTCGGCCGCAACCGCCTGCATCGCCCCGAACAGGATGCAGTCGATGACCACGATTCCGGCCGGCTCGCGACGCATCTCCTCGACGACGTCGCGGCCCATCCCCCGGTCACCGAACACGCCGACGAAGTCGAGGGGCGTGTTGCTGCCGGAGGATGTGAAGGGCCGGGCGGTGCGGAACGGCGTGAAGTCGAGCTCCGCGGCCTTGACCTGCGCCTCCGTCCCAGGTGACGAACAGAATGGTGTTCATGACCGTTCTCCTTCGTGCCGGGCGCCGTCGAGGAGCGACGGTCGAGGCGCAGCAACTTCCAGGTGTGGACGTCGGTCGCCACGACCAGCAGGTCGATGAACGGGTCACGAGGGCTAGCGACCGGTGCGAACACCTCCTTCACCCAGGTTCGGTGCCTGGCCCGGCCGCGACGGGTCAGGTCGGCGTGGCGCTCCTCGGTCACGGTCGCGATCGCGTGGTCCATGGTCGCTTCGGTCAGTCCGGCACTGTTGAATGTGGGACGAGGTCTCCCGGCCTCACCCAGCAGCAGACGCAGGCCACGTTCCTTCGAGAGCGTGTGCAGGTGCCGACCCACTTGTTGTGGACGGTGGGTCATCCCTTGCGGGACGGTCGCCACTCATGTGGCCCCGTCATCACTATCGGTGCTTTCCGGTCTCCGTCGTGCAGCGTGCCCCAGTGGAGTGGACCATCGGTCGAGGCATGCAATGGCACCCGCGGGAAGGATCTGACCATGAGGACACGAACACTATGGGCATCCGCGGCAGCAGGTGCGCTCTGCGTAGGGCTTGGTGGCGCGGCAGCGGGTCACGGACAGGAACCAGGAGTGGCCGCGACACCCAAGGACCCGCCCGGGACGACGTACGTGTTCACAGCCAAGACCGCACCCCCCGACGCCACGATCGTCAACTACGTGATCCCTGCTATCCCACCCGGCCCGTACGCAGTGTCGCTCTTCGCTGGCATGGAGCCGACGAACTACGACAGTGCCGACAACCTGAGCTGCGAGGTCTACAACAGCACCGCTGCCAGTCGTGTGCTCGTCGCAGTAACGACCTACACAGGCCAGACCGCCACCTTCGTCTCAGGCGCCTCCTCGACGCGGGTCATCGCGGACTCCGTCCTCGAGGTGACCTGCTCGGCCGAGCGCGGCCCATTCACCTACAACAGCGACCCGCTCCGGGTCACATTCACCCGTCTGGCGAAGCTCACCGCTCAGCCCCTCGTGCCCAACTATGTGAGCTGACCCGAGCGATCAGGACCTGATGTGTCGCGTAGTGAACGAGCGGACGGGCAGGAATCCCCGCATGGTGAGGCTCGCGTGCCGTCGCCTGTCCGGCCCATCCGGGTGTAGCTGCCCGTGTCTGTGCCGAGGTGCGACCGTCAGCGCAGGACGACCCGCTGCTGGCGGCTACCGGGTCCTCCAAGTGGCCGCCCGACGCATCCATGCCGCCTATGACTTCGCCCGAAGATCGACAAGATCTGGCGCTGGGCGGCCAAGCTCGTCTGGCGCACCCTGAGGTCAGCCGCCTGCGCGGACTGTGACGGCCGCGGTGCTGCTGGCACCGATCACCGGTCTGCTGGGCGACCCCGGGATCGAGAGGGGCAGCTCGAGCGGCGCGCGCAGCAGCACCGTGACAGATCGACTCGCCGCGTCGACGCGCACACCGACGTCGATGCCGGGATACCTCGCTGCGGCATCGGCGCGGGCGAGGTAGTCGCGCACCGCAGCCTCGACAGCCGCCGCCTCCTGGGCGAGGCGCGCTGCGTCCACACCGTTGGCGTAGACGTCGGTCGAGCCGAGATCGGCGCCGTGGAGAGCGGCGCCGTCGGCGAGGTTGTCGAGACCCTGACGCTGGAGATAAGCGGCTGAGGCATCGACGACGACGACGATCGCCATCAGCAGGATGCTCGCGAAGCCGATGATCAGCAACGTCACCGAACCGGACTCGTCACGCCTCACCGCTGGTAGCCGCCGTCGTCGTCGTTCACGCTCTCGACGTACTGACCGATCGGGACGGTGTGGCTGGCGACCAAGGAGAAGCTCGGTGCACCGTCCTCCTCGAGGATGGCGGGGAAGAACGGCAGGTCGACACCGGACAGGACGCGAACGGTGATCACCGCCGTGCCGACGTGACAGTTGCCGCCCGGTGCCTCGCAGCTGACCTCGACGCTGGCCTGCTGACCGGGGGTCCCCTGGTCCGCAAGCACCTGTCGTACGACAGCCCGGGCCTGCTCCTGACCGGTGCGGTCGTCGGGCGCGAGCGCGTAGGCCCTTCCTGCTGCACGGGCTGCCGCGGTGGTCGCGAATGCTCCCTGCTGCACCTCGAAGACCGACACGGTGATCCAGATCAGCGGGACCAGCAAGATGACCGCCAGCCAGCTGAACTCGACCAGCGCCGACCCCCTGTCGTCGCGGCGTCGAGAGGTCGTGGGCGCTGTCATGGCTGGACCTCCATGATCGAGTGGCCCTCGACCCGGATGTGGATGCCGGGCCCGCCGATCCCCAGCACGCTCACGTCCGCCTCGACCACGGCCTCGAAACCCGGTGCATCACCGATGGCGGCCGGACGTACGCTCACCGACCGGACGAAGTCGCGCGAGAGCGCGCCGTCGACGAGCTCCTCCACCTTCGCCGCTCCGGCCGCACCGGACGAGCCGGCTACCGCAGCATGTCGCGCCCCCTCCGCCGCGGCAGCGGCGAGTGTGTTGCGCACGTGCAGCACGAGGGCGAGCTGCAGGATGCCGAGCACCAGCGGCAGCAGGACCAGCAGGACGAGGACGAAGTCCACGACGGCCGCCCCACGCTCACCGAGGCGGGCGCGTGTCATCACGTAGCGCGCCCTAGCCGCCCACCATCGTGAACGCCTGCCGCAGCAGCGCCAACAGCTGCTCGCTGACGAACGGGGTCAGCGCGGCGACCACGATGGCGGTCATCAGGGTGACCATCACCCAGCCGGGCACGTCCCCTCGATCGTCGCGCTCGCGATCGGGGCCGACGAGGGCGAGGGCGACGAGGGCGAGGGCGAGGGCGAGATGGACGAGCAGTCCCCAGACGGGTCGGTGCATGGTCGTTTCCTTTCAGGTGGCGAACACGATGGTGGTCACGGGGTGGTGAGGCGCAGGCCCAGCACCCCGGGGTAGAAGGCGAAGAGGATCGTGACTGGCAGCACGAAGAACACCACCGGCGCCATCATCGCGATCTCCTTGCGCGCCGCGGTCTCGATGAGCAGCCGGCGCCCGGCCTCGCGTACGTCGGCGGCCTGGGCGTGCAGCACGTCCGACAGCGGCGTCCCGCGCTCCATCGCGACGGTGATACCGGTCGCGAAGCGCGCCACGATCGGCAGGCCGGTGGCGCTCGCGAGCGACTCGAAGGCCTGCCCCACCGGCTCCCCGGTGCGGATCCGCGCCAGCACGTCGGCGAGGTCCTCCGACAACGCGCCGTTGCTGCGACGTACGACGCGGTCGAGCGCGGAGACCGGGCTCTCCCCCGCTGCCACGGACAGCGCCAGGAGCTCGGCGATGGTCGGGAACTCCGTGAGGACCTGGCGCTCGCGGTTCTTGACCTGGGTGCTGAGCCGGTTGTCGCGCAGGAAGACCCCGCCGACGAGCCCGAGCAGGCAGAGCACCGCCGCCGACCCGATGCTGCCCGCCCCGCCGAGGGCCCGGACCAGGCTGAGCGCGGCTGCTGCCGCGAAGCCGACCAGGCCCCACACGACCTGCTCGATCCGGAAGTCCTGCACGCTGTGACGCAGACCGGCCCGGTGGAGGCGGCGGCGCACGGAGGTGCTGCCCCCCATCACGCGCTCCACCAGGTCGGCCGCCGAGCGCAGCCCCGGGCCGAAGATCCCGGCGGCAGCGGAGGCCGGCGAGGACGACAGGGTGCGCAGCGCGGGTCCCTGGTCACGCGCGGGGAGGTCGCGCAGGTAGGGCAGGACACGGGCGGAGAGCTGCGGGCGGCGGAGCACGCTCACCCGCATCACCACCAGAACCAGGCCCGCGCCTGCGACACCGCCCAGCACAGCGCCCCACACCGTCGCGCTCACGAAAGGATCCGCTTCTCGACGGGCAGCCGGCCGATACGCATCATCGCGGTGTAGGCCAACACGCAGACGCCGAAGCCGATGCCGAGGACCAGGACACCGCCGGGCGAGGCGTACTGGCGGATGGCGGTGGTCTGGAACGACATCAGCAGCAACACGATCCACGGCGCGGACACCGCGAGGCGGGCGCCGTTGACGGTCCACGCCTGGCGCGACTCGAGCTCGGAACGGGTGCGTGCGTCGTCGCGCAGGAAACCCGAGAGGTTGCGCAGCAGCCGACCCAGGTCGCCTCCTCCGACCTCGCGAGCCAAACGCAGACCCTCGATCACCCGGTCGCCTACGGGATCGGCGAGCCGCTCCTTCAACCGGTCCAGGCACTCACCGAAGCGACCGGTCACCTGGTAGTCGAGCGCGAACTGGGCGAACTCGTGGCGCAGCGCCTCAGGACCGCTGGTGCCCAGCGCAGCCACGGCATCCGGGAGGGAGAGCCCGGCGCGTACGGCGCTGGCGAGGTTGTCGACCGCCTCTGGCCACACCTCCGCGAAGTCACGCAACCGCCGGGCGGCCCGCTGCCGCAACACCGCGATCGGCACGTAAGCGGCCATGACCGCGAACACGACGGCGACCGGCAACGTCTTCGACACGGCCTGCACCACGACGAAGGCCAACGCGAAGAGCACCGCGCAGAGCGAGACCACGCTGGCCGTGGTGACGTCGCCCAGACCTGCCCGATCGAGGAGGCGCGCCAAGGACGTGGACGTCGGCGTGGCCCTCCTCGGCGAACGCGGAAGGGCGAAGGCCGCCCACACGAGAAGAAGCCCGACCCCCACACCGAGGCCGATCAGCGCCCCCATCAGCGCCCGTCCTCGGCGGCCAGCACTTCGTGGATGTCGATGCCGACACGCTCGTAACGCTCCTGCCGAGCAGGTACGCCCCCCGCACGACGAAGCTCGGTGCCATGGCGAACGAAGATGGGCTCGACCTCGATGACGTCGGCCTCCACGCGCCCTGGCACCGACGCGATCTCGTTGACCCTGCGTACGCCGTCAGCACCGACGCCCAAATGCAGGACCAGGTCGACCGACGTCGCGACCGTCGGCACCACAAACCGCGCCGAGATGTTCTCCCCCGCGAGCAGCGGAAGCGTACACATCTTCACCAGCGCCTCGCGGGCGCTGTTGGCGTGGAGCGTGCACATCCCCGGCAGCCCGGAATTGAGGGCCAGCAGCAGATCGAGACACTCAGCCGCGCGCACCTCACCGACCAGGATCCGGCTCGGTCGCATTCGCAGCGCCTCCTTGACCAGGTCGCGCAGGACGATCTCGCCGGTCTGCTCGAGCCCGGCCTGCCGGGTCTGCATCGCGACCCAGTCCGGGTGGCTGAACCTCAGCTCGAAGACCTCCTCCACGCTGACCACGCGCTCCCCACCGGGCACCGACGCGGCCAAGCAGTTGAGCATCGTCGTCTTCCCCGCCTGCGTCCCGCCAGCGACGAGGATGTTGAGCCCGGCGCGCACCGACGCCTCGAGGAACCGCGCGGCCTGCGGCGTGAGGCTGCCGAGGGCCACGAGGTCGGAGAGCCGGTGGGCACGCAGCAGGAACTTGCGGATGTTGACCGCGGTGAAGCCTCGGGCGATGCCCTCGAGCACCACGTGCAGTCGGTGGCCCTCCGGGAGCATCGCGTCGACGAAGGGTGTGCTGATGTCGAGGCGACGCCCGCTCGACTTGAGCATCCGCTCGACCAGCTCGTTGACCTGGGCAGCGTCGAGACGCAGGTTGGTCAGCTCGTGCCGACCCCGGCGCGCGATGAACACCCTGCTCGGGTCGTTGATCCAGACCTCCTCGACCTCGGGGTCGTCGAGGAAGGGCTGCAGGGGCCCGAAGCCCGACACCCGCGCCACCAGCTCGCCCACCATCGCGTCGTCATCGGCGACTGGCGCGACAGCTCCGGTCAGACTGAGCTGGTCGTGGTCGCGGACCACGTCCTCGGCGATGCGGCGGACCAGGAGAGCCTCGCGCTGCGGGTCGACACCCTCTCGCCTGACCCGCTCGCGCACCTGCCCGTCGAGCCGGTGCACCAGGTCGAGGTGAGCGTCCGGGCGGGCAGCAGTCGGCGACCGGGCGCCCGCCGGGCGGTCCACTGCCAGATGATCGAACATGGTCGTGCCCTGCTTCCCCGGGTGCGTGCAGGAGGAATTTACACAGCGGAGAGCAGCGGTACCCAGAGGCTAGGTCAAGGTTGTGGACAATCCTGAACGACAGCTCCTCCGGGTGTCACGCTGCTCCGCTCGGTCGCACCATGCAGGCAGTTGGGGGTTCGCTGCCCCCACGCCACGCTTGACACCGCGCGGTTCAGCGCGAACTGCCTTCCTGGTGTCGGAGCCGGCCTGGCGACGAGTTCCGGGCAGGGACGGTCTGCGTCAGCGTCCGGTCTCGAGGCGGAACCCCACACCCCGGATGGCGACCACACGCTCACCTGCGTCTGCCGCCTCGAGCTTGCTGCGCAGCCGCCCGATCGTGACGTCGAGGGTCTTGGTCGAGCCGTACCAGTTCTGCTCCCACACCTGGTTCATCAGCGTCTCGCGCGGCACGACCTTGTCGTGGTGGGAAGCAAGGACGGCAAGGACGTCGAACTCCTTCGCCGTGAGCGCGAGCTCCTCCTCGCCCAGGTGGACCCGGCGCGACGCCGCGTCGATCTTGAGGCCTGAGGACGTCGTCACGGTGCTGTCGTCCTGGACGACCGTGGTGCTGCGGCGCAGCAACGCGCGGACGCGGGCGAGCAGCTCGGCGAGGCCGAAGGGCTTGGCGAGGTAGTCGTCGGCGCCGACGTCGAGGCCGACCACGCGGTCGAGCTCGCCAGCCCGTGCGGTGACCATGATGATGCCACCCGCATATCCCTCGGTGCGCATCTGGCGACACACGTCGATCCCGTCCATGTCGGGCAGGCCGAGATCCAGGATGACGACCGCCGGGCTCTCCTCGACGACGAAGGCGACAGCCTCCGCGCCTCCTGAGACGCGGGTGACCTTGTAGCCCTCACGCTCCAGGGTGCGCATCAAGGGGACAGCAATGTCTTCCTCGTCCTCTACGACCAGCACGTCGTGCACCATGCCGCGAGCATAGAGTGCGAGTCAGCAGCGAGTGGGCGGAATGGTCATCTCCGCCGCGCGAGCGATCTGGCGGCCACGACGACCGCGACGGGGATCAGCACCGCGCGGGTCGTCCCCCTCCGGGTGATCGGTCAGGTACACGCCATCTCAGGCGTCGAAGAGGTCGCCGTGCTCCGACACCCGCTCGAGCGCCTGTGCCATCGTGAACTGGTCGAGGGCGAGCTCGTCCTCCGCGCCCGCCTCCACCTCGTCCCACGTCAGCGGCGTGGCGGCAGTCGGTCGCTCGCGGCCGCGCAGCGAGTAGGGCGAGATCGTCGTCTTGGACCCGGAGTTCTGCGACCAGTCCAGGAAGACCTTGCCCGGACGCTTGGCCTTGGTCATCGTGGCGGTCACCAGGTCCGGGTGCTCGCGCTGGAGCGTCTCGGCGACCTCCTTGGCCAACGCGGTCGTGCCGTCACTGTCGAGGCTCTCGGAGCCCGCGGGCATCGGGGCGTAGAGGTGGAGTCCCTTGCTGCCGCTGGTGACCGGCGTACAGCCGAGGTCGCGCTCGGCGAGCGCGTCTCGCACGAGCAGGGCCACCTGCGCGCACTCGTGCAACCCGGCCGGGTCGCCGGGGTCGAGGTCGATCACGAGGCGGTCCGGAGTCGCGCGGGGTGCCGTCGTCGTCGACGGTCCACTGGTGGACGTGCAGCTCGAGGGCGGCGAGGTTGGCCAGCCAGGTCAGGGTCGCGAGGTCGTCGCAGATCGGGAAGCGGATGGTCCCGTCGCCCTTCCCGGACCGGCTGCCGGTCGTCGACACCTCGTGCGTCCGGACCCACGACGGCGTGCCGGGTGGCGCGTTCTTCTCGAAGAAGCTCGAGCCCTCGACCCCGTGCGGCCAACGGATCCGGGTCACCGCCCGATCCCTCAGGTGCGGCAGCAGCACCGGCGCGACCTGGGCGTAGTAGTGGAGCACCTCGCCCTTGGTGGTGCCGGTGCGCGGGTAGAGCACCTTCTCGAGGTTGCTGATGGTGAGGGTGCGGCCCTCGACGTCGACGTGGATCTCGCTCATCTCAGCCGTCCTCGAGCAGGTCGGCGGCGTTGATGTCCGTGCGGACGCCCCTGTACGACGGCTGCCGCAGCCGCGTGATCGGCATCTTGTTCAGCGAGTCGACATCGACGACGAGGAAGGGATCCACCCAGAAGGTGCCGCGCGCGTCCACCGCCGGCACCTCGTCGGCGAACGGACTCGCGTCCCGTCCCCGGGCCCCGAGCTGAGCGCCGAGGAGCCGGCTGGCCGCGCCACTGATGCCGCTGCCCACCCGCCCGCGATAGACCAGGCCGTCGGCGGTCGGCTCCCCCACCAGCAGAGAGGCGAGCCGGTCCCGGGTCCCCTCCTGCGGCCGCCAGCCGCCGACGACGAAGGAGAAGCGGTGCCGGTGCGCGAACTTCAGCCACGCCTTGCTCCGCACCCCCGGCTGGTAGGTGGACGCCAGCCGTTTGGAGACGATCCCTTCCAGACCCTGCTCGAGCGTGGCCGCGCGCAGCATCACCCCGTCGTCGTACGTCGGTGGCACCTGCCAGCCGCCGAGGTCGAGGTCGGCCAGGATGTCGCGACGCTCCGACAGGGGCAGTGCGGTCAGGTCGCGGCCGTCGAGCCGCATCACGTCGAAGACCATGAACGTCGCAGGGACGGTCGTGGCGAGTCGGGCCGCGGTCGGTGCGGAACGGACGTGCATGCGCTCCTGGATGACAGCGAAGTCCGGCACGCCGGCGTCGTTGATGCCGATGATCTCGCCGTCGACCAGCAGGTCGCGACCGCCCATCGGCGCGGGGTGCACGTCGGGCCAGGCGATCGTGGCGTCGTTGCCGTTGCGGGTGCTCAGTCGGGCCACGTCAGCGCCGTCAGCCACGTCGGCGAGGATCCGTACGCCGTCCCACTTCACCTCGTGCGACCACTGGTCGCCGGTGGGGACGGCATCTCCCTTGGTGGCGAGCATGGGGCGCATGGGACATGCTTACCCCATGCGAGCGATCTGGAAGGGCGCAGTCTCCTTCGGCCTTGTCAGCGTGCCGGTCAAGCTCTACGCCGCGACCGAGAGCCACGACGTGTCGTTCCGCCAGGTGCACGCCAAGGACGGCGGCCGGATCAAGTACCAGCGGGTCTGCTCCCTCGACGGCGAGGAGGTGGCCTACGCCGACATCGCCAAGGGATATGAGACCGAGGACGGCGAGATGGTCATCCTCACCGACGACGACATGGAGAGCCTGCCGTCGACGTCGTCGCGCGAGATCGCGGTCGAGAAGTTCGTCCCGAGCGACCAGATCGACCCGCTTCTCTTCGAGAAGTCCTACTACCTCGAGCCGGAGGGCGCCGGTGCCAAGCCCTACGCCCTGCTCCGCCAGGCGCTGCAGGATGCCGATCGGATGGCGGTCGTGACCATCGCGTTGCGCCAACGCACCAGCATCGCCGTACTCCGGGTCAAGGACGACGTGATCGTGCTCCAGACGATGATGTGGCCCGACGAGATCCGCACACCCGACTTCTCCGTCGAGGCCGGCGACGTGAAGCCCGCCGAGGTGAAGATGGCGCACATGCTCGTCGAGACCCTCGCGGGAGACTTCGACGCCGCGGAGTTCCAGGACGACTACGCCGGCGCCGTGGAGTCGTTGGTGAAGTCGAAGATCGAGGGCGGCGAGATCAAGCGCACCGAGACCTCCACCAAGACCTCCGGCGAGGTCGTCGACCTGCTCGCAGCCCTGCAGAAGTCGGTGGCCGCGGCCAAGACCGCTCGCGGCGAGGACGCCGACGCGCCGGAGGCCGAGAAGCCGGCGAAGAAGTCCGCAGCGAAGAAGGCGCCCACCAAGAAGGCGCCGGCCAAGAAGGCCGCCAAGAAGACGTCGACGAAGAAGGCCGCGGCCAAGAAGGCCAGCTGACCCCAGCCCCGGTCGAGCGGTGCCGGAGCCACGTTCTGGTCCTGCGAAAGGTGGCTGGGCCACCGCTGACGCAGACGTTCCGCGCGTCTGATCGGGCGCCGGTGCCTGAGCCACCTTCTGCCGTGCGGAAATGTGGCTGGACCACCGCCCGCAGAGGCAGAGGAGCAGAGGCGCGCGGAACGCAGAGGCAGGGGAGCGCAGAGGCGAGCGGAGCGGCCGGGGGCAGGAGACGGAGCACGCCTCAGAGCCCGGCGAGGTCCCGCAGGTCAGCGAGGATCTCGTCGAGCCGATCGACCAGCGACAGGTGGCCCTCGTCGTCGAACAGGTGGACCCGCGCGCCGGGGATCGCGGCGGCGAGCCAGGTGCCATGGGCGAAGGGCACCATCTTGTCGTGGGCGCCCTGCCACACCGCGACGGGGACCCGGATGTCGGCGACGTCGAACCCCCACGGCCTCACGATCTGCAGCGTGTCCTCGATCATCCCGCCCGGCCCCTGGGCCATGGCGTGGCGGAACGTCGCCGCGGTGTGCCTCGCGAAGTCGCCGGTGAGTGCGGCCGTGTCGACCTCGTCGATCAGGCCGCCGAGGGCCGCGACGATGTCGTCGGCGGTGACGAGCGCGAGCTCTTCGGCCTGCTCGGAGGCGATGGAGGCGTACGCCTTGCGGCCGGCGACGGCGGCCTCGAAGTCGCGAACGTTCTCCGGACCCATCCCGCGCGACCAGTCCAGGCCGGGTGAGTCGACGGGTGCCACGCCGGCGAGGCTGGCCGCGGCCCGGCACCGACCGGGCAGCGTCGCCGCGCACGCCAGTGCTCGCGGTCCTCCCCCGGACCAGCCGAGGGTCACGAAGTCACCCAGGCCGAGGTGGTCGAGGAGGGCGACGGTGTCGTCGACGTCGGCGGAGATCGGCACCGGCCACTCCCCGGTGACCGGACGCGGGGTGGAGGCGCCGTAGCCGGGGCGCGAGAAGGTCACCAGCCGGAGTCCGGCCGCTGCGACGGTCTCCGACAGTGGCTCGTGGCGCACCGCGGCGCTGGGCGTGCCGGTGTGGTGGACGAACGGGAAACCGTCCGGGTCGCCGCCCGTGAGGTATTCCAGCGTGCGTCCGTCGGGGAGCACGAGGACCTCGGACACGGGTGATCGTCGCACGCTCACGCGCCCACCGGCACGGCTGAGCCGACTGCGACCCGCAGCAGCGCCGACACCTCGGCAGCCACCGCGACGGCGAGGTCGCGCGCGGGCTCGCCGTCGACCTCGGGCACCACGTGGTGCACGATCCCGTCCGCGAGCAGGTCGATGGCACGTACGCGCTGGAGCTGGGCCATCTCGGCGGCACGGTCGACGCTGCCGTGCACGATGACGCTCGCCCCCTCGGGCGGCAGCGGCGAGAGCCACGCGTGCTCGGTCGCGATCACGGTCTGCGCCGGGAGGAACGCCAGCGCGCCTCCCCCGCAGCCCTGGCCGAGGATCACCGCGACGGTCGGCACGCTCATGGTCGTGAGGGTCGCGATGCAGCGGGCGATCTCGCCGGCGATGGCGCGCTCCTCGGCGTCCGGGGACAGCTCGGCGCCGGGCGTGTCGATCACGGTGACCAGCGGCAGGCCCAGCTCCTCGGCGAGGCGCATCCCGCGGCGGGCCTCGCGGAGCGCTCCGGGGCCCATGGCGTGGCCGGGCGTCTGCCGGGCGCGGTCCTGGCCGACGACGACGCACGGCTGGTCGTCGATGCGGGTCAGGGCGACCATCACGGTGGAGTCTCGTTCCCCCTCGTCGGTGCCCCGCAGCTGGATCGTCCCGGACGCCCCGTGGACGAGGAGGTCGCGCAGGCCGATCCGGTCGGCGCGCCGCGTGCGCTCGATGCTGTCCCACGCGCTCAGGTCGGACAGCGATCCTGCCGCGCGGGCGGGCAGACGGCCCGGGCCCGGGGCGTCGACCAGCACCGCGAGGGCGAGGTCGACCATCTCGGGCAGGTCCTCGGCAGACACGACTCCGTCGATGACACCGACGGCCGCGAGGTTCTCCGCGACCTGCACACCGGGGCGGAACGGTCGACCGTTGAGGGCCTGGTAGACCTTGGGGCCCAGGAAGCCGACCAGTGCGCCGGGCTCGGCGACCGTGACGTGACCGAGCGATCCCCACGAGGCGTAGACGCCACCGGTGGTGGGGTGCCGCAGGTGCACGAGGTAGGGCAGGCCCGCGGCGCGGTGGGCCATCAGCGCCCGGGAGATCTCGGCCATCAGCACGAAGGCGGGCGTGCCCTCCTGCATGCGGGTGCCGCCGGACGCGGTGCTGGCGAGCAGGGGCAGGCCCTCGGCGGTGGCACGGCGTACGGCAGCGATGATGCGGTCCGCGGCGGCCCGGCCGATCGAGCCGGCGAGGAACCCGAACTCGTTGACCACCACCGCCACCGGCCGGCCGCGGACCTCACCGCGACCCGTCAGCACCGACTCGTCGGTGCCGGCCTTCAGGGCGGCCGCCTCCAGGGTCGCGCGGTAGGCCACGTCGAGGCCGGTGAGGTCGACCGGTGAGTCCCAGGAGGTGAACGTGCCGGCGTCGAGCACCAGGTCGAGCAGCTCGTGGGCGGTCCAGCGCCTCGTCACGAGATCCCCTGGGGGTGTCCTCACGCGCCGCCCCCGCCGACCCAGGCGCGGATCTCGTCGGCGTGCTGGTCGAGCAACGGCGGCGCGACGTGCTCGCGCCGGGTGACCTCGGTGCCCGCGGCGTCGAAGAAGCGCAGCGGCGGACCCGGCAGGGTCAGGTGGCCGAGCGTGCTGTGCTCGACGTCGACGAGCAGGCCCTGGCTGGCCACCTGGTCCCACTCGTAGACCTCGTCGAGCGAGCGCACCTTGCCGGCCGGTATGCCGACCTCCGCGAGACGCGCCAGCAGCGGCTCGGAGTCCCAGTCGGCGAAGGCCTGCTCGACCACTCCGATGACCTCCTCGCGCCGACCGACGCGCTCGCCGTTGGTCGAGAGGCCCTCGGTGTCTGGGTCGAGACCGAAGCCCGCACAGAACTTCTTCCACAGGCCCTCGCTGCCCAGGGCGATCTGCACTGCTCCGTCGCGGCACCGGAACAGGCCGTAGGGCGCGATGGAGGGGTGGTGGTTGCCCTGGGCGCGACCGACCTCGCCGGCCACGGTCCAGCGGGTGCCCTGGAAGGCGTGCACGCCGACGACGGACGCGAGCAACGACGTACGCACGACCGTGCCCTTGCCGGTCGCGTGGCGCTCGTGGAGCGCGGCCATCACGCCGTAGGCGCCGTACATCCCGGACAGCAGGTCCGCGATGGGGACGCCGACGCGCTGCGGGTCCTCGGGCCCCGAGCCGGTCAGCGACATCAGGCCGGCCTCGCCCTGGGCGATCTGGTCGTATCCGGCGCGACCACCTTCGGGCCCGTCGTGACCGAAGCCGGTGATGGAGAGGACCACGAGCCGCGGGTTGCGGCGCATCAGCTCCTCGATCCCGAGACCGAGGCGCTCCAGCACGCCGGTGCGGAAGTTCTCCACCAGCACATCGGCACGCTCGACCAGACCGAGCAGGACGTCCTTGTCGGCCTCGTCCTTGAGGTCGAGGGCGATGGACTCCTTGTTCCGGTTGGTGCACAGGAAGTAGGTCGACTGGCGGGCGTCGGGCTCTCCGACGAACGGCGGGCCCCAGCCCCGGGTGTCGTCGCCGCTGCCGGGCGACTCCACCTTGATCACGCGAGCGCCGAGGTCGCCCAGCATCTGGGTGGCGTGCGGCCCGGCGAGGGCGCGGGTCAGGTCGACGACGAGCAGGTCGGCGAGCGGCCCGCTGTGGTGGTGGTGTCCTCGGTCATCTGCCGCTCACCAGCCCGGCAGGACCAGCGCGGCCCAGACGAGGAGCGGACCGACCAGGGTGACGACGACGCCGTAGCCGAGGATCTGCTTGTAGTAGACCGGCTCGCTGATGGTGTCGGGCTTGTTGGCCAGCATCAGCGCACCGTTGGTCGAGAACGGGCTGACGTCGACGATGGTGGACGACACCGCGAGGGCGGCGACGAAGAGGGCTGCGTTGATCCCGCCGTCCGCGATCAGGGGCACCCCGATCGGGATGATCACCGGCAGCAGCGCCGTGGACGAGGCGAACGCCGAGACCACGCCGCCGACGTAGCAGAGGATCAGGGCACCGATCGCGACGGCTCCGAGACCGGCGGCCCACGTCCCGACGAACTCGGGTGAGCCCGCGGTGGTGAGGATCGTGGCGTAGGTGCTGATGCCGGCGACCAGGAGGACGGTCGGCCAGGCGATCTGACGGACCGCGTCCTTGTGCTCGGTGGGCGCCAGCATCGCGAGGATGACCGCCGCGGTGATGGAGACGAAGCCGATGTTCTTGTCGAAGAGCAGCGCGATGAGCGCGACGCCCACGAAGGCGAGCAGGGTCAGCAGCTGGTCACGGCGTACGCCCTGGGCCTGCGTGCCCACCGGCACGCTGGCGCCCCTGCCGCGCGACGACACGGTGGCGCCGCCGCGGTGGAGGTCGTCGTCGAGCGTGTCGGGGTCGTCGGGGTCGATCCGCATCGCCATCAGCTTGCGGCCGCCCAGGGCGACGAAGAGGATCGCGGCCATGATCGTGTTGACGATCAGGCTGGCCAGGAAGACGGTGATCTCGCTGGAGGGCAGGCCGGCGTCCTCCATGACCGAGTTGGTGATGACGCCGTAGATGCTGATCGGCGAGAACCCGCCGGCCTGGGCGCCGTGCACGACGAACATGCCCATCATCAGCGGGCTGATGCCGTAGCGGCCGGCGAAGCCGAGCGCGATCGGGCCGATGATGGCGCAGGCGGCGGGACTGACCGCGCCGATGCCGGTGAGCACCGCCGTCACCGCGAACATGACCCACGGGATCAGCGCGACGCGACCGCCGACGCCGCGGACCGCCGTCCGCACGATCAGGTCGACCGTCCCGTTGTTGCGCGCGATGGCGAACAGGTAGGTCACGCCGATCAGCGTCAGGATCAGGTCACCACTGACGCCGGCCAGGATCTCCTTCTCGGTGAGGTCGAGGGAGTACATCCCGACGAGCCACGCGGCGACGTAGGCCAGGGCTCCCATGTTGATCGGCAGCAGCGTGCCGATCACGAACAACGCGACGAGGGCGAGGATCGCCACCCATTCCGGACCCATCTCGAACCTCCGACATCGATGGCCGCACGGCGCTGGTCGGGAGGTGACCCGCGTCACGTGCTTGGCTCAGTGGCCTAGCCAATAGGACAATGAGCCGCACGTCAATAGGCTGCCAGTATGACCGAGTCGTTTCCTCCCCGGCTGCTGCGCACGCGACTCTACGAGCAGGTGGCCGGCCAGATCTCGTCGTGGATCGGTGAGAACGGTCTCGGAGCAGGCGACAAGCTGCCCCCCGAGCGCGAGCTCGCCCAGCGACTGGGGGTCAGTCGGGCCACGCTCAGCCAGGCGCTGGTCGCGCTCGAGGTGGTGGGCGTGGTGGAGGTACGCCACGGCGACGGCACCGTCGTGACCGCCGGGCACCAGCAGTCGATCCGCATCGTGGAGGCGATCCGCAGCCACGCCGACCGGCTGCCCGAGATCATCGAGACACGGGACGCCCTGGAGACCAAGATCGCCGCACTGGCCGCGGTCAGACGCACGGACGACGACCTGGCCCGCATCGACGACGCCCTCGCCTCGATGGAGGCCGACATCGCGGGTGGTGGACGCGGCGTCGAGGGTGACGAGCGGTTCCACGGCGCCGTCACCGCGGCGTCGCACTCGCTGCTGCTGGCCCGGCTGATGGACGAGATCGGCGACCTGATCAGGGAGACCCGTCTGGAGTCGCTCGGCCAACCCGGCCGACCGCAGGCCTCGCTCGCCAGCCACCGCGAGATCACCGAGGCGATCCGCGCAGGCGACGCCGCAGCCGCGGCCACGGCGATGCACGCCCACGTCGAGATGGTCAGCGACGTCGCCCTGCTGCGCGAGGCCCCGTGACCCTGACCGACGCCCTCCTGGTCGTCGCGACGGGCGTGGGTGCCGGCGTGCTGTCGTCGACCGTCGGGGTCGCGTCCCTGCTCAGCTTCCCTGTCCTCGTCGCGCTCGGGCTGCCGCCGGTCGTCGCCAACGTCTCCAACACCCTCGGCCTGATCCCCGCCGGGCTCGGTGGAGTCGTCGGCTATCGGGCGGAGGTCCGTGAGGCCGGACCGATCGCCCTCCGGATCGTCACCGTGTGCGCGGTCGGCGCGGTGGGTGGCGCGGCGCTCCTCCTTGGACTGCCGTCCGGTGTCTTCGAGGCGATCGTGCCGTGGCTGATCCTCCTCACCTGCCTGCTGGTCGGCGTGCAGCCCCGGATCGCGGCCTGGTTGCGCGCGCGCCACGAGGAGCAGCACGGAGAGCGGCTCGCCGAGCGGCGGCAGATGTCCCCCGCCACCACGGCCTTCGCGACCGTCACGGGCGTCTACGGCGGCTACTTCGGCGCCGGCGCGGGCGTGATGATGGTCGCCGTGCTCGGGCTCGGCACCGACCTGGAGCTGCGGATCGTCAACGGCCTCAAGACGCTGTCGCTGATGGTCGGCAACATCGTCGCGGGCCTCATCTTCGTCGTCGTCGCCGACCCGCGCTGGGACGTGGTGGGACTGCTCGCCGCCGGCTCGCTGGTGGGCGGCTACGTCGGTGCCCGCATCGGCCGCAAGCTGCCCGATGCCGTGTTCCGCTGGGCCGTCGTCGCGGCTGGTGTCACGGCTGCGCTGCTGCTCCTCTAGCGAGACCGACCGACGCAGGGCCGCTCAGGCGAGCAGGCCCCGCACCACCCGCAGACCCACCGACAACCGGGCGAGCTCGGCGGTCTCCTCGCGGCAGATCTCCTCCAGCGTCGAGGCGGCGCGCCCGATCAGCTCCACGTCGGCGTCCTCCCACTCCGCGACCCGGGCCGGAGCGCTCTCCTGCGCGCTGGTGGACTCCAGGACCTGGGCGGTCAGCTGCTGGTGCACGCCGTAGAGGTCGTCACGCACGGCAGCGCGAGCCATGGTCTGCCAGCGATCGTCGCGTGGCAGTGCGAAGATCCGCTCGACGAGGGCCGGCAGGCCCAGGCGCTCCCCCAGCGCGAAGTGGACCCGCGCCACCTCGGCCGGGTCGAGGTCGAGGCGGTCGGCGGTCTCCACGATCCCCAGCAGGGCATAGGCCGGCGCCAGGACGGCGACGTGGGAGGCCAGGTCGTCGGGGACGCCCTGGTCGCTCAGCCGCCTCTCACGCGCGAGGTAGTCGTCGAGCTCGCGTCCGCTCATGATGTGCGGCATCTCGGCCAGCACGGCCTGCACCCGCGCCCGGAAGAACTCGACCGTCGCCTCCGAGTCGAGGGGCGGTCGCCGCGTGGTCACCAGCCAGCGCGACGCGCGCTCGACGAGCGTACGCATCTCGATCCGCATGCGGGTCTGGCGCTCGGCCGGCACCCGGTTGTCGAGCGCGGCGATCTTCTCGCGCAGCGGCAGCGAGCCGAAGATCTCGCGCGCCACGAAGTTGGCGCGGGTCAGGTCGGCCGCACTCGCTCCGGTCTCCCCCGCCAGACGCGGCCAGAACGTCATGCCGGCACCGTTGACGAGGTCGTTGACGATCTGGGTCACGATGATCTGGCGTCGCAGCGGGTGGTCCTCGATCGCCGCTTCGAGGTCGGGCTTCATGCGGCTCGGGAAGTAGGCCAGCAGGTCCTCGCGCAGGTAGGGGTCGTCGGGCAGGTCGGAATCGATCAGCTCGTCGGCGAGCACGATCTTGGTCCACGCCAGCAGCACCGACAGCTCGGGTGCGGACAGCGCCTGCTTGCGGTCGAGACGGCGCCGCACCTGGCGGGTGGTCGGCAGGCCCTCGAGGTCGCGGTTGAGCACTCCCCGCTTCTCCAGCGCGCGCATCCACTCCTCGTGCACGTGGAGCAGCGAGGGGGCGTGGGCCTCGGCATTGGCCAGCGCGAGGTTCTGCTCGTAGTTGTCGCGGAGCACGAGATGACCGACCTCGTCGGTCATCTCGGCGAGGAGGGTGTTGCGTCCGGCCTCGTCCATCGCGTCCGAGCGGACGATCCGGTCGAGGAGGATCTTGATGTTCACCTCGTGGTCGGAGGTGTCCACGCCGGCGGAGTTGTCGATGAAGTCGGTGTTCATCCGACCGCCGCTCCCACCGGCGCCGTAGCGGGCGTACTCCACCCGGCCCAGCTGGGTGAACCCGAGGTTGCCGCCCTCGCCGATGCACGTGGCGCGCAGGTCCTCGCCGTTGACGCGGATCGCGTCGTTGGCCTTGTCGCCCGCGGCGGCGTCGGTCTCCTCCGACGCCTTGACGTAGGTGCCGATGCCGCCGTTCCAGAGCAGGTCGACCGGCGCGACGAGGATGGCCTTCATCAGCTCGGCCGGGGTCAGCGCGCTCACTCCCGCGTCGAGCCCCAGCACCTCGCGGACCTGGGCGGAGACCGGGATCGACTTCGCCGAGCGCGGCCAGACCCCGCCGCCCGCGGAGATCAGCGAGGTGTCGTAGTCCTTCCAGCTCGAGCGCGGCAGCGCGAAGAGCCGCGCCCGCTCAGCGTAGGACGGTGCCGCGACGGGGTCGGGGTCGATGAAGATGTCGCGGTGGTCGAAGGCGGCGATCAGCCGGGTGTGCTCGGAGCAGAGCAGGCCGTTGCCGAAGACGTCGCCGGACATGTCGCCGATGCCGACGCACGTGAAGTCCTCGGCCTGGCAGTCGATGCCCATCTCACGGAAGTGGCGCTGCACCGAGACCCACGCGCCCTTGGCGGTGATGCCCATCGCCTTGTGGTCGTAGCCCACGGACCCGCCCGAGGCGAAGGCGTCCCCGAGCCAGAAGCCGTAGTCCTTGGCCACGCCGTTGGCGATGTCGGAGAAGGTCGCGGTGCCCTTGTCGGCAGCCACCACGAGGTAGGAGTCGTCGCCGTCGTGTCGTACGACCTCGCGCGGGGGCACCGTCTCGCCGTCGACGAGGTTGTCGGTGATGTCGAGCAGGCCGCAGATGAACGTCTTGTAGCAGGCGACCCCCTCGGCGAGCCACGCGTCGCGGTCGGCGGGATCGGGCAGCTGCTTGCAGAAGAACGCCCCCTTCGCGCCGACCGGCACGATGACCGTGTTCTTGACCATCTGCGCCTTGACCAGACCCAGGACCTCGGTGCGGAAGTCGTCGCGACGGTCGGACCAGCGCAGACCTCCACGGGCGACCGCGCCGAAGCGCAGGTGCGAGCCCTCGACGCGAGGGCTGTAGACGAAGATCTCGTGGCGCGGGCGCGGCTCGGGCAGGTCGGGGATCGCCGACGGCTCGAGCTTGAAGGAGATGTAGGGGTGCGGCACCGCGGGGTCGCCGTCGGCGGCCGGGGCGCTCTGGAAGAAGTTGGTGCGAACCGTCGCGCGCACGAGCGTGCGGTAGGAGCGCAGGATGCGGTCGTGGTCGAGGCTGACCACGTCGTCGAGTGCCCTGGCCAGGCGCTCCTCGACGGCCTCGACCTTGGCCACGCGGGCCTCGGCATCGGCGGCGAGGACCCGGTCGCCCCGGCCCGGGGAGAAGCGCGACTCGAAGAGCTCGACCAGCAGGCGGGTGATGTCGACGTTGCTGCGCAGCGCCTCCTCGATGTAGTCGAGGGCGAAGGGCGAGTTGCCTTGCTTGAGGTATTTCGCGTAGGCGCGGAGCACGGTGGCCTGTCGCCACGTCAGCCCGGCGGCCAGGACGAGCTGGTTGAAGCCGTCGATCTCGTTGTAGCCGTCCCAGACGGCGCGCAGAGCCTCGGCGAACAGGGTCCGCTCGTGGGGCGACAGGGTACGGCCGTGGCGCAGGCCGAACTCGTAGATGTAGGACGCTCGCGCCAGGCCCTCGAGCTCGTAGGGGCGTTCGTCGACGACCTCGACGCCCATCGAGGTGAGCATGGGAAGCATGGTGCTCAACGAGAGCGGCTCGCCGACTCGGAACACCTTGAGCCGCGACTCGCCCCGCCGGAAGGTGCCGGCGTCGCCGTCCTGGTCGAAGAGTGCGAGGTCGATGCCCTGCTCACCGGGGATGTCCTCGATCCGGCCGACGTCGGCGGCGCCGCGCTGGGGGCTGTAGTCCTCCTTGTAGGCCTCCGGGAATGCCTGCGACCAGGACCGCGCGAGCGTCGAGCCGCGCTCCTCCCCGTAGTCGCTGACGACGGACGTGACGAAGTCGTCGCGCCAGGAGCGCGAGGCCTCGGTGAAGCGGCGCTCGAGCTCCGGGACGTCGACGTCAGGGATCTCGACGCCCTTCGCCGGGTGCACCACGAAGTGGACGCGCGCGGTCGTCGACTCGTTGACGCGTGCGGTGAACTCGACGTGCTCGCCGCCGAGGTCGTCGCGCAGGATGTCGGAGAACCGCTCCCGCACCGCCGTGTTGTAGCGATCGCGTGGCAGGTAGACCAGCACCGAGACGTAGCGGCCGTAGGTGTCGCGGCGTACGAACGCCCGCAGCTGGCGGCGCTCCCGGGCGAACATGACGTCCTGGGCGATCGGGGCCAGCTCGGCCGGCGAGGTGTGGAACAGCTCGTCGCGCGGGTAGTTCTCCAGCGTGTCCATCAGGGCCTTGCCGGCGTGACTGCGGGCGTCGAAGCCGGCCCGGCGCATCACCTCGGTGACCTTCTCGCGCAGGACCGGGATCCGGGTGACCGACTCGGTGTAGGCGGCGCTGGAGAACAGTCCGAGGAACCGGCGCTCGCCGACGACCTCCCCGTCGCTCCCGAAGGTCTTGACGCCGACGTAGTCGAGGTAGGCAGGGCGGTGCACCGTGGCCCGGGAGTTGGCCTTGGCCAGCACGAGCAGGGTCTTCTCCCGCGCCTTCGCCTTCGCCAGCGGAGGGAGCTTGGCGAACGCGGTCGAGAGGTCCTGGTCGTGGCGCAGGATGCCGAGCCCAGAACCCGGGACGGCACGCAGGCCGCACTCCTGCGGCGCCTCGTCATCGGCCTCGAGCAGGTATTCGCGGTAGCCGAGGAAGGTGAAGTGGTCGTCGGCAAGCCAGGTCAGGAAGTCGCTCCCCTGGCTCACCTCGCCGGGCGGGAGCGGGGGCGGGTCGCAGGACAGCTCGTCGACGATCGCCACGACCTGGCCGTGCATCCTCTCCCAGTCCTCCACCGACTCGCGCACGTCGCGCAGCACCCGCTGGACGCCCTCGGTGATGGCGTCGGCCTCGCCGTCGTCGGTGCGGTCGATCTCCACGTGCATCCACGACTCCGACTCCGCCGTGGAGTCCTCGTCGTGGGGCACCTCGACGTGCGAGGACACGTGCTGCAGGTCGCCGGCGATGTCGCGGTCGACGGAGAACTGCGGGTGGACCACGGAGTGCACGGTGTGTCCGAGCCGGATGAGCTCCATCGTCACGGAGTCGACCAGGAACGGCATGTCGTCGGTGACGACCTCGACGACCGAGCGCCCCGCCGCCGACCACCCGGACTCCGCGCTCGTGGGCGTGACGACACGCACCGTCGCCGTACCCTGGGGCCGGACGGCGGCGGCCTCGCGGTGGGAGGCCAGGGCGCCCACCAGGTCCTCCGGGGAGCGCTCGACCACCTCCTCGGGAGCGACGTGGCGGTAGTAGTCGCGGAGCAGGTCGCCCCACTCCGGCCGCACCCGCGCAGCCGCGTCGAGCTGATCGTCCTTGGTCTCCTCAGGCGTGCCCACGCTCCGACCATAGGACCCGACGTGCACGCGTCACAACGGGGGGTGGCGGCCCCTCATGGGACATGATGGCGCCATGAAGAAGCTCACCAAGACGCTGACGTACGACGCCCCGGTCGAGGCCGTCTCCGCGATGCTGGACGACCCCGCCTTCCGTGAGGCGGTGCTCGAGCGCCAGCGGGTGCTCCGGGGCTCCGTGGACATCGACGACGACGTGGCGAGGATCGAGCTGGTCCACTCGGGAGCCCACATCCCGTCCTTCGCCCGCTCGCTGGTCGGCGACGAGATCACCATCGTGCAGACGGAGACGTGGACCTCGCCGACCGACGCTGCGATCGACTTCGCCATCCCGGGCAAGCCCGCGGGGGCCGTCGGCACGCTGTCCCTCGTCGAGTCGGGCGGCACCACCACCGAGACCGTGACGCTCGACGTCACCGTCCGGATCCCACTGCTAGGCGGCAAGATCGAGACCATGGTCGCCGACCTGGTCGGCCACGCGCTCGACACCGAGCACGAGGTCGGGGTGGAGTGGCTCGCGCGCTAGCTCACTCGCCGCCCGGCGCGGAGTCGTCGTGGCGCCGGGCCCAGATGACCAGGCCGAGCGCCACGAACGGACCGAACGCGAGCAGCAGCACCAGCGCCTGCTCGTAGGGGTGCAGCGCTCCCATGTGCCACGGGGTCACGGACCTCAGCCCATGTGTGGGTAGTGGTGGTCCTTCGGGGGCACGAACGTCTCCTTGATGGAGCGCGGCGAGGTCCAGCGCAGCAGGTTGACCGGCGCCCCGGCCTTGTCGTTGGTGCCCGACGCGCGGCCGCCGCCGAACGGCTGTTGGCCCACGACCGCACCGGTGGGCTTGTCGTTGATGTAGAAGTTGCCGGCCGCGAAGCGCAGCGTCTCGCGCGCCCACGCGATCGCCGCACGGTCCTGGGAGATGATCGCGCCGGTCAGCGCGAAGGGGGCGAACGACTCCATCTGCTCCACGACCTGCTCGAAGCGGTCGTCGTCGTAGACGTGGACCGCGAGGATCGGGCCGAAGTACTCCTCGGAGAACATCTGGTCGGTCGGGTCGGTGGACTCGATGATGGTGGGGCGCACGAAGTAGCCGACCGAGTCGTCGGTCTGGCCGCCGGCGAGCACGGTGAGGTGCTGGGTCTGCTCGGCGCGGGCGATGGCGGCCGTGTGCTTGGCGAACGCCCGGTCGTCGATGACCGCACCCATGAAGTGCGACAGGTCCCTGACGTCTCCCATCGACAACGCGTCGGTGTCGGCGATGAGCTGGTCCTTGATCTTCGCCCACACCGACTTCGGCACGTAGGCCCGCGACGCCGCGGAGCACTTCTGGCCCTGGAACTCGAACGAGCCGCGGATCATCGCCACCCGCAGCACGTCGGGGTCCGCCGAGGGGTGCGCGACGATGAAGTCCTTGCCACCGGTCTCGCCCACGATGCGCGGGTAGGTGCGGTAGCCGGTGATGTTCTCACCGATGGTGCGCCACAGGTGCTGGAACGTCGGCGTGGAGCCGGTGAAGTGGATGCCGGCGAGGTCGCGGTGGGCCAGCGTCACCTTGGACACCTCCAGCCCGTCACCGGGAAGCATGTTGATCACGCCGGGCGGCATGCCGGCCTCCTCGAGCAGCTCCATCGTCAGCGACGCAGCCAGCTGCTGGGTCGGCGAGGGCTTCCAGATGACCGTGTTGCCCATCAGCGCCGGAGCGGTGGGCAGGTTGCCGGCAATCGCGGTGAAGTTGAACGGCGTGATCGCATAGACGAAGCCCTCGAGGGGACGGTGGTCGGTGCGGTTCCAGATGCCGGCGCTGTTGGCCATCGGCTGGTCGGTGAGGATCTGCTTGGCGTAGTGGACGTTGAAGCGCCAGAAGTCGATCAGCTCGCACGCCGCGTCGATCTCGGCCTGGTAGGCCGTCTTCGACTGCCCCAGCATCGTGGCGGCGTTGAGGCGCTGGCGCCACGGTCCGGCCAACAGGTCGGCGGCCTTCAGCAGGATCGCGCACCTGTCGTCGAACGGCATCGCGCGCCAATGCGGCGCGGCCTCGTTCGCGGCCTTCACCGCAGCCTCCGCGTCGTCGACCGTGGAGTTCTTCAACGTCCCCAGCACGTGGGCGTGGTCGTGCGGCTGCACGACCTTCATCTCCGCACCCCCACCGTCGCGATGACTCCCACCGATCACCGCCCGGAAGGAGTGCTGCTCCTTCTCCAGCCGCGCCAGCTCGACCGCCAGCTCCTCACGCTCGGGGGAACCAGGTGCATAGGTCAGGTTCGGCTCGTTGGTCGGAGCCGGCGGAAAAGTGATCGCGTCCATGGCACTGATCGTGTCAGAGACCGACACAGGCCTCAAAGACAGGACAGCAGGTCGCCGATCTCCTGCGTCGCCCACCACGCCAGGTCGTCGTCGGGCCGAGCGTCGTCGCGGTCGTCGACGTGCGCCGCCACCACGTCGCGCCACGTCACCGGGCCGGCCTCGCTCAGGGTCTCCACGACGACCACCACGCGCCGGCGCTGCCCGTCCGGGAGCCCGGTCACGAGCTCGGCGGAGGCATCTGCCGCGCTCATCAGGGCGGCGTACTCCGTCTCCTCGCCGTCGTCCTCGGCGACCACGGCGTCGAGGACCTGCGGCCCGTCGTCGTCCCACTGCTCCACGAGCCGCGGCAGCGTGGTGGGCAGGTAGCGGCGGATCACGTCTCGACCTTCGGCGATGCCTTCGGGGACCCCTTGCGAGATGTTGCCGGGGACGCCTTCGGGGACGCCTTCGTGCGGCCGCGCGGAGCCATCGGCCGGGAGTCGGACGCCGAGTCCTTCAGCTCCTCCAGCGACTCCAGCAGGCACTGGCCCAGCACGTCGGCGTCGGGCACGGCGTCGCGGTCGGCGGTGACGCCGTAGAACACGCCCCCGTCGTAGGAGGTGACCCCGATGGCCAAGGGGTGGTCGGGCAGCAACGGGTGGACGGGATAGGACTCGAGCATCCGGGCCCCGTCCGCATAGAGCGGGAACTGGGGACCAGGAACGTTGGTGATCGAGATCTGGAAGCCGTGCCGCGCCAGCTCGGCCGCGGCGAGCCGGGAACCGAGGGCGTGGAACGTCGTCGGCGCGAAGCCGGCGATGCCGGAGAGGCGGCGTGCGGAGACGTTGCGTCCGTTGTCACGGTGCGCCTTCAGGTCATAGCTGACCTGGTGGAGCCGGACCACCGGGCTGGGCTCGACGATCGGCAGGTGGACGATGTGCCCGGTGATCTGGCTGCCGAGCGAGGTCGCCTCCAGGTCGTCGTCGATGACCGACATCGGCACGATCGCCTTGATCGTCTTGAGCCCGCCCATCGACTCGGCGCGCGCCATCAGCCAGCCGCGCAGCCCACCGGCGATGGTGGCGAGGATGGCGTCGTTGACGGTGCCGCCGTGCGCTTCGCGGATCGCGCGGTAGTCGGCGAGCTCGGTGCGTACGGCCACGAAGCGGCGCTGCTGCGAGAGACGACGGTGCACCGGGGTCGAGTGTCCCGGCCCCCGTCCGGCCAGCGCACTGGCCACCTCGGCGACCCGGGCCCCGGTCGCGGAGGCCGTGCGGCCCACCGACTGCGCATTGGCGCGCGTGGTCGACCACACCGTGCGCGGGCTCTCGAGGCTGTCGGTGACCGCGCTGAGCGCCGCCGCCACCGGACCCGCCGTCCGACGGGGGCGCCAGTCGTCGTCGTGCCCGAGGGCGGAGCGGTCGGGCGAGGTGTCGAGGAGCACCTGACCGATGTCGACGGTCTCGCGGCCGTCCACCAGGATCTGGTGGCTCTTGGTGAGCAGCGCGATCCGGCCCTCGGCGAGTCCTTCGACGAAGTAGACCTCCCACAGCGGACGGCTGCGGTCGAGCGGACGCGAGGCGATGCGGGCGACGAGCTCGCGGAGCTGGTCCATCGTGCCGGGACGCGGCAACGCCGAGCGGCGTACGTGGTAGCCGAGGTCGAAGGTGTCGTCGTCGACCCACGCCGGGTTGGCGAGGCGGCCCGGCACCAGCTGGAGCCGCTGACGGTAGCGGGGCACGAACGCGATGCGGTCGGCGATGAGGTCGACGAGGCGGTCGTGGTCGAATCCGGAGTCACCGGGATCGAAGATCTCGACCGTCGCGTTGTGCATGGGCGTCGTGGGGGACTCCGCGGCCAGGATGGCCAGGTCCCGCGGCCGCAGCCGATCGCTCATCCACGCACCCGCTTCGCACCGTGCGCACCTGAGGCACGAGTCACGCCGCACCCGACGACCCGCTCGCTGCGCTCACTCATCCGGTGCCCTCTCGTCGGTGGCTTGTCCCGCATGCGATTCTGGCAGAGGGGTGGCCGCCAGCGCGTCGTGGCCACCGCCACACGCGCCACCACCCAAGGAGAACCAGTGCCCCGTCGCGGCCTCGCCCGCCATGCCCGTCTCGTCCCGCTCGCCCTGGCCATCGCGCTCAGTCTGGCCGCGTGCGGGGACGGCGGCGACACCGACCCGCCGGCCGGCGACGCGACCTCGACCACCACGGACGGCGACACCGTCTCGGTGACGCTCACCCGCGAGGACGACAGCTTCACCCCCAACGGTGAGCGCGTCGAGCTCGGCACGGACCAGACGCTCGTCCTGACCGTCACCGCCGACGAGGCCGGAGAGCTCCACGTGCACAGCACGCCCGAGCAGGACCTCGCCTACGACGCCGGCACCTCCGAGCACGAGATCACCGTCGACCGCCCGGGCGTGGTCGAGGTCGAGAGCCACGAGCCCGACATGATCGTGCTCCAGCTCGAAGTGCGCTGAGGGTGCGCCTCCCCTCCACGGACGGAGCGATCTCGGCGCACGGCCTCGGCGGTGCCAAGGACCTGCCGATCCCGTCCGAGCTGGCCATCGCCGGAGCTGTCGCTGCGCTGGTGATCTCCTTCACCGTCCTGGCCGTGGCCTGGCGCCGGCCCCGCTACGACGCGGCAACCAGTGGCCGCCCGGCCCCGGAGTGGCTGGACCGGGCGGTGTCCTCTCGCGCCCTGGCCGTCGCGGCCCGTGTCCTCGGCATGGCGGCCTTCCTCTACGTCGGCGCGGCAGCGGTGTTCGGGAAGGACTCCCTGGGCAATCCCTTCTTCGGGACCCTCTACGTGCTGCTGTGGGTCGGGATCGTGCCGGCCTCCCTTCTGCTCGGACCGGTCTTCAAGGCCATCAGCCCGGCCCGCACCGTCAGCATGCTCCTCGCCCGCATCTCGGGCGTGCCTGCCGGCGAAGGGCTCTACGCCTACCCCGCGCGCCTGGGCTACTGGCCCGCCGCCGTGGGCCTGTTCTCGTTCGTGTGGCTCGAGCTGGTCTATCCCAGCTCGACCGACCTCGGCCCCGTACGGCTGTGGGCCGCCGCCTATCTCGGCGTCATGTTCATCGGCTCCGCCCTGTTCGGTACGACGTTCCTCGCGCGCGCCGACCCCTTCGAGGTCTACTCCTCGCTGGTCGCCAAGCTGTCCGTGTGGGGCCGCCGCGACGGGGTGCTGGTGCTGCGCAGTCCGTTGGCCAACCTCGACACTGTCGTCCCACGCCCCGGGCTGGTGGCCGTGGTCGGGGTGCTCTTCGGCAGCACGGGCTTCGACTCCTTCCGGGAGTCGACGGTGTGGCTCAAGCTCGTGCAGTCGCTGTCGACCTCGCGCCTGGGACCGGACACGCTCGCGCTGGTCGTCTTCTGCGTCGGGGTGGCGCTGATCCTCACCGTCGCCACCATGGCCACGGGCGTCACCAGCCTCACACCGCGACGCGAGCTGCCGGACCTCTTCGCGCACTCGGTGACGCCGATCATCGTCGGCTACATCGTGGCGCACTACGTGACCTACTTCGTCGAGTACGGCCAGCTGACGCTCATCCAGCTGAGTGATCCCTTCAGCCAGGGCGCCGACCACCTCGGCACCGCAGACCTGCAGATCAACTACTGGCTCTCGGAGCACCCGACGTTCCTGGCCGTCACCAAGGTGCTCGCGGTGACCCTCGGACACGTGGTCGCCGTGGTGGCCGCGCATGACCGCGCCATCAAGCTGCTCCCGAGGCGCCACCAGCTGACCGGGCAGCTGCCGCTGCTGGTCGCGATGGTGGTCTTCACCGCAGGAGGGCTCTACCTGCTGTTCGCGGCGTGAGCCGGCGACGGCTCACCTGACGCCTCGAGCACGCCGGGCACGTCGTCGCGCGGGCGCCTGGACGGTGTGCGGGAAGAGAGCATCCGCGAGCGCGGACACAGCCTGCACGAGTGGGGATTCCCCCACCTCCCCCAGGGGTCGCCCGGACACCAGCGCCCGGTCGACGCGGACGCGGTCCTCGGGCAGGAAGTGCAGCCCGGAGGTCTGGCAGAAGCCCTCGACCATCCCGGCGATCTCCTTCTCCGACCAGCCGATCGAGCCCCGCATCCGGTTGACCACGACGCGGACCGGCGCCCCACCCGTGCGCTCGCGCAGCTCGACCAGCCCACGGGCCAGTCGGGCCAGCCCGACAGGGTCGGCAGCGCCCACCACCACGATCTCGTCGGCCTGCTCCAGCGCGGCCAGCGTCAGTGCGTTGCGCCCCGGGCGGCCTCCGAAGTCGGACGCCCCCTCGTCCTCGAGGCAGAAGCCGGTGTCGAGGACGACCTGGCCGTCGTCGCGCGCACGCTCGATCAGCTGCTCGGCCTGCGCTGCGCGGACCTCGCGCCAACGATCTGCGCGCGGGAGCCCGGTCACGACTGCGAGGTGCTCGCCGATGCCCCGGCACACCGAGGCGAACCGGTCGTCGAGCTGACCCGACGCGGCGAGCCGGGATGCCGACAGCAGTCCGGACACCTCGTCGAGGATCCCGAGCTGCTGGGCCACCGCACCGCCGTAGGGGTCCAGATCGGCCAGGACGACGTCGGCCCGTCGTCGCGCCACCTCGCAGGCCAGGTTGACCGCGACCGTCGTACGCCCCGGGGCGCCGGTCGGTCCCCAGACCACCACCACGCGGCCCACGTCCGGGGACGGTGCGGACTCGGCCGCGGGGTCGCCGAGCCGGTCGCCGCCCGAGTCCCGTGCGCGGGTGTCGGCGATGTCCTCGACCGTCGTCACCACGCTCGGCAACGAGGCCAGCTCGCCCGCACCCACGACCGCCGAGATCCCCAGCGACGCAGCGTGCTCGCGGACGTCCACGTCGTCGGAGCGGGCCGAGGTGACGGCGACGGGCCGCACCGCGTGACGGCGCAGGTGGGCGATGCTCGCCGGGTCCAGGCCGGGCGCGTCGAGCGAGACCACGGCTGCGTCGGCCTGGCCGCTGGTGACGGCCGCCAGCAGGTCGTCGACGTCCACGCAGCGCTTGAGCACCACCACGCCCGGGTGGGCCTCCAGGTCGGCGAGCGCCGGGGACTCCCACGCCTCCCCCGCCGCCAGGAGCAGGACGCAGATCATCGGCTCAGCTCCGCCCGACGACGCGCACGCGGTCGTCGCCACTCGCAGCAAGCACCAGCCCGAGGGCCTCCTCGTCGTCCTGGGGCACGGCCAGGACGAGCTGACGCGAGATGGCCGAGGCGAAGGAGTCGGAGACGACCGGTGCGTCGAGGATGAGGACGTCGCCGAGCACCAGCTCGGCGGCCGCGCGCTGGCGGCGGTCCTCCCCGATCACCCACACGTCGACGCGGGACCCTCGCGCGAGATCGGTCGGCACGTGCTCCGCGGCGACGGCGATCGAGACCGCGACGGTGTCGTCCTCGGGTGCTGCGCCCAGCGCACTCGCCGGGAGGAGCTCGCCGGCCGCGAGCGGGCGGTCCAGGGTGAGGTCGCCGGGAAGCTCGTCGGCGACGGCGAGATAGCGCTGCGCGTCGCCGCCCTCGTCGAAGCGCACCCGGGTGGCGGCGAGGTCGTCGGCCGTCAGGGTCTGGCCCGCCACGAGGTCGGAGGACGCCGTCCACACGCTGGTCATGTCGTCGGCACCGGACAGGAGGCGGGCGCCGGCGACCACCGAGCCCGTCACGAGCACGACGCCGATCCACAGGCGCGGGTCGCGCCAGCCGGGCGAGCTGCTGCGGCTCGCCGCCGGCACGTCGCCGCGGGCGGGTCGGGTGAGCTTGCTGGTGGGAGGGTGCGGGGCGGTCCGGAACACAGGGCCATCATGACCTCACCGGACGCACTTCACACCTTGCTCTCCACAGGAACGGACCGGTCCCCGTCCTGCGGCACCACGACGGTGGCACGATGGACCCATGGCCGAGGATCCCCGCTTCCTGACGCTCGCCGACGTCGCCGAGGTGCTCAACACCTCCGGCGCGCAGGTCTACGCCCTCGTGCGGCGCGGCGACCTGCCGGCGATCAAGATCGGCGGGCGCGGTCAGTGGCGCGTGGAGCGGACCCAGCTCGAGGACTTCATCCAGCGGATGTATGCCGAGACCCGGACGTTCGTCGACCAGCACCCGTTCGTCGAGGCGGACGCAGCCACCGAGTAGGGACCGGTCCGGGCCCGGTCGCTCTCAGCCCACCTTGCCGTCGAGCTCGACCTCGACGAGCTGCTCGTCCCCGCCCCGCACCACCGACATCTCCACGACCTCCCCGGGCAGGTGGGTGCGGATGGCCACGATGAGGGCGATGCCGTCGGTCACCGGTTGGTCGTCGACCGCGGTGATCACGTCATCCTTCATGAGGCCCGCACGCGCGGCAGGAGTGTCGGCGACGACCTCGGTGATCGTCGCACCGGTGGAGTCGGCCTCGCCGCCCGTGCGCACCTGGGCACCGATCACGGGATACTCGGCCTCCCCGGTCCGCAGGATCTGGTCGACGGTCGTGCGCACCTGCTCGATCGGGATCGCGAAGCCGACCCCGATGTTGCCGACACCGCTGGCGGCACCGCCGTTGGTGGCGATCGCGGAGTTGACCCCGACCACCTCGCCGGCGAGGTTGACCAACGGCCCACCGGAGTTGCCGGGGTTGATCGCGGCGTCGGTCTGCACCGCGTTGATGTAGGACGACTCGTCGTCCGACTCACCCGACGTCGTCACCGGACGGTTGAGGGCGCTGACGATGCCCGACGTGACGGTCTGGCTCAGGCCGAGCGGCGCGCCGAAGGCGATCACCGAGTCACCGACGCGCAGCACCTGCGAGGCCCCGAGGGCAGCCGGCTCCAGGGACTCAGCAGCGTCGACGTCGAGGACAGCGAGGTCGTAGACCGCGCTGCGACCCACGATGGTCGCCTCGTGCCGCTCGCCCCTGTGGTCGATCACGGTGATGGTGCCGTCCCCGTCCGCCGCGGACGCGACCACGTGGTTGTTGGTCACCACGTGTCCGTCGCGGTCGAGGACGAAGCCGGAGCCCGTGGCGCCGCCGGACTGGCTGTCCGCGTCGGCCACGATCTGGACGGTGCTCGGCAGCAGCGCCTGGGCGACCGCAGGGACGGAGCCGTTGTCGGCGTCGAGGGGCGCCGCACTCTGGGTGCGCACGCCCTCGAGCCCGTCGTCCACGATCCCGGGCCGGGAGGCGAGCTGGTCCTGGAGTGCTCCGCCGGCCAGTCCGCCGAGGAGACCCACGACGAGGGCGAGCGCCGCGACGGCCGGCCACACCCACACCGCGATCCGGCGAGCCTGCCCGCGTCCGTGACGCCCGCTGCCGGGCTGAGGGAAGGGGGACGGGCCGTGGCCGGACGGACCGTGAGCCGGCTGGACCTGCCCCGGCGGGGGGTAGGAGCCGGGCTGACCGAAAGGGCCGGGCTGACCGTGGGGGGCCGGATCACTCGAACCGAACGCTGCGGTGCGCGGTGCCGGCTCGTTGCTCAGCACCTCGCGCGATGCGTCGTCCTCGGTGCCGCCGTAGGGCTGTCCGTCCGGCTGGACCGAGGGCGTCGGTCTCCAGCCCGCGAGGGGCTCGGTCGGTTCGTCGCCCGCCACCCGGTCGTCGTACGACGCCTCGTCAGGCCGTTCGTCGCGCTGATCGTCTGGCCTGTCCTCGTCGCTCACGGGACGATCTTCTCCCGGATCGCCAAGAGCCGCTCGGCCAAGGGCGTCCGGGAGGGTGATACGGGCCCGCGGGCAGCGCGGTCGTCGACCACGTTGACGGCAGTGGTGACACCAGTGGTGGCAACAGTGGTGGTCGGCGCCGAGGGGCCGACCGGCCGGCTCAGGTCGGTGACCGGAGGCCGGGGCTGCACCTGGGGAGAGCCGGCAGCACCCAGCACCAGCACGCCGACGACGCACGCGCTCGCGGCTCCACCGCCGATGGCGACCAGACCGCGTCGAGGACGGTGGTGGGTGGTCGTGAACGTGGGTGGCTGGAGCGACGACGCAGGCGTGGCCGGGGTCAGGGACGAGCACCGACCGACCAGCGCGGACTTGAAGTCCTGGGAGGTCTGCGACGGACCGAGGGACAGCTGCGCGAGCTGGGTCTTGACCCAGCCCTCGTGCTCGACGAGGTCACGACACGAGTGGCAGGAGTGGACGTGGGCCCAGCAGCGCTCCTCCTCCTCCTGGGTGAGGCAACCGTCGACGAGGGCGCTGACCCGGGCTCCCAGGTGCGTCATCCGGACACCGCTCCCGCGGGGGCTGTGGGACCGCTGTAGCGCTGGCGCCCGGCCGCGGGCTCGCGGTGCGCGAGCGCCTTGCGGAGCATGCTGCGTCCGCGGTGGATGCGCGAGCGCACGGTGCCGAGCTTGGCGTCCATGATCTCGGCGATCTCCTCGTAGGTGAGGCCCTCGACGTCGCACAGCACCACGGCCGCGCGGAAGTCCGGCGGCAGCGTGGCCAGCGCGGTCTCGATGTCGTCGTCGAAGGTCCGGTCGGCGACGGTGAGCTCGGGCGCGAGGTGAGTGCTGGTGAGTCGCGCGGCGCGTTCCTCGGAGAGCGGGTCGAAGCGGATCCGCTGCTTGCGGCGGGCCCCGTCGAGGAAGAGGTTGGTCGTGATCCGGTGCAGCCAGCCCTCGAAGGTGCCGGGGGTGTAGGAGTCCAGCGAGCGGAAGACTCGCACGAACACCTCCTGCGTCAGGTCTTCGGCGTCGGGGCGGTTGCCGGTCAGGCGGTAGGCGAGTCGGAAGACGCGGTCGGAGTGCTGCTCGACGATCTCGTCCCAGGTGGGGACGGTGCCCTCCGCGCGGGTGGTGCCGACCTGCTCGCCCACGGGTGCTCCCAGGCTCGTTGTCCTTCTCGACCGCAGCTGCAACGGTGTCGCTGTCCTTCCTGACGCTAGGTAGTCCGCCTGAGAGTTCCCTGTGAACCTCATGCGCTCCGACCAAGAACTTCGCCGACCGCGATCTGCCCCACGTGCTGGCGTACAGCCTCCAACGAGCGAGCCGGCCCGTGTGTTCCCGGCCACGTGAGGTCACCGGCGCGCGATAGAGTCGCGCCCGTGCCCACCCCCAGTGCCTCGATCAAGCCCGCCAGCTGGACCTACGCCGAGACGTTCGTCGCCGAGGACGACGTCCTCGCTGCCGCGCGCAGCCGGGCCGACGAGGTCGGAGTCGCCCCCGTCGGGTCCGGCGTCGGCGCGACCCTGCGCTTCCTCGCCTCGGTCCTTGACGCCCGCGCGGTCGTCGAGATCGGCACGGGCACCGGCGTCTCGGGTCTCTGGCTGCTGCGTGGCATGCGCGCCGAAGGTGTCCTGACCACGGTCGACATCGAGGCCGAGCACCAGCGCCTGGCCAAGGAGACCTTCGCCGAGGCCGGCATCCCCGGCAACCGGGCGCGCACCATCGCCGGCGCCGGGCTCGACGTCCTGCCGCGACTGACCGACGGCCACTACGACCTGGTGTTCTGCGACGGCGACACCCGCGAGTACGCCGCCTGTCTCGTGGAGGCGCTGCGACTCCTGCGTCCCGGCGGGATCGTGGCGTTCCACCACGCGCTGTGGCGCGACCGGGTCGCGGACCCGGCCCAGCGCGACGAGGAGACCGTCGGCATCCGCGAGCTCGGCCGCACCATCCGCGAGCACGAGTCGCTCGTGCCGGTGCTGCTGCCCATCGGCGACGGCCTGCTGGTCGCCAAGAAGGAGTGGGCACCCGAGGCCTGACCGGCCCGGTGGACCACCCTCAGGCGTGGGCGACTGAGGGAGCTGTCCCTGCCGTCACGCGATCCCCGCGAGCGGGTCCCGCGACCCGAGCCAGGCGAGCAGCAGCCTCGGCCCGAAGCCGCTGGGACCGGTCGTCCACTCGTGCCGGTCCGTCGGCGACTCGGCCGCCGAGGCGAAGTCGACGTGCGCCCACGGCACGTCTGAGGCGAAGTGCTGGAGGTAGAGGGCTGCGGTGATGGCGCCGGCCCCGCCCGCGGCGTTGTCGCCGTCGGCGATCTTGGAGGCCACCCGCTCCTCGTAGTCCTTGACCAGCGGCATCCGCCACAGTCCCTCACCGGACTCCTCGGCCGCTGACTTCATGAGGTCGGCTAGTGCCTCGTGGTTGGCGAAGTAGCCGCCCGTCCACTGGCCCAGCGCCACCTTCATCGCTCCGGTCAGGGTGGCGATATCGACCAGCACCGTCGGCGACAGCTCCGCGACCGCGTAGGCCATCGCATCGGCGAGCACCAGACGTCCCTCGGCGTCGGTGTTGTTGACCTCGGAGGTGCGTCCGCCGAAGTGGGTGATCACGTCACCGGGGCGCATCGCCGAGCCGCTGACGGCGTTCTCCGCTGCCGGGACGAGCCCGATGACACGGACGGGGCAGTCGACGTCGCGCAGCGCGGCCATCGCGGCGATCACCGCTCCACCACCGCTCATGTCGCGCTTCATCGTCAGCATGCTCTCGCTGGGCTTGATGTCGAGGCCGCCGCTGTCGAACGTGATGCCCTTGCCGACCAGTACGACGGTGGGCGTGCGCCGCGACGCTCCGCGCGGGGCGTAGTCCATCCGGATCAGCCGTGGCGCGTGCACCGAGCCTCCGCCGACGGCGAGGATGCCGCCGAAGCCTTCGGCGGCGAGGCGGTCCTCGTCCCACACGGTGACGTCGAGACCCGCAGCCTCGCCGACCTCGACGGCCTGCTGAGCCAGCCAGGCCGGGGTCTTGAGGTTGGCCGGGACGGTGGCCAGGGCGCGTGAGCGCCATCCGGCTCCGCCGAGGGCGAGCGCGCGGGCGAGCTCGCCGCCGGCACCGTCGTCGGCGACCGCGGCCAGGACGATCCGCGCGACGGGCCTCTCCGTCGGTCCACCCGAGCGCCAGTGGAACGCGAAGGATCCGAGCATCGCACCGACCACGAGGGCGCTGAGACCGCCCTGCGGAGCGATGCCGGCCAGGGAGGTGACCACACTGAGGCGGTCCTTGGTCGCGCGGGCCAGCGCGGCACCGGCGCGACGGAAGTCGGTCATCGACCCCTCGCCGATGCCGACCAGCAGCACCAGGCCCACGTCCCCGTCCCGGTCGGGCGGAGCGACGGGCAGGGAGGTGACCTCGCCGGCGCGGCCGGTCGCGCGGGAGATCTCCAGCGCTGCGAGGAGGTCGACCCCGAGCACCTCGGACGCCTCGTCGGCACCGGGCCCGAGCAGCGGCCCGTCGTCACCGGGCAGCACGGGGAAGGCCCACACCTCGGCGCCGCCGATCTGGTGCGGCAGCGCCGGACTGAGCGCGAACTCCGGGGGTGAGACCTGGGTGGGCAGCTGCGCAGTGGCGACCACGATCAGCCGACGACGGCCTTGAGCGCGTCCCCGAGGTTGGTCGCCTCCTCGGCGTTGAGCTCGACCACGAGTCGGCCGCCACCCTCGAGCGGCACGCGCATCACGATGCCGCGGCCTTCCTTGGTGACCTCGAGCGGTCCGTCGCCAGTGCGGGGCTTCATGGCGGCCATCGGCGCACCTCTTCCTGTTCAGCCATCGCCCGTGGCGATGGTGGCTCCTCAACGTGCAGATCGAGGCGGCTGGGATGTGCCTGGCCGCCCCGATAGGCGTCGTACACGACCATTATCCCTCATGACGCACGTGATCGGCACCACAGGGCGCACCGCGGTGCCCACCGGGACGGATGCGGCTCGGGCAGACTGCCCCCATGACGAGCTCGCCCCCCACTCCCCCGACGGCCCCCGTCCTGCTCGACGTCGTCGACGCGGTGGCCACCATCACCCTCAACCGACCCGACGCGATGAACGGCCTCGACGTCGCGACGAAGGACCTGCTGCTCGAGATCGTGGAGCAGGTGGCCCTCGACCCGACGGTGCGCTGCGTGGTGCTCACCGGCAGTGGACGCGCGTTCTGCGTGGGACAGGACCTCAAGGAGCACCTGGCCGGACTGACGGGGACCGCGGACGTCCCGCTCTCCGACACCGTGGACAAGCACTACAACCCGATCATGCTGGCCCTCTCGACGATGCCGAAGCCGGTGGTCGCGGCGCTCAACGGGATCGCTGCCGGGGCCGGGGCGAGCCTGGCCTTCGCCGCCGACTTCCGGATCCTGGTCGACTCCGCGGGCTACAACACGTCCTTCGCAGGCGTCGCGCTGTCGTGCGACACCGGCTCGAGCTGGACGTTGCCGCGCCTCGTCGGTCGCGCGAAGGCGATGGAGCTCCTCTACTTCCCGCGCACGATCGGCGCCCAGGAGGCGCTCGAGCTGGGTCTGGCCACCCAGGTCGTGCCCGAGGACGACTTCGCCCGAGCCGTCGACGAGCTCGCGGCTCGCCTGTCGTCCGGTCCGACCGTCGCGTTCGGCTCCATCCGGCAGGCAGTGGCGTACGCGTCGGGTCACTCGCTCGAGGAGTCGCTGGCCTTCGAGTCGGAGAAGATGGCGCTGACCGGCGGCACCGACGACCACCTCGCGGCCGTCAACGCCTTCGTGACGAAGGAGCAGCCGACCTTCGACGGCCGCTGAGCGTCTCGGCGGGCCGGTGAGCGCTTCCTCACCGAGCCTCGGACGGCGCGGACCTCACACGGCGGCGGTGAGGTAGGCGTAGGTGAACACGAGCACACCGACCGCCGTGCCGAGGTGGGCGAGCAGCCAGGGTCCGGGTCCGTCGCTCCAGCCGTCCCGGGTGACGACGGGGACGTGCCGGCCCTTGGCGGGCAGCCACCGCACGAGGATCAGCAGGCCGCAGATGGCGGTGAGCCACCACAGACCGACCGCCAGGATGCCCACGGCCGGGCCGCCGACCAGGGTGTCCCCCGGGGCCACCAGCACGCTCAGCCAGAGCACGAGCGCGATCATCCCGGCCCCGAAGTGGAGGTTCGGGAGACGAGGACTGATGGAGGACCGACCGGCCGCGCCGCGCAGGCGGGTGAGCACGATCACCACGGCAGCGAACGCCGTCAGGAGGTAGACCACGATCGGGAACGACATTGGCCGCAGTCTGCCCTAGGCGGGCGAGGCGTCGCCAGACGAGTCCTCGCGGTGGTCCGGACCGGGTCGGTCCTCGATCTCGGTGGCCAGGCGCGCCAACAGGTCGTCGACATCGGACATCCGGTAGCCGCGCAGCGCCAGCGGGAACCGGACGGTGCGCAGGTCGTGCGCCCCGATCGGACGATCGGTGGGGAGCACGAGGTCGGGACTGTCGTCGTAGGCCGGGGCCATCGACCCGCCGCGGCCGGAGGCGATCATCGCGATGCCGCCCATGGCGAGCACGATCATGATCGCGAACAGCCACATCATCAGCGCGCCTCCCTCCCCGCGACCATGAGCGCCACCGCCTCGTCGATGTCGTCCGTGACGACGAACATGTCGAGGTCGGACTCGTTGATCTTCCCCTCGGCCAGCGCGGTGTCGCGCAGCCAGCCGACCAGGCCTGACCAGTAGGCCGTCCCGATCAGCACGATGGGGAAGGAGGTGACCTTCTGCGTCTGCACGAGCGTGAGCGCCTCGAAGAGCTCGTCGAGCGTGCCGAGGCCGCCGGGGAGGACCACGAAGCCCTGGGAGTACTTGACGAACATCGTCTTGCGGGCGAAGAAGTAGCGGAAGTTGATGCCCTTGTCGACCCACTGGTTGAGGCCCGACTCGAAGGGCAGCTCGATGCCGAGGCCGACGCTGACGCCCCCGGCCTCGCAGGCGCCCTTGTTGGCCGCCTCCATCGCGCCCGGTCCGCCGCCGGTGATCACCGCGAAGCCGGCCTGGGCGAGCTTGCGCCCCGCCTCCTCGCCGATGGCGTAGAACGGGTGCTCGGCCGGGGTGCGCGCCGAGCCGAACACCGCGATGGCCGGACCGAGCTCGGCCAGGGCGCCGAACCCCTCGACGAACTCCGCCTGGATCCTCAGCACGCGCCACGGATCGGTGTGCACCCAGCTCGCGGAGTCGCGGGAGTCCAGCAGGTGCTGGTCGGTGGTGGTGCCGTCGGTGATCTGGCCGCGGCGCTCGACGACGGGGCCCTTCATGCGGTCCCGGGTGGGCTCGCTCATGCGAGCCACTCCTTGAGGATCCGCTCGCAGCGCTCGATGTGCTCGGTGGGGACGTGCTCGTCCTGCTTGTGGGCGAACATCGGGTCGCCGGGACCGAAGTTGACCGCGGGGATGCCGAGCCTGGTGAACTGGGCGACGTCGGTCCATCCGAACTTCGGGTTGACCTCGCCGCCGACGGCCTCGACGAACGCCTTGGCGGCGGGGCGGTCGAGCCCCGGCAGGGCGCCCACGGCGAGGTCGGTCACCGTCACGTCGTAGCCGTCGAAGAAGTCGCGGACGAAGGCCTCGGCGTCGGCCTCGTCGCGGTCGGGGGCGAAGCGGAAGTTGACCTCGACGACGCACTCGTCCGGCACGACGTTGCCGGCGACGCCACCACGGATGCCGGTCGCGTTGAGGCCTTCGTGGTAGGTCAGGCCGTCGATCTGCGGCTCGCGGGCGACGTAGTCGTTGAGTCGCGCGAGCACGGGACCGACGAGATGGATGGCATTGACGCCCTTCCAGCTGCGGGCGCTGTGGGCGCGTTCGCCGGTCGTACGGATGTCGACCCGCATGGTGCCCTGGCAGCCGGCCTCGACCGAGGCGTTGCTGGGCTCCATCAGGATCGCGAAGTCGGCCTCGAGCAGCTCGGGGTCGCTCTCGGTGAGCTTGCGCAGTCCGTTGTGGACCGAGTCCACCTCCTCGGCCTCGTAGAAGATGAAGCTCAGGTCGCGGTTGGGGTCGGTCACGTCGGCGGCGAGCTTGAGCATCACCGCGTCGCCGCCCTTCATGTCGCAGCTGCCGAGCCCGTGCAGGATGCCGTCCTCGAGCCGAGAGGGCAGGTTGTCGTTGAGCGGGACGGTGTCCAGGTGGCCCGCGATGACCACTCGTTCGTCGCGTCCCAGGTCCGTGCGCGCGATCACGGTGTGACCGCGACGGGTCACCGTCAGATGAGGCAGGGTGCCGAACGCCGCCTCGACGGCGTCGGCGATCTCCTCCTCGTGGTGGGAGACGGACTGGATGTCGACGAGCTGCTGGGTGAGGGTGACGACGTCGGCGGAGAGATCGAGCTGCATGTCACCCATACAACCAGTAGGCCCGGGAACGACCGCGAGGGCTCCGCGCGCGTCCTATAGTCACCTGCGCACCGGGGCAGCCGGTGCTCACGACACGGGGCAACGACACGGGGGCACGACATGGCACGACTCATCCGGCACCTCATCCTGCTCGTGGCCTCCGCCCTGGTGGGGGCGACGCTCGTCGCACCCCCGGCCGGTGCGGCTGTGACGTGGCAGCCGGTCACCAACCTCTTCGCCGATCTGTCGGCGGCCGGGGGCTCGGCCCAGACACCCGCCGTCGCCGTCGACTCGCGCGGTGACGCCACGGCCGTCTGGACGCGGTGGAACGGCACGCAGTCCGTGGTCCAGGCGTCCACGCGACCGGCGGGGGGCACGTGGAGCGTGCCGGTCGACCTGGCCCAGGGCCCGAGCGTCTTCAACCCGCGGCTGACCGTCGACCCGTCTGGCAACGCGACGGCGCTCTGGCGAGTCCGCGACGTCGGCCGCAGTGTCGTCCAGGCCTCCACCCGATCCGCGGGAGGCGCCTGGAGCACCCCGGTCGACCTCTCCGTCGACACCGCCGTCGACGTCAGCCAGCAGACCGACGTCCCGCAGGTCGCGGTGGACGCGGCCGGCACCGTGACGGCCACCTGGTCCCGCTTCGAGTCCAAGCCGTCCGAGGCGTTCACGCATGTCGTCCAGGCCGCCACCCGCCAGAGCGACGGCACCTGGACCGCGCCGGTCGACCTGTCCACCCCCGGCCAGCACGCGCGGACCACGGACCTCGCCGTGGACCCGGCCGGCAACGCCACCGCGATCTGGGTCGCCGGGAGCGTCGTGCAGAGCGCCACACGTCCCGCCGGTGGGTCGTGGGCCGCACCGGTCGACCTCTCGTCGATCGCCGGTCCGCGCGCCAACCCGCGGGTCGTCGTCGACCCGGCCGGCACCGTGACCGCGGTCTGGGGCACCTTCACGACCACCTACGGCATCCAGACCGCCACCCGCTCCCCGGGCGCGGCCTGGTCCGCTCCCGCCGACCTCTCCGCGCCGGGCCAGGACACCTTCGACACACCAGAGCTCGCCGCGGACCGCCGGGGCGCCGTCACCGCTCTGTGGCAGCGGCACGACGGCTCCGGGTGGATCGTCACCTCCGCCACCCGACCTGCCGGCGGGGGCTGGACCACACCCGTCGACCTCTCGGCCCCCGGCCACGACGCCTGGGACCCTCAGGTCGCCGTCGACCCGGCCGGCAACGCCACCGCCGTCTGGTCGCTCGCCGAGGAGCCCATGACCGACAGTGCGCGCACGGTGCAGGCCGCCCGGCGCACCGCCGCCGGTGTGTGGACCGGTCCTGTCGACCTCTCCCGGGGCGGTACGGCGTGGAATCCGCAGGTCGCCCTCGACTCCTTCGGCAACGCGACGACCGTGTGGTCTCACAACGACGGCAGCGGCTACGTCGTCGAGGCCCGCGGTCTCGACGCCGCCGGCCCCGTCGTCACGTCCCTGACCGGACAGGCCACCGCAGCAGGCCGCACGGCCTACGCGGTGGTGGCGTACGACGTGTGGTCGCGGGTCGCCTCGGCGCGATGGACCTTCGGCGACGGCACCACTGCCTCCGGCACGTCGATCACCCACCGGACCGCTCACGACAGCAGCCGTCCGGTCACGCTCACCCTCACCGATCGCGTCGGCAACGCCACCGTGTGCACCTATGCCACCACCTACACCTGCCGCACGACCGGGCGTGGCACCCCCGCCATCTCGAAGGCGTCCCTCGCCCACCGCACGATCCGTGCCGTCGACGCTCGGGGCGGTGCGAGGAAGAAGACCAGGGTCACGGTCGTCCTCACCACCAGCGCGAAGGTCACGATGGTGTTCACGAGGGCCGGGACGACGAAGAAGATCCGGGTGACGAAGCGCGGCAAGGCGGGGAAGAACGTCTACGCCGTCCGCGCCCGGCTGCGCAAGGGCACGGTGCTGCGCCCCGGCCGCTGGACGATCACGGTCAGGGCCAGCAACACGGTCGGCACCAGCGCGAAGGAGAAGCTCCGCCTCCGCGTGGTCCGCTGATCAGGCCCGGCTGACCCTCACCGCCACCTCCACCGCGTCGGCGTAGGACACGCTGGTCGCGAGCGTCTCCGCCGCGATCAAGCTCTCGTGGGTCCGCGCCGCCTCGAGCGTGGGTGCAGGCGCGCTGATCGTCAGCGCGATCCGGTCGCTCACCTCCAGACCGGCGTCCTTGCGGGCCTGCTGCACGGCCCGCACCAGGTCGCGGGCGATGCCCTCCGCCTCGAGCTCGGGCGTGAGTGCGGTGTCGAGGACGACGAAGCCACCTCCCGGCAGCAGGCCGATCACGCTGGCCTCGTCCGCGCTCCCGGCGACGGTCTCCAGGGCGTACTCCCCCTCGACGAGCGCGAGCCCACCGGCGGTCACGGTGCCGTCCTCGCCCACGGACCAGTCACCGGACTTGGAGCCCTTGATCGCGTGCTGGACGTCCTTGCCGAGCCGCGGGCCGGCCGCACGCGCGTTGACGGTCAACCGCTGCGAGACGCCGTACGCCGCTGCCTGGGGCGCGTCGAGGCCGAGCACGCTCACGGCCTTGAGGTTGAGCTCGTCGGCGACGAGCGACTCGAAGCCCGCGAGGTCGGCGTCGGTGACGACCCTCAGGCCCGCCAGCGGCAGCCGGTTGCGGAGGTTGGCGGCCTTGCGCAGCGCCGATCCGGCCGAGCAGACGTCGCGGACGGTGTCCATCGAGGCGACCAGCGACTCGTCCGCCGGGAGGTCGTCGGAGGCGGGCCAGTCGGTGAGGTGGACCGAGCGCTCGCCGGTGAGACCGCGCCAGACCTCCTCGGTCGTCAGCGGCATCAGTGGGGCGGTGACCCGGCACACCACCTCGAGCACCGTGGAGAGGGTGTCGAACGCGTCGGCGTCCTCGTCCCAGAAGCGCTCGCGCGAGCGCCGGATGTACCAGTTGGTCAGCACGTCGAGGAAGCTGCGCGTCGAGTCGCAGGCGGCCGCCACCTCGTAGTTGTCGAGCTGATCGGTCATCGCGGCGACGTAGTCGCGCAGCTTGGCCAGGATGTAGCGGTCCATCGGGTGCGCGCTGTCGGTGCGCCAGGTGGCCTCGTGGCCCGCCGCGTTGGCGTAGAGGGTGAAGAAGGACCAGCTGTTCCACAGCGGGATCAGCACCTGCCGCACCGAGTCGCGGATGCCCTGCTCGGTGACGACCAGGTTGCCGCCGCGCAGGATCGGGCTCGACATCAGGAACCAGCGCATCGCGTCGGCGCCGTCGCGGTCGAAGACCTCGCGCACGTCGGGGTAGTTGCGCAGTGACTTCGACATCTTCTGTCCGTCGTTGCCCAGGACGATGCCGTGGCTCAGGCACGTCGAGAAGGCCGGGCGCTCGAAGATCGCGCCGGCGAGGACGTGCATCGTGTAGAACCAGCCGCGGGTCTGGCCGATGTACTCGACGATGAAGTCGCCGGGGAAGTGGTGGTCGAACCAGTCCTTGTTCTCGAAGGGGTAGTGGACCTGGGCGAACGACATCGAGCCCGAGTCGAACCAGACGTCCAGGACGTCGGTCACCCGGCGCATCGTCGACTTCCCGGTCGGGTCGTCCGGGTTGGGGCGGGTCAGGTCGTCGACGAACGGCCGGTGCAGGTCCGGCGTACCGTCCTTGTCCACCGGCAGCCGGCCGAAGTCGCGCTCGATGTCCGCGAACGATCCGTAGACGTCGATGCGCGGGTAGTGCTCGTCGTCGGACTTCCACACCGGCACCGGGCTGCCCCAGAAGCGGTTGCGGGTGATCGACCAGTCGCGGGCGTTCTCCACCCACTTGCCGAACTGGCCGTCCTTGATGTGCTCGGGCACCCAGCGGATGTCCTGGTTGAGCGCGATCAGGCGCTCCTTGACCTTGGTGACCTCGACGAACCAGGACGAGACGCCCTTGTAGATCAGGGGCTGCCGGCAGCGCCAGCAGTGCGGGTAGGAGTGGTCGTAGGTCTCGCGACGCACCAGGACGGTGCCGGGCGTGACGGCGCCGGTGGGTCCGTCGTTGCGGGTGGCCGCCCTGAGGTGGTCGATCACGTGCAGGTTGGCGTCGAAGACCTGCATGCCCTCGTAGTCGGTGACCGGGAAGGTGAAGCGGCCGTCCTTGCCGACCGGCATGACGGCCTCGATGCCCTCGCGGTCGGTGACGACCTTGTCGTCCTCACCGAAGGCGCCGGCGGTGTGCACCAGCCCGGTGCCGTCGGTCGTGGTGACGAACTCGGCAGGCACGAGGCGGAAGGCACGCTCGTGGCCGGCGTAGTAGCTGAACGGCGGCGCATACTCCAGGCCCACCAGGTCGGCGCCGGTGTGCCGCGACACCACCGCGGGCTCGTCGGTGTCGGGAAAGAGCTCGCGCCTGTACGACGCCAGGCGCGCCTCGGCGATCAGGTAGCGCTCGGTGCTGCCGGTGGGGCCGTCGGACTCCACGACGACGTAGTCGATCTCCTCGCCGACCATGACCGCGAGGTTGGAGGGCAGCGTCCAGGGGGTCGTGGTCCAGACGAGGACCTTCACACCCTTCATCTCGCCGGGCGTCGTGACGTCGTAGCCGACGGTGACCGCCGGGTCCTGGCGCATCTGGTAGACGTCGTCGTCCATCCGCAGCTCGTGGTTGGACAGCGGCGTCTCGTCCTGCCAGCAGTAGGGCAGCACCCGGAAGCCCTCGTAGACCAGACCCTTCTCGTGGAGCTGCTTGAAGGCCCACATGACCGACTCCATGAAGTCGGGGTTCATCGTGCGGTAGTCGTGGTCGAAGTCGACCCATCGCGCCTGGCGGGTGACGTACTCGCGCCACTCACCGGTGTACTTCAGCACGGACTGGCGGCAGGCCTCGTTGAACTTCTCGATGCCCAGCTCGACGATCTCGTCGGTGGTCTTGATCCCGTTGAGGCGCATCGCCTCGAGCTCGGCAGGGAGGCCGTGGGTGTCCCAGCCGAAGCGGCGCTCGACCTTGCGCCCGCGCATCGTCTGGTAGCGCGGGACGAGGTCCTTGACGTAGCCGGTGAGCAGGTGGCCGTAGTGCGGCAGGCCGTTGGCGAAGGGCGGGCCGTCGTAGAAGACGAACTCGTTGGCGCCGTCCGCGCCGGCCTCACGCTGCTCGACGCTCGCGCGGAAGGTGTCGTCGGCCTCCCAGTAGGCCAGGACCGCTTCCTCGATCTCGGGGAACGTCGGCTTCTGTACGGGCCCTGCGGCGGTCGTTGCGGCGGTGTGCGAGACCTTCGGATAGGTCATGGCTGTCTCCTGCGGTGGCGTCGTGCGTGGGATTCTCACCACGAGGACGATCTGCTGACCGCGGTACCACCTCGCTTGCCCGATGTCCGGGCCGCTCGTTGCAGGCTGTGCCGGGCCCACCCGCCGGGTTCTAGTGAGGTGCCGGCCGGATCGCCGTACCCGTTCTTCCCGAGGCTTGCCGCTGATGACGGCTCAGACGCCTGCGGCGATCGTACGGCGGCTGCGCTCGGGCGCGCCAATCGATTGGAGCGGGGTCGCGGCCGCCCGGGGGCGAGGGCAGTCGGGGGCGGGGGCAGTCGGGGCGGGGTAGTCGGGGGCCGGGGGTGGGGCAGTCGGGGGCTGGGTAGTCCAGTGGCCACACGTCGTCAGATGGGCCCTCGGACAGCAGTTCGACACTGGACTACCCCACGGTAATCCGGCCCACGACATCCACTGCGCGCCCGCGGCGCCGCGTACAGAGTCAGGCGGCGCGCCGGTAGCGCAGATAGCGCCGCTTCTGTTCTTCCCCGAGCGCGCGGCGCCGGGCCACCGTCACCGTGGGCGTCCACCACGGCGGTGGTTCGATGGTCCAGCCACGCGGCCCGGAGCTTGCCCGAGCTCGCCGCGCTGCGGCGCACAGCCGGACGATGAAGTCGTCGAGGTCGGTCCAGTCGCTCGCCACCATCGTCACGGTCTCCAGCCCGAGGTCGCGGTAGGCCGCCTCGGCCTTGATGTCGGTCGCAGCTCCTGCGAGGCTCAGGTGCCCGCTCCCGTTGTACTGCGCGATCAGCCCCAGCTCCGGTCCGATCACGTCGGGGGTGCCGACATGACGTCCGTCGAGCGTGAAGACCGGTGTGTTGCACCGTGGCTTCGCCAGGCCCGCCCGTCTGGTCCAGACGCCGCGCATCCGCGTCTCCTGCGGTGACCACGAGTTCTCGTCGGCCTCGACCACCGCGTCTCGGGCCTGCTGGATGCCCGTGACCGGCCCCAGGCTCTCGACGTACGCCGCCACCTCGGCGATGCTGATGAGATCGGAGAAGCAGGCCATGTCGAGCGCCACGACAGCGGCGCCGAGTGACGGTGCGTACCGCATCTCGAAGGCCACCGACCTCACTGCACGCGTGACGGGCACTCCGTCCACCACCGTGATCTCGCGCGGCGCAAGATATTCCTGGCTCACCGTGAATCCCGGTTGCGCGACCAGGTGCCGCCGCGCCACCAGCGCCACGTCACGGACCCTGTTCCCGTCGCCCGAACCGGTGAACCATGTTCCGCCCAGCCAGTTGAGCGCGGCCCACCCGGTCACGGCGTCCTCGTCGTGGAGCACCACGCTCGCCTCGAGCGTGCGCTGCTCGGCGGTCGGCTCCACCGACGCCGGCACGGCCAGGCCGCGGCTCGTCGTACGCCAGCGCGGTCCCCGAGCCTGCCCGGGCGTCGGCCCGTCCAGTCCGCGCGGATCCTGCGCCACCGGCCGGACGAGACCGGGACGACGCTCCGAGTAGGGCGACGGGACGAACACGAGATAGATCGTTGCCGCCGCGACGGCGGTTGTGGTCGCTATCCACACCCGACTTCCTGTCACCCGGACCGGCAGCCGCCGGGGTAGTCCAGTGGCCACATGTCGTCGGATGCCCCCACCCGGCCCGGCAGCCGCCGGGGTAGTCCAGTGGCCACACGTCGTCGGATGCCCCCGACCGCAGCAGTTGGCCACTGGACTACCCCGAGGCGGCAGCAGGTCGGCACTGGACTACCGCGGCGGCCACGCCAGCGGGCAGCGATGTCGGAGAAACTTTACGTATGAGAACCTTGACATCGCCCCCTCCGAGGCCGCACGATCGTGTCAAACAACTCATACACATTCACGGAGGAACCATGATCGAGATCCGCTCCAACTGGCTCGTCGCAGGCGCTGCGGGCATTGCCCTGGCGGTGCTCACGGGAACTGTCGCGGCCTATGCGCAGACCGGAGGGATGGACTCGCTCCGGCTGGTCACCTTCGGCGTCATGACCCTCCCGGTGTGGTTCGGGCTGGTCTCCCTCCTGCGGGCGGCCGACGATCGGCCGGCCCACGACGAGGAGTCGGTCGAGATGCAGTGGATCACGCAAGCGACCAGTGGGGCGTTCCTCGACCTGCTGTTCGCCCTCGGCGTCGCCACGACGGCGACTGCGGTGCTGGACACCGACTCGGTGCCCACCGTGGCGTTCATCGTCCTCGCGATGGCCGACTCAGCCGCTCGCTACGCGATCCTGCAGCGGCGGGAGGGCTGATGCAGAACATGCTGAGGGCGCTGCGCGAGCACGCCGGGATGTCTCAGGTCGAATGCGCGGAGGCCCTGGGGGTCACCCGGCAGACCGTCATCTCGATCGAGAAGGGCCACTTCGACCCGCGACTGTCACTCGCCTTCAGGATCAGCGGACTCTTCGCCGTGCCGGTCGACGAGGTGTTCATACCGGACGCGTGACCGTCGGTGTCGAGGCCAGGATGCGGGACGCCGCGGCCGCGGGTTCGAGGGCTGTGGTGTCGAGGCGCAGGTGGTCGAAGTCGACCAGCACCGCGTTCCCCGGCAACACGACCTCGGACGCCGTGTTCATCGTGAAGGCCACCTCCCGCTCCTGAAGGTGGGCGGCCGAGCGCTGGAGGTCGCGCTTGGAAGGCTTGGCCGCCAACCGGTCGGCCCCGTCGTTGCGGTCCAACCTGGTCGCCAGGTCGGCGTACAGCTCGACGAAGCGCACCGGCCGCCCTCGGTCCACGTAGGGCGAGACCAGACCACGGATGTAGGTGGCGTCGCGGTCGCCGGCGAGATCCCAGACGGTCGTGAACACCAGGCGCAGGTCGTGTGCAGCTGCCTCCTCGATCACCCGCCTTCGGAACTCCGCGTTGAGCACCCCGAAGGCCGGGCTCTGCTGGCCGAAGATCTCGTGCAGCGGCTCGATGGTGTGATGGTTGTGGAACAGCCTGAAGTCCGACGCCGCGCAGACAGCCCTCGCGACCGTCATCTTGCCGACGGCCGGCGGACCGAAGACCACCATCAGCTCTCCCCTGCCCATGACCGAAGGCTAGGCGTTGGTTGCATCTGCGTGCCCGGGACCGCTTGGCTGGGCTCATGGCTTGTCCCGGACATGACGGCATGTGGCTCCCGCCCGAGAAGGACCCACGGCAGCAGATGGGGCCCACTCGGGGTGAACGAGAGTGCCTGGTGGGCTACCTCGAGCACTACCGGCAGACCCTGGCGCTGAAGTGCGACGGACTGAGTCCCGAGCAGCTCGCCACCAGGGCCGTGCCGCCGTCCCACATCTCGCTGCTCGGACTCCTGCGCCACATGGCGCGCGTCGAGCAGAGCTGGTTCCGCCGGGTGATCCTCGGCGCCATGGAGCTTCCCCGGATCTTCCAGGACGAGGACGCGGGCTTCGACTTCCCGGAGGTCGACGATGACCTCGTCCGGGACTCCCGTGCTCTGTGGCAGGCCGAGATCGTCCACGCCCGAGAGGTGCTGGAGCGCACCGACCTCGACGCCGTCGTCGACGTCCACGGCGAGCCCACCGAGGTGCGCGACATCATCGTCCACATGATCGAGGAGTACGCCCGTCACTGCGGCCACGCCGACCTGGTGCGTGAGTGCGTGGACGGGCGCGCCGGGCAGTAGGTCCGACGCCTCGGACCCATCCGTAGGCTGGTGGCGTGACTGCTGCTTCCGGCTACGGCCTGCTGACCCTCCACGCTGGACCGAGCGGCGAGACCGTCCTCGACGCCTGGTTCCCCTCCCCCACGCTCGGCTCGACCGAGGGTGAGACGCCGGTGGAGCTGACCGCTCTGGAGGGCACCGACGAGGCCCGAGGCGTACGCCGTGAGGTGCGGCTGGTCGAGATCGCCGACCTCGCGGACGCTCCCGCGTCGACCGAGGACGTGTGGCTGAGGCTGCACCTGCTCTCCACGCGGCTCGTGCAGCCGCACGGCATGTCGATGGACGGGGTCTTCGGTCTGCTCACCAACGTCGTGTGGACCTCGGCCGGCCCCTGCGCGGTCGAGGGGTTCGAGACCACCCGGGCACGGTTGAAGGCGACCGGCCAGCACGTCACGGTGTTCGGTGTCGACAAGTTCCCACGGCTGGTCGACTACGTCCTGCCCAGCGGCGTCCGCATCGCCGACGCCGACCGCGTGCGCCTCGGCGCCCACCTCGCCGAGGGCACCACCGTCATGCACGAGGGCTTCGTCAACTACAACGCCGGCACCCTCGGCGCCTCGATGGTCGAGGGCCGGATCTCGGCCGGCGTGGTGGTCGGGGACGGCTCCGACATCGGCGGCGGCGCCTCGATCATGGGGACGCTGTCCGGTGGCGGCAAGGAGGTCATCTCGGTGGGTGAGCGGTGCCTGCTCGGCGCCAACGCCGGCATCGGCATCTCCCTCGGTGACGACTGCGTGGTCGAGGCCGGCTGCTACGTCACGGCCGGCACCAAGGTCACCGTCACGGACATCGACGGCACGTCGCAGGTCGTCAAGGCCGCGTCGCTCTCAGGCGTCGACAACATCCTGTTCCGTCGCAACTCGGTGAGCGGCGCCATCGAGGCAGTGCCGTGGAAGGGCGACGGGATCGCCCTCAACGCGGCCCTGCACGCCAACTAGCACCCGTCGTGTCGTTCCTGCGTTCGGCGACCGTCGGCGCGGTGGTCGCCCTCGGAGCCGTGGCGACTGCGATCGTGCTGGTGGAGCGTGGCGGGGTCCCCTCGATCCTCGACTCCAGCGGTTGCACGGCAGAGGTCGACGGCCACCGCGTGGACATCGACCTCGACCAGGCCGAGAACGCCTCCCTGATCACGGCGATCGCGATCCAGCGCGGCCTGCCCGCGCGCGCCGCGAGCATCGCCCTGGCCACCGCGTTCCAGGAGTCCGAGCTCTACAACATCGACTACGGCGACCGGGACTCCGTCGGGCTGTTCCAGCAGCGTCCGTCCCAGGGATGGGGTGCGGTCGAGCAGCTGATGGACCCCGTCTACTCCGCCAACGCCTTCTACGACGCGCTGGTGAAGGTCGAGGGCTATCGCGAGATGGACATCACCGTCGCCGCCCAGGAGGTGCAGCGCTCGGCCTTCCCCGACGCCTACGCCGACCACGAGGACGACGCCCGCGCCCTGGCCTCCGCGCTGACCGGCAACTCGCCGGAGACGATGTGGTGCGACGTGCCGGGCGACGCCGACGAGGCGTCCGACGACCTCGACGAGCAGGGCCTGGTCGCCCGCGCCGCCGTCGTACGCCGTGACCTGGAGGCGCGTTTCGGCCAGCTGTCGCTCGGCGGCTTCGCGCCCGACGGTGTCTCGAGCGGCCACATGGCGGGCTCGGCACACTACGAGGGGCGTGCGATCGACGTCTTCTACCGCCCGATCAGTGCCGAGAACACCCAGCGGGGATGGGCGCTGGCGACCTACCTCGTCGCCAACGCCGACCGGCTCGACATCAACACGCTGATCTTCGACGACCGGCTCTGGCGGGCCGGGTCGCGCTCCGACGACGGGTGGACCGACTACCGGGTGCCGTCGTCGTCAGGCGGTGACCGGGCGATCCTCGAGCACCGTGACCACGTGCACCTCGACGTGCTCGACTGAGGGCTTCCGACCGGAGCGAGCGGGCCGCGCACGTCGCGGACCGTCGGGCGCGAGCCGGGTGGGCGACGTCACGATGCGAGACGCGAGACCGCGGCCTCGACGCGCTCGTCGGTGGCGGTGAACGCCACGCGTACGTGCTGGCGTCCGGCCGTGCCGTAGAACTCCCCGGGCGCCACGAGGATCCCGCGGTCCGCGAGCCAGGCGACGGTCGCCCAGCAGTCCTCGCCGCCCGCATCGGTCTGGCGCCGTGCCCAGAGGTAGAGCGAGGCCTCGGAGTGGTCGATGCGGAACCCCGCCGACTCCAGCGCGGCACGCAGCGCGGATCGCCGAGCGGCGTAGCGGGCGTGCTGCTCCTCGACGTGGTCGTCGTCGGCGAGGGCGGCGATCATCGCCCGCTGCTGGGGGCCGGGCATCTGGAGGCCGAGGTTCTTGCGGACCGCGAGGAGCTCACCGATCAGGCTCGGATCACCGGCGACGAAGGCACACCGGTAGCCCGCGAGGTTGGAGCGCTTGGACAGCGAGTGGACGGCGAGGATCCCGTCGAGCGAGCCGCCGTTGACCACCGGGTCGAGGATCGACAGGGGCTTGTCGCCCTCCCAGGCGCACTCGATGTAGCACTCGTCGGAGACCAGGATCGTGCCGCGCTCACGGCACCACTCCACGACCTTGCGCAGGTGGTCGAGCGGCAGCACCCGGCCGCTGGGGTTGGCCGGGCTGTTGAGCCACAGCAGCCGCGGCGTGCGCGGGCCGAACGCGGTCAGCGAGTCGGTGGCGAGGCTGTCCGCGCCGGCGAGCGCCGCGCCGACCTCGTACGTCGGGTAGGCGAGGGCCGGGTAGCCGATGAGGTCGCCGACACCGATGCCGAGGTGCACCGCCATCGAGCCGATCAGCTCCTTGGAGCCGATGACCGGCAGCACGCCGTCGAGCGAGAGGCCGCGCACACCGTGGCGGCGCGCCAGCCAGTCGATGGCCGCCTGCCGGGTCGTCTCGAGACCGATCGTCGTGGGGTAGCCCGGGGAGTCGGCGGCTTCTCGCAGCGCGTCCTGCACGACGGCGGGCGTGGGGTCGACGGGCGTACCCACCGACAGGTCACAGACGCCGTCGGGGTGGGCGCGCGCCGTCGCTGCGTGGTGCGTGAGCTTGTCCCAGGGGAAGTCCGGGAGGCGCTGACTGACTGTCCGTCGGTCTCTGGACGGTCGCTGCGCGACCTCCTCGACCGGCGGAGCGTCGCTCACTCGGCGTGCTCCTGCGGGGGCAGTGCGGCGACGAGCGCGTGGTCGGCCTCGATGACACCCATCTTCGCGGCGCCACCGGGCGAGCCGAGGTCGTCGAAGAAGTGGACGTTGGCGTCGTAGTAGCCCTTCCACTCCTCCGGGGTGTCGTCCTCGTAGAAGATCGCCTCGACCGGGCACACCGGCTCGCAGGCGCCGCAGTCGACGCACTCGTCGGGGTGGATGTAGAGCATCCGCTTGCCCTCGTAGATGCAGTCGACGGGGCACTCGTCGACGCAGGCGCGGTCCTTGAGGTCGACGCACGGCTGGGCGATGACGTAGGTCACCAGGTCCTCCTACAAGACAAGACACGTGAGTGGGGCGAGAGATCCTCACTCTAGTATCCCGCGCATGGCTGACGAGCGGGGACACCACCAACTGGGCAGCCACCGCCTCGGACCCCACCTGATCGGCCAGCGGGTGGTCGTACGACACCTGCTCCGGGACGGCTCCGCCACCGACGTCCTCGGCACCTGTACGGCGTGGGGCGAGGCCTCCCTCACGGTGGAGCGGGACGGGCCGGATCCGACCCGGGCCGGGCCCGTCGTCATCGCGCTCGCCGACGTGGTCACCGGCAAGCCTGTCCCGCCGCGGGCGTCGACGCGGGCCCGGATCGGCGCGCAGGAGGTCGAGGAGCACATCGCTGCGCTGTGGTCGTCGGTCACGACCGCACCGCTGGGTGACTGGCTGCTGCGGTCCTCGCCCCCGCACGGCGGTCGGTTGCGGCGCCGCGGCAACTCGGCCCTCGCCGCCAGACATCCGGGGATCGGCTGGGCGGACGCGGTCCACGGAGTACGCCGCTTCTACGACGCCCTCGGGCAGGAGTCGTGGGTCCAGGTGCAGCTCGGCTCCGAGGTGGAGCGGTCGCTGCTTCCGCTGGGCTTCGCCCCGATGGGCGACGGCGACGCGCACGCCCAGCTCGCCTCCGTCGCGCGCGCCCTGCGCTCCGCACGAGCGGTCGCCCCCGACGTACGCGCGTCGATCGAGGAGTCACCGCACGACGCGGTCGTCTCGGTGGAGGACGGCGCTGGGACGGGCCGGGGAGTGCTGTCGGGTGACTGGCTGCTCATCGAGTCCGTGGCCGTCGACGCTGACCACCGCCGTCGCGGCCTGGCCACCGCCGTCCTGGCCGACCTGCTCGACTGGGGCGCGTCCCTCGGTGCCACCACCGCGCTGCTGCACGTGGAGACCGTCAACGCGGGCGCCCTCGCGCTCTACGAGCGGCACGGGTTCAGCACGCACCACACGAACCGCTACCTCGTCGGCCGCTGAGGCAGCCGGACAGCCGGGCAGTCGCCCTACTCGTCGACGGCGTTGGGATTGGTGCAGATCACCGTGTCGCTGGGGGTGTAGGTGGTGCTGAAGACCTCGTCGTCGCGGGTCTCGGTGTTGGCGCCCAGCGGGGTGAAGGAGCGCACGACGTCGATGTCGAAGCCGCCGTAGCCGGTGTTGGGGTGGCAGGTGAGGTCGTCGATCCGACGCGTCTGGGCCTGGGTGAAGTTGTAGCGCTCGCCGGTCGTGGTGGTGACGTCCCACCAGTCGGTGGAGTACATGCTCACCGTGACGACGCCGGAGGACGAGGGCGTGGACGGCGTGACCGTCGCCTGGATCAGGACGCCGTAGGGGGTGTCGTTGCGGAAGCGCAGGTCGATCGCACCCCACGCGACCGTCGCCTCGCGCCCGACGGGGTAGCGATCGATGTAGAACGAGTGCGGCTTGTGCTCGACGTCCTCGAGGCCGGCGAAGAACATCGCGTTGAAGGTCGTCGTCGCCATCTGCGAGACGCCACCGCCGAGGTCCTGGGTGAGGATTCCGTCGTTGATGACGTAGCCCTCGGTGAAGCCGTTGGCCACGGTGCGCTCGCCGACCGTGTCGTTGAGGGAGAACGTCTCGCCCGGCTTGAGCAGCGTGCCGTCGACGAGCTCGGCGGCCCGGCCGATGTTGACGTTGCGATATTCGGCATAGGGGAAGTAGGTGGTGAAGGTCGAGACCTGCTCGGTGACCTTCAGTGCGCGGGCGTCCCGGGTGGTGAAGGCGGGCCGGGCGACCTGCGCGGTCAGCGCCAACGTGCGCTCGCCCTGCGGCTGCGCGACGACGCCGAGGAAGCCGGCCTCCAGCTCGGCCGGGTCGAAGGTGACGCCGGGCCGCGCGGGGACGACCTGGGGGCTGCCGTCGACCAGTGCCACGCTCGCGTCGACCGGGGCGCCGGTCGTCACCTCGGCGTCCACGACCTCTGCGAGCGCAGCGGCGTCGAGGGTCGGCACGAGCTCGCCGTCGGTGGGCACCAGGCTCAGTGCGGCCGAGTAGTCGGCCGGGAAGATCTTGACCGACGTGCCCTCGAAGCTCAGGGTGACGGGCGCAGCGACTGCCGGCGACGCGAACGTGTCGAGCGCCTCCTGGACGTCACCCTGGTCGATGTCGGGGATGACGTCGGCCATCTCGAGCTCCACCGCGGCCGGGGTGTCCTCGAGGAAGGCGCCGCGGAGGGCGTCGAGCGTGCTGGCCGGGTCGAGCGCCTTGCCGGTGCGCGCCCTGGTGGTGTCGACCTGGTTGCCACCGAACCTCACGGCCCCGTCGCGAGCGGGGGCGCCGTGCTGCTCGTCGAGGCCCGCGACGTAGGCGCCGAAGACGGCGTCGTCGATGGTGGTCTCGGCCTCGAAGGTGTCGCCGCCGGTGAAGTAGTTCCACAGGCGGACCGGGTCCCAGCTGACCTCGCCACCGGCCTCGGCGACGGAGGCGTCGTAGTCGACGCGCAGCCCGGCCTCCGCGGGATCGATCGAGACAGCCGTCCCCTCGACCGTGGTGGCGATGTCGCGGGCGACCTTGTCGGCCAGGCCGGCCTCGAGCCGCTGCGCCGCCTCGTCCTGCGGATGTCCACCGATGCGCACTCCAGAGACGGTGGTGTTGCGCGGGACCTTGTCGCCGGCGAGGTAGTGCGCGCCGACGTAGAGGCCGCCGAAGAGCACCGCGAGACCCAGCAGGAGCCAGACGACGGCGGACGCGCCCACCTTCTCGCGGGGTTGCCCGGCGCCGTTCGAGTTCTTCGCCACTGGATGAGTTTAGGTCGCCCGAACCCGAAGTCCGTGATCCTCGGCGCCTTTGCGAAGCGTCGGCACCGATCAGGAAGCCTCCGCCCGGTCGCTGCGGGACACCGCTCCCACCAGCAGCGCGAGCAACCATCCAGGGCCCTACAGGCCAGCGAAGAGGTCCTCCTCGAACCCGTCGGCACCCAGCTTGCCGGGGGTCCCCTTGACGAGGCGGAAGTATTCGTCGGACCACCACGCGTGACCGCTCTCCGCGCCGGAGAAGAAGTGGCCGTCCTGATCGACCTGGGTGTCGTGCTTGGCGAGCGCCTCCATCTTGCGCTGGACCGTGGCCCTGCCGTCGACGCGCGCACTGATCAGCTCGTCGGGCGTGATGAACGGCGGCAGCTTCCCGTCGGGCTCCATGCCCTTGAACGTCTCGGTGTCACCGGACTCGCGCAGCTGGCGCAGGCTCTCGCGCATCCGCGACTCGCTCATCGCGGTCCAGTAGATCTTCGCCACGTCGTGGGGCTCGCCGAGCTCGCGCTTGTAGGACGGAGCTGCCGCCAGCTGGGCGGCGTACATCGCGACGCGGTGGGCCTGGATGTGGTCGGGGTGGCCGTATCCGCCGAACTCGTCATAGGTCACCAGCACCTGGGGGCGGACCTCGCGGATGACCGTCACCAGCTCGTCGGCCGCCTGGTTGAGGTCGGCGTTCCAGAAGGCGTTGTCGGGGATCGTCTCCGAGGCGACCGCGTGGCCGTCCTCGTGCCAGGCCATCCCGGAGTCGTGGAAGCGGCCGAAGCCGCCGAGGAAGCGGTGGTCGGTGACACCGAGGACCTTCATCGCCTCGTCGAGCTCGCCGCGACGGTGCTCGCCGAGGCCGCCCTTCTCATCGAAGGCCAGGTAGGAGAGCGTGGGGACGAGCACCTCACCCATCTCGCCGGCCGTGCAGGTCACGAGCGTCACGCCGATGCCCTCGTCGACGTAGCGCGCCATCGTCGCCCCCGTGCCGATGCACTCGTCGTCTGGGTGGGCGTGGACGAGCAGGATGCGGCGCTCGGGTGTTCGGGTCATCGACTCAGCCTAGGTCTGTGCGCTTGATGCGCTTCGGTGCGGTCGGCAGGTGCAACGCCGCAGGTGGGGCGGTCTGTTCCTCGCCCTCGTCGAGCCACCCGTCGTGGCTGTCGACGAGCATCTCGAGCATGAATCCCGGCGCGTCGCTCACCACCGCCCACGGGTGGTCCTCGTCGTCGTCCTCACCTGCGAGCCGCTCCCGTTCGAGGCTCGCCTCGAACCCGTCCGCACGCAGTCGTGCCACGACCGCCCGCGCGCTGTCCTGGTCGAAGAAGATGGCTCTCACGCCGTCATTGTCGCTGGTGCGTGTCGCCGTCCGCCCCGTGGCTAGGGTCGCGGTCATGACCACCGCCTCGGAGTCGCCCTTCGTCCGGGGCGTGCACCTGCAGCGCACCGACGAGAACGTCCGCGAGATCGCCGCGCTGACCGACGTGCTCGGCGAGGCGGCGGGGCTCGGTGGGCTGCTCGACGACCTCAAGCACGACGTACGCCGCGCGCGGGTGCCGCGGCTGCTCGGACGGGCGGTGCGCGAGGCCTACCGCTGGGACGCCCACGACGAGCGCGACGAGCTCTGGTATCCGCAGGGCATCTCGACCAGTGCCGACGCCTGCGACGTCGAGACCTTCCGGACCCGGGCCGGCGACGGCCGCCGGGTGCTCGTCACCACCTGGTACAGCACCGGGAGGGACGGCATCAAGCGCGGCTCGCGGATCACGGTCGTCGACCTCGACTCCGGGAAGTACCGCCACGTCCTGCTGGTCTCCCCCGTCTTCGACAAGACCGGCCGGCTCGCCCTGCGTCCGATGAGCATCCACGCCGGCGGCATCGTCTGGGCCGGGCCCTACCTCCACATCGCGGCCACCAACCGCGGGTTCGTCACCGCGAGCGTCGAGGACATCATGCGGGTCGCGGGCGACGACGACCACCCGGACCAGCTCGGCATCACCGACGGGAGGGTCGACTCCTTCGGCCACCGCTACGTCCTGCCGGTGCGCTTCACCTACCAGGCCTTCACCGATGAGGGCCACGAGAAGCTGCGCTACTCGTTCGTGTCGCTCGACCGTCGTGCGGACCCGCCGTCGATCGTCGCGGGCGAGTACGCCGCGACGACGGGCGCCACCACCCGGTTGGCCCGCTATCCCCTCGACCCGCGGACGTGGCAGCTGGCCACGGGCGAGGACGGATTCTCCCGACCGCTCTCGATCGACGACGGCGGCGTGCGCCAGATGCAGGGCGCCGTCCTCGCCGCCGGTCGCTTCCACGTCACCGTCTCGCACGGGCCCTGGATGCCGGGGACCGTCGCCACGGGCCGGCCGGGATCGATGGTCCTACGTCGCTGGGCGCTGCCGATGGGGCCCGAGGACCTGAGCTACTGGCCCTCCACCGACCGCCTCTGGTCGATCACCGAACACCCCCGCCGGCGCTGGATCGTGGCGATGGACCGCGCCTGGTTCGACTGACCCGCGACCGGCGCGTCAGCGGGGACGGAACCAGCGGGCGACCTCGGGAACGCCGCCCACCCAGCGGAGCCGGCCGGCGTAGAGCGATCGTCGCCCGCGCGCACGCGGCCTGTGGTCCCACTTCCCGGTGCCGGCGCAGGGCCGCGAGGTGTCGCGGCAGGTCCAGCCGTGCAGGAACACCAGGGTCCGGTCGTCGCGCCCCTCCACGAGGTCCGCGCCGCCGGGACCGCAGAGCCCGGAGCCCGCGGTGTCGATCAGCATCCCGGTCTCGGCCGCCGACCAGTCCAGCAGGCTGGCGGAGCGCCGCCACGAGGTGCGGTAGCCGCACCTGGTCCAGTCGCCCTCGGAGGCCAGGAGGACGTAGCCCTCCGGCCGCCGGGTGAGGACGGGGTTCTCGATCACGCCGGTCGAGCGCACCAGCTCGAGGCTCGTCGCCTCCCCCTGGACAGCCTGCCCGTCGGGGGCGAGGGTGACGATCCGGATCGTCGAGGGGATCCGGTCGGTCTTGTAGACCAGGTACGCCGTCCCGTCGGTGTCGCGGAACCAGGACGGGTCGATCACCCCGGCCCGCGGCAACGTCGGGTCTCGTGGCAGCAGCGGATCCTGCGCCAGCGGCGTACGGGCGTAGGACGGACACACCAGCGGAGCGCTGCCGACCGGGCGGAACGGACCGCGCGCGGAGTCGGCGCGGGCGACCCCGATGCACCGCCCGTGCTCACCCAGGCCACGCACCGGAGTGGCGTAGTACAGCAGCCAGCGTCCCTGCACGCGCGCCACGTCGACCGCCCAGACACTGCCCTCACGCGACCACGACGGGCGGCGGGTCAGCAATCCGGATCCCCTGCGCCACGGGCCGTTCGCGTCCCGCGACCACGCGTGTGGCACCCGGTCGCCGGTGGAGTAGGTGACCAGGCCGGTCCGGGTGGCCACCACGGCGGGATCCGGGAAGTCGACGTCGAGCACCGGTCGCGGGATCCGCCCGGCGGCCTCGGCGGGTGCGGCGTACGTGAGGATGAGCAGCAGCAGGAGCAGACGGACTGCGGGCCGGGTCGACACGCGGGCGACGCTATCGGGTCAACGGCCGCAGCACGCCGCAGCGTCCCGACGCCGACCAGGCTGCGCGGCCCGCGCCGTGCCCGATCCACGTGTGGTGGACCGGCCCTGCCTACGCTTCTCCCCATGTGGCTGCTGCTCGACCTCCTGCTCGTCGGCGTCTTCGCCGTCATCGGCCGGATCAGCCACTACGGATCCCTCACCCCCGACGGCTGGTGGACGACCGCGTGGCCGTTCCTCGCCGCAACGGTGCTCGCGTCGGTCGCGCTCCGTGTGGTGGGCCGGTCCCCCGCCCTCCTCACCTCCGGCGTTGTCGTGTGGCTCGTCACGCTGGTCGGCGGCATGGCCCTGCGCCAGGCCAGCGGTCAGGGAACCGCCACCGCATTCGTCGTGGTCGCGACCCTCGTCCTCGGCGTGCTGCTGGTCGTCCCCAGGGTCGGTGCACGTGTCCGACGCCGATGACCGATCCCGCAGCGCTGCGGTCCCCTACGGGCTCCTCGTCGTGGCCGTCCTGCTCGTCTCGATCAGCCTGAGGCCCGGAGCGTCGTCGCCGGGGCCGGTGCTGGAGGAGCTCCGCGAGGGGCTGGGCATGAGCGCCGGCGTCGCGGGCATCATGACCGGGCTGCCGGGTCTGTGCTTCGGCCTCGCCGGTGCGCTGGCGGCCGGTTTCGCCCGCCGGGTCGGCATGACTGCCGGGATCGCCATCGGCCTGACCGCCGTCGCGATCGGTCTCCTGCTGCGCGTCACGACCTCGAGCGTGCCCTTCTTCCTGTTCTTCACCGTCATCGCCCTGGCCGGGATGGCTGTCGGCAACGTGCTGGTGCCGGCCTGGATCAAGGCGCACGGCCACGCGGTCGCACTGATGACCGTCTACGGCACCGGGCTCGTCTCCGGTGCCACCGTCGCCTCGCTCACGACCGCCCCGGTGAGCGCGGCGACGGGCTCGTGGCAGCAGGGACTGGGCATGTGGGGCCTGGTCGCGCTGCTGGCGGTGCCGTTGTGGGCCTGGCTGGTGCTGCGCGAGCGTCGCTCGCCCGCCGAGCGCAGCGTCGACGGCGCGGCACCCACCGGTCGCGTGGCGCGCTCCCCCACGGCCCTGGCCCTCACCGTGCTCTTCGGCGTGCAGGCGATGCACGCCTACGTCCAGTTCGGCTGGCTTCCCCAGATCTACCGTGACGCCGGCATCTCCGCCTCCTCCGCGGGTGGCCTGCTGGCCCTGCTGTCCAGCGTCGGCATCCTCGGCGCCCTGGCCATGCCGACGGTCATCGCGCGCAACCGCGGGGTGCGCGCCCTGATGGTGGCCTTCGGCGTCCTGCTCGCTCTCGGCTATGCCGGCCTGCTGGTCGCCCCGGCCACCGTGCCGTGGTTGTGGGCCCTCCTCCTGGGACTCTCCGGCCTCGCCTTCCCGACGGCGATCGCCCTCATCACCGCCCGCACGCGCCACCCGTCGGTGACCGCACAGGTGTCGGGATTCGTGCAGCCGGTGGGCTACGCGCTCGCCGCGATCGGCCCCTTCGTGGTCGGCCTGGTCCACGAGGCCACGGACAGCTGGACGCTGGTGATCGTGCTGCTCGGGCTCACCGCGGTGCCGCTGACCCTGGCCGGGCTACGTGTCGCGAGTCCGACCTACGTCGACGACGAGATCTGAGCGCAGCGCGGCCCACCGTGTCAGGATCTGCGCGTGAAGCAGTGGGTGGTGGTCGTCGGCGGGACCAACATGGACGTGGTCGCCCGGACCTCGGCGCCGATGGTCGGCGCCACCAGCAACCCCGGCCACACCCGCATCTCCCCCGGCGGGGTCGGTCGCAACATCGCTGCGTGCCTGGGCCTGCTCGGCGTCCCGGTGCGACTCGTGTCGGCGGTGGGGGACGACGCGTTCGGTGACGAGGCACTCCGCGTGAGCGCCGCCTGCGGGGTCGACATCGGGGCCGTACGCCGGGTGCCGGGGTCGACCGGCACCTACACCGCGCTGCTCGACGACCGGGGCGAGCTGGTGGCGGCGGTCTCCGACATGGCCGCCATGGACAGTCTCGAGCTCGACACCCTCCACCTCGACGACGCGGCGCTGGTCGTGGTCGACGGCAACCTCGCGCACGACCAGGTGGCGCGCGTCGTGGCCGGCGCGAAGGCGGCAGGTGCCCCGCTCGCGTTCGAGCCGGTGTCGGTCGCCAAGGCCGCCCGGCTGGCCGACCTGGCCCGCGACCTCTTCCTCCTCACGCCCAACCTGGACGAGCTCGCTGCACTGACCGCTCGACCGGCCACCGAGTGGCAGGCCTCGGTCAGCGACCTGCACGACCGCGGAGTCGAGCACGTCTGGTTGCGTTCGGGCGCCGGGGGCTCGTGGATGTGCAGCCGGGGCAGCGCCCCCGTGCACCTGTCTGCAGCACCTGCCACCGTCGTGGACGTGACCGGAGCCGGCGACGCGATGCTCGCCGCCTGGATCACTGCCTGGTTGCGCGGCGCCGACGCCGTCGACGCCGCTCGCGAGGGACACCGGGCGGCCGCCGCCACCATCGAGAGCCCCCACACCGTACGTCCCGACCTGGCCGCTGCACTCGCGTCCACCCACCTCGACCCCGACCCGCAGGAGACCCCCTGATGCTGACGATCACCGACGAGGTCCGCGACGCCCTGGCGGCCGGACGACCGGTCGTCGCGCTGGAGAGCACGATCATCAGCCACGGCATGCCCTACCCGCAGAACGTCGAGATGGCGCGCACCGTCGAGGGCATCGTCCGCGACGGCGGCGCCGTACCCGCGACGATCGCGGTGCTGCGCGGCCGGCCGACCATCGGACTGTCTGCCGAGGACCTCGAGCTGCTCGCCTCCGACGACTCCGTCGTCAAGGTCTCGATCCGCGACCTGCCCTACGTCGTCTCGCGCGGCCTGCACGGCGCGACCACCGTCGCGTCGACGATGAGGCTCGCTGCCCTGGCGGGGATCGGCGTGTTCGTGACCGGCGGGCTGGGCGGTGTCCACCGCGGCGCGGAGACGACGTACGACGTGTCGGCGGACCTCACCGAGCTGTCGACCACCTCGGTCGCCGTCGTGTGCGCCGGCGTGAAGAGCATCCTCGACATCGGCCTCACCCTGGAGAAGCTCGAGACGCTGGGGGTGCCGGTGCTCGGCTACGGCGCCGACGAGTTCCCGTCGTTCTACTCGCGCTCGTCGGGCTTCGACGCCCCGATGCGGGTCGACTCGCCTGCCGAGGTGGCCGCGCTGATGAGGGCGAAGTGGGACCTCGGGCTCGATGGCGGCGTCGTGGTGGCCAACCCGATCCCGGCGGAGTCGGAGATCCCCGCCGCCGAGATCGGCGCCATCATCGACCGCGCTCTCGCGGACATGGCCGCGCTCGGCATCCGGGGCAAGGACGCCACGCCCTACCTGCTGGGTCGCATCGTCGAGATCACCTCGGGTGAGTCCCTGACGGCCAACATCGCGCTCGTCGAGCACAACGCGCGGCTCGGCGCGGCGATCGCCGGGGCCTACGCCGCGGCACGTGTGCGCTAGCGCCCTGCGGCGTCGCCCGCGTCGGCGCCCATGAACTCGCGCAGCACCTGCGCGAAACGGTCGGGATCGTCGAGGTGCGGGAAGTGCCCGGCGCCCTCGAAGAGCTCGACCCGGCAGCCGGGCACGGCCTTCTGTGCGCTGATCGCGTGCCAGGCGGGGATCATCCGGTCCCGCGAGCCCCACACGATCAGGGTCGGCGGCGGATCCACCGCGCCGAGGTGGTCGTGGGCGCTGATGCTCTGGCCTCCGAAGTCGATCACCGCGCGGGTGGTGGCGAGGAAGGCGCGGCGGCTCTGCTGGTCGCCGAGCGAGGTGAACCCCCTCCAGACGGCACCGATGTCGGCTCCCGGCTTCCACCCGACCTTCTGCGCCCCGCGCCCCAGCGCCTCCACCTTGTCCAGGACCGGTGCCGACGCGACGACGCTCAGCACCTGCTCGGCACCGGGGAGTGTCGCAGCACGCAGCACCAGGTTCACTTCACGGCCGAGCCCTCCGCTCGAGACCAGCACGAGGCGGTCCACGCGGTCGGGGAAGAGGTAGTAGAACTGCATCGCGATGCCGCCGCCGAGCGAGTGCCCGACGAGGGTGACCCGGTCGATGCCGAGGTGGTCCAGCAGGTCGCGCAGCGTGGCGGCATGGGAGCTGAGCGAGTAGTCGCCGGTCGGCTTCGCCGACTCGCCATGGCCGAACAGGTCGGGTACGACGACGCGGTGGTCGTCGTCCACCCGGTCGACGAGCTGCGCCCACTGCCCCTGCGACCCCAGGATCCCGTGGATGAAGAGCGCAACGGGCCCCGAGCCACTGTCGACGTAGGACAGCTCATGGCCGTGGAGCACGACCTTCTGCGGGGCCAGTCGGGCCATGGATGTCATCCTCGCGGGGGTGGGTGGATCTGGTTACCCCACGGTAGCCCTGTGTGGGCGGCCATTGGCGGCGCTGGGTCGAAGATCACTCGACGCGGGCCACGCTGTCGCCGGACGGCACGATCGCGGAGATCACCGTCCCGTCGGCACGACGCAGCCCGGCGGGACTCGGTGGAGCGCCCTCGATCCGCGGGCCCTGCCCGTCCAGCGGCACCGTGACCGGACCGCTCGGGGTGACCTCGACCGGCTCCCCCCGCACAGTGAGGCGCACCGGTCCCGCGCCGTCCTCGACGACGAGCTCGACCTCCTCAGGGCGCACGGTGATGCGCACCCGAGTGCCCCGAAGCGTCAGCCGGAACACCAGTGAGTCCCAGCCGTCGGGGAGCCGGGGATCCAGCGCCCAGACGCCCTCACCGAGGTCACGGAAACCGCCGAAGCCGGCCACCAGCGCGCTCCAGACCCCGCCCGTGGAGGCCACGTGCACGCCGTCCGAGGTGTTGGAGTGACGGTCGGCGAGGTCGACGAACAACGAGGCGAGGAAGTAACGCAGCGCCAGGTCGTGGTATCCCACCTCGGCGGCGATGATCGACTGCACCACCGAGGAGAGCGTCGAGTCGCCCGTCGTGATCGGGTCGTAGTAGTCGAAGTCCGCCTTCTTCTCCGCCAGCGTGAACTCCTCGCCCTGGAGGAAGAGGGCCAGCACGACGTCGGCCTGCTTGAGCACCTGGAAGCGGTAGATGACCAGCGGGTGGTGGTGCAGCAGCAGCGGCTGCACGTGCTGCGGGGTGTTGCGGAGGTCCCAGATCTCGCGGTCGAGAAAACGCGAGTCCTGCGGGTGGATGCCGACCTCGGCGTCGAACGGGATCTCCATCCCCGTCGCGCACTCGGTCCACTCGGCGATCTCGCCGTCGGTGACGCCGGTCCGCTGGACGAGCTGCTCGTACGCCGCCGGGTCGGTGTCCGCGATCTCGGTCACGGCTCTCGCCGCGCGGCGCAGGTTGAAGCGCGCGAGCACGTTGGTGTAGAGGTTGTCGTTGACCACGGTGGTGTATTCGTCCGGCCCTGTCACACCGTGGATGTGGAAGGTGCCGCCGTTGTCGTTGCGGCGCCAGAACCCCAGGTCTGCCCACAGGCGGGCGGTCTCGACCAGGATGTCCACGGCCTCGCGGTGCAGGAAGTCGGTGTCACCGGTGGCCCCGACGTACTGGCTCAGCGCGTAGGCCACGTCGGCGTCGATGTGGTACTGCGCGGTGCCGGCTGCGTAGTAGGCCGAGGCCTCCTGACCGTTGATGGTCCGCCACGGGAAGAGGGCACCGCGCTGACAGAGCTCACGAGCGCGCTGCCGGGCCGCGTCCAGCATCGCGTAGCGGAACCGCAGTGCGTTGCGCGCGGCGTGGGGTGAGGTGTAGGTGAGGAACGGCATCACGTAGATCTCGGTGTCCCAGAAGTAGTGGCCGCCGTAGCCGGACCCGGTGACGCCCTTGGCCGGCACGCCGTCGGCCTCCGCACGCGCCGACGCCTGGATCACGGAGAAGAGGTTCCAGCGCACAGCCTGCTGCAGGTCGTTGCGGCCAGGGATCTCCACGTCCGAGCGTCGCCAGAAATCGTCGAACCAGCCGCGCTGCTGGGCGAAGAGGTCGTCGATGCCACCCTCGACCACCCGGTCGAGGCTGCGCTCGCACCGGTCGATGAGCTCGCGCGCCGGCACCAGTCGCGCCGTGTGGAAGGACACGGTCTTGGTCAGCACGATCGGCACGCCCGGCTCCGCCTGGACCTGGTAGGTCATCTTGGCCAGGTCGTCCTCGGCGTGCACGCGCACCCGACGCTCGTTCTCGGTGCGCAGGTCGTGGTCGACCACCACGCCGAGGGTCATCCGGCTGGCGGCGCAGCGGTAGCCCAGCCTGAGTCGGCCGGTCGTCGCGTCCCCCGAGCTGAGGCGCGGCTCGAGGACGCGCCGCGCGAAGCGCTCGGACTTGCGTGGGTCGGCCACACTGCCCACCACGAGCCCGGGCTGGGGGTACTCCTGCTCACTGTCCTGGCGGTTGAGCAGCTGCGAGGAGATCTGCACCGGTGCCCGCTCGTCGAGCATCGTGACCTCGAAGGTCATCACCGCGACGTGCTTCTGGGTCATCGACACCATCCGCCGACTGCGTACGCGCACCCGCTTGCCGCTCGGCGTACGCCACAGCAGGTCGCGGGTCAGGACACCGGACCGGAAGTCCAGGACGCGCTCATACTCCAACAGGTCGGCGGTGGAGAGCTGGAGCGGCTCGTCGTCGACGTAGAGGCGGATGATCTTGGCGTCCGGCACGTTCACGATCGACTGTCCGACCCGCGCCAGCCCGTAGGCCTCCTCGGCGTGCATGATCGGCCAGGTCTCGTGGAAGCCGTTGATGAACGTGCCGTCCGCATGGGCGTCGCGGCTCTCCTCGTAGTTGCCGCGGAGCCCGAGATAGCCGTTGGCCACGCTGAAGAGCGACTCGGTGACGCCGAGGTCGCCGCCCTCGAACCGGGTCTCGACCAGCCGCCACGGATCCACCGGGAAACGGGTGCGGTCCAGCGGGTCCGCCGTCGACCCGACCGCACCTGCCTGGTCGCTGATCACAGGAGCTCGGCCAGGTCCGCCACGACGAGCCCGGCGCCCGCCTCCCGGAGTGCGTGGGCACCGACGCCGCGGTCGACGCCGACGACGAGCCCGAAGCCACCGGCTGCTCCGGCGCGCACTCCGCTGATCGCGTCCTCGAGCACCACCGCCCGGTGCGCGGCCACGCCGAGCTCGGCGGCAGCGGCGAGGAAGGTGTCGGGTGCGGGCTTGCCCGGCAGACCCTGCTCGTCGGCGAGGCCACCGTGCATGACCGTGGCGAAGAAGTCGCTGACCCCCGCGGCCGCCAGGACCTCGACGGCATTGCGTGAGGACGACACGATCGCCATCGGGGTCCCGGCCGACCTCAGCGACTCGAGCAGCGCCAACGAACCGGGGTAGGCGGTGACGCCCTCGTCGCGGAGCACCCGCGCGAAGGCATCGTTCTTGCTGTTGCCCAGCCCGCACACGGTCGTGTCCGACGGCGGGTCGGTGGGATCGCCGTGGGGCAGCGTGATGCCCCGCGAGGCCAGGAACGTGGCCACCCCCTCGTAGCGCGGGCGCCCGTCCACGTGGGCGAAGTAGTCCTCCTCTCCGTACGGCTCCTGGTCACCCAGACCGGCGAGGTACTCGTTGAACATCACGCTCCAGGCGCGCATGTGCACCTCAGCCGTCGGCGTCACGACGCCGTCGAGGTCGAACAGAACAGCGTCGTACTTCTTCCAGTCCACCACGCGAGGCTAGGGGAACATCGTGTCCGGTGGGTCAACTGCTCACGCCCGGGGTCAGCCGAGGCCGACACTCAGATATGTGGTGGTGCCGTCGTCCAACCGACACCGATCCGGTACACGTAGCCGCGTGAGAGTCCCTTGGTGGACCAGTCGAACTGGCAGCGTCGCGGACCCACCGACAAGACGTCAGGCTAGTCCGAGCCCCCACCTAGACCTTCGATCTTCGCGGATCTTGCGGACAAGTCGCGGATGCTCTGCCAGACAGCCGCTCGGGGCACGTCGATCTTGAGTGCTCGTATGTATTCATCGAGACGTTGCGGGCGATCTCGGAGATGCGTGACTGCTTTGTCGAGGCTCTCGCCAACCGTCTTGCCGTATGTATCGATCGCCTTGCGCGCGCCGGTCTTCAGAACGACCGTGTCGGGTCTCATCATGGCCAGGTCGATGAGGTCGCGGCTGAACGTCGACGTGTCTGCCCAGCGGTCGTCATTGGCAAGCAGCTTGCTTGCGACCTGGTCGGTTCGCGTCAGGACCCGTACGCCGCAGATCTCATCCTCCGGCGAGGGCGTGTCGAGGTCGAGCCGTCCTTCGTGGATGATCTCGAGCTTGATCGCGACCCCTGCCATGAGCACCGTCGTCCGGATCCCGTAGCCGTCGACAGAAGGTGTTCGACCCAACTCAAGTTCCCGTGTGGCCAGAGCGTCGAGCCCATGCTCCCTGACGATCTGGCGCAGCTGTCGGAACGACTGCTGGTCGGAGACCAGGAAGTCGATGTCGACCGATTCGCGGAACTCACCGTTGCTGAGGACGATCGCGGTGCCGCCTCCGAACCAGCAGTTGTGCTCGGCCAAGAGCGGGGCGTTGAGCATCGACAGCACCTCGGCCACCCGTTGGTGGTGTATTCGCCTAAACAAGGAGCCTCCCGTTGCTGTAGGTGTCCGCGAGGTGCTGGATGAACGCCTTCTCGCGATCGGCGAGGGCTTCCTGGTTGAGGTGTCGCCATCCGCGTTCGTAGAGGTTGAGTGCCTCTGCCTCGGTGATGGTGGTGCCGGCGTCGGTCTGCCATGCCAGCGTGCGGAGGCCGGGGTAGTCACCGACCGTGACAGTCACCGGTTCTGCGGCTGGGGCGTCGAGGATCGGGACGACGAGGTGCAGTCCGAGTGCGGCTGCAACGTTGATGTAGGCGCCGATCGTGACCGAGGGGTTGCCTGCCTCGATCCTGTGCACCGTGACACGGGAGACGCCAGCAGCTTCGGCGCAGGCGACTATCGTGACACCGAGGGCCTTTCGGCGATCGCGCAGCCGCGCGCCTAGGCGTTGGAGGTCCGCCTGTTGGACCGGGCTGGTGTACGGGCTAGCGGCTGGCATGTTGCTCATTTTAGTCATTCAATGCTTCATGTCAATAATGAGAAACACTGAGGGCCCATTCGCAGTTGCCCAGGACAGCTACCAAGAACAGAAGTACAACGTTGACAACGGCAACTGCCTCCCACTCTCGTCCGATCTCGGCGAACCTGGACCCGGTCAACGTCATCTCTCGGTCCACCACGGGTTCCGGGCACTTGATCCGTCCGTGGTCACACACCTGCCCGATCCGGCTGAGACGGACTCCTCGATCAAGGTTCTTGGCGGGTCACGATCACGCTTCGCACTCTGCTCGATCTCACCTCGGGGTCCACCGCCGGACACCTGGACCGAGTCTGGCCAGACACCGATCCTGCAGTCGAGTGTCTAGTAGCCGCCCTCCGGCACCCGTTCGATGCAGTCAGTCCAGGACTCGCCCCGAGACGCGCCGGTCGAGAATCGCGCGAACCGCGTCCACGTCGTCGGGGGTGATGACCGGCTTGGTCCCATGTACCTCGAGCACGATCATGCGGTGCTTTCGCCGGCGTCGAAGGTCGAGCTGAAACCACCAGTCGAGCCGGTGTGAGCCCCACGCGCGGTAGCGACCCGTCCACCTCGTCATGGGTCGGATCTCATAACCGTGCAAGTCGGCCCAGGCGATGCGGCGCTCGCCCCCGTGAGGAAAGTAGTAGCGCGCCAGTCGAATGCCGTGGGCGTCCAGCCGAACCAGCCCGTCGTCGTAAACACCGTAGGGATCGAGTGCGCTCATCTGGCAAGCGTCTCCGATGCACCGTCGGAACGGTAACTGTCAGCCTGCGTCTGAGCGCCGCGTACGTGCGTGCTATCGCCTCACCCAAGGCCCGAAAGTTCGGCGATCCGCAGCCCAGTCGACGGTGTCCGTGTTCTCGTCCTTGAACCGCACGGCGACCCGGACTCTCCTCGGGTTCTCGAGGCAGCGTCGCGGAATTCGGATTGACACCGGCTTGTCGGTGAAGATGTCGGCGCGAAGTCGCATCCCTCGACACTGAACGTGAGATCGACGATCACGGAACGAACGGACGAGGCCCAGTACCTCGTCGAAGTCCGTGTTGGCCCTGAACGCGACGTAGTAGTCCGGCTGTGGCCCGCGGCCGGCATCGATCCAGAAGGCATAGAGCTGTCCGGTGGCGAGCGGAACCCCTGATTGGACGCGCACCACCACCGAGTCACGATGGACGACGCGTACTTGGGTGATGTCTACGACGGTCGAGTCTCCGACGGGGTCGCCGAAGACCTTGGTGTCCGCCATCGCTGGCGCAGGAGCCATGGCAAGAATCAGACCTAGGGTCCACAGGGACAGTCCGCGAACTGACCACCTCGTTGCGAGCATGCGCATTCCCCGTTCATGACGTCGGCCTCTGTGGACCTCATCGTCGAGTGTCTCAACGTCCGCAGCAAGGTCACATACCTACCACTCGATGAATCGCGGACACGCTCAGCGCTTCGACAACAATGCCCAGGAGCCGTCACTCTCGGTTTCCATTCCCTCGCACACGTCGCGTCAGGAGGACCGGCTCTGTGGCATGAGGGATGCAAGTTCTGCCTGCTGCGTCTATCCGCCGCGAGCCCAGCGCGCCCTCCTGCGAGTGGTCGTCTGGCATCACGTCGCAGCGGCTACCTGAGGTCCGCGCGATGCGCATGCAAGGCTGCCAACGCTGCGTGCGGTTCAGGAACGGTGATGGTGACGGTGCGACCGCTGTACAGGTGTAGCCGCAGTGCGGGGCCGCTTCGTACGGTGCACACGGTTCGGGTGGGCGTCCACCAGAATCCGTAGCTGACAGCCCACCAAGGGACCTCGACGACCGAGGCTTGCTGGATGTCGTCCAGCGCGTACCGCGCTCGCGGCCAGCCGGCGAAACCCCAGTGGACCGCAACACCTTGCGGGCCACAGGTGGCTCGGACGTCGGAGGCAGTCAGTACCTCGGCCAGCAGACCGACCAGGGCAACCAGGACGACCAGTGCGCCAGTGCTCGGAGAGGAGCCTGAAGCGGCGGCCATGCCGACCAGGGGAACCAGCAGAAGACCGCTGACGGTGACGCTCACCCAGTTTGTCTTCCTCCCGGTGTAGACGGTGCTGTTCATCGCATCTCCTTGACTAGTCTGACGACGTCCTCGGAGCTCAGCCCGTAACGCCGAGCGAGGTCGAGGACCGATTGGACGGCCTCGCGGACCGGCGCGAGGTCACCGGCCTTCACGGGTCCTGCGATACGAGCCCCGCGCCCTCGGCGAAACTCGAGGACGCCCGCCTCACGGAGCTGTCGGTAGGCGGCCAACACGGTGTTCCGGTCTACCGATATCGCGGCCGCCAGCTCGGTCGCGGGCGGAAGTTGTTCACCGACTACGAGCTCCCCGTCGTGAACGCCGCGCACAACACAGGCAGCCACCTGATCCTGTAGGCGCTGTGTAGACGAGTGATCGATGCTCCACCGCATAGTGCTAATCGTGCTAGCACCATCATCGATAGTCAAGAGAGGCGCGAGGTCTACCGCTTTCGACACGCCCCGCCCGACCCTGTCGCGCGACTGCTGCGACATCTAGGCGCGATCCGGCGTCGCTGGCGCGTCTGGAGCTGTCGAGACGCCTGAGACAGCTGGATGGATGGGCCAGGCCCGCAGGGTCCCGCAGGGTCCCGCTGCTTGCGCGCGTTCAGCGCAGCAGCCGCTCCACGGCACTGGTCAGTTCCTCGACGTCCACGCTGCGCGAGCGTACGGACACCGCATGCACCAGAGCCCCCTCGAGGAGGTCGGACACCGCACGGGCTGCGGGCTCGGGATCGAGATGTCCGCCCTCGTGCAGCACGCTCTCCAGCAACGCGAGGAAGCGGCGGTGGCCCGCGTTCATGGCCGGTCCCGCGCTCTCGTCAAGCAACAGCGCCAAGCGAGCGCGGGTTGCTCGCACGTGCCGGCGCGAGGTCATCCGTTTGACGTTGCCCGCGAGGTGGGCCGCCACGGCAGGAGTAGAGGTCATGTCCGGCTGCGGCCCTGCTGTCATCACAGCCAGGTCCAGCTCCTCGAGCCGGGCCAGGATCGCCTCCAGAAGTGCTGAGCGACTTCGGAAGCAGTTGGACGTGCTCCCGTCAGGCAACCCGGCCTCGGCATCGACCGCCCGGTGAGTGAGTCCACGCAGTCCATCCCGAGCAAGGACGGTCACGGCCGCGTCTGCGACGAGCTCCGGACGGGTGGGCACCTCGTGAAGACTACAACTGTTGTCACACTACAGATGTAGTAATAGGCTCTCGCGTATGCCCACGATCACCATCCTCGGCGGCGGAGTCGCCGGCCTCACGCTCGCGGCGACAGCTTGACCCCTCGGCGTACGAGGTCACGCTCATCGAACGGAATCCCGGTTACAGCAGGGTTCCGACGGCGTTCGGGATCTGGCCATTTGCCCTGGTCAGCCTCGAGCGCATCAAGCTCGCAGACGAGTTGCGCGAGCGCGGCCTGTGGCTCACCTCCGGCGTGATCACCGCCGACAGTGCGCGCCGTCCAGTAGTGATGACCACACAGGACCCCCACATGTTGTTGATCACGCGGCCGACGCTGCTCCAGATGCTCGGCGAGGCGGTCCCCGACACGGTCGTCCGCGAGCAGCGCCACATCGACGACCCGACCAGGCTCGTCGGGGACCTGGTCGTCGCCGCGGACGGTGCGCGCAGTGTCGTACGCACGTGCGTCTGGGGGGACCAGCCGCGCGACACCGGTGTCGTGGCGATCCGCGGGGTGTCGGAGACGCCGCCCGCCACCGCGCTCGACCAGATGCACGAGTTCTGGGGCGACGGCGTGCTCTTCGGCGTCGCCCCCAATCCCCTGGCTCGCGGCATCGGCACGAACTGGTACGCCTCCGCCCGGCGCGAAGAGGACACCCCCGCTGGGGCCTTGGCTTGGGCGAGGGACGCGTACGCCGGATTTCCCGAGCTGGTGCAGGAGACCCTGGCGACGGCGGGCCCCGAGCGGACCGTGGTCAACACGATCCTAGAGGCGAGGCGTCCCCGCGCGCTGGTCAGAGGCCGCTATGTGCTGGTCGGCGACGCCGCCCACGCGATGTCGCCCAACCTCGGCCGGGGCGCCTGCGAGTCGATGGTCGACGCGATCGCTCTCGGCGAAGCCCTCAACGAGCTCGGGCCGGCCGGAGCTCGTCACTACGACAAGGCGCGACTGCGCGCAGGGCAACGGACGAGAGCAGCGTCCGGGATGGCGATGCGACTCGCCCTCTCCCCTCGTGCCGGGCGCGCCGCCGTGTCCATGGGCGCCCGCCTGCATTGAGGGCGGCAGCACTGCGGCGAGAACCGAGTGTCGGTCTGACTCGCACGGCTGCGTGACCGGCGCGCGAGCCGACTGCGTCCTACCACCGCCATGGGGTCACCTCGCGGGCGGATCACTGGCAGCACGTGGTCGGAGATCGACCCTCCGAGGGGCAGATCGAGCCCATCACGCCAAGCTTCTTGCGGGACTCGTGTGGACGAGGGCCACACCGGCTCTGACCTGTGCAAACACCTTCCTTCAGACGGGTCGAACTGCGTCTTGGCGCCGCCAATGCTGTGCGGTCCGACCAGTCCTCCGGGCCGCTCGAGCGGCTCATAACCGACGCTTCCGCGCTCGACCACGAAACTGTTGCGGACTGTGTGCGGACTGGCGAGGCCCACACCCGCTCTGACCTGCGCAAACGCGTCGATTCAAACGTTGAAGCGGAACTCCACGACGTCGCCGTCAGCCATCACGTAGTCCTTGCCTTCCATGCGCACCTTGCCGGCCTCCTTGGCCTTGAGCATGCTGCCGGCGGACATCAGGTCGGCGAACGAGACGATCTCCGCCTTGATGAAACCCTTCTGGAAGTCGGTGTGGATGACTCCAGCGGCCTCGGGGGCGGTGGCACCCTTGGCGATCGTCCAGGCCCGCGTCTCCTTGGGGCCGGCGGTCAGGTAGGTCTGCAGGCCGAGGGTGTCGAAGCCGACGCGGGCGAGCTGGTCGAGGCCGGGCTCGGTGATGCCCATCTCGGACAGCATCTCGCGCGCCTCCTCGTCGTCGTCGAGCTCGACGAGCTCGGACTCGAACTTGGCGTCGAGGAAGATCGCCTCGGCGGGCGCGATGATCGCGCGCATCTTGTCCTTGAGCGCCTCGTCGGCGAGCTCGTCGGCGTCGCAGTTGAAGACGTAGATGAACGGCTTGGCCGTCAGCAGCGACAGCTCGCGCAGCAGCGCGCGGTCGATGTCGGTCGCGATGATGGGGGTGCCGGACTCGAGCGCGTCCTTCGCTGCTCTGGCGGCCTCGAGATTGGCCACGAGGTCCTTGACCTTGCGCGACTCCTTCTCGAGGCGAGCGATCGCCCGGTCGACGGTCTCCAGGTCGGCGAAGATCAGCTCGGTCTGGATCGTGGAGATGTCGTTGGCGGGGTTCACCTCGCCGTCGACGTGGGTGACGTCCTCGTCGCGGAACACCCGGGTCACCTGGCAGATCGCGGCCGACTCGCGGATGTGGGCGAGGAACTTGTTGCCCAGTCCCTCCCCCTGCGAGGCGCCGCGGACGATGCCGGCGATGTCGACGAACTCGACGGTCGCCGGGAGGATCTTGGCCGACTCGAAGACCTCCGCGAGCTGCGGCAGGCGCTCGTCGGGGACCCCGACGACGCCGACGTTGGGCTCGATCGTCGCGAACGGGTAGTTCGCCGCGAGGACGTCGTTCTTGGTCAGAGCGTTGAAGAGGGTCGACTTGCCCGCGTTGGGGAGACCGACGATGCCGATGGTGAGAGCCACGGGCCGGGAGTCTACGGCGGTGAGGAGCGGCCCGACGAAACCGCGGAGGGCCGCCTGCAAGACTCGACGCATGAGTGACGACGGGGGTACGCCGGTCCTGCGCGCGCCGGCCCATCAGGTCTCGCCGCGCGCGATCCCGTTCTGGCGGGTGTCGGCGGCGATCGGCGACGGCGTGCTCGTGATCGCCGCGCTGATCGCCTGGCTGGTGGTCCCCGGAGCACCCGGCTGGGTCGGGCTCCTCGTCCTGCTCGTCGGGGTGCTGTCGATCGCCCACGTGGTGCTGATGCCGCGGATCAGGTTCCGCGTGCATCGGTGGGAGGTCACCGACACCGCGGTCCACACCCGGGAGGGATGGATCGGTCGGGAGAGCCGGATCGCACCGATCAGCCGGGTGCAGACCGTCGACTCGCGCCAGGGCGCCCTGATGCGGGCCTTCGGCCTCGCCTCGATCACGGTCACCACCGCGTCTGCAGCGGGCCCGATCACCATCGACTGCCTCGACGCAGGGACGGCGCGCGAGGTCGTGGCCCGGCTGACCGCGATCACCACGACCGCGGGGGGCGACGCGACGTGATCCCCTCCCCCGGCTCGCCCGGCGAGGGATGGTCGAGGCTCAGTCCTCGCAAGCTCCTGCTCGACCCGGTGAAGGCGGTCGGTCAGGCGATCATCCCCCTCGTCGTGGCGGTCGTCGGTGTCAGCCAGAACCCGCGCTACTGGCCCATCATCGTGCCGCTCACCATCATCATCCCGGTGCTGATCGGCGTGATGCCCTGGCTCACCACGCACTACCGCCTCACCGACAGCCAGATCCAGGTCCGGCGCGGCCTGCTCAACAAGTCCACCTCCACGGCACCGCTCGACCGCGTGCGGAGCGTCGACCTCGAGGCCTCCCTCCTCCACCGCATGCTCGGACTGCAGAAGGTCGAGGTCGGCACCGGGGTCGACGACGACCGGATCGTCCTCGACGCCCTGGCGGCCGCCGACGCCCACGCACTGCGTACGACGCTCCTGCTTCGTCGCCGGCGGGTCGAGCCCGCCACCGCAGGTCTGGACGCCACCGGCGAGGACACCGCAGACACCGTCGACGCGACTCCTCCGGCGCCTGCCCCACCCCTTCTGCTCGCGCGGATCGACTGGTCGTGGCTGCGCTTCGCGCCCTTCGGCCTGGCCCGGCTGGTAATCCTGGCCGGGGCGGTCGGCGCGCTGTCGCAGATCGGTGACAACCTGCCGATCTGGGACGAGGACATCGCGACGTCGGCGTGGCGGTGGATCACGCAGTTCGCCATCGTCGCCGTGGTCGTGGTGCTCGCCGTCGCCGGACTGGTGGTGTGGATCGCGGTCTCCGTCGGCGGCTACGTCCTGCAGTGGTGGAACTTCAGGCTGGTGCGCGAGCACGGCTCGCTCCATCTCACGACCGGTCTCTTCACCACTCGCTCGATCACCGTCGAGGAGGCCAAGGTCCGAGGCGTCGTGATGGTGGAGCCGGTGCTGATGCGCGTCGTCGGCGGCGCCGAGCTGTCGACCCTCGCCACGGGCGTGGAGAGCGGCGTCACCCAGGTGCTGCCGCCGTGCCCGCGCGAGGTCGCGGTCGGCGTCGGTGAGGCGGTGCTCGACCACCGCGGACCGCTCACCGATCCGCTCGTCGACCACGGCCCGCAGGCGCGCCGTCGGGCGTGGTTCAACCAGCTGAGCAATGCCGTCGACCTGATCACCGTGGCGGCCGCGGCCTGGTGGTTCTTCGACCTCCGCTGGCTCTGGCTGGCGGCCCTCGCGGTGCCGCTCCTGCTGCTCGCGGCGGCGTTGGGCGAGTCGACCTACCGACACCTCGGCCACCTGCTCGCGGGCGACCACCTCGTCGCCGGGAGCGGGACGCTCGCGCGGATCCGCACCGTGCTCGAGACCGACGGCATCATCGGCTGGGTCATCAGCCAGTCGTGGTGGCAGCGCCGCATCGGCCTGGCCGACCTGACCGCCACCACGGCCGCGGGGGCCGAGAAGGTGCTGGTGCGAGACGTACGCCTCGACGTCGCCGTCGCCCTCGCCGACGGGGCGACCCCCGGGCTGCTGGCCGACTTCGTGGTCCGGGACCTGGTCTAGAACCAGGTCTCGCGCATCTCCAAGGTGGTCGTGTCGCCCGAGGCGAGCAGGTCGAGCATGGGCGTCACCTTGGGCAGCTCCCAGCGGTAGAAGTAGCGCGCTGCAGCACGCTTGCCGTCGTAGAAGTCGCCTTCGCTCGCCTCCACCGCGACGAGCTGCTCGAGCCACATCCAGGCGATGACGACGTGGCCGACCGCTTCGAGGTAGACCGTCGCGTTGGCCATCGCCCTCTCCGGATCATTCCAACCCCCCAGCACGCGGGTCACCTCAGCGAGCCGGTCGACCATCGACCTCAGTGAACCGGCGTACGACGCGGGGTCGCCGCCGATCTCGCTCGCGCGGGCGACGGTCTCCTCGATCCGGCCGACGAGGGCCATCAACGCGGCACCGCCCCCGCCGAGCACCTTGCGACCGAGGAGGTCGAGCGCCTGGATGCCGTGGGTGCCCTCGTGGATGGCATTGAGCCGCTGGTCGCGCCAGTGCGCCTCGACGTCGAAGTCGCGGGTGTAGCCCGAACCCCCGAGGACCTGGATCGCCAGGCTGTTGCTCTCCTGACCCCACTGCGAGGGCCACGACTTCGCGACCGGCGTCAGCACGTCGAGGAGCTGGCCCGTCACGAAGCGCTCGTCGGCGTCGCGGGCCGTCGCCTGCACGTCGAGGAGCCGCGAGCAGTAGAGGTTGAGCGCCAGTGCGCCCTCGACGTAGGACTTCTGCGCCAGCAGCATCCGGCGGACATCGGCGTGCTGGATGATCGGCACCTGGGGGCCGGCGGGATCGGGGCTGGCGAGCGAGCGGCCCTGGGGGCGGCCGCGGGCGTAGTCGAGTGACTTGAGGTAGGCCGTGTAGGCCGTGGTCGTGGCCGACATCCCCACCCCGAGCCGCGCGGCGTTCATCATGTGGAACATGTAGGACAGTCCCTTGTGGGGCTCGCCGACGAGGTAGCCGACCGCACCGGCGGCCCCGCCAGGGGTGTGGGCGCCACCGCCGAACACGGGCGCGGTGTTGACGGTGCCGCGGCTGCCCAGCTTGTGGTTGATGCCCGCGAGCGCGACGTCGTTGCGCTCGCCGATCGAGCCGTCGTCCTCGACGAGCCACTTCGGCACGATGAACAGCGAGATGCCGCGCGACCCGGCCGGGGCGTCGGGCAGCTTGGCCAGCACCAGGTGGATGATGTTGTCGCCCATCTCGTGGTCGCCGCCGGAGATCCACATCTTGCTGCCGAAGATCCGGTGGGTGCCGTCGTCGGCCGGCTCGGCGCGGGTGGTCACGTCGCCGAGGCTCGAGCCGGCGTGCGGCTCCGAGAGCGTCATGGTGCCGAAGAAGCGGCCCTCGAGCATCGGCTGGACGAAGCGCTCGACCTGCTCGGGAGTGCCGTGGGCGAGCAGCAGCCCGGCGTTGGCGACGGTGAGGAAGGAGTAGGCCGCGGTGCCGATGTTGGCTGCGGTGAACCACGCCACGCACGCCGACGCCACGACGTGGGGCAGCTGGAGGCCGCCGACCTCCTCGTCGAGGGTGAGTCCCATCAGGTCTGCCTTGGCGAACTTCGCCAGCGCCGCCTCGATCTCCGGGATCAGCTGCACCTTCTCCCCGTCGAAGGCCGGCTCCTCGATGTCGCTCGTGCGGTAGTGCGGCGCGAAGTGCTCGGTGGCGAGGCGTTCGCACAGCGCCAGCAGGGCGTCGTAGGACTGCCTGTCGTGCTCGGCGAAGCGTGGACGCTCGCTGAGCCGCTCGACGTCGAGCCACTCGAAGAGCAGGAACTCCAGGTCGCGAGCAGAGAGGATCAGCGAGGAGGGGGTCGATGCGGACACGCAGCCGACGCTATCGGCCGGTCGATCCCTAGGGTGGACCCGTGCGCATCGCGACCTGGAACGTCAACTCCCTCCGCTCCCGCATCGATCGTGTGGAGGCCTTCGTGCAGCGCCACGAGATCGACGTGCTCGCCCTGCAGGAGACCAAGGCGCGCGAGGACCAGCTGCCCCTGATGGGCCTGCAGGCGCTGGGCTACGACATCGCCGTCGCGGGCGTCAACCAGTGGAACGGCGTCGCGCTGCTGTCACGGGTCGGGCTCGAGGACGTCGAGGTCGGCTTCGCCGACATGCCGACCTACGGCGAACCTGCCGCAGCGGAGGCGCGCGCGATCGGGGCCACCTGCGGCGGGATGCGCATCTGGTCGCTCTACGTCCCCAACGGCCGCAAGCCCGACGACCCGCACTACGTCTACAAGCTCGAGTGGCTGGAGCGGCTCCGCGAGGCGGCCCGCGGCTGGCTCGACGTGCCGACCGCGCTGGTCGGCGACTGGAACATCTGCCCGACCGACGACGACGTCTTCGACGTCGCGCAGTTCGCGAAGTCGACCCACGTCACGGCGCCCGAGCGCGCTGCGTTCCAGGGTTTCCTCGACGACGGCTGGGCCGAGGCCACGCGGTCCCACGCGCCGGGCTACACCTACTGGGACTACTACCGCAAGCGATTCGAACGCGACCGAGGGCTGAAGATCGACTTCGTGCTCGGGTCGCCGGCGCTGGCGGCGCGGGTCAGCGGCGCGTTCATCGACCGCGACGAGCGCGACCCGGCCCAGGGCACGGGCTCGCCGTCGGACCACGCGCCGGTCGTCGTCGACCTCACCTGAGGGCCGGGGTGGGCGACCCGGTCGCCGGGCGCGGAGTCCTGCGGATGGCGTACGACATCAGTGCAGCGACCGCGCACAGCCCTGCCGCCGCATAGAAGGCCGGGTCGTAGCCGCCGGTGAGATCACGTACGACGCCCGCACCCGTCGCCGCGACGGCCGCACCGATCTGGTGGCTGGCGAACACCCAGCCGAAGACGATCGGCCCCACGCCGGCACCGAAGTGCTCGCGGCACAGGGCGACGGTGGGCGGCACGGTGGCCACCCAGTCGAGGCCGTAGACGATGATGAAGACCCACATGCTCGGCTGCACGTGCGGCGCCATCAGTGCCGGCAGGGTCATCAGCCCGACGCCGCGCAGCACGTAGTAGCCGACGAGGAGCAGCCGCGGGTCGACCTTGTCGGTGAGCCACCCCGAGGCGATGGTGCCGACCACGTCGAAGATCCCGACGACGGCGAGCAGCGAGGCCGCCGCAGTGGCGGGCATCCCGTGGTCGTGCGCAGCGGGCACGAAGTGCGTGGCGATGAGGCCGTTGGTGGTCATGCCGCAGATCGCGAAGCCACCCGAAAGCAGCCAGAAGGTGCGACTGCGAGCGGCATCGCGCAGCACTCCGAGCGCGCGGCCGGCGGTCGAGCCGACCTGCTGGTGCGGCGGCGGACCCGGGTCGGCGTCCGTGGCGCCGTAGGCCCGCAGGCCCATGTCGGCGGGGTGGTTGCGCAGGAGCAGCAGCACCAGCGGCACGACGGCGAGCGCGGCGAGCGACGCGGTCAGAGCCGCCGCACGCCAGCCGAAGCTCGTCGCCAGCCAGGCCACCACAGGGAGGAAGATCAGCTGACCGGTGGCGTTGCCGGCGGTCAGGAGGCCGCTGACGAGCCCCTGCCGCGCGACGAACCAGCGGCTGGTGATGGTGGCGACGAACGCCATCGACATCGAGCCGGTGCCGAGGCCGACGACCAGCCCCCAGCAGAGGATCAGCTGCCAGGGCTCGGTCATGAAGACGGTGAGACCGCTGCCGGCCGCGACCATGACGAGGGCGAAGGTCACCACCGGGCGGACGCCGAAGCGATCCATCAGCGCCGCCGCGAACGGCGAGATCAGGCCGAAGAGCATGAGGTTGAGCGAGACCGCCGAGCCGATGAGACCACGGGACCAGCCGAACTCCTCGTGGAGCGGGTCGATGAGCACGCCGGGGACGGAGCGGAAGGCCGCGGCGCCGACGAGCGTCACGAAGGCCACGGCCGCGACGACCCAGGCCCAGTGCAGGCGGGTGTCGCGGTCGGCGGAGGGCACGGTCGTGGTCGTCACGTCGACCAGTGTCGGTGCGAGCGCTGTCCCGACACGAGTGGCTCATATGCCAACATGTGCAAGGATTCGGCCATGCCATCAGCAGGAGGCCCTCCCCACCGCGTCGTCGTGCTCGCGGTCGATCCCGTCGTCGGCTACGACCTGACCATCCCGCCGCAGGTGTTCGGTGAGGCGCGCGACCCCTACGGTGAGCCGCTCTACGACGTCAGCATCGTGACCGTCGACAACGCTCCGGTGAGGGCGACCAAGGGCTACACCGTCGGGCCGTCTGCTCCCAACGACGCGCTCGCCACCGCCCAGACGGTGATCGTCCCCGGCACCCAGATCGACGGACCTCGCCTCCACGGCACCCTGCCCGACGACGTGCGGCGACTGCTGGGGACCGTGCCTGACGACGCCCGCTGGGTCTCGATCTGCACCGGTGCCTTCGTGCTCGCCGCGGCGGGCATCCTCGACGGCCACCGGGCCACCACCCACTGGAAGAGCGCCGCCGACTTCCGGCGGCTCTATCCGCACGCAGCGCTCGACGAGGACGTGCTCTTCACCGACGACGGACAGGTGCTCACCTCCGCCGGCCTCAGCGCGGGCATCGACCTGTGCCTGCACCTCATCCGCGGCGACCACGGCACCCTGGTCGCCAACGCGGCCGCGCGTCACATGGTGGTCGCGCCCTGGCGCGACGGCGGGCAGGCGCAGTTCATCGAGCGCACCGTGCCGCGCCGCACCGACCAGGCGACCGGGGACGTACGAGCCTGGGCCGAGGCCCACCTCGAGCACCGGCTCGACGTCGCCACCCTGGCGCGACGTGCCTCGATGAGCGTGCGCACCTTCACCCGCCGCTTCCGCGAGGAGACCGGCCAGTCCCCCGGCGTCTGGGTCGCCCAGCAGCGGGTGCGCCTGGCCCAGCAGCTCCTCGAGGCCACCGACCTCCCCGTCGACGAGGTGGCCGCCCGCGCCGGCATGGGTACGTCCGCCTCCCTGCGCCAGCACCTGCGCGCGAGCGTGGGCGTCTCACCGTCGGCCTACCGACGTACGTTCCGCGGCGTCGGCGGTCCCTAGCCGCGACGCCTCCCGGACCCTGCCCGCCCTCGCGGGTCCTCCGCACGATGTCGGTGGCTCCGTCCATGCTGCCTCCATGAACACCGTCCCCCTCCTGCTGGTGCTGGCCCTGGTCCTGGTGATCGGCCTCGGACTCGGTGCGCTGATCGGCGTGCTCTGGTCGCGCAGCCGTCCCGCGGACGACCCGGCGATCGCCGCGCTCCACCAGCGCGTCGCCGAGCACGCGGTCGTGCAGGACGGCCTCGAGCGGCTCCAGGACCAGTTGAGCGACCTCGCGCACGACCGGGTCGCATGGCAGGCCCAGCTCCACCAGCAGGTCGCCGACATGCGCCACTCGACCGACACGCTGCGCCGGGAGACCACCACCCTCGCCACCGCGCTGCGCAAGCCCCAGGTGCGCGGCCAGTGGGGCGAGCTCCACCTGCGACGCACGGTCGAGCTCGCGGGGCTGGTCGATCACTGCGACTTCGCCGAGCAGGTCCGCATCGACGACGGCCGGCTGCGTCCCGACCTGGTCGTCTCGCTGGCCGGCGGTCGGACCATCGCCGTCGACGCCAAGGCCCCGCTGGCCGCCTTCCTCGACCTCACCGGCACCGATGACCCAGCCGAGCACGACCGGGCCCTGGCTCGCCTGGGCGAGCACATGCGCTCCCACGTCGGCGGCCTCGGCTCCCGTCGCTACTGGGAGGCCCTGCCCGGCACACCCGAGTTCGTGGTCCTCTTCGTGCCCGGCGAGGCCATCCTCCAGGCCGCGCTGCAGGCGGTGCCCGACCTCGTCGAGCAGGCTTCCGCGAAGAACGTCGTGCTGGCGACGCCGTCGACCCTCATCGCGCTGCTGCGCACCGTCGCGCAGGGGTGGCAGCACGAGGTCCTCAACGGCCAGGCGCAGGAGGTGCAGCGGCTCGGCCGCGAGCTGCACGCCCGACTGGGGTCGATGGCCGGCCACTTCGAGCGGATGGGCCGCTCGCTCAACGCCAGTGTCGTCGCCTACAACCAGGCGATGGGCTCGCTCGAGGGCCGCGTGCTGGTCTCGGCACGTCGCTTCGCCGATCTCGGGGTGACCTCCGAGTCGCTCGCCGAGCCCCGACAGGTCGAGACGGTCCCCCGCTCGATGGCTGCGCCCGAGCTCGCCGCGCTCGATGGCGTGGCGAGCCTCCAGCACGAGCCCACGCTCGAGCACCTGCTCGCCGAGCAGGGACAGCCGCCCGCGGCGCGCCGCGCCGAGGGGGCGCGGGATGCGTCCTAGGTTGAGGGTCGTGACTCGGTCCGCGGCGTTCTGGGACGTCGGGCGCGAGCCCGGTCGCCAGGTGGTGTCCCTGGGCATCGCCCTCGCTCTCACCGCGGTGAGCATCGACATCCTGCTCGTGGGTCACCTCAGCCTGTTCTTCGACCTCAGCTTCATCGTCATGTGCCTGGGTCTCGCGGCGCTGGTCCGCCGACGCGACTTCTTCGTCGTCGCGCTGCTGCCACCTGTGCTGATGACGTCGGTCTTCGGCTTCGTCGCGCTGGTCGACCGCGGCGCCGTCGCCGATCCGGGCGACAGCGCCCTGCAGGCCGTCGTCTCGGGCGTCGCCATCCACGCGGTCGCGCTCTTCGTCGGCTATGCCCTGTGCCTGGGCTGGCTCGGCTGGCGGCTCCACCGCGAGGGAGACGCCGACATCGCGACCGAGCTGAGCCGTGAGCTCAGCCAGCGTGCCGGCTGAGTCGCAGGCCGGAGGGGCTCAGGCCTCGAAGCGCGCCACGTCGCCGGCCCCACGGCGTACGACGACCGGCTCGGCCTCCGACCAGTCGATCACCGAGGTCGGCTCTGCGGTCACCTCGCCGGACTCGATGACGACGTCGACCACGTGGTCGAGGTCCTCCTTGATCTCCCAGCCCATCGTCCGCGCCTCGGTCTCGCCGGGCAGGATCAACGTGCTGGTCAGGATCGGCTCGCCGAGCTCCTCGAGCAACGCGCAGACCAGCGTGTGGTCGGGGATGCGGACCCCGACGGTCTTCTTCCTGGGATGCATCAGCCGCTTCGGCACCTCCCCGGTCGCGGGAAGGATGAACGTGTAGGGCCCCGGCGTGGCGGACTTGATGGCCCGGAACGCCGCGTTGTCGACGTGGACGAACTGCCCGAGCTGGGAGAAGTCCTTGCACATCAGGGTGAAGTGGTGGTGGTCGTCGAGCTCGCGGATCCGCAGGATCCGGTCCCGACCGTCGCGGTTGCCCAGCTGCGCGCCGAGTGCGTAGCCGGAGTCGGTGGGATAGGCGATCAGCTCGTCGTTGCGCAGTGCCTGGACCACCTGGCCGACCAGTCGCGGCTGGGGGTTGTCGGGGTGGACGTCGAGGTAGCGAGCCACCACTCAGCCCCTCTCGGCAGCGTTGCTCCGGGCGGTGGCCGCGGCACGGATGTCGCGACGCAGCTCGGGCGGCAGCGCGAAGATCAGCGTCTCCTCGGCCGAGTGCACGGCGCGCGCGTCGGGATAGCCGCGAGCCGACAGGTAGGCGAGGACACCTTCGACCAGGTCCTCCGGCACCGAGGCGCCCGAGGTCACCGAGACCGTGTCGACGCCGTCGAGCCACGCCTCGTCGATCTCGGTGTGGTCGTCGACGAGGTAGGACGCCTTGGCGCCGGCCTCCAGGGCGACCTCGACGAGGCGCACCGAGTTGGAGGAGTTGGTCGAGCCGACCACGATCACCAGGTCGGCGCTCGGGGAGATCTCCTTGACCGCGAGCTGCCGGTTCTGGGTGGCATAGCAGATGTCGTCGCTCGGCGGGTCCAGCAGCAGTGGGAACCTCTCCCGGATCGCAGCGACCGTCTCGAGCGTCTCGTCGACGCTCAGCGTCGTCTGCGACAGCCAGGCGACCCTGGCCGGATCACGTACGACAATGCCCGCGACGTCGGCCGGGCTCTGGACGAGCTGGATGTGGTCGGGCGCCTCACCGGCGGTGCCCTCGACCTCTTCGTGGCCCTCGTGGCCGATCAGGAGGATGTCGTAGTCGTCACTGGCGAAGCGCCGCGCCTCGTGGTGGACCTTGGTCACGAGCGGGCACGTCGCGTCGATGGTCTTGAGTCCGCGGTCGGCGGCCTGCGCGTGCACGGCCGGGGAGACGCCGTGCGCCGAGAAGACGACGGTCCTTCCCTCGGGCACCTCGTCGAGCTCCTCGACGAAGATCGCGCCCCGCGACTCCAGGTTGGCCACGACATGCTTGTTGTGCACGATCTGCTTGCGGACGTAGACCGGCGCGCCGTAGAGGTCGAGCGCCTTCTCCACGGTGATCACGGCACGGTCGACGCCTGCGCAGTAGCCGCGCGGGGCCGCCAGCAGCACGTTCTTCGCGCTCTCGGGATCGAGGACGGGAGGAAGGCCGAGGTCGGTGCTCATGGGGCCGAGTCTACGGGCCGACCCGACGACGTCGGACCTCTCGCCTATCCTCGCCGCGTGCCCTCCCTCCGCGACGCCACGGCCGAGTCCCCGGCACCCGTGCGCGCCGTGGCCAACGCGGTCACGCAGTGGATCGACAGGCTGGGCAGCGTCTGGGTCGAGGGGCAGATCGCGCAGGTCAACCGACGCCCCGGGGTCAACACCGTCTTCATGACGTTGCGCGACACCGTCGCCGACATCTCGGTCACCCTCACCTGCGCACGATCGCTCTTCGACTCGATGAACCCGCCCCTCGTCGAGGGCGCCAGTGTGGTGGTCCACGCGAGGGCGACCTTCTACGCCAACCGCGGCTCGTTCTCGTTGGCCGCGCGCGAGATCAAGATGGTGGGCCTCGGCGAGCTGCTCGCCCGCCTCGAGCGTCGTCGTCAGCTGCTGGCCGCCGAGGGCCTCTTCGCGCCCGAGCTCAAGCGCGATCTCCCCTTCCTGCCGGGGCTGGTCGGGTTGGTGACCGCCCCCAACAGCGCAGCCGAGCGCGACGTCCTCGACAACGCGCGTCGCCGTTGGCCCGCGGTCCGCTTCGAGGTCGTCCACGCCGCCATGCAGGGCCAGCGCTGCGCGTCCGAGGTGATCGAGGCGTTGCAGCGGCTCGAGCGCCACCGCGACGTCGACGTCATCGTCGTGGCCCGCGGCGGAGGCTCGATCGAGGACCTGCTGCCGTTCTCCGACGAGGCCGTGATCCGTGCCGTCCACGCGCTCCGCACGCCCGTGGTGTCGGCGATCGGGCACGAGCCGGACCAGCCGCTGCTCGACCTCGTCGCCGACGTCCGCGCCTCGACACCCACCGACGCGGCCAAGCTGGTCGTGCCGGACATCGCCGAGGAGTCGCACGGCGTGACGTGGGCGCGCGACCGGCTGCGGCAGGTGGTCGCCCAGCGCATCGCCCGCGAGCAGGAGTGGCTGGGCCAGGTCCGGTCGCGACCCGCGATGGCCGACCCGCGCAACCTGCTGGCCGTGCGCACCGAGGAGCTCGACGAGCTGCTGGCGCGCGCGCGTCGGACTCTCTCGCACCGCCTCGACCGCGCCGCCGACGACATCCGCCACCGGCGTGCTCGCGCCCAGTCGCTCTCGCCGCTCGCCACCCTGCAGCGGGGCTATGCCGTGCTCCAGGACGACCACGGCCACGTCGTGACCTCCGTCGCGCAGGCGGCCACCGGTGCCGCGGTGTCCGTCCGGGTGGCCGACGGCCGCATCCATGCCACCACCGACCGCGTCGAGCCGGACGCCCTCACCACCATCCCGCCCCAGGAGGACCCCGATGAGTGACGCCCCCGCCGATGGACTCAGCTACGAGGAGGCTCGCGAGGAGCTCATCGAGGCGGTGCGCACCCTGGAGGCCGGCGGCACCACGCTCGAGGAGTCGCTGGCCCTGTGGGAGCGCGGCGAGGCCCTGGCCACGGTGTGCCAGGAGTGGCTCGACGGTGCTCGCAAGCGCCTGGACGACGCGATGGGACCCGACGCCTGACCCGTTGTCGGCCCAGGAGGTCGCCCGGGCGACCGTCCCGAAACCGCTCAGTCGGTCAGCAGTCCGACGTAGGACTCGATGTCCTCGACCGGCGCCGAGCCGTAGACCAGCACGGCCTCGTCGCCGATCTCGGTCGAGTAGCCGCGGTCCCCGCCGTCGTCGGACCAGGTCTGCCAGGTGTCGGTGACCTCGGAGGCGATGGTCGCGTCGTCGCCGGCGTCCGTGTCCTCGTCGACGTACAGCTCGACGAGCTCGTCGACCGAGCTGTCCTGCTGGCGGATGCCGATGAAGTCGCCCTCGTCGGTCAGCACGCCGAGCCCCCACCGAGGCTCGTCGCCGGCGAAGAGGTCCACGCTGGTCGCAGTCCACCCGTCCGGCAGCTCGCTCGGGTGCACCACCGCGAACCCGGCCTGCTGTGCGAGCTCCACGCTCTCGCGCCAGTCCACGGCCACGGGCGCGTTGTCGACGTCGGTGCGGAACAGCCCACGCCACGCCACGAAGGCCAGCACGAAGAGAACGGTCACGAGCAGTGCACCGATCATGCCGCTGAAGGAGCGGGTGTACCTGCTCGGCTGCTCACTCACGCCGTCGATCCTCCCAGCCCACACCAACCGCCGTGATGCCGGGCTACTGCTCATCCGTGCTCCTGTGCCGCAGGGGCGCTGGAGCGCACCACCCGCCGTCACGACACCAGCGATGTCCAGGCGCGCATCCGTGGGTGCGGGCCTTAGCGCGCGGATCAGCCGCAGGTGCGGCATACTGCCAGCATGACCACCTACCGAATCGCGGAAGTTGCAGAGATCCTGGCGGTCAGCGACGACACCGTACGTCGCTGGGTCGAGGCCGGGCGGCTGCCGTCACGCACCGCCGACGGACGCGCCGCCGTCGCGGGCAGCGACCTAGCGGAGTTCGCCGAGCACCTCGCGGAGTCGGCCGAGACCGCCGAGCGCGACCGGACCCGCGCGAGCACCGTGAGCGCCCGCAACCGGATGAGCGGCATCGTCACACGCGTCAAGCGCGACGAGGTGATGGCCCAGGTGGAGATGATCTGCGGTCCCTACCGCGTGGTCTCGCTGATGAGCAGCGACGCCGCGGTGGAGCTGGGCCTCGAGCCGGGCGTACGCGCCATCGCCAGCGTGAAGTCGACCAACGTCGTCGTGGAGGTTGCCCCGTGAGCCATGCCCTGCAGTCCAGCGTCCTGTCGCTCGCCCTCCTGCTCCCGCTCGCCGCCTGCGGTGGCGACGACGAGGGGACCGACGCGGCCGACGGCGGGAGCGGCACCCTCACCGTCCTGGCGGCCTCCTCGCTGACCGACGTGTTCGAGCAGCTCGCGACACCCTTCGAGGAGGAGCACGACGTCGACGTGAGCGTCAATGTCGGCTCGAGCACCGACCTGGCCGAGTCGGTGGCCGACGGCGCGCCCGGCGACGTCCTGGCCACCGCTGACTCCACGTCGATGGCGATCGCGGAGGACGCCGGAGCGACGGGCGAGGTCGAGACGTTCGCGACCAACGTGCTCACGCTCGTCGTGCCCCCCGACAACCCGGCCGCGATCACGTCCCTCGACGACCTGCTCGACACCACCTGGGTCCGCTGTGCCGACGAGGTGCCGTGCGGCAAGGTCGCGCTCGCGGTGCTCGAGGCCAACGACATCACGGCCGAGCCGGTGAGCCTCGAGGAGGACGTACGCGCCACCCTCGACAAGGTGGTCACCGGGGAGGCCGACGCCGGCCTGGTCTACGCTACGGATGCCGTGGCGGCGGGCGACGCGATCCAGGCGATCGAGATCCCCGGCGCCGACGACCAGCCGACCTCCTACTACGCGGCGACCCTGGAGCAGTCCGCTGACCCGGACCTTGCCGCGGACTGGGTCGTGTGGGTGACGTCGCAGGACGGCGCGGCGATCCTCGCGGACGCCGGTTTCGGCAGCCCGTGAGGGACCGGCTCGGCCGTCCGCCCGCACTGCTCATGGTGCCGGCGGCCCTCGCCGCACTCCTGCTCCTGGTGCCGCTGGTGGCCATGGTCGCCAGCACCAACTGGCAGGCACTGCCCGGCCACCTCACGTCACGGGTGGCGCTCGAGGCGCTGCGCCTGTCGCTCGTCACCTCGACCGTCGCCATCGCGTGCTGCCTGCTGCTGGGGCTGCCCCTGGCCTGGCTCCTGGCGCGCGTCGACTTCCGCGGACGCGGCGCACTGCGCGCACTGGTCACCGTCCCCCTCGTGCTGCCGCCCGTCGTGGCCGGCGTAGCACTGCGCAGCGCCTTCGGCCGCACCGGCGTGCTCGGTGCGCCCCTCCTTGACTGGACGGGGTTCGCGTTCCCCTTCACGACCTACGGCGTCGTGCTGGCCCACGTCTTCGTCTCCATGCCCTTCGTCATCATCGCGATCGAGGGGGCCTTCCGCTCCGCGGACCCGAGGTTCGACGACGCTGCCGCGACGCTGGGCGCGACACGGTGGACGACCTTCCGCAGGGTCACGGTGCCCCTGGCGATGCCAGGCGTCATCGCCGGGACCGTGCTGGGCTGGGCCCGTTCGCTCGGCGAGTTCGGGGCGACCATCACCTTCAACGGCAACTATCCCGGCACCACGCAGACGATGCCGACCCTCATCTACGTCACCCGGCAGGCCGACCAGGACGCTGCCCTCTCGCTGAGCCTGGTGATGCTGCTGGTCTCCGTGGGGGTGCTCATCGCGCTGCGCGACCACTGGCTGGGCACGCCATGACGGACCCGGGGACCGACCGACTCGTGGCCGACCTTCGGGTCGCGGGCCGGGTGCGGGCCGCGTTCACCCTCGAGCCGGGCGAGGTGCTGGCTGTGATCGGACCCAACGGCGCCGGCAAGAGCTCGCTCCTGCACGCGCTGGCCGGACTCCTCGACGCCGAGGGCACGGCGGTGCTGCGCGGTACCGACCTGCTCGCCGTGCCGGTCCGCGAGCGCAGGGTCGGCCTCGTCTTCCAGGGCCAGCTGCTCTTCCCGCACCTGAGTGCGCTCGACAACGTCGCCTTCGGGCTTCGCGCGCGCCGTACGAAGCGGGCGGCGGCCGAGGCCGTCGCACGCGACTGGCTCCACCGGTTCGGGATCGCCGACCTCGCCGATCGCAAGCCGCGTGAGCTCTCCGGGGGCCAGGCCCAGCGGGTGGCCATCGCCCGGGCACTGGCCACCGACCCCGACGTGCTCCTCCTCGACGAGCCGTTCACCGGCCTCGACGTCTCGGTGCAGATGGCACTGCGCTTCGAGCTCGGCGAGCACCTGCGCGGCTTTCCCGGCATCGCGCTGCTCGTCACCCACGACGCGATCGACGCCCTCACCCTGGCCGATCGGGTGATGGTGCTCGACGAGGGCCGGGTGGCTCAGGTGGGTCCGCCGGCCGAGGTCGCCGCACGGCCGCGCACCCCGCACGTCGCACGCCTCGTCGGACTCAACCTCGTCTCCGACGGCACGGACCTGATCGCCTTCACCCCCGACGCGGTCACGGTCTCGTTGGCCGAGCCGGAGGGGTCCAGCCGGCTGCGCTGGCACGGTCCGATCGCGACGCTGGCGCCGCACGGTGACGCCGTACGCGTGCTGGTCCACGCCTCCCCGGACCTGCTCGCCGACCTCACGCCCGCGGCTGCCACCGAGCTCGCCCTGGCACCCGGTCGGGAGGTCTGGCTGTCCGCCAAGGCGACGGCGGTGCACCGCTACGAGGTGCGCTGAGCGTCGCTCAGGCGATCTCCCCACGATGCACCTCGACGACCGGGGCGGTCACCGTCGGTCGCAGCGCACCCGAGACGGCGGCGATGACGGCGGGGTCGAAGGCCATCCCCACATGGGAGGAGCGGACCTCGACCGCGTGCGCGGCGGGGTCGATGCACGCCCGCCAGTCGACGATGCCGTCGCGGCGCGAGTAGATCGCGGTGAAGTCCACCCCGTCGGGCAGCACGGCCCGGGTCTGGTCGAAGCTCTCCTGCGCGCAGTGGCCGGCCACGCAGTCCTCGGCCATCAGGTTGCGCAACCCCGCCCGGTTGAGCCGCACCAACAGGTCCACGCTCCTCGCCAGCGAGGCGTGATGGGCCCCCGGAGCCAGCATCGGGCTGCCCAGGGTGACGATGCCGGCGACGAGGTCGGGGCGGCGGGCAGCGACGCCGCGCGCGAGCATCCCGCCGAGGCTGTGGCCCACGATCCGGACCCGCGCGCCGCGCCGCTGGGTGATCTCCTCCAGCCGTTCTTCGAGCTGGCCGGCGGCCATCAGCGTGCAGCCCACGTTGGCGCGGATGTCGGAGCGGTAGGTGCGGAACCCCTGGTGCCGCAGCATCCGGCTCATCGGCCCCAGCGAGGAGTCGCCGGACAGGAAGCCGGGCACCATCAGCACGGGTTCGGTGGCGCGGACGGGTCCGAGGCCGTAGGGCGTACGCCGTCGCGCACCGCGCGAGCCGAGGGCTTGGACCGCATGGCGACCGACCTCCGTGAGCAGTGATCCCTCGCGCAGCACCGCGGACACCGAAGGCTGGGAGAAGCCCTCAGGTGTCAGGAACGCCGCCACCGTGCGCTGGGTCACAATCGTCGAACTTAGTCCACAACCCCACTGGAATGGGTGATTCCGCCCCACTCACGCTTGTCTGGTGGCCTCGTTCGTGTTCACTGGAGGGATGCCGAGCACTGGAAAGAACTCCCGAGGCGCCACGCGACCGACCTCCGGCGAGGCGCCCGTCGTCTCCGGGGAGCTCCTTGCGCCCGTCGGCAACGAGGTCGAGATCTGCTACCAGACGTTCGGCGATCCCGGAGACCGGCCGCTGCTGCTGGTCATGGGTCTCGGCGGACCGATGAACTGGTGGGACCCCGACCTGTGCCGGATGCTGGCGGCGGCAGGCTTCTACGTCATCCGCTACGACAACCGGGACACCGGCCGCTCGACCCGCATCCGTGCGCGCGTGACGCGCGGCCAGCTGCTGCGTGCCTTCAGCGGTCAGCGGGCGAAGGCGCCGTACACGATGAGCGACCTGGCCGGGGACGCAGTCGGGCTGCTCGACCACCTGGGGCTGGAGTCGGCGCACCTCGCCGGCATCTCGATGGGCGGCATGATCGCGCAGACCATCGCCGTCGAGCACCCCGGGAGGGTGCGTTCGCTGACGAGCATCATGTCGACGACCGGCCGTCGCACCGTCGGGTGGCAGCACCCGCGACTGCTTCCCGCCCTCATCGCTCCGCGCAAGCCGGGGCGCGAGTCCTATGTGCGCACCAGCGTCGCCTTCTGGGACGTCATCGGCTCGCCCGCCTACCCCGCTGATCGCGAGCGGCTGGTCGAACGCGCCGGGGAGACCTTCGACCGCGGCTACAGCCCCAGCGGCGTGATGCGACACATGATGGCGGTCCTCACCCAGCCCGACCGCACCCACCGCCTGCGCAGCCTGCGGGTGCCGACGCTGATCGTCCACGGTCTGGCCGACAAGATGGTCCACGTCAGCGGCGGCCGGTCGACCGCCACGGCCGTCCCCGGAGCCGAGCTGGTGCTGGTCGACGGCATGGGACACGACCTGCCGAGCGAGCTGTTCGAGAGCCTCACCGAGGCGATCGCCCGGACGGCGGACCAGGCGGGCTAGAGCTGCCGCGCGCCGTCCTCGGGCGCCGCGACGAACAGCGACGGCTCGGCGAAGCCGGCGTCGGCGAACCCACGACGTACGGCGTCTCCCGCCGCCTCGACCTCAGCAGGCGGCAGCAGCGCGATCACGCACCCGCCGAACCCCCCTCCGGTCATCCGCGCTCCGAGCGCACCGGCCTCGTGGAGCGCATCGACGGCTGTGTCGACCTCGGGGACGGTGATCCGGAAGTCGTCGCGCATCGAGGCGTGGGAGGCGCTCAGCAGCGGACCGATGTCCGCCAGCCGGTCGCCGTCGAGCAGCTGTGCCACGTCGAGGACGCGAGCGTTCTCCGTGACGACGTGACGCACGTAACGCCGGAGCTCGTCGTCGTCGAGCCTCTCGAGCGCGTCGGACAGCTCACCGTCGGGGACGTCGCGCAGGGCAGGTACGCCGAGCTGCCGGGCGGCCTCCTCGCAACCGCGGCGACGCGCGCCGTAGTCCCCGTCGGAGTGCCGGTGCGGCGCCCGGGTGTCGGCCACCAGCACCGTCAGCCCCGCACCCGCGAGGTCCAGCGGCACGGCGCGCGTGTCGTGGCTGCGCATGTCGCACAGCAGCACGTGGCCGGCGCGGCCACGCAGGCTCACCAGCTGGTCCATCCCGCCGGTGGGGGCACCGACGGCGTCGTTCTCGACGTCGCGGGTCAGCGCGAAGATCTCGTCGTCGTCGAGGCCGAGGTCGAGGTGGTCGTCGAGCGCCCGGGCGACGGAGCAGACGAGCGCCGCCGACGACGACAGACCGGCACCCGTCGGCACGTCGGAGTCGACGACGATCTCGAGCGGGGGCACGTCCACCCCGCGGTCGGTGAGCAGCCACGGCACCCCGAGCACGTAGCGGGCCCAGTCGGCGACCTCGCCGGCGTCGGCCAGGCCGGAGCGGCGTACGACGACCGCGTCGGGTTCCTGCACCGACCGGGCCGACCAGCCCTCGCCGCGCGACGCGACCTGCGCCGTGCAACCGACGGCGAGCGCGAAGGGCAGCACGAAGCCGTCGTTGTAGTCGGTGTGCTCGCCGATGAGGTTGATCCTGCCGGGTGCGAACCAGCGCGTCACTCAGGTCTCCTCGCAGGAAAGGGATCACAGGGGTGGGAGCGGTTGCCAAACAGTAGCGGTTGCGGCTAGACCAGTGACCCACGTCATACGGAGGAGGGGCGCATGGGGATCCGGTCAACGACCCGGTCGCACCGCCGCACGAGGGGCCGCACCGTCGGTCCGATCGCCACCCTGGTGCTCGCCAGCAGTCTGCTGGCCGCGTGCGGCGGAGACGGCGGCAAACCCGAGCTGGTCTGGTACATCAACCCGGACAGCGGCGGCCAGGACGCGGTCGCGCAGGAGTGCTCGACCGACGACTACACGATCTCCACGCAGGTCCTGCCCCAGGATGCGGGTCAGCAGCGCATCCAGCTGGCCCGGCGCCTGGCGGCCAAGGACCCGGACATCGACCTGATGTCGCTCGATCCTCCCTTCACCGCCGAGTTCGCCGACGCCGGCTTCCTCGCCGAGGTCCCGCAGGACGCCATCTCCCAGCTCGAGGAGCAGGGCACCTTCAAGGGAGCCATGGATGCGGCCACGTGGCAGGACGAGCTGGTCGTTTTCCCGTTCTGGTCCAACACCCAGGTCCTCTGGTATCGCAAGTCCTTCGTCGAGAAGGCCGGGATCGACATGTCACAGCCGGTGACGTGGGACCAGATCATCGACGCGGCGAGCGAGAACGACGCCAAGATCGGTGTCCAGGCCAACAAGTACGAGGGCTACGTCGTGTGGATCAACGCGCTCGTCGAAGGCGCCGGCGGGCACATCCTCGAGGACGCCACCGAGGGCATCGACGCCGAGATCACCATCTCCGACGACGCCGGCCAGGCGGCCGCCGCGGTCATCGAGAAGCTGGCCACCTCACCGGCAGCCCCGCCCGACCTCAGCGTCTCCAACGAGGGGACCGCAGGCTCGACCTTCGGCTCCGACCAGGGCTCGTTCCTCGTCAACTGGACCTACATCTACCGCAACTACGACGAGACCGCCCCCGACGTCGCCAAGGACATCGGCTACACCCGCTATCCGCGGACCGTCGAGGGTGAGGAGTCCCGCCCGCCCTACGGCGGCATCGGCATCGGCGTCAGCGCCTACTCGGGCAAGAAGGACTTCGCCCTCGAGGCCGCGCAGTGCCTGGTGAGTCCCGAGAACCAGGGCATCAACGCCGACCTCACGGGCAACATGCCTGCCAGCACGGCCGGCTACGACTACGACGCCCTCAAGGAGACCTTCCCGGCCGACCTCCTGGAGCTCTTCCAGCAGAGCGTGGACGCGGCAGCGCCGCGCACTGTGACGCCCTACTGGAGCGACGTGTCGGGATCCATCCAGAACATCTGGCACCCGCCGCGGTCGGTCACCGAGGACACGCCGGAACGGTCGTCGGTGTTCATCGAGGACGTCCTGAAGGGTGGTGACCTGCTGTGACCGCGACCGTCGCTCCCGAGAAGGACGTCAGCCGTGCCGCCAAGAAGGCGGCCAGCGACCGCACCTCGGCCGAGAACAGGCTGGGCCTCAAGCTCGTCGCGCCCGCCGTGGTCCTGATGCTCCTGGTCACGGCCTGGCCGATGATCCAGGCGCTCTACCTCTCGCTCTTCCGCTACCGGCTGACGGCGCCGGACGACCGGGCGTTCATCGGGATCGACAACTACCTGACGATCCTCAGCGACGACCAGTTCTGGAAGAGCACGGCCACCACGCTCCTGATCATGGTCGTCACCGTGGCCGTGGAGCTGGTCATCGGCTTCGCGTTCGCCATGGTGATGCACCGCATCGTCTTCGCCCGCGGCCTCATGCGTACCTCGATCCTGATCCCCTACGGCATCATCACGGTGGTCTCGGCCTTCGCCTGGCAGTTCGCGTTCTCCCTCAACAACGGGTTCGTGAACTCGTGGTTCAACTGGCTGCCGTTCATCGCCGACGACACCAACTGGTTCGGCGACTATCCCCACGCGATGTTCGCGATCATGGTGTCGGAGATCTGGAAGACCACACCCTTCATGGCCCTGCTCCTGCTGGCCGGACTGGCCCAGGTCAGCGAGGACATGATCGAGGCCGCGAAGGTCGACGGAGCTACGTGGACGCAGCGGCTGACCAAGGTGATCCTGCCCAACATGCGAGCAGCCATCATGGTCGCGGTGCTCTTCCGCGCCCTCGACGCCTATCGCATCTTCGACAACATTTTCGTGATGACCAAGGGTGCGGAGGGCACGCAGTCGATCTCGTTCCTGACCTACCGCCAGGTCATCGAGCAGATGCAGCTCGGGCTCGGCTCGGCGATGTCGGTGCTGCTGTTCCTGTCGGTGCTGCTGCTGGCGTGGCTGATCGTCAAGATGTTCCGTGTCGACCTCGCACAGGCAAGGGGTGAAGGCTGATGGCCGGCAAGCAGAACGGCACGACCCAGATCGGCACGTGGATCGGGTTCGTCCTGATCATGCTCTGGTGCCTGTTCCCGGTGGCGTGGATCATCTCGCTGTCGTTCAAGTCCGCGGGTGAGACCAGCGCGGGCAGCGCGCAGTTCCTGCCCCAGGACCCGACGATCCAGAACTACAAGGACATCATCGACAACCCGGACTTCACCCGGGCGCTGCTCAACTCGTTCGGCATCTCGCTCACCGCGACGGTGCTGTCGGTGATCCTCGCGACGCTGGCGGCCTATGCCATCGCCCGGCTGGAGTTCAAGGGCAAGCGCCTGGTGCTCTCGCTCGCGCTCGCCATCGCGATGTTCCCGGTGGTGGCGCTCGTCGGTCCGCTCTTCGACATGTGGACCACGTTCGGGCTGTTCAACACCTGGCCCGGCCTGATCATCCCCTACATGTCGTTCACGTTGCCGCTGGCGATCTGGACCCTGTCCGCCTTCTTCCGCGAGATCCCGTGGGAGATGGAGCAGGCCGCCCAGGTCGACGGGGCCACCTCGTGGCAGGCCTTCCGGAAGGTGATCGTGCCGCTCGCCGCTCCGGGCGTGTTCACCGCGGCGATCCTGACGTTCTTCTTCGCGTGGAACGAGTTCGTGCTCGCGATCTCGCTGACCTCCACGACGTCCTCGCGGACGGTGCCGGCGCAGATGTCGTTCTTCGTCGGCTCCGACCCGTTCAACCCGCCGTACGCGCAGCTCGCGACGGCGTCGGTCATCGTCACGCTGCCCGTGATCGTCATCGTCCTGCTTTTCCAGCGCAAGATCGTCGCCGGCCTCACCTCCGGCGCAGTGAAGGGGTGATCAGCTGATGGCTGGCATCGAGATGAAGAACATCGTCAAGAAGTACGGCGACGGCTTCCCGGCCGTCAACGACGTGAGCATCGACGTGGAGGAGGGCGAGTTCCTCATCCTCGTCGGGCCCTCCGGGTGCGGGAAGTCCACGCTCCTGCGGATGATCGTGGGCCTCGAGGACATCACCGACGGCGACATGATGATCGGTGGCCGGAAGGTCAACGACCTGGCGCCGCGCGACCGCAACCTGTCGATGGTCTTCCAGAACTACGCGCTCTACCCCCACCTCACGGTCTACGAGAACATCGCGTTCCCCCTCCGACTCGCCGGCGCTTCCGACTCCGAGGTGGACGAGAAGGTGCGCGGGGCGTCCAAGACGCTGGAGCTGGACGAGCACCTCGACCGCAAGCCCGGCAACCTCTCCGGCGGGCAACGGCAGCGGGTGGCGATGGGTCGCGCGATCGTGCGCGACGCGGACGCCTTCCTCTTCGACGAGCCGCTGTCCAACCTCGACGCCAAGCTCCGCGGACAGATGCGCACCGAGATCTCCCGCCTGCAGAAGCGGCTGGGGATCACCACGGTCTACGTCACCCACGACCAGACCGAGGCGATGACGCTGGGCGACCGCGTCGCGGTCCTGAAGCGTGGGGTCCTGCAGCAGCACGCCACCCCGCGCGAGCTCTACGAGAACCCGGCCAACCTCTTCGTCGCCGGCTTCATCGGCTCCCCGCCGATGAACTTCCTGCCTGCCACCGTCGAGGGCAACTCGGTCGAGCTGCCTTTCGGCACGGTCACCATCCCCGAGGAGAAGGCGGCCAAGGTCCAGGGCAAGGGCCTGCTCATCGCCGGCATCCGTCCGCAGCACTTCGAGGACGCCAGCGTCGTCGACAGCGACAAGGTGACGGACGAGGCGACCTTCAAGGCCACCGTCGACGTGTTGGAGTGGACCGGCAACGAGGCCTTCGCCTACATCCCGTTCGAGGCGCCGCCGGAGGTCCAGGAGCAGCTCAACCAGCTCGAGAAGGACCTCGACGGAGAGTCCATGCGCACGCAGATGGTCGTGTCCCTCGACGGTGCGAGCCGCATCAAGGAGGGCGACGAGGCCACCATCTGGGTCGACGCCAGCAAGATCCACCTCTTCGACCCGGCCACCGGTGAGAACCTCACGATGGACGCCGCCAACGCCGGCATCGTCCCCGGCATCGAGGCGCTCGCCAAGGCCGAGGAGATCGGCAAGGAGCAGGACGCGGTCAGCCCCCACGCGACGCCGGCCTGAACCCTCCGCTCAGGCCGAGGCCGAGGTCGCGTCGCGGTCGTGGAGCCACACGGTGCCGTACGGCGCGAGTCGTACGGCACCGTCATGGAGCTCCGGAGCGGCGTCGGTCAGCGCATCGTGGAGGCCGCCGGTGTGCAGACCGAGCCAGTGCAGCACGTCGGCTGAGACCCAGGCGTCCCGGCCGGTGGCGTTGGACGCCGCCAGCAGCGGACCCTGCGGGTGGCGGCGCACGACGAGCAGGACACCGGGGTCGCGCGGGTCCCAGACCTCGGTCGGGGACGCGGCGTGCAGGTGGGGCAGCCCCGCACGCACGTCGAGCAGGTGGCGCAGCCCCGCCGCGATGCCGTGGACGTCGTCGAGCGAGCTGGTCCCCCAGGGCATGGTCGGACGGTGCACCCAGCGGTTGTCGGCTGCGTGGGCCGGGTCGTCGGCCCACCCACTGTCGTTGAGCAGCCCGAGCTCGTCGCCCGCCCAGATCACCGGGAGGCCGCCGAAGCCGAGGATGACCGCGTGCGCCCAGAGGATCCGTGCAGCGGCGTCCGGGTCGCCGGCCTCGAGCCCCGCCAGCGACGCGAGCGTGCCGGAGATGCGCCGGTCGCCCGTCTCCTCGTTCTGCTGGAAGACCAGGCCGCGCGCCCACGACCCCGGATGGGCGCCGCTGTACCAGTCCGACAGGAAGCGCCGGTGGGCGTGGGGGTCGATCCCGACCGCGCGGGCGTCCTCGTCGGAGATGGCCCACCCGATGTCGTCGTGGCACCGGACGTAGGTCACCCACGCCGCGGTCGACGGCGGCTGGGGAAGCTGCTGCAGCGCGTGCGTGGCCAGGCGGGTGTCGCCCGAGGCGAGCATCGACCAGATCTGCACCATGAGGCCGTTGTGGTAGGCGAGGTCGCTGACCTTGCCGGCGTGCTCACCGACGCCGAGGTAGGCCGGCAGGTCGGCGGGTCCGACGATCGCCTCGGCCTTGAACAGCACGGCAGGAGCGGCGATCCGTACGACCGTGCGCAGCGCCCGGGTCAGCTCGTGCACCTCCGGCTGGTTCTGGCAGGCCGTGCCGAGCCGCTTCCAGAGGAAGGCGATCGCGTCGAGCCGGAAGACCTCGACCCCCAGGTTGGCGAGTCCCAGGATGATGTCGGCGTATTCGCACAGGACAGCGGGGTTCGCCCAGTTGACGTCCCACTGGTAGTCGTTGAAGGTCGTCCACACCCAGCCTGCGAGTTCGTCGTCCCAGCTGAAGTTGCCCGGCGCGAAGTCGGGGAACACCTGCGGCAGGGTCGCCTCGAAGGCGTCCGGCACCTCACGGTCGTCGTAGACGTGGAAGTAGCCGCGTTTGTCGCCATCACCGGCGCGGGCCGCGACGGCCCACTCGTGCTCGCGGGCGACGTGGTTGAGCACGAGGTCGAGGCACAGGCTGATGCCGTCCGCACGCAGGGTGGTGGTGAGCGCGCGCAGGTCGTCGACGGTGCCGAGGTCGGGTCGCACGGACCGGTAGTCCGCCACCGCGTAGCCGCCGTCGTTCTCCCCGGGCCGCGGGGTCAGCAGCGGCATCAGGTGCAGGTAGCCGACGCCCAGGTCACGCAGGTACGCCGTCCGCGCGCCGACGTCGGCCAGGGTTCCGGCGAAGCGGTCGGCGTAGGCGGCGTAGCCCAGCATCGACGGCTGCTGGAACCAGTCGGGCTCGCGCAGGCGCTGCTCGTCGAGCCGGCGGAGGTCCTCGGGGCGCGCGCTGTGCGCGGCACGGGCGAGGGCGACCAGTCGACCGGTCACGTCGTCCGCGGCGTCGGGTCCGAAGACCCGCTCGAGGGTGGCGCGCAGGTCGGGTCCCCACGCGTCGAGCCTGTCCTCGAATCCAGCATCCCAGCGGGTCACGTGCACAGTATGGCGAAGTCCACGCCCTAGGCTGCGTGCTCGTGAGCTTCGATCCCACCATCCGGCCGCGCGACCACTTCACCGCGCGCCGAGGGTGGCTCAACGACCCCAACGGGCTGGTGCACCACGAGGGCGAGTGGCACCTGTTCTTCCAGCACTGGCCGGACTCGCTCGTGCACGGTCCGATGTCGTGGGGCCACGCCGTCAGCACCGACCTGCTCGACTGGACCGAGCTCCCGGTGGCGCTCCCGGCGACGGAGACCGAGCACATGTGGTCCGGCAGCGTCGTCCACGACGCCGCGAACACCTCGGGCCTCGGCAGCGGGGAGGCGGGTCCGCTGGTCGCCCTCTACACCAGCTTCGACCCGGACGGGCTCGGTCAGGCCCAGTCGCTCGCGTGGAGCCTCGACGACGGTCGCACCTGGACGCCCTACGCCCACAACCCGGTCCTCGACATCGGCGCCACCGCCTTCCGCGACCCGAAGGTCCTCCGGCACGACGACGGCTGGTTGATGGTCCTCGTGCTCGCGGACGACCGCACCGTCGAGCTCTACCGCTCGAGCGACCTGGTGCGGTGGGAGCACGCCTCGAGCTTCGGGCCGGCTGGGTCGGTCGAGGGCGCGTGGGAGTGCCCCGACCTGCTCCGCGTGCCCGTCGAGGGGGCCGAGGAGTCGGCCATCGTGCTGGTGGTGAGCGTCGTCGCCGGCGCCCCGGCCGGCGGTTCCGGCATGCAGTACTTCGTCGGCGAGCTGCACGGCGACGAGTTCCGGGCCACGCAGGACGCGCGGTGGGTGGACCACGGTGCCGACTTCTACGCCGCCGTCTCCTACTCCGCCGCGCCCGGACCGGAGCCGGTCGTCCAGGGCTGGATGAGCAACTGGCACTACGCCGACCGGGTCCCGGCGACGGAGTTCCGGGGCTCGATGTCGCTCGCGCGCCGGCTGTGCCTGCGACGACACGAGGGCGGGCTGGTCCTGGTCCAGCGTCCGGTGGCGCGGGTCGGCGAGCAGGTCCATGCACTCGTCGACCACGACCTCACGGGAACGCTCACGCTTCCGGTCGCCGCGCAGACCTGCCGGATCATCGCCGAGATCGAGCCCGGCACCGCGCACCGGCTCGGACTGCACCTGCGGGTCGGCGGCGGCGAGCGCACGACGCTGACGATCGACGTCGGCGCGCGCACCGTGTCGCTCGACCGCACCGCTGCGGGAGCCGAGGTACATCCCGCGTTCGCTGCGGTCCACACGGCGTCGATGCCGGGCGGTGAGGGACCCGTGGGTCTCGAGGTCCTGGTCGACGTGGCGTCCGTCGAGGTCTTCGTCGGTGACGGCATGCTGGTCTTCACCGAGCAGGTCTTCCCCGACCCGGGCAGCACCGGCATCGAGATCTTCGCCGAGGGCGGAACCGCACGCGTGCGCCGGCTCGACGTGTCGGTGTGAGCACACGAGCCCCCGGGAGCTGGGCTCCCGGGGGCTCGTGGCCGGTCGGACGGGTCGGTCAGTCCGAGAGCCGCTCACCGGTGTCGGTGTCGAACGCGTGGACGTGCTGCGGGTCGGTCGTGACGTGGAGCATCTCACCCTTCTGCGGGTGGTGGCGCCCCGCGATGCGGACGATCACGTTGGAGGGCACCCCCTCGACGTCGCAGGTGCCATAGACGAAGCTGTCGGCGCCGAGCTCCTCGACGACCGTCACCTTCACCGGCAGGCCGCCCTCCTCGGCGGTGACCAGGCGCCAGTTCTCGGGCCGGACCCCGACCGTGACGCGGCCGCTCATCTTCCGCGTCGCCGTGGGGTCCACCGGGACGGCGTAGCCACCGACCTTCACCGTGCCGTCCTCGGCCGCGACGCCCTCGAGCAGGTTCATCTGCGGAGAGCCGATGAAGCCGGCGACGAAGAGGTTCGCGGGCTTGTCGTAGAGCTTCAGCGGGGTGTCGACCTGCTGGAGGATGCCCAGCTTCATCACCGCAACGCGGTCGCCCATCGTCATGGCCTCGACCTGGTCGTGGGTGACGTAGACGGTCGTGACACCCAGGTCCTGCTGCAGCCGGGCGATGTCGGTGCGGGTCGCCACACGCATCTTGGCATCGAGGTTGGACAGCGGCTCGTCCATGCAGAACACCTGCGGGTTGCGGACGATCGCTCGACCCATCGCGACACGCTGGCGCTGGCCGCCGGAGAGGGCCTTCGGCTTGCGCTGCAGGAACTCGGTGAGCTGGAGGATCTCGGCTGCCTTGGCCACCCGCTCCTTGCGCTCGGCACTGGGGACCTTGGCCATCTTCAGGGAGAACGCCATGTTCTCCTCGACGGACATGTGCGGGTAGAGCGCGTAGTTCTGGAACACCATCGCGATGTCGCGGTCCTTGGGCGGAACGTTGGTGACGTCACGGTCACCGATGAAGATCTTCCCGTCGTTGACCTCCTCCAGTCCGGCGAGCATGCGCAGGGTGGTGGACTTGCCGCACCCGGACGGTCCGACGAGGACCATGAACTCGCCGTCGTTGATCTCCAGGCTGATCCCCGGTACTGCTGGTTCGTCGGCCCCGGGATACCACCGCTGGGCCTTCTCGAAAGTGACTGTTGCCATGACTTTTCTCCTTCACCGGCAGGCACGTGCCGGACGATCCGTAGTGAAGTGACGAGGGCCACAGTAGGCCCGGGGCAACAGACCCGCAATGGGCGTCCAGGTGGCTCACGAGCCGCGGACGGACCCGCCGACCCGCACCGCCATCGGTAGCAACACCGGGCCGCCGGCGTCCTCGAGGTCCAGGAGGCGTCGCACGGCGAGCGCCCCCAGCTCGTGGAAGGGGAGCTCGACGGAGGTGAGCACCGGTCGCAACCAGGACGCCAGGGCGGAGCCGTCGAAGGAGACCACGCTGACGTCGTCGGGGATCCGGAGCCCGGCCTCGGAGAGCGCCTGGTAGGCGCCCATCGCGAGCCGATCGTTCATGCAGATCAGGCCGGTGGCCCGGCCTCCGTCGGCCATCCACCGGCTGAGGGCCGCGAAACCCTCCGTCACCGACCAGTCGCACGGCACCACCCCGGCGATGTCGAGGCCATGGTCGCCCAGCTCTGCCCGGATGCCTGCCAGGCGTCGAGGGCCGGCGGTCGCGTGCGGGACCGGGTCCTCGCCCATCACCCACACCTCGTCGATGCCGGCGGCGAGCAGGGTGGCTGCGGCCGCCCGGCCACCGGACTCGTCGTCGGGCACGACCGACGGCACCCACTGGTCGGGTCCTTCGCAGTTGAGCAGGACCGCCCGCACCTCGCGCAGGCCCTCGGGCAGCTGGATCGTCTGGGCGGTGCGGGTGGCATAGACAACCCCGTCGACGTCGCGCTCGCGCATCTCCTCGATGAGCAGCCGCTCCAGCTCCGGGTCGCCACCGCTCTCGCCCATCACGACGACGTGCTGGAGCTGGCGGGCCGCGGCACTCGCCCCGGTGAGCATGCTGCTGCCGTACTGCTGGCCGGCGATCTGGTCGGAGATCAGCCCGACCGTCGCCGTACGCCGCGTGCGCAGGTTGCGTGCGGTGCGGTTGGGACGGTAGTTCATCTCGGACACGGCCGCCCGGACCCGTTCGACGGTGGCGGGTGCGATCCTCATCTCGTCCGCGCGTCCGTTGAGGATGTAGGAGGCGGTCGTGCGCGAGACGCCGGCGCTGGAGGCCACCTCCTGGAGGGTGGTCGATCGACGACGGTTCATGACACCTCCAGATGGTCGGTCCTGTGGGTCGCCGGTGCAGTTGGGTCTCGTTTTGAACACGGGCCTTGACACCCCTTCGCTGAACGCACCATCCTGCTGACACGATTCAGCACTGTGGTGTCTATCACATTGCTCGGTCGTGAGAACAGCACCGGATCCCGGCCCCCGGTGCACCCAACGAAGGGAATCCCCCAATGCTCCAGCGTCGAAACCGGCGGAAGATGGCTGCCACGGCAGTCGCGGCAGCCCTCGCGCTCACGGCCGCCGCATGCGGCGGCGATGACAGCTCCGGCGATGACGGCGGGCCCGTCACCATCTGGATGAGCCTCGACCAATCGGTCGTCGACGGCATCCAGACGCAGATGGACATCGCGGCCGAGGAGGCCGGGATCGAGGTCAAGATCGAGCGCGTCGATGGCATCGACAAGCTCATCAAGACCAAGATCCAGGCCGGTGACACCCCCGACATCGCCCTCCTCCCGCAGCCGGGCGTCGTCGCCTCGGTCGTGGAGCTCGGAGCCGCCTTCCCGCTCGACGACGTGCTCGACACCGGCGCGCTCGAGAGCTCCATGGTCGCCGGAGCCCTCGACGCCGGCATGGTGGACGACCAGCTCTACGGCCTGCTCACCTCGATGAACGTCAAGTCGCTGATCTTCTACCCCAAGAAGGCCTTCGAGGAGGCGGGCTACGAGGCGCCGCAGAGCCTCGACGAGCTGACCGCGCTCGCCGACCAGATCAAGTCCGACGGCGGCACCCCGTGGTGTCTCACGATGGAGTCCGGTGACGCGACCGGTTGGGTCGCCACGGACTGGATGGAGGACCTCGTCATGCGCTACGGCGGCGTCGACGCCTACAACGACTGGGTCTCGCACGAGCTGCCGTTCACCGACCCGGTGGTCCAGGAGGCGGGTGCCTACTTCGAGGACGTCGCGCTGACCGAGGGCAACGTCCTCGGCGGTCAGAAGGCGATCACGGCGACCCCCTTCACCGAGGCGGCCAAGCCGATGTTCGACGAGGGTGCGCCTGGCTGCTGGCTGCTCAAGCAGGGGTCCTTCTTCGTCGGGCCGGACTTCCTTCCCGAGGATGTCTTCGCCAACCTCGACGACGAGCTCGGCGTCATGGGCTTCCCGCCCGCCGACGCCGGCGGCGAGAACCCGGTGCTCGGAGGTGGCGACCTCGCCGTCCTGATGAGCGAGTCCGAGGACGCCAAGACGGCGATGAACCTGCTGGCCACGGCCGACATCGGCAAGGACGCCGCTCCGGTCTCGTCCTTCATCTCCCCGTTCAAGGACTTCGACGCCTCGCTCTACCCGAGCGAGACGACCCGGACGATCGCCAACGTGGCCTACGACTCCACCGCGTTCCTCTTCGACGGTTCGGACTCGATGCCCGCCGAGGTGGGTGCGGGGTCGTTCTGGAAGGAGATGACCGCCTGGCTGAACGGCGACCAGGAGATCGACGCCGCCCTGCAGAACATCGATGACAGCTGGCCGGCGAGCTGACCTGTTCCGCCCTTCCCTGCGGGGCTCGCGTGACGCGAGCCCCGCAGGTTCCCCGGCTCATGGCAGGAAGGTTGTCCCCGCATGCTCGAGAAGACACTCATCGCGTTCATCACGGTCCTGGCAGGCATCAGCGCCGCCCTGGCGCTCTACTGGATCCTCAACAAGATCTCCGAACTGCTCCCCGAGCGCCTCGAGGAGCGGCTGAAGCCGTGGTTCTACGTCCTCCCGGCCTACCTCGCGATCGCGATCTTCGTGATCTATCCAGCAGTCCAGACGTTCATCTACAGCTTCAAGACCAAGGTCGGCTTCCCGGCCGAGTCCTGGGTGGGACTGGAGAACTACAGGACGCTGCTGGCCAGCGACCCCTTCCGGCAGACACTGCTCAACACGTTCTTGTGGATCCTCTTCGTCCCGGCAGCGGTGGTGATCCTGGGGCTGCTGGTGGCCCTGCTCGCCGACCGGCTCGCCACGCGGGGTGAGAACGCGGTCAAGACCCTCATCTTCATGCCCATGGCCATCTCGATGGTCGGCGCGGCCACCGTGTGGGGACTCGTGTACGACTACCGTCCGCCCGGCCGCCCTCAGGTGGGCCTGCTGAACGGGATCGTCGACGCCTTCGGCGGGGACCCGATCGCCTGGCTCCAGGAGAACACGCTCCACTTCAACAGCTTCCTGCTCATGGTGATGCTGCTCTGGATGAACGTGGGCTTCGCGATGGTGCTGCTGTCCGCGGCCGTCAAGGGTGTGCCGACCGAGACCCTCGAGGCGGCCCGGATCGACGGCGCCGACGAGCGCCAGGTCTACGTGCGGGTCGTGCTGCCCCAGATCAAGGGCACCATCGTCACGGTCTTCATCACGGTGCTGATCGGCGTCATGAAGGTCTTCGACATCGTCTTCGTCATGACCAACGGCAACTTCAACACCAACATCATCGGCAACGAGTTCTACCTGCAGTTCTTCAACAACAACAACCAGGGCGCCGCCGCGGCGATCGCCGTGATGCTGATGCTCGCGGTGATCCCGATCATGATCTACCAGGTCCGCAACTTCCGGGCCGAGGAGGCCGCACGATGACGACCAGCGCAACGCCGCCGGTGGCCGCAGCCGCTCCCGGCGCCACGTCCATGAAGCCGAAAGGCCCGGGCAAGGAAGGTGGGGCCACCGGCGGTGCCGGTTGGTTCACCTACGCCGCCCTCGGGTTCGTCGTGCTCCTGTGGGTGCTCCCCACCCTGGGCATCATGCTCACGTCGTTCCGCAGTCGTGACGACGCCGCCAGCGGCGGGTGGTGGGAGCTCTTGCTGAAGCCGTCCGGCTTCGGGGACATGACCTTCGACAACTACCAGCGGGCCATCCAGGGCACCAACCTCGGTGAGGGCTTCATCAACAGCCTCGCCATCGCCCTGCCGGCGACGTTCATCCCGATCCTGGTCGCCGCGTTCGCGGCCTACGCCTTCACGTTCATGAAGTTCTTCGGACGCGACGTGCTCTTCGTGATCATCGTGGGCATGCTGGTCGTGCCGAACTTCGTCTCGTTCGTGCCGATGCTCAAGATCTACCGCGACCTCGGCATGGGTGGAACGTTCCCGGCGGTATGGCTGTTCCACGTGGGTTTCGGCATGTCGCTGGCGATCTTCATGATCCGCAACTACATGGCCACGTTGCCGTTGACCATCATCGAGTCCGCCAAGATCGACGGCGCCAGCCACTTCCAGACGTTCTTCCGCCTCGTGCTGCCGATGTCGGTCCCGGTCCTGGCGTCGTTCGCGATCTTCCAGTTCCTCTGGGTCTGGAACGACCTGCTGGTGGCCCTGGTCTTCCTGGGCCCCGGTGAGAACGCACCGATGACAGTGTCCATCTCACAGCTCCTCGGCCAGCAGGGCCAGAACCAGGAGCTGGTCACGGCATCTGGCATGTTCTCGATGATCGTCCCGATCATCGTGTTCCTGTCCCTGCAGCGGTTCTTCGTGCGCGGTCTGACCGCCGGAGCAGTGAAGGGCTGACCCGCCTCCGTACGTCGCCCGGCGCCGGTCGCCGGGCGGCGTACGGTCACGTGACGACCCCGAAAGGGAGCGATGCTCTTCCCTCCTCGCGGCCTCGACGGCCGCCCTCACCTGGCGCTCGAGCTCGATGCCAGCGGCGAGCTGCTCCCGCGGATCCTGTGGACGGGGCTCGCCACGGCTGACACGACCGCTCCGTCCGGCTACCCCTCCACCTTCCGGGGTCCCGGGATGCCGCTGCTCGGGGAGCATGCCCACGAGCTCTTCACCCGTCCGCACCTGACCGGGCACCGCTCGGGTGCTCCGGGGTCCGACGCCGCGTGGTCCACCCGGTTCAGGGTCGACGGCATCGAGGAGTGCGACACCCACATCGCCGTCCGATCCACCGACGCGGCCGCCGGGCTGGCCCTCACCACCGAGTTCGAGGCCCTGCACGGCGGGCTGCTGCGGGGGCGACACACGCTGCGCAGCACCGGCGCCGGCCTCTACCACCTGTCCGCGTTGGACGTGGTGCTGCCGGCTGCCGACAACCTCGCTGAGCTGCTCGACTTCACCGGTCGCCATGAAGGGGAGCGCACCCCTCAGCGTCACCTGGTGACGGACGGCCTGTGGCTGCGGGAAGGGCGCGAGGGACGCCCCGGCCTGAGCGGCGCGACGATGGCGGTCCTCGGCACCCCAGGATTCGGCACCCGCGCCGGCACCGTGCTCGGCGCGCACGTCGCGTGGAGCGGCAACCACCTGCTGCGGGTGGAGCGATCCCCCGACCTCGGCACGACGCTCGGCGGCGGAGAGCTGCTGCTCCCGGGCGAGGTGAGCCTCGGGGAGGGTGAGGAGTACGCCACCCCCTGGGTCGTGTTCGGCGCCTCCGACGAGGGCCTCGACGGCTTGGCACACGCCTTCCACGTCTACGAGCGCTCCCTGCCTGCCCACCCGGACCACCAGCCGGTGGTGCTGAACGTCTGGGAAGCGGTGTGGTTCGACCACGACCTTCCCCGCCTGCGTGAGATCGCGGACCGCGCCGCGCAGGTCGGCATCGAGCGCTTCGTGCTGGACGACGGGTGGTTCCACGGCCGTCGCGACGACACCGCCGGGCTCGGCGACTGGTGGGTGGACCCTGCCGTGTGGCCCGACGGCCTGGCCCCTCTCGCCGAGCACGTCCGCTCGCTGGGAATGCAGTTCGGGCTCTGGTTCGAGCCCGAGATGGTCAACCCCGACTCCGACCTCCACCGCGCCCACCCGGACTGGATCCTTGCCGCCGGCGACCGGGTTCCGCAGCTGCAGCGCGACCAGCTCGTCCTCGACCTGTCGCGCCCCGAGGTGTGGCAGCACGTGCACGACCACGTCCACCAGGTGCTGGTCGCGACCCCGGTCGACTACGTCAAGTGGGACCACAACCGCGAGCTGCTCGAGGCCGGCTCCGGGGCGCGCGGCGGTGCCGCCGGGGTGCACGAGCAGACCCTCGCCTTCTACCGGCTGATCGACGCCCTGCGTGCACTGCACCCCGAGATCGACTGGGAGTCGTGCGCCTCAGGTGGTGGCCGCGTCGACCTCAGCGTCCTCGAGCGGACCCAGAGGGTGTGGACGTCGGACATGACCGATGCCCTCGCGCGCCAGCACATCCAGCGGTGGACCTCGCAGCTGGTGGCCCCGGAGTACCTCGGCGCGCACGTGAGCTCGCCGGTCGCGCACGCGACCGGCCGGACGTTTGGGTTGGACTTCCGCGCGGCAACCGCGCTGTTCGGTGCGTTCGGTGTCGAGTGGGACCTCAGCACTGCCAGCGAGGGCGAGCTCGCCGCCCTCGCCGGCTGGGTGGCGCTCCACAAACGATTTCGGCCGTTGCTGCACTCCGGGCGGGTCGTGCGTCCGGAGTCCGCTGACCCCGAGGTCCTCCTCCACGGCGTCGTCGCCGACGACGGCTCCGAGGCGCTGATGGCCCATGCCCAGCTCGACGAGTCCGCCAGCAACCGGGGGGTCCTGGTCCGGGTGCCCGACCTGGTCCCGGGAGCGGCGTATGAGCTCCGGTGGGCGGGTCCGGTCGATCGCCGCGCCGTGAGCCGGTCCGTCGAGCTCCCCGAGGCCGGCCCCACGGGGGCCGTCGAGGTGCAGGGTGCGGTCCTGGCGGCGCGCGGCTACTGGATCCCGCGCCGACGACCGGAGACGGTCACGCTGGTGCACATCACACGCATCGGAGAGGAGAGCCGCACATGACGAGCCAGACGGACGAGGACTGGTGGCGCACCGCGGTGGTCTACCAGGTCTACCCACGCAGCTTCGCCGACTCCGACGGCGACGGCATCGGTGACCTGCGCGGACTGGTCAGCCGGCTCGACCACCTCGAGCGGCTCGGTGTGGACGTGGTCTGGCTCTCACCCATCTATCCCTCCCCGCAGGACGACGCGGGCTACGACATCAGCGACTACCAGGACGTCGACCCGACGTTCGGGACCCTGGCCGAGCTCGACGAGCTCCTCGAGGCACTGCACGGCCGCGGCATGCGTCTGATGATGGACCTCGTCGTCAACCACACCAGTGACGAGCACCCGTGGTTCGTCGAGTCGCGGTCCTCACCGAAGAACCCGAAGCGCGACTGGTACTGGTGGCGCCCGGCCCGCGACGGGTGGCAGAGCGGCACGCCCGGAGCCGAACCGACCAACTGGGAGAGCTTCTTCTCCGGGCCCGCGTGGAGCTGTGACGAGGCGACCGGCGACTACTACCTGCACCTGTTCTCCCGCAAGCAGCCGGACCTCAACTGGGAGAACCCGGAGGTCCGCGAGGCCGTCTACTCGATGATGCGCTGGTGGCTGGACCGTGGGGTGGACGGCTTCCGGATGGACGTCATCAACCTCATCTCCAAGGACCAGTCCCTGCCCGACGGGATCGTGCATGCGGGGGTCCTGGGGGACGGGACGCCCCACGTCATGAACGGACCGCGCATCCACGAGTTCATCGCCGAGATGCACCGCGAGGTCCTCGCGGGCCGCGACCGCAAGATCCTCACCGTCGGAGAGATGCCCGGAGTCACCATCGAGGAGGCGCGGATCTTCACCGACCCCGACCGCGCCGAGGTGGACATGGTGTTCACCTTCGAGCACATGGGTGTCGACCACGCTCACACCAAGTGGGACCTGGTGCCGTTCCGACTCAGCGCCCTCAAGACCGTGCTCGGTCGATGGCAGGCCGGCCTCGCCGAGGTCGGTTGGAACTCGCTCTACTGGAACAACCACGACCAGCCGCGCGTGGTGTCCAGGTTCGGCGACGACGGCCCGTGGCGCGAGCGCTCGGCCACGCTGCTCGGCACCGTCCTGCACCTGCACCGGGGGACGCCGTACGTCTACCAGGGTGAGGAGATCGGGATGACGAACCACCCGTTCGCCGGCATCGAGGGCTTCCGCGACATCGAGTCGCTCAACCACCACCGCGCGGCGGTGGAGCAGGGCGTCGACGCCGACACGGTGCTGGAGTCGCTGCGGTCCCGCAGTCGCGACAACGCTCGTACCCCGATGCAGTGGGATGACTCCCCGCACGCCGGCTTCACGACGGGCACGCCGTGGCTGCCGGTCCACCCCGACCACACCGAGGTCAACGCCGCGGCGGCGGTCGCCGACGAGCACTCGGTGTTCCACCACTACCGGCGGCTGATCGAGCTCCGGCACACCGTGCCGGTGGTGGCGCACGGCGACTTCGCCATGCTGCTGCCGGAGGACGAGACGGTGTACGCCTTCACGCGGTCTCTCGATGACGTGACGCTGCTGGTCGTGGCGAACTTCTCCGGCGAGACGGTACGGGTCGACCTCGACCTCACGGACTGGCTCGATGCCGAGCTCCTGCTCGGCAACGTCGCGCCGGCGGCCATGCCGTGGGACGGCAACCTCGAGCCGTGGGAGGCCCGAGTCATGCGCCGCGGGCGATGAGGCCTCGAGACGATCCTCAGTAGGTGCCGAGGTACTTCTTCGGAGTGCCCGGCGCGGGCTGACGCTGCACCGTCACCGAGCCCATCATCGCCATCCCACGCACGCGGATCGTGGGTGAGTCCGGTCCGACCTCAGCCGTGACCTTGTCCTTGGCCATCTCGAACTCCCCCATGATCGGCGTCCCGTCGACCACGACGTGCATGTGGGCGGGGACGATGATCTTCACCTCGCCCATGACTGAGCTCGCGTTGATCTCGGTGTGGTGGGCAGAGAGCTGGGCCTCCCGCAGGTCGATGACCACCGACCCCATGAGGGCGAACGCGCTGTGGTGCTCGGGCACCGTCCAGACGCCCTGGCGCTTGCACTCACTCATGATCGCGGTGGACGAGGTGTGGGCCGCGGTCGGCAACCCCGACGGCACGCGACGGACGGGCGCAGCAGCCGGCTGCGGGTGGGCCGGCAGGTACAGGTCGGCGGTGATCGGCACCAGGTCGGCGTAGGTCTTCGCGCCCCAGGTCAGCTCGAGGCGCTCGTCCAGCTCCTCGAGGTCGATGCGTCCCTCGCCAGCGGCATCGCGCAGCACGTCGGCGACCTTCTGCCGGTCGTTGTCAGAGATGCGCAGCTGTGACGGGTCCGGCGGCCGGTTCTCGATCTCCCCCATGGGTGCAGACTAGCGAGCCGGAGCGGCGAAGTGCTGCCAGTCCTTCGACGACGTCCAGTAGCCGCCCCACTGCCACCCGAATCGCGCGAACGCCTTGACCGGCCGGTCCTCGACGCGGATCACTCCGAGCGGTGCGGGTGCTGAGCTGCCCCGGTCGAGGGTGGCGAAGCGCCGTCCTGCGGGGGGCACGATCGAGCCCGGGCGGACGTAGGGGTTCTGCAGCGGATTGATGTCGATGGCCTCGCCGTAGGCGTGGTCCGACCAGCTGGTCTGGCCCGCGACCCGCCGGCAGTTGAAGCCCGAGGTGTTGTTGGCCGCCATCGAGCGGTCGTCGTCACCGCCGTAGTCGTCGACGAGCCGCATCCGCGCGATCGGCCAGCCGACGTCGTAGAGGGTGCCGAAGGCGTTGCGCACCTCGCGGGTCCAGCGTCGGTGCACGACCATCTCGCCGGTGCGCGCGCGGCCGTCGAAGTCGCGGTAGGACATCGTCAGGTAGCGCAAGGCGCTCAGCGGCACTGGACATCCCGGCCCGTGGCTCGTGCGCATCCGAGCGGCAAGGTCGGCGTCGATGCCCCGGACGGTCGACTCGTAGGCCGGGTCCGCGGTCTGCGCGTCGCCCGGCCCCTCCCCCAGCCCGGCGCACCGACGACCCGCGCGCCACTGCTTCACGGCTGCGGCTCGCGCGCTGCCGACCACGGGAAGCGGGGGTCCGGCCGGTCCGATCCGGGCGGGGGTCCACGCATCCTTCACCACGCCGTCGGCGTCCACGGTGAGCGTCAGCACGCCGGTGTCGGGCTGGCGGTCGTGATACCAGACGAAGTTGCCCAGACCGTAGGAGACGTAGCTGTCTCCCGACCACCCGGACCCGCCGACCCGGTGGGCGTGGGAGCCGACGATGACGTCGGCCCCCGCCTCGCTCAGGCTCCGCGCGAGCAACCGTTGGCGCTGGCTCGGGCAGGCCTGGCCCTCCAGCCCCCAGTGGAGGTAGACGACCACGACGTCGTCCGCGGCTGCTGCTGACTCGACGGCAGCGAGCAGGGCGGGGGGTGCGGACTCCCGGGCCGACGCCAGTCCGGCGTTGTCGCGACCGGCGGCCCAGACGTCGCTGCGTCCCTCACGGAACACCGCGTCGGCCGCGAGGAAGGCGATGGCGAGGCCGTCGACGGTGACCCGGTGCGGGGCGAACGCGGCGGCCCGGTCGCGCCCGGCGCCGACCATCGCGACGTCACTGCGGCGACCTGCCGCGAGCGTGTCTGCCAGTCCGACCTGGCCGTAGTCACCGGCGTGGTTGTTGGCCACGCTGACCACGTCGACGCCTGCGTCGGCGAGCACGTCGAGCGCGGCCGGCCCGGTGCGGAAGTGGAAGCGGTTGCCCGGGTCCTCGAGCTCCTTGGGGTCCTGGGCACCGCGACGGGTGATGGGTGTCTCGAGGTTGAGCATCGACACGTCGGCACGCCGGAGCGTCCGAGCGATCGGACCGAGGGCACCGCGAGGTCGCGCGAGCAGCGCGCTCACCTGGCCCTCGAAGTGCACGTCGCCGGCGAAGGCGATGCTCGCGCGGCCCGACGCCTCGCCCGCCTCGCCTGCCTCGTCTGCCTCGTCGGCTTTCGTGGTGGTGACGGTGGCGGTGGGCGCCGGCGGGACGAGCACGGCGTCCGCGGGCGGCGACGAGCTGCACCCCGAGAGGACCAGTGCCAGGGCGATCGTCAGCACCGACACGCTGCCCCTGACCCGCACGTTCATACCAGCGAGTGTGCACGGACCCTGGTCATGGCCCGGACGCAACAGCTCCGGCACGCTCACGCCGCCGGGGTGCGGGTTGACGTCCAGGAGCGGATCGGCGACGTTCGCATCTCGTGGAACGCCACCTGCTCGACACCTATGCCCGCATCCATGGTCGTGGCAGCCTCGTGGCATGGACATCACCACCCGCGCCACCACGCTGCTCGAGCTCCACCACACCGGCTCCACGCTGGTCCTGCCCAACGTCTGGGACGCCTGGTCCGCCTCGGCCGTGGCCGAGGCCGGCTTCTCCGCGCTGAGCATCGGCAGCCACCCGCTCGCTGACTCCCGGGGCCAGGGCGACAACGAGGACATGAGTCTCGACGACGCCCTCGACGGCATCCGCCGGATCTGCTCCGCGGTGCCCGACATCCCGGTCACCGCCGACATGGAGGCCGGCTATGCGACAGCCCCGGCCGAGCTGGTGGAGCGTCTGCTGGAGGCGGGCGCGGTCGGGCTCAACATCGAGGACACGGTCCACTCCGAGGGCGGTCGCCTGCGCTCGGTGAGCGAGCACGCCGACTACATCTCCCGACTGCGGCAGGCGGCGGACTCTGCCGGGGTCGACCTGGTCATCAACGCCCGCACCGACGCTTTCATCAAGAAGGACCTGTTCGACGATCCGGTCGCCGAGGCCATCACCCGGCTGCTGGCCTGCGAGGAGGCCGGCGCGCGCTGCGTCTACCCCGTCGGCGCACCCGACGCTGCCAGTCTGCAGCGGCTCCTCGACGAGCTCTCCGGGCCGGTCAACGTGATCGCCAACCCCCGGACGGGCTCTGCAGCCGGCTCGCTGGAGGACCTCCAGGTGATGGGCGTGCACCGGGTCACCTTCGGCCCGCTGCTGCAGAAGGAGCTCGCGCCGGACCTCGCCGCCCTCGTCGCGCCCTGGCGCTGAGTCAGGCCACGACCAGCACCGGTGACGGCGCCACCTCGAGGCGTACGGCGTCTCCGGGCTGCAGCTGCAACGCGTCCGAGCTCGCCAGCTGGGCGACCACGTCCGTCCCGTCGGCCAGCCTGCTGGTGACCCGCGACAGCGGACCGAGGAACATCACGGTGGACACGGTGGCCGTGCCGGTGGCGTCCGCGGTGACGAGCACCGACTCCGGGCGGACCAGGGCCTGGCCTGAGCCGGTGGCCGACCCGGGCAGGACGGGGACGTCGCGGCCCAGCACGGACGCGACACCGTCGCGCACCTGTGCCGGGATGCGGTTGCTGAGCCCGACGAACTCCCCGACGAACCTGCTCGCCGGGGCGGAGTAGAGCTCGGCCGGGGGCGCGAGCTGCTCGAGGCGGCCGGCGTTCATCACGCCGACCCGGTCGGCGACGGCGAGCGCCTCCTCCTGGTCGTGGGTGACGAAGAGCGTCGTGGTGCCGACCTCGACCTGGACGCGTCGGATCTCCTCGCGCAGCTGCACGCGCACCTTCGCGTCCAGGGCCGAGAGCGGTTCGTCGAGGAGCAGGACCGACGGCTCGATCGCGAGCGCCCGGGCGAGGGCGACGCGCTGCTGCTGCCCCCCGGAGAGCTGGTGGGCATAACGGTCGGCGTGCTCGCCGAGCCCGACGAGGTCGAGCATGTCCCCGGCTCGCCTGCGCCGGGTCGCGCCGTCGCGACCGCGCATCCTGAGACCGAAGGCGACGTTGTCCTTGACCGTCATGTGGGGGAACAAGCTGTAGGACTGGAACACCATCCCCATGTCGCGCTTGCTGGCAGGCACCTTCGTCAGGTCCCGACCGCCGACCGCCACCGATCCCGACGTGGCCCGGTCGAGCCCGGCGAGGATGCGCAGCGCGGTGGTCTTTCCGCAGCCCGAGGGCCCGAGCAACGCGACGAGCTCGCCGGGCGCCAGGTGCAGGGTCAGCCCGTCGAGTGCTCGCACCGCGCCGTAGACGCGGGTGAGGTCGGACAGCTCGACTGCCAGACCCCGGTCGGTGGTCGTCTCACTCATGAGGGGGCTCCAAGTCTGTGCCGGTCGCGGCTGAGGAAGGTGAGGCCGAGCAGGAGCGCGGACACGAAGAGCATCGACGCGAGCGCCGCGGCCATCGCGGCCGGTCCGTTGCTCCGGTAGATCGCAGCCGTCGCCACCGGCAGGGTGTCGAAGCGCAGCAGGGAGGCGAAGACGTACTCGCCCAGCACCAGCGCGACCGAGATGAAGGCGGCGCCCAGGACGCCGCTGGTGATGTTGGGCAGGATGATCCGCGCGATCACGGTGAACCAGCCGGCGCCCAGCGACCGCGCCGCCTCGGCCAGCGTGGCCACGTCGATCGCGGACAGCGCGGCGTCGAGCGCGCGGTAGGAGTACGGCAGCACCAGGACGACGTAGGCAAAGGTCAGCACCAGCGGCGAGTCGCCCAGGAGATAGGTCACCCACGAGTAGACGTTGCTGATGCCCACCACGATCACCAGGGCCGGGATGGTCAGCGGCAGCAGGCAGAGGAACTCGACCAGCTTGCGCGCCCGGGGGACGCGCAGGCGCACCCAGACCATCGTCGGCACCAGCAGCACGACCATCAGCACCACGGTGAACAGGGCGAGCAGCAGGGAGGAGATGATCGAGGCGCGGAAGTCCTCGTCGTTGACCATGTAGGCCCAGTTGTCCCAGGTGCGCCCGGGCGCGCTGCCGCGGACCTGGGTGGAGAAGTCGAACATCGCCAGCAGTGGCACGAAGAAGTAGGCCGCGAAGGCGAGCAGCACGACTGTGCGCACGATGCGGAAGGTGAGCGAGGGCCTCATCCCAGACCCCTCATCTCTGCCACCTCGACGCCCGGCGCAGCAGCAGGTTGTAGGCCACCATCACCACGGAGACCACGACGATCATCTCCAGCGCCAGCGCGAAGCCGACGTTGGACTGGCCGAGGAGCACCTCGCTGGTGATCGCCTGGCGGATCAGCAGCGGGACGATCGGCTGGCCCTGGCTGACGAGGATCGCCGCCGTGGCGTAGGCGGCGAAGGCGTTGGCGAACAGGAGCAGCGTCGCGCCGAGGAACGCGGGCGTCAGCAGCGGGATCGCGACGTGTCGCCAGTAGTCCCACGTGCTCGCGCCGAGGTTGACCGCCGCCTCGCGCCACTGGGGGCGCAGGCCCTCGAAGGCGGGGGCGAAGACGATCACCATCAGCGGGATCTGGAAGTAGCAGTAGACGACGACCAGCCCCGGCAACCCGAACAGCCAGCCGGATCCGTAGAGGTCGATGCCCGCCGCCTGGCCGACCGCCTGGGTGATGACGCCCACCGGACCGATGGTGGCGATCCACGCGAAGGCGAGCGTGACCCCGCCGAACTGGGCGAGCACGCCGCTGATCGCGAGTGTCGTACGTCGGAGCAGGCTCTGCGGTGACATGGACACGACGAGGTAGGAGAGCAGTGCGCCCAGCACGGCGCCGATGACGGCCGTCGAGGCGGAGAGCACCAACGAGCCGCGCAGGGCGGACAGGGCGGCGCGACCGGTCAGCGCGTCGAGGTTGCCCAGGGTCAGGGCACCGTCCTCGTCCTGGAAGGCGCCGAAGACGACGGTCAGCGTCGGGACGAGGAGGAAGATCAGGACGAAGACGAGGAAGGGCAGCAGCGGGAGGGCCGGGCCGACGGCGAGTCGTCGACTCCGGCCCTCACCGGTGCGGGTGGCGTCCGTGCTCAGCGGATGGCCTCGGACCAGTTGGCCGCGAGGTATTCGCCGGCGGTCACCGTCTGGTCGTCGGTCGGGACCACCGGCTCGCCGCCGACCTCGGGCAGGGCACCCCACAGGTCGGCGTCGATCGTGCCGGCCTCGGCCATCGCGTCCCCGCGGACCGGGCGGGCGCCACCCTTGAGCCACAGGTTCTGCCCCTCGTCGCTGTAGAGGAACTCCTGCCACAGGCGGGCTGCTGCCGGGTGCGGGGCGTCGGCGTTGATGGCCTGGAAGTAGTAGCCGGCGACGACCGCCTCCTCGGGCACCACGGTCTCCCAGGTGTCGACGTTGGCCGCCGCGGCCGCGCCGAGGTAGTCCCAGTCGATGACGACGGGGGTGGTGCCCTGCTCGATGGTGGTCGAGTCGGGGTCGACGGTGAGGAAGTTGCCGGCCTTCTTGAGGTCGGCGAAGAAGTCGACGCCGGGGGCGATGTCGTCGGCCGAGCCACCGTTGGCGATGGCCGCCATCATCACGCCGCTGAAGGCTGCGCCGGCCTGGGTCGGGTCGCCGTTGAGGGCGACCTTGCCCTTGAACTCGGGCTTCAGCAGGTCGGCCAGCGACGTGACCTCCGGGACGACCGCGGAGTCGTAGCCGATCGACATGTAGCCGCCGTAGTCGTTGACCCAGGCGCCGTCGGCGTCCTTGAAGTCGTCGGGGATCTCGTCCCAGGTCTCCACCTGGTAGGGGGCGAACATGTCGGTGTTGGCCAGGGCGACGGACTGGCCGAGGTCGAAGACGTCGGGCGCACGCTCGGTACCGGCGAGATCGTTGGCAGCGTTGATCTCGTCCTGGGAGGCGGCGTCGGGCTGCGCGGAGTTGACCTCGATGTCATACGTCTGTTCGAACGTCGAGATGATCTCGCCGTAGTTCGCCCAGTCCGGGGGCAGGGCGATCACGTTGAGCTCGCCCTCGTCCTGCGCGGCCGCGATGAGCTCCTCCATGCCGCCGAAGTCCTCCGACGAGGTGGCAGCGGCAGCGTCGACGCCGCTCTCGGTGGTGGTGTCGGACTCCTCGTCGGGGGCGGCACACGCCGCGAGTGACATGAGGGTGGCCATGGCCGTGAGTGACACAAGAATCTTTCGGGTGTTCATCGGACCTCCAAGGAGCATCTGCTGCGGATCGGCGGGGTGCCGCGCGGAGCCTCGTAGGTCCCGTCGGATCGGAGGCTACTACCGCGTGGCTGTCCTGCGTCCGGTCGGTGAACTCGTGTCGCAGGGATCGGCGTACGCTCGGGCGTTGTGACGACTGCTGCCACCGGACCCGAGTTCCGCTACTCCGACCTCCTGCCCACCTCCGGATCCAACGGAGCGCCGCAGACGCCCTACCGCCTCGTCACCACCGAGGGCGTGTCCACTTTCGAGGCGGATGGGCGCACCTTCCTCACCGTCGAGCCCGAGGCGATCCGCCGACTCACCGAGGAGGCGATGCACGACATCAGCCACTACCTCCGCCCCGGCCACCTCGCCCAGCTGCGGAAGATCATCGACGACCCCGAGGCCTCCGGCAACGACCGCTTCGTCGCACTCGACCTGCTCAAGAACGTCAACATCTCCGCCGGCGGCGTGCTGCCGATGTGCCAGGACACCGGCACCGCGATCGTGATGGGCAAGAAGTCCGAGGGTGTGCTGACCGGTGCCGACGACGGCGAGGCGATCAGCCGGGGGGTCTACGACGCCTACACGCGGCTCAACCTGCGCTACTCCCAGCTCGCGCCGCTGACGACGTTCGAGGAGAAGAACACCGGCACCAACCTCCCGGCGCAGATCGAGCTCTACTCCACGCCCGGCACCGGCTCCCCCGAGTACAAGTTCCTCTTCATGGCCAAGGGCGGGGGTTCGGCCAACAAGTCGTTCCTCTTCCAGGAGACCAAGGCCGTTCTCAACCCGACGCGCCTGATGGAGTTCCTCAACGAGAAGATCCGCTCCCTCGGCACCGCCGCGTGCCCGCCCTACCACCTCGCCGTCGTCATCGGCGGCACCAGCGCGGAGTTCGCGCTCAAGACCGCGAAGTACGCCTCCGCGCACTACCTCGACGACCTCCCGACCGAGGGCTCGATGAGCGCCCACGGGATCCGCGACGTCGAGCTGGAGGAGAAGGTCTTCGAGCTGACGCAGTCCTTCGGGATCGGCGCCCAGTTCGGCGGCAAGTACTTCTGCCACGACGTACGCGTCGTCCGCCTGCCCCGACACGGCGCGTCGTGCCCGGTGGCGATCGCGGTCTCCTGCTCCGCCGACCGTCAGGCGCTCGGCAAGATCACGGCCCAGGGTGTCTTCCTCGAGCAGCTCGAGACCGACCCGGCCCACTACATGCCCGACGCCGGGGTCTCCGACGAGATCTCCGGCGGCGAGGTGGTGCAGATCGACCTCAACCAGCCGATGGACGACATCCTTGCCGAGCTCTCGCGGCACCCGGTGAAGACGCGGCTCTCGCTGACAGGTCCGCTCGTCGTGGCCCGCGACATCGCGCACGCGAAGATCAAGGAGCTCCTCGACGCCGGTGAGGAGATGCCCGCCTACCTCAAGGACCACCCGGTCTACTACGCCGGACCGGCCAAGACACCCGCCGGGATGGCGTCCGGCTCCTTCGGACCCACCACTGCCGGTCGGATGGACTCCTACGTCGAGCAGTTCCAGGCCGCTGGGGGCTCGAAGGTGATGCTCGCCAAGGGCAACCGCTCCAAGGTCGTCACCCAGGCCTGTGACACCCACGGCGGCTTCTACCTCGGCTCCATCGGCGGACCGGCCGCCCGCCTCGCCCAGGACTGCATCACGTCGGTGTCGGTGCTGGAGTATGAGGAGCTCGGCATGGAGGCGGTCTGGAAGATCGAGGTCGAGGACTTCCCCGCCTTCATCGTCGTCGACGACAAGGGCAACGACTTCTTCACCGACCCCTCGGGTGCGGTCACCGTGCCCCTCAGCTCGCTGACCGCCGGGATCCGGGTGCGGTCGGCCGAGTAGCCCGGACGTGTCACGAAGCGGTGGTCCTGGCGACCGGATCGCCACACGTACGGGGCCAGCGCAGGCCGGTCAGCGCAGGAAGGCCTCGAGCACCGGCCCCGCGGTCTGCGAACCCGACACCCCGGTCTCCACGAAGACCGCGACCGCCAGGTCGCCCCGGGTGGCGATCATCCACGCGTGCGTCGGCAGCGAGCCGGACGCGTCGGGCCGGCCGTGCTCCGCCGTGCCGGTCTTGGCCCCGACCCCACCTGGTACGTCGAGCAGGAACCGTCCCGAGCCGGTGGTCACGACACCCCGCATCAGGCCCCGCAGGAGGCCCGCCTCACGCCTGGTCAGCGGCTCCGCCGGCGGCGTCTGCTCGACCTCGTGCTCCGGCAGGAGCACCGGCAGCACGGTGCGACCGGCTGCGACCGACGCGGCCACCGTGGCCATGGCGAAGGGGCTGGCGAGCACCGTGCCCTGACCGATCATGTCGGCGGCGGCGCCGGTCTCCGTCTCCGGCGGCGGCACCTGACCGAGGAAGACAGGGAATCCGAGGTCGTGGTCGACGCCCAGCCCCAGCGCCGCCGCCGCGGCGGCCAGGCCGCCCGTGGCGAGCCTGTCGGCCTGGGAGATGAAGGCGGTGTTGCACGACTGCGCCACGGCCTGCGCGAGCGTGATGTCGCCGATCGCGGACGCCGGGTAGTCGTCGTAGTTCGTGAAGGAGCGGCCGTCCACCACCGTCGTCGCAGGGCAGGGCACGACGCCGTCGACGGCGAGACCACTGCGGAGCAGCGCCAGCGAGGTGACCACCTTGAAGGTCGAGCCCGGGGCGTACTGACCGGTGTGCGCCAGGTCGGCTCCGGCGGCACCCGCACCGTTGGCCGCCGCCAGCACGGCGCCGTCGGAGGGCCGGATCGCGACAAGGGCCGCGGCCGGGGCGTCGTCGCCGAGTCTCGCCAGCGCGGCCTCGGCGTCCTGCTGCACCACCGGGTCCAGTGTGGTGATCAGGTCCGCACCGGCTGTGGGCGGCACCTCGAAGAGGGTGCGCAGCTGGTCGTCGTCGTCGCGGGCGACGACCGCGGTGCCGGGGCTCCCGCGGAGCTGGTCGTCGTAGCGTGCCTGGAGCCCGGACAGCCCGACCTCGTCCCCGGCCACGATGCGCCCCTGGGACCCCTCGACGGCGTCGAGGGTCGCCGGTCCGACGCGACCCAGCAGTGCTGCCGCGAACTCCCTGGTCACCGCGAGGGCCAGGGTGTCGCGCACGGCGAGGGCTCCGGGGATCGTCGTGAAGGAGGGCGGCACGTCGAGTGCGTCGTCCTCTCGCAGCACGAGCGCCTCGACGAAGGCCTCGGGCCCCATCGCCCGGGCTCGTTCGACGTAGGCGGCTGCGTCGACGTCGAGGACGCGAGCGATCCGTCGGGCGCTGCGGGCGACCTGCGGTCCCTGCACCCTGGTCTTGTCGAGGCCGTAGCGCAGCACCGGGCGCTCGGTCACCAGCACGGCACCACCGTCTCCGGTGATGTCACCGCGTCGGGGCGCCAGGGTGCGCAGGCCCAGCGTGTCTGCCTCACCCAGGTCCGGCACGAGGGACGCCGGGGTCCAGTCGACCAGCCAGCCCGACTCGCTGGGCACCAACGCGACCGTCGACTCGTACTCCCACGCGTCGAGTGGGGTGAGCTCCCACCGCCAGGAGAGGGTCGCCGCTGCGGAGGCATCCGGCGCCTCCGGGTCCTCGGGTTCCTCGACCGCGACGACCTCGACCGCGACCGGCACCTCGTCGAGCGGCTCGACCTGCTCGGCGAAGAGTGCGCGGTCGGCCTCGTCGACGAGCGGCACCTCGTCGAGGGAGTACGCCGCGAGTGCGGTCGCCAGCTGAGCAGCGGTGTCGGAGGCAGGAGCTTCCTGCTCGCCGTCGAGCACGGAGCAGGCGGACCCGACCCCGACGAGCACGACGGCGATCCCGAGACGGAGTGATCGCATGCCCCCATCGTGCCGGGGTACGGTCCTCGACGTGAGCGAGACACGCACCGAGCACGACTCGATGGGCGACGTCGAGGTCCCCCGCGACGCCCTCTGGCGGGCCCAGACCCAGCGCGCGATCGACAACTTCCCGATCAGCGGCCTCACCCTGCAGCCGCGCCACATCCAGGCGCTGGGGCACGTGAAGGCCGCCGCGGCGCGGGCCAACGAGGCGCTGGAGGTGATCACCAGCGAGCACGCGGATGCGATCGTCGCGGCGGCCGACGCCATCGTCGACGGCCAGCACGACGGGGACTTCCCGCTCGACGTCTTCCAGACCGGTTCGGGCACCAGCTCCAACATGAACGCCAACGAGGTGATCGCCACCCTCGCGTCGCGGGCGGGGGTCGACCTGCATCCCAACGACCACGTCAACGCCTCGCAGAGCAGCAACGACACCTTCCCCACCAGCATCCACGTCGCGGCGACGCTCTCTGTGGCCGACGACCTGATCCCGTCGCTCCAACGGCTGGCGACGGCGTTCGAGACGAAGGCCGACGAGTTCGCCGACACCGTGAAGGCCGGCCGCACCCACCTCATGGACGCGACTCCGGTGACGCTCGGCCAGGAGATGGGGGCCTACGCCGCCACCCTGCGGCTGGGCGTCGAGAGACTCGAGTCGGTGCTTCCCCGGGTCCGCGAGCTGCCCCTGGGCGGCACCGCGGTCGGCACCGGCATCAACACCCCGGCCGACTTCGCCGAGCGCGCCATCGCCGTGCTCGCAGACCGCACCGGTCAGCCCTTCACCGAGGCGCGCAACCACTTCGAGGCCCAGGGCACGCGCGACTCGCTCGTCGAGCTGTCCGGGGTGCTCCGCACGATCGCGGTCGGTCTCACCAAGATCTGCAACGACCTGCGCTGGATGTCGTCGGGTCCCACGACCGGGCTCGCGGAGATCCACCTGCCCGACCTCCAGCCCGGGTCGAGCATCATGCCGGGGAAGGTCAACCCGGTCCTGCCCGAGGCGACGCTGATGGCGTGCGCCCGGGTCGTCGGCAACGACGCGACGATCGCCTGGGCGGGCGCGTCAGGCAGCTTCGAGCTCAACGTGATGATGCCGGTCATGGCACACGCGCTGCTCGAGTCGGTCCACGTCCTCTCCACCTCCACGGTGCTGCTCGCCGATCGGTGCGTCGAGGGGATCACCGCAGATGCCGACCGGATGCGCCGCTACGCCGAGTCCTCCCCGTCGGTCGTCACGCCGCTCAACTCCCACGTCGGCTACGAGCAGGCTGCCACGATCGTCAAGCAGGCGCTGGCCGAGGGTGCCACGATCCGCGAGACCGTGATCGCCATGGGCTACGTCGAGCGCGGTGACCTCACCGAGGAGCAGCTCGACGCCGCCCTCGACGTCGACTCCATGACGCGCCCCTGACCGGGAGGCATGAGAGCGTGCTCCCGTGACCGACATCGAGTGGCACCCCACGCCGGACGGTCGCGACCCGTCCGACGAAGCCTTCAAGGCCATCGACCGTGCGATGGTGGGTGACGCCCACGTGCTCGAGGTGGGCTGCGGGGACGGGGTCATGGCCGAGCGGATCGATGCCCTCCCCGGGGTCACTCTCGTCGCGATCGACGACGACGAACGCGCGGTCGAGACGACGGCTGCGCGCGGGGTCGACGCCCGCCGGGCCGACATCTGCTACCTCCCCTTCGACGACGACACCTTCGACGTGGTCCACGCAGGGTGGGTGCTGCACCAGGTCCGCGACCTCGACCGCGCCCTGTCCGAGATCCGCCGGGTGCTGCGGCCCGGCGGGACGTTCGTCGCCGTGACCGACGGCGACGACAGCCTCGCCGACCTGCACCGCGAGGCCGGTGGCCGGCGCCGCGCGGGGCGCTTCTCCAGCGAGAACGGCGAGTTCACGCTGCTGCGCAGGTTCAGCGACGTACGCAGCCAGGACTTCCCCACGCAGGCCGTGTTCGCCGACCATGCGCACGCCCAGGCCTACCTCGACTCGTCCACCGAGGGCCTGGTCCTGCCGGCGTTCGAGGGATCGCGGACCTGTGCCGGCCACGTGACGCTCTTCGAGGCGCGCTGAGGCGTCCCCCGCCCGCACCGAGGCGTCTCCGGGCGCGGCTCAGGAGCGGACGGGCTCCTGCTCCGTCTCCACCAGCGTCGTGAGGTAGTCGAGCAGGGACGCCCGACCGGATGCCAGGTCCTCCTCGACCACGCGAAGCATGGTCGCGGCCCCATCGGTGGCGTCCGCGTGGGCCAGGAGCTCGATGGCCCCGAGGTGCTCACGAGCAGCGACGAGGCCCAGGTTGGCGCAGCTGCCGGCGAGGCTGTGGGCGCTGAGCTTGAGGGCAGCGGCGTCGCCCGAGTCCGCGGCGGCATGAAGCTCGGCGACGTGGACCTCGAGGCGGCCCAGGAAGTTGGTGATCGCTGTCTCGAGGTAGGTCGTGCCTCCCGGGTCCAGCTCGCGCAGCTCGTCCAGACGGCTCAGGTCGACCCCGTCGACCACACGCTCCACGTCGTCGGTCTCGGCGTCCAGGTCGAGGGGCCCCGCGGGCGTCGGGTCGAGCCACGTCGAGATCGTCCGCGCCAGCGCTCCGCGGTCCACCGGCTTGCTCAGGAAGTCGTCCATTCCCGCGTCGAGGCAGCGCTCGCGCTCACCCGCGACCGCGGCCGCAGTCATCGCGACCACAGGTGTGCGCGGCCCCGGCCAGGTGCGCAGCTCCCGGACCGCGGTGAGGCCGTCCATCCGCGGCATCTGGACATCCATCAGGACCAGGTCGTGGACCTCGGGGTCGAAGACGGCCAGTGCGGCGAGGCCGTCGTCGGCCGTCTCGACCGTGCAGCCCAGGGACTCGAGCAGACCGACGGCGACCATCTGGTTCACGCGGTTGTCCTCGACCAGGAGGATGCGGCGGCGGCGCGCCTCGGTCCAGCTCGCCGGCTCGGGCCGCTGCGTCGAGGAGGCGAGCCCGCCCGCGAGGGCGCCCAGCACCAGACCACCGGTCGGGGCAGCGAGGCGAGCGGTGAAGCTGACGTGTGTGCCGACGCCGCGCCGACTCGCGAAGGTGATCTCGCCGCCGAACGCCTCCACGATCTCCCGCGAGATCGCGAGGCCGAGGCCGGTGCCGCCGAAGACGCGGGTGGTGGAGGTGTCGGCCTGCTGGAACGGCGTGAAGAGCGACTCGGGGTCCGCGTCGGTGCCGCTCCCGGTGTCGCGGACGTCGGCGGACAGCATCCACCCCTCGCCCTCCCTCGTGGCATCGACGTGGACGTCGACGGAGCCTGTCGGGGTGAACTTCACGGCGTTCGAGACCAGGTTGGACAGCACCTGCGAGAGCCGGGTCGGATCACCGTTGACCACCTCTGGCACCGCGTCGGCGACGACGATCCGGATGAGCAGCCCCTTCGAGCGTCCGCTCACGAGCGTGGGGGCCGTGGCGCTCTCCAGGACGGCCCGGAGGTCGAAGTCGATGGACTCGAGCGTGAGGTGACCGGCCTCGATCTTGGAGAAGTCGAGGACCGTGTTGATGAGGCTGAGCAGGGTCCGCCCGGACAGCTCGATCCCCGCGGCCAGGCGCCGCTGCTCCGGGTCGAGGTCGGTGTGCATCATCAGCTCGTTGAGGCCGATGACGCCGTTGAGCGGTGTGCGGATCTCGTGGCTCATCATGGCCAGGAAGCTCGACTTCTGCCGCGACGCCTCCTCCGCGGCGTCACGGGCGGCAGCGAGCTCCTTGGCGGTCGCCTCACGCTCGGCCACCCGGCCGATCTGTACGGCGGCCTGCTGGGCCATGTGCTCGACGAGGTCGGGTCGCTCGACCGGGTGGCAGGCGGTGATGACGTAGACCGCGCAGACCTCTCCGGCGTGCAGCACCGGGCAGGCCAGCGAGCGCCCGCTCTCGTCCCACACGGTCGTGCAGGCGGCGATGCTCCGGTGCGCCAGGGCACGGTCGTCGGCCAGCGCCGAGGATGCCGCGGCACTCTGAGCGACGGCGACCGCCTCGGCGGCGAATGCCGTCGCCACGCCGTCATGGCACTCGAATCCCTGGGTGCGCTCCCACTCGGGGCTGTCGAGCAGGAGCGCGCTCGCTCGCTCGAGCACCTCGGTCATCGTCCCGGCCTCGTTGGCGGCGCTCGCGATCGCCTCCATCAACGAGTTCTGGGCGGCCTGTGCCTGCAGGGCCCGTTCGCTCTCCACCATGCTGGTCACGTCCTGCACGGTGCCGGTCACGGCGATCGCCCGGCCCTGTGCGTCCCGGACGAACACCGCGTGGAGGCGAGCCCAGATCCACCCGTCGCGGCCCCGGGCGCGAACGGTGAGGCGGAGGTCCACCCCTGTCTCGATCGCGTCGAGGACGGACCGGACGACGAAGTCACGCTGGTCGTCGGCGACCAGCGCCAGTCGGTCCTCGAAGGCGCTCGGTGGCGACGTGGGTCCATCGATGAGGTGGTCCAGCCCTGCCGACCCCGTCATCTCGTCGTTGACCAGATCCCAGCTGAAGCTGCCCATGTGAGCGATCCGCTGCGCCTCGGCGAGGCGCTCCTCGCTGGCCGACAGCCGTTGCAGGACGTCGTGACGCTCAGTGGAGTCGGTCATCCGGTGCAGCACACCCTGCAACCCGGTTGCGTCGTGGATGGGGGTCTCGGTGGCCATCACCCATCGCAGCTCGCCGTCGAGGCGCACCCACTGGATCTCGACCTCGGCCTCGTTGAACCGTCCCTCGCGCAGGTCGTCGAGATGGTCGGCGAACTCCTTCTTGCCCTGCTCGTCGAGGAAGTCCATCGCCGTGCGTTCGAGGACCTCCTCGAGAGGCACGCCCATGAGCTCGGCACAGGCGCGGTTGGCGTGCAGGAGCCTGCCGTCGAGGTCGAAGACCCACATGGCGTCCTTGGACGTCTCGACGATCCCTCGGTACAAGTGCTCCAGCTGCACGTCCGGCCCCCTCCCCACCTCGTACCCACGATAGGTCTCATCACGGCGGATGGGCGCCGTTCACCCAGATCGGGTGCGGCTCGATCAGTACCAGCCGTTGCCGGTCTTGAGGCTCCAGGCGCTGCAGGCGTGCCGTAGGTGTCCTGGATGTAGTCGAGGACCCACCGGATCTGCGACTGCCGGGGGACTGGTCTCCAGCGAGGCGACCTCGAGCACGACGCTCAGAGCGTGATGTCCTCCAACATCTCGGTGACCAGTGCGGCGATCGGCGAACGTTCCGACCGGGTGAGCGTGACGTGCGCGAAGAGCGGGTGGCCCTTGAGCTTCTCCACGACGGCCACGATGCCGTCGTGGCGCCCTACGCGCAGGTTGTCGCGCTGGGCGACGTCGTGGGTGAGGACGACCTTGGAGTTGGCGCCGATGCGCGAGAGGACCGTCAGGAGCACGTTGCGCTCCAGGGACTGGGCCTCGTCGACGATGACGAACGCGTCGTGCAGCGAGCGGCCCCGGATGTGGGTCAGCGGCATCACCTCCAGCATGCCGCGGTCCATCACCTCGTCGATGACGTCCTTGCCCGTGAGGGCGCCGAGGGTGTCGAAGACGGCCTGGGCCCACGGCGACATCTTCTCGTTCTCCGAGCCGGGCAGATAGCCGAGCTCCTGGCCGCCGACGGCGAACAGCGGACGGAAGACGACGACCTTCTTGTGCTGGCGACGCTCCATCACGGCCTCGAGCCCGGCGCACAACGCCATCGCCGACTTGCCGGTGCCGGCGCGGCCACCGAGCGACACGATGCCGACCTCGGGGTCCAGGAGCATCTCGAGGGCGATCCGCTGCTCGGCCGAGCGGCCATGGACCCCGAAGGCGTCGCGGTCGCCACGCACGAGGTGGACCCGCTTGTCCGCGCCCACCCGGGCCAGTGCCGTACCCCTCTCCGAGAGCAGGACGAGCCCGTTGTGGCAGGGCAGGTCGCGCGCCTGCGCCAGGTCGATCACCCCGTCCTCGTAGAGCTCGTCGAGGTCGGCGGCACGCACCTCCAGCTCGGCCATCCCGGTGTAGCCGGAGTCGCTGATGGTCTCGGCGCGATATTCCTGGGCGTCGAGCCCCACCGCGGACGCCTTGATCCGCAGCGGCAGGTCCTTCGACACGAGCGTGACCCGGTGGCCCTCCTCGGAGAGGTTGTGCGCGACGGCCAGGATCCGGGTGTCGTTGTCACCCAGCCGGAAGCCCGACGGCAGCGACTGCGGATCGGTGTGGTTGAGCTCGACCCGCAGGGTGCCGCCCTCGGTGCCGATGGAGACCGGCTGGTCGAGGCGGCCGTGCACGACTCTCAGGTCGTCGAGCGAGCGCAGCGCCGCGCGGGCGAAGTAGCCGAGCTCGGGGTGGTTGCGCTTGCCCTCCAGCTCGGTGATCACCACCACGGGCAGCACGACCTCGTGCTCGGCGAAGCGGAGGATGGCGCCCGGGTCGGCGAGCAGCACGCTGGTGTCCAGGACGTAGGTCCTGCGGTCCGTGCTGACGGAGCTGGGTGAAGTAGGGCTGGGCGATGCGGAGCTGGGCGATGAGGTGTTGCTGGCCACGACGAACCCCTTGCTGTGGGTCGGCGCGCGCACTCCTCGCCCCGGCCCGATGTCAATCAACGGACCGGAGAGCCTCCATCTGAGTGCTCAAGGACTGCCTCCCGGTTCAGCCGGCTTCCCCACCTGCTGATGCTCGAGAAATTACGCCCGCCGATCACCCGATCCCCGGCGACACGCCCGAAGGCGGGATGACGGTCGGATGACATCTGCCACGGCTGCGGGTCATCCGCCGTAGCGTCGCTCGCGGGCCGCGTAGGCGCGGATCGCGCGCAGGAAGTCGACGCGCCGGAAGTCGGGCCACAGCGCCTCGCAGAAGTAGAACTCCGAGTTGGCCGACTGCCAGAGCAGGAAGCCGCCGAGACGCTGCTCCCCCGAGGTGCGGATCACCAGGTCGGGGTCGGGCTGGCCCTTGGTGTAGAGGTGCTCGGCGATGTGCTCGACGTCGATCAGGTCCGCGAGCTCCTCCAGCGACGTGCCGCGGGTCGCGTGGTCGGCGAGCAGCGCGCGCACGGCGTCGGCGATCTCCCGACGCCCGCCGTAGCCGATCGCCACGTTGACGAGGATCCCGTCGATGTCGCGGGTCGCCTCCTCGGCCGCCTTGAGCCGTGCAGCCGTCTCGGGGGGCAGGAGGTCGAGGGCTCCGACGGGGTGGATCCGCCAGCGCCCTGCGTCGGCCAAGGACTCGACGGCCCCCTCGATGATCCTCAGCAGACCGGAGAGCTGGTCGGCCGGACGCTGGGTGAGGTTGTCGCTGGAGAGCAGCCACAGCGTCACCACCTCGACCCCGACCTCCTCGCACCAGCCGAGGAGGGGGCGGATGTTGTCGGCACCGGCCTGGTAGCCCTCGGCGGTGTTGAGCCCGACGGCCTTCGCCCAGCGCCGGTTGCCGTCGAGCATCACGCCGACGTGCTTCGGAATCTGATCGGCGGGCAGGAACCTCACCATGCGGGACTCGTAGGCGGGGTAGAGCACCCGCCGCGCTGCGTCCTTCAGCCTGACCACCTGCCGATGGTAGCCGTCGGTCGCCCCGTCATTCTCGCAATGACTGTGCGCCTCACCGTCGGACCGCTACTTTGGGCTCATGGAGGGGGACCCGCACATGACGCCGCGCGATCGCGTGGAGCACGCTGTCGAACGGGCCGAGAACGCCGTCGAACGAGCCGGCGACCTCATGTCCGACAAGCTCGCCGAGGTCAAGCCCCACCTGCGCGGGTGGCTGCACGCCGGCACCGCACCGATCGCGCTCGTGGCCGGGACCGTCCTGGTCGTGCTGTCGCCGACGACCCTGACCCGCATCGGCTCGGCCGCGTTCGCCTTCTCCGCCCTGCTCGTCTTCACCGTCTCCGCGATCTACCACCGCGGCACCTGGTCGCCGCGCACCTGGGCGTTCCTGCGACGTTTCGACCACGCCAACATCTTCGTGCTCATCGCCGGCACCTACACGCCCTACGCCCTGCTGTTCCTCGACGGCAGCGCACGTACGACGCTGCTGCTGGTCGTCTGGGGTGCGGCGATCGCGGGCGTCATCTTCCGGGTCTTCTGGACCGATGCGCCGCGGTGGCTCTACACCCCGATGTACCTCGCCCTCGGCTGGGCAGCGATCTTCTTCATCCCCGCCTTCGTCGCTGGCGCCGACCGCTTCAGCAGCGGCATCGCCGTCGCCACGCTCGTGCTCGTCGCCGCAGGGGGCCTCCTCTACACCGTCGGCGGGGTGATCTACGGCCTCAAGCGACCCAACCCGTCACCGCGCTGGTTCGGTTTCCACGAGGTGTTCCACTCGCTCACCGTGCTGGCGTTCGCCGCCCACTACGTCGGTGTCTCGCTGGCGACGTACTCGCTGCGCTGAGAGCCGTCAGCCGAGGCTGACCAGCCCGAAGGTGGTCAGGGCCGCAGCCACCACGACGGCCGCCAGGCACCAAGCCGCCTGAGGCGAGCGTCGGGCGAGGTGCTCGAGGGCGATGTAGGTGGCGCCGATGACGGCGAGCCCCAGCGTCACGTGCAGCAGCACCGCGAGCATCACGCCCGCGATGGCCCCCGCCATCCGCAGCCGCCCCCACAGCAGGCTCAGCGCCAGTGGGAGCACGATCGCCCCCGACAGGCCACCGGCCAGCTCGACCCACCAGGGCCGGTCCCGCATCCAGGGCACCGGCACAGCGCCGACCCACGTCTGGTCGAGGAGGTCTCCGGTCGAGCTGTAGCCGAGGTAGAGGATCGTCACGATCGTGACGCCAGCCGCGACCCGGTAGGACCAGTGCCGGGCCCTGGTCCACGCCACGTCGCGACCGACGAAGATCGTCGCGACGGTCACCGCGGTCCACACGATCCAGCGGCGGATGACGCCGGTGCCCGTGTCGGCCATCGCGTCTCGGAAGATCCGGTCCGCCGTCACCCGGTCGACGTCGTGCCCGTCGGTGGAGACGTAGGAGGCGCCGTCGTCGCGTCCCGCCACCAGGGCGTCGTGCAGCAGGGCGGCAGGCAGGTGGGCGCCGGTCTTGGGCACCAGCCAGGTGAACAGGGCCGGCACCGACGTCAGGTCGGTGCGGAAGTCGGGGTGCGCCGGCACCAGCAGCTCACCGAGGTGGCGGTCGAGGTAGGCCAGGCGACGCTCGAGGGAGAAGGTCTCGACACCCTCCTCGGCGTGCCGCTCGAGCACGATGCGAGGGTCCGCACCGGGGTCGGGCGGCTCCCCCGCGGCGCCGTCGCGGACCACGGTGCCCCCGTCGTAGAACCGGCGGGGCTCCTGCTCCACCTGACGGCTGAGCCTGCGCCCTGGCCCTGCGTCGCGCTCCCGAGTCCGCATTCCCCCAGTGTGGTGCCCCGGACCGACACCCGACAGTGCCCAGCCCGGGACGAGATCGGTGCGGGACCTCCTCGACGTGGTGGAGGGTCCGGCCAGCGCGCCACTGGCGCCTAGGGTTCGGCCATGACCACCGCGCGGACCGTTCCGGTCACCACCGAGATGGACGGCGACGAGCTCGACGCCCTCGATGCCTGGCACCTCGCCCGCCACCACGGGTTGCGCAGGGTGGTCGTCGAGTCGTTCGTACGCTTCCGCTACGGCGACGGGTTCACCAACTCCCGCGCACTCGCCCTGCAGGCCTGCCTCGCGGTCGTACCGTTCCTCCTCGCGCTCACCGGTCTGGCCTCCGACATCGACGAGGAACGCCCGGCCGCGGTGGTCGCGCAGGTCGTGGGCTCCCTCTCCCCCGGCGCCGGATCGAGCGACGCGCTGGCGACGGCGGTGGCGAAGTCCGACCAGTCCGAGCTTGCGGGCGAGGTCGCGCTCGTGCTCGGCCTGGGCTTCGCCCTCCTGTCGATGACGACCGCGATGGCCCAGGTCGAGCGGGGCGCCAACCGCATCTACGGGATCCGCCGCGACCGCAAGGCGCTCGCCAAGTACGGCCGCGCCGCAGTGCTGACCGCGATCCTCGCCGGCCCGGTCGGCGTCGGCTTCCTGATGATCGTCGGCGGCGGCGCCTTCGGCGACGCGATGGCCGACAACTACGGGTGGTCCCGCGACGCCGTGCTGTGGTGGAACGTGCTGCGCTGGCCGATCGGGCTCGTGCTGCTCGTGGCGACCATCGCGGTGCTCCTCGACCACGCGCCGAGGCGACGCCAGCCGGCCCTGTCGTGGTTGGCGCTCGGAGCCGGGATCGCGGTGCTGCTGAGCGCCGCAGCCACCGTGGGCCTCGCGCTCTACGTCTCGCTCAGCGCTTCCTTCGGCAGCGTCTACGGTCCGCTGGCGGGCATCTTCGCCCTCCTGCTGTGGGCGCTGCTGTCCTCGATCGCGCTGTTCTACGGCACCGCCGTGTGCGCGCAGCTCGAGGCGCTGCGCGCCGGTCAGGAGGAGCCGGCACTCCACGACCCCGGCCGACCGCACGCCCACACGGTCGGCGAGGGCGCGGTCGACTAACCCTTCGTCGACCCCAGGGTCAGGCCGGAGACGAACTGCTTCTGCAGGGCGAAGAACACCACCAGCACGGGCAGCGCGACGATGATCGATCCCGCCGCGACCAGGTTGGTGTCGGTGAAGAACTGTCCGCGCAGGTTGTTGAGGGCCGAGGTGATCGGCAGCTTGTCACCCTGCTGGATGAGCACGGTCGCCCAGAAGAACTCGTTGTAGACCCACGTCACCTGCAGGGTCGCCAGCGCGGCCAGCGCAGGACGTACGAGCGGCATGGTCAGCTGCCAGTACTGGCGCCACACGCTGGCCCCGTCGAGCTCGGCCGACTCGTAGATCTCGTGGGGCAGCGTCTTCATGTAGTTGCTCAGCACGAACGTGCAGAAGCCGAGCTGGAAGGCGGTGTTCACCAGGATCAGGGCCCAGAAGCTGTTGAGCATGGAGCCTGAGTCACTCATGAAGTAGGGCAGCGGGATCTCGCGGAACATGCGGAACACCGGGATCAGCAGCGCCTGCGGCGGCAACAGGTTGGCGGCGAGGAAGACACCGAGCAGCGCCAGGTTGAACCGATAGCTGAAGCGCGCGAGCACGAAGGCGACCATCGAGGACAGGCCCAGCGTCAGCAGCACCGCCGGGATGGTGATGAGCAGCGAGTTCCGCATGTGGACCCCGAAGTTGCCCTGGGACCACGCCTGTTCGTAGTTGCTCGTCGTCCAGCCGCCGAAGGAGAGGTAGCCGTTGGCCTGGGTGTACTCGTACTCCCGGAAGGAGTTGATCAGCGCCCACAGCAGGGGGAAGAGCCACGCGATCGCCAGCAGGGCGACGATCACCGTCACGAGGACCCCACGGCGGTTGCTCAGGACGCCGCCGTCCTTGCGCTTCGGAAGGACCGTCTTCGCCGCCGACGGGACGGCGACCGCGGTCTGGGTGCTCATCGGCTGCGCTCCTCGCGGAAGACGGTCCGCAGGTAGAGGGTGATGAAGATCGAGGAGATCAGCATCATGATCACTGCCAGCGCCGAGCCGAAGCCGTAGCGCGTGGCCTCGCCGATGACGTTCTGCGCCACGAGGGCACCGATGACCTCGAGGCCGTTGCGGCCCTTGTTGATCACCCAGACGAGGTCGAAGGCGCGCAGCGACTCGATCACCACGATCACGATCACGACCATGTTGATGGGGCGCATGACCGGGAAGATCACGTGGAAGAAGGTCTTCACCTCGCTGGCGCCGTCGACCGCAGCTGCCTCACGCAGGCTCGCGTCGACGCCCTTCAGGCCTGCCAAGTAGATGAGCATGATGTAGCCGGTGTGGCGCCATGCCGTGGCGAGGAGCACCGCCCACAGGTTGATGTCCGGGTCGCCGTACCAGTCCACCTCGGAGTTGAACACCTTGTTGATCAGGCCCTGGTCGCGCGAGTAGAACAGCTGCCAGATGAAGCCGATCAGCGCCAGTGACAGCACCACGGGCATGTAGAACGCCGTCTGGTAGAGCCGGCTGCCCTGCATCTCCCGGTCGAGGACGACCGCGAGCAGCATCCCGAGGACGGTCGGGACGAGGAACAGGAATCCCAGCCAGATCAGGTTGTGCTGGACCGCCGGCCAGAAGGCCGGGTAGATGGTGAAGATGTCCTTGTAGTTCTGGACGCCGACCCACTCGATGGTGTCGAGGTCGCCGAAGCCGTTCCACTTGCCGAAGGACAGCACCACCGACAGCAGCGCCGGTAGCCACACCAGCAGCACCACGAGCGTCAGTGGGATGGCGATCATGGTGATGACCGTGACCCGGTCCCTCGCAGGCAGCTTCTTCTCGCGCCCCTGGGCGGGTGCCACAGCCTTCACGGGCTGCGGCGCCTCATCGATGTGCGTCATGGTCAGCCGAAGATGGAGTCGGCCTGCTCCTGGATGCTGGCCGTGACCCCGTCGATGTCGTCGGGGTCCTTGAGGAACGCCTGGATCGACGGGATCATCACGGTGTTGGCGAAGTCGGCATTGGTGTCGCGGTCCATGAACTGCGCGATGTTGGCCGCAGCCCCGACCACCTCGGCCGACTTCTTCTGCAGGTCGCTGTAGGTCGACGTGCTGGCACCCGTGTTGGCGGCGATGAAGGGTGCGTCGGCACCGTTGTTGGCGGCGTCGGCGGCGGCTGCGCTGCCGAGCCACTTGGCCATGGCCTTGCCACCCTCCTGGTTCTGACCCGCTGCGGAGACGCAGAACCCGTCGATGGGCGCATCGAGGGCGTCGGAGCCGATGGAGGCGTCGAGCGCGGGGAAGGTGAAGAAGTCGAGGTCCTCGCCGTTCTCACCGAGGGCGTCCACGACGAAGGTGCCGAGGAGGTACATGCCGCACTCGCCCTTGCCCATCGCGGTCGCGGCCTCCTGCCAGGTGCGACCCAGCGGGTCGGCCTGGTGGTAGGGCAGCAGGGTGCGCCACGTCTCGAAGACCTGCTTGACCTCGTCGCCGTCCCAGGCCTCGTCGCCGGCCATGAGGCTCATGTGGAAGTCGAAGCCGTTGAGGCGCATGTTGAGGATGTCGAAGGTGCCCATGGCGGGCCAGCCGTCCTTGTCCCCGAACGCGAAGGGGGTGACGCCCTGGCCCTGCATGTCGTCCATCAGGGCGGTGAAGTCGTCGTTGGTCTCCGGCGGCACCCAGCCGTACTGGTCGAAGACCGACTTCCGGTAGAAGACCGCCCACGGGTAGTACTGGACCGGGACGAAGTACTGCTTCCCGTCGGGCGCGGTCGCTGCCTGCTTGAAGGAGTCGTCGAGCCCGTCGATCGGCCACTGGTCACTGAGGTCGGTGATCAGGCCAGCCTCGGCGAACTGCGCCATCCGGAAGCCGGCGAACCACGTGAAGACGTCGTCAGGCGTGCCCTGCAGGTAGGTGTTGATGCTCTCCTGGAACGTGTTGTGGTCGACCGCGTTGACCGAGACCTCCGTGCCGGACTCCTTGGCGTAGGCGTCGGCCATGGCCGCGAGCCGGTCGTGGGCGGGACCCACACCCTCGGCCTCGTTGATGCCGAAGCGCACCGTCGAGCCGCCGCCCGATCCGCCGCTGCCGCCGCCGTCGTCGCCACCGCAGGCGGCGAGCAGGCTGGCCCCGCCCACGGCGAGTCCGCTGAGGCCGATGCCCCGGAGGACGGATCGGCGCGTGGCGGCCATGGTGGCGACGCTGGAGCGGGGCATGGCGCTGGATGTGGTGCGGGACACAACGGCCTCCTGAAGACAAAACCAAACAAGGATGCACAGCATGTGATGGGCGACACAGCCCCGTCAAGCATCTGAAGGTCACGATTACGGTGCAGATCGAACATTTCCCAACTCTTTCCACCGAGAGGCGTTGACTTTGACCTGTGAGGGTGACCACAGTGACGACATGTCCGGTTCCCTGCCTGCTCTGGCCTTCGGGGGCGACTACAACCCCGAGCAGTGGCCGTCCGCCGACCAGGTCGAGGACCGAGCCCTGATGCGCACGGCGGGGGTCGACCTCGTCACCCTCGGGGTGTTCTCGTGGGCGTGGCTCCGACCGACCCCCGACGCGTGGGACTTCGCCTGGCTCGACGAGCAGATGGACGAGCTGCACGCGGCGGGCATCCGCGTGGACCTCGCCACCGCCACCGCGTCGCCGCCGCCGTGGCTGACCCACCGACACCCCGAGATGCTGCCCGTCACCCATGACGGCCGCACGCTCTCACCCGGTGGCCGACAGGCCTTCTGCCCCAGCTCCCCGATCTACCGTGAGCATGCGCTGGCTCTCTGCACGGCTCTCGCCGAGCGCTACAAGGACCACCCCGCGCTCGCGCTGTGGCACGTCTCCAACGAGCTCGGCTGCCACAACGCCCACTGCTACTGCGACGTCAGCGCCGCCGCCTTCCGCACCTGGCTGCGCCGCAGGTACGACGACGACGTGGCGCGGCTCAACGACGCCTGGGGCACGGCCTTCTGGTCGCAGCGCTACAGCGACTTCGACCAGGTCCTCCCGCCGCGCGTCGCCCCCGCCCACGCCAACCCGACCCAGCAGCTCGACTTCCGCCGCTTCTCCTCCGACCAGCTCCTGGACAACTTCATCGTCGAGCGGGACGTGCTGCACCGGATCTCACCCGGCGTGCCGGTCACGACCAACTTCATGGTGATGCGGCACACCAACGAGATGGACTACCTGCGCTGGGGCCGCGAGCTCGACGTCGTCTCCAACGACCACTACCTCATCGCGGCGGAGGACGGCGGCCATCGCGAGCTCGCGTTCAGCGCCGACCTCACCCGCGGCACCGCCGGCGGCAGGCCGTGGCTGCTGATGGAGCACTCCACCAGCGCGGTCAACTGGCAGCCCCGCAACCGCGCCAAGCGTCCGGGGGAGATGATCCGCAACAGCCTGGCCCACGTCGCTCGAGGCGCGGACGCGGTGCTGTTCTTCCAGTGGCGCGCCTCACGGGCCGGGGCCGAGAAGTTCCACTCGGGTCTGCTCCCGCACGCCGGCACCGACTCACGCCAGTGGCGCGAGGTGGTCGAGCTGTCCCAGCTCCTCGACGCGGTCGAGGAGGTCGCCGGGAGCACGTCGCGCAACGAGGCCGCCATCCTGTTCGACCACGAGGCGTGGTGGGGTTGCGAGCTGGACTCCCACCCCAGCATCGACGTCCGCTACCGCGACCGGGCCGAGGACCTGCACCGCGCGCTCACCGCACAGGGCGTCGGGGTCGACGTGGTCCACCCGAGCGCCGACCTGAGCTCCTACCGCCTCGTCGTGGTGCCCACCCTCTATCTCGTGAGCGACGACACGGTGGCCTCCGTGACGGCGGCCGCGGAGGCCGGTGCCACCGTGGTGGTGACCTACTTCAGCGGGATCGTCGACGACAACGACCACATCCGGCTCGGCGGCTACCCCGGCGCGTTCCGCGAGCTGCTGGGCGTGCGTACGACCGAGTTCATGCCGCTGCTGCAGGGACAGCGGGTGCAGGTCGAGGGCCTCGGGGACGCCCGTGTCACGGCCGACACGTGGACCGAGGACCTCGAGCTCGCGGGCGCCGAGGCGATCGCCTCCCACACCGACGGACCGGCGGCCGGCCTGGCGGCCATCACCAGGCGCGAGGTCGGGTCCGGGACCGCGTGGTACGTCGCGACGCGGCTCGACGCGGACGGCACGGACCAGCTCGTGGAGCGACTCGTCGCCGAGGCGGGCCTGGAGCAGCTGCCCGGCGCCGGCCCTCTCGTGGAGGTGACCCGACGGGTGGGCGAGAGCGCGAGCTGGCTCTTCGTGATCAACCACGGCGACGCAACGGCCGAGGTCGGCACGCGCGGCGTCGACCTGGCGACCGGTCGCGAGGTCGACGGAGACCTCCGCGTGCCCGCCGGCGGGGTCGCGGTCGTCCGTGAGGCCGACGGTCCCGCTGCCCGGGGCACCTGATGCTCGCCGCGCAGCGTCGCGGCCGGATCCTCGCCGAGCTCAGCCGCGACGGGACGGTGCGGGTGACCGACCTGGTCGAGGTGCTGGGCGTGTCCGACATGACGGTGCGTCGCGACCTGGTGGCCCTTCACCGCGACGGTCTCCTGGAGAAGGTGCACGGGGGCGCGCTGGCCGTGGCGGAGCCGTCGTCGTCGGAGCCGGGCTTCGCGGTGAAGTCGGTGCAGCGGCGCCGCGAGAAGGAGGCGATCGCCGCTGCGGCGGCGGACCTGGTGCACCCCGGGATGGCCATCGCGGTCTCGGCCGGCACCACGACCCACGCGCTGACCGAGCACCTCGCGCGGATCCCCAACCTGACCGTGGTGACCAACTCGGTCTGGGTGGCTGACGTGCTCCACCGCATCGGCGAGCCCACCACGTCGGTCCTGCTGACCGGGGGGCTGCGGACCCCGTCCGACGCGCTCGTGGGACCCGTGGCCGTGTCGTCGCTGCGCAGCCTGCACGTCGACGCGTTCTTCATGGGCGTGCACGGCATGGACGTCCGGGCCGGTTTCAGCACACCCAACCTGCTCGAGTCGGAGACCAATCGCGCCATGATCGAGCGCTCGCGCCGCCTCATCGTCTGCGCCGACTCCAGCAAGTGGGGGGTGGTGGGGCTCAGCAGCATGGCCGGGCTCTCGGAGGCCGCGGTGCTGGTGACCGACTCCGGCCTCACCGCCCAGGCCAGTGGCGCCCTGACCGACCATGTCGGCGAGCTGGTCGTCGTCGACCCGGTCGAGGACCGCTCGGACGAGATCACCGAGTCCACACACCTGAGGGAGGACGCATGAAGGACGTGCACCTGAGCCGCGCCGGGGTGAGCCTGGTCGTGGGTCTCGACCAGGACGCGATCCCGTCGATCCTGCACTGGGGGGCCGCGCTCGGCGACCTCGACGAGGGCGCCCTGGCCGCTGTGGTGGCGGCCAGGCGACCGGGCGTCGCACGGTCGTCCTACGACGTCTCACGCACCACCGGACTCGTGCCCGACGGCACCCGCGGCTTCGCGGGCACCCCCGCCCTGGAGGGCCACCGCACCGGCGGCAGCGCCACGGCCACCACCCCCAGCCTGGTCGACTGGGAGGTCGTCGCCGGCGACGCCTCCCTCAGCTGCACCTCGCACGACGACGAGGCCGGCTGGTCGGTGCTGGTCCAGCTCGCCCTCGACGACGGCGGCCTGCTCCACGCCCGTACGTCGGTCACCAACACCGCTGACGGTGACCTCCATCTCGCCACGGTCCTCACCGCGCTCCCGGTCGCCGCGCACGCGACCGAGCTGCTGGACCTCACGGGCCGCTGGTGCAAGGAGCGCTCCCCCCAGCGGCACCCCTGGGTGCAGGGCACGCACCGGCGCGACGCCCGCCGCGGCCGTACGGGCCACGACGCGACCCTCCTGCTGTCCGCCGGCACCCCCGGCTTCACCTTCGGCGCCGGTGAGGTGTGGGCCGTGCACACCGCCTGGAGCGGCAACCACACGACCTACGCCGAGCGCACCCCCGAGGGCGACTGCCTGCTCGGCGGCGGCGAGCTCCTCGCTCCCGGCGAGGTGGTGCTCGCGCCGGGCGAGGCCTACCACTCCCCCTGGCTGCTCGGGTCGTGGTCGCCCGCCGGGCTCGATCCGCTGAGCCACCGCTTCCACGCCCACCTGCGTGCGGTCACACCCCGTGCACGCACCGAGCGACCCGTCATCGCCAACACCTGGGAGGCGGTCTACTTCGACCAGTCGCTCGAGCGGCTCTCCGAGCTCGCCGACGTGGCGGCCACGGTCGGTGTGGAGCGCTTCGTCGTCGACGACGGCTGGTTCCTCGGTCGTCGCGACGACACCGCCGGCCTCGGCGACTGGCAGGTCGACCCGTCGACCTGGCCCGACGGCCTCGGCCCCCTGGTCGAGCACGTCACCGGGCGTGGGATGGAGTTCGGCCTCTGGGTCGAGCCCGAGATGGTCAACCTCGACTCCGAGGTGGCCCGCACGCACCCGGAGCGGGTCCTGCGTGGGCGCACGACCGTGCCGCCGGGGTGGCGGCAGCAGCAGGTGCTCGACCTCCAGGACGACGGCGCCTACGCCGACCTCCGCGAGGCACTGCTCGCGCTGCTCGACGACCTCGACATCGCCTATCTCAAGTGGGACCACAACCGCGACCTCACCGACGCGACCCATGACGGACGGCCCGCCGTCCACGGACAGACGCTGGCGGCCTACCGCCTGCTCGACGAGCTGCGCGACGCCCACCCGACGCTGGAGATCGAGTCGTGCTCCTCCGGCGGTGCCCGCGTCGATGCCGAGGTGCTGACCCGCACCGACCGGATCTGGCCCAGCGACACCATCGACCCCCTCGAGCGTCAGCACCTGCAACGCTGGACCTCCCTCCTCGTCCCGCCGGAGCTGATGGGCTCGCACGTCGGCGACCCGACCTCGCACACCACCGGTCGCACGCACACCCTGCGCTACCGCGCCGCCACCGCGTTGCTGTACTGGTTCGGCATCGAGACGGACATGACGCGCCTGGACGCGTCCGGCCTCGCCGAGCTGGGGTCGTGGATCGACCTGCACAAGCAGGTCCGTCCGCTCATCGGCGGCGGCACGCTCCTCCACCCCGACCACCCGGACCCTGCCGTGCTGGTCACCGGTCTCGTCGCCGCGGACCGGTCGCAGGCGTGGTACGTCGTGGCGACCTCAGCGACGACCGCCACCCAGCACCCCGCGCCCCTGCGGCTGAGCGGTCTCGACCCCGACCGCACCTACCGGCTCTGCGAGGAGCTGCCGCCCGCACCGGGTGGCGCGGACCTGACGAACGCCTGGTCAGCCGCGGGGGCGGTGCTCCCCGGCCGGGTCCTGGCCTCGGTGGGTGTCGCGCTGCCTGTGATGAACCCCGAGGAAGCCCGCGTGCTGCGGGTGGTCGAGGCCTAGGTCGGCGACATGGACGCCGAGGCGTGGGACCAGCGGTACGCCGCCAGCGAGCTCGTGTGGTCGCGCGAGCCCAACCAGTTCGTGGCTGCCGAGCTCGGCGACCTGACCCCCGGCACTGCTGTCGACCTCGCGGCCGGCGAAGGTCGCAACGCGATCTGGCTCGCCGCACGCGGCTGGTCCGCGACGGCCGTCGACCACTCGCAGGTGGCGCTCGACAAGGGAGCGCGGCTCGCCGGCGCCAGTCCCCTGCAGGGTGATGTCACCTGGGTCTGCGCCGATGCGACCGCGTGGCGGCCGCCGCAACCGGTCGACCTGGTCGTGATGGCCTACTTCCAGGTGCCGGCCGAGGACCGCCGACGTGCGGTGCGCGGCGCTGTCACGATGCTGGGGCCGGGCGGGACCCTGCTGCTGGTGGCCCACGACTCGACCAACCTCACCGAGGGCACCGGCGGCCCGCAGGACCCGTCGGTGCTGATGACGGCCGAGGACGTGCTGGGTGACCTGGCCGGCCTCGAGGTCGAGGTGCTCCGTGCCGAGCGCGTCGCGCGGGAGGTCACCCGCGCCGACGAGCACCGCGGCGACGAACGACGTACGGCCTGGGACTGCCTGGTGCGGGTGGTGGTCGCCTAGCGCTCGTCGGTGTCGGCGGCAGCATCGGACTCGGTGGGTGCGGCCGACCGGTCCACCGGCTCGTCCCCGAAGAGACCTGCGTCCTTGTTGGCCTGGGCCCGTCGCAACTGCCTGACCAGGCTGAAACCGATCACGACGACCGCGAGGATCATGAAGATCCACACCGCGAAACCGAGCGGACCGGCCACCACCTCGCTGTCCTCGGGCGTCGGGTCGTCCACCAGGGAGATGATCAGCAGGTCGAGCATGCATCCAGTGTCGCAGGCGAGCCTCAGGGCGCAGGCGTCGGGATGCCGGCGAAGAGGTCGTCCTCGGGCCGCTCGCTCTCGACCGTCGACTCGACCAGCTCGTAGTCCTCCGTCGGCCACACCGACTGCTGGATCTCACGCGGGATCGCGAACCACATGCCGTCGGGATCGATCTGCGTGGCGTGCGCCAGCAGCGCCTGGTCGCGGACCCCGAAGAAGTCACCGCACGGCACCCGCGTGGTGATCCGGTCGTCCCAGTCGGGCTCGCGCTCCCAGGTGGCCAGACGCTCGGCGTAGGGCGACTCGAGGTCGTGCGCGAGCATGGCCTCGTGGAGGGCGTTGGTCTTCGCCCAGCTCCAGCCGTGGTGGTAGTAGAGCTTCATCGGCTGCCACGGCTCGCCCGCGTCGGGGAACCGCTCCGGGTCGCCGGCTGCGGCATAGGCGGCGACCGACACCTCGTGGCAACGGATGTGGTCGGGGTGCGGATAGCCCCCGCGCTCGTCGTACGTCGTCATCACGTGCGGCCGGAAGTCGCGGATGAACCGCACCAGGCGCTCGGTCGCCTCCTCGAGCGGCACCACCGCGAAGCAGTCCTCGGGCAGCGGGGGCTTGGGATCACCCTCGGGCCAGCCGGAGTCGACGAAGCCGAGCCAGTCCTGGCGGATGCCGAGGATGTCGCGGGCGCGGTGCATCTCCTGGCGCCGGATCTCCGAGATGTTGTCGCGGACCTCGGGGCGGTCCATCTTGGCGTTGAGGACCGACCCGCGCTCACCACCGGTGCAGGTGACGACGTGGACGTCGACGCCCTCCGAGACGTACATCGCGGTGGACGCCGCACCCTTGCTCGACTCGTCGTCGGGGTGGGCGTGCACGTGCATCAGTCGGAGCCCGGTGCGGGGGCGGTCTGCTCGGGCCATGGACCTGAGTCTAGGAGGAGCCGCTTAGGCTTCCGAACGTGACCACCGACCTCGCCGATCGCTACGGCGCTCCCCCGCGGTGGCGGCGCCCGGTGACCATCGGCTTCGCTGTCGTCCTGGCGGTCCTCAGCCTCACGTGGCTCGGCTGGACGGCATGGTTCCACGGCAACCCCGACGTCTCCTCCGACCTGGTCACCTTCGAGGTCACCAGCGACCGTGAGGTCCGGGCGCGACTCGATGTCCAGGTCGAGGACGGGGTCGAGGCGACCTGCCGGCTGCGGGCCTTCGCCGAGGACCACACCACCGTCGGCGAGATCGCCTTCGGCCCCGCCCGGGGGGCCAACGAGGTCGTCATCCGCACCGAGCGGCGAGCGACGACCGTGGAGAAGCTCGGCTGCACCGCGCCGGGCCAGCCGCGCCCGCGCTGAGCGTACGATCTGCGCTTTCGAGCGTGGCTTGCTAGCCTGTGATCCTGCCCGTCCCACAGCGCTGGCCCGTATCTCCCGCCGCGCTGACACGGACCGGACGGAGACGAAGATCCACCGACCAGATGCGGTCGCGCTGAGGCACATCCCCAGCAGGCCGGCACCAGCACCACGCGAGCAGGAGCAACGACATGACCGACCAGGGCACCGTATGGCTGACCCAGGAGGCCTGGGACAAGCTGCAGGCCGAGCTCGACGACCTCAGGGGCCCCCGCCGGCAGGAGATCATCGAGAAGATCGCCGCTGCCCGCGACGAGGGCGACCTGAAGGAGAACAGCGGCTACCACGCCGCCAAGGACGACCAGGGCAAGCAGGAGGCGCGGATCCGTCAGCTCGAGGACATGCTCCGGCGTGCGGAGGTCGGGGAGACCCCGGCCAACGACGGCGTCGTCGAGCCCGGCATGGTCGTCACGGTCCGCATCGACGGTGGTGACGAGGAGAAGTTCCTCCTCGGCGCCCGGGAGAACCTCACCCAGGGCGACCCGCTCGACGTCTACTCCCAGCAGACCGCGATGGGTGCCGCCATCAACGGCAAGTCCAGGGGCGACAAGGTGAGCTACACCGCTCCCACCGGCAAGGAGTTCACCGTCGAGATCGTCGACGCGGAGCCCTACCGGGCGTGAACCGCCTCTGCGCCGCACCCCCGGGGGGCGGTGGTCGAGCCACATTCCGACCCAACGGAACGTGGGTGGACCACCGCCCCTCGGCGTGTGCGGGGTGGGCGCGCCGTTGAGCGGTGATGCAGCCACAGTCGCCGGCCGCGGAATGTGGGTGGACCACCGCCCCCCAAGGACCGTACGACGCTCAGTCGACGACCCGGTAGCCCCGCTCGCGGAGCTGGCTCTTGAGGAGGTGGGCATGCGCCTCGCCGCGCGTCTCGAGCTGGATGCGCACCTCGACCTCGTTGAGGGTCAGCGACGGCGAGATCCGTTCGTGGGCCACCTCGAGGACGTTGGCGCCCGCGGCCCCGACCTCACCGAGGAGCGACGCGAGTCCGCCGGGGAGGTCGGGAATGCACACGCGGAGGTAGAGGTAGCGCCCGGCAGCCGCGAGGCCGTGACGGATCACCTTGCTCAGCAGGAGCGGGTCGACGTTGCCGCCGGACAGCACCGCCACGGCGGGCGTCTCGAAGCCGGTCGGGTTGTCGAGGAGCGCGGCGACCGCGGCGGCGCCGGCGGGCTCGACCACTTGCTTGGCGCGTTCGATCAGCGCCAGCAGGGCCCGCGAGAGCGACTCCTCGGAGACCGTCACGATCTCGTCGACGTGGTCGCGCACCGCGGCGAAGGTGATGTCGCCGGGGCGACCGACCGCGATGCCGTCGGCCATCGTCTTCATCGACGTCAGGGGCACCGGCCGGCCGGCGTCGAGCGATGCCGGGTAGGCGGCCGCCCCCTCGGCCTGCACCCCCACGACGCGTACGTCGGGGCGCAGCGCCTTGACGGCGATCGCGACGCCGGCCAGCAGCCCCCCACCGCCGGTCGGCACCAGCACCGTGCGTACGTCGGGCCTCTGCTCGAGGACCTCCAGGCCCAGCGTCCCCTGACCGGCGACGATGTCGACGTGGTCGAAGGGGTGGATCAGCACGGCCCCGGTCTCCGCAGCGAACGCGCGCGCAGCGACCAGGGCGTCCTCGAGGTAGAGGCCGTGGAAGACCACGTCGGCGCCGTAGCCGCGGGTGGCCTTCTCCTTGGGGATCGGGGCGCCCTCCGGCATGAAGACGGTCGAGGCGATGCCCAGCGTCGTGGCCGCGAGTGCCACCCCTTGCGCGTGGTTGCCGGCGGAGGCCGCGACCACACCCTTGGCACGCTCCTCGGGGCTGAGCCGGGAGATGCGCACATAGGCGCCGCGCGCCTTGAACGAACCGGTGCGCTGGAGATTCTCGCACTTCAGCGACACCTCGCCGCCGACGAGCTCCGAGAGCCAGCGCGCGCCCTCCATCGGCGTGGTGAGGGTGACACCCCGCAGGAGCTCGCGCGCCGTCTCGATGTCGGCGAGGGTCACCTGACCGGTCACTGCGCTGTCGGTCATGAGTCGTCCTTGAGGGAGTCGAGGTCCTCGACGTGGTCGGGGTGCGGATCGCGCTCGGCCGATCCCGCGAGGGGGCTGTCGTTGTCCGCGACCTCGTCGGGTGGTACCCCGTCCTCGGCGAGGTCGTCGAGCAGGGCGTCCTCGGCGTCGTCGCCGATCCTGGTGTAGCTGGCGAGGTGCTGGGCGACGGCGTTGCCCGCGGCGGCCAGCGGTACGGCGATCAGCGCGCCCGCGACGCCGGCCAGCAGGACGCCACCGCCGATCGCCACGATCACGCCGAGCGGGTGCAGCGAGACGAAGCGGCCCATCAGGAACGGCTGCAGGATGTGGCCCTCGACCTGCTGGACGAGGATCACGCCGCCCAGCATGAGCAGCGCCGTCACCGGACCCTGGTCGACGAGCGCGACCAGGATCGCGACCAAGCCGGCGATCGTGGCCCCGATCATCGGCACGAACGCCCCGAGGAAGACCAGCACCCCGAGCGCGAAGACGAACGGCACGCCGAGGAAGAAGGCCACCAGCATGATGCCGATCGCGTCGGCCAGCGCGACCAGCACGGTGGCCCGGACGAAGGCGGTGAGCGAGACCCAGGCGACCCGACCGGAGGCGTCGACCCGCTCACGCGCCGCGCGGGGGGCGAGCCGCACCATCCAGGCCCAGATGCGGTCGCCGTCAGCGAGGAAGAAGTAGGTCGCGAAGAGCACGATGAAGAATCCGGCCACCACGTGTCCGACCGCGGTGCCGACCTCCGTCACGCGGGTGACGACCCCGTCGGTGCCGGTGCTGTCGGTGACGGCCCCCTGGATCTGCGTGATGTAGCCGTCCAGCTGGGACTCCGACACGTGGAGCGGGCCCGAGCGCAGCCAGTCACGGACCTGGTCGAGACCGGTCACGACGGAGTCGGCGAGGTCGGTGGCCCCCTGCGCGACCTGCTGACCGACGAAGGTGAGCAGCAGCGCGACCGTGCCGATGCCGAGGAGCATGACGATTCCTGCTGCCGGGCCTCGGGGCAGACCGATCCGACGCAGCGCGTGGACCAACGGCACCGCGAGGGCCGCGACCAGCACGGAGATCGCCAACGGGAGGGTGATCACCGCGAAGAAGCGCAGCGTCCACAGCAGGCCCAGCACCGCGACGACGATGACGATGAGTCGCCACCCCCAGGCCGCGGCGAGGTCGAGGCCCCAGGGCACCTGGGCGCGGCTGAAGTTGGACGGGCCGGTGCTGAAGGCCGGGGCGGCACGCCTCTCGGCCCGCACCTCCGCGCGCAGCTGCGCCCACTGCTGCACGACGCGGTCGGCCAGGCGACCCGACTCGTCATCGGGTTGGGGTGCCCGCTGCTCGCTCACACCGGCCACGCTACCGATCGTCGTCCCTGCGCGCGTCACGGGTCAGCCGGCCCAGCAGCCGGTGCGCGGCGGCCGGGTGTTCCTCGGCCAGCAGACCGGCCGCGGCCAGCACGTAGTCCCGGTCGACGACCACCATCGGGTCGCGCGGCAGCTGCCACCCTCCCTCGAACGCGTCACCGGTCGACGGGAGCAGCACCCGACGTACGGCATCGGGGCCACCGTGGCGCAGCACACCACCCGACCCGACCAGCAGGTCGACCTCGCGGAGGTCCTTGCCGCTGCGCTCGACCACGCGCCCCTCGGGGCTGAGGACGACCTTGCTGCGGCCGGCGTGACGCTCGAGGGCGATCCGCACGGCCGCCTCCGCGATGTCGAGGTCCACCCGCCGCTCCGCGTCCGAGTCGGGAAGCAGGTCCGGTCGGGCGCGCCGGCGCGCGGCCGCGTCGGCGAGGTCGTCACGTCCGGCGGCCTCGACCGTCGAGACCGCCGACCAGCGCATGCCGAGGTCTCCCTCGACCGTGCGCGTCACCGGCGTGGTGGCGACGACCTCGCGGGCGAGTCCGCTGTCCTCGGGGTCGAGCTCGATCACGCTGTGCACGTCGGTGGTGGCCCCGCCGACGTCGACGACGACCACGTCGCCCGCGCCGCGGTGCTCCTCGTCGAGACCGCGGGAGAGGAGCTCGACTCCCGTGAGCACCACGTCGGGCGTGGCGCCCCGCACCAGGTCGGTGAACGACCGGCCGTGCGCGTCGGTGCGGCTGCTCAGGTGCTTGCCGCCGATGACGTGACTGAGGAAGATCTCGCGGATCGCGCGCCGAGCGCTGTCGGGGACCAGGACCCCGATCTTCGGGACGACGTTGTCGGCGAGGACGTAGGGCGTCCGGGACTCCTCGAGCAGGCCTGCGACGAGCACCTGTGACTCGATGTTGCCCGCGACGACGACAGGGCCGGGCCACGACGTGCGGGACAGGACGGCGGCGTCGCCCTCGAGCACCTCGGCGTTGCCTCCGTCGGTGCCCCCGACCAGCAGCACGACGTCGGGCTCGGCGGCGCGGAGCTCGGCCAGCTTGGCGCCGTCCAGACCGCCGAAGAGGACCCGCACGACCTTGCCACCGCTCGACAGCGCGACCCGGCGGCCTGCCTCAGCGGTGACCAGCTCCTCGTTGCCGACGACCGCGATCCGCAGGCCGCCGCCCGCGCTCGAGCAGGCGAGCACGTCGGCATCCACTGCTCGCGGATCCTGCTCGGCCAGGACGACGAGACAGGCGTCGCACCCGTCGAGGACATCGCCGCGTCCGTCACTGTCCGGAAGCGTGGTGGGGTGGCTCGCAGTGGCGAGCAGCTCACCGGAGTCGAGGTCGACCAGCACGGCCTTGGTGAACGTCGAGCCGAAGTCGACGCAGACGACGGCGTTCCCGCTCACCCCGGCCCGCGCACCAGCCCGGCTCACCCCAGGGCCCGGTCCAGATCCGCCACCAGGTCCTCGATGCTCTCGATCCCGACGCTGAGGCGGATCAGGTCGTCGGGGACCTCGAGGTCGGTGCCGGCGACGCTCGCGTGGGTCATCCGGCCGGGGTGCTCGATCAGTGACTCGACGCCGCCGAGCGACTCACCCAGGGTGAAGACCTCGGCTCGCTCACAGACCGCGAGCGCCTGCTCGATCCCACCGACGACGCGGAACGAGATCATCCCGCCGAAGCGCTTCATCTGGCGCGCCGCGACCTCGTGGCCGGGGTGGGCGCTCAGGCCGGGGTAGATCACCTCGGCGACGCGCGGGTCGCCGTCGAGGAACGCCACGACCTTCTCCGCGTTGTCGCAGTGCCGGTCCATCCGCACGCCCAGGGTCTTGAGGCCGCGGTGCGTGAGGAACGCGTCGAACGGCCCCGCGACGGCGCCCATGGCGTTCTGGTGGAAGCCGATGCTGTCCGCCAGGTCGAGGTCGCGCACGACCACCGCACCGCCGACGACGTCGCTGTGCCCGCCGACGTACTTGGTGGTCGAGTGCAGGACCACGTCGGCGCCGAGGGTGAGCGGCTGCTGCAGGTAGGGGGAGGCGAAGGTGTTGTCCACGACCAGGAGGGCGCCGGCGTCGTGGGCCACGGTCGCGAGCGCCTCGATGTCACCGATGGTGAGCATCGGGTTGGTGGGGGTCTCGACCCAGACGAGCTTCGTCCGTCCCGGGACGATCGCCGCGGCCATCGCCTCGGTGTCGGCGACGGGAGCGGGGCTGTGGTCCAGGCCCCAGACCCTGGCGACCTTGTCGAAGAGGCGGAACGTGCCGCCGTAGGCGTCATCGGGGATCACGACGTGGTCGCCGGGGCGGGTCAGCGCGCGGATGACGGCGTCCTCGGCGGCCAGTCCGGAGGCGAAGGCGAACCCCTTCTCACCGTCCTCGACGGCAGCGAGGGCCCCCTCGAGGGCCGTACGTGTGGGGTTGGCGGAGCGGCTGTACTCGTAGCCGCCGCGGAGGCCTCCGACACCGTCCTGCTTGTAGGTGCTGCTGGCGTAGATGGGCGGGATGACCGCCCCGGTCATCGCGTCGGGCTCGTAGCCGGCGTGGATCGCACGCGTCTCGAAACCGGCCTTGTTGGCGCGTTCTTGGCTCACCTGACGAGGGTAGACCCAGCGCTCGGGCGGAGGCTCACCAGCGGAGTCCAGGGCGGGCGATCGACCGAGGCGATGGGCACGGTCCACGTCATCTCACCGACGGACTTGTCCGCCCGGGGAGAATGGAGCCATGTTCGGATTCGGCAAGCCCATGACCCTCCCCACGCCCGACCAGGCCCTCCCCGGCCGCTCCGAGTCGATGTGGAGCCTCGGCGACCACGTCGTCCTCGATGCGCCCGTCATCACCCCGGACGCACCGGCCGGCTACGAGGTCGCGATCCTCGGTCTGGGCTGCTTCTGGGGCGCCGAGGAGATCTACTGGCAGATCCCCGGAGTGTGGTCGACCTCGGTCGGCTATGCCGGTGGCAGCACGCCCAACCCGACCTACGACGAGGTCTGCAGCGGCCGCACCGGTCACACCGAGGCGATCCGTGTCGTCTTCGACCCGTCCGTGGTGACCTACGCCGACCTGCTCAAGAAGTTCTTCGAGATCCACGACCCGACCCAGGGCATGCGTCAGGGCAACGACGTGGGCACCCAGTACCGATCGGCGATCTACTGGACGACGCCCGAGCAGGAGCAGACGGCGCGCGAGGTGACCACGACGTACGGCGACGAGCTGGCGCGCCGCGGCCTCGGCGAGATCACCACCGAGATCCGACCCTCGAGCGAGACGCCGTACTTCTATGCCGAGGACCCGCACCAGCAGTACCTCGCCAAGAACCCCTTCGGCTACCGGTGCCACGCCAACACGGGAGTCAGGTTCCCCGAGTCGTCCTGACGGATCCGTGTCGCATCGCGTACGCGTCGGGGCCCGCGGGATCGGCGAAGGTATCGAACACCTCGTAGCCCACGCCCGCATAGAAGGTGACTCGATCAGGGGCGCATTCGAGAACCAGTTCTGCTGGTTCCCCGCTCTCGAGGGCCGCTGCCGCGGCCTCGAGCAGCCGACGCCCGATGCCGAGACCGTGCAGCGCAGGCTCGACGACAGCCTTCTCGATCCAGGCATGCTCTCCGAGCCGCCCATGGACCTGGGCGACGTTCTGGTGGAACTGCCAGTCGATGGCGAGGTGAGCATCGTCCGGCCGTGGCTCGCGCGCAAGCACCCGACACAGCCGGCACTGTCCGGCTTTGCTTCCCATGACGACGCCGACCAGCACGTCGCTCACGTGAGCGCCCAGAACGACGATCGCGTCACCACCCTTCAAGGAGGAATACAGACTCCAGGACCCGCCCCATCGATCCAGGACCGCCGGACCGAACATCTCGACGGTGAAGGGTTCGTCGACGAACGCGCGATGGAGCAAAGCGCGCGCAGCCGGCCACTCACTCGCCATGATCGGTTCCACGGACAACTCCATGCATGGAGTATCCCGCTCTTGATCGAGACCGTCAGCCGAGGGCGTCACGTGCGGTTCCGACGTCCCCGGTGCGCATGCCGTCCACGACGAACGAAGCGACCGCCCCCGAGCTAGGAGCTGGCGGGCACGAGCTGGCGGTGCAGGTGGTCGATGACCTGTCCGTGCGCGACCTGCGGCGAGAACAGCACGACCTCGGCGTCCTCGCGGACGGCGATGCTGTGTCCAGCGGGCCAGAAGAAGACGTCGCCGCCGCTGACGCGCTCTGTCTCGCCGGTGCTGTAGCTGACGGCGACCTCGCCGGAGATCACGTAGCCCCAGTGGGGGGACTGACAGGCATCGCCTTCGAGGCCCTGGAGCAGGGGCGCGATGTCCGTTCCGGCGGCGAGCGAGAAGTACTCGGCTCCGATGACCTCGTCCGCGGTCGTCGAGCCGAAGTCGGGGAGCTGACGGGCCACGGCGCCCGGGACGTCGATCCGGGCGGGGATCTGTTCCTTCGGAAGGTGCATGATGACGGTCCTTTCGTCTGGACGGACGTGAGTGTCCGTCTCAGTGGGGGCGTGACAATCGGTGTCACAATGCGACAGTGACCGAGGTGGACGCCGCCAGGGCGGCGCTGGAGCGCGGCGAATGGGCGGCGGCCCTCGAGGCCGTGGGGCGCACCCGCTCGCCTGCCGACGGCCCCGAGGTGCTGCAGGTGCGCGCCCGGGCGGCGTACGGCCTCGGCGAGCTGGAGCTGTCGATCACGTCGTGGGAGGACCTCTACTCGGTCCACGTCCGCGACGGCGCGCAGGCAGAAGCAGCCTGGGCGGCCGCGATGGTGGCCATGTTCCTGATGATCGACACCGGCCTGATGGCACCGGTCCGGGGCTGGCTGCACCGGGCCCAGGGGCTTCTCGCGGACCACCCGCACGCTCCGGCCCACGCGGTCGTCGCGATGACCCGCACCTACGAGCGGGTGATGTGCGGCGACCCCGTGGGTGCCATGACGGCCGCCACCCTGTCCATCGAGCTGGGTCGGCGCCTCGCCGTCCCGGCGGCTGTCACGATCGGTCAGACCGCGACGGCCCGCGTCCTGATTGCACAGGGGCGCGTCCCGGAGGGTCTGGACCTCCTCGACGAGGTGGCCGCTGAGCTGATGTCCGGTGAGGTCGACCCGTTGACGGCCGGGATGATGTATTGCGAGCTCATCTGCGCTGCGCAGGGTCTCGCCCTGCATGACCGCGCGCGCGAGTGGACCGAGGTGATGGACCGGTGGCGCCATGGATCGGCGTACGGCGGGATCCACGGGCGCTGTCGCGTCCATCGAGCGGAGATCCTCCGGGTCACCGGACCGTGCGACGCGGCAGAGGCGGAGGCCCTGGCCGCGTGCGAGGAGCTGCGGCCCTGGATGCGCCGGGAGTTCGGCTGGCCCTTGGTCGAGCTCGGCAACGTCCGGTTGCGCAAGGGAGATCTCGAAGGCGCGGACGAAGCCTTCCTCGCCGCCCATGAGCACGCGTGGTGTCCCAACCCGGGCCTGGCGATCCTGCGCATGAGGCAAGGCGACCTGGTCGCAGCCGCCGACCTGGTGGCGAACGCGATCAAGCACCCCATCCAGGCGCCCTCGAAGGAACGACCGCCGTTCGGGGACCTGCGTCTTGCCCCCCTCTACGACGCCCAGGCCGAGATCGCCGCGGCCGCCGGTGACGCCGTGACCTCGGCCGCTGCTGCGGCAGCGCTGTGCGACATCGCCGAGCGCTACCCGAGCCCCGGCCTGGCTGCAGCCGCGGCGTTGGCCGTGGCTCGCACCGCCCTGCTCACCGGCGACGCCGACGCTGCGACCGACGGCTCGCTCGCGGCGCTCGCTGCGTGGGCCGACATCGGCGCGCCGTACGAGACCGCAGAGGCGCGGATCGTGCTGGGTCACAGCTACGAGCTCAGCGGCAGCACGTCGCGCGCACGCATGGAGTGGGAGGCCGCTCTGGCAGGTTTCGTCGCGTTCGGCGCAGTGGGGAGGGCCACCGAGGTCCGTGAGCTCCTGGCGGGGGGACCCTCCGGCGTCGTGCCCGCGGTCTCCGAGCGATCCGCAGTGACGGCCACGTTCCGGTCGACAGGCCAGGGCCGCCGGGTGGCCCTGGCAGGTCGCGAGGTGCTGGTGCCCGACCTCAAGGGTCTGCGCTACCTCGAGCGTCTGCTGGCCCAACCCGGCCGGGAGTTCCACGTGCTCGACCTCGTGTCCTTCGAGAACGGCACGTTGCGCGTACCGTCCACCACGACGCGACCGAGTGGCGACTGGAGCGCGGCCGGCGTCGGCCTCCCGGTGCTGGACGACGAGGCCCGGGCGGCCTACAAGCGACGCTTGAGGGACGTCGACGACGACATCGCGGACGCAGAGGAGATGAACGACCTGGGCCGGCTCGCTCTGGCGCGGCGCGATCGGGAGTACCTGGTGGCAGAGCTGACGCGGGCCGTCGGCCTCGGGGGCCGCGCTCGCACGGTCGGCGGTACGTCCGAGCGAGCACGAACCAGCGTGACGCGTTCGCTGCGCTATGCGCTGCGGCGGCTGGGTGAGTCGCACGGCGATCTGGGAGCGCACCTCCACCGCACCGTGCGCACCGGGACCTACTGCAGCTACCAACCGGACCCTCTCGCCCCGGTGCTCTGGGACCTCGACACCGGCGCTCAGCCCTGACTGCAGCGGGAATGAGGTTCCCGGTCCGGGCGGTCGACCCGGGACGGCCGGTGCGTCATCCTGATGACAGGCCGCGCGGGCGGCCCCGGACGGAGGATCGACATGACCCGGTACGCCATCTACTTCCACCAGCGGTGGGTCGGCGACCACGATGTGGAGTGGTTCCTCAGCCGGGTCGAGCCGTCCACGGCTGTGGTCGCCGAGATGGAGGCGGCAGGCGTTCTCGTCTTCGCCGGCGGTCTCGCGGAGGACATGTCGACGGCCTTCACCGCAGACGGCACCAGCGGCACCATGGTCGTCACCGACGGCCCCTACCCGGAGACCACCGATCCCCTCGGCGGCCTCACCGTCATCGAGGTCGAGACGCTCGAGGAGGCCCGGATGTGGGCCGTCAAGGTCGCCGAGGGTTGCGGGTGGCCGCAGGAGGTCCGCGTGGTCACGTAGACCCGCGGAGCGCGCCTACTGCGCCACCCAGTCGGTGAAGTTGCGCGGCCCGTCGAGCCAGTCCTGAGCGGTGTCGCGGCCGTTGGGACGCGTGCCGGCGACCCGGACCGCGACGCGGACCGCACCCGGGGAGCCGATGGCGTCCCGAGAGATCCTGAACCTCACGGTCTCCCGGTCGTAGTCCACCTTCATCCGGTAGGACCCCTCCACCGGCTCGCCCCACTTCTTGGTGGCGAAGCCGTCGGTGGTCAGCAGGTTGTAGTCCGTGCCGACGAAGTAGCCTCCCACGAAGACGTACTCCGGGCCGGTGTTCGCCGGGTCGGTATCGAGGAACACCACGCCTGACGACCCGCTCCGGTAGGACTCGATCAGGTCGGTGTGCACCGTTCTCACCACGATGTTGTCGGGGTGGTGCCGGATCGCGACGGACCGCAGGTCCACACCGTGGTCGAGATCCCGAGCGTCCGGGATCTCGACCGATTCGGCGCTGGCCGGAGCGAGCGGCGACAGGATCAGTGCGGCGAGCGCCAGTGCGGCGGTGCCCAGGACAGGGGTACGCAGGACAGGGGTACGCAGTTTGGTCTCCATGATGTGAAGACGCGCCGGCGGCCCGACAGGTTGCTCGTCCGGGCGTGCTGGTCTGGACCGGCCCCCTCGCGCGCCTCACCCTCACGCGCGGAACATGGAACCGGATGCCCCCGCAGGAGCAGACATCCGCGCCACGTCTGACACGATCTGCTTGCGCAGGAGCATCCATCGACCGAGGAGACGCGTGGTCCACCACCGGCAGCACCTCATGATCGCGGCCTCATGGCTCGTGCACGCCTACACCGCGTCAGGTGTCGTCCTGGCGTTCCTCACCGTCATCGCGGTGATGGAGGGCGACACGGTCCGGGGCCTCTGGCTCTTCCTCGTGGCCATGGTCGTGGACGGCACCGACGGGATGCTCGCGCGCTGGGTCGAGGTGAAGCGACACGTGCCGTGGTTCGACGGCGCGCTGCTCGACAACATCGTCGACTACATCACCTACGCCTTCATGCCCATGGTCCTGCTGTGGAGCGCGGGCTACCTCGGCGACGGGACGTGGGCCACCGTGCTAGCGGTGATCCCCCTGCTCGCCTCGGCCTACCAGTTCTGCCGGGTCGACGCGAAGACCGACGACCACCTGTTCCTCGGCTTCCCCAGCTACTGGAACATCGCCGCGTTCTACGTCGTCGTGCTGGACCTCGGGCCGACCGCCGTCGCGGTGCTGCTCCTGGTCTGCGCCGTGCTGGTCTTCGTGCCCATCGGCTACGTCTACCCCTCGCGCACCACCACCCTGCAGGCTCCCACCCTCGTGCTGACCTGCCTGTGGCTGGCGAGCTACGCGGTGCTGCTGACCCAGTTCCCCGACCCGAACGCCGCCTGGCTGGCCATCTCGATCGCCTACGTCGTCTACTACGTCGTGCTCAGCCTCTACCTCACGGCCCGTCGCAGCCACGCCCCGGCTGTGATCGCCTGAAGCGCCGCTGCGAGGAACAGGTCATCCAGCGTTTTCACACCCTGGTTGGACCGGAGGGGACAATGGCGACATGACCGAGTTGCCCCGCAAGGCCGCAGCCCGTACGGCCCGCCTCGCGGCGCTTCCGTTGGGGTATGCCGGACGTCAGGCCCTGGGCCTGGGCAAGCGCCTCGGCGGCAAGCCCGCCGAGGCCGTGCTGTCCGATGTCCAGCAGCGCACCGCCGAGCAGGTCTTCCGCACGCTGGGAGAGCTCAAGGGCGGGGCGATGAAGTTCGGCCAGGCGCTGAGCGTCCTGGAGTCGGCCCTGCCCGAGGAGCTCGCCGCGCCCTACCGCGAGCACCTCACCGCGCTCCAGGATTCCGCGCCGCCGATGCCCACGGCGACCGTGCGCGCGCAGCTCACCGCGCACCTGGGCGACGACTGGCGCAAGCGGTTGGTCTTCCTCGACGGCGCACCCACGGCTGCCGCCTCGATCGGCCAGGTCCACCGCGGCCGGTGGCGCGACCATGACGGCTCCGAGCGCGAGGTTGCCGTCAAGGTGCAGTACCCCGGCGCGGGCGAGGCCCTGATGGGTGACCTGCGCCAGATCTCCCGGCTCGCACGCAGCGTGGCGCCGGTCTTCCCCGGCATCGACATCAAGCCGCTGGTCGCCGAGCTGCAGGCACGCGCGGCCGACGAGCTCGACTACACGCTCGAGGCCGAGGCGCAGTCGGCCTACGCCGAGGCCTTCGCCGACCACCCCGACATCGTCATCCCGCCGGTCGTCGCCGTCGGCGGCGAGGCGATCGTCACCGAGTGGCTGGAGTCGCCCTACTCGATGGCGCACATCATCCGTGACGGCACGCAGGCCGAGCGCGACCACTACGGTGAGCTCTTCGCTCGTTTCCTGTTCGAGGGCCCGCGCCGCACCGGCATGCTCCACGCCGACCCCCACCCCGGCAACTTCCGCATCCTTCCCTCTCCCGACGGCGGCCTCGGTCGGCTCGGCGTGCTCGACTTCGGCGCCGTCGCTCGGCTCGAGGGCGGCACCTTCCCCGCCAACATGGGCCGCCTGATGCGGGTCGCGCTCGACGCCGACCCGGAGTCGCTGGTCGAGATGCTGCGCGAGGAGGGCTTCATCAAGGACAAGATCGAGGTGGAGCCCGCCATGGTCCTGTCCTACCTCGCCCCCTTCGTCGAGCCGGCCGGACCGGAGACCTTCACCTTCAGCCGCGAGTGGATGCGCGAGCAGTTCGAACGGGTCAACGACCCGCGGGCGGAGACCTTCACCCTCGCCACCCGCCTCAACCTGCCGACGTCCTACCTCCTGATCCACCGCACCTGGCTCGGTGGCATCGGCCTGTTGAGCCAGCTCGGCGCCACCGCGCCGTTCCGGGCGATCCTCGAGGAGTCGCTGCCGGGCTTCGCCTCGCAGTGATCCGCGGCTAGGCCCACGAGCCCCGGCCGCCGCCGTAGAGGTCGCCGAACTGCTCCCTGTACGACGCCCCGGGCCCGCGCGAGCCGAGGTAGGACCCGACCACCGCGGCACCGAGGTCGTCGAGCTCGGGGCTGACCATCCGGCCGTCGACCCGACGGGCCATCGAGTCGATGAAGCGCGCCAGGCCGGGGTCCTCTCCGAGCCTGAAGAACGTCACCTGCGCGCCCAGCCGGGCGGAGGCGTCGAGCTCGCGGACCGAGTGGGCGATGGTGAGCGGATGCGGCGGGTAGGAGAACCAGACCTCGCCGTCCGGCTCGAGGTGGGAGGTGGGCTCGCCGTCCGTGACGATGAGAAGCACGGGCTGCGCGTTGGGGTGCTTGCGGAAGAAGCGGTTGGCCAGCAGCAGCCCGTGGTGGAGGTTGGTGCCCTTGTCCCAGCGTGCGTCCAGACCGGTCAGCTCCTCGATCTCCATGACCTGCGCGTGCCGCCCGAAGGCGATCAGCTGGAGGTCGTCACCGCGGAAGCGCGATCGGATCAGCTGGTGCAGGGCGAGCGCCGTGCGTTTCATCGGGACCCAGCGGCCGTCCATCGCCATCGAGAACGACGTGTCGACGAGCAGCGCCACAGCGGCCTGCGTGCGGGCCTCCGTCTCGAGGACCTCGATGTCGTCGACCTGGATCCGGACCGGTGACGCTCCGCCGCGCAGCACCGCGTTGGTGATGGTGCGCGGGACGTCCCAGGGCTCGGTGTCGCCGAACTCCCACCGTCGCGTCGCGCCCGACGGCTCGCCCGCCATCCCCGTCGTACGCGTCTCGCGGGCGCCCGAGCGTCCGCTCATCCGGTCCGCCACGTCGCGCAGCAGCGCCTTGCCGAGCTGGCGCATGGCCTTGGGCGAGAGGCGCAGCTCACCGTCGGAGCCGCGCTTGAGGTAACCGCTGTCGCGGAGGGCGCGCTCGAGCTCCTGCAGGGTCTTGGCGGCGACTGCGGCGTCGTCACCGACCTGCCGGGCCAGGGCGTCGAGGTCGACGTCGTCGAGCCGGGCACCGGAGTGCGACTGCGCGAGCTGGTCGGCCAGTGCGTCGAGCTGGGCGAGGTCCTGCAGGGCGCCGGTGCCATCGCCGAGGCCCATGCCCTGCTCCCCCTCGAAGCTCTCCGAACCCGACCAGTCCTCGCCCGGTCGCAGCGCCTGGAGGTTGGCGTCCATCCGGGCGAGCTGCTCGGTGAGCTGCGGCGAGCCGAAGGCCTGCTGGGACAGCTCCATCAGCTCTCGGCGCTGCTCCTGGCTCATCGAGTTCAGCATCCGCTGGGCGGCGGCAGAGCGCTGTGCCAGCGAGTCCAGCAGCTCGTCCATGTCCTGCGGGTCCTCGGGGAAGAAGTCGCCGTGCTTGTCCATGAACTGCGCGAAGTCCTCGTCGGTGTCCGCTCCGGACGCGTGCTTCTCCAGCAGGTCGTTGAGGTCCGACAGCATCGCCGCGACCGCCGCGCGGTCCTGCTCGGTCGCTCCCTCCAGCGCCTGCTTCATCCCGGCGAAGCGCTGGTCGAGCAGCTCGCGGCCCAGCAGGTCCTTGATCTCCTCGTAGGCCTCACGGGCCTCGCTCGACTGCCAGTCGTAGGACGACAGCTCGCTCACCGCGGCCGCCGTCGAGGGCGCGCCCCCCTCCGGGTACGCAGAGTCGAGCACGAGCTCGCGGAACGCACGGTCCCCGTCGTCCATCGTGATGTCGCGCGCGAGCTGGCCGCGCTCGGCCAGGACGGCCCTGTCGAGCAGCTCGCGCACCTCGCGCATCGTGCCGTCGAGGTTGTTGCGCTGGAGGATGTCGCGCCGCCGTTCGGCGACCTTGCGGGCGAGCTCGTCGAGCCCGGCCTGGTCGGGGCTGCCGCGACGGAGGAACTCGCGCATGGCGTGCTCGGGCGAGTATCCGGCCATCACGTCCTGGCCGATCGCGTCGAGCGCCTCCGCGAGGTCGACGGGCGGAGCCAGCGGGTCGCCGCCGTCGTACTTCCTGAAGCGGCTCATCGCAGGATCTTCTTGAACCAGATGTCGTCGGGCCACTGCGGATCCACCGACCGCTCGACCTCCGCGAAGCCGTGTGCCTCGTAGAAGTCCACCGCACGGTCGTTGCCGTCGACCACCTCGACCCACAGCTCGTCGCCCTGGACGAGCGACTCGATCTCCACCAGCAGCCGGCTGCCGATGCCCAGCCCCTGGTGGTCGGGGTGGACGTAGAGCTTCCACATCACCTCGCGCTCGCCGCGCACCGCCGGGAAGTCGCGGTAGGACTCGCTGAGACGACCGAGGTTGGCCAGCGCGACGACCTGCCCGTCACGCTCGGCGACGACGTGGGCGTTGCGATCCAGCGACATCGCGAACACCTCGGGGACCCACCACTCCTCGATCATCCGCTGGGCGTACGACGCGTCGATCGGGCCGTAGGTCGGGGGGACGACGGCGCGGCCGAGCGCGACGAACGACCCGATGTCGTCGTGGGTGCCGGGTCGAAGCGTGATGACGTCAGCCATAGACGGTCTCGCCGGCCTCGGTGTCCTTGCCGATCTTGCGGGCCAGGTAGAGGCCCTCCAGCGCGAGCTCGAGGGCAGCGGCACGCTCGCCGTCGTTGGTCGCGCCCAGCCGGTCGCACACCTCGTCGTAGAGGTCGGACTCCCCCGGCCCGGCCGGGGGAAGCGCCGGAAGCCCGGCGAGGAAGTCGCGGGCGCCGGTCCGCGCGCCCGTGCTGACCATCGCACCCGCCTCGATCGCCTCGACCAGCAGGCGCAGGTCGATGCCGGCGAGGTGGGCGCGCACGGTCTCGGCCACCGCGGTGCGCAACAGGTGGGTGAGGACCTCGGTCTCGCGACCCTCCTCGCCCGTCTCGAACTCGATCTTGCCACCGAGCACGTCGACGGCTGTCTCCAGGTCGACGACCCGGGCCACGGCCTCGGCCTCGCCCTGCGTCGTCGCGCGGTGCAGCGCGGCCGCCGCGATCGTCTCGGCGCCGGCGATCGCGAACCGCGCGCTGACCCCCGATCGCTGGTCGACCGCCTGCGAGTCGCGCAGGTGGCGGGTGAACCGGGCCAGCACCTCCAGCAGGTAGGCCGGGACCGCGGCGACGAGGTCGGCCTCCTGCTCGATGACGGCGATCTCCTCGACCACCTCGCGGGGGTAGTGGGTGCGGATCTCCGCGCCGAACCGGTCCTTGAGGGGGGTGATGATGCGACCGCGGTTGGTGTAGTCCTCCGGGTTGGCGCTGGCCACGACCAGCACGTCGAGCGGCAGCCGCAGGATGTAGCCGCGGATCTGGATGTCGCGCTCCTCCATCACGTTGAGCATCGCGACCTGGATGCGCTCAGCAAGGTCGGGGAGCTCGTTGATCGCGACGATGCCCCGGTGACTGCGGGGGATCAACCCGAAGTGGATCGTCTCCGGGTCGCCGAGGTGACGACCCTCGGCCACCTTCATCGGGTCGACGTCACCGATCAGGTCGGCCACCGACGTGTCGGGAGTCGCCAGCTTCTCGGCATACCTCGACTCGCGGTGGCGCCACGAGATGCGCAGGTCGTCGCCGTACGTCGCTGCCGCCTGCTGCGAGGTGACGGTGACGGGCTCGTAGGGGTGCTCGCCGATCTCGGAGCCGGAGATCACCGGGGACCACTCGTCGAGGAGGCCGACCAGGGCGCGCAGGAGCCGGGTCTTGCCCTGCCCGCGCTCGCCGAGGAGCACGATGTCGTGGCCGGCGAGCAGCGCCCGCTCGACCTGCGGGATGACTGTCTGGGAGAAGCCGTGCAGGCCCGGCCACGGATCCTCGCCGGCACGGAGCTTGGCGAGCAGGTTGTCGCGGATCTCCTGACGAAGCGTCGTGAGCTCGTGGCCGCTCTCGCGGAGCTGGCCGAGCGTGCTGGCTGCCGGGTGCTGGGTGGGCTGCTGGGTCACGCTCTCCACGCTAGACCTGCGGATCAACGTCGAGTGCGTCGGCAGCGAGGCAGGGACGCCTCTCCCGGGCGGTGTGGGACCATCGACGACCCCTCAGACGTCCCTCGCGCCGTCGATCGACTCCCGGATCAGGTCGGCGTGACCGGCGTGGCGGCAGTATTCCTCGACCATGTGGACCAGCACCCACCGCACGGTCGCGGTCCCGCCCTTCGCAGGGTCACGCGGCCGCGCGACGGGACGGTCGAGCTCCGGGTCCTGCGCGAGCGTCTCGTCGAGACACTCCTCCGACCGCGCGATCGCCGCGGCGAGCAGCGAATCGAGCGTGGCATGGGAGTCGCCGGCCGCGCTGTGCCAGTCCCAGTCGGGGTCATCGCCCCAGGGGGCGGTGTCCCACGGAGGCCTGCAGCCGGATCGTGGCCCGGTAGTGGTCGAGGAAGCTGCGGAGCATCCCCACCTCGTCGTTGCTGTACGCCGGCTGGAGGCGCTCGATCGTCATGGTGAGGACGCTAGCGCCTCAGCCGGTCGGACCCTCGCCACGGAGCTTGTCGACCTCGGCCATCGCCCCGCGCAGCTGGCCCAGCCACTCGTCGGCGTGCTGACCGACCAGTCGGACCGACCACGCCAGGGCGTCCGAGCGCGAACGGGCGACGCCGGCGTCGACCAGCGTGTCGAGCACCTGGCGCTCGGGCTGGCGCAGCCGGGTCATCACCGGCGCGGCGACGTGGGTGAACAGCGCCTCGGTGTCTCCGAGCCGCACCCCCCACGACACGGTGCGCTGGTAGCGCGCCTGCGCCTCGAGGGCGATCTCGATCCGCTCAGCCTTGGACTCCGCGCGGAACCGGCCGATCCGACCCTCCGCCTCGGCGCCGTCGGCGCCGTCGGTCTGGGCAAGCGTGCCCAGCACGGTGATCTCCTCGCGGTCCGCACGGACCTCGAGCTCGCTGAACCAGCCCTCGGGCAGTCGCCCGCGGAACCAGTCGGCGGCGTCGGTGGCCGCGGGGAGGTCGGCGACCTGCCAACCACCACGGCCGCGGCTTCCCTCGCGGCGGCCGCGTCCGCGGCCTTCCTGCATGTCTTCTCGGGTCATCATGTGGATCTCCTGGGTGGGTTGCTTACATGATTACACCCTTACAACAAAACGGCTACTGAGTATGTTCCGGCTCCATGCACGTGGCACCCACTCAGCGGCCCGACCGCGTCACCGGGAGCCGTCGACCCAGCGGTGCCTCGGGTGGTAGGAGGTCACGGAGCGCGCTGCTCCTCCGCGGGGCCGGGCTCCCAGACGACCTGCACCTTCTCGAAGCCCTTGTGCCGCTGCATGCGCGCGTAGGAGGCGTAGGCCCGACGGTCGGCATCGGTGAGCTCGACGTTGTCGGTGAAGGGCGTCAGCAGCGCGCGCGGCCAGAGCTGACGCGAGATCACGACGTTGATCTCCATCGCGAGCACGGCCATCACCGCGCCGATCCACAGGAAGCCGATGAGTCCGAGGACCAGGCCGAACGTCTTGGTCATCGACGTGGTGTTGACCAGCACCCGGTCGACGTAGGCCGCACCACCGAGCTGGAGCAGCTGCCACATCACCGCCAGGACGTAGCCGCCCGGCGCGGCGCGGCGGAACGAGTGCTGGCCCGTGGCGGAGTAGCGGAAGAGCAGGGACAGGAAGGTGCCGACGACGAGGACCGTGATGACCGGCAGGAAGATCTTGAGGCCGTCGCCGACGAGCTCGCCGAAGACGTCGGTGGTGCTGGCGGTGGTGGCCACCACCGAGACCGTGAGGAGCGAGAAGCCGGCCGTCACCAGCAGGACCAGGGTCTTGAAGCGCGCGTAGACGGGATTGGGTCGGCTGTTGCGCGGCACCGACCAGGCCACGTGCTGGGTGTTCTGCAGGGCCTGCCCGAGACCGAGGGCGCCGTAGAGGGCGGCGAGCGCACCGACCGCGACTCCGACGAACGATCCCTGGATGCCCTCCGGGCGTCCGAGCTCGTCGCCGATGATGGGGAACTGGGCGAGCGCGGAGTCGAGGATGGACTCCTGCCAGTCGGGCTCGCCGCGCAGGAGGATGCCGAGGATCGAGGTGCCGAGCAGCATCAGCGGGAAGATCGCGATGAAGGCGTAGTAGGTCAGCGCGGCGGCCAGGTAGGGACCCTGGTCGTCGAAGTACTTGTAGACCACCGCGAGCGGGAAGCCGATGACACGGTGGCGACGCTGGAACTCGTCGACTCTCGAGACGGCTGCCACGGGTCGAGGCTACCGCTCACCACCAGCCGAGCAGGCCACCGCCGAGTCGTACGACGAAGCCGGAGACCACGACCAGGAAGAACACCCGGACGAACTTCGCTCCGCGCGCCATCGCGAGCCGGGCGCCGAGGTAGCCGCCGACGATGTTGGCGGCGGCCATCGGCAGGGCCAGCTCCCAGATGACGGCCCCCTGCGGGACGAACACCACGAGGGCCGCGAGGTTGGTCGCCCAGTTGGCGAGCTTGGCCTTGGCCGAGGCCTCGAGGAAGTTGTAGCCCAGCACTCCCACCAGGGCGAAGACCAGGAACGATCCGGTGCCGGGACCGATCGCACCGTCGTAGAAACCGATCGTCAGCCCGGTGATCGTCACCATCGACAGGTGCCGCCCGCCGCTGAAGCGCAGGGCGGTGAGCCCACCCACGTCGGGTCGCAGCAGCACGTAGGAGCCGACCAGGACCAGCACGACCAGGATGATCGGGTCGAACGCGCTGCGCGGCAGCCTGGAGGCGACGAGGGCGCCGCCGGCCGAGCCGATGAAGGCCGCGAGCATCAACGGCAGGAAGGTCCGCGGGTCGGGGCGGATGCGCCGGACGTACGTCGCTGCGCTGATGGACGTGCCGCAGAAGGACGCCAGCTTGTTGGTGGCCGCGATCTGCACGACCGACGCCCCGGGCAGGCCGACGAGCAGCGCCGGAAGCTGCACCAGTCCCCCGCCGCCGACCACGGCGTCGACGAACCCTGCGACCAGGGCTGCGAGGACGAGGAAGAGGACGACCTCGAGGGTCAGGTCCCCCATCTCAGCCGGAGGTGCTGTCTCGGTTGAACTCCTGCACCACGACGGCCTCGTAGTCCTGCGGCATCACGGCGCTCAGCCCGGGACACAGGAACTGCTGCGACTGGTCGGTGACCATCGACGCGGCCGAGCAGTTGACGGTGGCCAGGGGCTCGCCGTCGGCCGAGAAGACCAGCTCGAAGATCGCCGCGCGCTCCTCGTCGGAGGTGTTGGTGATCGTGCCCTTCACCTCGGGCGTCGTGACCTCCTCGGCTCCGGCCGACCGCTTGACGCCGTTGACCTCCCAGCCGTCGTCGACGGTGAAGCCGTTCCAGCTGAAGGCCTTGCCGACCTCGACCTCGACCGGGTCGGTGCTGATGGTGTCGTCGCCCCCGCACGCTCCGAGCATGCCGAGACAGGCCAGCGAGGCGAGCGCGACCAGCGCGTCGCGCACACGCGTCACGACGCCGCCAGGAAGGCCAGCAGGTCCTGACGGGTGAGTACGCCGATGGGCTTGCCGTCCTCGTGGACCAGCACCGCGTCGGCCTGCTCGAGCAGGGTGACGGCGTCCGCCGCCGACTCGTTGGACCCGATCGTCGGCATGGCCGGCGACATGTGGTCCTCCACCGGGTCGGCGAGCCTGGCGTGACCGGTGAAGAGTGCGTCGAGCAGGGTCCGCTCCGACACCGAGCCTGCGACCTCGGCGGCCACGATCGGCGGCTCGGCCAGCACCACGGGCATCTGGCTGACGCCGTACTCCTGGAGGATGTGGACGGCCTCGGCGATCGTCTCGGCCGGGTGCGTGTGCACCAGGTCGGGCAGCACCCCGGACTTGCCGCGCAACACCTCGCCGACCGTGCGGTGCTCGGCCGGGGCACCTGTCGCGAAGCCGTACTGCGCCAGCCACTCGTCGTTGAAGATCTTGGTGAGGTAGCCGCGACCGGAGTCGGGGAGCAGCACCACGACGACCGCGTCCGTGCGGCCCTCGGCCACGAGCTCCTGCGCGACCTGCCGCGCGGCCCAGGCGGCCATGCCGCAGGATCCGCCGACGAGCAGCGCCTCCTCGCGAGCGAGGCGGCGGGTGAGGGCGAAGGAGTCGGCGTCGGAGACCTCGATGACGCGGTCGGCCACCGATCGGTCGTAGGTGTCGGGCCAGAAGTCCTCCCCGACGCCCTCGACGAGGTAGGGGCGGCCGGTGCCGCCGGAGTAGACCGACCCCGCCGGGTCGGCGCCGATCACCTGCACGTCGGGGTTCTGGTCCTTGAGGTAGCGCCCGACGCCGCTGATCGTGCCCCCGGTGCCCATGCCGCACACGAAGTGGGTGATCCGGCCCTCGGTCTGCGCCCAGATCTCGGGACCGGTCGTCTCGTAGTGGGAGCGCGGGTTGTGCGGGTTGGCGTACTGGTTCGGCTTCCACGCCCCCGGCTGGGCAGCCAGGCGGTCGCTGACGTTGTAGTAGGAGTCGGGGTGCTCGGGGGCGACCGCGGTCGGACACACCACGACCTCCGCGCCGTAGGCCCTGAGGACGTTGCGCTTGTCCTCGCTGACCTTGTCGGGGCACACGAAGACGCAGTGGTAGCCCTTCTGCTGGGCCACCATCGCCAGGCCCACCCCGGTGTTGCCGGAGGTGGGCTCGACGATCGTCCCACCCGGCTGGAGCGCGCCGGAGGCCTCCGCGGCCTCGATCATCCGGGTCGCGATGCGGTCCTTCACCGAGCCGCCGGGGTTGAGGTACTCCACCTTCGCGAGGACCAGCGGACCGCCGTCGGCGGTTTCCGGGAGGTCCATCGTCCGGCCGAGCCGGACGAGCGGGGTGTTGCCGATGAGGTCGAGGACGGAGTTCGCGTACTGCACCCGGTCAATGTAGCCACCCGACGCTCCGTAGCATGAACTCTCGTGGGGTCAACTGGAGCAGCACGCAAGCTGGCATCTGCCGCAGCGCTGGGCGGCGGTGGTCTCTCCGTGCTCGGCGCCGGGCTCTACGGGGTCCTGGTCGCGGAGGCGAAGATCGCTCGCAAGGTGATCGGCAAGGCGACGGAGGCGGCGCCCGACTCGACCGGCTGGTATGGACGGGGCCGCCCCGGTCCGGCGATCCGCATCGCTCTGCTCGGTGACTCGAGCGCCGCCGGCTACGGGGTGGACAGGGTGGAGGACACCACCGGCGCCCACCTGGCCAGCGGCGTGGCCGCCCAGGCCGGACGCCGGGTGCACCTGCGCTCGTTCGCGGTCGTGGGCGCCCAGTCCAGCGCGCTCGCCGACCAGGCCGACGCGGCGATCGGCACCCACCCCGACCTCGCCGTCGTCCTCATCGGCGCCAACGACGTGACCCACACCGTCCTGCCGTCCGCGTCGGTGCGACACCTCGCCGAGGGCGTACGCCGCCTGCGCGAGGCCGGCATCGAGGTCGTGGTGGGCACCTGCCCCGACCTCGGCACGATCCGTCCGATCCCGCCGCCGCTCAAGCAGGTGGCGCGGGAGTGGTCGCGCCGGCTCGCGGCCGCGCAGACGATCACGGTCGTCGAGAACGGCGGCCGCTCGGTGTCGGTGGGCGACCTCCTCGGCCCGGAGTTCGACGCCGCCCCCGCAGTGCTGTTCGGGCCGGACCGCTTCCATCCCTCGGGAGACGGCTACCAGCAGCTGGCGTCGGTGCTGATCCCGTCGTGCCTGGCCGCACTGGACCTGCTGCCCGAGGACGAGTCGCTGCCGGAGCCGCTGCGTCGCGAGGGGATCCTCCCCGTGGCGGCCGCAGCGGTGCGTGCCGCACGGACGCCGGGCACCGAGGTCGACGGCACCGAGGTCGGCGGCAACCAGCGCGGCCTGCGCGGTCGCTGGGTCGAGCTGCGCCACCGCCGGCGCCGGCCCTCGACCGACGTCGAGTCGCCGGAGCAGCACGAGAACCACGAGGCCGACCAGTCCTGACATGCCGCCGGCCCGCCCGAGCTGTTGCTCGAGCGGGCCGGCGGAGGGTCGATCCGGAGTGCTGGTCAGTCGCCGCGGATGATCGCGAGGATGCGCAGCAGGTTGGTGTAGATCCAGACCAGGCTGACGGTGAGGCCGAAGGCCGCACGCCACGACTCGCGGTCCGGCAGTCCGGCTGCGACGCCCTTCTCGACGAAGTCGAAGTCGAGGATCAGCATGAAGACACCGAGCACGAGGCCGGCGAGGGCGAAGACGAAGCCGAGGCCGCCCATGCCGTAGAGGCCGGTGTTGATCCCGAAGAAGCTCAGGACCATGGACAGCAGGCCGAGACCCACCATGCCGAACATGCCGGCCACGACGCCGCGGCGGAACTTGTCGCCGACCTTGATGTCGAGGACCTTGTAGGCCGCCAGGGTGCCGGCGAACGCGCCGAAGGTCCCGATGACCGCGCTGGTCACGACGCCGTCGAACTGCGCCTCGAAGACCTTGCTGATGGCACCGAGGGCCACGCCCTCGAACGCCGCGAACGCCAGGACGAGAGCCGGGCTGATCACGCGCTTGAACGAGTTGACCAGCGACAGCACGAACGCGATGCCGGCGCCGAGGCCGGCCATCGCCAGGGCGCGCGACGCGGCCGCGCTGGCCTCGGCGTCCGTGCCGCTGAAGTCGCCGATCCACCACCAGGTGATGATCGCGGTCACGAAGACGAGGCCGACCGAGATCGCCGTCTTCTGCACGACGGAGTCGACGGTCATCCGGTCGCCGGAACCACCCACCTGGCCGGGCGTCTCGCCGTAACCGGGGTAGGCGTCGGCGCCGCCGGCGTAGGTCTGGTTGCCATAGGCGTTCGACGAGGTGCGGTTGAACTCCTCGGAACGGTTGAAAACGGGGTTGTTGCTCTTCATTGGTCTCTCCTTGGAGGCCGCCCCCGGACTGTCCGAGGGTCCGACGCCGTCGCGGTGACGACGCCTGGTGCGTACACCCCACTCTAGCCGGGGTGACATCAAGTCAAACGTGCGACGCGGTGGCACTGTTCCCGCACGACGCCTCCCTCAGCAGATTCACAGGCTCACACCTCCTCGGTGTCCGCCGAAGCGCGACCCCGTGCCACACACTCGACGTATGGCAGACCTCGGATACGACGCCGACTTCCTCGATCTCTCCCTCACGGCTCCCGCGACACCTCCGATGCCACCCGGCGAGGACCCCGACCTGGCGGTGGAGCTCGACTACGCCCACTTCAGCGTCCGGATGCACCCCACTCGCCGACTCGCGTGGTGGGTCGCCTGGAACATCGACGGGCTCCGACTGTTCCCGGGCGAGTCCATCAGCCGCTCCGGCGAGCGGTTCCGGCTCGACCCGCGCATCTCCGCGGATGCGCAGACGGGTGAGGCCGCCTACGACGACAACGACCTGGACCGCGGGCACGTCGCCCGTCGCTCGGATCTCCTGTGGGGCACGCTCGACGAGGCGCGGAGGGCGAACTCCGACTCGTTCCACTTCACCAACATCACCCCTCAGCGTTCCGGCTTCAACCAGAGCCAGCGCGGCGGCACGTGGGGCCTGCTCGAGAATGCCGTCCTCGCCATGGACGGCCTCGACGAGCGGAGGCTCAGCCTGTTCGCGGGACCCGTCCTCGCCGAGGACGACCCTGTCTATCGCGGCATCGTCCAGCTCCCGCGTGAGCACTGGAAGACCGTCGTCTACGCGATCGACGACCAGGTGCGGTTCAGGTGCTTCCTCCTCTCGCAGGACCTCGACGACCTGGAGGACGTGACTCCCGGCTTCCTGGATGACTTCGACACCTACCTCGTGTCGCTCGACTTCCTCGAGGCCCGCACCGGGCTCGCGTTCACCAGCCTGCGTGAGCACGCCACACCGGACACTGTCCGGCCAGAGGAGGACGGGCCCGTCCTGATCACCGACCCCGGCCAGGTGGACTGGTAGGTCACCTGGCGGCCCCTCCGACCTCCAGGTCGGACACGAGCACCCCGTCTGTCCCGCCGACGGCGGAAGCGACGATCTCGGCTCCGATCCGCTGGTGCTCGGGGTCCACGAGGTAGGTGTCGAGGCCGAGCCGGCACCAGGCACGACCGTGGATCAGCCATGGCCTATGAGGCGAGGGTGTAGGTGCTGGCGAGCCTGAGCTCGAACGGTGAGTAGCGGAGGCTGCCGGTGGGTCCTCCGGGTGGTGGTGGTGCAGTGGATCTGGTGAGGCGGAGATGTTCGGTGACGCCGTGGACCTCATGGGGTTGGGACCCACCCGAACCGGGCGGCGCGTTGGCGACCCAGGAGGTCCAGCCGGGGGTCTCCTTGACGTAGTTGCAGCGTTCGCAGAGCCCTTGACCGTTGACGGCCTCGGTGCGGCCGCCGTCAGCGGCCCGGACGACGTGGTCGAGGGTGCGGATGCCTGCGTTGCATCCGGGGGTGCGGCAGGTCCCGGCGTCGCGGATGGTGAGGAACTCCGCCAGCAGCCCGTCGAAGCGGCGGCTGGTGGACTCCATCGCCACCAGTGCCCGCTCGTCGGGGGCGGCGAAGAGGCGTCGCAGGGTCGCCTTCGCTGCCGCGGACGCTCGGCGTACGAGGTCGGTGCACAGTGCGGCGGGAAGGTGTCCCACACCGGGAATGAGGCCTGGCTCGGTGCCGTCGCCGAACAGGGACTCGACACCGATCACGAGGCTCACCTTCACCGGCACGGCATCCGCGACCGGGTCGGTGCCGGTGATCCGCGCGGCGACGGTGTCGGCGCGGACCTGAGAGGGGGTGCGGGTGTCGCCACGGGTGCGGGCGGTCGCGGCGGCGGCGTCGAGGGCGGCCCGGACCGCGGCGAGGGTCTCCAGCGGCAGGATCGCGGTGAGCTGGCCGGTGCCGTCGTCGAGGGCGCGGCTGGTGACCCTGCGGTCGGCGCGGGCGCGACGGTAGCGGCGGGTCTCGGCATCGGCAGCGATGGCCAGACACGAGCGGCGTACTACGTGGCGGAGCCGGACATCACCGAGGCCGGGCAGTCGGGGGCCGAGGTCGACGTCGACCTCCCGGCGCTGCTCCGGGCTGAGGTGGGCGACCTCGCGGGCGACGGCGAACGCGCGGTCCTCGGTGAGCTCGCCACGCGCCAGCGCGGCGAGGGTGCGGGGGAGGTCGTCGCGCAGCCGGCGGGAGAGCAGGACCCGCTGCTCCCCGGCGTGGGGGCTGGCCAGGGTCGCGAGGGCGACCTCCGCGCCGATCGACATCGCCCGCGGCGGCGTCCGACGACCGCTGAGCGGCACGGACTCGGTGTCGACGGCATCAGCGAACGTGGCGGTCACCACGACCTGCGCCGCCGCAGCGGCGGCCTTGATCCGCTGCAACGCCTCGAGCTGATCGAGATGCTCCACCGCGCCAGCTCCCGGAGCAAGAGCCGCGAGGAGGTCAGCCAGCGCGTGCAGATCAGCCGCTTGCCACGCCACGGGGGTCGGCTGCTGCAGCTCCACCCTGCCTCCTCTCCCACTCGCTCGAACGTGTGCTCGATCATGCCACCAGCCACCGACAGCGCGCGGCTGAGCGTGACGCGCCCGGCTGAGGCGCTTGGGTCGGCAGTGCCCCGACTGGGGTTCGAACCCAGACTGTGCGGTTTTTAAGACCGCTTCCTCTACCGGTTGGGATACCGGGGCTGAGACCTGCAGGTGCGCCTACAGGTAGGTCTTGCGAGCGTAGACGGCGTGCGCCCCGGCCGTGCGGTCGAGGAAGAGCAACCCGTCGCAGTGATCGATCTCGTGCTGCAGGGCCCGTGCTTCGAAGGCCTCCGCCTCGAGCTCGACCTCCTCGCCGGTGCCGGGCAGCTCACCGCGTACGACGACCCGGCTGGGGCGCTTCACGTCGCCGGTGAGGTCCGGGACCGACATGCAACCCTCGCGGGCCTTCTCGTTGCGGCTGCCCGAGACGACCTCGGCGTTGCAGAGCACGAAGGTGCCGTGGTGCTCACGCGTCTTGGGGTGCTCGGAGACGTCGACGCAGAAGACCTTCACCCCCACGCCCACCTGGGGCGCGGCGAGGCCGACGCACCCGGGCGAGACGCGCATCGTCGCGACCAGGTCGGCAGCCAGCTGCACGACCTCGGGGGCGGTCGGATCGACGACCCCACCCGTGCTCGACAGCACCAGGGCAGGAACGCGTACGACATCGCGCAGCACCCCGGGCACGCCGAGGTCGTTCTCGGTCCAGGCCCGGACCGTCTCGTTGGCCGTCATCGGTCCGCTCAGAGCTCGTCGGTGTCGGCGGCGCGCAGCCTCACGCCCACGCCGAGGTCGGCGGCGACCGCGGCCAGGTCACGCTCCACCGCCTCGGCGTCCGCGCCCGACGGCAGGTCCACCTCGGCGATGAGGACGTAGAGGTCGCCGGCCAACCGGGTGGTGAGGTCGGTGATGTTGCCGCCGACGCCTGCGATCACCGCGGCCACCGCGGACACGATGCCCGGTCGATCACCTCCGTGCACCGACAGCACCCACGAGGAGCCGCCGGAGGCGGCGGCGTGCTCGGCCGGGACCTCGCGCACCGTCACGGTGAGGCTGCCGTCGGCCGTGAGCGGCGCGAGCGCCGCCGTGATGTCGGAGTCGGCGCCCGACCCCTCGCAGATCAGCGTCATCGCGAAGTGTCCGCGCAGCAGGGTCATCGTCGAGTCCTCGAGGTTGAGACCCAGCCCGGCCAGCCTGTCGGTGGTCTCCGCGATGATGCCGGGACGGTCGTGGCCGAGGACTGTGATGGCGTGGAGGGTCACCGCGCCATTGTGTCAGTGGCCGAGCCCGTCAGTCGCGGGGATCAGTCAGCGTCCGTGCCCGGGCGAAGACCTCGTCGGTCATCTCGCGGGTCAGCCGTCCGGTATAGGTGTTGTGCGGGGAGGGGTGGTAGCAGCCGATCAGGGTGACGGGTCCGATCGAGAGCTCGGCGCCGTGGGCGAACTTCGGCTTGCGGTCGGGCTGCTGAGCCCCGGCCGAGACCAGCGAGCGCACGGCTCCGTCCCAGCCGAACGACCCCAGCGCGACCACCGCACGCACGGTCGGCAGCAGGGCCAGCTCGGCGGCGATCCACGGGGCGCAGGTGTCACGCTCGCGTGGCGTCGGCTTGTTGTCCGGCGGCGCACAACGGACGGTCGCGATCATCCGCGCATCGATCAGGCGCTGCCCGTCGCCCGCGTGCTCGCTGGTGGCCTGGCTCGCCCACCCGGTGCGGTGCAGGCTCGCGAAGAGCCACTCCGCGCTCGGGTCACCGGTGAAGATGCGGCCGGTCCTGTTGCCGCCGTTGGCAGCCGGCGCCAGACCGACGATCAGCAGCGACGGCTCGACATCACCCCACCCGGGGATCGGCCTGCCCCAGTAGGGCTGGTCGGCGAAGGACGCGCGCTTGTCGTGCGCGACGTCCTCGCGCCAGGTCACCAGCCGCGGACAGGCCCGGCACACGCTCACACGAGCGTCGAGCTCGGCCAGCGAGTGCGACCCGGCAAGACGTCGTACGTCGTCGGTGTCGCGGGCCACCGGTGTGTCCACGTCGGCGGGATCGTCCGGCCATCCGGTCCCCGGCGCGACCGGACTGGTGAACGCGCCGCCGAGGACCGGGTGCGGCAGGAACGTCGCCGGAAGCACCGTCATCGCCCGATGGCGGCGGCCATGCCGTGCAGGATGTCGGCCTCGGAGACGACGTGGTCGCGGACCGGGACCCGCGCCAGGATCCGGCTCCAGATCAGTGCGCCCGCGCCGATCACGTCCGCGCGGCCGGCGTGCATGTAGGGGAGCGCCCGGCGCTCGGCCACCGTCATCGCCACCAGCGCGTCGACGAAGTGCGTCGTCGACGCGTTGGACAGCACCGCGTCGTCGAAGGCGTCGCGGTCATAGGAGTCGAGGCCGAGCACGCCGCACGCCAGGGTCTTGATCGTGCCCGAGGTGCCGACGACGCTCGCGGCGTGGTCCAGCGGGATCCCGGACCCGTCGAGGTGGCGGTCGATGTCGGCCATGCAGGCGGCGACCTCGGCAGCGGTCGGCGGGTCGGAGCGAAGGTGCCGCTCGTGCAGGCGTACGGAGCCGATGTCCATCGAGATCGCCTGCCGCCGCTCCCCCTCCCCCACGACCAGCTCGGTCGAACCGCCACCGATGTCGACCACCAGCACGGGCTCGGTCGCCATCTCGCGCGAGGCCATGGCGCCGGCGAAGACGAGCGCAGCCTCCTCGTCGCCCGACAGCACCTCCGGCTCGACGCCCAGCCGGCGGCGTACGCCGTCCGCGAAGACCGCGGCGTTGCCCGCGTCGCGGGTGGCAGAGGTGGCACAGAAGCGCAGGCGCCCTGACGGCACGTCGTGGTCGCGGATGACGTCGGCGAACTCGTCGATCGCCGCGAACGTCCGCTCCAGCGCCTCGTCGGCGAGCATCGACGTCGCGTCCACGCCCTGGCCCAGGCGCACCACGCGGGAGTCCCGGAGAACCACGTCGAGGGTGCCGTCGTCGCGGACTCCGGCGATCAGCAGCTTGATCGAGTTGGTGCCGCAGTCGATGGCGGCCACGACTGACATCACGAGACCAGCACCGTCAGGCCGGGCGCTCGACGCACGGACCGTTCGACCACCAGTCGCCGAGGGTGTCGAGGACCTCGTCGCCGAGCGGGTTCACCCCGCGGCCCATGGCCAGCGACTGACCTGCCAGGACGTGGAGACACTTCACGCGGTCGGGCATGCCGCCTGCGGAGATCCCGGCGATCTCCGGCACGTCGAGCCCAGCCCGACGACCGACCTCGTCGCGCGCCTCGAGGTAGCGCTCGTGGGCGGAGCGATAGGAGGCGGCGAGGTCCTCGTCGGTGCCGAGCCGGTCCTGCATCTGCTTCATCACGCCGTTGCCCTCGAGCGTGCCGATGCGCGACGCCGCGCGCGGGCAGGTGAGGTAGAAGGTCGTCGGGAACGGCGTGCCGTCAGGCAGCCGCGGCTCCGTGGTCACCACGTCCGGGTTGCCGCAGGGGCACCGGTGCCCGATCGAGTCCATGCCGCGCGGCCGACGGTTGAGCTGGGCCTGGATCGCGCTCACGTCGTCGGGACTGACCGGGCCGGGGTCGGACGGCGCGCTCACTGCTGCCCTCCACCGGGCGTCCCGCCGGCCGAGCCGTCGATGAGGTCGGCCGGCTCCGACTTCGGAGGCGGCGGGTTGCCGGCGACCTCCATCGACTCCCAGGCCGCGGTCCACCACGCCTTCGGGGTCGCCTTGATGACGTCGGACGGGTCGTTGAGCGACGCCTGCGCCTCCAAGGGCCTGCCGTCCTCCCCGATGACCTCGAAGCCGGACTCGCCGGGCATGAGGTAGCCGAAGCGGGCCCGCGCCTGCGCCTTGACGTAGGCCTCGTCGCCCCAGCGCCGCTTCTCCCGCTCGAGGTCGTTGATGCTGGCCTCGCGCTCGACGATCTGCGCCTTGAGGTCGCCGATGTGGGAGCGCTGCTGGAGGTAGGCGCGCAGCGAGGAGGCGTAGGACACGGTCAGGACAGCGAGCACCAGCACCAGCACGGCCGCCCGGCCGGTGAAGCGTGGACGGCGCGAGGTGCTGCGCTCGGCTGCGGGACGGGCGACGGCAGGGGTCGGCTCCGCGAGCCTGGACGACGTCCGTCCACCGCCGACGCGCGAGCGGGAGCCGCGTCCGCCCGGGTGCGAGCCACCCTGCCCCGGTCCGCGCGAGCCGCTGCCACCCGGCCCGCCCCGAGGAGTACGACGCTGGGAGGGCATGCGGGCCAGTCTGCCTCGTTCAGCCCGAGAATCGCGGGAACGCGCCCGCACCGGCGTAGCGAGCCGCGTCTCCCAGCTCGTCCTCGATGCGCAGGAGCTGGTTGTACTTCGCGACGCGGTCGGACCGGGCGGGGGCTCCGGTCTTGATCTGGCCGCAGTTGGTGGCCACCGCGAGGTCGGCGATCGTCGTGTCCTCGGTCTCGCCGGAGCGGTGGCTCATCATGTTGCGGAAGCCCGCCCGGTGGGCCAGGTCGACGGCGTCGAGGGTCTCGGTCAGAGAACCGATCTGGTTGACCTTGACGAGCATCGCGTTGGCCTGGCCACCGGTGATGCCGCGCTGCAGCCGCTCGACGTTGGTCACGAAGAGGTCGTCGCCGACGATCTGGATCTTGTCGCCGATCGCGTCGGTCATGGCCTTCCAGCCGTCCCAGTCCTCCTCGTCGAGCGGGTCCTCGATGGAGACGATCGGGTAGGACGCGACCAGGTCGGCGTAGTAGGCGACCATCGCGTCGGTGGAGGTCTTCTTGCCCTCGAACGTGTAGGACCCCTTGTCGTGGAACTCGCTCGCAGCGACGTCCATGGCCAGGGCGATGTCCTTGCCGAGGGTGAAACCGGCACCGGCGACCGCCTCCGCGATGAGGTCGAGCGCGGCGCGGTTGCTCTCCAGGTTGGGCGCGAAGCCGCCCTCGTCACCGAGCCCGGTGGACAGGCCCTTCTTCTTCAGCACCGACTTGAGCGCGTGGTAGACCTCGGCGCCCTGCTGCAACGCCTCGCTGAAGGTCGCGGCGCCGATCGGGGCGATCATGAACTCCTGGACGTCGACGTTGGAGTCGGCGTGCGACCCTCCGTTGACGATGTTCATCATCGGCACGGGCAGGAGGTGGGCGTTGGGCCCACCGACGTAGCGGAAGAGCGGGAGGCCGGCGGACTCCGCGGCGGCCTTCGCCGTCGCCAGCGAGACGCCCAGGATCGCGTTGGCACCGAGCTTGGCCTTGTTGGCGGTGCCGTCGAGGTCGAGCATCACCTGGTCCACGAGGCGCTGGTCGTCGGCCTCGAGGCCGACGACAGCACCGGAGATGGTGTCGGAGACGGCGGCGACGGCCTTCTGCACGCCCTTGCCGAGATAGCGCTTGCCGCCGTCGCGCAGCTCCATCGCCTCGAAGGCGCCGGTGGAGGCACCGCTGGGCACCGCGGCGCGACCGAACGCGCCGTCCTCGAGGAGGACCTCCACCTCGACGGTGGGGTTGCCGCGGGAGTCGAGGATCTCGCGGGCGCCGACTGCTGAGATTGCTGCCATGGGGGTGCTCCTGTGGGGGACGTCGTGGGACGGCGCCCACCCTAGCGTTCACCCACCCGACGGCGTACGGCGTGGCGCGGCACCCTCTGGGCCTCACTCACGCTTGGTCAGGCCGCTCACACCTCGTCGGCGGCCGTCAGCGCCTGTGCGGCCCGCTCGCCCGCCTTCGCGGCGTTCCACAGGACCAGCACCTCGGCGGCGTCGTTCGCGACCGCATCACCGAACACGTGCGGGTTGCGGCGCTCCATCTTGGCGATCACCCCGCGCGCCACGTCGTCGAGGGTGAAGTGGCCGGACTCCTCGGCCATGACGGCATGGATCACGACCTGGAGCAGCAGGTCGCCGAGCTCGTCGCACAGCGCGGCCGGGTCGCCGGACTCGATCGCCTCGACCACCTCCTCGGCCTCCTCCCGCACGAACGGGATCAGCGAGGTGTGGGTCTGCTCGCGCTTCCACGCGCACTCGCGGCGCAGGAGCCGCATCTGGTCCGCGAACTGCTCCATCGCGGAGTCCTCGCGGACCACCGGGTCAGCCGCAGCGCTGGGTGAGCGGGAGGGACTGGGCGAACGCCGTGTCGGGCTCGGTGGCGAGACCGGCCTTCGCCGTGTCGCCGACCGCCACGGAGAGATTGGTGTCGACCGGCGTCAGCGTGCCGTCGACGCTCTCGAGGCCGTAGCGCGGGTCGACCTCGACGACGTTGGCGTCCGGCCAGCGGGCGAACACGTCAACCCCCGCCTGCGTGATCTCCTCCGGCGTCGGATCGACCACGCCCTGGCGGTCGAGGTCGATCCTGCCGACCTGGTCGAGGATGTCCTGCGCGTAGGCCTGGGCGGACGCCAGGTCGAGGTAGTCCTCGCGCACCTCCTCCGGCTTGGTCGCCGCGGTGCCCTGGCGTTGGGCGAGGTCGTTGAGATAGGTCGAGCCGGGCTCCACGCCGTACTGGTCGGCGATCTGCTCGGTCTGCGAGCGCAGCGCGAGCAGCTGGACGACGAACCGGCGCACAAAGCTCATGGGCACCTCGGACTCGAGGTCGCCGACGGCAGTGCAGTAGTGAGCCGCGGCGGCGTCGACGTCACGGACCGAGAGCTCCTGGTCACCCACCTTGACCGCAACCCCCGGGCTGGCGCTGCCACACCCGGTGAGCAGCAGGCCGGCGACGCCCAGCGTCGCGGCTCTCAACAGGCGGGTCTTGCTCACGGTTCACTCCTCGTCGCTGCGGGCGGTGCTGGCGGGGCCGTCACGATCACCTCGTCGATCACGCCACGGGCCCATTCAAGCAGGGCGATGCCGGCCACCGGGTGCACGGGGAACCCGGCGGACTGCGGCCGCGGCACCAGGATCGTGCTGACCGGCGCCTTGACGATGCTGCGCGGGTGCAACCGCTGGAGGCGTACGACGCGGGAGTCGGGCAGGTCGACCGGAGCGAACCGGACGTACTTGCCGGCCACCGTCACCTCGCGCACCCCGGCCTGGCGGCACCGGGCCCGGAACCGCGCGACGACCAGCAGCGACTCCACCTCCTCGGGCGGGTTGCCGTAGCGGTCCACCAGCTCCCCGCGGACCTCGTCGACGTCGGCGTCGGTGCGGACCTCGGCAAGCCGCTTGTAGATCTCCAGGCGCAAGCGCTCGCTGGAGATGTAGTCGTGGGGCAGGTGGGCGTCGACCGGCAGCTCGATGCGGACCTCGGCCACCTCCTCCTCGGCGCCGCCGCCCTTGAAGTCGGCCACGGCCTCGCCGACGAGGCGGACGTAGAGGTCGAAGCCGACGTCGGCGATGTGCCCGGACTGCTCTCCGCCGAGCAGGTTGCCCGCGCCGCGGATCTCGAGGTCCTTCATCGCGATCGCCATGCCGCCGCCGAGGTCGGAGTGCTGGGCCAGGGTCGCGAGCCGCTCGTGCGCGGTCTCGGTCATCGGCTTCTCCGCGGGATAGAGGAAGTAGGCGTAGGCGCGCTCGCGCGAGCGACCGACGCGACCGCGCAGCTGGTGGAGCTGGGACAGGCCCAGGGTGTCGGAGCGCTCGATGATCATCGTGTTGGCGTTGGACACGTCGAGGCCGCTCTCCACGATGGTCGTGCAGACCAGCACGTCGAAGCGCTTCTCCCAGAAGTCGAGCATGACCTGCTCGAGCGCGTGCTCGCCCATCTGGCCGTGGGCGGTGGCGACCCGTGCCTCCGGCACCAGCTCGCGGATCCGCGCCGCCGCCTTCTCGATCGACTGCACCCGGTTGTGGATGTAGAAGACCTGACCCTCGCGCAGCAGCTCGCGGCGTACGGCTGCGACGACCTGGCGGTCCTCGTAGGCGCCGACGTAGGTGAGCACGGGGTGGCGTTCCTCCGGCGGGGTGGTGATGGTCGACATCTCGCGGATGCCGGTGACCGCCATCTCGAGGGTGCGCGGGATCGGAGTCGCGCTCATCGACAGCACGTCGACCGAGGTGCGCATCCGCTTCATCTGCTCCTTGTGCTCGACACCGAAGCGCTGCTCCTCGTCGACGATGATGAGACCGAGGTCCTTGACCTTGATGTCCGGGTTGAGCAGGCGGTGGGTGCCGACGACGATGTCGACCGACCCGTCCCCGAGACCCGCGATCACCTCCTTGGCCTCCTTGTCGCTCTGGAAGCGCGAGAGACCCTTGATGACGACGGGGAATCCCGACATCCGCTCGGAGAAGGTGGACATGTGCTGGGTCACCAGCAGCGTCGTGGGCACCAGCACCGCGACCTGCTTGCCGTCCTGCACCGCCTTGAACGCCGCGCGGACCGCGATCTCGGTCTTGCCGTAGCCGACGTCACCGCACACCAGCCGGTCCATCGGGACCACCCGGCGCATGTCGGCCTTGACCTCGTCGACGGTGGTGAGCTGGTCGGCGGTCTCGTTGAAGGGGAACGCGTCCTCCAGCTCGCGCTGCCACGGGGTGTCGGGACCGTAGGCGTGGCCCCTGGTGGCCTGGCGGGCGGCGTAGAGCTTGATCAGCTCGGCCGCGATCTCGCGGACCGCGCGCTTGGCCTTGGCCTTGCGCCTGGTCCAGTCGCCACCGCCCAGACGGTCCAGGCTCGGGTTCTCGCCACCGACGTAGCGAGTGACCTGGTCGAGGGTGTCGGCCGGGACGTAGAGGCGGTCGGGCGGTCCGCCGCGCTTGGAGGGGCCGTAGTCGAGGACGAGGTATTCCCGGGTCGCCCCGCCCACCACGCGCTGCTTCATCTCCACGAAGCGCCCGACGCCGTGCTGCTCGTGGACGACGTAGTCGCCGGCCTTGAGGTCGAGCGGGTCGATCTGCTTCTTGCGTCGCGCGGGCATCTTGCGCATGTCGCGCGTGGACGCCTTCTGCCCTGACAGGTCGTCGCCGGTGACGATCGCGACGCGGGCCTCGTGGTCGATGAGGCCGTGCACCAGGTGTCCACACGTGACGGTGACGACGAGAGGGCCGGCCGTCTCCCCCTCCTCGACGAGGCGTGCGGCGATGTCGTTCTCGCCGAGGAGCTCGACGAACCGCTGCGCGGGGCCGTGGCCGGCATGCACCACGACCACCTCGATGCCGTCCCCCACCCAGCCGCGGATGTCGGCGACCGCCTGTTCGAGGTCGCCGCGGTAGGCCTCGGCCTGGTGGGTCGGCAGGGCCTGGCTCGGCACCCCGACGGTCTGGGCGTCGAGCGGCACCGGCACGTCCGGCGTGTCCAGCCCGAAGGGCGAGACCGTCCACCACGTGTGCCCCAGCCCCAGCGCGTGGAGCCGGACGTCGGCGATCTCGCGGTAGGACGCCGCACCCAGGTCGATCGGCGCGGTCCCACCGCCGGCGGCCGCGGCCCACGACGCCCCGAGGAACTCCTCGCTCGTGGCGACGAGGTCGTGGGCCCTGGATCGGGCCCGTTCGGGGTCGAGCACGAGCACCGTCGTGTCGGACGGCATCAGGTCGACCAGCAGCTCCATCTCGTCGACCAGCACCGGGGCCAGCGACTCCATCCCCTCGACCGCGATGCCGGCGGCCATCTTGTCGGTGAGCTCGAGCAGCTGGGGGTGCGCCTGACCGAGCGCGGCCGCGCGACGGCGTACGTCATCGGTCAGCAGCAGCTCACGGCACGGCGGTGCCCACAGCCGCTGCACGGTCTCGAGCGTGCGCTGGTCCGCGACGGAGAAGGACCGGATCTCCTCGACCTCGTCGCCCCAGAACTCCACGCGCAGCGGGTGCTCCTCGGTGGGCGCGAAGACGTCGACGATGCCACCGCGGACCGCGAACTCGCCGCGCCGCTCGACCATGTCGACCCTCGTGTACGCCGCGTCGGCCAGACCGCGCACGACATCCTCGAGGGCGCGGGTGTCACCCGGCGCCAGCTCCACCGGCTCGATGTCGGCGAGGCCGGGCACCTGGGGCTGCAGCAGGCTGCGGATCGGAGCGACGACGACCGAGAGCGGTCCGTTGGCAGCATCGGTGCCGGGGTGGCGCAGCCGACGCAGGACGGCGAGGCGTCGCCCGACGGTGTCGCTGCGGGGACTCAACCGCTCGTGCGGCAGGGTCTCCCAGCTCGGGAAGTAGGCGACCGAGTCAGGATCGACGAGGTCGCCGAGCTCCTCGACCAGGTCCTCGGCCTCGCGCGAGGTCGCCGTCACCGCGAGCACCGTGCGGTGGCGCTCGACGAGGCCGCGGACCACGAACGGGCGGACGGCCGCCGGTCCGGTCAGGTCGAGCGCCGACTGCACCGCCGCATCGGCGAGGGCGCGCGCGAGGGCTGGGGTGGAGACGAGCCGGTCGGCGACTGCGACGAGTGGAGTGGATGGCACCGGGGACCCCTTCGAGAGCACGCAGAACGACCCCCATTCACCGCAGGATGGGGGGTGTTGAGAGTCTACGGGTCGCGCCTCGGGGTCTGCCTCGGCGTCGTGAGACCCCCCATGACCGTGAGGGCGACGACGCAGGTCGCCGCGGGTCAGTCGGTCCCGTGCCTGCGGACGAAGTCGAGGATCGCCTCCGCCAGCTCGGGACGGCACACGACGAGGTCGGGCAGTGAGGTGTCGTCCTCGTTGTAGACGATGGCAGAGCCGTCGACACGGCTGCAGTGCAGACCTGCGGCTCGTGCGACCGCGACGGGCGCGGCGTTGTCCCACTGGTACTGCCCACCGGCGTGGACGTAGGCGTCGGCGACGTCACGCACCACGCTCATCACCTTCACGCCGGCGCTGCCCATCGGCACCAGCTCGGCGTCGAGCTCGAGGGCAAGTGCCTCCACGAAGGCGGGAGGCCGACTGCGCGAGACCGCGATCCGTGGGCGATCGGAGGTGCGGGGAGGGACGACGATGGGGCGACCGGTGTGGAAGGTCTCCCCCAGCGCGGGCTGCGCCACTGCGCCAGCCACCAGGTCACCGTCCTGCCAGAGCGCGACGTGCACCGCCCAGTCGTCGCGCGGCGGCTCGGAGAACTCACGCGTCCCGTCGAGCGGGTCGATGATCCAGACCCGGTGGGCGGTGAGCCGGGCCTTGTCGTCCGCAGCCTCCTCGGAGAGCACGGAGTCGCCGGAGCGGTGCTGGGTCAGGACCCGGTCGAGCTCAGCCTGGGCTGCGGCGTCTCCGGCATCCTTGAGGGCCTTGCCCTCGAGGCCTGCGGTCTGAGCTCCGGCACGTACGTCGAGCAGCACGGTGCCGGCGCGTTCGGCCGCCCAGACGGCGAAGTCGTGGTCGTCGAGAGTCGTGGGATCGATCATGCCCGCAGCCTATCGGCGTTCGCTCGCGTGGACTTCTCCCGGAGCGGGACTGCGGGTCCGCGGCACGAGATCGGCGACGACGCCGAGTTCTTGGGCACGTCGCAGCTGGGCCACGGCCTCGAGCTGGGTCTTGGCCCGCAGCCTGGCTCGCAGGGTCTTGACGTGGCTGCGGACGGTGCCAGCACTCACGCCGATGAGCTCCGCCACCTCCGCCACCCGGCGTCCGTCGGCCAGCAGCTCCAGGACGCGCAGCTGGCGCGGAGACAGGGTCCGCATGGAGATCAGCAACTCGTGCCGATTGTCAAGTGCCTCCGACCACGCCGATCTTTGAGCCGCGCGTCTCTCCGGCTCCATCAGGCTGTCCCCGGCGACGAAGCGGCGGACCACGTCAGCCAGCTGGGCGACCGACGTCGTCATGGTGACCACGTCGACCGAGGTGCCCTGCAACAACGCTCCCCACCCGAGGGCATCGGGGTCCGAGGTCACCACAGCGACCCGCACGCCGCCTCGCGCGGTGAGGCGACTGATCTCCTCGATCGTCGACGGGGGTGCGACCCCGTCGAAGATGGTCAGGACATGGCGCACCGCGGGGTCTGCGGATCCGATCGGCCGACATTCACGCAGGGTCTCCCACGCGTGGAACTCCGCCGCGACGCCTACGGAGGCGAGCGCAGCCACCACGGTCTGGGCCACCAGACGGTGGGGGGACACCACCCAGGCGGACTCCGGCTGCGCGGCTTGCACCTCCTCAGCATCACGCGCCCCACGTCGGGGACCCGGCAGGTCGACTCCTTCACTCCACGTCACAGGGAGATCGTCTTGGCTTCGCGGGCCACACGGCGCTCCAGAGAGAACATGTGCTCCGAATTGGGGAGACGGTCCTCACTGTCCGGTGGCGTCTCCGGCAGACCCGCCCACGGCACTTTCAAGAGATTGGGGGCTCGGTCAAGAGCTGCCGTCCGTACGCCCTAGGATCGCTCTTGACGAATACTCCGGCAGCTCTGGAGAAGCCGGACCAGACCAGGTCTCTCCCATTCACGGTACGCACGCACAATGGGTGGCACAGCAAGGGGAACGGGGTTCCAATCGAATTGGAACTCCTGCGCAACACTCGACTCGGGACCGGGCCTGCGCGGGAACAGGTCAGCCTGCAACGTCGCAGGTCTTCATCGTGGGTTTGTTCGTAGGGGTAGGGGAAAACATGCACAAGATCTCCGTGGGGGAGGTCCGTAGTCAGTTCGCCGGGGGGGCGCGGACGATGGGCTTCTTCATCGTCCTGGTCTACATCGGGTCGAGCGGTCACCGCGGGTGGACGACGTCGCCGGAGGCCGCGCAGCTGACGCCGCTGGCAGATGGCATGGTCAGCGGCATCTTCGTCGCCGGGGCCGCCGCAGCCGCGCTCGTCGGCTGGCGCCGCTACGGCGGCGCACGATCGGGATGGACCGTGGGGACGGGCGCCCTGGTCGCGGCCCAGTCGTTGGTCATCACGTTGCTGGCCCTCCAGAGCTCGCCGCCGCGCGGAGTCGTTGCCCACGTGGCGCTCCTCGCCGCCGCGGGTGCCGGGTTCCTGGTCGTGACGAGCGTGCTCCTCGGGCTGCACCGAATCGTCGACGTGGTCGACGACTGCTTCGCTGCGGGCCTGGGCATGGGTCTGGTCGCGGCTGGGCACGTCCTGCTCCAGTTTCCCATCGCTTACCCGCCTGCCGGGGCGATCGGGGTGCTGATCGGCGTCCTGATCGCCACGCACCTCGCTGTGGTCGCACTGGTGCTGGGCCAGCGGGTCCTGGCTGCCCGGACCGCTGGCCTGATGGTCGTGACCTTCCTCGTCGTGAGCGCGGGACTGCTGGTCCACGTGAGCGGCTCCGGCGGACCGGCCGCGGAGACCGTCATGTCCCTGCTGCGCGCCGCAGTCGGTGCGGCCTGGCTGAGTCTGGCCTGGGTCGATCTTCGGCGGGCGTCGGAGGAGGACCGACGTCGCATCGCCAGCTTCGAGCACGTCTTCATCTCCTCCACCCGCGAGCAGCGCGAGCACCTCCACGAGCTGCGCAGCACCTTGGCCGGCCTGGTCTGTGGCTCCGCACTCCTCGACAGCCCCGACATGCCCGCCGAGACGAGGGAGCGCCTGTGGGCCTCCGTACGCCGCGAGCTCGGACGCATGGAACGGCTCCTGTCGACCGAGAACGACCCGGTCACCGACATCGACCTCGATGAAGCCCTGGGGCTCATCCTCGACCTCCAGAGGCTGAAGGGCCGCCACGTCGAGCTCCACAGCAACGGCGACGTCGTACGAGCTCGCCTCGACTCCCTCGCCGAGGTGGTCAACATCCTCATCGACAACTCCGTCCACCACGGATCGACCAACAAGAGCGTCGTCAAGGTGGAGCGCCGCGACGCCGAGACGGTGGACATCACCGTGACCGACTTCGGTCGCGGGATCCCCCAGGAGCAGCGGGCGCAGATCTTCGACTGGGGCAAGCGCGGGCGGCACTCGCCCGGCGAGGGCATCGGTCTGCACGTCGCTCAGCGGCTGATGACCGAGGACGGCGGAGCACTGCGCCTCGCCGACCGCGAGGGCGCCGGTTCGTCCTTCGTCATCTCCCTCCCTGCCGCGCGCCGGTCGTCGGAGAACGACATGAGCGAGGAAGGTGCGCATGTCCGGTCCCCGCGCTGACCACCGCGTGCTCATCATCGATGACCACATGCTCTTCGCGGAATCGCTGGAGCTCGCCCTGTCGGTGGAGGGTTACGACGTGCGACGGCTGGAGCTGCCCGAGGAAGGCGGTTCGATGGCGACGTTGAGATCGCTCGCGCTGCGGGCCAACCCGCGCACGGTGCTCCTCGACCTCGACCTCGGCCGCTTCGGCGACGGGGCCAACCTCGTCGCGCCGCTGGCCAAGGCGGGCATCAACGTCGTGGTGCTCACCGCGTCGGAGGAGCTCGGCCGGTGGGGCGGCTGCATGCGTCTCGGCGCGCGCCGGGTGCTGCCGAAGAGCGGGGCCCTGCAGACCGCACTGGCGACCGTACGGCGGCTGCACCAGGGCCTGCCCGTCATCAACCGCGAGGAGCTCGAGACGCTGCTGGACGCCTGGTCCAAGGAGCGGCGCACCCACGACGACCTCCGCCGTCGTCTCGAGCTGTTGACACCCCGGGAGCGCCAGGTGCTGGGGTCCCTCATCGAGGGCCGCACCGTGCGCACGATCTCCCAGGAACGCGTGGTCTCGGAGGCCACCGTGCGCACCCAGGTCAAGTCCATCCTCAACAAGCTGGAGGTGTCCTCACAGCTTGCCGCCGTCGGGATGGCCAACCAGGTCGGATGGCGATGGGGCTCGTGACCACACGACCTGCTTGAGCGACCTTCGGCTGCCACAGGCAGCTCGTGCTCGCCAGGACGGGACAGGCTGGGTCCGACAGGTTGGGTCCGACGGGCTGGGGCCGCACCGCGGCGATCGAGGAGGGGGAGCCTCGACCGCCGCTTCCGGTTCACCGTGCTCTCAGCCGCGAGATGGGGGACCTCGCTTCCCGACGACCGAGTCGGCCGACGGGACGCGTCGAACACAGCGAACCTGCGGGGTGCACCAACTCCGAGCGTAGGTTCACCCACGGTCGCTGGCATCCCCATGAGTGGGTATCTCCTGTCGGCAGATCCCAAGCCCTGCAGGGGTTTCGTCGATTTTCGGCATGCCCCCACACTCCTGCGTTCCTAGGCTGGCATCACCAGGCACGTGGTGCCCGGAGAGCAGTGGAAGGAGTGGAACGCCGATGACCGACGTGTCGATCCGGGCGGTGTCGCCCGCCGAGCTGCTGACTCCCCCCGTCCCTCGACCCCGCCTGGCCGATGTCAACGCCGAGGTCGAGGTCGAGATTGAGCGGGTCTCACCGACCATCGACGCGCCCGCACCCGCCTCCAGCCGGCCACGCACGTCGAGCCGGTCCTGGCGTCGATTGGCGTTCTCCCTCGACGCGGTTCTCGCGGTCGTCCTGGCTGCCATTGCAGCGCTCTCCGGCGTGGTCCCGGCTGACGTCGCCCTGCTCTCCGCGCCGGTCTGGCCGATGCTGCTGATGAGCGTGGGGCACTACCGCGCACCCTCGCTCGACGAGAGTCGGAGCGCTCGCTTCGGCCGCGTCCTGGGAACCGGCGCACGGGCGGCCCTGGTCGCCCTCGCGGTGTCCCCGTGGGTGCCGACCGTCGACCTGGTGTCGCTGGCCGGACTCGTCGCCGTCTTCACCGTGGCGAGCTCCGTGCACCCGCTGGTCAGTGCACGTCGGCACCCTGTGCGCCTGGTGCTCGCCGGACGTCCCCGCGACGTCCGCGAGGCCATCCTCGAGCTGCGGACCTCCGATCGCCACGAGGTCGTCGCGGTCTGTCTCACGCGGACCTCCAAGGAGTCCCTGGGAGACCTGCCGACCTACATCGGCTTCGACGCGTCGTCGGAGGTCGCACATCACCACCACGCCGATGCCCTGGTGGTGCTGCCGGGGGCCCGTCTCACCCACCCCGAGGTCCGCCGACTCCACTGGGCCCTCGCCGGAGTGGGCACCGAGCTCTACCTCGGCACCGGACTCTTCGACGTCGAGCCGCAACGCGCGCGCGTCGTCTCGACCGCCGGCATCGACATCCTGCACATCACGCGACCCGACCTCGACGGCCCCCGACGACTGCTCAAGGACGTCGTCGAACGCGCGCTGGCCCTCATCGCCTTCGTGCTGGCGTTGCCGCTGCTGGGTGCGCTGTGCCTGGCTATCCGACTCGAGACCCCCGGCCCCGCGCTGTTCCGCCAGGAGCGCATCGGACGGCACGGGGTCGCGTTCACGATGCTCAAGCTGCGCTCGATGGGAATTGACGCCGAGGAGGTCCGCGCCGAGCTGGATGCGGGCAACGAGAACGACGGGGTCCTGTTCAAGATCAAGCAGGACCCACGCATCACCCCGATCGGGCAGCGGCTGCGCCGCTACTCCCTCGACGAGCTCCCGCAGCTGTGGAACGTCGTACGCGGCGACATGTCGCTCGTGGGCCCTCGTCCGGCGCTGCCGAGCGAGGTCGCGCAGTACGACATCGACCCGCGGCGCCGACTGGTCGTCAAGCCCGGTGTCACCGGGTTGTGGCAGGTCTCAGGTCGCTCCGACCTCAGCTGGGCGGAATCGGTCCGCCTCGACCTGAAGTACGTCGACAACTGGTCGCTGGGCCTGGACGCACGCATCCTGGTCCGCACGGTGAGCGCCGTGCTCGGTCACCGCGGCGCCTACTGAGCCGAGCCGTCGAGGTTTCCGGGGCGGGATCGGACTCGGGACCGTCCCGGCCCGACTGTTCCGCCAGGAGAGCATCGAACGGCACGGGGTAGCGTTCACCATGTTCACGACGCTGCGCGCGACGACGACCGACGCCCGCCACGGTCGCGCCGAGTTGCGGCCTCGAGGTGCACCCGGCCATCAGGGTGTCGCAGTGGTCTGTTGCCGTCGGCGGCCGACGTGAAAGACCTCCGGGTCGGGAGTGGCCATCAACAAGCCACCTTCCGACCCGGAGGTTCTTCGCCGGGTCGACCACCGTCGTGGCGACCTCCCGGCTGCGAGCTACCAGCCCCAGGACTCCTGCAGTCGGAAGCCGAAGGTGCTCTCGAGCGACTCGACCTCGGTGCGCAACGCACGACGTACGGCCATCACGTCGCGCTCGTCGGGTCGCACCGCCGCGCGGTCGATCGGACGGTAGAGAGCGCGATGCACCAGCGGCGAGCGCTTGACCACTCCGACGAGTCGGGCTCCGTCGTGCTCACGCACCCAGTCGGCGCCACGACGCACGGTGGAGGCCAGCCTGACCGAGCGGGCACTTGCTGCGGGCAGCGTGGCCTCGAGCGCCTTGGGCGCCAGGGGGAGCCGGCCGATGCCGAGCTTGTCGGTGACGCCGTCGAGGAACCCCTGCGGGTTCGCCTCGAGGTCGTCGAAGAGCGCGACGTGCACGTTGTCGCGTGGGAACAGCTCGAGGAACCGGTCGAGGCCGGTCGCGTAGCGACCGTGCTCGAGGAGCTCGGGACAGCTGCGCAGCGCCTCTGCGAACGTGTCCGGACCGATTCCGTGCTTGCGCATGTAGAGGTAGGACGACCAGGCCCGATCGACCGGGTCGCGCAGCGACACCATGACGGTGATGTCGCCGAGGGCGTCGTGGATGCGCTGGGCGGCCTCGGGGTGGAACAGGTAGTCCTGGCAGATCTCCCCGACGATCGGCTCGTCGCGTGCGTCCTTGAACTGCGCGGCATACCAAGGGAGACCGCGGTCGTGGTAGCGGTCGAAGAAGTAGAGGTCCTTCGACGGGGTCAGGTAGACCTCCGGGTGCTTGATCAGCGTCTCGTGCAGCCACGAGGAGCCGGCCTTGTCCGGACCGACGTAGAGGAAGTTGGGCATCCGGTTCATGACAGTCCCCGTCCGAAGCGTCGCGCCATGGTGAGCAGTCGTTGGTGGTCGGCGCCCGGTCCTGCGATCGCGAGGGCGAGCCAGGCGTGCGGGACGGCCGGGTGCCTGCTGAGGGCACGACCTGCCACGCGGGCCGCCGTACGCCGCTGTCCGGCCGCCGCCCGCGCGTAGGCGATCTGCCCGAGGACCCGGGCGTGGCCACGACGGTGGTGCCCCAGGTCGGGGTGCTTGTCGAGGAGGTACTCCAACGCCGTGGCGGTGTTGATCCACCGGTCGCGGAACCACGAGGGGATGTCCTTGCGAATGTCGGCGAGCGTCTCCTCCACCACGCCGACACGACCCACTCGGCTGGCGCGGAGCAGCCAGTCGTAGTCCTCGCCGTAGCCGTGCGGCAGCTCCTCGTCGTAGAACCCGGCGCTGTCGAAGGAGGTGCGCCACATCATCAGGTTGGAGCTGTGCAGCTCCTTGACGCGGTTCTGCAGCAGGCGCTCGTGCGAGATGATGGACGAGGTCGCGGGCCACTCGACGGTGCCGCGGTCTCCCCCCATGAGCAGGCGGATGCCGGTGCCCACCACGAGCAGGGAGGGGTCGGACTGGAGCCGGCGCACCTGCTTGCGGACCTTGGTCGGGTCCCACAGGTCGTCGTCGTCGCAGCTGGCGACCAGGGTGCCGTGGGAGGCCAGGACGCCGGTGTTGCGGGCGCCGCACAGGCCGCGGGCGCGGACGTTGACGGTCGTGCGGACCGCGCGGTTGGGGCTGGAGAGCTCCACCAGCGTCGGGTCCTCGGGCTCCCCGTCGTGGACGACGAGGATGTCCATCTCGCCGGGGTAGTCCTGGGCGATGATCGTCGCCAGCGTCTCCCGCAGGAGCTCGGGTCGGCCGTGCGTCGGGATGACCACGCTCACGAGCGGGTCTCCGTCTCGCTGCGCTGCTACATCGTGGTCGTTCACGTCGTGATGCTCCTGTCCAGTGCGTCCGGTGCCGTCACCAGCGCGTCGCGCTGTGGCACTCGGCGCGTGTATCCGTAGGCGTGTAGAAGGGGGTAGGTCATCGTGGTGACGACCGCGCGCGCTCGTGCCGGCATCTCCCGTGTCCAGGTCTCGTCGCGTCGCAACCGTACGGTCCCCGACCGGAAGCGCGAGGGGTTTCCCGAGAGTCCGTGGCTGGGGTGGAGCTCGATGCTCCCGTCACTCAGCGTGGGCAGCTCGGCCGGCGAGACCTCCAACCCGATCGCGGCGGTCGCGGCGACCAGCGAGGAGACCGGGTCCGCCACGAAGTCCTCGTAGCGCAGCTGGGCGCTCGGAACTCCCGCACGTCGCGCCATGACGGCCATCTCGAGCTGCAGCGCGCTCCACTGGGCGGCTGCTCGGTGGGCCGGGATGCGCCACATCTGATCGGCGCCTGATGCGTCGTGCGGTCGGGACACCTCGCGCTGCCACGACCAGGCCACCGCACGCGGGTCGCGCACGACGTTGAGCATGCGCAGGTCGACACCCGGCGCGCCGACGATCGCCTGACCCAGCGCGGGCCCCTTGGACGCGTCGACCACCACCCGCGCGCCGGTGACCTCGGCGACGGCGTGGTAGATGCGTGAGTAGTCGTCGCGCAGCGACACGAGGGCGCTGCTCGGTGGACGTCCGAGCAGGAGTCCTGGCAGGTGCCGCTGGCGTGCCGCCGAACGGTGGGCGGCGGTGATCCGGTCCAGCACGTCCCGGGTCCAGCCGCCGAAGGCGACGTCGCCGACGCGGGTCCACACCGGGCAGGTCGAGAAGGTGGCACCGCACCCGCAGAGCTCGTCCTGGGGGGCAACCGACCGCGCGAGGTCCACGAGCTCGCCGACGTTGACCCATCCCGGGACCGAGCCCAGCACCCGCTCGACGAGCGTGGAGCCCGACCGGCCGAAGCCACCCAGGTAGACGACGCTGATGTCCACGACTGACTTCCTTTCCGCGTTGCCCCGGCAGCGCTGACGGTCTCACTGTGATGGCCCGGTCGACACCCGCGCTTCGAAGACACCCGATGTCCCCCATTAGTGGTAGGGCGAGCGACCAACCTGCCGATTACCCGGCTGCGCGGAGCAGGCGCCGGCGTGACGGTCGATGGCCGATCAGCTCGTCGAGCTCGAGGGCCGCTCGGGCTCGGGCGACCTCGCGTTCACGGTCAACAGGGTTCGCGATCTCGTGACGCGGCTTCGGGATCAAGGCCCGCCGCACCAGCGCCTGGAATGAAGCCTCGGTGTGCACCACCCGCACGATGCCTCGTTCGTCGGCCAACGCTGCAAAGCGTTGCTGATGGCCGTCAACGTGCTCTCCGAGCCCGGGGTCACGCGGGATGCACAGCGGCACATGACCCGCCTCCCTGGCGTCCGTGATCGTTCCGGGGCCGCCGTGGCACACCACGAGCGCCGCGGAGGAGAGCAGGGTGCCCATCTGGTCGAACGGGATGTACGCGCGACCCTCGGCCACCAGGGGTGCACGGCTGGCGCCGTGCTGGACCACGAAGCGGACATCGCGCCGTAGCTGTGCGGCCGCGTCCATCCACTCGATCATCCTGGTGAAGGGGTGGTGGTCCGTGCCGGCGAGAGCGACCACTGTGCGGGTCACAGCAGCGGCCCGACGAGACTGGCACCGGGATAGAACTCCAGCTGGCTCTGCCACTGGACCATGCGACGCGTGGTGAAGGGACCGCACAGGCGACCGGTCATCGTCGGGCTGTCAAAACGGTCGTAGACCTCGATGAAGACGGTGGGGATCCCCAGCGCCCAGGCCTGTGCGAAGAACGGGACTGCGACCCCGGCGCCCGCGCTGACCACCAGGGACGGACGCTCGCGGCGCAGCGCCCGCCCCGCGAGAACCGCGTTGCGGGCCAGGTTGGGGAGGTTTCGCGTCGTCGGCGAGTGGGAGTGGATCACTCGCTCTCCGGCCAGTCTGTCGACCACGTCGGGAGTCTCGGGGCAGACCCAGACACGTTCTTTGTCCTGCCACCACGAGCGGAGCGCGAGGAGGTGCGTCAGATGACCTCCCTGCGTGCTCACGAGGAGCACGGGGCCGGTCATCGCGCTGCCGCTCGACACAGAGCGTGACACCGCAGGTCGACTTGGAGCCGTTTCACTGTCGTCATAGTCGTCCCATCGTGGAGAACGCCACAGGACTAATCGTCGTACGAGTCGTGATTCCTCGATTTTGGGGGCACGCAGCGCCAGTGGTCTGCCATCCCCACTTTGGGTGACCCAGCACGGACCTGGCCGCCACGACCTGTCGCGGCACCTAGGCTTGTCGCATGATGATCGGGCGGCGCGACGTTCTACGCGCCGGAGCCGTCGTCGCTGGAACGCTGGTGGCATCGGCCTGCAGCCCCACCTCGCCCGTGCCGACCCAGCGTTCGACACCGACCACCACCCTCAGCCGCACGCCAGAGACAGCCGCTCGAAGCGGCGCGTCTGCTCTGGCGCTGCGAGCCGGTCATCTCTACTACGGCGCGTCTGTGCCGCACTACCGCTCCGTCGATCAGTGGGAGGGCCAGCTCGGTCACTCGCTGGCGGTCAACAGGTCCTTCTTCACCCCCGCGCGGCATCGTCCCGCCGAGCTGGTGGCGTCCTGCCTCGACGACCTCGCTCACGGCCGCCTGCCACATGTATCGATGAAACCCCAAGGCACCTGGCGAGACGTCGCCTCCGGAGCTGCACGACTCCTGGTTGCAGGACCTGCTCGCGCCGCTGGGCGAGACCGACCGACCGATCCTGTTCACCATGCACCACGAGCCGGAGAACGACGCGGGGCCGCCGGGCATGTTGCCGGCCGACTTCGTCGCCATGCAGCGCCACCTCATCGACCTGGTGGCGCGGAGCTCGTCCCGCGTGGTCGTGGTGCCGGTTCTGCAGCAGTGGACCTTCGATCCGGTGCGCGCCGACAGTGACCCGGCTGCGTGGCTGGTGCCCGAGGCCGAGGTCATGGGTCTTGACGTCTACAACCACTGGTCGCCCACCAACGGCCAACCGTGGCGCAGTTTCGGCAGCAAGGCCGACGAGGCCCTCAGCTGGCTGGGGGACCAACCCATCGCCATCGGTGAGTACGGCTGTCGCGAGGACCCGCAGAATCCCGGGCTGGCCGCCGAGTGGCTGCGTGACGCCGCGGAGTATGCCCGCGGGCACGACATCATCTCCATGTCCTACTACAACTCCAGCCTCAACGCCCCCGATGGCTCGTGGGAGCTGGTCGGCAGCACCGAGCAGGCCTTCGCCGAGATACTCGCCTCTGACTGGGTGGCCCGCCTCGACTGAGCGCCGCGGCGTCAGGACAGCGGCGCGATGCTCAGAAAGACGTCGTCGATCCGGCCGTGGAACTGGTCGTCCTCATCCCCCACACCGGGACTGCCGATGCGGATCGGCCACTCGTTGTCCACCGACCCGAGTTTTCCCGGTACTCGGTCCTCGACGCCGTCGACGGCGATACCGATCCCCTGCGTGTCCCGGGTGCATTGGACACGGTGCCAGGACGAGTCCGCGATCGAGACACTCGAGCGCACCCGAAGCAGCGTGTCCCCCGACCTGAGGACGCAGCTCGGTTCGCCGTCCTCGCTGTCGACCTGGAGCTTCCAGAGTCCGCCCACGGTGGCGAAACGGCCCTTCTGGACGATGTTGGAGCCGGAGGTCGTCTGGTCCGGTGCGAGCCACACCGCTGCGCCGAAGACGAATGTCCGCTCCCCCGGCTCGAGGGCCGGATCGGAGCCGATCTCGACCATGACCCGCGGGCACCCGACCGGCTCGGTGCAGATCGGGGGGAACTGCAAGGCCGACCCTGATCCGTCCGCGCCACCGACCATCTCGATGACGCCTTCGTTGGCTCTGACGACCCGACCCACGGGATCACCACCGTCGGCGTCCGCGAACCCGCTCTCGCCGGCTTCCGTCACCTGAGTCTCGTCGAAGGACAACCAGAGGTCTGACTCGGCCAAAGCGTTCTGACCCGCTGACCGGGACCCTGTGTCGTCGGTGGAGCCTCGATCGCTGTCGTCGCTGCCGCAGGCCGCGAGCAGGACCGAGGCAGCCGCCACGACGGTCCGAGCAGCCGTTCTGGCGCAGAGCAGCGAATGTAGTGCTCGAGACATGAACGTCCTCCTACCCTCAAATTGGGGATGGACTCCCCCGATCGCCCCCGGCGACCTGAGGAGGAGATTAGCCTTCGACCAGTGGGGTGGCCGATGGCCATGAGGAGACTGGGGAACCAAGGGGCGTGGACGTCGTGGTCGTGTGCCGCATGACAGCCGTGACGCGTCGCCCTGATCTGGCCGCAGGACGCATCTTCGGACGATCGGATGCGACATGAGCACCGTGCTGTCAGCGCCGGTCGGGCGGGTCCGTCAGCCCCGCTTTCTCAAACCCGGGTGGCCCTTGGCCGCGCTCTACCTCGGGTTTCCCTTGTGGTGGGCACTCGGTCTCGCCGGCCTGATCTTCTTCGCCGCCGCCGCCGCGATGGCTGTCATCCTCGTCCGCGGTGGGAACGTCCGGGTGCCGCGAGGCTTCCCTCTCTGGTTGCTCTTCCTGGTGTGGACGGCTGCAGGCGTCTTGCTCCTCAAGGCTGTCGCGCCGGGGACCATGCCTGGTGGTGGGCTGGCGCGGCTCTTCGGCTTCGCGATCTGGTTCGCCTGGTACGTCGCCGTGACCGTCGTAATGCTCTACGTCCTCAACACCGTCCGCGAGGTGTCGACCCAGTGGGTCGTGCGACTCATGGCTTGGATGTTCGTCATCACGACGGCATTCGGCGCTCTCGCCGTCCTTGCTCCCAACCTGGAGTTCACCTCGCCGATGGAGTTGCTGCTGCCCCGCGGCATCACCTCGAAGAGTTTCGTGCGTACGCTGATCCACCCGTCGCTGTCGTCGTCGGTCGACTTCCTCGGCTATGTCCAGGCTCGCCCGACAGCCCCGTTCGCCTTTTCCAACGACTGGGGCAACAACCTGGCGCTCTACCTCCCCTTCTTCGTGCTGGGATGGTGTGGGCGCGACGCGGGATGGCGTCGCCGAGTGGCCCCGTTCATCCTCGCCGCCTCGATCTTCCCGATTGTCTTCTCCCTTAACCGAGGCCTCTGGGTCTCGCTGGTGCTGGCCGCTGTCTACGCTTCCGTGCGACTGGCCCTCAACGGTCGAGCCCGAGCCATCCAGGCGATGGTCGCCGTGGCACTGGTCGGCGGGATCCTGTTCGTGTCCTCGCCGCTCTACGACACCTTGTTGCTGCGGGTGGAGACTCCTCACAGCAACGACCGCCGCGCCGGCACTGCCTTGACCGTCGCATCGGTCACGGCGGAGGGGTCACCCTTCGTCGGCTACGGCACGACCCGCACCATGCAGGGGAGCTTTAGCTCCTTGGCCGGCGGTGAGACCGCTTCGTGCCACCAGTGCGCCCCGCCACCGCTCGGAACCCAGGGTTTCATGTGGCGCCTGATTCTCACTACCGGGTTCGTGGGCGCCTTCCTGTGTCTCACCTTCATCGGCCAGCAGTTCCTGCATCGGGCGCGCGGGCCGTCGCCGATCGACATCACCGGGTGCACCGTCCTGCTCGTCTCGCTCCTCTGCTTCTTCTTCTACGACTCGTTGGGATCCGCTCTGTTCACGACCTTCATCGCCATCGGACTGATGGCCCGCGCCGACTGGTCGGCCGAGGAGCTACCGTCATGACCGCACCGATCAACGTCGCGGACTCCCGGGACCCGAGCGCGTCGTACGCCGCGGAGGTGACGAGGTTGCTCTGGCCCGCCCCGTGGAGCCAGCCTCAGCTCACCCGTTCGATCCGCCGGCCCGCCGTGGGCTACCGCGATGCCTACGTGTTCCCGAACACCCGCAACCCGCGCCTGCTGGTGCCTGCCGACCTGCGAGCCGCGGCGACGATGGTGCAGCGCCTCGGCAACGACGACGCCACCCTCATCGGGCCGCTGCGAAGGTTGCTGCGAGCGTCGGTGGGCTCACCGTTGTTCTCGGCGACGCGCTGGCCGCGCCTGCGGGTCCTGGCAGTCACCGAGGGCTCTGACTCGATTGAGCGTCATCTCGCCGGCGTACTCGGCGCCGACGTACGTGTCGGGGTCGTCCTGGGCCCCCGCCGGGTCAACCAGAAGCCCGTCCTTCAGGTCTTCGGTCTCGACGGTGCGCTTCTCGCCTTCGCCAAGGTCGGTCACAATCCCCTGACGACCGCGCTGGTGCGACACGAGGCACAGTCTCTGGCTGCGGTGGGCGAGCTCGGCCCACGGCTCTTCCGCGCCCCTGAGATGCTGGATGCCGGCACGTGGTCGGGCCTGGATGTCCTCGTGATGTCGCCGCTGATGATTGAGCCCGGCTGTCCTGTCGACGCCAGCACCCGCGTGTCGGCCATGGTCGAGCTCTCCCGCCTCGGCGAGGTGCGGCGCCGCACCCTGGCCGACAGTCCGTTCCTCGCACGGCTGCGCGATCACAGTCGCCGGCTTGCGGACTGCACCCACGGCCCTGCGCTCGCCGACTCCGTAGCGGCGATCGTGTCGGCCCACGGCGACGTCGAGCTGACGTTCGGCAGCTGGCACGGCGACTGGGGACCGTGGAACATGGGAATGAAGGACGGGTCCCTGCAGCTGTGGGACTGGGAGAGGTACGACGCCGAGGTCCCGCTGGGTCTCGACGGACTCCACTTCATCGCTCAGCGGGTACATGCCCAGCACGACGTCGAGGCCGCGCAGGAGGCCGACTTCCTCAGCGCCGTGCCCGCAGCGCTCGCTCCCTTCGGTGTCGATCCCGCGCTCCACGATGTGACCGTGCGCCTCTACCTGCTCGAGATGGCTGTCCGCTACGTCGACGCGTTGCGACACGGCGCCCGCCCTGACTTCGCGCAGAGGACCGCCTGGGTCGTGTCGTTGCTCTCCCGGTTGCTCCAGCAACCCACCACCCACACGTCGGAAGGACGACCGTGACTCTGCGATCCGCTGTTCCCCATCCCCTGAAGGCCGTCGGCAGGACCGTGTCGGTGCGGGTCGGTTCGGTCACCGCCGACCTGCGGCAGCTGCCGTCATTCATCCTGGTCGGTGCCCAGCGCACAGGCACGACGTCGCTGTACCGCGCCCTGATGTCACACCCCCTGATCCACCAAGCAAACTTTCACAAGGGGGTCAACTACTTCGACATCAACTACGACCATGACTTCTCGTGGTACCGCGGGCACTTCCCCACGACCGCTTCCCTCAACCGCCGAGGCCGGCACCTTGATGGCGACCCCGTCACGTTCGAGGCCAGTGGCTACTACATGTTTCACCCCTGCGCGGCCGAGCGCATGGCGCGCCACCTTCCCGACGTGAAGATCCTCGCCATGCTGCGCGACCCGATCGAGCGGGCCTTCTCTGCCCACAAGCACGAGCTCGCTCGAGGCTTCGAGACCGAGCCATTCGAGCGCGCGCTCGACCTCGAGGACGAACGGCTAGAGGGCCAGGTCGCTCGCATGGAGGCCGATGCGAGCTACCAGAGCTTCAGCCACCGCCACCACGCCTACCTGCGGCGCGGCCACTACGCCGACCAGATCACCCGACTGCACCAGTACTTCCCCGCGTCGCAGGTCCACCTGATCGAGAGCGAGTCGTTCTTCGAGCACCCCGAGAACACCTATGGCCAGGTGCTCGACTTCCTCGGACTGCCTGCCGTGATGCCCGACTCGTTCGACCGTTGGAACGCCCGTCCCAGCTCTCCGATGACCGACGCAACCCGATCCCGGTTGCGGAGCCACTTCGATGGCCACGACGTTGCGCTCGCCGCCCTGCTGGGACGGACGCCAGCATGGCGGTCGTGACCCGTCCGTCCGGGCTGCCGCTGTGGTCGGACCCGCTCCGCAGCGTGTGGTCCCACCGCGTCCTGATCTGTGCGCTCGGAATGATCGGGCTGGTGGCTGGCTACGGGTGGTCCATGACCCAGCCGACCACCTATGCAGCGACGTCGTCCGTTGTCCTGACGCCCGTGCCCAAGTACGTCCTGCCGACCGGAGTGGGCGTCGCGCCGCCCGAGGTCAGCATCGACACTGATGCCCAGCTTCTCAACAGCCCGATCGTGCTCGACCGCGTCGCCAACGCGCTCGATAGCCGTAGCGGATCAGCCATGGAGCACCTGTCTGTCACCGCCTCGGCCAACAGCCGCGTCCTGCACGTCACCGCGACGGCCGATTCCCCCGAGCAGGCAGCGGCTGCTGCCAACGCAGCCGTGGACGGGCTCACTCGGGTTCGTCGCAGGACGCTCGGGTCGCTCCGACTGGACCAGGTCCGGCTGCTCCGTCTGTGGACGACCGACCAGGAGGACCTGCTCTCCGAGGCGAAGGGGGTCGGCGCGGTCATCCCGGCGGCAGATGACCTCTTCACCCAGGTCGTCGAGCTCCGAACCGCGCTCACCGAGCTGGAAGAGGCCCGTGTCACACCGGTGCAGGTCATCAACCCCGCGAAGCCTCCGCGTCAGCCCGTGCGCTCGAACATCGAGGTCCCCCTCGTATCCGGCGCCATGCTCGCAGCCTTGATCGGCTGCCTCATCGGCGTCGCACTCGACCGCCGATCCACCTCGTTGCCCACTCCTGGCGGCTCCGACGCACTACTGCAACTCCTCACCTTCCGGCCGACCGCCTTCCACACCACAGGGATATGACTGTGCACCTCACACACCCCCGCTACACCGGCCCCTTGTTCTTCGATGCCGTCCGGCGCCACCTCATGCTCGTGCTGGCCTTCGCGATCGTGGGCGTGTCAATGGGTTGGTTCGCCGGCACCGGCCAAGGCGCCACGTGGACGAGCACGGCCCGCGTCCTCATCAACCCGGCCGTGGGCAACCCGTTCGCCCCGGCCCCGAGCACGGTGCGACAGGACGAGCTGACCAGCCTCGAGACCGAGGCGCAGGTCGCCGGGTCCGAGGAGGTGCTGGTTCCAGTCGCAGCAGCCAACCCACCGCTGACCGTCGGCGCGCTCCGGCGCGGTCTGGCGATCACCGTCCCGCCCAACACCCAGATCCTCGAGATGTCGTTCACCGCGGGCGACGCGCGCACCGCGCAACGGGTCGCCGACAGCCTCGCGAGTACCTACCTCGGGAACCGGGACCTGCGCGCGCGGAGTGTCAACGACGACCGGATCGCGCGAGTGGAGGTCGAGACCGAGGGGGTCGTCGACGAGCTCCGCGCCGCATCGGCGGCAGCGCAGCAGGGAAGCGCAGCCCAGCGTCTCTTCCAGTCCGAGCTGGCGTCGGCACTGCGCAACCAACTGGTCAGCCTTCGTGCCCAGCGCTCCTACCTGGAGAACAGCGAAGCCCCAGCCGGCTCCGTCATCTCCCCCGCCTCGGCCGCAGTGAGCTCGGGAGGACTGACACATCTGTTGTTGCCCGCCCTCGGCGCGCTCGTCGGCCTGATGCTCGGATGTGTGCTTGCTCTGGTGCGCGAGCGCGTCGCCGGGCGGGTGCGTGGGCCGAGTGACGTCCAGGCTGCCGGGTTGCCCGTCCTGGTTGCCGCTCGCACGAACCGCAGGTGGTGGACCTTCCGATCCCCCGTCGACGAACCGGGCGTCGTCATCGCCCGCAGGCTGCGCGCCGAAGTGCTGGCGCTGGCGCCCGTGCCGGCGGTCGTCGCGGTGGGTCCGGCGACGTCCGGGCAGCCAGGTCCTGCAGTGGCCGAGACGCTTGCCGCGTCCCTCGCCCGCGCCGGGCACCGGGCCGTACTGGTCAGCGAGAGCGTCCAGAGCGACGGCCACGGTCTGGCAGACGTCCTGTTCGGCGGGGGCGAGCGCGTGTCTGGAATGTTGCGTCCCAGCGCTGACCCCTTGCTCAGGGTGTTGCCGTGGGGCCTCACCGATCAGAACCGCGAGCGGCTCTCACGCGAGACGTTGCGAGGCGCTCTGGCACCCCTCCTGGACGCCGGCTACTCCGTGATCCTCGAATGCTCTGACGTCACCAGCGTCGAGGGCGAAGCGATCCTTGGCGCAGCCGATCTCGGCATCGTCGTGGTCACGACCGGTCGTACGCGGATCCGCTCCGTGGCCGAGATCGGAGCGCGACGGGAGACGCTGCAGACCAACTTGGCGGCGGCCGTCCTGGACGACCGGACGGCGACCACCCATGGGCCCCTCGACGACGATACCGACGAGACGAGGAGTGCCGGATCCATCTCGGGCAGCCACGTTGCCCGATTGCCGCGATGACTTCGGTCACGTCTGACACCGGCAACCATCAGGGACAGCTGGAGAGGTTTGCGAGGCGGGGCACAGCAAGCGTCCTGGGGGCCGGTTTCAGCGCCGTCTTCGGCATCCTGCTCGTCGTCGTCATCACCAACGGCTTCTCGGCCACCGTCGCCGGGACGCTGTTCGCCGCGACCTCGACTTTTCTCATCCTTGAATCAGTCGCCCTGCTGGGCACCGACACCGGCCTGGTCAAGGTCTTGCCGACGCAGCTCGCGTCGGGCCGTGCCTGCGAAGCACGACGTACGGTGTGGATCTCCGCCACACCCGTCCTCGGCGTAGCGGTGATTCTGGCGGGCTCGCTCTTCCTCCTCGCTCCGACCCTCGCTCCCGTTCTCATCGGCGCCGACTCGGCCGCGACGATGACCGACATGCTGCGAGTTCTCGCTCTGGTGCTGCCTGTGGCTGCACTGCACGACCTCGTGCTGGCGGGCACCCGCGGTCTTGGCTCGATGCGACCAACCGTCCTGGTCGAGAACATCGGCCGCCTGGGGGTGCAGGCGCTGGCCGTGCTGGTGGCCTGGGCGGCAGGGGCGGGTCCGGTCCTGCTCGCGCTGGCGTGGTCACTGCCCTACGTCATCGGGCTGGTTGTCACTGGGGTGTGGCTCCACCGCATGCTCGCACGTAGCTCGACGAGCGACGCCACCCCGGCCTCGTGGAGAGCAGTCGCGCGTGAGTTCTGGGGCTACACCGGGCCACGAGCGGTCGCCCGCGTCACCCAAACGGCGCTCAAGCGCTCCGACATCGTGATGGTGGCTGCTCTGGCATCGCCTGCGGACGCCGCGCTCTACACAGCCGCCACCCGCTTCGTCGTGCTCGGGCAGCTGTTCGTCCAAGCGGTGCAGCAAGCGCTCTCCCCGCAGTTGAGCGGGCTGTTCGCCCGCGGCGAGAGCCGTGCTGCCAACTCGATCTTCCAGGCCGCCACGATGTGGAGCATGCTGGCGGCCTGGCCTCTCTACCTGGTCACCGCCTCGTGGGCGCCGGTGCTCATGGAAGTGTTCGGCGACGGCTATGCCGTTGCCTCCGACGTGGTCGTGATCCTGTCGCTGACCATGCTCGTTGCCACGGCCTGCGGCCCCGTGGACGCCGTGCTCCTGATGGCGGGACACAGCTGGCTCAGCCTGCTCAACAGCTCCATCACACTCGCGGTCAACGTTGCACTGAACCTCTTGCTGATCCCGGTCTACGGCATCCAGGGTGCGGCGACCGCGTGGGCAGTGGCGATTGTGGTACGAAACCTCCTGCCGTTGATCCAGGTCCATCGACAGCTGTCCATGTGGCCGCTGAACCATACGTCCGGACTCGTCGGGGTGGCGGCGCTGGCCTGCTTCGGCGGAGCCGGTGCGGTCGCCTACGTCCTCAATGTGCCACTAGTCGGCGAGGGGTTGCTTCTCGCGGTCGCGCTGGTTGTCTATTCCTGGGTGATGTGGACCCGACGCGGACTTCTGGGCCTGGAGATCTTCCGGCGCGCAGGTCGTCGCCTGTCCCCCTCCAGCAGCTGACCGTCGCGACGTGAGCGTCGGCCGGGGTCGCGACCGATTGCCCTCAGGCCACCCGTCCGGCCCGAGGGTCCGCAAGGGTCGTGCGGAACGCCTCCAGCCGGTCGCCGGTCAACTCGTGCCCGACCCCGCCGGTCACGTTCCACAAGCAGCCGAACCACACGTTGGGCGTGGTGAGGAGAGCCTCGCCAGCCGCCTTGATGGTCTCGGCCGAGTAGCCGTTGTACTCACCCACTCCGATGGGAAGGTCGTGACCGCGCGAGCGCAGATATCGCGACAGTGCCGGAATCCGATCACCGGGCTTCTGGGATCCGGGCGCTTCCATCGTCCCGGCCTCGTAGGTGTCGATCGCAAAGAAGTCCCACAGGTCGAACAGCGGGTCCGGGCAGAAGGATTCGAAGGCGGCGACCTGATTGTCCAGCAGCCATCCGTTGAGAATGGGACCCACCTTGAGTTGACCGCGTTTGAACAGGGGCATGAGCCGCTGGTGGAGGGCGGCGAACTCGGCTCCGGACATGTCCTTGTAAGGCTCGTGCCAGATGGTCACGGCCATGGGCCTGCCGAAGGCCGCCAGCCTCCGCGCAGCCTCCTCGGCAACGGCATCGAATCGGCCCGAGATGGCACCGGCCACGTCCCCGCCGACCTTGTAGGAGATGACCGGCAGCATCCCGGCAGCGTGAGCCTCTTCCACCAGCTCGAGCTGGCTCGTCGCACCGCTGCCCAAATCGGCGAAGATTCGCCGAGCCGACAACCCCGGACCGACCTCGGCGACCTTTCGCTGCCACATCTCAGGCATGGCACTCATGCCGATCAGGGCCGCACCGGTCGCAATCGAATAATTCTGGGTCGGTGGTCCGATCACCTCGTAGTCCAACCTTCGGCGAAAGACCTTGCCGTCCGCGCGGCGCACGACAGCGATGACGGTGCCGGCGCCGGGCTGGGCCGGGCGCGCTGTCCACCTCTGATAACGGCCCTTCTTCACGACCCGCTGCCAGACCAGCCCGCCACTGTCCCGCACTCGCATCCGGGCGCCCTGGCGCAGATTCTCGGCGATGTGCAGGGTGAGGAGCTCACCAGTCGCCACCACGTGGGTGTTGAGGCGTGCCTTCACCTTGACCGACGCGGCCCGAGCGGGGGCCTGGGACGCCGCACCGAGGATCCCAACTGTGCCAGCAAAGCCACCTGCGAGTCGCAGCACGCCGCGACGAGACAATGCGCGCACTGAACAGACCCTCCCAGCTCTTCGAGATTCTTTCGCGGACGAGGCGCCCTCGTACCCTGTAAACGGTACGCGACCTGACTGACGAGATGTCAATTTTGTTGCGAACCCGACGGGGGCCGGCCGCACTGCGAATGTGCGCGACGGACTCTTCCCGATCGGTCGTTCGGGTCTACCGCGGCGAGCCAGCTCGCGGGTCGTTGGCCGTCTCGCGGAACGCCCGCAAACGATCCCCGGTCAGTACCTCGGAGATCTCGGCCGCGTTGTTCCACACGCACCCGAACCACACGTTCGGCGTGGTGAAAAGCGCCTCGCCAACGCCCTTCAGGGACGCGTAGGAGTAGCCATTGTACTCACCGACGCCGAGCGGGAGGTCGTAGCCACGCGATCGCACGTAGTCTGACAGTGCGGGGATGCGAGGTCCTGGCTTGGCAGTACCGGGTGACTGCATGGTCCCGCCCTCGTAGGTGTCGATCGCGACGTACTGCCAGAGGTCGAAGAGCTCCTCGTCGCAGAACTGCTCGAACTCATCGATCTGGTTGTCCAGCAGCCAGCCGTTCAGGATGGGGCCCACCTTGACCTCGTCGCGCCGGAACACCGACAGCAGACGACGGCTCATCGCGGTGTACTGCGTGCCCGACATGTCCTTGTAGGGCTCGTGCCACACCGTGACCGCCGTCGGCAACCCGAAGCCCGCGAGCTGCTCCGCGGCCTGCTTCGCGGCAGCGTCGTACTTGCCGGAAATGGCTCCGGCGATATCTCCACCGACCTTGTAGGAGATGACCGGCAGCATCCCGTCGGCGTGGGCCTGCTCCACCAGCTGGAGCTGGCTGGAGGCTCCTTGTGAGAGGTCGGCGAAGATCCGCCGGGAGCCGAGCGCAGCGCCCAACTGGGCGACCCTCTGGTCCCAGAGACCAGCGGGTGCGTTCATCCCGATGAGAGCGCCACCGGTCGCGGGAGACCCGGTGACTCCTCCGGTCACGTCGTAGTCGAGACGGTCGCGGAAGCGGCCGCCGTCGAGGAGGACCGACCCGATGACGACCTGTCCACTTCTCTCTCCCCGGGGCGACGCCGTCCAGACCTGCGACCGCGAGGTGCTGGACACCAGCGTCCAGACCGTTCCACTGAGGTCCCACACCATGACGCGACGGACCAGTCCGGCGTCGAGGCTCACGCGCAGGACCAGGGGCGCTCCGGACGCCACCGACGCTGCGTCGAGGGCGGCGACGACTCCGGGTGCGGCGAACGCAGGCAGGCGGCCTGCGCCGAGGAGCGCACCGGCACCACCGGCGGCGGCAGCGATTCGGAGGGCAGAGCGACGGGAAAGGGGAGGGCGCATAGGGGCGGCCTTTCGAGAGGGTCACGACGAGCGCGACCGAGAAGCGCGTGGGGGACGCGGCGTGCGATGGGGTCGCGGACCTTGGCCAGTCCCGCGATCACGACCGACAGGAACAGGGCGCCCCTGCGGCGCGGCCAACCCTAGGTGGGCCGTCCCGGCGAAGTCACGCCGAGGACGCTACTTCCGTAGAATTACCCAAATTGGGAGATGACATGATCTCCCGGGTACCCATGTGCCCCGCGTCACACTGGTGCACCACTGCCCACCGCATGACGAAGAGGGCTGCGGAAGTAGTTTCCGCAGCCCTCTTCCCGTCATGGGACTCAGATCAGGTGATCGTCACCGTCCTGGTCACCGTTGTCGTACGACCCCAGTTGTCGGTTGCGACGAGCGTGATGGTGAAGGTGCCAGCGGTGGCATACACGTGGTTCTGGGTGTTGGTCGACGTCGTCACGGTGTCGGCGGTCCCGTCACCCCACTTCCAGGTGTAGTTGCGGATGCCGCCGTCGGTGTCGACAGTGCCAGCGCTGCTCACCGAGCAGGTCCGGGCGGTGGTGCACGAAGGCTGGTTGAAGACCACGACCGGACCGGCGTTGCCGTTCGGCTCGGCTGCCGTCGTCACCGCCCGCGTCACTGTCTCGCTGGAACGGCCCCACTTGTCCACGACCCGCAGGGACACCGTGTAGGTGCCGGGCTCGCCGTAGACGTGGGAAGGCGCTGCTGACGTACCGACGGTGTCGGCAGTGCCGTCACCCCAGCTCCACACGTAGTCGCGCACGGCATCGCCGCTGGCGGTGTCCGGGTCGCTGCTACCCGCACCACTCATCGTGCAGGTGGTGTTGGCCGTGGTGCAGGTGCCGGAGGCGATGACCGCAGTCGGGGCCGTGTTGGACCCCGGTTCGGTGATGACCACCGTGCGCTCGGCCGTGGTCGTCTTGCCCCACACATCCGTCACCGTGAGCGCGATCGTGTAGGTACCGACCGCGGCGTAGGTGCGCGCCGGGTTGGTCGTCGTGCTCGTGGATCCGTCCCCGAAGGCCCAGGCGTAACGGATGGTGTCACCGTCGGGGTCCGCGGTGCCAGCACTGTTCATCTGGCAGGTGGTGAAGGAGCTGCAAACCGCCGTGAAGGTGGCCGTAGGAGCCGCGTTGTTGGCCGGCTGACTGAGGTTGAAGGTGCGGGTGGTCGAGGCGGACTTGCCCCAGCCGTCGGTGGTCGTCAGCGTGATCGTGTAGCTACCGGCCGCCGCATAGACGTGGGCAGCGGGCGCCGCCCCCGTGCTCGGGGCGGTGCCATCACCCCAGTTCCAGGAGTAGGTGATGGTATCTCCGGTGTTGGGGTCGACCGTGCCCTGGCTGCTCACCGAGCAGGTGAGTCCCTGGCAGCTCTGGACGAACGTCGGCGTCGGGGCGGCGTTGCCCGTCGGCTCCGTGATCACGACGTCCTGAGCAGCTGAGGTGTTGGTCACGGTCCACTCGTCACGGACTGTCAGCGTCACCGGGAAAGTCCCGGGGGCGGTGAAGGTCCTCTTCGGCAACGGACCGGTGGCGGTGCCTTGGGTCCCGAAGTTCCACGAATAGGTCAGCGACGCGGCGTTCTCGTCGGTGGACCCGCGCCCGTCGAAGGTGCAGACGTTCTGGTCGCACGAGTAGGCGAAGCTCGCCACCGGCGGGTTGTTGGCCGGTGACGACACCACGATGCCCGTCGAGGTCCTGGCGGGGGTCATGACCTGAGCGTTGACATCGACCGCCTGGACGATCACCGAGTAGGTGCCTGCGGGGATGACCGGGGTCGTGTAGGAGTAGTTGGACCCCACGCTGCCCGGGCTGTTGAGGAACGCGTTGCGGAAGCTCGCCGACGTGCTGGTGAAGGTGCCCGTCGAGCTCATGTATTGGCCCACGGAGTTGACCACCGCGATCTGCACGGCGGAGATGCCTGCAAAGGCATCGGCCGCATCCTCGGCCCGACCGTTGATCACGATCTTGCCATCGCTGAACGTCGCGCCGCTCGCCGGCTGCGCCAGCGTCTCGTTCAGCATGGGGAGGCCGTCGCCCGGGTAGACCCGGTAGCTCCCCGTCGCCACGCTGGGGTCCTGCTGACCGCGCGTGTCGGTGGCGATGACCGAGATACGCCAGTCCCCTCCAGTGGGCAGGGTGATCGCGGGGAGGGACCAGGCGGTGGTCGTGGCGTTGGCGGGGTCGAGTGCGGCGGTGCGGTAGGCGATCGCCGCTGCCATGGTGCCGTTGGCCTGGAGGTAACGCCCGGTGTCACGGTCCTGCAGGGATACGCGCACGCTCGCCACCCCGATGTCGTCGGTCGCTGCACCGGAGAGGTTGACGACCAGCGACTTGTCGGTCGGGGCGGTGAACGCCAGCGTCGCGTTCGGGGGCAGGTCGCCAGCGATCTGTGCGTTGATCGTGAGGCGACCCTGGTTGGTCGACGACGTTGTCAGCTCCTGGTCGTCCGACGCGCGGACGCTGAAGGTGTAGGTACCCGCCGAGAGATCGAACGGAGTCGTCCAGGACCAGTTGTAGTTGGACCCTGAGATGTCCACCGGTGAGACCCGGCAGTTGCCGGCGCTCACCTGGGCACCCCACGTGCAGTCGCTGCCGAGGTTCTCACCGGTCGAGGTGTTGCGCAGGGTGATGGTGACGTTCCGCAGCCCCTCGTCGTCCGAGGCGGTACCACTGAAGGTGATGCGGCCACCGGGCTCGACGGTGATCGCCGGCACCGCGAAGGGCGGCGTCATGGCGGCGGGAGCGGTGATCGTGACGGTCGGTGCCACTGCGTTGGAGTCCACCGTCCACTCGCGCACGGCGCTGCGTAGATCGGACTGACCAGCAGTGTCGACGGCGATCGCCCCTCCTCGCCACACGCCCTCACTGGGCACGGTCACGTCGTAGGTCCATGTGGCCGCGGTGGCCCCGATGACGTCCGGGGTGATCCGGAAGGTGTTGTAGATGTCGTCGACCGTGCCGTCGTTCTGGAGGTAGCGGCCGGCAGCGTCCTGGAGGAAGACCGTGATCGAGTTGACGCCGAGATCATCGGACGCGGTGCCGGTGATCGTGAAGGTCGTCGACGTCTGGATCCCACTCGGGCCCGAGATGTTGGTCGTCGGAGTCTGGTCCGTGAGGCCGAACGACTCGAAGCGCTTGCTTGCCGCGGTGGTGTCACCTGTCCCGCCGGTCGGCGCGGTGAAGGCCTGCGCCGTCACGAGCAGCCGACGGTTGTCGTCCACGACCTTGTTGGGCAAGGACCAGCTGCGGTTGGTGGTGCCTGTACCCAACGTGGCGTTGACCGAGGTCGCGGTGCGGCTCCAGGTGTTGCCTGCGGTGAGGTACTGGCCGGAGCCGAGGTCCCTGATCTGGACCTGCACCCGCCCGACGCTGCCGGTGGCGACCCGCGCGGTGCCGGTCACCTCGAAGGGCGCGTTGCTCTCGACGACGCGGCCCTCGATGGGGGTGCTGATGGTGGTGTCGGGCAGTGCGACCGGGTTGGGCACCGTGTTGAAGTCGTAGAACGCCACCCGACCGGTACGGACGCCACCCTGGAACATGCCGTCCCCCCCGATGAACAGTCCGCGAGGAGTCGCCTCCATCGCCTTGTTGCCCTCGAAGGAGTTGGAGCCGTCGAGGGGGTTCCACTCGAGTGACTTGCCGTCGACCGGGTTGATGGCGGCGATGTGCTCGCGCCGCACGACCTGCTCGCCGAGGCCGTAGCCCCCGAGGCCCTGCCCCTGGCCGTAGCCGACGTTGTCCAGACCGGGCCACGGGTCGTTGGCCTGGGGAGACTCGATGAAGCCGAAGTGCCCGCCGACGTAGACGGCGACCTCGGTGATGGCGACCGAGTAGATGCTGTCGAACATCCGGCTGATCCACAGGGGCTGGACGTCGGAGTCCTGCACGGACGCCGCGGTCAACGGGTAGGCGACCACGGTGTCGCTGATGGGGGGAGCGTCGCCGCCGGAGCCACTGGTGACAGCGAAGTAGGAGTCGTCGGGCGCGATGTCTGCGCCGTAGATGCGGGTGACGCCACCGACGCGGGCGAGGTTGTCGTCCCACAAGGTGCTGCGCCACGGCAGCAGCTCCTTGGTCCGGGTGTCGATCAGGGCCATCCCGAGGCGGTCCTGGCCGTCGATCCTGCGACCGGTGTGGATCACCAGGAGCTTGGTCTCGTCGTGCGTCAGCTTGAGCTGCGGCACACCGAGCTGCCCGTTCGGGCCGATGCCGCCCGAGAGCTGGTTGTCGAAGGACTGGTCGACCACACCGGAGGCGGCGTTGACCGCCGCGAGGCCGGTGCGGAGGACTCCATTGACCCGGGTGTAGCGGCCGCCGATGTAGAGGGTGCTGTTGGTGGCGGCCAGCGACTGGACCTGGTTGTTGGTGCTGTTGGTGAAGCCGAAGGTGCTCAGCGGCGCGCCGGTCGTCAGGTTGAGGCTGGCGACCTTCTGCTTGGAGACTCCGTTGACGGTGTTGAAGGATCCGCCGACGAAGAGCTTGGTCCCGTCGGGCGAGGCCTCCACGGCGGAGACACCACCGCTGAAGCTCGGCCGGAACGTCGTGTCGATCAGACCGGTCTGGTAGTTGTAGCTCGCGAGGCCGGCCTGGTTGATCACAGCGGTGTTGCCGGTCGTGTTCTGCAGGTTGGTGAAGTTGCCGGCGATGAACACCCGGTTGAGGGACGGGACGACCTCGATGTCCCAGATCTCACCGTTGTTGATGCGCGGGGTGTTGGTGCGCGGGGTGTTGGGCACGAGACGGTTGTGCCCGGGCCCACCGGCGACCGGCGGGGGCGCGACGGGGTTGGCGGCGCGGGTGACGGGAGCCGACTGCAAGCCCTGGTTGTCGGTCACCCGGAGCGTGATCGTCCTCGCGCCGGCGCTCGTGTAGGTGTGCGTCGTCGAGACGCCGGTGCCGGTCGTGCCGTCGCCGAAGTCCCAGGCGTACGAGGCGACGGTGCCCGGAGCGGTGTCACTCGAGGCCGATCCGTCGACCGTGCAGGTCAACTGGGGGCAGGAGACCGTGAACGAGGCCACCGGGGCGACGTTGGGCGCGGACGTACCGTCAGGCTGGAGCACGACCGACCACATGGTGGCCTTCGGGCTCGACACCGCGGACGTTGCGGTGATGCCCGCGCTCGTCCCGGCAGTGGCCGACGGTCCGGAGTCGGACGCCATGGCCGTGATGCGGCCAGTGCCGCTGCCCAGGGCGATGCTGCGGCGGGTCTGACCCGCAGGCGTGGTCCAACCGACGGTGCTCGAGCCGGACTTCTCCGCCCAGTAGGACACGACCAGCGAGCCGGGCTCGGCGACCGCGGCGCCCGGCGTCGTGTGCGAGGCCCTGTTGACGGTCTCGGCTGCCGAGGCGACCAGTGCCACCGGGTCGGCGGCTGTGCCGTCGTAGGCCAGCAGCGTCATCGTGGCCTTGGTCGTGGCGGCGAAGGTCACCGCGGCGTTGCGCCCGGCGTCGTTGGCAACCGCGACCTTGCTGTAGACCGTCGTGCGGGTGTCGCTGCCCGCCAGTCGCGTGCCCTCCAGCGTCCACCCTGCGGGTGGTGTCACGATCTCCGTGGCCACGTTGGTGGTGACGAAGAGCACCATGCCGTCGGTGGCCAGGACGCTGGAGGGGATCACCACCCGAGCGGTGCTCTGGTTGACCGCCACCTCCGCGGAGGCGCGGAAGGCGATCACATCCGCCGCCGCCGCGGGCGAGGCCGAAAGTCCGACCACCGCCAGCGTCGCACCCAGTAGGGACGCGGCCGAAGCTACGGAGAGGCTGCGGCGCACAACCGCACGAAAAACGTTCATCCTGGACTCCTTGAGAGGGAGCGGCGCGCTGCACACCACTGCCTAGATTCCGAAACTAGGTGGGCGGGATTGCCTGTCCACCCCCTTCGTGGCCTATTCACCAAATGGGGGGACGAGTTCCTCCCCAACATGAAGGGCATCCCCCGTGCCGGGCCCAGCCCGGGGGAATCTCCGGATCAGATTCAGTCTCGACCCGGTCCTACGGGTCCACGGGTTCCCACAGGTCGACTGTGTGCGACAGAAGAGGAGCAACGCTCATGGCAGAGGTCCTGACCGCGACCTTCCTGGCCATTCTCGTGGCAGGGTTCTTGGTCGGTGTGGTGGTCGGCCTGACGGGCATGGGGGGCGGCGCCCTGATGACACCGGCGCTGATCTTCTTGGGGGTGGGTGACGCCGCGACGGTCGTCACGGCCGACCTCACCGCCGCTGCGGTCTACAAGACGGGCGGGGCGCTCGTCCACCGCCGTACCGGGTCGCCGCACATGCGACTGGCCACCTGGCTGGTCATCGGCTCCGTACCGACTGCACTCCTCGGTCCCCACCTGGTCAACTGGCTGGTACCGCCCGGCGGACTCGACCGGACGCTGAAGCTCTGCATCGGATTCGCTCTCCTCTTCGCGGCAGCGACCTATGCCCTGCGCCTCTACATCAACCTGCGGCGCATGCGTGCCGGCAGGCACACCAGTGACACCGACCCGGTCATCCGCCCACTTCCCACCTTGCTCGTCGGCGCGCTCGGCGGACTGCTCGTCGGCATCACCAGCGTGGGGTCGGGGTCAGTGATCATGATTGCCCTGCTGATGCTCTATCCCGGGCTTTCGGCAGTGAAGCTGGTGGGGACCGATCTGGTCCAAGCGGTCCCGCTCGTGCTGGCGGCCGCCATCTCCAACATCGCACTCCACGGCCTCGACTGGAGCCTCACCATCCCGCTGATCCTGGGCTCGGTGCCGGGCACCGTTCTCGGCAGCCTGATCGCGCCGCGCGTTCGCCAGTCGATCATCCGACGCGGCATCGTGGTGGTCCTGACGATGTCGGGGGTGGCCCTGCTCGACAAGGCCGGGTGGGCACCGCTCGGGGCTGGCGAGCACGACACCCACCCGGTGCTCATCGCCGTCGTGGGCCTGGCAATGGTGCTGCTGGTGCCCGTGGTGTGGGGGGCGTTGCGGTGGACGACCGGACTCCCGATGTTCGGCGCCCCGACCCTCGAGCAGGTCGAGGACCCGTCCTATCGGCCGGGTGGGCTCAGACCGCCCAAGGCTCCACGGGACCTGTCCCCAATAGTGGTCAGTTCGTCCGCCGATACGGCCTTGTCGATGCTCTCGCGCCCAGACTGACACTGGCCTCTCGCGGCCGATCAGCACTTCAACCTCTGGAGACCCCGTGCGGCTTCGACAACTGATCTGCCTGCTGGCGGGCATCGCCCTCACCCTCCCCGCTGCCGTCATCACGCCATCCGCGAGTGCAGCGGCTCCTGCGGCTGCCGCCGCGGGCGCGCCGGGTGACACGCAGATGCCCGGAGACGTCCCCAGCAGGAAGACTCCCGGGGTGCTCGACGGTGAGGTCTCCAAGATCGTGCAGGTCGGCACCACGATGATCGCCGGCGGTCTCTTCACCCAGGTGAGCGATCCCGCGAACGGGACGTCCTACGCGCGCCAGAACCTGTTCGCCTTCGACGCCACCACCGGGCTCGTGAGCCAGACCTTCAACCCCACCATCGACGGCCAGGTGCAGCAGCTGCTGCCGGGCCCGACGCCTGGAACCGTCTACGTCGCCGGCGACTTCACGAAGATCAACGGCAAGGGCCCCAACCACCTCCAGCTGCTCAATGTCGCGACCGGTCAGGCGGTCACCTCCTTCAAGGCGCCGAGCACCTCGGGCAGCATCTCCTCGATCGAGCTCCTGCCCGACAACCGCCTCTACGTCGGTGGCTACTTCAGGAAGGTCGGCGGCGTCGACGCCGGGCAGATGGTGACCCTCAACGCCACGACCGGGGCAGTCGACCCCTTCATGAACCTCGTGACCTCAGGCAACCACAACACCGGCAGCGGCGCGAAGGCACCCGTCGGCCCCCGTGAGACAGGTCTGACCCCGGCCGGCGATCGGATGATCGTCGTCGGCAACTTCCGCACCGTCGACGGCATAGCCCGCGACCAGATCGTCATGATCGACCTCACCGGCTCCACGGCCCAGGTCGTCCCCGACTGGTACACCACCGGTTACACCCCGATCTGCTCCCCCACCGCCTTCGACAGCTACATGCGCGACGTCGAGATGTCCCCCGACGGCTCCTACTTCGTCGTGGCCACGACCGGCGGCCCGCGCACCGGCACACTGTGTGACACCGCGGCGCGCTTCGAGACGTACGCCGTCGGAACCGGCGCTCACGCCCACCTGGACCAACGCGTCCGGCGGCGACACCCTGTGGGGCGTCGAGATCACACGGTCAGCGGTCTACGTCGGCGGGCACAACCGCTGGATGAACAACCCCAGCGGCTCCGACAGGGCCGCCCAGGGCGCCGTGCCGCGACCGGGCCTCTCCGCCCTCGACCCGAAGACCGGCATCCCGCTGCGGTGGAACCCGGGTCGCAACCCGCGCGGCGAGGCGGCCTACGAGATCTACGAGACGGACGGCGGGGGTGTGGGTGGTCAGCGACACCGACTGGATCGGCAACCGTCGCTACCAGCGCCCACGCATCGCCTTCTTCCCCTACGCCGAGGGCTACTCCACCGCCGCGACGCACGAGTGGCTCGCTGCCCGGCAACGTCTACGTCGGCGCACCACTCGCAGTCGAGCAACGTCCTCTACCGAGTCAACGCCGGTGGCGCCGCCCTCGCCTCCATCGATCAGGGGCCCGACTGGACAGCCGACAACGCCGCGACCAGCACGTTCCACAACACCGGCAGCTCGACGGCCACGCTGGGTGCGTTGACCACGGCCAGCCTGGTCAACGTGCCCGCCTCGACCCCGCTGGGCATCTGGACTCAGGAGCGCAACGACCCCACCGGCGGCAACGAGATGCAGTGGACGTTCCCGGTGCCCGCTGGCACCAACGCGCAGGTGCGGCTCTACTTCGCCAGCAGGTCGACCTCGACGCGCCGTTTCAACGTCCTGATCGACGGGGTCACGCGTCTGTCGAGCTACGACCCCAACGTCGACCCTGGCCTCAACAAGGGCACCATGAAGTCCTTCGACATCACCAGTGACGGCACCGTCAACATCGACTTCACGCACACCGTCTTCGGCAACCCTCAGCTCAACGCCGTCGAGATCATCAACACCGGCCGGGCATCCAACGCCAACGTTGCCAAGGTGGTCTCCTTCACCGCCGCCGGCGTGAGCTCACAGGCCGACGTCAGCACCGGGGCGTTCGACTGGGCCAACGTGCGCAACGCCGTGATGGTCGGTCGCAACCTGTTCTACGGCCAGACCGACGGCATGCTCTACAAACGGTCCTTCGACGGGATCACCTTCGGCGCAGCCGACTGCCGTCAACCCCTACCTCGACCCGCTGTGGAGCACCGTCGAGACCGGGCAGCGGGCCGGCCGGCCAGACCTATGCCGGCGTGCTGCCGACCTGGTACACCCAGCTCAGCTCGGTGACCGGCATGTTCTACTCCGAGCGGCCGCATCTACTACACGCGCAGCGGCCAGAACTCGCTCTACTGGCGGTGGTTCTCCCCCGACAGCGGCATCATCGGCGGGGTCGAGAACACCGTGACGGGGGGCAACATCACGTGGAGCGCGACCCGCGGCATGTTCCTCGACGGCAGCACGCTCTACGTCGTCAGCTCGACCAACGGCCAGCTGCTCAGCATCGGGTTCGCCGGAGGTGCCCCGACCGGCGCCTCGAGCGTGGCCGACACGAGCCTGGACTGGCGCGGCCGGGCGGTCTTCCTGGCCTCGGTGCTGCCCAACGTCGCACCGTCGGCTGCCTTCACCTCTGAGCTGCACCGGCATCTCGTGCAGCTTCGACGCCACCGGGCTCGACCGACAGCGACGGCTCTGTGTCGTCCTACGAGTGGAGCTTCAGCGACGGCGACGAGGCCGGCGGACCGACCCCGGAGAAGGACTTCCTCGAGACCGGCACCTACGACGTGACGCTCACCGTCACCGATGACGGAGGCCTGACGAGCAGCACGACGCAGCAGGTCGCGGTCGAGATGCCCAACGCACTGCCCGTCGCAGCCTTCACGACCGACTGCGACTACCTCGCCTGCGACTTCGACGCGAGCGCGTCGAGCGACAGCGACGGCACCCTGACCGGCTACGCCTGGGACTTCGGCGACGGGCAGACCGCTACGGGCGAGGCGACCGACCACGTCTACGAGTCCCCCGGCACCTACACCGTCGTCCTCGAGGTCACCGACGACGACGGCGCGACCCACGAGACCTCGTCGACGCAGGCGGTCGTGGCGGCCCCGGTCGACAGCACCGTGTCCTACGTCGGCGGTGCCACCACCCAGGGCAGCGTGAGCACGCCCAACGTGACGACGCCCAGCACCGTGTCGGCAGGCGACCGGCTGGTCCTCGCGCTCAGCGTCAACTCCAGCACCCGCACCTTCGGCGCGCCCACGGGCATCACCGGATGGACCGTGCTCGGCACCACGACGTCGGGCAGCATGAAGACCACGCCTCTACAGCAAGGTCGCGGCCGCGACCGACGAGCAACCGCAGGGTCACTGTCACCATGGACGCCGTCGCGAAGTACACGATGACGGTCGCTGCCTACTCGGGCGTCCGAGCCGGCTCGCTGGTCTCGGCGCACCTGGCCGAGACCGTCAGCAGGGCCGGACACACCACGCCGGTCGTCGAGGCGCCCCCGGGCTCGTGGGTCGTGTCCTACTGGGCGGACAAGTCCTCCGCCAACGACCGGCTTCGTCCTGCCCGGGTTCGGTCACGGCGCGCCACGCGCGTGTGCAACACCGGCACCGGTCGCATCTGCAGCTCGCTCGGTGATTCCGGCGCGGCGGTGCCCGCCGGGCACCGCCGGTGGCCTCCTCGCGACAGCCGACGCCCCCAGCGGGACGGCCACCATGGCGTCCGTCGTCCTGCGCACCGTCGAGCACAACCAGGCGCCGACGGCGAGCGTTCACCTCCACCTGCGCCAGCGCGACGTGCGACTTCGACGCCGCAGCCTCGAGCGACCCGGACGGCGCGGTGGTCTCCTACAGCTGGGACTTCGGCGACGGTGGCACGCGCGACCGGCGCCACGCCGCAGCACGACTTCGTCACCTCGGGGACCCGCGACGTGACGTTGACGGTGACCGACGACGAGGGCACGACGGGGTCGGTGGTGATCCCGGTCCAGGTGAGCCGCACCAACGCCGCGCCCACGGCCACCTTCACCGTGACGTGCCGCTACCTGGTGTGCACCTTCGACGCCAGCGCCTCCGCCGACAGCGACGGCACCGTCACGACGTACGCCTGGGACTTCGGCGACGGCACGACCGACTCCGCGACGTCGGCCATCACCACGCACACCTACGACGCGGGCGGCTCCTACGCCCCGACGCTGACGGTGACCGACAACGACGCCGGCACGGGGAACGCGACCCGCAACGTCGCCGCCGTGGCGCATCCGCCCGATCGCACTGCGTCGGCAGCACCGCCAACCAGGGCAACGTGTCCACCCCCAACACGACCGTCCCGGCGGGCACGTCGAGCGGTGACCGGATGGTCCTGGTGCTGCTCGCTCAACGACGCGACCCGGGTCCCCGGCAGCCCCACCAGCGGGGTCACGGGCTGGTCCCTCGCCGACAGCGTGACGTCCGGGTACGATGCAGACCTTCGTCTACACGCGGACAGCGGCCGCCGGCGACGCCGGCAAGACGGTGCGATTCACGATGGACGCCGCCGCGAAGTACACCCTGACCCTCGCGACCTACTCCGGCGACATGCTCGCACCGCAGGTCGCCAGGCGCGCGGAGACGGTCGCGCGCACCTGGCCACACCACTCCGGTCGTCGAGGCCGGCGCGGGTGACTGGGCGGTGTCCTACTGGGCCGACAAGTCCTCCGCGACGACGGGCTTCACCCTGCCCGGCGACGTCACGGCGCGGCAGGCCATCTGCGGCACCAACGCCGGGCGGATCTGCAGCATGCTCGCCGACTCCAACGGGCCTCTGGTCGAGGGTCCCTACGGCGGGCTGACCGCGACGTCGAACAGCGGCTCGGGCAGCGCCACGATGTGGACCATCCTGCTCCGGCTCGACCGGTGACCGCCATGTCGACCCGGAGCGTGAGAATCGCGCAGCACACCAGGATCGCCGCGAGTGGCGCCGCCCTTCTCCTGCTCGTCGGGCTCTCCGGCACCCAGGCGTCGGTGGCGTCGGTGTCCCCGCTCGAGACGTCCGCCGCGGCGGCAGTCGCTGCCGCCGCTCCCGGCGTGCCGTGGACCTGGGGAGGCAACGGTTTCGGTCAGCTCGGCGACGGCTCGACCCAGCCGCGGACGACCCCCGCCCCCGTCACCGGCCTGGAGGGCGTCATCGACATGCACGGCGGCCGCGAGCACGTCGCGGCGTTGCGCTCGGACGGCACCGTGTGGGTGTGGGGCAGCAACCAGCAGGGCCAGCTCGGGGGTCGGCACCGTGAACCGGTCGACTCCGACGCAGGTGCCCGGGGTCTCAGGGGCCACGGCCGTCGAGACCGGCCACAACCACTCCGTGGCCCTCGCTCGGTGACGGCACCGTCCGCACGTGGGGTCTCAACGCCGACGGTCAGCTCGGCGACGGCAGCACGACGCTGCGGCGCACCCCGGTCACGGTCGTCGGCCTCACCGACGCCACTGCCATCGCGGCTGGACGCAACATGAGCTACGCCCTCCGCGCCGACGGCACGGTGGTGGCCTGGGGCCGCAACGACGAGGGACAGCTCGGCGACGGGACGACCGTGCGCCGCACCACGCCAGTACGAGTGGGCACCCTGACCGGGATCGTCGGCATCGCCGGCGGGCGCGACCACGGCCTGGCACTGCGCAGCGACGGCACCGTGTGGGCGTGGGGGTCCAACGACTACGGCCAGATCGGCGACGGCTCCCTGACCGACCGCACGACACCGGTCCAGGTGGCGAGCGACATCACGCAGGTCATCGCAGGGGCCCACCACTCCTACGCCCTGCGCACCGACCGCACCGTCGCGGCGTGGGGACGCAACTACCGCGCCAACCTCGGCGACGGCACCACGACGACCCGGACGCGCGCCGTCACCGTGCGCAACCTGTCGTCGGTCGTCTCGATCGGGTCGGGACGTGACACCGGCATGGCCGTGCTCGAGAGCGGCAACGTGATGGGCTGGGGCGCCAACGACGCCGGTCAGGTCGGGAGACGGCACGACCACCAACCGGTCCACCCCGGTCCTCGTCCCCGGGATCGAGCACGCCACGCTCGCCGCTGGCGGCGGGCAGGAGTACTGCCGTCGTCCTCGTGGCTCCCGACGGACCTCCGCCCGCGAGCGATCCGGTCGCCGCATTCACCTCGTCGTGCCAGGGCCTGTCCTGCACCTTCGACGCCGCGGGGTCCCAGGACCCCGACGGCGGCGCCGTGGTCGCCTACGACTGGGACTTCGGCGACGGGACCACCGAGACAGCCGCAGGACCCACCACGACGTACACGTACGACGCTGCCGGCGCCTTCGACGTCACGCTGACCGTCACCGATGACGAGGGCGTCACCGACTCGCTCACCCGGCGGGTCGAGGTCACCGATGCCCCGCCCCCTCCGATGGGCCCGGTGTGGCGAGCCGGCGCATCCTCCGACCGCAGCACCTCCCGGCCGAGCATCACCGTCCCTGCCTCGGTGCAGACCTCCGACAGGCTCGTGCTGGTCGTGACCACGAACCGGGCCGCGACCCTGACCCCGCCAACCGGCTGGACGACCGTCGGGACCGTCTCGGACGGTACCGACGTGAGGTCCTGGGTGCTGACCAGGACGGCGGGCACCTCGGTGGGGGGCACCACGCGTGAACCTCACGCTCGACGCCATCTCCAAGACGAGCCTGGTGCTCCTGGCCTACTCCGGTGCCGGGTCTCCGTCCGCTGTGGGTCGGGCGGAGGGCGCGACGTCGGCCTCGCACAGCGCACCCGCCGCGACCGTCACGCAGTCGGGGTCACATGTCGTCAGGTACTACGCCGACAAGGCCAATGCGGCGCACACCTGGACGCTCCCCTCGACCCTGACACCCCGGGCGACCACGATCGGGACGGGCAGCGGACTCCTCGGAGTGAGTGTCGGCGACCAGGGCGGCGTGCCCGCCGGGACGGCACCGGCCCTCACCGCCACCTCCACCGTGTCCTCCAGCAAGGCCATCATGTGGACGGTCGTGCTGCCGCCTGCCTGAGCGGTGCCGCGTCGGACCGCCCGCTCACCACGAGATGAACCCCCGGTGAACGAGAGATAGACAGTTTTGGGGACGGCAGATGCTCGTCAGGCGCATACCCTGACACGCAATCCGGGAGGAGCCACATGCCTCAGCAACTGCTGCCCATCGTCTGCGACATCGTCGGAATCGGCCTCGTCGTCACGCTCTACTTCAGACGACACCAACGTCGTGACCTGCTCCTGGCCTACGTGGCGCTCAACGTGGGCATCGTCAGCATCACGGCGGTGCTCACGTCGTCGACCGCGACCTCGATCGGGGCCGGGCTGGGACTGAGCCTGTTCGGCATCCTGTCGATCATCCGGCTGCGCTCCGACATGATCACGCAGGAGGAGATCGCCTACTACTTCGTGTCCCTCGCGCTGGGTCTGCTCGCTGGCATCGGCGGGGGCCCGCCCGCCCTCGTGCCGTCGTTGATCGCCCTCCTGGTGGCCGTGATGTACGTCGCGGACCACCCCCGTCTCCTGTCGCGCTCACGTCGCCAGTTGCTGACGATCGACACGGCCATCGCCGATGAGGCGATGCTTCGTGACCACATCACCCACCGGCTGGGCATCGACGTGCGACACATGATCGTGCAGGAGCTCGACTTCGTGCGCGATCTCACCGTCGTCGACCTCCGCTACCGTGCCCGGGCCGAGGGTGCGCCGGTCCCTGCGCAGCAGCCTGCGGTCGCCGCAGCGGCGGGCCTGTCTCTCGAGGACCGCGGCCCCGGACTCGCCGCCGGACTGGGGTGACCCTGGTGGGCACGTCGACCCTGGTCGACTACACCGCCGCGATGCGGCCGGTCGAGCTCGAGGAGGTCCTGGCCACCGCCAGCCTGCAGGTGCGCGTGGACCGCAAGTACGTCCTGTCCTTCGATTCCCTGGCCACGGTCCTCGACCGCATCGGACGACCAGCTCCGGGTGCTCCAGATCGAGGAGCTTCGGGCGTTCCGCTACGAGTCCGTCTACTTCGACACCCCCGAGCTCCTCTCCTACCACCAGCACGCCCACGGTCGGCGCCGACGGACGAAGCTCCGTACGCGCGCGTATCTCGACTCCGGCGACTGCCTCCTGGAGTTCAAGCGCGTGGGTGCACGGGGCGAGACCATCAAGGAGCGGTTCCCGCACCCACTCGCTGGTCGCTTCGACCTCGATGTCGACGCGCTCGCCTTCGCCCGGCAGAAGCTGGGCTTCTGCGCCGACGCGAGCCTGCGCCCCTCCTTGGTGACCACGTACCAGCGAACCACGCTCGTGGACACCGTCCGCGGCAGCCGCATCACCTGCGACGTGGACCTTCGCTTCGTCGGACCCACCGGTGCGACGTTCGGACCCCTCGCAGGCGTTGCGGTGCTCGAGTCCAAGAGCCAGGGCGGCGATTCGCCCGCCGACCACACTCTGCGGCGCATGGGCGTGCGTCCGGTGAGCCTGAGCAAGTACTGCGCCGGACTGGCAGTCCTCGACCGTCGGCTGCCGGCGAACCGGTGGAACCGGGAGCTGCGCACGTGGTTCGGATGGTCCCCCGAGGCGCTGAGGAGACGCAGCTCCCCGGACTCCGTCGTCTCGACGTCGCCGGCTCAGGAGTTGAAGCGCTGCTGCGTCTTCTCGAGGCCGTCGACGATCAACGACTCCACGGCGTCGGCGGCGTCGGAGACCTGGAACGGCAGCTCCTTGCGCTCGACCGTGGAGTAGTTGGTGAGCACGAAGTCGGCCACGTCCTGGCGCCCCGGGGGTCGGCCGATACCGGCCCGCACCCGGTAGAAGTCGCCGGTGCCCAAGGAGGAGCGCATCGACTTGAGGCCGTTGTGGCCGTTGTCCCCGCCGCCGAGCTTGATCCGCAGGGTCCCGAAGGCGATGTCGAGCTCGTCGTGGATCGCGATCACGTGGTCGGGAGCGACCTTGTAGAACGACGCGAGCGCCTTGACCGGCCCACCCGACTCGTTCATGTAGCCGCGACCGCGGGCCAGGACGACGCGCGGGCCACCGAGCGAGAGGCGGCCCTCGACCACGTCCGCGCGGCCCGACCTGTGGGAGCGGAACGCACTCCTCATCCGGCCGGCCAGCTCGTCGGTGACCAGGTAGCCGATGTTGTGCCGATGTCCGGAGTAGGCGGGGCCGGGGTTGCCGAGCCCGGCCACCAGCCAGACGTCGTCCGCTGCCTCGCTCATGGCTCCATCCTTCCACCGCCGACCGGGCGGTTCCTCGCGCTGAAATGCACTGACCGGGCGCTTCCTCGCGTTCGCAGCGCGAGGAAGCGCCCGGTCAACGTGCTGGGGTCACGAAGAGCCGTCGGCCGCGATCGCGGCGTCCTCTTCCTTGGCCTCGACCTGGGCCTCGGCGATCTCGGCGTCGGAGACGTCGTGCTCGATGCCGAGGTCGGCCTCGGCCTCCTCCAGATCGGCCTCGAGGGCCTCGGCGGACATCTGCTCGGTCACGTTGACGATGAGCAGGTCGTCGTCCGCGAGCAGCGTCGTGCCCGACGGGAGGTCCAGGTCCTTGGCGAGGATCTGGGTGCCGGCAGCGGCGCCCTCGACGGAGACCTCGAAGAACTCGGGGATGTGGGTCGCCTCGGCCTCGACCGACACGACGGTGTTCTCGTTGACGACCAGGGTGTCGGGGGCGGCGTCGCCCACGACGTGGATCGGAACGTCGACGGTGACCTTCTCGCCGCGGATGACCGCGACGAAGTCGAGGTGCTCGATGACGCGACGGATCGGGTCGACCTGGATGTCCTTGGTCAGCGCGAGCTGCTCGGTGCCGTCGACGTCGAGGGCGAGGAGCGCGTTGGCGCCACCGTGCTTCAGGGCCATCATCGTCTGGTGGCCCGGCAGGATCACGTGGACCGGGTCGTTGCCGTGACCGTAGACGACGGCCGGGATCTTGTTGTCGCGACGGATGCGGCGGGCCGCACCCTTGCCGAACTCGGTGCGGGCTTCGGCGACGATCTTCTCGGGGGCAGACATGGTTTCTCCATCTGTCGGGGCTTCGGGGGTGCAGGGGGTGTCGGGGACTGTGGGGGCTCGGGACTCGGAGACGACGAACGCCGCGCTCCGGATCGTGAGCGCGGCGCAGTGGATGCGGTCCGGGCCCTGTCGATCACGGAGTCCCAGTCGTTCGCGGGCTCCCTCGCCGAGGCAACCCGTGAACTCTAGACCGGGCCCCCTCGCAGGGTCGAATCCACACCCTAGGGTGGTCGGGTGCCCCTGTTGCTTCCTGAGGCGCGCGAGCGCGCCGTCCTGATCTTCGACGTCCACACCGAGCTCCATCTCGACCTGAGATCGACCGACCACTTCGACGTGGAGGCGACGATCTCCTTCGGCTGCGCACGGCCCGGAGCCACCTCGTTCCTCGAGCTCAACGGCGGCACCGACGTCACCCTCGACGGCGAGCCGGCGCCGTACGCGGACGGGCGGATCGTGCTCACCGACCTGGCCGAGCACAACGAGGTGCGGGTGAGCGCACGCATGCCCTACGTCACCGACGGCGACGGGATGACGGTCACCATCGATCCCGCCGACGGGGAGCGCTACGTCTGCGCCCACACCTCGATGGACATCACCCAGAAGGTCATCCCCTGCTTCGACCAGCCGGACATCAAGTCGACCTTCGCGCTCGCGGTGACAGCGCCGACGCACTGGACCGTGCTGGCCAACGGCCTGCTCGAGGGGCGCGCCCCGAGCGCGGGAGAGGGCGAGGGCCAGACCTGGACCTTCGGCACCACCCCCGCCTTCTCGTCCTACCTCTTCACCCTGGTCGGCGGGCCGTGGGTGTCGGTGACGTGGGACGAGCCGTACGCCCCCGCGCCGGGCGGGAGGCTGCCGTTCGGCTGGCACGCGCGGGCCTCGCAGGAGCGCGAGCTGCGTCGCGACGCCGAGGAGCTGAAGCGGATCACCAGCGCCTGCTTCCAGCACTACACGACGATCTTCGAGCCGGCCTATCCCTACGCCGACTACCAGCAGGTGTTCACCCCCGGCCTCAACTGGGGTGCGATGGAGTTCCCGGGGTGCGTGGTCTTCCGCGACCAGATGCTCACCCAGGGCACCCCCACCGAGCTCGAGCGGGAGTGGATCGCCTCGACGATCGCGCACGAGATGGCCCACATGTGGTTCGGCGACCTGGTCACGATGAAGTGGTGGGAGGACTCCTGGCTCAACGAGTCGTTCGCCGACTTCATGGGCTATGACGTCTCGGGGATCGCCGCCGGTTACACCGACGCGTGGACCTCGGCCGCGATCACCCGCAAGCCGTCGGGCTATCGCGCCGACCGGAGACGCTCGACGCACCCCATCGCCGAGGACACCGACACGATCGTCGACGTCGACACGGCCTTCGCCAACTTCGACATGATCACCTACGCCAAGGGCAACGCGGCGCTCGCGCAGCTCGGCCACTGGCTCGGCGAGGAGGACTTCCTCGCCGGGGTCAACCGGCACCTCACCACCCACGCCTTCGGCAACGCCGACCTGGCCGACTTCCTCGACTCGCTCGACTCCGCCACCGAGCTGGACGTCCGGTCCTGGGCGCAGGCGTGGTTGCGGACGACGGGCTTCGACACGCTCGTCGTCACGCGCGAGGACTCCGACGATGGTCGGGGCGTCCCGGTCCTGACCCGGGAGGGCTCACGCCCGCACCGCCTCACCGTGTCGGCGTACGACGACTCGATGCGGCTGGTGGGCTCCCGCGACGTGCACCTGGGTTCGGAGCCGGTCCGGCTGGAGGAGTTCGCGGGGAAGGTCGTGGTGCCCAACTCGGGCGACGAGACCTTTGCGGTGATCCGGCCCGACGCGCAGTCGTGGGCCGCGATCACGGCCGGGTTGTCGTCGGTCGAGTCGCACCTGACGCGGGCCATGCTGTGGTGGACCGCGGTCGACCTCTGCGAGTCGCAGGTCATCACCGTGGCCGACCTGGTCGCCCTGGCCGACGAGCACCTGCGGCCGGAGACACATCCGCTGGTCTTCGAGGGGGTGCTGCGCTCGCTGCAGCTCGTGACGCGTGCCCACGCCGAACCGGCCGACGTCGCCGCACACCTGGCGGTCATCGCCGACATCGCCCGGGGGGCGGTCGACGGCGCCCACGCGTCGCTCGTGCCGGGCGCCTCACGGGTGCTGGCCCGGCTGAGCAGCGACAGAGGGTTCCTGGTCGACTGGCTGGGTCGCGACGACGTCGATCCCAGCGTGCGCTGGGCCGCGGTCCAACGGCTCGCCGAGCTCGGCGACCCCTCGCACATCGACCCCGAGCAGGCGCGGGACAGGTCGGTCTCCGGACACCACGCGGCGCTGACCGCGCGTGCCCTCGTGCCCACCGCCGAGGCCAAGGCCGAGTGGTGGGAGCGGCTCATGGGCGGCGACCTCAGCACCCACGAGCTCGACGCCGTCGGGGCGGGCTTCTGGGGTTGGGACCAGGCCGACCTGGTCCACCCCTACCTCACCCGCTACGTCACCGACGGGCTCGCGCTGGCCAGGCGCTCGGGCCAGGCGATGGCCGACAGCATCGGCGACGCCTTTCCGCGCCTGCCGCTCACCCGCGCCGTACGCCGTGACCTGCGCGCGACCCTCGCCGAGGCGGTGGCCGCCGACGACGTGCCGACCGTGCTGGCGCGGGGCTGGAACGACGCGCTCGACGACCTGGACCGGACGCTCTGAGCATGTCGCTCACCCTCATGACCGAGCTCCCCAGCCCTCTCGTGTGCGGCGCGTTGGGCCGCTACGACCATGCGCGCGTGCGGCGCATGGCTGCGGCCTTCGACCGTGACGTCCGGGTGGTCCACCAGGACGCCGCCTCCACGCTGGCCATGGACCGCGAGCCGATCCGCTGGGGTGCAGGCGCCACCACCGGCCTCGGCTGGATCGAGGGCCTCCCCTGGGACGGCCGGGCCTCCGTCTGGGAGGACGCCTCGCGGTCCGGGGCGTGCGGTCTGGTGCTCCAGGGGCGGCACCCCCGACTGCACTCGTCGGCCAACGGACTGAGCGCGATCTACTGGATGAGCGAGGGCAGTGCGCTCTACTTCGCGTCCCGCATCGACCCGCTCGTCCAGGCGGCGCCAGGTCTGTTCAGCATCGACTGGGACGCCTGGTCGTCCATCATCGCGATGCGCTTCCCCGGCTCCGACCGGACGCCGTTCGCCGAGATCAGGCGACTGTCTCCGCATTCCACTCTCTCGTGGCGGCGCAGACGGGCGCGGATCGAGTCACCCACCTGGCCCTGGACGCAGACCGAGCCGCACCTGGAGCGCCGCGAGGTCGGGGAGGCGCTGGCGCAGAGCCTGCGGAGGACCGTCGCGGCGGTGGGTGGTCCGACGTTGGTGCCCCTGAGCGGCGGCCGTGACTCCCGCATGCTGGCGTGCGCGTTCGCCGAGGCGGGGTTCGCCGCGCGGGCGGTCAGTGTCGGCGACGACGAGGGCGGTTCCTTCGAGGAGGACCTGGCCGCCCCTGTCGCGGAGGCGCTCGGTCTCGAGCGCGACGTGCTGCGTCCCGCGGCCGCCAACTACCCGCGCAACTGGCTCACCCGTGCCCGACTCGTGGAGTACCAGTTCGTCGACCACGCGTGGCTGGTGCCGCTCTCGCGCCATGTCTCCCAGCAGCCGCTGCCCGTCTCGGACGGCTTCGCGATCGACGTCCTCCTCGGCCCCGGCGCGCGGTTCCTGACACCGGAGACCCTGGACACCAGCAATCCGCGCCGCGCCAGCCTCGCGCTCTTCGACACCATGCGTCGCTTCGGTCAGGCGCACCGCGCGCTGGCCGAGCATCTCCAGGAACCGCTCGTCGCCCGGGCCCGCGACCTCTTCCTCGAGGTGGCGTCGGAGTTCGAGGGCCACCACACGCAGGGCTACCTCACCTTCTACCGGACCCGGAGCATGCGCGGGGTCGCGTGCTACCCCACGGGACTCCTCGGGCAGCGAGCCCCGGTCGTGGCGCCCGCTGCGAGCCTCGACTTCGCCCTCGCGTCGCTGTCGGCGACGGACATCGCGCGTGCCGGCGGCAGCCTCTACCAGGCGACCTTCGACGCGCTCGATCCCGCGGTCGGCCAGCTGCCCTCGACGACGGACACGCCGCGCCCCGCTCCACGTCGGCCACGACCCCGCCTGTGGCGCGCGGACCCTGCGGTCACCGCCCACCGCGAGCGACTCGCTCACGGGCCGTTGAGCGGGCTCGTCGCGCCCGACCTGCAGGCGTGGCTCACGGCCTCGCCTCGGCCCGAGCTCGACCCCGACCTGCGCCTCGGGCTCGAGGGGGTCAGCCTGCTCCACGCCTGGTGGCTGCGCTACCGCGGACGGCTGCGCGAGGTGGACGTCGCCGACCTGGTGGGCTGAGCCCGCTCAGGCGTGCCCGTCGAACATCGAGGTCACGGAGCCGTCCTCGAAGACCTCGCGGATCGCCCGGGCGATCAGCGGAGCGATCGAGAGCGTCGTGAGCTTGTCGAACTGCTTCTCCGGCGCGATGGGGAGCGTGTTGGTGACCACGACCTCCATCGCCGTCGAGTTCTTGAGCCGGTCGACGGCCGGGTCGGAGAGGATCGGGTGGGTCGCGGCGATGATCACGCCCGCTGCGCCGGCCTCCATGCACGCCTCGGCCGCCTTCACGATCGTGCCACCGGTGTCGATCATGTCGTCGGTGAGGATGCAGATCTTGCCCGCGACCTCTCCCACGACACGGTTGGCGACGACCTCGTTGGCGACGTCGGTGCGGCGGGACTTGTGGATGAAGGCCAGCGGCGCGCCGTCGAGGCGGGCCGACCAGCGCTCGGCGACCTTGATCCTCCCGGCGTCCGGAGAGACGACGGCGAGCTGCTGGTCGCCGTACTTCTCCTTGACGTAGTCAGTGAGGATCGGCAACGCCATCAGGTGGTCGACGGGACCGTCGAAGAAGCCCTGGATCTGGTCGGCGTGCAGGTCGACGGTGATCAGCCGGTCGGCGCCTGCGGTCTTGAAGAGATCGGCCATCAGGCGCGCCGAGATCGGCTCGCGACCACGGTGCTTCTTGTCCTGGCGGGCATAGCCGTAGAAGGGCATGACGACCGTGATCCGCTTCGCCGACGCCCGCTTGAGGGCGTCGACCATGATCAGGTGCTCCATGATCCACTCGTTGATGGGCGCCGTGTGGCTCTGGATCACGAAGGCGTCGCACCCGCGCACCGACTCCTCGTAGCGGACGTAGAGCTCCCCGTTGGCGAACTCGTAGGCACTCTGCGGGACCAACCCGCACTCGAGGAGCTCGACGACCTCTCGGGAGAGCTCGGGGTGCGCCCGGCCACTGAAGACCATCAGGTTCTTCTCGGTGGTCCGCTTCATTCCACTCACGCGACGCTTCTCCTCGCTGGTGCTGGTGGCCGCGGGGCGGCTCGTGCGGAGGTGCACCCATGATTCTGGACCACCCACCGGTCATCCGCGAGCCGGGGTCACCCCTCGGTCGTCCCCTGCTGTTCACGAGCCGTTCGGGCAGCCTCGGCCTGGGCGGTCCCGGCCCGCTTGGTCTCCGTCCAGCCCTCGAGGTTGCGCTGCGGGGCGCTGCTCACCGCGAGCGCTCCGGCCGGCACGTTGCGGCGTACGACGGTGCCTCCGGCGGTGCCCGCGCCGTCACCGACCGTGACCGGGGCGACGAACGTGTTGTGCGAGCCGGTCCTGGCGTGCCGACCGATGGTGGTGCGGTGCTTGGCGACCCCGTCGTAGTTGGCGAAGATCGTGCCGGCGCCGATGTTGGTGCCCTCGCCGATCTCCGCGTCACCGACGTAGGACAGGTGCGGGACCTTGGCGCCGTCGCCGATCCGGGAGTTCTTGGTCTCCACGAAGGTCCCGATCTTGCCGTCGATGCCGAGCTCGGTGCCGGGCCGGAGGTAGGCGAAGGGTCCGACCGTCGCGCGGTCCCCGACCACGGCCAGCTCGCCGTGCGTGCGGACCACCCGCGCACCGGCGCCGATCTCGCAGTCCTTGAGCGTCGTGTCGGGCCCCACGACCGCGTCCTCGCGGATGATCGTGGCGCCGAGCAGCTGGGTGCCGGGGAGGATGGTGACGTCCGGCTCGATCACCACGTCGGCCTCGATCCAGGTCGTCGCCGGGTCCATGACGCTCACCCCGTCCTGCATCCAGCGCGCCACGATGCGGCGGTTGAGCTCCTTGCCGAGGTCGGCGAGCTGGGCGCGGTCGTTGGCTCCCTCGGTCTGGGCCACGTCGTCGATGAGGTGGGCGCCGACGGTGAGCCCGTCCTCGCGCGCAAGGTGGACGGCGTCGGTGAGGTAGTACTCGCCCTTCGCGTTGTCGTTGGTGATCCGCGCGAGCGCCGAGACCAGGAACTCCGCGTCGAAGGCGAGGATCCCGGAGTTGATCTCGTGGATCTCACGCTGCGCGGGCGTCGCCTCCTTCTCCTCCACGATCGCCTCGACGTCACCCTCGTCGTTGCGCACGATGCGGCCGTAGCCGAACGGGTCGGGCACCCTTCCGCTCAGGATGCTCACCGCGCGCTGGGCGGCCTCGTGCTCGACCGCGAAGGCGCGCAGCGAGTCTCCCTGCAGCAACGGGGTGTCGCCCGCCGCGACGATGACGGTGCCGGTCGTCGTGCCCGAGGCCTCCATCGCGATGCGTACGGCGTGCCCGGTGCCCTCCTGCGTCTCCTGCACGGCGAGCACCGCGGTCGGCAGCAGGTCGGTGATGTGCGGACCGACCTGCTCACGCTGGTGGCCCACCACGGCGACGACGCTGGAGGGCTCCACGGCCTCCACCGCTCGGAGCACATGACCGATCATCGAACGCCCGGCGATGGGATGCAGCACCTTCATGGTCTTCGACTTCATCCGGGTGCCGCCGCCTGCGGCGAGGACGATGACGGTGAGGTTGTCCATGACCGCAGTCTGTCACTGGCGGTCCCGGAGCGCTCCCCCGTGCCGGCCCCCCAACGCCGCGGAGTCGCACTGACGGGCACCGTCGGATCCTTGTCGACCGACGACCACCGCTGGATCACCGAAACGTCTGGGCGCGGGAGCGGATCATGAGGTCGGCCCGGTCACGCGGCCGCTCGGACCGCTCGTAGTCGTGACCCTCGGGGATCCACTTGGTGTCCCAGAGGTCGAGCTCGTCCTGGTCGTCTCCCTGCAGCAGGTTGCGTGCCTTCGCACGCTCCCCCGCGGTCTCCGGGTCGAGGTCGATCCAGACTGTCAGGTCGAACCAGTCGCGCGTGCGCTCACTGACCAGTCGGATGCCCTCGACGATGAGGACGTGGGGCATCGGGTGGTCCTCGACGCCGGTCTCGCCGCTCCACCAGCGGTAGCTGTAGCTCAGCCGCTCCGGCGGCGGCTCCGCTCTCGCGTCCGACACCAGCGCCTCGATCAGCGCCCAGTCGTGCTGCTCCCACATCCCGGCGACAGGGCCGCACGTGGTCGCGAAGAACGCATCAGTGGCCACGACCTGGTCCTCGTCGAGACCGAGATCGGCGCCGAGTCTCTCGGCGAGGGTCGACTTGCCCGAGCCCCCGTGGCCCGTGATCGCGACGACGGGGATCCGATCACTCGACGCGATCAGGGCGCGCACCCGCGCCAGCAGGTCGTCGTACGTCGCGGGGATGGGCATGCTCAGCTCACCCGCGCACAGGGCGGTGGACAGCGCGGTTGCGAGCTGATCATGGCGAAGACGCTACCGCCGACACCGGCAAGCCGGCCGCCGGCGGAGGCATCGACGGTGAGGCGGTGATCGAGAGCGCCGCCCGCGGCTGGTCCTAGGGCCAGTCGACACGGACCGCCCGGGCAAGGCCCGGGCGGTCCGTGTCGACGACCGATCGCGGACAGGCCGCGATTCAGCTGCGATTCACATGCGCGAGCGCACGTCGTCGCGCCCGGCTCCGCCCTTGGCGTCATCCTTGCCGGGGCCACCGACGAGGTCGTCTCGGCCGGGGCCTCCGCGCAGGGTGTCGGTGCCGCGGTGGCCACGGAGGGTGTCGTTGCCGGCACCACCGGAGAGCTTGTCAGCACCATTGCCGCCCAGGAGCCGGTCACGGCCGAGGGCTCCGCGCAGGGTGTCGGTGCCCCCGTTGCCACGGATCGTGTCCTTGCCCCCGTTGCCACGGAGTGTGTCGTCGCCGGCGCCACCGATCAGTGTGTCGGCGCCCTTGCCAGCGATGATCCGGTCGTTTCCAGTCCGACCGACGAGGGTGTCGCGACCAGTGCCGCCCTCGATGACGTCGTCACCGGCCCCGCCGGTCAGGACGTCCTTGCCACCGGCGCCGCGCACCGTGTCGTTGCCGCCGAGGCCGCAGATCAGGTCGTTGCCACCGGCGCCGTTGATGACGTCGTCACCCGAGGTGCCGACGATGACGTCCGATCCGTTGGTGCCCTGGGTCGGCACACCGGGCTTGGCCGCGATGGTTGCGGTCTTGTCATTGCACGTGGGCATCGCCGGCTGCGTCGGCGGGACCGGGTCAACGTCCTCGATCCACCGTCAGGGTGGAGGTGCCGACGACGTTCTCCATCCCGGCGACGTCGGTGAACGCGGATCGAGTCAGGACGTAGCTGCCGCGACTCGTGGCGCGCACCGGCACGGTGGTCAGACAGCTGTCCGCTGCCTCGACGGTCCCGTCGGTGAGGGTGACCTGGGTGGCGTCGACTGCGCCGGTGGTGGTGCCGCCACAGGAGTTCGTGATGGCTCCCGCGACCGTCAGGCCGGCCGGGAGGTTCAACTGGTATGCCAGTCCGGATGCGGCTGTCAGCAGGGTGTTCTGCACCTGGACGTTGAGGTTGGCGACGTCGCCGACTCGGCCACCGACCGGTCGTACCCCGCGGTGAGGTTGGTGCCCTGGCGCTGGACGAACTGCTCCATCGACGCGGTCTGGACCCCGGGACTGCTGCCCAGGTTCCACTGCATCATCAGACCTGCGTCGTGGTTGTTGCCCTCGACCACGAAGCCGATGTCGTCGCCGGCCGCCACGATCGAGTACGGCGTGTAGAAGCTCTGCGAGGTGGCACCGTCGAACGGCTTCGACCCCGCGACCTCGCGGTAGCCGAAGAGGATCTGCGAGTCGGTGTTGAGCGAGATGACCGAGCGCACCGGCCGGGTCAGCATGATGCCGTAGCCCGAGTCACTGTCACCCGGGGCGGTGTCGCCGCCGAGGTAGAACTTGACCGGCGCCGTGTTGCCGGTGGGGATCGTGAACGAGTAGTTCTCGGTCACATAGTCGTTGGGGTAGGTGTAGCTCACCGTGCGGTCGACGGTGTACGACAGACCATCGACCGTTGCGACGTAGCGCACGGTGCCCGAGCCGTCTCCCGTGGTGGTGTCGTTGACGCTCGTGCCGGTCGGAGCCTGCCCGGTGCTACCCGACGTGCCGAGCGCCGTGATCGACTCCCAGTCCAGTGCATTGTAAGCAGGACCCGACTGCCCGACGAGCACGCCGCCCACGGAGAGCATCGGTCCGCCCGCCGAGCAGCAGTACTGGCTGGTGTTGCGGTAGCGGAGGTCGTCCTGTCCGGTAAACCCTCCGTTGCGGTTGATCGTGAACCGCAGGCCGTCGGACGCATCGGTCAGCGCTCCCCCGCCGGGGTTGATCACGATCTCAGGCGCCCCGCCCTGGCCGCTGCCGGCATGAGCGGCGGGCGCCGACACCGCAGCGAGTCCCAACGCGATCACCACCGACGAAACAACAGAAAATACTCGAGTTCTCATTCAGGCTTCCTTTAAGTGAAGAGTGCAATCCCAACGACAACCGAGCCGCCGCTGGGACCCAAGACCAGTTCTTGCACGCATGCAGGCAAGCCGCCGCGTTGCATTAACGTAAAGGAATAGCAACGGACTTGTCTTCGAAAACCCACAACAAGTCCACGAGCGCCTCACGACATATGAACAGAACGTGCCTGACAGGAACCGCAGGCGGGGCCACTGATCCACAGCAGCCCTCAGATTCACGGTCGCGCTAGAGCCGCTCGCCGCGCCGGGTGAGCTGTGCGAGAGGTGCCAGTCGCGACGCACCTGAGTGAGGACGTTGCAGACTGCTCACCTGCAGCTTTGCTCCCCGGGATGGAGTCGAACCATCGTCGCTAGTCCTGATTCAAAGTCAGGCGGGCCCTGCCGGCAGACCAACCGGGGAATGTGGAGCCGATCCTAGGGCCCACCTCGCCACGGCTGCCGAAGGCCTGGCCGCTCACCGGACGCGGGCGGCGCGGTTGGCCGTGGCGTGGACAGCGGGGTCGAAGTTCACGGCGTCCAGCGTGGAGAGCGAGGCGTCGAGGCGGACCCACCCGCGCGTGAACTGCCGGCCCGACGACTGCACCGCCACCGTGCGCGAGTGATAGCCCCCGTCGCACGGGATGTCGACGAGGCCGTAGGCGTAGGCATAGCCGTCGAACTGGCTCACGGACACGATGAAGTCACCCAGGATCCACGGCTCGTCGCACCGACCGCTGACCCGGACCTCGACGACGCCGCCCGGACGCAGCGCGACCGAGCGCGGTAGTAGGACGCGGGCCCCGGGGCGTACGTAGACACTGCCCGAGGTCGTCACCTCGCCGCGCGGCGCTCCGGTCACGGCGTCCACCAGCACCATCCGCGCATCGACGGTGGCCCGACCCGGGTGGAATCCCTCGAAGCTCGAGAACGACACGACCTGCCAGCGACCGTCGCACACCGGGACCGTCGACTGAACGCTCTCCGGCGTGGTGAAGTCCTGGGTGAAGGTGAGTCCGAGGGTGGCGACCTCGAGCCCGGGGCGGCACCTCACGCGGAGCGTGCCCGAGATGACGTCGTACTGTCCCTCGTACGCCTGTCCCTGGACCCGGATCTCGCCGTCCGGTTCGGGGGTGGCAGCCATGCTCGGACCGGGACCCACGAGGATCCCCATCGGTGCGAGTGCGAGCAAGAACCCGATGAACGAAACTCTGCGCATGACGACTCCTTGGGCTGGTCCTCATCCACCGATACCACGAGGGCGTCGGCTTCTCGGTCCGCTGCACCGAGATACCGAGAGATGGGTAGGCGGGTGATCCGCGACGTCCGCGGCATCACGGGTCCCGCTAACGTGTCCGGCGTGACGGGGGAACTCATGGGCCAGGCACCGGTCATCTCCACTGCCGGCCTCACCAAGCACTACGGGACGGTCCATGCGCTGACCGACCTCACGGTCGACGTCGGCGCAGGCGTGACCGGCCTGGTCGGCGCCAACGGGGCCGGCAAGTCCACGCTCATCAAGATCCTGCTCGGGCTGCTCGAGCCGACGGGCGGGCACGCGCACGTCCTGGGCCACGACATCGAGCACGAGAGCCAGGAGATCCGACGCCTCGTCGGCTACATGCCGGAGCACGACTGCCTGCCGCCCGACGTCAGTGCGAGCGACTTCGTGGTCCACATGGCGCGGATGTCCGGCCTCGGCGGCTCGGCGGCGCGTGAGCGCTCGGCCGACGTGCTGCGCCACGTCGGGCTCGACGAGGAGCGCTACCGGCCGATGGGCGGCTACTCCACGGGGATGAAGCAGCGCGCCAAGCTGGCCCAGGCTCTGGCCCACGACCCCCGACTGGTCTTCCTCGACGAGCCGACCAACGGCCTCGACCCCGCTGCCCGCAACGACATGCTGCGGCTCGTCGAGCGCATCGGCAGCGACTTCGGCATCGCCGTCCTCGTCACCTCCCACCTGCTCGGCGAGCTCGAGCAGGTCAGCGACCACGTCATCGTGCTCGACGGCGGGCACCTGCTGCGCTCCAGCGCCACGGGCGACTTCCTCGAGCGCACCGGCAGCCTGCTGGTCGAGGTGGTCGGCACCGAGACCGAACGCGACATCCTCGGCGCGGCCCTCGCCCAGCGCGGCCTGGCGTGCCGCCCCCGCGGTGCGATGGTGGCGATCGATCCGCCCCCGCCCGAGCTGGCCCGCGAGGGTGTCGCCCACGACCTGATCCGCGACGTCGCGGCCGAGCTGGGCCTGGGCCTGATGCGGCTCCAGCCCGACCGCCGCCACCTCGAGGACGTCTTCCTGGACGGAGAGACCCGTGTCTGAGCTGTCCGGACCCAGCGCGCCCCGGTCGGGCGTGATCCACGACCTCGGCTACCGCCGCTACGACGGCCTGCGCGAGGGCACCCCCACGATCGCCCGCACCCTGTTCGCCATCGGCCTGCGCCACACCTACGGGCTGGGCCGCTCGGGCAGGTCGAAGGTGATGCCGTTCCTGCTGCTGGCGATGTCGGTGCTTCCCTCGCTGATCGTCGTCGGCGTCGTCGTCCTGACCGGGTTGAACAGTCTCCCGGTGTCCTACGCCGGCTACACCAACCAGACGCAGCTGCTGGTCAGCCTCTTCGCAGCCGCCCAGGCCCCCGTCCTGTTCTCCCGCGACCTGCAACACCGCTCGATCGTGCTCTACCTGGCTCGTCCACTGTCGGCACCTGTCTTCGCGCTGATGCGTTGGCTCTCGCTCACGGTCGCGCTCTGGCTCTTCATGGCGGTGCCGACCGTCTTGTTGTTCGCTGGCGCGCTGCTCTCGGGCCTCGACAAGAGCGACCAGAGCACCGAGCTCCTCAAGGCCGTCGCGCTCCAGTCGCTCCTCGCCCTGCTGATCTCCGGCATCACCGGTCTGATCTCCTCGGTGTCCCTGCGTCGCGGCTTCGCCGTGGTCGGCTCGGTGATGGCGCTGATCGTGCTGAGCGGTGTGGTCCTCGCGATCCAGGCCATCGCCTACGAGCAGGAGTCCGAGTCCGTCTCGACCGCGGCCGGCCTCTTCTCGCCCTGGTCCCTCTACGCCGGCCTGGCCAACGCGTGGGACGCAGGCATCGACACCTTCGTGCCGGTCAGCGGTGCGTGGGCACTGGCGTACGTCCTGGTGGCGCTGCTGCTCGTGGCCACCTGCCTGCTCGTGCTGGTCGCCCGGTTCCGGAAGGTGGGGTCGCGATGAGCAACCTGGTCCTCGACTCGGCCTCACGCTGGTTCGGCAACGTGGTCGCCGTCAACGACGTCTCGCTGACGATCGGGCCCGGCGTCACCGGCCTGCTGGGTCCCAACGGCGCGGGCAAGACCACGTTGATGGCGATGATGGCGGGCTTCCTCGCGCCGTCGTCGGGTCACGTCACTCTCAACGGCGAGCCCGTGTGGCGCAACAGCGAGATCTACCGGCAGATCGGGTTGGTCCCCGAGCGCGAGCTGAGCTTCGGCTACCTGACCGGGCGCCAGTTCGTCCGGGCCAACGCCGACCTCCACCGTCTCCCGGACGCCGCTGCGGCGACCGAGCGGATCCTCGAGGTGGTCGACATGGTCGAGCCTGCTGCGCGGCGTCTCGACACCTACTCCAAGGGCATGCGACAGCGGGTCAAGATCGCCGCCGCCCTGGTCCACGACCCAGCGGTCCTGCTGCTCGACGAGCCCTTCAACGGCGTCGACCCCCGTCAGCGGATGCACCTGATGGACCTGCTGCGCCGCCTCGGCGACGAGGGCCGCACCGTGCTCTTCAGCTCGCACATCCTCGAGGAGGTGGAGCGTCTCGCGCGCCACATCGAGGTGGTCGTCTCCGGGCGTCACGCCGCCTCCGGCGACTTCGGCGCGATCCGTCGGTTGATGACCGACCGACCGGTGCAGTACGCCGTCCTGTCCAGCGACAACCGCACCCTGGGCGCCGCGCTCATGGCCGAGGCGTCCGTGCGGGCCGTCAGCCTGCGCGGTGAGCACCTCGACGTCCAGGTCGACGACCTGGGCCGCTTCGCGGTCACCCTCCCCGGGCTGGCCAAGCAGCACGACCTGACCATCTTCGAGCTCTCCCCCAGCGACGAGTCGCTGGAGAGCGTCTTCGCCTACCTGGTGGCCCGATGATCTCCAGCGCGTTCAACCCGACCATCGCCAAGCTGGCCCTCCAGGCCCTGCTCGGCAGGCGGCGCTTCTTCCTGCTGCTGACCTTCCCGGTCCTGCTGGTCGGGCTGGTCGCACTGATCACCGCGCTCGCCGACGGTGACGCCGCCTTCGCCCTCCTCCCGGGTCTCGGCTACACGCTCGTCCTGCCGCTGGTCGCGATCCTCGCAGCGTCCTCGGTGCTCGGACCGGAGGTCGACGACGGCTCGATCGTCTATCTGCTCGCCAAGCCCGTCAGTCGCTACGGCGTGGCCATCAGCAAGTGGGTCGTGGCCCTCGGTGCCACGCTCGGCGCGGGGGCCCTGCCGATCCTGATCGGCGCCCTGATCACCGGCGACAGCACGCGGGCGGTCGCGCTCTTCGTGGGTGCGGCGGTCGCCGGTACGACGTACTCCGCGCTGTTCCTGGCGATCTCGGCACTCACCCGTCACGCGGTGATCGCGTCACTGATGTTCGTGCTGATCTGGGAGGGCCTGCTGGGCAACCTGTTCAGCGGCGTCGCCTGGCTGAGCATCGGTCAGTGGGGCCTGCGGGTGGGCCACGAGCTCTCCGCCGAGCTGCCCGACCCGGCCAGCCTGCCGTGGGCGATCGCAGCCAGCGTGGTCGTGACGCTCGGGGGCGTGTGGTTCGCGGGAGACCGCCTGCGGTCGTTCTCCATGAAGGGCGAGGACTGAGGCTCGACCCCACACCGACGGGACGTCAGAACGACGGGGTCCGATGCCCTGCCCATGTCCCCTGGTGGAGACGTCGCTGCGTTCCTGGTCCGAAGCAGGTTGGATTGCTGCTCGGTGCAGTCGACCGGGCGGCGATGAAGTGGGGGGCCGCAGGTGCGAGGCTGGGGCGGTGACCCTGCTCCTGGTGTTCTCCGTGACCCTGCTGCTGGGCGTCCTGATCTCGGGTCGGGCGCACCGAAGCGTGCTGTCGACTGCTGTGCTCTTCCTGGCGGCTGGGGTCCTGCTGGGGGAAGGCATGCTCGGGACGCTCGACCTGCGCCCCGGCGACGAGACGGTGGGGACGCTGGCGGAGCTGGCACTGTTCTCGGTGCTCTTCACCGACGGCCAACGCGTCGGGGTGCGTGCCCTGCGATCGGCATGGCGGCTGCCCGGGCGTGCCCTGCTGCTCGGGATGCCACTGACGTTCCTGGTGACCGCCGCGCTGGGGATGCCCCTGCTCGGGCTCTCGTGGCCCGAGGCGTTGCTGATCGCGGCCGTGCTGGCTCCTACGGACCCGGTGTTTGCCGCAGCCATCGTCGGGCGCGAGGAGGTACCTGGCCGGCTGAGACATCTGCTCAACGTGGAGTCGGGCGTCAACGACGGGTTGGCGCTCCCGGTCGTGCTCGTGCTGCTCGCGGTGGTGGGGGGCCCCGACGTCGAGTACGGTCCGCTCGCCGCCGAGCTCGCCCTCGGTCTTGCGCTCGGTGTCGTCGTGCCGCTGGTCGCAGTACTGCTGCTGCGCAGCAGGTTCACCTCGGCCACGTCGACCTACGAGGCGCTGACTCCCGTCGCAGTGGGTCTGATCGTGCTGTCGCTGGCCGAGCTGACGCACGCCAACCTCTTCCTGGCGGCCTTCGCCGCCGGCATCACCATCGCGTCGATGGCTCCAGAGCTGGGCGACTCCTTCCACGAGTTCGGCGAACTGGTCACCGAGCTGCTGAAGCTGGGCGCGATCCTGGTGTTCGGTGCCCTCATCTCGCCGAGCTTCCTGGGGGAGATCCCTCTCGCGGGTTACGTCTTCGCGGTCCTCGCGCTCGTGGTGGCCCGTCCTGTCGCCATCGGACTGTCCTTCGTGGGCAGCAGGTTGCCGTGGCAGGAGCAGGCGGCAGTGGCCTGGTTCGGGCCGAAGGGCTTCGCGTCCGTCGTCTACGGACTCATCGTGCTGGAGAGCGGGGTGCCGAACGCCGACGAGATGTTCCACCTGATCGCCCTGACGGTGGCGCTGTCGATCCTGGCGCACTCGTCGAGCGACGTCCCGATCGCGCACTACTTCGCCCGGGTCCGTGCGCGACAGCAGGCGGCGGAGGACCGGGCGACGTTGAACTGTGACGAGCCCGGTGCGCCGGCGAACGCCGGGCTGCCAGCCGGCCAGCGTGCTCGCCAAGGCGAGTCCGAAGCCCCCTGAGCGTCGCTGACCTGCGGGCGCCGCAGGCCTCAGCGCAGACCGACGTCCGTCGGGGGCTCGTAGGTCCCGTCCCGGGTAAGCGGGCTGCCGTCGGGCAGTGCTCTCTGCGCACGGACGATGCTGAGTCGGTTCTCAGGCAGGACCGCGTCATGCAGGTCCGCCAGCATGACCCGAAGGCGGTACTGGATGCGGTCGGCATCTGAGCCCCAGCGGGCGATCTCGTCGACGGCGAGGGTGAGGTAGTTGTCGAAGCCGGGCTGGGGGACGTGGACCGCCAGGCGGCCGTCGTCGGTGAGTGTCTGTCGAGGGCGAAGGTCTCGGGTGCCGAGTCGTCGGAGCAGGTCGTGGAGCTGGTCGATGACCTGGACCGCGGTGGTGGGGTCGTTGATGCCGGGAGACAGGGCACGCTCAGCGATGTCCACCAGCTGTCGCAGACCGAACGCCACGTCCTCGTCGAGGCTGCGCTCGGCGCCGACGTGGACGGCGTCTCGCACGGAGTCCTCGTCCAGCGCGTCCGGGCCGTGGATCGCGACGAGAGCGCCCCCTGCGGGGACGAACTCCCCCACCGCCCTCAGTACGCAGATCGTGGCCGAGTGCTTTTCTGCCAGCTGGCTGAGCGCGTGGTCGTCGACCCACTGCACGACCCCCGGCACCTGTGCCTCGACCCGCCGTCCTCGGCCCTGTGGGAGCGCGAGGGTCGAAACGCCGTCGGCGTCGGCCGGGAACCGGTGCTCCAGGAGCCGGCGGGTGTCCTGGGCGATGGTGTTGATGATGGTCGCGGCTCGTAGCGACTGCGCGATGTGATGGATGTAGACGAGGAACACCACGACGCTGCCCATCATGAAGGCGAACGCCACGGTCATGGAGACCTGGGGCACGAACGGCTCGACCTGGGACGTGCCACGCACCGCCCGCAGCACGACCAGCGCGTAGACGAACGTCGCGACGAAGACCCCCAGCGCCATCTGGTTGACCCAGTCGCGCAGGAACGTACGAAGGACACGCGGCGAGAACTGGCTGCTGGTCAGCTGCAGCGCCACGATCGTGATCGAGAACACCAGACCGGTGAACGAGATCATCGAGGTGATGATCGCTGAGAGCAGGGCGCGCGCGCTCTCCGGTCCGCCGGTGAACAGGAAGGGCATGGTGAAGGACGTGCCCAGACGGTCGTCCAGATGAGTGAGCAGCAGCGCACCACCCGCGGCGACCGTCGCGCACAGCATGGGCAGCACCCAGAACCGGTCCAGCAGACGGTTCCACAGTCGAGTCACCGATCGCGCTCCTTCGAGTGGTCCGTGGCCGACGCCCGGTCGTCCGGCCCGAGCGACGTCGGGGAGTCGGTGAGGATGCTCAGCGTTCCGTCCGTCTCGAGCACCACCGCCACCACGTCCTCGAGGTTCGCGTGTCCCTCCCCGCGTATCGCCTCCTGGATCTCGCTGGCTGTGACCCGCTGACGGCGCATGGCTCCGCGCAGGAACCCGTCACGGTAGACCAGGCTCGGCTCGGACTTGACCAGCCGCTCGACGTACGGGCTTCGGACCGAGGCCCAGGCCACCACGTACTGCAACCCGACGAGCAGGGCGAGTGCGGTGACCCCCTCGGCAAGCGCGACCGACGAGGACAACAGCACCGTGGCCAGCGTCGAGCCCAGAGCGACCGTGACGACGAAGTCGAAGGCGTTGAGCTTCGCCAGCGTCCGTTTGCCGGAGATCCGCAGCAGCACGATCAGGGCGAGATAGCTGCAGGTGCCCATCACCACCACGCGGACCAGGCCGGACCAACCGTCGTAGAACACCAGGTGCCTCCTTCGAACGGACCATGGCATCCTCGCATGGCACGCGGACGCGCCGGGTGCCGCAACGACCAGGAGGGTGTCTCGCCGTGGTGTCTGTGCTTCGACGCACCAGCAGCGAGCGGGAGCGTTGGGCCGAGGAGGTCCTCGATCGACTGACCCCGGCCATGACCGCGTTGGGCGTCCTGTTCCTGCTGGTCGTCCTCGCCGAGACCCTCGCCCGCGAGGGCTCGGCCACCGGAGTCGCCCTCACGGTGTTGGGGTGGGTGTTGTGGCTCGTCTTCGCTGCGGAGTTCGCGGCCCGGCTGGTCGTCGCGCCCGACACGAAGCGGTTCCTGCGTCGCAACTGGTGGCAGCTGCTGTTCCTGGTCCTGCCGTTCCTCCGGGTGTTGAGGGTGGTCAGGGCTGTCCGGTTCCTTCGGACCGGTCGCGTGCTGTCGTCGGCCGTCAGGTCGTCGCGATCGGCTCACCAGGTCCTTGGCGGCCGGATCGGCTGGCTGGGCGTTGTCTGGGCGATCACTGTCATGGGGAGCAGCCAGCTGCTCTTCCAGTTCTCCGACTACGACCACTATGCAGACGCCTTGCACGCGGCGGCGCTCGCGACCGTCACCGGCGAACCGCTCGGACGCCCCGACGGTTTCGCTCGGACCTTGGAGGTGGGGCTCGCGGTGTTCTCCGTGGTCGTCTTCGCGACGCTCGCCGGCTCCCTCGGGGCGTTCTTCCTCGAGCGCCGCGACGCGGCGGGCAGCTCCGGACGGTGAGGATGGTCGTGGGCTGGATCGCGCGTGGTCGAGACGTCAGCAGAGTTCCTGGCCTTCCGCGCGCATCTCCTGACTCCTACTGTGGCCCTCATGGACCTCCCGGTGATGCCGCCGATCCAGCCGATGCTGGCTAAGTCGGTCGCCTTCGAGAAGGTGCTCTCGATGCTCCCCGACGTCCAGATAGAACCCAAGTGGGACGGGTTCCGCTGCGTGGTCTTCAAGGACGGCGACGAGGTCGAGCTCGCCAGCCGCAACACCAAGCCGCTGACCCGCTACTTCCCCGAGGTCGTCGAGGCCTGCCGTCGCCAGCTCCCCGACCGCATCGTGCTGGACGGCGAGATCTTCGTCGGGCTGCAGGGACCCGACGGGTGGCGCCTCGAGTTCGAGACCCTGCAGGAGCGGATCCACCCCGCGGCGAGCCGTGTCGACAAGCTGTCGGTCGAGACCCCGGCCGGCTTCGTGGCCTTCGACCTGCTTGCGCTGGGTGACGAGTCGTTCATGGACCGCCCGCTCTCCGAGCGCCGCGCCGCCCTGGTCGGTGCACTCGGCCACCTCGACGGCACCGGCCCCTGCTTCCTGACCCGCACCACGGACGACCCCGCCGAGGCCGAGCGATGGTTCGAGGAGTTCGAGGGGGCGGGGCTCGACGGGGTCGTCGCCAAACCGCTCGGGGCGGCCTACGAGCCGAACAAGCGCACCATGATGAAGATCAAGCACGAGCGCACCGCTGACGTCGTCCTCGCCGGCTACCGCGAGCACAAGACCTCCACGCCCGAGGTCCCGCTGGTCGGATCGTTGCTGCTCGGTCTCCACGACGATGCCGGCGAGCTGCAGCACATCGGCGTCTCGGCCAGCTTCACCGCCGCGAAGCGCGCCGAGCTGTGGCAGGAGCTGCAGCCGCTGGTGTGCGACGTCGCCGACCACCCGTGGGGTCGCTGGCAGGAGTTCCTCACCGCCAACCCTGACCGCGTCCCCGGAACCCAGAGCCGCTGGAGCGCCGGGAAGGACCTCGGCTTCACCGCGCTGCGGCCCGAGCGGGTGCTGGAGGTGAAGTACGACCACATGGAGGGTCGGCGCTTCCGGCACACCGCGCACTTCAAACGCTGGCGCACCGACCGGGACCCGGAGTCCTGCGGCTACGGTCAGCTCGACGAGCCGGCCGGCTACGACCTCACCCGAATCCTGAGCACCGACCCCGGAGGCGAACGATGAGCGAGCACACTCCCGAGAGCACCCACGTCCCCGACGACTCGATCCACGACGGGCAGGGCACCTACGACGTGGTGCTGCTCGTCGAGCAGGCCCTGACGGCCGCCGATGCCCGGCAGGTGCGCTCGCTGCACACCGCGATCGAGGACCCGGTGGTCTACCACGTGCTGCTGCCGCTGGAGGACGCCGCAGCGCGGGTCGAGGCGTCGCTGGGCACCCTCGGCGCCGGCGACCTGATGGCCACTCCGGCACTCGCCATGAGTGAGGTCGACCTCGAGGCGCTGCGCCGCGAGTGCGAGGAGAACTCGTCCGCCGAGCTGCGCCAGACCCTCGAGGCGATGACCGCAGCAGGCGGCACGGTGACCGGCGAGGTCACCTCCGATCCCCCGGTCGAGGCTCTGGCCGCACTGGTCGTCGAGGTCGATGCGCGTGAGGCGATCATCCTCACCCGCTCCCACGTGGTGGCCGAGTTCTTCCACGTCGACTGGACCTCGCGGGCGCGGCGCAAGCTCGGCGTCCCGGTGCTGCACCTGATCGAGCACGAGACGTTCGACGAGCAGGCCGGGTCCGGCGAGGGCGTCAGCGGCCTCTGATCCGCTGCGAGAACGCTCGGCGGAGGATCTGCGCGGCCTCGCGCCCGCCGACCTGGGTCGGAGTCGCCTCTCGTCGCTCCCGGGCCAGGTCGCGACGCAGCTGCTCCACCGTGGCTCGCTGGGCGTCGCGTGCCTCGCGCGCGGCGAGTGTCGACTCCGCGCGGGTGTGGTCGAAGGTGAGCGCGACGGCGTCGGCGTAGCGCGCGGTGTAGTCGGCGTCGATCTCGTCGAGCCGCGCCTGGGCGTCGGCGTCGTGGGGCGAGGTGGTGAGCACACCGAGCAGGTGCCAGACCTCCTCCGCCATCTCGCGCAGCCAGTGCGGCGTGCGTACGTCGTCCCAGGTGAGCGTCGACCTGCGCATCGAGGGCTCGATGAAGTCGTCCACCTCGTGGTGCTCGCGCGAGGACGGGTCGGTGCCGGCCAGCTCGACGTTGAAGGTCAGGTCGAGCTGCTCCTGCACCGGGGACAGCGCAGCGCGCCAGTCGGCGAGCAGGTCGGCGTACTTCACGAACGACCGCTTCGACCCGCGACCGGCCTTCTCGGTGAGGAGCGCGGCGTGCACCCACCCGGCGACGTTGGACGTCTCCTTCGTGAGGCGGAGGTCGTCGGACTGGCTGGAGAGGTAGGCGATGTCGCGGGAGCCGACGACCTCGGCCGGGTGGCGCAGCGCGGTGAGCCAGCGCAGGTCCACCTCCAGCTCGGCGGTCACCTGCTCCCAGACCTGGGCGAACCAGAAGGCGTGCGGGTCCTTGACCACGACCTGCTCGCCTGCGAGGTGCTGGGCGGTGAGCTGGTCGGAGAGCCACTCGTGGAGCTCGGCGGTGGGGGTGCCGGACCCGACGTGGTGTGCGACCAGGTCGACGGCCGCAGGGCGACTGTCGATGTTGAACAGGGCGAGCTCCTTGAGGTGCCGCTTGTGGAAGTCGATGACCCACTGCGGCTCGTAGAAGCCGCGGGGATTCGTCTGCGACGCGGGGACCTCGGGCTGCGGGACCTGCAGCCCCAGTCGCTTCAACGCCCCGGCCAGGGAGCTCGTACCACTGCGACCCGAACCCGAGACCAGGACCAGCGGGGTGGGGGACGTCGGCATGCGGGTCACCTTATCGGCCGCCCCACCTGCCCCCGGGGCACCTCTAGGATCGTGCCGACCGGCACCGCGCAGAGGATCGAGGAGACGTGGCTCTGACCGACCGCCTGGGCCAGAAGGTGCGCGGCGCGATGCGCCGCACCCGCAGCGACGGCCCGCTCGACATCGTCCTCGTCCTCTTCAACGCCGACGGCATGGGCGGCACGGCGCGCTCGGGCATCGAGCAGGCCAACGCGCTGGTCGGTCTCGGTCAGGGCCACCGGGTGCGCATCCTCAGCGTCACGCGCAGCGGCGCCCGCACCCACTACCCGCTGGCAGACGGTCTCGAGGTCACCTACCTCGTCGACATGCGAGGCGCCCGTCCCGTCGCGATCGCGGGCACCCACCCCGTCGAGCTGGCCCAGCGCGAGTCGGTGCTCGTCCCCCGCAGCTGGGACGCGCTCTTCAACGCTCTCACCGACGCCACGATGCGCGAGGCGCTCGGCGGCCTCGACGCCGACGTCGTCGTCACCACGACCCCCGAGCTGCTGGCCGTCGTCGCGCAGCTCGCACCCGCCGACGTCGCGCTCGTCCACCAGGAGCACCGCGCCTCCTCGGCCCGGGTCAACGACCTCGGCGCGCTCCTGCAGTTCGCTCCGCGTGCCGACATCGTGGTCTCGCTGACCGAGTCGATGTCACGCTGGCTGGCCGGTCGCCTCGGCGGTGCCGCACCCGAGCTGCTGGTGATCCCCAACCCGTTGCCGGCCCAGCCGCAGGCCCGCTCGACGCTCGACCAGTCCACGTTCGTCACCGCAGGTCGCCTGGCCCCGGAGAAGCAGTTCGAGCACGTCGTCGACGCGTTCTGGCGCATCCACGAGGAGATCCCGGGCTGGACGCTGCGGATCTGGGGCGACGGACCCCGTGCCGACAACCTCGCCGCCCAGGTCCGCAAGCTCGGGCTCGAGGACCGCGTCGAGCTCCCCGGTCCCACCGCCGACATCGCCGCAGAGTGGGCCCGCGCCAGCGTCGCCGTGCTCGCGTCCAGGGGCGAGGGCTATCCGCTCGTGCTGCAGGAGGCCATGTCGGCCGGCGTCCCGGCCGTCTCCTACGACTGCCCGTCCGGCCCGCGCGAGATCATCACCCACGACGTCGACGGCCTGCTCGTGCCGCCGGCGTCCAAGGCAGCGCTCGCCGCCGCGATGCTCCGGATCGCCACCGACGACGACCTGCGCACGCGTCTCGGGGCCGCCGCCCTCGCACGCTCCGAGCGCTGGGACGGCCAGGCGCTGGCACGCCGGTGGGTCTCGGTGTTCCGCGACGCGATGGCTCGTCGCGCCGACCCGCTCGCACCCCGCCGGGTGCTGCACGGCCTGCGCCCGGGCCCGCTCGGCGACCTGCCCGAGACCGCCGGGGCGGAGGGCGTCACGCCCGCGCGAGCGCGTACGACGGCGCTGCGGGTCCTGACCTCCGCTGCGGCGGCGGCCGGGACCGGGTGGTTCGTGATGCCCGCCCGCGGGCTCGACCCGCACCCGATCGTCGTGGTGCCGTCCTCGTGTCGCCAGACCTTCCTCGCAGCCCTGGCGGCAGCCCCCGTCCCGGACTGGATGTGCGTGCGCGACCCCGCCGAGCGTGGCTGGCACGAGCGACGCGGCACCGTCGCCGCGATGACCGACGACCTCGCCCGGACGCGTACGGCGTCGCTCTTCCTCGAGCCGTGGCCGATGCGCGGCGGGCACGGCGGCGTGCTCGGCGAGGGCGTCGAGGTGGGCGTGCAGTTCTGGGAGGAGTCCCCGGACGGCGACCTGCTCGCTCCCGGCCCCAACCGCTTCGGCGACCGCGTCCCCGCCGGATCGCCGCGCACCACGATCACCGTCGAGGCGGTCGAGGTGCCCACGCTCGAGGTGATGGCACTGCCGACGGTCGACGACGTGCGCTTCGACGTCGATGTCGTCTACACCTGGGTCGACGGCGACGACGAGGACTGGCTCGCCGCACGCGACGCACGGATCACCGCGCTCGGTGGCACGCCCAGCGCGCGCGCCGGCGGCGCCTCGCGCTATCGCAGCCGCGACGAGCTGCGCTACTCGATGCGCAGCCTGCACCTGTTCGCGCCGTGGGTGCGCCGCATCCACCTCGTCACCGCCGGCCAGGTGCCGTCGTGGCTCGACACCTCGCACCCGTCGGTCCGCGTGGTCGACCACCGCGACGTCCTGCCCGCCTCCGCCCTGCCCACCTTCAGCTCGCACGCGATCGAGACCCGGCTGCACGCCGTGCCGGACCTCGCCGAGCACTTCGTCTACGTCAACGACGACGTCTTCCTGGGCCGACCGCGGCGCAAGGAGCACTTCTTCACGCCCGGCGGCCACTACGCCGCCTTCGTCGCCGACCACCGCGCCGTGGGCCTGCCCGGCACCGACGACCGCCCCTACCTCACGGCCGCGCACAACAACCGTCGCGTCCTGGCCGACGCCTTCGGCGTGACGCTGACCCACACGATGATGCACAGCCCGCACCCGCAGCGGCGTACGACGCTGGAGGAGATCGCGGCCCGCTTCGGTTCCGAGGTGGCTCGCACCACCGACGCGCCGTTCCGCTCGGAGACCGACCTGTCGCTGCTGTCCTCCTTCGCGCAGAGCTACGGCCTGATCACCGGCCAGGCCTTCCGCGCCAGCGCCCACCACGGCTACGTCGACCTGGGCCACCAGCAGCTGCCGGCGCAGCTCACCGCCATGCTCAAGCGCGACCGCGACTTCTTCTGCATCGCCGACAACCTCGTCGCGGCCCTCGACGAGGAGCGCGCCGATGCTCTGCTGCACGACTTCCTGGCGGCGTACTTCCCGATCGCTGCGCCGTGGGAGCTCGGCTGAGCGGTGGTCCAGCCACATTCGACGGTTTCCGAACGTGGGTGGATCACCGCCCCCGGGCGTGTCGGCGTACGACGCGTGGGCGCGCGGTGGTCCACCCACATTCGACGTTCTCCGAATGTGGGTGGACCACCGCTCCACGGGACATCCGCTCGAGAGGTCAGTCCTCGATCCGGTTGCCGTCCTCGTCCCAGTGCGACTCGACCTTCTTCGACGGCTGGACCCGCGGCGGCTCGCCGGGCATCTTCGGGTGGTCCGGCGGGTAGTTGAGCTCGACCGGATGCGACTCCCACAGCTCCAGCAGCGGCTGGAGCGAGTGGTGGACGTCGTCGATCGTCGCCCAGGGGTCGCCGTCGGAGGCCAGCCGTTCGGGCACCGTGAAGAGGTTGAAGCCCTTCGGCGAGTCGAGCCCGGCGAGCTCGTCCCACGTCACCGGCGTCGAGACGGGAGCGCCGGCGATCGGGCGCAGCGAGTAGGCGGAGGCGATGGTGCGGTCGCGGGTGTTCTGGTTGAAGTCGACGAAGATCCGCTGCCCGCGCTCCTCCTTCCACCACGCCGTGGTCACCTTGTCGTCGCGCTTGCCCAGCTCACGGCCGAAGGCGATCGCCGCATGACGTACGTCGGCGAACTCCCACCGCGGCTCGATCCGGACGTAGATGTGGATCCCCCGGTTGCCGGACGTCTTGGCATACCCGGTCATGCCGAGGTCGGCGAGCAGCTCGCGCGCGACCCCGGCGACCCGGACGGCGTCGGCGAACGTCGTACCGGGCTGGGGGTCGAGGTCGATCCGCAGCTCGTCGGGGTGGTCCACGTCGCCGCGCCGGACCGGCCACGGGTGGAAGGTGAGCGTGCCCATGTGCGCGCACCACACCGGCACCGCGATCTCGCTGGGGCAGATCTCCTCAGCGGTGCGGCCCGAGGGGAAGGTGATCTCGACGGTCTCGAGATAGTCGGGGGCGCCCTTGGGCACGCGCTTCTGGTAGAACGCGTCGGCGTTGCGGTCCTGCGGACCGGTGGCCAGCTTCATCCCGGGACGGACACCCGAGGTCCATCGCTCGAGCGCCGTCGGGCGGTCCCGAAGTGCACGCATGAGCCCGTCCTCGACGGAGGCGAAGTAGTGCGCCACCATCAGCTTGGTCGACCTCACCGGTCGACTCCGTCGCCTCGTAGATGACGCGGTCGGGTGAGGAGACACGGACCTCCCGGTCACCGGCCTGCACCATCACCGGCTTCGCTGCTGCCATGGGAGCAGGCTAGATCAGAGTGCCCGGACGCGGTTGTTGCGCGCGTTGTGCTCGAGCTCGACCAGCCCGAGTGCCTCGAGCAACGGCGGCAGGTACATGCCGAATCGTCCGCGGTAGCCGTTGCGCTGTCCGTACCACCCACCGACCGGGTTGTCGCCCGCGCGACCCCACGCCTCCACCGTCCCCTGGGTCGCGTCCTTCTTCTCGTCAGCCGCACCCAACGGCATCCAGTCACCGTGCTCGAGCAGCATCGCGTGCAGGTCGTCGACGGCGGCGGCGAGGTAGGTGAGCCGGGTGCTGCCGACCTGGCACACCAGCAGGCCCGCGTCGTCGTCGCGATACATCGTGTACGCCGAGCTCCCGGGCGCCGTCGTCAGCTGCCACGGGTCCTGTGGTGTTCCGGCTCCGGTCATGACCGGCAACCTAGTCCCACCGCCGCCTTTCCGCTTCCCCTTCCGTGGCCTCGTAAACTTCGGGCATGGCCTACGACGTGGAGAAGACCGACGAGCAGTGGCGTGCCGAGCTGAGCCCGGAGGAGTACGCCGTGCTGCGCCAGGCCGGCACCGAGCGCGCCTTCGTCGGCGAGTACACCGACACCGAGACCGAGGGCACCTACGCGTGCAAGGCGTGCGGGTCGGAGCTGTTCACCAGCGACACCAAGTTCCACTCCGGCTGCGGCTGGCCGAGCTTCTACCAGCCGATGACCGACACGGTGGAGTACATCGAGGACACCAGCGCCGGCATGAAGCGCGTCGAGGTGCGCTGCGCGACGTGCGGCTCCCACCTGGGCCACGTCTTCCCCGACGGGTTCGGCACGCCGACCGGCGACCGGTTCTGCATCAACTCGATCAGCATCACGCTCCACGAGAAGAAGTAGCGCAGACGTCACACCGCGGGGACCAGCGCCGAGCTGACCCGCACCAGCCCGTCGCCGTACGTCGTGTCGGCCCACTCCTGGATGGACCCGTCGTCGAAGACGACCTGGGCGTCGAGGGTGTCGGGCTGGAACGAGCCGCTGGTCAGCAGCGACGCGCCCAGCGCCTCCTGGAGCTCGGCGTTGATCGCGTTGAGGTCGGCGTCGGTCCTCTCGACCACGGTGACGCACAGCTGGCCGCCCCACGTCTCGCGCAGGGTGCTCTCCGCGCCGGCGGCGTCCTCGGTGACCGCGACGTTGATGGTGGTCCCGGTGAGCCACGCCGTGGCGTAGCCAGGCAGCGCCGACGCGGCCGCCAGGGTGGCGTCCATGTCCTCCGGCGTCGCCCGGGCCGTGTCGGTGCTGGCAGGCGCCTTGCACGCGGCGCCCAGCGGCTCCTCCTGCGGCTCGGCCAGCGCGTCGTAGAGGGCCGCCGGGATCGCGTCGGTCACGGTGAAGCTGGTGCCGTCGAAGGTGCCGGTGAGGGCGTAGGACCCCCACGTCACGCCTGACGCCTCCTCCATGCCGACATCGCCCCACTCGAAGTCCACGACCGACGGTCCGCTGCACTGGGGAGGGTAGGACTCGGCAACGGCGCCCAGGCACAGCTCCGGGCCGGTGCCGGGGTCGAGCACGGTGACGAGCCCGCTCGTGTGGACCGCGCCGACCGGCACGGGCAGCGGCGGCCCGTCGGAGGACGCGCTCGGGGAGGGCTCACTCGACGCGGCGGGATCGACGGCGCGCATCTCCTCCTCGGTGGAGCAGGCGGCCAGAGGCAGCGTCAGGAGCAGGGCGGCGATGACAGGACGCGGGTTCATGATGATCTGACGCTACGCCTGCACGCGCCGTTCCCAGGTCAGGGCAGGCGGGCGACGAGGTCCGCGGGCGAGACCCGGGCGCCGGTGTAGAACGGCACCTCCTCGCGCACGTGGCGTCGCGCCGTCGAGGCACGCAGGTCGCGCATCAGGTCGACGATGCGGTGCAGCTCGTCGGCCTCGAAGGCGAGCAGCCACTCGTAGTCGCCGAGCGCGAACGACGCCACGGTGTTGGCGCGCACGTCGCCGTAGCCGCGGGCCATCTTGCCGTGCTCGGCCAGCATCGCCCGACGCTCGGAGTCCTCGAGGAGATACCACTCGTAGGACCGCACGAACGGATAGACGCACACGTGGGCGCGGGCCTCCTCGTCGGCGAGGAAGGCCGGGATGTGGGACTTGTTGAACTCTGCGGGGCGGTGCAGCGCCATCTGCGACCAGACCGGCTCGAGGCGCCGACCGAAGGACGTCCGGCGGAAGGCGTTGTAGGCGGCCTGCAGCTGCTCGGAGTCGGCGGCGTGCCACCAGACCATCAGGTCAGCGTCGGCGCGAAGTCCGCTGACGTCGTAGAGACCGCGGACCACGACGTCCTGCTCGGCCAGCACCTCGAAGAGCGCCTCGACGTCCGTGGCCTCGGCCTCGCGGTCCGCGTCGCCGAGGACGTCACGGAGCTTGAAGACCGACCACATCGTGTAGCGGATCGTGTCGTTGAGCTCGCGGGTCCGTGCGGCGTTGGTCTTCCCTGCGGTCGCCTCAGATGTCTCGTCGGTGCTCATGGTGCCCATTCTGCCCCGGTGACCGAGGCGACGGCCCGGCGGGCCGAGCCGATCACGGCGGGGATGCCGACGCCGTCGTACGCCGCTCCGCACACCGCCAGCCCCGGCTCCCCGGCCACCGCGGCACGGATCCGCGCCACCCGGGCGAGGTGGCCCACGGCGTACTGCGGCAGCGCACCGCCCCACCGCTGCACGTGCGAGTCGACCGGACGCGCGGTGATGCCGGCCATGGCCGCCAGGTCGGTGAGCGAGACGCGCTCCAGCCCGTCGTCGCCGACCTGCAGCGTCGCCTCCTCACCGTGGCGGCCCAGGGAGGTCCGCAGCACCACGACGTCGGCGTCGAGCTCGCGCACCCAGGCCCACTTGGCGAACGAGAACGTGGATGCCTTGATGGTGCGCCGCTCGACCGGCGGCACGAGGAAGCCTGAGCGCTCGAACAGGGCGTCCGGGAGGTCCTCGGCCCGGAAGGCGAGCGAGACGACGGCGACGCTCGCGGTCTCGATGCCCGCGAGGTCCGTGGCGGCGGCAGGCACGGCATCGGCCAGCAGGCGCGCGGTCGGTGCGGGCGGCGTCGCCAGCACGACCGCGACCGCGTCGATGGTCTCGGGGTGGCTGGTGGGTCCGACGGTGAGCGCCCAGCCCGACGGCGTACGCCTCAGCGCCCGCACCGTCGCCGAGGTCCGCACCTCGAAGCCTCCGGGGTCGCACAGCAGGTCGGGCAACCGACCCATGCCGCCGCGGATCGAGGCGAAGACCGGCGCGGTGGAGCTCGGGAGGGCGGCCGCCTGGACGAGCAGGCTGCCGCGCCGGGCCATGGCGAGCAGCTGCGGGACCGCCGCGGCTGCGGAGAGGTGGCGGGCGTGACCGGCGTACACGCCGCCGAGGAGGGGCTCCACGAGCCGGTCGACGACCTCGTCGCCGAGCCGGGAGGCCACGAGGTCGCCCACCGAGACGTCGTCGTCGAGCCCGGGGCGGGCCCGGGGCCGGCCGCGGGCTCGGCCGCCGCTCGGGCCAGACCCTCGGGACTGAGCACCTGGCTGTCTGCGAGCTGGTCGAGGTCGAGGGGCACCCCCATCAGCGACCGGGGCAGCTCGCGCAGCGCTCCCCTCGACCAGACGCCCGAGGTGGCCGCGGTCGGGTGGACGACGTCCGCGCCGAGCCCACGGACCAGGTCGACCCCCTCGGGTCGGCGCGCCAGCATCGCCTCCGCGCCGACGTCGACGCAGAGCCCCGCGACCTCTGCGGTGCGCAGCTTGCCGCCCACCTGGGGCGAGGCCTCCAGCACGAGCACGTCGCGCCCGGCGTCGGCCAGGCCGCGAGCCGCGACCAGTCCGGCCACGCCGCCACCGACCACGACCACGTCCCACGCCACTCGGTAAGCCTAGGCTGACGGGTGTGGACGCCAACGTGAGCTCTGACCGCATCGCCGTGTTGATCGACGCCGACAACACGCGCGCCTCCTTCGCCGACGCACTGTTGAGCGAGGTGGCGAAGTACGGCACGCCGACGATCAAGCGCGTCTACGGCGACTGGACCAACTCCCACCTCACCCAGTGGTCGCACAAGCTGAACAGCATGGGCCTGCGTGCGATGCACCAGAACGCCTTCACCATGGGCAAGAACTCGACCGACCTGGCGCTGGTCATCGACGCGATGGACCTGCTCTACGACGACAACGTGGAGGCCTTCGCCCTCGTCACCAGCGACAGCGACTTCACGAGCCTGGCCCATCGTCTGCGCGAGTCCGGCAAGACCGTCTACGTCCTCGGCGAGAACAAGGCGCCGGACGCGCTGAAGTATGCCTGCGACAAGTTCATCGACCTGCTGGTCGTGCAGAGCGAGGAGCAGTCCGCGGCGGACGACGCCCGCGACGACCGCGCCGACGACCCGGCGCGGGACGACACCGACGTCGCGCCGCCGCCGACGATCAACCTCCAGAGCGCTCTGACCCGCGCCCTCAACGCGGTCTCCGACGACGACGGCTGGGCCAGCCTCGGTGCACTGGGCAACCAGCTCAACCGGACCCATCCCTCGTTCGACGCGCGCACGTTCGGGGGCAGCACGGCCCGACTCAGCACGCTGGTCGAGGACCAGCCCTACCTCGAGACGACCGGCACCGGCAACCAGATGCGCGTACGCCGCAAGGGGACCGCGCCGGCCAGGGGGAAGGCTCCCCTGAAGAAGGCCCCCGAGAAGGTTCCCGCGAAGAAGGCCGCGGAGAAGGCTCCCGCCAAGGCTCAGGAGAAGGTCCCTGCGAAGAAGGCGGCGCCCGTCAAGAAGGCGGCGCCCGTCAAGAAAGCGGCGCCGGTGAAGTCGACGGAGAAGCCGGTGGTGCGCCAGACCATCAGGGACTGACGGGTCACAGCTGCGTCACGGGGTTTCCCGACGGTGAGCTCGGCCAGCACATGCGACGTAGGCGCGCGGACATTGCTCCGGGGGTCGGCGCGGCCCCGAGCGTGGGCCGTCATCGTCGTCGCGAGCAATGTCCGCGCGTGTGCGGGGTCCGTCGGCCAACCCTCAGTAGGCCACTCCTCAGTAGGACTGCACGAACTCCGTCAGTGCCTTGAGCTGATCAGGGTCGGTCGAGGGGATGACACCGTGGCCCAGGTTGAAGATGTGGCCCTTGGCGGCACGGCCCGCGTCGATGATCTCGGCGGCGCGGGAGGTCATCACGTCGGTGGGCGCGAAGACCAACGTGGGGTCGAGGTTGCCCTGCACGACCCGGTCGCCGACGAGCGGGACGGCCAGCTCCATCGGCGTACGCCAGTCGACGCCGACCACGTCGGCGCCGGCCTCCCCCATCAGGGAGAGGAGGTTGCTCGTTCCGACGCCGAAGTGGATGCGCGGCACGCCGAGCTCACCGGCCGCCGCCAGCACCCGCTGCGAGTGCGGCATCACCGACGCACGGTAGTCGGCCGGGGTGAGGGCGCCGGCCCACGAGTCGAAGAGCTGCACGGCTGAGGCGCCGGCCTCGACCTGGATGCGGAGGTAGGCGGCCGCGATCTGCGCGATCTTGTGCATCAGCGCCTCCCACACCTCGGGGGCGCCGAACATCATCGCCTTGGTCGTGGCGTGCTCCTTCGACGGACCTCCCTCGACGAGGTAGGAGGCGACCGTGAAGGGGGCACCGGCGAAGCCGATCAGGGGCGTCGCGCCGAGCTCGGCGACCAGCTGGCGTACGGCCCGGGAGATGAAGGGCACGTGCTCGGGCGTCAGGTCCGGGATCGCCTCGACGTCCGCGATCGTGCGCACGGGTGAGGCGACCACCGGGCCGACACCGGGCTTGATGTCCAGGTCGACGCCGACCGCCTTGAGGGGCAGGACGATGTCGGAGAAGAAGATGGCCGCGTCCACCCCGTAGCGCCGGACCGGCTGGAGGGTGATCTCGGTGACCAGGTCGGCGTCCATGCACGACTCGAGCATGCCGACGCCCTCACGGATCCTGAGGTATTCCGGCAGCGATCGACCGGCCTGCCTCATGAACCAGACCGGGGTGTGGGACGGCGTCCCACCACGGGCGGCCTGGAGGAACGGGCTCTCGGCGAGCCCCGGATGGGGCAGGTGCTGCGCGTCGGTCACCTCCGAATCTTCGCAGGTCAGGCGGCGTGGCGGCACATCGGGGAAGCGCCGCGCTGGCCTACTGTGGACGAATGGTGGCCCGTCACGAGACCTACCCGGGCAGCGCTGCCGCGGCCGGGCCTGCGGAGTTCCGCGCGGCTGTGGAGTCGATGCGTCGGGCAGCGCTGCGCCCGGAGGTCCTCTGCGAGGAGATGCCCGCACCGCAGCGGATCGCCCCGTGGTCCTCGGCGCTCAGCGGCGACGTCACCGTCGACGACGAGGACCTGGGCACGGGACGCCTGATCCTGCTGCACGACCCGGCCGGCAACGACGCCTGGGACGGCGCCTTCCGCTGCGTGGCCTATGCCCGCGCCGACGTCGACCCCGAGCTCGGCACCGACCCGCTGCTGGCCGCCGTCGGCTGGTCCTGGCTGACCGAGGCCCTCGAGGCCCACGGTGCCGGCTACCACGCCGCGTCCGGCACCGTGACCTGCGTCAGCACCGAGAGCTTCGGCGGTATGGCCGACGAGAGCGGCACCGCCCAGGTCGAGATCCGGGCGTCCTGGACGCCCGAGGTCGACGAGGACGGCGCCCTCGACATGACGCCGCACGTCGAGGCCTGGGGTGAGCTGATGTGCACGGCCGTGGGTCTGCCGCCGGTGCCGGAGGGCGTCACCGCCATCCCCAGCCGTCGCGGACAGCGCGGCGTCTGAGCCGATGACCGAGACCACTGAGGCCGAGCTTCCGGCTGAGGCCGAGCTTCCGGCTGAGCCCGAGGCTCCCCCGGCACCGCTGCTCGAGCTGCGCGACGGCCTGCCCGAGATCGTCGAGACCGACGCCGGTCTCGCCGAGGCGTGTGCCGCCCTCGCGGCCGCGACCGGTCCGGTCGCCATCGACGCCGAGCGCGCCTCGGGATACCGCTACTCCAACCGGGCCTACCTGATCCAGCTGCGCCGCGAGGGCGCCGGGACCTGGCTCATCGACCCGATCCCGATGACCACCCTGGCCCCGCTGCAGGAGGCGCTCGTCGACGCGGAATGGATCCTGCACGCCGCGACGCAGGACCTGCCCTGCCTGCGCGAGGTCGGCCTGGTCCCGACCAGCCTCTTCGACACCGAGCTGGCCGGCCGGCTGCTGGGCTATCCGCGCGTCGGCCTTGCGACCCTCGTCGAGACGGTGCTCGGCCAGCGGATGCGCAAGGAGCACTCGGCTGCGGACTGGTCGACGCGACCGCTCCCGACAGCCTGGCTGGACTACGCCGCCCTCGACGTCGAGGTGCTCCTCGAGCTGCGCGAGCACATGATCGCCGAGCTCGACAAGGCCCAGAAGACCGCCTGGGCACGCGAGGAGTTCGAGCACCTGCTCGGCTTCGAGCCCGCGGTCAGGCATGACGCATGGCGTCGTACGTCCGGCGTGCACCGACTGCGCGGACGCCGCGCACTGGGCGCGGCCCGGGCCCTGTGGGAGGCGCGCGACGCGATCGCGGCCGAGCGCGACGTCACCCCGGGCCGGATCCTGCCCGACTCCGCGATCGTCGCAGCAGCCACCGCCATGCCGATCGACCGGCGCGCGCTCCTCGCGACGTCGGGCTTCCACGGCCGCGGCGCCAGCCGCTACTCCTCGGCATGGGTCGAGGCCCTGGCCCGGGTGCGCGCGATGACCGAGGACGAGCTGCCCTCGCGAGCCCCCCGCGGCGACGGTCCACCGCACCCGCGCACGTGGGCAGAGCGCGACGCCATCGCCGACCGCCGCTTCAGGGCGGCACGCGAGGCCATGCTCAACCTGGCCGAGGTCCACCACCTACCGGTGGAGAACCTGTTGACCCCGGACTACCTCCGCCGGCTGATGTGGGCGCCGCCGGAGACCCGCGAGCCGGCGGCCCTCGCTGACGCCGTGCGCGCCCAGCTGGCGTCGTACGGGGCGCGGCAGTGGCAGGCCGGCCTGATCACCGGCGCGCTGGTGGGCGCGATCCTGGGCGCCGACCACGAGCCCGACGTCCAGCCCGACACCCAGCCGGACCCCGAACACGAGGATGCGACGGGGGCCTGACCCGACGACCTACTCCGACTCGGTCGGGGTCTCGGTCGGCGTCTCGCTCGGGACCTCCGGCGACAGGATCACCTGTGAGGCCTGGTCGATCTGCTCGGTGGTCAGGTCGAGGTCGAGCACGCCCGGGGCGGTGACGAGGCGTTCCAGCAGCGGTGTGACCGCCTCCACCAGCTCCAGGCGATCGTCGATGAACGGCGGGACCACCATGTAGCGGATGGTGCTGTTGAAGACCTCGGCGTTGGCCGGCTCCAGACCCGGGGCCACGAAGTCGGGCGACGCCGCGACCGACGTGTTGGCCGGCACGATGTAGCCGGTGGCGGCGACCGTGGCCATGGCCGCGTCGGAGACGGCGTAGGCGATGAAGTCGGCCGCGTCGCCCTGGACCTCGGAGCCGCTGGAGAGGCAGAGCCCGCTGATGTCGCCGACCGTCGCCCGGGAGTCGATGGTCGGCATCGGGAGCACGTCGAAGTCGAGGTCCTCGGCCTCGCGCAGCTGGGGCACCAGGTCGCGGAAGCCGGCGATCATCGCCAGCTCGCCCCTCTTGAACAGCTGCACGGGGGTCGCCCGCGCGAGCTGTGCGTTGGTGGGCGTGACGGTCGGGTCGCGCAGGATGGCGAGCGTCTGGCTCAGCGCCTCGCGCGTGGAGTCGTCGGAGAAGGCCAGTGACGTGGGCGTGGTGTCGTCGTCGAAGACCTCGCCGTCGCCGGAGTAGATGAAGGGCGCCAGGCCCTGGAGGGTCGGGTCGATCCAGACGCCGCGCCGGTCCCCGCGCCGGGAGGCGAAGGTCGCGGCGGCACCGAACTCGGCCAGCGTCCAGCGGTCGCGTACGCCGTTCTCGTCCGCCGTCGGCACGTCGATCTGACGGCGCTCCATCTTGTCGAAGTCGATGACGTCGGTGTTGTAGAACACGACCATCGGGGAGACCGAGTAGGCCATGCACTGCAGCTCGTCGTCCAGTGCGAACGCGTCGACCGCGTCGCGGGAGAAGCGGTCGCCGAAGTCGACCCCGCGCTCGTCGAGCAGCAGGCTCACGGGCTGCAGCACCTCGGCGTCGACGAGCTGGTCGAGGTCGATGCGCGAGGTGAGGAACGCATCGGGAGCGTCGCCCGCGAGCACGTCGGCGAGCGCCGACTCGTGGTCGGGCCAGGACTTCAGCGTGACCAGCCGGGTGGTCGAGGTCGCGTTGAAGCCGTCGACGACGTCCTGGAACGCCGCGATCTCCTCGTCGCTGCCGAAGGCGCCGAAGGTGATCTGCCCAGCCTTCTCGCCGGCACCCCCGGACGGCTTCTCGTTCGGGGTCGGCTCGGGCGCCGGATCGGCACCGACCGTGCACGCGGCCGTGCCGAGCACGACCATGAGGGCACACGCCCCCAGGGCAGCACGACGTGAGGCTGACTGGCGAGCGGGCACGGGCGAAACCCTAACGGCCGAGTCCACGCACCGCCGCGACGACGTCGGCGAAGATCCGCTCGTCGAGCGCGGCCCCCTCCCGTCGTACGCCGTCGCGCTCGAGGTGGAGGACCCGATCCAGCCGCACCTCGCTCGGCCTGCCCTGGGAGTCCCACCCTCCGGAGCCGACGTCCATCCAGTGCCGACCGTGGCGGGCTTCGTCGGCGGCGTCGCGGTCGTGGTCCTGGCTGCTCAGCATCAGGCCGGTCCACCCTGCGCCGTCGGGATCTGCGGCGAGGATGAGCACCGGGCGGTCCTTGCCCTGGCTCGGGTCGTCCTCGTAGGCCACCCAGGCCCAGACGACCTCGCCCGGGTCGGGCTCCCCGTCGATCTCGGGGGCGTAGTGGGCACCGACCTCGTCAGGTCGGGCGGCGGCCGTCGCAGGCTCGGACGACGCGGTCGAAGCGGTGGAGGCGGTCGAGGCGGCAGCGGCGGCCCGCGCGAGCAGTCCGGCGATCCGGCGGCGAAGGGTCATGTGCGCAGCGTAGTGAAGACGCGGCACGAGCCATGGTTCAACGAGTGCGCCGGACCGGGAGCGCCTCACGGCGCATGGCCGCTCATGGCGGCTAATTGTGGAACCCGGGGCTGCCGCGGCCCGACGCACTCATGACCCAGTGTAGTCGCCTCAGCTCAGGGTGCGCCTGATCTCTGCATGACCTGCCGCCTCGAGCTGCTCGGACAGCACCAGCATGCGGCTGATCTCCTCGTGCGACGACCCGCCCGAGCCCGCACCGCCCAGGCCGGCGCGGCCCGCCGCGACGATCCGCGCGAAGGCGGAGGCGCGGAAGAGCGTGACCGCGAAGTCGCCGCGCGCGATGCCGCGCAGCACGTCGTCCACCATCGCCCGCAGCTCGTCCGGCCCCGGAGGGTCCGCGACCCCCGCGACCACCCGTGCCACGTCGGCGCGACGTTGGCCGGCCTCGAACTCGGTCGCGACCCGAGCCGGGTCCGCGTGGACCCACGAGCGCAGCAGGAACAGCCGCCACAGGCTGCCGGCGAGCGTGTCGCTGGGCGCACCCGACCAGACCTGCGCGAGCGTCTCGAGTCCCTCCGTCTCGGCCAGGTGGACGATGCGCTCGGCCAGGGCAGGGTCGTCGGAGTCGCGGGCCCCTCGCACCAGCACGGTCGCGGCGAGGTCACCCGCCTCGCGCAGCATCGCAGGATCCTCGCCCCCGGCGATCTCGGCGAAGAAGCGGCCGCCGGGCGTCATCGGACGGTGGTGGGGACGATCAACCATCCCCCAAGGCTAGGCGCAGACTAGGGAGCAGCGCCCATCACCTTGCGGATCCGTTGGTCGCTGACCTTCTCCCGGGTGCCGAGCTGCTGGGCGAAGAGCGAGACGCGGTACTCCTCGAGCATCCACCGTGCCTCCCTCAGGTGCTGCGGGATCGGCTGGCCGGCAGGCACGGCTGCGACCGCGTGCAGCCAGGACTCCTGGAGGCCGGCCAGCTGGTCCATCAGCTGGCGGTCCTTCGCGACCTGCGCGTCGAGCCGCTCGCGGCGGTGCGTGACGGCGGCGAGGTAGCGCGGGTAGTCGCGCAGCCGCGTCGCTCCCGCGTCGCCGGCGAACCCGGGTGCCATCAGGCGTCCGACCTGGGCGCGCATGTCGGTCATCGCCGGCAGGGTCATCAGGTCGGCACGCCCGGAGATCGCCCGGTCGGTCGTCCGCCACGCCTCCAGCACACGCATCACGTCGTGCACCGCGGCGCTCAGACCGGCCGCGACGACCTCGCGGGCTGCCGCCACCACAGCGTCGTACGCCGTCTCGTCACGCACCGTGGGCCGTGCGTCGACGACCTCGCCGACGAGCCCGGAGCGCAGGTCGGCCACCAGGTCTGCGACCGACGCGTAGGGCGAGCCGACGAGGGCGAGCCTGGCCCGCTGGTCGAGTCCGGCAGCGGCGAGCACGTCGTCCACCGGTGCGGGCGGGCCGAGCGCGAGCAGGACCAGGCGGCGCACGCCGAGACGGTGGTGCGCGGCGGCCTGGGCGGCACTCGCGAGGACCTGGAGCCCGACCGTGGCCCCCTCGTCGACGAGGGCCGGGAAGCCGCGCACCTCGTGACCGGCGCGACGCTGGACGAAGGACTCCTCGACGGTGCCGAAGGTCCACGTCGTCCGTCCGGTCGCCGTCACGCCCGAGTCCGCGGCGACGTCGGCCATGGCCTGCTCGAAGGTGGGCCGCAGGGGCTCCTTGAGAGCGTCGAGGTCCTTGCCGCGGCCCGCCTCGGCACCGTCCTCGGTCACCACCCGGTAGGTCGGGCGCAGGTGCTCGGGCACCTTGGACCAGTCCCACGACGCGCGGTCGATCATCAGGCTGCGCGTGCTGCGGGCGAAGCGCTCCAGCGCATCGAGGAGCGGCTCCGCACCGGGAGGCGTCGCGGCGAGGAACTCGCGAGCGGTGTTGGGGGCGGGCACCATGGCCACGCGCAGGCTCTTCGGCAGTGAGCGGATCAGCTCGGTGACGAGCTCCTCACGGAGCCCGGGGACCAGCCAGGAGAAGTCGTCGGCATCGATGCGGTTGAGGGTCGCGACCGGTACGTCGATGGTGAGGCCGTCGTCGTCGGCACCGGGCTCGAAGTGATAGCTGATCGGGAAGGTGAGACCGGCCTCGTCGCTGTCGTGCCACTCGACGGGGAAGTCGAGCGCGCGTACCTCGCCGGCGGTGTCATGGGTCAGCATCGACGGGTCGAACGTGAGCAGGTCGGCGCTCTTGCCGCGTGCCCTCCTCCACCACTGGTCGAAGTGCTGCCCGCTGACCACGTCGTCACCGACCCGGGCGTCGTAGAAGTCGAAGAGGGTCTGCTCGTCGACCACGATGTCGCGCCGGCGCGCACGGTGCTCGAGCTCCTCGGCCTCCTCGAGCAGACGCGCGTTGTCGGCGAGGAAGCGGTGACGGGAGTCCCACTCCCCCTGCACCAGCGCGTGCCGGATGAAGAGCTCGCGGGCCAGTGGCGGGTCGATCCTGCCGTACTGGACGAGGCGGTCGGCGACCAGCGGGACGCCGTAGAGGGTCACCCGCTCGCGCGCCATCACCGCCGCCCGCTTGCGCGACCAGTGCGGCTCGGAGTAGGTCCGCTTGACCAGGTGGGCGCCGAGGGTCTCGGCCCACTCGGGCTTGATCGCGGCGTTCTGCCGCGCCCACAACCGCGACGTCTCGACGAGCTCGGCGCTCATCAGGAAGGCCGGGTTGCGGCCCTTGAGCACGCTGCCGGGGAACACGGCGAAGCGGGCGTTGCGCGCACCGACGTACTCGCGCAACGGGCGTCGCTCCCCCGGCTTGGCCTTGTCCCGCTCCTCCAGCGCACCGACGTGGCTGAGCAGGCCGGACAGCAGCGCCTGGTGGATGCCGTCCTCGTCGGGGGTGTCCGACGGGTGACCGACGTCGAGCTTCATCTCCTTGGCGACCTGACGCAGCTGGGACTCGTAGTCCTGCCACTCGCGGATGCGCAGGTAGTTGAGGTGCTCGCGCTTGCACATCCGGCGGAAGGCGCTCGACGACAGCTCGCGCTGCTGCTCCTTGACGTGGCGCCACAGGTTGAGCCAGGTGAGGAAGTCGCTGGAGTCGTGCTTGAAGCGCGCGTGCAGCTGGTCGGCCTGCGGCCGCTGCTCCTCGGGTCGCTCCCGCGGGTCCTGGATCGACAGGGCGGCGGCGATCGTCAGCACGTCGCGCAGGCAGCCGAGACGTTCGGCCTCGAGGATCATCCGACCCAGCCGCGGGTCGATCGGCAGGCGGGCCAGGCGCTGGCCCACCGTCGTGAGGCGTACGCCCGACTGGGACGTGCTGCGATGCGGAGGTCCGGACCGCCGGTCCGCCACACGTTGCGGGGCGGCCTCGGTCGAGACCGCGCCGAGCTCCTCGAGCAGGTCGGTCCCGGCCTTGATGTTGCGCCGGTCGGGCGGCTCGACGAACGGGAAGCGGGCGATGTCGCCCAGCTTGAGCGAGGCCATCTGGAGGATCACGCTGGCGAGGTTGGTGCGCAGGATCTCGGGATCGGTGAACTCCGGGCGGCCCTCGAAGTCCTCCTGCGAGTAGAGCCGGATCGCGATGCCCTCCGCGACGCGGCCGCAGCGGCCCGAGCGCTGGTTGGCCGAGGCCTGGCTGATCGGCTCGATGGGCAGTCGCTGCACCTTGGTCCGCACCGAGTAACGGCTGATCCGCGCGACTCCGGTGTCGATGACGTACCTGATGCCGGGCACGGTCAGCGACGTCTCGGCGACGTTGGTCGCCAGCACCACGCGGCGCACGATCGAGGAGTGACTGGAGAAGACCTTGTGCTGGTCGGCTGCGCTCAGGCGCGAGTAGAGCGGGACGATCTCGAGGCGATCACTGCGCAGCGCCTCGAAGGCGTCGGCGGTGTCCCGGATCTCGCGCTCGCCGGGCAGGAAGACGAGCACGTCGCCGGGCCCGTCCTGGGACAGCTCGCGGACGGCGTCGAGGATCGCCTCGGTCTGGTCGCGCTGGACCGGCTCCCCGTCCTCGTCATCCTCCGACAGCTCGAGCAGCGGGCGGTAGCGGATGTCGACGGGGTAGGTCCTGCCCGACACCTCGACCACGGGGGCGCCGAAGTGCGCGGCGAAGCGGTCGACGTCGATCGTCGCGCTGGTGATGATCACCTTGAGGTCGGGGCGCCTCGGCAGCAGCCGCTTGAGGTAGCCGAGCAGGAAGTCGATGTTGAGGCTGCGCTCGTGGGCCTCGTCGATGATGATCGTGTCGTACTTGCGCAGGTCGCGGTCGCGCTGGAGCTCGGCGAGCAGGATGCCGTCGGTCATCAGCTTGACCCTGCTGGCCCTGCTGGTCCGGTCGGTGAAGCGGACCTGGTAGCCGACGACGTCACCGAGCTCGGTCCCGAGCTCCTCGGCGATCCGCTCGGCCACCGAGCGGGCCGCGATCCGGCGCGGCTGGGTGTGGCCGATCAGCTTGCCGCCGCCGGCCGGGCCGGCACCGCGACCCAGCTCCAGGCAGATCTTCGGCAGCTGGGTGGTCTTGCCGGAACCGGTCTCGCCCGCGACGATCACGACCTGGTGGTCGCGGATCGCCGCGGCGATGTCGTCGCGGCGCGCGGAGACCGGGAGCTCCGGCGGGTAGGTGATCTTCACAACGGGGGCCATTCTCGCCCACGACGGCAAGCGGTTTCGCCGCGGTGCCCGTCACAGCGGCCCGTCGCTCGGGGCCTGGACCTCAGCCCGCGCTGTCCTCGTCGTCTGGCACGGTGGTCGGCGGCAGCTGGCCGGCAGGTCCGCCGTGCAACCCGCCACGACCACCGGGGCCGTCCCCGTCGCGGCGCTGGGAGATCCCGCCGTGGTCCCGGCCGCCGCCTTCGGTGATGGCGTGGACGGCAGTGAGACCGAGTCCGCCGACGATGATCCCGGCGAGCGCGGAGGCGAGGAGGGCTGCAAGCCCGAACCTGTTCTCGCCCTCCGAGCGGCGCAGGCTCCGCAGGCGCTCGCGCAGGCCGCGCCGGGCGAGCGGCGCAGCCTCAGGGTCCGCCGGCTCGGGGTCCGCCGGCTCTGGGTCCGCGGGCGGGGCCGGGAGGGCCGCACCCTCGGGGCGTACGGGCTGGGTCTCGTCGGTCGGGGCGGGTCGTGTCGTCGCTCATGGACCTGAGCGTGCTCCGGCTCCCTGTGCACGACCTGTGCGCGGGCCCAGAGGAGGATCTGAGAAGGATCCGGGCCGGATGTCGAGAACGAGCGGCCGGCTCCGTCCCCGGTGCGGAAGCGGCCACAATGGGCAGCACCTGAGAAGGAGAACAAGATGCCGAAATACCTGATCCTCAAGCACTACCGCGGCGCCCCCGCCACCGTGAACGACATCGCGATGGACCGCTGGACGCCGGAGGAGGTCGATGCCCACATGCAGTTCATGGACGACTTCGGCACGCGTCTGGAGCAGAGCGGGGAGTACGTCGACGCGCAGGCACTGTCCCCCGAGGGCGCCTTCGTCCGCGCCGACCAGAGCGGCGCGCCGGTCACCGACGGTCCGTTCGCCGAGACCAAGGACCTCATCGCCGGCTGGTACGTCGTCGACGTCGACGGCTGGGACCGCGCTGTCGAGCTCGCCGGCGAGCTGTCCCTGGCACCGGGTGCGGGCGGCAGCCCGATCCACGAGTGGCTCGAGGTCCGCCCCTTCTACGGCGCACCGTCGGCCACCGAGGGCTGACCTGCGCCGGTGGATGACCTCGACGAGCTGCCGCTCAGGGAGCTGATCCCTGCGGTCATCGGTGTCCTCGTCCGTCGCGGAGCGGACTTCGCGACGGCCGAGGACGCCGTCCAGGAGGCACTCCTCGAGGCCGTCCGCACCTTCGCGACGGGCGGTCGGCCGCGCGATCCGAAGGGGTGGTTGGTCACGGTTGCGTGGCGCCGGTTTCTCGACGCCGCCCGGTCCGACAGTGCCCGACAGCGGCGCGAGCTCGCGGTCGGCGCCGAGCCGGTCGCGGGACCCGGCGACGCGTCCGACGACACGCTGCGGATCTTCTTCCTCTGCGCGCACCCCGCCCTGACGCCCACCTCGGCCGTCGCCCTGACGTTGCGCGCCGTGGCCGGCCTCACGACGCGGCAGATCGCCCAGGCCTACCTCGTCCCGGAGGCGACGATGGCCCAGCGGATCAGCCGGGCCAAGCGGACCGTGTCGGCCAAGCCGTTCGACCGGCCTGGCGACCTCGACACGGTGCGCCGGGTGCTCTACCTGGTCTTCAACGAGGGCTACACCGGGCACGTCGACCTGGCCGCCGAGGCGATCCGACTCGCCCGCCACCTGGCGTCCCTGGCCGTCAATCCCGAGACCGACGGCCTGCTCGCGCTCATGCTGCTCCACCATGCCCGCCGCCCTGCGCGTGTGCGTCCTGACGGCTCGCTCGTGCCGCTCGCCGACCAGGACCGCAGCCGCTGGGACGCCGCCCTCGTCACCGAGGGGGTCGCGATCCTCCAGGCCGCGCTCGCCCAGGATCGGCGCGGGGAGTTCCAGCTCCAGGCGGCGATCGCCGCGCTCCACGCCGACGCACCGAGTGCCGCGGAGACCGACTGGGTCCAGGTCGTGCAGTGGTACGACGAGCTGCTGGTGCTGACCGGCAGCCCGGTGGTGCGACTCAACCGCGCCGTCGCGGTCGGCGAGGCCGACGGCGCCCCGGCCGGGCTGGCGGAGCTGGCCGAGGTCGACCCCGGTCTGCCCCGCCACCGGGCGGCATCGGCGTACCTCCACGAGAAGGCGGGTGACCGGGAGAACGCGGCTGCGCTCTATGCCGAGGCGGCCGCTCTCGCGTCGAACGTCGCGGAGAAGATGCACCTCACCCGGCAGGCAGCCCGGCTGAACGCCTCGGTCAGGCGGGACGACTGACAGGCGCGTCACAGGAACTCCACAGGAACGGGCGGCAGGATGCTGCCATGCAGCACCTGACCCGACCTGACGGCTCGCCCGTGCGTGTGCTCGTCGTCGACGACGAGGTCAACATCGCCGAGCTCCTCGCGATGGCGCTGCGCTACGAGGGGTGGGACCTCCGGATGGCCCACACCGGCACGGACGCCGTGAAAGCCGCGCGCGACTTCCGACCTGACGCGGTCGTGCTCGACATCATGCTGCCCGACTTCGACGGCCTCGAGGTGCTGCGCCGGATGCGCGCCGACGGCAGCGACGTGCCGGTGCTCTTCCTCACCGCCAAGGACGCGGTCGAGGACCGCATCGCCGGGCTGACCGCCGGCGGTGACGACTACGTCACCAAGCCGTTCTCGCTCGAGGAGGTCGTGGCCCGGCTGCGTGGGCTGATCCGGCGCGGCGGCACCACCGCCCAGGCCGAGGCCGGCACCATGCTCGTCGTCGGCGACCTCACCCTCGACGAGGACAGCCACGAGGTGCACCGCGCGGGCGTCGAGATCGGTCTCACCGCGACCGAGTTCGAGCTGCTGCGCTTCCTGATGCGCAACCCACGCCGGGTGCTCAGCAAGGCGCAGATCCTCGACCGCGTCTGGCAGTACGACTTCGGCGGGCAGGCCAACGTGGTCGAGCTCTACATCTCCTACCTCCGCAAGAAGGTCGACGCCGGACGCGACCCGATGATCCACACCATGCGCGGCGCCGGCTACGTCCTCAAGCCGGCGGCGTGAGGTCCGCCCTGCCCCGCACCCTGACCGCGCGGCTGGTGCTCACCGTGGTGGCACTTCTGGCGGTGGTGTCACTGGCCGTCGGTGGAGCGACGACGCTGGTGATGCGCGACCACCTCACCGGGCAGCTCGACCAGGACGTCCTCGCGTCGGTCGGCCGGGCAGACGGACCAGGCGGACCAGGCGGTCCCGGACCGCGCGAGGTTGACGACACCGCAGGTGTCGATCTCGGCAACCAGGCCCGGGCACCCTCGTGGCGTTCCCGGCGGACGGTCAGGCATTCGTCCTGGGCAACCGTCGCGGCGACGCCGATGACCTCGGCGCGGACGCCGTGTCGGAGCTGGCAGACGTGCCACTCGACGGCGGGGTGCACCCGGTGGGCATCGGTGGGAGCTCCTACCGCGTCACCGCTGTGCTGTCCGAGCGTGGCGTCCTGGTCATCGGGCTCCCCGCTGCCGACGTCGACGATGCGGTCGGCTCACTGCTCGTCGCGGAGGCCGCCTTCGTGATGCTCGGCCTGATCATGGCCGCAGGCGCCGGCACGATCCTCGTACGCCGTCAGCTGGCGCCGCTGCGCGAGGTCGCCGACACCGCGCACCGCGTCGCCGAGCTCCCGCTCGCGTCGGGCGAGATCGAGATGACCGATCGGGTGCCGACCCGTCTCACCGACGAGCGCACCGAGGTCGGGCAGGTGGGTGCGGCGCTCAACGCGATGCTCGACCACGTCGAAGTGGCCCTCGACCAGCGCCACCGCAGCGAGCAGCAGGTGCGCCAGTTCGTCGCCGACGCCTCCCACGAGCTGCGTACGCCGCTGGCGACGATCGGCGGCTACACCGAGCTCGCCCGCCGCCGCCCGGAGACGATCGGGACCGCGCTGGCCAAGGTCGAGACCGAGTCGGCGCGGATGACCGCGCTGGTCGAGGACCTCCTGCTGCTGGCCCGCCTCGACGCCGGGCGTCCGCTCGAGCGTGAGCCCGTCGACCTGTCGCGGCTGTTGCTCGAGGCGGTCAACGACGCGCGGGTCCTCGACGCCGAGCGCTCCTGGCGGCTCGTGCTGCCCGACGCGCCCCTCACCGTGACCGGCGACGGGGCACGGCTCCACCAGGTGGTGAGCAACCTGCTGACCAACGCCCGCACGCACACCCCCGCCGGCAGCACGATCACGGTGTCCGGCACGCCGGCGGGCTTCGCCGTCCACGACGACGGCCCCGGCTTTCCGGCGGGGCTCGCGCCCCGCGCCTTCGAGCGCTTCGCCCGCGGCGACGCCGCCCGCACCCGGGCGGGCGGCGCCGGGCTCGGCCTGTCACTCGTCGAGGCGATCGTCGCTGCCCACAGCGGCACCGTCGCCCTGACGAGCGAACCCGGTGAGACGACCCTCACCGTGCTGCTTCCGTCCAGGGACGGGTGAGAGCGGGTGGGCTATAACAGCAGGGTGCCGAGGCCGGGGGACGCGATCCGCGTCGAGATGACGAAGTGGGGTGACCACCCGCACTGGGAGTTCGCCGGTGTGCACCTGGGGTCGGACGAGCACGGCGAGTGGCTCGGCTTCCCGGAGGCCACGCTCAACCAGCGCCCCGGACGGGAGATGGTCTCCGAGGTCGCCTGCGTGACCCTGGTGCCTGTGACCGGCTGGTATGCCGCGACCTTCCACGCCCCCGGCATCTGGTGCGACCTCTACGTCGACATCGCCACGCCCGGCGAGTGGGACGCAGACGTGCTGCGGTCCGTCGACCTGGACCTCGACGTGGTCCGGATGTCCCCGCAGGCGCCACGCCTGCACGGCTCGGCTCCGCTGAACCTGTCTGCCGGCCCTGGCGAGGTCTTCGTCGACGACGAGGACGAGTTCGCCGAGCACCAGGTGTCGCTGGGCTATCCGGCGGACGTGGTCGCTGCGGCGCAGGCCAGCTGCGACGCGGTCCTCGTGGCCGTCCGCGCCGGCCTCCCGCCGTACGACGGAACGCACCGGCACTGGCTCGCGGAGCTCATGCGCCTGTCGGGGTCATGGTGAGGGACGCCTGAGCGCCCGCCGTTCGGCGCGGGCGAGCGCCCGGTGGGGCCCGACCAGGCGGGGTCCGGAGAGCCGCCTCTCCAACCTGCGGGCCTCACGCTTGAGCGGCTGGGCGACGTACTCGCCGAGGATCACCCCCGATGCCAGCGCGATCGCGACCGAGATCGCGGTGATCAGCGCGAGGATCCCCTGGGAGACCAGGTAACCGCCGTCGGCGAGCCAGGTGAGGCCCCGATAGATCGACAGGCCGGGCAGGAACGGGACGATCGCCGGCACCGCGACGACCAGTGGCGGCACCCGCACCCGACCGGCGACGGCGAAGGCGACGAGGCCGATGAAGAATGCCGCGACGCCCGCCGCCGCCGCCCGACCGAAGCCGTTGACCTCGACCGTCTGCGAGATCAGGGCGGCCACTCCGGTGATCAACCCGATCGGGATGACGGCCCGGCGCGGGGCATAGCTGGCGACGCTGAACGCGGCCGAGGCCACAGCAGCGCCGGCGACGACGGCGAGGAGACCGGTGCTGCCGAGCTGACCGGGCACGAGCGCCTGGAGGGGGACCCCCAGTCCGTCGGCGACCGAGATGCCCAGACCGACGCCGGCGATGATGCCGGCGGTCGCCATCATCGCCTCGATCAGCCGCGCGCCCGCGGTGAGGTAGAAGCCGGTCAGCGCGTCCTGGACGGCTCCCATCAGTCCGATGCCGGCGAGCAGCAGGATGATGTTGGCCGTCACGATGAGGGACTCGTCGACCTCGATCGGGGTGGCGGCCACGGCCGCGGCGAGGATCGTGGCGATGGCGCCGCCGGCAACCTGCAGGTAGAAGAAGGGCAGCCGGCGCCGCGCCATCACCATCTGGACCCGGTCGATCAGCACCGCCGCCACTGCCGCCGAGGCCGAGACGACCGGCCCACCGCCCAGGAAGACACCGACGGCCGCGGCCATCACCGCCCACGCGATCGTCACCGCCCACCGGGGGAAGGCGTGGCCGAGGGAGACGATCGTGGCCATCCGCGAGCGCGCGAGGAAGAGGTCGGCCTGATCGGTGAGGAGGTCGCGCACGAGGTGGTCGACGGCGGTGAGGTCCTCGTAGTCGATGTCGCGCTGCTGGACGTGACGGATCATCAGCATCGGTACGTCGTCGGCCGAGCGCTGGTAGCTCATCGACAGCGCCGTGAAGGTCACGTCCATCTCGGCCTGGCGCAGACCGAGGTGGTCGGCCACCGAGCGCATCGTCGCCGTCACGTCGGCCGCCCCGGCACCGGACGACAGCAGCATCTCGCCGATCCGCAGGCACAGGTCCATGGTCAGGTGGATCTCACGGGTCCGCGCCGCCTGCTCCAGGAGCACCTCCTGTGCCTTGCTGTCCTCGGGTGAGAGCCCGTCCTGCCAGTCCACCCGGCCATGTTCGCACCCGGCGACCGGATCGGCCGTCGCAGGGGTGAGGCCCCCGTGTCGGGTGCTCCCTAGAGTGGCCCCATGCGCATCGACTTCCACGCGTCCGCGGCGCCGACGCTCGGCGTCGAGTGGGAGCTCGCCCTGGTGGATCGGGACAGCCGCGACCTCGCCAGCGTCGCCTCCGAGGTGCACGAGCTCGCCTGCGGCCGCCTCGAGGAGCCGCAGCGGTTGCACAAGGAGCTGCTGCGCAACACCGTCGAGGTCGTCACCGGCATCTGCCCGACCGTCGGCGCCGCGGTCCACGACCTGCGCGACACCCTGGCGGTCGTCGCGCCCGCCGCTGCGGAGCTCGGCGTCGACCTCCTGGGAGCCGGCTCGCACCCGTTCGCCGACTGGTCGCACCAGCAGCTCACCGAGGGCCACCGCTACGCCGAGCTGATCAACCGCACCCAGTGGTGGGGCCGCCAGATGCTGATCTGGGGCGTGCACGTCCACGTCGGGATGCCCGAGCGCGACCGGGTGATGCCGGTGCTGGCGTCCATGCTGACGACCTACCCCCACCTGCTCGCCCTGTCCGCCAGCTCCCCGATCTGGGCCGGCCAGGACACGGGCTATGCCTCCAACCGCGCGCTGATGTTCCAGCAGCTGCCGACCGCGGGCCTGCCCTTCACCTTCGACACGTGGGCCGAGTTCGAGCGGTGCATCGCCGACCAGACGACGACGGGGGTGATCGACTCGATGGGCGACGTCCGCTGGGACCTGCGCCCGGCACCGCACCTGGGCACGCTCGAGAACCGCGTGTGCGACGGGATGTCCGACATCGGCGAGGTGGCCGCGCTGACGGCCCTCGTCCACTGCCTCGTGGTCGACCTCGACACCCGGCTCGCGGACGGCGAGACACTGCCCACGATGCGCCCGTGGCAGGTCCAGGAGAACAAGTGGCGCGCGGCGCGCTACGGCCTGGACGCGATCGTCATCCTCGACGACGACAACCGTGAGCGGCTCGTCACCGAGGACCTCGACGACCTGCTGGAGCGGCTGACGCCGGTCGCGCGGCGCCTCGACTGCGAGGCGGAGCTGCGCACGGTCGCCGACATCGCGACCCGCGGGGCGTCCTACCAGCGGCAGCGCGCGGTGGCCCACGAGTCGGGCGGCGACCTCGTGGCGGTCGTCGACGCCCTCGTCGCCGAGCTCGCCCGGTCACTGGAGGCATGAGACGCGGACCGGCGTCCCTTGTGGGGGTCCCCACGGCAGGCAAGGATGCGCCCACGCCCTTGTCCAGGGGGGCAGAGGAGGACCAGTGGTGGACCCGATCGACCCGACCGCGACCGGCTTCCTGCTGGCGGAGAACCGCAACATGCCGATGCACGTGGGCGGTCTGCAGCTCTTCGAGAAGCCGGAGGGCGCGGGCCGCAACTACGTCCGCGGGATGTATGAGCAGATGCGCGACGTCGAGCAGGTGGCCCCGCTCTTCCTCAAGCACCCGCACCGCTCGGCCCGCACGGCGGGGCAGCTCGTCTGGCAGCCCGACGAGCAGTTCGACATCGAGCACCACGTGCGGCACAGCGCGCTGCCCAAGCCGGGGCGGATCCGCGAGCTGCTCGAGCTCTGCTCGCGCCTGCACAGCACGCGCCTCGCCTGGGAGCGCCCCCTGTGGGAGGCCCACATCATCGAGGGCCTGCGCGACGGCCACGTCGCGATGTACACCAAGACCCACCATGCCCTCGTCGATGGCGTCTCGGCGATGCGCCTGCTCGCGAGCGTGCTGTCCACCGACCCCCACGAGCGCGACATGCCAGCGCCGTGGGCGCTTCGCCCGCGCCCACCCCGTCCGGACGCCGACCGCCCGGAGGGGCCCTCGCTCAGCGACGTGTCCGCAGCCACCGTGCGTACGGCACTCGCGATCGCGTCCGAGGCCGCCGGGATGCCCAGCGCCCTGATCCGCACCCTCAACGCGAGCGTGCGCAACGAGACGTCCGCGCTCTCGCTCTACGCCCCGCGCACGATGCTCAACCAGAGCATCACGGGTTCGCGCCGCTTCGCTGCGCAGGACTGGCCGGTCGAGCGGCTCCGCGCCGTGGGCAAGGCGACGGGGACCACGATCAACGACGTCGTGCTGGCCATGGTCAGCGGTGCGATGCGCACCTACCTCATGGAGCTGGACGCGCTCCCCGAGACCACGCTGATCTCGATGGTTCCGGTCGCCCTCCGCGCCAGGCAGTCACACCCTGCCTCCGCCGACGGCGGCAACGCGGTCGGTGCGGTCATGGTGCAGCTCGGCACCCACCTCCCGGACGCCGCCCAGCGGCTGGGCGCCATCCACCGCTCGATGAAGGACGGCAAGGAGGGCATGTCGGCGATGACCCCCACGCAGATCCTGGCGATGAGTGCGCTGGGCCAGGCCCCGGCGATCCTCGGGCCCGTCCTGCGGATGCAGGGCATCGTGCGTCCGCCCTACAACCTGATCGTCAGCAACGTGCCCGGTCCGCGCACCACGCACTACTGGAACGGCGCCAAGCTGATCGGCACCTATCCCCTGTCGATCCCGATCAACGGGATGGCGCTCAACATCACGTGCACCTCCTACGACGGCAAGATGTGCTTCGGGCTCACCGGCTGCCGTCGGACCGTGCCCCACCTGCAGCGCATGCTCGAGCACCTCGACGTCGAGCTGCGCGCGCTGGAGCGGGCGGCCGGCGTCTGAGGCCGGCCAGCACCCCCGCCGGCGGGGGGACAGCACCTCAACCACCGACGACGCTCAGCCCGCCACCGACCTGCTCCGCGACCGCCTCGAGCCGGGCGCGGGTGATGTCGGCGACGGTCGCGAACCCGGCGAGCCGGGCGTTGGACCCCTCCCGCGTGGGTTCGGTCGAGTTGATGCTGATGCACCGCCGGCTGCCACCGTCGGCGACGTTCGCCATCGCGACCGCGTGACCGGTGGTGCCGCTCCCCGCGAAGGGGTCCAGCACGACGACGTCGTCGGGCAGCGTCGCCAGGATCCGACGTACGAGGCCGGTGGGCTTGGGTGACTCGAAGACGTGCCCGATGATCGCCTTCAGCTCGGCGACCGCGGTGTCGGTGGAGCCGATCTCCTCGGCCAGCCAGATGGTGCGCAGCTTCTTGCGCCGACCGCCCTCACGCAGCAGCCAGTCGCGCTGGAAGATGTCGGCCCGCTCGCCGGTGCGCCCGCGGACCATCCGGCACTCGAGGTCGTCGGGTCGCTCGTCCACGCGCGGGCGGGACCAGCGCCACACGGCCGGGCGCCCGTCGCCGAAGACCGGGGTGAGGGGCCGGCTCCCGGCGAACTCGGTCGTGGCGACGCGGCCCGTCGCCGGGTCACCGTGGAGCGCGAAGTGCAGGGTGGGCGCGGTCACCGGGTTGAACTTCTTGTTGGTGTTGCGCAGCGGCAGGTAACGGAAGCGCCGACCGTCCGCGGTGCTGAGCGGGAAGTCGGCCTCGAGGACCGACTCGGTCGTGCTGCCGTCGACCGCGCATGCCGGCAGGTGCCGCGCATAGGCCAGGACGTACTCGTGGCTCGTGGCGAAGCCCCGTCCGAGCTGACGACCCTTGGGGTTGAGGTTGACCACGATCTGTGCCAGGAAGTTGGCCTCACCGAACACCGCGTCCATCAGGAGCCTGAGGTGCGCGGCCTCGTTGTCGTCGATGCTGACGAAGACGGCCCCGTGCGGGGCCAGCACCTCGCGCACGGCCTCGAGGCGAGGACGCATCATCGCGGCCCAGGCCGCGTGCCGACCGGCGTAGGGGTCGGCGTGGCTGCCGTCGCGGAAACGGTCGGCATAGGCGAAGTCGTTCCCGGTGTTGTAGGGCGGGTCGGTGTAGACGACGTCGACCGAACCCGGCGCGAGGCGGGGCAGGACGTCGAGGTTGTCGCCTGCGTGGAAGGTGTTCCACCCCAGCCCCGGCCCCGGGGGCAGGTGACGACGGTCGGCGGGCATGGTCGGCAGCCTAGGTGGCGGCAACGGCCGATGATCCCAATTTTCCCACCAGTCCCACGACGTCGCTTACTCTGGATCGCGTGTCCTTCTTCACGCACCGCCCGCAGTCAGCACCGACGCGTCCGCGCGCGCTCACCCTCGCCACCGCGGGGGTCCTGGTGACCGGCCTCGTCGCCGGCCTCGGCACCGCTCCGTCCGTCGCCGACGAGGGCGGGGCGGGCAGTCGTACGTCGTCGCGCGAGGACCTCGGCGCAGGTGCGGCGAGTGGCTATCGCGGGCGCGACCAGACCTCCGACGGCAAGCCGGGCATCGTGGTCGGACCGCCGGTCAACGCCCGCGCAAGGACGACGGTCCTCAACGACGCCAGCTACGAGATCGCTCCCGGGATCACCCTGCGCGAGTGGGACCAGGTGGACGGCCGCCAGCCCATCGGGCAGGTCCGGATGAACCTGCTGAGCATCAATCTCGACGCACCCGACATCACGTTCGCGGAGCTGTCGCCGAAATACGTCACCAAGCGCAACACGGTCAGTCAGCTCGGCCGCTGGAACGACGTGATCGGCGCGGTCAACGGGGACTTCTTCGACATCAGCGAGACCGGGGCCCCCCTCGGCGTCGCGATCCACGGCGAGCGCGGCATCCTCAACGCTGCCCGCGAGGGGTGGATCCCGGGGGTCAACTCGTCGCTCTGGTTCGACACGACCGGTCCGCACGTCAGCCCGCTGACCGTGCAGTACACGATCCGGCAGCGCCAGGCCTGGACCGTCAGCGGCCTCAACCACCCCGAGGTGCCCAGCGGCCAGATCGGCGTGTTCACCCACGACTGGAACCGCACGTCGGGCAACGCCGTGCTGCCGTCGGGCAAGAAGCGGGCCCGCGAGGTCCTGCTCTGGAAGAACCGCGTGGTCTCCAACCGGCCCACGCTGTCGCAGGGTCGCAAGATCCGCGCCAACAACCGGGTCCTCATCGGCGTGGGCCCGGCCGCGGCCCAGCTGAAGCAGCTCAGGCCCGGCACGAAGATCACCCTGTCCAAGCGGATCGAGGGCGGCCGTCCGACGGTGGCCATCAGCGGTGACCGTCCCCTGCTGGTCAACGGCGTGCGGAGCGTCATCAACAACACCATCGCCCACCCCCGCACGGCGGTCGGCATCGACGCCGACGGCCGCCGGCTGCTGATCCTCGTCGTCGACGGCCGCTCGGCCGTCAGCCGGGGCTACACCATGGTCGAGCTCGCCGACATCATGGTCGCGCTCGGCGCGGAGAACGCCCTCAACCTCGACGGCGGCGGCTCCTCCGCGATGTACACCCGGGCCGGCACCGGTGCGATGGCGATCGTCAACGAGCCCTCCGACGGCACTGAGCGCACCGTGCCCAACGGCTTCGGTGTCGTCTACGGTGGGGTGCTGCCGCCGGTCATCCCGATCCTGCCGATCCCAGCCCCGACGCCGACCGTGACACCCACGGTCCCGCCGCCGCCTGTCTGAGCGCTGTCGACAGGACCTGCCACGAGACCCGGCTCAGGCGTCCGGCACCGCGAAGAGGACGACGTAGGTCATGGGTGCCAGGCACTGGACCGTGCTCTTCGGCAGCGCGGCGACGACCTCGAAGCCAGCCTCGCCGGCGTCGACCGCAACGCTGCGTGGGGCCTCGCACCCGATGGCCGCGGTCGCGCCGTAGGCGGTGGACCCGGGAGCGACCTGGCTGGTCAGCTCGGTGGCCGCGGTCTGCAGGGTCGCGGCCAGGTCGGCGTTGAACTGGGCGGTGAAGTCGGCCACGGCCTGGTCGGAGTCGAGGGTCCAGGACAGGGTGGACACGGAGCCGCCGCCCTCGGTGGCGCTGACCAGGGTCGCCTCGGTGGCGCCGGCGGAGCCGGTGGCCGCGATGATCGCCCGGGCGCCCTCACCGCTGTCGGCCGGGGGGCTGGTCTGCGTGGGTGACTCCGACGGGGTGGCGGTCGGTGACGGCGACTGCGAGCCGGTGTCGGTCGGGACCGCCGAGGGATCGGTGGCGCTCTCCTCCGTGCCGTCGTCGGCGCAACCGGCGAGGCCGGCGGCGAGCGCCAGGACGGTGACGACAGCGGCGGTGGATCGACGGCCCGGACGGCGAGGTGAGGAGGTCATGGTCATCAGACGTTAGCCAACCGGTGCCGGCTCCCCCTCAGGCGCAGGTCCGCCGGGCGCGGCGGACGTCCGCGTCTGGCAGGGTGGGCGCCATGACCGAGCAGGAGCCGGCGCGCGAGCAGGAGCCGGTGCGCCAGGCCGTACGTGCCTATGCCGCCCGCCAGCCGCAGCTCGCCTCGTCGACGCGGGCCTACGTCGCCCTCATCCAGGTCCTCCTCGACGACGCCGGCATCGACTACCTCAGCGTGACCGGACGCACGAAGAGCGTCGCCTCGTTCGCCGAGAAGGCCAACAGGACCGACGGCGGCCAGCTGCTCTACCCCGAGCCCCTCGAGCAGATCACCGACCAGATCGGCGTACGCGTCATCACCTACGTCCACAGCGATGTCGCAGCGGTCGCGGAGGTCCTCGACGACGAGCTCGACATGCTCGACGACCGCGACCTGGGCGAGGAGACCGCGCGATCGGGACGCTTCGGCTACGCCAGCCGGCACCTGCTGGTCCAGACCCGCCCCGGTGCCGAGCTCCCCGTGCTGGAGGGTCACCGCGCGAGCGTCCAGGTGCGCACGGTGCTGCAGCACGCGTGGGCGGAGTTCGAGCACGACATCCGCTACAAGGGCAACGTGCCCGAGGACGCCGCCGCCGACCTCGACCGCCGCTTCACCCTCGCCGCGGGGCTGATCGAGCTCGCCGACCGTGAGTTCGCCACCATCCGCGAGCGGATCCAGCAGGCGGCTCCGGGCAGCGCGACCGAGCTCGGGTCCGACCACATCGTCGGCCAGGACCTCGCCACGTTCCTGGCCGGGCACTACAGCGACGCCGGCTGGTCGCACACCGACCACTACGACTGGATCGCGGACCTGCTCGCGCAGCTCGGCATCGACACCGTCGACGACCTCGGCGACCTGCTGACCTCGGTGGACGCCGACGCGGTGATCCGCCGGATGGGCTACAAGTACCCCGCCGGGGCCGTGCGCCGCCTCGACGACGCCCTGCTCGCCATCTTCGGTGAGCAGTACGTCACCCTCGACGGCAACAGCCACCGCGTCCCCCTCCTGCGGGCCCGGCTGGAGAAGCTCTCGACGCCCGAGGGCTGAGGAGCACGCTCGTGCCGCCCCCCTAGGGTTGAGGCATGAGTCGGCCCTCCTGGACCACCGTCACCCCTGTCCTGGCGGCCGTCGCGCTGGCCGTGTCCTGGTTCGGTGATCCGGGTCCCGTCGTGCTCGGTCTGCTTGCGGTGCTGCTGGTCGGTGCCGTGCTCGCGGCCGTGCACCACGCCGAGGTGGTCGCCCACCGCGTCGGCGAGCCCTACGGTTCGCTCGTGCTCGCGGTGGCCGTGACGATCATCGAGGTCGGCCTGATCCTCACCCTGATGGTCACCGCCGACGAGCCCAACGCCGGCCTCGCCCGCGACACCGTCTTCGCGGCGGTCATGATCACCGTCAACGGCATCGTCGGACTGTCACTGCTCGTCGGCGCTGCCAAGCACCACCTCGCGGTCTTCAACCCCGAAGGCACGGGCGCGGCGCTCGCCACCGTCATCGCGCTGGCCACGTTGTGCCTGGTGGTCCCCTCGGTGACCACGTCCGAGCCCGGTCCGGAGTTCACCGGCGCCCAGCTCGCGTTCGCGGCCATTGCCTCACTGGTGCTCTACGCCATGTTCGTCTTCACCCAGACCATCCGCCACCGTGACTTCTTCCTGCCCGTGACCCAGAGCCAGCACACGCCCATGGTCGCCGCGGCCGGCCCGGACGGGTCCTACGACCACCGGGTCGTCGACCTCGACGACGACGGTCACGCCGATCCGCCCACGGACCGGGCGACCTGGAGCAGCCTGGTCCTGCTCGTCGTGGCCCTGGTGGCTGTGGTCGGGCTCGCCAAGATCGAGTCGCCGGCGATCGAGTCGGGCGTCAGTGCGCTGGGCTTCCCCTACGCGGTGGTCGGTGTGGTGATCGCCCTGCTCGTGCTCGCGCCCGAGACGATCGCGGCGGTGCGCGCCGCCGCGCTCAACCGCGTGCAGGTCAGTCTCAACCTCGCGCTCGGCTCGGCGATCGCGTCCATCGGACTCACCATCCCCGCCATCGCGATCGCCTCGGTGTGGCTCGACGGACCGCTCGAGCTCGGACTCAACCAGCTCCAGACGGTGCTGCTGCTCCTCACGGCCGCGGTCGCGATCCTCACCGTCGTGCCCGGGCGCGCCAAGACGCTGCAGGGTGGGGTGCACCTCGTGCTGCTCGCGGCGTTCCTGTTCCTCACCATCGCCCCGTGAGGGCCGACGGTGAGGAACGGCTGCAGGTCAGCCGAAGTAGGTGACGAAGATCTTGTCGTAGGTGCCGTCCTCACGGAGGTCGGCGAGCGCGCCGTTGATCTGGCGCAAGAGCGGGATGTTGCCGTCCTTCTTGACCGCCATGCCGTACTGCTCGCCGGTGTCGAACTCCCGGGCCAGCTTGAGCCCGGGGTTGGCGCCGACGAACTGCCCCGACACGGTGTTGTCGAGCATCGCGGCGTCGAGCCGACCGGTGGCGAGCGCCGACTGCAGGGCTGCGGCATCCCCGAAGGCTGTGACCTCGGTGTCGTCGGGAGCGAAGTCGCTCATGAAGGTCTCGCCGGTGGTGTCCTTCTGGACGCCGACCCGCTTGCCGGCGAGCTCGGTGAGCTCGTCGAGGCCCGACCCACGCGGCGTGATGAGCGCCTGCTTGGCATCGAAGTAGGGGCTGGAGAAGTCGAGCACGCGCGCCCGCTCGCCGGTGATCGTCATCGCCGAGACGGCCATGTCGCAGGCGTCGGTGTTGAGGGCGTCACCCGAGGTGATGTCGTCGAAGGCCACGTCGAGGACCTCGAGGTCGACGTCGAGGGAGTCGGCGATCGCCCGGCTGAGGTCCACGTCGAAGCCGACCAGCGTCCCCTTCTCCTCATAGACGAAGGGCGCGTACGGGCTGTCGGTGCACACCGTGAGCTTGCCCTCGGCGACGAGCGACACGGTGGTGAGGGAGTCGGCGGACTCCCCGTTGGCGGCGCCGCCGCAGGCACTCAGCGCGGCCATCAGGGCCACGGAGGACAGGGCGGCCACTGCGCTGCGAGCAGGGCTGGGACGTCGAGCTGTGCGGGTCATGGGTCAGTTCGCATTCGCGGTGAGCGACTCACGAAGTCGCATGAGGGAGTACTCGGTGATCGTGACGAGCGCGCCCTTGGCCTGCTCGCGGTCGCGGACGTCGAGGCTGATGATCGGCACCTCGGGCGGCAGGGCCAGGGCGGCGGCGATCTCATGACTGGGATAGCGCGGGACACCGTCGAACTGGTTGACGGCGACGATGAACGGGATCCCCTTGGACTCGAAGTAGTCGAGCGGGGAGAAGGACTCGTCGAGGCGGGCCACGTCGACCAGCACGATGGCGCCGATGGCGCCGCGGCACAGGTCGTCCCACATGAACCAGAAGCGTCGCTGCCCGGGCGTGCCGAAGAGGTAGAGGACGAGGTCCTCGGCCAGGGTGAGGCGGCCGAAGTCCATGGCCACCGTCGTGGTGTGCTTGCTGGGCACGGCGGCCAGGTCGTCGACACCCTCGGACTCGTTGGTGACGAGTGCCTCGGTGCGCAGCGGCTCGATCTCGGAGACGGCACCGACGAGTGTCGACTTGCCGACGCCGAAGCCGCCGGCGATGACGATCTTCGTCGATGCGGCAGCGCGCTGGGCCTTAGTAGTTACGAAGTCCACGGAGGGTCCTTTCGATGAGCTCGAGACGCTCATCTGTCGACGTCTTCTCGGTGATGGTGGCCTGGATACGCACCAGTCCCTGTTCGACCAGGTCCCCCAGGAGCACCCGGGTGACGCCGATCGGCATCTTGGTCAGTGCCGACACCTCGGCCACGGAGCGGCGGTCGCAGACCTCGAGGACCTGCGCAGCGGAAAAGCTCAGCACGGGTGCCTCGGCTCCGGCCTGGAGGCGCAGCGTGGCCTCCATGGGCAGGTCGACCAAGGGTGCCGTCCGACCTGCGGTCAGCGTGTAGGACCGGACGAGACGAGGTCGGTAGGCCTCGTCGTCCAGCTCGTGTGGCGGCGTCATGGCGGTGAGCGGTCAGCCGCTCGTACCGACGCGGGCCTGGGCCTCGACCGTACGTCCCACACGGTCGACCAGCAGGGCCATGTCGTAGCCCACCTGACCGATGTCGGCCTCCTCGGTGGTGAGCACGGTGAGGTTGGACCCGTCGCCGACGCTCATCAGCATCAGGAAGCCCATCTCCATCTCGACGATCGTCTGCATCACCGAGCCGCCTTCGAAGAGACGGGCGGCACCGACCGCGAGGCTGGCGAGACCGGAGGAGACGGCCGCGACCTGTTCGGCGCGCTCTCCGGGGATGCTGGTGCTCGAGGCCATCAGGAGGCCGTCGGCGGAGACCAGGATCGCGTGCGCTGCGTCGGGAACCTCTTCGACGAAGCGCGACATGACCCAGTCGAGGTCGCGGTCGTCACCGGCGGAGCTGGCGACGGGGGCGGCGGATTCGTACGTCATGCGGGGCCTGCTTCCGTGTGGTGTGAAGAACTGGAACTCTTGACTGCCTGTCGGCCTCGGGACACGCCGGCCTTGTGGGCCTGGAGCCGGCGGCGGATGACCTCCGGGTCACGCGTCTTGCCGGCTGTGGGCGCGGTGATGCTTCCGGGGACGAGGCGCTCCCCGGGAGCACGGCGCGGGAGTCCGGTGGGCGTCGACGACGCGACCACCACCTCCTGGACGTTCCCGGCGATCTCCCAGCCACGATCGATCTCGCTCTGGTGCCGCCCGCCGGCACCTGCGTCGGCGCCCTCGTCGGCCCCTTCGTCGGCCCCCTCGTCGGCGAGCCGACCCGACCGCATGGACGTGGACGTCGATGAGTCACCGGCGTGAGTGGCGACATGGAGGCCGGGTGCGTCCTGCTTGACCTGCTCGGGCTCGTGCTGCTCGGGCTCGTCCTGCTCGGGCTCGTGCTGCTCGGGCTGGGCGACAGCCGGGGCGGGCGCGTCGTCGTAGGCGTCGGCAGGCAACGGGTCCGACAGCGGGTCGTGCGCCCTCGCGACCTCCTGGGCGAACCGGGCCTGCTCGGCCTGGGCACGCTGGCGCGAGGCCAGCGCGGTGATCGGCACGACCGGGGCGACCTTGGGCTCCTCGGGCACCGTGGTGCTCGAAGGTGCGCCCTCGTCGGGCGAGGCCTCCGGGGCAGCGGGCTCCGGCGCGCGCTTGGCGAACAGCGGTCCGCTCTGGCGCGAGGTCTCCGGCGGCAGGAGGGCGTCGGCGCTCGTGCGTGGGAGGTTGGCGCCGGGCTCGCGGCGCGGCAGCAGGCTGCCGAGCGGCGGGCGGTCGGGCGTACCGGTGTCCTGGGCGGCGAGCGCAGCGCTGGTCTCGGCGGCGCTGGTCTCGGCGGCGTGGTCTCGGCGGCGCTGGTCTCGGCGGCGTGGGTCTCGGCGGCCCGGGTCTCGGGTGCGCTGGTCTCAGCCGCGTGGGTCGGAGCGGCTGGGGCGGCTGGGGCGGCGAGCTTGTCGTCCTCGGCCTGGCTGGCCTGGCTGACGGCGATCTTCTTCGCAGCCCTCTCCGCAGCCTTGGTCTGTGCCTTCTCGGCCCGGGCGCGGCTGCGCGACTCCCGCCTGGACTCCGCGGGCAGGGGTGCCGAGGCGTCGATGTCCTGTGATGAGCCGGGAAGTTCCTCCGACGTGCCGGAGCCGTTGGAGGCGGTGGAGGCGGTGGACGCGGAGGCGTAGGTCGCCGTGGCCGGAGCCGGGGCGCTCGTCTGCGGCACCTCGGGCAGGATCGTCGGCGGGAGCACGACGGTGGCCGTCATGCCACCACCGGGGTTGCGGACGAGCCTCGCGTGGATCCCGTGGCGCTCGGCGAGCCGGGAGACCACGAACAGTCCCATCCGGCGGGCGGTGTCCGGGGTGGCCTCGGCGCCGTGCGCGAGGTCGCGGTTGAGCTGCTCGAGCTCGGCCACGGGTACGCCGAGGCCGGCGTCGGTGATCGTGATGGTGACGCCGTCGGACCCGAGGTGGGCCGCGATCCGGACCGGCTCGCTGGGCGGCGAGTAGGTGAGGGCGTTGTCGACGAGCTCGGTGAGCAGGTGCACCACGTCGGGAGCGGCCTCGTCGCCGATCCGGGTGCCGAGGTGCGTCAGGATCTGCACGCGCCGGTAGTCCTGCACGGCCGAGGTCGCGGCCTGGAGGGCCTCACCTGCCGTGAGGCTGAACTGGCCGGCGGCACGGTTGGGAGCGTCGGCGAGGATCAGCAGCGAGTCAGCCGTACGACGCATGCGCGAGGCGAGGTGGTCGAGGCGGAACAGCGACTCGAGCCGCTTGGGGTCCTCCTCGTCGTGCTCGAGGCGCTCGATCTGGGCGAGCTGCTGGTTGACCAACGAGTTGGACCGCCGCGAGAGCGTCACGAACATCGCGTTGACGGTCTGGCGCAGCTGTGCCTCACCGGACGCGAGGTGGATCGCCTGACGGTGGAGGTCGTCGACCGCGCGGGCGACCTGACCGATCTCCTCGTTGGTGGTGACGTCGATCGTGGTGAGCGGCTCCGGCTCCTGGCCCGCACGGATCCGGGCGACCGCATCGGGCAGACGGTGGCGGGCCACCGCGAGGGCGCCCTCACGGACACGGCCGATGGGGCCGAGCAGGCTCCGGGCGATGACGATGGCGATGGCGATGGCCGCGCCGAGTGCGACCAGGGTCAGCACGGCGCCGATGAGGGCGTTGCGCCGGGCGTCGGAGGCGGCTTCGCCGAGGGAGGCGGTCACACCACCGAGCAACGTCGCGGTGATCTCGTCGTAGGGCGCGTAGGCGCCACGACCGTCGAGTCCGGTGGCGGCGTCGTTGCGGATCTGGCTCGCGTGGCGGGTGTTCTGGCTCCGCAGCGCCGCGACCTGGTCCTCGGCGCCGTCGACTGCGCCGGCCAGACGGTCGATGGCCGCAGCCTCCACACCGATCTCCGAGAACAGGTCCTGCGAGCCCGACTGGGCGAGCGTCGTGGCGACGAAGCCCTGCTGGAGCGCGAGGGAGAGCCGGCCGCTCATGGTCTGGGAGACCTGCTCGAGTCGCGGCTCGGGCGTCTTCTGTGCTGCGTTGACGCTCGTGACGAGCTGCGAGACGCTCGACTCGAGCTGGCGCACGAGGGCGATCCACGTGGCGGGACCGAGGTCCTTGGCACCCGGGGCGCGCATCGCCTGGCTGAGGTCGAGCAGCGCGTCGACGTGGGCGGCCTGGAGGTCGTTGAGGTCGGCGTTGTCGCGTGCCGCCACCAGGGTCTCGGCCTCGGTGATCAGGGCGGCGATCGAGTCGATCAGGTCGCCCTTGCTGGCCGCGCTGTCGGACTGCGCGGCGACCATGGCGGCCTCCGACGTGGTCAGGTAGTCGATCGCCGGCGCGATGATGGTGACCTGTCGAGCGCTGCTGGCCGCCTGCCGGGAGTCAGCGAGGTCGCCGTGGACCCGGAGACCACCGAGCGTGGCGGCGAGCAGCAGCGGGATGGCCAGGGCCGACGCCATCTTGCGGCGCAGGGACCAGCCGGCGACCGCGCTGCCGGCCTGTCGGGGCTGGGCTGCATCCTGAGTCATGTGTGCCTCGCGTGGGAGTCTCGACCAGATTTCTCGCACTCCGGGTGGGGACCGAAGCAGACACAAACCTAAAGAGTCCATGGACTTTCCGTGGCGTTTTCATGGAACTCTCTGCAGTCGAAGCCAAGGCTGTGGGTCGGCGCCGCGTCGACCTCAGGTTGATTGGGTTGTCCAGACCGCTTGCCCTTCTCAGGTGGCCGCTCTGGGTGTAGGCAGGGTGTCGAGGACACCGTGCCCTCACCCTGCCTCGAGGAGATGGAAATATGGCCGCTCTCGACACCGCCCAGCTGCTCGCCGAGCTCGAACCGACGGTCGAGGACAACCTCAACCGTCACATGGCGACCGCCGACGAGTGGATGCCGCACGAGTACGTGCCGTGGAGCCTGGGTCGCGACTTCGCCGACCTCGGTGGCGACCCGTGGGAGGTGGCGCAGTCGCAGCTCTCCCCGATCGCGCGTACGGCGCTCGAGGTCAACCTGCTGACCGAGGACAACCTGCCGAGCTATCACCGCGAGATCGACCGGGCCTTCGGCCGCGACAGCGCGTGGGGCTCATGGGTCAACCGCTGGACGGCGGAGGAGGGCCGCCACGCCTTCTGCATCCGCGACTACCTGCTCGTCACCCGCGGCGTCGATCCCGTCGAGCTGGAGCGGGCGCGGATGGAGACGATGGAGACCGGCTACGAGGCACTCGACAAGTCCCTCCTCAACGTCTGCGCCTACGTGTCCTTCCAGGAGCTCGCGACCCGCATCTCGCATCGCAACACCGGTCGCTACACCGCCGAGCCGATCGCCGAGAAGCTGCTCAGTCGGGTCGCCAAGGACGAGAACCTCCACATGATCTTCTATCGCAACATCGTCACCGCCGCCCTCCAGCTCTCCCCCAGCCAGACGATGCGGGCGATCACCGAGGAGGTGGTCGACTTCCAGATGCCGGGCAGCGTGATCCCGGGCTTCGCCCGCAAGGCCGTCCAGATGGCGAAGGCCGGTATCTACGACCTCCGCATCCACCACGACGACATCGTCAGCCCCCTGCTGCGGCAGTGGGGGGTGTGGGACCTCGAGGGTCTCGACGAGGACGGCGAGAAGGCGCGCGAGGAGCTCGCCGCCGCGGTGGCTGCACTCGACGGCGAGGCGACCCGTTTCGTCGAGCGCCGCGAGGAGGCGGCAGCGAAGAAGGCGGCGAGGCTGGCCTGACCGGTCGAGGGTTGATCCGTCCTAGGTGCCAGACGGCATGCTCTACCCATGAACGAGCTGAACGTCCTCGGCGGCGAGCTGGAGTCCTGCAGCACCGACCCGATGACGGGCTACCTCCGTGACGGCACGTGCACGGTGGGCCCGCACGACGCCGGCCTTCATGCCGTCTGCGCAGTGATGACCGCCGAGTTCCTCACCCACCAGCGTTCGGTGGGCAACGACCTCTCGACCCCTCGACCCGAGTGGGGCTTCGCAGGCCTCGTCCCCGGTGACCGTTGGTGCGTCGTCGCGGCGCGCTGGCTCCAGGCCTTCGACGCCGGCGTGGCCGCACCGGTCGTCCTGGCGTCGACCTCGCAGCGCGCGCTCGACGTGGTGCCGCTCGATGTGCTCACGCTGGTCTCGGTCGACGTCCCCCCCGATCTCAGCGGCCTCTGAGTCGATCGTCGCTCAGGGCGCGCGGTTGCCGCGCGCATCCTCCTGGGCGACCAGCTCATCCAGGTCCGTGAGTCGGTCGAGCCCGCGGACCGCTCGTGACATCCGGTGGTTGCCGGCGAACGTCTCGCGGTGTCGGTCCAGGAACCACCAGTATCCGGCGGTGAACGGGCACGCGTCGTCACCCACCCGCACCTTGGGGTTGAACCGGCACGAGCCACAGTGGTCCGACATCGTGTTGATGTAGGCGCCGCCTGAGGTGTAGGGCTTGGTCGCCATCACGCCGCCGTCGGCGTGCTGGGACATGCCGACCACGTTGGGCACCATCACCCAGTCATAGCCGTCGACGAAGGCCCGGTGGAACCAGTCGGTGACCTGCGCAGGCGCCCAGCCGCGCTGGAGGGCGTAGGACCCGAGCACCATCAGTCGCGGGATGTGGTGCACCCAGCCGTGCTCGGCGACCTGGTCGAGGGTGTGGGACAGACAGCGGGCGTCGGTGGCGGTGGCGTCCAGCTCGGCGAACCACCGGGGCATCCGCTCGGTCGCGCGCAGGGCGTTCTCACCGCGATAGCCGTCGCCCTGGTGCCAGTAGAGGTGCCAGACATAGTCGCGCCAGCCGATCACCTGGCGCACGAAGCCCTCGACGCTCGCGATCGGCGCTGCCCCGCTCCGATAGGCCGTCTCGGCACGCTCGGCGACCTCCAACGGGTCGAGCAGCCCGAGATTCATCGGCGCGCTCACCAGGCTGTGCGCCATCCACGGGTCGCCCTCGAGGATCGCGTCCTCGTGCGCGCCGAACTCCGGGAGTCGGTGCTCGACGAAGTGGTCGAGGGCAGCGAGGGCCTCGCGTCGGGTCGCGGCGAAGCGTCGCGGCCCGTCCCGACCGATCATCTCGATCCCGAGGTCGCGCTCCCACCGGTCCAGGTCCTCGCGCACCTCGGCGTCGATGTCGTCCTCGGTCGGCCACCACGGCTCGGACACGCCGAGCGTCTCGGCCCCCTTCGGTGGCGGCTGGCGGTTGTCGTGGTCGTAGTTCCAGTTGCCGCCCGCCGGCTCGCTCCCGTCCATCAGTACGCCGTGGGCGAGCCGGGCGCGACGGTAGAAGTCCTCCATCAGCAGACGCTTGCCGCTGCGACCGTCCGCCCACCGCTCGAAGTCCTCGCGAGGCGTCGCGAAGCCTCGCGGCGCCAGGACGCGCGCCCCGAGCCGTTCGACGAGCCCGAGGGCGGCGTAGGAGGTGGGGTGGATCACCTCCAGCTCGCCGCCGTCGCACTGGGTCTCGCGCACCACCTCGGCGTAGGTCTCGGCCCGGACATACCTGACCTGCTCGAGCTCTGCTGCCCGGTGCCGCATCGCACTCAGCACGAGGTGGGCCTTGGCTCGGTGGAAGCGACGACGACGGAAGACGCCGAGCGACTCGACCATCAGCAGCGGCCCGCGGTGGTCGTCGACGTAGTGCGGCCCGAGCTGGTCGCCGAAGAGCCAGCGCGTGGTCATGCGAGCAGCCTGAACAGGACGGGGTGGAGCCGACGGTCGGGCACTCAGGCCTTCTCGACCTCGCTCTGCAGCTTGAGGACGACCGTGCCGTCCTCCTGCTCGATGACATAGGCGGGGTCGTCGTCGGTGCCGTGCCGGGTGACCTCGTTGCCCTTCGTGGTGCGGGAGACGTCGCCGTGGTGGACCTCGGTGACCTTCCCCTCGGCCCACGAGGACCCCCACTTCCACCTCACTGCTGTGCCGCTGCGGATCGCCATGGCGCCACGGTGCCACGCCCGACCGACACCGCGGACCACCCCTCAGGAGCGGACGTGCATCCGTTCACCCTGCGGGCCGAAGATCGCGAGCATCTCGGCGGGCGCCGGTCCGGGGTTGCCCATCCAGTGCGGGGTGCGCGTGTCGAACTCGACGACCTCGCCGGGGTCGATGGTGAGGTCACGGGTGCCGAGCAGCAGCCGGATGCGGCCGCTGAGGACGTAGAGCCACTCATACCCCTCATGCGTCTGCAGGGTCGGTCGAGGGTCCTTCTCGACGGGCAGGATCATCTTGAAGGACTGCAGCCCGCCGGGTCGTCTGGTGAGCGAGATGAAGGTCCGCCCGTGGCGCACGACCGGCTTGGAGCGGATCCGCGGGTCGCCGGTCTCGGGGGCGTCGACGAGCTCGTCGAGGGCCACCCGGTGCGCCCTGGCAAGCGGCAGCAGGAGCTCGAGGGTCGGCTTGCGCTGGCCCGACTCCAGGCGTGAGAGCGTGCTCACCGAGATCCCGGTCTCCTCGGCCAGGTCGGCCAGCGTGGCCTCGCGCTCGAGGCGCAGCTGGCGCAGCCGCTGCCCGACGCCGCGCAGTACGTCCTGATCGTCCACCACCACAGTTTGCCAGCGTGGCAAGGCCGATTGTCACCTCCGAGCCCGGACGCTCGTACCGTGGAGCCATCCGTACCAGGCAGGTGACTTGCCACTACGGCAACAATGTTTGTCATTCTGGCGAAGTGCCTGCATGCTCGCTGTCATGAGTGACAACCCGAACCCTGACATCTTCGACGTCGTGGTGATCGGCGGCGGCGTGGCCGGCCTGAGCGGCGCGATGGCACTGGGCCGCTCGCGGCGCTCGGTGCTGGTGATCGACGCCGGCGAGCCTCGCAACGCCCCGGCGGCGCACGCCCACAACTACCTGGGTCGCGAGGGGATCTCCCCGCTCGAGCTGCTCGAGATCGGCCGCGCCGAGGTGGCGGCGTACGGGGTCGAGGTGGCGGCCGACCGCGTGGTCGGGCTGTCCGGCGAGGTCGACGCGTTCCTCGTCACGACCGCCGCCGGGCGACGCTTCGGCGCGCGGCGCGTGCTGGTCACCGGCGGCGCGGTCGACGAGATCCCCGACGTGCCCGGGCTGGCCGAGCGCTGGGGCATCGACGTGCTCCACTGCCCCTACTGCCACGGCTGGGAGGTGCGCGGCCAGCCGATCGCGGTCCTGGGAAGCGGACCGATGGCGGCGCACCAGGGACTCCTGTTCAGCCAGCTCTCCGACGACGTCGTGGTCGTCGTGCACGACGGCGTCGAGATCGCCGAGGAGGAGATGGAGAAGCTCTCCGCCGTCGGCGTCCGCATCGAGCACGGCACCCCGATCGAGGTGGTCACCGAGGGCGACGCGCTCGTCGGGCTGCGGCTGGCCGACGGGTCGATCCTGGAGCGAGGTGCCATCGTCGTCGCGCCGACGGTCCACGTCCGCGCCGACTACCTCGCGCCGCTGGGCATCGAGCCGCAGCCCTTCGAGATGGCCGGCGCCGTGCTCGGGTCGGTGCTGGCCGTCGAGCCGACCGGCGCGACGGCCCTGCCGGGCGTCTTCGCCGCCGGCAACGCCACCGACCCGTCGATGACCCTCATGGCGTCCGCCGCGCACGGCATGCGCGTCGGCGCGTGGATCAACGGCGAGCTGCTGACCGCCGACGCCGCCCGCGCGGTCCGTGAGCGTCGCGACGGCTTCTTCGAGCGCCCGGCCTGGGAGGAGCGCTACTCCGGCGACAAGGTCTGGAGCGGGCGGGTCAATGTCCAGCTGGCCGCCGAGGCCCCCTCCCTGACTCCGGGCCGGGCCCTCGACATCGGCTGCGGCGAGGGCGGCGATGCGATCTGGCTGGCCTCGCAGGGCTGGGACGTGACGGCGGTCGACTTCGCAGACGCGGCGCTGGCGCGGACCCTGGCGCATGCCGGCGAGGCGGGGGTCGCCGACCGGATCGAGACCCGTCGGGTCGACGTCCGCACCTTCGAGCCGGACGGCGAGACGTGGGACCTGGTCACCTCCCACTTCTTCCACCTGCCCGACCACGGCATGCCCGACGTCGTACGCCGCCTCGCGTCCGCGGTCGCTCCCGGTGGCACGCTGCTGGTGGTCGGGCACCACCCCGAGGACCTGAAGACCGGGCTGCGCCACGGGCACACCACGTTCATGTTCACCGCCGACGAGCTGGTGTCGTCGCTCGCGGACTGCCTGGGAGACCCGGCACAGTTCGTCGTCGAGGTCTGCGAGGCGCGCTCGCGCACCCAGCCCCACCCGCACACCGGCGAGGAGATCGCCGTGGCCGACGCGGTGATCCGGGCGCGTCGCACCTCCTGAGACGACGAGGACGTCGTCGTGCCTCAACCGAGGTCGAGGCGTGCCAGCACCATCGCCGCGAGCCGGTCCACCGGCAGTGCGGGGTCGACGTCCATCCCCGGCTCGTCGGGGTGGAGCGGCTCGAGGGTGTCGAGCTGCGACTCCAGCAGGCTCGGCGGCATGAAGTGGTCGCGGGCGTTCATCCGCTCGAGGATCATGTGCTTGTCGCCGGTGGAGTGGACGAAGAACGTGCCTTCGCCGCCGCGCCGCAGCACGTCGCGGTAGGAACGGCGCAGCGCGCTGCACGTGATGATCGTCGGCTCGCCCCTCGCCTCGCGCTCGGCGGTCCACTCGGCCAGCGACTCGAGCCACCCCCAGCGATCCGCATCGGTGAGCGGCGAGCCCTGGGCCATCTTGGCGACGTTGGCGGGCGGGTGGAAGTCGTCGCCCTCGGCGAACTCCCAGCCGAGCCGCTCCTGCACCGCGCGCGCCGCGGTGGACTTCCCCGACCCCGAGACGCCCATGAAGACGAGGTGCGGCGGCGCCCCGGTGCGACCGGTCATCCGATCGCCCAGACACCGAGCGCCAGCACGAAGATCGTCAGACCCAGCGTGGTCTCGAGCACCGTCCAGGTCTTCAGCGTGGTCTTGACGTCCATCCCGAAGAAGCGCCCCACCAGCCAGAAGCCCGAGTCGTTGACGTGGGAGAGCACGGTCGCCCCGGCGGCGATCGCGAGCACGAGGGCGACCAGCTGCAGCGAGGAGGGGTCGGCCTCGGTCACTGCCGCGGACAGCAGTCCGGCCGTGGTCGTGAGCGCCACGGTGGCCGACCCCTGGGCCACGCGCAGGATGGTGGCGATGACGAACGCCGAGATGATCAGGGGCAGACCGAGGTCGGCCAGGGAGTCGGAGAGCGCCTCACCGATCCCGCTGTAGCGCAGCACGCCACCGAACATCCCGCCCGCACCCGTGATGAGGATGATCGCGCAGATGGGCCCGAGGGCGTCGTTGAGCATCCCCTCGATCTCCGTGCGCGAGTGGCGCTTGATGGCGAGGGTGTAGGTCGCGACCAGCAGCGCGATGAGCAGGGCGACCGGCGTCTGGCCGATGAAGATGAAGGTGTCCGCGAGGCCCCCTTCGGCGGCGATCGTCTCGTTGGTCCGCAACGTCGTGAGGATCGTGTTGCCGGCGATGAGCAGGACCGGCAGCAGCAGGATCCCGAGCACGTGGGCGAAGGCCGGCCGGTCGACCTCGTCGGTCTCGCGACCTCCGGTCAGCACCGAGTCGTTGACCGGGACGTGCACCTTGCCCAGCCACGAGGTCGTGACGGCGTAGACGCCGATGAACCACGCCGCGACGGCGACCACGATGCCGACGAGCAGGGTGAGTCCGATGCTGGCGCCCAGCTCGGTGGCGGCGGTGACCGGACCCGGGTGCGGCGGGACGATGGCGTGCATGGCGGCGAACGCACCGGCGGCGGGCAGGGCGTACATCAGGACCGAGCCACCGAACCGCTTGGCGACCGAGAAGATGATCGGCAGGAAGACCACGAGCCCGGCGTCGAAGAAGATCGGCAGGCCGAAGAGCAGCGCAGCGATGCCGAGAGCCAGGGGTGCGCGCTTCTCCCCGAAGCGGTTGATCAGCGTGTCGGCGAGGACCTGGGCGCCTCCGGTCACCTCGAGCAGCCGCCCGATCATCACCCCGAGCCCGACCAGCAGCGCGACCGACCCGAGGGTGCTGCCGAAGGCGGCGATGGAGATGGAAGGCACGTCGGCCACCGGTACGCCGGCAGCGACGGCGGTGCCCAGGCTCACCAGCACCAGCGCGACGAAGGCGTGCATCTTCGCCGCGATGATCAGGACGAGCAGCACGGCGACGGCGACCGCCGCGATCAGCAGGAGCGTGCCCGAACCGTAGGCCGGGGTCATGGTGTCCATGAGATACCTCCGAGGGTGGGTTGACCTCACCCTAGACGAGCGGGCGCGTCAGCCGGTCAGCTCGCTCTTGATGTCGGTCTTGAGCACCTTGCCGACCTTGGAGCGCGGCAGGTCCGCCCAGACGTGGACCTCCTTGGGCGCCTTCACCGAGCCGATCCGCTGCTTCACGAAGGCGGTCAGCTCGTCGGGGTCGACCGTCGCCCCGGCGTGGGGTTGTACGACGACCACGACCCGCTCGCCCCACCTGTCGTCCGGGAGCCCGATGACGGCGCAGTCCTGGACGACCGGGTGCGCGAGCACGGCCTGCTCGACCTCGGTGGAGTAGACGTTGAAACCGCCGGTGATGATCATGTCCTTCGCCCGATCGACGATGTGGAGGAAGCCGTCGTCGTCGAGGAAGCCGATGTCGCCGGTGTGCAGCCACCCGTGCCGCAGCGTGCGGGCGGTCTCCTCGGGGTCCTTGTAGTAGCCGGCCATCACGAGCGAGGAGCGCACACCGATCTCGCCTCGCTCGCCCGTCGCCATCGGCTCGGTCGTGCTCGTCGAGGATCGCGACGGTGACCAGCGGTGAGGGCCGACCCGCACTGGTCAGCCTCTCGGTCGCGACCGTCCCGTCGGCGCGGAAGTGGTCGGCCGGCGGCATCATCGAGATCATCATCGGCGCCTCGGTCTGGCCGAAGAGCTGCGCCATCACCGGTCCGATCCGCTGCAGGGCCTCCTCGAGCCGGGACGCCGACATCGGCGCCGCGCCGTACCAGAAGCACTGGAGGCTGCTCAGGTCCGTCGTCGCGAGACGTGGACTTCCGAGCACCATGTAGATCAGTGTCGGCGGCAGGAACGTGTGCGTGACCCGGTGCTCCTCCACAAGTCGCAGGAACATCGCGACGTCGGGTGCCCGCATGATGACCACCTCGCCGCCGAGCGCGAGCACCGGGAAGCAGAGCACACCGGCCGCGTGGGTGAGGGGGGCGAGCGCGAGGTAGACCGGCGGCCCGTCGAAGGGGTAGCCCATCAACGTCAGCGCCGTCATCGTCTCGATGTTGGCCGGCGTCAGCATCACGCCCTTCGGCAGCCCGGTGGTGCCCCCGGTGCCGACGAGCATCGCCAGCTCGTCGCCCCTGCCGGAACGGGGTGCAGGGACAGGCTCGGGCCGGACCGACGCCTCGGTGGGAGCGGGCGTCGCGGCGATGTCGCCCCGTGCCAGGAAGTCCTGCCACGACAGCGACCCGTCGTCCGCCGCGTCGAGACAGACCCACGTGTGGATCGCGGGCAGCTGGTCGCGGATCGCGGCGACCAGCGGTGCGAACGCCGACTGGTAGAGCACGACCTCGGTGTCGAAGAGCTCCAGGAGCTCCCGGTTCTCACGCGCCTCGTTGCGCGGGTTGATCGGGCACCACACGCCACCCGCGCGGCTGATGCCGAAGACGCAGGTGAAGGCGATCGGGTCGTTGGCCGAGAGGATCGCCACGCGCGATCCCTCGCCGACACCCCCTGCCCGCGTGAGCGACGCGTCCAGCGCCGCCGCGATCTCCGCGGAGAGCCCGACCACCTCGGCGTACGACATCGACGTGCCGTCGGTCCTCAGGCACGGGCGGTCGGGCCCGAGGCTCGCACCCTTGTCGAGGTAGTCGTGCAGCCGCATCGTCACATCCCTCCGTGTGTCCTGCCGTCCGCCTGTTCCGTCAGTCCTGGACGGTCAGCACGGGCGGGGAGACCAGGCCGAACGACCGCAGCACCCCGAGCAGCTCGTGGTGACCGAACGCCTGGCTCGCCGATGCGAACCCGACGCGGCGCGGCGGCTGCTGGAGCAGGGAGTAGGCCGCGTAGGCCTGCAGCAGGCCCGTCTGCTTGTAGTTGGAGTTGCCGTGGATGACGCAGTGCGCACGGCCGAGCGGCCCCGAGGCGTGGACCGAGTCCAGGGACTTGTTGACGCGCGGGTTCTCGCGGGGCGGCATCTGGTCCATCACCTGGCGCGCGGTCGCGGTGAGCGCCGCGGCCTTGTCGTCGGCGCTCATGTCCTTGGTCGCCTCGATGGCGCCGGCGACGATCAGCGGCACGCCCTGCATCAGCGCCACGTTGAAGACCCCGCCCTGCGCCTTGCAGTTGGCGACGCGCGGGTCACGCTTGAACCAGACCGGGTGCGACGTGCCACCCCAGGGCAGGGACTGCGCCAGCTCGTGCTGGCCGGGGACCACCAGCGGCACCAGGCCCCGGGCCGGGTCGAAGGGGACGTAGGCGTTCTGCTCGAGGAAGTGGGCGGTCGACGAGGCGGCGTTGACCAGGATCGTCTCGGTGGAGGCGATCGTCGGGGAGCCGCCCCAGAACACCGCGATGTCGAGGGTGTCGAGGCCCGGCCTGTCGAGGCACAGCTGCGCCGCGATCTCACCGGTGGTGTACATCTGGGCGATCCCGGGCGCCAGCAGCAGGCCCGCGGCCGCGAACTTCTCCCCCCACTCCTCGTCGCACGCGATCAGCCAGTCCTGCTCGCCGGTGGTGTCGGTGTAGTGGACCCCGGCCCTGAGCGCGGCCTCGACAGCGACGGGGCCGAGGGTGCTGAAGGGGCCGACCGTGTTGCACACGACCGAGGCGCCGTCGAACAGCTCGGCCAGGCTCTCGACGTCGTGCTCGACGGTCCGGATCTCGTAGTCGGCCGTCTCGGCGCCGGCGACGTGGTGCGCCAGCGACGACTCGAGCTTGTCCTGGCTGCGGCCGGCGGCGACGAACGGGACGTTGTACTCGCGCAGGTATTCGCAGATCAGGCGTCCGGTGTAGCCGGACGCTCCGTAGACGACGACCTTCTTCTCGCTCAATGTCATGCCTCTCGTCGGTGCTGGAGTCGGTGGGTGAGGTGCGCGCGGACTCACATGCCCATGCCGCCGTCCACGGGGATGCCGGCACCGTTGATGAAGCGGGCGGCGTCGGAGGCCAGGAAGACCACGGCGTCCGCCATGTCGTCGACCTCGCCGAGGCGACCGGACGGGGTCAGCTCGATCACGGCGCCGACCGCCTCCTCCGGACTGCCGTAGAGGCCGAGGGACGCCATGTCGTCGGCCAGGCCCGCACCCATCGCCGTCGGGACCAACCCCGGGTAGATGCAGTTCACGCGTACGCCGTAGCCGAGCTTGCCCGACTCCATCGCCGCGACACGGGTGAGCCGGTCGACCGCCGACTTGGTGCCGGAGTAGATCGAGATCGCCGGGAACGCGATGGTGGCGGCGACCGACGAGATGTTGATGATCGACCCGCCCCTGCCTGCTGCACCGTCGGGGCGCATCGTGCGCAGGCCGTGCTTGAGCCCCAGTGCGGTGCCCAGGATGTTGACCTCGCACATCCTGCGGATGTCGTCGGGCTCGACCTCGGTGATGAGGGCGGAGATCTCGATGCCGGCGTTGTTGACGAGCACGTCGAGCCCGCCGAGCTCCTCGACGCAGGCCGCGACAGCGGCCTCCCAGCCAGCCTCGTCGGTCACGTCCAGACGGACGAAACCGTGCCCGTCGCCCAGGCTCGCGGCCGTCTCGGCGCCCGCCTCGTTGACGTCGGCGATCATCACGCGGGCGCCGGCGCCGGCCAGGGCCCGGGCCATCCCCTCACCCAGCCCCTGGGCGCCTCCCGTCACGAGGGCCACGCGGCCGGTCAGGTCGATTGATGTCATCGAAGATCTCCTCCATGGGTCTGGGTGATGGCCATCACACTCGCGCGTTTTCTTGACGGCTGTCAAGACAAACTTTGGACACATGTCAAGCCGCCTCGACTGCCGCTAGGATCACGTCATGGCCGTACCCCCCGCCCCCTCCGTCGCCGACCCCGTGGCGTCCGCAGCGGCGAGGATGAGCAAGCACGACGCCCGGCGCGACCAGCTCGCCGAGTCGGCGCTGACGACCCTCGGCACACTGGGCTACGCGAAGACGTCGCTGCGCGAGATCGCCCAGCACTCGCCGTTCACCCACGGTGTCGTGCACTACTACTTCGCCAACAAGGAAGAGCTGATCACCTACTGCGTGCGCTACTACAAGCGCACCTGCGTCACGCGCTACGACGAGATCGTCGCGACCTCGACGACGGCTGCGGAGCTCCAGTCGCGCTTCGCCGCCAAGCTCGCGGAGACCATCCGCGAGGAGGGTCCGATGCACCAGCTCTGGTATGACCTGCGCAACCAGTCGATGTTCGAGCCGGGCCTGCGCGAGGTCGTCCGGGACATCGACGGCCAGCTCGAGGCGATGATCTGGCGCGTCCTCCTCCGCTACGCCTCGCTGGCCGGACGTGAGCCTGCTCTCGACTCCTCGACCGGTTACGGGATGCTCGACGGGCTCTTCGCCCAGTCGCTGCTGGCCTGGGCGACCGGCCCCGTCCCGGACCGCGAGGAGGTCCTGTCGGTGCTGACCGGACGGGTCGACGCGCTGATGCCCTCGCTCCTGACCTGACGCCACCCCGGCACCCGGACGGCCGCGCTCAGGTGCGGTCAGGTGCGGCGGTCAGGTGCGGCACATCCTGGGATCGATATCCACAGATCACCTCGGACGGGTGGTGCAGGGCACCCGCATCCGGCCAGCATCGAGTGATGATCCTCCCCGGAACCGTCGCCCTCGACCCCACGGTGCACGCTGCCTCGACCGCCTCCATCCGCGCTCGACTCACCCAGCTCGAGGAGCGCCGCCGCGGTGCCGAGCGATCCGTCGACCGCGTCCTCGCCTCGTGGCGGGGTGAGGCCGCCGAGCTCTTCCGCAGCCGGTGGGAGGAGTGGAACGCCGGCGCCCTCACCGTCATCGACCAGCTCTCGGTCGCAGCGGACGCACTCGAGCAGGTGCGCCGCGACCTGAGCGCCGCCGACGAGCAGAGCGGCCACGCGGCCGGCCGACTCGCGGGCCGTCTGGGATGACCGCCTACGACGCCGACCTCGACGAGCTGCGCCGGACCCTGGCCGAGCTGGCCTCCTGCCAGCGCGAGCTCATCGACGTCGCCGGTGACATCGACGCCGAGCACGACCGGCTGCAGTCCGGCTGGTCCGGCGCCGCCAGCACCGCCGAGGCGACGTCGTACGACGCCTGGCGGGCCGGGTGTGCCGACATGGTGACCGCCCTGGCTGCGTTGCGCGCGATCGCGGCGGCCGCTGACGGGCACTACGCGCGTGCGGTGTCGGCCAACCTCGAGCTGTGGCGACAGGTCGCGCCATGAGGATCAGCGTCGAGTGCGGTGGTTTCGACGACGCCGCCGACGCGTGTCGTACGGCCAACCAGACCGTCGCCCTGCTGGCCGAGTCCCTCGCCGGCAAGCTCACCGGCTTCGCTGCGATGGCCGGCGACGACGCGACCAGCACACAGTTCGCGAGCTCCTACGACGCCGCAGCCGCCGAGGCGGTCGGCTCCCTCGCCGACCTGACCCATGCCTTCATCGGGCTGGGCCGCCTCCTGTCCGCGACCGGTGCCCATCACTCCGCAGCGGAGGCAGCAGCCGCCGGAAAGGTGGTCGGCTACAGCGGACGCGGACTCACCGAGGACGCCTTCGTGCGCGTCTCGCTCGCCTCACCACCGTCCAGCCTGGGTGCCGATGAGCCGTCCTTCGGCGTGGTCGACCGTTGGATCCTCGACCAGGTCGAGGGGTTCGTCTGGCCGGGCGCCGATGTAGGCCTCCTGCGCGACGCTGCGCAGGCGTGGCGGCGCGCGGCCTTGGGCGTCGCCCTTCTCAGCGACCACGTGGAGGTCGCCGCGACGATGGTCGAGCACCAGCGCTCACCGGAGATCCCCACCGTTCTCGCGTGCCTCAGCGACGTCAGCGCGCTCGTCTCGGACGTCGGCGCCGACCTCGCTGCCCTCGCCGGTGCGTGCGAGGACTACGCCGCTGCCGTCGAGGAGACCCACGCCCGCACCCGAGCCCTGCTCGCCGAGATCAGCCAGATGATCGTCGAAGGTGCGGCGCTGTCCGTCGTCGTCGGCGGTCTGACCGGCGGGCTCGGCGCGTCCGGCGCAGCGGCCGCTGCCGTGATCCGAGTGCGCGCTCACGCGCCGCGCTTCCACGCCTTGCTGGTGGGGCTGCGTGCGACGGCAGCGTCGAGTGCGTCTCGGATGCGGGCGGCCAGGGAGTCGCTGCAGGATCTGCGCGCGCGGCTCGATCGCTACGGGAAGGTTGCGGTCCGCGACGAGCGGGGGGAGATACGGCTGCCGGGTGGACCCGGCCGACTCCCGGGTCGACCCAGACCGGACGTCGAGGACTCCAAGCTGCAGAACTACGTGGCCAACCTGTTCAAGGGAGTGCGCAACCCGAACCGCACGGGCGACGGCACGACGATGGACGCGATCAGCACGAGCTCGACACGGGGAGGCTGTCCACGACGAGGATCACATCATAAGGGCCGGAAGTTCTGCGAGGGACTCGAACGATGGCTGCGGCGAACTCGGACGCCAGCCATCCGACCGCGACAGTGCTGAGCGGCTTGCCGAGGAACTGAAGGCCTTGAACTCATGACCCCGTCGAGTCGCGTGGCCACACGTGCTCGTCGAGGAGCCCCGGGCTTGCCCCGTCACTCGAGGAACACCTCGAGGACCAGGAAGGTGAACTCCTCGCCTACCTGTTCCTGGGCGATGTCGCCGGGCTGGGCCTACGACCGGTGCTCTCGTCCGACACAGAGCTGGTGGGGCGGTTGGCTCGAATCACGCTGGACCGACGCACCTTCGAGAGTGCCAACCGCTCGAGAGGGACCTCATCGGTGCTGCGGGTTCGTCGAAGGGCCATCCCGCGATGCTTCCCCCGGAAGCGATCGCCGGCTGATGGCTGCCGACTCGGGCCGCCCCCTGACTCGCGTGGCCGACGAGCTCGGAATCCTCCAGCAGCGATCCTGATCGCACGCCCGCCGAGGCTCAGAGGTGGTGCAACTTCGAGTACGGGTGGACGATCCGCAGCGTCTGCGAGCCGAAGTCGACCGTCACGCCGTGGCTGTCGATCTTGGTGACGCGACCCAGGCCGTAGAGATCGTGGGTGATGCGGTCATCCACCGCGAAGACCTCGACCGTCGGCTCGACCTTCGGGGCGAACGGGCTGCTGGACAGGTGCTTCGGCCTGGAGCCGTCAGAGGAAGTCATTTGACCCAAGTATGCGCCCTTTCGGGTGAGATGGGTCCATCCAGTCGCGAAATCGCTGTGCGAGGGGGCGCTCAGCCGCCGAATCCGCGCGGTTGGGAGTCCGCCTCTACGCCGCCGCGAGACCGGCGGGCGTGCCATGCACATGGTTCACCTGGCCACCGGCGGGGCTATCCGTCCGATCACCCAGGATGACGTGGACGCCCTCGCCCTCACGGCCTGAGCCGCGACGAGCCGGCAGGTGTGACGGTGCCCGACCGCACCACCTCGGCGTACACCCCGAACATCGGCTCGCCCGCCCGGTTGGTCGGCCTCGTCGCGACAAGCGTCCTGAGCAGCCGGCGATCCTTGGTCCCGGTCGCGGGGTGGTGGTCGATCACCGCGCAGCGCGGGACCGGCCCGCCGACCCGCACCTCGGCGGCACCCATCGTGAAGGTCGTACCCACCCAGGTGTCCTCGACCCACGGCTCGTCGGTCTCGACCACGAAGGTGGCGCGGAAGCGGGCAGCCTCGTCCAACAGGCCCAGCTCCCGCAGCGAGGCCGTACCGACGATCGTGACCGGCGCCGCGAACACCACCCCGCCGCGCGGCGCAGCAGCGAGTCGTACCTCGTGGCCGAGGTGATGGGACAGCAGGGCCGCGTGCGGACCCTCCGTCAGCGCAAGGGGGACCGACCGCCCCCAGTAGTCGCACGTGATCGTCGCGCTCGTCGCAGTGGGCTGAGCAAGGACCGCGTCGCCGTTGGGGAGTGTCAGCTCGAGCGCCGAACCGTCGGTGCGCGCCGCGACCGACATCAGCGAGGGGTGTTGGACCGTACGCAGCACGCGCCGCGCGCCGACGTCGACCAGGCACCACGCCCGATCTCCTACCGGGCCGGCGGCATCGAGGTCGACCGATCGCAGCGAGAGGTGCTGCGTCCCCTTGATCGAGGAGAGACCCGTAGCGCGCACGAGCAGCTCCGCGGGCATGACGGCATGCTGCCACGCCACGCGGACCGGCCGCAGCCTGCCACCGAATTCTCTTCCGTCGCGCACCGATGAGTGGCAGTGTGATGTGGATCACACTTTGCCCCGGGAGGGTTGTCCCATGCGCCGTCTTGTCCCCGCATCCATCGCCGCCGCTGTGATCGCTGCATTAGGGGTCGGCCTCGCGCCACCGTCGTCGACAGCACCCCCGGCGGCCGCGCCCGGCACCTCTGAAGCCCTCGACGCCTACGTCGCGCGCGACGTCACGTCCGAGCAGCTCGGCGTGCTGACCCGCGCGGGCTACGACCTGGCCGAGGCGCACCCGACGGGCGACACCACCCGGGTCGACCTGGTGCTCACCGCCGACGAGGCCACCACGCTCGGCGACCAGGGCCTTGACCTGCGCCTCGCCCGGGTCAACGGCGGTCAGACGGTTCGCCAGTTCGCCGCCGCCGAGGCCGCCAACGGCTTCACCGTCTGGAAGTCGTACGACGAACCCGGCGGCATCCGCGACCAGCTGGTCGCCGCCTCGCGGACCTACCGCGACGTGACCAAGCTGGTGAAGCTGGGGACGACCTACCAGGGCAGGGACATCCTCGCGCTGAAGGTGACCGACAACGCCCGCAGGAAGAGGGACGGCTCCCGTCCGGCAGTGATCTTCAGCGCCACCCAGCACGCGCGCGAGTGGATCGCCCCTGAGGTCACCCGCCGACTGATGAACAGCTACCTCACCCGTTGGGCCGACAAGGACCGCGAGGTCAAGAAGCTGCTGAAGCGCACCGAGCTGTGGTTCGTGCCCGTGATGAACCCCGACGGCTACCAGTACACGTTCGACACCGAGCGCCTGTGGCGCAAGAACCTCCGCGACAACAACGGCGACGGGATCACCCAGATCGGCGACGGCGTCGACCCCAACCGCAACTACCCCTCCCACTGGGGCTACGACAACGAGGGCTCGTCCGACATAGCCTCGAGCGAGACCTATCGCGGTCCGTCGCCGGCGTCCGAGCCGGAGACCCAGGCCGGCATCAGGCTCTTCAGGACGGCCAAGGCCGAGTTCATGGTCAACTACCACTCCAACGGTGAATGGCTGCTCTACAACGACGGCTGGCAGATCGGCACACCGACCGCGGACGACCCGATCTACTACGCACTCTCCGGCAACCTCGACAAGCCCGCGATCGAGGGTTACCACCCGGGCCTGTCCTCGGATGTCCTCTATGTCACCAACGGTGAGATCGACGGTTACGCCCAGGAGGCGACCGGGACGTTGTCCTGGACACCCGAGCTCTCCCCCGGCTGCGACGGCTGCGGCTTCGTCTTCCCCGACGACGAGGCTCTCGTGCAGGCGGAGTTCGAGCGCAACCTGCCCTTCGCCCGGTCGGTGGCGAACTCCGCCGCAGACCCCGACGACCCGAAGTCGTCGCTCGGTATCGAGACCGAGAACTTCTACCTCGACAGCGCGGACCCCTACAAGAGCGGGCTGCCGAGCGTGCGCCTCTCCTTCACCAAGTCCTACGGCGACCCGCAACCCGTCGCCGTGCTGGCCAAGCGCAGCCTCGGCTCAGTCACTGCGAAGTGGAGGATCAACGGTGGCCGCACCCGGTCCGCGCGCACCAGGGAGTGGGCCGGCGGCGAGAAGTTCGCGATGACCTCGACGCACTACCACCAGGTGCGGGGCGTCGTGACGGGGACCGACCCCGGCGACAGCGTCGAGGTGTGGTTCCGGGCCCGCGGCAAACGGAGTCCGTCGTTCACCTACGAGGCCGTCTCCGAGACCGACAACCGGGTGCTGGTCGTCGCGGCGGAGGACTACACCGGAGCCTCGCCTGTCCAGGACCCGAGCGGTCCGCACTACCTCGACTACTACCTCGACGCGCTCGAGGCCAACGGCGAGGGGGCCGACGTCTATGACGTCGACGCCAACGACCGCACGGCGCCCGATGCCCTCGGCGTTCTGAGCCACTACGACGCCGCGATCTGGTACACCGGCGACGACGTGGTGACCCGCCAGGCGGACCGCGGAGCCGGCAACGTGGACCGGCTCGCCCTCGACGAGATGCTCGAGTTCCGCGCGTTCATGAACGAGGGCGGCACCGTGATGTACACCGGCAACCAAGCCGCCTCGCAGTACACCGCCACCGTCGGAAACCAGCTCTACGACCCGCAGGGCGCGATCGCGTGCAACCCGCTCCCTGCCGGCATCGACGCCCGTCGCTGCCTACCGCTGGGCGGGTCGGGCGACGGCACCAACGACGTCCTGCAGTACTGGTTCGGCGGCTACCTCCAGGTCCCGGGCGACGGGCTCGACGACGATGGCAACGTCCACGACGTGGCCGGGATAGACAACCCGTTCACCGGCACCCAGTGGACGATGAACGGCCCGGAGTCCGGCGACAACCAGAACGCCACGTCGTCGTTCATCTCGACGAGCGGGATCCTGCCGGTCGACCAGTTCCCACAGTTCGAGAGCTGGCCGTCTGCCCGCTGGGACAAGCCCGGCGGTCCCTTCGACCCGCACACGGGTGAGCAGTACGTCTACAGCCAGATCGCCGACGTGTCGTACAAGCGGCTGACCCGCACGGTCACCGTCCCGGCCGGTGGTGGCGCCCTGGACTTCTGGACGTCGTTCGACACCGAGGGCGACTGGGACTACGTGTTCGTCGAGGCACGTACGCCCGGCGGCAACGACTGGACGACGCTGCCCGACGCCAACGGCCACACGACCCAGGCGACCGGCGAGAGCTGCGCGGCCGGTTGGCGCGAGCTGCACCCGCAGCTCGACCACTACCAGACCTACGACGAGGCGACCGGCACCTGCACGGCGACCGGTACGACGGGCGCGTGGCACGCCGCGTCCGGCAACTCGGCCGGCTGGCAGGAGTGGAACGTCGACCTCGGCGCCTGGGCGGGCGGCCCGGTCGAGCTGTCGATCACCTACGCGAGCGACTGGGGCACCCAGGGGCTCGGCACCTTCGTCGACGACGTCACCCTGCCCGACGGGACCAGCACGTCGTTCGAGACCGGCCTCGAGGGCTGGGCGACGCCGGGCGCGGCAACGGGCAGCGCGGCCAACGGCAACGACTGGGAGGTCACCAACGCCAGCGGCTTCCCGGTCGGCGCCAGTATCTCGACCCCCGACTCGCTGCTTCTCGGCTTCGGGTTCGAGGGCATCGCGACGCCGGCCGAGCGCAACGAGGTGATGGGGAGGGCGTTGGAGCACCTGCTCGCCGGTGACTGAGGACGTCGCGCCAGCGACCATCGGCATCAGCTGGGCCAGAGTGGATCAGGTCGTGCTTGGTCACTGTGCGGCCGGGCCCGCGCTCACGCCAGGTCCGCGGAGGTCCGACAGCGAGTCCTCAGACGTCCGGCTCACTCGTGCATCGAGCGCGGGATGCTGCTGTTGGCGACGCGGTTCTCGGCGTCGATCATCCAGGCGAGCTGCTCGAGTCGCTCGAGGATGCCGTGCAGCATGTCGGCGCTGGTGGGGTCCTCGGCATCGACGTCGTCGTGGATGCGGCGCGCGGTGCCGGCGACGGCGTAGAGCGCTGCGGTGATGGCGTCGACCGCGTCAGCGGTGTCGATCTCGTCGGCCGGGAACTCCGACAGGGTCGACCGGGCGGCCACAGTGGCGGCGCGGGCGTCGGGTGTGACGTAGACGGCGCGCATCCGCTCGGCGATGGAGTCGGAGAAGCCGCGGGCCGCGTCGACGACCTCGTCGAGGGCCAGGTGCAGGTCGCGGAAGTTCTTGCCGACCACGTTCCAGTGCGCCTGCTTGCCCTGCAGATGGAGGTCCGTCAGGTCGACGAGCATCTGCTGGAGGTTGTCGCCGAGCGCCTGCGAGGCCTGGAAGGCCGGGTGAGCGGTGTGGGTGCTCTGGCTGCTGTGGGTCTGGGTCATCGTGGTGTCCTCTCCGTCGATGTTCAGCCCCTACCTAACACGCTAATCTTGAATCATTCCAGTAAGGCGAGCCTAGGCTCAGCGCGCCGCTGAACCCAGCGTGATCATGCGTGTGCCTCCGACGCCGCCGTCCAGAACGACTCGAGGACTCCGGAGGCGTCGGGCCCGTCGAGCTCGACCTGGGTGAGCAGGATGCTCACCGTGCCGTGCTGCGGGTCGACGTACGCCGCGGTGCCGGTGCCGCCGACCCAGCCGTAGCGCCCGATCACGTTCCACGGAGCACGCAGTGCGGTGTCGACGCCGCCTCCGAAGCCCCAGCCCTGGCCGTCGAGGAAGAAGCCACCCATCTCGCGCTGCTGCGCGGTGGTGTGGTCGGTCATCATCTGTCGCACTGACTCCTCCCGCAGCAGTCCCCCGCCTCGCGCGAGCAGCATCCGGCCGAAGGCAAGCCAGTCGTCGGCCGTGGTGACGAGGCCGCCCGCCCCGGAGGCGAACGCCGGCGGGTGCGCGAAGGCGCCGTCCGGCTCGTCGGTGACCGTCAGCCCGCCGTGCTCGTCGTGTCCGTAGAGGGTGGCGAAACGGTCCCGCTTGGCAGTGGGCACATGGAAGGCGGTGTCGACCATGCCCAGCGGCTCGAGGAGGCGCTCGGTCATGAGGTCGGCAAGTGGCTGATCGGCCGCGCGGGCGAGCAGGACGCCGAGCACGTCGTACGCCGCGTTGTAGGTCCAGCCCTCCCCCGGCTGGTGCAGCAGCGGGATGGCCCCGAGCCGGAGCATCCACTCCTCAGGCGCCGGGACCGCGCCCACGTCCCTCTCCGCCTGCCCGAGCTGCTCCATCAGCTGCGCCACGACCGCGGACTCGCCGGTGGTGAAACCGTGACCGGCGGTGTGCGTGAGCAGGTGGCGGGTGGTGATCGGGCGTGCGCTCGGCACGGTGTCGTCGAGGTCGCTCGTCGGCGTCCGCAGCACCCGCGGCTGGGCGAGCTCGGGAAGCAGGTCTCCGACGGGCTCGTCGAGGTCGAGCAGACCGCCCTCGACGAGCATCATCGTCAGCGCTGCAGTCAGCGGCTTGGTGATCGAGGCGCCACGGAAGATCGAGTCGCGCTGCATCGATGCGCCCAGCGCGATGCACTCGTCCTGCGACCCCCTCGCGACGAGAGCGACCAGGCCGGGAATCTCGCCGGAGTCGACGTGGGGTCGCAGTGCTGCCTCGAGATCAGCCATGCTGCCGAGGCTAGAGCAGACCTCCGACGCCTTGGTCGCTGTCGTTGGGCCGTCCGCGGACTGCGCGACCGGCTCAATGCACCCGGCTCACTCCATCGGCATCGCGGAGCGGACCTGCGGCGTGCCCGACTGCTCGTCCTTCAGCCCGTCGATCTCCGCGAGGATGCGCGTGCGCTCCTCGTCGTCGAGGGAGACCTTGGCCTGTGCCAGGCCCTCGTCGAGCTGCTGCGCGATGGTGCTGTCCTCCGCGCTGTACTGGTAGGAGCTCACCTGGTCGACCACGGCCTGGGCGGCCTCGATCGCTGCCTGCTGCGTCTCGTCAGTCATGCTTTCCACGCTAACCACGGTCGCGCTGGGCGCAAGGCCCATCGGGGTGGGGCGGTCGGCATCGAGGAGCGGCCTGCCGGTCGCTCCGCGTCTTCCCCTTCACCTCATCAGCAGGCGGCTTCGACGGAGCGACCTGGTCAGTCGTCATCTGGCCCACGAGCTGCTCGCCTGCCCAGGTGCTGATCTTGGACAGTCCACCGCTGGCAGGACCGAAGAAGCTCTGTCAGCGAGCGGCCGCACGATCGCCCGGGCGACGCCGTCCGACGTACGCCCTAGGCTGGCGTCGTGCACAACCTCCCGCGGTCGACACCGATGAGCCAGGGCGTGGATCCCGCCGCCATCGCGGACTTCGTGGACGCGATCGACGCGGATCCCGCCGTCGAGGTCCATGGACTGATGGTGCTGCGGCACGGTCAGGTCGTCGCGGAGGGCTGGTGGGCACCGCACACGGCGGAGCGGACCAGGCTGCTCTACTCGATCAGCAAGAGCTTCACCTCGACCGCTCTGGCGTTCGCACTGGACGAAGGGCTCGTTGATCTCGACGACACCGTGCTGCAGCACTTCCCGGAGTACGCCGACGAGGTGGGCGGTTCGCGCAGCGGGTCGATCACCCTGCGCCATCTTGCGTCGATGGCCGGTGGCCACACCCAGGACATGTGGCGGGAGGCCGTGGCGGCAGACCCCACGGACCCGGTCCGCGGGTTCCTGCTGTCCCCGCCCGACGAGGCGCCCGGCAGCGTGTTCGCCTACAGCCAGCCGTGCACCTACACGGTCGCGGCAGCGATCCAGCGCAGGTCTGGTCAGCGACTCAGCGAATACCTCCGCCCGCGTCTCTTCGAGCCGCTCGGCATCGGCGAGGTCGGCTGGCGCTGTTTCCCGCCCGGGCGTGAGCAGGGATTCAGCGGCCTCTTCGCCCGCACCGAGGACGTCGCGAAGCTGGGTCAGCTCTACCTGCAACGCGGACGCTGGGGCGACACGCAGCTGATCCCCGCGCCCTACGTCGCCGAGGCGACCTCCGTGCGCGTCACGACGGACGAGGGGAACCCCGACTGGAGTCAGGGCTACGGCTACTACTTCTGGATGTCGCGTCACGGTTATCGCGGGGACGGGGCATTCGGGCAGTTCTGCCTGGTCCTGCCCGAGCACGACGCGGTGGTCGCCATCACCGGTGGCACCGAGGACATGCAGGCGGTGCTGGACCACGTGTGGGAGAACCTGCTACCGGGCCTGGATGCGGCTGCGATCGACGAGGACGCCCACGCCGACCTCCTCCGGCGACTTGCGACGCTCGGCCTACCGCCCTGTCAGGCGAGCTCAGTCCCGGCGACCCGGGAGGACTGGGACGGTGTGACGTTCTCGATGGCGAGCTCCTCCGACGGCTCCGTCGCCACGGCACTGTCCTCGGTCACCGTGGACGGTGCAGGCGACGGTCTCAGCGTCACGCTCCACGAGCGGGACAACGCACTGACCCTTGCCGTGGGCGCTGGCGAGTGGCTGGTGTCCGAGCCCAGCGACGCGCGCGCCGACGTCGTACCTGTGGCGGCATCGGGTGGCTGGATCGACGACGACACCTTCCGGGTCGAGGTGATCTTCCTGGAGACACCTCACCGCATCGACATCGACTGCACCGTGTCGACCGGGACTGCGCTCGCGTCATGGCGCGGTACGCCGTTGGACGGCGGCAGGTTGCAGACCCTGCACCGTCCGCGCGACTGAGCCGTGGCGCCACTACCCTCGGGACGTGGTCGACTCGCTGCCTGAGCTGCTGGGGCGCGTGGCGACGTTGCTGTCCCGTCCGCGACGGGTGGTCATCGGGATCACCGGGCCGCCGGGTGCCGGCAAGTCGACGCTCGCCGAGGAGCTGCTCTCGCGCCTGCGCGCCGACCTGGGAGACGACGCGGTCGGGCACCTGCCGATGGACGGCTTCCACCTCGCGGACGTCCAGCTCGACCGCCTCGGGCGGCGCGACCGCAAGGGCGCGCCGGACACCTTCGACGTCGACGGCTACGTCGCCGCGCTCCAGCGCCTGCATTCGCAGCCGGACCGGACGGTCTATGTCCCCGGCTTCGAGCGCGACCTCGAGCAGCCGATCGCTGCGGCCATCGCGATCCCGCCGTCAGCCCGGGTCGTCGTCACGGAAGGCAACTACCTCCTGCTGCCCGACGGCGGTTGGGAGCACGTACGCCCCCTGCTGGCCGAGGTGTGGTTCGTCGAGGTCGACGATTCTGTACGCCGCGAGCGGCTGGTGCGGCGGCACGAGCAGTTCGGCAAGTCGTCGGCCGACGCCCGCGCGTGGGTGGAGCGCGTCGACGAGGCGAACGCACGGCTGGTGGGTGCCAGCAGTCGCACCGCAGACGTGGTCGTGCACCTGCCGCTCACCTCGGCGGTCGAGTAGCGGGAGTACGTCCCGCTCGGCGCGCGCGGCCGGAACGACTCATGGATCTGGCGGGTGTTGCGCAGGGCTGCTGCAACGTCAAACGAGACGAGCAGACCACCGCTCTGCTATCCGGCCGGGGTCGGCGAGTCGTTAGCGTCTGGGAGCATGACGACCCGGCCCATGTGGCATCTCGAGTTGAGCAACTGCTCAAAGACTGACGTTACTCAGGATCATCTGGCGAGCGTCCAGCGCGAGGCTGCCCAGCGACTTGTCGGAGCAAGCTGACCCTCGTTGCGAAGGTGCTGCGCGGCCCAGCGGAGGTCGTATTGCCAGGTATAGAAGAGGTCTCCGCTCGCCCGCAGTTCCGGCTCGTTGCGTTGCCAGACCTCTCGCGCAACGTCAACGACCGTTCCGGATCCGCCGAGGTGGCGAAGGGCGTCGAGTACAGGTTCGGAAGGTCTTGCTTGGTGAGCATGGCGCGAGCTCATCACAGAAGGCCGCGCGAACGCACTATTTCCGACAAGCCCTCCCAAGGAGTCAAGGGCGAACCGCTTGGCGCGGCCGCCCTCGACGTACTCATCAGGTCAGCTGTCAGGTTGGGTCGAGTTGACAACAGATTGCACGGTTGTCAGTCGTCATCAACATCAACTTGACGGTTCGCACTATCATCTTGATGGTGACGACTCCTCGATCCGACCCTGTAGCTGACCTTGCTGAAAGCGTGGGGAAGGCGCTGCTGCAGTTCGCTGAACGCCTTCGCGCTGCACCGGACTCTACAGCTCCTCCCGTCGGCGACACGGCATCTTCGGACGACCAGCGATCAGGTCCCGATACCTCGAAGTTGGGCGCGACGCAGGCGCGCGTCGTCGCGGCCCTCGAGGTGGCCGGCGAAGCAGGCATGACGTCCGGCCAGGTCGCGGAGGCAGTGGGGATCCCGTCTAGCAACGCCCCGCGGACCTTGAAGAAGCTGGAGGAACGGAAGCTCGTCGAATGCTCCGGTGAACGGCCTGTCATCTGGCGAACCGCGAGCGCTCTCTGAACATAGAGGTCGCCTCGCCGCAGTTGAAGGCGTGGGGGGCTCAGCTGCCGTTGTCACCGCGCAGGTCACCGGGTCGGTCGACGTAGGTGCCCGTGTAGTCGAGTGACCACCCACACTGCTGCTTCGAGAAGTACGCCTCGTCGTCGCCCCGCGTCAGGGTTCGTCGCGGAGCCTGTTGGTCGACCGTTGCTGCTGCCGTTTGGCGCGAAGCCGCGTGAGGCGTCCGACCAGGAGGGGTGCCGCGGCGTGGGCGGCAGGCTTGTCGATGAGGACGTTGAGGACCTGGTAGTACCGCGTCGAGGACATGTCGAACCTTCTCGCGGATGGCGGTCTCCTTGGCGCCGGCGTACTTCCACCAGTGCGCCTCGAACTCGAGCATCTCGGCCTCGATGCCGGTGAGGGCGTGCGGGTCGTCGGCAGGGCTCTTGTCCACATCCATGCCCGGCACCGTGTCCGCGCGCGCCTAACCTGCAGTCGTCGCCGGGTCACCGGAGCGTCGGCTTCGAGTGCCCGCTGCGCCCTCGAACCCGGGCCCGCACGCTCAGTACGGGCCGGCTCGGGTACGGCATGCCGCCACGCTACGTCTCACCACACCGGCACCGGCGCCGGCACCGGATCAGGCAGCGGCACGCTGCTAGAAGCCGACGTCAGTCGTCGCAGTCGCAGGTGGTGAGCATGCACCGGGCGCACACGAGTACTGGCGCCTGGGGGCTCGAGCCGCAGCGCAGGCATGCCCGCCACTGCTCGCGGGTGAGCGGCTGTTCGTCGTCCATTCGCTTCCAGGTGCCGACGCGGTTGACCCACTCGACGAACACGCCACGTGTCGTGTCGAGCTCGAGGAGCACGGTGGCGGTGTCCGGGCGTGAGGTCTGCCAGTCGCGGATGGCGGGGCAGGCCAGGTCAGCATGATGGATGCCGGTGCTGTCGTAGGTCTGTGCGCCGTACTCGAAGGGTGCGATCGCCCATGCCGCGTTGGCCGAACGTGCTGTCGGCTCCCCCGTCGTTGTCACCGCGGAAGTTTCGCAGGTGGTGGCGGGCTCGGCTGGCGAACGGGCACGTTGTGTCAGGGGCGGCGGTCGCGCGCCTGCCAGATCCAGCCGGGTTGTGCTTCCAGACGTTCCGTTCGCGTCGTCGTCAGCTCTGCCTTCCGGTGGGCTTGTCGTTGCGCGATGACCCAGGTGCCGAGCTTGACCTCGCCCTCGTGGTGTCCAGACGGCACGCGCGCGTGGCCTTCGCGTGCGACGTACGCCGCGAGCGCGTTGTAGTGGGTCTCCCATCGGGCGGCGAGGACGTCCCACACCCATCCCGGGAGCGCTTCGAGGCGTGCCACCCGTTCGGCTGGGACCTTGCCGGCCTTGTAGTCCTGGCGGTGTCGGATGACCCACGCTGAGAGTGGGAGCCCGGCTTCGACGTGGCCGGTCGGGACCGCTGCGTGCCCTTCGCGTTCAACGAAGGTCTCGAGCGCGTCGTGGTGGCGTTCCCAGCTGTCGTCGTGTCGGTGCCAGATCCAGCCGGTGAGCTGCTCTAGGACGCTGCTGAACAAGACCGTTTCGCAGGGGTGCTTGGCCTGTCGGGTCGTGTTCAGGTCTGTCGGCTCGTTCGTTGAGTGCCGGTGGCCGCGCGATGGGTGATGAGTTCGGACGGGTCTGCTGACTGGGTCTGCGCTTCTCGGGGGCATGCTGGACGGCGTCAGGAGGCTGGTGGTGTTCCCGTCGTGCCGCTCAGGTCAGGGCCCAGGTTCCGTCTTGTCGGATCAGGCCGAGGTTGAGCAGCTTGCGCAGGTTCAGGGCAGCGGTGCGGGTGTGGAGCCAGGCGTTGTTTTTCTGGACCCCGCGGTAGCGAACCTTGCGGTTGCCGCCTGCGACCAGCCAGGCGATGGACCGCTCGACCATGGGCCTGTGTTGGCGATAGTCGTCTTGCCAGGCTGGGTCTTGGGCGCGTTGGCGGTGCTCGCGTTGCAGCTCATGGTGTTCATGCAGCGCCAGTTTCCGGCCTCGGGCCGCGGTGGTGCACTGCGCTCGCAGCGGGCAACTGGTGCAGCCGACTCCGAACGTCACGGTGCGTTTCTCGGTGATCTGGCGGGTCAACCCGTTGGGACAGGTCACCGTCCCTGCGTCGGTATCGACGATGAAGTCATCCAGCGTGAACCCACCCGGAACTGCCGGCATGAGTCGCCACGGTTTGACCAGCGGCACATGCCCGGCACCAGTGATCGCGGCGAGTGCGTCGCCGGTGCCGTAGGCGCTGTCGCCAAGGACCTGAATCGGCTCGCCGGTGCGGTGCTCGTCGGTGATGGTGTCGTCGGCGCCCAGCAACCGGATCCCGGTCGCACCATCGGCAGCCTCGGCCCCGGTGGCCTTGGTCAGTTCACATCCGGTCACGATCCCGGTGTCCGGCTCGACCGCGAGGTGGGCCTTAAAACCGTCTTGGCGACGCTCCACGGTCTTGTGGGCATGCCGTGCGTCCGGGTCGATGACACTGATGACCCGGTCCTTGGCCACACCCCTACGGATCCGCCACCTACCGTCCGTGCCGTCGGAGTCATCGGCGGGTTCAACGTCTTGACCGGCGATCAGGGCCAGCAACGCGACGACCTCGGCGGCCGGGCCGTCCAAGTCCCAACCAGCCAGGACTTCCAGCAGCGCGAGGGCGTCCTTGACCAGTGCGTCGATCAACATCGCCCGGGCCTCGGCGTCGTCCCAGGCGATCTGCGGTTTGCCGGGGTCGTCGTAGTCATGGGCTGTGCACACCTGCGCGACCACCTCGGCTGCGCCGGTGACCTCCCGGCGGACCTTGCGGATGATCGCGATCAGTTGGGTCACGGTGTCCTGCGTAGCCACCGCATCGTCGAGGACGGTGGAATCCAGGGCCCGCCTGTTCTTGCCCTTGATCGCACCGGACTGGGCGACGACTGCTTTGACGGCGTCGAAGATCCGGTTCGGCGAATCAGAGGCCGCCAGCCGTTTGCGCCAGTACGTCAACGTCGAGGGGTCATAGCCGCCGTGGCCGATCGACAGGCCGCACGCGACCTTCCAGCGCAGATCGGTGCGCAACGCCGTCATCGCCTCACGGTCCGACAACCCATGCAGGGCCTGAAGGACCAAGATCGAGGCAGCGATGTCGACCGGCACTGAAGGCCGACCCCGACCCGAGGGGAAGAGATCGGCGAACATCGCCTCAGGGAAAAGCACCCGTCGGTGCTCAGCCAGCAACCCGAACACGCTGCCCGCCTCGACCAGATGACCAGCCACCGATTCGGCATCCAACAACTCACGCTCATCAAGCGGACGTCCCTGCATGCATCAAGTATTTCAAGGGCACCAGATTCCCGCCGGGAGGCGCGCCTTTGTTCAGCAGCGTCCTAGGCGGGTGCGCCTCTCGGCGAGGAGGGTCCCTTCGCGCTGGCGCGTGCGTTGCTCTCCGACCCAGGCGCCGACGGGGTACTCGTCGATGACGAGGTCGCGTCGCACGGCCGCCGATCCGGTTCGGGCGGTGTGTTCGACAAGCAAGTCGTAGGCCCGGTTCCAGGCGTCGTCCATCGGCGTCCAGGACCACCCCGTGACCGTCTCGAGGCGCGCCGCCCGTTCGGGCTTGAGGCGGCCTCGGTGGAACAGGGTGCGTTGCCGCATCGCCCAGGAGTCGATGTTGATGCCGTGCTCGCGGTGTTCGGTGGGCAACCTGCAGTGCCCTTCTCGGTCGGCGAATGACTGCAGGGCCGCGACGGCGGCGTCCCACGCGGCCGCGGTGGGCTGGGTGAAGGTCCAGCCGGGCACCGCCTGCAGGCGAGCGCGCTGCTGCGTCGGTCATGGTGCGCCGACCGCCCGGCCTGCGGTGGGACCGCACCCATGAGCCGAGCGGGAACCCGTCGTCGTCCCAGTAGTGCGCTGGGACGTTGACGTGTGCTTCACGGGCATGGAATGCGAGTAGATGCTGGTAGCCGGTCTCCCAGTCGTCGGCTATCGCGTTCCATGTCCAGCCGGGTTGCGCTTCGAGGGCAGCGGCTCGGTCGGGCTTCATCCGGCCGCGGCTGTACTGGGTCCGCTTCGCGCTCACCCACTGTCCGAGCGGTGCGTCGTCCTCGATGTGCTCGAACGGTACGTTCGCGTGCCCTTCGCGAGCGACGAATGCGACCAGGCGTTCCATCCCTTCGTCCCAACGGTCGTCGCGGGTGAACGACGCTGGCCCTGGGAGGCGCACAGACTTGCCCGGTCGTTCTGCCTCCACGACTGCTAGCGCATCAGCGAGGCGACGAGGTTCGGGCTCTGCGAGATAGTCGTCGATGTCGCCCACGTGCACCCACCCGAGGTCGCGAAGCTTGAGGAGGACGGCGTCGGCGACCTGCTTCACGGTCGCGTCGGTGGGCACGACCACGTCGTTGACGGTCACGGCCTCGAGCGGCTGCTCGCGGACACGAAGCACGCGGTACCCGGCACCTACCAGGAAGTGGGTCTTGCGGGTGTCGCGGTCGAGCTCGACGGCGCCGGCGTGGCGGTACCGGCCGTCCACCTCGATGACGACGTCCGTGACGACGCCGGTGGTAGCTGGGCCGGTGGTAGCTGCTCCGGTGGTAGCTGGGCCGGTGGTAGCTGTGCCGGGCAGGAGCATGTCGACGTGCCGGACGACACCGTCGACGGATACGGACGCTTCGGTGCCACGGTCGGGGTTGAACCCGTCGATGAACTCGCCGAGCTCGAACGCGAGGCCTACTTCGAGAACAGAGCGGAGGTGCTTCTTGCACCGAGGGCAGCCGCGGCCGCGGACCCGGTTTGCGCCGCTTGCCTGCCACTCGTGGTCAGGGTGCTCGCGGCACTGCCACCAGAGCTTCTTGCCCGTTCCGGCGACCACCTCGTCGGGGGCGAGGTCGCCGTTCTTCGTGGGATGCCACTCGGCGCCGAGCTGTGGGTGTGCGGCGACGCTGTTGGTCACCGAGGCCCGCATGCCGGCGCAGAACGGGCAGCCGCGACGGCCGTGGGCGAGGCTCGCCTTCCCGAGGACGAGTGGCGAGGTCTGCCACTCGTGGTCCGGTCCTTCAGCGCAGCGCCACCACACGGGTTCAGGTGACCCTCCGAGGATCTGGTCGGGCGTCAGGCCGCCGTTGCGCGTGGGGTGCCACAGGTGCGCCCCCGCGGGGTACCGGGCGGCGAAGCTGTTGGTGACGGACAGCTGTCGGCCGGCGCAGCACGGGCATCCGGTGAAGCCGTTCTCGAGCGACTTGCTGATGGATGCGGGGCCGGCCTGCCAGCGGTGGTCGTCGGCGACCGGGCACGCCCACGCGCGGCGGCGGCTGGAGCGCGACCCGATGGTCGCCGGGTCAACCGTGTTCGCATCGGTATCCCACAAGGCGAGGAGCGCGGGCACCTCGACGACTGCGGTGTCGAAGCGTCTGCCCATGCCGGTCATGGTGCGGCCCCCTCCCCCGTACGCCAGATCATCTGCCAGCGGCACTGCGGGCAGCAGGACGGGACGCTAGCGGCAGCCACCGACAGCGCACGGAACTCCGGCGCTCGCGCTTCGGTGGTCGGGTCGCGCGCACCCTGTTGCAGCCGACGAGTTCGCTGACCTGTCGAACGGTCGAAGTCTCCACCGGAAGGGGTGAAGGACCCCTACGCGAGGAGGCAGTAGAAATGAACGAGTTCGACGCCGTGGTGGAGGTGCTCGAGTGGCTGCGGTCACCCGGGCCGCGGGAGGCTGCGGTGTACCGCGCGCTCTTGATGGCCGCACTGGTGGTGCTGCTCGTCCGTCGGCGGGAGTGATCGTCTCGGCACGGGGCGGGCGCTGGTCGGAGCTGTCACGCGGGGGCGAGGAGTCCGGCGTCGACCCAGAGCTCGGTGAGGCACCAGGCTCCGGTCTCGTCGGGCACGACGGTGCAGATGAGACCGTCGTAGTGGCGCGGGTTGCCGGCGTGGCGCCACTCGAGGAGGAGCGCGGGCAGGCGGCCGTGGTCAGGGTGCAGGTACCAGGCGTGGCGGATGGGCGGGGGCGAAGAGGCCGGCGGTCGTGTCGCCGGGGACAGGGAGACTCAGGCCGTGGAGGCGGCGGGTGGGGTCCGGTGGAAGCCGGTCGTGCCGTGCCCCATTCACCCGGACTCGCCAGCCTGTCCATGCTCTGCCTCGCGGGCTCGGGTGTTGGCGATGCGCTCGGCGGGCGTCTCGCGCGGGAACGCGTCGTGCCGCCCCTCCATGCCTCGGGCCATGTCACCATCCCTGTCGAACACGTGTTCGACATTCTACGACCAGCCGGTCCCGGCCACCGTCAGGGTCCCGCGGCGCCGGCGGCGGCCAAGCCGGCGTCGGTGACGGACTCCACGAAGGCGCGAGTGAACGTCTTCCCGCCGTGGAGGTGTCCGTCGGCGATGAGGTTGGCGAGGGCGGCGTCAAGCTCGTTGGCCGTGAGGTCGAGGGTGGCTGCGACGTGCTCGGCCGCGAAGTAGACGTCTTCTCCTGATTCCTGGAGGGCGGCGAAGGCGCGCAGTACGGCGAGGTCGCGAACTGGGTCCTTGTCCGTCACCGCCGGAAGTGCATCGGCAGCGCGCGCGTTGGCCCCGTCGAGAAGCCAGGGCCACTCGCTGACGTCGCCGAGAACGTGTCGTACGGCCCAGGGGAGGTGGTCGTAGAGCCAGGTGCCGATGCGCTTGGCCTCGGCCAGCTCTGCCTGAATGGCGGCGACGTTGACGGGCTCGTCGCCCGTGGGCTGGGCCGGGTTCTCGGGCACGCCGCTCATGCGGGGACGCTATCCGCGGCCTCCGACACTGGCCACGATGTCGTCCTGTGGAGGAAGGATTCGGCCGGTGCCGGCGCGGGTAGCGTGCTGGGCATGTCGGACCGGGATGGCGACGCCAACGGCGAGTGGTGACGTTCCGCGAGGCCGCGCGCCTTGTCGACGTGCATCGCTCGAACGTCCCGAAGATGGTGCGGCGCGGCGACCTGACGCCCCGTAAGGGTCGCCGTCCGAGCTTGCGCCTGGCGGATGTCCTCGAGCTGGCTGAGGCGAGGGAGGAAGCGGCACGGCTTCGCGCGCTCCCTCCACAGCCGGAGGCGCCGGAGGCGCCACTGCCACCGGACAACGAGGAGGAGTGGGTTCAGGTCGACGTCGTGGCGGCGTTCTTGAACGTGCAGCCTGCGGCGGTGCGTCAGCGGACGCGTCGAGGGCGCCTCCCTCACGTCGTCGGCGCGGACTGGCACCAGCTGGACCAGGTCGCGATGACGGTTCGCGCACAAGAGATCAGCCGCGGCCTGAAGTGCAAGTGCCCGGCCGAGTGGGCTGCACGACCGGCCGAGGTCACATCAGGCTGACGCATTCGATGCGACGTACAGCCGAGGTGACGTGCCGCTCCTCGAACCGATGCGGCACGTCGACGCGCTGGTGCCGGAACGCGAACCGCGCGCCGACGGTCGGCCAGTCGTCGATGCGGATGAGGGCGCTGACGTGGCCGTCGTCGCGGAACGGCCGGCTGGCGGGTCCGGGGACGCGGAGGTAGGTGGAGCGCTCGTCGAGGTCGCCGCCCAGATCGCGCCCGAAGGCGGGTCCGAGGGTGATGATGTGCAGGGTGTTGCGGGTGTAGATGTACCACCGGCCTACGGCGCCCAGCCGGACCTCGTCTGGTTCCTCGAGGACGGTGACGCGGCCGCGGCGGGCGGCGAACCCGTCGACCGGCTGCGAGCTGCTCATGACGGTGACGGTAGGGATGGCCACCGACATCCGGCATGCGTGTGTCGAGCGTGTCGGGCCAGTGCCGCGTGAGGTGCTCGTACAGACCGCGCGGTCGCAGATGAGGATCTGCGGGTTGACGCCTTCGGCGCCTGGGCCGGAGCCTCGCAAGCTGACGGCCACGATGTCGGCGCCACCGTCGATGAGCTGGGCGCAGGCGTTTCGCTGTTCCGCGAGGCACGTAACCGGACTTGCGGCGCGCTGCGTCGGCGTAGATGGCGATGGCGTTCGGATCGTGCTTGTTCTGGGGTTCTCGGACGAGGCGGACCGGTGCTCCGGGGGTGAAGCGGCCCGCCCTGACGGCGGCTTCGTGGTAGCTGGTGCCGCGGGTGATGACGGTGTAAAGTCCTGACCTTGTACGCGTGCGGCTGCTGCGGGGTTGACCCAACCGTGCGGGGTGACGACGACGAGCCGGTCGCGAACTTGCTCGAGGCGTGCGTCCGGAAGGCCGTCCGGGCCGAGGCCGAGAGCGTTCGGCTTCAACGTCCCGAGGCATGAACTCCTCGCGCGCGACGTATCCGTGCTCCTTGGCGCGGGTGACGCTTCTCGTCGCGTGAGCGTGGCTTTCGAGGTCCGCGTGCTTCGAGGTGTGCGACGACCTGGCGGATGTCGGCGTCGCTGCGGCCTTGGTGGGCGTACGCGTCGAGATGCTTCTTCCACTCCTCGTCGCTCATCCATGTCCGGCCGGCCACAGGTGTTCTGGGTTCGTCACCGGTGTCCGCACGGCGGCTGCCGGATGGCTTGTCGGGCTGACTGGGGTGGCCGGGGACCTGGTCGGTGCCGTGCTTGCCTGCCCGGTTGAACCACCCCATGCGCGGCATCGTGCCACCGGCGGCCGTCGCCGCGGGGTCGAACGGCGCTGAAGGGCTGTCGGAGTTTCGAGCCGGGCTACTGCATGGGTGCGTCGGGTGCCCAGGACTCGGTGTAGAGGTGCTCGGGCGCGACGTCGAGCTCCTGCTCCCCGGTGTTGCGGGCCGGCCAGGTGAGGGTGCGGTTGGCGATGTGCAGCTGGGTGAACCGGTCGTAGTCGTGGGCAAGGGGTTCGTGGGCTCGGCTGGCCCACAGGTGAGGCTCGGCATCCCAGTGGCGTACGGCGTTGCCGCCGGGCCACGCGAAGGTGGCTCGAGGAGGTAGGTGCCGGGTTCGCGGATGGTGACGGCGGTGAAGGTGGACGCCGGACGGGGCGGGGTCGGGCAGCCGGGCGATCAGCCGTTCGGTGGCGTGACGTGCACGGGCAGCTGTGGCTGGGTCGGTGATGGCGTGTTGCCGGCCGGGATCGCGGACAGCAACGCGGTCGGTGAGTCGAGCAGAGCGCGGGCTGTTGCGGTCCGAGGCCGGCGGGTTGGAGCAAGCTCGCGGTTGGGGCGGTCAGTCGCGGGGCTCCTCGGCTGCCGTGTCGTGTGTCCGCCTCGGGGCCTGTCATGTCTCGGAAAGTAGCCGCGGGTGGCGACACTCGCGGCCTCACTCCCTTGAGTCCTTCGCCCGCGCGTCGCCGGTGAGGCCAGCTGGGTGAGCCAGGTGGCTCGCCGGCGAAGGAGGTCGCGCGAGCCTGCGGCGGCGGGGGTGGCGGCCCGCCTGGCTCGTGGGTCGCTCGTCGGCCGGGCCGGCGGGCTGGATGCGAGCCGGTACTTGCGGCCAGCCCGCGTGGGGTGTCTTCGCGGTCGACTCGTCGGCGTCCCACAACTCGCCGCCTTCGTCGCGCAGCTGGATGCGGTCGCCGGGCGCGAGCTCTTGACCGGCTTCGAGGTGGACGTCGTACAGGTAGGCGACGCCGGCTTGGCGTGCTGCCGGCGTAGAGTTCGAGGTAGAACGTCGGGACGTCGGCGGTCATGCAGGCGAACGTAGCCGCGACCACCGACGGTCCCGACTGGTCAGGCCAGTTCGCTCACGTCTTACGCAGGAGAAGTCCAGGACCAGGGTGCCGTTGCGCGCACCTCCACGATGACTGCGTCGAGCCGTTCCGAATCCACCGTCAGCGGCGATGACGTGCTGCCCCGACGGCGGGGTCGTCGAGACCTTCGTCGTCGAGGTCCCAGTTCACCATCTGCGCGAACCCGCGTCCGCCGTGGACCTTGACCCACGTCGTCGGCCACAACGACCTCGGTGGACGACATGCCAGCACCACTACTCGGACCGTCGGGTTGCTCGCAGCCCGGAGGGGGTCAGGCCTGGCGCCGTCGAACGTCGGCCAGAGCCCGCGGGACTGGAAGTACTCCGGGGCCTCGGGCTTCTCGTTGAACTCGAGCAGGCCGCCGACCTTCTCGAGCAGGAGCTCGCGCACCTCTGCCGGGGTGGCGAAGAAGAACTCGCGACGCTGCGTTGACGTGGTTCACGCGCCGGTCGGCGAAGGCCTTGTGCAGCTCGTTCTCCAACGTGATGGCGTCCTCGGAGAAGAACAACGCGTGCGTGTCGTAGAGGAACGGCACCGACGCGTCCCCGAGCTCCCGGACACGGTCGCGGGGCTCGAGCCGGCGCGTCATGCCGATCTTCACCACGTTCGGCCCGAGTGCGCCGACGTTCGAGATGACGTAGATGTAGCCGGCGCGGATGTTCGCGGCCCGGTAGTCGTTGGCCTCGATGGCGGCGTCGATGTCGTGCAGGCGGCCCTCGAGCTCTGCGGCCGCCGCATCGTCGCCCTTCGCACGCAACGCCTCCAGGACCCCCACGTAGTGCGCACGTCTCCTTGTCGAGCCGTTCGCGCTCAGCGGCGAGCTCCTGCTCGACCCGCTGCTGCTCCCGCAGCTCGGCGCGCTCCTCGCGGGCGCGTTCCCGTTCTTCCTGGACCTTCATCTGGAAGTCCGCGGTGAGCTCGAGCTCCTCCACCCGCACCTGGTGGTAGTCCGGGTTGACGCGCATCTCCATGATGGCGCCGAGCCGCTCGATGGCCGCCATCGCCCGCTCCAGCCGCGCTTCGCCGTGCGTGACGTTGCCGGAGCGCAGCGACCGGACGCAGTTGTCCGCCTCCGCGTTGTACGCGCGGAGCATCAGCTTGGAGAAGTCCGCGGTCATCTTGCGGCCCTTGGCCAGCGACCCGTCGAACGTGAACATGTCGGACGGCCAGGACGGCGCGGCCGGTCTTCACGAACTCGTCGATGCGCGCGTTGACGGCCTCGAGCCGGTCCTTGTACGCGGCGGCGTCCTCGAGCGGGTGGTGGTAGCGGTAGATGCCGACGTCTTGCAGCACCCGCTGGTCGTTCAGCTCGACCACACCGTTCCGCTACCGCCGGTCCCGGCGCGCGCGACAGCGAGCGCGTGCTCAAGCTCACGGATCCGTGCGAGCAGCGCAGCATCACCGGCCACGGCGTCGGCTGCAGAGGGCTGCGTTGCGGCCGCGGACGATGCGGGCGCGGGAACGGTCACAGGTGTGCTCGCCGGTGCCGTCGCCGGTGCGGCCGGCGGGCGATCGCCGCGTCCGCGGTCGCGGTGGCGTCATCGGCCAGCTCGGCGCGGCGTCGAATCACGGCGTCCCACCCCGGCTCGGATGCGGACCGCTCACCCTCCGAGCCTGCGTCGACGTGCCGTCCGGCAACCAGAGCTGCCATCCCTCCGGCGGGTCGGGCCACGACGGGTCCGGGTTCCACCCGGCCGGCGGCACCCATCCTTCCGGCGGCTGCGGCCACCCGGGCGGCGAGTTGAACCGCATCACTTCCCCTGCTGCCGCACGCCGCGGCCGGTGTCGGCCGGGACCAGGTCGAACGGGTTCTTCGACAGCGCCGCACCCAGGTGCTTGAGCGTCTCGACGGGCACGACGTCGGCGAGGTTGAACTGGCTGAACGTGTCGCGACCGGCCGCGACCTGGACCAGCGGCACGGTCTCGGGCAGGCCGGTGGCCGGAGCGACGCGGTTCACGCCGACCGTCAACGCGATGGACTGGATCTTCCCGGCACGGTCAGCCTCGAAGATCTCGTCCAGCGTCCGCACCGCCGTCTCGTGCACAGCGGCGGAGTAGCGGTCCTTCTGCGCCTTCGCGGTCAGCTGAGTGGAGACGATCTCGTCCTTCGCCTTCACGTACCGGTACTCCTTCACCGTCGGCAGGACCGACGGCTCAGGAACAAACACCCTCATGGTGAGTTCGCGGGTGGACAGGTCGAACGAGTGGTCGTGGTCGACCGGGAACGCATCGGGGTACACCGAGTTCGACAACACGATGCCGACGTACTCCTCGATCGCGGTCGGGACGTCGAAGGCGAGGTCGTTGATGAACTTCGTCAGCTCCTCGTTGCGCGCCTGGGCGTCGACCTCGCGCTGCTGGCACTCGGCCTGGTAGCGCTCCTGCGCCTTCGCGAGCTTCGCCAGCCGGTCCTGCTCGGCTGCCGCGTGCTTCTCCAGCGCTCGGTCGTGCTCGGCGGTCCGCTCGGCGACGTAGGCCTCGTGCGCCCGGGTGGACTTCTCGTGCTCAGCCTTGGCGACCTCGATGGCGGCTGCGTGCTTCTTCTTGCCGCCGAACGCACCGGCCAGTCCCTTCGGCGCTTCGGGCTCGCGGTACACGGGAGCGTTGCGCAGTGCGGGCGCCAACGGGGGCTTGATGGGCTCGGCCAGCGCACCCGGCGCGAAGTCCGGGTGGATGGCGGGCGCCTTCAACGACTCGAGGTCGACGTAGTCGTCCACCTCCAGGGTTGCCTCGAGGAGCCGGTCGATCTCCTCGTAGGTGGACACGAGGGCCGAGTTCATCTCTTCGACCTCTGCTTCGCGAGCCTCGACGTGGAGCCTCTTGGCTTCCTTCTCGGCAGCCTTGCGGTCGGCCTCGTTCGCGCGCTGTGCCGTCAGTCGGGCACGCTCGGCTGCCTTCCTAGCGCGATCCGACGCGCGTACCGCCGCATCGTGCGCACGGCCCGCTGCGGCTTGCTGCTGACGTTGCCTCTTCTCCGCCTGCTGAGCTTGGTAGTTCAGCTCCGCGAAGAACCCCCGTTTTGCCATTCCCACACCTTTCACGTCGGCCGCCTCGTTGGCTGCCGGACCACGGTAGTCGCGGCCGTCGTCGTCGACGGCCGGTAGAACCTGAGCTCGTACGGCTTCAGCCGACGAGCTTGTCGAGCCGAACCTGAGCCGCCGAACCTGCTCGGCGGTCCGGCGGACACGCGTCGAGCCAGCGGCGCAGCACCGCTACCTCCTGCTCACGCTCGCCCCGTTTGCGGTGGATGATGGCGGCCTGCTCGGTGTACCAAGGCGCAGGCTCCCGACCTTCCCGGTCAGCCTCGGCACCCTCGATGGCCCGGTAGCAGAGCGCGAGGGCCTCCTCGAGCTTCCCTTCACGCTTGAGCTGCTTGATGGGCTCGATCGTCTCCAGGTAGTGCACTCCGTCGACCAGGCCGCGACGGAACTCCTCGGCACGGCGCGGGTCGTCACCTTCGAGCGCCTCGCGAACCATGCTGGCCGTGCCGGCCGCCGCTTCCAGCGCGCTGCTCCTCGACGGTCACGGCAGCCGGGTTCGCGTCACTGTGCGGCCACGACACCGGCGCCAGACCCGGCGGCAACCCAGCCGATGACGCGCATCCCGTCACCGACGCGCGCGCCCCACATCTGCACCTGCGCAGCCGCTGCCGCACCGGTCAGCGGCCTGTTGTCCGGGTTGACGAGCGCAGCCATGTAGCCGGGCAAGAACCCGACGCGGGCACCGTCGACGTGCACCGCCACGACAGGGTCCGCGCGCCCGTCTGCACCCGACCGCGACCAGCGTCGCCGGCGCCTCGAAGTGGCCGCCGTCCGGGAGGCCCTTGAACGCGAACATGTGCCGGCACTCGTCCGCAGCCTCCGTGGTCGTGCCGGCCATCTTCACCGGCTCACCCGAACCCCAGTCCGGCCCGACCTGCACTTCGACCCGGAACGACATCCCATCTTCCGGGGCGGACGCAGGCTGGCGTGCATCCTCCGTAGCGTCGCCTTCTGCGTCGCGACGCAGCCAGTCTCGTAGTCCCATGACCTCAGCCCACTCAGTCCTGGTCAGCTGATCGTGACGAACTGGTCGTCATCGTCGTAGTTCGACATGCGCCACTTGCCGCCGGCGATCGCGGCCTGCGGGACCACGTTGCACTCCGACGCCGACGCGGACCCACCTGTGTACACCTCGGGTGCGGACGCCCAGTCGTTGTCGAGCGAGCAGTAGTACTCGTGCCCGTTGACCGTCGCGTATCCGGCGTACACGACGCCGTCGGAGCCGACGAAGTTCAGGCTGTTGTCGATCCACGGCTGGCCGCTGCCCGACCCGGTGTACTGGTAGCCGAACCCGACGGCGACGTACGCCCACCCGGGCGGCGGCGGGTCTGCCGACGGGCTCTGGGACTGCTTGACCGGCCACGCGTCGGTGACGGTCGGGTTGAACGCGAACTTCCAGTCCGTCATGGAGAACCACTGCCCGGGCCGCCAGGGTGCGTCCATGCTTCCGGGACGTACAGCGACGCGGACCCGCACCTTGGGAGTCACCAGCTCTGGCACCTCGTAGAGCCGGCTCTTCTTACCCAGGACGCGGAACCGGTACGAGCCGGGCTCGTCCAGGTCGGTCTCCATGGAGAACTTGCCCTGCCGATTGGTGTAGTCGCTGTCGAGCTTGCTCCACTTCCCGGCTCGCCAGACCTGAAGCACCGCCTTCTGGTTGAGCTTGCCGCGCACCAAACGGCCCGTGAACTTCACGCTGTCGCCGGCGGTCACGGACGTCGACGACACGGTCAGTGTCGGCTTCCCAGGGCCGGTGGCTGCCGTGGAGGCTGTGGCCGGCGCAGCGCCGGCGACCAGCAGGCTGGCCGTCACCGCCAGCAGCGACGACATCGCCACCGGCGCGAGCATCTTCTTCAGCATCCGAGTCCCCCATGACCCCGTGCGGCGGGTGTCGCCCGCCGGTGTGCGGCCAACGGGTAAGAGACACCGCCGACATCCGTCCACGGAACGGGCGGCCGGCCGGACATCACGTCGCGACGCGGCGTGCGCGGTAGGACGAGACGCAAGCCGACAGCGGCCCTACAGTCCCTCCTCGTGAACGCGATGAGGTTCGAGACCCACTCTTGGGCGCTGTGGCAGCAGGTTGCCGGCGACCCCGCCACCGAGGCATCAACCAGCATGGGCTGGACCGCGAACGCCGTGCTGACGCTGGTGTTCGCGGCCCTGTCGGTGCTGGTGGCCGGCATCGGCGCGTGGCTGTCCAACCAGCGTGCCCGAGCCGCCGAGAACGCCGCTGGCGAAGCGCTCCAGGACGCCCGTCTAGCGCGGAGGCAGGCGCTCGAGCTCGCGTTGTGGACGAACCTTCTCGAAGCCGTCAACAGGTTCATGAACTTCGACCCAGCCCGGGAGCCAGTCGAGACCCGGCTCGATGACCTGCGCATTCGGATGATGGTGCTCATCGACCACTTCGACGCCTGGGACGGGTTCGACACCTGGCTGGCGGAGGAGCATGCACTCGGTACCGCCTACGGGAGGCAGTCGCATGCAGACTCCACCAGAAGGGAGAGTCCGTCGACGCCGCAGTCGCTCGCAACATCCCGTACTCCGACTGGGCCACCGGGCTCATCACCAACCTGCGGTGGATACGCCGGAACGGGTACAAGCCCAAGACCGTCAACTACCTGTACGGCGAAGCGCGTCAGCGACGGGAGACGCTCTACCGAACGCGGAAGTGGGGTCCGAGATGCCGATGAAGGTTCCCGGCCTCATGGCGCTCGACCCGAACATGTTCCCCGACGAGGCGTGAGGGCTCAGGCTGACTTCGGCGCTGCCGCCTTGCCTCGGAACTGGCCCGACCTCGTACTGACGATCGTCGTCTTGCTGTTGCGGGCGGCGTCACGCAGGGCCTTGGCCCTCTTCTCGGGCGTGACCTTGATCGTTCTGGTCTTGCCGCTCATGACTGCTCCTCTTCCACTGTTGTACCGAGTGTAGACGGTCCACCGAGCACTCGCAGGAGCAACAACCCGTACGCCCCGGCCGCTGCCTCAGCCTTCGCGCCGATGTCCTCGAGCTCCTCGTCGGTGGGCTCCTCATCGCTCTGAACCAGTACCGACAAGGCGCCTAGGACCCGCTCGCTCTCCGCCGGGCCGGTGCCGGGCGTAGCGGTGAATGCCGTCACGACAACCACCTCGTCGCCGACGGTCACGAGCGGGTCGCCGAACGGGTCACCGTCGGTGACGTGGGTTCGCGCAAGCTCGGCGACGTCACCGTCCACGTCCGCGACCAGGTGCCACGGCTCGTAGCTCCCGTCCTCCTGGCGCACCCATCCGATGAGCTTTACCCGGCCGGCCCACGGCTCGAACACCTCGCTGAGCATCCCCGTCATCGCCGAGGTAATGACCAGCGACGCGTAGCCGCCGAGTTCCTCGTCCTGGGTCATCGCGGTCGTGTCGTTGCTGGCCAAGTCGGACAAGAACTTCGCCAGCTCCGGAGTCAGGCCCTGCAAGGAGATGTTGTTGTACACCGCCTGCCCTTGACCTTGACCCTGTTCCTGGCCCTGGTCCTGCTCGGTCCGCTGCAGGTTCAACTGCGTGTTGAGCTGGCTGGCCATCTGCTGCAGCTTGTGGGCCTCGCCCCGCAGCTGCTCGGCCTGGCCCTCCACCTGCGCGACGGCACGCTTCAACGATCAGGACGCCGGCGAGCTCGAGCTCCGAAACGTCCGGTAGAAGCAGCAGCAGTACCGCCAGGACCACCCACATCAGCCGCGGGTCGGCGAGCGCCATCGGCTCGCACACCTGCACGACCTTCGAGTCCGCGACCTCGTCACGGCACACGTCGGCGACCTTGCCCGACAGCAGCATCCAGCCGCCCCACACCACCAGCGCGCCGGCGAGCCCGCGACGCACCCAGTCGAAGAACACCGCCCACCCGACTTTGCCGGCACCGGTGCGGGGGCCGGTGCGGGCGCCTGGGCGGGCGACTGGGCGGGAGGCGGCGCCGTTGGCGGGGTCGCAGGGTTGGTCACCCTCGGAGGCTAATGCGTCGCGACGACACCCGGGCTGACGCACACCAGCGGTGCACAGCCTCGCAGAGTCGGGACGGAGGTCTGCTTGGGCGGGCGGTGCGCGGCGTTCATCGCCAAGCCACCCCTGCAAGGAGAGCCCGTGGCTCGCATCAACGAGAGACGGCGTCGGCGAGTCGACCGCGACAGGACCACGAGCAGCCGTACCCGATGCTGCTCGACACCGCCGTCGACCTGCCCGGCCTCCGGCCGTACCGCTTCGGCTGACAGGCACCCGTCGCCGCAGCGCCACCGCCCGCACCAGCATCACCCTGACGTCCCGTCCGAGCCTCCGCTCGGCGGTACACCTTGCCGCTCCGCGCTACCCCTGGCTACCCGCGGGCGTTGATGGTGATGGGCTTCGACACCGACGCCGCGTACATGTCCTGCTTCGGGAACACGAACCTCATCGTGACCGGCTGGTGGATGTTCCAGCGAAGGAGCCAGTTGTCACGGCCGTTGCGCGCGGTCACCAGGTCCAGCTTCGGGGCGTTGACCCACTTGCCGCGTGCCCTGATCTGCGCCTTGACGTCGGCCGCCCACACGGGCCCCCAGCCGTACTCCTTCTTCACCTCTGCCTGAACGGTCAGCCGCACCGGCTGGTTGAACCGAGGCGACCGCGTCGACGCCGTCACGGACGTCCGCGTCTTCGCCGGCTTCACGACCACGACGCCCTGGCCGCGGATCGCACCCACGTTCAGCGCGTTGCTGTACGTGCCCTCCATCGACACCGCGTACCGGCCCACCGGGTCCTCGAAGTCACAGATGCGTTGCGTCTCCAACGTCCCCGACGGTGCATCACCGCGGGTCGAGTCAAGCGTGTACTTCATCTCGTAGAACAGGTCGTCGACCTGGCCCGACTCGTACACGTACACCGTCGCCTGCCAGGCCATCCCCGGCGGCACGTTCAAGTCGTAGTCGAAGTCGTACCGCGCACACCCGCCCAACGCCTGCTGCGGCTCAGCGTCGATGCTGCCCGTGACATCAGCATGAGCCGGGGACTGGACGAGCAGCGCCGCGACGGCGGCCAGGACGACAACGAGAACACGCATGCGCGCAGGCTAGGCACCGCCACCCACGCCCACCCGGTGAACCCCGCAAACCCACCCTTTCGGCTGATGCCGCGCGGCCCCAACCCGCACCAAGCGCCCGCCGCGCTAGTCGCGTTCGCGGGCCGTGCTCACCGACCTGCGCGACTCCGACCAGATCACGTCCAGCTCAACCCCCAACGCAAGACCAACCCGAACCAGCACATCCACGTCAGTCCACGTGTCGCCGTTCTCCAGCCGAGAGATCGTCCCAGCCGACACCCCAGCCTCCCGGCCAAGCGACGGCTGCGTCCACTCCAACGTGCGCCTGGCCACCGTGATCTGGAGAGCCACACGAGCGATGACGAGAGCAGCCTGCGCCATCGCCTTCGCGTCCGGCTCGAGGGCGTCAACCGGCTTCAGCTCCGGGTACGGCCACTTCTCGAGGTAGTCGCGAGGGGGCTTGCGGTTCGTCGACACGACCCCACAGAACCCCGACTGCCGCGGCCTCATTGCCTCAGAAACACGAATCTTGCGCTAGATGCACACACCATGCGTCGGAAGCGACTGCCCGTCGGCCAGTTACTCCGAACCGTCCCTCTTCGTCAACCCACCACCGGTCGACCCATCTGAGCCCGATTGACGTAATCGAACACTTGTTCGATGATCCCAATTCGCGCCGGGGTCGAACCACAACCGACGAAGGACACACCAGTGACCATCTCCAAGCTCGCCCTCACGGACCCCAAGCGTCAGGCCCGCGACGAACTCCAGGCGCACAAGCGGGGCCACCTCCCAGCCATCCAGCCCACCCGGCTCGACCAGCTCGCCACCAAGGGCATCGCCTCCACCGTCGACGTCAGCAACGTCAGCGACTTCGGCACCTGGCACGGCCTCGAGGTCCTCGAGCTCACCAAGGAGCTCCTCAACTACAGCGACGCTCGTGCCGCCAGCGGGTTCGGGCAGGCGAACTTCCAGAAGCTCTTCGCCGCCCTGCTGAACTACCAGCGGCACTTCGCCGCCGACGAGCACTGGCAGCTCGTCGACGCCGACATCGTCTCCGCCACCCTGCGGTGGCGCTGTTCGAGCACCGCTCTTCCGGACGTCGTCGACTCCGTCACCCGCACCCACCGTCTGGCCGCAACCGCTCACCCCGAGACCGACCCGACCACCCACACGGGCGACCGCCCCGCGGTGCTGCGCGAATGCGACCTCACCAACCCCAAGACGTCACGCCTCACGTTCCCCAACGAGCGCCGCACTGTGACCTGGTGCGTGGCCGACGACCCCATCCACATGCGGGCCGACGCGTTCCCGCACGTCGGTCCAACCGCGGTCGGAGTGGCCGTGAGCCCCACCGCCAGCTCCACCGGCGGCGATGTCCTCGACGGGCGGTGGGCTCGATGATCCGCTCAGACGTCCGCGCTCAGCTGGCACTGGCCGTCGAGGGAGTGTTCTTCCAGACGGGCGGCGAGCTTCCCCGCGCGTCGGCACGAAGCCTGGCGACGCCCTCGGTGTCAGCGAGTCCTCCGTGCACCGCGTCGCCCGGGAGCTGCGTGCGAACTGGTCGCGCGATGCTCGCGAGGCCCGGCGTACCGCGATCGTGCTCGCGCGAGAGGAACAGGCCCACGAGGAGGCCTCGCGGGAGCAGGCAAGCGAGGACTCCGAAACACCTCCGACAACACCTCCGACGACCACTCCGATGAGGCCCTGGTCGCGGCAGCCGTCGAGCTCGACGACCTCACGGACGGGCCGTGGTGGGAGACCGAAGCCGGCCGCAGGGCGGTCATGGCCGCACTCGGCGGCCAGCCGTCGGTCGCCGCGGCATGGCGGGTGCTCAAGGAGAAGGAGGTCGTCACGTGCGGGTACCCGTCCTTCACGCGACAGCTCAAGCAGCACTTCCCGCCGGCCATCCACGCTGGCCTCACCGCGCACGGCAAGCAGAAGGGCCGCGAGGCCTACCTCGAGGCAAGCCTGTACTGCACCGAGGTCACCGAAGGCCGCAACACCCGCTGGCAGGCCGACGTCCAGTACGTCCCCGTCCGGATCCGCTCGGCCTCGGGCACTGAGGTCGCGGAGGTCTTCCAGATCACGTTCCTCGACGAGGCCACCCGCCGCGTCATGGCCGCCATGTTCACCGCTGCCCGGCCCTCGGGACGTGACGTCGCAGCAACCATCGCCGCGGCTGTCGTGGGGCACACCGACGACGACGGGAACTACTTCGGCGGACTCCCGGACGCGATCATGTGGGACAACGGCGGCGAGTTCCTCAACGAGACCGTCGGTCACGCCTGCGCCATCCTCGGCATCGTCCCCATCCCCGCACCCCCGTACTCCGGGTGGCGCAAGGGCAAGGTCGAACGCTTCCACCGCACCATGCAGCAGCGGTTCTTCGCCACCATGCGAGGTGCCACCCAAGGACCCAAGACGTTCAAGGGTCACCGGCCCTGGCAGGGCAACAAGAAGGACCTCATGTTCTTCGACGCGTTCCTCGCCGCCGCCATCGAGGGCGTCAACGAGTACAACGACGTGCACGTGCACTCCGCCGTCGGCATGACGCCCACGCAGGCGTGGATCGCCGACCCCACCCCCATCCGCAAGGCCCCCGACGCCGCCGTGCACCCCCTCATGCTTGCGCTGCCAAGGACCCGGCTGGTCGCCAAGGACGGCATCTCCTACAACAACGTCAAGTACGTCTCCCCCACCCTGGCCGACTGGCGCCGCCGCAAGGTCCAGGTGCGCGTCCTGCCCAACGACATCGACCACATCTACGTGTTCAACGCCGACACCGGCGACTTCATCTGCAAGGCCATCACCGCCAGCAAGCTGACCCCACTCGACCGGCAGCGGCTTCTCGAGCGTCGCTCGGCCGACTACGCCAGCGTCCGCGCCGCCATCAAGGCCGGCACCAACGAGCGCAACAAGAAGACCCTCATCGACGACGTCCTCGCCACCGAGGCGCGCCAAGGCCGAAGGACGCAGCGGATCCCGACCGACACCGACGCCACCACCCCACGACCCGACCCGTCCCCCGACCCCGTCTCCCGTACACGGCTCACCCGCCGCTGCCAACGACGACGTCCTGATCATGTTCGAGGAGGACCAGTGACCAGCACCTCGACCCCAAGCGGGGCAACCCACACCCCGGCTGCCGATGCTCCCGCACAGCCGGACACCCTCAGCGTCGAGGGTCGGCACTGGCCCGGCGTTCACGACGCCACCCATGTGGGCACCACCCAGTTCAAGCTCGCGCAGATCCAGCTCGCCCGCGTCGTCAAGGCCGGCGGCATCGCCGCCGTGTCCGGCGCGCCCGGCAACGGCAAGACGTTCACCGTCGACCACTTCCTCCACCACCACCCCGCCATGACCGGCCGCGACCACGTGTGGCTCGACTTCACCAAGAAGCCCACCACCAAGGCCGTCACCCTTCGCCTCTCCATGGCCATCGGCCTGCGGCCCAACTCCCGCGACAGCGAGTACATCCTCGTCGAGGACCTCATCCCCGCCCTCAAGCAGCGGCTGACCCAGCGGCCGCTCGTCGTGTGCATCGACGAGGCCCACCACCTCAACGGCGACGGCCTCCAGACCCTGCGGTACTTCCACGACCGGTGCATGCCGCTGCGCCCCGGAGACCCGCCCGGATGGGCGCTACTCCTCGTCGGGTCCACAGTCGACCGCGCCCTCGCCGGCGCAGCCGAACTCCGCAGCCGTGTCGCGTCCTGGGTCCGGTTCACGCCCATGCAGGGCAAGGACCTCCTCCTCGCGCTCCGCGCCTGGCACCCGCTCCTGGCCCAGATGAACCCCGACCTCCTCCTCGAGCTCGACCACGACCACTTCCGCGGCAACTGGCGCGACTGGGCCCAGTTCCTCGCCGCGTACATCACCACCCACGACAAGCAGCCCGCCACCACCGACACCGAGCGGCGCAAGCTCGCCCGGATCGCCCTGCGGTTGCTCGACACCAACAACCTGTGAGCACCACGAACAGCAAGAACACCACGACCAGAACACGACCCACATCACCACCGGCACCGGCACCGGCATCAGCACGAGCACCAGCGACCGGCATCACGGCGGTCGCGGACGCCACCGGCGACTGCCTCGCCATGCTCCGTCCCACACGCTTCACCGACGTGGCCGCAGGTCGCCTCGGGGTCACCGCACGCCCTGGGATGAACCGCGTCAACTGGCTCGCCACCGACATCCTCACCGCCCTAGGCGCACGCACCGACGTCTCCGGCGCCGGGGTGCCCGGGGCGAGCGACCCCGTCCTCGCCGCAACGTGGCTCCGCGTCCACGACATCCGTGACTTGTATGTGCAGTTCGCCTGGGACATCTCGTTCCCTGCGCTGCGCGGCGCCGTCGACCTTGCCCGCATCGCCGGCGTCCACCCGTGGCTCGTCGGCGACTCCCCCTACAGCGACTACCACTCGGAAAAGTTCACCGCACACCAGGCGCGACAGTGGACCGGCGAGGAGTTCCTGACCCACTGGCGCCACCTCGTCGACGAAGACCCCGGACGTGACGATCCGGAACCCAACGACCACCCCGCGTCGCTCTCCCCCGCGTCAGGAAACAGTTGGCCGACAGCGCTGCCCGACGACGACTTCACCACGTTCCGCGCCGCCTGCCGAGACCGACTGAGCAAGCGCGAGTTCGCGGTCGTCGACGACGCGTTCCTCACCGTCATCGACGACGCAACCGCCATCCTCATCCCCGTCCTCCGCACCATCCCCCCGGTCCATCCCGCCCGCTCCCGGCAGCACCCGCGGCGAGGACGAGTTCGAGAGCAAGCGTGGCGGGATGGTTCGCTCGCGTTGGGAAGACGCCGAGTCGCTCCAGCACTTCAGGTCACCGTCCGCGCCGCACAGGTCGCCGCGTTCAACGTCGGCTACCTCATCCAGATCGACCTCGACCGGTTCATCGGCATGGCCACACCACCCCGCGCCGAGCGCAACGCAACCCCGCCACCTGGGTGCGACTGCACGCCTACCCGCAGCCCCACCGCGGCGCAGCGTGCGCCCTCGCCGCCGCCGGACTCCCCACCGACCCGATGTCGCGCCTGACGGTCGACTCCTACGACCACGGCCGCGGCGTCGTCACCGACCAGCACGACCGCCAGTACCTCATCGAACCGGCCGCACGCGTGTTCCTGCCGGCACAGCAGACCCTGCGACACCTCGAAGGCGCCGACGACGACGACCTACTCTTCCTCAACCCGAGCAACGCCAAGGCGATCGCCCCACGCGCCCTGAGCACCTCCATCCGACGCACCCGGCGCGAACTCGGCGCCGCCATCGCGCTGCCGGACCCGAAACCCTCCCCGTCGGAGCCAACCGATGGATGCGCCGCTGGGGCATCAACGTCGTGAGGCTCGCATGACCAACCCCGACCACGCGTCCGACACCACGCCGACGCCACACCCCACACACGCGGCCGCAGCGCCACCGCCAGCCCGTCGAGCCCGGCCGCCCGGCCGCCGCATCCCCTTGTCGACGGCGCGCTCGTGCGCGCGCGCCGCCTCGAACTCCACCTCAGCGAACGGAAGCTCTCCGAGATGCTCGGCGCCAACTTCAGCCAGAGCGTCCTGCGCGGCCTCGAGGCCGGCACTAACCACCACGACCTCACCCTCGGCGAACTCCGCCGCCTCGCCGCCCTACTCGACCTGCCGATGGGACGGCTCCTCGCACCCCGGCCCACGCACGCCACCACTGCACCGGCGACCGCAGCACCGCGTGACGTTCCCGCCGGGCCGGCCACCTGGTCCGCGCACCTCGACGCGGCGGTCACCGCGACCGCCGCCATCCTCATCGACCTCGACCGCGCGTTTCCCGTTCAGGCGATCGCCGACCTCCTCGGCCACACCCTCGACAGAGACGGACACCATCCTCGACGAGCTCGACAGGCGCCTCGCTCCCGCAGGCCTGCGAGTTCGACAGCGTGCACCGCCTCGTCAGCATCCGCGCGACAGAACCCGGCCTCACCAGCAGCCAGCGCCGCAACGTCGGGCGCCGAACCGCTCGCCCGACGCAGCCTCGACTCAAGCCAAGCCCGCATCCTGCAGCGCGCCCAGTCCGGAGACCTGACAAAGACCGCCAGCGAGGACGTGCGTGTGCGCGGTAGCGCACTCGTCAACGCCGGCATCCTCCGCCGCACACCCGCAGGCGGGTTCGAGCTCACCGACGACGTGACCTACTCCCTCGCGAGGGACTAGCCCTCCGCCGCTACTTCGTGAACTTCGTCAGCAGCGGCCCGAGAACGATGAGCACCGACACGACAGCGAGCGGAACCAGCACCACCATCGGCACACTCCAGTGCTGTGGCTCGGAGAGCCGTCGTCGCGGCCGGCACCGTCGCGAACGTCCACGTGTTCCACCAGCTCGTCTGAACACCCGCCCCAACGCAGGCGACGCCTGAGCCGTCAGGACAACAGATCAGGTGCCGCGGACGCAAGAAGCGCGCCACCTGCGTCGGTGAACGGCCCTTCGACGGACCGGATGGGGAACTGGTCGCGCGAGTGCGGACCAGCGCCGTCGCGACACCGCGGCCACGCCACCCGTCGCGCGTCCACATGTGGGCGATCGACTCGTACTCGCCGTCGCCGTCTCGGTCGTGCACGATGACGAAGCCCACCAGGTTTCCCACCCAGATGGCCTCGTCACCATCTGGGGCATTCGAGGTCGGGGCGACCGCGATGACCCAGACGCCGGCCGCGTCCGGGCGAGTGGTCCCACCGGCACTCGCGTCGGTAGGCGACCGCTGCCCGCGAACCCGGTGTCCTCCCAGCCAGCGGAAGCGCGTCCCAACCGGCCTCCGGGACGCTGAACACCTCCTCGTCGAAGTCGACCTGCAGGACTTCGATGGGCCAGTCGTAGTCGGTAGGAGTCAGCCCGCCCCGCCACGACACGACGGGGCCGAGCTCAGCATCGATCACCTCCAGCGCCTCGTCGAGCTTCCTGTCGACGTCGGCGACAAGCTCGCGCATCTGCATGCTCGAGGCGGAAGGGGCGTAGACCTGTCCGGGGCTGATCCGCGCAAGCGCCTCGTAGACGGTGCGCAGGTCGACCTCATGCGGTGACCGACCCCGCGGGTCATCGTCCTCGCTCACGGAGTACCACGGGCCGGGTCCGGTCATGACGCACTTCTCTCGCAGCAGATGGGGTCACAGTCAACCAGCCAGGACCGCGGCCGACGCCCCGCCGGCGTCCACCCGCCCCCGAACGCATCGACAGCCCCACGCGGGTCGCGCCGTGCCGTCATCGCGTCGAGACGATCTTCTCGGCCGCCTCCACCATCCGTGCCGCCCAGTCGACTGCCCTCGCTGCGTCCGCCGCGGCGACCGAGTCCGCCTGGTACTGCGCCTTGGTCTTCAGGTTCAGCAGACGACTCAACGTCGACGCCAGGTCCTTGCCGGCTGGCCCGGCGTTCTTCAGCTCCGTCACGGCCTGTCGGTGGTCGTCGGACTTGTTGGTCTGGCCGTTGGCCCGCAGACAGATGGCGTCCTTGGCGTTGACGCCGGCCAGCACTGCGTCGGAGGTAGCGGGGCTGTGCAGGCCAAGTTCCTGGTTGAACTGGGCGGCCTGGAGGAACTCGCGCGCCTTGCTCAGGTGCGCCTGAGCGTCACTGGCCGCACTCATCGCGAGGGTCGCTTCCGCAGCAGCGTGCGGATGTCTCGGCCCTGCAGCGCGATGGCGTCAGACTGCAGATCCCGCACGAGCCGGTCGTCGCGATCCACCGCTGCCTGCACCTCCGCCGTGGTCAGCTGCAGCACCTCGCATGCGTTGCCCGACCACCGGTAGATCTTGTCGACCAAGTCGTCGACCTGCGACTCCCACACCATCTCCCCCAGCGTCTTCGGCTCGAGGACGTCGTCGGGCGCGATCAGGAGCACGTCGATGTCGCTGCTCACCCCCGCCTCCCCTCGCGCCGCCGAACCGAACAGGCACGCCGACACCGGCTCGGGGTTCCACTCGGCCAGGTCGTCTTGGATGCGTTGCAGAAGCGTCGTCCATTGCTCCGCGAGCGCCACGATGGCGTTGGCAGCGACGTGGTCGCGGTTGAGCCGGTACACCTTCGCCGGCGGATGATCCTCACGCAGCACCAGACCCGCGACGGTGAGGTCCTGCAGGATCTTGTTCACCCGCGGCTGGCTCACCCTGCCCTCCGTCATGTCTGCAACCTTGCGACCCGACAGCCACTGACCGGCGCGCGCCAGCACCGCGAGCACCGCTCCCTGCGAGCTCGGGATGACCGATGAGATCGGGCTGGACAGGTCCACGACAGGTACCTCCTTTGATGAGCACAATAACACTCGACTGAACACTTTACGACTCAATCGAGTTGCATACTGCTCGCCCGCCGCGGCAGAGGGACGGCGCCGTCCCTTTGCTCCGTCAGCGACGGTTCCGACCACTGCCCACCACCCGTAGCATGTGCTCGGGGTGGTGCACCCCGAGCACCGGGGCCCACGCCCGACATGTGAGGTACTCGCCTCTCCGAAGCGCCCCGACGCCACGCGACACGCGCTACTGTCGGCCGAACCAGTCAAGATGGCACCCACCGGCGAGCGCCCACACGGGCAGCGCCTGGGGCGCCAGGTACACGGGGAACGGGGGAACGTCATGACGCTGCTGGCACACGGCCCCCATACCAGGACCGTGCACACCGTGCACACCGTGCCCCGCGCCCCCGCCACCACCACCGACGACTTCGCCTACGAAACCGACCTCGGGCCCGCCGTCATCGCCTGGCTCGCCGCCCGCCGCAAGCATCACAGCATCGCCGAAGAGGTCGACTCCGGCGTCGGCATCGCCGACCTCGTCCTCGGCACCTCCCGCCGGGCACGCACCACCCTGCGGCCGGCTGTCACCGACTCCACCCAGCTGCGGCTGCTCGAGCTCGCGCAGAAGCCCGTCACCGAAGGCGACCTCCGCAGCTGGGCACCCGGCGGATGGAGCAGCCTTCGCCGACGCACCCTCGAACCTCTCCTCGACGCCGGACTGCTCACCCGCCACGCCGCCGACAACGCCGCCACCTACCGCGCCACTGTGAAGATGAACGACCCGTTCGACGAGCTCACAGCCGTCGAGCTCAAGCTCACCGACTGGCGCCGCGCCATCGCCCAAGCGGGCCGATACCGCCTCTTCGCCGACCGCTCCTACATCGCCATGCCGCACAAGCGCGTCACCTCGGCGCTCATCGACGAAGCAGTCCGCAACGACGTCGGCGTCCTCTCAGTCCACGCCATCGACGGCGTCTACGAGGTCACCACCGCAGCCGTCCGCGTGCCGCTCCAGCCCCAGCGCAGACGGGTAACGTCCGAGCTGGTCCTCGCCGCCGCACTCGCCCCGAGCAGCAGGCGCGCCGGCGCGCCGCTCCTCTGACCCAGCGCGCACCTTCACGGGACCAGGCCGCCGGATAGACGACGCCGTCCCTTCGACACCTAGCAGTCGCCGTTGACGAGCGCACGGTACAGATCGTTCAACCTCTGACTCACCGCGAACTCGTCAACGACGCTGCCACCACCGCCGAGCATCTCCGCACCCACCTTCACCTCAACCTCGACAGCCCGCGGCACCTTGCCCGACGCCAACACCAAGTCCAGCCCGCTCGCGGCCGCACCGAACGTGTGGCTCTCAGCTGCAAGGCGGTACGCCACACGCAAGAAGACCCTCCGGGCACACTCGACATCGCGAACATCAGCCTCATCGCTCCCGAGGAACCGCGAGTCGTACTCAGCCAGCGCCTGCTCCCCCTCGCCGTGCTCGCCGCCAGCGTGGGTCAGCAGACCCCGAATCATGAGACTCACCATCTGCGGGTCGGTCGAAGCCGAGTAGCTGGCCTGGTACCCGGCCCTCTGGCGCTCGCACTCCGACACCCACCCAGGGCTGAACGCACACCGGATCTCCGCAGGCTCACGGACACCTTCGGGGAGCACCGGCGGGAACGCATCCCCCTCCGCCATGAACACCAGCCACACCATCACGGCACCCACGAACGTCGCAGCGCCGTACCACCGCCAGCACCGCCTCGCGTGGCCCGCCAGACAACGCCACCCTGGGCTTCTCCATGCCCGCCGAAGTGCCCCGCCTACGAACCTCAGAGGTCGTCGGGACCGCGTCCGCCCGTACGTGCTGCCCCCGACCACGGCGGGAACGATCTCACACCCCGCCGAGTCGGCCATCAGGCGGAAGGCACACGAGCCCGTTGACCGATCGGGGTCATCGAGGACGGTTCGGACGTGACCGACATCGAGGACGTACCGGCTGTCCACCCGAAGCCTCGCGTGCGCGGTGCTGCCCGAGCCATCACGATCCTCGTCGTCACTCTGGGCCTGGTCACCGGCGCATATGCCGGCAGTGCTCTCCTCGACGCCCATCGCGTGCAGACGACGCTCGTAGACGGCCTCGAACTTCCCGAGGGCCTCTTCGACGCCGACGAGGTCTGGGACCGAGCCCGAACGGAAACGCGCTGGGCGTACGACCTCCTTTCGACGAGCGAGGACACCAAGACGCTGATCGACCTCGCCGCGGCCCGCGCCATGGACCGACACCGAGAAGCGTGCGAGACGGTCGATGCTCGCGTGTGGCTGCCGACGCTCCGAGGTGACGTCGAGCGTGCCTGCGGGCCAACGGACGCCGCCGCCCGGCTGGCGGACGCTCGTGGGCTCGCGCTCGCAGCGATCACACAGGCAGCCCACACCATCTGCCGGCAGGCACCCCACTTCAAGCACACCCTCGCAGGTGTCCTAGCGCTCACCATGGCCACACCCGGCGAGATCGACGAGGCCTACAACCAGCTAGCTCCGGCTGCACACGGCCTCGAGCGCGCCCTCAGATCGGCGTACGCCCAGACGTCCGACGCGAGCGTCAGCGACGCCTCACTATGCGTGCGCGAGTGAGCTCATCCCGCGATCGCCGACATGGCGCACCCTTGCCGCAGCGGAACACCCGGCCCGACGCGACCACCCGCTCTTCGCGGTTCCCCGTGCACACCCTGAGGCTGGGAGCCCGACCGTGGCCACGAGGTCGTCAGAGCCCCGGGCCCAGACGTCGGATGGGCACCCGCTCGACCGCCTGAACGTGCATTGCGCAGCGCCGATGCTGGCCGTCCTTCAAGCTGCCGCCAGCGGTCACGGTGACGGGCCGATCGAGCAGCCACACCGCCTGGATGACCGACGATTCCGCCACACCCCACTCCCGGGCGAAGTCCGCCGCCGCATCCGTGGTCCACGGGACGAGCGTGCCCAACATGTCGATCGCGACAGCCGTCAGCAGCCCCCAGTCATGCCGATGTGACCTGCACCCGCGAGACTCCGGCGGGGCAGCGCTGTCTCCACCCCAGGAAGCCGCTTCCGTCAAGAACTCCATCCCGTCGACAGCAGGCCCCGAGTCGCCGCGGCTCGTCTCCTCGGGTGCCATATAGCGGTTCCGCGTCGCCCACATCTCCCACGGCCCGCAGTGCGACATCCCGAACGGCGCAGGGACCTGAGCAAGTGGGACGACCTCGAAGTCCGACGACGGGAACATCAGGTCAGACATCGACACGCCACAGGACGGGATACCCGGCCGCTGGCACCACGCAACGCATCACAGGACCCGTTCCCACTCGGCCAGGAACGCCGAGGACTCACCCGGCCCGGCCGGTGCCGGCAGCATCCCGAAGATCGTGCGAGCCAGGCCCACCCACGAGCGCATCACCTGGATGCGCGTCTCCTGCGGCGCCTCCGCCAACATGCCGGCCTGCTGTCGCATCGCGAGCATGTTGTGTCGCCACAGCAGCTTCTTGTCCTCGCCCTGAACGGTCTCGAGAGTGGGGTTGCGCTGCAGCAGCGCGCGGCCGGGCGTTGTGCCGAGGCCCATCTCGGCGGGCCGCGCGGCTGCGAACTGCACGTACGTCGCGGCGGTCACGTAGGTAAGGAGCTGCGGGACGTAGATCCTCGGCTGCCCCTGCCGCGCCACGGTCTCCCGCTCCGGGTGGGGGTCCATGTTCATTTGCACTCCCGCCACGCCAGTCGTCCACCCGGTCGCGCCGAACGCCAGACCCAACAGCCCCTCACTGGAGCGACGACCCAAGATGACGGGGATGTCGGCCTCACGCATCACCTGCAACACGTCCACCAGTCCATCGAGCACCGCGCCATCGCCCACCGGCGCGAACGTGGGCTGGGTCGTGTTCACCATGAGCTGCAGCGTCTCGATCGACTGCGACGTCAGGAGCGTCAGCAACGTGTCACGCTGCGTCGGCTGCGAAAGCCACGTCGCGGCGACCGCAACGGTCGTCCACACGGGCTCCATGAGACCGCCGCGTTCGGGCGCGCGCGCCTCGAGCAGCTGGACGGTCTCCTGCGCGCACACCAAACTCTCCTGGATCCACGCACGCTCGCCGTTGCCAGCGTAGAAGTACGGGGCCATCACCGCGGCCGGGTTGTAGTCGATCTGGAAGTCGACGACCTGCGTGCAGAACTGCCGGCGAGCCGCAGCATCAGGGAACCCCGTGAGCACGGGGCCCGTCCCGAACGGGAGCTTCTTGAAGTAGTCCGCGCGGTGCTCGAGCGTCGCCCGGGCCAGGTGGGTACGCGGGTCGACGATCACCGAGTTCGCCGGCATCCCCTCGAGGTCGATGACCTCCCGCACCCGCCCGCGGGCGCGCGGCTCGACGAGTACCCCGTCGGGTGCCAACGACTCGATGAAGCCGGCGGCGCGGATGTGGCCCACGTTGTCGCCCAGCCCCAGGTAGAAGCGAGGCGTCACCGGCGCCAGGGCGTCGGCGTTCGCGAGCGTGGCGGCGACCTGCTCGATCTCGGTGAGGAGCGCGGCGGGACGCAACCAGCGCCGGTGGGGCGCCTTCTCCAGCATCTTCATGATCAGGTCCGACAGCGCGAGCGGCACCGTGGGGACCAGATCGCGTGGAGCTCGTGGCGTCTGAAGGAAGGGAGCGAGCCAGGCCTCTTGGCCGTTGCGGCATCGCAGGGGATCGACGCCGGTCACCAGCCGGTAGGCGATGAGGCCGAGGACGAACTGGTCCGACCGCCAGTCGCCGTGAGTCGGTTCGGGGCCGACCTGCTCCGGTGACATCCACCCGGGGGTGCCCGGAGTGGGCAGGTTCGTGATGGTGTCGTCGTCCAGGTGGCGTGCCATGCCGAGGTCGACGACGACCAGCCGGCCGGTCGGGGTGATGAGGAGGTTGTTCTTCGACAAGTCCCGGTGCGCCGTGTCGGCAGCCCACAGCGCCGCGGTCCCCTCTACTGCCTGCTTGAGGAGCGCGACGGCCTCGGCATGCGTGAAGGTGACACCGTCGGCGAGCAGCTTCGCCAACGTGCGGCCCTCGACGAAGTCCATCGCCAGCCAGCGGTAGTCGACGCCATCACGGTTGACGGTGCCCGTGTCGCGGTAGGCGACGACGTTGGGGTGGTCGACCCGCTGCAGCGCCTGCAACTCCCGCTCGACCCGCTCGGGCTCGGAGATGTCCGCGTCCACGACCTTCAGGGCGTAGACCTCGCCCTCCAGCGGGATGACCTTGAAGGTGCTGGCGAATCCGCCAGTCCCCAGGTGTTCGAGCTGTGCGCCTTCCGGCGCAACCATGCCTGCCACTTGCTCGAGAACGGCTCGGTTCGCCGCCATGCTCCCACCCCCATGGGTTCTTGATTGGCAGCCGGCCCGACCCCGATGAGGGGCCGGGCCGGCTTCCGGCGGATGCCGGTAGGTCAAGCAGTCACCAACATCAACTTGAAGTTCCCCACCTCAACTTGATGATGATGGCATCTGACAACGACGCAACCGTTGTCAGACTGCGCAATTCCTGTAGTCAGAACGGCGCAACATCACAGTCAGCTGCAGCCGCTGGTACTCCCGCAGCCCTCGCACACGTAGCACGAGCCAGCAGGCCGCATCTTCGTCCCGCACGTCATGCAGAGCGGGGAGTCAACGGCGGTGCCGGTGAGCTGCTCGAAGAGCTCAGCCGTGGTCTTGGCCTGAGAGGGGGCCGGCTTGATCGACGCCTCGACGATGTCGGCCTCCACGACCTGGTCTCGTGACGAGCGCAGTGCGCTCTCCTCGACCGACGAGTCCGGCGAAGCGGCAGAGGTCAGCTCGGCGGCCGAGCCGGTCTCCATGAACGGCTCGTAGGAGCCGGTCTCGAGGTGGCGCTGGCGCTCGTCGGCAGAGTAGATGCCGAGAGCCGACCGCTCCTCGAAGGTGAGGTAGTCCAGGGCCAGGCGGCGCCAGACGTAGTCCATCAACGACTGGGCCATGCGGACATCCGGGTCGTCGGTGAGGCCGGAGGGCTCGAAGCGCAGGTTGGTGAACTTCGAGACGTAGGTCTCCAGCGGGACGCCGTACTGCAGGCCGATCGACACCGCGATCGAGAAGGCGTCCATCACGCCGGCCAGGGTCGAGCCCTGCTTGCCGAGCTTGAGGAAGACCTCGCCGAGCTTGCCGTCGTCGTGGGCACCCGAGGTCATGTAGCCCTCGGCACCGCCGACGGTGAACGACGTCGTACGAGAGACGCGCGACTTGGGCAGACGCTTGCGGACCGGGGCGTAGACGACCTTCTCCACGACCTTGGTCTGGACCGCCGAGGCAGCGTCGGCCGCGTCCTTGGCGTCCTTCTTGGCCTTGCCGCCACCATCGGAGAGCGGCTGGCCGACCTTGCAGTTGTCCCGGTAGACCGCGGTCGCCTTGAGGCCGAGCTTCCACGACTGCAGGTAGACGTCCTCGATCTCCTCGACCGTGGCGTTCTCCGGCAGGTTGACCGTCTTGGAGATCGCGCCGGACAGGAACGGCTGCGCGGCCGCCATCATCCGCACGTGGCCCATGGGCTTGAGCGAGCGGGCGCCCATCGCGGTGTCGAAGATCTCGTAGTGCTCGAGCTTGAGACCCGGGGCGTCGATGCAGTGACCGTGCTCGCCGATGTAGGCGACGATGGCCTCGACCTGCTCGGGCTGGTAGCCCATCTTGCGCAGCGCCCGCGGGATCGTCTGGTTGACGATCTGCATCGAGCCGCCGCCGACGAGCTTCTTGAACTTCACGAGCGAGAAGTCGGGCTCGATGCCGGTGGTGTCGCAGTCCATCATGAATCCGATGGTGCCGGTCGGCGCGAGCACCGAGGCCTGCGCGTTGCGGAAGCCGTTGACCTCGCCCATGGCGATCACGTCGGCCCACGCCTTGGTGGCCAGCTTGTGCACGCGGCCGTCCTCGGTGTGCACGAGGCGTACGACGTCGTTGGCCGCCTGGTGCTTGCGCATCACGCGCTTGTGGGCGTCGGCGTTGCGGGCGTAGCCGGCGTAGGGGCCGACGATGCCGGCGAGCTCGGCCGAGCGCTTGTAGGACGTGCCGGTCATGAGCGACGTGAGGGCCGCGGCCATCGAGCGGCCGCCCTCGGAGTCGTAGCCCAGGCCCATCGCCATCAGCAGCGCGCCGAGGTTGGCGTAGCCGATGCCGAGCTGGCGGTAGTCGCGCGTGGTCTTGCCGATCGGCTCGGTCGGGAAGTCGGCGAAGCAGATCGAGATGTCCATCGCGGTGATGATGAACTCGACGGCCTTCGCGAACAGGGCGGCGTCGAAGGTGTCGTCGTCCTTGAGGAACTTCAGCAGGTTGAGCGACGCCAGGTTGCACGAGGAGTTGTCGAGCGACATGTATTCCGAGCACGGGTTGGACGCGGTGATGCGGCCCGTCTCCGGGTTGGTGTGCCAGTCGTTGATGGTGTCGTCGTACTGCAGGCCCGGGTCGGCGCAGGCCCAGGCGGCCTGGCTGATCTTGTGGAACAGGCCACGGGCGTCGACGGTCTCGATGACCTCGCCGGTGCTGCGCGAGCGGAGACCGAAGTCGCCGCCGTCCTCGACGGCGCGCATGAACTCGTCGCTCACGCGGACGGAGTTGTTGGCGTTCTGGTATTGCACGGACGTGATGTCGGCGCCACCGAGGTCCATGTCGAACCCGGCGTCGCGGAGGGCGCGGATCTTGTCCTCCTCCTTCGCCTTGGTCATCACGAACTCCTCGATGTCCGGGTGGTCGACGTCGAGGACGACCATCTTGGCCGCACGACGCGTCGCGCCGCCCGACTTGATGGTGCCCGCGGAAGCGTCGGCGCCGCGCATGAAGGAAACCGGACCCGACGCCGTACCGCCGCTGGAGAGCAGCTCCTTCGACGAGCGGATGCGGGAGAGGTTGAGGCCGGCACCGGAGCCGCCCTTGAAGATGAAGCCCTCCTCCTTGTACCAGTTGAGGATCGAGTCCATCGAGTCGTCGACCGAGAGGATGAAGCAGGCCGAGACCTGCTGCGGCGATGGCGTTCCGACGTTGAACCAGACAGGTGAGTTGAAGGAGAAGTACTGGTTGACGAGCAGCCAGGTCAGCTCGTGCTCGAAGACCTCCGCGTCGGCGTCGGTCGAGAAGTAGCCGTGGTCGATGCCGGCCTTGGTGTAGGTCTTCACGACCCGGTCGACGAGCTGCTTGAGGCTCCACTCGCGTACGTCGGTGCCGACCGCGCCGCGGAAGTACTTCGTGGTCACGATGGTGGAGGCGTTGACCGACCAGAAGTCGGGGAACTCCACACCGCGCTGCTCGAAGACGGTCTCGCCGGTCTTCCAGTTCTGCTGGACGACGTCGCGACGCTCCCAGGTGATGGCGTCGTAGGGGTGGGTGCCTTCGGTGCTGAAGACACGCTCCATCGTCAGGCCCTTGCCCTTCGATGCGCCCTTGGCGCTGGTGCTCACCGTCTCGGTCATACGAGTTCCTCTATCCCTGGTGGTTGTGTCACTGGTGCGTCGCGAAGTCGTCGCGGTTGCCTGGTAGGCCCGGCAGGCGGCTTCCCCACCACCTGCCGGGCCGTCTGTGGGTCAGCCCGAGTGGGCTGATTCGCTGGTCGAGGAGGGACGAGGTCCCGTCTCGAAGCCAGTGGAGCGCTCGAGGCGCAGCATGGAGATCTCGGCCTCGAAGTCGTCGGCGGACTCGAACGCGCGGTAGACCGATGCGAAGCGCAGGTAGGCCACCTCGTCGAGCGCGCGCAACGGAGCCAGGATGGCGAGCCCGATGTCGTTGGCCGGGAGCTCCGCCTGGCCGCTGAGGCGCAGCGCGTGCTCCACCTCCTGGCCGAGGCAGGCGAGCTGGTCGTCGGTGACCGGGCGGCCCTTGCAGGCCTTGCGGACGCCCGCGATCGCCTTGTCGCGGTGGAACGGCTCGCTGGCGCCGGAGCGCTTGAGGACCGTCAGCTGCATCTTCTCGACCGTGGTGAAGCGGCGGTCACACCCCGCACACGTGCGGCGGCGGCGGATCGAGCCGCCGTCGTCGGCGACGCGGGAGTCGAGGACCCGAGTGTCGGTCTGCCGGCAGTAGGGACAGTGCATCGCGGGCCTCCTCTCGAGCGTCAGGGCGCGACTCATACACCCGTAGAACGGTGCATGGCCTGGGGATGTTCCTGTGGACAACTAGCCTGAGCCTGTGAGCATCTCCGTCTGGCCTGTGCACCAGATGTGGATAACTACAGCGGTGTAACTACTAGATGTAGTGGTGACCCTACGTGGCGACCTCGACGCATGGCAAGTGGATCCCGGGGTTGTCCTGAGGTATTTCCCGGCCTCGGCAAAACCGCAGGTCAGTGCCCTCGGGGCACCTGTCGGACCCTGCCACTTCTGCGTGTCAGCGTGCCTGAGTGGGCCGGTCGACTGTCCCACTCAGGCCACATCCGCCACAATGATCCCGTGTCCACGGGGAAGCGAGCAGGATCGCGTCGCGGCACTCGGGCGCCCCGCCAGCTGAACAAGGTGGCGCTGCTCCTCGGAGCCTCCATCACGCTCTGCGTCGTCGCCTGGGGCTACCTCGTCTACGCAGCCATCGACTTCGGTACGGCGGCGCGCGGGGGCTCCGGCGACTCCGCCTGGGCCTTCATGGCTCTGGCGTGCCTCGGCGCGATCTCCTGCTTGTTCGTGGGGCTGCTGCTCGTGACTCGGCTGGTGCGGGCGCTGGGGATCACCTCTCCCCCGGACTCCTCCGACCAGGCCTTCCCCGCCCAGCCGCGGCCGGTGGGCGGGAAGCGCGCTGCACGCTGACCTCCGCCTGTCCGGGCCAGCCCTGCCCGCGCCAGCCCTGCACGGACCAGCCCTCGCCGTCCGGCCCTGCGTCAGATCGTGGAGCTCGCGAGTCGTCAGGTGGAACGCGAGCTCCACGATCACTGCAGGACGAGTTGCGGGACAGCCTCGACGACCTCCAGGCCCTGGGCGGCACCGGTAACGGTGAGCGTCTCGGGGATCGACACCCAGTCGCCGCTGCCGATCTTGTAACGACCGCTGTAGGTCGTGTCCAGGCTGACAGCAACCGTGCCCTTCAGCGAGTAGGTGTGCGCGACGTCGAGGCTGGGGTAGGGCCGGCCAGGATTCGACGTACTGGTGCTCGTCTCGTCGCCGAAGTGGAAGGTGTACGTCGCGGGGACGGCCTCGATGGTGACCTCCTGGCCAGCAACAGTGACGCCCTTGGAGATCCCGACCTTGTCGGTCGTGAAGAAGTTCGTCTCAAGGTTGACCAGTGTCTTGCCGCCCGGTGGTTGCACGACCAGCGTCGAGGCTGGCCAGTCGAGACTCCTGAACTCCCGGATGATCAACTGCGCGATGTTGACCTCGTCCACCTCGCTGTCCGGGACGCAGACGTCTCCCACATCGGCACCGTCCATGTAGACGTCGTGCACGAAGCCGATCTCGCCGTTCTCGTTGCACTCCACCTGATCCGCGCAGATGCCGCCGTTGGCGCACTGGATGGAGACGACCCAGGTGTGGCCGTCGTCGGAGGCAGACGACGTGGTGTAGTCCACAAACGTCCATTGAGCACTCTGCGTTGACTCCTTGAAGCCCGGCACGTACGCAACCTTCCGCCGACGCTGGGGACGCTACCGCTGTCCCCAACGCCAGACATATGGCGACCGCAGCGCAGACCGCAGCGAAGGGCCTCACTACAAGACACCGTAACGCGACACCGTCCAACCGTCTTGCCCCTCTTCCAGCGTCACGCGGATCGTCATTCCACCAGATGGCAACGACTCAGGCTGATCGTCAGCGCCGCGGTAGATCACCGTCTTGGGCAGTTCGAGTCCAACGTCGTAAGTGGGCGGACGCGCACCCACTCGTTTCAAGCTGACGATCTTCGTGCCGTCGAACTCGACGCGACCGCCACCCCGATAGATCTCGTCGACGTTCTCCGCCAAACTTTTGCAAGCAGTGCATCTAGGCGAGAGACCCAAGTAGGCGGAGGTCTCCCCGGTAACTTGCATCTGATCGCCAGCCGCCTGCCAACGTCGGATGAAGTCCTCCGCAGTCTCCTCCTCCGGCGTCTCAGGCGTTTCGGAGGCAGTCGCGGTGGGGGTGGCCGATGACGTCGTCGGGTCGGGCATCTTGGGGGTGGGCTCCGGGTCCTCGGAGCACCCGCCCAGGAGCAGCGGAACGACGAGGGTGAGCGCAAGGGCGCGGCGTGGGTGCATGTTGGTGCCTTCCAAGAACAGCGTCAGCCCCGTGAAACTACCGACTCCGCCCCTGCTCGAACTACCCCCGGCAGCGATCTGTGCATAAATGCGTCGAGGGGCGGGCCACCGGGCCCACCCCTCGACTCTCCCCTTGATGGTTCCACCAGCCGGGGTCGAAGCGGCTGATGGAGACCTCACACGTCAGTCGGAGACGACTGGAACGCGGAGCTTCTGGCCGGCCTGGAGACCGACGGACTCGAGCGCGTTGAGACGCTGGATCTGGGTCATCATCGACGCGGACCTCGCCATCGGTGGCGATGTCGCTGGCGATCCCCCAGAGGGTCTCACCGGGGGCGACCTGGACGATCTCGGTCGGGATCGGCTCACCGGCCGCATCGGTGCCGACGGCACCCCCCGCCAGGGCGAAGGCCACGGCGAGGACCAGGAGCAGCGACGTCACGAAGACCACGAGCCGACCCCGACGGGTCAGCCGGACGTGGGAGCGCTGCTGCACGGGTGCGGGGCTGCAGACAGGTGAAAGACTGAGGGTGCTCATGGTGGCCTCCTGGGGAAGTGTCAGCCGGTCGTGTTCGTCGAACTAAGGTCTATGCGAAGCCACCGACAACGGGCGGGGCCCGATGGGTGTCGATCAGACGTTCGATCGAACATATGTACGACGGTAGAGCACCTGTTCGAACACCGCAAGCATTGACTCGAACATTTGTTCGGCACATGGACCCCGTGCGCCCCACCAGTCACGACACGCGGCTTCGAACAGGTGTTTGATCCCGGGGTGTGCGGAGGACTACGGTGAGGCACCAGCCACCCGCACCCGCCGGCCGTTCACGAGGCAGCGGTGTGGGGCACACCGCGTCGGAAGGACCCACCATGGCCACGTCAGGCAAGAAGTCAGACGCCAAGAACGTCATCGAGATGCCCGACGGACCCCCGGACGCGACCGGTCTGACCCCGCGCCAGCAGCGGGTCCTCGCCACGATCAAGGACTCCATCGAGACCAAGGGCTACCCGCCCTCGATGCGCGAGATCGGCCAGGCCGTCGGCCTCACCTCCTCCTCCAGCGTGGCCCACCAGCTGCGCGTGCTCGAGGGCAAGGGCTTCCTCAAGCGCGACCCCAACCGGCCGCGCGCCCTGGAGGTGTTCCTGCCCGAGGTGATGGCCGCACGTCGTTCCATGTCGAGCAGCGACGAGTCGAGCGTCGACGAGACCGGCATCGGCGACATCGTCCCGACCGCGGTCAACATCCCGCTCGTCGGCCGGATCGCGGCCGGTGGCCCGATCCTCGCCGAGGAGCAGGTCACCGACGTCTTCCCGCTGCCCAAGCAGCTGGTCGGCGAGGGCACCCTCTTCCTCCTCGAGGTCTCCGGCGACTCGATGGTCGACGCGGCCATCTGCAACGGCGACTACGTCGTGATCCGCCAGGAGCAGACCGCCACCAACGGCCAGATCGTGGCGGCGATGATCGACGGCGAGGCGACCGTCAAGACGTTCCAGCGCAAGGACGGCCACGTGTGGCTGCTGCCCCACAACGACGCCTACGACCCGATCCCAGGCGACAACGCCACGATCCTCGGCGTCGTGACCGCGGTGCTGCGCAGCCTCTGAGGACTCGCCACGGGACGTCGTCCTGCACGACCCCGCGCGAGCGGGCTTGGGTGCACAGCCTCGTCGTCCAGTGGTCCCTCACCACCTTCGGGACACGATGGTGACATGAGCGACCTCCAGCAGTCCTACGACTACGTCATCGTCGGGGGTGGCGTCACCGCCGCCAGCGCCGTCACCGGCATCCGCTCCTCGGACGGCACCGGCACGATCGCCGTGATCGGGTCCGAGCCCGACGAGCCGGTCTACCGCCCAGCGCTGTCGAAGGACCTGTGGCTCAAGGAGGACGCCACCCTGGAGGGCAACTCGCTGGCCGGCGACCTCGAGGACGACGACCACGTCGACCTCGTGCTCGACACGACCGTGACGAAGATCGACCCCGACGCGCACGCCGTACGCCTCGCGAACGGCAGCAGCGTGTCGTTCGGCAAGCTCCTGCTCGCCACCGGCGCCGAGCCGCGCGCGTTGGCGCTCGAGGCCGGCCCGCGGGTCGTCTACTACCGCACCAGTGCCGACTACCAGCGCCTGCGCGCCCTCGTAGGCCCCGACAGCCACGTGATCGTCGTCGGCGGCGGCTACATCGGTTCGGAGATCGCGTCCGCGCTGGTGCAGAACGACATCGCCGTCACCCTCGTCCTCAACCGCCCGGACGTGCAGGAGCAGATGTTCCCGCGCGCGCTCGCGGCCAGCCTCACCAAATCCTTCCTCGACCGCGGCGTCACCGTCGTCCACGGCTCTCTGGACAGCGGCGAGGACACCGGTGAGGCCATCCTGGTCCGCCTGGAGGACGGTACGGAGATCACCGGCGACGTCTGCGTGGTCGGCGTCGGGGTGGTCCCCCGCACAGGTCTCGCCGAGGAAGCCGGGATCGAGGTCGACGACGGCATCGTGGTCGACGACCACCTCCGCACCAGCGCCACGGACGTGTACGCCGCGGGCGATGTCGCGTCCTACCCCGACGTGCTTCTCGGCCGACGTCGTGTCGAGCACGTCGACCACGCCGAGAAGTCCGGCGAGCTCGCCGGCAAGGTGATGGCGGGCTCGGACGACCCCTACGACCACACCCCGTTCTTCTGGTCCGACATCCTCGACGCCGGCTACGAGGCGATCGGCGAGACGACCAGTGAGCACGAGATGGTCGAGGACTGGAAGGACGGCGAGATCGGCACCGGCGTCGTCTACTACCTGAGGTCCGGCCAGGTGCGCGGTGTGCTGCTGTGGAACGTGTGGGACAGCGTCGAGGCGGCGCGCGAGCTGATCGCCGAGACCGCCAAGGAGCCGGTGGCCGATCCGGAGTCGTTGCGGGGGCGCATCCCGTTCGAGTGAGGGGTTCGCGAGGCTCGTCGAGCGCAGCGGTCCTCGCACTCCCGCTTCCACCGGGGCGGTAGCCTCGTGGGCGATGTCCAGCCCCGACCCTGAGCTCTTCCGCACCCGTCCGGGCAACCGCCGCCGGCTGACCCCGCCCGGCGAGGCAGCCCTCGAGCGGCTCGCAGCGGCGGGCGAGGAGTCGGGCTGGCTCAGCCCGCTGGCGTACAACCTCACGGTCAGTCACAGCCACCGCTTCGTCTGGTATCGCGTGGCCAAGGTCGCGACACGCACGATCCGCCACCACTGCGAGACCCAGGGCGTCAGCCTCGACATGGACCACGCGATGCGGGTGCGCTACCCCCTGGCGTCCTTCGCCGACTACTTCACCTTCGCGTTCGTCCGCGATCCGCTGGACCGTTTCGTGTCCGCGTGGCACGACAAGGTCGTCGACCACAACTACTACGACTTCGATCCGGCGACGTACGAGCGGATGCAGGTGGTCGAGGAGTTCGCGCGCTGGACCGGCACCCATGACCTGTCGGCGCTGCCGGGCACCGATCAGCACCTCACGTTGCAGAGCCGGATGATCGACCTCAACCGGGTCGACTTCGTCGGCCGTCTCGAGACCTTCGACCGCGACTTCGCCGAGGTGTGCGAGCGGGTCGGAGCACCGTCCGTGGCCGCGGCCCCGCAGAACCAGACGGCGCCGGGCGGGCGCGACCGCCGGGTCTCCGACGAGCTGCGCGAGCTGGTCGCGCAGATGTACCGCCGCGACTACCAGGTCTTCGGCTACACACCCGAGGAACACGCCTGAGTCCCGGCCGACCGACTGCTGGCCGTCCGAGCTCCCGGTCGCGGTGGTGCGCTACGTGACCTTCGCCTGACCCAGCCGCGTGAGCGCCGAGCGTACGAGCGCCGGGTCGGTGGTCGACCACATCGGAGGCAGCGACGCCTTGAGGAAGCGGCCGTAGCGGGCGGTCTCCAGGCGCGGATCGAGCACGGCCACGATCCCGCGGTCGGAGGTGGTCCGGATGAGGCGGCCGGCACCCTGGGCCAGGAGCAGCGCCGCGTGGGTGGCGGAGACCTCCATGAAGCCGTTGCGCCCGGCGGTGTCGGCGGCCTTGGCCCGCGCGGACATCAGCGGGTCGTCGGGGCGCGGGAAGGGGATCCGGTCGATGATCACGAGCTGGCAGGTGTCCCCCGGCACGTCGAGTCCCTGCCACAGCGACAGGGTGCCGAACAGGCACGTGTGCGGGTCCTCGACGAACTGCTTGGCGAGCTCGGGCAGCTGCGCGTCGCCCTGGGCGAGGGTGGTGAGGTGCGGCAGGCGGGTCCGCACCGCCTCGGCCGCCGTCTCGGCCGCGCGGCGCGAGGAGAAGAGCCCGAGCGTACGCCCGTCGAGCGCGTCGACGAGGTCGCAGATCTCGTCGAGCTGGGCCTGGCCGAGTCCGTCGCGGCCGGGTGGCGGCAGGTGGCGGGCGACGTAGAGGATGGCCTGCTGGCCGTAGTCGAAGGGCGACCCGACGTCGAGGCCCTTCCACGGCAGGGAGGTCTCGTCGGCCGTCGCGATCACCGATCCGACGCGCTCGGTGGGCTTGAGCCCCAGTGTGGTGGCGACCGCACCGAAGTCACCGCCGAGCATCAGGGTCGCGCTGGTGAACACGACGGTCTTGTCGGTCAGCAGCTTGTCGCGCATCTGGTCCCAGACCTGGAGCGGCGCGATGTAGAGGCGGGCGGGGAAGCGGTCGCGGGCCTCGCCGAGCCACAGCACGTCGGCCTGCGCACCCGCCGCCATGCGCTCGGCGTTGACGAAGACCTCCTGCACCATGCCCTTGGCCTGGGTGCGACCGGCGTCGCCCTCCACCTCGCCCCCGGACTCGCGCGGGAAGGCCGACAGGCAGGCCCGGGCCGCGTCACGGACCAGGACGAGCGCGTCGGAGAGCTGCGTCGAGACCTCCTCGATCCGACCCGGCGGGATCGTCGCGAACGCCTCGGCCAGCTGTCCTGCGGCGTCCTCGAGGTCACCGGCCGGGTCGCCGTCGGCGCTGTCGGTCCAGCGGATCGCGCGACGGGCGGCGCGTTCGATGTCGGGAGCGGCGAGCTCGTCGGTCGCGGCTTGGGTGACGCGGGCGGTGAGCTCGTGGGCCTCGTCGATCACGACCGTGTCGTAGGGGGGGATCATCGGGACGTCCTCGATCGCGTCGATCGCGAGGAGGGAGTGGTTGGTGACGATCAGGTGGCTGCGCTGGGCCTTCTCGCGTGCCAGCTCGGCGAAGCACTCGGCGCCGAACGGGCACTTGGCCGCACCGAGGCACTCGCGATGGCTGACCGAGACCTGACGCCACTCGCGGTCGGTGTGGCGTGGTGCGTTGTCGCGCTCCCCGCTGGCTCTCTGCTCGCTCTCCTCCTCCGCCCAGGCGCGCAGCTCGAGGACCTTCTCGGCCATCGGGCCCAGCGGTACGTCGACGAGGGTGCCCTGGTCGTCGGGGACGCCGGAGCGGATCCGGTGGAGGCAGGCATAGTTGGAGCGACCCTTGAGCACGGCGTAGGACGTGTCGATGCCCTTGACGCCCTGGACCGCCTCGACCAGGCGGGGCAGGTCGCGCTCGACGAGCTGGTGCTGCAGGGCGAGGGTCGCTGTGGCCACCACGACACGCTTGTCGTGCAGCATCGCGGGGACGAGATAGCCCAACGACTTGCCGGTGCCGGTGCCCGCCTGGACGAGCAGGTGACGGCCCTGCGTCATGGCCTCGGCGACCTCGTCGGCCATCCGGACCTGACCGTCGCGCTGCTGGCCCCCGAGAGCGCCGACCGCGGTCGCCAGCACCTCGGCGACGGGGGTGGTGGCAGCAGCGGTCGTGGGCACCACAGAACCCTACGGGCCGACCCCGACACCCCGTCGTACGCCGTCCACAACCGGTCGAGCCCGGCTGCGCAGTGAGCGGCTCAGCGCTTCTTGCGTCCGATCTGCGCGCTCGATGCGACGCTCGGGCTGGCCCAGGACCTTGGCCAGGAGCTTGACCCGGTAGCGGTAGGCCGCGACACCGAGGACGACGATCAGCAGGAACCAGAGCATGGGGCGAGCCTACGCCTGAGCCGGTGAGCATCGTCGGGGCCGGGACGCGGAGCTGGGGCTGGTGCGCGGGGTGGGCCGGGACGCAGAGCTGGGGCTGGTGCGCGGGGCGGGCCGGGACGCAGAGCTGGGGCTGGTGCGCGGGGTGGGCCGGGAGCAGGTGGGGGAAGTTTCGCGCTGTTGGGCCGTTGCAACGGCCCATCCGTGCAGGAGTCACCGCCTGAGCGGTGACTCCTGCAGGAGCACAGACCCCTCAGACGACAGCCCCGGAGTCCTCCGGGGCCCGCTCGACCCGCTCGCGCTTGACCCGGCTCATGGGCCACTTCTCGTGGAAGTAGGTGAGCATTGGCGTGGCGGTGAAGATCGAGGAGTAGGTACCGACGATGAGACCGATGAGCAGCGCGATCGCGAAGTCGCGCAACGAGTCGCCACCGAGCACGGCGAGCGCGGCGAGGATGAACATCGTGCCGAGACCGGTGTTGACCGTGCGCGGCACGGTCTCGACGGCGGCCACGTTGGCCAAGGTCGTGAAGTCGTCGTCCGGCCCGGAGCCCTGCCAACGTTCGCGGACGCGGTCGAAGACCACGACGGTGTCGTTGACGGACAGGCCCACGATGGTCATCGCCGCCGCCAGGAAGATGCCGTCGATGGGCTTCTCGAGCCACGCGAAGATGCCGACCACCAGGATCACGTCGTGGGCCATCGCGAGGACCGCGGCCACGCCGAAGGTCCACTTGAAGCGGAAGGCGAGGTAGAGCAGCTGGGCGAGGAAGGCGACGCCGAAGGCGATCAGGGCGTTGTTGCGCAGCTCCTCCCCCAGGGAGGCACCGATGCGTTGGTCGTCGATCTTCTCGACCGTACCGCCGATCGCGGAGAGCTCCTCCTCGATCCGCTGCTCCTCCTCGTTGCTGATCTCGACCGTGCGGACGGTGAAGTCGGCGGTGTCGGCGGTCTGCACGACGGCCTCGGGGAAGCCGGCCGCAGACACGGCCTCGCGGGCCTGCTCGACGGTGACCGACTGGCTGACGGTGTAGTCCAGCTGACGCCCGCCGGTGAACTCGACGCCGAGGTTCAGCCCGTTGATGACGATGCCGGAGACAGCGATGACCAGGGCCACGGCAGAGACGCCGAGCCAGCGTGCACGGCGCTTCATGATGTCGGGAGCCGACGTGTCGAGCCACGTACGTACCTTGCCGACGTTGCCCAGGCCACTGGTCGCCGGACGGCGCGCGACGGACTTGTTGGCCACGGCGAGGTCGCAGAGCACCCGCGCGATGATCAGCGCGGAGATCATCGAGGCGATGACACCGATGGACAGGGTGACACCGAAGCCCTTGATCGGTCCGGAGCCGAGGAAGAACAGCAGCGCGGCCGCGAGCAGGGTGGTGACGTTGGAGTCGATGATCGCGCTCCACGCCTTGTTGAAGCCGACCTGCAGCGCACGCCGCAGACCGGCGGACGGGTAGGCCTGATATTCCTCCCGCGCGCGCTCGAAGACCAGCACGTTGGCGTCGATCGCCATGCCGATGGCGAGCACGAAACCAGCCAGACCGGGCAGGGTCAGCGTGGAGCCGAGGCCGACCAGCATGGCGTAGGCCAGCAGCGCGTAGGAGCCGAGCGCGATCGTGGCCATCAGGCCGACGAGGCGGTAGACCACGATGATGAAGAGGCCGGTCAGGATCAGGCCGATGATGCCGGCGTCGATGGAGGCGTCGATCGCCGCAGCACCGAGCGAGGGCCCGACGAGCCGGTCGGAGATCGCCCTCAGCTCCAGTGGCAGCGCGCCGCCCTCGATCAGCGCGGCGAGGTCCTTGGCGTCGGTGGAGGTGAAGCTGCCGGTGATGTCGGTGGCCCCACCGCGGATGCCGACGTCGCAACCGACGCCGGTGTTGACCTCCGGGGAGGAGATGATGTCGCCGTCGAGCACGATGGCGATGCGGCGCTTGGGGTCGCCCGAGGGGTTGCACGCGGCCGCGCCGGTGATGTCGGCCCACGTGCCGCCACCCTGGCCGGCGAAGTCGATGGCCACGACCCACTCGACGCTCTGCTCGCGCTGCACGGCGCTGGCCCCACCGATCTCCTCACCCTCGATGACGGTGGGCCCGACCTCGAGCGTGTCGCCCTGGTCGGAGGGCAGGACCTGGTTGGCCTTCTTGCTGGGCTCCGCGTCGGGCTCCGCCAGCGCGAGCACCTCGTGGATGGTCAGCTTGGCGGTGGTGCCGATGCGCTCCTCGGCCTCCTGGGCCTCCGCGTCACTGGTGACACCCGGGAGCTCGACCAGGATCCGGTTCTCACCCTGGCGGACCAGGGTCGACTCGGCGACACCGAGAGCGTCCACGCGACCGCGCAGCACCTGGATGGTCTTGTCCACGTTCTCGGCGTTGGCCGGGGTCTGCTCCGTGCCCTCCGCCTCGAAGACGAACTGCGCTCCTCCGCGGAGGTCGAGGCCGAGGTTGGGCTTGACGTTGAGCGCGAGCGCCGCACACCCGGCCAGGAGGCCGAGCACGAGGATGAAGCGGATCCAGACACCACGTGACATGCGCGCCATACTCCCTTACCGACTTCGATCGCCCGAATCCGGGCGCCGACTGCCCAACGCGCGGCAGGCACGGTTGGTTCCGCCCTGCTTCCAGCCCTTTTTCGACGCTTCTCGGCCGTTGCAACCGCCGAGAAGCTCAGCGATCACCGGGTAGCCGGTGGTCGCAACAGGCGGGTAAGCCGCTCAGCGGCTGTACGCAGCCAGCTCGCCCGCGAGGTCGGCATTGGCCCGGCCGACCACGAGGGTGCCGTCACCGGTGTGCTCCATGGAGCCGATCTCGGCCTCTTGGTGGATCCGGTTGACCAGGTCTCCACGCCCGTAGGGCAGCAGCACGTCGAACTCGACCTGGGGCCTCGGCAGCTCCGACTCGATGGTCGCGAGCGCCTCCGCGATGCCGTCGCCCGTCTTCGCGCTCACCACGACACTGTGCGGCTCGCGGGCCAGCAGCCTGCTGATCACCATCGGGTCGGCCGCGTCGGCCTTGTTGATCACGATGATCTCGGGGACCTTGGTCGCCCCGATCTCGGCGAGCACCTCGCGCACCGCGGCGATCTGGCCCTCGGGGTCGGGGTGCGAGCCGTCGACGACGTGCAGCAGCAGGTCGGAGTCGGCGACCTCCTCCAGCGTCGAGCGGAACGCCTCGACCAGGCCGTGCGGGAGGTGACGGACGAACCCGACGGTGTCCGACATCGTGTAGATGCGGCCGTCACTGGTCGTCGTACGCCGGGTGGTGGGGTCGAGGGTCGCGAACAGCGAGTCCTCCACCAGCACCCCCGCATCGGTCAGCCGGTTGAGCAGCGAGGACTTGCCGGCGTTGGTGTAGCCGGCGATCGCGACGCTGGGGATGTGGTTGCGGCGACGCGACTGGCGCTGGACGTCGCGGGTGCCGCGCAGGTCCGTGAGCTCGCGCCGCAGCTTGGCGATCTTGGTGTTGATCCGGCGGCGGTCGGTCTCGATCTTGGTCTCGCCGGGGCCGCGACCACCGATGCCCTCACCGCCGGCGGCACGGCCGCCGGCCTGGCGTGACAGGTTGCCACCCCACCCGCGGAGGCGTTGCTTCATGTACTGCAGCTGGGCCAGCTCGACCTGCGCCTGGCCCTCCTTGCTCTTGGCGTGCTGGGCGAAGATGTCGAGGATCAGCGCCGTCCGGTCGACGACCTTGACCTTGATCTTGTCCTCGAGGTTGCGCAGCTGGCTGGGCGCGAGCTCACCGTCGCAGATGACGGTGTCGGCACCGGTGGCCTGCACGATCTCGCGGATCGCGTCGACCTTGCCGCGACCGATGTAGGTCGCCGGGTCGGGCGAGTGCCGGCGCTGGAAGATCGCCTCGAGGACCTCGGACCCGGCGGTCTCGGCCAGCAGGGCGAGCTCTGCCATGGAGTTCTCGGCGTCGGTCACGGTGCCGCCGGTCCACACGCCGACGAGCACGACCCTCTCGAGCCGGAGCTGGCGGTACTCGACCTCGGTGATGTCCTCGAGCTCGGTGCGCAGCCCGGCGACACGGCGCAGGGCGTGACGCTCGGCGAGCTCCTTGGCCCCGACCGTGAGCTCCTCGGGGTCCGCGTCGTCCCAGTCGTCGTCCGACGCGTCATCGCCGTAGCCGGACTCGACGTCGTCCGGGGCGGTGGCGAGACCGGCGTCGGTGTCGCCGTCGAGCTCGATGGCCTCGTCGTCCCAGGCGCGGGTGGCGTCGAGAGCGTCGCGCAGCGTGAAGTCGGCGGCTCGGGCTCGGGAGTCAGGTGCGTTCGTCATATGCAGCCAAGCCTAGGTCGCGCGGAGCCACATGCGCGAATGACTTTGTCGCCCGGTGCTGGACCGGCACAGGCGTGTCGGTGGCACGAGCGTGCGATTCCCCCCGACCCGTGCGGAGGTTCGCAGCTCACTTCGGTGGCATCCGGATGCCGCCGTCGACGCGGACCGTCTCGCCGTTCATGTAGGAGTTGGTCACGCACTCCACGACCATGCTGGCCAGCTCGTCGGCATGGCCGAGGCGCTGGGGGAAGAGCACGTTCTGGCCCAGGTTGGCCTTGAACTCATCCGGCTCGGGGAAGGAGTCGTAGATGGGGGTGTCGATGAGTCCGGGCGCGACGGTGTTGAGGCGGATGCCGGACGCGGCCAGGTCGCGCGCGACCGGGAGCGTCATGCCGACGACACCGCCCTTGGACGCGGAGTAGGACGCCTGACCGATCTGACCGTCGAAGGCGGCCACCGAGGCGAGGTTGACGATCGCGCCGCGCTGGCCGTCGGCGTCGGGCTCGTTGCGGCTCATCACCGTCGCCGCCTGCCGGGTCACGTCGAAGGTGCCGATCAGGTTGATCTCGACCACCTTGCGGAAGGCGTCGAGGTCGTGGGCGGACTCCAACAGCCCGTCGCGTCCGATGGTGCGCTGGGCCCAGCCGATGCCGGCTGAGTTGACACAGGCGCGCAGCGGCGCGATCTCGGCAGCCGCCTCGACGGCGGCGGCGACCTGCTCGGTCCTCGTCACGTCGACGGCGGCGAAGATGCCGCCGATCTCCGCGGCCAGGGCCTCGCCCTTCTCGGCGTTGAGGTCCGCGACGACGACGGTGGCCCCCCTCCCGGCGAGGGCGCGGGCGACCGCGGCACCGATGCCGCTGGCGCCGCCGGTGACGATGGCGGTGGATCCGGTGATGTCCATGATCGGGATCCTAGGACGGAGTTCTCCACAGATCGCGAGCTACCCTGTCGCCATGGCACAGTGGTCGCCTACCGTCGGGACATGACCATGAATCCCGCGGAGCTCGAGCGGAAGGTGCGTCGCGTGGACAACGACGTGCAAGCGATCTACGAGCTCCTCCACTCCATCTCCGGCACCCAGGGCCGACACGGCCGGCGGCTCGACGAGTTCGACGCCCGCTTCGACGCCATGGACACCCGCTTCGACGCCATGGACACCCGCTTCGACGCCATGGACACCCGCTTCGACGCCATGGACACCCGCTTCGACACCATGGACACCCGCTTCGACACCATGAGCACCCGCTTCGACGCCGTGGACTCCAAGGTCGACGAGATCCTCACGTGGGTGCGTGAGCGCTGATCAGAGGTTGGTCTTGCCCTCCGCGACAAGCACGGCCGGACCGGTCATGAGCATGCGACCGTCCTCGGTCCACACGATGCTGAGCGTGCCGCCGGGCACGTCCACGCGGTACGGCGTACCGCGGGGCGCGTCGTCGACGAGCGAGGTCGCCACGGCCACCGCGCACGCACCGGTGCCGCAGGAGCGCGTCTCACCGGACCCGCGCTCGTGGACCCGCATCGCGACGTGGTGCTCGCCGCGCCGCGCCACGAACTCGACGTTGACGCCGTGCGGGAACACGGCATCGTCGTGCCCCGGCTCCTCGAGCAGGGCCCCGGCCTCGTCGAGGTCGTCGACGAAGACGACCGCGTGCGGGTTGCCGGTGGAGATGTGGCGCGCGGCGAACGCTTCTCCCAGCACGGTCACCGACGTCTCACCGAGCACCTCCGGCGCTCCCATGTCGGCGGTGAGCTCGTCCCCGGCCCGGTCCAGGGTCTTGACGCCGTCGCGGGTCTGGATCTCCATCGGGAAACGCTCTGCCTGGCGCTCGTGCAGGTAGCGCGCGAACACCCGGATCCCGTTGCCGCACATCTCGCTGACGGAGCCGTCGGAGTTGCGGTAGTCCATGAACCACCCGTCCCCGCGACGCAGGGCCCTCAGCACTCCGTCGGCGCCGATGCCGGCGCGGCGGTCGCACAGGGCCCTTACGCGCGCGGCGTCGAGGTCGCCGTGCACTGAACCGTCGGGATCGGGCAGCACCACGAAGTCGTTCTCGGTGCCGTGTCCCTTGAGGAAGGGGTAGCTCACGCCTCCCAGTGTCCCACCCGACCCAGCACCGAAGCGGATCGACTCGTCAGTTGGAGGGATGGGTCAGCGGGGGTCGACCACCTTTGCGGACCCCCTGCCTCGGCGACTGGGCTCGGCGACCGCGGTCAGCCGCTTGCGTGGGCCGAACTCGATCGCGGTCGCTGCGCCGATCTCCGCTGCGCTGGTGAAGGCGTCCCCGGCCGGGGCCAGGGTGTGTCCGAGCGCCGTCAGCGCCGGGCCGTAGGCGGTGATGAACGTCGGCTCGGCCGTCACGCTCGCGGTGTTGCGCTGGCTGGCGCGCGGCGCGGCGATGGCCTCCTCGAGGCTCAGGCCGAGGTCGATGCGGTTGACGATCATCTGCAGCACCGTGGTGATGATCGTCGACCCGCCGGGCGACCCGAGGGCCAGGAACGGCGTGCCGTCCTTGAGCACGATGGTCGGTGACATCGAGCTGCGCGGGCGCTTGCCCGGCTGGATCCGGTTGGGGTCGGCCGCGTCGTAGACGGTCGAGAAGTCGGTCAGCTCGTTGTTGAGCAGGAAGCCGTGGCCCGGGACCGTGATGCCCGACCCGCCGGTCTGCTCGATGGTGAGGGTGTACTCGACGACGTTGCCCCACCGGTCGGCGACGGTGAGGTTGGTGGTCGAGATGTTCTCGGTGTCGGCGTCGACGATCCCCTTCGTGGGCGCCGGCGCGCACACGCCGTCGTAGGACGTGACGTCTCCGGCCGCGACCGGCTTGGTGGCCGCCTTCGTCGGGTCGACAGCGCAGGCACGCTCGGTGGCGAAGGTGTCGTCGAGCAGCCGCGTGACCGGTACGTCGACGAAGGCGGGATCGCCGACGTACTTCCCGCGGTCGGCGAAGGCCAGCGCGCTGGCCTCGAGGTAGTGGTGCATCGCCTGCTCGGGGGTCATCGCGGAGAGGTCGAAGCGTTCGAGGATGTTGAGCGCCTCGCCCACCGTGGTGCCACCCGACGACGAGGGGGCCATGCCGTAGACGTCGTGGCCGCGATAGCTCGTCCGGGTCGCCTTCTGCGAGCGCACGCGGTAGTCCCGCAGGTCACGCGGGGTGAGGTGGCCGGGCGGGACGGGGAGCTCGTTGTTCCTCGTCGTCCGCGGCGAGCGCACCACGTCGGACATCAGGCGCGCGAGCGGTCCGCGGTAGAACGCCTTGGTGCCGCGGCGCGAGATCGCGTCGTAGGTCGCGGCGAGGTCGGGGTTGCGGAAGATCGAGCCGACCCTGGGCGCGTCGCCCTTCGGCAGGAACAGCCTCTTGGTGTCCTTGAAGGCGGCGAAGCGCTCCTCGTTGTCGAGGGTCTGCTGGCGGAACGTGGCGTCGACGACGAAGCCGCGGCGCGCGACCTTCGTGGCCGGTGCGAGCGCGTCCGCGAGTGACAGCGTCCCCCACCTGGCGAGCGCCTTGTCCCACGTGGCCAACGTGCCGGGGGTGCCGACGCTCACGCCGCTGGTGACCAGGTCGGGCGTGAACGTGTAGGGCTTGCCGGTGGCCGGGTCGATGAAGGCGTCCTGCGGCATCCTGCGCGGGGCGGTCTCGCGGCCGTCGAGCGTACGGACCTTGCCTGACCTCGCGTCGTAGTAGACGAAGTAGCCACCGCCACCGATGCCGGCGCTGTAGGGCTCCGTCACACCGAGCGTCGCGGCTGCCGCGACGGCGGCGTCGACGGCGGTGCCGCCGGCCCTGAGCACCTTGATCCCGGCGGCGCTCGCCTCGGGGTCGACGGTGCTGATCGCGCCGCCCCTGCCGATGGCCGTGGGCTTCTTGGCGGTCGGCCGCGCGTCAGCCCCTGTGGGGGACTGCGGCGCCCGGGCGGCCTGCGGGGTGGCGGTGGCGGGAGTGAGGACGACGAGCCCGGCCAGCAGGCCGGTCGCGGTCGCGGCGGCCGCGAGGGACGTACGGATGCGCATGGCAGGACCTTCCGAGAGAGGGGTGACTCCACCCTGCCCCGGTCCGGCGGTCGTGTCCACGCCCGAGGGGCTGGGCTCGTGAGCACGGCTGATCCGTCGAGCAGGCCGGCGTCGTGGAACTGGCCGACGAGCTCGTCGCGCGCTGACTCAGCGAGGCAGCGCCGCCAGCGCCTTCTCGACCCGGTCCGGGTCGTCGTGGTCCACCCACACGATGCGCGGGTCCTTGCGGAACCAGCCGTCCTGACGTCTCGCGAAGCGCCGCGTCGCGGCCTTGGTCTGCTCGATCGCCTCGGTCCGGGTACGGTCGCCGGCCAGGAAGCCGATCACCTCGCGATAGCCGATCGCCCGCTGGGCCGTGGGCCCCTCGCCCAGGCCGCGGGTGAGCAGGACCTCGACCTCCTCGACGAACCCCTCCGCGAACATCTCCTCGACCCGCCGCGCGATCCGCTCGTCGAGCGTCGGTCGGTCGATGTCGACGCCGATCTGGACCGTCAGCGGGTCGACGTAGTCCAGGCGCGGGAGGCCGGCGCCGTAGGGCCGGCCGGTCAACGCGATCACCTCGAGGGCGCGGACCGTACGACGGCCGTTGTCCGGCGAGATCTGCGCGGCGGCGGCGGGGTCGACACCCGCGAGCCGGTCGTGCAGGGCCTGGCCCCCGATCCGCTCGAGCTCGAGCTCCAGCTCGCGACGCAGCGACTCGTCGGTGCCCGGGAACTCGAAGCGGTCGATGACCGCGCGGGTGTAGAGCGCGGAGCCCCCGACCAGGATCGGCGTCGCACCGCGGCCGCGGATGCCGGCGACGGACTGGCGCGCCCACTCCTGGAAGTGCGCGACGGTGGCGAGCTCGGTGACGTCGAGGGCGTCGAGCAGGTGGTGGGCGATCCCGCGACGCTCGGCGACCGGGAGCTTGGCGGTGCCGACGTCCATCCCGCGGTAGACCTGCATGGCGTCGGTGTTGACCACCTCGCCACCGAGGCGCTCCGCGAGGTCCAGGCTGAGGCCGGTCTTGCCCGACGCAGTGGCGCCGACGAGTGCGACGATCGGCTGCGCAGGCATGGACGCATCCTCTCAGCAGGCGACCGCTCGGGAGCCAGGCCCTAGGTTGGGTGCAGACCCACCCGTCGGGGTGGGCGCGAGCGGAGGGCGACCATGAGCTTCCTGGACAAGGCGAAGGACAAGCTGACCAAGGCGGTCGACGATCACGGCGACAAGATCGCCGACGGCATCGACAAGGCCGGAAGGGCCGTCAACGACAGGACCGGCGGCAAGCACGCCGACAGGATCAACCAGGCCACCGGCAAGGCGCGTGACGCTCTCGACTCGCTCGACGGCAAGAACGACGACGTCCCCCCGGCCGGTCCCACCCCCTGAGTCCGCGTCCGGTGCGGCCCCTAGGGTCGGGCAGATGAGCTTCGCCCTCGTCCCCGCCTCCTACGTCTACCTGCTGCGCGACGGCGTCGACGGGACCGAGGTGCTGCTGCAGCTGCGCCAGGGCACGCCCTACATGGACGGGCACTGGGCAGCAGCCGCGGCCGGGCATGTCGAGCGGGGCGAGACGGCGTACGACGCCGCGCACCGCGAGGCGGCCGAGGAGCTCGGCATCACCGACGTCGAGCTGGAGTTCGCGTTCACGATGCAACGCACCCAGCACGCCGACGCGATCGACGAGCGGGTCGACTGGTTCTTCACCGCGAGGTCGTGGACGGGTGAGCCGCGGATCGCGGAGCCGGACAAGGCCGCGGCGATCCGCTGGTGCCCCCTCGACCGGCTGCCGGACCCGATGGTGCCGCACGAGGCCCACGCCCTGGCGCACCTCTTGACGGGCGCGCCCTACCTGACCTTCGGCTGGTAGGACGGACCGAGGCCCTCCCACCGGGGGTGGTCCGTCTTCGTCCGGCACGACAGGATCACCCGACAGCGACCTTTGGGAGGGACACGATGAGCGACGCAGACCTGAGCCCGATGCCCACGCCGAACACGGAGGAGCCCGAGCTCTATCCGGGCGGCGTCGACGCCATCGGGGACGACCCGGACGACGCCGGCCTCGGGCGCGACCTGAGCCCGGAGGACAACCCCGCGGTGGACGACGCCCTCCCCGAGGAGATCGCCGAGCCCGACCAGAAGTCGCAGGCGCCCGACGGGAAGGCCGACGACGCCGAGTCCGGCACCACCGCCGAGGACGATCCGGACGCCGGGCAGACGGCCGAGGACGGATCTGCCGAGCCGCCAGCCTGATCGCGGGCTGGTCATGGGCCCGTGATCGTGGAGCTCCCGAGCCCTCTACCAGCTCGCGAGCTCCACGATCATCTCAAGGTCACGCCACTGCTTGCACCCACGCGCACCCCACTCCACACGCGCGGCCCGCGGCCCACCCCGCCTGCGCGAAGATCATCGAGAGCTTGGCCGCCGTGGTGCACGGTCTCCCGACGACCTGGCCCCAGGTGAGACGGATCGTCCCCTGACCGGTCACCGCGGCATCGAGGTCCCGCTCGAAGTCGCTGTCGCGCTGTTCCGCCGTGTCGTGGAACAGCCGCCCGTCGAGCTCGACCAGCTGCTCCCCCACCGTGAGGTCGCGGTAGACCACCCCGGTGATCGTCCCGGCCCGCACCTGGCGCTGCCCGGACGGCAGGCCGTGCGGCCGTTCGACGCGCGTGAGGTACTCGTGTTCCAGCACCGAGCACGTCCCCCGCGCGACGTCGGCGAGCACCGACTCGAGGAAGAGTCGCCGTGGCGCCCGCGTGCGCTGAGCGAGCGACGACTGCATGCGTACGGCGGTGGTGTGCCGACTCTGCACCGCGCGAGCGATCGCACCGATCGCGTCCATGGCGTCCGAGGTCGCCAGGGCCACGTCCAGCGCTGCCTCGTCGTACGTCATCCGCGGCGGTCCGACGTTCCACAGCACCCGGCTCGCCAGGTCGAACGTGCGCACCACGGTGATGCCCCGCGCAGCACGCACCCGGCGGTCCCGCCCGACCGCCACGAAGATCGGACCAGCATCCTCCCTGCGCCCCGGGCCGTCGGCGGCTCGTACGGCGGAGGCTCCGGCGAGCGCGGCACCCCCGGCGTCCGCGCGGGGCTCGTCGTCGCGGCGCCGGCTGTCGTACGACGCGCAGGCCAGCACGCCTGCCCACGCCCGCTGGACCCACGCGGGCTCGCCGGTGTGGTCGACGTAGACGCCCGGGTGGATCGGCGTCAGGTCGCGACGGCGGATGAGTCGGCGCAGGTCGTGGGGTGCCAGCCCGAGCGCCTCGACCTGGCGCCTGGAGATGACCCCGGACTGCTGGCCCAGGGTGCGTGCGAGTCGGTCCATGACAGACGACGATCCCCGGTCCTCGCACTGCGGGGCGAGCCCCGATCAGCGATCTGTGGAGAACGCGATCGTGGAGCTCGCGACCCGTATTTCAGCACACGAGCTCCACGCTCGTGCAGGAGTCACCGCCTCAGCGGTGACTCCTGCAGGAGCATCAGCCACAGGACGGCGAAGGCGGCAGCGCCGCAGGCACACCGACCGTCGGCATCCCGAGCCCGACCCCGACCGAGGCCGAGGAGGCCCCGGCGCCCGGAGACGTACGGCGCTCCCAGGCGTCGCCGGCGCGCGTACGACGCAGTGACCGGATGGCGCCGTCGGCGACGAGGTGGTGCGGTGCGGCGTAGGTGATCTCGACGGCGACCATGTCGCCGGGCCGCACCGACTCGGCGTCGACGGCGGAGAAGTCGGCGGCGAAGTGCACCAGCCGGTTGTCGGGAGCACGGCCCGAGAGACGCCTGGTCGCCACGTCCTTGCGACCCTCGCCCTCCGAGACCATGAGCTCGACGGTGCGACCTAGCATCGTCTGCGCCTCGGCGAGGGCGACCTCGTCGACGACCTCGACGAGGCGGAGGTAGCGGTCCTTGACGACCTCGGGCGCGATCTGGTCGGGAAGCGTGGCGGCCGGCGTGCCGGGGCGCTTGGAGTACTGGAAGGTGAAGGCAGCGGCGAAGCGCGAGCGGCGTACGACGTCGAGCGTGGCGAGGAAGTCCTCCTCGGTCTCACCGGGGAAGCCGACGATGATGTCGGTGGTGATCGCTGCCTCGGGGATCGCTGCACGGACCCGCTCGATGATCCCGAGGTATTTCGAGGAGCGGTAGGACCGGCGCATGTCGCGCAGCACCTTGTCGGAGCCGGACTGCAGCGGCATGTGCAGCGACGGCATCACGTTGGGCGTCTGAGCCATCGCCTCGATCACGTCGTCGGTGAACTCCGCGGGGTGCGGGGAGGTGAAGCGCACCCGCTCGAGGCCCTCGATCTCCCCGCACGCGCGCAGCAGCTGGGAGAAGGCCCGACGGTCGCCGAACTCGACGCCGTAGGCGTTGACGTTCTGGCCGAGCAGGGTGATCTCGGTGACGCCCTCGGCGACGAGCGCCTCGATCTCGGCGAGGATGTCCCCGGGGCGCCGGTCCTGTTCCTTGCCGCGCAGCGCAGGGACGATGCAGAACGTGCAGGTGTTGTTGCAGCCGACCGAGATCGACACCCACGCGGCGTAGGCCGACTGACGCTTGGTCGGCAGCGTCGAGGGGAAGACTGAGAGGGACTCCAGGATCTCGACCTGTGCCTCCTCCATCACCCGAGCCCGCTCGAGCAGCACCGGCAGCGAGCCGATGTTGTGGGTGCCGAAGACGACGTCGACCCACGGGGCCTTCGTGGTGATGGTGTCCCGGTCCTTCTGCGCCAGGCAGCCGCCGACGGCGATCTGCATGCCGGGTGTCACGGCCTTGACCGACGCGAGCTGGCCCAGGTTGCCGTAGAGCTTGTTGTCGGCGTTCTCCCGCACCGCGCAGGTGTTGAACACGACCACGTCGGCCTGCTGGTCGACATCGGGGCGCACGTAGCCCGCGTCCTCGAGCAGCCCGCTGAGCCGTTCCGAGTCGTGGACGTTCATCTGGCACCCGTGGGTCCTGACCTCGTAGGTGCGGGTGGGAACCACGGTTTCGACGCTCATGACCCGACGATCCTACGGCGGCCGGCGGAGGCCGAGGGAATCCGCGGACCACCGCCGGGTGGACCACCTGGAGATAGTCCGAAATGACCATGCCGGTGGTCTGTTGGGACGACTCGGACGTACTTCTCGGGTTTTTGCCTCATTTCTGCCACAGGATCCATCCAGATACACAGCGAGGCACAGCAGCGGCGAGGGGCCCGCCTCCCACCCGAACGGCACATCCGCACAGGAGCTCTCATGACCACTCGCACCTTCATCGCCACGCTCGCCGTCGCCTCGCTGGTGTCGATCGCCCCGGCGACCGCGGCCCTGTCGGCGGCGCCCGAGAAGCGCGCCAACCACTCGATCACCAAGAAGGCCACGCGCGGCACCGATCGGCTCGTGGGCAACGGCAAGGCCAACGTCATCTCGGGCTGGGACGGCGACGATCTCCTCAAGGGCAAGGGAGGCAACGACCGCCTCGCGGGCAACGCGGACGACGACACCGTCTACGGCGACGGCGGCAACGACGTGCTCAAGGGTCAGCCCGGCGACGACACCCTCGTCGGTGGCTCCGGCACGGACACGCTCGAAGGCCATGAAGGCGCCGACGTCCTCTACGGCGGCGAGGGCAACGACTCCCTCAACGGTGGTACGGGCAACGACCTCGTCCACGGCGAGGCCGGCAACGACTCGATCGCCGGCCAGATCGGCGACGACCAGGTCTGGGGAGGCGAGGGCGACGACGTCGTGGACGCCTTCGGTGGCAACGACGTGGTCTACGGCGAGGACGGGTCCGACATCCTCAACGGGTCCGACGGTGACGACGTGGTCTACGGCGGCCCCGGCGACGACAATCGCGCTCCCGGCCCGGGTCGTCCCGGCGGCCTTCTCGGCGGACCCGGCAACGACCGTGTCTACGGCGAGGACGGCAACGACCACGTGTCCGGCGCCGATGGCGATGACTGGGTCGACGGCGGGGCCGGCAACGACGAGGTCGACGGTGGCGGCGGCAACGACACGATCATTGACGGCATCGGCGACGACTCGGTGAGCGGCGACGCAGGCACCGACACCTTCTACGTCGGCCCGGGCGCCGACAAGGTCTGGCCCGAGGAGGGCGACGACATCGTCTACCTGACCTCCGACGGTGCACCCGACGTGATCCGCTGCGACGACATCGACGACGCCGCCGGGGTCGCCTCGCAGGGACTCAACGACCAGGTCCTCTACATCGGCGCCATCGACCCCCTCGACGTCATCTGGCCCACGTGTGAGGTCGTCCGGTCGATCAGCGAGTTCCCGGCCGCATGGCCCTACGCCCCCGTCGTGCAGCGCCCTGCCCTCCGCACGGGTCTCGGGACCTACTGACCTAGATTCGGTCCATGCCCCGCCTGCATGCCTACGAGCTGCTGCCGGACGACGCCGGGCGGGAGGCGGTGCTGGCCGACTGGCAGGCGCTGCGCGACGCCGGGATCCGCTCGCAGCTCGACCACCGGGGAATGACCAACACCCCGCACGTCACCGTCGTCACCGCCGAGCTGCTCGGGGCCGGGGAGGACGATCTCGCCGTCGCGCATCTCGGCCCGGCACTGCCGGTTGAGGTGCGGACCTCGGGACTGGCCCTGCTGGGCGGGAGCCGGGTGTCGCTCGTGCGGCTCTTCGACGTCCCGGACGACCTGATGCGATCGGTCCTCGCCCTGCGCGAGGCGGTGCCGCAGCGCCAGCACCCGGGCTGGCTGCCGCACGTGACCCTGGGGCGACGCATCCCCCGTGGCGACGTGGCTGCGGCGCTCGCGGTGCTGCCCCACGACGCCGTGCCGCTGCGCTTCACCGAGCTGCGCCGCTGGGACCCCGACGCGGGCACCGTACGCACGATCGCGACGTCGCACGCGCGCTGAGGCCGTACGAGGTGTGAGCGCAGTTACGACACGGCTCGGTCACGATCCACCCGCCGGGCCCTGGAGCGATGGCCCGAACGGATCACCTGTGGATATGTTGCCCTCCATGACTGCACAGCCGCAGGAGTCGACCGCCGCCAGACGGGGCGAGCCCCTCGTCGTGCTGAGCGACGTCCAGAAGCACTTCGGAGCACTGCACGCCCTCAAGGACATCGACCTCACCGTCGCCCGTGGTGAGGTCGTCGTGGTCATCGGGCCCTCCGGCTCCGGCAAGTCGACCCTGTGCCGCACGATCAACCGGCTCGAGACCGTCGACTCCGGCACGATCACCCTCGACGGCAAGGATCTCCCGCAGGAGGGCAAGGCGCTCGCCGCCCTGCGCGCCGAGGTCGGGATGGTCTTCCAGAGCTTCAACCTCTTCGCCCACAAGACGATCCTCGAGAACGTCACCCTCGGGCCGATCAAGGTGCGAGGGATCAAGAAGGAGACGGCGGAGGCGAAGGCGCGCGAGCTGCTCGAGCGGGTCGGCGTCGGCCACCAGGCGGAGAAGTACCCCGCCCAGCTCTCCGGCGGCCAGCAGCAGCGGGTCGCGATCGCCCGCGCGCTCGCGATGGAGCCCAAGGTGATGCTCTTCGACGAGCCGACCTCGGCGCTCGACCCGGAGATGATCAAGGAGGTCCTCGACGTGATGGTCGACCTCGCCGAGCAGGGCATGACGATGATCGTGGTCACCCACGAGATGGGCTTCGCCCGGACGGCGGCCGACCGGGTCGTGTTCATGGCCGACGGCGCCATCGTGGAGGAGAACACCCCCGAGGAGTTCTTCACCCACCCCAGCTCGGACCGCGCCAAGGACTTCCTCGGCAAGATCCTCAAGCACTGACCCATTCGACACCGACACCACCAACGGGGGCCGAGGAACTCTTCGGCTCGGGACAGAAGGAGACGCAATGCGATTCACCAGGACCAAGGCGATCATCGCCGTGACGGGGCTGGCGCTGTCGCTGGCCGCCTGTGGCGACGCCGGCGAGGACAGCGAAGGTGTGGACGTCCAGGCCGAGGAGGTCGAGGAGGGCAAGTTCGAGGAGGGCACCAAGATGGCCGAGCTGGCGGATGCCGGCGCGATCACCGTCGGCGTGAAGTACGACCAGCCGGGCCTCGGGTTCAAGGACGCCTCCGCCGAGGTGCCGAGCGGGTTCGACGTCGAGATCGCCAAGCTGCTCATCGCCGACCTCGGCATCGACCCCAACTCCGACGCCGTCACGTGGGAGGAGACGATCTCCGACAACCGCGAGCCCTACCTCGAGGCCGGCCGTGTCGACCTGGTGCTCGCCAGCTACTCGATCACCGACGAGCGTCGCCAGATCGTCGGCCAGACCGGCCCCTACCTCGTCACGGGGCAGCAGGTCCTGGTCGCCGCCGACAGCGACATCGAGTCGATCGAGGACCTCGTCGGCGAAGAGGTCTGCTCCGCCAGCGGTTCGACCTCGCTCGAGAACGTCGAGGCGGCCGGCGCCGTGGGCGCCCCTGCCGACACCTACTCGCAGTGCGCCGAGGACGTCCTGAACGGCTCGGTCCCCGCGATGTCGACCGACGGCTCGATCCTGCTCGGACTCGCCGCACAGAACGAGGGCGAGCTCAAGGTCGTCGGCGAGGAGTTCTCCGAGGAGAACATCGGTGTCGGCTACTCCCTCGAGTCCCCCGAGATGTGCGAGTGGATCAACGGCGTCCTCGAGGAGTCCTTCGAGAACGGCGACTGGGCCGCCGCCTTCGAGGCCACCCTGGGTGGCGACGACGTCGAGACCCCCGAGCCGCCGACCCTCGACGCCTGCGCCTGATCGGACGCTGACCACGGGGTGACCGGTCCGCCGGTCACCCCGTGGTCGCACCGTTGGCCCGACGACCCCGACCACGACGACCGGAGGACCGAGCAGCAGTGGACGCAGTTCTCGACAATCTCGACGCGGTGGTCCGTGCCTTCACCTACACGCTGCTGCTGTTCGTCATCTCCGGCGTCTTCTCGCTGCTCTTCGGGACGGTCCTCGCCGCCCTCCGCGTCGGCCCCGTCTCCGTGCTGCGACTGGCGGCTTCCACCTACGTCACGATCGTGCGCAACACGCCGCTGCTGATCGTGCTGATCTTCTTCCGGATCGCTGCACCCAAGATCGGGCTCAACTTCAACTTCGTCGACCTGCAGTTCGGCGAGATCCGCCTCAACAACCTCTTCACCGCCTGCGTCGTCGGCCTCACCGTCTACACCTCGGCCTTCGTCTGCGAGGCGATCCGCTCCGGGATCAACGCCGTACAGCTCGGCCAGGCCGAGGCCGCGCGCGCCATCGGCCTCCCCTTCTCCGGCGTGATGCGTGAGGTCGTGCTTCCGCAGGCCTTCCGGGCGTCGGTACCGCCGCTGGCGAGCGTGCAGATCGCGCTGCTGAAGAACACCACCGTCGCCGGCGCGCTCGGCGTGTTCGAGGCCTTCGCCCGCATGCGGTCGCTCAACAACGACTACGCCACCCAGCGCATCGAGATCTTCCTGGTCTTCGCCTTCGTGTTCGTGGTGCTCGTCGAGGTCCTGTCGTTCGTCGCCAACCGTCTCGAGCGCCGCTGGAGGATCGCGTGAACACCCTCCGACCTGCCACTGCGTCGGCTCGCTCCTGCGACCCGAGCCGAAAGGACTCCGCCTGATGTCCGCTGGAGTCCTCTTCGACGCTCCGGGGCCGCGTACGGTCGCGCGCCACCGCCTCTACTCGATCGTCGGTGCCGTGGTGCTGGCCGCGCTGGTGGCCCTCGCCCTGTGGCGCCTCTACGACCGAGGCCAGTTCGAGTACGACAAGTGGGAGCCGTTCCTCACCCCGCGATACCTCACCGCGCTCCTCGTCGACGGGCTCGTCACCACACTGCAGATGGCCTTCTCCGCCGTCATCGGCGCGGTCGTCCTCGGCGTCGTGCTCGGCATCGGCAAGCTGTCGGACCACTCCTTCGTCCGCTGGCCGAGCTGGGCGATCGTGGAGTTCTTCCGCGCCGTTCCCGTGCTCCTGCTGATGATCTTCATCTTCTACGCCTACGGCATCGACCGCGGGGCGAGCGGCGCCTACTGGAGCGTGGTCATCGCTCTCGTGCTCTACAACGGATCGGTGCTCGCCGAGGTCTTCCGTGCCGGCATCCTCGCGGTCCCCCGGGGCCAGGCGGAGGCGGCGTACGCCATCGGCATGCGCAAGTCGCAGGTCACCAACATCGTGCTGCTCCCGCAGGCGGTCAAGATCATGATCCCGGCCATCATCAGCCAGTGCGTCGTGGCACTCAAGGACACCAGCCTGGGCTACGCCGTGGCCGCACCCGGACTCACGAAGGTCGGCCAGTCGATCTATCAGCAGTTCGCCAACCAGGTGCCGACGGTGATCGTGCTGGCCGCCCTCTACATCGCGGTCAACGTCGCACTGACGATGATCGCCAACGCGGTGCAGAAGCGATTCGTCGGCGAGAAGAAGATGCTGGACGTGCCCATCCCGGGCGCGGCGCAGTCGGACCGGGCCGTGCCCTAGGCGGGTCCGGCCCCGACGTGGTGCAACGGCATCAGCCCGCCCTGCGGGCCACGGCGAAGATCCGCCGGAACGGCATCACGACGCGCCCTGACGGGTCGGCCGGGTAGGCCTCGCGCAGGAGCGCGCGGAACTCGTCCTCGAAGTCGTCGCGCAACCCCTGCGGCAGGGCCTGCAGGGTCGGTCGGGCGCCGGTGCCGGAGACCCAGTCGAAGACCGGGTCGTCCCCGCTCAGGACGTGGAAGTAGGTGGTCTCCCACACGTCGGCCTCGCACCCGAGGTCGAGCAGCACGCGCAGGTAGTCGTCGGGCTCGTGGCTGGCGGGCACGGCGACCCCGCGGGTGTGCTCGGCGAAGGGTGCGCGGTCGGCGATGTCGGCCCTGATCGTGTGGCTCGGCTCGCTGAAGTTGCCGGGGACCTGGAAGGCGAACCAGCCGCCCGGCGCGACCCGGTCCACCAGGCTCGGCAGCAGCTCGAGGTGGTCCGGGAGCCACTGCAGCGTGGCGTTGGAGACCAGTACGTCGACGGGCGAGACCAGCACCTGGGCGTCCGGGCGGGCCCAGCCCCGCAGGTCTCCGACCTCCCAGGTGATGCCGTCGATCTCGCGGGCGGCATCGATCATCTCCTCGCTGCTGTCGATGCCCGTCACGTCCGCACCGGGCCACCTGTCGGCCAGCAGGACGGTGAGGTTGCCCGGCCCGCAGCCCAGGTCGACGACGACGCGCGGCGTCTCCGCCGGCACCCTCGCCAACAGGTCGACGAACGGCCTGCCGCGCTCGTCGGCGTACTGCAGGTAGCGGTCGGGGTCCCAGGCGTGGGTCATGCGGTGTCCTCCTCGGGGCGGGGTAGTCCAGTGACCAACGGTCGTCATTGTCATCCCAACACGACATCTGGTCACTGGACTACCCCGGGCGAAAACTGTCTTGATGTCAAGATTCTTGACCGATCTGGCACGATGGACCACATGCGGGACGAGGTGGATGACCTGGTCGATGCCTGGGGGCGCGAGCGTGGCGACCTCGACCTCGCCCCCGTCGAGGTCTTCTCGCGCATCAGCCGGCTCGCTCGCCACCTCGACCTGGCCCGTCGCGACGCCTTCACCGCGCACGGCATCGAGTCGTGGGAGTTCGACGTGCTGGCCGCGCTGCGCCGCGCGGGAGCACCGTACGAGCTCTCCCCCGGCCGCCTGCTGCGCGAGACCCTGGTGACCAGCGGCACCATGACCAACCGTGTCGACCGACTCACCGCCCGCGGCCTCGTCGAGCGGCTGCCCGACCCGCGCGACCGTCGGGGGGTGCTCGTCCGGCTCACCATGGACGGCAAGTCCGCGGTGGACGGCGCCTTCGAGGCCCTGCTGGCCGCCGAGTCCGACCTGCTCGCCGACCTCCCCGAGCACGACCGCACCCGGCTCGCCGGGCTGCTGCGCTCGCTGTTGGCGCCCTTCAGCTGACCGGCGCCGTAGACGCGCGGGCATTGGTCCCAGCGAGGTCACGCCGCCACGCGTGAGCCGGTGCGTGGCGAGCACCAAGGCCCGCGCGTCTCCTAGTCGATGTGCTCGGAGGCCTCGAGCCACTCCAGCTCGAGCTCGTCCTTCTCCGTCGCGAGCTCGCCCAGCTGTGCGCCGACGCGGGCCAGCAGGTCGTAGTCGGTGAGGTGGGCCTCCATCTCGGCATGGAGCTCGGCCTCGCGCGCCGAGATCCGCTCGAGCTGCTTCTCCACCTTCGCCAGCACCTTGCGGGCCGCGCGCTCGTCGGCGCTGCCGGGGCGCGCCTTGGGCGGCGTGTCGTGGCTGGGCCCGGCGACCGGCTGACCGGGTCGCAGCGCGCTCGCCTGCATCGCGGTCCTACGCTCGAGGTATTCCTCCACCCCGCGCGGCAGCATCGAGACCTGGCCGTCACCCAGCAGCGCCCACGTCGCGTCGGTCACGCGCTCGAGGAAGTAACGGTCGTGGGAGACCACGATCAGCGTCCCGGGCCAGCTGTCGAGGAAGTCCTCGAGGACGTTGAGGGTGTCGATGTCGAGGTCGTTGGTCGGCTCGTCGAGGAGCAGCACGTTGGGCTCGATGAGCAGCAGCTTGAGCAGCTGGAAGCGCCGCCGCTCACCGCCCGACAGGTCGCCGAGCCGCGCGGTGAGGCGGTCACCGGTGAAGCCGAAGCGCTCGAGCAGGGAGGTCGCGGTGACCTCCTGGCCGTCGAGCGTCCTGCTCACCCGCCGGATCGACTCGACCGTCGGCAGCACGCGTGCCAGCGGATCGATCTCGTCGAGCGCCTGCGTGAGGTGCTGCATGTCGACGGTCTTGCCGCGCCTGACCCGCCCGACGTCCGGTGGGAGGCTCCCGGAGATCAACGACAGCAGCGAGGTCTTGCCGGCGCCGTTGACCCCGACGATGCCGATCCGGTCCCCGGGGCCGATCCTCCAGGTGGCGTGGGTGAGCAGCACCTTCTCACCTCGGGCGAGGTCGACGTCCTCGATGTCGATGACGTCCTTGCCGAGCCTCTGGCTCGCGAACCGCTGGAGCTCCAGCCGGTCGCGCGGGTCCGGTACGTCCTCGATGAGGGCGTTGGCCGCGTCGATGCGGAACTTCGGCTTCGACGTCCGTGCGGGTGCACCGCGACGCAGCCACGCGAGCTCCTTGCGTGCGAGGTTCTGGCGGCGGGTCTCGGTGGCGGCGGCCTGGCGCGACCGCTCGGCCTTCGAAAGGACGTACGCCGCGTAGCCGCCCTCGTAGGCGTCCACCGCGCCGTCGTGGACCTCCCACGTCGTCTGGCAGACCTCGTCGAGGAACCAGCGGTCGTGCGTCACCACGATCAGCGCGCTCGGCAGGCTGACCAGGTGGGCGGCGAGCCAGGCGACCGCCTCCACGTCGAGGTGGTTGGTGGGCTCGTCGAGCACGATGAGCTCATGGCGTGACAGGAGCAGCGCGGCGAGCGCACACCGGCGCCGCTCCCCACCGGAGAGCCCGTCGACCGCACGGTCCAGGCTGACGCCGGCGAGCAGCTCCTCGACGACCTGGCGGGTGGTCGGGTCGGCGGCCCACTCGTGGTCCTCGCGCCCGGCGAGGACCGCCTCGCGGACGCTGTGGGTGTCGTCGAGCTCGTCACCCTGGTGGAGGTAGCCGATCTCGACGCCGCGGGTGCGCGAGACGCGACCGGCGTCGGGCTGCTCGAGGCCGGTCATCACCTCGAGCAGGGTGGTCTTGCCGTCGCCGTTGCGACCGACCACTCCGACCCGCTCGCCCACGGAGATGCCGAGGGAGACGTTGTCGAGGAGGGGCCGGACGCCGTAGGACTTCGAGACGCGTTCGAGATTGATCAGGTTCGCCATGTCAGGGCGATCCTCTCAGGCGACTCCCCGCCCGCGTGCTTCGGCGTGGGCCGCGCAGCTCAGCTGAGTGCCGGACCGTCGGCCGGTGCGGGAGGCGTGGACGCGAGCGCGGCGGCACCCTCGCTCGTGCCGGAGTACTTCTGGATCAGCTGCTCGACGTCGAGCCCGGTCGTGGTCTTGAGCAGCTCCATGGTCTGCACGAAGTTGTTCGCGACCTGTCGCGGCAGCTCGCCCGCGCCGTCGGCGGAGATCACCGTCAGCTTGTCGATGCCGGACATGGGGCGGGCCAGCTCGGCCGCCACCTTGGGCATCACCTCGATGAGCATCTGCAGGACGGCGGCCTCGTTGTAGCCGGCGAAGGCAGCAGCCTTCTTGTCCATCGCCTCCGCCTCGGCCTGGCCGGCAGCCAGGATCGCCGAGGCCTGGGCGTCACCCTCGGCACGCAGCGCGTCGGCCTCCGCGACCCGGCGGGCCTTCTCGGCCTCACCGCGCTTGGCACCCTCGATGGCCTCCGCCTCGGCGAGCGCCGAACGGCGCGACTTCTCACCCTCACCGCTCAGCCGGGCCTCTTCGGCCTCCGCCTCCGCGTTGGCGATCGACGCCGCCTTGCGGGCCTCCGCCTCGAGGATCGCCGAGCTGCGTCGACCCTGGGCCTCGGTCTCGACCCGGTAGCGCTCGGCGTCGGCCGGCTTGCGGACCTCGGTGTCGAGCTGACGCTCCTTGAGCGCAGCCTGGTAGACCGCGACCTTCTCCTGCTCGATCAGGATCGCCTGGTCGCGATCGGCCTGCGCCAGCGGACCGGCGGCCGCCGCCTGCGCGTTGGCCGCGTCGGTCTCCGCCTTGATCTCTGCGTTCTTCAGGGCCAGGGCGCGCTGGGTGACGGCGATCTCCTGCTCCGCGGCGATGCGGGCCTGCTCGGCGGCCTGGCGGGCGTTGGCCTCGGCGATGGACGCGAGCTGGTTGAGCTTGGCAGCCTCGGGACGACCGAGGTCGGCGAGGTAGGAGCCGTCGTCGGTGATGTCCTGGATCTGGAAGGTGTCGAGCACGAGGCCCTGACCGGTCAGCGAGGACTCGGACTCCTCGGCCACCCGCTGGGCGAAGGCGGCGCGGTCACGGATGATCTGCTCGACCGACATCGACCCGACGATCGAGCGCAGCGCCCCGGCGAGGACCTCCTGGGTGAAGGTCTCGATGTCGGCCTGCTGGCTCAGGAACCGCTGGGCCGCTGCGCGGATGGAGTCCTCGTTGCCGCCGACCTTGACCAGCGCGACCCCGTCGAGGTTGAGCTTGATGCCCTGCCCGGAGACGGCGCCGCGGATCTGCACCGAGATCCGCCTCGACGACAGCTCGAGCGTGGCGAGGCGCTGCACGAACGGGATCACGAACACGCCGCCGCCCATGACGACCTTCTGGCCCGACAGGTCGGTGGAGATCTCCCCCGTCTCCGGGTTGCGTACCTCCCCCTTGCCCTTGCGGCCGGTGATGATGAACGACTCGTTGGGGCCGGCCACCTTGTAGCGCGTGGTCACCAGCAGTGCGAGCAGCACCACCAGGACGACCAGGCCGATCGCAGAGGCGACGACCGGGGACAGACCGAACATGCAGGGCTCCTCGTGGTGATGGCTGACCCGGTGAGTGGATCAGGGTGAGTGGGTCAGGGCAGGAAGAGTGGCTCCACCTGGACGGCCGTGGGCGAGATGATCGAGGTGACGCTCACCTGGGTGCCCGCGGGCACGGCGATGCTCGAGCGGGCGTTGAGCCGGGTGAGGTGACCACCGACGCTGATCGACACCACGCCGAAGCCACCTTCGGGGATCGCGCTGACCACCTGGCCGATCTTCTCGACCATGTCGGCGGTGCGGACCGTGTCGGTCTCGCCCGTGCCGTGGAGGAACCGCGACGCCCGGGCGGCGGCGAAGCCCAGCAGCACGCCCAGCACCGACCCGATGACCACGGCCAGCGAGGTGGAGCCGGTGGCGTCGAGAGCGATGGCTCCGCCGAAGCCGAGGGCCCCGAGGAACCCCGCGAGCGCCTCGGTGGAGAAGAAGCCCGCGCTGAGTCCTTCCAGCGCACCGTCGAGGACGTCGCCGAGCACGAGCGCGATGACGAGCAGCACGACGCCGAGCACGCCGAGCACCAGGAACACAGTCACGACGCCTCCCCCGTTGACAGCCGGACGTGAATGTCGTTCACACCCTATCCGGGGTGCTCCTCCCTCGACCGGGTGCACACCGGCACGACGACCGCGGCCGGTCCTCGATCAGGGCAGCAGGTGGGCGCCGGCGACGGGGCCGTTGGCCGTGAGCACGACGTCGTGGTGCTCCGAGAGCTCCGCCAGCAGCTCCATGGCACCGTCGCGGGAGTCGCAGAGGAAGACGCACGTCGGACCGGAGCCGGACACGATCCCGCGCAGGGCGCCGGCGGCCTCCCCGCGATCGATGAGCGCGCCGAGCTCGGGACGCAGGTCGATCGCGGGCTCCTGCAGGTCGTTGTGCAGCGCCCGCGCGAGACGTACGGGCTCACCGCCCGCCAGCGCGGCGAGCAGCTCGGTGGGCTCGGCGGGCTGCTCCGGCGCGTCGGGGACGAGCCGGTCGAAGTGCCGGTAGACCTCGGGGGTGGAGAGTCCGACCCCGGACGGCACGACCACCCACCACCAGCTCCCGGAGTCGGCGATCGGCTCCACGAGCTCGCCGCGACCCCGACCGCGCGCGGTGCCCCCCACCAGGGAGAACGGGACGTCGCTGCCGAGTCGCGCCGCCTGCGCCAGGAGCACGTCGTCGGGCTGTGCGAGCCCGTGGAACCGGTCGTGGGCCAGCAGCGCTGCTGCGGCGTCCGCCGATCCCCCCGCCATGCCGCCTGCCACCGGGATCGACTTGACGAGGTGGACCAGGTGGCTGCCCGAGCACGACACCTCGGCCAGCGCGAGCAGGGCGATGTTGGTGCCGTCGGCGGGGACCCCGACGAGGTCGACGTAGGCGGCTCCGGTCGTCGTCACCGCGTCGTGAGGGGCGTTGCTCACGGTGACGTCGTCGTAGAGCGAGATCGCCTGGTAGACAGTGTCGAGCGCGTGGAACCCGTCCTGGCGCGCGCGGCCGACGCCGAGGTGGAGGTTGATCTTGGCGGCGGCCCGGACGGTGACGGGCTCCCGGGATCGTTGCGCTCGCGCCTCAACCACCGGGGGCTCGTCTCGAGGCTCGCTGCGGTTGCCCCTCGACCGCCGACGAGCTGGCGCGCAGTCCCTCCGCGATCCGGGCGAAGTCGCCGACCGCGAGCATCTCGCCGCGTACGGTCGGGTCGATCCCCGCGTGCTCCAGCGCCGCGGTCGCCGCCTCGGCCGACCCGGCCAGCTCCCGCAGGGCCGGACGGATCTGCTTGCGCCGGTGGGCAAAGGCCGCGTCGACGACCGCGAAGACCTGCTCGCGGGTCGCCGTGGTCTGCGGGGGGTCGCAGCGGGTCCACGCGACCAGGCCGGAGTCGACGTTGGGCGCCGGCCAGAAGACGTTGCGACCGATCGCGCCGGCACGGCGTACGTCGGCGAACCAGGCCGCCTTCACGCTGGGCACGCCGTAGGTCTTCGACCCCGGTCCGGCCGCAAGGCGGTCGGCCACCTCGGCCTGCACCATCACCAGCCCGCGCTCGAGCGACGGCAGCAGGGTGAGCAGGTGGATCAGCACCGGCACCGAGACGTTGTAGGGGAGGTTGGCCACCAGCGCGGTGGGCGGCGGGCCCGGCACCGACTCGATGCGCATCGCGTCGGCCAGCACCACCTCGAAGCGGTCCACCTGAGCGGGGGCGTACGACGCGATGGTGGCCGGCAGCCGGCCGGCCAGGAGGGGGTCGATCTCGATGGCGATGACGCGCCGGGCCACCTCGAGCAGGGCCAGCGTCAGCGAGCCCAGGCCGGGACCGACCTCGACCACGACGTCGTCGGCGCTGACACCCGACTCGCGCACGATGCGACGTACCGTGTTGGCGTCGATGACGAAGTTCTGGCCCTTCTGCTTCGTGGGCCGCAGGTCGAGCTCGGCGGCGAGCAGACGCACCTCGGTCGGTCCGAGGAGCCTCGGGCCGGCGGGGGACGTGGTCATGGTGCTCAACCCTAGTCAGGGTATGCGGTGACCTTTCCCTGCAGCCGGACGCGTACGCCGTCGAGCCAGTCGCCGACGCTGCGGCGTGCCTCGGGGGTGCCGGGGTAGCGACAGCGCAGGTGCAGCCCCGTGTGGTTGACGACGAACCAGATCATCACCCCGTCGGTGCGCACCACCGCGGAGACGTGCTGCGGCTCCAGCCCCGCCGGTACGGCGACCGGCAGCCGTCGGTGGTCCAGCCAGGAGATGGCGAAGTTGCCGGGCCGCATCGGCATGCCGCCGTAGGGGGCCATGATCGGCTCGAGCGGGTGCGACCCGAGCTCGGCGGCCTCCTTCACCGCGCGGTGGCAGTCCGCGGGATCGGACGAGGTCACCTCGATGACCGAGTTGGTGATGAACCAGCCCACCGAGTCGTGCCAGCGCGGGTCGTAGCGGCTGTGCACCGGGAAGATCGCCCGCAGCGGCGCCTCGGCGCCGACCAGGTCGACGAGGGTGCCGCGGGACTCCGCCAGGGCGATCGCGAGCATGGTGGTGCCGGCTGCGCGAGCCTGCTGCTCGAAGCGGCCCAGCTGCTCGGCGTCGAGCACGTCGTGCACCTCGACGACGGCGGTGCGGGGCTCGGACAGGTCGCCCAGCGGGAGTGCGAAGCCCGGCATCGCCCCGCCGCCCGCCTCGAGGATCTCCCGCCAGCGCTCGGTCACGGAGTCCGGCACCGACGGGCGGGCCGCGAGCTCGGCGGTGTGCTCGGAGAACGCGGGGGCCGGCGGCAACCCTGCTCCCGGCGCGCGTCCTGCGGCGAGGTCGTCGAGGCACGTGGTGAGGTCACGCACGAGCACCAGCAGCGACCACGCGTCGACGTGGGAGTGGTCGGCGGCGATGACGACCGACGGAGCCCCCTCGGGGGGCTGCACCACGCACAACCGGTGCGAGGGGCGGGAGAAGGGTGCACAGGCCTCGTCGAGCACCTCGCGCAACCGGTCACGGATGCCCACGCCCTGCGGCGCCGGGTGGTCGACCCAGCCGCCGGGCCGCTGCTCGATCTCGTGCAGGCGCAGCGAGCGGTCGGGTCGGACGACGAAGGCCGACCGGAGGGTGCCGTGTCGCTGGACCACCGCGTGCCAGGCCCGGGCGAGGTGGTCGTCGTCGACCGGGCCGGGCAGGCGGAAGGCGACAGCCATCCACGACCCGCGGCGCTGACCCTCGAGCACGTGGCGACGCTGGTCGAAGGAGATCGGCAGCTCGCGCGCGTGACCCACGCTCGCGGCCCCCCTCAGGACGTGGCTGCGCAGCTGCCCCTCGGGCAGGTGCACCTGGTCCACGATGGTGAGCCGCATCGCGTCGTACTGTAGGCAACGGCTCGGCGATCTAGACTGGACACTCCGGACGTCTCGTCGAACCGTCAGCCCCGAGGAGCCCCGTGCCCGCTCTCCACCGACGCGACGCCGAGCTCGACTTCGACGTCCGGGGCGACGCCGGTCCGGCCGTGGTCCAGCTGCACGGGCTGACCTCGAGCCGGGCGCGGGAGGACCTCATCGCCGTCGACCTCATGTCCGAGGTGGTCGGGTGCCGGGTGCTGCGCTACGACGCCCGCGGGCACGGTCGCTCGGCGGGGCCGCGCGACGCATCGGCCTACGGCTGGGCGACGCTCGCCGAGGACCTCCTCGCCCTCGTCGACCACGTCTTCCCCGGCGAGCCGGTCCACGGGTGCGGCAGCTCGATGGGGAGCGGCACCCTGCTCCACGCCGCGCCGGCCGCGCCGGACACCTTCTCCGGGCTCACCCTGTGCATCCCGCCGACCGCCTGGGAGACGCGGGTACCGCAGCGGGCCGCCTACGAGGAGTGCGCGGTCGTGGTGGAGACCGACGGCGTCGACGCGCTCGTCGACGCCGGGCGCGCTGTCCCCCACCCGCCGGCCGAGAGGCCCGACAAGCCGGTGACCTGGCCCGACGTCGCGCTCGACCTGTTGCCGACGGTGTTCCGCGGCGCCGCGCTGACCGACATGCCCGAGAGGTCGCTGCTCGGCGGGATCGACGTCCCCACGCTGGTGCTCGCCTGGGTGGACGACCCCGCACACCCACTCAGCACGGCCGAGCAGCTGCACGAGCTGCTCCCCCGCAGCGAGCTCACGATCGCGCGCACGCACCCCGACGTACGCGCGTGGCCGGGGATGGTGGCCACCCGCATCCACCGCGGCGCCAGCGCCTGACCCCGGCTCCGGCTCCGGCTCCGGCTCCGGCTCCGGCTCCGGCTCCGTGAGCGTCAACGTCAGCGAGGCAGGCCGAGCTTGGCCGAGCAGCCCGGCCACGAGCCGTAGCCGCCGGTGGCGGCGCGGAGCCGCTCGGCGACGGCGATCTGGGCCTCGCGGGAGTTCTGGTGGGGATAGCCGGAGCCGCCGTAGGCGCGCCAGGTGCCCAGGTTGAACTGCAGGCCGCCGTAGTAGCCGTTGCCGGTGTTGATCGCCCAGTTGCCTCCGGACTCGCACTGCGCCAGCGAGTCCCAGACGGTGCTGCCGCCGGAGAAGTCCGAGGTGGGCTGCTCCTTGGTGCCGACGTTCACGATCGTCGCCACCGCCTTGACGCTCATCGACGCGGTGAGGACCGTGCGGGTGACGAGCTCGCCGTTGACGAAGCGCAGTCGGTAGGTGACCTTGCGGGCACCGTCCCTGCCGGCCTGGACGACCTCCTCCTCACCCTCGAAGAGCGTGGGGTCCTCGCGCTGGACCACGGGCGCGTCGATCACCTCGCGGGGGACCCGCTTGGTGGCGATCCGGATGTCCTTGACGACGACGCGGTCGCCGTTGGCGATCTCGGTGGTGAGCGACGGCGAGATCTTGTCGTGCTTGTCGACCTCGAAGTCCATCGACTCCAGCACGTCGGCGACGGTCAGCGCGGTGACCTTGCGGACCCGCACGTCCCGGGCACCGAGCTTGATCCGCACGACCTTGGGGGTCACGACCCGGAGCGTGAGCCCGGTGCGTCCGATGGAGGAGCCGCGGCTCGCGGACAGGTCGGCGCCGTCGTAGCGGCGACCGATCTCGCCGAGCGCGCTCGCGACGTCGGTCGAGTTGACCCAGTAGGTGCGGGACTCGCCGTCGACGGAGAGCTCCAGGGGCCGACCGAACTGCACGGCGATCGCCGAGCCGTCGGTGACGCCCTCGTCGATGCCGGGGGCGACGAGGTCCCTTTCGGACACCTCGATGCCCGCGGCGGTCAGCACCTCCCCGACCGTGTCGCCGAGGGCACTCACCTCGCTGGTGCGCCCGTCGATGGTGAGGGTCACGTCCTTGGTGAGGGCGCCGTAGCCGATCGTCGTACCGGCGACGGACGCCACGATCACGCCGACGAGGGTCGCGAGGACCACCTTGGACCTGCTGAGCTGCGCAACACGTGAGCGCACGATTCTCCGAACGTCGTACTCCCCGGGCCTCGGGTGGCAGCACCCCCCGGCAGCCTGCACAGCAGCCACCATGGAGCAGCAGCAGCCGTACGACGTGCGAGCGGGGGTCTCGCGGACCGGCCCGACCCGGTCCCACGCGTGCCGCCGACATCAGTCCCGATCCCGGCCAACAATCACAGGACGATAACGAAACCGGTCGCGGACGCAAACTCCTCGACCACCCCGGGACCTACCAGGCGCCTCCGAAGGCGACCTCGGTGTTGGCGTCGACGGCCCGGCAGAGCTCCTCCAGATCGGCCTGCAGGACCTCCGCCATCGCCCGCATCGTGACCGGCACGAGGTAGGAGGCGTTGGGCCGACCGCGGTAGGGCGTCGGCGTCAGGAAGGGAGCGTCGGTCTCGACCAGGATCCGGTCGCGAGGGGTGATCGCGAGGGCTCCGCGCAGCGGCGCGGCGTTCTTGAACGTGACCGTCCCCGCGAAGCTCAGGTGGGCGCCGCGGTCCAGGCAGCGACGGGCGAACGCGTCGTCGCCGGAGAAGCAGTGCATCACCCACCGCTCGGGGGCGCCCTCCTCGTCGAGGACCCGGAGCACGTCGTCGTGGGCGTCGCGGTCGTGGATGACCAGGGTCTTGTCGAGGCGCTTGGCAAGATCGATGTGGCGGCGGAAGCTCTCCTCCTGCGCGCCGCGTCCTTCCTCGCCGGTTCGGAAGTGATCGAGGCCGGTCTCGCCGATCGCCCGGACCTTGTCGTGGGCGGTGGCGAGCTGCTCGATCTCGGCGAGGGCGGCGTCGAGCTCGCCCGCGGCCGCCAGCAGCGGCGCCTCGTTGGGGTGCAGCGCCACGCCGGCGATGAGAGCGGCGTGCTCGGCGGCCGCGGCGACGGCCCACCGCGCGCCGGGCAGGTCGCAGCCGATCTGCACGATGCGCGGCACCCCGACGGCGGCCGCGGCGTCGAGCGCCTCGCGGGTCGAGAGCCACTCGCCGTCCGCGATGTCGAGGTGGCAGTGGTTGTCCACGACGGGGTGCGGGAGGGGCTCGGGGGCCGGCGGCCGCTCGCGGTCGCGTCGGGCGCCGGACACCTCGTCCGTCGCGGCGCGGCTGCGGGTGGGTTCGTGGCTCACGCGGCCGAGGCTATCCGTGCGCTCGACCGACCTCCCCGGCGAGCGGTGCTCCAGCGGCGCGACCGACACGCCCGACCTCCGCCGAGCGGTGCCCCAGCCACATTCGTACGCCGCAGAAGGTGGCTCCACCACCGGCCACCACCGGCCACCGCGCCGCGACCACCACGCCCGACACGCCCGACCTCCGCCGAGCGGTGCCCCAGCCACATTCGTACGCCGCAGAAGGTGGCTCCACCACCGCCCCAACGGCGCGCCGCGACCGACACGCCCGCCGGCGGTGCTCCAGCCACATTCGTACGCCGCAGAAGGTGGCTCCACCACCGCCCCAACGGCGCGCCGCGGCCGCCACGCCCGCCGGCGGTGCTCCAGCCACATTCGTACGCCGCAGAAGGTGGCTCCACCACCGCCCCACCGGCGCCTCCCACGCCCCACGCCGCCCCACGCCGTCAGCGGTGGACGACGTCGTAGACCTCGCGCTTGGGCAGACCGGCACGCTTGGCGACCTCGGCGATGGCCTCCTTGCGGGTCGAGCCGGTCGCCTCCAGCTCGGCGACGGCCGTACGCAGCGAGCCGGGGTCGGTGCCCACGGCGGGCGCGCCGCCCGAGCCCTCGACCACGATGGTCACCTCGCCGCGGATGCCGTCGGCCGCCCAGGCGACGAGGTCGGCGAGCGGACCGCGGCGGACCTCCTCGTAGGTCTTGGTCAGCTCGCGGCAGACCGCTGCAGGACGGTCGTCGCCCAGCGCCTCGGCCATCGCGGCGAGGGCCGCCTCGGTGCGGTGCGGGGCCTCGAAGAAGACCATCGTGCGCTCCTCGGCCGCGAGCGCGGCGAGGCGCCGACCACGCTCGCCGGCCTTGCGCGGCAGGAAGCCCTCGAAGCAGAACCGGTCGACCGGCAGGCCGCTGACGGCGAGGGCGGTGAGCACGGCGCTGGGCCCGGGCACGGCAGTGACGCGTACGTCGTGCTCGACCGCCGCAGCGACCAGCCGGTAGCCCGGGTCGGAGACGCTCGGCATGCCCGCGTCGGTCACCAGCACCACCCGGTCGCCGGCGAGCAGCGCCGCCAGGAGCACGGGGGTGCGGGCCTGCTCGTTGCCCTCGAAGTAGGACACCACGCGACCCGTCAGCGTGATGTCGAGGTCGGCGCACAGGCGCTTGAGCCGACGGGTGTCCTCGGCGGCGACGACGTCGGCGCCCGCGAGCTCGGCGGCCAGCCGGGGCGGTGCGTCCTGGACCTGCCCGATCGGGGTGCCCGCGAGGACCAGGACGCCTGCCATGGGTCGATCATCGCAGGCCGGGATGGTGCGCGATCACCGGTGCGAGCCCTCGTCGACGTCCGTGGCCGTCGATCCCCACCGCCGCGTCGTGGCCCGCGGATGACCGGGGGCGGGGCCCGACGCACTGGCTAGAGTTTTGCGCGTGACACCCACAGCCAGCGAGCGGAACCGTCCGCGCTGGAGGTCGGAGGATCCCCTCCCGGGCTGGCTGGGCGCGATCTTCCTGGCGAGCCTGGCGTTCTTCCTGCGTCGGTGGGACCTCGGCACGCCCCACCAGTTCTCCTTCGACGAGACCTACTACGCCAAGGACGCCTGGTCGCTGCTCAACCACGGCTACGTCCGGACCTACGTCGACGACGCCGACAAGACCATCCTCAACGGCAACCTCACCGCCCTGTGGAACGACGATCCGTCGATGATCGTGCACCCCGAGGTCGGCAAGTGGCTGATCGCCGCCGGCATCGAGGTCGTCGGCATGGACCCGACGGGGTGGCGGACGGCCTCAGCCGTCATCGGCTCGCTGATGGTCCTGCTGATGTGTCGCTTCGTCCGCCGCGTCACCGGTTCCACGGTCCTCGGCCTGGTCGGCGGGCTGCTGCTCTCCGTCGACGGCCTGCAGCTCGTGCTGTCCCGGCTGGCGCTGCTCGACATCTTCCTGGCGTTCTTCCTGCTGTGCGGCGTCCACTGCGTCGTCGCCGACCGGCAGTGGCTGCGCGACCGCTTCGCCGCCGAGGCGCCGCCGCGGTGGTGGATGGTGTGGTGGCGGCCGTGGCTGCTCCTCGGCGGGGTGAGCTTCGGGCTCGCCGTCGGCACCAAGTGGTCGGCCCTCTACACGCTCGCCGCCTTCGGGCTGCTCGCGTGGCTCTGGAGCGCCGGGGCCCGACGCGCCTTCGGTCAGCGCAGGCCGCTGCTGCGCTCGGTCGTCCTCGACGCGATCCCCGCCTTCGTCGCGCTCGTGGGGGTCGGCCTCGTCACCTACGTCGCCACGTGGACGGGGTGGTTGATGCACGCCGACGACTACGAGCAGACGCTCAGCAACACCCAGTACACGACGTACGGCGCAGGAACGGCGTGGCCGACCGCGAGCGAGCCGGACGCGGAGGGACTCGGCGAGGTCACCCAGTCCCTGCGCTCGCTGTGGTCCTACCACCACGACGTCTACGTGTTCCACAGCCACTTCCTCAACGACTCGACCCACGTCTACGCCTCGAAGCCGTCGACGTGGCTGGTCATGGGACGCCCCGTCGGGGTCGACGCCCAGACCGACATCCAGCCGGGCTCGCAGGGGTGCCGGGCACCGACCGGGTCGACCTGCATCCGGCAGATCCTGCTGCTCGGCAACCCGGTCATCTGGTGGGGCGGCTGCCTGGCGATGATCGCGTCGGTCCTGCTGTGGATCGGCGCGCGCGACTGGCGCCACGGCGTCGCTGTCGCGGGCCTCGCGACCACCTGGCTGCCGTGGTTCCTCTACGACGACCGGCCGATCTTCGTCTTCTACGCCATCTCCTGCCTGCCCTTCATGGTGCTGTCGCTGGTGCTCGCGACGGGGCACCTGATCGGCACCTCCGACGTGCCCACCCCCCGACGTACGTTCGGGGTGATCGTCGCCGGCAGCTACACCGTGCTGGCACTCATCGCGTTCGCCTGGTTCTGGCCGGTGTGGACCGACGTCCTGCTCACCAAGTCCGAGTGGGACACCCGGATCTGGTTCCAGCGCTGGATCTGAGTCGCGCTGGACTACACCAGCGGGCTCAATCCGGAAGGTCGGGACGAGGTTGACTCAAGAAGCCTTCAATGTGTCCGATGCCGCGTCGGCCCTGGCTGAGGATGGGCTCACGACGGGAGATGTCCACCGTCGGGGGCCTGACACCAGGAAGGGTGCGCCATGGATGCCACGTTGCTTCACGTTTGTATGCAGACCGAGGGCGCACCGTCCTCCACCGGGCGCCAGGTCGGCGAGCGGTGGGCCTGTGAGTGCGGGGAGAACTTCGTCTACCGCGAGGGCTACAACCGCGCCGGCCGTCGGAGCCTCGAGTGGTGGTCCGTCCCCGCCATCCCGCGCCCGCGCGGCTTCGTTCGCGGCCTCCTGTTCGGCCCGCGCAAGGGCTGAGCAGCCTCACGGACACCGCTGGCGGCGAGGTTCGCCTCACCAGGCGCCGGGGAAGCGCGCCGAACCGGCGATGACGAGCAGCCCGACGACGAGCGACGCACCGACGGCGATCAGCAACGCCTGACCGAGGTGACGCCGGCTCGGCACGAGCACGAGCACCAGGCCGGCGACCGCCACGAGCACCGGCAGCACCCACACCGCGACCAGGGTGGACGCGGTGAGGGAGACCAGCGCGAGCGCCGCCCCGCCGATCGCCGCACGCCCGAGCGGGACCGGGCGGGGTCCGCGCGGCAGCCCGACCTCGATGACCGCACCGGCGGAGGGCAGCTGGTCGGGAGCGAGGACCCTCAGCAGCAGGGTCACCGTGGCCGGGTCGGCCACCACCACGACGTCGCGGAAGCGGTCCTCCACGGCATGACGGCGTACGAGCCCGTCCAGACGGTGCCCGCGATCGACGTCGGGGAAGCGGACCGGTGCCAGCAGGACGTCCGGATGCGCATCGCGGGCCAGCCCGACGACGATGCGCTTGGCCTCCGGCGTGGGCGCCGTGATCACGACCGCCGACGACCCGAGGCTCGCACGCAACCGATCGACCTCGGCGCTCCCCGCACCGGTCGTCACCACGTGGATGCGTTGGTAGTCCGTCACGCTCCGACCGTAGCCGGGACCCGCACGCGCAACGGGCCCGGATCGAGGAGATCCGGGCCCGTTGCGGTGGTGGAGGTGAGGGGACTCGAACCCCTGGCCTTCTCGATGCGAACGAGACGCGCTACCAGCTGCGCCACACCCCCACGCGCCTCTCGGCGCGTCGGCCAAGATACACGAGCCGCCGGACGTCGAGCCAATCGGCTCGGCCTGCTGGCCGGGAGCTCAGGCGCCGCTGGCGCGACGGGTCTCGTCGGCCTCGCGCGCGGCCCGGGCGGACTGCTCGGCGGCGCGGGCGAGCGCGGAGTCCTCGTCGTTGTGGCCGCTGGACCACACGCCGGTCGACTCGAGATCGATCGTGGAGACCGTACGCCGTTGCGCGGGCGACTTGGTGACGTAGGTCGGCAACGTCGTGGGCACCATGTCCCACCCGCCGGGAAGGCGTACCTCGCCGGTGGTGACGTCCGGGGCCTCACCGGCGGGCGAGGTCTCGACGGGGCTGGTCACGGCCGGGGTGGGCTGCCCGGGAGTACGCGGCAGCGGCGGCGTCGGCGCGATCCCCCCGGTGACCTCGCCGTCGTCGTGGTCCTCGTCGGCCAGCAGCGGCCCGACCTCGGTCGCGGTGCGGTCGCGCTGGCGGCGCTCGGAGCGGACCGAGACGCGACAGGCCACCAGCCAGGCGACGAGCAGCGCAGCCGGGGCGGCGACCCACGGCCACACGATGACGGACCCGGCAGCGAGGCCGATGACCACGGCGTTGGCGAGGACGACCAGACCCAGCACGCGGCGCCGACGCCGGGCAGCGCGGCGAGCGGACGCGCGCTCGAGCTGCGGCGCGGGCACGGGCGCGGGAGCCGGGACGGACGGGGTCGTGTGGGCCTTGGTCTCCACCGGCGGGCGCAGGGCGGCCCGGACCGGCGACACGACCAGGCGGGCGTTTCGCCGGTCGACGGGCTCGCGGCGCGCCAGGACCCGCATGGTGTGCGAGAACGTGTCGACCGATCTGCTGCGGACGACCTCGTCGTGGTGCTTGAGGGCCTTGGGGATCAGGTAGACGGCCCACGCCACGGCAAGGGCGACGAAGATGAGAGCGCTCAGGTCCACGCTCGAAGACTAGGAGCGCGAGGGCTGAGCGGGGCGGAGGTCACGGGGTGTGTCGCAGGACTACTGGTGTGACTGGTGTGTCGAGAGCCGGGCGGCGAGTCCGCCGGGGCACTCCTCGACGGTGACCGCGAAGACGCGGTGGTCGCGCCACGCGCCGTCGATGTGCAGGAAGCGCGGCGCGTAGCCGACCTGCTCGAGACCGAGCTTCTCCACCACCCGCAGCGAGTTGGTGTTCTCCGGACGCACGCAGATCTCGATGCGGTGCAGCCCGACGGGGCCGAAGCAGTGGTCGATGACCATCGCCACCGCTCGCGGCGCCACACCCCTGCCGGCGGCGTCCGCGGCGATCCAGTAGCCGATCGAGGCCCACTGGGCGGATCCTCGCGTGACGTTGCTGACGGTGACCTGGCCGACGAAGCGGCCGTCGACCTCGACCACGAGGGGCAGGCACTGGCCCTGCCGGGCCTGCTGGAGCAGGGAGCGCACGACCACGGAGTAGGACGACGGGCGTGGCGTCGCGCCGGGCGGGACGGTGGCGTCCCACGGGCGCAGCCAGTCGTGGTTGCGCGAGCGGACGGCCTTCCACTGCGCGGCGTCCGACCTGCGCAGCGAGCGGACCACCACCCCGTCGGACTCCAGGCGCGCGGGCCAGCCCGCCGCCTTCAGTGGTCGCTCCCGACGACCTGCTCGACGGCGTGCCGGAGCACGGGGTCGAGGACCGCGAGGCCGTCCTTGACCCCCCCGCGCGATCCGGGGAGGTTGATCACCAGGCAGTCGCCCACGATGCCGGCCAGGCCGCGGGAGAGCATCGCGGTCGGGACGCCCTTCGCGACCCCGGCGGCGCGGATCGCCTCCGCGATGCCGGGCACCTCGCGCTCGAGCAGCGCCCTCGTCGCCTCGGGGGTCCGGTCGGTAGGGGTCAGCCCGGTGCCCCCGGTGGTCAGCACCACGCGGGCCCCGGCGTCGACGGCCGCGGCGATGGCCGAGCGCACCGGGTCTCCGTCCGGGACGACCGCGGGGTCGCCGCACCCGAATCCCTGCGCACGCAGCCAGTCGACGATGAGCGGTCCGGTCTCGTCGTCGTAGACCCCGGCCGCGGCGCGGTTGGACGCCACGACGACGGCAGCAGGCAGGCTCATCGCGTCCACGTGCCCGACCGGCCGCCGGTCTTGGTCTCGACCCGGATGTCGGTGATGACCGCTCCCTTGTCGACGGCCTTGACCATGTCGACCACGGTCAGGGCGGCCACCGACACGGCGGTCAGGGCCTCCATCTCGACGCCGGTGCGATCGGTGGTGCGCACGGTCGCGGTGATGTCGACCGAGTCGTCCGCGACGTGGAGGTCGACGGTGACGCCCGAGATCGACAGGGGGTGGCACAGCGGGATCAGCGCGGGGGTCTGCTTCGCGCCCATGATCCCGGCCAGCCGTGCCACCGCGAGCGCGTCGCCCTTCGGCACTCCCTCGCCGCGGAGCAGGTCGACCACGGCGCGGCTGACGAGCACGCGACCGCTGGCGGACGCCGTACGTGCGGTGACCGGCTTGTCGCCCACGTCGACCATCCGGGCGGCGCCGGTCTCGTCCACGTGGGTGAGTCGCTCGCCCATCAGAACTCCTCGTCGAGCTTGCGGATCGCCACCATCTCGCCGGCCTGCACCGAGGTCACGTCGGGCGCGACCTCGATCAGGCAGTTGGCGGTCGCGAGGTCGCCGATCAGGTGGGAGCCGTGGCCGCCGACGGGAGACACGACGGCGCCGCCGCTGTCGCTCGCGTGGAGACCGCGGACCAGCTGCACCTTGCCGGCGGGCGAGGACAGGGGGTGGGTGAGGCGGGCGCGGGCGGTCGGCCGGACGTAGGGGAGCTTGCCCATCATCCGGCGGATCGCGGGCAGCACGAACATCTCGAAGGAGACGTAGGAGGAGACCGGGTTGCCGGGCAGCGTGAAGACCGGGGTGTCGTCCTCGCCGATCGTGCCGAAGCCCTGCGGCTTGCCCGGCTGCATGCCGACGCCGCCGAACCACATCGTGCCCTGGCCGCGCAGCGACTCCTTCACGACGTCGAAGTCACCCTCGCTGACGCCCCCGCTGGTGACGACGAGGTCCGCGCGGACGAGCTGGTCGCTGAGCGCCTCGGTGAAGGCGTGGGACTCGTCGGGGACGATGCCGACCCGGTAGGCGATCGCGCCGGCTGCGCGGGCCGCGGCGGCGAGGAGGTAGGAGTTCCCGTCGTAGATCGAGTCGTGGCCCAGCGACGTGCCCGGTTCACGCAGCTCGGAGCCGGTGGAGATGACCACGACGCGCGGGCGCGGGCGGGTGCGGACGCTCGCGCGTCCGACCGCCGCGAGCAGGCCGAGGTGGCGCGGCCCCAGGACGGTGCCCTCCTCCAGCAGCATGTCGCCCTCGGCGATGTCGTCGCCGAGCGGACGGATGTGCTGGCCCGGCCGGGCGGCCCGGCTGATGCGCACCTGGGCAACGCCGCGGTCGGTCCACTCGTAGGGCACGACCGTGGTCGCGCCGGCCGGGACCGGGGCGCCCGTCATGATCTTGACGGCCGTGCCGGGGGAGATCGCGAGGATCGAGGACTGGCCGGCCCCGATCTCGCCGACGACCGGCAGCACGACCGGCGCCTCGTCCGTGGCGTCGGCGACGTCCTCGGCACGGACGGCGTAGCCGTCCATCCCCGAGTTGTCGAAGCTCGGCAGCGAGATCGGCGCCACCACGTCCTCGGCCAGGGACAGACCGAGCGCCTCCATCAGCGGCTGCTGGAAGGCGCGCAGCGGGGAGACCGTGGCCAGGATGCGCGCGACGTAGTCGTCGACGGGCAGGAGGTCTGGCACGGGGTCAGGCATCCGCGTCCTTCTCCTCGAGGACGACGCCACCGTCCACGCGCTGGCTGGAGGACGACGACAGCGCCACGTCACCCACGACGCGGACGCCGCGACCGAAGGTCCAGTCCCCCTCGACCGTGAACGAGTCGGCCTCGCGCAACGACGGCGCGCCGTCGGGGAAGCGCTTGTCGAAGTCGCCGACCAGCTTGTAGAAGTCGCCGTCGAGCGAGACGTAGGGCACCTCGTCGCCGACCTGGTCGAGCACGAAGTCCTTGCCGAGGTCGTAGACGTCGGAGCGCAGCACCAGCAGGTCGTCGGTGGTCTTGACCGGCACGAACCGCTCGCGTCCGACCTCGATCGTCCGGGCGCCCTCGAAGACCTCGATCGCCGCGCCCATCGCGGTCTCGATCTGGATCACCTCCGGGGTGGACGGGTCGCCCGGGTCGAGGTGCTTGACGTTGCGGATGAGCGGCAGGCCCAGGATGCCCCCTCGCGCGTCGAGGGCCTCGGTCATCGCCTGCAGGTCGAACCACAGGTTGTTGGTCGAGCAGAACTTGTGGCGCCCCAGGTCGGCCAGCGCGCCCTGGTCGGCCGGCAGGGTCTGTGCCGACTCGCGCAGCACGATCCGGCCGTCGGCCTTGCGGCGGGCGAAGTGGCCGCCCTTGCGGTCCGAGGCCGTACGCCGCACGGCCTCGATCGCGAACGGCGCACCGCTCTGCGCGAACCAGCCCGCGACCCGCGCGTCCGGGACGGCGCCGAGGTTGTCGGAGTTGGAGACGAAGACGTACCGGTAGCCGGCGTCGAGGAGCTGCGCCAGCAGGCCGGTCCCCCGCAGCGCGGTGTAGAGGTCGCCGTGTCCGGGCGGGCACCACTCCAGGTCCGGGGACTTGGGGTAGGCCGCCGGGAGGAGGTCGGCGGCGAGCAGCTTGGGCTCCTTGTTCTGGAGGAACTCCAGCGGGAGGCCGTCGACCGGGAGGGCGTCGTAGCGCGCGAGGGCGGCCATGGTGTCGGCGGAGGTGCGGAACGAGTTCATGAACAGCAGCGGCAAGGTGGCGTCGTACTGCTGGCGCAGGTGCAGGACCTGCCGAGCGATGATGTCGAGGAAGTTCAGGCCCCGGCGCACGCAGAGCAGGGACTTCGCGCGCTCCATCCCCATCGACGTGCCGAGCCCACCGTTGAGCTTGACGACCGCGGTCCTCCGGATGGCCTCGGCGGCGGCGTCCTCGTCGACCTCGAGGTCGGCCAGCGCCTCCATGTCGAGCGGGTCGATGGTGCTCTCCGCGATCATCCCGGTCTCACCGTGCTCGAGGAGCCGGTAGTAGTGGGCGAACGTGTCGATCGCGACCTCGTCGACGCCTTCGAGCCGCATCTTCTGTCGTGCCAGGTCGAGGCCGTGAGCACTGCCCTTGCTTGCCATGCTTCGATCGTAGGCTGAGGACGTGGAAGCACGACACCCGGCAGACAGCACAGCCGCCAAGGGCGCGCTGCGCGACCAGGTCCTGGCCGCCCGACGGCGTCGCCCGCTCGAGGCCTCGGCGGCTTTCTCGGCGTCCCTCGTGGGGGTCGCGCTGGCCTGGGGACCGGTCCGCGACGCCGCCACCGTGGCGGCCTACGTCTCGGTCGGCAGCGAGCCGGGCACCGGTCTGCTGCTCGACGCGCTGCTGGCTGCCGGCAAGCGGGTCATCGTCCCGGTGCTGCGTCCGGACCTCGACCTCGACTGGGGCGTCTACGCAGGTCCGGCGAGCATCATGAAGGCAGTTCGCGGCCTCTACGAGCCGACCGGAGCGCGACTCGGCGTGGATGCGGTGCGAACTGCCGACATGGTGCTCGTCCCGGGACTCGCGGCCTCACCCGCCGGGGACCGGCTCGGGCGCGGCGGGGGGTCCTACGACCGGGCGCTGGCGCGGGTGCCCGGCGGCACCCCGGTCGCGGTGGTGCTCCACGACGACGAGGTGGGGCTGGTCGTGCCGACCGACTCCCACGACGTCCGCGTGGGCTTCGCGCTGACCGCGACCGGCGTGACCGACCTCGCCGGCTGAGCAGGGACCCATCCCTGTCACCGGCCTGCCCGCTCAACCAGCAGGGGGCGTGAGCACCAGGGTGTCGTCGGCGGCCGCCTCGACGGCCTCGCGGGTCCAGGCCCAGGGCAGGGTCTGTCCGGCGACGTAGAGCTCGGTCTGGTCGGAGTAGTGCGAGGACGCCGGGTGGCCGGAGACACCGGTCAGGTTGATCCAGCGCGAGTCGTCGAAGTCGGCGAGCGAGACGACCATCCGCATCGAGGGCGCGGCGGTGACCTCGTAGCCCTCGACGGCGTTCCAGGACGTGGCGTCGACGATCGAGGAACCACCGCCGACCTCCCAGCCGTCGCGGTTGAAGAGCCGCTCGACGGGCGCGACGCCGGACTCCCCGAGCGTGGCGTGGTGGAGGTCCATCCGGTGGACGTGTCCCCAGGTCCACCGGCGCGGGTCGCGCGCCTGACGGCGGGTGAGCTCGTCGCGCGCCTCGATCATGGCCTGGCGCAAGATCTCGTCGCGCCGCTCGACCTCGTCGGTCTCGACGTCGTCCCACCAGGGTCCTGCCGGCTCGCTCAGCATCGAGGTGACCACGCGGAACCACCGGTCGCCGCCGGTGGGCCAGGTCCGCTCGTTGAGGTCGTCGTGGAAGGTCAGCTCGAGCAGGCGGCGCCACACGACGTTGAAGTAGGCCGCCGGTGCGCTGTCGGCCGGCTGGGTGAAGTCCCAGTCGCGCAGCAGGTCCTGGGCGTTGCGGTAGTAGGGCGACGGCAGGTTGTCGACGTCGAGGAGGTAGGGGACCAACGTCTCGGCCATCGGGTTCGCCGTGTCCAGCTGGAGGCGCGCCATCTCCCCCACGGACAGCTCACCCTCCTCGGTGAGCACCTCGCGGATGCGCGTCGAGCGATAGCCGTAGTCCCAGTCCTCGGTGAGGAGGTAGGGGTAGGCATCGTCGATCGCCGCCTGGTTGGCGGTGACGATGAAGCCCTCCTCGGGGTCCAGCACGCTCGGCAGGCCGTCGAAGGGGACGTAGTCGCCGCTCCAGTCGTTGGCGCTGACCCATCCCTCGACGGGCATCGTGCCGTCGTTGCCGGCCCGACGGATCGGGATCCGGCCTGGCGCCTGGTAGCCGATGTGGCCCTCGCGGTCGGCGTAGACCATGTTCTGCGCGGGCACCGAGAACGCCGACGCCGCCTCCCGGAACTCGTCCCAGTCGGAGGCCCGGTTGAGCCCGAGGATCGCGTCGGCGGTGGGGGCCGGGTCGAGGGCGGTCCACGCCAGCGCGACGGCGTAGCCGGTCCCGCGCTCGCCCGGCTCGTCGGTCGGCGCATTGGCACCGACCGTGGCGAAGTCCGAGGACACGTCGCTGATCAGCGGTCCGTGGATGGTCTCGCGGACCCGGAGCTCGACGTCGTCCGCACCCCGGACCGTGATCGTCTCGGTCCGGACCTGCATCGGCTCGGACTCGCCGTCGCGGACGTAGCGGTCGTCGCCCTCGGTCTGCTCGAGGAAGAGGTCGGTGACGTCGGGGCCCAGGTTGGTGAAGCCCCAGGCGATGTCGGCGTTGTGGCCGATGATCACGCCGGGGACACCGGAGAACGTGAAGCCCGACGTGTCGAGCGTGCAGTCGGCGGTCATCGCACGGCAGTGCAGCCCCATCTGCATCCAGATGCCGGGCTGGCTGATGCCGAGGTGCGGGTCGTTGGCCAGCAACGGCTCACCGGTCGCGCTGTGCTCCCCGTCGACGACCCACGAGTTGCTGCCGACGCCGCGCCCCTTGCCGACGAGCTCGGGCACGGCCGCGGCACGCTCCTGGACGCGCTCGAGCGCCTCGACGACCTCGGGCGCGTACGCCACCCGGCGCGGGTTGCGGGTGCCGTTGCCCGTCGCGTTCTGCTCGAAGACGCCGTCGACGACCCCGCCCCCGGACACGATCGGTGGGTGGTCGGTGGCGTCGTAGGCCGGCCACAGGCTCGCGACCTCGTCGGGCGAGTGGTCCAGCGAGAGCAGCACCCGGTCGACCTCGGCGTTCATGTTGCCGCGCAGGTCCCACGCCATCGCCTTGAGCCAGGCCAGCGAGTCGACGGGCTCCCACGGCTCGGGGGTGTAGTCGAGTCCGGTCAGGCCGAGGACGGAATACTCCGCCGCGACCTCGGACGGAGCGCGGTCGGCGAGGTAGGCGTTGACGCCGTCGGCGTAGGACGACAGCGCCTCGCGGGTCGCCGGCTCGAGCAGCGCCCACTCCTGCTCCGCCACCCGGCGCCAGCCCATGGTGCGGATGAACGTGTCGGTCTCGAGCGTGTCCTCGCCGAAGATCTCCGAGAGCCGGCCCGCCGTCACGTGCCGCCGGAAGTCCATCTCGAAGAAGCGCTCCTGCGCGTGGACGAAGCCCTGGGCGAACATCAGGTCGGCGTCGGTGTCGGCATAGACCTGCGGGATGCCGTGGTCGTCGCGGATCACCTCGACGCGCGCCGACAGTCCCGGCACCTCGACCTCGCCGGCGGTCTGCGGCAGCGGACGGCGTACGACGGCGACGGCCGCCGCGGCCAGGACGAGCAGCACCAGCACCAGCCCGACGGCCGCCCACGCCGACCAGCGCACCGGGCGGGGGGCGCGCTTGAACGCCTGCCACCGGCTGCGACGGGGCGCGTCGGTGGACTCGGTCGCGGGGGTGGGAGAAGGCTCGCTCATCGCGCCGCCCATTGTGCCGTACCATTGGCAGTCGAAGGACGTGAGTGCCAGCGGCCCCGTCGCACGCGAAGTGTCACGACGGATTGTCACCAGAGGAATGCCACATGCCGACCTACCAGTACGCCTGCACCGAGTGCGGCCACGAGTTCGAGCAGTTCCAGAGCTTCAGCGAGGACACGCTGACCGTCTGCCCGGTCTGCTCGGGCAAGCTCCGCAAGCTCTTCAACGCCGTGGGCGTGGTCTTCAAGGGTTCCGGCTTCTACCGCACCGACAGCAGGGCGGCCTCGTCGGCGGCGGCTCCGTCCACGTCGTCGTCGGACTCGAAGTCGTCGGACTCGAAGTCCTCGGACTCGGCGTCGACCTCCTCCGGCTCGACGTCGTCCGACTCGACGTCCTCCGGCTCGTCGAACAGCGGCTCGTCGAGCACCGGCTCGTCGAAGACTGGCTCATCCAAGACCGGCTCGTCCACGACCAGCTCGTCCAGCGACCGGATCGTCCTCGTCGAAGTCCTGATCCTCCCCTGTGGAGAGACCGAGCGAGCGGTCCTCGATCCGGCCTAACGTCTGACGGATGCTTCCGGGACTCCCGCCCACCCGGCGCCGACTGCGCGCCGTCCGCCACCAGCTGCGACGTCGTCGTCGGGTGATCGGCGCAGTGCTCGCGGCCGCCGCCGTGGCGAGCGCGCTGCACACCCTGGCACCCCTGCCGGCAGCCACGGTCGACGTGCTGGTGGCTGAGCGGGACCTGCCGTCGGGCACCCGACTTGCGGAGGGCGACCTCGTGGCGCGGGCCTATCCGGCCTCGTTGGCGCCGCCGGGAGCAGCCCGGACAGCGGTCGGTCGCGTGCTCGCGGCCCCGATCGGTCGCGGCGAGGTGCTGACCGACCTACGCGTGGTGGGACCGGCGCTCGCGCGGGCCCAGCCCGGCGAGACGATCCTCCCGGTCAGGCTGCCCGACGCCGAGATGGCCTCGCTGCTGCGACCGGGTGACGAGATCGACCTGGTCGCGACCGATCCCGGCACCGGGCTCTCGGTCGTGGTCGCGCGAGACGTCACCGTGCTGGCGACCCCGAGGGGTGCACCTGAGGCTGGCGCAGGGGTGTCCGCCGGCGCCCTGGTCGTCCTCGGTGCCTCCGCCCAGGACGCCACCGACATCTCGTCGGCCGCACTCGCGAAATACCTCACGGTGTCCTGGGATCCCTAGCGCTGGGCGCCCCGTGCTCGATCGAGGCCCCCTCGAGGCCCACTAGGATCGACGCATGAGTGGATTCAAGAACTTCATCCTTCGCGGGAACCTCGTCGAGCTGGCCGTCGCCGTCATCATGGGCACGTCGTTCGCCGCTGTCGTGACCGCCTTCACCGGGATGCTGCTGTCGGCGGTCGCCAAGGCCACCGGCGGCAGGGAACCCAACTTCGACACCTTCGCGCCGGGCAACGTGCTGGTCGGCCCGTTCCTCACCGCGATCCTCGCGTTCCTGATCCTGGCGGCAGTCATCTACTTCTTCGTGGTGATGCCCTACACCAAGGCCAAGGAGCGCTACTTCCCGGCCGAGGAGGCCGGCACGCCCGCCGACGTCGCGGTGCTCGAGGAGATTCGCGACCTGCTCGCCGCGCGCGGCGGCACCGTGTGACCTCCCGGTAGCGCCTTCAGCCGTGGTGCGGCGGGACCTGGTCGCGATACCAGTCGTCACCCTTGCCCGGACGGTCCTCGCGGGCGTCGGTGTCGTCGCTCGTCTGCTCCACCGAGTCGTCGCCGAAGGCCGCGGCCAGACGACGGCGACGCTCCCACTCCGGCTCCGCGGCGGGAGCGTCGTCGGGTCGAGCACTCATGCGCAGACCCCGAAGATCTGCTCCTCCGGCGGCGTGGTCGTGGGCGGCGGCGAGGTGGGCGTCTCGCTGGGCGTCGCGGACGGGGTCTCGCTGGGCGTCTGGGACGGCGTCTCGCTGGGCGTCTCGGTGGGCGACGGGGACTCGGTGGAGCTGGCCGGGGGCTCGGCGTTGGTGGAGTTGCCCTTCAACAGGCGCGCGGGGATCTCCTTGTCCGCCTTGATCATCTTCCAGATCTGTGTGGCCTGGCGGGTCCAGAAGACCTTGCCCCGGAACTCGGAGTCTGAGGCGTAGTACTCGGTGGGCAGGGTCACGAACTGGATCTTGTCGAGCCCGACGTCCTGCAGCTGCAGCGCGAGCTTGCCGATGCGCGTCACCGAGTCGAGCTCGTCGTCGGTCTTGAGCGACTTGGTGGCGGCGTCGAGGAAGTTGACCACCTTGTCGAGGCGGGTGAGCGTCCCGGCCGACTTCACCTCGCGCACGAGTGCGCCGATGAACTCCTGCTGGCGGCGGATCCGGGAGATGTCGTTCTGCTCGACGAGGTCTCCGACGTAGCGCGCGCGGACGTAGTCGAGAGCCTCGTCGCCGGTGAGCAGCGACGGGTCGCCCTTCGGCACGAAGATGGCATGGGCCGGATCCTTGATGTCCTCGGGCACGCAGACCGGTACGCCGCCGACCGCGTCGACCATCTCGCCGAACCCGTTGAAGTCCACCACGACGAAGTGGTCGACGAAGACGTCCGCGTTGGCCTCGAGCTGGGCGAGGGTGCAGACCGGTCCGGCCAGGCCGTAGGCGGCGTTCCACATCACGTCGCTCGCAGCCTCGGAGTCACACCCGTCGGCGGGGCGGTCCACGATCGAGTCGCGCGGGATCGACACGGCGTACGCCCGGCTCCGGTCGGCAGAGAGGTGCACGAGGATGGTGGTGTCCGAGCCCCCCGCCCCCGCCTCCGCGTCGATGTCGTTGCCCTCGCCACTGCGGGTGTCGTCGCCCATCACCAGGATGTTGAGGGGCTCGCCGTTGCCGTTGAAGACCTTCTCGGGTCGCTCGTCGTCGCCGAGCGCGTCGAGCGAGATGCCCTCGATGTTGCCGTTGAGGTGGCGGATGAAGTAGACCGTGCCGAGTCCGGTGATCAACGCGAGGACGACAGCGCTGATCACGATCACCCGGCCCACCGAGTGACGACGCGTGAGAGTGGCCTTGCGCTTGGGCGCGGCAGGACGCGGCTCCGGGGGCGACTCCTCGGACACGGGGCTCACCTTCGACAGGGCGGACGGACTGACCTCGACCGAACCTACTCGACTCCGGCAAGATTTCGGGTCAGGAAGGGCCGACCGCTCACCGGATCCCGGAGCGGGCGAAGCCGGCGACGAGGAAGCGCTGGAGCGCCACGACGACCACGAGCACGAGCCCGACCCGGCATGCGTCGGGTCGGGCTCGTTCGGTGCACGCCGACCACCGTCAGCCGGTGAAGTGCTCCACGAGGTACGCCTCGGCCGTGCTGCTCCAGATCCCCTCACTGAGCCGGGTCAGCCGGGCCAGCTCGGCGAAGCGAGGATCCTGTGCGCCGAGCTCCTCGAAGTCGTCGATGGCGACCAGGTCGAGATCGGCGTGCGGGTAGATGAGGATCTTGCCGCCGGTGAACTCGGGAAGCCCCTGCAGGGCGTCGGGCACGGCGTCGAGTCCGCCGACGTGGGTGACCATCTTCGACGGGTTGATCCGGTGCGTCGCCGACATCTCGAGGCACTCCTCCATGTCGGAGCGCGACCCTCCCGAGGTGCCCACGACGTGCGTGCCCTCGTAGTGGACGTTGTAGAGGTTGAGACCGGCGGTGAAGTCCTTGTCCATGGGACCGGCGAAGAAGTTCAGGCACCCGTCCGCCGCCAGGACCGCGTCGGCCGTCTCGACCAGGCCTCGATGGGCGGCGAACACCATCACGTCGTCGAAACCGCGACCATCGGTGATCGACCGCAGTGCATCCACGACATCGATGCCGGTGGCATCGACGAGCTCCAGCCGGACTCCCCGCTCCGCGGCCTCCTCGGGGGGGAACAGCGTGCGCAGGCGGTCCAGCCGGTCGGCGTCGACGTCGACCGCGACGACCAGGGAGCTGGCGTACGGGCCGTGCAGTGCGTAGTCCAGTGGCTCCCGCACCCATCGCGCCGCCGCAGCCGAGCAGTGCCAGCGCGCCTCCGTGCCGGATGCCCATCTGGTGCTGCCACACCAGCGGCTCGGTGTGATAGCTGGCGTGGAACGCGCCGATGATGCATGACATGGGCTCGGCCAGCGAGCCGTTGGCGAAGTAGCTGTCGTCGTAGGGCAGGACGCATCCCTTGTCGATGGCGACCTCGGGGACGATGCAGTAGGTGGCGTCGCCGCCGAAGTGGGGATAGCTGTAGCCGGGTGAGTAGCCGCTGGGCAGTCCCATGGTCGGCAGGATCGCGACGTGCTGACCGACGGCGTAGGACCCCGCCAGGTCGGTGCCGACCCCCTCCAGCACACCGGCGAACTCGTGCCCGGTGATGGCAGGAGCCGCCGACACGTCGTCAGGGACGCGCTTGTGCTCCTCGCCCAGGGACAGCGCCTTGTAGGTCGACAGGCACATGCTGCTGCTGACGACGCGCAGCAGGAGCTCGCGCGAACCGATCTCGGGCAGCTCGATCTCGCTGACCGCGATCTTGTCGCGTCCGTGGATGCGTGCGGCCCTAGCCAGCATGACCGTCCGCCTTCGTGCGGGTGAGGTCGGCCGCGAGCTCGTCGAGGGCGGGGTCGGCCAGGAAGTTCTCGATCGTGACGATCTCCACTCCTGGACGCGCCGAACGAGCGCGGTCTGCGAGGTTGCGATGGACCACGACGAGGTCGGTGTCGACGGGGATCGCCTCGATGGCTGCGTGGGTGACGGCCAGGTCGTCACGCCCGGCCCGGACCATCTTCTTGCGGAACGTGCTCGCCCCCATGGCGCTGCTGCCCATGCCGGCGTCGCAGGCGAAGACGATCGCGCGTACGCCGTCGGTGGAGCGTGTGGCACTCGGCTCGAGGAGCGCCTGCCCCTCCGCCTTCATCGCCTTCGACCGTGCTGCGAAGTCCTCGAGGTCGGCCTCGTCGCCGTCCGAGCGCTTCGAGAGCTTGAGGATGGCGGAGGTCACGACGAAGCTGACGGCCGCTGCCACCAGGACCCCGGCGATGACGCCGACGTGGTTGCCCCGCGGGGTGAGGGCGAGGTAGGAGAAGATCGAGCCCGGGCTGGGGCCGGCGGTGAGACCGACGCCGAAGGTCATGAAGGTGACGATCCCGGCCATGCCGCCGGCGATCATGCCCACGATGGTGAGCGGCTTCATCAGGACGTAGGGAAAGTAGATCTCGTGGATGCCACCGAAGAAGTGGATGACGATGGCGCCGGGAGCGCTGTCGCGGATGATGCGGTTGTCGCCGAAGAGCCAGAAGGCGATCAGCAGCCCGAGCCCGGGGCCGGGGTTGGAGGCCACCATGAAGAAGATGGACTCGCCCTTCTGGGCGGCGTCCTGCAGGCCCAGCGGGTAGTAGAGGCCCTGGTCGATCACGTTGTTCAGGAAGAGGACCTTCGCCGGCTCGTTCAGCAGTGACAGCAACGGCAGTGCTCCCGTGTCGACCAGCGCGTTGATGGCCTTCAGCAGCACGTCGTTGATCCCGCTGATGGCGGGGCCGATCGCCTTGTAGGAGGCGATGATGAGGCCCAGTCCGAGGAACCCGAGGGTGAAGTTGTTGACGACCATCTCGAAGCCGGACTTGATCTTCCCGTCCAGGGCGGTGTCGACCTTCTTGATCAGCCACGCGCTCAGCGGGCCCATGATCATGGCCCCCAGGAACATCGGGATCTCGGCGCCGACGATGAGGCCGATCGTGCCGATGGCTCCGGCCACGCCGCCGCGCTGACCATGGATGAGGTGCCCTCCCGTGTAGGCGAGCAGCAAGGGCAGGACGTAGGTGATCATCGGACCGATGGGTTGCGCCAGGTCCTCGTTGGGGATCCACCCCGTCGGGATGAAGAGGGCGGTGAGCAGTCCCCACGCGATGAAGGCACCGACGTTGGGGATGACCATCGCCGTCAGGAAACCTCCGAACGCCTGGACACGCGCCCGTCCGGAGGCTCGGGGCGTCGCAGGGGACGCGTCTTGTTGTGTGGTCATCAGCTTCTCTCTCCTTGCTGGATGGATCCGTCAGGACACAGACGCAGCAGGAGATCCACCTTGCTGCGGTCTGTCTGGGCAAGCACGCGCTCGACGTTGAGACGGTCACTGCGCTCGTAGAAGGACTCCGCTTCGGCCCGGGTCGCGCCGCCGCGCATCTTGCGCTCGATGAGGCGGTCCCGGAGCTGGTGCGGTTCTGCATCGATGAAGACGTTGAGGGACGAGTGGCGCGACAGCGGCTCCCATCGCGGGTCGTCGAGCAGCAGCCAGTTGCCCTCCACGACCACCAGTCCCGCCGTGACGAGGTGGGCGTCCGCGACGACGTCATGCACCGACCGGTCGTAGACCGGCCACGCGACGTCACGGGTGCGGCCCTCGGCGAGGCACCGATCGAGGGCGGTGGTGTCGAAGGTGTCGGGCGCGCCCTTGAAGCTGGCGAGGGGCAGCCGGCCCTCGGGCGTGGAGACGAGCGTCGTCGCGAGGTGCGCCGCGCTGTGGTGGAACCCGTCGATGCCCACGGCGTCGAGGTCGAGGTGCTGCGCTCGTTCCACGAGGAGAGAGGCCAGCACCGACTTGCCCGTCGCGGGCGGGGCGACCAGGAACACGTACGTCCGACCGGATCCCGCCGCCTCGCCCATCGTCTGCTCGAGTCGAGGCACGAGCACCTCGTCGATGATCCGGTGGTCCGGGCGCACCTCGACGCGCAGACCGTTGACGACCAGGGAGCGGATCGGCTCGTCGGCCGCGACAGCTTCGCGGGAGAGCGACATCGGCATCACCTCTTCTGCTCACATGAGCACCTGCTGCTCATATGAGAGTGTGACGCATGCCACGTCGGCCGTCAAGGAGCGATGACAGACCGACCGTCGACGAGCGCGTGGGTCGACGGCTCGCCGACGAGAAGACCGACGCGCCCCGGTGCTCGACGGATCGCTGCGTCGTCACGTGGGCCGACGAGGGCCTACGTCAGGCGCGAACGGGGCAGGAGATCAGTGCGTCGACGATCGGGTCAGCACAGGAGAGTCCACTCCCGGGAGCCCGAGCAACGCCACCGCGGTCAGGTCGTCGGTGACCAGCGAGGTGATGAGCCCGGAGCGAGCAACGGCGCCGATCGCGGGCGCCTTGTCCACCGATCCCGCAGCCGTCAGCACGCGCGGGGTGCGCAGCAGATCCTCCACCGACACGGAGATGCGTCGGCCCGAGACACTGGTCTCCACGATGGTGCCGTCATCGCGCACGAAGATCCCCGCCATCTCCGCTCGCGCGCCGGCCGCGGAGATCTCGTCCTGGTCGGCCGGGGCGAGGCTGGAGCGGAGCTGGGTGATCGGCGGGTCCCACGACCCCAGGGACAGCACAGCCATGCGGAGCTCGCGGTAGGACTCGACGACGCGACGGACCGCAGGATCGAGCCGGAAGGTCGCAGCCGCTTCCGCCGTCCCGGCGAACAAGGGACAGAAGAGCGCGAGCGTCTGCACGGTGGACCTGTCGGCGATGCGCCGGATCACCTCGACAGGTGACTGCGTGAAGTCGTTCCCCACGATCCCCGTGAGCCTGGATGAGCGTGCAGGGTGAGAGGTCGGCGAGCTCCTCGCCGATGGCCACGAGCGTGCGACCCCACGAGAGCCCGACGAGGTCCCCTGCTCGGATGTGGCGCTTCATCTCGCCCGCCGCCGCCCGTGCGAGCCGCTGACGGTTGTCCTCCTCGGTGTCGCCGGCCTTGACGACCACGCACTCCGTCAGACGCAGGTGCAGCCTGAGCTGGTCGGACAACCTGTCGAGCTCCTCGGCCCGGTCGTTGATGGTGATCGTCACCAGACCGATCTCGCGCGCCTGCTGCAGCAGTCGCGCGACGCGGAAGCGGGACATCGCGAACTCCGCGGCGAGCTCTGTCTTGGAGACATCGTCCACGTAGAAGCGTCGGGCAAGCGAGGCCATGACTGCCCGCTCGTCGTCCGCCACGTTGCCCCCTTGTCGCACCCCCGCAAGCGTAGGCGGTCCCTACGTCCTCCGCGCCAGCGACCCGAGCGCCGACCCACAGGGGCGTCTTTCGTCTTGCTGACCGGGGCTGACAAGATGGGCGCCAGCAGTGGCCACGGTTGCAGCAGGCCCGGACACTGCCCGCCCCAGTAGCTCAGTGGATAGAGCAGCCGCCTCCTAAGCGAAAGGTCGCAAGTTCGACTCTTGCCTGGGGCACCACAGCAGAACCGCAGGTCAGTGCCGCGACAGCATCGCTGACCTGCGGTTTTGTCATCTCTACTCCGTTGTCGAACCGTGTCGCCGCGTGTTGGACTGGTGTGAACGGTGCCCTGCGAATCGCGTGTCAGCAGCGCCGAAGCCGTCAATCTATGGGAATTCTATGTCAATCCTCGGGCTCCGGGGCGACGTGGAATTCGGTCACGACCCAAGCCTCAGGAGCCGTATCGGGCAGGCCTAAGCATCGGGGATCCGGAATCGAACCGTGGCCTCGCAGTCCTCTGCGCGCCACTCGTACCGAAGGCCCACTCATCCGGATGCAATGTGAGTTCCCATGCGTGCTCAACCTGCGCAAATCCGGCCGATGCTCCGCGTCCTTGCTCTCGTTCGATCACCCCGCTCGCGACAAGGAGTTGGCGACTAGAACGAGCGCTCAAGCACGCCCATCCCGCCGCGCATGGGACCACGGGTCACGAGAAGCGACCGGCGATGCCCTTCCCCCGGATTCGCGCCGCGTACGGCGCGCTGCCCACCCGCAGCACGCCGGCACTTCCCCGGCAGCCGGCGAGCGTCACTGAGGACCCGGTCGTCAATGACGACGGTCTGTACGACGACAGGCCGATGAGGACGCATGCGCCGCCGCCACAGGTCTGCTGGACCCCTTGCTGACGAAAGGCGGGCCCGTCCGCTGGCTCCCGTTGGAGTCGCCGGCGCCCGTCAGGCGTGTCGGCCCAAGGCCTTGACATTGTCGACTGGCCGAGTCGGATGTGTGAGCGATGTTGTAGGCGCGCCGGCCATCGCAGCACCGGAATGACGTCGATACCGACGCTTCCCACGCGGCAGGTCCACCGACCGGCAACACTGGCAAAGCCGTCAGTGAACACGTTGCTATTTCTACTGTCCCTGGTAGCCGCAGTAGTTCATGGCGGTCAGCGCGTAGGTCTTCACGGCGGTAGCCATTTGGTGGATTGGCACGAACTCGTTCTCAGCATGCGCAGTCTGTGTGACCCCAGGTCCGTACATCAGTCCATCAACTCCCTGCTCGGCAAGCCACGTGATGTCGCAAACGCCGAAGAAGCCTTCCTCACGAGGCGCCGAGGCGACTTCTACTCCGCCGGACGCCTCGATGTGGGCCTGCGTCAACGCTGGCCTCAGGTCGAGCGTCGTCGGGGCTGTATAGCCCGGCCACAACAGCTTCCACTCGAAGGTCGGGGGGTGCTCCCGCAACCACGGATCGTTGTTGCATGCTCGGCCGACCACCTCCTTGATCTGCTGTACGACGTCCTCGTTGGAGCGGTCGGGGTTGTGCAACACGCAGTACTCCACGCGCAGCGCATCGGCGAGCAGAAATGGGACGTCGATGCCGACTGGGCTTGCGTGCAGCACGCCGGGCAGGAGGCTGAAGTGCCCTGGCGCATACAGCGGGTGCCTGTCATCCTGCGCCCACTCGTCCTCCAGCTGCCGCAAGGCCTGGTAGATCACCCAATACTTGTCGACGGTGTTGACCCCGAGGTGGTGGCCAGACCGTGTGGGATGGATGGTCGGTCCGCGGAACCCGGCATGCGCCGTCTTCCCTTCGAAGGAGAGGGAGAACCACAGCAAACCAGGCGCCACGGGGGCCAGATCGATCGCGCCGTCCTCGTTGCCGCCGGTGGGTTCGCAGATGATCGCAGCATCTGCCGTGTAGCCAGCAAGAGATGCGGCCGTCGTGCCACACTCGTGGTCACCCACTTCCTCACCCACGACACCCTGGAGAACGAGGTCGCCGTTCAACTCGATCCCGGCGGCTCGAAGTGCGATCGCCGCGAACGCCGCCGACAATGTCCCGCTCTTCATGTCAGTGGCACCGCGACCGTAGACGCGGTCGTCCGTGACCTGGCCGGAGAACGGCGCGTGGGACCAGAGGTCCTCCCGGGCCGCCGGTACGACGTCGACGTGCCCATTGAGCAGCAGGGATCGCCCCTGGCCGGTGCCCTTGATCCGGCCGCAGGCGTTGTCGCGTCCACGTTCGACTGCGATGAGCTCGGTGTCCGCTCCGGCTTCCTTGTAGAGCTCGACGAGCATCTGGCTGACTTCTCCCTCGGCCCCCACAATCTTGTCGTAGTCCTGACCCGGGTACTTGGGATTGACGCTAGGTATCTGGATGGCCGCGGATACGGCCTCCACCAGACGAGGGAGGAGCGCGTCGACGGTGTCGCACACGCGAGCTGTGGCTGAGCTTTCTTCGGTCACAAGACTGCCTTTCGCTTCGGAAGTTCTGCGCTGGTCGCGCCACGTCGAGCCGATGGTGTGATGATCTCGCGGACCCTCTTCCCACCGGAGACGAGGAGACCCGCTACCCCTTGGGGCGCCAGGATCAGAACGATGATGGTTCCGAGTGCGACGACGATCTGGCGCCACGCGCCATAGTCGTTCATCTCGTCGACAAGAATGGTGACCAGCACGGCGCCGACGACCGGTCCCCACGTGAAGCGAGTTCCTCCGAGGAAGATCATGCTGAGCCCCAAGGTCACGAAGCTGAACGCGAACAGCCCCCCGTCGGCGACGCGGAAGTAGGACACGTACATGGCGCCGGTGAATCCGGCCATCGCGCCCGAGAGGGCGAATGCGAGCAGATGCTGGCGTACTCGATGCATCCCGCGACTGGTCGCCAAGGCCTCGTTGTCCCTCAGGGCGATAAGGCTGTGGCCGAAGGGCCGCGCCAGCAGGATGTCGAGCACTATGAGCATCACGGCGACGGCGACGGCCAAGGTCCACAGATAGCCCAGGCCGCCGTAGAGGGCGAAGTTGTAGTCGCCCACGGTGAACGCCGGTAGGCCCGGGAGCCCACTCGAGCCACCGGTGAGCTCCGGTATGGCGAGGACCAGGTAGTAACAGAGCTGTACGAAGACAAAAGTAATGAGAGCGACGTAGATGCCCCGCATACGGATGACCGGCAGGTAGGTCAGGGCGCCCGCGACGGTGCCGGCCACCACAGCAAGAGCCAGCCCCGCCAAGGACGACCACTCCCATCGAAGCGTCGCAATCGCCATCGTGTAGCCGCCCACCCCGAACAGCCCGACGTGAGCGAAGTTGAAGATGCCTCCAAACCCCAGGGTGAGATTCCAACTGCCTGCCAGCAGGGCGTAGATCAGCGCGGTGGCCACCAATAAGCGGCTTGCCGGGCTCACCACGACGTAGGGCAGCGCAACTGCGGCGGTCAGCAGGAGAGCCCACTTCACGATGCGCCAACTCGGCTTCATGATGACGTCCTCCTTCCGATCAGACCTTCGGGCCGAACGACCATCACGACAACTAGAACGCCGAACACGGCCACGGGGCTCCACTGGAGACCCAGGGTGTAGCTGGTGAACGCTTCGAGGAGTCCGATGACGTAAGCCCCGACGAGGGTGCCCCACAGCGATGCCGTTCCTCCGAAGACCAGGACGACGAAGGCGGTCAGGAGAGGCCCTGCTCCTTTGGTGGGCGTAAGGGTCGTCGATGAGGCGAAGACGAACGCGGCAGCGCACGCTAGGACTGCTGCAACCGCAAACACGGAGGCGTAGATACGGTTTGGCTTGATACCCAGCAGCATGGCCATCTCACGGTTCTGGGCAACGGCGCGGATACTCGCTCCCCACGCCGTGCGGTTGACGACTTGGATGAGGCCGATCACGAGACCTAGCGCGAGCGCAAGAGCCATGAATGTCGTCACGCGCACTGCCACACCGGACAAGGTGAAGGTCGCGTCCGTCACGGATGGCAGCTGCTTGTCCTGAGGACCCCAGATCAGTTGTGCTGCTCCTTCCGCGGCTCCCGCGAGGGCAAGGGTCGCCACCATCACCATCAGGGTGCCGTCGGCGCGAGCGGCGAACGGTCTCACGGCGACCAGTTCAACCAGCACCCCCGCCAGCGCCATGACCGGCAGCGCCAGGATCAGTGCGACCAGAACGGGCCACTGGGTGTGCTCGGCGATGCTCCAAGTGACGTAGCCGCCGAGGATGAGCAAAGCTCCGTGCGCATAGTTGAAGACGCCCAGCGTCGACCAGATGAGCGACATGCCCGCGGTGAGCAGTGCGTACAAGGACCCGAGGAGCAGAGCTGAGGCGATGATGGACACGGTTGCGTCAGCCATGACGACCTCCTTCTTCGGCCGCGTCCCCGGAAGGGGTGTGGGTAGCCCCGACATACATCTGCATCATCTGCTCATGAGTCGGGCGGTCCTCAGTCGAACCGCTTGCAATCGTGCGCCCGAGTTCGATGACCTGCCATTGATCACACAGGGAGAAGAGGAAGTCGACGTCACCGTCAGCGACAATCAAGGAGAGGCCTGTTCGGCGGACCTCAAGGAGAGTCCTCAAGATCTCGTGACGGACTTTCGGGGCCAGGCCTAGGGTCGGTTCATCCAGGATGAGGACCGTTGGGGTGGCCATGATGCCCATCGCGATGGCGAGCATCTGGCGCTCGCCTCCTGACATCGTGCCGACTTCTTGCCGGCGTCTTTCTGCCAATCGGGGGAAAAGGTCGAACACCATCGCGAGGTTTTCTTCGCGATGTGGCCGGGCCCGCTCGAGTCGCCCGGCCAGCGACAGGCTCTCCGCAACGCTGAGGCGAGGAAACAGCTGGCTGGCCTGCGGAACGTGCATCAGGCCCATCTGCACGATGGTGGTCGTTGAGGCGCCGGCGATCTCCTGACCATCGAGCTTCACGCTGCCACGGGTGAGCTGTCCCAGCCCGGTGATGGCACGCAGCAGCGTGGTCTTGCCGTGCCCATTCGGGCCGAGCAGACCAAGAGCGGCGCCAGCCATCAGCTGCAACCCGATACCTTTGACTACTTCGAGGCGACCGTAGCCGGCGTACGCGTCCTGCACCTCGAGGATAGGAGCGCTCGGATCGTTCATGCTGCGCTCTCCCCTAGGTATGCCTCGACGACCCGGGGGTCGTTGAGAACCGCATCCGGCGTCCCGGTGGTGAGGACCTCCCCGGCGACCAGGACGATCATGCGACCGGCAACTTGGCGTAGCAGGCTCAAGACGTGCTCGATGACCACAATGGTGAGGCCGTCAGCGTTGAGCACGCCGATCAGCGAGGCCAGCGCTTCCTGGTCCTCGACGTTGAGTCCGCCCGCCGGCTCATCGAGCATCAGCAGCTGCGGATCCCCCACGATGGCGCTGGCAATCATGAGCTTCTTCTTCGAGAGCGTCGACAGGTCCGCGCCGAGCTCATGACGTTGGGGTGCCAGCCCTACTCGCTCGAGCATCTCCATCGCGTCCGCGTGCGCGTTACCGCCCCGTCCAACTAGATATCTGCTGGCAACCGTGACGTTTTCGAGCACCGTCAACTGCGGGAAGACCTGGTCCGCCTGAAAGGTTCGTCGTAGACCGAGCCGACTGATCTTGTGCCCAGGCAGACCTTCGATGTTGCGGCCCTGAAACGTGATCACTCCTGACGAAGGTCCGTATGGAACTCCGGAGATGAGGTTGAACAGTGTGCTCTTGCCAGCGCCATTGGGGCCAGCAATGCCAAGCACCTCACCTCGCTGCACGTCGAGGTCGACGTCCTTGACCGCGTGGTACCCGCCGAAGGACCTGCTGGCGGAGCTCACGCTCAGAAGAGGTTCCATGGCCTGTTGACTCAGTGCGTCGTGCGTCATCACAGACGTCCCGTCTTCGACGCCGCCTCCAGGTCGATGATCTCGCCCCGGCCGGTCCGCTGGAAGATGTAAGTACCCGTCATGAGGAGGTCATCCACGACGGCCGCTGGAACTCGCCGTCGGCGTACTCCTCGGGCCCGAGCAGCACCGGCTTGCCCTCCTGGAGCTGATAGAACTGCAGCGGCACACCGTCGATGTCGCCGGTCTCGGCGAGGTGCGTCTCGGGGTCGAATTGGATAGAGCCGATGGCGGTCTCGGTCAAGTTCGTCTCGGCGAGCGCCTCAGCGACGGCGTCCTTGTCGAACGGGTCGCCGGCCGCCTCCGCCGCGGCCGCCCAGACCATGATCTCCTCGTAGACCATGGCGCCGTACGAACCGGGGTCGGCCTGGTACTCGGCGTCGAACTTCTCAAGGAACTCAGCCGCCGGCTCGTACGCCGATGAGCGAACCACTCCAGAGAGGTTGTTGTAGACCACACCGTCTGCGTCGGCGCCCGCAAGCTCGACGAACTCGGGCACGCTCGGCGCGTACTGGGAGAAGAGCAGTGAGTTGGTGGGGTTGTCGCGGAACTGCGTGACGAACCGGACCGCATTGGAGGTCTGGTAGTCCAGGTTGACGACAACCGACGGGTCCGCGCTTCGGATCTTGGCGATCTGCGGGGTCCAGTCGTTGACCTCACCGAACGGCACGGTGTCGGGTCCTGTGACGTCCCAACCGTCGGCTGTGAAGTTCTCGACGAGTCCGTCAGCGATGCCGTTCGAGTAGGGGTTGTCGCTTGAGACGATGTAGACGGACTTGTTGCGAAGCGGCAGGGTCCCGTCTGCGTCCCAGGTCGCCAGGCGCTCCGGGAGGTCCGTCTCGTAGGCACCGTAGGACGGGGTGAGCGACCAGATCCCGGCGTACTTCTCGGGGTCCTTCTCGATGATGGCCTTGGTCTGATCGCTGCCACCGGCGAGGAGGTACGGCAGATTCGCCTCGGCGAAGAGGTCGATCTCGAAGTTGGTGGTGCTGGCGTAGCCGGTGAAGGCGGCAGCGACCGAGGAGTCGGTCGTGAGCCGCGTGACAGCCGAAGCAACTGCGTCGGACTTGAGGTCCTTGACGTCCTCAGTGACTAGTTCCACCGTGCGGCCGTCGACACCCCCATCGGCGTTGAGCTCCTTGACGGCCAACTCGGCCCCCTGCTCCATCAGGGTGCCGTCAGCCGCTGCGACCCCGGTGAGGGGGGCGATCAGGCCGAGCCTGATGGGGCCGTCGGAAGAACCTCCATCTCCCGACGCCTCCCCTGTGGGGGCGCCGCACGAAGTGAGGGCGAGAACGAATGCAGCCGCCGGGACGGCGACGACACCGAGACGGATGCGCTGGGGGTTGGGCATCGGGACACTCCAAGGTTTGGGTCGGGTGACCTAGGTAACATCCATTCCATCTTCGTTGTCAAGGCACCTAGATGTAACGAAATGGAACTGAGCTCGACACCGATGCCACCCCATCGGGAGGTCGTCGGTCGTCCAGAACGCCGCTCGTTCGCACCAGGCGGCCGCATCTATCAAGGATTACAAAAACTGCTCTTGACAGATTCGGTGGAACATCTATTACTTTGTCTGCTTGCCCGTCCACGTCCAAAACTAGCCGTTGGGCGCTCCCCCAGAGCCGCTTCAGCGCCCGCTCTGGGGCGTCCACCGCCCCGCCCGATCGCGCCAGGAGCCCCTTCATGAGCACTACACCGCCGGTAGTCGACCAGTCGGTCGGCCTACGTCGGAACCTCTCGGTCTGGGCGGCACTCGGGCTGTCACTAGCATTGCTGGGCCCGTCGATGGCAGCCAATATCAATCCCCAGGCCCCTGCAGGCCTCGTGGGTCCCGCGGTTCCGCTCGTGTACGCCCTGTCCGCGCTCGGGGTGCTCCTTGTGGCGCACTCGTTCGTCCGCCTGTCGCAGCACATCGCGTCCGCTGGCTCTGTGTACGGCTTCATTGGCGCCACCATCGGCCCTCGCAGCGGATTCGTTGCTGGATGGCTCCTGCTTGGCACTTACCTCGCGTTTGCGGTCACGACAGTCGCCGGCGCAGCCCTGTTTCTGCGCGAGTTCCTCACGTCCGTCTTCGACCTGGCTGTCGGGTGGGAGTGGCTGGCTGCGGTCACTCTCCTCGTTGTGGCCGTGCTCGCAAGCCGGCCGGCGAAGGCAGCGACGGATGTGCTTCTAGCGGTCGAGGTCCTGACGATCGTCTTGATCCTCGCCGTCTCGATCGTGGCCCTTGTGAAGGTGCTCAGCGGAGCCGGGCCGGTCGGCGGCAGCGAGGTGTCTGCTCTCTTCTCTCTGCCCGACGGGATCGGCTCCTCAGCGATGTTTGCTGCCATGGTCTTCGGGTTCCTGTCATTCGCCGGGTTCGAGGCGGCGTCCACATTGGGCGAGGAGGCCCGTGACCCGCGACGTACCATCCCGATTGCCCTCATCGGCTCGGTGGTGCTCGCCGGAGTCTTCTTCGTCATTGTTACAAGCGCGGTCGTCCTGGGCTTCGGTACAAGCGCCGGGGGGACCGAGGCCCTCGTGAACTCCGGCTCACTGGTGGGCGACCTGGGCCGCATCTACATCACGGGCGCCGTCGGGGACGCTGTCACGCTCGGAGCTGCAACAAGTGCCTTCGGGTCGGCCCTTGCCTGCACAGTCGGCGCGTCTCGACTGCTCTTCGCGATGGGTCGCGATGGTCTCATCACGACGAGACTGGGCGAGGCACGCAAGACTGACGGTGTGCCGCAGAACGCTGTCGCGATCACCTGGCTCGCGAGCGTCGGCATCCTGGGCTCGCTGCGCTTTATCGCGACCGAGGAGGTCGTCGATGTGTTTTTCTGGGCTGCGACGCTCGGTTCGCTGGCCCTCATGGTCGCGTACTTCATGTCACTCATCGGAGCGGGACGGTTCCTGTTCCTCGGAACCGTGCGTCGAGCACCGGCGGTCGAGGCGCTCATCCCCCTCGCAGGCATGGCCCTGATCGCCTACGTGCTGTACCGCAACGTGTGGCCCGTCCCCGACGCCCCCTACAACACGTTTCCCTACGTGGTCGGCGCATGGGCTGCGGTCGGTCTCGCCATCGTCGCGTTCACCCCCGGCCTGGCCAAGCGAATCGGTGAACGACTCACCACAGACGCTTAGCCGATCGACCGACCGCCAGGAAGTCGCGCGCGGACAGCACCGCCCTCAGTCCGGAGCGGCACTTTGCGAGGCCCGGCAGCCAACCGACGATCGTTGGCGACTCAGCGGGCTTGCTCCTCGACCGCAGCGAGGCGGTCCACCCCGCGGTCGCCCAAGCGCTCGGTCACACCCGCGATGACACTCTCGGTGAGCGCCATCGAAGCGACCAGCGAATCGAACGGCGACGCACTGTCCACATGACACGGCAGCACGACCTTTGCGGTCTGCGCGATCGGCGAGAGCCAGTTGTCCGTCATGAGCGCGACAGTGACGCCGCGCTTGGAGGCCGCCTCGGCGAACTCGGCGAGGCCTGCGTCATAGCGGCGGTAGTCGAAGACGACCACCACACTGGACGGCGCCGCGTCTACCAGCGCTATCGACCTGTCAGTGACCTGCGATCCCACCAGATGCACCTTCGGCCGCACCAATCGCAGGTGCAGCACCATGTACTCGGCCACTAGACGGCTGAAGCGCCCCCCGGCGACGCGCACTTCACGGTTGGTCTCGCAGAGAAGAGATACGAGCTTGTTGAACTCAGACTCGGGAAGCTCACCGTAGGACGCGTCCAGCATGGCACTGAAGGAGGAATGCGTGTCTCGCAGCGTGCCTTCGGGAGAAGGCTGATTCTTCGTCGCGACTTGCTTGAGGGGCGAGCCCATCTCCTCGTTCACCTCGTGCACGAGCGCGGCCTGGAACGCGGGGTACCCGCTGAAACCCAACCTCGCGACAAAGCGGATCACGGTTGGCGCACTCACTCCAGCGGCTTGCGCCAGACCTGCGACGGTCGTCAGTCCCGCGGCCGGATAGTGCGCGAGCAGGGCGCGAGCGACTTTCTTCTCCCCGTCGCTCAGCGCGTCCATGGCCTCCATCAAAGATCGACGAACGGAGGTGTAGTCATCAGCTGCCTGTGTCACGCAATGACATTAGCAGCGCCTTGCGGCGATCTGAAACAAACGTTTCTCCTCCCGTGCCGGTCCGACGCCTCGACTGGCCCACCGTCAGAAGGCTGGTTGCACGCCCTGTGGCGGTGGATGCCCTCTCACTGGCCCAGCTGCATGTCGTACGTCACCCACGATGTTGCCTTCGCGCGCCGGTCATAGACCGCGCGCGCGGTCAGGTTGTCCGCCGCGGTGATCCATCGGACCAGATTGAGTCCTCGCTCAGCCGCCGAGTCCTCCACCGCCGTGAGCAGGGTGTCTGCCACACCACGCCGACGCGCCGCCGGGTCGACGAAGAGGTCGTCCAGGTAGGCAGCCGCCTGGGCGGCGCTGGGGCGTAGGAACACGCGATAGTGCGCGAGTCCAACCAGTCCGTCGCCGGAGTCGGCAACTAGCCCATGCAGTTCGTCTCCACCGTTCAGCCATCCCCACACCGTGGTGAGCTGGTCGGCGTCGAGACTGGTCTCGTAGAACCTCAAATAGAGCTCGTAGAGTCGCCCCCACTCCGTTCGATCGCGCTGCTCGAGCGGTCGGATCCGGAACTCGTTGTGCGGCCTCACATCACACCTTCTGACTCGTGGCGTCGACGCGTCATATGACGACATCCCTCGCTGCACTCCGCTCGGCGTTACGCAATCTTCTGTTGGTCCGTGCCCGGCGTCTGCGGTGGGCAGCAACCGCGTTGCGATTCTCGCATCGGCGGCAGCAATATCGGCGCGAACCGTTGCGGGACTGATCGAGGAACACGGCGTCGCACTCGCTGCTTGTGCACGCTCGCACTCTCCCCCATCGCTTGTCCCTCAACAGCACGTACACAAGCGTGGCGAGGAGAAGCCGTGTGGCGTCTGCCGAGGACTTCGAATCGATCGCAAACCGAAGGTGGCAGTCGGCGTCCACGTTCAGTACAGGCCGGGCGTCGAGGTCGGCAAGCACCTGGTTTGCCAACTTGGTTGCCGGTGCGGGGCTGTCGTGCAAGAGCACCCTGCGCCAGGTGCTCTGCTCGACATCCGTCAAGCCGTCGTGCCGGATCGGCGGGGTCTTCGACAAGACCGGCGTGGTGTTGAGCATGTCGACGATGGTTCCCGAATCCTTCACCGCTCACGCTCCTTCCGGCTGCTCGGAGGCTTGCCATGAGCTTGTGGCCTGCGCCTCGGCGCTCGCGTCGTGGCATCGGGTAGGAGTGGCTGCGCGGCCTGCGTCGCCGTCACGCTCGGTGCGGCAATGACGTGGCCAGCAGCTGCTGCAGACAGGTGCGGGTTGCATCTTGGCCGGGGCATGGTTCACGAGGATGCACCCTGGTGTGGATGGAGGTGGTTCTGCGGTGGGTTGAGGTTCTCCTTGATTGCGCGTACGGACGTCCATCGGCGGAGATTGTCAGGCGACCCGGCCTTGTCGTTCGTGCCCGAGGCGCGCGCGCCACCGAAGGGTTGCTGTCCCACCACCGCACCGGTCGGCTTGTCGTTGATGTAGAAGTTGCCCGCCGCGTTCTGCAGCACGACTGACGCCTGGTCGATGGCCTGTCGGTCGCGGCTGAAGACTGCCCCGGTGAGCGCGTAGGTGCTGGTGTTGGCGATGTGTGAGGCCATCTGCTCGAACTGGCCGTCCGGGTAGACGTAGATGGCGAGGATCGGTCCGAAGTACTCGGTGCGGAACAGCTCGTGCTGGGGGTCTTCTGCCTCGATGATGGTCGGCCGCACGAACAGACCGGTGGTGGAGTCATAGGTGCCCCCCGCCAGCACTGTGCAGGTCGGGTCGGCCTTGGCGGCGTCTATGGCAGCAACGTGCTTGGCAAATGCTCGGTCGTCGATCACGGCGCCCATGAAGTTGGCCGCGTCGGTGACATCACCAACCGTCAACTTCTCGACGTCATCACACAGCTCGTCCTTGATCTCACGCCACACCGACGCAGGGATATACGCGCGCGAGGCTGCTGAGCATTTCTGGCCCTGATACTCGAACGCGCCGCGGATCAGACATCGTTCGTAGAGCAGCGTGATCAGCCGTGTGATGGGCCAGAACGAAGCCCTTGCCGCCGGTCTCGCCAACGATCCGCGGGTAGGCCGCGTAGGTGCCAATGTTGGCGCCGATCTCTGACCACAAGTGCTGGAAGGTGGCGGTGGAGCCCGTGAAATGGATGCCGGCCAGCGACGGATGACGCAGGGCAACGCGACTTACGGCCTGTCCGTCTCCGGGGAGCATGTTGATGACGCCCGGCGGCACCCCGGCCTCCTCCAGAATCCGCATCGTGTGGTGGGCGGCCAGTTGCTGTGTTGGCGATGGCTTCCACAGCACGGTGTTGCCCATCAGCGCGGGTGCCGTGGGCAGGTTGCCTGCGATGGCAGTGAAGTTGAACGGGGTGATGGCGTAGATGAAACCCTCGAGCGAGCGGTACTCCAGTCGGTTCCATGTGCCGGGCGCGTTTGCGCGCGGCTGACCGGCAAGCACGTCTCGGCCGAAGGCGACGTTGAAGCGCCAGAAGTCTGCTAGCTCGCAAGCTGCGTCAATCTCGGCCTGCGCCACGGTCTTGGACTGGCCAAGCATCGTCGCCGCGTTGAGCACGTCCCGCCACCGACCGGAGAGAAGGTCGGCAGCTCGCAGGAAGATGGCCGCCCGGGCGTCGTAGGGCATAGCTGCCCACTCGCGGGCGACCCCCGCGGCGGCCGTCACGGCATCCAGAGTCTGCGACTCGGTGGCGTTGAAGCCGACGCCCACCACCGAGTCGGTGCGGTGTGGTTCGCGCACCGCGAACGTGTCGTCTGAGTCTTGGCGCCAGCGGCCGCCGATATAGGGCCGCAGGTCGATCGGGTTCGTTCGCTGGCGCCGAGCCTCGGCAAGCAGGTCCGCGAGCTCGCTGCTGCCCGCGGCGTACGTCCGTGCTGCCTCGTTCACCGGGGCTGGCACCTGGGTGACTGCCTGCATTCTGGTCCTTTACGGGTAGAGGCCGCGGAACTTGGCGGTCTCCGCGACGCGGCCGATAAGCCGCCATGGCGTAGGTCAGGACTTGTCTTCGAGTCCCGAAGGAGCCAACTTGCTGAATGCGGTGGCAATGCGACCCGGGGTCAGAGCGAGCGCCTCCGCCCGCTCCTTGCGCACGATGGCCTCCCGCACCATGTGCGCACCCACATACCGGATGGGGTCTGGCGGGAAATGCCTGACAGGGGCAGAGACAAGCCCGGCGTTGCTCCACTGGTCGTCGAGTCCGAGGACCATGGACGCCAGCATCTTCGCGCCAACCACGCTGGGACCGACACCGTTCCCGGACCAGCCGACGCCGACGGCGATGGTCTTTTCGCGGTTGATCCAGTCGATGATCGGCAAGCTGTTGTACGTGCGGTCGATTGGACCGGCCCAATCATGCGTAATAGGCGCTTGGCGGAGCATTGGGTAATAGCGGTGGAAGTCGCGAGCCACCATCTCTGCTCGTCCGGCATGCCTCTCCATAGCCGGAGGCATGTGGCCGCCGATGCCGATCGCCCATCCGCCCTTGCCGAATACGACGCGGCCGGACTCCGTCGTGCGGTAGTAGCAGACCAGAGTCTGGGAATCCGTGATTGCGGGTCCCTCTCGCCACCCGATTTCGTCAAGCTTGTCGGGAATGGGGGCGGTAGCGACAATGTCGCTCGAGATCACGAACAGTCGTGTGTGGAGCTCGCGCATGCCGGCGGCCCAGGCGTTCGTAGCGACGACAATCTTCTCGGCCGTCAGCGTCCCGTTTTCGGTGCGGATTTCGGGACGGCCGCGTCGCGACATCCTCTTGACCTTGGTGTTCTCGTGGATCGTGACGCCGAGCTCCAGCGCACGACGGCGCATGGCTCGGACGAGGTGACCGGGATGAACGATTGCCCCGGACTCTTCCAGCACGCCCGAAAGGTGGGTCGGACTGCCCGCGAGCCGCGCGACTTCCGCGGGGTCCAAACGCCTGAACGCGCCGGCCTGCGACTTGTTGGCGAGCTTGACGACGTCGTTCCACGATTCGTCGTGCGCGGGTGCTGTCGAAGTCCAGAGCCAGCCGCTGCGGCGGAACTCAGCGGCGGGTGCGTACTGGGCGCAGAAGTCGCCGATCTCGGTGATGGCGTCCTCGGAGGCTCGAGCCAGCCGGAGTGCCTCTTCTTGTCCGAAGAGGGCTGTTAAGGAAGAGAACTTCGGCCACCAGGAGAGGACGAAACCTCCGTTGCGGCCCGAGGCACCGCCGCCGCAGATGTCCGCCTCGAGCACCGTGACGTCGACATTGGGATCAAGCGCCTTGATCCGAAGCGCAGTCCACAATCCCACGTAGCCTCCGCCCACAATGGCGATGTCGGTCTTACGGCGGCCCACGAGCCGGTCAGCAGCTGGCCCGGTGCCAGCTTCTTCGAGCCACAGCGAACGGTGCTTGGTTGTGCTGGTCACGGGTCAGTACCTCCATCGGAGCAGCTCAACGCGTGCATCCAGGTCGAGAGAGCCAAAGGTGTCGTGCTCGTAGCGGTGGACCGCAACGAACGAGCTGATGAGGTCGTCGCCCAACGTCTTGCGGAGGACTTGACTGTTGTCGAGGCGATCCAGGCTTCCAGCCAAGGTGGCAGGCAGCTGACCGATGCCGAGGTTCGCGCGCTCGTCGTCCGTGAGCGAAGCCGGGTCCGTGTCGACAAGTTGAAGCGGCGGGAGGTCGTGGGTGAGAGCGTCCTGGGTGATCGCCACGATCGCCGCTACCACCAGGTACGGATTGGCTGCGGGGTCGATAACTTTGACCTCGCAGTTCGCGGACGCCTGCGCGTGACCCGTTGTCCCACGAATGAACCGGACGCCAGCCTCCCGATTCTCTGGTCCCCAGCAGACCCAGGCGCCACTCCACATCCCAGGAACAAGCCGGTCTGTACTCAAGACGCTGGGCGCGAAGAGCGCAACCGACTCGGGCAAGGTCCGAACCAGCGAAGAGACCATGGCGATGCCGTCGCGAGTCATACCGCATGCTTGATCGCCGTTGGCAAACACGTTGCGTCCCTCAAGCAGCGCAGAGACATGGAGGTGCGCGCCGTTGCCGATCCCGCTCGCGGCGGTGATGGGAGAGAAGGATGCGCGCAGGCCGTGCCGCAGAGCGGTACGAGACACCACCAGCCGGGTGACGACTGCGTTGTCAGCAGCCGTCACAGGATCCGTCGGAGAGATCGAGACCTCGACCTGACCCTGGCCGTATTCGGGGTGGATCTGTTCCACCTCGACGCCGGCATTGGCAAGCGACTCAGCCAACTCGAGCATGAACGCCTCGAGCTGGAGGAAGGGCGTGAGCCCGTACCCGGGTCCTTCGTGCGCCAACTGAGGTTGCTCTCCCTCGCGTTGAACGAACAACGTGAACTCGAACTCAAAGGCCATCTTGTACTCGTAGCCTTTGCGTGTCGCATCTTCCTGCTGCCGCAGGGCGGCAGATCGGGTGCACGCGGGCATCGGATTGAGGTCCTGGTCGAGCTGGTTCACCGGTGCCCAGTCCAACTCTGGGGAGAGGCGACGGCGGGCCGCCAGGTCTGGCACGAGCCGCATGTCGCCGACGGCCATGTCAGGGCGCAGGGAGATGACGTGGTCGTCGACGCACATGCCTGAGAACGCCGGCGAGAGACCGATGCCCTTCCGGGCGACATGGGCGACCCGCGACGGAGGGAGCATCTTGGCCCGGGTCACTCCAGCGTTGTCGACCAAGGTGAGCAGCAGGTTGCTCGGGACCTCATGCGTGGGGTGGTGGGTAGTCACGTCAGGCTCCAATCGGCTACGAGATGCGTGGCACCGGGTCGTAGCACTTGCTCGGCGGCTGCGAATCCCGCGAGCAGAGTGCGCGCGACGTCTTCGATTGCCTCGTCGGGAGGAAGGAAATGTGGGCTGTGGAGTCCAGGGGCATGAGGGGATGCGTCGCCTGTGCCTACAAACGCCATGACTGCTGGCAGCACGTCGCTGTAGTAGGCGAAATCGTCCGCTCCGCATGAGCGGAGGTCGTCCCCGATCTTCAGGTTGTGTGCCTCGGCTAGCGGCCGCATGAGGCGGACCAGGTCGGGGTCGTTCGTCAAGACGGGCTCGCCGCGAGTGATCTGGAAGTGGGCGGAGCAGCCGTACCCTGCCGAGACGTTCGTCGCGATCGACTCCATGTCGGCTTCCACTTGGGCACGGTGAGCAGCGCTGAAGGTACGGACAGTCCCGATGATCCTCACTTCGTGAGGAATGACGTTGGCGGAGTTGCCCCCGTGGATCGACCCGATCGAGACAACGGCGGGCTGCATTGGGTCGGTTCGACGAGATACGATTTGCTGCAGTGCCGTGGTGACCGCGGCGGCCGCGAGTACTGCGTCCGCGACCGTGTGCGGATAGGCGGCATGTCCCCCGACGCCCGAGACGACGATCGCGAACTCGTCGGAAGCAGCGTTGACCGGCCCTGGAACAACCGAGATCTTGCCGCGCGGCAGACTGGGTTGAAGGTGTGCTCCGATGACTGCCCCGATCCCAGCGGCCTTCCATTCAGGAGCTGCCAGCAGGTCGACCGCGCCGCATGGGTACGTCTCTTCACGTGGCTGCAGCAAGGCAACAACTGGCACGTCCGGGTAGGTGCTGCGGATGACCCACACTGCAGCGAATAGCGCAGCCATGTGCACGTCATGCCCACAGGCATGCATGGCGCCGTTGCTTGATGCCCATGGTGCGCCCGTCTTCTCCTGGATGGGAAGGGCGTCGAGCTCGGCGCGAAGGGCGACTGCCAAGCCGTCAGACGGGCCGAAGCGGAGGATCCGTCCGTCCGCAATCGAGATCTCACCAGGTTGCCCGAGGCGTGTCGCGAGCAACTCAGCGACCTCCTCTTCCTGACCCCCGGTCCTGGCGTCACGATGCAAGTGGTGGCGCAACTCGACGGCAGTTGGCAGCAAGGCGGCCAGAGCGTCGCTCAGGGGTTGTCGCGGGGGGGCCTCAGTCATTGGCGTACACGTCCTCGGCGTTCCGCGCAGCGATCATGTCGAGGTAGCGCATGGCGTCTCTGGCGCCCATCAGGTCGGCCTCAACCCACTCGCTGAAGATCTGCGCGGCAGCTCGCCGCCACAGCAACGAACCGCAAAGGTAGAGCTCAGGGAGTCCGTAGGCGTCGGTCGAGAAGAGGAGCTTGTTAAAAGGCGCCAACTCCAGGGACTCACGAACAACCGCGACGGATCCGAAGCCGGTGTAGTTCACTGCCGCCCCCGTGTCGAGATACACATGCGGGTACACCTGAGCCAAGAAGGCAGCTTCGCGCTGGAACGGGTAGCAGTGCAGCAAGGTGATGGAAGACTTACTGCCGACGGTACGGCGAATGAACTCGGTCATGCGCGACGGGTCGCAGCGATAGAGGTCGATGTCGGAGTCGCCGTAACCGACGTGGAATTGCAGGGGGCGTTGCCGGTCGATGGCCTCCCACAGCAGGTGCCGAATGATGGTCTCGTCCTGCAGACGGATCTCGGCGGTCCCGACTCCCTGCTGCAGAACGCGGTCCACTGCCTGGATGACTTGCTGGGCGGAAGGCCTGTCAGGATTGAAGTCAAGGCCGTGACGGTAGGCGACCACAGACTTGAAACCGACGGCCGTCCGCGCGGATGTGTCCAGCTCGGCGGCGAGTCGATGCAGGAACTCTTCGGCGCCGGGACGCTCGGTCAGAAGTCTCTCAGCGATGACTTCGAGCCTGTGAACCTCCTTGGTGCGGGCGCCAGTGAGCTCAGCGATCTCGGCGGAACCTGTGAGGCTGTTACCACCCACACCCGTCTCAATCAGGTATGTCCCGATGCCGGTAGCTGTCAACAGACGTTGCGAGACTTCGCGGACTCCGAGCTCGGCGCGACGGTTCATGTAGTCCGTCCCCGAAGAGTGTCGTGGGAGGTTCAGGAACGGGGCGCACAGTGCTCGAACGGCCACGCCAAATGGCGTGTCAAAGTTCGTCCCCCCGAAGGGTGACGGCCACGAGGACTCGGTCGCCAGGTCCTCGAACTCCTCTGTCGTCAGGTCCTTCCTGGCCACACCGTGACAGTGGTGGTCGGTCAGGTCGAGGCCTTCGACGTGGTCGGTGATCTGATTGCTCACGGAGGGTCCTTGCAAGCGGGGGCGTGTGGCTGCGACAACACAACAGTAGATGAACCTTTTGTTTCAAGTTCCGGCGCAGACGCTACATTCGTAACAGACGATTCGCAAGGGTTGTGAGCAGCAGACCCTTACTCACACCGCACGAGGAGATCACCGTGTCCGATCAGACCCTGTCGAACCTGTCCCGCGAGGACCGGACGTTCGCACCGCCGGCCGAGCTGGCCGAGCACGCCAACGTCACGGAGGAGGCCTACGCGCGCGCCGACGCCGACCGCGAGGCCTTCTGGGCCGCGGCTGCCGAGCGCCTCGACTGGGGCCGGAAGTGGGACCAGGTCCTCGACTGGTCCAACCCGCCGTTCGCGAAGTGGTTCGTCGGCGGCACCCTCAACGCCTCGGTCAACTGCGTGGACCGCCATGTGGAGGCCGGGACGGGGCGACAAGGTCGCCATCCACTGGGTCGGCGAGCCCATCCACGACGGGGTGGCCGACACCCGTGACATCACCTATGCCCAGCTCAAGGACGACGTCTCCCGCGCCGCCAACGCGCTGACCGAGCTCGGCGTGAAGAAGGGCGACCGGGTCGCGATCTACATGCCGATGATCCCCGAGGTCGTCGTGGCGATGCTCGCCTGCGCCCGTCTCGGCGCTCCGCACACGGTCGTGTTCGGCGGCTTCTCCGCCGACGCCCTCGCCTCGCGCATCACCGACTGCGGGGCCGAGGTCGTCATCACCTCCGACGGGGGCTACCGCCGCGGTGCGCCTAGTGCGCTCAAGCCGGCCGTCGACGAGGCGGTCGCCAAGACGGGCGACCTGGTGCGCAACGTCCTGGTCGTACGACGTACGGGCCAGGACGTCGACTGGCACGACGATCGCGACGTGTGGTGGCACGACGTGGTCGACGGCGCGTCCGCCGTCCACGAGCCCGAGATGCACGACTCCGAGCACCCGCTCTACGTCATGTACACCTCCGGCACGACCGGCAAGCCGAAGGGCATCCTGCACACCACGGGCGGCTACCTGACCGGCACGTCGTACACGCACTGGTCGGTCTTCGACCTCAAGGAGGACGACGTCTACTGGTGCACCGCCGACGTCGGCTGGGTGACCGGGCACTCCTACATGGCCTACGGTCCGCTCGCCAACGGTGCGACGCAGGTGATGTACGAGGGCACCCCCGAGAAGGGTCGCTGGTGGCAGATCATCCAGGACTACAAGGTCACGATCTTCTACACCGCCCCCACCGCGATCCGCACGTTCATGAAGCAGGGCCGTGAGATCCCCGACGGCTACGACCTCACGTCGCTGCGGCTGCTCGGCTCGGTCGGTGAGTCGATCAACCCCGAGGCCTACATCTGGTACCGCGAGGTCATCGGCGGCGAGCGTTGCCCGATCGTCGACACCTGGTGGCAGACCGAGACCGGCCAGATCCTGATCAGCCCCCTGCCCGGCGTCACGTCCGGCAAGCCGGGATCGGCGATGAAGGCGCTTCCGGGCGTGGCGATCGACATCGTCAACGACGAGGCCGAGTCGGTGGGCAACGGCAACGGCGGCTACCTCGTGATCCGCGAGCCGTGGCCCGCCATGCTCCGCACGATCTGGGGCGACGACGAGCGGTTCAAGGACACCTACTGGTCGCGCTGGGACGGCCTCTACTTCGCCGGCGACGGGGCCAAGCTCGACGACGACGGCGACATCTGGCTGCTCGGCCGCGTCGACGACGTCATGAACGTCTCCGGCCACCGCCTCTCCACCACCGAGATCGAGTCGGCGCTGGTGTCGCACCCGAAGGTCGCCGAGGCGGCCGTGGTGGGTGCCGCCGACGAGATGACCGGCCAGGCCGTGTGCGCCTTCGTCATCCTGCGCGACTCCGCGGGTGACGGCGGCGACGACATCGTCGAGGAGCTGCGCACGCACGTCGCCAAGGAGATCGGCGCGATCGCCAAGCCGCGCCAGATCATGATCGTGCCCGAGCTGCCCAAGACCCGCTCCGGCAAGATCATGCGGCGCCTGCTCAAGGACGTCGCCGAGCACCGCGAGGTCGGCGACGTGACCACCCTCGCCGACTCGACCGTGATGGACCTGATCAAGGGCAAGGAGAGCTCGTCCGCCTCCGAGGACTGAGCCGGCTTCGGTCGAACTTGCGCCTATGGTGTCAATCCGCACTTCAGCGCGATGGCAGCGCGCCAAGCGACGATCCGCCGGCCACCGGGGTTGACGTGGACGAGCCAGCAAAACGTCTTGCTGCCGCACTTGGGCCGGATCCTTTTCGAGGGCGACAGCGAGGTAGGCGCCGGTCGAGCGTCCGGGATCGTCTGTGATGGCGTCGACGCCGCTCAACACTCGTCAGCTGGGTCGTGACGCCCAGTAGTGAGCACGCATTGAGCAGTTGATCACGACCCTCGCCGCCGGCACGCGCGCATCGAGACCGCCATCGCTCACCACCTCCTGACATACAGGTGCCGAAGTGGTTCCACAGGCCGACCGAAGGCGGTTGGTCACAGCCCTCAGATCACAGAACCGATTGGCAACGGGGTCGTATCCGTTTGGGGCGAATGAGGGGTCAGCGTGCGCATTCTGCGATGTAGCTGCGCCAGTCGCGTGATGCGAGGCGTGCCCAGTCGGCGGCGTTGTTGTTGCTGATCCCGAGCAGCTCGGCCAGGACGGGCGACGGGATGTCTGCGGCCAGTTGGAGTAGGGCGGCCTTGCGTCCCTCGTAGGGTTTCATGCCGATCGCGACGAGTTGGGCGCGGATGTTCTCGGTGTTGAGGTGTCGCCCGGGGCTGCCGCCGGGGAAGAGCCAGCCGGTGTCCCGTGATGCGTGCAGGCTCATGCCTCGCTCGCCCAGGTGGTCCTCGACCAGGCCCTCCAGCGGGGCCGGCATCGCGATCGCGACTGTGTTGAAGGTGACGTGCATCTTGTCGTCGACGCGGCTGATCTGGCTGGTCCTCATCGCGACGATGCGCGACAGGGGTTGGGCGAACAGCAGGGTGAACAGGCCTCCGATGCGGGTGTAGCGCCTGATGGTGTCGTCGTGCAGGAGCCGGTCGACGATGGCCCATCGTTGATCCTCACCGACGGTGACCTCGGGCTCGGCGCGGGCTGGTGGGGTGGGGATCCGGATGGTGGTGTTGGTCCGGGTGCGCCGTAGCCAGGTGAGGAATCCGTGCTCGCCGCTCGGCACCCGGCCCGCGGTGGCGAGGTAGTCGTCGAGGACCGTCTGTGTCGCGGTCGTGGCGCTGACACCGTGGACGTCGAAGTGGTGCAGCAAGATCGCGGCTACTCGGATCCGACGACGTCCGGCATGGGCGACGGCGTTGGTCAGACGTCGTTGGGTCGCGGCTCGTCTCATGTTCCGCAGCACATGCCAGCGGCCGTAGCGGCGCAGCAGCTCTCGGTGATGGTCGGGCACGGTGGTGAGGAACTCCTCCAGCCATGGACCCATGCGTTCGATGTGGGGGTCGAAGGGCTCAAGGATGCCGGCGGCGGCGAGCAGGTTGCGCAGGTAGCCGTGGGCCCTGTCCTGGGGAAGTGCCCGGAAGGTGTCGTGGCTGATCGCGGCCTCTCCTCGGGCCATCGTGCCCAGCAGTGCTGGCCCGGTGCCGGGGTTCTTGCGCAGCCACCAGATCGTGCTCTGGGGGCGGTCGGAGCCGATCATCATGTCGAACAGCGGCTGCAGCCGGTGATGGACCGCGCCGGTGGCTGGGTCGGTCAGCAAGGGGGTGAGGCGTTCGCGCAGGAAGCAGCGCGCACAGCGGTACCGGCCGTAGAGGTGCTCCTCGCTGCCGCACTCCTGGCACGCGAAGGGTGAGGCGACGCCGGCACAGTCGGCGCACACGATGAGTTCGTCCTCGAGGAAAGCCAGCGGACGCTTCTCACGACAGATCGGGCACGGTGCCGGGTGGTAGTGCCGTCTCCTGCCGCAGCCGACGCAGAGGACGCCGTGTGGCAGGTCATAGCGCTGCCAGGTGACCGCTTGGCCGCAGATCCAGCAGTCCGGATGAGGGGGTTCACTCACCCGGTCGACGGACCTTCGCGCGGATAGGTCGAAGGGTGCCGATCCCCGGGCCGGACTCGTTGACCGCGACCGGCTTGGAGTCCTGCTCGTAGCGCATCTCGATCAGGTCGCTGGGCGTACAGCCCAAGATGTCGCACAACGCTGCGAGCAGGTCCAGGTTGATCCTCTGCGGGGTCTTGGTCACGACCCGGTGGACCATCTGACGTGAGAGCTCCACACCGCGCTCACGCAGCGGTTCGAGCAGGTCGCTGGTGGCGAACATGCCCTGCTCGGCCATCAGCTGACGCAGGTTCCAGTGCGCCACCATCTTGTTGCTGCTGCCCACCATCACGTCTCCTCAAGCTGCTCGTCGGTGCGGTAGACCCGCGCCAGTGCGCTCTGCAGGGTCTTGGTCTTGAAGTCGTTGGACACCGACGTGTAGATCGCGGTGGTCGAGGCATAGGAGTGGCCGACCTGCTCGGTCACGAACCGCTCGGGGTACCCGAACTCGATCAGATGGGTGACGTAGGAGTGCCGCAGGCAGTGCAGCGTCAGATCCCCCGGAAGCCCGGCGGCTTGGCGTAGCACCGCGAACCTGCGATCGATGGTCTTGGTCGCGATGCGTTGGCGACGCTCGGTCAGCCACAACTCGCCGCGCTCCCCAGCGCCCAGCAGCGGTCGGGCCTGCTCGACCCACTGACGCAGCCCGTCGATGACCCAGTCGAATTCCGGGACCGCCAGCACCGTCCGGCGGCGCGGGGCACTGCCGCGGCTGGACTTGCCGTAACGCACGTGAAGGGCGCCGTAGCTGCCCCACTGGGGCATCGCCGCGTTCGTGCGCAGGTCCGCGACGTCGAGGAAGCACAGCTCGCGACGGCGTAGCCCGAAGGCGTAGGTGGTCTTGATCATCTGCGCATCCCGTAGCGCCGCCAAAGCGCCCTTGCGGCCCGACCGGGCAATCCGATCCACCCTGTCGTCGAGGTAGTCGAACAGGGTCTGCAGCTCGTCGTAATCGAACGGGCGCCGCTCCGGTCGGCCTTCGTACTCGACCAGATGCGCTGCCGTGTTGAAGTCGTGGCACACCTGCGAGGGAAAGTCCCCGAACCGCGTCTCACACTGAGCGACCCATCCGTAGCGGCCGTCGAGCAGGTAGTCACAAAACAGCCGCAGGCTCATGTGGTGGCCACGGATCGTGGATGGCGCGAGCCGGCGACCGCCGCTCATCAACGACATGGTGAAGTCCTCGACATCGGCCACGGTCCACTTCCAGGGAAACGTCCCGCAGAACGCCGTGAACCGTCGCACCAACGCCGTCCGCGCGGCCACCGTCTCCTCACCCAGCAGCCGTGACTTCTGCTGCCGCGCCCAGCCGGACACCATCGCATCGAAGACCGCCGCGGGCTCGTCGAGATGCACCACACCGGCGGCTAGCGACAGCGGCACGCCGCCGGGAACCTCCATCACGCACCCACAATCACCGTAAACTTAGATGCGACATTGACAACGGCAAGTTACCACGTCGATCCGACACCGCTCCCCAGCAGCGAGAACGCCCGTCGTCGTCCACAGGCCACAGGGAACCCGCCCCTCCCAGCGATCGGATCGGGTCAACCTGCAGTTGATTCGCGGCCTTTCCCCTCGATCTGCAAACGGTGTATGTCGAAGAAGCAGAGACGTGCCGCAAGGACGGGCGTGGGGGGGTCTGAGACACCTTCAAGATGTGTGGAGGCTCTTGGCGTCGAAGCCGTCGAAGCCGTCGAACATGGCTGGGGGCCAGTGCTGAATGCGAGCGGTCGTCGCCGTCACGGACAAGCGGTGGTCCGACTTCCTCAGCGCGCGGTCGCACCTCACGGAGGCGAACTTCTGGACGCCAACGAGCGTCGGGCTCGAACCGACCTCGCTTGGCCCGAGGACGTACAGCTCGAAGTCGCTGGACAGTCCTCGGAGCTTCCCGCTTGACCACGCCAGGTGTAGGCCAACCAGCGTTCAAGGCCCTCGTTCTCGGCGTCTTCCCAACGCCGCCGCGGTCACCGGCTCGCGGATCAAACCTGTCGACGACCGTCTTCGGCTGCGCGTCAGCTCTCCGCCTCAAGTCGGCGTTCGGTAACGGGGTCGAACGGTATCGGCGGGAACGCGTCAGGCATGTCGTCTCGATGACCCGCGTGCCGGGAGCTACAACCCGAGTGCCGACGCCCTGACCTCGCACATCGACGCGGTGTTCAGGTGGGCCTGATCGAAGACCGTCGAACGTCTGGACGGGCGCAGCGGGGATCTACGCGCATGCCTCCAGCGGTCGTCCGCCCGTCCTGGGCGGGCGCCCAGGACGGGCGCAAAATGGTGCTCCCGTCGCGCATACTGGCTACATGAAACAATGCCTCGGATCGGGCTCCGCGCCGCGAAGCATGAGCTCGAGCGCTCAGCAGCAGGTCCGATTCATCAAAACCGCAGGCCATGCCGGTCATGCTGAATCAGCGTGACCGTGGGCTGTCATGGACGACGGGCCGGAACCCCCACGCCTCTCGCGTTACGCGCAGCTCGTCGTCTCGACACCAACCTCGTCGCTAGTGGGCGTCACCTTAAACGCATTGCACGGCGCCCAGCATGGGTCGGCCTCGCACCCCCTCGGAGATCGCGGGGTTGGGTCAGGGCCCGAGGGTGCCGATGGGAAGCACGGTGACGCCGTCAGGTCGGCCGTAAGCGAACCCGGTGGAGGTGATCACGCCCAGCGCCGCCGGCGAGCCGGCTTTGTTCTGGTCGACCTTCTCGGCGAAAGCCAGCAGGGAGGCCGCTGCCTTGTCCGTGTCAGCGGGGTTCATCTTTACCTCGAATGCACCCCATCGCCCGTCGGGCAGGGTGACGACGACGTCGACTTCGTTCTGGTTTTGGTCTCGCCAATGGTGTACCTGCCCCCCGAGCCTTTGTGCGTAGATGCGGACGTCGCGCACGACGAGGTTCTCGAAGAAGAAGCCCGTGGCGTTCAGGTCTCCCAAGAGTTGGGAGGGGCCTTGTCCGAGTGCCGCAACTGCGAGGGAGGGGTCGACGAAGTATCGGGTGGGTGACGACTGCAGCGGGGTGGCCGAGCGCATGTGTGGTGCCCAGGCGGGCGAGTTCTCGGTGAGCCGCAGCCGGGACAGCGAATCGAGGTACCCGTCGACGGTGGCCCGCGCGACCGGGCCTTCTGCTCCGCCCACGTCCCGGGCCAGCGCGGTGACCTTCGCGACGGTGCCGACGTTACGGGCAAGGGAGTGGAGCAGCCGGCGGATGTTTTCGGGATCGCGTCGCCGTACGCCGAGCCCTTGGATGTCGACCAGGACGATCTGGTTGAGGTAATCCCGCAGCCACCTGCCCGCGTCTCGTGGGTCGGCGTCGAGCAGTGCCGGCCATCCGCCGATGCAGATCTGGTCGATGATGTCGGGAACGGTCAGTCCCGCATCCTGTGCGGTGACCTTGTCGCCAGCCAGGACCGCTTTCAGTGACGCCTGCCCGGTGGAGTGACCCGACTCCATCAACGACATGGGCCGCATCTGGATAACCGCGATACGGCCAGCGCCGGAGTGCCGGTTGACATCCTCGCTGGGGGTAGCCGACCCGGTCAGGATGTACAGGCCCTTGGTAGGGGCGTGGTCGTCGACGGCGCGGCGGATCTGATCCCACAAGGTGGGAACCACCTGCCATTCGTCGAACAGCACCGGACTGGGACTGTCAAGCAGCAACTCAGGGGCGATGCTGGCGGCGTTGCGGGCAGCTGCATCGACGTCGAGCCGATAGTTGGTAGCTGCCTTCTGGATTGCAGACTCAGTCTTGCCACACGCCTTCGGTCCCTCGATGAGGACAGCGCCGATGGCACTCAACCGTTCCGCGAGCTCAGCGTCCAGAACACGCTCGCGGTAGCCCTCGCCTGCCCGCATCGCCAACGCCTCCACCTACCCGTCGCCTTACATTGGCAGAAACCATAGCGTTAACATTGCAGAATTCATAGAACTAGCTTTGCGGAATCCATACAGCCTAGGCACGCCTGTCCGTCCCCGAGGTACCGGACCCCGGGCCGGGCGCGGGCTCCCACCCGAGCGCCGCGAGGGAGTCTGCGATGTCGTCCTTGGCTCCGGAGACGTACCGCCGGAGCGTGAACTCGGCAGACTCGTGACCGGCCAGGGTGGCGACGCGCGACGTCGGGCTGCCCGACGTCCTCGAGCTGCCAGGTCACGAAGGTGTGACGCAGTGAGTGCCAGGTGAGGGACCACGTGCGTTGTCGCCGGGTCTTGCCCTCCCCCCACGGTTTCACCTCCTCACGGAAGGGCCAGTCGGCCGCCAGCGCGGCCGGCTCGAAGACATCGCGATGGAAGTTGCCCCCGAGCAGCCAGGTTCCGCGCTCGGACGGGAACAGCAGACCGTCGCGGTTGGTGCCTGCCGCCCGCTCGTGCTCGATCTCGGCCAATCGTTGATCGATCGCCGCGGCCAGCGGGAAGCCGGTCGGCGTGGTCGGTGGGTAGGTGGTCCACCGGCGCTTGTTGCCCTTGGGCAGCGCGAGGTGGGGTCCGCCGATCGTCTCGAGGCGCCACTGCACTCTGATGCGGCCGTCGGTGTGGACCGTCGTGTCATCGAGGACGGCGAGCTCGCCGCGACGGACGCCGGAGTAGGCGGCGAGCTCGACCGCCAGTGCTCGCCATTCCTTGCGTCCGCGACGTCGTCGCGTCGTCATCGCCTCGCGTAGCGCTCGTACCTGGTCGTGGGTGGGGCGCTGGTTGCGCGGAACGTACTCGGCGGGTCCGTCGCCCTGCTCGGCGACTGTCGTGTCTCGGGCGCCGTGCCACCAGACGGTGCCGAGGTCGATGACCTGCGACTCGAGCAGGTAGTCACCCTGACGGAGTGCCCCGACCAGGGACCGAGCCGCCCTCCGGACGTTGCGGCCCTCGGACTCCGTCGGGGCAAGATTCACCGCGAGCTGTAGGTGGGCCCGGCGCAGGTCGAGGTGCCGGACCCCGCCGAACACCGGCCGGAAGTAGCGCGTGGCGTAGTAGGTCATCGTCTTGGTGTGGGACTCGCCCCACGATCCCTTGGGCTTGGGTCGCTCCGGCGAGAGCCAGTAGTCGATCCCGACCGGTTGTACTGAACTCGGTCCGCCGCGTGGCGCCGGCGAGGAGCAGCTGCTCGCGGGCGAGCGCCTTCGCCCACGCCGTGTCGAAGCACCTGCCGACGGAGGTGCCCTGCTGCGGATTGCCCCACGTGATCCGGTAGTACGGGACCAGCGCGGTCGGGGCGTACATCGCCACCAGACCGGCAGGGGTGTCCCAGGCCGCGTGCTCACCGTCCGGACGGGTCGAGTCGGCTGCTCGGTCATAGGGCTGGGGACGGGCCATGGCTAGCGACCCCGCCGTTCGTCGGCTGGGGGGACATCCGGATCGGCATCGTGGGGCTTGCGCCGCGACATTCTCACCCGAGGCACGGCGTGCGCGACGACGCTCGGGAGCGAGCAGTCCTCCTCACTCCGTCGAGGTCGGGGCACGGTCTTGGGAGCACGTCTGGCGTCGACGTAGGCCAGGACCTCATGGGTGTACCAGCGGTAGCACGCGCCAGAGATGACCAGTGGATCGGGGAAGTCCGGTTCGCGAGTCCGGGCGTAGGCGGCAGTCCGGTGCAGACGGAGCAGGGACGCGATGTCGTGGATGGTGAGCAGGGTCGGGAGGCCGGCCGGAAGGTCCGTGGGGGCTGTCATGTGGTGGAGGTGGGCAAGCCGTGCCGAACCGTGCCGGTGCGTCCGCTCGGGCACCGACCGGGACTCCGGGAGCGGCGATCCGTATGGGAACGCTATGTCAATCGCAGCCGGCGACCCGTTGCGCCGCAGGTCAGGGCCATCTGTGCAGCCGCCTCCTAAGCGAAAGGTCGCAAGTTCGACTCTTGCCTGGGGCACCGCACAGGGGTACTAGCGCAACTACCCGTCGCACCGTTGTGAAGCCTGCGCAGTGAAGCTCCGCCCGGCCTCCCGGCCGGGTGGACTACGCCCTGCCCTACCTGCGCGACTGCCGACGCAAGCCCGCCGCGAGCTTCGGACTCGTCATCGATTGAGCCCTCCGCCGTCACCTGACGGTGGCGCCGGTGCGGCGCGGCCGCAGGGACGCGACGAGATGGATGACCGCATCGCGACGAACTGCACGGATCTCGTCCGTTGTGGCTTGGCACTCAGGGCAGAGGTTGTGCGCTTGGCAGCAACCGGCGTCGGCGGTGGTGGTGGCGGTCAGCATGACCTGTCTCCTTCTGCGGTGGCTGCGGCGTGCGGGATCAGTGGCAGATGTTGACGTCCTGTGAGCCCAGGACCCCGCCGTGGACCTCGCGCATCGGGTGCAGCCAGCTCTGCGTGGTGGGCACGAACGCGATGCTGCCGTCGACCTCGTTCTTCACGCCGTCGACCCGGACCTTCTCCACGACGAGGGGCACCGTGACCTCACGGTGCGCACGCCCTCCCAGCAGGCGGAGGCCTTCTTCTTCAGCACGGCCTGCTCGAGGGTGACGGCGTCGCCCTGCAGGTTGCCTTCGTACCGCCAGGCCACGGTCGTGCGGTAGCCGGTCCAGCCCTCCCACGTGCGCGGACGGCGACGGACATGCCCCAGGTGCGCCTGGTCGCAATGTCGAAGGTGACCGACCCGTCCTCGACCGTACGGGTCTTGGAGCTCCAGATGTCGACCTTGCCGGCGTTGGCCTGGGCGATCGTGCCGAGCGCGCTGGTCAGCTGGATCTCGCAGCCTTCGCAGTCGTCGACGGTGAACGTGAGCTCGGTGCGCGGCGCGGCAGCCCGTTCGGCGCTCACCGCTCCCTGCGCGGCGCCTCCCGCGGCGGCCGGTACGAGCGTGGCGGCGAGCAGCACGGCCGCGATGGAGGACTTGCCGAGGATGGTGCTGGTGTTCGGCCGGGTGGAAGCACGTGACGACACTGCGGACATCTCGGACATCGCCCCGCTACCGACCACGCCTGCCCCTGATGAGTTGGGAAAGGATCGATGTCGACGATCAAGGTCCACCGCTGGTGCGGCCTGCATCTATGCTGCGACTGGCGCTGCGCCGGGCAGTGTCGCTGAGTGGTCCGTCAGGGGCGCAAGGTGATGAGCGATCCACGACCCCCACGCCTCCACGTGGTGGTGGCGCATCCCGACGACGAGACGTTCGGGTGCGGCGGACTTCTCCTGCATGCCCGAGCCGTCGGCTTCGAGACCTACGTCACCTGCGCCACCCGCGGCGAGGCTGGCGAGGACCCGGCCGGACGCTCCGGCGCCGAGCTCGGCGCGGTCCGTGCCGCAGAGCTCCGCGCCGCTGCGGACCTCCTCGGCGTCTCCGGGGTGGATCTCCTCGACTTCACGGACTCCGGCATGACCGGGCCCGCCGACCCCGCGACCCTCGTCGGAGCAGAGCCGGCCGACGTCGTCGCAGCGATCGTGAGCTCGCTGCGGCGGACGAACCCCGACGTGGTCGTCACCCTGGACGCGAGCGACGGGCACCGTGACCACGAGCAGGTCCGCGACCTGACGTTGCAGGCGGCCGCCGAGGCCGGGGTGGAGGTCGTCTACCTCTCCTGCCTGGCGCAGAGCCTCATGCAGCGATGGATCGACCGGATGCGCGAGGCTGCGCCTGACAAGCAGCACCTCGCCGACGAGATCCCGCTCCTGGGCACCCCTGACGCCGAGATCAGCGCCCTCGTCGACGTCCGCGAGCACCGAGCCCAGCTCGCCGTCGCCATGGCTGCCCACGCGTCCCAGGACTCGCCCTACGACGCTCTCCCCGACGACCTTCGAGACGCGTTCCTCGACACCGCCCGGGCCCGACGAGTCGTGCCGGCGTGGGACGGAACGACCATCGAGCACACCCTGCGCGCGTCCCGCTGACCGAACAGGACGCCGCGCTCGTCGCGTACACGCACGCCAGGCCGAGGTGGTGCCACACTTCTCGCACCATGCCGACCGCCCGCCTTCCGCAGATGGTGCACAGCGCCACCCGTGGACCGGGGTGGCGGGCGGTCCTCGGCCAGCTCGTCGTCTTCGCGTGCGTCGGCGGGGCGTTCAACGTCCTCTACGGCCTGCTCTACGTCGTCCTGCGCGAGCAGCTCACGGCGCAGCCGGCGAACGCGCTCGCGCTGGTGCTCTCGACGATCGCCGGGACGTTCGGGCACCGCTACGTCACGTTCGGCGTGCGCGGGACCGAGCGGACGGTGCAGCACCAGGTGCTCGGACTCGCGCTCCTGGCCTTCAGCCTCGCCGTCACGGCCGGCTCACTGTGGCTGCTGGACACCAGCGTCGCCGAACCGTCACGCCGCCAGGAGCTGGCGGTGCTCATCGCAGCCAACCTGGGCTCGGGCCTGGTGCGGTTCTTCACGTTCCGCATGGCCATGACGACCAGCGAGGAGCGGGCGGGGTGACCGGCGCGACGGGCCCTGCGCCGCGTCAGACCGTCTCGAAGCGGATGCCGGCCGCCTGGAGCCGTGCGAGCAGCGCGTCGCCCATCGCCTGCGCGGGGGTGACCTGTCCGGCGGTCTCGGGGTTGTCGTCGAGCACCAGGCACAGGGCGGCCTCGGACAGCATCTTCGCGGTCTCGGTGTAGCCCGGGTCGCCGCCGGAGACTCGGGTCCGGACGGTCGTGTGGCCGGCCTCGCCGACGAAGTCGACGGTGAACCACGACTTCTCCCGCTTGGCCTCGTCGGGTCCCGAGCCCTGCGGCACCTTGGACTTCAGGAAGTCGCGCAGCAGCGTCACCTGCGCAGCCGCGGTGAGCAGCCCGACGCCGACCGCGCCTCCGGCGGCGTAGCGCAGGGTCTTGGTGCCCGCCCAGTGCGAGTAGCGGAACCGTGGTCCGTACGCCGCCAGCGCGGCGCCGCTGCGCGCGACGACGATCGGGTCGATCGTCGGCAGCGGGAGCAGCCACCAGCCGAGCACCGGGTCGCGGTGCGGCCTGCCGCCGACCGAGCGCGACGACCGGCCCTCGGGCCGCACCTCGGCGCGACGACGGGCCGCGTAGGTCTTCCTCATCGACGCTGAGCGCGAGAACTGGTCGAGCGCGGAGTGGAAGGTGCCGCCGGAGAACGTGCCGGCCGAGCGGACCACGCCGCGCAGCGTGATCGGCTGGTCCGAGGGCAGCTGCTGGACGGTGAAGTAGGCGCCGAGGTCGTGCGGGATCGAGTCGAAGCCGCAGGAGTGGACCAGGCGCGCGCCGGTGCGCTCCGCGGTCCGGTGGTGGGCGAGGAACATCTGGTCGACGAACTCGGGCTCACCGGTGAGGTCGAGGTAGTCGGTGCCGGCCTCGGCGCAGGCACCGACGAGCGGACCCCCGTGCTGCAGGTAGGGGCCGATCGTGGTCACCACGACCCGCGCCTGGCGGGCGATGTCGGCGAGGGCCGCGGGGTCCCCTGCGTCGGCGACCAGGACCTGCACGTCGACCGCGCCCCGATCGCCCAGCCGCCGGCGTACGTCGTCGAGCTTGTCGGCGTTGCGACCGGCGATCGCCCACCGCAGCCCGGCGGGCGCGTGTGCGGCGAGGTAGTCGGCGGTGAGACCGCCGGTGAAGCCGGTGGCGCCGAAGAGTACGAGGTCGAAGGGGCGGTCGTCGCTCATCTCGCCATCGTGTCACGCGGAACCGCGGGTCCCTCGGGCTCGTCCCACCGAGCATGAACCCGCGCCGGATCGCCACCACCATCGCCGCCGTCACCACCCTGTCCGCGGCCGTGGGCGCGGGCTACCTGCTCGGCAGCGCCCCCGGCGCACGCGACGTGGGGCCGACCGGTTCGCCGATCGTCCTGGCCAACGCCGACCTCCGTGTCGCGGCGAGCTGCGAGGACCTGCTCGACTCCTACGTCGAGCGGGCGCTCGACCAGGTGGGCTCCTACGGCTGGGGGTCGGGCATGGTGGCGTTCGACGCCGGGAGTGGCTCGGACAGCGCGGACAGCGCGGCCCCCGGCACGTTGCGCTCCGCGGGCGTCGCGACCTCGCGCAGCACGAGCAACGAGTCGGGGACCAACGTCCAGGAGCTCGGCGTCGACGAGTCCGACGTGGTCAAGGTCGCCGGCTCGCTGCTGCTGCGGATGCGTGAGGGCGAGCTGCTGGCCTACGACGTCTCCGGCGACGCGCCGGCGCTGCTGTCATCGACCCGCATCGACGACGCCGGCAGCAACGGCTGGCCCGGCGACGCGGGCGGCGAGATGCTCTTCGTCGACGGTCGCGCCGTCGTGCTCGGCTCCGCCGGTGACGGCCGCTCCACGACCCTCACCACCGTCGACCTGTCCGACCCGACGTCACCGAGCATCGTGGACACCACCACCGTGACGGGTCGGGCCTCGGCGGTCCGCCTGCACGGCGACGTCGTACGCGTCGTGGTCCAGCACGGTCTCCCGGAGCTCGACTTCTCCTTCCCGGACGGGGCGTTCGGCGAGATCCGCTCGGGGCTGCGCAACCGTGCCCTGGTGCGTGACACCACGCTGTCGGACTGGCTGCCCACGATCGACGGCACCCCGCTGGTCGACTGCGAGGACGTCGCGATCCCCGAGGACGACGAGATCGCCCTCGGCACGACCACGGTCCTGGCGTTCGACCCCGCGGACCCGGCGACCCGGGCCTCCAGCGCGGTCGCGACCGACTCCCGGACGACGTACTTCTCCACCGACCGGTTCTACCTCGCTGCCGGCGGGGCGCAGTGGGGCGGATGGACCGACTGCATGGACTGCCGCGGCGCGTTCCCCCTGTCGAACGGCACCACACCGCTCTTCGCGTTCGCCCTCGACGGACTGGACGCGACCTACGTCGCCTCGGGCGAGGTCGAGGGCACCATCGCCGACCGCTGGTCGATGGACGCCGTCGGCGGCTCGTTGCGGGTCGCGGTCGGGCCGAGCAGCGAGACGGGCAACTTCAACTCGGTGCTCACCCTGCGCGAGGACGGCTCCGCCCTCGTCGAGGACGGCCGGGTCGACGACCTCGGCATCGACGAGCAGATCACGTCGGTGCGGTGGTTCGACGACCTCGCGATCGTGGTGACCTTCCGCCAGACCGACCCGCTCTACGCGATCGACCTGACCGACCCCGCCGACCCGCGGTTGCTGGGCGAGCTGAAGATCCCCGGCTTCTCCGAATACCTCCACCCGCTCGGCGAGCACCGGCTGATCGGCGTCGGCCAGGACGCCACCCTCCAAGGGACGACGCGGGGTGCCCAGGCCGCCCTCTTCGACGTCACCGACCTCACCGACCCGCGCCAGATCGACGTCGTCCGCTACGACCGGGACACCTACGCCGGGGCAGGCACCGACCCACGCCAGTTCACCTGGCTGCCCGAGCAGCGCGTCGCGCTCACCGTCGTCTCGCAGGGCTGGGAGGGAACGACCGGCTGGGTCTCCGTGCTGTCCCTCGACGACGGGTCGATGAGCAACCGGATGGTCGAGGTCGAGCACGGCAGCGACGTCGCCGACGTACGCCTCGTGCCGCTCCAGTCGGGCCGGGTCGCGCTCGTCACCGGTGAGGACGTCACCTTCTTCGAGGTGTAGCCCCGGCGTATTCTCGGGCCATGTGCCGCAACATCCGTCCGCTCAACAACTTCGAGCCGCCGGCCACGCGTGACGAGGTGAGTGCCGCCGCCCTGCAGTACGTCCGCAAGGTGGCCGGCACGACCAAGCCGTCGCAGGCCAACGAGGAGGCGTTCTACGCCGCGGTCAAGGAGATCGCGCACCTCACCCAGCACCTCCTCGACGACCTCGTCACCACCGCTCCCCCGAAGGACCGCGAGGTCGAGGCCGCGAAGGCCCGGGCCCGCGCACAGGTCCGGTACGCCACGTGACCGTGGCCCCGTCCGCGCAGGTCGACGAGGCCCTCGACCTCCTCGCCACCCGACCGCTGGTGGTGCTGACCGGTGCCGGACTCTCCACCGACTCGGGCATCCCGGACTACCGCGGCCCCGGGTCGCGGGCGCGTGCCCCGATGACCTACCAGGAGTTCGTCGCGACCCGCGAGGCTCAGCAGCGCTACTGGGCGCGCTCCCACCTCGGCTGGCAGCGGATGGGACACGCGGTCCCCAACGAGGGTCATCGCGCCCTGGCCGCGCTCGACCCCGAGCTGCTGATCACCCAGAACGTCGACGGCCTGCACGAGGCGGCCGGCTCGCGCGAGCTGGTCGCGCTGCACGGACGGGTCGCGGAGGTGATCTGCCTGGGTTGCGGTGAGACGTCGTCGCGCGACGACCTGGAGCGGGTGCTCGACGCGCTCAACCCGGGTTGGCTCGAGCGGCACGGGTGGGTGGAGTCACGCCCCGACGGTGACGTCGACCTCGACGACACCGACGACTTCGTGGTGCCGGCCTGCGCCTGCGGCGGGGTGTTGAAGCCGCACGTGGTGTTCTTCGGCGAGAACGTGCCGGCCGACCGGGTGGCGCGCTGCTACGCCGCCGTCGAGACGCTCGGCACCGAGGGCGCCCTGCTGGTCGCCGGCTCGTCGTTGACGGTCATGAGCGGTCTGCGCTTCGTCAGGCGCGCGGCCCAGCGCGGCACGCCGATCGTCATCGTCAACCGCGGGGCGACCCGCGGCGACCCCTTGGCGTCCTACCTGCTCGACGTGGGGTGCAGCGAGTTTCTCGCCCGGCTCGTGCAGGAGTCACCGCTTCAGCGGTGACTCCTACAACATCGTGGAGCTCCTGAGACGACCTACGGCACACCAGCTCCGCGATGATTCCCTCAGCGGCGTACGAAGATGTGCTCGGCGGCCTCGAGGACGAGCTCGGCGGTCTCGCCGCCGGACCCGATCAGGATGCCCTCGTCGGTCCGCGCGATGGTGACGGTCGTGCCGGGGAGCGCGCCCACGCGGCGCAGCAGGCCCATCAGCTGCTCGTCCTTCTGCATCTCCTCGGAGATCCGCTTGACGTGGACGCGCATGTCCTCGGCCCCGGCGGCCGTGGAGAGCGGCTCGACGTTGTCCATGAAGTCCTCGCCGCTCGCGTCGCCGAGCTCGTCGAGGCCCGGGATCGGGTTGCCGTAGGGGGACTCGGTGGGGTGGTCGAGCAGCTCGAGGAGCCGTCGCTCCACGGTCTCCGACATCACGTGCTCCCAGCGGCAGGCCTCGGCGTGCACGAGCTCCCAGTCGAGTCCGATGACGTCGGTGAGGAGGCGCTCGGCGAGCCGGTGCTTGCGCATCACGCGCGTGGCCAGGAGCCGGCCCTCCTCGGTCAGCTCGAGGTGGCGGTCGCCCTGCACGGTCAGCAGGCCGTCGCGCTCCATCCGGGCGACGGTCTGCGAGACCGTCGGGCCTGACTGGTGCAGGCGCTCGGCGATGCGGGCGCGCAGCGGGACGATGTCCTCCTCCACGAGCTCGTAGATCGTGCGGAGGTACATCTCGGTGGTGTCGATCAGGTCACTCACGCGGGCCATTGTGTCCCATCCGCCAACTCCCGAGCCCCGCCGACCCGTGGCACAGTGGCGACGGTGAGCGAACTCATCGTGCCGAAGCGCTTCTGCGGCCCTCCCGACTCCGGCAACGGCGGCTGGACGGCCGGCGCCCTGGCGTCCCTGGACGAGGTGGGCCCACCCGCCGACCACAGCGACAGCTGGCCCCCGATCGAGGTGTCGCTGCGCCAGCCGCCGCCGCTCGACACCCCTCTGTACGTCAGCGTCGAGGCGGGTGTCATGACGGCCTCCTTCGGCGGAGCGACGATCGCCACCGCCCGCCGGGTCGAGCACGAGCTGGAGGAGGTCGACCCAGTCCCTCCTGACGTCGCCGCGGCGGCCGAGTCGACGTACCCGGGACTCGGGTTCCACCCGTTCCCCACCTGCTTCGTCTGCGGCACGTCGCGCGAGGAGGGCGACGGACTGCGGATCTTCCCCGGTCGTACCGGCGAGGGACCCGCCGGCGACCTCGTCGCCGCCACCTGGACACCGCACCCGAGCCTGCAGGAGGACTGGCACGCGTACGTCGACGAGCAGCCGCGCGCCTCCGTGCCCGCGACCTGGGGTGCGCTCGACTGCATCGGCGGCTGGGCAGGCGACCTCGGCGAGCGGCTCATGGTGCTCGGGCGGATGACCGCCCGGCTCGACGACCTGCCGGTGATCGGCGAGCCCCACGTCGTGGTGGCCGCCGGGCGCGGCCGGGAGGGGCGCAAGACCTTCACCGCCTCGACGCTCTACGACGCCGACGGCCGCGTCGTCGCCACCGCCGAGCACACGTGGATCGCGGTCGATCCCGAGCTGTTCGGCGGGCGGACGCCCGCGCCGCCGTCTTGACCGAAGTCCGCGCCCTCTTGAAAGATTGGACCCATGGCTGATTTTAACGATCCAAACGTGCAGTGGTGGCGCAACGCCGTCGTCTACCAGGTCTATGTCCGCAGCTTCGCCGACAGCGACGGCGACGGGATCGGCGATCTCCCCGGGATCACCTCGCGGCTGCCGCACCTCGCCGAGCTGGGCGTCGACGCCCTCTGGATCACGCCGTTCTACACCTCACCGCAGCACGACCACGGCTACGACGTCGCTGACTACCGCGATGTCGACCCACTGTTCGGCTCGCTGAGTGACGCCGACGCCTTGATCGCGCGGGCGCACGAGCTCGACCTGCGCGTCGTGGTCGACGTCGTGCCCAACCACACCTCCGACGAGCACGAGTGGTTCAAGGCCGCACTGGCCGCCGAGCCCGGGAGCCCGGAGCGCGCCCGCTACCTCTTCCGCGACGGCCCCGACGGTCCGCCGAACAACTGGAACTCCGTCTTCGGCGGCCCCGCGTGGACCCAGGTCGAGGACGGCCAGTGGTATCTCCACCTCTTCGACTCCTCCCAGCCGGACCTCGACTGGCGCAACCCGGAGGTCGCGGCCGAGTTCGAGGACGTGCTGCGCTTCTGGCTCGACCGCGGTGTCGACGGCTTCCGCGTCGACGTGGCGCACGGCCTGGTCAAGGAGGCGTCCCTGCGCGACCAGGTCGTCGACGAGGGAGGCACCGCCAGCTCGGGGCAGGTCAACACCGACCACTCGATGGTCTCGCTGACCCTCAAGGACGAGCCGATGTGGGACCAGCCCGAGGTGCACGACGTCTACCGCGCCTGGAACCGTGTCCTCGACGAGGCCGGCCCGGACCGGATGGCCGTCGCCGAGGCATGGACCCAGACGCCGGAGTCGACCGTCGCCTTCATCCGTCCCGACGAGCTCGACCAGGCGTTCAACTTCGCCTGGCTGCTGGCCGACTGGTCGGCCGCCGACTTCGCCGAGGTCATCACCAGCACCCTCCAGGCCGTCGGGCCGGTCGGCGCCTCGCCGACGTGGGTGCTCAGCAACCACGACGTCGTACGCCACGTCACCCGCTACGGCGGCGGTGAGCAGGGCCTGGCCCGCGCCCGCGCCGCCACGCTGACGATGCTCGCGCTGCCCGGCTCGAGCTATCTCTACCAGGGCGAGGAGCTCGGCCTCGAGCAGGTCGACGTCGCCCCCGAGGACCGTCAGGACCCGTCCTACCTCCGCACCGGCGAGGTCGGCCGCGACGGCTGCCGCGTGCCCATCCCGTGGGGTGGCACCGAGGCGCCGTACGCCTTCGGGCCGGGCTCCGCGCAGCCGTGGATCCCGCAGCCGTCGGACTGGTCGTCGCTGAGCGTCGAGGCCCAGGCCGCTCGCGCCGACTCGACGCTCGCGTTCTACCGCGACGCGCTGCGCATCCGCCGCGACTTCGCCTGGTCGGCCGGTGAGAGCGTCGAGATGCTCGACGCCGGCCCGGACGTCCTCGCCTTCACGCGCGGCCCGCTGACCGTCGTACTGAACTGCGGCGTGGACGCGGTCGAGCTGCCCGCGGGCGAGCTGCTGATGGCGAGCGGTCCGGTCGAGGGCACGCTGCCGCCGAACACGGCCGTCTGGCTGCGCTGACCTCCGGCGGGTGGGGGCCGACCCGCCTGCCCCGGCGGTCGGCGCGCCGGCCGGCCAACCCCCGGTGGGGTAGTCCAGTGGCCAACCGTCGTCCCGGACGCCGTACGACGACATCTGGACACTGGACTACCCCGGCGGTCGGCGCGGCGCGGCCCCCACCCGCCACCCGCCACCCGCCACCACCCGGACATGCAGCGACCCGCAGGCCGTCTGCCCCTCAGAGAGGGGCCCCGGGGGATGACACCGGGGGCCTGCGGGTCGGGTGGCTGCGGTGGATTCGCCGGCAGCTGTCGGCGTAGCGGGCTGCCTAGCGGGCAGCCACCTCACTCATCCGAAAAGAACTCATTCTTCGGACCACCTCCCTTCTGTGTCCCACCACCGTACGTCGATCGGCGGGGTCGCTCAACGGGTTTGTCCGGCGACTTCCTCGACGAGCGCGTCGAACTGCGAGCGGTAGAGCCGGGCGTACGCCCCGCCGAGGGCCAGCAGCTCCTCGTGCGAGCCCTGCTCGACGATCGACCCGTCCTCCATGACCAGGATCAGGTCGGCGTCGCGGATCGTGGAGAGCCGGTGCGCGATGACGAACGACGTACGGTCCGAGCGCAGCGCCGCCATCGCCTGCTGGAGCAGCAGCTCGGTGCGGGTGTCGACCGACGAGGTCGCCTCGTCGAGGATCAGCAGCGCCGGGTCGGACAGGAACGCCCGCGCGATGGTCACCAGCTGGCGCTCACCGGCCGACAGGTTGGACCCGTCCTCGTCGATGACCGTGTCGTAGCCGTCGGGCAGCGAGTGGACGAAGCGGTCCACGAACGTCGCCCGCGCCGCCTCGAGGATGTCGGCCTCGGTGGCGTCCGGGCGTCCGTAGGCGATGTTGTCGCGGATGGTCCCGGCGAAGAGCCAGGTGTCCTGCAGCACCATCCCGATGCGGCTGCGGAGCGCGCCGCGCGGCATCGAGGTGATGTCGACGTCGTCGATGAGGATCCGCCCGGACTGCGGGTCGTAGAAGCGCATCACCAGGTTGACCATCGTGGTCTTGCCCGCGCCGGTCGGGCCGACGATGGCGACGGTGCTGCCCGGCCGGGCCACCAGCGACAGCCCCTGGATCAGCGGCCGCTCGGGGTCGTAGGAGAACGACACATCCTCGAAGCGGACCTCCCCGTGGGCGCCGGGTCCGAGCGCCGGGCGCCCGGTGGCCTCGGCGCTCTCCTCCGGGGCGTCGAGCAGCTCGAAGACCCGCTCGGCCGACGCCACGCCGGACTGGAGCAGGTTGAGCATCGACGCGACCTGGGTCAGCGGCTGGGTGAACTGGCGGGAGTACTGGATGAAGGCCTGCACGTCACCGAGCGACATCGTGCCGCCGGCGACCCGCAGCCCGCCGATGACCGCGATCACGACGTAGTTGAGGTTGCCCACGAACATCATCAGCGGCATGATCAGCCCGCTCACGAACTGGGCACTCCACGACGCTTCGTAGAGCTCGTCGTTCTGCTCGGCGAAGACCCGCTCCGACTCCGCCTGACGACCGAAGACCTTGACCAGCGAGTGGCCGGAGAAGGTCTCCTCGATGTGGGCGTTGAGCGTGCCGGTGCGGCGCCACTGCTGGATGAACATCCCCTGCGAGCGCTTCATCACGGCCGCGGTGAGGGCCATCGTGATGGGGACCGAGATGAGCGCGACGAGCGCCAGCAGCGGTGAGATCCAGAACATCATCGTGAGCACCGCGACGACGGTGAGCAGCGAGTTGAGCATCTGGCTCAGGGTCTGCTGGAGGGTCTGGCTGACGTTGTCGATGTCGTTGGTGACCCGGCTCAGCAGCTCGCCGCGCGGCTGCTTGTCGAAGTAGCCGAGAGGCAGCCGGTGCACCTTGTCCTCGACCTCCGAACGCATCCGCAGCACGGTGCCCTGGACGACGTCGTTGAGCAGGTAGCCGCCGAGCCACGCCAGCAGCGAGGCACCCACATAGATCGCGAGCACGAGCACCAGGACCTCGGAGACCGCGGAGAAGTCGACCCCGTCCCTCAGGTCCATCGAGGCGAGCATGTCGGCCTGCCTGGTCTCGCCCCGGGCGCGCAGCGCCTCGATGGCCTGCTCCTGCGTCACCCCGGAGGCCAGCACGTCCTTGCCGATCAGTCCGGCGAAGATCAGGTCGGTGGCGCGGCCCAGGATCTTGGGGCCGACCGACATCGCGCCGACGCTGACGAGCGACAGCGCGAGGACGGCGTACGTCTTGGCGCGCTCCGGTCGCAGCCGCGCGAGCAGTCGCTTGAGCGACGGCCAGAACGTGTCGGCCTTCTGGCCGATCATGCCGCCGCCCATCGGGCCGCGACCGGGGCCGCCGGGGCCCTGCTCGACCCGCTCGGTCTCCTTCAACGTGTCGGCCCTGGCCGGCACCTTGTCGACGGTGCTCACGCGACCTCCTCCACGGCGAGCTGGGACTCGACGATCTCGCGGTAGGTCGCGCAGCCCGCGACGAGCTCGTCGTGGGTGCCGGTGCCGACGACGGCGCCGTCCTCCATCACCACGATGCGGTCGGCATGGCGGATGGTCGCGACGCGCTGCGCCACGATCACCACCGTCGCGTCCCGCGTGACCGGTCTCAGTGCAGCCCGCAGGCGCGCGTCGGTGGTGAGGTCGAGGGCGGAGAACGAGTCGTCGAAGAGATAGATGTCGGGCTTGCGGATCACCGCACGGGCGATCGCCATCCGTTGTCGCTGCCCACCGCTGAGGCTCGACCCGCCCTGGGTGATCTCGGCCTGCAGACCCTCCGGCATCGCCTCGACGAACTCCCTCGCCTGGGCGATCTCGAGCGCCGCCCACATCTCGTCCTGCGTCGCGTCGGGCTTGCCGTAGCGCAGGTTGTCCGCGACGGTCCCCCGGAAGAGGAAGGCCTTCTGCGGCACGAGGCCGAGGCGCGACCACAGCGTCTCGGGGTCCAGGTCGCGTACGTCGACCCCGCCGACCCGCACCGACCCGCCGGTCGCGTCGAAGAGGCGCGGCACCAGGTTGACCAGGGTGGACTTGCCGGCGCCGGTCGAGCCGACGATGGCGAGCGTCTCCCCCGGGCTGGCCCTCAGCGCCACCTCGCGCAGCACCGGCTCGTCGGCGCCGGGATAGGCGAACGTGACGCCGTCGAGCTCGAGGCCCAGACGCTGCGGGAGGTCGGTCACCGGGTGGGTCGGCGGCACGACGGACGACTCGGTCTCGAGCACCTCGGTGATCCGGTCGGCGCTGACCGAGGCACGGGGCACCATCATCAGCATGAACATCGCCATCATCACCGACATGACGATCTGCATGAGGTAGGAGATGTAGGCCGTCAGGGCGCCGACCTGCATGCTGCCGTCCTCGACGCGGTGTCCGCCGAACCACAGCACGCCGACGGTCGCGACGTTGGCCACGACCATCACCGTCGGGAACATCGCGGCCTGCCAGCGCCCGGCCCGGATGGCGACGTCGGTCAGCTGCCGGTTGGCGCCGTGGAACCGCTCGGTCTCGTGCTCCTCGCGGACGAACGCCCGCACCACGCGGACGCCGGTGATCTGCTCACGCAGCAGCCGGTTGACCTCGTCGATGCGCTCCTGCATCAGCCGGAAGCTCGGCACCATCTGACGCACGATGAGCCCGATCGACAGCCCGAGCACCGGGACCACGGCGAGCACGAGCCACGCCAGGCCGAGGTCCTCGCGAGCCGCCATGATGATGCCGCCGACCATCATGATCGGCGCCGCGACGAGCAGCGTGCCGGCCATCAGCACGAGCATCTGCACCTGCTGGACGTCGTTGGTCTCGCGGGTGATCAGCGAGGGCGCGCCGAAGTGCTGCACCTCGCGCGCGGAGAACGTACCGATGCGGTGGAAGATCGCGGCCCGCAGGTCGCGTCCGAAGCCCATCGCGTTGCGCGCCGAGAACCACACCGCGATCACCGAGCAGATGATCTGCACGAGCGAGACCGCGAGCATCACAGCGCCGTGGCGCACGATGTAGCCGGTGTCGCCGGTGACGACACCCCGGTCGATGATGTCGGCGTTGAGGCTCGGCAGGTAGAGCGCGGCCATCGTGCCGACGAACTGCAGCGCGACGACGGCGGCCAGCGGAGCGGCGTAGGGCCGGAGGTAGGTGCGGACGAGCCGGAGCAGCATCAGGAGTCCTTCTTCACTACGCCGTCGAGCAGGGTGGCGACGATCTGCTCGGGCGTGAGGAGGTGCCCGTCGCTGATGTGGGGGTGGGTCCCGGAGAACGTGAGCATCCGGAGCAGGTGGACGAGCTGGACCGGGGTGCAGGTCAGCAGGTCGGCGTCGGCCTCGACCGCGGCGACCATGATCTTCTCGGCCCGTCGTCGGCCCTCCTCCATGTGCTGGTGCGCCTTGGGCGGTCCGACCATCCCCATCGCGCTCATCAGCAGGAAGATGCCGCGGTAGCGCTCCTGCAGGCGGGCGCAGAGGTCGGTGAGGCGGGCCCGCAGGTCCTGGTCGGGGTCGACGGCCTCGAGATCGGCGAGGAACGGCTCCATGTCGAGGGCCTGCTCCACCGCGGCGTCGACCAGGTCGTCCTTGGAGTCGAAGACCCGGAAGATCGTGCCCTCCGCGACACCTGCCGCCTCGGCGATCTGCTTCGTCGTGACGGTCCTGCCGTGCTCGAGGAGCAGCGGGATGGTCACCCCGACGATCGCCTGGCGGCGGTCGTCGGGCGTCATGGGGCGGGCGCGCGGGGTCACTCGGCGATTGTAAGTGAGTGAGCACTCACTCACAAAGGTTTTGGCCGAGCGGGCACTTCCTCGCGCTGGATCACGCCGAGCGGGCACCTCCTCGCGCTGGATCACGCCGAGCGGGCACCTCCTCGCGCTGGATCACCCCGAGCGGGCACTTCGTCCTTGGCGGAGTAAAGGTGGAGCGTGGCGCCGGTCCTGTATGAGTCGTCAGGACCTTCCGACACCGAGGACGACCACCATGGGAACGAACCGACTCTCACCGCGACGCTTCACCGGGGTCGCCTGCACGCTGGCAGCGTTCACCCTCGCCGCCGGGTGCGGGTCCACCGACGGCGACTCGACCGACGACGAGACGGCACCTCCCGCGAGCTCGTCCCCGACCGCGTCCGAGCCGACGCCCTCGACCCCGAGCCAGCCCGACGAGGTCACACCGATCGACGGCACCTGGACCTCACCCACCTTGGCGCCCGCCGACTTCCGGCGCGTCCTGGCCGCGCACGGCCTCGGCGCGCACGCCGACACGTTCCTCTCCGAGCTCGGCGAGGAAGTCGATCTGACCCTCGAGGTCGGCGGAGGCTTCTGGACACTGTCGAGCAGCATCGACGGTGGGGCCACCGCGGTGGCGGATCGCGGGAACGTCGAGGTCGACGGCAAGCAGGTCACCGTCCTGCCCAGCTCCGGCGGGGAGAACACCTTCCGTTGGAAGGTCGCCGGCGACGAGCTCACGCTCGACCTCATCTCGACGACCGAACCGCCCTACGCAGGCATACCCGCCGAGACCTACCAGCGCGGTCTCTACACAGCCACTCCCTTCGGGAGGATGTGATGAGGCGCGCGGTACTTGTCGCGTCGGCGGTGGTGATGGCTCTCGCCGGGTGCACCTCGGGTGCCACCGAGACCCCCGAGCCGGCGGCGCCGACCGTGGGTGGCGCGGCATCCGCCAGCGACTTCGCCGCGGCCGACTGCCCTGCCGACGTGGCGTCGGTCGTCGTGGGCGAGGTGGTCTGCGGGTTCCTCACCGTGCCCGAGGACCGGTCCGCAGCCGGGAACGACGTACGTCTCTTCGTCACGCGGATCAAGCCGCCCGAGGTGAAGCACGAGGACCCGATGTTCGTGGCGGGCACCGACCTCGCCAACCTGCCGAACTACGGCGGCATCGCCCCGCTCGCGCAACGTGTCGGACGCGAGGTGATCCTGATGGACACCCGCGGTGTCGGCCACTCCGAGCCCAGCCTCGCCTGTCCTGAGGTGGACGAGATCCGGGCGGCCACGCTGGCCACGGCCACCGACGACGAGCAGACGCGCGCCATCTTCCTCCAAGCAGTCGCGGCCTGCCACGAGCGCCTCACCGCCGACGGGGTCGACCTCGCTGCCTACCACCTCGCCGCGATGGCGGCAGACGCCGAGGACCTGCGTGCGGCCCTGGGGATCGAGGAGTGGAACGTCGCCAGCTACGGCACGGCGTCCCGGATCGCGCTCGAGATGGTGCGCCAGAACCCTGACCACGTGCGGGCCCTCCTGCTCGACTCGCCCGAGGTCCCGGGCGCCGACCCGCGGCTCCTGGCCGTGGACAGCACCCGTGACAGCCTGGCCGCCGTCCTGGCCGCGTGCGCCTCCGATCCCACCTGCGGCGACGCCTTCCCGGATGCGGACACACTGCTGGACAGGGCACTCACCGCCCTCGCCGACGACCCCGTCACCGTGGAGATGGCGGCCACGGGACAGGAGCCTGTCGATGTGCTCGTCGACGACGCGTTGCTGCTGCGGTTGCTGCGCGGCATGCTGTCCGACGGGGGAAGCAGCGGCGCGCTGATGCGAGCCGCGTCCGTCCCCGCGGTGCTGGAGGGCAGCGCATCAGGGCGGCTCGACCAGCTGGCCGGCACGCTGGGCACGGCCGTCGTCGGCTCGCCGTCGTACTGCCTGGGCTACCTGCCCAAGTGCCTGCCGCAGCACGTGGCCAGCATGGGAACCGCCTGGTCGGTGCTGTGCCGCGACATCGCACCCCGGCACGACGGAGCCGAGGCGGCCCGCGCGGCCGGCACGGACGAGCACGGCTCTCGCCGCGGCGTACGGCACCAGTCCCCACCTCGACGTCTGCGACGCGTGGCGGGTCGCCGGTGACGACGAGAGCGACGTCGACGACCCGGTGGACGCCGACATCCCGGTCCTCGCACTGGTGGGAGCGTTCACCCCCTACTCCCCCGAACCCGTGGTGCGCGAGGGCCTGGCCGGCCTGAGCGGACTCACCCTGGTCGTGGACCCGACCGGCGGACACAACGTGATGGGGTCCGACTGCGTGGTGTCGATCCGCGGTGCGTGGCTCGACGACCTCGACCTCAGCGCCGAGGAGCAGGACTGCCTGGCGAGGCAGACCACCGACTGGGTCACCGACTTGGCAGACCTCGGAGCAGTGCCGTCGCCGAGGAAGGCACCGAGTCCCGGGACCGGGACGAGCGATGCCGGGCTCGAGGGGGTGTGGGAGGCCGACCTGTCCCGCGCCGAGATCGGTCGAGCGTTGGCGGAGGGCGGCTTCGACGGACTCGCCCGGAGGTTCTTCGCCTCCGAGGAGATCGGCGCTGACGGCCTCCGGACCCGCACCACCTTCGAGGACGGCCGGTTCTCCCAGGCCTACCTCGGCACCGACAACGTGTGGCAGGTGGGTTGGCAGGCGACGATGAGCATGACCGGCAACCGGGTCGAGCTCGTGGACGAGGCAGCCGGGAGCGTGGACACCCTGCGCTGGCAGGTCGAGGACCGCCGCGTCCGGTTCAGCCCCGTCGAGACGACGACGGGCCTGTACAACGGGATTCCGCAGATGGCCTACTTGTGGGCGTACTTCGCCGCCGATTCCCACCGGCGCGCCGAGTGAGCCGGGAGGGGCCGAGAGGTGGACGCGGACGAGGAGTTCAGATGGTTGTTCGTCAATGACTACCCCTCGGTCGTGCGCACCACCTACCTCGTGCTGCACGACCACGCACGTGCCGAGGAGATCGCCCAGGAGGCCTTCGTCCAGCTCCTGCGGCACTGGTCGAAGGTCGGCCAGTACGAGTCGCCGTCCGCCTGGCTGCGCCGGGTCGCCATCCGGCTCGCGGTCAAGGAGGTCAAGCGTGACCAGAGGCGTCTCGTGCTGACCCGTCGCGACAACGAGACGCCCCACCCCCCTGCCGCGGACGGAGCTGCCGAGGTCGACGAGGAGCTGGTCGCAGCGATCCGGACCCTCTCGCCGCAGCAGCGGTCCGTCGTGGTGCTCTTCTACTACGAGGACCGTCCGATGGACCAGATCGCCGAGATCCTCGGCTGCACGCCGGCGACCGGCTGGGTGCACCTGCACAAGGCCCGCAAGCGCCTCGGCGCCCTCCTGCAGACGGAGGTGGACAGCGATGTCGATTGACCAGCGCCTGCGCAACGGGCTGCACCCGGCAGACCCCGACCACGGACTCGACACCCTTGCCGCGCTGCACCGGGTGGAGCAGCGGGCCGAGACTCAGGCACGCACGACCCGGGTGGTCGTGGGAGTGCTCCTGGCCGCCGTGCTCGTGGCCGTCATCGGCGTCGGAGCGGCGCTGCAGGGGCGTCCGGACACACCGGACGTGGTGGCGGGGGAAGCGGTCCTCGTCGGGACGTACGTGGTGGACGTGCCGGACTCGCCGGTCGCGCTCCGCGACGGCCTGGTCGGTCGATGGGTGATCTCGCTGGAGGCCGACGGCGCTCTCAGGCTGCGGCCGCCGTCGTCGTACACCGGAGCGACGACCGGGGCGGCCTGGCGCGTCGAGGACGAGCTCCTGCGCACCGACGCCCTGGTGGAGCCCGGGTGCCAGGCAGCCAACGGGTACGTCGGCCGCTACCGGTGGTCGCTTGCCGGGGACAGGCTCACGTTCGGCGTCGTCGAGGACGCGTGCGACATACGTCGGATCCTGTTCGCCGGCTCCGACTGGGAGGTGGTGTCATGAGCGGCCGCCCGGTCGACCGGAGCACCGCTACGGCGCCAGCCGCTCGATCTCCCAGCGGTCGCCGTCGCGGCGGTAGACCAGCCGGTCGTGCATCCGCCCCGGCCTCCCCTGCCAGAACTCCACGACCTCGGGGACCACGCGGTAGCCGCCCCAGTGCGGCGGGACCGGCACCTCGGCCCCCCGCTCCGCGGTGTTGAGGAAGCGCTCCTCCGCCCGGGCGTACGACGCCGCGAGAGCGGAGCGCGACGCGACCGGTCGCGACTGGTCGGACGCCCACGCGCCGAGCTGGGCGCCGCGCGGGCGCGAGCGGAAGTAGGCCTCGACGTCGGTGCGGTCCAGCACCTCGGCGACGCCCTCGACGCGCACCTGGCGCTCGAGCGGGTGCCACGGGAAGAGCAGCGCGCAGTGGGGGTTGGCCGCGAGCTCCTCGCCCTTGCGGGACTCGTGGTTGGTGAAGAAGACGAACCCGTCGGCCCCGACGCCCTTGAGCAGGACCATCCGGCTCGACGGCCGCCCGTCGGTCGTGGCCGTCGCGACCACCATCGCGTTGGGCTCGTGGACGCCTGCATCCATCGCCTGGGCGAGCCACCGCTCGAACAGGGTCACCGGGTCGTCGGCGAGGTCGGGGAGGTCGAGGCCGCCGCGGCCATACTCCTCGCGCAGTCCGGACAGGTCCATGCGAGCGAGAGTAGCCCCGGCGACCCACGCCGGCGCGAGGGTGCACAATGAGCCGTCTCGTGACGTCTCCCCGGGGCACCCACGCACACAGGAGCGACCCATGACCGAGATCCACCACGGCCTCGAAGGCGTGATCGCGTTCGAGACGCAGATCGCCGAGCCGGACAAGGAAGGATCGGCGCTGCGCTACCGCGGCGTCGACATCGAGGACCTCGTCGGGCGGGTGCCCTTCGAGAACGTCTGGGGCCTCCTCGTCGACGGTGCCTACTCCCCGGGCCTGCCGCCCGCCGAGCCCTACAACATCGCCATCCACACCGGCGACGTGCGTGCCGACGTCCAGGCCAGCGTCGCGATGCTCGCGCCGATGCTCGGGATGGGTCAGACCTACGACATCTCCGACGAGCAGGCGCGGCTCGACCTCTCCCGCGTCGCGGTGATGGTGCTGTCCTATGCCGCCCAGTCGGCGCGCGGCCTCGGCAAGCCGGTCGTCCCGCAGGCCGAGGTCGACCAGGGCAGGACCCTCGCGGAGAAGTTCCTCATCCGCTGGCACGGTGAGGCCGACCCGAAGCACGCGCACGCCATCGACGCCTACTGGTCCTCGGCGGCCGAGCACGGCATGAACGCCTCCACGTTCACCGCTCGGGTGATCACCTCCACCGGCGCCGACGTGGCGGCGGCCTTCTCAGGTGCGATCGGCGCCATGTCCGGACCCCTGCACGGCGGTGCCCCGTCGCGGGTCCTCGGGATGATCGAGGAGGTCGAGAAGCGCGACGGCGACGCGTCGTCCTACGTCAAGGAGCTGCTCGACAACGGCGAGCGCCTGATGGGCTTCGGGCACCGTGTCTACCGCGCCGAGGACCCCCGGGCCCGCGTGCTGCGTCGCACCGCCAAGGAGCTCGACGCCCCGCGCTACGAGGTCGCCGAAGCACTGGAGCGGGCCGCTCTCGAGGAGCTCAAGGCACGGCGTCCGGACCGCGTCCTGGAGACCAACGTCGAGTTCTGGGCGGCCATCGTCCTGGACTTCGCGGAGGTCCCGGCGCACATGTTCACGTCCATGTTCACCTGCGCGCGCACCGGCGGCTGGTCGGCCCACATCCTCGAGCAGAAGACGACCGGGCGACTCATCCGCCCGTCGGCGGTCTACGCCGGTCCGAGCACCCGCCCGGCCAGCGAGGTCGACGGCTGGGACGAGTCCTGGGGCAGCTGACGTCCTCGGTCGAGGCACGCGGGTCAGGGCTGGGCGGCGTACCAGGACGTCAGGCCGCGTGCGCCCTTGCGGGTGAGCGAGACGTGCAGGTGGTCGCGGTGCCGCAACGTCGGCGAGCAGGTGCGCCTCGTACGACAGCTCGAGCTGAGGTAGCGCTTCGGCGCGAAGCCGTCGTAGGCCGCATACATCGTGTCGTCCCAGATGACGTACATGATGCCCATCCGGCGGGCCAGCGCGTGGGGCTGGCCGAGGTCGTCGGGGGCGAAGAGCTCGTCGAGCAGCGCTGAGACGAGGGCGCGGTCGGCGTCGCTGCGCGCGTCGAGGATCCAGTCGAAGGCGCGCGACTCCTGGTGCTCGCTGGTGCTCGAGGAGGAACAGGCGCGGGTGATCGGGCCGTAGCCGCCGCCGTGTGCGACGAGCCAGTCCGCGAGCGTCAGCACGCCCGGCTTGGGCCGCTGCCGGCAGGTCGTCTGCGGCTGGTAGCCGGCGTAGGGCTCGATCGGCATGACGTACGGCGCGGACGGGGTCACCGTGCCGCGGCGGCCCTCCGCTGAGGCTCCGCTCGCGGCACCGGTCGTGACGGCACACGCCAGCGCGAGGACGAGGGAGACGACAGCGGGAGCACGCACACAGGCGACGGTAGGTTCCCCTGACAGAGGCCGTCCGAGGAACCTGTGAACATCACGGGTGTAGTTCGGACGGGCCCTCGCGGGGGCGGCTCAGCGGGCGTCGAGGGAGCAGGACGGCGTGCCGCCCGGCAGCCGCGAGCGGTTGGCCGCGACCCAGTGGTAGGCCCGTCGGGCGACCGCGTCGATGCCGGGAGCGGTCATCGCGCGACCGACGACCCGCCACGGCAGCGGGCCGGTGCGCAGGATGGCCGCGAAGGCCCGGTGGCCGTAGTCGACGTGCCCGTCCGGATGCACGTAGGGCATCTCGACGACCGCGCGGTCCGCGTCGACGCCGAGCGCCGCGAGGTCGACCGACTGCACGGTCGCGCTGTCGATGTCGACGCCGAGCCGGGGCACGAGCGCGCCGGTGCGCATGCAGAAACCGCAGTCGGCGTCGTTGAGCATCAGTCCGCGATCCACGCCCGCCAGCCTACGTCGGGAGGTGGCGTCGTTCCTCGACCCGCGACGGATCGTGGCCACCGCTGGTCGAGGAGAGCCGAGTGCCTTGTCACGGAACGATCCGCCGACCGAAGCAGCGGCTCAGCTCGGAGCCGCGGTAGTAGCCGAAGCCGGGGATCGGCTCGTAGCCGCACGAGGTGTAGAGCGCGATGGCCTCGGGCTGCTTGGCTCCGGTCTCCAGCACGATCGCCTCGATGCCCTCCGCTGCGGCGGTGACCTCGAGGTGGCCGAGCATCCGGCGCGCGACCCCGCGACGCTGGGCGGCGGGCACGACGTACATCCGCTTCACCTCGGCGGTGACGCTCGCGCCGAGCGCCTTCACCGAGCTGCGCCGCCAGGCACCCATCGCGACCGGCACGTCCTCGAGGCGGCCGACGAAGAACTGGCCCAGCGGGTCCTCGAACTCAGCAGCGTCGATGGGCGACTCGTCCTGCCCGCCGTAGCGCACCACGTACTCCGCCTGGACGGCCTCGATCAGCGCCTGCGCGTCGGGGTGGGTGATGGGGACCCGCTCGAAGCGCAGGTCGGTGTTCATGGGCTGTCCCCCGTCGTGAGAATCCGTGTGCGGGTGCAAGACTAGGACCCGCTGACAGCGTCGTCAGGGTCACCGTTCCGTTCCACGTGAGGTACTCCCATGACTGACGCCCTCAAGATCCCCGCCGAGCTCCTCCCGGTCGACGGCCGGTTCGGTGCGGGTCCCTCCAAGATCCAGACCAGCCACCTCGACGCGCTCGCCGCGACCGGCGACCGGCTGATGGGCACGTCCCACCGACAGGCCCCGGTGAAGAAGACCGTCGGCCGGGTGCGCGAGGGCATCGCCGCGCTCTTCGACCTGCCCGAGGGCTACGAGGTCGTGCTCGGCAACGGCGGGGCGACCGCCTTCTGGGACATCGCCTGCTTCGGCCTGATCCGCGAGAAGAGCCAGCACCTCACCTTCGGTGAGTTCTCCTCGAAGTTCGCGACGTCGGCGACGATGGCCCCCTGGCTCGCGGACCCCACCGTCATCTCGAGCGACCCGGGCTCGCGCCCCGACGCCGTCGCGGAGGACGGCATCGACGCCTACGCCTGGGCCCACAACGAGACGTCCACCGCGGTGATGGCACCCGTACGCCGCCCCGCGGGCGTGGCCGACGACGCGCTGGTGCTCATCGACGCGACCTCCGGTGCCGGCGGCCTGCCCGTCGACCTCCAGCAGGTCGACACCTACTACTTCGCCCCGCAGAAGTCCTTCGCCTCCGACGGTGGGCTGTGGATCGCCCTGATGTCGCCGCGCGCGCTCGAGCGAGCGGCGGAGATCGCCGCGACCGATCGCTACATCCCGCCGTTCTTCGACCTGCCGACCGCGATCGACAACTCGTCGAAGAACCAGACCTACAACACCCCGTCGGTGGCCACGCTGTTCCTGATGGCCGAGCAGCTGGACTGGATGAACGGCCAGGGTGGACTGTCGGCGATGGTCGACCGGACGACCGCCTCCTCGGACGCGCTCTACGGCTGGGCCGAGCGGACGGCCTGGACGACGCCCTACGTCACCGACCCCGCCAACCGCTCGCTCGTCATCGGCACGATCGACTTCGACGACTCGATCGACGCGGCCCGGATCGCGGCGACCCTGCGCGCCAACGGCGTCGTCGACACCGAGCCCTACCGCAAGCTGGGCCGCAACCAGCTGCGGGTCGCGATGTACCCCGCGATCGACCCGTCCGACGTCGAGAGGCTCACCGCCGCGATCGACTACGTCGTCGCGCACGGCTGAGGGCCACTCAGCCCGCGAGGAGCTTGAGCACCGCCCGTTCGAGGGCGGCCTGGCGCGCATCGAGGGTCTCGTAGGACGCGCGGACCGCGATGGTGCGGCCCCGCTCGTAGGCCTCGACGACCCGCGGGTCGACGTAGGCCGATCGCGCCAGCGTGGGGGTGTTGCCGAGGAAGTCCGAGACCTCCTTCATCGTCCGGGAGACCGCGCGCTTGCGTGACGCCTTGGTCTCCCCCGGCTCCTGGGTCTCGGCCAGCGCGGTGGCCGCGATGACCGTGGCGTGCCAGGTGCGGAAGTCCTTGGCGGTGGCCTCGATGCCGGTGCAGGTGCGGATGTAGTCGTTGACCTCGCTCGAGCCCAGACCCCGCCACCGCGAGCCGTCCTTCCACGCCAGCAGGTGGTCGCCGCCACCGCGGCGGCGGCGCATCACGTCGAGCGACGCGATCGCGGACTCGTCGTCGATGTCGATGCAGTGCTCGACCCCCGACTTGCCCACGAAGCAGAAGCGCAGCCCCTTGGCATGGCGCGACACGTGGTCCTTGCGCAGCGTGGTCAGCCCGAACGACCCGTTGGTGTCGGTGTAGACGTCGTTGCCGATGCGGAAGTAGCCGAGGTCGAGCAGACGTACGGCGACCGCGCAGGCACGTTCCTGCGTCATCCCCTCGGTGCCCATGTCGGTGAGCACCTTCTCGCGTGCCTTCGACAGCGCCTTGCCGAACACGAGGATCCGGTCGAACTTGGCCGCGTCCCGGCTGGCGCGCCACTGCGGGTGGTAGAGGTATTGCCGGCGCCCGGCGTCGTCGGTGCCGACGGCCTGCAGGTGGCCGTTGGGGTGCGGCGTGATCCACACGTCCTTCCACGCCGGCGGGATGACCAGGTCCTTGCAGCGCTGGACCTGCTCGGGACCGAGGCGGGCGCCGTGCTCGTCGCGGTAGGTGAACCCGGAGCCCGCGCGCCGGCGGCTCCAGCCCGGCTGGTCGGGGAACGTACGCCGCAGTCGAGGCATGGGGCCGAACCTACTGAGTGCCCCCTCGCGCGGCGACACCCTGAGGGAGGAGACCGTCGGCGATCGCAGGTCAGGTGCCCGGCCCCAGGATCCGTGTGGCCAGCTCGATCTGGCTCGCGGTGAGCAGGTGCTCCGGCACGGAGACGGGGACGTGGTCGTCGACGGTGAACGTGTAGACGTACATGTCGGGGTGGGGCGCGGTGTCGTGGGACACGGCGAGAGAGGCGAGGTCGGCGTCGGCCAGGAGCCCGCCGAGGTCGGGCTGCTCGAGATCGTGGAGGTCGACCTCCGCGCTCTGGGTGTGGCCGATGAATCCGCCGCTGCGCTCGATGCGCAGCCGTCCGGCGGCCTGCTCCGCCGGCGCGGGCGTGCCGGGCGAGGTGGGAGTGGAGGTCGAGCTCGAGGTCGCCGGCGCGAGGCCCACCTGCGCCCAGGCGTCTCGTACGGCGTCGGCGTGCTCGCCCGCGACCGCGACCGTCGCTGCGGCGAAGGCTGCGAAGTCGGTGTCCGCGCTCACGTCGCCACCGACCAGCGCGTCGTACCAGATCCGACCGGCGCCCTCGATCGCGCTGCCGCCCACGGCGACGGCCGCGAGCTGGAACGCCTTGTTGGGGATGCCGGAGTTGAGGTGGACGCCTCCGTTGTCGGCGGTGGTCTCGACGTAGTCGTCCATGTGACCCACCTGGGGGTCGGCGCCGAGCGCGGGGTCGTCGTAGGCGGTGCCGGGGGCGGCCATGTCACGCAGGGCGCGCGCGCGGACCGACGGCATGAAGATCCCCTGACCGATCAGCCAGTCGCCCTCGCCCGCGTCCTGGCGCGAGGAGGCGCTGCTTGAGGCACGAGGCGAAGACGTCGGCCACCGACTCGTTGAGCGCTCCGGACTGACCCCGGTAGACGAGGCCGGCGGTGTGTTCCACCACTGCGTGGGAGAACTCGTGGGCGAGCACGTCGACCGGCTTGGTGAAGCGGTCGAAGACCGTGCCGTCACCGTCGCCGAAGACCAGCTGGGTGCCGTCCCAGAAGGCGTTGTTGTAGGCGGAGCCGTAGTGGACCGTGAGGCTGACGGGAGCGCCCGCGTCGTCCTGGGAGTCGCGCCCGAGGACCTCGGCGAACATCGCCAGGGTCGCCTCGATCCCGACCGCTGCCTCGTCGACGGCGAGGTCGCCGGACTCGGGCTCGCCGGCGCTCCGCGCGGGGGTGCCGGGCAGGCGGGTGGTGGAGCCGGCGTCGTGGACCGTCCAGGCCGCGGCACCGGCGGCCACGTCGGCGATCACCGTGCGGGTCTCCACCGCTCGACGTGCGCGGAGCGCATCGTCGAGGGCTGCGACGTCCGCCCCGTCGACCCGCGCGGCGAGCCAGGGCGGGATGAAGGTGCAGCGGAGGGAGGCAAGCGCGGCGTGGGTGTCCCGAGAGGTCATGGAACAGGTCTACAGCCAGGGTGCGACAGCCGGTAGCCCCGATGAGGCCGTTCGGTTCGTGTGGGTCGCCCCCTCGCGAAGTCTCGAAATCAGGGTCCGCGCCCTAGACTCGGTCGCGCTGCGGCCGTGCTGGCCGCGCCCGGCCTCATCGCCACTCGTACGTCTCCCGCCCGGAAGGCTCCTGCATGTCCACCCAGTCCCGCTCCGACCTGCGCAACGTCGCGATCGTCGCTCACGTCGACCACGGCAAGACCACGCTGGTCGACCAGATGCTCCGCCAGGCAGGCGCCTTCACCGCCCACCAGGCCGAGAGCGTCGCCGACCGCGTCATGGACTCCGGTGACCTCGAGCGCGAGAAGGGCATCACGATCCTCGCGAAGAACACCGCGGTGCACTACGCCGGACCCGCCGGTGGCGGGATGCCGATGGTCATCAACATCATCGACACCCCCGGCCACGCCGACTTCGGTGGCGAGGTCGAGCGCGGCCTGTCCATGGTCGACGGCATCGTCCTGCTCGTCGACGCGTCCGAGGGCCCGCTCCCCCAGACCCGCTTCGTGCTCCGCAAGGCGCTCAACGCCGACATGCCGGTGATCCTCGTGGTCAACAAGACCGACCGCAGCGATGCGCGCATCGCCGAGGTCGTCGAGGAGACCTACGAGCTCTTCATGGACCTGCTCGACGAGAGCCACAGCCAGGACGCGCTGGACTTCCCGGTCGTCTACGCCTCGGGCCGCGCCGGCATCGCCAGCCTCGTCGCACCCGAGGACGGCACCATGCCGGAGGGCTCGGACCTCGAGCCGCTCTTCAAGACGATCCTGGAGACCATCCCGGCGCCCGTCTACACCGAGGGTGCGCCTCTGCAGGCGCACGTCACCAACCTCGACGCCTCGCCGTTCCTCGGCCGGCTCGCGCTGGTCCGCGTCCACGAGGGCACCCTCAACAAGGGTCAGACCGTCGCCTGGATGCGTCGTGACGGCTCGGTCAAGAACGTCAAGATCACCGAGCTCCTCATCACCGAGGGCCTCGAGCGCCAACCGGGCAAGAGCGCCGGTCCCGGCGACATCGTCGCCGTCGCGGGCATCCCCGAGATCACCATCGGCGAGACCCTCGCCGACGCGGAGACCCCGGTCGCGCTGCCCCTCATCCACGTCGACGAGCCCGCGATCTCGATGACGATCGGCACCAACACCTCGCCGCTGGTCGGCCGCACCAAGGGCGGCAAGGTCACGGCGCGCCTGGTCAAGGACCGCCTCGACGTGGAGCTCGTCGGCAACGTGTCGCTGCGCATCCTCCCCACCGAGCGTCCCGACGCCTGGGAGGTGCAGGGCCGCGGCGAGCTGGCGCTGGCCATCCTCGTCGAGCAGATGCGTCGTGAGGGCTTCGAGCTGACCGTCGGCAAGCCGCAGGTGGTCACCCGGATGGTCGACGGCAAGGTGCACGAGCCGTTCGAGCGCCTCACCATCGACGCGCCCGAGGAATACCTCGGCACGATCACCGAGCTCCTCGCCTCCCGCAAGGGCCGCATGGAGTCGATGACCAACCACGGCACCGGCTGGGTCCGGATGGAGTTCCTCGTGCCTGCGCGTGGCCTCATCGGCTTCCGCACCGAGTTCCTCACCGACACCCGCGGCACCGGCATCGCGCACGGCATCTCCGAGGGCTACGAGCCGTGGGCCGGCGAGATCCGCTCGCGCACCAACGGCTCGCTGGTCGCGGACCGCAAGGGTGCGGCGACGGCGTACGCGATGACCAACCTGCAGGAGCGGGGGGTGATGTTCGTCGAGCCGACGACCGAGGTCTACGAGGGCATGATCATCGGCGAGAACTCGCGCGCCGACGACATGGACGTCAACATCACCAAGGAGAAGCAGCAGACCAACATCCGCTCCGCCACCTCCGACAACTTCGAGAAGCTCATCCCCCCGCGCCACCTCTCGCTCGAGCAGTGCCTGGAGTTCTGCCGCGACGACGAGTGCGTCGAGGTCACGCCCGACGCCGTGAGGATCCGCAAGGTCGTGCTGGACGCCAACGCCCGCGCCAAGACCGCGTCGCAGTCGCGCAAGGCCAACAAGTAGTCCTGCTTGTCCGACCACCTCGACCTGCCTGAGCCGCCCGGCGACGACCTCGCCGGGCGGCTGGCGTCGTGGCTCGAGGGCCTCGGCCTGGCCGACCAGCTGGCCGCGGCGGGACTCCCGACGTACGACCGCGCGGCCGACGGTGCCGTGCAGTGGCGCGACGCGGCCACCGCCGAGCCGTTGGACGCCGACCGGCTGGCCGAGCTGGACCGGATGCTGCGCGCGGTGGGCGACGACCCGGCCCATGCGGTGCCGATCGCCCTGGTCCGGCTGCGCCGGGAGAGCCGGGTGCGCAGCGAGCTGCTCGACGGCGGCTGGATCGACTACGCCGGTGTGGGCCGGCTGCGCGGGGTCTCGGAGAACGCGGCGCGCTTCGCGGTGCACAAGGCGGCAGAGCGCCGCGCCGTGCTGCTGGTGCAGCACGAGGGTGCCACCCTGGTGCCGTCCTTCCAGCTCGACGACGACGGGCAGGTCCGTGGCGAGCTGCTCGCGGTGATCGAGCCGCTGCTGGCGGCGGGCATCGACCCCTGGCGGGCGTGGGTCTGGCTCACCACCCCAGCCGGACTGTTGGGCGGCGCTGTTCCCCACGAGGCGGCCCGTGATCCGCAAGAGCAGCCGGTGGTGCAACACGCGGCGGTGGCGCTCGCCGAGCGGGCACGCGACTCCCGCACCTGATCCGCACCACGACGCCACACTGCCCCTCGACCATGGGCCGAGGGGCAGCGCGAGGTGCGGCGGGGGTCAGTCGGTGACGACGGCGACTCCCTCGATGCGGATCGGCTTGTTCGTGGCCACGACGATCCGGAGCTTGCCCTTGCGGGCCTTGTCGAACCGGAAGGTGCGGAGCCGGCTGAACGAGGTCTTGCCGTTGAAGCGGACGGTGCCGATCTTCTTCTCGCCGAGGAAGACCCGTGCGACTCCGCCCTGCTTCAGCGTGCCGATCACCAGGACGATCTGCTCGGTCTTCCTCACCGGCGTGATCAGCTGCGAGCCCTTGCGCTCCGACGTCAGGTAGCGGTCCGAGAACGCCCGAGCGTCCTTCTTGCGCTCCCACGCCCCCTTGCGGGCGAAGGTGCTGCTGTTACGGGGGACCGTGAAGGTCACCGTCGCAGGCGTCGGGTCGACCACCCCCGCGACGTTGACCGCGGCCACCGTGAACACGTGCGTGCCGGCCCGGAACTTGTCGGAGAACCTGGCGCCATCGCAGGGGATCGCGTCACCGTCCACCGTGCAGACGAAGGTCGCCGGCGTGACGCTCGAGGCGTAGCTGAACCCCTGACGGCGCTTCAGCACGATCGAGCCGTCGTCCGGACCGGAGGTGATGGTCGTCTCCGGGCCCGGCGTCGCCTTCAGGGCGAACGAGGCGTCGTTGACGTCGAAGAAGTAGTTGCCCACCGCCTCGATCTTCAGCCGTACGTCACTGGCGGTGACGTTGGGCATGGTGAGCGTCTCGGAGCCGTCGTTCGGGGTCGCGGCGAGGACGGTGCCGAAGCTCGCCCCGCCGTCGGTGGACAGCGAGATCTTGACGCTGTCGGCCAGCTTGCGGGTGTTGTTGACCGCCCACGTCACCGGGACGGACGATCCGCCGGCGACGGTCGCTCCGGCAGTCGCCTGCGAGGTGACGAGGAAGGGACCGGCAGACGGGTCGACCCTCAGGTCGACGTCGTCGTAGGCGTTGCCGCCACCATTGGGGAAGTTGTCGCGAGCGGTGAGGCGGAAGCTCAGGACACGGTCGTCGCCGCCCTCGAAGCTGCCGAGGTAGTCGCTCGTGGGCAGGAACTCCGAGTAGCAGTCCAGCAGGGTGTCGGGCAGCTGCTCGTCCTCCGGGAGCGGCAGGCCGTCGCTCCCGATCGCCGCCGGGCAGGCGCCGGTCGCGGCGTTGGTGTTGCCCGCCAGGATCTGGGCCATGTCGGGGAAGACCCGGCTCGAGCCGCCGTCGGCGATGTTGATCCCGGGCGAGGGCGACGTCAGCGAGTCCGCGGTGCTGACCACTGCGTCGTCGCCGAAGACCCGGAAGAGCGGACCGTAGTCCTTCAGGTTGGACGCGAGCTCCGTGCCGTCACCGTTGTTGGTCTGCTCCCAGAGGTAGATCAGGGCGTCGCCGTCGGCGTCGGTGCCGGAGCCGGTCAGGGCGAATGGCGTACGGACCGGGATCGTGCGTGCGCTGGGCGCGTCGACGACCGGCGCGACGTTGTCGGCGACCTCGTCGGTGGCCGGCAGGTCGATGCCGCCGGTGCTGGCCGGGCCACCCCGCTCGGTCTCGCCGACGAAGCCCGTGACGTCGCCGGACCCGGCGACCGCGAGGGACGGCAGGTCGACGTCGGTCGGCTCACCCTCGGTGAAGGCGACGGGCTCCTCGTTGAAGATGACCTGGAAGCCGGCGTCGTCGATCGGGCTGACGACCGGGTTGCCCTCCTCGTCGGAGTTGAACACCTCGTCGAAGCCCCACTGGGCGATCGACACGTCGAGACCGGTGATCTCCTCGACGGCGTCCTCGACGCCCGCGTTGGTGTAGTCGTCACCGCGGGTCAGCGTGGCGCTGTCGCCCCCGTAGGTGAGCGTGATGGTCTCGCCGTCGGTGTCGAAGTCGCGCAGCGAGACCGTCTGCACCTCGACGACGTTGTAGGGGTTGGCCTGGACGGTCTCCACCTCGTCGATGGTGAGGAAGGAGAAGTAGGGGTCGGTGTGCGGCTGCAGGTCGTCACGGCCGCAGATGCCGGCGTAGGCCATCACCGAGGAGCCCGAGCCGGGCTCGACCGAGGCGTCCGTGATGTTGCCGGCGCAGTTGATGAGGTCGCCGTTGAAGGTGTGGCTGCCGCCGAACTGGTGGCCGATCTCGTGGGCCACGTAGTCGATGGCGAAGAAGTCACCGGTGGGCACCGGGAGTCCGGTGCAGCCGCCGCCCTTGTAGACACCGCCGACGACGCCGAGGTAGGCGATACCGCCGCCGTTGTTGCCGAGCGCGATGTGGCCGACGTCGTAGTTGGAGGCGCCGATGAGCTGCCCGAGGACGGTGCGGTTCTGGCCCAGGGTCAGGATGCTGCAGAAGTCGAGGTCGCCCGGGAGGTCGGCGGACTCGGCGTCGAAGCACGGCGCCGTGCCGCACGGGCCGTCGGGCCCGGTGGCCTTGGCGTCGGTGTCGAGGTTGAGCGTGTCGGTGCCGTTGACCAGCCGCAGCTCCGTGCCGAGGTCGGCGTTGTAGATCTGGTTCACCCGGTTGATCAGGGTGACCTTCTCGGCCAGCACGTTGTCGGTGCCGAAGTAGGCCGCGTAGGTCGGGTCGCTGGTCAGTGCGAGACGGTAGAAGTGGCGCCGGACCGGCGTCCCCTCCTCCGGGTCCCGGTCGGCGGACTGCGCCAGCCCGACCGTGTCGCGGAGGGCCTTGACCTCGCCCTCCTGGCGCCGCGCCTCGGGGGCGGGCAGGTCCGAGGAGCGATAGCTCAGGTGGGCGGTGGTGCCGCGGCGGTTGTAGGCCGGGTCGACGTACCAGTCGGCCTGCGCACCGGGCTCCCGCACGAAGGCGTGGAAGCCCATCGGCGTGATGTCGAGGGCGATCGATGCCTGCGGGTCGTCGACGCCGACGCCGGACCAGGTCTGGATCTCGGGGTGCGCCGCAGCGAGCTCGGACTCCATGGTCTGGCTCCGCTGGACGCGGAACGCCTCCAGCGAGCCGTCGGGGCCCGGGATCTCGACGACGGTGGAGCCGTCGCCTCCCGGCAGCTCGGCGCGCAGGGCCGCGAGGTCGACCCGGGAGGCCGCGTAGTCCTTGGGCTCGACGCGGACCTCGGAGCCGGTGGGCTCGAAGCCGCGCAGCGCGGAGAAGGCCTGGTCCTCAGGCGCGGCGGTGGCCGTCGACGTCGAGAGCGCGGGCAGCACCCCCAGCCCGACGACGACGGCGAGAAGTGTGGTGAGGCGGCGTGCACCCGGTGTGGACAACATGGGCTCCTTGGGATCGTGTGGCGTGAGCCTAAGCAGCCCCACCGACATCCACTACCCCGGGAAGGTCGGGCTCGAACTTTGTGGACATGGTGTGGATGTCGTACGGCGACCACGCCGGTGGACCGTGCAGCGGGTCCGCAGCGCGACGACCGCGCTCGGGAGCACGGCCAGCGGCCGCCGGCCCGGGACCACCTCGCCGGTACCGTGCCTCACATGACCGCCCGCCGACAGCTGCCCACCGACGAGGCCCGCGACCTGCTCGCCCTGACGCGCGAGATCGCCGCCAAGGAGCTCGCCCCCCGGGTCGCGGAGGCCGAGGCCACCGAGACCTTCCCGCGCGAGGTCTTCTCCCTGCTCGGCCAGGCCGGCCTGATGTCGCTCCCCTACCCCGAGGAGTTCGGCGGCGGCGCCCAGCCCTACGAGGTCTACCTCCAGGTGCTCGAGGAGATCGGCTCCGTGTGGGCCTCCGTGGGCGTCGGCGTCTCGGTCCACGCGCTGTCCTGCTTCGGTCTCGCCACCTACGGCACCGACGAGCAACGCGCCGAGTGGCTCCCCGGGATGCTCAGCGGCGACCTGCTCGGGGCCTACTGCCTCTCCGAGCCGCACGCCGGCTCCGACCCCGCGGCCATGCGTACGACCGCGAAGCGTGACGGCGACTCCTACGTCCTCAACGGTGCGAAGGCGTGGACCACCCACGGCGGTCACGCCGACTTCTACAAGGTGATGGCGCGGACCTCCGACGGCTCCGACGGGGGTGGTCGCAACGGCATCTCCTGCTTCCTCGTGCCCGCCTCCACCGAGGGCCTCGTCGCCGACCCGCCGGAGCGCAAGATGGGCCTCACCGGCTCGGCGACCGCGACGATGCGCTTCGACGACGTACGCATCGACGCCTCCCGCCTCCTCGGCGCCGAGGGCGACGGGCTGAAGATCGCGCTCGCCGGCCTCGACTCCGGCCGCCTCGGCATCGCCGCCGTCGCCGTCGGCCTGGCCCAGGGAGCGCTCGACTCCGCCGTCGCCTACGCCCGCGAGCGGGAGACCTTCGGCACCAGGATCATCGACCACCAGGGTCTCGCCTTCGTCCTCGCCGACATGGAGGCCGCCGTCGTCTCCGCGCGCGCGACGATGCTCCACGCGGCCCGCCTCAAGGACGCCGGCCTGCCCTTCTCCCGCGAGGCCTCGGTCGCCAAGCTCGTCGCCACCGACAACGCCATGAAGGTCACCACCGACGCCGTCCAGGTCCTCGGCGGCTACGGCTACACCCGCGACTTCCCCGTCGAGCGCTACATGCGTGAGGCGAAGGTGATGCAGATCTTCGAGGGCACCAACCAGATCCAGCGGATGGTCATCTCGCGGTCGTTGGCGAAGGACAACGCGGGCACGCTCGCCTGATTTTTGGGCCTCCCCCCGTTTTGGCAACCACCGGGTACCCGGTGGTTCCCGTGCCTCCTGCCCGTTGCAACGGCCGATAAGCGCACCAAAAGGACTGACGGAAGGGCGTCGGAGCCCGTTGTCCACAGCCAGCGATCGGCAGGATTGGAGATCGCTCCGAGCGGCAACGATTTCGGGCATGAAGAAGCCCCCCGAGCTCGTGGACCTCCCCCTCGTGTCGTGCCGCGCCACCCTGCTCGCGGAGGGCATGTCGGACCGCCACATCACCGCGCTGGTGCGCGACGGCACGCTCGTACGCATCCGCCGGGGTCAGTACGTCGACGGCGAGCCGTGGCGCTCGCTCAGCCGCGCCGATCGCTGCCGACTGCTCACCCGCGGCGTGATGCTCTCGGCTCATCCCGGCACGACCGCGACCCACGTCTCCGCGGCCCTCGAGTGGGGCGCGCCGGTCTGGGACCTGTCGCTCGAGGTCGCGCACACGACGCGCCGCGACGGGAAGGCAGGCCGACGCCGCGACGACTGGGTCCAGCACTGCGGCGTCCTGCCCGCCGACGACGTGACCGTCCACAACGGGATCCCCGTGTCCGTGGCCGCTCGGACGTGCGTGGAGATCACCACCATCACCGACGTCGAACGGAGCCTCGTGGTGGTCAACGGTCTGCTCAACTCGGGCGCCACCACCGTGCAGGAGTTCGCGGACTGGGCCGAGAGTGCGCGCTACTGGCCGCACACTCTGGCGACCGACCTCGTGCTCCAGCTCTGCGAGCCCAAGGTCGAGTCGGCCGGGGAGTCCCGGTTCCTGTTCCTCTGCTGGCGCCAGCACCTGCCCCGTCCCGAGCCGCAGGTCATGGTGTACGACGAGCGCGGCACGCTGGTGGCTCGACTCGACTTCGCCTGGGAGGCCTTCGGCGTCTTCGTCGAGTTCGACGGCAAGGAGAAGTACACGAAGTACCGGCGTGAGGGTGAGACCCTCGATGACTTCCTCATGCGCGAGAAGAAGCGTGAGGAGCTCGTCTGCCAACTGACGGGGTGGGTGTGCATCCGAGTGACGTGGGCCGATCTCGCTGCACCCGAGCTCCTCGCAGGCCGGATCCGCAAGCTCCTGGACTCGCGACGTCCCATCAGCGCGTAGGTTCCAGCCCTTTCGCGCGGCTTCTCGACCGTTGCAACGGTCGAGAAGCTCGGCAACCACCGGGTACCCGGTGGTCGCAAATCCAAGGCCGCCCCTCACCCCTCCGAGTCTTGTCCCACAGCACCGACCGCGCGACGGTGGAGGCATGTCCAAGCGCATCGCATTCCTGACCGCATCCGAAGGCGTCGAGGAGGTCGAGCTCACCGAGCCCTGGAAGGCCGTCGTCGACGCCGGCCACACCGCCGAGCTCCTGTCCCTCGACGAGGGCGAGGTCCAGCTCTTCAACCACCTCGACAAGTCCAGCACCCAGCGCGTCGACCGGCGCGTGCACGACGTCGCGATCGCCGACTACGACGCGCTCGTGCTGCCCGGCGGCGTCGCCAACCCGGACGCCTTGCGGACCGACGCCGAAGCCGTCGCCTTCGTCCGCGACTTCGTCGACTCCGGCAAGCCGGTCGCCGCGATCTGCCACGCGGCGTGGACGCTCGTCGAGGCCGACCGCGTCCAGGGCAAGCGCCTCGCCAGCTGGCCGAGCCTGCAGACCGACATCCGCAACGCCGGCGGCGAGTGGGTCGACGAGGAGGTGGCCGTGGACGGCAACCTCATCACCAGCCGCAATCCCGACGACATCCCGGCCTTCTCCCGGGCGCTGCTCGCCTCGCTCAGCAGCTAGGCACCCGGCTCCACGAGCCAGCGACCCAGCAGCGTCCCGTCCTGCTCGAGCAGCAGGGCGGGGCGCAGCGCGACGTCGACGTCGGCCCCGGTGGCGATGCGTACGGCGTCGCCGCCGGCCAGGCGCGGCACGATCGTCCAGCACAGCTCATCGACGACGCCCGCCGCCAGCAGGTCGGCGAACAGCGACGGACCGCCCTCGCACAGCTGGTCGGCCCAGCCCCGCTCCGCCAGCTCGCGCTTGAGCGACGCAAGGTCGATCTCGTCCTCGCCCAGCACCAGCACGTGCTCCTCGCCCAGCTGCTCGCGTGCCTCGGAGAGTCCGTCGGACGAGGCCACCGTCGCCATCAGGATCCGGCCCGGGGGCGCGTCGCGCAGCGTCGGCGGCAGGTCCGCCGAGCGGCTGACGACGACCAGCGGCAGGTCCGGCACGTCGTACCCCTCGGCGCGCAGGGTTCCCGCGCCCACCACGAGGCAGTCGGCGTTGGCGCGCAGCGCGTCGAAGACCCGCTTGTCGGCCTCGTTGTTGATGCTCGAGCTGACGCCGTCGGAGCCCTGCGCGGCACCGTCGACGGTGCTCACGAAGTTGACCCTCAGCCACGGCTCACGCTGCGGGGCATAGGCGCGGGTCAGCTCCTCGTCGGAGAGTTCGGCCAGGCGCTGCAGCTCCACTGGTTGGCTCACGCGCTTCATACTCCCCCCTACTCTGGCCATCGTGATCACCCTTGCGGACCTGGCAGGCCTCCAGGACGCCTACGGCGACGCGTGGGCCCGACCGGTCGCGCCGGTCGTCCTCGACGGGCCGAGGGGTCCGGTGAGGATCGGCGACGGCCCGATGACGCTCATGGGGTGCGTCAACCTGTCGCGCGACTCGACCTACCGCGAGAGCGTCGCGACCAGCCCCGCGGACGCCGTCCGGATGGGCCGGATCCAGGCCGCCCAGGGGGCCGCGATCATCGACCTCGGCGCCGAGTCGAGCAACGCCGGGGCCGCGCGGGTCTCCGCCGACGACCAGGTCGCGACCCTGGTGCCGGCCGTGCAGGGACTCGCCGCCGAGGCGGTCGTCTCGGTCGAGACCTACGTGCCGGCCGTGGTCCGCGCCGCCCTCGAGGCGGGTGCCCGGATCCTCAACATGACCGGCCGCGAGCACGAGGAGGAGATGCTCGGCCTCGCCGCGCAGTACGACGCCGCGGTCGTGCTGTGCTTCGGCGAGACCGCCAACGTCCGCGAGATCGCCGACGTGCCTCCCGACGCCGACCCGATCCCGGTGCTGCTCGACCACTTCACACCGCGGATCGCGCACGCCCGCGCGCTCGGTGTCGACAAGGTCGTGGTCGATCCGGGCATGGGGTTCTACTACGGCAACCTCGTCGACCCCCCGACCCGCGCGCGCCACCAGGCACGGGTCCTCGCGCAGGGCTTCCGCCTGCGCGCCCTCGGCGTCCCGGTCTGCAACGCCGTGCCCCACACCTACGACCTCTTCGGCGACGAGTTCCGCAAGGCCGAGGGTTTCTACGCCGTCCTCGCCGCTCTCGGGGGCACGCACCTCGTGCGCACCCACGAGGTCGCCCACCTGCGCGTCGTGCTGCGCGCGCTGACCGAGCTCGAGGTCCGCTGAACGACACCACGAAGGCAGTTCGCGCTGCGTCCGGCCGTCGGCACGCTCAGGCTGCCAGTCCGTGGCGCCCAACTGCCTGCATGGTGCGCCAGCGGACCACATCGGCGATGGCTTCGGCCACATCGTCGGGCTGGAACATGACGTCGGTCCAGGTGAACCTCAGCACCGTCAACCCGAGCCGGGCGGCCGTCGTGTAGCGGTCGACGTCGCGCTGGAGCCCCGCCTTGGACCAGTGGTGCTCCAGCGACTCGGCCTCGATGACGATCCCGAGGTGACGGTCGAGCAGGTCGACGAACCCGACGCCCGGCACCTCACCCTGGGGCACGACGCTGAGACCCGGCACCGTCGAGGCGATCACGTAGAGGCAGGTCTCGAACGGGTTGGCTCGCAGGTGGGACGCCTCGCTCGCCACGCGCAGCGCCTTGGCCCTGCCGGTGCGAGGGCTGCGTGCGGCAGCGAGGAGCAGGTCGTCCTGGTCGAGGATGCCTTCGCGCAGGGCCGAGTCGGCGACGCTCAGCGCGACGTCGAACGGGTAGGTCCGCGCGCAGTCCATCACCGTGCGCGTCCTCGACGTCACGTGGCGCCGGATCTCCCGGTCCGACAGGTCGGCCCAGTGCAGCTCGTAGGACCCCCTCGGCTTCCGCGCACTGCGCGGCAGCGTGAGGCAGGGCTTGAGCGGTTGGTGCTTGAGCTTCCACCCGAACTCCTGCGCCGCACTGAGGTGCGAGGCGGTGCCGCCGGTGAGAGCCACGGCCCGGCGGAGGAGATCGGCATCGGCCAGGCAGTAGCGGTCGTGCCGGGGCTTGTGGATGAGGCCCTGGTCCATCGCCGCCGTGATCTCCGCCCGGGTCGTCAGCGCGATGAGCTCGCCGAACGGCCCGACGCCGCCCAGCTCGTGCAGCGCCTCGACCGGGTCCATGCCTCGAACCCTGACACCTCGGGCCGGGCGCCGCGGGCGCTCTCCACAGGTCTCAGCCGCGGACCGTGCGCCCCCCGGCGACCGGACGCCACATCACCCCGCGTAGCCCTCGGGGTTCTGCGACTGCCAGCGCCACGCGTCGGCGACCATGTCGTCCACCGACTTGTGCGTACGCCAGCCGAGCTCGGCGTTGGCCTTCGACGGGTCGGCGTAGGACGTCGCCACGTCGCCCGGGCGTCGCGCCACGACCTCGTAGGGCAGGTCGCGGCCGACGACGCGCTCGAACGCGCGCAGCAGCTCCAGGACGCTGGTGCCGTGCCCCGAGCCGAGGTTCCAGGTGCTGACCGCGTCCGTCGTGCGGGTCAGGGCCTCGAGCGCGGCGACGTGACCGGCGGCGAGGTCCTCGACGTGGATGTAGTCGCGCACGCCGGTGCCGTCGACGGTGTCGTAGTCGTCCCCGAAGATCGACAGCTTCTCGCGCTTGCCGACGGCGACCTGCGCGATGAACGGCATCAGGTTGTTGGGCATCCCCGACGGGTCCTCGCCGATGGTGCCGGACGCGTGCGCGCCGACGGGGTTGAAGTAGCGCAGCAGGGCGAAGCGCATCTCCGGGTCGGCCACGGCGATGTCGCGCAGGACCTGCTCCTGCATCACCTTGGTCCAGCCGTAGGGGTTGGTGGCGAAGGTGCGCCGATCCTCCGTCGCGCCGGCCTGGTCGGTGCCGTAGACCGTGGCGCTGGAGGAGAAGACGAGGAGCTTGACGTCGTACTTCTGCATCGCGCGGACCAGCGAGAAGGTCGACCCGAGGTTGTTCTCGTAGTAGTCGAGCGGCTTGGCGACGCTCTCGCCGACCGCCTTGAAGCCGGCGAAGTGGATGACCGCGTCGAACCCCTCGGCGGCGAAGAGGTGCTCGGTCTTGTCGTAGTCGCACAGGTCGAAGGAGTGCGTCGGGAGAGCCGTGCCGGTCAGCGACTCCATCCGACCCAGCACGGTCGGGTGGGCGTTGCTGAAGTCGTCGACGATGACCACGTCGTGGCCTGCAGCGACGAGCTGGATGACGGTGTGCGAGCCGATGTAGCCGGCGCCGCCGCTCACGAGGATCTTCATGACGGGTGAGCCTACGGGCTGCGCTGCTGACACAATGGCGCCCATGCCTACCGCACTCATCACCGGGATCACCGGCCAGGACGGCCTCTACCTCGCCGAGCTGCTGCTCGAGAAGGGCTACGAGGTCCACGGGCTCATCCGGGGCCAGAACAACCCGCGACGCGAGCTCGTCGAGAGCCTCGTGCCGGACGTACGGCTGCACAACGGCGACCTCACCGACCTGTCCAGCCTGATGCGTGCGCTGCGCGACAGCGACCCGACGGAGGTCTACAACCTCGGCGCGATCTCGTTCGTCGCCTACTCGTGGGAGAACGCGTTCGTCACCAGCGACGTGACCGGGATGGGCGTGCTCAACATGCTCGAGTCCGTACGCCTGCACGCGGGCGACGCCGCCGACAGCATCCGGTTCTACCAGGCCTCGAGCTCGGAGATGTTCGGCAAGGTGCAGCAGGTGCCGCAGTCGGAGAGCACCCTGCTGTGGCCCCGCTCCCCCTACGGCGTGAGCAAGGTCTACGGCCACTACATGACCATCAACTACCGCGAGTCCTACGGCATGCACGCCTCCTCGGGGATCCTGTTCAACCACGAGTCGCCGCGTCGCGGGCCCGAGTTCGTGACCCGCAAGATCAGCCAGGCCGTCGCCCGCATCCACCTCGGCAAGCAGGACTCGATGGCGCTCGGCAACCTCGACGCCCAGCGCGACTGGGGCTATGCCGGCGACTACGTCGAGGCGATGTGGCGGATGCTGCAGCAGGACGAGGCCGACGACTACGTCATCGCGACCGGTGAGACCCACTCGATCCGCGACTTCCTCGACCTCGCCTTCGCCCACGTCGGCGTCGACGACTGGAGCAAGTACGTCACCCAGGACCCGCGCTTCATGCGCCCGGCCGAGGTCGAGCTGCTCATCGGCGACGCCACCAAGGCCAAGGACCGGCTCGGCTGGACGCCCACGGTGTCCTTCCCCGAGCTCGTCGCGATGATGGTCGACAGCGACATCGCGGCGGTCAAGGCGGGCTGGTGACCGCTCGCGCCTTCATCACCGGCATCGGCGGGCAGGACGGCACCTATCTCGCCGAGCGCCTGGTCGCGGACGGCATGGAGGTGCACGCGCTCGTGCTGCGGGCGGACGGCCACCCGGCCCACTGCCCGCCCGAGGTGGTGCTGCACGCCGGCGACCTCGGCGACCTGTCCACCACCCGCCGGCTCGTGCGCGAGATCGCCCCGCAGGAGATCTACAACCTGGCCGCGATCAGCTCGGTCGCGCAGTCGTGGGAGGAGCCCGACCTCACCGCGCACGTCAACGGCCAGGCGGCTGTCGCGCTGATGGAGTCGGCACGGCTCGTCGGCGACGTACGACTCGTGCAGGCGTCCAGCGCAGAGATCTTCGGTGAGGCCTCCGAGTCACCGCAGACCGAGGACACGGCGCTGCGCCCGGTCAACCCCTACGGCGCCGCCAAGGCCTTCGCGCACCTGTCCGCCGGCGTCTTCCGCCAGCGCGACGTCCACGTCTCGAGCGCCATCCTCTACAACCACGAGTCGCCACGGCGCTCCGAGCGATTCGTGACCCGCAAGATCACCTCCACCGCCGCCGCCATCGCCCGGGGTGACGCCGACGAGCTCGTCCTCGGCAACCTCGACGCGCGCCGCGACTGGGGGTGGGCGCCCGACTACGTCGACGCGATGATCCGGGCCGCGCGGGCCGACGAGCCGTCCGACTACGTCGTCGCGACCGGCCGAGCCCACTCCGTACGCGACTTCGTGGCCGCCGCGTTCACCGCTGCGGGCGTGAGCGACTGGGAGGGGTGCATCCGCCAGGACGAGCGGTTCTTCCGCCCCGCCGACCCGACCGAGCTGGTCGGCGACGCGTCGCGGGCCCGCGAGGTGCTGGGCTGGACGCCGACGGTGGGGTTCGAGGAGATCGTCGCGCGGATGGTCGCGGCCGACCTCGCCTGAGGTTCATGTCCCTTTCGTCGGGTTATCGCCCGTTGCAACGGCCGGGAACCTCGGCAACCACCGGGTACCCGGAGGTTGCCGAAGTGGGGACCACCGGGTACCCGGTGGTTGCCGACGAGGGGACCCCCGGATCACCCATGCGAGAGCAGCCCGATCAGGTACTCGCCGTAGCCGCTCTTGCGCAGCGGTTCGGCGCGAGCCACGAGCTCGTCGTCGCTCAGCCAGCCCATCCGCCAGGCGACCTCCTCGGGCGCACCGACCTTGAAGCCCTGGCGGCCCTCGATGGTGCGTACGAAGTTGGAGGCGTCGTTGAGCGAGTCGAAGGTGCCGGTGTCGAGCCAGGCGGTGCCGCGGGGCAGCACCTCGACCTGGAGGCGCCCCTCCTCGAGGTAGCGGCGGTTGAGGTCGGTGATCTCCAGCTCGCCGCGCGGCGACGGCGCCAGCTCGGCGGCGTACTGCGACGACGTCGTTGTCGTAGAAGTAGAGCCCCGGCACGGCGAAGTCGCTCTTGGGGTGCTCCGGCTTCTCCTCCAGCGACAGCGCGCGGCCCTCGTCGTCGAACTCCACGACGCCGTAGGCCCGCGGGTCGGCCACGTGGTAGCCGAAGACCGCCGCTCCGTCGAGGTCGCGGAAGCGCAGCAGCTGCGAGCCGAGACCGGAGCCGTAGAAGATGTTGTCGCCGAGCACGAGCGCCGAGCGCTCGGAGCCGATGTGGTCGGCGCCGATGATGAACGCCTGCGCGAGGCCGTCGGGGCTGGGCTGGACGGCGAAGGTGAGGTTGATGCCGAACTGCGAGCCGTCCCCGAGCAACCGGTGGAAGCCGTCGGCCTCGTGGGGGGTGGTGATGATCAGGACGTCCCGGATCCCCGCGAGCATCAGCGTGGTCAGCGGGTAGTAGATCATCGGCTTGTCGTAGACCGGCACCAGCTGCTTGCTGATGCCCTGGGTGATGGGGTGCAGTCGCGAGCCGGTGCCACCGGCCAGGATGATTCCACGCATGGCTGACACCCTAGGGCCACGCGTTGGCGACCACGGAGACCTGTCGACCTAGACTCCCGGCCATGGAACGCCTTCTTGTGACCGGGGGCGCGGGGTTCATCGGGTCGAACTTCGTGCACCACCTCGTCGACCACACCGACCTGCAGATCACCGTGCTCGACAAGCTGACCTACGCCGCCTCGAAGGAGTCCCTCGCGGGACTTCCCGAGGACCGGGTGCGCCTCGTGGTCGGCGACATCGCCGACGAGGGCGTCGTCGACCCGCTCGTGGCGACCCACGACGCGGTCGTGCACTATGCGGCGGAGTCCCACAACGACAACTCGCTCAACGACCCGAGCCCGTTCATCAGGACCAACATCCTCGGCACCTACACGATCCTCGAGGCCGTGCGCAAGCACGACAAGCGGCTGCACCACGTCTCGACCGACGAGGTCTACGGCGACCTCGAGCTCGACGACCCGAAGCGCTTCACCGAGGACACCCCCTACAACCCGTCGTCGCCCTACTCCGCGTCCAAGGCCGGCTCCGACCACCTCGTACGCGCGTGGGTGCGCAGCTTCGGCGTGCGGGCGACGGTGTCCAACTGCTCCAACAACTACGGCCCCTGGCAGCACATCGAGAAGTTCATCCCGCGCCAGATCACCAACGTCATCGACGGCATCCGGCCCAAGCTCTACGGCTCGGGTGAGAACGTCCGCGACTGGATCCACGCCGACGACCACTCCTCGGCCGTGCTCACGATCCTGCGAGACGGGCCGCATCGGCGAGACCTACCTGATCGGCGCCGACGGCGAGAAGAACAACCTCGAGGTCGTACGCCTGATCCTCACGCTGATGGGTCAGCCCGAGGACGCCTTCGACCACGTCACCGACCGCGCCGGCCACGACATGCGCTACGCCATCGAGTCGGGCAAGCTGCGCCAGGAGCTCGGCTGGCAGCCGCAGTTCCAGGACTTCGAGTCGGGCCTGGCCAACACGATCGCGTGGTACCAGGAGCACGAGGACTGGTGGCGCCCGCACAAGGAGGCCACCGAGGCGACCTACGCCCAGAAGGGCCAGTGATGGCCGACCTGAGCGTCGAGACCACCGCGATCCCCGGACTGCTCGTCGTCCGGATGCCGGTGCACGGCGACGCGCGCGGGTGGTTCAAGGAGAACTGGCAGCGCGAGAAGATGGTGGCCCTCGGGCTGCCCGACTTCGGCCCGGTGCAGAACAACATCTCCTTCAACGCCTCGCGCGGCGCGACCCGCGGCATCCACACCGAGCCGTGGGACAAGTTCATCTCGCTGGCCACCGGCCGGATCTTCGGCGCCTGGGTGGACATGCGTGAGGGCGAGAGCTTCGGCGCGACCTTCCACATCGAGGTCGACCCCTCGATCGCGGTGTTCGTGCCGCGCGGCGTGGGCAACAGCTATCAGGCGCTCGAGGACGGCACCGCCTACACCTACCTCGTCAACGACCACTGGCGCCCCGGCGTGACCTACCCCGCGCTCAACCTGGCCGACGAGACCGCGGCGATCCCGTGGCCGATCCCGCTCTCCGAGGCCGAGATCTCCGAGAAGGACCTCGCCACCCCGCGCCTGGGCGACGTCGTGGCGATGAAGCCGAAGAAGACCCTGGTCCTCGGCGCCGGCGGCCAGCTCGGCCAGGCGCTGGCTGCGGCCTATCCCGAGGCCGACACCCGCACCCGGGCCGAGCTGGACGTGGCCGACGCCGAGGCCGTGCGCGCCTTCGCGTGGCAGGACTACGGCGTCGTGCTCAACGCCGCGGCCTACACCGCGGTCGACCCCGCCGAGACCGCCGAGGGACGGGTCGCCGCCTGGGCGGCGAACGCCACCGGGCCCGCCACCCTGGCCGGCCTCGCCCGTGAGCACGGCTTCACGCTCGTGCACTACTCCTCGGAGTACGTCTTCGACGGCACCGCCGCACTCGACCCCGGCCACACCGAGGACGAGCCGCTGTCCCCGCTCGGGGTCTACGCCCAGTCCAAGGCCGCCGGCGACCTCGCCGTCGGCCTGGCCCCGCGCCACTACCTGCTCCGTACGTCCTGGGTGATCGGCGACGGCAAGAACTTCGTCCGCACCATGCAGTCGCTCGCGGAGAAGGGCGTGTCCCCGAGCGTCGTCGACGACCAGGTCGGGCGGCTCACCTTCACCGACGAGCTGGTCCGCGCCACCGCGCCACCTTCTCGACTCCGGTGCCGCGTTCGGCGTCTACCACGTCTCCAACGGCGGCCCGGCGATGTCGTGGCGCGAGGTCGCCCAGGCCGTCTTCGAGCGCTCCGGTCGCAGCGCGGACGACGTCTCCGCGACCACCACCGCGGCCTACGCCGAGGGGGTGCTGGCCCAGGGCAACCCGTTCGCCCCGCGACCGCTCCACTCCGCGATGTGCCTGGACAAGATCCGGGCGACCGGCTTCGAGCCCGAGCCCGCCCTGGCCGCCCTGGACCGCTACCTCGCCTGAGCCCCCAGCAACGGTCCAGGGGTTTCGTGACGGTCGCTGCGCGACCTCCTCAACCAGCGATGACTCCGCCCGTTGGTCGAGGAAGGACGAAGCGGGCCGTTGGTCGAGGAAGGACGAAGTCCTGTCACGAGACCCCGGTCAGCGACGCCCGGACGTGACCTCGCGCAGCGCAGGGCGTACGTCGGCGAGGTAGACCAGCGAGGCGATCGTGGTCACCAGGTGGATGATCCCGAACGGCGAGGCGTTGATCAGGATCAGCTGCGCGGCGAAGCCGAGGCCGGTGATCGCGCACCACGCCTGCTTGGTGAGCTTGCCGGCGGCCTGGTAGGCCTCGGCGGAGTAGCTCAGCGAGTTGATGAACGCGAACCCCTTGATCGCGAGCAGCACCACGACCACGACGAGGAGCAGGGTGCTCTGCGCATAGAGGTTCACGCCTCCAGCCTAACGACCGGGACCCGACACCCCGGACGTGCGACGACCCCCGTCCGGATCGGACGGGGGTCGTGCATCAGGCGGATCGTCAGTCGCCGACCTTCTCGGCGGCGTCGGCCACGGCCTTGACCGCGGACGTCGCGGTCTTGGTGGCAGCCGTGGTGGTGGCCTTGGCGCTGCTCTGCGCGGTCTCGGTCTTCTTGGTCGCGGCCTTGCGGGCCGGGGCCCTCTTCGCAGCCGCAGCGGCCTTCTTCGCGGCGGCCCTCTGCGCGGTCTGTGCCTTCTTGGTCGCGATGGCCTCGGCGTCGGCCGCCTTCTTCACCTGGGTCGCGGTGGTCTTGGCCTTGGCCTTGGTGGTGTTCGCGGACGCCACCGTGGCCTTGGTGGACTCCTGGCGACGGATGCGGCCCACGAGGGACTCGCCGCGCTTGACCAGGTCGCCGTAGGTGGCGTCGGCGACGGCTTCGCGGACCAGCCCGACGGCGAGGTCGGTCACGCCGACGTAGGCGAGAGCAGGCTTCTTGAATGCCGTGGTGGCGATGTCGAACTTGGTGGTGGCCATGTCGTGCTCCTTCTGGTGGGGTGTCATGTCTGGTTCTCGGTCTGGGTGTCGCGCTCGTTGAGCGCGAGGAATGACGCGTGGACGTCGAGGAGCGACTGCTTCTGCCGCTCGGTGAGGCCGGGATCGGCGAGGACGGCGAGCTCCACGGAGCCGACCTGCCCGGCGTCGGGGTGCACGATGCCGGCGCGCACGTAGAGCTGTTCGGCGGAGACCCGCAGCGCCCGCGCGAGCTGCTGGAGCACCTCGGCCGACGGCTTGCGCAGACCCCGTTCGATCTGGCTCAGGTAGGGGTTGCTGACGCCGACCTGGTCAGCGAGCTGCCGCAGCGAGAGCTGGGCGGCCAGGCGGTGCTCCTTGAGGTAGTCCCCCAAGGGACCGAGCGTGCCCAAGGAGCTCAACGAGCCGGCGACTGCCTTGCTCGTCTTGGTGCTCTTGTCCTTGGCCATGCCTCCAGTGTGCTAACACGTGTTAGCAAAATGCAAACCCTGAGCACGTGATCGGCCTCACAGTGGCCCAATTTCAGCGGCTTTCCCGCTGCTAACTGGTGACAGCAGAAGTCGTCGCAACAGTCCGGTCACCCTAGGATCAGCCCATGACCCCCCTGCGACCCGGCCTTCGAACGGCGCTGGCCGTGGCGCTCGCGGCCTGGCTGCTCCTGCTCGCCGTGACGCTCCTCGCCCCGACCTCGGCCGGGCCGTCGTGGCTCGTCGACACCGTCTCCGGCGTGGGCGACCGCCTCGGCCTGCCGGCTGCCCTGACCGCACCCGAGCGGGTGGAGTTCGGCCTCAACGTCCTCGCCTTCGTGCCCGTGAGCTTCCTCGGCCGGCTGCTGTGGGTGGGTCCCACGTGGCGCGACTGGACCGCGCTCGGGTTCGTGGCGTCGTTCTCCGTCGAGGCCTTCCAGGCGATCGCGCTCGCGGACCGCTCGGCCACCTACAAGGACGTGGTGGCCAACACCACGGGCGCCACCCTGGGCGCCGTCCTCGCGACCGTGGTGGTGCTCGTCCTCGGCCGCCGCAGCGCCTCAGAAGACCGCGCGGATCTCCCCGACCGGGACCCCTCCACCCAGCAGGACCAGCTGCCCGGTTGACTCGACCGCCGCCGCGTCGACGCCGTCCTCGTCCAGGACCCCGGAGCGGCGCAGCGCCTCGAGCATCAGGACAGGCCGTACGCGGGGCGCGCCGTCGTCGGTCTTGAGGGCCCACGCGCGCCCGTCCGGCAGCGCGATCGCATAGACCGACTCCGCGCCCGCCTTGCCGATCAGGCCGGGGATCGCGCGGTGCAGTGCCAGCTCGTCGCGCGAGGAGCCACTGACGTACGCCGGGTGCTCGCGGATCGCCGACGCGATCCGGTGCTCGGGCCCGTCCGTCGCGGTGGCCAGCGCCGCGAACGCGCGCGCCAGGCCGGTCAGCGACGTGGAGAGCAGCGGAGCACCGCAGCCGTCGACCGCGATCGTGTCGACCGGCTCCCCCGTGACCCGGGCGAACGTCTCGAGGATGGCGACCTGGAGCGGGTGTGCGGGGTCGAGGTAGGTCGCGGTGTCCCAGCCCTGCACGACGCAGGTCGCGAGCATCGCGGCGTGCTTGCCCGAGCAGTTCATCAGGATCGACGACCTGGCCCCACCGGCGCGGATGACGTCCTCGCGCGCGGCGTCGTCGAGCGGGTAGTCGACCGGCGTCTGCAGTGCCGTCTCGTCGAGACCGGCGCCGGCCAGGATGCGGCGTACGCCCTCGACGTGGAACGGCTCACCCGAGTGCGAGGCGCAGGCCAGGGCCAGCAGGTCCGCGGGCAGGTCGAGGCCGAGCTCGACCATCGTGAGCGCCTGCAGGGGCTTGTTGCTCGAGCGCGGCAGCACCGGTGCGACGACGTCGCCGACCGACCAGTCGACGGAGCCGTCCGCGGCCAGCGCCACGATCGAGCCGTAGTGGTGTCCTTCCACGAATCCGGAGCGGACGATCTCGGCGACGACAGGCAGACCGGCAGGGGCAGACCGGCGTGGGCAGGAGCGGCAGCAGACATGGGCGCAGGCTACCGACCGTCCACACCTGCGCCGGCGCAGTGAGAGGATGCGCGGGTGATCCAGCACTGCCCGACGCCGACCGAGCTCGACGACCTCGAGCTCCTCGTCTCCGGCGCCTACGCCCCGCTCACCCGTTTCGACGAGCCCGGGAGCCCGGTGACGCTGACGCTGCCCGACGGCGCGGAGGAGGCCGAGCTGGTCGACCCCGAGGGCCTGCCGCTGGCGCGCGTCTCGGCGGACGGGACGCTCGAGACGCTGACCCACGCGCAGTACGGCCCCTTCCGCCGCCTGCACCTCACCCCCGCCGAGGTGCGCGCGCAGCACGCGGGTGCGACCTTCGTCCCGGTGGTCGACGCCCTCACCGAGGGCGAGCTCGACGAGGTGCGCGGCCTCGGGCGGGTGGTCCTGGTGGCCCTCATGGGCACCGGTACGTCGTCGCTGTCCCCCGTCGCCCTGGTCCGCGCGTCGCTCGCCGCGGCCGCCCTCCTCGACGACGCCAGCGTGGTCGCCGTACCGCTCCCCTCGCACGGCGACGCCGACGTCGACCACGCCCTGGGAGCGCAGGTGCTGGCGACCTACGCCGGCCCCGACCCCGTGCACGCGCTGGTCGAGCAGGGCGCGGACAGCCCGTCGCCGGACCGCTTCCCCGACACCATCGCCGCCATCGTCACCGCCGACCGCCCCGCACCCGAGGCGCAGGGCCTCGTGCTGTTCTTCACCGGCCTGTCCGGCAGCGGCAAGTCGACGCTCGCGCGCGCCCTGATGGACCTGCTCCTCGAGCAGGGCGGCCGCTCGGTGACCAGCCTCGACGGAGACGTCGTACGCCGGCACCTGTCGGCCGGGCTGACCTTCTCCAAGGCCGACCGCGAGACCAACATCCGGCGCATCGGCTGGGTGGCCGCCGAGATCGCCCGCCACGGCGGCGTCGCGGTCTGCTCGCCCATCGCACCCTTCGCCGAGACCCGCGAGCAGGTGCAGGACATGGTCGAGGACGCCGGCGGCGCGTTCTTCCTCGTCCACGTCGCGACGCCGCTCGAGGAGTGCGAGCGGCGCGACCGCAAGGGCCTCTACGCCAAGGCCCGGGCCGGCGAGATCCCCGAGTTCACCGGCATCTCCTCGCCCTACGAGGAGCCCGAGGACCCCGCCGTCCGCGTCGACACCACCGGCCGCAGCATCGAGGACGCGCTCGACGACGTGCTCGTCGCCCTGGACGAGGCCGGGTTCCTCCACCTGCCCCGGGCGGGCAGGGCATGAGTGAGCCGCTCCGGGTGCTCTTCGTGTGCACCGCCAACATCTGTCGTTCGCCCGTGATGGAGCTCCTCGCCCGCGACCTGGCCGGGTCCGCCGACGTCGTGTTCTCCAGCGCCGGCACCCACGGCTACGACCGGCAGCCGATCAACCCCGACATGGCGGCGACGCTGCCCGCCGGTGCGGGCGACGACTTCCGCAGCCGGCACCTGACCCGCGCGGTGCTCACCGACGCCGACCTCGTGCTCACCGCCGAGCAGACCCACCGCCAGCACATCCTCGACGACTTCCCGCAGCTGCACCGGCAGGTCTTCACGCTCGGGCAGTTCGCCGCCTCGCTCGCCGAGCTCCCCGACACCGGCCTGAGCGGACGGGACGCGGTCGCCGCGGTCGGGCAACGGCGTACGGCGCCCGCACCCGAGCACGACGTCGCCGACCCCTACCGGCGCGGGCCGGCGGCCGCCGAGGCCGCGACCGGCACCATCACGGCCCTGCTGCAGGTGATCGTGCCTCGGCTCACGGGCGCGCCGGTCGGGAGTCGGCACCCGTGACCGACCTCATCACCGTCACCTTCTTCTCGATCCTCGCCGCCGGCTTCCTGGTCGGCATCGTGGTGGGACTCACCGGCATGGGTGGCGGCGCCCTGATGACACCGGCGCTGCTGTTCCTCGGCGTGGGCGAGGCCGCCACGGTCGTGACCGCAGACCTCACCGCGGCCGCGATCTACAAGACCGGCGGCGCCATCGTGCACAAGCGCGAGGGATCGCCCAACATGCAGCTCGCGAAGTGGCTGATGATCGGCTCCATCCCGATGGCGCTGCTCGGCCCGCACCTGGTGGCAGCGGTCACCGACGACACCGAGCAGCTCAACTACGTCCTCATCATCTGCATCGGCTTCGCGCTGCTGCTCGCGGCGGCGACCTACGCGCTGCGCCTCTACGTCAACCTGCAGCGCGTCCGCTCCGGCACGCACGTGCAGGACGACAACCCCGCCGTCCGCGTCGTCCCGACCCTGGTCGTGGGCATGCTCGGCGGCCTGCTCGTCGGCATCACCAGCGTCGGCTCCGGCTCGGTGATCATGATCGCGCTGCTGATGCTCTACCCCGGCCTGTCGGCGGTGCGGCTCGTGGGGACCGACCTGGTCCAGGCGGTGCCGCTGGTGATGGCGGCGGCGATCTCCAACATCTTCCTGCACGGCATCGACTGGCAGATCCTGATCCCCCTGGTCATCGGGTCCGTCCCCGGCACGATCCTCGGCGCGATCCTCGCCCCGCGGGTGCCGCAGTCGTTCATCCGGCGCGGCATCGTGGTGGTGCTCACCATGAGCGGCGTGGCGCTCCTCGACAAGTCCGGCTGGGCGCCCCTGGGCGAGGACGAGACCCACCCCTTCCTCATCGCCGGCATCGGCCTGGCGACGCTGGTCATCCTCCCGATCGTGTGGGGCTTCCTGCGCAAGCAGCAGGGCCTGCCGATGTTCGGCTCACCGACGATCGCCCAGCTCGAGGATCCGGCCTACGGTCCCGAGCGGGTCGCGACGAAGCAGGTCGACCAGGGCTGAGGGCCACCCGCTCGCCTCGCGCGTCCGCAGGCGCGGCGTGTCGCAACCGGCGTACGCCGTGTCGCGGGCGTTGACGACCTCGAGTGGCCCCCTGTGGATGACGGGTCGCTCGACCCAGCCGGCGTGAGCAGACTCGACGCATGGATCCGGTGACCGCGCTCACCCGCCTCGGCGGGATCGCCAGGCACGCCGACCTCCTGGCCCTCACCAGCCGCAAGCGCCTGCGCCGGGCCGTGGCCGCGCGGACGGTCGTCCACGTCTCACGTGATCGCTACGCCCTGCCGAGCGCCGACCTCGCCCGGGCGATCGCCGCGGAGGTCGACGGGCACCTGCGGCTGTTGAGCGCGGCCGCCCACTGGGGCTGGAAGGTGAAGTGGCCCGCCCCCGTCCCGCAGCTCCAGGTGGCGCGGAAGCCGGCGCACCCCGTCGACGCCTGGCTGACCACGGGCGTGCTGCCGCGCGACGCCTTCGACGGCTGGGCCACCACGCGGGTGCGCACCGTGCTCGACTGCGCCGCCGAGCTGCCCTTCGACGAGGCGCTGGCGGTGGCCGACTCGGCACTGCGGAGCGGCGACGTCTCACGCGAGCAGCTCGAGGCGGCCCTGCGCACGGACAGCCCGGACGCCCTACGCCGGGTGGCGGCGCACGCGACCGCGCTCGCGGCCAACCCGTTCGAGTCCGTGCTGCGCGCGATCCTCATCGAGGCGGGCATGTCGGTGGTGCCGCAGTGGGCCACCGAGATCGGCGGCGTCACCTAGCTGGAGACCCCCAGCGGGGCTCAGGACCCGGTCGTCAAGGCGACGCTCATCGACGACGCTCAGGCGTCGACGTCGCCCGTGTCGCCCAACCCGATCCGCAACCTCGCCCTCGCCGCGATTCTCGGGCTGCTGCTGGGGATCGGACTCGCGATCGCGCGCGAACTCCTCGACAACAGCATCAAGGGCGACCGAGGACATCGCGCGATCACGTCCGCTCCCGTTCTGGGCAACATCTTCCAGAGCCCGGACGCCCAGCTGCCCCCGGCGAAGGCGCTGGCGTCCGCGACGCCTGGGCCGAAGCCTTCCGTGTGCTGCGCACCAACATGCAATACGTCGATATCGACCACGACCAGAAGGTCCTGGTCGTCACCAGCGGTCTGCCCGGGGAGGGCAAGTCCACGACCGCGGTCAACCTCGCGGTCACGAGGACCCAAGCTGGCCACCGTGTGGGCTGGTCGATGCGACCTCCGTCGCCCCCTGAGGGCCACCCGGCTCGGCCTCGACGACGCTGTGGGGACGACCGCCGTCCTGATCGGCAAGGTGTCGGCCGAGGACGCGACGCAGCGCTACCCCGACACGACACTCGACGTCCTGGTGGCGGGTCGGCTCCCACCCAACCCGTCGGAGCTGCTGCAGTCGCAGGCCATGGAGGATCTCATCGTCGAGCTGCGCTCGCGCTATGACGTGATCATCCTCGACGCTCCCCCGCTGTTGCCGGTGACCGATGCCGCCCTGCTCGCGATCCGCGCCGACGGCGCCGTGGTCGTGATCAGCCATGGTCAGACCACGCGCGACCAGCTCACCACGGCGATCGCGCGGCTCGACTCAGTCGACGCCACCACGCTCGGGTTGGTGGTCAACATGACTCCGGAGAAGCGTGCCAGCGGCACCTACGGCTACGGATACGGATACGGATACGGATACGCGCCTCTCGACGAGGCCGCTGGCACCGCATCCACCGGGAAGCCCCGCCGCGGCACCTCACGCGAGGCCCAGCAGCTCCCGGCACTGGGCCGGCGACATCGGTACGCGCTGGGCGAGCCGCCCCAGCTCGACCGCGCGTGCGACCAGCTGGGCGTTGGACTCGACCGGGACCCCGCGGCTGATCGTCAGCACGTCCTCCATGCCGACGCGCAGGTGCCCGCCCATCGACAGCGAGGCCATCGCGACCGAGAGCGTCGAGCGGCCGATGCCGGTCGCCGACCACGAGGTCACCTCGGGCGGGAGGGCGGCCACTCCGGCGACCAGCGCGGGGGCGGTGCCGGGCATCCCGCCGGGGACCCCCATCACGAAGTCGACGTGCACCTTGCCGCCGGCGGGCACGCCGTACTCACGGATCAGCCGACCCAGCGCGTGCACCTGGCCGAGGTCGAACAGCTCGAACTCGGGCGCGACGCCGCGCTCGAGGGCGAGCTGGTAGAGGTCCTTCACGAAGGGCCACGGGTTGAGGAAGACGTCGTCGCCGAAGTTGGTCGTGCCCATGGTCAGCGAGCAGGAGTCCGGCGCTGCGTCGAGCACCTTCAGGCGCTCGTCGAGCGGGTCGTGCACGGAGCCGCCGGTGGACAGCTGCACCACGAGCGAGGACGACGAGCGCACCGCGGAGACCCACTCGCGCAGGAGCCCCTGGTCGAGGGTCGGCAGGTGCGAGGTGTCGCGCACGTGGAGATGGATCATCGCAGCGCCTGCGGCCTCGCACTCGGCGGCGGTGCGCGCGATCTCCTCGGGCGTGGTGGGGAGCTGCGGGCAGTCAGCCTTGGCGGTCTCGGCCCCGGTGGGGGCGACGGTGATCAGCAGTGCGTCCGACATGGCGGCATCCTTGCACCAGGCGCCTCTCTCGCAGGGTTTGGCAGGGATTGGCTCAACGTTGTCTCAGGTCGTCCCCACGCCGCCACCCACTGGTCCACTATCGACGACGTGACTCTTGTGACCCGCCGGTTGTGGCGGAAGACCCGGTGCCGGATCAAGCACGGCGAGGCCTGCCCGCACATCTCCCGCTACCACCGCTGATCAGCTCGGGCCCGTCGCCCACACCCGCGCCCAGTCGACCTCCATGCTCTCCGGCAGCGTGCCGTTGAAGTTGGGCAGCTCGTAGTCCGACGACAGCAGGCTCAGGATCAGGAACTCCGGGCGCCCGGAGGTCGGGCCCTCGAGCCGCTCGGTGACCTTCCCGTCGATGCGGAAGACGTACTCCTGCGGCGTCCACTCGACGGAGAACACGTGGTATTCGCTGGCCCAGTCGTCGCCGAGGTCCTCGACGTCGGGGAGCCAGCCGCCGACGGTCTGCTTCTTGCCCTTCCGATCCAGGAAGTAGGTGAAGCTGGTGAGGCCGCCCTGGGGGTGGTCGTCGCCGAAGTATTCGATGACGTCGATCTCGGCGCCGCCCTTCTTCGCACCGCCGGCGCTCTGACCGCCGACGGTCTGCATCCAGAAGGCGGCATGCTGCCCGCGCGCCGCCTGCGTCCTGATCCGCGCCGCGGCGAAGCCGTAGGTGAAGCCGTAGACGCCCTCGGTGCCGACGTGGCCGTTGAGCCGGAACGGGAACTTCTTGCGCTTGCCCGGGGGCTGGCACTCGCCCTTGCGGGGGTCGTCGAGGACGCTCAGCACGAGGGCGCCGTCGGCGACCTCGGTCGCGGTGGTGTCGGCGCGGGAGCAGACGCGTACGCCGATGTAGCCCTGGTCGCGGGTGAACCAGCTGCCGTCCGCCTCGTCGACCGTGTCCTTCTCGAAGTCGTCGGTGAAGGTCGCCTCGGGCGCGTCATCGGTGCTGACCTGGGCGCCGATCGCGTCGTCGCCGTCGCCGACGACCACGTGCAGCTCGCCGGGAACGCGCGTGACCAGCGTCACGGCACCGCCCTTGTCGGTCTCGCCCTCCGAGACAGACTCCCAGGAACCGTCATCACTCTTGGCGAAAAGGTTGACAGCCGTTCCAGCCTCCACGTCGCTCACGGAGGCGTCGACGACCCAGGCTGCGTCGTCGGCGGCCTCGATCTCCGCGCTGTTCGAGGCCAGCTGCGGCAGGACCTGCACGTCCACCGATTCGCTGCGCTCGTACGACGGCGGATCGGCCATTTCCTGCGTGGAGGAGCAGGCTGCGGTGACGAAGGCCACCGCGAGGAGGCCGGCCAGCAGGCGCTGACTCCGTCGCGTTCGGGACTCGGGTGCAGGGGTGCGGCTCATTCGGCCGAGTCTGACCGACGCCCTGCCTCGCGTGCGAATTCTCCCCAACGGGGGGGATGGTTACGATGACCGCCATGACCACCACCCACGTCGACTACCAGCTGAGTCAGCTGGACCAGCTCGAGGCCGAGTCGATCCACGTCTTCCGTGAGGTCGCTGCCGAGTTCGAGAAGCCGGTCCTGATGTTCTCAGGTGGCAAGGACTCCATCGTCATGCTCCGTCTCGCGGAGAAGGCGTTCTTCCCGGCCAAGCTGCCCTTCCCCCTGCTGCAGGTCGACACCGGCCTGGACTTCGACGAGGTCCTCACCACGCGCGACTCGTGGGTGGACCGCCTGGGTGCGCGGATGATCGTCGCCACCATCGACGAGGCGATCGCTGCCGGCCACGTCGTCGACGACGGCAAGACCAGCCGCAACCGGATGCAGATCGGCACGCTGCTCGGCGCCATCGAGGAGGGCGGCTTCACCGCCGCCTTCGGTGGCGGTCGACGCGACGAGGAGAAGGCGCGGGCCAAGGAGCGGGTCTACTCGCACCGTGACGAGTTCGGGCAGTGGGACCCCAAGATGCAGCGCCCCGAGCTGTGGAGCCTCTACAACGGGCGCATCCACGCCGGCGAGCACATGCGGATCTTCCCGCTGTCCAACTGGACCGAGCTCGACATCTGGCACTACATCCACCGTGAGCAGATCGAGATCCCGCAGATCTACTTCGCCCACGAGCGCGAGATCGTCGAGCGCGACGGGATGCTGCTCTCGACCGGCCCGGAGATCCAGCCCAAGGCCGGCGAGACCGCCGTGACCAAGATGGTCCGCTTCCGCACCGTGGGTGACCGCACCCAGACCGGCTGTGTCGAGTCCGTCGCGACCGACACCGCCTCGATCATCGACGAGATCGCCATCGCCCGGGTCACCGAGCGCGGCGCCACCCGTGGCGACGACCGTTTCTCCGAGGCCGCCATGGAAGACCGCAAGAAGGAAGGCTACTTCTGATGGCCACCACCCCTCAGACCACCGACGCCCACACCAGCGCGCAGGGCGAGATGGACCTGCTCCGCTTCGCGACCGCCGGCTCGGTCGACGACGGCAAGTCGACCCTGATCGGGCGGCTGCTGCTCGACTCCAAGTCGATCTTCGAGGACCAGCTCGAGGCGGTCGAGTCGACGTCGCAGTCCAAGGGCTACGACTACACCGACCTCGCGCTGCTGACCGACGGGCTGCGCTCGGAGCGCGAGCAGGGCATCACCATCGACGTGGCGTATCGCTACTTCGCGACCCCGAGCCGCAAGTTCATCATCGCCGACACCCCCGGCCACACCCAGTACACCCGCAACATGGTCACCGGCGCCTCGACCGCCGACCTCGGGCCTCGTGCTCGTCGACGCCCGCCAGGGCCTCACCGAGCAGTCGCGCCGCCACGCGGTGCTGCTCTCGCTGCTGCGGGTGCCGCACCTGGTGCTGTGCATCAACAAGATGGACCTCGTCGACTGGTCGGAGGAGGTCTACGAGAACATCCACAAGGAGTTCGCCAACTTCGCGACCAAGCTCAACATCCCCGACCTCGAGGTCATCCCGATCTCGGCGCTGCAGGGCGACAACGTCGTCAACCGCTCCGAGAACACCCCGTGGTATTCCGGACCCACCCTGATGCACCACCTCGAGCACGTCCACGTCGCCTCCGACCGCGACCTCGTGGACACCCGCTTCCCCGTGCAGTACGTCATTCGCCCCAAGTCGGACAAGTACCACGACTTCCGCGGCTACGCCGGCCAGGTCGCCGGTGGCGTGCTGAAGAAGGGCGACGAGGTCGTCGTCCTCCCCTCCGGCATGACCTCGACCATCTCGCGCGTCGAGCTCTTCGACCAGGAGATCGCCGAGGCGTTCCCGCCGATGTCGGTGACCGTCCACCTCGAGGACGACGTCGACGTCTCGCGCGGCGACATGATCGCCCGGCCCGAAGAACGCGCCGAAGCCCAGCCAGGACATCGACGCGATGATCTGCTGGATGACCAACGAGCCGCTCAAGCCGCGGCAGAAGCTCGCCATCAAGCACACCACCCGCACGGGTCGCGCGATGGTCAAGGACATCCAGTACCGCCTCGACGTCAACTCGCTGCACCGCGACCAGGAAGCCGGCGAGCTCGGGCTCAACGAGATCGGCCGCGTCCAGCTGCGCACCACGGTGCCGCTGCTGTGCGACCCCTACTCCAAGAACCGGACCACGGGCTCGTTCATCCTGATCGACGAGGCGACCGGCGTCACCGTCGGTGCTGGGATGATCAACAGCGGGAGCTGACCGGGACAGGCGCTCAGCCAGTCACGGCGGAGCGGCACGATCGACACACCGATCACTGCACTGAGGGGATCGCATGCACATGCTCTGGACCTCGAAGGACGTCCGCATCGGTGTCATCGGACTCGGCTACGTCGGACTTCCGCTCGCGGTCTCCTTCGCGAAGAAGTTCGACGTCGTCGGGTTCGACATCAACCCGACCCGCGTCGAGGAGCTCCAGCGCGGGCACGACCGCACCCTCGAGGTGTCGGACGAGCGAGCTGGCCGCGCGCCTCGGCTCCGGCCACCACCGACCCCGAGGCGCTCGCGAGCCGTCAACGTCTACATCGTCACGACCCCGACTCCGATCGACGAGCACAAGCAGCCCGATCTGCGGCCCGGTCCTGGCGGCGACGCGGACCGTCGCGTCGACCCTCACCAGGGCGACGTGGTGATCTACGAGTCGACCGTCTACCCGGGCGCCACCGAGGAGGACTGCGTTCCTCTCCTCGAGGAGATCTCGGGCCTGCGCTTCAACGAGGACTTCTTCGTCGGCTACTCCCCCGAGCGCATCAACCCGGGCGACAAGGAGCACCGCTTCGAGACCATCGTCAAGGTGACGTCGGGCTCGACGCCCGAGGCGGCCGAGTTCGTCGACGCCCTCTACAACACCGTCGTCGACGGCCGGCACGCACCTCGCGCCGTCCATCAAGGTCGCCGAGGCCGCCAAGGTCATCGAGAACACCCAGCGCGACGTCAACATCGCCCTCGTCAACGAGCTGGCGCTCGTCTTCGACCGTCTGGGCATCGACACGCTCGACGTGCTCGAGGCCGCGGGCACGAAGTGGAACTTCCTGCCCGTTCCGGCCCGGTCTCGTCGGCGGTCACTGCATCGGCGTCGACCCCTACTACCTCACGCACAAGGCGCAGGCCGTCGGCTACCACCCCGAGGTCATCCTGGCCGGTCGTCGACTCAACGACTCGATGGGTGAGTACGTCGCCACTCAGCTGCATCCGCGCGATGATCGCGCAAGGGACATCGACCTGCGGGGCGCCGCGTCCTGGTGCTGGGCCTGACCTTCAAGGAGAACACCCCCGACCTCCGCAACACCCGGGTCGTCGACATCGTCGCCGAGCTCAAGCTCCTACGGCATCGCGGTCGACGTGCACGACCCGTGGGTCGACGAGGCCGAAGCGCAGCCACGAGTACGGCTTCGACCATGGTCGACGCCCGACGCCGACGCATACGACGCCGTCGTGCTGGCCGTGGGTCACGACGAGTTCGCGAGCCTCGGTGCTGCCGGCATCCGCGCGTTCGGCAAGCGCGACGGCCATGTGCTCTACGACCTCAAGAGCATCCTCGACAAGACCGAATCAGACCTTCGCCTCTGAGCCAACGGATGCCAAGTTGCGGATCCTCATCACCGGCGGCGCCGGCTTCATCGGTTCGAACCTTGCCCGGCTGGCCCTCGACAAGGTCACGAGGTCGCGGTGATCGACGACCTGTCGACCGGGTTCGCCGACAACCTCGACGGCCTCGACGTCGACTTCGCGAGGGCTTCGATCCTCGACGAGGCCGCTGTGGCCGACGCGATGACAGGGCGTCGACTCGATCGTCCACCTGGCTGCGCTGGGCAGCGTGCCGCGCAGCATCGAGGATCCCGTCGCGAGCCACCAGCCAACGCCACCGGCACCCTGACGGTCCTCGAAGCGGCCGCGCAGGCCGGACGTCAGCCACGTCGATGTCGCGCGTCGTCCAGCTCGGTGTACGGCATGAACCCGGCGCTGCCCAAGAACGAGCGCGAGTGGGTTCGACCGATGAGCCCGTACGCGGTGAGCAAGCTCGCGACCGAGCAGTACACGCTCGCCTACCAGCAGTCGTTCGGCCTCTCGACCGCTCGCGTTCCGCTTCTTCAACGTCTACGGCCCGGGCCAGCGTGCCGGCCACGTCTATGCGGCCGTGATCCCCACTTGGATCGACGCGCTGCTGCGAGGCGAGCCGCTGTGGGTCAACGGCGACGGCACCAACTCCGCGACTTCACCTACGTCGGCACGGTGTGCGACGTCCTGCTGGACGCTGTCGAGCGGCGCGTGTCCCACCCGGAGCCGGTGAACCTGGCCTTCGGCACCAACACGACGCTTGCTCGACCTGATCGAGCAGACTCGACGACCTCAGCGGCATCGAGCCCGATGTACGCCACCGCGACCCGCGCCCCGGCGACGTGCCGCACTCGCATGGCCGACAACTCAACCCTGCGCATGCTCTTCCCCGAAGTGACTGCCGTGGATTTGTCGCGAGGTCTCGAGCGAGACGTTGAACTGGTTCCGACGTGATGCCTAAGAGGGGGTCGCGGAGCGGAGGCTGCCCGGGGCCGCGCGTCCTACTGATCTCCCCCCTACCCCCGCCACTTGGGCGGGATCGCTCGTTGGACCCGCACAATGGTGGACATGCCGGCAGAGCGCCTAGGCGTCGACCTCGCCGGCTATTGACACCTCGTATCGGCTGACAGCGAACGGACGAAACGTCTGCTCGCGTACCGGATCGCCAGCGGTGCGCGGCAGAACCTCGTAGTCGTCGCCGGCTCGTGGCGTCGTTCGTTACGGCTGGGCGACCGGATTGTGTACACCTCAACACCTCCGGCAGCTTCGGCTCATCCGCGACGTCATCGTCCTGGACCTCTGCCGCGCAGCACGCGTCCGCACTGTTCTTCACCTGCGGTTCGGACGGGCGCCGGAGATCCTGAACAACGGTTCCCGCGAGGGGAAACTGCTGCGCACGCCATCCGCGCAGCGTCCGTGACTCTCTGCATCGACGAACCGAGCTCACCGTGCCGTGCTTGCAATGATCGGCGAGGAAAGGGCCCACCTCCTCCCAAACTTCATCGAGACCGAGCGCTACATCCCCGAGGTCGAGCGTGACTCCCGCACGGCGGTGTTCGTGGGATCCGTGGGTCCGTCCAAGGGCATCGCCGAGCTGGTCGAGGCGTGGACAAACATCCGCCCCGCGGGATGGCGTCTTCGTCTCGTAGGACCTCTCACGGCCTCGTTCACTTCGGCTGAGTGGCAAAGCTCCTTGCATGCCTCCATTGAACTAGTAGGCCCGAAGGGGCACCCGGACGTGATCCGCGAGATGTCTGCGGCCGCCTTCCTGGTACTCCCCAGCCACACAGAAGGCTTCCCGAACGTGATCCTCGAAGCGATGGCAACCGGAACCCCGGTGGTCGCCACGTCGGTGGGCGCGATCCCTTCCATGCTCTCGGACGGCGCCGGCGTCGTGGTCGGCCCCTCGCGACGTCGCGGCCCTTGAGGGTGCTCTGAGCCGTGTCGCTCGACAGACGGCCGACTCCGCGTGGCGATGGCGACCGATGCGCTCGAGCGAGTCCGGAACGCTCTACGCCGCTGACGTGGTGGTCGCGGCGTACCGCCAGTTGTGGGCCCCCAGACGCGCGCGAACTGAAAGGCCATGCACATGGCTCAGTAGGACTGAATCCGCTTGGCACCCGCGAGCGTCAACTTATGCGAGGCATTCTCACAGGCGGCCGTCAGTCGAGGCTCCGCAGCGATCGCACCATTCGCGCTGATCTACATCCTCCTGCCCGCTATGGGCGAGCACATATTCGGCGCCTGGCTCACGATTGCGTCGCTGACTGGAATGATGGTGTGGGCCGATCTCGGCTTGGGGAACGGTTTCTTACCCAACTTCTGCGTTCACTGGGACAAAATGACTATGCCCGTGCCAGACGCGAGATCTCCACTGCATACGCCCTCGTAACGTGCGTGGCGACCCTCACTCGTGGTCGTCACATGGATGTCGACGCAGTCTTCATCCTGGTCCTCCCTTCTCGGACTGCCTGCCACCATGGCAAACGAGGCTGCCACCCTGGCTCTGGTTTGCTTGTGTGCATTCGCCTGCAACGTTCCGCTAGCCCTCATTCAGCGCGTCCAGTACGCCGCGGAACAGATCTCCCGAAACAACCTCATCACTGCTACGGGCCCGCTTCTATCCCTGGCACTCGCCGCGACGGCTGCCCAGTGCGATTCACCCCTGTGGCTCCTGGTTCTTGCGGCGACCGCAGGTCCGCTGCTCGCAAATGTCTTTGCCAATGCCACGTTCTTTCGGAGCCAACCCGACTTAATCCCCCGCTGGTCGGAGATCCAGCGGAGCACGCGCTGCCGCTTATCCAGCTCGGCGTCGGCTTCTTAGTCATCACGACAATGTCTGCGATCGCCTACAACCTCGACAACTTGGTCATCGCCCAGGTAAGCGGGGCAGACGCAGTGTCCGTGTTCGGAATCTCAGCAAGGATGTTGGCGGCGCTCGGTCTCTTGGTCACCGTGGTCAACGAGCCTCTGTGGCCGATGAACGCGCGGGCGCTGGCATCGGGTGACTACGCGTGGGTACGGAGGAACACGACTCGCATGATCGTGGTCTCCTTCGCTGCGGTTTTGAGCGCCTCGCTCCTGATCATCGCGCTCGCCCAGCCTCTGTTAAGCGTGCTGACCCACGGCGCACAATCGGCCGACTATTCTTTGCTACTGGGGCTGGCGTTCTGGTGGCTCATCGTGTCCGCTACGTCCCCGCTCTCGATGGTCCAGAACGCCGCTGGACACCTAAGACCTCAACTGTTCGGTTGGTCGGCGTTCTTGCTGCTTTCCGCGCCGGGCAAAGTCGTCGCGGTCCGCTACGGGTTTGAGTGGGTGCCGTTGGTGGGGTCCGCAGTTGATTTGTTCACCGTCTTACCCGCACTGGTCATCGGCTACCGACGGAGCGTCGCTGCCCCGAGCAGGTCCTCGTAGGAGAGATTGTCCACCCTCGCCAGCAGATCCACCTTCGAGAAGAGGGCCAGCCCGGCCCATAGGACGGTCGACTCGAACCAGAATCCTGACAGAATTACCGGCAGGGTGACGACCAAGAACGCACCTATCGCACGCTTGACGCGCGGATCAGGGTTCGCGAGCGGCTCCTTGAGACCGAAGAGCCAAGCGAGCGCAACAGCCAGCAACCCAGCGAGCCCGAGACCTGTCGCTACGTCGAGGACGACAGCGTGTGCGTTGATCCCCGTGGTGTTCCCGGGGTAGGCCGGAAAGGACCCGGCTCCAGCTCCGAACAAGTTCTCGCGGAAACGCCTCACGCGCGAGGGGCCAAGTAGATAGCCGCCCGTTGAAGATCCCGCCGGTGTCACGTGCGCTGCCCGCCGCAAGGACCCTGAGAAGTGTGTCCGCCCATCCCAGCATGAACGCGGCGTTGGCAAGCCACGTAAGCACGCCGACCAGAGACCCAACCGATCCGTGGCATGAATCTGGATGCGACGAACCAAAGCACGAGTGCCGCCAAGGAGAGTAGCGCACCCCGTGTTCCATTAAGAACCACCGCGATATACATGGCGCCAACCGACGACCACCCCGGGGCGAGCCGCGATAACTGCTCACCCGGGCGCCGGAAGAGCACCAACGCGACCATCACGGCCGATCCGGTCACGAGCGAATACGCGGTGTAGTTGACATTGATGTCGCCAAGCCGACGCGAGTCCAGGTGTCCCTATACCACCACCGCAGTGGATCCGGACTATTCCTCACGACTACGACGACCGATACGGCCGCCCCGACCAACATCCCGATGGCCATCATCCGAAGGTCCCGCCGTCGCCTGCTGCAGCACCCGGACGGCCAAGAAGACGGCGACGCAAGAAGCAGATTGAGCGCGGTGTTCGCGGTCAGCTCAGGCGCGCGCGTCCACAGCATGGAGGTGGCGACCAGACCGCCACGGCGATGGCGGCGATGTCCGCCCTAACAAGGATATGGCCCAGCAGAGAAAGCCCAACGACAACTGCACAGATGAGCCCACCACCGCGCAACGTGAAATTGGGCGCAAAGAAGGAAGTTGCAAGAACCCCCGTCACGATGGCCGTCCTAGATCACACCACACCAATTTGCCGGGGTGACCGGCGCCGGATCTGGGGCCGGATCTCCAACTACGCGTCCGGTCACAGTGGCGCTTTCGACGATGAAGCATGTCGAACGGACCCCACCCGTGCATGAAGTTCCGCCAATCGCTACGGCGAGGGCGACCATAGAGCGCCGTCTCGTGGGCGATCGCCTCTTCCAAGCTGAACCGATAAGTCCGACGACGCGAGCCGGGTTGCCCGCCACAACCGCGTAGTCCGGAACTGACTTGGACACAACTGCGCCTCCCGCAATCACGGCGCCGTTCCCAACGTCGACACCACGCAAGATAGACGGCCCGCGTGCCTACCCAGACATCGTTGCCGATCGAGACCCCAAGGTCCTCGTCGCCGCGTTTCCAGTGGACCCTCGCGGCGGGCGTCCCAACCACGGACATGTTGTGGCCGCCCCCGAAGACCGAGACCTCCGGCCCGAACATCACATCGTCACCGATCACGATCCGGGACCTCGCCGCCACTAACGTCGGCCTGCGGCCCAGATTCACGTTGTCGCCCACGAACACCGTGGCGTGGGTATAGGTCCCCTTGAGGTCGAACAAGAACTCGGTCCCGTGGCCCCCGAAGCGTGCTCGGTGGGGAATCATGCGCATCCGCCTCGAACCCGCCGTCCAATGAGGGTCGGACCAGCCCACAGTTTGGCCCGGATCACGTGTCCCCCTCCCAGACGTTCAGCGAGCCAGTTCCCAAGTGCCCCGAGTGGCATCTGAGGTCGAAGTTGGCCTCCGCTGTGCGCCGAGCACGGTAAGCCATGCCGCTGATCTGATCCGAGCGTGAGCGAGCGAGCAACGTCCAGCGCCTTCATAAAGCCTTCAGGCTCCGGTCGGGCAGAACGAGCGCGTTCTCCCCATGTATAAGGTAACGCCCTAGGTCGGAGGTGAGGTTCGCAATGGGTGGAGTGCCAGCGGCCAATGCCTCGACTACCTTCGTCGGAAAGCCCAGCGTGGGCGAAACGGCGATCAGGACGCACCAAAGGCGCCCACGTCGCGCCGGCCATGAGAGCAAGGCTCTCAGCGGATGAGAGTCTGCCCACGGCACGCACCGACGGAGGAACCGTCGTCACACCAGGCAACTGCGCCATCTGCGCTTCGTCTGGGCCAGCAATCACGAACTCGAGGTCGTGGCCCTCCGGATCCACATTTGCGAGTGCACGAATGACGACGCCGAGATCGTCCTTGAGGCCCGGGATTTCCGCAGTAAACCAATCGTTGGCGGGTCCCCTGTTCGGCCTCCCAGCGAATGCTGGCCACATCAAGCACCGGGGGGACGACGACGACCGGAACTGCGCAGAGCCGAGAAACGTGCTCTGCCAGGAAGACTGGAGATCGCGATGACCCCGTCACATCGCAGCAGCGTTCGGCGCATCATCGCCTCGTTGTCCAAAGCGAATGGGCCCCCACTTGCCCCCTGGCAGGTGCGAGGCGTCGTACCACTCCACAGCGTCGGCAGCGACGCGCTTCCCGCGGGCAGCGGGCCCACGACTGGATCCGGCTCATGTAGAGGGCTCCACCGCCGTAGACGATGACAAGATCGGGGTTCAGCGCCTCAAGAGCCCGTACGGTCTCTCGTCCCAACTGCGACACGTCGTACGACCTTTGTCAGTGCATGTGCGGACGGGACTGCGGCTTCGACCGGGACGAAGTCGACGTACGTTCGCCATCAGCGGTCTCGTCCAAGCGAGGGTCCGAGCACTGTCACCAAGACATCCGGGCGTGCGAACTTCAGCGCGCGGGCGATCCCAACAACCCGCTGGAGGATTGCCCCGCCCACTGGGTGCGGAACCGCGTACGCAATCTTCATGAACGGCTCATTGTGCAGTCCGGATCCCAGCCCACTGAGGGTGACGACCCGCCGTCGAGGAGATGAACCGAACGACGCGGTTGCTGGTGTCGTCGACCTCGTAGCCCGCCGGGTGCGACGAGGCGACCGGACCGTCGGCGATCGCGATACCGACGCCGCGCACGACGTCGTCGACGTCGAGGCCGGTCATGATGATCGATCCGCTGTCGAGGGCCTCGGGGCGCTCGATCGAGTCACGCAAGCGTGATCGCCGGGAAGCCCAGGATCGACGACTCCTCCGAGATCGTGCCGGAGTCCGAGAGCACGCAGGCCGCCTCGATCTGCAGCTTGTTGTAGTCGTGGAAGCCGAACGGCTCCATGAAGTCGATGCCGCTCAGGTCGAGGTCGCTGTCGAGCGCCTCGAGGCGCTTGCGGGTGCGCGGGTGGGTGGAGACGACGACGCGCTTGCCGAACTGCTCGCGCACGGCGACCAGGCAGTCGAGCAGCTGCTGCAGTCGCTCAGGGATGTCGACGTTCTCCTCGCGGTGGGCGCTGACCAGGAAGTACTCGCCCGGCGTGAGCCCGAGACGCTCGAGCGACGTCGGAGGCGTCGATCTGGTCGCGGAACGCCTCCAGCACCTCACGCATGGGCGAACCGGTCACCAGGATGCGGCGCGGGTGCAGGCCCTCGGCGAGCAGGTTGCGGCGTGCGTGCTCGGTGTAGGCGAGGTTGAAGTCGGCCACGTGGTCGACGAGACGACGGTTGGTCTCCTCCGGCACGTTCTCGTCGAAGCAACGGTTGCCCGCCTCCATGTGATAGGTCGGGATGCGCATCCGCTTGGCCATCACCGTGGCGATGCACGAGTTGGTGTCACCGAGCACGAGCAGCGCGTCCGGCTTCTCCTCAAGCAGCACCTTCTCGGTGCCCATCGAGCACGCCGCCGAGCACCGCACCCAGGCTGGAGGTGTCCACGCCCATGTAGTGGTCGGGCGCGCGCAGGCCGAGGTCGTCGAAGAAGACCTGGTTGAGCGAGTAGTCGTAGTTCTGCCCGGTGTGCACCAGCACGTGCTCGATGCCCTCGGTCTTGTCCAGGCGGTCGATCACCCGCGCCAGCCGGATGATCTCCGGGCGCGTGCCGACCACGGTCATGACCTTCATGCGGATGCCTCCTGGGCGATCGTCTCGGGGAACTGGTCCGGGTTGTCCATGTCGAGCAACTGGTCCGCCCAGAACATGGTGACCAGCTCGGTGTCTCCCACGTTGCGGATGTTGTGCACCCACATCGTGGGCATGTCGACGAACGACGGGCTTGTCGCCGCTGAGGCGGAACGTCACCACGTCGTCGTGCAGCAGACGGCGCAGTTCGATCTCGGCCTCGCCCTTCACGACGAAGAAGCGCTCCACCTTGTGCAGGTGGTAGTGCTCGCCGCGCTTCTGACCCGGCAGCGTGGTCGACATGAAGGCCATGCCGGTGCCGCCGTGCGCGCGGACAGTCTCGAAGAGGTCGCCGCGGTTGTCGGCGTGCACCTGCGGCGAGATCGGCCACATGTCAGGGAACGCGGCCGCGCGGTAGGTGTTGAACAGGTTGCGACGCATCGGCGTCGAGATGTCAGGCACCTCGCCGCGGGTCGCGTAGAGCTCGTGGGCCTCGGTGAAGAACTGCAGCACCTCGCTGATCGCGATCGTCTCGGCATCCACCACTGCGCGGACGTTCGTGCCGAGCGCACCGATCAGGGCAGCAGCCGCGTCCTGGGCGTGCAGCAGCGGGATCTCGCGGTCGCCGGTGACGGTGGGCGTGCGACCGGCCGCCACCTCGTGGGCGAACGTCGCGACGAACGAGTTGTAGCCGGGACGTCCGTGCTCGCCGAACAGGTTGGGCAACAGCAGATCGGCGAACGAGCCGCCGACCTCGGTCACGACTGCCTCGAGGATCTCCGCCGCGCGCGCCTTGCCTCGGCCGTACGCGTTGTCGAGGTCGGCCTGCACCGAGTTGGCGTACACCAGGTCGACTGGAGCGCCGTTGGCGCGCACCGCGGCGGCCAGCGTCTCGGCCAGCGCGACGTTGCCCTGCTCGACGGCCTCGTCGGAGTCTGCGCGGTTCACGCCCGCGATGTGGATGATCTGCTCCACTCGCAGAGCCGCTCCGCCAGCGTGGCAGCGTCAGCGAAGTCGTCGCGCCCCAGTCGCACCGGCTCGACCTGCTGCAGCGCCCGCAGGCGACAGGCGGTGTGCCAGCCGAGGAAGCCGAAGCCTCCGGTGATCGCGACAGTCATGACGCCTCGCTCATGGAACGCTCGAGACTCTGCTCGAGCCTGGCGACGCCCACCTTCGAGTCGAGCTCGCGCTCGTAGAATCGACGCCCCTGCCGACCCAACTCAGCCAACTCCTCAGGGTCGAGGTCGGCCATCTCTCGAATGGCCTCGGCCAGCGCCCCAGGATCCTCTGGCGGCACAGCAAGTCCCGCGCCCGCACGCTCCACCAGGTCCGCCACATCGCCGGGGGCCGAAACCACGGCTGGGCGACCGCAAGCCAAGATCGCCTGCGTCTTGCTCGGCATCGTCGCCTTGAACATGGGAAGGTCGCGCAAGCAGACGAGTTGGACGTGGGCTTGCGCCAGCACTTCAGCCATCTGGTTCAGCGGACGAGTGCCTTCGAAGTGCACGCGCTCTTCGACCCCGAGATCCCTTGCCTGATCCACTAGAGACTGCGCCGCCACGCCACCTCCCACCAGCCGCAGACAGATCTCCGGTCGGTCGGGGAGGAGGGCGATGGCACGAATCGCTGTGTCAAGTCCTTGAACGTCACCTAGGTTGCCCGCGTACATGACGTCGAAGGTATCGGTGGGCAATGAGGCCGCAATCGGCCTGAAGATTTCCTCGTCGACCCAGTTGTAGACCAAGTCAAGCTTCTCATCGGCCACGCCACGCTCACGCAAGATCCGCTGCATTCCCGGAGAAATGACAGCGACCCTTCCGGCGGCCGGCGTAGCCCAGCTCGGCTAGCCAACTGAGTGAGCCCCAAGCAATGCGAGCCGCAACGCCTCGCACCATGCCGCTAGCCAGAACCGAGTCCGGCCAGAGGTCTTCGACGTACAGGACAACCGGCTTGCGAAAGACACGCTTCATGATTGACACCAGCGAGTCCCACTGTGGCTGATGTCGAATACACGAGCACGACCTCGTGCCGGCGCGCGAGCCAGGCGCCCCAGGTCGAGGCTGACAACATGAAGCTCAGAAAAAAGGCCGCACGCTTCACCCCTGAAGACCCATGCGCCGGATACATCGGGATCCGGAGAATCTTGATCGAGCCCACTTGCTCGCGTTGCAGAGCCTTCATCCGGTACCCGGGATAGAGCTTGCCCTCGGGGTAGTTGGGAAAGCCTGTGATGACGGTGACCTCATGGCCGCGCTTCGCCAACGCTCGTGCGATGGATCGCCGGGATAGCTGCTGACCCTGACTCGGGGTCGTACCACTGAGTGACGAAGGCGATCCTCATGCCGTGACCTCGCGCTTGCGAAGCATCAGCCCCGGGGTCAGCAGGTAGGCGGTGGCCAGCACGACGACGACTAGCAGGCCGAGCAAGGGCGAACGCTCCCAGGTGAGAGTCGCTGCCAGGCACGTCAGTGCCACGGCCATTGCGCACAACCCGGCCGCGCGCAGATGTGACCAGCCTCCGTCAACCATCCGCTGGTAGACATGCTCACGGTGCGCCTCCATCAGCGGACGCCCGCCGCGAGCCCGCTTCGCCAGCACCCAGCCTGTGTCGGCCCCGTAGACGACCAGCGGTGCGAGCGCGAGCAGCCAGTGCACCCCCTGCATCCAGGCAAGGGCGCTGAGGGAGCCGACGAGCAAACCGAGGCCGTAGCTGCCAACGTCGCCGAGGAAGACGCGTGCCCGGGGGGCATTCCACGGAAGGAAACCGAGGGCAGCACCGGCAAGTACCAGTCCGAGAGCGCTGACCCAGTCAAGGTCTTGCCGCACGCCGATGATGGCCCAGAACGCCCCGATGACAGCCGTGACCAGGCCGGAGATCCCGTTGACGCCGTCCATGAAGTTGAAAGCGTTCACGAAGCCCACGATCACCACGGCAGCAACTGCCAGCCGCAACCAGTCGGTCGCTCCGAAAGACAGGGAAGACCATGTGCAGATGGCCAGCGCAGCGACGACTTGTGCCAGCAGCCGAGCACCACCGGGGAGGGGACGTATGTCGTCCGCCAATCCGACTACGGCCAGGAGCAGGGCCACGCCGACTAGTGGCCATGCCGCAAAGTCGTTCCCCAACCAAAGACCCAGCGGGATCGTCATCATGACGGCCAGACCACCGCCGCGCGGGATAGGGGCGAAGTGGGACGACCGGTGATTGGGGACGTCGATGAACCGGGCGCGCCGCAGCGCTGGGATCAGCACCCCGACCAGCGCGAACGACAGCACGAGAGAGACGAGGAGCAACATCAGGCGGTCGATGCAAGCAGGCGTCGGAAGGCCGGTAGCGAGTCGAGCAGAGCGACGACCTCGTCCACGCCGAGGCGCTCAGTGTTGTGCGAGTGGTAGTCGTCCATCTCCGACTCGCGGCGATCGCCCTCGTCGAAGTACTCGCCGTAGTTGAGGTCTCGAGCGTCGACCGACACGCGGAAGTAGTCCCCCTGGTCCTGGGCGCGAGCGAGCTCCTCGCGCGTCGCCAGGGTCTCGTAGAGCTTCTCGCCGTGACGGGTGCCGATGACCTTGATCTCCGGCTCCACACCCATCGCCGCGCCGACAGCCTTCGCGAGGTCCTCGATCGTGCTGGCCGGGGCCTTGCGGATGAACAGGTCACCGGGCTTCGCGTGTCCGAAGGCGTGCTCGACCAGGAGGACGGCCTCGTCGAGCGACATGAGGAACCGCGTCATGTGGGGATCGGTCACGGTGAGCGGCTGACCGGCTCGAATCTGCTCGACGAACAGCGGGATGACCGAACCGCGCGACATCATCACGTTGCCGTAGCGGACGGTCGAGACGACCGTCTTCGCAGTCGGGTTGTTGCGCGCGAACGCTTGGGCGACCTTCTCCATCATCGCCTTGGACATGCCCATCGCGTTGACAGGGTAGGCAGCCTTGTCCGTGCCCAGGCATACCACCGACTTCACGCCGTTGGAGTTGCTGGCCTCGATGACATTGGCGCTGCCCATGACGTTGGTCCTGACCGCCTCGAGCGGGAAGAACTCACAGCTGGGCACCTGCTTGAGAGCCGCTGCGTGGAAGACGTAGTCCACCCCGCGCGTGGCACGGTCGACGCTGTCGTAGTCACGCACATCACCGAGGTAGAACCGAACGCGATCGTCTGCGAGCTCGTTGCGCATGTCGTGCTGCTTCAGCTCGTCGCGACTGAAAACGCGCACCTCACCGACACCCGAGGCGAGCAGCCTGCGCACCATGGTGTGGCCGAACGACCCCGTGCCTCCGGTGACGAGGACGGTTGACTGGGAATCGACGGGGGTCGACACGTGGGGGATCTCCATTCGAGCAGGTGAAAGTTTGCTTAGTGGGCCGCGGCCGCGGCGGGATCGGGCAACTGCACCCAGTCCTCGAATGCCTGGAGCAGCCCCAGGTGGTGGGCATGCAGATCGAAGGCGCGGACGACCGCGACGGCGAGCGGGGCCACGGGAGCGTGCGAGACGAGCGGGTGCTTGGAGCGCTCGTCGCTCTCGGTGGCGCCGAAGAGCTCCTCGTGCAGCTTCTCGCCCTCGCGCAGACCGGTGTAGACGATCTCGATGTTCTTGCCTGACATGGCGATGAGCTGGTGGGCCACGTCGACGATCTTCACCGGCTCGCCCATGTCGAGGATCATCACCTCGCCGTCCTCACCGATGGCGCCGGCCTGGATGACGAGCTGGACCGCCTCCTCGACCGTCATGAAGTAGCGGGTGACCTCCGGGTGCACCACCGTGACCGGTCCGCCCGCCTCGATCTGCGCCGTGAAGGTGTGCAGCACCGACCCGCGGGAGCCGAGGACGTTGCCGAAGCGGACGCTGATGTAGGCACCCTCGGCGCGGGCGGCCATGTCGGCGGTGAGCCGCTCGGCGACGCGCTTGGAGTAGCCCAGCACGCTCGTGGGATCCGCGGCCTTGTCGGTGGAGATGTTGACGAAGGTCGTCACACCGGCGGCGGCCGCGGCCTCGAGGACGTTGGCCGTGCCGAGCACGTTGGTCTTCATCGCCTCGTAGGGATACTGCTCCAGCATCGGCAGGTGCTTGAGCGCCGCTGCGTGGAAGACGACCTCGGGCCGGCGGTCGTCGAAGACCCGGCGCAGGGCGACCTCGTCGCGGATGTCGTTGAGCACCACGTCGGGGCTGTCGAGCAGCGCACGCCCGTGGATCGAGAGCTGGACCGCGTGGAGGGCCGACTCGTCGCGGTCGAGCATGATCAGCTCGGCCGGGCCGAAGCGGTGCAGCTGGCGGCAGAGCTCGGAGCCGATCGACCCGCCGGCGCCGGTGACGAGCACCCGCTTGCCGGTGACGTAGCCGGCGACCGCCGCCAGGTCGATGTCGACGGCGGCGCGCCCCAGCAGGTCGCGCATGTCGACGTCACGCACGTCGCGGACGTCTGCGCGGCTGGCGAAGGACTCGGCGAAGGGCGGCAGCACCTTGACGGCGACGTCGAGGTCGGAGCACCGGTCGACCACGCTCTTGATCAGGTCCTTGCTGGCGCTGGGGATGGCCACGACGACCGTGGTCGCCCTCGTCTCCACCACTGCGCGCTCGAGCGTGGCCACGGCGCCCAGGACGGGCACGCCGAAGTGCCGGCGCTGACGCATCCAGGGGTCGTCGTCGAGGAAGCCGACGGGCACCAGCCCGGAATCGGGGTGGGACCGCATCGAGTGCACCAGCCGCGCGCCACTGGCCCCGGCGCCGATGATCAGGGTGGGCTGCCCCTCACCCGACAAGGGGGCGAGCCGCAACGTCAGGTGACGCCACAGGGCGCGCGCGGTCAGCATCAGGAACAGGCCGAGGAAGGTGCCTGTCACCGGCACGCTGCGGGCGACCCAGTGCGGCTGCGCCATGGCGTTGGCGAGGAACAGCGTCAGCCCCACGGTCGCCGTCGCGGCTCCGAGCAGGAGCGTCTCCTCGTTGGTCGCGACCCCGACCCGACCGCTGTAGACGCTCCCCACCATGCCGAGCGTCCACTGCAGGACGATGGCGGCAAGCGCCACCAGTGCGGCACTTCGCCACAGATCTGCGGTGAGCACGTCATAGCGCACGACGACCCCGAAGAGGTAGGCCACCAGCAACGCGGCGGCGTCCATCACCATGAGCACAGCCGTGCGCCGGGCGCGCACGATCGACTCGATCTCCAACACACTCATCGACATGTCCCCACACGCATGTGATGCCCCGTCGCCAGGCGACTCCGAGACCCTGCTCCCCACGAGCAGGCTGTGACGATCCTATGTCAAGACATCGTTGACGGTGCAATTTCTCACCAAGTGGGCACTTCGTACACCCCTGGGGGTGCAGCCTGCCGGCGAAAGGGCGATTCACCCTTCCTCAGCCGCGCAGGGTGCCGGGACGAACTGCTTGCCTCCACCGTGCTGCACACCCGGCGTGCTGATGAACTCCACGCCGTCGGAGTGGTCGGCGCCCGAGGTTGCGCTCCAGGTGAGGGTGACCACGTCACCCGGAGTGAGGAGGATCGGCACCGAGACGATCGGCCGACCCTCGAAGGTGCGGTTGGTGCCGGTCGACTTCACCCCGTTGACGACGACGTCGGTGATCTCACCGCCTGAGGGTGCGACGAGGTCGAAGACGTTGAGGTGGTCACCGCGAGCGACACCGTAGGTGCCCGGGCCGGTGACCGTCGCCGGCAGCGACGCGGCGTCGGCCGGCGCCGTGGAGTGGATCCGCAGCGTGCCGTTGAAGCCGATCACGCCGGCCGCGCACGAGACGCTGCTGATCCGGGCGTCGTAGTCGAGGAAGTAGCCCATCTTGCTGCCCGTGGCGTCGTTGACGTAGACCCCGGCCTGGGCCAGACCGCCGCTCTCGCTCGGGAAGGCGCCGGCCACGCGGGTGCCGTCGAGGCGGTCCTGCTCGGCCGCGTCGCGCGAGTGCACCAGCAGCCGCCCCTCGGTGGCGCCCCTCGACAGCGCGGTGACCAGCGCGGAGGGATCGGTCCGCGGGTCGAGGAGCCGGTCGAAGGTCGTGGTGAGCACCTCGGCGAAGAAGGCGTCCTCGCTGGCGGGGTCGTCCGTGTAGCGCAGGTAGGGCTCGTGCAGGATCTCGTCGACGAAGGTCTTGCTGGTCAGGCGACGGCCCTCGACCGTGAGCGGACCGGTGGCCTTGAGCAGGTAGGACAGGGCGACCGGGTCGACCGAGATCACGCCGTCGACCTCCTGCCCGGTCTCGAGCGTCCAGCGAGCGGCCATCAGCTCGCTCGCCCGCTCGAAGTCGGGGATGAAGACGGAGTCCTGGAACCAGGTGCCGGGCTGGTCGAACCAGATGCGGCGCTCCTGCTCGGTGAGCGGCAGCACCGGCTGGTCCAGCTCGCCGAACTCGCTGGCCGCGACCGTCTCCCCCAGCGTGACCACGCCGTCGTCTGCGCGCAGGGGGGCCATCAGGCCCGGCATGCCGCCCAGCGAGCGCGGCTCGGCGTTGTTCTGGAAGACCAGGAGGTAGTCGCGGGTGCCGTCGCCGCCGAGCATCGACGGCAGCAGCTCCGCCGCTCGGGTCGCACCGTCGAGCGTGCGGACTCCGTCGTCGACCTGGTCGATGAGGGTCTGGAACTGCGGTTGCAGCTCCCGCGCGAGGCCCTGGACCCGGATCGGCGCGAGCTCGGCCCGTGCCTCGTCGAAGCCGGCACGCGCCTCGGCCAGGGGCGAGGCGGCCTGCGCGAGCTGTCGCACCGGGATCCGTCCGTCGCGCGGGGTGAAGGTCGCGGCGCTCAGGCCGCTCTCGACCAGCGGTCCGGCGCCCTTGCGGGCGAGGATGTCGACGGCCCGCGAGGCCCGCGCGGTCGCGTCGAAGTCGTCACCCAGGACGGGCAGGGCGCTGAGCGCGCGCCAGGTCGTCCCGGACGTCCGCAGGCTCGCGGACCGGGCATGGGTCTGCAGGTCCTGGACGAGGTCGGCCGCGGTCTCGGAGTCCCCCGACATGGCAGCCGGAAGGGACGCCGCCTCGGCGCGGGCCGCCGTCAGGTCACGCTGGACCTGCCAGACGGTCCAGCCCGCCCACAGGCCAGCGGCCAGCAGCACGGCCAGAGCCGTCGCGAGCGGCCAGCGCAACCGGCGCCAGATGGAGCGCTCGGCACGCTCGCGTGTGGTCTTGGCCACAGTCATTTACCCCGTCATGACTGCTGCCCACCGGCGAGAGCCGAGTGGGCAGCAGATCGTCGTGAAACGTGAAGCGTGATCAGAAGCGGTTGCGCACCTTGATCTTGGACGTCGACGCCGAGCAGTTGCGGAACACCGAGGAGTCCATGGCACTGGTCTCGAAGTCGATGTAGTAGTTGCCACGTCGGTCGAAGGAGAAGTAGTTGATCGACGACTGCTTCTTGGCGCCGCTCCAGAAGAAGCCCTTCTCGACTGCGCGGCCTCCCTTGCGGGTCACGACGTAGTTGACGCGGCCCTTGGGCGTGATGTTGCCCTCGGCGGTCCACTTGAACTTGACCTTGACCTCGTCACCGGGGCCGACCTTGGTGTCGGCGGCGACGGCCACGCACGACGTGTCGATCGAGCGCGGGTATGGGTTTGCCTGGGCGGCGGGCGCGACGAGCATCGACCCGAGTGCGGCGATGGTGGTGGTCGCAGCAGCGACAGCCATCTTCTTCATCCGAAGAACCTTCCGAAAGTTTTGAGTGGGGCCGTCCCCTGATTGTCGGCCCCAGCCCGTGCCGCCAAGGGAGCCTTGACGGGCCGAGCGCCGAAACGGTAACCCACGTCGTACACAATCCGGTAAACCGTCTCGGAAAGCGGCAAGTTGCCTGCCCGGCTCGCGTGGCTGACACTGACACCGTCAAGTCGCCCTGGGGGAACGGAACATCGTGGAACTGTCCGACTATCTCCGGATCCTGCGTCGCCGCTGGCGCCTGGTCGTGAGCACCCTGCTGCTCGTGCTGGTCGCGGCCGCGCTCCTCACCTGGCGCACCACCCCGCAATATCAGTCGTCGACCCAGCTCTTCATCTCCACCAGCTCGTCGTCGTCGGCCGAGGCCTATCAGGGCAACCTCTTCAGCAGCCAGCGCCTGGCGTCGTACGCCGACCTCGCCACCGGCACCGAGCTGGCCACCCGCGTGGTGTCGGCGACGAGCAGCACCCTGACGCCGGGGGAGCTGGCCGCCAAGGTGACGGCGCAGGCCTCCCCCGAGACCGTGCTGCTCAACATCTCGGTCACCGACCCCGACCCCGTCGTGGCCCAGCAGCTCACCCAGGCCTATGGCGACGAGCTGGTGGCGCTGGTCGCCGAGCTCGAGACGCCGCCCGGCCAGGCGAAGCCGATCCTCAAGGGCACGATCGTCGATGCCGCCTCGCTGCCCGGCGGCCCCATCTCGCCCAACCCGGTCCGCAACATGGGCCTCGCCCTCGTCCTGGGCCTCCTGCTCGGCGTCGGCCTCGCCGTCGTGCGCGAGCTGCTCGACACGAGCGCCAAGTCCGCCGACGACGTCACCCTGGCCCTCGAGGCGCCCATCCTCGGCACGTTCGCCTTCGACAGCGAGGTGGGCAAGCGCCCCCTCCTGACCGAGATCACGTCGCACGAGCCGCGCGCGGAGGCCTTCCGCGTGATGCGCACCAACCTGTCCTTCGTCGATGTCGACGCCACGTGCAAGGCCATCGTCATCACCAGCGCGCTGCCGGGCGAGGGCAAGTCCACGACGGCGGTCAACACCGCGCTGGCCCTGCAGCAGGCCGGTGAGCGGACCCTGCTCATCGACGGCGACCTGCGTCGCCCCCAGGCGGCCACCATGCTCGGTCTGGACCAGACGATCGGGCTCACGACCGCGCTGGTGCACAAGGTCAGCGCCGAGGACAGCATCCTGATCCACGACTCCGGGCTCCACGTGCTGCCGGCCGGAGCCATCCCGCCGAACCCGTCCGAGCTCCTCCAGTCGCACGCGATGGCCACCCTGCTCAGCGGGCTCCGCTCGGCCTATGACGTGATCATCATCGACGCGCCGCCGCTGCTGCCGGTCACCGACGCCGCCCTGATCGCCTCCCAGGTGGACGGTGCCGTGATCGTCGTACGCCACGGCCGGACGACGCGCGAGCAGCTCACGGCCGCCCGCGAGCGCCTGGAGGCGGTGGGCGCGACCACGATGGGCGCGGTCTTCAACATGGTGCCGCGCAAGGGGCGCGGCAACTATGGGTCCGGCTATGGCTATGGCTACGGCTATGGCTACGCGCCCCAGGAGACCACCACGGTCGACGCCGGAGCGTGACCGGCCGGCGCCCCCATCGGGACGTGTTTGTCCGGCTGAGCAATGCATTTGCCTGAAATCGACACTACATTGGCAAATGTGCCTGACAATGGATGGATGGACTCGCGTCACGCCGCGCTGCTGGCCCACACCGACCGTGAAGCCCTGGGCCGCCGCTTGCGTGCTGCACGACAGGCTCGCGGCCTCACCCAGGGCGAGGTGGCACAGGACATCATGTCCGTCGCCTATCTCTCCCGCATCGAGAGCGGACAACGGCGCCCCACCGCGACAGCGCTCGAGGCGCTGGCCCTGCGGCTGGAGATGTCGCTGGAGTCGCTGCTCGGCGAGGCCGAGCGCCGCGAGGTCGACGAGGTCCGCCTCGCGCTCGACTATGCCGAGCTGTCCCTGGAGTCGGGGAACCCCGACGACGCGGAGCAGCACCTGCAGACGGCCCTGGCGCACCCCGCGACCGCACGCACCAACGGCATGCGCGACCGGGCGCGGCTGCTCCACGCCCGCGCCCTCGAGGCCACCAACCGTGACGACGACGCCGTGCTCGAGCTCGAGGCCCTCATCGACGACCGGTCCGCCGACGGACTGACCCGGATCAAGGCCGGCATCGCGCTCAGCCGCATCTTCCGCGAGACCGGCGACCTGGGTCGTGCCATCGAGTGCGGCGAGCGGGTCATGCGCGACGTCGAGGACTCCGGGCTCGAGGCCTGCGACGAAGCCGTCCAGCTGGCAGTCACCGTGGCCGCCGCCCACTTCGAGCGCGGCGACACCTCCCACGCCGTACGCCTGTGCCGCAAGGCCATCCAGCGCGCCGAGACGCTCGGGTCGTCCAACGCACGGGCCTCGGCCTATTGGAACGCCAGCGTCATGCAGGCCAACCGCGGCGACGTCACCGCCGCGGTGCCGCTCGCGGAGCGGGCGCTGTCGCTGCTCAGCGAGGGCCAGGACTCCCGCAACCTCGCGCGGCTGCGCACCGAGGTCGGTCGACTGCAGCTGGAGCTGGACCCGCCGGACCTCATCGAGGCGCGGCACAACCTCGAGCAGGCGGCCGCCGAGATGCAGTGGAGCAGCGCCACTCCGGTGGACCGCGCCTGGACCCTGCTGGGCCTGGCCCGGGTGGCTTTCCTCACCGGAGACCTCCCTGAGAGCCGCGAGCTGATCTCACAGGTCCAGACCACTGCTGATGGCCACGCGCCGCTGGCCGAGGCCGAGGCGCTGACCCTCGAGGGCCGCACGCTGGCCGCCGAGGGCGCCACCGATGAGGCCGCGGTCTCCTACCAGCAGGCCGTCCTCCGGCTGTCGGCGATCGGCGCCGACCAGAGCGCGGCCCAGCTGTGGTTCGACCTCGCCGACCTGCTCGAGGGCGTGGGCCTCTCGGAGGCCGCCCTCGACGCCTACCGGCGTGCGGCAGCGTCCACGGGGCTGCGGGCGCGCGTGTCGTCCACCACGCTCGCCCGCAGCTGACCCTCGGAGCTCCTCAGGGGTGGCGGAGCCGCCTCGGGCCGTGCCCGTCAGGAACGGCTCAGCAGCACCACACGTTGCGCTGGAGCTGCGGCAGCGTCGGGGCGGCTTCGGCCGGCGTGCTCACGGCGGCGAGGCCGACGAGGGCGATGGTGGCGATGATGATGCGGGGGGCCTTGGTGCTCATGGTGTCTCCAGGGGTTGGGTGCTGGGTTGGGGTTATTTGCAGCGTCCCGAGAAGGCCGCGAGAGAAATATTGTCAAAACCAGTGCCGAGTGTCGTCTTCTTTGGCAAACTTGGGCAAGTCCCGGTGTCAATTACTGTTTTCGGCATCGAGATTGAGTCCGTGGAACCCCCCCTCCGCGACTCACGCACCGGTCCCCACCCGGTACGCGCCCGGACCCCCCGCATCCCCATGCGGGGGGTCCTCGCCGTTGGTGGCACCGGCCGTCACCGCCGCCGTCGCGGCGAGGGGCCTCAGCGTGGCAGGACGACGCGCACGGTGGTACCCCTGCCGACGGTGCTCTCGGCCGTGACCTCGCCGCCGTGGGCCTCGACGATCGTGCGCACGATGGTGAGCCCCAGGCCGGTGCCGGAGGAGAGCCGGCGCCGGGCGTTCTGCCCCCGCCCGAAGGTCGAGAAGATGACGTCGAGGTCGGCGGCCTCGATCCCCTCCCCCGAGTCGGCGACGACGAGCTCGGCCGACGTGTCGGACCCGGAGAGGCTCACCCGCACCCGCCCGCCGGCCGGGGTGAAGGTGAGGGCGTTGGCGAGGAGGTTGTCGGTGACCTGCCGCAGCTGCATGCCGTCGGCCATCACGTCGAGCGCCCCGGGCAGGTCCGCCACCAGCTCGATGCCGGCCTCGGCGGCCTGGAGCCCGGCGGCCTCCACGGCCTGGCCGACGACCATGACCAGGTCGACGCGGAAGGGGTCGAGCTCCTGGGCTCCCGAGGTCGCGGTCGCGGTGAAGAGCAGGTCGGCGACGAGGCGGGACAGCCGCAGCGCGTTGCGGCGTACGGCATCCACCTGGGTGCGGACGGCCGCGTCGAGGTGCTCCGCGCCGTCGAGGAGCTCGAGATAGGCCAGCGCGGAGGTGAGCGGCGTACGCAGCTCGTGGGAGACGGTGGCCAGGAAGTCGTCCTTGACGTCGAGGGCGCGCACGAGGTCGGTCACGTCGTGGCAGGCCAGCGCGGCGCCGGAGAAGGCTCCGGCGCGGTCCCGCACCGCGCGGGCCGACACGCTCAGCGCGCGGCGCGACGCCTCCTCGGCACCGACCCACACGAGCTGGTCGGTGAACTCCTCGCCCGCGGCCGCCCGCACGGCCGGGTTCTCCTCGTGGGTGAGGCGGCGGGTCTGGTCGGCGTCGAAGATGAAGCCGCGCTCGTCGCCGTCGTCGGACCGCCCTGACGGGAAGGCCAGGTCGACGAACTCCCGGTGGCGCCGGTTGTGGGCCTGATAGCTGCCGTCGGCGCCGATGAGCAGCAGCCCGACGTCGACGGCGTCGAAGATCGCCTTCACCCGGCGCCGCTCGACGAGCATCTGGTCCTCGACGGCCTCGAGCCTGGCCTCGAAGGCCCCCTGCGAGGACAGGTCGACGACCTGGCTGACGAAGTGGAGGGGGTGGCCGCGGTCGTCGCGCACCACGGCGAGCGTGAGCTCGGCGGGCAGGGCGGTGCCGTCCACTCGGAGGTAGCGCTTGGGCACCCGGAAGGAGTCGATCCGCCCGGCGAGGGCGTCCTGGGCCAGCTTGCGGTCGGTGTCGACGTCGTCGGGGTGGGTGAGCTCCTGGACCGTCATCGACATGAGCGTCTCGGGCTCGCGGCCGAGCATGTCGCACAGGGCCGCATTGACGACGAGGAGCTCCCCCGTGGGAGCGACGAGGGCCATGCCGACCGGCGAGTGCTCCATGATGAGCCGCCAGATCTTGCCTTCTGTGCCCAGCGAGTGCAGCCGCGTCTCCACGAGATCCCCCCTGCCACCCTTCAGCCGACGCTCCACGTTACGAGCGTGGGGAGGCGCCGACGGAGCCTTCGAGCAAACTGTGGCAAAAATGCGCGGACCGCTCCGTGCACAGGCACGGAGCGGTCCAGACGCGTCTCTCCCGTGAGACGCGGGTCAAGCGGTGACGTGCACCTGCACCTCGGCGACCGAGCCGACGGCTGCCACGACGCGCGTGTCCACCGGCTGCGCCCGGGGGGCCAGCGTGCGCAGGGTCCACTCGCCGTCGCCGGCGAAGAAGCGGAAGTGCCCGGTGGCCGACGTCGGGACCTCCGCCGTGAACTCCCCGGTGCGGTCGAGCAGCCTCACGTAGGCGTTGGGCACCGGCTCCCCACCCTCGGCAGCGTCACGCAGGACCTGCCCCTGGATCACGGCCTCCTTGGCGACGTTGACGCCGTCGAGCGACAGGCCGCCCTCGGTCGCGCCGCACATCAGGCCTCACCCTTCTCGTCACCGAGGGCGACCGGCACGCCGACCAGCGAGCCGTACTCGGTCCACGAGCCGTCATAGTTCTTCACGTTGTCCTGGCCGAGCAGCTCCTTCAGCACGAACCACGTGTGCGACGAGCGCTCGCCGATGCGGCAGTAGGCGATCGTGTCCTTGTCCCAGTCGACGCCGGCCTCGGTGTAGATGGCCGTCAGCTCGTCGTCGGACTTGAAGGTGCCGTCGTCGTTGGCCGCCTTGCTCCACGGCACGCTGGCCGCGGTCGGGATGTGACCGGCGCGCTGCGCCTGCTCCTGCGGGAGGTGGGCCGGGGCGAGCAGCCGGCCGGCGTACTCGTCGGGGCTCCGCACGTCGACCAGGTTCTGGGTGCCGATGGCGGCGACGACCTCGTCGCGGAAGGCGCGGATCGAGGAGTCCTGCTCGGTCGCGGTGTACGACGTGGCGGCGCGCGTGGGCAGCTCGTCGGTCAGCTCGCGGGAGTCGAGCTCCCACTTCTTGCGGCCGCCGTCGAGCAGCTTGACGTCCTGGTGGCCGTAGAGCTTGAAGTACCAGTAGGCGTAGGCGGCGAACCAGTTGTTGTTGCCGCCGTAGAGGACGACGGTGTCGTCGTTGGCGACGCCGCGCCCGGAGAGCAGCGCCTCGAACTGCGCCTTGTTGACGAAGTCGCGGCGGACCTGGTCCTGGAGGTCGGTGGTCCAGTCGAGCTTGATGGCGCCCTGGATGTGGCCCTTGTCGTAGGCGGTGGTGTCCTCGTCGACCTCGATCAGGACGATGCCGTCGGTGTCGAGGTGGTCGGCGACCCACTGGGCGGTGACGAGCGTGTTCTCGCGGCTCATGGTGTGTGCTCCTTGCTGGTGGTGAAGACGGTGGGTGGATTCGGTGGTCGAGGACGGACGACGTCCGGTCACGAGGCCAGGCGTCGTCCGAGCAGGTAGACCTCGCATCCCAGGCAGAAGGCGAAGACGGCGTTGAGGAGCGCTGCGACGAGCGCCGCCCCGACCGCGATCTGGCCGAGCACGGTGGCACCGGCCAGCAGGGCCACGAGGCCGACCGCTGCGAAGCCGAGGCCGACGGCCTGGGCGAAGCGCGGCGGCTTGGGGTCCTCCCACTCGGTCGGCGGGGCCAGCCGCGGCCGCACGAAGGTGCGGAACAGCCAGGCGTGCGGCGTGGCCTGCACCCCGCGCAGCGCCCCGACGGCGAACAGCACGGCCTGCGCGGCGAGGAGCACCACGTTGGCCGGCGACGGGAGCAGCAGCACGGCGACCAGCACGACGGCGGTCAGTGCTGCGGCGAACTGCGGGCCGCGGGGATCGATCCCGGTGGCCGCGGCGGGGGACGTACGGCGGGTGCCGGTCAGGTCGTGGCCGGAAAGGGTGGTGGACATGTCGCTCCTGGGGAGTCGTCGGCCCGGCGCATCGCCGGGCGCGCTGGAAGGGGTGCGCAGCGCACGGGTTCCACCGGTGAGTCCAGTCAGGTCATGGACGTCAGGAAAGAGGAGGTGGAGAGCCCGTCAGGACATTCGACACAGGGCCGAGCGCACGAGGCAGTGATCCACTGCGCGGCGCTTGGTCAGCATGGTCGAGGACATGACGAGGACAGTAGGCGCTGCGTCGGGCCGGATCGCGGGATGTCTCATGATGTGGTCACTGCATCCATATCGTGAGATCAGGTCCTGGCCAGCGCCGCGAGGACCTGGTCCCTGGTGGGCGCTCCGGTCGCGCGGGTGACCTCGGCCCCGGAGGCGTCGAGCACGAGGGTGGTGGGGGTGCGCAGGATGCCGAAGGTCCGCGTCATCTCGAGGTGGTGCTCGGCGTCGACCTCGACGTGGGCCACGCCGTCGACCAGTCCGGTGACCTCGTCGAGGATCCGTCGCGTGGCGCGGCACGGCGCGCAGAACGCGCTGGAGAACTGCAGGAGCGTGGCCCGCTCCCCCAGCGCCTGTCCCACGGCGGCGACGAGGTCGGCCCCGGCGGTGGTCGCGGTGGCGGCCGGGTCCTCGTCGGCGGTGCCGGCTGAGTGGCGTACGACGTGGGTGCCGCGGAAGCGGCCGTCGGTCGCGGCCCGCCACAGCCCGAAGCCGAGCGCGAGCGCGACGGCGGCGACTGCGATCCAGGCTCCGGTCGTCATGAGGAGTGCAACGCTCGCGGGCGGTGCGGATGTTCCCGGGTCATCCTCCGGCGAAGGGGGGCAGCAGCTCGACCACCGAGCCGGGAGCGACGACGACGGTGGCGGGGTCTCGGGAGCCGACCGGCTGGTCGCCGACGAGCACGGAGCAGACCGCGACCGTCCGGGCCATCCGCTCACCCGGGTGGCGCTCGAGCACCTGGGCCACGAGCTGCGCGAGGCTCACGCCGGCGTCGACGTCGAAGACGTCCTCGGCCGTGCCCGCGGCCGCGCGCGCCCCGGCCCAGTAGCGCACGGTGACCGTCTCACGACTCTCGACTCGCCCGCTCGTGTCACTCATGCGGGATATCCTTGCTCATCCCCGGCACACCAGGAGGCCCCGGTCATGAGCGCACTGCTGTTGCTCACGAGCGCCCTGCAGCCGTCGGCAGAGGTCCTTCCCGGGCTCGCCCTGCTGTCGCACACGGTCAAGATCCTGCCCGCCCAGGGCAGCGCGCTGCTCGACGCCTCCGAGCCCGACCTCGTCCTCGTCGACGGCCGCCAGGACCTCGCGGCGGCCCGTGACCTGTGTCGCCTGATCCGCACCACCGGCACCGATGCGCCGGTCCTGCTGGTCGTCACCGAGGGCGGGCTGGCCGTGGTGGCCCACGACTGGGGCATGGACGACGTGGTGCTGCACACCTGCGGCCCGGCCGAGCTCGACGCCCGCATCCGGCTCGCCGTCGGCCGCAGCAACGCCTCGTCGCCCGAAGACCCCGCCGCCCACGTCATCCACCGCGGCGAGGTCGTGGTCGACGACGCGACCTACACCGCGCGCATCGGCGGCCGCCCGCTCGACCTGACCTACAAGGAGTTCGAGCTCCTGAAATACCTCGCCCAGCACCCGGGCCGGGTCTTCAGCCGCGAGCAGCTGCTCCAGGAGGTCTGGGGCTATGACTACTTCGGCGGCACCCGCACCGTCGACGTCCACGTGCGGCGCCTGCGCGCCAAGCTCGGCGCCGAGCACGAGCACCACATCGGCACCGTCCGCAACGTCGGCTACCGCTTCGTGGTGCCCACCCGCGACAAGGACGCCGAGGCCCCGGCCGAGACCCGGACCCGCTCCACCTCGTCGTAGCCCACAACGGGGAAGGACGCCGTGACATGTCACGGACGACCTTCCCCACTCCGTCGTCCACAGGCGGCCGTGCGTCGGCGTCACCGCCCGCCGGGCGGGGCAGACGTACGTCATGCGCCTCGACGCCGTCGCCGACCTCCTCGCCACGCAGGACGGGGTCGTCTCGCGCCGGCAGCTCCTCGACGCCGAGCTCACCCAGGCCCACCTCGACACGCTCCTGCGTCGACGCGAGCTCGTGGTCGCGCACCCCGGGACCTACCTGACCCACACCGGGACGCCGACGTGGTCCCAGCGGAGCTGGGCGGCGATCCTCTACGCCGGTCGCTCGGCGCTGCACCTCGACTCCGCGCTGCACCAGCCGGGCAAGGACGCTCCCCCGAAGGGTCCGATCCACGTGGCGGTGGACTGGAGCCGGCGCGTCGCCCCGCGCACGGGCATCCGCATCCACCGGGTGCGCGGGCTGGCGGAGAAGGTGCAGTGGAACCTCTCGCCGCCGCGCGTCCGGCTCGAGGTCGCGGCCGTGGAGGTGGCCCACCGGGCGGCGGACGACCTCGGCGCCATCTCGGCCCTCGCCTCGCTCGTCGGCTCCCGGCGCACGGTGGCCGCTCGGCTGCAGCTCGAGATCGAGCGACGGGGCCGGCTGCGGCGTCGTACGTTGCTGACCGGGCTGCTCGACGACCTCGATCGGGGCACCCACAGCGTGCTCGAGCACGGCTACCTCGTGCGGGTGCTGCGGCCGCACGGCCTCCCCGAGCCCAGCTCGCGGCAGGTGCCGGTCCGCGTCGGGTCCGGCAACCAGTACCGCGACGTCGCGCACGCCGAGGTGGACCTGCACGTCGAGCTCGACGGACAGCTGCACGACGAGTCGCCGGCCCGCGACGACGACGCCGACCGGGATCTCGACGACCTGGCCCGGGGCCTGGTGACCCCGCGGCTGCGCTACCGGCAGGTCTTCGCCACGCCGTGCCGCACCGCCGCGAGGCTCGCGGTCCTCTTCCGCGGTCGCGGCTGGGACGGCACACCCCGCTCGTGCGGCGTGCCCGGGTGCGAGGCGGGTCTGGGGTGAGCGGTCTTCGGGGAAGTCTGTCGTGACATGTCACGCACGAGCTTCCCCACTGATGGGGGAGCCGGCGGGCTAGGGTCGCCCCCGTGGACGAGGTCATCCGGATCGCCGACGCGGCCGAGGCCGCCGACGGCGCGACACCGCTCGACGAGGCCGCCCGGATGGCGCTGGCCGACGGCACCGCCACCGTCGTGGCCCGCGACCACGGCTTCGCGCTGCTGCACGACGGCGACCTGAGCCTCGCGGTGGATCCCCGCCACCGCAGGCAGGGGATCGCGACCGCGCTGCTGCAGGAGCCGGCGTACGACACCGCGCGGACGGCCTGGTCGCACGGCAACCACCCCGCCGCCGCCCGGCTCGCCGCGGCGCACGGGTGGGACCGGGTGCGCGACCTGTGGGTCATGCGCCGCCGCACCGCGCACGCCCTGCCGCCGCTGGAGCCGCCGCCGGAGGTGACGATCAGGTCCTACCGTGACGCCGACGCGGCGGCGATCGTGGCCGTCAACGCCGCCGCCTTCGCCGACCACCCCGAGCAGGGCGCGATGGACGCGGACAACCTCGCCCGTCGGATGGCCGAGCCGTGGTTCGACCCGGCCGGCCTGCTCGTCGCGGAGGACGAGTCGGGCGTGCTGGGCTTCCACTGGACCAAGCAGCACGACGCCCGGCACGGGGAGGTGTACGTCGTCGGCGTGGCGCCGCAGGCGCAGGGGCGCGGGCTCGGTCGGCTCCTCACCCTCGCCGGGCTGCACCACCTGGCCGGGCTCGGCCTGGACGAGGTGCTGCTCTACGTCGAGTCCGACAACGCGCCCGCCGTCGCGGTCTACTCACGCCTCGGCTTCGAGCACGCGGACGCCGACACGCACGTGCAGTACGCCCGCCCGGACGACAGCTGACCCGGGCCAGACCTGATCGGGCCGATCAGCGCAGCGGGCGGACGTGGAGCCCGACCTCGGGATCCACCAGGACGTCCTGCGCGGCCGGCATCTCGTCCACCGTCAAGGTGGCGTCGACCGGGACGTTGCGCTTGACCAGCGCCAGCGCGATCGGGCCGAGCTCGTGGTGGCGGGCGCTCGAGCCGACGAACCCGATGTCGCGACCGTCGAGCGAGACGGGCGAGCCCGCGGCGGGGAGCCGGTTCTCGGTGCCGTCGAGGTGCAGCAGCACCAGCCGTCGCGGCGGGCGACCGAGCGTGTGGACGCGCGCCACCGTCTCCTGCCCGCGGTAGCAGCCCTTGTCGAGGTGCACCGCCGGGCCGATCCAGCCGACCTCGTTGGGGATCGTGCGGTGGTCGGTGTCGATCCCGAAGCGCGGCTCGCCCCGCTCGATCCGCAGCGCCTCGAAGGCCCACAGGCCGCACGCCGGTCCGGCAGCCTCGGCGTACGCCTCGAGGCGGTCGCGGGGCACCAGGTCATAACGGCCCGTGCCCTCACCGGGGCGCCACATCACGGCGAGGTCGTCGACGAGCGAGACCTCGACGCGGGTCATGAACTTCATCCGCTCCAGCCACTCCACCAGCGCCGCGCCGAGGCCCGGCTCGGTGTGGGCGGTGAAGGACTCCCCGTCGTCGACGCCGGCGAAGGCGTGCTCGACGTGGCCCTGCGGGCTGAGCACCAGCGCCTGCGTCCAGACGCCGGGAGCCAGGCCCTCGAAGAACTGCGTCGTCAGGTTGTGCAGCCACGACAGCCGGTCCGGGCCGGTGACCCGCAGCACGTCGCGGTGCGACAGGTCCACGAACCCCTCGCCGGACGCCAGGCTGCGCTGCTCGGTGTTGAAGGAGCCGTAGTGCGCGGCCACCGGGGCGTCGATGCCGTCACCGGCGACGGCCCTGGGAAGGACGAGGAGGGGGGACTGCATGGGTCGAGTCTAGGTCGCTTCACCCGAGGCGGCGGCCGCGGCGGAGCACTCGGCGCACTCGCCGAAGACGGCCAGGTGGCCCACGTCGACGGTGAAGCCGTCCGCGGCCAGCGCCGCCACCAGCGGCGCGACGACGGCGGGGTCGTAGGAACGTACGGCGTGGCAGCGGCGGCACACGACGTGCACGTGCTCGTGCTCGGTCGTGGAGTGGTAGGTCGGCGCCCGGTCGCTCAGGTGCGTGTGGCGCACCAGGCCGAGCTCCTCGAGGACCTCGAGCGTGCGATAGACCGTGGACGCGTTGACCGAGCTGACCTGGCCTCGGACGTGGGCGAGCACCTCGTCGGGGGTCGCGTGGCGCAGCTCCTCGACCGCCTGGAGGATCAGCTCACGCTGCGGCGTGAGCCGCAGCCCCTGCGCGCGGAGCCGGCTGGCGAGGCTCGGTGCGGCCGGGGCGTCGTCGTTCATGCGCGTTGCAGTCGCGCCCAGGTGTGCGGCTGGAGCTCCTGGCCCACCGCTGCCATGTCGTAGGCGTAGAGCAGGTCGCCCTCCACGTTGCCGTACATCCGCGACCCCTGGGTGACCTCCTTGGCCGTCTCGGTGAAGGCGACGCCGGCGGTGTGGAGCTCGACCTTGCCGGCGTCGGCCGCGCCGTACCAGATCTCCGAGAAGCCGATGTTGTGCGAGAGGAGGAACTCGACCTTGCCCGGCTCGGGACACCGCAGGAAACCGGTCTCCATCGCGGCGTCCCGGACGAACTCGCCCGCCTCGTCGACGATCCACGCGCGGGACATGTAGTGGAAGAACGGGCGGCCGTCGTGGGTGAAGATCAGCTCCTGGCCGAACTGGAACGACTCGATCGTCGGGTAGACGCCGTGGCCGTTGCCGCGCCAGGTGCCGAGCAGCCACGCCACGGGGCCGCAGTTGGGGTGCAGGTTGTCCGGCAGCTCGAAAGGCATGGCCGTCACTCTAGTCTTGCCGGATGGCTCGATCACTGGTCGTCAAGGTCACCTGCGGGGCCGAGGATGCGGAGCGCTGCAACCAGGGCTTCACCGTCGCCGCCGCTGCTGCCGCGTCGGGTGCTGACGTCTCGCTGTGGCTCACCGGACAGGCCGCCTGGTACGGCGTGGCCGGGCGCGCGGAGGAGTTCGAGCTCGACCTCGCCACCCCCCTGGACCAGCTGATGGCCGCCGTGCTGATGACCGGCTCGGTGACCGTGTGCTCGCAGTGCGCTGCCCGCCGCGGGATCGTGGCGGACGACCTCCGCGAGGGCGTGGTCATCGCCGGTGCGGCGGTGTTCGCCGAGCAGGTCCTCGGCGACGGCGTACAGGCCCTCGTCTACTGAAACGGACCGTCACCCCACGTTCACCTGTCGGTGCCACACTGGCGCCATGACGGAACCGGCCACCCTCACCAGCGCTGCCTCACCGTCACTCGAGGAAGGCCCGGTGTCCGAGCCCTTCGGGCACCCGACGGACACCTTCGACGTCGAGCCGCCCTATGCGCCCGACGAGGCGCAGATCGAGGCCGTGGAGAAGTTCGACGACCGCTTCATCGACCGCGAGATCTCCTGGGTCCGCTTCAACCAGCGGGTGCTCGAGCTCGCCGAGGACACGCGGCTCCCGCTGCTCGAGCGGGCCCGCTTCCTCGCCATCTTCGCCAGCAACCTCGACGAGTTCTTCATGGTCCGGGTGGCCGGCCTCAAGCGACGCATCGACGCCGGCGTCGCCGTCCGCGCCGTCAGCGGGCTGATGCCGCGCGAGCAGCTGGAACAGCTGTGGACCAGCTGCCGCAACCTGATGGAGCGGCACGCCCTGGCGCTGCAGGACCTGCTCCCCGAGCTGGGGGGCCACGGCATCGAGATCGTCCGCTGGGACGACCTCGACCGCGAGGAGCAGAAGGTCTGCAAGAAGCTCTTCAAGGACCGCATCTTCCCGGTCCTCACCCCCCTCGCGGTCGACCCCGCACACCCCTTCCCCTACATCTCCGGCCTCTCGCTCAACCTCGCCGTCGTCGTACGCCACCCCAAGTCCGGCACCGAGCACTTCGCCCGGGTCAAGGTGCCGCCGACCTTCGGCCGCTTCGTCGGCCTGGGCAACCAGCGCTTCGTGCCGATCGAGGACGTCATCGGCGAGCACCTCAAGAAGCTCTTCCCGGGCATGGAGGTGCTCGGCGCCCACACCTTCCGGGTCACCCGCAACGAGGACCTCGAGGTGGAGGAGGACGACGCGGAGAACCTGCTCAAGGCGCTCGAGAAGGAGCTCCTGCGGCGCCGCTTCGGCGCCCCGGTGCGCCTCGAGGTCGAGCAGTCCATCGACCCCAAGGTCCTCGACCTGCTCGTCTCCGAGCTCGGCGTGGGTCGCGACGAGGTGGTCTCCCTGCCCGGTCCCCTCGACCTGACCGGGCTGCACTCCATCGCCGACCTCCCGCGCGACGACCTGAAGTACGCCGCGTTCCTCCCCTCGACGCACCCGAGCCTGGCCGAGGTCGAGTCCGCCTCCCCCGTCGACGTCTTCGACTCGGTGTCGCGCCACGACGTACTGCTGCACCACCCCTACGACTCCTTCGCCACCTCGGTGCAGCGCTTCCTCGAGCAGGCGGCCGCCGACCCGCACGTGCTGGCGATCAAGCAGACGCTCTACCGCACCTCCGGCGACAGCCCGATCATCGAGGCGCTCATCGACGCGGCCCAGGCCGGCAAGCAGGTGCTGGTGATCGTCGAGATCAAGGCGCGCTTCGACGAGCAGGCCAACATCCGCTGGGCCCGCAAGCTCGAGCACGCCGGCTGCCACGTCGTCTACGGCCTGGTCGGGCTCAAGACCCACTGCAAGCTGTCGATGGTGGTGCGCGACGAGCCGGAGGGCATCCGGCGCTACGTCCACCTCGGCACCGGCAACTACAACCCCAAGACGGCCCGCCTCTATGAGGACCTCGGCCTGCTGACCGCGGACCCCGAGATCGGCGAGGACGTCGCGCTGCTCTTCAACAACCTGTCGGGCATCAGTCGCAACATGACCTACGACCACCTGCTGGTGGCCCCGGACAACGTGCGCGACGGGCTCATCGCGCAGATCCACCAGGAGATCGCCCACCACCAGGCCGGCCGCGGCTCGGGCATCCGGATCAAGGCGAACTCGGTGGTGGACGAGGCAGTGATCGATGCGCTGTACGTCGCCTCGCAGGCCGGCGTGGAGATCGAGCTGCTGATCCGTGGGATCTGCTCCCTGCGTCCGGGTGTGCCGGGTCTGTCGGAGACGGTGCGGGTGCGCTCGATCCTGGGTCGCTTCCTCGAGCACAGCCGGCTCTTCTGGTTCGAGAACGGCGGCGAGCCCGCCGTGTGGATCGGCTCGGCCGACATGATGCACCGCAACCTGGACCGTCGCGTCGAGGTGCTCGTACGCCTGCAGGACCCGCACGTCATCGAGGAGGTCGGCGCCATGATGGACCTCGCGCTCGACCCCGACACGACCGCCTGGGACCTCGACTCCGACGGCGAGTGGCGCCTCCACCGCGGCGAGCGCCACCTGCAGGACGAGCTGATCGGGCGCCAGCGTCACCGTCGCCGCTGACCACGGCGTGCGGCGGCGGTCACACCGGGTGGGCAAAGGGCGCTCGAAGTTGCGTCGTTGAGCGGATCACCCCCTAGCATGATCCCGGTTCATCCGCCCCCCGTTCGGAGTTCACCGTGCGTTTGAAGTTCCGCCCTGTCGACAGCTCGTTCTACGACCTCTTCAGCGAGGCAGCCGGCCACCTCGTGGTCGGGGCACAGCTCCTCAGCGAGATGCTGGCCGACGGCTCGCCGCGTGCCGAGATCGCGCAGCGCATGCGCGAGGCCGAGCACGCCGCCGACGAGACGACCCACTCGATCATCCGCCGGGTCAACAGCACGTTCGTGACGCCCTTCGACCGCGAGGACATCTATGCCCTCGCCTCGGCGCTGGACGACGTGATGGACATGATGGACGAGGCCGTCGACCTCGTCCTCCTCTACGAGGTCACCTCCCTGCCCGCCGAGACCACGCAGCAGGTCGAGGTCCTCCAGCGCTGTGCCGAGCTGACGTCCGCGGCGATGCCGTCGCTGGAGTCGATGCAGTCGCTCGAGGAGTACTGGATCGAGATCAACCGCCTCGAGAACACCGGCGACAAGTCCTACCGGCGGATCCTGGCCAACCTCTTCAGCGGCGAGTACAAGGCGATGGAGGTGCTCAAGCTCAAGGACATCGTCGAGGCGCTCGAGGGTGCCATCGACGCCTTCGAGAAGGTCGCCAACATCGTGGAGCAGATCGCCGTCAAGGAGTCCTGACCGCGATGGAAATCGGCATCATCATCGCCGTGGTCGTCGTCGCCCTCGTCTTCGACTACACCAACGGCTTCCACGACGCGGCCAACGCGATCGCCACCTCCGTCTCCACCGGCGCGCTCAAGCCCCGGGTGGCGCTGGCGATGGCGGCCGTCATGAACTTCGTCGGGGCGTTCCTCGGCCAGAAGGTCGCCGCCACCGTCTCCGACACGATCGATCCGGGGACCGGCAGTCACGGGCTCGTGATCGTGATGTGCGGCCTGCTCGGCGCGATCACGTGGAACCTGATCACCTGGTACTACGGCCTGCCCTCGTCCTCCTCGCACGCCCTGATCGGCGGGCTCGTCGGTGCCGCCGTCGCGGCCGGCGCGACCGCCAACTGGTCGGTCGTGCTCGAGAAGGTCGTCCTGCCGATGTTCATCTCGCCGGTCGTCGCCTTCTCGCTCGGCTTCCTGCTCATGGTCGGCATCATGTGGGCCTTCCGCAACGCCAACCCGAGCCGGGCCAACCGCGGCTTCAAGATCGCCCAGACCGTCTCCGCGGCCGCGATGGCGCTCGGCCACGGCCTCCAGGACGCGCAGAAGACGATGGGCGTCATCTTCCTGGCGCTGCTCACCGGCGGCTACGTCGCCAAGACCGACGGCCTGCCGCTGTGGGTCATCATCGCGGCCGCGACCGCCATCTCCCTCGGCACCTGGTCCGGCGGCTGGCGCATCATGCGCACCCTCGGCCGACGGATCATCCACCTCGACCCGCCGCGCGGCTTCGCCGCCGAGTCGGTGGCGGCCTCGGTCCTCTACACCACGGCGTACGTCTTCGAGGCGCCGATCTCGACCACCCACACCATCACCTCCGCCGTCATGGGCGTGGGCGCGACCAAGCGGCTCTCCGCGGTCCGCTGGGGCGTGGCGAAGTCCATCCTCACGGCCTGGGTGCTGACCTTCCCGGCTGCCGCCCTCGCCGCCGCGATCTGCTACTGGGTGGCGCACCTCTTCCTCCCCTGACCGGGCACTTCGTCCCCGTCCCGCGACCTGACCGGGCACTTCGTTCCCGTCCTGCGAGGTGACCGGGCACTTCGTTCCCGTCCCGCGAGGTGACCGGGCACTTCGTTCCCGTCCCGCGAGGTGACCGGGCACTTCGTTCCCGTCCCGCGAGGCGACCGGACGGGGAGGAACTGCCCGCTCGGCGTCCAGGACGGGGAGGAACTGCCCGCTCGGCGTCCCGGACGGGGAGGAACTGCCCGCTCGGCGTCCAGGACGGGGAGGAACTGCCCGCTCGGCGTTCAAGACGGGGAGGAAGCGCCCGCTCGGCGCCGCAGCTCAGCCGAAGCGGCCGGAGATGTAGTCCTCGGTCCGCTTGTCGTGGGGGTTGGAGAAGATCGTCGAGGTGAGGCCGTACTCGACGAGCAGGCCGGTGCGGTTCCCCGTGGTCTCGTCGGGCCGGGCGGTGAAGAAGGCCGTCCGGTCGGAGACGCGGGCCGCCTGCTGCATGTTGTGGGTCACGACGATGATCGTGTACTCGTTGCGCAGCTCGAGCATGAGGTCCTCGACGCGTGCCGTCGCGATGGGGTCGAGGGCCGAGCACGGCTCGTCCATCAAGATCACGTCGGGCTTGGTGGCGATGGTCCGGGCGATGCACAGACGCTGCTGCTGACCTCCGGAGAGACCGTACGCCGACTGCTTGAGCTTGTCCTTCACCTCGTCCCACAGCGCAGCGCCCCGCAGCGCCTCCTCCACCAGGTCGTCCATGTTGTCGACCTTCATGCCGGTGACCCTGGGCCCGTAGGCGATGTTGTCGTAGATCGACTTGGGGAACGGGTTCGGCTTCTGGAAGACCATGCCGATGTGGGTGCGCACGGCGATCGGGTCGACAGCCTTCTGGTAGATGTCCTGGCCGTGGTAGAGGACCTCGCCCTCCACGCGCGCCCCGGCGACCAGGTCGTTCATCCGGTTGAGGCAGCGCAGCACGGTCGACTTGCCGCAGCCCGACGGACCGATCATCGCCGTGATCTCGTGGCGTCCGTAGGCCAGGTTGACGTCGTGCACTGCGTGGAAGTCGCCGTAGAACACATTGAGGCCCGCGGTCTCCATGACCGGGTTGACCGGGGAATCCGGGAGTCGGCGCTCGGCGTTCACGTGGACCTCCCCGAGGGAGCCCATCTGCGGAAACGTGTCGGACGATGTGGCTGTGGCCATGTCGAGTGTCTCTCTCACCAGGATCGCTGGAACTTGTTGCGGATGAAGATGGCCAGGGCGTTGAGCCCGAGGACCATCACGAGGAGCACGATGATGGCGGCGGAGGCCGCCTGCTGGAGCTCTTCTCGTGAGTTCGATGTCAGGGAGTAGATCTGCATCGGCAGAGCGGTGATGCGGCTCATCACGCCTTCGGGATCGAACAGCACCGATCCTGCGAGCCCGACGACGACGAGCGGCGCCGCCTCCCCGATGGCTCGGGACAGGCCCAGGATGGTGCCGGTGGCGATGCCGGGGATCGCGGACGGGAGCGTCTGGCGCCAGGTGGTCTGCCACACCGTCGCGCCGAGGGCCAGGGAGCCCTGCCGGATCTCCCCGGGCACTGCGCGGACCGCCTCGCGGGTCGTGATGATGATGACCGGCAGGATCAGGAGCGCCAGGGCGAGCGCGCCACCGAGCACGATGCCGGCGTTCTGGAAGCCGAGCAGCGCCATGATCGCCACGGCGAGGAGGCCGTAGACGATGGCCGGGACGGCTGCGAGGTTCTGCAGGTTGACCTCGACGAACCGGTTCCACCGGGTGGTGGTGTCCGCGAACTCCTCGAGGTAGAGGGCGGCCGAGATGCCCAGCGGGACAGCCATGAGAGCAGTGAACACCATCAGCCACAGGCTGCCCAGGATGCCGGCGCGGAACCCCGACGTCTCGGGCCGCACGATGGAGGCGTAGTTGGTGAGCAGCTCGCTGTCGAAGCGGTTGGAGCCGTCGATCGCCGTGTTGATGATCAGTGCCATCAGGACCAGGACCCCGAAGAACATGGAGAACCACAGGGCGATCAGGAAGGCGAGGGAGAGCGGCGTCTTGTCCTTGCTCTTCCCGGTGGCCAACGTGACCTGGCGCGCGGTGGTGGATGCGATGCTCATCAGTAGACCTGCCTGAAGCGACGTACGAAGCTGATGCTGACGAGGTTCAGCACCAAGGTGATGAGGAACAGCAGCATGCCGACGGCGAAGAGGTTGTTGTAGCTGATCGAGCCGACCGGGTTCTCGCCGCCCGCCGTCGTCGCCATGAAGCCGGTCATCGTCTGCATGCCGTCGCGAGGGTCGAGGCTGAACTTCTTCAGCGCCCCGGCGGCGAGCGTGACGATCATCGTCTCGCCGATGGCGCGCGACATGCCGAGCACGACGGCGGCCGCCACACCCGACAGGGCCGCCGGGAACACCACGCGCAGGCTGGTCTGCATGCGGTTGGCGCCCATCGCCAGCGATCCCTGCCGCATCGACTGCGGGACGGCCGAGAAGGCGTCCTCGGCCAGCGAGGCGATGGTCGGGATGATCATGACGCCCAGCACGAGGCCGGCGGCGAGGGCGTTGGTGAAGCCCACGTCGAGCGCCAGGATCTCCTGCAGGAGGGTGGGCGTGACGAAGGTGAGGGCGAAGAACCCGTAGACGACCGAGGGGACGCCCGCGAGGAGCTCGACGGTGGGCTTGAGGACCTTGCGCGCGCGCCGCGAGGCGTACTCGGAGAGGTAGAGCGCCGCGCCGAGACCGAGCGGCACGGCGACCAGGAGGGCGATCACGGTGACCATCAGGGTCGCGGTCACCAGCGGGAGCACGGCGTACTTGCCCTCGAACGCGAAGAAGTCCCCCAGCGGGACCGCGCTGAAGAAGCGGATGACCGGATCGATGAGGGCCGCGATGATGCCGAACGTGATGGCGATGGAGGCGTACGCCGACAGCTTGAGCACGAGCGTGATGATCCGCTCGCCCGGGCGTGACTTGGGTCTGAGGTCGACCGCGGCCGACAGGCCCGTCCCGGAGGACGGACCTGTCGGACCCGCGGTGGCGTTGTCGCTCATGTCAGGGATCAGGCCTGACTTCAGGACCCGAGGGACTCGAGAGCGGACTGCGTCTCGGAGTAGAGCTCGTCGCTCAGCGGGATGAACTGACCGATCTCGGCGATGTCGGCGAGGTTGGCGATGTAGTAGTCCACGTAGGCCTTGGTGGCCTCGTTGCCGGAGTACTTGGCGTTGTTGACGTAGATGAAGAGAGGACGCGCGAGCGGCGTGTACTCACCGGCCTGGGCGGTCTCGGCCGAGGGCTCGACGCAGCCGTTGCCGCTGTCGATCGACAGCGCCTTCAGGGCGTCCGCGTTCTGCTCGAAGTAGGTGTAGCCGAAGAAGCCGACCGCCCCCTCGGTGCCGGACACGCCCTGGACCAGCACGTTGTCGTCCTCGGAGGACTCGACGTCGTCGCGCAGGGTCTCCGACTCGTCACCGACGACGTCGGCAGCCATGTAGTCGTAGGTGCCCGAGTCGGTGCCCGGGAAGAAGAAGGAGATCTCCTCGTCGGGGAAGCTCGGGTCGATCTCGTTCCAGTTCGTGGCGTCGGACTGCGGGCCCACCAGCGCGATGAGCTGGTCGACCGTCAGGCAGTCGACGTCGAGGTCGGGGTGCACGACCACGGTGAGTGCGTCCGTGGCGACCTGGAGCTCGGTGTACTCCACACCGTTCTCCTCGCACAGCGGCGCCTCCTCGTCCTCCTTGATCGGACGAGAGGCATCGGAGATGTCGGTCTGGTCGGCGCAGAACTTCTCGAAGCCGCCGCCGGTGCCGGACTCGCCGACGGTGACCCGGATGTCGGGGTTCTCCTCGTTGAGGAGCTCCTGGGCAGCGACGCTCATGGGGTAGACGGTGGAGGAACCGTCGACCGCGACGGTCCCGGTGGCGCCGCCAGTCTCGGCGCCGGCGCCGGCGTCGCCGCCGCCGCAGGCGGCCAGCGTGAGAGCGAGGATGGTGGCGCCGGACGCCGTCGCCCAGCGGGTGGAAGTGCTCTTCACTTCGTTGCTCCTGAAGTCTGATGAGTGCTGACAGTCAGGAACGCTAGGGACGTCAGGAGAACGAGCGCGCCGCCGCCGGTGAACGCGCGGTGAACTCGACCGGGCCGGATGGCGTCGCAGACTCGGGCGTGAGACGACCATCACATGAACTCGGCCCAGCGCGCTTGACGCGCCCCGCGCGGGCCTGGACGCTCAGGGGTTCAGGACCTCACTGGCCACGATCCGCCCCTTGCGGTGGTGCACGACCAGCATCCCGCCCGGCTCCAGCGTCACGTCGGGCACGCGCAGTGCGTCCAGGACGGTCGGCACCACCGGGCGGTGGGTGCACAGGACCGTGCTCTGGCCGCCGTCCAGCAGGGCGTCGACGAGCTCGACCACCGCCTCCACGGAGGCCCCCTCCTCGCTCAGCTCGTCGTAGACCTTGGTCGGCCAGCCGGTCGTGTCGACGTACGGCGCCAGCGTCTGCACGCAGCGCAGGCTCGACGAGCTGTGGGCCGAGGTCACGTCGAAGGCCGCGAGGAGCGGCACGAGGCGCTGGGCCTGCGCCTCGCCGAGCTTCACCAGCGGTCGCAGGCGGTCGTCCTTCTTCCACCCGCCGCGGGCACGCGCCCGGCCGTGACGGAGCACGACGAGCGCCCGCGACTTGCGGCGCAGGGGTCGCGCCTCGGCCAGGGTGTCGCGGTCGTGGGGATAGGTCAGCCGGCGCATCGCCGCCTGCCACTCCACCCACTCGACCGCGTCGATCTCCTCATTGACCCGGTAGGTGCTGACGTCGTCGCTGCCGATCACCCGGGCGGTCCAGTAGTCGACCGCCTTCCAGCGGCCGTTGGACATCCGGTAGCGCTGCGGCGCCAGGGCCGGGCCGAGCCGCACGTCGAGCCCGGTCTCCTCGGCCACCTCGCGGACGGCCGCGGTCACCGTGTGCTCGCCGGGATCGAGCTTGCCCTTCGGGAAGGACCAGTCGTCGTACTTGGGACGGTGCACGAGCAGCACGTCGCCGCCCTTGCGCGTCACCACGGCGCCAGCGGCGCGCACGTCGCGGAGCTCCATGGACGTAGTCTCACACCCACTCACCGATCCCGAGGAGCCTGTCCGTGTCGCGTCGTGCCGTCGTCGCCCTCGTGGCCGTGGTGGTCGTCGTGGGCGCAGGGCTCGCCTGGCGCCTGCTCACGCCCGACACCGCGCTCGCACGTGCGCTGTCGATGGTGCCGGCCGGAACCAGTCGGGTCTCGTGGACGGACTGGGAGGGCGTACGCCGTGAGCTCGGCGTCGAGGTCGACGCGGGCTCCTCCCCCGAGGCCGTCGACGCCTTCATGTCCGACGCCTTCAGCGAGGACCTGTCCGCGATGTCGGCGCTCGTCTCCTCGGCCGGGGTGATGCAGTCCGAGCTGGGCTTCTCCCCTGCCACTCTCGCGCACGAGCTCTTCGCCCAGTCCCCAGACGGCGCGGTCGAGGTGCTGGAGGTGACCGACGACGTGGTGTTCGGCGAGGTCGCCGACCGGCTCACCGCACTGGGCTGGACCGCGCCGGACAAGGCGGACGGCGTCTGGCTCGGCGGTCCCGACGTGCTCGCGGGCGTCGGGTCGCGGCTCACGCCCGAGCTCCAGCACGTCGTCCTGCTGGCCGAGCGCCAGGTCATCCTCGCCTCCGACCAGGCGGCCTACCTCGAGCAGGTCAAGGACGTGGTCGACGGCGACGCCGATGCCGCCGACGCCCTCGCCGCGCTGTCCGCAGGCCTCGGCGAGCCGCTCGCCGCCGCGGTGTACGACGGCGCCTACGCCTGCGAACGGCTGGCGATGTCGCAGGCGGACGACGACGCCCGGACCGTGGCGGACCAGCTGGTGCAGGCCGCGGGGGGAGTGCACCCGCTCACCGGCTTCGCGATGGGCCTGCTCACCGGCGGAGACCTGCGGGTGGTGATGGAGGTCGAGGACGGCGACGACGCCCCGGGCGACGCGGAGGCACGTGCCCAGCTGGCGGCGGGACCGGCGCCCGGGCAGGGCGGAGACTTCAGCGACCGGTTCACGGTGGCCGACGCGAGCTCGCAGGGTCGCGCGATCACGCTCGACCTGCAGCCGGAGGACGGGGAGTACGTCCTGTCGGACCTGACGAGCGGTCCGGTGCTCTTCGCCACCTGCTGAAGCGGGGCGACCGCGGAGCTCAGTCCTGCGGACGGCGCGGGGTCACGCCCAGCAGCTGGTCGATCTCCTGCTGGGACAGGTGTTCCTCGGACTCGCTGGCGGCGATGATCAGCGTGGTGGTCAGTTCCACCTCACCGAGCAGGTCGCCGTCCTCGAGGGTCACGTCGAACTGGTCGTGCACGTCACCCTCCCTTGAGCGGCTCCCACAACTATAGGCGCTGGGACAAGTCTCCCTGATCCTCCGTCGTCAGGGAATGACCCATTTGAGTCACTAGTGTCCCCCGAAATCAACGCTGACCCCACCCCGCCGGGGGGTGGAGCCAGCGTCTTGATCAGATCTGGAACAGGTCCAGCGTCAGCCGATCAGAGCGGACGGACGTTCTCCGCCTGGGGACCCTTGGGGCCCTGGGTGACGTCGAACTCGACCTTCTGGTTCTCGTCCAGCGACTTGTAGCCGTTGGACTGGATGGCCGAGTAGTGCACGAAAACGTCGTCGCCGCCGTCCTCCTGCGCGATGAAGCCGAAACCCTTCTCGGCGTTGAACCACTTCACGGTGCCTTGAGCCATGTGCTCGGTACTCCTGTTATCGGAACGAGAAGCCATCACTGCGACGGCTCCGCATCAAGTGCGGTGACACGTCGTCCCGACTCACAAGCTGGAAGGCCCGAAGAAGAAACGCCGTTGGATCACAAACTCCGCGGGCGTCTACCTGCTGGAACTTGCACCTGTTGCACAGCAAACCCTACCAACAATTCCGCGGATGCCTACCCCCCGGCGACGACATGTGGATGGGTCAGCATCCACCTGTCGAAGGCGCGCCGGGCTCAGGCCACCGGCCACGAGATCATCGTCTGCCACATCCGGGGGTCGGGCACGGTCCCGGGGTCGGTGAGGTAGGACTCCAGGGCACCCGCTGCAGGCTGCAGGTCGTGCTCGCGCATCCACGACTCGAGCGCGGCATAGACCTGGCCCATCTCGTCGTAGGAGCCAATGTGCAGGACCTGCACAGCCCGTCCGCCGGGGAGCACCAGCGCGTGCGCCTCGCCCAGGTCGCCCGCGGGTGGCCCCGAGACCGGGAAGCCCGCCTCCACGACCACCGTGTCGGTCGGCATGGTGGGGTAGAAGCCGAACGGCGGGCCGACGATCTCGACCCCGGCGGTCGCCGCCGCAGCGGCAGCGAGGGTGAACGCCCGCCCGAAGAAGTCGGTCAGGTCATCGGGGGCGACGTCGCCCCTCACGGTCACGGCATGCAGCTCGGGCAACTCCACGAGTTCGGGCGTCTGGATCGGCATGCCTCCAGCGTGCGGCGCCGACACAGCGGCCACTAGGGCCGTTCGTCCCGACCACTGACGCGACGTCGAGGCTTCTCGCGCGGACACGTGCGCGCTGTGTCCAGGTCAGTCGGCAAGTGGACCCTGCTGCACCACGGCACTGGTCGGCAGGTCGGAGTAGTTCGCGCCGGCGTCGTACTGCCACACGGTCACGCACGTCCTGCCCGCGAACACCAGGTCGGGCGCGAAGGCGGCCAGCTCCAACGACCCGCCCACCGCGACGGTGTCCCACGAGGCCGTCGTCAGATAGGTGCCTGCGCCCTCAGGAGAGCTGACGCATCCGTCGTTGGTCACGTGCACCTCCACGCCGGGCTCGGTGGCGTAGTCGCCGTTGCGGACCCAGTCCGGCACGACTGGTTCCGGGGCGCGCGTGACCGACAGCCGGACCTCGTTGCCCACGCCGGTCGAGGTGGCCGTCACCGGACCCGTCTGCGGGATCATCGGGTAGGCGTCGCACCACTCCGGCGACCGCTCACGCACCCTGCCGCCGTACAGCCTCTTCGCCCCTCGGATGTCGGGGCGGGCGACCATCCGGCACCACCACCGGCCGGGCTTGGCCTCGTCGTCGGGCGCCAGGCAACCGGTGGGGGCGACGCCGTTGGTGGTGGTCGGGTTCATGGTGGCGCACGTCGACTCCCGGATGTGGTCGAGCCCCAGCACGTGGCCCAGCTCATGGGCGGTCTTCAGCGCCACCTCGGGCCACGCGCAGGGGTCACCGTCCTGATCCTGCCCGCCGACGTAGGCGTACGCGCGGGGGGTGTAGCCGACCGTGGCGACTCCGAACGCACACGGCATGCCCCGCTCGTGCCCTATCACCAGCTGGGCGTTGCGCGCGCGCTTCGCCTTGACGAAACGGAACCCCACGCCGCTGGAGTTCCATGCACGCACCGCCAACCGGACCGCCTTGGGATACCGGGTGCGATCGACGTAGGTGACGCGTCCCCCGGGCCAGGCGCGCCGGGGCCGGGGGGCCACGTCGGTGTCAACGGCCACGCTTGACGCCAGGCTCGGCGCCTCGGACGAGACCGTGGGGGCGGGGTGGGCAGTCGCGATCGCCCGATCTCCCGGGACAGCGATGCACACGGCCAACGACATGACGAGCGCGGCGAGGGATCGGCGCACGGCAGCCTCCTGTGGTGGGCCCCCACCTTGCCCGCCCGCACCGCCACTGACTGTCCGATCGCGCGGAGTTGCCCGATTCTGGGGGAACGCGCCACGGGTGCGCCGGGTCACCGTGCAACGCCATGGGTGGTTGCCGCGGCAGGGAACTACAGGACGGGTTGTCTCCAGGGTTGTTCCGACCCGGACCGGCTCAGACTCGAACCCGGTCTGGAAGGATGCGCTGATGGCGCGTGAGCTTCTCCGGAAACGTTCGTCGGATGGAAGTACTCATGCCCCGGGCCTCTAGCTCAATGGGTAGAGCAGCGGACTTTTAATCCGTTGGTTCAGGGTTCGAGCCCCTGGAGGCCTACCAGGAGCGGATTTTCACCGATCCGACGGACTCAGGCATCGCCCACGTCGATCAGCACCTTGCCGACGGCACCGCCCTCGACGGCGGCGTGTGCGTCGGCGGTCTGCTCGAGCGGGTAGTGGTGGTGGGGCAGGCCGTGCTCGTCGCCCACGCCGAACCCGCCGTCTGCCACCGCTGTCGTGACGTCCTCGGCTGCCGCTCGCAGCGCTGCCTGCCCGACGGTGTAGAGCAGCACCCACTGGAAGCGGGCGTTGGTCGAGAACGTCTCGCGGACGCTGACGCTCACCTCGTCGCCACCGTTGTTGGCATAGATCGCGATGGTGCCGCGCGGCTTGATCACCTGGACGTCGAGCCGCAGGTTCTGTGCCGGCGCCACCTCGACGACGATGTCCACCCCGTCCGGAGCCAGCTCGCGGATCGCGGCGACGGTGTCGCCCTCGCGGTAGTTCACGACGTGCTGGGCACCCGCGGCGCCAGCGAGGTCGGCCTTGTCGGCGCCGCTCACCGTGGTGATCACGGTGGCACCGGCCCACCTGGCCAGCTGGATGGCCGCGTTGCCGACCGCACCGGCCCCGCCCGCGACGAGGACCGTCATCCCGGCGAGTGCCCCGGGCGCGAGCCGGTCGGGACCGTGCTCGGACGTGGTCAGGGCGCGGTGGGCGGTGACCGCCGGGACACCGAGCGACGCGCCCACGTCGTACGACGCCGTGTCGGGCAGCACGGCGAGGTTGGCCACCGGCAGGACGACGTACTCCTGCGCCGTTCCGCCGGGACGGGTGTGCTGGGCCAGCATCGTCCACACCCGGTCGCCGACGGCGACGTCCGTGACGTCGGGTCCCACCGCGTCGACCACGCCGGAGCCGTCCTGGCCGGGCACGATCTCGGGGAAGGCGAGCTCGCCCATGCCTCCGGCGCGGAACTTCCAGTCCGTCGGGTTCACCCCGGCGCGGACGATCCGCACCCGGGCCTCCCCGGGACCGGGCTCTGCGACCTCACGCTCCACCAGCTCGAGCACGGAGGAGTCGCCGCTCCGGGCGTAGACCACAGCACGCATCAGGGTGTCCTTCCTCGACGATCTCTTCGAGGGGGCAACACCGGCAGGGGGTGGACTATGCCCCGGGTCCGGGCTAGCGCCCCTCGTGCACGCCGCGCGCGCCGGAGTCGGTGAGCTCGGCCTCGCGGTGCGCCGCCGCCTCGAGCTCCTGGCGACGGGTCTCCTCCATCATCGCCCGCGTGGCGTCGTAGATGCCGGGGTCGGACACGAGGTCGGCGGCACCGCGACGCAGCCGGGCCAGTGCGGCCCGGGCAAAGATCTGCTGCTCGGTCGTGGTCCGCTCGGAGCGGTTGTTGCTGATGAAGGTGATCGCCCAGCGCATCAGCGCCGACACCTGGTTCTTGAACCCGGTGAGGTAGACGAGGTGGACCCCGAGCCACATCAGCCAGGCCACGATGCCGGACAGGCGGAACTTGCCGACCATCGCCACCGCGCGGAAGCGGCTGATGATGGCCATCGATCCCTTGTCGAAGTACTTGAACGGCGCCTGCGGCTGCTTGCCCTCGAGACGGTTGCGGATCTCCTTGGCGGCATACTTCGCGCCCTGGATGGCGACCTGCGCGACACCGGGGAGGTTGTCGAGGGCGATCATGTCGCCGACGACGAACACCTCGGGGTGCCCCGGCAGGGTCAGGTCGGGATTGACCGCGATCCGACCGGCGCGGTCCAGGGGGGCGCCGCTCTGCTCGGAGAGGGTCTTGCTGAGGGGGTTGGCCTGCACGCCCGCCGCCCAGATCTTGGCGACCGAGTCGATCCGCTCGGCGCGTCCGTCCTTGAACTTCACCTCGAGACCGCGCTCGTCGACGTCGGTGACCATCGCGCCGAGCATGACCTCGACGCCGAGCTTCTCCAGCTCCGTCTGGGCCTTCTCCCCGAGCTTGGCCCCGAACGGCGGCAGCACCTGCGGGGCCGCGTCGACCAGGATCACCCGGGCCTGTCGCGTGTTGATCGCGCGGAAGTCCTTGTGCAGCGTGTTGTGGGCCAGCTCCGCGATCTGGCCGGCCATCTCGACGCCCGTGGGGCCGGCGCCGACCACGACGAACGTCAGCAGGTGCTCGACCTCGTCGCCGCGGGTCGCGCCGAGCTCGGCCATCTCGAAGGCGCCGAAGATGCGGCCGCGCAGCTCGAGGGCGTCGTCGATGCTCTTCATGCCGGGCGCGAACTCGGCGAAGTGGTCGTTGCCGAAGTAGGACTGGCTGGCGCCGGCGGCGACCAGCAACGAGTCGTACGACGTCGTGGTGTCGCGGCCGAGGACCTGCGAGGTGACGGTCCGGGCCTCGAGGTCGATGCCGGTCACCTCACCGAGGATGACGCTGGCGTTGTCCTGGCCGCTGAGGACCTCGCGCGTGGGCGGTGCGATCTCGCCCTCGGAGAGGATGCCCGTCGCCACCTGGTAGAGCAGGGGCTGGAAGAGGTGGTGGGTCGTCTTGGCGATGACCGTGACGTCGACATCGGCGCGACGCAACGCCTTCGTGCCGAACAGTCCACCGAACCCCGAGCCGATCACGACCACCTTGTGGCGCGGTGCCTGCATCGTGGTCATGGTTGCTCCTAGGGTCGTAGGTGCCATCTGTGGTGCCCGCTGTGGTGCCCGGGTCGTCTCCATTGTCCTCCGATCGGACGGGGAGAACGAAACCCGGACACCTTGTGTGGCCCACGCCACTGCCATGCTGTCGAGAAACTAGAGTGGTTGTCGAGGTTTGAACCTTCCGGGTTGGGGTATTCATCGCCCCACTGGACTGCCACCCCGTGAAAAGAGTCCCAGTGCCGCTGAGCTCAGAGTTGACGCTTGCGTCGTCGCCGCGCGCTGCGGCCGACGCGCGGCGCTGGGTGAGCGGTGTCTGCGAGCATCTCGAGCGGCCCGATCTCGTCGAGTGCGCCGAGCTGGGCGTCTCCGAGCTGGTCGCCAACGCGATCATCCACGCCGACGCCCCCTTCAAGGTGCGCGTGCGCGGCACCGCCAGCCACCCGCGCATCGAGGTGGTCGACGGTTCGACCGAACCGCCCGTGCCGCCGACGCCGGTCCCCGCAGACGACCTCGAGCTGCTGCTGACCTTCGGGCGCGGCCTCACGATGGTGGCCCAGTGCGCCACGGCCTGGGGCGCGACGATCGAGGCCGAAGGCAAGATCGTCTGGTTCGAGCCGGCGCAGGAGATGACCGACGACGGCGCCGCCGAGTGGGTCATCGACCGGCTCGAGGAGGTGCCCCCGGAGCCGACGAGCGAGGCGGCCCTCGAGATCCGCCTCATCGGCCTCGACGTACGGCTCCACACCTCCTTGGGCCAGCAGTACCACGAGCTGCGCCGCGAGCTGAGGCTCCTGTCGCTGTCCCACGAGGCCGACTACCCGCTCGCCGGCGACCTCACCTCGATGTTCGCCAGCTTCGAGCGGCAGTTCCCCGACGACTACCGCACCCAGATCCGGCAGGCGGAGGCCCAGGGTGCGCGGCGGGTCGACCTGACCTTCCCGATGGTGCCCGAGGCCGCGCCGATCTTCGTGACGATGACCGAGATGTTCGACGTCGCCGACGCCTTCTGCCGTGCCGAGCGGCTCCTCTCCCTGGCCCGCACGCCGGCCCAGCGCGCCTTCCACAACTGGCTCCTCGGTGAGCTCGTCCACCAGCTCGACGGCGCCCGCGCGCAGCCGTGGGACGGGCGCGCGGGCGCCAGCGAGCCCTCCACCAGCCAGGTCGGGTGAGCAGCCGAGCGCTGCGCCCCATCGACCTGCTGATCGTGGCGGCGGGCGGAGCCGCCGGGGCCGTGGCGCGCTGGGGCGTCGACGCGGCCGCCCCCGACACCGTCTTCCCGTGGCCGACCCTGGCGATCAACGTCGTCGGCGCCTTCGCGCTGGGGCTGCTGCCCGTGCTCGCCGTCGTACGACGATCGCGACGGCTCGCGCTCCTCGCCGGCCCCGGCGTGCTGGGCGGGTTCACCACGGTGTCGGCGTGGGCCGGCCAGGTCCGCGACCTGGCCGACGGGGGTCGGACGGGCCTCGCCGGCGTCTACCTCGTCGCCACCCTGGCCGCCGGGCTCGGCGCGGCAGCGCTGGGTCAGCGGATCGCCCATCGCCCCGAGCCGGACGGTGCCCTCGAATGAACCCCTCCCGAGTGAGCCCCCCATGACCGTCCTGCTGGTCGCGATAGGGGCCGCCGTGGGCGCCCCCCTGCGTTACGCCCTCGCGTCGACGCTGGACCGGGCCCAGCCCGTGGGGATGCTGCTGGTCAACACGCTCGGCTCGGGCCTGTTCGGGCTGTTCGCCGCCCAGTCGCTCGGCGAGGCCGGCTGGGCTCTGCTCGGCACCGGCTTCTGCGGCGCCTTCACGTCGTTCTCGTCGTTCGCGGTGCAGTCCGTCGAGCGTCCCGCGCGCACTGCGACGACGTACGTCGTGGCGACGACCGTGCTCGCGGTGGGCGCGTGCGCCGTCGGCTGGATGCTCGGCAGCCGACTGGGCTAGTCAGCCCCAGCCGAGCTCGTGGAGACGGCGCTCGTCGAGCCCGAAGTGGTGGGCCACCTCGTGCACCACGGTGATCCGCACCTCCTCCTCGAGGTCCTCCTCGGTCTCGGCCATGTCCAGGAGCGGTCCGCGGAACAGCAGGATCCGGTCGGGGAGCATGCCGGCATGGTTGGCGGGGCGCTCGGTCAGCGCGAGCCCGTCGTAGAGCCCCAGCAGGTCCGGGTCGTCGGCCGGCGCCTGCGCCTCGACCAGCACGACCACGTTGTCGACCAGTCGGGCGAGGTCGTCGGGCAGCCCGTCGAGGGCGCGCCCCACCATCGCGTCGAACGCCGCGGGGTCCAGGTCGATCGGCATGGCCCCAGCGTAGGGAGGGCCGAAAACCCCGCGCGCCGGGCAGACCCGGGGCCGAAATGACGATCAGGGTGAGCCTGGTGGCTCACCCTGATCGGCATGCGTTGGCGACCCCGACGGGACTCGAACCCGCGGCCTCCGCCGTGACAGGGCGGCGCGCTAACCAACTGCGCTACGGGGCCAGGATGTTGCTGGTGAAGCGGGTGGAACTCTAACCCATGGCCAACGGCTGCCACCAATCGGCGCCGACCCCGGCTCGGGTCGTACCCCCAACCGGATTCGAACCGGCGCTACCGCCGTGAAAGGGCGGGGTCCTGGGCCGCTAGACGATGGGGGCCCGCTCGTGCCGGACGTGCGGCGTTCGAGCGTCGACAGCATAGGGGCACCCCTTGATTTCCATCCAAATCACGCTCAGAAGTCACCCCTGAGGAGGTGCATTCTCAGATGCCGCACGATTTGTCGGTTCCTTTGACTAATCTTGCCCCTGTGGGTACCCCGGGGCGTGAGCTGAGCTTCCTTGTTGTCGATGACAACGAGGACATCCGCGACGTCTTCTCACGACTCGTCGAACGGGCGGGACACCTCGTGTCCACCGCCGGCGACGGAGTCGAGGCAGTGGAGATCTGCCAGCAGGCGTCCTTCGACGTGATGCTGCTGGACCTCACCATGCCGCGGATGAACGGGGTCGAGGTCGTGCGCTGGTTGCGGGCCCACCCAGAAGTCGCTCCGGCCATGCGAGTGGTCGTGATCAGCGCCTGGGCGGGCGAACATCGCGCCGTCCTCCAAGAACTCGGCATTGAGACGGTCATGCAGAAGCCGTTGCGCATCCAGCAGTTGACCGATCTGATTGCCGAGACACTGCTCACCCTGGAGTCCTGAACCCAACCCTGAGTGCACCGACGGGTGCAGGTCTCCGAGCAGCGTTCCCCCCGCACGCCCTTTTTGGGCGTGCAACCTCACCCAACCCCTGGAGAAAACACCATGATGAAGAGCATCCGCACCCGCATCGAGTCCAAGCGTGCCGCCAACCAGATGCAGTCCCTCTACATGTGGCGCCCGGCACCCCCCCGCTGAACCTCGTCAGTGACTCACCACTCGTGAGACACTCGCGCTAATGCACATGGACAGCGTCGAGTCGGCCGCCGGTCGGCTCGGCGCTGTTCTTGCCGCACCACGATCGGGCGTCGTCGCACTGGGTCCGTCCGGACCGTGGCTGACCACGACGCCCGCGCCAGGCCAGGCAGGTGCTGACCGACCCGCTCGCCTTCGACTTCCCCGGTGACGTCAGCCGCAGCGGTGACCTCTCGGCCAGCCGCGGCGACACCCGCTCGGGCCACTCCTGTTCGCGCCCCTGACCCCGAGCAGGTGGCCGTCGGGCGTGGACGACCTTCACCGCGAGTGGCACGCCGCCCTCGCCGAGCACGACCGCGAGAGCTCGCCGACGAGCCCTACGACGCGATGGACCTGCTGCGTCGCCCCGTCGCCCGCTCCACCACCGCCGCCGTGCTCACGTCGGCCGACCCGGTAGCAACGCGACGTGGTCGCCGACCAGGTGCTCGACTGGATCGATGCACTGGCCCCCGTCATCGCCGCCCGACGCCCGCCGGGCCGCTGGAGCGGGCGCCGCCGGACGAGCGACGCGCCCGCCTCGCCCTCGATGACGCCCTCGCTCGCGATCCCAGGCCTCGCACGGCACCCCGGCCGAGGTCGCCACCGTGCTCGCCGCCGGCATCCAGGTCCCGATCGCCGCCGGCGCGTGGCTGCTCGCCTGCTCGCCGCACCATCCACCGCGGTGCGTCGACCCGTGCACGCCGTCTGGGAGACGCTGCGGCTCACGCCGCCCACCTGGATCACCGCCCGGATCACGACCGCGGACGTCGTGATCGACGGCCACCCGGTCCCCGCGGGCGCCGTGGTGATGGTGAGCCCGCTGCTTCTCGGGCACTCAGCCCGACCTGGTCGCCGGAGACCCGGCTGGGACCGTCGAGTTCGACCCCGACCGGTGGAGCGACTGCACGACAGCGGCCCGGTGCCTGGCTGCCGTTCGGCGCCGGACCACACGCGTGCCCGGGCCGCTCGCTCGGCATGGCGGTCCTCGCGGACCTCGCCGAGTGGTCGCTCCTGAGCGATATCTCACTCTGGCGAGAACGTGGGTATCGACCAGAGTCGGGGCATCGCACCGCTACCGTGTCGTTTCACCGTCGCTTCGCGGAAGAGAGACGCTCCCGTGATCGACCACCCGGCCCTGCAGGACCCCGACCACGGGGCCGGCGTCTCGTGAGGCGGCCGAGCTGGCGGCCGCAGATCCTCGAGAGTGACATCAGCCTCGGCGCGGCCATCGAGCGCGTCGCCGAGCACATCCTGGCCGAGCCGCGCGTCGAGGTCGTCGTGACTGCCCTGACCCGCGTTGCACCGGAGGACAAGGACGGCTGGGTCGAGCTGGGCGGTCGGGCCTGGGTGCGGGAGTGGGCGCGTCCCGGCTCCAGCCGCTGCTCTCCTCCCACCGCCGGGCGCCGGTCCCGAGTCGGCGTTGAGCCAGCCCTGGCTCTCGCAGTTCGCCCGGAGCGGTGTCGTGACGCTGATCGACCGCGACCGGCTCCCGCCGGAGGCTGCGCAGGACCGCGAGGAGCTCACCCGGGTCGGGGTGCGCAGCCTCGTCGCCACGGCGTACCTCTCCGACGGCGAGATGTTCGGCAGCCTGTCGGCGGCCAGCATCGTCGCCGGACCGTGGCCGGAGACCCTCATCCAGGACTCCGGCTGCTCAACGCCTCGATCGCCTCGCGCCTCACCCTCGAGCAGTCCCGGCGGGCCCTCGCCGAGGCCATCGAGACCGGCACGCAGGCGCAGCTGGCCTATCAGCAGTTCTTCGGCGCCGTCGGGCACGAGCTGCGTACGCCCCTCGCTGCGGTCCTCGGCTACACCGAGGGCCTCATCGACGACGCCGAGCACGCCCCGCCGGAGGTGGTGTCCTCCGGCATGCTCCGTGACGGACCGGTGATCCTGCGCGCCTGCGACCAGCTGCTCGCGGTGGTCGACAGCCTCCTCGGCGCCGGTCGCACGCTCACCAGCGACGACCAGCGCGAGGACGTCCTGCTCACCGACGCGATCGCCGACGTCGTGCACTGGCACCGCACCCCGGCGCAGAGCGCCCACGTGGAGATGCACGTCAAGGCCGACCCCGACGCCACGGCGTGGGCCCATCCGTCCGGCGTGCGCCAGGTGCTGACCAACCTCGTCGGCAACGCCATCGCCCACCACCACCCCGACGGCGGCAACGTCCACCTCACCACCGAGCGGCTGCTCGGCGAGAGCGGGCAGGAGATGGTGCGGATCATCGTGCGCGACGACGGCCCCGGCCTGCCGCCCGAGCAGCTGGCGCGCGTCTTCGAGCCGTTCGTGCGGTTCTCGCCCCGCACGACCAAGGGCAGCGGGCTGGGCCTGTCGATCTGCCGCACCATCGCCGAGCGCGACGGAGGAGCGGTGCGCGGCGAGTCGACGCCCGGCACCGGGTCGGCGTTCTGGCTCGAGCTCCCGGTCTTCGTGCCCGCCGTGGTGAGCTGAGCCGATTCCGCGCTCCCCCAGCCGCTCATGTATCCTCGTCCCCGCTTGGGCAGGTAGCTCAGTTGGTACGAGCGATCGCCTGAAAAGTGATAGGTCGGCGGTTCGACCCCGCCCCTGCCCACAAGCACAGAAGGGCCCCGACCGCGTCCCGGTCGGGGCCCTTCTGCGAGTCCGGGCGACGCGCGGAGGGAGGATGGCGGCGTGCTCCCCCGCCTCGAGGTCGTCCGACGACTGCGTCCGACCGACCTCGTCGCACCGGCGCTGGACCGCGTGGACACCTCGTCGGGCGGGATCGTCGCGATGCCCGCGGTTGCTCCGTACGTCGCCGCGACCACGCCCGTGCGCGACGCGACCCGGCTCGCCTGGCACCTCGCGGACCACCGCCTCGGGGCCTCGATCCAGGACGGGTCGGTCTTCCTGAGCGTGCCGGACGGCGACGGGACCCGGCAGGTGCGGAGCCGACGGTTCCACCGGGCGGAGGACCCGACCGAGCTGGCCCTCACGCTCACCGGCTCCCACCTCACTGCGTGGACGCGCGAGCAGGAGGCGTGGGTGGCCCGGGCGCGCTACGACCTCCGCGAGCAGGAGCTCGACGTCCACGACGAGGAGGCGCTGGCGGACCTGCGGGTGGAGCTCCCGGCCTGGGGTGGCGTCGCGGGCAGCTTCGGCCAGCTGGGGCTGCGCGACGTCCGGTTCGTCACCGAGGAGGACGGGCGACCGCTGCGCGACGGGGACGCCCTCTGGCTGAGCGCCACCTCGGCCGGACCGGGCTTCTTCGACACCGCCCACACCAGCGTGTGGCGCCTCGACCCGGCGAGCCTCGACCTGGCCCACACGGCCGACCTCTTCTTCCGCCGCCCGGACCGGCCGGGCGTCTTCGGCGACCACGCCACCCACCTCGTCCGCTCGTTGGGTGGGTGGCTGGTGGCGACCAGCACGTGGGGCGACTTCGAGACCCCGACGACGCGCGCCGGACGTCGTACGCCCTCGGGGTTGCGGGTGACGCTCGCCGAGTCGAGCGACGACCTCCTCCACGGCACCCACGTCCTCGACACCCGCGAGCTGCCGCTGCCCACCGACGGCCTCGACTCGATCGCCACCTGGGACCCGCACCTGGTCCGGCGGGACGAGGGCTGGTTGGTGGGCTTCGTGAGCGCCCGACGGTTCTTCGACTTCCACCCGGCGCTGGCGGGCGGGCCGTCCCTCGACGACCTGCGCCTGCTCGGCGCGGCCACCGACCGGCGCGCCACCGAGGGCACCACGCTGGTCGAGGTGGAGGGCCGAATGGTGGTGCTCGCCAGTGACGGCCGCGACTCCCCGCGTGGACAGCGGGCGCGGTTCCCGGTCTTCGACCTCGAGATGCGCGACCTCGGGCAGCTCGACGCGCCCTATCCGACCAACCTGCCCTGGCCGTCGCTGGCGCACGTCGACGGGGTCTGGCTGATGGCGAGCTTCAACGGCAGCGCGGCCGACGAGGCGCTCCTCGGCTACGGCACCCACGGCGACGTCGTGATGATGCGGTCCGGGTGATCGTGCGGCGATACGCTGGGAAGTGACGGCGGTCACCACCCCTCGACCGCTCCGACCAGGTCCGCACACCCCGCGGCCGCGCCCACCAGAAAAGGACCACAGCAATGTCTGGAGTACCCAGTTCCGGAGTCGACGTCTTCGAGCTCGGCGCCGAGCACGAGCAGGTCGTGTTCTGCAACGACCGCGCGAGCGGCCTCAGGGCCATCGTGGCGATCCACTCCACGGCGCTGGGCCCGGGCCTCGGCGGGACGCGGTTCTACCCCTACGCCAGCACCGACGACGCGATCGTCGACGTGCTCAACCTCTCGCGCGGCATGTCCTACAAGAACGCGCTGGCCGGCCTGGACCTCGGTGGCGGCAAGGCCGTCATCATCGGCGACCCCGCCGAGCTGAAGACGGAGGCCCTGCTCCGCGCCTACGGCCGCTTCGTCCAGTCGCTCAACGGCCGCTACTTCACCGCCTGCGATGTCGGCACCAACTCCTTGGACATGGACCACATCGCCCGTGAGTGCGACTTCGTCACCGGCCGCACCGTCGCGCACGGCGGCGCGGGTGACAGCTCGGTGCTGACGGCGTACGGCGTCTTCCAGGGCATGCGTGCCGCCGCCGAGCAGCTGTGGGGCGAGCCGACGCTCGCCGGGCGCACCGTGGGAGTGGCCGGTGTCGGCAAGGTCGGCCGCCACCTCGTGCGGCACCTGATCGAGGACGGCGCGACGGTGGTCGTCACCGACGTGTACGCCCCCTCCGTCGAGGCCGTGCGCGCGGACTACCCGCAGGTGCAGGCCGTGGGCTCCACCGACGAGCTGGTCGCGAGCGAGATCGACGTCTACGCCCCCTGCGCGATGGGTGGTGCGATCAGCGACGACGTCCTCGACGTGCTGAGCGCCGCGATCATCTGCGGGGCGGCCAACAACCAGCTCGCCCACCCGGGCATCGAGAAGCAGGTCGAGGAGCGCGGCATCCTCTACGCACCCGACTACTGCGTGAACTCCGGTGGCGTGATCCAGGTCGCCGACGAGCTCGAGGGCTTCTCCTTCGAGCGCGCCCAGCAGCGTGCGAGCGGGATCTTCGACACCACCCGCAGGGTCTTCGAGCTCGCGAAGGCCGACGGGGTCACCAGCGCGGCCGCCGCCGACCGGCTCGCCGAGCGTCGGATGCGCGAGGTCGGCCGCCTGCGCGGCATCCACCTCCGCTGACCGGGCACTTCCTCCCCGTCACGCACCCCGACCGGGCACTTCGTTCCCGTCCCGCACCCCGACCGGGCACTTCGTTCCCGTCACGCACACCGACCGGGCACTTCGTTCCCGTCACACACACCGACCGGGCACAATTCGTTGCCGGTCACCGGCCAGGACGGGGAGCAACCGCCCGCTCACCGGCCAGGACGGGGAGGAACCGCCCGCTCACCGGCCAGGACGGGGAGGAACCGCCCGCTCACCGGCCAGGACGGGGAAGAACCGCCCGCTCACCGGCCAGGACGGGGAGGAACCGCCCGCTCACCGGCCAGGACGGGGAGGAACCGCCCGGTCGGCGGTGAGGGGTCGCTGGATCACCTCAGGGCGCGCCAGAGTGCCGGGGCGCCCGAACACCCGAATCACCCGAATCACCCGACCCGGGCGGTGCGTGATCAGCGATCAGTCTGCGCGACGACGAGGGTCGCCATAGCCCGACCACTCGTCCTCGTCCGGCTCGACCTCGGTCGTCCGGGGATGGGAGTTTTCCTCACCATGCAGCTCCTTCGCCAACGCGCCGAAGTCCGTCTCGTGAGTCCGGTACTTCAGGTCGCGCGCGACCTTGGTCTGCTTCGCCTTCGCTCGGCCGCGCCCCATAGGGTCGACCCCCTCGCACACTTGGCCGGGGCCCCCGAGGAGATCCTCGACGCGCCCGGTCTGATCGGTCACATATCGTGGGCACAACGCTACCCGAGGCATGGCTGTTCCCGCACACCAAGACCCGGCATTTCGTCCGCTCTCGGCGAATTTCGGCTCACCAGCCGGGGTGCTGACCCTCCAGCACGACCCGGCCGCCGTTGTCTCCGTCCATCCGGGCCTCGCCCGCGACCCACGCCCGGATGCCGTGACCGGCCAGGACGGCGATGGCGGTGTCGACCGACTCGGGGGCGGTCAGGGACACCATGCCGACACCGCAGTTGAGCGTGGCCTCGAGGTCGGCCTGCGACACCCCGCCCACCCGGCGTACGACGTCGAAGACCGGTTGCGGCGTCCACGTCGAGCGGTCGATGCGGACCGACAGCTCCTCGGGGAGCACCCGCTCCAGGTTGGCGGCGAGGCCGCCGCCGGTCACGTGGGACATGGCGTGGGTCTCGGTGCGGTCGGCGAGGTCGAGGCAGGCCTTGGCGTAGATGCGGGTCGGCTCGAGGAGCTCCTCGCCGAGGGTGCGCCCGAAGTCGTCCATCTGCCGGTCGACGGTCCAGCCCGCACCTCCCTGGTCGGTGGGGGCGAGGAGCACGTGGCGCACGAGCGAGTAGCCGTTGGAGTGCAGGCCGCTGGCCTCCATCGCGATCACCACGTCGCCGGGGCGCACCCGGCCCGGGCCGAGCAGCCTGCTGGCCTCCACGACACCCGTCGTGGCGCCGGCGACGTCGTAGTCGTCGGGGTCGAGCAGCCCGGGGTGCTCAGCGGTCTCGCCGCCGATCAGCGCGCAGCCGGCGACCACGCACGCCTCGGCGATCCCCTTGACGATGGCCGCGATCCGCTCGGGCACCACCCGGCCGCAGGCGATGTAGTCGGTCATGAAGAGCGGCTCGGCGCCGCAGACCACCAGGTCGTCGACGACCATGCCGACGAGGTCGAAGCCGATGGTGTCGTGCACGTCCATCAGCTGCGCGATCGCGACCTTGGTGCCGACGCCGTCGGTCGAGGTCGCCAGCAGCGGACGCTCGTAGCGGGTGAGGGCCGAGGCGTCGAAGAGGCCGGCGAACCCGCCCAGCCCACCGATCATCTCGGGTCGACGTGCCTTCTCGACCCACCCCTTCATCAGGTCGATCGCGCGGTCGGCCGCCTCGATCGACACACCGGCGGCGGCGTAGGCCCCTCCCGCCGGGTCGGCGGGGGCGGGCTGCGGGGGCGGGAGCTGCTCGGTCACGTCTCTCCTCGGTGCGGACGGGGCGATCAGGGGTTGTTGAGGACCGGCAGCGCACGGCCCATCGTCGGCGACTGCAAGGTCGCCTCGAGCAGGTGCTTGCCGAGCAGGCTCTCGTCCGGGAGCTCGACCGGGTACTCGCCGGTGAAGCACGCCGTGCACAGCGAGCCCGCCTGCTGCTTGGTCGAGTCGATCATCCCGTCGAGCGAGATGTAGCCCAGCGTGTCCGCCCCGACGCTGGCGGCGATCTCCTCGGGCGTCAGGCCGTTGGCGATCAGCTCGGCGCGTGTCGCGAAGTCGATGCCGTAGAAGCAGGGCCACTTCACCGGAGGGCTCGAGATCCTGACGTGGACCTCGAGCGCACCGGCCTCGCGGAGCATCCGCACCTGGGCGCGCTGGGTGTTGCCGCGCACGATCGAGTCGTCGACGACGACGATCCGCTTGCCGCGGATCATGTGCTCGAGGGCGTTGAGCTTGAGCCGGATGCCGAGCTGGCGCAGCGTCTGGCTGGGCTGGATGAAGGTGCGGCCCACGTAGGCGTTCTTGACGAAGCCCTGGCCGAAGGGGATCCCGGACTCCTCGGCGTAGCCGGCCGCGGCCGGGGTGCCCGACTCGGGCACCGGGATCACGAGGTCGGCCTCGACCGGGAACTCCCGCGCGAGCTGGCGGCCCATCTCGACCCGCGACTCGTGCACGCTGCGGCCGCTGATGGTGGCGTCGGGGCGCGCCAGGTAGACGTACTCGAAGACGCAGCCCTTGCGGTCCGGCTCGGCGAACTGGTGGGTGCGCAGGCCGTTCTCGTCGATGACGACCATCTCGCCGGGCTCGACCTCGCGGACCCGGCTGGCGCCGATCGTCGCCAGGGCGGCGTCCTCGCTGGCGACCACCCAGCCGCGGTCGAGGCGACCGAGGACGAGTGGCCGGATGCCCTGCGGGTCCCGAGCCGCGAAGAGCGTCCCCTCGTTCATCCAGACGAAGCAGAACGCCCCGCGCACCAGCGGCAGGACCTCCAGCGCCCGTTGCTCCAGCGAGGTGTCGGGGTGGTGCGCGAGCAGCGCGGTGACGAGCGACGTGTCGTTGGTGGAGGTCTCGATCTCGCGGGTGTGGAGGGGCAGCTCGCCGTCGGGGTCGGGCAGGTCGCGCACCATCTGGGCGAGCTCGTGGGTGTTGATCAGGTTGCCGTTGTGGCCGAGCGCGATGGACCCGTCGACGGTGGGCCGGAACGTCGGCTGCGCGTTCTGCCAGGTGCTGGCCCCGGTCGTGGAGTAGCGCGAGTGACCGATCGCGAGATGGCCCTTGAGCGAGTCGAGGGTCGACTCGTCGAAGACCTGGGAGACCAGGCCCATGTCCTTGTAGACCAGGATCTGCCGGCCGTTGCTCACCGCGATGCCGGCGGACTCCTGGCCGCGGTGCTGCAGGGCGTAGAGACCGAAGTACGTCAGCTTGGCGACGTCCTCGCCGGGGGCCCACACGCCGAAGACACCGCACGCGTCCTGCGGGCCCTGGTCCTGGGGGTCGATCGCCATGGTCAGACGGCCGTCGCCGCCCGTCCGCTTGCTCATCGGCTGAGGCACGGCCCGCAGTCTACGGGCGCACGGCCCCGTCCGCGCCGCCCCGTCCCGGATGGCGTCACCGGGCCGGGACCGCCGGGCCCTCAGATGTCGGGGAGGAGCTGCCGGGCGCGGTGCAGGGCGAGGCGCGCGGCGGCGCGCGTCGAGGCCGGGAGCGGTACGGCGCCCAGCAGGCCGGGGGTCCTGGCCCAGGCGGGGTCCGAGGCCAGGGCGGCCTCCGGGCCGTCGTACGCCGGGTCGCTCGCACGTCGCACGGCCTCGTCCAGGCCGAGCAGCGGGCCGCCGCCGTCCGGCACCCAGGTCCGGTCGGGGCGGCAGACCATGTCGTGGCGCAGCGACTCGATCAGCGCGGTGACCGTGTGGAACGGCGCGGTCGTGACGAGGGCGGTCGCGAGGCCCACGAGCACGGACGGCGCGACGAGGGCCGGCACCCGCAGCCGGTTCAGGCCGGCGCCGCGGGAGCACGCGCGCATCAGGTCGGGGTAGGCGACGACGTCGGGGGCCCCGACGTCGACCGCGCCGCTGAGCCGGTCGCCCTCGAGCGACTCGGTGATCGCGCGGAGCACGTCGGAGACCGCCACCGGCTGCACCGAGCTGTGCATCCACACCGGCACCGGCTGCACGAGGAAGAGGGTGGAGATCTGCTGGATGATCTCGAACGACGTCGACCCCGCGCCGAGCACGACGCCCGCCCGCAGTGCGACGGCGCCGTCGCCGGTCCCCAGCAGGATCCGCTCCACCTCGAGCCGCGAGGCGATGTGGGCCGACAGCTCCGCCTCGGGCACGTCGGGGACCAGCCCGGAGAGGTAGACGAGGCGTCGTACGCCGCTGTCCGCGACCGCGGCGGCCACGACCTCCGCACCGCGCCGGTCACGGTCGCTGAAGTCGGAGCGGGACAGCGAGTGGACGAGGTAGACCACCGCGTCGACGTCCTCCACCGAGTCGGCGACTGCGGCCGCGTCGGTGACGTCGCACCGGATCGCCTCGACGCGCGCGTCCCACCCGAAGCGCCGTCGGTCGGGCGGCGACGACGACGCGGCGACCACCTCGTGGTCGCGCTCGAGCAGGTGGGGGACGAGCCGGGAGCCGACGTAGCCGGTGGCGCCCAGGATGAGGACGCGCATCCCTCAGGCCTCGCCGAGGTGCTTGAGGAGGTTGCGGGAGAAGACCGCACCCATGTGCTTGACCACTCCCGCCATCACGCGCTCGACCGCGAGACGCGCCAGACCAGGGAGGGGCAGCTTGACGACGATCTCGAGGTCGATGCTGACGTCGGTGCCACCGTCGGTGCGCTCGGTCAGGAGGTAGGTGCCCTCGACCGCGGTCATCTCCTGGGGCCGGGAGGTGTCGTGGTGGAACTCGATGCGCTCCTCGGGCTCGAACTCCATCACCTCGGTGAAGTGCGGCGCCACCGAGATCCCCAGGATCGGGATGGTGCCCATCCGCCACACCCACCGGTCGCCCTCGACGTCGATCGAGGTGACGTAGGGCGTGATCTTCGCGATCAGGCCGGCGTCGGTGAGGGCCTCCCACACCTCGCTGCGGGACGAACGCAGTGCCGCCGAGGACCGGTCACGAGCTCGGAATGTCGCCATTCCCCGAGGCTATCGGGGGCACCCCACACGGCTCACCCCGTGGGGTGCGCCTCAGCCGTGCGCGAGCCGGCCCAGGTTGCGCAGCAGGAGCGCCTCGGCCTTGACGACCCTCTCGAACTCCGCGAGGTGCAGGCCCTCGTTGGCGCCGTGCGCCCGGGTGTCGGGGTCCTCCACGCCGGTGACGAGCACGCTCGCCCGGGGGAACGCCTCCAGGAACTCGGCGATGAACGGGATCGATCCGCCGACGCCCATGTCGACCGGAGCCGTGCCGTCCCAGGCCTCGGCGAAGGCGGCCCGCGCAGCGTCGTACGCCGGACCGGTGGCGTCGATCCGCGTCGCCTCGCCGGTGTCGACGACGGTCGTCGTCAACGTGGCGCCCCAGGCGACGTGCTTCTCCAGGTGGGCCTGCAGGCACCGGACGGCGTTGGCGGTGGTGTCGCCCGGGGCGATGCGCAGGCTGATCCGGCAGCGCGCGGCCGGCACGAGGGTGTTGGAGGCGCCCTCGACCTTCGGTGCGTCGAAGCCGGTGATCGACATGGCCGGCTGGGTCCAGAGCCGCTCGACGACGCTGCCGGTGCCGATCCACTCGATGCCCTCGGCACCGCCGGACTCCGCGCGCAGGCGGGCCTCGGGGTAGTCCACGTCCGCGGCCGGGCCGGAGAACAGGCCGTCGATCGCGACGCTGCCGTCGTCGTGGTTGAGGCTGGCGATCAGGCGGCTCAGGGTCATGATCGAGTCGGGCACCAGCCCGCCCCACATGCCGCTGTGCACGGCGTGGGTCAGCGTGCGGACCTCGACGTCCATCCGGACCAGGCCGCGCAGGCTCGTGGTCAGCGCGGGCTCGCCGATGTCCCAGTTGCCGGAGTCGGCGATGACGATGACGTCGGCCTCCAGGCGGTCCTTGTGGGTGGTGAGCAGCTCGACGAGGGTGTCGGAGCCGACCTCCTCCTCGCCCTCGATGAACATCACCAGGTTGACCGGGAGGTCGTCACCGAAGATCCGCACCGCGCCGAGGTGGGCGACGATGCCGGCCTTGTCGTCGGCCGCGCCGCGCCCGTAGAGCCGGTCTCCACGCTCGGTCGGCTCCCACGGCGGGGAGTCCCAGTCGGCGTGGTCGTTCTCGGGCTGCACGTCGTGGTGGGCGTAGAGCAGGACGGTCGGGGCGCCCTCGGGGCCCGCCTTCCTCGCGATCACGGCCGGCGGGGCGCCGTCGTGGGCCCGGACGATGTCGACCTCGAAGCCCTCGGCGGCGAACAGGTCCCGCGTGGCCTCGGCGCTGCGCTCCACCTCACCGGCACGGGCCGGGTCGGCGGACACGGACTGGATGCGGACCAGGTCCTCGAGGTCGCGGCGCAGGCCGGGCATGACCTCGGCCAGGCGGGCGGTGATGTCGACAGTCATGCGGGCAAGACTAGGTCGTGGGCGGCGAGCCCCACCCGCCGCCCGGTTCCGCGTGCCCGGCGTCAGACAGCGGCGAGCTCGGTGCGTACGGCGTCGGCCACCGCGGCTGCCCCTCGGGCTCCCATCGTGATCGTGTAGTGGTTGACGTCCTCGACCTCGCGGGCGCTGATCATCGAGGCGCCCGTCAGCATCTGCGCGAGCCGACCGCTCGCGTAGAGCCCCGGCGCCTCGTCGAGCAGGCCCCTCGGCGCGGTCAGCAGCAGTGCCGGGTGCCGCAGGCGGGCGAGGGCGCCGGTGAGCGCGCTGCCCGAGTTGAGGTCGACAGTGTCGGCAGCCATCTCGTCATGACTGGTGGCCGGCCTCAGGTGCGGCTCCTCGCCCACCAGGTCATAGGTGAGGTAGTCCTCCAGCTCGGGTGACCAGTCGGCAGCGAAGGCGGGATGCCGCCGCCAGAAGGCGTGGTAGTCCTCGACCGAGGAGAAGCGCATCGCCAGTCGTTCGGCGGTGGGTCCGAGGACGTAGGCGATCACCTCCTCGGTGCTGAGTCCCGCCGGCACGGCCAGCGGCAGACCACCGTCGACCAGGAGCAGCCGGGCGACCCGGTCGGGGTGGCGGTCGGCGAGCACGACGCCCACGAACGCACCCATCGAGTGACCCACCACGAGCGTGCGGTCGACTCCCAGGTGGTCCAGGACGGCGACCATGTCGTCAGCATGGCCGGCCATCCCGGACGGCCGGCCCGCGAGCGTGCCCGGGTGGCTGCGGCCACGACCGCGCAGGTCGGGAGCGATGAGCCGGACGCCCGGCAGGAGCTCGGCGAGCCACTGCCAGGAGCGGTGGGAGGCGGTGATGCCGTGGACGAGGAGCGCGGTCGGGGCGTCGGGCGCGTCGGCCTCCCACACGCCGACGCGCAGCGTGCCGCCGCCGACGGGCACGTCGAGTGTGCGACAGCCGGTCATCGCGCGGTCCACCCGCCGTCCATCGTGTAGGAGGCGCCGGTGACCATGCCTGCGTCGTCGGAGCAGAGCCACGCCACGAGGGACGCGACCTCGTGGGCCTCGACCAGGCGCTTGACCGCACTCTCGGTGAGCATCACCTGCTCGAGGACCTCGTCCTCGGCGATCGCGTGCAGCCTCGCCTGGTCGGCGATCTGCTTCTCGACGAGCGGGGTGCGGACATAGCCGGGACTGACGCAGTTGCTGGTCACCCCGTGTGGCCCGCCCTCGAGCCCGGTCACCTTGGAGAGGCCTTCCAGTCCGTGCTTGGCGGAGACGTAGGCCGACTTGAACACGCTCCCGCGCAGACCGTGCACGCTGGAGACGTTGACGACCCGACCCCAGCCGCGGGCGTACATCGACGGAAGCACCGCCCGGACGAGCAGGAACGGCGCCTCGAGCATCACCTGGTGGATCAGGCGGAAGTCGTCCGCGACGAAGTCGTGGATGGGGGCGACGCGCTGGATGCCGGCGTTGTTGACGAGGATGTCGGCGTCCAGGGTGAGCGTGTCCAGTGCACGGGTGTCGGACAGGTCGACCACCCAGGCCTCGCCGCCGATCTCGGCCGCGGTCGCCTCGGCCGCACCCGCGTCCACGTCGCCCACGACCACGTGCGCCCCCAGCTCGGCCAGACGCGTGGCCGTGGCACGACCGATCCCGCTGGCACCACCGGTGACGACGGCCCGCCTCCCGGCCAGGGTCCGGGCGCTCACGACGACTCCTCGGGCACCGGCACGCCTGTCGGCCGCGGGGCGAGCGCGGTCTCGATGAATCGCATCATCTGGTCGAGCACGTGCGGATCGATCTCCTCCGGCCGCCGGCCGTCGGCGTCGCGCTCCCAGAGGATGTAGCGCGCACCCACCAGCTCACCGATGCCCATCAAGGCCCAGGCCGCGACCTCGGGGTCGATGTCGGAGACCTCCCCGGCCGCCTGCGCACTGCGCAGCCCCTCGACATAGCCCTCCACGATGCGCGAGTAGTGCAGGTGCAGCGCCTCGGGCGAGACCAGCTCGGCCTCGCGCACCACGCGGTAGAGCGCGGGGTGCTCGGCGGTGAACCGGAAGAAGCCGGCGAAGCCGGCCCGTTCGGCCTCCAGCCGCGACGACGCCCCGTGCATGGCTTCTGCCATCGAGTGGCGCACGCGGCGGTTGAGGTCGATGACCAACGCCTCGAAGATCGTCTGCTTGCTGTCGAAGTAGAGGTAGAAGGTGCCGAGGCCGATGCCGGCACGCTCGGTGATCTTGACGATCGACGCCTCGTGGTAGCCGAGCTCGGCGAAGACGTCCTCGGCGGCCTCGAGCAGCTTGCGCTGGGTGGCCTGGCCGCGCTTCGTACGAGTCGGAGCGTGGGGGGACATCGGGTCGGCACGACGCTCGAGCTCACTGAAGTCAGACGTGGTCACTGGTCCTCCTTCGTGGGGTGGCGTGGTGGTCGACGGTGCTGAGGAGATCGCTGCGCGCGATCTTGCCGATGCCGGTGCGTGGCAGCTCCCCGAGCACGTGGACCCGGCGCGGCAGCTTGAAGTCCGCGAGGTGCTCGCGCGCATGCTCGAGCACCTCCTCGGCAGTGAGCCCGACTCCCTCGACGGACTCCACGAAGGCGATCCCGACCTGCCCCCAGACCTCGTCGGGCACCGCGACCACGGCCGCGTCGGCGACCAACGGGTGCCGTGCCAGCACTGCCTCGACCTCGGCGGGGGCGACGTTCTCCCCCCCGGAGATGTAGATGTGCTTGAGGCGGTCGACGATGCGATAGCAGCCGTCCTCGTCGCGCTCCGCGAGGTCGCCGGTGCGCAACCACTCGCCGGCGAACGCCGCCGCGGTGCGATCGGGGTCGTGGAGGTAGCCGGAGAAGACACCCGGGCCGCGCACCTGGAGCTCACCTCTGCCCGCGCCCTCCACCACTGCGCCCGGGGGCGTGGCGGTGGTCGCGACCAGCCGCACCTCGACGTAGGGGTAGGGCCAGCCGACCGCGCCGGCATGGCCGCCCGCACGGCTCGGGGGCAGGAACAGCACGTTGGGCGAGGCCTCGGTGAGCCCGTACCCGTGGGCGATCTCGACCCCGCGCGCCGCCCACGTCTCGCGGAGCGTCTCCGGCAGCGAGTCGCCGCCGACCACCACCTGCCGCAGGGTGGTCAGGTCGGCATCGGCGAAGCCGGGATCGCGCGCCAGCAGGTGCAGCGTGGTCGGCACGCTCATCGTCGTGGTCACCCGGCGGTCGGCGATCAGACGCAGCACGCGCGAGGGCTCGAACCCGCGCTCGAGCACCACGGTCGCGCCGTGCCACCACGCGGCGAGCGGCTGGCAGTTCCACGCCGCGACGTGGAACTGGGGCAGGGTCGCGAGCACGACGTCGTTCTCCGAGAGGCCCATCGTCTGGGCCATGGCCAGGCTGTTCCAGAAGCAGTTGGCGTGGCTGAGCACGACGCCCTTGGGCGTGGCCTCGCTGCCCGACGTGAAGATCACCAGCACCGCGTCGTCGTCGACCACCTCACGCTGGGTCGGCCAGTCCTCGCCCGGCTCGACCATGCGGGTCGGGACGGTCGCCTCGACACCCGTGGTGCCGGGCGTGACGAGCGGGGCCATCACCTCCACCGCCCCCAGCGACTCCCGGGCCAGACGCGTCAGCGCCTCCTCGGCGACCACGAGGACGGGCCTCGTCGTACGCAGCAGTGGCCCGAGCTCAGAGGCGGTGAGCCGCCACGACAACGGCACCAGCGCCAGCCCGGCCTTGGCGCAGGCGAAGAAGAGGACGACGTGGTCGGCGGAGTTGCCCGACAGGGTCGCGATGCGATCACCGACGCCGTAGCCCGCCCGGGCGAAGGACTGCGCCAGCGCGTCGCTGCGACGCTCCAGCTCGGCGTAGGTGAGGCTCACCCCGCGGTCGTCGATCGCGACCTTGCCGGGGTGGCGCCGGGCGCTGTCGACGAGCCAGCGGCCCAGGGTGTGGGAGTCGTTCATCGGTGGGCCTCCGCGAGCTCGCCCTCGGAGTCGGCGGTCTCGAGCACGGTGGCGCCGCCGCGCGAGCGGCCCCGACCGGTCAGCTTCGTCGCGGTCCCGGCGATGCCGCCGGGGACGAAGAGGACCACCAGGATGAAGAGCGCACCGAGGATGAACATCGGCTCCGAGAGCGGGACGTGCAGCACCGCCGGCAGCGACTCCACCGCATCGGAGCCGGCCAGCAGGGTCAGCCGCTGGTTGAGCAGGGTGTAGAGCACGCCCCCGACGATCGCGCCCCACCGCGATCCGACGCCACCCAGGACGACCATCACGAGCACCGTGATGGTGAGGTCTGCGCCCACGGAGCGGGGAACGGTGCCCGACTGGAGCAGCATGTACATCACCCCGGACAGCGAGGCGATCAGGCCGCCGACGACGAACACGACGAGCTTGGCCGTGTAGGGCTGGAGCCCGAGCGCACGCACCCGCAGCTCGTTCTCGCGAGCAGCGGCGGCGACGTGCCCGACGCGAGAGCGGTCGATCCACAGCACGACGAGGTAGGCCACCACCACGACGGCGAGCGCCACCCAGTAGAGGTTGCGGGTGTGGACCACGCCCACCAGGGCGGCAGGGACGTGCTCGGTGTCGAGGGAGAGCCCCTCCTCGCCCCCGGTGAGGCCGTGGGGGTTGCGGCGCACGAGCACCGAGCCTGCCTGGGCGAAGGCCAGCGTCACCATCGCGAACGGGATGCCGGTGACCCGCAGGCTGACCGCACCAGTGAGCACGGCGATCGCTCCCGCAGCGAGCAGGGCGAGCCCGATCGCCGGCCAGAGCGACAGGTCGGTGCGGTCGAGGACGATGCCCAGCCCGTAGGCGCCGGCACCGAAGTAGAGCGCGTGGCCGAAGGAGAGCAGCCCGCCGGTGCCCAGCAACAGGTTGTAGGACAGCGCGAGGGAGGCGTAGACCATGCAGAGGGCGAGGAGCTGGAGCGCGCCCGGGGTGTAGGTCGGGCCGGGGAGGATGCCCGGCACGCGGATCGAGAGCAGCGGCAGCACGGCGAGCACCGCGACGAACGCCGCGGCGAGGCCCAGCGGGAGCAACTTCGAGATGCGCATCAGGCTGCCTTCCCCATCAACCCGGCGGGACGCACGAGCAGGACCCCGGCCAGGGCGAGCACGATCACGAAGTCACCCGTGCCACCCGCGTAGTAGTTGGCGAACTGCTGGAGCAGGGCGACCAGCACGGACGCGACAGCTGCCCCGGTGAGGGAGCCGAGCCCGCCGATGACGGTGACGATGAAGGCGAAGATCAACAGGCTGCCGCCCAGGCTCGGCGACACGTAGCCGAAGTAGTGGGCGGCCAGCACCCCTCCGAGCCCGGCGGCGGCGCCACCGATCGCGAAGACGAGGGTGAAGGAGCGGCGTACGTCGATGCCGAGCGCGGTCACCATCGCCCGGTTCTCGACGCCGGCGCGGATGACCATGCCGTAGCGGGTCCGGCGCAGGAAGACGACGATGGCGAGGAGGACCAGCGCGGCGACGCCGATGATCACGAACCTGTCGTTGGGGACGCGCGCGCCGAGGATGCCGGTCGTCTCGTCCAGCCAGGCCGGGCCCTTGATGAAGGTCGGGTCGGTGCCCCAGACCCCCTCGAAGAGGGCCACGCTCGCCAGCGAGAGCCCGACGGTGACCAGCACCTGCTCGATGTGGCGCTCGTAGAGCGGGCGGATGAGGAGCAGCTCGGTCAGTGTCGCGACGACTGCACCCACGAGCGCGCCGACCAGGATCGAGGCGATGAAGCCCGGCCAGCTGGTGGCGTCCAGCCGCTGCGCGGCGGCATAGCCCAGGAGCGCGCCGAGAGTGAGGAACGACCCGTGCGCGAAGTTCAGCACGTGCATGAGGCCGTAGATCAGGGACAGGCCCGAGGCCACCAGGAAGTAGAGGGCTCCGAGGCCGAGGCCGGTGGCGAGGAGCAGGACGACCGTGCTCACGGGCGCACCTCGCCGGTCCCGGCGTGGACGCCCAGCAGCCGTTGGGTCAGGGACTCGTCGGAGAGGAGCTCGGTGGCTGACCCGGTGTGGACCACCGTGCCGCCCGCGATGACGACCGCGTCACCCGCCAGGCGTCGTACGACGTCGAGGTTCTGCTCGACCAGCAGGATCGGCACCGTCTCCGAGGCCAGCCGCAGGGCCTCGGTGACCTGCTCGACGATGAGAGGTGCGAGGCCCTTGGTGGGCTCGTCCACCAGGAGGAGCAGGTTGTCGTTGAGGAGGACCCGGGCCAGCGCGACCATCTGCTGCTGGCCGCCGGAGAGGGTGCCGGCCATCTGGTCGCGTCGCTGGACCAGGTCGGGGAAGAGCCGCTCCACCAGGTCTCGACGCTCCGCGGTCGCACTGCCCGGGCGCTCGGCGAGCGTGAGGTTCTCGCCCACGGTCAGTCGGGCGAAGACCTCACGGTCCTCGGGCACGTAGCCGATGCCCCGCCGGACGACCTTGTGGGTGGGCAGGGCGTCGATGCGCTCGCCGGCGAGGGTGACCTCGCCCGCACGCTGGTAGAGGCCCAGCACGCCCTTGAGCGTGGAGGTCTTGCCCACGCCGTTGCGCCCGAGGACGGCCGTGATGCCCGTGGCGGGGACGGTGAACGAGACGTCCTCGACGACCTGCTGTCCGGCCACGGAGACCGAGAGGTGCTCGACGACCAGGATCTGATCGCTCATGCGCCGGTCCCCAGGTAGGCGCTCTGCACGGTCGGGTTGTCCATCACGGCCTCGGGAGTGTCGAAGGCGATGATGGTGCCGAAGTACATGACGGCCACCCGGTCCACCAGGCCGAGGAGCACCTCCATGTGGTGCTCGACCATGAGCAACGTCGTCCCCTGGGCGCGATGCATCTCGCGGATCGTCTCCGACAGCGCACCCACGTCCCCCGACCCCACACCAGCCATCGGCTCGTCCAGGAGGATGACGTCCGCGTCGGTGGCGCGGAGCACCGCGATCTCCAGCTTGCGCTTGTCCCCGTGGGAGAGGTTGCCGGCCGGCAGGTCCAGCTTGTCGGCGAGCCCGACCTCGACCAGGTGCTCCTCGGCCGCCCGGGTGGCCGCGTCGTGACGCCTCGGGAACCGCAACGGGGACAGGCTGCCCCCGAGGGCGACCTGGGCGGCGATCCGGACGTTCTCACGGACGGTGAGCTGTGGAAACAGGCTGGAGGTCTGGAACGTCCTGCCCAGCCCCGCCCGCGCCCGGCGGTGCACCGACAGGCCGGTGACGTCCCGACCGTCCATGAGCACGGCGCCGGAGGTCGGCCTCATGATCCCGGAGACGATGTTGAACAACGTCGTCTTGCCGGCACCGTTGGGGCCGATCACGCCGATGAAGGAACCCTTCTCGACCTCGAGGTCGACTCCCTCGAGGATCGTGGCGCCCCCGATCGTGAGACCGAGGTCCTTCACCTGCAGCGCGGGCGTGGCTGGGCTCGGCATCGCTCGCTCAGCCCGCCTCGGGCGGAGCGACCTGGTCGGCGGGCACCGTCTCGATGAGCTCGGGCGCGAACGTGTCACCGTCCGCGACCAGGCGGGCCTGGTACATCTCCTGCAGCAGGGCGTGGTCGCCCTCGCGGACGGTCACCTCGCCCTTGGGCGCCGCGAAGCTGTAGCCCTCCAGCGCATCGACCATCGCCTCGACGTCACCGTCGCCCTGCTCGATCGCGTGCACGATCATCTGGGCCGCAGCGAAACCGTCCGGGGTGAAGAGGTCGACCGTGCCGCCCGCCGCCTCGACGGCCTCCACCATCGCCATGTTGACGTCGTTGTCGGAGGCGGTCGCGAAGTAGTGGCTGAGGAAGCTGATCTTCTCCGCGACCGGGCCGTAGGCGCCGTACGACGCCACGTCGCCCAGACCGGTCACGACGGGAGCTGCGTCGAAGACGCCCTGCTGCTCGAGCGACTGCCACATCGACCCGGTCGTCTCGCCGGCCCAGGCCACGAACACCAGGTCCGGGTCGGCGTCCTTGAGCTGCTGGGAGAACGAGGTGAACTCCTTGATGTCCTCACCGACGAGCAGCGGCTCGACCGTGGCACCCTTCGCGCCGAGGAGAGCCTCGACCGCGGCGGTGTTGCCCTGACCGAAGGCGTTGTCCTGGGCGTAGACCAGGACCTTCTGGCCGTCGAGGTCCTCGAGGAACGTGCCCGCCGTGGCGACGTCCTGCATGCTCTGACGCCCGGAGCGGAAGGTGTAGTCGTTGAGCCCGGTGATCGCATCTGCGGCAGCCGCGCCGGAGACGTAGAGGATCTTGTTCTGCTCGGCCTGCTCGGCGAGGCTCAGCGAGATGCCCGAGGACACGGTGCCGGTCAGGATGCTGACGCCGTCGCCGACGTACTCCTTGGCGAGCTGCACCGCCTTGTCCGGGTCTCCGGTGTCGTCGCCGTTGCGGATGTCGATCGTGACCCCGTCGACCTCGCCGGTGCCGTCGGTCGCATAGTCCAGCCCGGCCTCGAAGCCGGTGAGGAACTGGGAGCCGTACGCCGCGAGCGGACCGGTCTCGGACGTGATCACGCCGACCTCGATCGACTCGGCGCCCGAACCTGCCGCACCTCCGTCGTCACTGGCGCCGGGTGCGCAGGCCGACAGGGCCAGTACCGCCGCGACGGCAGCCGAGGCCGAGCCGAGAACGTGATGTGTGGTGAGCCGCATGTCTCCCCTGCTTTCCGTTGGTGGCCCCGCAGCAAACATGAGACCTGATTCAGGTAACGGAAACTAGGCCCGGAGGGCCGGTGCTGTCAAGCGACCCCGGGTGGGAGCAGGGGGAGGACTAGACCCACTCGCCGCTCCGCTTCTCCAGCATCAGCTGTCGCTCGGAGTCGGCGAACCCGAGGCGGCGATAGACCCCGATCGCCTCGCCGTCGGTGTCGGCGACGATCACGAGGGTGCGTACGCCGAAGTGTCCGAGGGCGTGCTGTCCCGCGGCGTGGACGACTGCGGCCGCCAGTCCACGGCGGCGGTGCTCGGTGTGGGTCTCGACGCTCTGGAAGCGGGCGACGCCGTCCTCGGTGACGAAGACGCCGGCGGTGGAGGCCAGCTGACCGTCGACGAAGGCGCCGTAGCGCTGCCCGAGCCCGGCGTCGACGAGGCGCCGTTCCTGGACGTTCTTGCGGCGGGCGAAGGTCATGAACGCCTCCTCGGACGTCTGCGGGTAGAGCTGCTGGCTGAGCCGGGCACGCGCCTCCCACTCCTCGTCCCCGGCCAGCGGCCGCACCTCGGCCTCGACCTCGCGGGGAGGCTGGAGGGAGGAGGCGGTGAGCACCGTCGCGACGTCGACCATCAGGCCGGCCGCCTCGAACGCCGACCTGGCCTCGTCGCTCAGGTCGGCGGTGTCGATGCCGAGGCTCACGTGGTCGGCCAGCGGGAACTCGGTGTGGAACGCGCCGACGACCTCGCGCTCGCCACCCGGGACCGGGGGCTGGGCGAGGAGCAGGAAGTTGCCCCAGAAGTAGGACGGGTTGTCGGGCGAGCGCACCACGAGGTGGGTGCCGCGGTCCTCGACGACGCTGCCGGAGGCGGTCAGGAGGGCCAGGTCGGTCCGGAAGCCGAGAGAGTTGACGTGCATGGGCGAAACCTAGTCGCTGACGATGTTGACCAGCGGTTCGCCGGCGACCATCCGCTGCAGCTGGTGGCGCACGAGGGCGGAGATGCGCGGCAGCATCGCCGTCGTACCTCCCGCGATGTGCGGGGTGATGAGGACGTCGGGGGCGTCCCAGAGCGGGTGGTTGTCGGGCAGCGGCTCCGGGTCGGTCACGTCGAGGGCGAAGCGGAGCCGTCCGGCATGGCGGAGGACCGCGTCGGTGTCGACGACCGGCCCACGCGCGACGTTGACCACCAGTGCTCCCTCGGGCAGCAGGGACAGCGTCTCGTCGTCGAGGAGGCCGCGCGTGGCCTCGCCGAGGGGGACGAGCACCACGACGACGTCCTGCTCCGGGAGGAGGGTGGCGAGGTCGTCGATGCTGTGCACCCGACCGACCAGGTCGTCGTCGCGCTCACGGGAGGCGACGGCGGTGACCGATGCCTTCATCGGCAGGAGCCGCTCGGCCAGCGCGCGACCGATCGAGCCATAGCCGAGCACCAGCACCCGGGAGTCGGCCAGCGACCGGCGCCCGGGCAGCGACCTCCAGTGCCCGTGCTGGCGCACGGACTCGGGGATCCCGCGCAGGCTGGCCAGGATGAGGCCGACCGCGTGCTCGGCGGTGGCGTCGTCGTGCACGCCGGACGCGTTGCAGAGGGTGATCCCGGCTGGCAGCCGCTCCGCCACCCCGTCGTACCCCGCACTCTGCAGCTGCACGACGCGCAGGCCCCGGAGGTGGTGGCCCTGGTCGATGACGTCGGCGCGGGTGGCGTAGTGCGGCACCCAGAGCTCGATGTCGTCGGGCACGGGGCCCTCGCCGTTCCAGACGACGATCTCGACACCCTCGACGCGACCGATGGCCTCGGCGAGCTCGTCGGTCGCGACCGCGGCCCTCACGGAGCCCCCAGCGGGAGATAGGCCGAGAGGTCGGTGCGCTCGCCGCTGGCACGGACGGATCCGGCGTCGACGGCCTGGTGCCACGTCGTACGACCGGTGGCGAGGGCGAGCCAGGTCTCCGCGTCGGTCTCGATGACGGCCGGCGGGGTGCCCCGCGTGTGGCGTACTCCCGGCACGACCTGCACGGCGGCGTAGGGCGGCACCCGGACCTCGACCGAGCGGCCCGGCGCCCGCTCCTCGAGGACGGCGAGGTAGTGCTTGACGAGGGCCTTGGTGTCGGCGCTCTCCAGCTGGTGGGGGGTCAGGACCTTGAGGCGTGCCGGCACCTGCTGAGGCTATCCGGCGCCCCCTCGGTAGTCCCCATCAGATGGGTTGCCAGGAGGCGGGCGCGACAACCCATCTGATGGGGACTATCGGGGTCAGGCGAGGGAGTCGAGGATCGCGAGCTGAGCCGACCAGGCCTGGCTGCTCGGGTCGATCACCACGAAGTGGTCGCCCTCCACCCGGACGACCTCGGCCTGCGCACCCGCGGCCTGCGCGTCGACGACGTACCCCTCGGACTGGCCCAGCGGGACGATGTCGTCGTCGACGCCGTGGACGCACCACACAGGTACGTCGAGCGGGATCTGCTGCTGGGGGTCCCACGGGGCGTCGTCGGGGCCCGGGGCGTGGCCGAGCAGGGCCGCCGCCGCTCCTCCTCCGAGACCCGTGCGCTCGGACATCACGAGGTCCAGCACCCCGGCCTGGGAGATCGCGTGGGTGACCGCGACCCCCGGCTCCTCGCGTCCCGCGGCCCACACCGCGAGGTGCCCACCCGCGGAGTGGCCGAGGGTGATGACCGTGGAGAGGTCGAGGTCCTCGACCTCGGCGAGGGCGTCGATGGCGGCGGCGACGTCGTCAAAGGTCTGCGGCGTGCCGCCACCGTTGCCGACGCGGCGGTACTCGATGTTCCACGCCGTCCACCCCTCAGCCGCGAGCGAGCGCGCCAGCGGCTGGCCGAGCGTGTAGTCGTAGGCCGACTTCCAGAAGCCGCCGTGGATGACCACGACCACGCCACGTGACGGCCCCGTCGGCCGGTGGAGCTCGGCGAACTGCGAGGGGTCCGCGCCGTAGGTGACGACCTCGGCACCGGCATCGCCGTCCGGGACGGAGGCCGGGCTCGCGTCGGGAGCGGACACGGGGGACTCCTGGGAGCAGGCGCTGAGCAGGGCGGACGGGACCAGCCCGAGGGCGGGCAGGGCGAGCAGCGTACGACGGCGCATGCCGGGGGTTCGGTGCGGAGCGGCGGATCGCTCGGTCGGACCCGGGATCAGACCACGTCGCGGCGTCAGCGGGGAAGCTTGTCGTGACATGTCCAGGACAGGCTTCCCCGTTGTGTCAGGAGCTGAAGACCGCGGGCAGCGTGGCCTGCCAGGCCGACCTCGCCTCGGCCACCGGCAGGTCGAAGACGCCGTCGACGGAGATCGTGTCGCCGCCGGTGCGACCGAGGGGCGTGATCGGTACGCCGTGGTGCTCGGCGAGGGCGACCAGGGCGTCGGCCCGGTCGTCGGTGACGCTCACCAGGGCGCGGGCGGTGGACTCGCTGAAGAGCGCCAGGAACGGGTCGCCACCCGCGACCGCGGCCAACGAGACCGAGACGCCGATCCCCTGGCCGAAGGTCGACTCCGCCAGCGCCTGCGCCAGTCCGCCGTCGGACAGGTCGTGGGCACTGGTGACGACACCGTCGCGCGACGCGTCCTGCAGCACCGAGGCGAGCGCCTGCTCAGCACCGAGGTCGAGCCGCGGCGGGAGCCCGCCGAGGTGGCCGTGCGCGACGTGCGCCCACTCCGACCCGGAGAGCTCCTCGCGGGTCTCGCCGAGAAGGAAGACCCGCTCGTCCGCGGCGCGGAAGCCGGTCGGCGTACGCCGGGTGACGTCCTCGATGACGCCGAGGACCGCGACCACCGGCGTGGGCAGGATGGCCGTCTCGCCGGTCTGGTTGTAGAGGCTGACGTTGCCGCCGGTGACCGGGATGCCGAGCTCGAGGCAGGCGTCCTTGAGGCCGCGGCAGGCCTCGGCGAACTGCCACATCACGTCCGGGTCCTCGGGCGAGCCGAAGTTGAGGCAGTCGGAGACCGCCAGCGGGCGGGCGCCGCCGGTGGCGACGTTGCGGAACGACTCGGCGAGGGCGAGCTGTGCCCCGGTGTAGGGGTCGAGCTTGGCGAAGCGGCCGTTGCAGTCGGTGGAGACCGAGACGCCGAGGTTGGTCCCGGCATCGACGCGCACCATCCCGGAGTCGGCCGGTTGCGCCAGCACCGTGTTGCCCTGGACGTAGCGGTCGTACTGGTCGGTGATCCACGACTTGTCGCACAGGTTGGGGCTGGCCACCAGGCGCAGCAGGGTCGCGCGCAGCTCGTCGCCGCTGACCGGCCGTGGCAGCGCCTCGGCAGCGTCCGCCTGCAGGGCGTCCTGCCAGTCCGGGCGCGCGAGCGGGCGGTGGTAGGTGGGGCCGTCGTGCGCCACGGACCGGGGAGGTACGTCGACCACGCGCTCGCCGTGCCAGTCGATGTGGAGGCGTCCGGTGTCGGTGACCTCGCCGACCACGACGGCCTCGACGTCCCACTTCTCGCAGATCGCCATGAAGGCATCGACGTCCGAGGGCTCGACGACCGCCATCATCCGCTCCTGCGACTCGCTCATGAGGATCTCCTCGGGAGCGAGCGTGGAGTCGCGCAGCGGCACCCGGTCGAGCTCGACGTGCATGCCCCCGTCGCCGGCCGAGGCCAGCTCGGAGGTGGCGCACGAGAGCCCCGCGCCGCCGAGGTCCTGGATGCCGGCGATCACGCCGGCGGCGAAGAGCTCGAGGGTGCACTCGATGAGCAGCTTCTCCATGAACGGGTCGCCGACCTGGACGCTCGGCCGCTTCGCCGGGCCGCCCTCGTCGAAGGTCTCGCTGGCCAGGACCGAGACACCGCCGATGCCGTCGCCTCCGGTGCGGGCGCCGTAGAGGACGACCTGGTTGCCGGTGCCCGTCGCGTTGGCGAGGTGGAGGTCCTCGTGGCGCAGCACGCCCACGCAGAGCGCGTTGACCAGCGGGTTGCCGGCGTAGGTCTCGTCGAAGACGGCCTCGCCGCCGATGTTGGGCAGGCCGAGGCAGTTGCCGTAGCCGCCGACGCCGGCGACGATCCCGGGCAGCACCCGCAAGGTGTCGGGGGCGTCGAGCGGACCGAAGCGCAGCGGGTCCATCACGGCGACCGGGCGGGCGCCCATCGCCAGGATGTCGCGGACGATGCCGCCGACCCCGGTGGCCGCACCCTGGTAGGGCTCGACGAACGACGGGTGGTTGTGGCTCTCGACCTTGAAGGTCACGGCATAGCCCTGGCCGATGTCGAGGACGCCGGCGTTCTCACCGATGCCCGCCAGCATCTTGCCGACGGGCGTCTCCTGCGGGATCTCGCCGAACTGCTTGAGGTGCACCTTGGTCGACTTGTAGGAGCAGTGCTCGCTCCACATGACCGAGTACATCGCCAGCTCCGAGCTGGTCGGGCGCCGGCCCAGGATCTCGCGGATCCGGGAGTACTCGTCGGTCTTGAGCCCCAGCTCCGCCCAGGGCTGGTCGCGGTCGGCGTCGGCAGACGCCAGGGCGACCGTGTCGAGGGTGCCGGTCGCGCCGGACGTCGTCAGGGAGGTGGACTGCGGGGCGCTCGTGTCGGGCACGGCCACAATCTACCGGCGCTGGGCCCGACCCTCGGCGTCGGTCTCGGCGTCGGTCCCGAGGCCGTCCTCGAGCCCGTGCCTCTCCGACTCGCGCTCCGACTCGCGCTCCGACTCGCGCTCGGCCCTCCGGGCGGCGCGCTCGGCGCGCTTCTGGGCCAGCGCCGCGCGCTTGGCCTCCCGCGCTGCCTCCTTCTCGGCCGCCTTCTCCACCGCCGCCTTCTCGGCCGCCTCCGTCCGGGCCGCCTCCGTCCGGGCCGCCCTGGCTGACCCCCTGCCCCGGGGCGAGCGAGCAGCCCCGTCCTCAGCGGTTGCCTTCAGGGAGGGACTCGCCAGTCGGCGGGGTCCGGCCCTGCCGCTGGCCATCCCGCGTGAGGTGGTGCCCGCGCGCACGCCCATGGCACCCGCGCCCATGCCGCCGACGGGGGGCGTCCCGTTCGTCGTACGACGCGCCTCCCGCCGGCCCAGCCCGCTGGCAGCCGTGGCTGCCAGGGGGGCGGTGCCGGCCACCGAGAGGCCGGTCAGGTCCGGCATCGAGACCGAGATGGGGGTGATCGGCGCGAGCGCGGGCACGCCCGACTGCGCCGCGCCGGGCACCGAGGTGGACCCCGCCGGCGCAGTCGTCCCGACGCCGGCCGCCTCGCCGGAGCGCAGCAGGTCGGGGAAAGGTGCCACCGGCCAGGGTCGTCAGCTCGGTGCGGACCATGACGAAGGCGGCGCGGGCGGTCCTGAGGCGGGTGCCCTCCTGGTCGAGCGACAGCGTCAGGCGGCGCCGTACGCCATCGGCCTCCGCCTCCCCACGGGTGACCGTGGTGCGCTCGTCGTCCTCGGCCGGGCGGAACACGAGGTGGCGCGACTCGCCCACGACGTCGTGCGGGACCGTCGCGACGGTGACCCAGGCCTGGTCGAGCTCCTTCTGCGCGGAGGTGATGATCGCGCTGACGGCTCGCAGGGATCCCGCGATCTCGTCGGCCAGGCCGGTGAACCGGTCGAGGTTGGCGAGCACCTGTCGCCGGTGCTCCTCATAGCTGTCGGCGGCGGCCGCGTCCCAGCCGTCCGTGGCCCGACGGGCGACGGCGACCAGCTCGTCGCCGCGCTGCGACAGCACGGCGCCGACCTCGGTCCAGCGCTGCGCGGCGCGGTCGAGCGGACGCACGTCGGCGCGCAGCTCCCACGGGTTGGCGGGCACGGTCAGCGCCCCCCGCAGCCCGGCGAGTGACCGCGGCCGTCGTCCTCGAGGTGACGGGTGGCGCGGGCGAGCTCGGCCGCCACGGTGTCGTCCGCGCGGACGGCGTCGTGGGCGGCGTCGACGAGCCCGGCGATGCCGAGGCCGAGGGCCTCGGTGAGGGCGGACACCACCTCGCCGGCATCGGTGAGCGAGTCGGCGTAGGAGGCGGCCACGTTGGTCGTGCCGGCGGCGTCCCCGAGCGCCCCGCAGGCCTGGACGAGGTCGTCGAGCGCGCCGGCCCAGTCGCGCGTCATCGCGCCCAGGATGGCCTCGGACGACGCGGCGAGCTCGACCAGCCTGGTCGGCTCGACCTGCATCAGGGAACGCTTGCCGTGTCCGCTCACCTCAGCGGGATACCCGCGAGCGGAGGGTCCAAACACCGGCCCGCCCCACCTGGGGACAGACAAATCGCGGACACCGGTTTCGCACCCGGCACTTCGGGGAACGTCAGCGGGCACACCCCACGCCCGGCAAGGTCCCCCAGGAGCTGCGATGAACGCCGTGATGACCGTCGACCTCTCGGAGCTCGACGCCTGGTCCGCGCAGGTCCAGCGCGCCAGCGACGACCTCACCGGCATCGCCCGCAACGGCGCCCACAGCCTCGTCCGGACCGACTTCGGTCCGATCCTGGAGACCATGATGGGCGCCTACCACGCCCTCCTCCCCTCGGTGACCCAGTCCCTGGCGGACAACGGCACCGGGATGGGCGACCACGCAGAGGCGCTGCGGGCCACGGCCCGCGACTTCACGCTCACCGAGGACGGCGTCGTACGCCGCCACCAGGCGCAGGGCGTGGACGGCCGGGACGGGTCGAGCAGCTTCTTCGACGTCGCCGACACGACGATCCGCCGCGCCGCTCCGACCGAGACCAGCCTCCCGCAGATCAACTTCGGCTTCCCCTACGACACCGTGTGCGACCTGGTGCGGATGCTCACCGGCTTCGACATCCGTGCCGAGCTCGCCGACAGGATCGGCGGCGACGTGGTCAGCGCCTCCGCGCAGGGCTCGTCGTTCGGCAGCCTCGGCACCTCGATGAGGGGCGTGGCCACCAACCTCCAGAGCGGTGGCCGGACGGTGTCGCAGAGCTGGTCCGGCGGCGCCTCGGACGCCGCGATCGCGCAGATCGGCGCGTGGGTGGGCTCGCTCAGCACCCAGGCGGGCCAGCTCGTGCAGATGGGGCAGAACATCGTCCAGATCTGCAAGGACGCCTGGCAGACCGCGATGTCGGTCGTCGAGTGCGTGAAGTCGGCCGTGCAGACGGTGTCGGCGGCGCTGGCCACCATGAGCATCCCCGGCATCGGGTGGGCCCGTGTCGTCCAGGCCGTGTTCCAGGCCTTCCAGGCGGTGATGAAGGCCTACAAGACGATCATGAAGCTCATCAACATCCTCAAGCAGGTGTCGTCCTTCATCGACACCGTCAAGAACTTCTTCGACGGCGACTCGGCGCCGGTGTCGACGCCCACCGCGCCCACCGCGACCGGCACGCCGGGCAGCATCACCCGCGACCCGGGCTCGATCGCCACCCCCACCGTCGGGCAGCGCCCGGCGCCGGTGGCCCCGACGGCGCCCACCCCCGCACTCGGATGAGCGACGAGCTCCGCAGCCAGGCCGAGATCCTCGCCTCCATCGCCGAGGCGCGCGACGACCTCGACGCCAGCCTCGCCGACCTCCGGGCGACCGTCGACCAGCTCAACGCGCGTCCGCTGCTCACCGACGAGGAGCAACGCGCCCTCGAGGAGCAGGCCGAGTCGGGCGAGCTCGGCGAGGACATGGCGAGGCTCGCTAGCAAGATCAAGGACGGCGAGACCTCCTGGCAGCAGGTCTTCTCCGGCGAGTCGCCCCACAGCGCCCTCCTCCAGGGACACCTCACCAGGATGTTCGAGGAGCACCAGGAGGACCTCGCGCTGGCCTTCGAGGAGCTCATCGAGGAGGAGGAGGCCAAGGGCAACTTCCTCTTCGACGAGGTGCCCACGAGCGAGTCCTGACCGACCCGCCAACGCCCGGCGACGAACTACACATGTGTAGTTCGCCCGAACGTCTGTTACGTGTGTGACTGGTGTGGTTTTCTGGCCGTCGCCTGCACTCTTCCCCGCCTGCTGGAGCCACCATGCGTCGCCTTGTCCGTACGTTGTCGGCCGCGTCCGTCGCCGCCCTCGTCCTGCCCCTCCTCGTGCTCGCCTCCACGAGCGCGACCGCGGTCGAGGCCCCCAGGGCACGGCTGGCGACGCAGCGCCAGGTCGCCCTGGCCACCCCGGGCGACTTCACCGGCCGCGGTTTCGACCAGTGCCTGGCGCCCACCCAGTCGGCGATGGACACCTGGTGGAAGAAGTCCCCGTTCTCCGCGGTCGGCATCTACATCTCCGGCGACTCGCGCGCCTGCCGCTCACAACCCAACCTCAGCCCCACCTGGGTCGCCACCCAGGTGGCCCGCGGCTGGCGGTTGCTGCCGATCGCCCTGGGCCCGCAGGCCTCCTGCCAGCCACGGTTCCCGCGCTACAAGGACGACTTCAAGATCAGCCCGACGCCCGCCGGCAACTACGCCAAGGCCGCCGCCCAGGGCGCGGCGGAGGCCGACAAGAACGCGGCGGACGCGATGGCGTACGGCATCGGGGCGGGCAGCACCCTCTGGTACGACCTCGAGGGCTTCGACCTCACCAACACCCACTGCCGCGAGTCGGCGCTGGTCTTCGTGTCCCACTGGGTCAGCCGGATCAAGGAGCAGGGCTACGTGGCCGGCTTCTACTCCAGCGCCAGCTCCGGCATCAAGATGCTCGACGACGCCCGCACCCAGCGCCCCGGCCGCTTCGCGCTGCCGGACCGCATCTGGATCGCCCGCTGGGACGGCGCCGCCAACACCTCGACGACCTACATCCCGGAGGACGGGTGGCGCCCCGGTGGCCGGATGAAGCAATACCTCGGCGGCCACAACGAGACGTGGGGCGGCGTGACGATCAACATCGACAGCAACTTCCTCGACCTCGGCGCCGGCTCCCTCGCCGTACCCGAGGGCCGCTGCCCCGGCACCCGGCTCGGCTACTGGAAGTACCCCACGCTCTCCCCCGCCTCCGCGCAGGCGACCCGGGTCAAGGTGCTCCAGTGCCTGCTCACCGAGCAGGGCACCTACTCCGGTCCGACCAACGGCGCCTACGACGCCGCCACGATCGCGGCCGCGCGCGCCTGGCAGGCGAGCCGCAAGTTCACCCCCACCAACACCTTTGAGAAGCGGCACTGGACCGCGCTGCTGTCCGCCGGCGCGCGTACGACGATCAAGCGGGGGTCGACCGACGAGTCGGTCCACCGGCTGCAGCGGGCGCTCAACGCGGCCGGGGCCGGGCGGTTCCGGGCGAGCGGCGTCTTCGACGCCAAGACCGAGACCGCGCTGCGCGTCTATCAGTCGCGGCTGAGGATCGCGGTCTCCGGAGTGGCCACGCCCCAGACGTGGAACAAGCTGCACCAGGGCCGCTGAGGGCCGGGCAGGTCGCCGTCAGGCGGGTGGACCGACGAGGAGCGCGAGCCCGGTGAGGCCGGCGACGGCCGCGACCATGAGTCCCGTCGCGAGCCGGTGGTGGCGCAGCAGCCAGCACACCGCACGCTCGCGCGCGGTGCGGCTGTCCGGGCGCGAGAGCCACTCCTCGCCGAGCAGGCCCCGGCGATCGACGTGGACCTCGAGGAGCAGGGTCGCGAAGGGCGGGACGGCTGCGCCGAGGCCGAGCAGGGTGCGACCGGCCGACCAGCGCTGGTCGACGGCGACCACCACGGTCACGAGGCAGTAGGCGATGAAGACCACGCCGTGCACCATCCCGAAGACCTGCACGCCCAGCTCGGTCGTCTCAGTGACGTACTTGAGGAACATCCCGGTGAGCAGCAGCGCCCACGTGATCGCCTCGGCGACCGCCAGCCCGCGGAACAGGCCGCGGGGGGTGAGTCGACTCACGCAAACGCCTGCTCGACCAGAGAGGTGAAGAAGCCGAGGCCGTCGGTCCCGGGGCCGGTGAGGTCCTCGACGGCGTGCTCGGGGTGCGGCATCAGGCCGACCACGTTGCCGCGCTCGTTGGAGATGCCGGCGATGTCGCGCAGCGACCCGTTGGGGTTGCCGCCCAGGTAGCGCGCGACCACGCGGCCCTCGCCCTCGAGCCGGTCGAGCGTGGGCTCGTCGGCGACGAAGCCGCCCTCGCCGTTCTTGAGCACGATCGTGACCTCCGCGCCGGCGGCGTACGCCGAGGTCCACGGCGTGTCGACCCGCTCGATCCGCAGACGCTGGTCACGGCAGACGAAGGTGCGGTGGTCGTTGCGGATCAGGGCGCCGGGCAGCAGGTGGGACTCGCACAGGATCTGGAACCCGTTGCAGATGCCGAGCACCGGCATCCCCCGGCCGGCGGCCTCGACGACCGAGGTCATGACCGGGGCGAAGCGGGAGATGGCGCCGCAGCGCAGGTAGTCGCCGTAGGAGAAGCCACCGGGCAGCACGACGGCGTCGACGCCCCTGAGGTCGTCGTCGCCGTGCCAGAGCGCGACCGCGTCGTGACCGCCGATGCCCACCGCCCGGCGGGCGTCGACGTCGTCGAGCGAGCCGGGGAAGGTGACGACACCGACCTTCATGAGGGGCGGCCCTGGGCGATCTCGGCGACCGAGTGCTCCTCGACGTGGACCTCGTAGTCCTCGATCACCGGGTTGGAGAGCAGGCTCTCGGCCATCTTGTCGATCTCGGCGAGCACCGCGTCGGTGATCTCGCCCTCGACCTCCAGCTCGAACCGCTTGCCCTGGCGCACGTCGGCGACACCGCTGAAGCCGAGGCGGGGCAGCGCGCCGAGCACCGCCTTGCCCTGGGGGTCGAGGATCTCTGGCTTGGGCATGACGTCGACGACGACTCGGGCCACGGAGTGCTCCTGGGGACAGGCGGGGGTGGGTGGGGCTGATTCTAGTGAGGTCCGTGCCCCCGCTCCCCGCCGGGCACGATGTGCGGACCCGATGTGCGGGGCTCCGCGGGCCGCGGTGTCGGTGTCGGCGGTTGTCGGGTTCCCCGGTTACCCGGGGAACCTGGAGGTTCCAGTGCGAAGTTTCGGGGGTGAGGCTCCAGTTTCCCCGGGTACCCGGGGATCGCGACGGACCCCGGGGATCGCGCGAAGGGTCAGGCGCGACGGCGCGCCGCGACCAGGATCAGCCCGACACCGAGACCCGCGAGCAGCGGACCGAGGACGGCCCAGATGGACTGGTCGGTCATCGGGCTGCCCTCGAGGTAGCCCAGACCCTGGAAGGTCCACACCGCACCAGTGAGCACCATCACCGCCCCGAGAGCGATGAAGAGGGCTCGCATCAGCTGAGCTCCCGCTTGAGGATCTTGCCCGTGGCGGTCATCGGCAGCGCGTCCACGAACTCGACGATGCGGGGGTACTTGTAGGCGGCCATCTGCTCCTTGCCCCACGCGACCAGCTCGTCCTCGGTCACGCTCGCCCCGTCCGTGCGGATCACCACGGCCTTGATCTCCTCGCCGTGGCGCTCGTGGGGTACGCCGATCACGGCCGCGAGCGAGACGTCGGGGTGGGTCAGCAGCACTTCCTCGATCTCGCGCGGGTACACGTTGTAGCCGCCGCGGATGATCATGTCCTTGGAGCGGTCGACGATGTAGTACCAGCCGTCGCGGTCCTTGCGCCCCAGGTCGCCCGAGCGGAACCAGCCGTCGACGATGGCGTCCTCGGTGGCGTCGGGCCGGCCGTAGTAGCCCTTCATGATGTTGGGGCCCTTGATCGCGATCTCGCCGACGACGTCGTCGCCGTCCTCGAGGTCCTCGCGGACCCCCGCCTCGGGGTTGATCAGCTTCATCTCGACGCCCGGGATCGGCATGCCGATCGAGCCGACCCGCGCCGGCTCGCCCCACACCGAGAAGCTGGCGACCGGCGAGGTCTCGGACAGTCCGTAGCCCTCCAGGATCGTCACGCCGAAGCGCCGCTCGAACTCCTTGTGCACCTCGACCGGGAGCGCCGATCCGCCGGCCGCGGCCACCCGCATGGTGTCGGCCAGCTTCTTGACGTCGACCCCGGAGTCGTCGAGGGCCCCGAGGAGCCCCCAGTACATCGTCGGCACCCCGGCGAAGAAGGTGACGTCCTCGCGGTCCATCAGCTGCAGGGCGGCACCGGCCTCGAAGCGGGGCAGCAGCACGACCGTCCCGCCGAAGGCGAAGCCGGCGTTCATGATCACCGTCTGGCCGAAGGAGTGGAAGAGCGGCAGCACGCACAGCAGCGTGTCGGGGTTGTCGGCGTCGGCCCCGAAGAGCGCGTCGCTGGCCAGCGCGTTGGAGATCATGTTGCGGTGCATCAGCTCGGCACCCTTGGGCTGGCCGGTGGTGCCCGAGGTGTAGAGGATGACGGCGGTGTCGTCGACGGCCACCTCGCGGGTCTCGAAGACCGGCGGCTGGCCCGTGAGTGCCTGGCCCAGGGTCTGCGTGCCCTCGATCGGGGACTCGGCCGCGGGGTCGGCGGTGATCACGAAGAAGTGCTCGCACGTGAGCGCCTGCTCGAAGCCTGCGTGCCCCTCGGCGCCGATCGGCAGGTCGGCGGTGCCCTGGAAGCAGAAGTACGCCTTCGCGTCGGAGTCGTCGAGGTGGTAGGCCACCTCGCGGCCCTTGAGCAGGACGTTGAGCGGAACGACCGTCGCGCCGGCCTTGAGGATGCCGTAGTAGACGATCGGGAAGTAGGGCAGGTTGGCACAGCTCAGCGCCACCTTGTCGCCGGCCTCGATCCCGCGCGACACCAGCAGGTTGGCCACCTGGCTGGCGGCGGCGTCGACCTGGGCGTAGGTCAGCCTGGAGTCGCCCAGCACGACCGCCGTACGGTCGGGGTGGGCCTGGGCGGAGCCTTCGAGCAGCGAGGAGAGGTTGGGCATGCCGCCAAACCTACTCAGGCGTCGTGACGCGCGTCACCCGTCGTCTCGGGCCCGGGCCGCCAGGACGCGACCGGCCTTGCGCAGGTCGGCGGCGATGGCCTGCGACGCCAGCAGCCCGGCGGCTCGGGCCGGCAGCGCCCAGCCCCCGCGACCGCTGAGATCCCCGTCGGCCCGCACCCGGCAGCCGCCCACGACGTCGGTGAAGTGGAGGGAGAGCGTCGCGCTCACGCCGCGCCACTCCCCCCGCTCGGTCCACACGCGGAACGGCGTCAGCTCGGTGGTCTCCATGCGCGGGCGGACCCCGACCGCGGTCGTCTCGCTCCAGGCCTGCCCGAGGTGCGGCTCCTCGTCGGCCGGCACGTCGACCGAGCGCAGGGAGGACTGCCACTCGGGACGGTTGCGCGGGTCGCAGAGATAGCGGAAGGCGACGGCCGCCGAGACGGGCATCTCGACGGTCGCGGAGATCCGCCGGGGGCTCACCACGTCTCCCCGGTCAGCAGCTCGAAGGCCTCGACGTAACGGGCGCGGGTGTGCTCGACGACGGCCCCTGGCAGCGGCGGCGGCGCGTCGCCGGAGGTCCGGTCCCAGCCGGACGCGGCCGAGGTCAGCCAGTCGCGCACGATCTGCTTGTCGTACGACGCCTGGGCCCGCCCGGGCTGCCACTGGTCCGCCGGCCAGAAGCGACTGGAGTCGGGGGTGAGGACCTCGTCGGCGAGGATCGTCGTGCCGTCCGGCCGGCGGCCGAACTCGAGCTTGGTGTCGGCGAGCAGGATCCCCCGCTCCCGGGCCAGCAGGTGCGCCTTGGTGTAGACCTCCATGGTCAGCATCCGCAGCTCCGCGGCCGCGTCGTCGCCGACCGCCTCCACGACCGCCTCGTAGTCGACGTTCTCGTCGTGGTCGCCGAGGTCGGCCTTGGTAGCGGGGGTGAAGATCGGCTCGGGCAGGCGGCTGCCGTCCTGCAGTCCGGCGGGCAGCGCGATCCCGCAGACCCCGCCCGTGCGGTGGTAGTCGAGCAGCCCGGATCCGGTGAGGTAGCCGCGTGCGACGCACTCGACCGGGAACATCTCCAGGCGCTCGCAGATCACCGCACGCCCGGCCACGGAGGCGGGGACGTCGGTGGACACGACGTGGTTGCCGACGAGCGCGGTGAGCTGGTCGAACCACCACAGCGACATCCGCGTCAGGATCTCGCCCTTGTCGGGGATCGTGGTGTCGAGCACGAAGTCGTAGGCGGAGATCCGGTCGCTGGCGACCATCAGCAGCCGGCCCTCGTGCGCGCCCGCATCGATCCGGTAGAGGTCACGGACCTTGCCGGAGTGGAGGTGGGTGGTGCCCTCGATCGCAGGGGCTGCGGGGATGTTCAGCTCGGCCACACGTGGAGCCTAGCCGGGCCTAGCGGTGGAGCCACCAGCTCATCCGCCGCGTGATCCACGGCAGGAAGACGTAGGTCATGAGGGGGGTCATCACCGTGGTCACCAGCACGACCCGCGGCACGAGCGGCCACCCGGCGATGGTCTGCGACGCGACGAGGTTGGCGACCAGGCTGAGCGGCAGGAAGACCATGAAGATGATCACCATCTGCTTCCAGCGGGGCGGCGCAGGCGGGGTGGCGCTGAGCGACTCGACCGAGGTCGGCTCGTCGAACCAGCCCTCGATGCCCGTACGCCGCTCGCGGCTGCGCTCCTCGACGCTGCCCTGGGCCGCCTCGAGCCACCACTCCCGCTGGGGCGAGGCGTCCCAAGCGGCGAGGGACTCGGCGTCGGCGAAGCGGTAGAGCATGTGCCAGTCGGCGGAGTCCTCGCTCGGCCGCACCCACCCCGAGCCGAGGAAGCCGTCGAACTTCTCGGCCAGCGAGGTGCCGGCCTGCACCCACGCGAGCATCTCGCTGGACCGGGACGGGTCGACATGGCGGGTGACGGACACGGTGACGGGCGCGCTCATGCTGGGTCCCCGTGGCGTTGTACGGGGGAGCGCAGCGGAGGAGAAGAACGCCGTGGGGTGCTCATGTGCTCCAGTGTCGGTCGCGGGGGCGCGGCACCGGTAGCCGGCGACGACGAGATCCCGGACACGCCCCGAGGGGCGGCCCGGTCGCCCGAGGATCAGGGGCAGCCCAGTCCCTGGCGGTATTCGGACGGCACCTCACCGGCCACCACCTCGTCGGAGATCTCCCACACCACCTCGGGGTAGTCCCCCTCGGCGTCCATGTCCTGGAGGAACTGCCAGTGATGGCTGGTCCGCAGGGTCGCCTGCGCGACCTGTGCGGCCTGCTGGTCCCCGGCCGCGCTCGCGCGCTCGAACTCCGCGATCCAGCCGCAGACGACCTGGCCGGCGACGTCGGCGCCGAGCTGGTAGGGGTCGGACTCCCGCGAGGTGGGCACCTCCGCGCCCGGCGCCAGGGGGATGCCGACCAGGATGTCCGCGATCGTGGCGTCGGCCTCGCCGCTGGTCACGAACGACCCGGGGAGCAACCGCTCGAAACCCTCCCGGTCGGTCCAGGTGAGCCGGCCCAGCAGCTGCTCGTAGGCCTGCCGTCGCATCCCCGTCCCGCGGACCTCGGCGTAGAGGTCGCCACGGACCGGACCGATCGCCGTGTGGTCGTCCCGGCCGTAGGCCCACATCAGAGCCGGGTCACCGGCGAGCACCACAGGCGTGCCCGGGTCCACGTCGGGGTGCTCGATGTGTTGGCGATCCTCGACGTACGACGCCCTGGCCCCGGCGTCACGCAGGTTGATCTCGACCTCCTGGCCGTTGCGCACGAACGACACCTCGCTCTCGCCCCCGGAGATCGAGACGTGCTCGACGGTCCAGCCGGGTATGTCGAGCACCAGCCAGTTGCCGGCGGCGGCAGCGGGTTGCGCCTCGCGGGCCTGCTCGGGACCCGACAGCAGCCAGGTCGGCACGGCCACCAGGGCAGCGACGGCGGCCGCGGCCGCGAGGGGCGCGAGCCAGCGGTGCTGGCGGCCGGCGGGTTCCACGCCCGCCCCGGTCTCGACGACGGGGGTCGACATGATCTCCTCGAGGAGCTCGTCGCGGGCGGCCCGGAGCGGCAGCTGGGCCACGGCGTCGTCGGTGAGCTGCGGGTTCATCGGCCCTCCTCCAGGCTCGCGGTCAGGGGTGTTCTGGGTGTGTGTCCGGCCGGGGGCGGATCGTTGCTGAGCTGCCGGCGCAGGCGCGAGCGGGCACGGGAGAGACGGGGCCGCACGACCGTGGCCGGCAGGCCGAGCACGTCGCCGATCTCGCGCGGCTCGAGTCCCTCCCACAGGTGGAGCGCCAGCACCTCCTCGTCGCGTGCCGACAACCGCGACATGGCAGCGGCCACCGTGTGGTCGTGCACGACGCGGTCGCTGATGTCCGGCACCACGGTCGCCAGGTCGTGTCGCAACCGCTGGCCCAGCCGGTGGCGTCGCTGGTCACCGCGGCGGTGGTTGGCCAGCACGCGACGGGCCACGCCGTACAACCACGGCAGCGGCGCGTCGACCGGCACATGGGGCAGCCGTCGCCAGGCGATGAGAAAGGTCTCGCTGACGACGTCCGCGGCGTCCTCAGGGCGAGCGGTGCGGCGCAACGCATAGCCGAGGACGGCGCTGAAATGGGCGTCGTACAACCGCCGGAAGGTCTCGTCGCGCGGGTCCCCGATTGCTGTCATGACTCCCCCATGTCCGGCTGCGCCGGGACCGTTGCACTCAGTGCCGCACCTCGAACGACGTCGCGCCGCCGGGCGCGGCGTCGCGGACGGCCACGTGCTGCACCCGGGCGAGACCCGGCCCGTCGTGGCACCACCGGACGAGTGCGTCGACGGCCTCGTCCTCCCCCTCGGCGTGCAGCAGCACCGAGCCGTCCGGCTCGTTGCGCACCCAGCCGACCACCCCGAGGTGGCGGGCCTGCTCCTGGGTGTACCACCGGAAGGACACGCCCTGGACCCGTCCGGACACCCGCGCCTGGATCGCCTTCATGCCCCGATCATGCCCCGATCCATCTCGCGGCGCTGGCGCCGACCGAGCAGCACCATGAAGGCAGTTCGCGCCGACAGCGGCACCGCCCAGCGTGGGGACCGGCTGCGGCGCCGCGAACTGCCTGCGTGGTGTCAGAGGATGGCGCCGGGCGCGTAGGCCGCCGCGCCCGGATGGCGGGCAGCGAGCGCCTCGACCCGGGCGACGACCGCTCGTGTCTGGGCGACGGCAGCGCCGGTGAACTCGATCGGGTCGGCGACGAGCGCCTCGATCTGGTCGCGGGTGAGCCCGAGCCGGTCGTCGGCGGCGAGCTTGGCGAACACGTCGTTGTCGACCTGGCCGGCGCGCATCGCCAGCGCCGTGCCGACGGCGGCCTCCTTGATGGCCTCGTGGGCGGCCTCGCGGCCCACTCCGTTGCGGACCGCGGCCATCAGGACCTTCGTGGTCGTCAGGAACGGCAGGTAGCGGTCGAGCTCACGTTGGATCACGGCCGGGAACGCGCCGAACTCGTCGAGCACCGTGAGGAAGGTCTGGAAGAGGCCGTCGGTGGCGAAGAAGGCGTCCGGCAGCGCGACCCGGCGCACGACCGAGCACGACACGTCGCCCTCGTTCCACTGGTCGCCGGCCAGCTCGCTGACCATGGACAGGTGGCCGCGCAGGATCACCGCCAGGCCGTTGACCCGCTCGCAGGAGCGGGTGTTCATCTTGTGGGGCATCGCCGAGGAGCCGACCTGCCCCTCCTTGAAGCCCTCGGTGACCAGCTCGTGCCCGGCCATCAGCCGCACGGTGGTGGCGAGGTTGGACGGGCCGCTGACGAGCTGGACGAGCGCCGCGACGACGTCGAAGTCGAGGGAGCGCGGGTAGACCTGGCCGACGCTGGTCAGCACCTCCCCGAAGCCGAGGTGGGACGCCACCCGCTGCTCGAGGTCGTCCAGCTTGTCGGCATCGCCGTCGAGCAGGTCGAGCATGTCCTGGGCAGTGCCCATCGGACCCTTGATCCCGCGCAGCGGGTAGCGGGCCAGCAGCTCCTCGATGCGCTGCACACCGATCAGCATCTCGTCGGCGACGGTCGCGAACCGCTTGCCGAGCGTGGTCGCCTGCGCGGCCACGTTGTGGGAGCGACCGGCCATCACCGTGGCCTCGTGCTCGGCGGCGAGACGGCCCAGCCGCACCAGCGCGGCGACGGCGCGGTCGCGCACCAGCTCGAGCGAGCGGCGGACCTGCAGCTGCTCGACGTTCTCCGTGAGGTCCCTCGACGTCATGCCCTTGTGGATGTGCTCGTGGCCGGCGAGGGCGGAGAACTCCTCGATGCGCGCCTTCACGTCGTGGCGGGTGATCCGCTCCCGGGCGGCGATCGAGTCGAGGTCGACCCGGTCGATGACCGACTCGTAGGCCTCGACGACTCCGTCGGGGACGTCGATGCCGAGGTCGCGCTGGGCCTTCAGGACGGCGACCCACAGCTGCCGCTCGAGGACGATCTTGTGCTCGGGGGACCAGATCGCGGCGAGGTCGGCGCCGGCGTAGCGGGTGGCCAGGACGTTGGGGACGGTCACGGCTGGCAGTCTTTCATCCGGGGCGTCGTCAGTCCCGGGCGGCAGCGCCCTCGACGACCCCGAGCGGCTCGGCGGCGATGTCGCGGCGCCACTGCGCGCCGGGGAAGCTGATGCTCGCCACCCCTTCGTACGCCTTCGCGCGGGCGTCGGCGACGTCCGTGCCGGTCGCGCGCACCGCCAGCACCCGGCCCCCGGCGGTGACCAGGCCGCCGACGGTGCGCGCGGTGCCGGCGTGGATGACGTCCACGTCGCGCTCGACCGTCAGCGTCTCGGTGCCGACGACCACGTCGCCGGCGCGGGAGCCCTCCGGATAGCCGGCGCTGGCCATCACCACGCTGACCGCTCCGCCGTCGGCGAACGTGGGGGCCCCCACGGCCGACAGGTCACCCCGTGCCGCCGCGTGCAGCAGTGCCCCCAGCGGCGACTCGAGCAGCGCGAGCACCGGCTGGATGTCGGGGTCGCCGAAGCGGACGTTGAACTCGATGACCCGGGGGCCGGTCGCGGTGAGGGCCAGCCCGACGTAGAGGCAGCCGACGAAGGGCGCCTCCAGTCGGCGCATCTCGGCGAGCGTCGGCGCCACCACCTGCTCCATCACGGTCTCGACGGTGCCGTCGGGCAGCCAGGTCAGCGGCGCGTAGGACCCCATGCCGCCGGTGTTGGGGCCACGGCCGCCGTCGAAGATGCGCTTGAAGTCCTGGGCCGGCAGCAGCGGCTTGCCGACCGAGCCGTCACAGACGACGAAGAGGGAGAACTCGGGACCGTCGAGGAACTCCTCGACGACGACCCGGTCGCACGCGGCGGCATGGGCCAGGGCCTCGTCCCGGTCGTTGGTCACGATCACGCCCTTGCCCGCGGCGAGGGCGTCGTCCTTGACGACGTAGGGCGCCCCGAACGCGTCGAGCGCGGCGGCCGCCTCCTGCGGGGTCGTGCAGGTGTGCGAGCCGGCGGTCGGCACGCCGGCGGTCGCCATGACCGTCTTGGAGAACGCCTTGGACCCCTCGAGGCGTGCGGCTGCCCGGGACGGGCCGAAGCAGAGGATGCCGGCCTCCCGCACGGAGTCGGCGACCCCGGCGACGAGCGGCGCCTCGGGCCCGACGACCACCAGGTCAGCGCCGATCGAGGTCGCGAGCGCAGCGACGGCCGACCCGTCCATCGGGTCCACGTCGTGCAGGGTGGCGACGTCGCCGATGCCGGGGTTGCCGGGTGCGGCGTGCACCTCGCTCACCGCCGCGTCGCCGGCGAGCGAGAGGGCCAGGGCGTGCTCACGCCCACCGGTGCCGACGACGAGGACCTTCACGGGTGCACGACCACCGTCTGCTCACGCCCCGGTCCCACGCCGACAGCCCAGATCTTGGCGCCGGACATCTCCTCGAGGGCCTGGACGTAGATCTGCGCGTTCTTCGGCAGGTCGTCGAAGGAGCGGCACCCGGAGATGTCGGTCTTCCAGCCGTCGAAGAACTCATAGACCGGCTTGGCGTGGTGGAACTCGGTCTGGGTCATCGGCATCTCCTCGACCCGCTGACCGTCGATCTCATAGGCCACGCAGACCGGGATCCGGTCCCAGGCGTCGAGGATGTCGAGCTTGGTGAGGAAGAACTCGGTGAGGCCGTTGACCCGGCTCGCGTGGCGCGCCACGACCGCGTCGTACCACCCGCACCGACGGGTGCGGCCGGTCGAGACGCCGATCTCACCGCCGAGCTGCTGGAGCCGGGCGCCGTCCTCGTCGAAGAGCTCGGTGGGGAACGGGCCGGAGCCGACGCGGGTCGTGTAGGCCTTGATCACGCCGATCACGCGGTCGATCCGGGTGGGGCCCACGCCCGCGCCGACGCAGACGCCGCCGGCCACCGGGTTGGAGGACGTGACGAAGGGATACGTGCCGTGGTCGACGTCGAGCATGGTCGCCTGCGCGCCCTCGAAGAGCACGGTCTGGCCGGCGTCGAGCGCCCGGTTGAGCAGCAGCGAGGTGTCGCACACCATCGGTCGCAGCCGGTCGGCGTAGGCCACGAGCTCCTCGACCACCACGTCCACCTCGATCGCGCGGCGGTTGTAGACCTTGGTCAGCAGGTGGTTGCGCACGTCGAGGGCAGCCTCGACCTTCTCGCGCAGGATCTTCTCGTCGAACAGGTCGGCGATGCGTACGCCGACCCGGTTGATCTTGTCGGCATAGGCGGGGCCGATCCCCCGGCCGGTGGTGCCGATCTGGTTCTTGCCGAGGAAGCGCTCGGTGACCTTGTCGATCGTCGCGTGATAGCTGGCGATGACGTGGGCGTTGGCGCTGACCTTGAGGTCGGCGACCTCGACTCCGCGCGCCACGAGCCCGTCCAGCTCGCGGAAGAGCGCCTCCGGCGAGACGACGACACCGTTGGCGATGACGCTGGTGGCGCCGGGCGTCAGGATGCCGCTGGGCAGCAGGTGGGTGGCGTACTTCTCGCCGTTGATGACGATGGTGTGGCCGGCGTTGTGGCCGCCGCTCGTGCGGACCACGAAGTCGATCGGGTCCGTGGTGGCCAGCTGGTCGGTGGCCTTGCCTTTGCCCTCGTCGCCCCACTGGGCGCCGAGCACGACGATCGCGGGCATCTCAGCCCTCCTCTGTCATGTCAGCAGAAATGGTCGGTGCGAAATGGAAACAGCCCCGGGCACAAGGCATCGGGGCTCTTGCGGAGTCACGCTACCGCACCGTGGACTAGTGTCCGCCCCGTGCGCTCCCTCCTCGTCATCACCAACGCCGAGGCCGGCACCTCCGACGAGGAACGGCTCGACCAGGCACTGGCCGTGCTCCGCGAGGACGCGTCGGTCGAGGTCGCCAGGACCTCCAACCCGGGTGAGCTCGACGGCGTCCTGCACCGGGCCGGCGGACGCACGATCGTGGTCGCCGGCGGCGACGGCAGCATGCACGCGGTGATCACCGCCCTCTACAAGCGCCACGAGCTCGACGGCTCCACGCTCGCGCTGCTGCCGATGGGCACCGGCAACGACTTCGCGCGAGGCAACGGCATCCCGCTCGAGATCGAGGACGCCGCACGTCTCGTGCTCGCCGGCGAGGTCCGACCGGTCGACCTGCTGGTCGACGAGACCGGCAGCATCGTCGTCAACAACGTCCACGTGGGCGTCGGCGCGCAGGCCAGCCGCAAGGGCGCCCGCTGGAAGGGCCGGCTCGGCTCCATCGGCGTCGGCAAGGTCAACCTCGGCAAGCTCGGCTATCCGATCGGTGCCGCCCTGTCGGCGTTCCACCCGCCGAGCTGGCGCCTGCGCGTCGAGATCGACGGCACGGTCGTCAACGACGTCAACCGTCCCGTGCTCATGGTGGCCATCGGCAACGGCAGCAACGTCGGCGGCGGCACCGAGCTCAACCCCGACGCCGACACCGAGGACGGGCTGCTCGACGTGATGATCAGCCGCGCCGTCTCGCCGATGGCGAAGTTCGGCTACGTCGCCCGCCTGCGCAAGGGCGAGCACGACGAGCGCGAGGACGTCGCCACGCTGCGCGGTCGGTCGGTGAAGGTCAGCGGGGACGAGTTCTGGCTGTCCGCCGACGGAGAGGTCTCCGGACCCGAGCGCAGCCGCAACTGGCGCCTCGAGCCGGCGGCGTACTCCATGATCCTGCCCTGACGCAGACCCCGGACTGCCGCAGGCGGCTCAGAGCCAGCCGCGCCGGACCGCCTCGACGCCTGCTTGGAAGCGGGTGTCGACCCCGAGGTCGGACATCAGCCCGGCGATCCGCCGGCGGACGGTCCGCAGGCCGATGCCCAGCTTGCGGGCGATCACCTCGTCGGTGACTCCCGCCATCAGCTGCTCGAGCAGGAACTGCCTCTCGTCCGGGCGGCCCCGCCCCGCCTCGAGGTCGGGCACCGGCGCCGCGCGCGACCACAGCAGGTCGAACCACAGCGACAGGGCGGCGACGATCGAGCGCTGCCGCACATGGACACGGGGCTCGTCGGCGAAGCCCAGCGGCTCGGGCAGCACCGCGTGCGAGTCGCCGAGGATGAACATCCGGGTGGGCACCTCGGACATCACCCGGATGTCCTCGCCCAGGCTGGCGCGCGTGCGCAGCGCCTCGGGGGCCTCGGCGAGGGCCCGCACGGGGTAGATCGCCCGGGAGCGACGGCCGCCGGCCATCGCCTCGGCCAACAGCTCGCTCACCCGCGACTCGCGTGGCATGGCCCAGGCGTCGGGCCGCAGCCAGCGCATGTCACCCCGGCTGGTCCGCAGCATCATGTGCAGCAGCTCGAGGGGCTCACCTCCCGAGCTGAGCTCGCCGTCGAGGGGACGGATGTCGGTGAGGTCGCGCTCGTCGGGCCGGGTGGTCGCAGCCACGAGGTGCGGCACCGCGCTGGCCAGCTCAGCGAGCGCGCCGGCCGCCGACGACGCCCGGCGCGACTCCCGCCGCACCATGTCGGACACCGCATCCGCGAGGGACGGGACCACCAGTCGGTCCTCGGCCAGGACCACCAGGCCACGCTCGCGCAACGGGGCCAGGTCGCGCAGCAGCTGCTCGGGCCGCTCCTGCACGAGCCGGGCGACCCCCACGACCGTGTGCCCCGACAGGGGGACGAGCCGGAAGTAGAGCCGTTCGGCGGGGCTGTCGAGGCCCAGCGCCGCGAGGACCGAGGAGGGATCGCGCGCCATGGTGGCAGTTTAGTGCCATCGGCACTCACTATCCCCGTGGCAGCGACCGGCCACCCCATACTGGTCCTCCGGCCGCCACGGGGGTGTGCGGCTGGCGCGTGCTCCGAACGGAGCACGGCGCCGGAGTCGCCACGGGGGATGGCTCCGGCGCCGTCGCGCGCCCCGTTAGCCTGTGCGCCATGGCACGAGGTGGACAGCAGGGCACTCCCGTCGACTGGGTGACGCGTGCGGCGGACGACGCCGTACGCCACGCCGGCGAGGGCAAGCCGGTGACCGTCTCGTCGGGCGCGTCCCCCTCCGGCCCGGTGCACCTGGGCAACCTGCGCGAGTTCCTGACCACCCACTTCGTCGCCGACGAGCTCCGCCGACGCGGGCTCGAGGTGCGCCACCTGCACGTGTGGGACGACTACGACCGCTTCCGCAAGGTGCCCGCGGGAGTGCCCGCCGAGTGGTCGGCGCACATCGGCCGGCCGTTGACCGCGGTGCCCGACCCCTGGGACTGCCACGACTCGTGGGCGGCCCACTTCAAGGCTCCGCTCCAGCAGGCGCTGGCCGACCTCGGCGTCGAGATGGAGGAGATCTCCCAGACCGAGCTCTACCGCGCCGGCACCTACCGCGACGAGGTGCTGCTCGCCGTGCGGGCCCGCCACGAGATCGACGCCGTGCTCGCTCGCTACCGCACCAAGAAGCCGGTGGCGGACGCCGGGGCCGGCAGCGAGCTGGAGTCGCAGGAGGCTGCGGCCCTCGCCGACTCGGTCGCCGCCGACGAGGAGACCGGCGCGGGCGAGCTGGCCCGCTTCCCCTTCAAGCCCTTCTGCCGCGACTGCGGCCGCGACACCGTCACCCTCACGTCCTACGACGAGGAGTCGACCGACCTCGCCTACACGTGCGACGTGTGCGCCTTCTCCGGCGTGACCAACCTGACCACCCAGGCGGAGGGCAAGCTGGTCTGGAAGATCGACTGGCCGATGCGGTGGGCGCACTACCACGTGGACTTCGAGGCCGCCGGGTCCGACCACGCGACCCCCGGGTCGTCCTTCACCGTCGGCCACGAGCTGGTGGAGACCTTCTTCGACATGCCCCGCCCGGCCTGGTTCGGCTATGGGTTCGTCGGATTCGCCGGAGTGCAGAAGATGTCGTCGTCCTCCGGCGGCGTGCCCACCGCCTCCGACGCGCTCGCAATGCTCGAGGCGCCGATCCTGCGCTGGCTCTACGTCCGGCGCGCACCCAAGCAGACCTTCACCATCGACTTCGGTCCCGAGGTGGTCCGGCTCTACGACGAGTGGGACGCGCTGGCCCGCAAGGCCGCCGACCCGGCCCGGCGCGACGGCGCGGTGCTCGCCTGGGAGCGGGCCTCGGGCGTCGCCTCGGGTCCGCTGCCGACCTCACGCGTGGTCGTGCCGTTCCGGACGTTGTCGTCGGTCGCCGACGTCACCGCCGGCTCCAGCGAGCTGATCAGCTCGGTGATCGAGGACCTCGGCTTCGCGCACGACAGCGTCGACGACCTCGAGCCGCGCCTGGGTCGTGCGATGGCCTGGACCGCGTCGCTGCCGGTGGACCAGCGCACGACCGTCCGGGAGACCCCGGACGCCGAGCGCCTCGCCTCGCTCACCGAGGACGAGGAGCTGTGGCTGCGGATCTTCCTCGACCGCCTGCCCGAGGAGGCCGACCTCGACGCGGTCACATCGGTCGTCTACGGCGTGCCCAAGGTGGCGCGCGGCCTCGGCTTCGACGACGCGCCGACCGACCAGGTCAAGGCGGACCAGAAGGACTTCTTCCGGTTGCTCTACCAGCTGCTGGTCGCCGCCGAGCGCGGTCCGCGCCTGCCGACGCTGGTGCTGGCGCTGGGTCCGGCGAAGGTGCGGCAGCTGCTCGGCGCCTGAGCTGCCTCGCACCGTGCAGGCAGTTCACGGGCCGATCGGTCGGGCTGAGCGTGCTCGGAGGTCGACCACCCCCGAACTGCCTTCATGGTGCCGGGCTCAGCGGCGGAAGCTGACCGTGGCGCCGAGGTAGCGCTCGAGGTCGGCACGCACGGCGTCGCTGAGCGGCCAGGCGGCCTGCGCGGTGTGGTCCCACAGCACGTTGACGCACTCCCAGACCGCAGCCGGGCCGCCGTCCGCCTCGACGCGCAGCTCGGCCACGACGGTGAACGAGGACCGGCCGATCCGGCTCACCCAGAGCGAGGCGAGGAACGGCTGGTAGGGGACGAACCGCATCTCCCCGTGGTACTCGATGGACTGGGAGGCGACGAGCTCCGAGACCCCCTCGTCGACGGCGTGCAGCAGCCCGGTCGCCCCGGCCGGTAGCCCCGGCAGGTGCGCGAAGCGCAGGAACTCATAGCGCGCCTCGTCGAGCACGCGGACCGCCTCGACGTTGTCGACGTGCCCGGCGAGGTTGATGTCGCGATAGCGCGCCTGGATCTCGGTCGTGAAGGTCTCGGCCATGGGGGGAAGTCTGTCGGACGCGGTGCAGGCGCCTAGGTTGGGGCCATGACCTCCGGATTCCTCGGCGGCGACCTGATGGCAGGTCCCCCGCCCACCCACCTGCCCGCCGACCCCGCTGACGCCGAGCTCACGGGTGGCGAGGCCCCGGCCGACGTCGTGCGCCGTCACCCGGAGTCGCCCGCCGCGTGGGCCGCCCTGGCCCAGCAGGCCCACGAGGCCGACGCCGATGCGGTGACGGTCTATGCCTATGCGCGCGTCGGCTACCACCGCTCGCTGGACCGGCTGCGCCGCAACGGCTGGAAGGGCCACGGCCCGGTGCCGTGGGAGCACGAGCCCAACCGCGGCTTCCTGCGCTCGCTCGCCCTCCTCGCCCTCGCGGCGCGCGCCATCGGCGAGAGCGCCGAGTGGGAGCGCTGCTCCACCTTCCTGCGCGACTCCAGCGCGAGCGCGGCGGACGAGCTGCTCGGCTGACCGCTCGTCGCGCTAGACCGACCGCTGGCCGCGCCACCGCTCTTCGGGTGGAGGTCGGGACCGTGCCTGCTTCGTAGGGTCGCGCGCATGAAATCCGGGACCCCTCCACAGTCGCGCCCTGAACTGGGCCCACCTCCGACCGACATGCGCAAGATGGCGCTGGCCGGCGTGCTTCTCCTGATCCCGATCGTCGCGCTCCTCTGGGTGCCGAGCTACACGAAGCTCGAGCCCGAGCTCTTCGGCTTCCCCTTCTTCTTCTGGTACCAGTTCCTGTGGGTCTTCCTCTGCTCGGGACTGACCTGGACGGCCTACCGGCTGACGCTCTCGGCCCGCGGCAAGTCCACGCGCACGATGGGTGAGGACCGATGACGCCGCACCTGACCGTCATGGTCGCCAACACCGGCATCAACGGCGTCGCGCTGGCGGTGCTGATCGCGCTCTTCCTGCTGGTGACGGTGGCGGGCTTCATGGCCTCGCGCTTCCAACGCGGGGAGTCGCTCGAGTCGCTCGACGAGTGGGGCCTCGGCGGACGCAAGTTCGGCACCTGGATCACGTGGTTCCTGCTCGGCGGTGACCTCTACACCGCCTACACCTTCGTGGCCGTGCCGGCCGCCATGTTCGCCACGGGTGCCGTCGCCGGGTTCTTCGCGGTGCCCTACACGATCGTGCTCTACCCGATCATCTTCATCTTCATGGCGCGGCTGTGGTCGGTGAGCCACCGCCACGGCTACGTCACCACCGCCGACTTCGTCCGGGGGCGCTACAACAGCCGCGGGCTCTCGCTCGCCGTCGCGGTGACCGGGTTCGTCGCGACCATGCCCTACATCGCGCTCCAGCTCGTCGGCATCCAGGCCGTGCTCGAGGTGGCCGGGGTCGGTGGCGGCGACAACATCATCGCCAAGGACGCCCCGCTGTTCATCGCGTTCGCGGTGCTGGCCGCCTTCACCTACTCCAGTGGGCTCCGCGCCCCCGCGGTGATCGCGTTCGTCAAGGACATCCTGATCTACCTCGTCATCATCGTCGCGGTGATCTACCTGCCCGGCCAGGTCGGGGGATGGGACAACATCTTCGGGTCCGCGCAGGAGAAGATGGCCACGGTCAACGAGGCCACCGGCAAGCCGACGGGCGCGTTCCTGCCCGGCGTCGGCGCCGGCTGGGCCTACGCCACGCTCGCCCTCGGCTCGGCGCTGGCGCTCTTCATGTATCCGCACTCGGTGACCGCGTCGCTGTCGTCCAACAGCCGCAACACGATCCGCCGCAACGCCGCCATCCTCCCGGCGTACTCCTTCGTGCTCGGCCTGCTGGCCCTGCTCGGCTGGGTGGCCATCGCTGCCGGCACGCAGCCGATCGGGCTCGACGGCGAGGCCAACGCCCAGCTGGTCATCCCGCAGCTCTTCGAGGACATGTTCCCGGCGTGGTTCGCCGGCGTCGCGTTCGCAGCCATCGCGATCGGTGCGCTCGTGCCGGCGGCGATCATGTCGATCGCGGCGGCCAACACCTTCAGCCGCAACATCTACAAGGAGTGGCTCAAGCCCCACGCCACCCCGAAGCAGGAGGCCAAGGTCTCCAAGCTGATGTCCTTGCTGGTCAAGGCGTTCGCGCTGCTCTTCGTGCTGACGCTGGACAAGCAGAACGCGATCAACTTCCAGCTCCTCGGCGGGATCTGGATCCTGCAGACCTTCCCTGCGGTGGTGTTCAGCCTCTTCACGCGCTGGTTCCACCGCTGGGCGCTGCTCGCCGGCTGGGCCGTCGCCATGGTCTACGGCACCGTCGAGGCCTACCAGGTGGTGAACCCCGTCACCGGCAAGCACTTCGGCGGCTCCCTGGCCCTGATGCCGGGGATCGAGCAGATGGGCTACATCGCCATGACGGCCTTCAGCCTCAACCTCGTGATCAGCGTGGTCCTGAGCGCGATCCTCAACGCGACCAAGGTGTCCAACGGCCAGGACGAGACCATCCCGTTCGACTACTTCGCCGACGCCGACGACCCGCGCGTGCAGAAGGACCTCGCCGAGCACTCGGCGCACTCCGAGGCGTACGGCGACCCGGACGACATCCCGGGGAACGCGCCCGCTCGCTGAGCGGCGCGCCTCGCGCGGCAAGGCCCGCCCCCGAGTGCCGGGGGCGGGCCCTCGCTGGTCGGCACCACGGGTGGTGCCGGACGGCGGGTCCGTCGGTCAGTCGCCGTGTCCGGCGCGATGGCTCACCGGGGGACCTGGATCCTCAGCAACTCGGACTTGCCGTTGGCCGGGTTGGTCAGGGTCACCACGACCGTGCCGAGCGGCTGGGCAGCCAAGGCCCTGCTGGTCGCGGTCAGGTTGGCGGCCTGCTTCTTCAACGACCTCGACCTCTTGAGCGACTTCTTGGCCTTCTTCTTCAGCTTCTTGGCCTTCTTGAGCAGCTTCGCGGCCTTGGCCGGCCCCGAGCTCTTGGCCTGCTTCTTCAGCTTCTTGGCCTTCTTCGTGAGCTTCTTGGCCTTCTTCTTCAGCTTCTTGGCCTGCTGGGTCGCCTTCTTGGCCTGGGCCAGCAGGGCGGCGGGCTGGGCCTTGGCGGCCTGAACCGCGGCGATGCCCGCCGGGGTGTTGGTGATGACCAGGTTGCCGGCCCCGCCGGACGGGATCGTGACGCTGCCCGACCCGAGAGCCGTGGTGAGCTTCATGGCCGTTCGGGCACTCGTGCGCGGGACGACGTCCCCCCAGTTGAGGAAGGAGGCCACACCCGAGACGGTGGTCGGGATCGGACCCGTCGGCAGGTTGCTGACGAGCGGGATGGTGAAGGTGGCCAGGGTCGGCGAGAAGGTGCCGGTCTGCCCCGGCGCCACGACGACACCAGTCGTGCCCTCGAAGGGGTCCACCGCGAGCGACTTGCACTTCCCGGCGGCCTGGTTCTCGAAGCGGATGTTGTCGACGAGGGCGGCGCTGTCGAGGATGCCGTCGCCCTGGTCGAAGACCGTGAGGTAGATCGAGTTGACCGAGCCCGGGCTGACCGGCGTGCGCGCGATGAGCGGCAGGGTGCTGCCGTCGTACGTCGACCCGGCGGCCTGGGCGGCGCTCATGGCGCTGGGGCCGGCGCCGTCCACCGAGATGATGTCCCCGGCGCCGGCGGCGAAGTTGCCGGGCGCGGTGACCGTCTGGGTGGTGGGGTCGGCCGTGACGCTCCACGTGTTCAGCTGGGCGACGAAGGCGTCGTTGTAGCCCAGGTTGACGAACTCCGGGAACTCCTCGGAGAGGAACTTGAAGTCGAACGCCAGGCAGTTGCCGGTCGCGGCGCCGAGGTCGATGCGCATCACCTGGTGGTCGAACACGCCGGGACCGATCGGCGTCGCCGGCTCGCCCCAGTCATAGCCGGAGCCGCCGTCGACGTTGGGGTCGTCGGCGAGCGCCGCGTTGCCGGACGTGATGATGCCGTAGGTGCCACCGTGGGTCGGGAAGCCCGCCATCGGTGTCGTGCCGACCCCGGTCGGGCACAGGCCCTCGTCCTCGGCCGTGGCCGGGTCGTCGGCCACGCAGTCGTAGTCGATGCTCAGGGACGCGCCGGTGACCGTCGTCGCCGACATGGCAGCGGCGAGCACGGAGGGCTCCTCACCCGGCTGGACGGCCGCATGGGCCGACGTCGACACGAGGCTGAGGGCGACGGCCCCTGCCCCCACGACCACCGCGCGTGATCGGCGGCTCTTGGCTCTGCTAGTACGCATGGCTCACCTTCCGCAAGGGCCAGGGCTCTCCCAGCCGTCACGGAACGTAGCCCCGGGTGACGCAGCCACGCATGCCCGGAACTGGGGGTCTTCCTGAGCCGCGGTGACGACACCCGGGCGCCGGTCGCCGGCGAGAGGCCGACGGACCGGCGGGCGCGGGTTCCGCCGCTCGCCGCTCAGCCGGCGAGCGACGTGCCGGCGGAGCGCAGGTTCTGGCAGGCCTCGACGATGCGCTCGGCCATGCCGGCCTCGCCGGCCTTGCCCCAGGCGCGGGGGTCGTACAGCTTCTTGTTGCCGACCTCGCCGTCGACCTTCAGCACGCCCTCGTAGTTGGCGAACATGTGCGCCACGATCGGGCGGGTGAAGGCGTACTGGGTGTCGGTGTCGACGTTCATCTTGATGACGCCGTAGTCGACGGCCGCACCGATCTCCTCGGCGGTCGAGCCCGAGCCACCGTGGAAGACCAGGTCGAAGGGCTTGGCCCCGGCCTCGAGGCCGAGCTCGGCGACGACCGCCTCCTGGGCTGCCTTGAGGATCTCCGGGCGGAGCTTGACGTTGCCGGGCTTGTAGACGCCGTGCACGTTGCCGAAGGTCAGGGCCGTCATGTAGCGACCCTGCTCACCGATCCCCAGCGCGCGCACGGTGGCGAGGGCGTCCTCGGGGGTCGTGTAGAGCTGGTCGTTGATCTCGTTGGCGACGCCGTCCTCCTCGCCGCCGACGACACCGATCTCCACCTCGAGGATGATGTGGGCCGCGGCGCACTTGGCGAGCAGCTCCTCGGCGATCTGGAGGTTCTCGTCGAGCGGCACGGAGGAGCCGTCCCACATGTGCGACTGGAACAGCGGTGCCTCGCCGCGCGCGACCCGCTCGGCGGAGATGTCGAGCAGCGGCCGGACGAAGCCGTCGAGCTTGTCCTTGGGGCAGTGGTCGGTGTGCAGCGCGATGTTGACGGGGTAGTTCTTCGCGACCTCGGCGGCGTAGGCGGCGAAGGCGACCGAGCCGCTGACCATGTCCTTCACCGAGGGGCCGGAGAGATACTCGGCGCCGCCGGTGGAGACCTGGATGATGCCGTCCGAGCCGGCGTCGGCGAACCCCTTCAGCGCGGCGTTGAGGGTCTGGGAGGACGACACGTTGATGGCCGGGTAGGCGAAGGACTTCGTCTTCGCGGCGTCCAGCATCTGCGCGTACACCTCGGGGGTGGCGATGGGCATCGGGGTTCTCCTCTGGAGCGGTCCAACTGGAGTTGCCAACCCTAGTGGCTACTCGCGAGTCGCTTTTCAACGTCGATCCCGTCTCACCTGATGACAACCGAACGGGTCCGCGTTGCGTGTCAAGGGGGTGCCAGACTTCGCGCGGGGGAAGGAACGATGATGGACACCGATATCGACTGGCGCGACGAGCTGGACGCCTCGTTCGGCACCGGTCCCGACGTGCCGGCCGCGCACTACGTGCTCACCGGTCGCCGGGCCGTACGCCGGCGCCGCATCGCCGCGGCCGCGGTGACCGCCTCGCTGGTCGTGGCCGGGAGTGCCGCATGGGCCGCCGGCCCAGGGGCAGAGCTGCGGAGCGAGGCGCCGATCGCGACCACCGGACCGGCGCCCGAGCAGGCGGACGCCATGCGGTCCGAGCGGACGCAGCGACTCGAGGACCGTCGCGCCGCCGCCGAGGCCAAGGACGCCGGGGGCGCCGTCGACTTCATCGGCAACCCCGCCACCTACGACAGTGACGGCCGACTCGTCCTGGCTCCGCAGACCTCCAAGGTGCTCCAGAAGGTCCACAACCCGATGGGCTACACCGAGGTCCAGGGCACGTCCGTGGGACTGCGCACGATCTACGACGGCGCGGAGACCTACACGCTGATCGCCGGGGACGGCAACGGCGCCTCCCTCTACTCGACAGCGGCGACCGGCGACTTCACCGGGTGGCTCGCGGGTGTCGTGCGGTCGCAGCGCACGCTGGACGTCGCCAACGGCCTGACCGGACCGATGGGGACGATCCCGCCCGACGAGTGGCTCCGCCTCGGCCGAGGCGGGCGGGTCGAGCCCGGTTCGGACGAGATCGTGCTCGTCCAGGTGCGCACCGACCTGGACCTGGGAGAGATCTTCGGCGTCGGCGCCGAGCAGACCGGCGTCGCGCAGATCCGCGTGGGGGACCAGCCGCAGGTCGTCGTCTACCGCGTCAGCGACTCCCGGCTCGAGGTGATCCCCGGCGGGGACTGGTTCGGCTCCCTGGAGGTCTTCGCGACCATGGTGCGCAAGCAGTACGCCTCCGGGCAGGGCCTGCGATGAGGCGGACCGACCGCGAGGCGGCGTTCACCGAGTTCGTCGCCACCCGACAGGCTCACCTGCGCCGCACCGCCTACGCGCTGTGCGGCGACTGGCACCGGGCCGACGACCTCCTGCAGACCGCGCTCACCAAGCTCTACGTGGCGTGGCCCCGGATCCGCCACGAGGGCAACGAGGAGGCCTACGTCCGGCAGATCATGGTGCGGGCCAACATCGACGAGTCCCGCCGTCCGTGGCGTCGCGAGCGACCCACCGACATCCTTCCGGAGGGTGAGGGTGTCGCGAGGGACGCGCTGGAGGAGCGGTCCGCGCTCTTCGACGCGCTCCAGCAGCTGCCGGAGCAGCAGCGCAAGGTGGTCGTGCTCCGGCACTGGCTCGGCCTGTCCGTGCGCGAGACCGCCGACGAGCTCGGGATCAACGAGGGGACCGTGAAGAGCCACAGCAGCCGCGGGCGCGCCGCCCTTCAGGTCGTCCTCGCGCCCCAGCGGTAAGCGGGGGAGGGAAGTTGCACCCGCACGGGTATGGCGTGGCCCCGGCGTCAGGTCTAGGTTGACGCCACGCGACGGGGTCCGGGGCGCCGTGGGGACATCCCGGGTCCCGTCGTGGCACCCCGGGGCCGCTGCCCGCCCGGGCATCACGACGAGCCGCGCCAGGCGTCCTCGCCGGCCAGGTCGGCGTACGTCCGGATCCAGCTGTGCATCGCGATCGCGGCCGCCGAGCTGGCGTTGATCGAGCGCGTCGAGCCGAACTGCGCGATCGAGAACGTGCCGTCGCAGACCTCGCGGGCCGACCCGGACAGCCCGGGCCCCTCCTGCCCGAACAGGAAGCACACCCGCCGGGGCAGCTCCATCGTCTCCAGGTGGTGCGAGCCGGGCAGGTTGTCGATGCCCAGCAGCCGCACCGGTCCACCCGACTCCGCCGGGATGCCGTGGAGGTACGCCGCCAGGCCGGCCGCGTCGGCGTGGTGGCGCACGTGCTGGTAGCGGTCGGTGACCATCGCGCCGCGGCGGTTCCAGCGCCGGTTGCCGACGATGTGGACCTCGGCGGCGAGGAAGGCGTTGGCGGTGCGGACGATGGTGCCGATGTTGAAGTCGTGCTGCCAGTTCTCGATCGCGACGTGGAAGCCGTGGCGCCTGGTGTCGAGGTCGGCGACGATCGCCTCCATCGTCCAGTAGCGGTAGCGGTCGACCACGTTGCGGCGGTCGCCGTCGCGCAGCAGGTCGGGGTCCCAGTGCTCCCCCTCGGGCCAGGGACCGTCCCACGGCCCCAGCCCCACCTCGGGTGGACCGTGCGGCATCGGGTCGTAGGGCGCCCGCTCCTCCTCGTGCATGCGAGAACCTTAAGGATCGCTGGTTAGGGTGCTCGCGTGAGCGCACTGTGGGACGTCCAGACCCTGGTCCAGCCGATGCTGCTGGGCATCGAGTGGATGGACCCCAACTGGCTCCTCGACCGGTTCGGCGCCGAGCTGTTCTGGATCAGCCTGATCATCGTCTTCGTCGAGTGCGGGCTGTTCTTCCCGATCCTGCCGGGCGACACGCTCCTCTTCGCACTCGGCCTGTTCATCGCCACCGGGCAGCTGGACCTGTTCCCGGGTCCGCCCTTCGTGGAGCTGCTGATCGCGATGACGGCGCTCACTGCCGCCGCGTTCCTCGGCAACGTCGTCGGCTATGAGATCGGACGCAGGATCGGCCCGCCGCTCTACGAGCGCAACGGCCGGATCATCAAGCGCAAGTACTTCGACCAGACCACCGCGTTCTTCGACCACCACGGCAACAAGGCGCTCGTGATCGGGCGGTTCGTGCCGTTCGTGCGCACCTACATCACCGTCGTCGCGGGCGTCACCCGGATGGAGCGCCACCGCTTCTTCCTGTGGAGCCTGGTCGGCGCGGTGATGTGGGTCCTCTCGATCTGCCTGCTGGGCTACTTCCTCGGCGACGCGTTCCCCGGACTCGGGGAGAGCATCGACAAGCTGATCATCGTGATCGTCGCCTTCTCGCTGATCCCGATCGCCGTCGAGTGGTGGCGCCACAAGCGCGTCAACGCCCCCGGCGCGGAGATCGGCCCGCAGGACGGCGGTCCGGACCGCGACATCACCGGCCGCGACGTCGACTGACCCTCCCGCAACAGCCGGGGCGCCGATGCCCTGCGCCTGAGCGGCACCTCGCGTAGTGTGGCGATTCTGTTACCCCACAGGGCAGACGCGAGTGACACACGTGGATGAGATGTGTCTCGGGCGCACGGCCCCTCACTGCTGAGGATCCTTCATGCCGGATGCGCGCCGTCCCTTCGTGGCCTTCTTCCGACCGGTGGCCGCACTCGCGCTCCTGGCGGCAAGCCTCGCGGTCACGGTGGTGGTGCCCGCCTCGCCCGCCGGCGCGGACGTGCTGCGCCCCTTCACGCCGGTGTTCTCCCAGCAGACGAACGGGTCGATCCAGATCACCGGCAACACCGTGATGACCTGTGGCGAGTCCTCCTCCTGCGCCCAGGTGCAGGCCGCGACGAGCACCGGGAGCAACAACAACTTCGTCATGTCCTACCTCGACGTGGACACCGACCCCAGCACGACGCGGTCGTCCTCGGCCGACCTCGCCATCCCCGGCGGTGCGCGGGTGATCTACGCCGGGCTGTTCTGGGGTGCGGCACGTGGTGCCGGATCAGGCGGCGATCCCGCCTCAGGCGCGGTGGACGACATCAGGTTCCGCGCACCCGGCGCGAGCGCCTACTCGACGCTGACCGCGGAACGACTCGACAACCAGACCTCGGGCAACCGCGACTACTCCGCCTACCGCGACGTCACCTCGCTCGTCCAGGACGCCGGTCCGGGCACCTACTGGGGCGCGGACATCGCTGCGGCCACGGGAAGGGACCGCTACGCCGGATGGAGCCTGGTCGTCGCGCTCGCCGACCCGAGCGCCCCCCTGCGCGACCTGACCGTCTTCAGTGGCTACGCCACCGTCAAGAACAGGGAGATCGTCGACACCACCATCTCCGGCTTCCTCGCCCCACCCTCGGGCAGCGTGGACGCGAAGTTCGGTGTCGTGACCTACGAGGGCGACAACGGCATCACGGGCGACTACCTCCAGGTCAACAGCACCCGGCTCGCCGATGCCCTCAGCCCGTCGGCCAACTTCTTCACCAGCCGCATCTCGGCCAACGGAGCCAACCTCGCCACCCGCGACCCGAGCTGGGTGAACAACCTCAGCCAGGACGCCAAGGTGGTCGACGCCCCCGGCGTCATCGACAACGGGGCCACCTCCGCGAACGTGCGGTTCGCCACCAGCGGGGACTTCTACTACCCGGCCGCCCTCACCACGCAGATCGATCTCTACGCCCCCACCATCCAGGGCTCCAAGAGCGTCACCAACCTCTCCGGAAGCGATCCGGCCAGGGTCGGTGACGTCCTCGAGTACTCGATGGCGTTCAGCAACACCGGCGAGGACGCGGCGACCAACACCGTGATCACCGACCAGCTCCCGGCGAACACGACGTACGTGCCGGGCTCGATCCGCGTCACCGCAGGTGCCGGTCAGGGCGCCAAGACCGACGCCGACGGGGACGACCAGGGCGAGTACGTCGCCGCGGACCGCACCGTGCAGGTGCGGGTCGGCGACGGAGCCACCGCCGCGAGCGGGGGCCGCATGGCCTCCGGCGACACCACCGCGGTCACCTTCCAGGTCCGCGTGGACGCCGCCTCGGCGGGCACGACCCTCACCAACACTGCGTCGCTCGACTACCGCGCCGAGACGCTCGATCGGGACTACTCCTACGACACCGCCGAGGTCACCACGCCCGTGGCGGAGGAGGCCGACATCTCCATCACCAAGACCGCCTCCCCGCGGCCCGTCACCGCTGGCGACCAGATCACCTACACCCTGACCGTCGCCAACGCCGGTCCCAGCACCGCAGCAGGAGTCCGGGCGATCGACACGCTCCCGGCCGGGGTCACCTACCTCTCCAGCACCCCGTCCGCCGGCTCGTGTGCCGTCGCCGGCGGAACGCTCACGTGCGCGCTGGGCAGCATCGCCTCCGGCGACGCCGCCACCGTCTCCGTCGTGGTGCGGGTCCCGCCCGGCTCGGCGGCCACGTTCCTGACCAACGTCGCCCGCGCGACGAGCACGACCTCCGACCCCGACACCGACAACAACTTCACCTCCGTGACCACCCCGGTGGTGCGCCAGGCCGACCTCTCCCTCTCGAAGACCGCAGCGCCGTCGTCCCCCGTGCCGGGGAACGACGTCACCTACACACTGGTGGCGACCAACAACGGAGCGTCACGGGCGACCGCGGTGACCCTGACCGACACGCTCCCGCCGTCGCTGACGGTGCGCTCGGCCACGAGCACCCGCGGTGACTGCACGGTGACGGGTCGCCAGATCTCCTGCGCGGCGGGTGCGCTGGACCCCGACGAGTCCATGACGGTCACCGTCGTCGCGACCGTGCCCCCCGGCGCCGCGGCCACCCCGCTGAGCAACAACGCGCGGGTCAGCTCCTCGACCCCCGATCCTGCTCCCGGGAACAACGCCGCCACGGCGACGATCACCCCCGCCGCGCCACGGGCCGACCTCGTCGTCACGAAGGAGACACTCACCTCCCCCGTGGTCGCCGGGCAACCGGTCCAGTACGCCGTCACGGTGTCGAACGACGGCCCTTCGAACGCCGCTGCCGTGACCCTCGTCGACGACCTGCCGGCATCGCTGTCGGACGCCAGTGTGTCCTCGACGGCAGGCTCCTGCTCGGTCTCCTCCGGCGCGGTCTCGTGCGCGTTCGGCACGCTCGCGGCCGGCAGGTCGGTGCGGGTGGTGATCGACGCGGACCTCGCCGCGACCGCGACCGGCACGCTGGGCAACTCCGCCACCGCGTCCTCGGCGACCACTGACCCGGAGCCCGGCAACAACACGGGCACGACCAGCGCGCCCGTGACGGCGAGTGCGGACCTCGCGCTCACCAAGACCGCCGAGCCGGTCATCGACGGCAACTCCGCGACCTACACGATCGTGGTGACCAACGAGGGCCCGTCGACGGCCCGTGCGGTGACCGTGACCGACCCCGTCCCGACGCCGCTGACCTACGAGGGGTCGACCACGACCAGCGGCAGCTGCAGCGCCTCCGGTTCGCCCACCACGGTGACCTGCGACGTGGGCGACCTCGCCGTCGGCGCGAGCGCCACCATCACGGTGACCGCCGCGACGCCGGGTGACGGCAGCGCCCGCGGTGTGAGCAACACCGCCACGGTCTCCTCGCCCACCCCTGACCCGGTCGCGGCGAACAACAGCGCGACCTACGCCCTGCCGACCCAGTCCCAGGCCGACCTCGCCCTGACCAAGTCCGTCTCCCCCCAGCCCGTGGTGGCCGGCCGGACCGTCACCTGGACGCTCACGGCGCGCAACACCGGCCCCTCCCTCGCCACCGGGGTCACGATCACCGACACGGTGCCCGCCCGGGTGACGGGAGTGGTCGCGAGCACCTCCACCCCGGGGGCCGACTGCGCCGCGAGCGTCGGCAGTGACGTCTCCTGCACCGCCGCGAGCCTGCCGAGTGGGTCCGCCTTCGTGGTGACCGTCACCGGGACGGTCGCCCCCGGTGCGGCATCCGGCGCCCTGGCCAACGCAGCCTCCGTGGCAGCGCAGACCCCCACGGACCCCTCGCCGGGGAACAACTCCGCGTCGGCCACGACCCAGGTCGTGGCCCGGGCGGACGTGTCCGTGGTCAAGGAGGGCCCGAGCACCGCCGTCGCCGGCAGCCGGGCCGCCTGGACGATGCTCGTGCGCAACGCGGGTCCGTCGACGGCGACCGGTGTCGTGCTCTCCGACTCCCTCCCCGCGGACGTCACCTTCGTCTCCGCCGCGAGCACCCCGGACGGCACCACGTGCACGGCGCGCGGCGGGGAGATCACCTGCCCGGTGGGCACGCTCGCGCCGGGTGAGCAGGTCCTCGTCACGGTCACCGGCGCGATCGACTCCGGCGTCGCGGACGGCACCGTCCTGTCCAACACCGGCGGCGTGACGGCGACGACTCCCGACCCGGTTCCCGGCAACAACGCTGATGACCACACGACCGCCGTGACCGAGGCATCCGACCTCACCCTGTCCAAGTCCGCCCAGCCGACCACGATGGTGCCGGGCGCGGAGTCGGTCTACCTGCTCGAGGTGTCCAACGCCGGACCCTCGGACGCTCGCGACGTCGTGCTCACCGACACCCTCGACGGCGACCTGACGGTCCTCGAGGCCAGCCTCGCCGGCGGCAGCTGCGAGGTGATCGGCCAGCAGGTGACGTGCCGGCGCGAGCTGCTCCCGGCCGGGGCGAGCGCACAGGCCCGCATCCGGGTGCTCGTGGCTGCCGATCGCACCACCACGATCGTCAACACCGCACAGGTCACGACCCCCTCGGAGACCACACCGGCCGACAACGAGGACACCCTGGGCAGCCCGGTCGCCCCGCGCGCCGACCTCGTCCTCGTGAAGACCGCGTCGGAGGACGAGATCGCCGCAGGGAGGGGAGTGACCTACACCCTCACCGTGGTCAACGACGGCCCCTCGCTGGCCAGCGGCGTCGTGGTCAGCGACACCCTCCCGGCCGACGTCGTCCCGACCTCGGCCAGCACCATCGGTGGCACGTGCGTGGTCACCGGCCAGGTGGTCGAGTGCGACCTGGGGGACGTCGAACCCGGCCGCCCGCTCGTGGTCACCGTCGTGGCGTCCACGGCTCCGGGCGCCGCCCCGGGCATCCGCACCAACGCGGCCGAGGTCAGCTCGGACACCCTCGATGCGTCCCCTGACGACAACACGTCCCGGGTGGACGTCGCGATCGTGTCCGAGGCGGACGTACGGCTCACCAAGACCGCCGACGCCCCGGTGGCCGTGCCCGGCCAGCAGGTCACGTGGCGGATCGTGGCCAGCAACAGCGGCCCGTCCACGGCCCGGGACGTCGTGGTGACCGACACGGTGCCGGACGGTGTCACCATCACCAGCGCCTTCCACGGAACGGCCACGCCCTGCACCGTCAGCGGCCAGGCCGTGACGTGCGACCTCGGCGACCAGGCCCCCGGCCAGCGCGTGGTCACGATCCGCGGCACCCTCGCATCGGGCTTCGACGGCGCCAGCCTGTCGAACACCGCCCGGGCCTCGTCCGGAACCGACGACCCGACGCCGGGCAACAACACGGCGACCACCACCTCGAGCATCTCCCGGCTGGCCGATCTCGAGGTGGTGAAGACCATCTCACCGGCCAACCCGGTCGCGGGGCAGCGCGTGACCTACACCCTCTCGGTCTACAACAACGGCCCCTCCGACGCCCTGAACCCGCAGCTGATCGACCAGCTGCCCAGCGGTCTCACCGACGTGGTCATCAACCGGCCGACCCTCGGGGGGGTCCCCGCCACGGCCGAGTGCGAGCTGCGGCCCCCGACCGACCCGGGCACCGCTGACAACCCCACGGCGCCGACGGTCTTCTGCGACGGTCCCGTGTTCCGCGCCAACCTGCCGGCCCGGGTGATCGGCAGCATCGAGGCGACGGTCGCCCCGGGCTTCACCGGGTCGTTGACCAACACTGCCCGCATCAGCTCCGACACCATCGACGTCGACGCCGACAACAACGAGTCGTCGGTGACCTCACCCGTCACGGCCAGCGCCGGCGTGTCCCTCACCAAGACCGCATCCCCCGTGAACCCGGTCCCCGGCCAGGACGTCACGTGGACGATCGAGGTGGTCAACTCGGGCCCGTCGGTGGCACGCGACGTCACGGTGACCGACGACGTCCTCGATGCGATCACCGGACTGAGCGCCAGTGCTCCGTGCACCGTCGCAGCCGGCAACGAGGTCTCCTGCGCGCTCGGCGACCTCGATCCGGGCGCGGTCCGGACCCTGACGCTGCGCGGAGGCCTGCCCGCGAGCTACACCGGGGCCGTGGACAACACCGCCACGGTCGCCTCCCCCACCGACACCACACCCGGCGACAACACCTCCACCACCACCGGCACCGCATCACCGCAGGCGGACGTGTCGATCACCAAGACGGCCACCCCGGTCGACCCGGTCCCGGGGCGTGACGTCACCTGGACGATCCAGGTGACGAACGCCGGACCGTCGGTGGCACGCGACGTCACCGTCACCGACGACGTCCTCGACGCGATCACCGCACTGACCGCAAGCGCGCCGTGCACCGTCGCAGCCGGCAACGAGGTCACCTGCCGACTGGGGGACATCGACCCCGCCTCGACGAGGACGATCACCCTGACCGGTCGCGTGCCGTCCGACTTCGTCGGCGACGTGGACAACACCGCCACGGTCACCTCCCCCACCGACACCACACCCGGCAACAACACCGCCAGCACCAGCGGCACCGGCGCACCGGCTGCGGACCTCGCGGTGACCAAGACCCTCGCCCCGGCCACGCCGGTCCCCGGTGAGCCGGTGACCTGGACGGTGACGGTCACCAACACCGGGCCCTCCACGGCTCGAGGGGTGTCCCTCACCGACGACGTCGACGACGCGATCACCCGCCTGGAGGTGACCGGTGACGGGTCGTCGTGCACGATCGGCGCAGCCAACACCGTGGGGTGCGACCTCGGCGCGCTGGGCGCGGGGGCGAGCAGGGTCCTCACCCTGCGCGGGATCCTCGCCAGCGACTTCACGGGCACGCTGGCGAACACGGCACGCGCCGCCTCCCCCGCCGACACGACCCCCGGCAACAACAGCGCCACGGTCGAGGGCGTGGCAGCCCCGCGCGCCGACCTGTCCCTGACGAAGACCATGTCCCCGCAGAAGCCGGTGGCCGGGCGATCGGTGACCTTCACGATGCTGGTGCGCAACGCCGGGCCGTCGACGGCGCGGCAGGTCGTCCTCAGCGACGAGCTCATCCCCGCCCTCGCCGAGGCCACCGCGTCGATCACCGGTGCCGGCAGCTGCCGCGTCGAGGAGCGGCTCGTGACCTGCACCGTCGCCGCCCTGGCCCCCGGGGCCTCGGCCACGGTGACCGTGCGGGCGAGGGTCGACGAGGCGTACACCGGCGAGGTCACCAACGTCGCCGCGGTCAGTGCCGCCACCCCCGACCCGGACCCGAGCAACAACACGGCGTGGGTCGGCGAGTCGGGCGCGGGCAGCTGTGGCCCCACCGCCGCGACGTCCGGCAAGGTCGTCGTCTGCCCTGACCTCGCACTTGCCAAGACCGCCTCACCGGAGGTGGCAGGTCCCGGTGACACGGTGACCTACACGATCACCGTCACCAACGACGGACCTTCGGCGGCGACCGACGTCGCCGTCGTCGACGAGCTCGACGAGGACCTCACCCTGGTGTCCGCGAAGGTGGTCGGTGGCCGGGCCAGGGTCACCGTGACCGACCGGTCGGTGACAGCAGTGTTCGCGACCCTCCGCCCGAGCTCGGAGGGCGTGCTCAGGCTGGTCGCGCAGCTCGACGAGGATGCTGCCGGCAGCGTCCCCAACGTCGCCATCGCCTCCACGGGGTCCCCCGACGTCGGGGACGTGGAGGTGCAGGCGGAGGCCGACGTCGAGGTGCTGCCTGACGACGACGTGCTGGCCGACGACGGTGCCGGCGGCGGCGACAGCGGCGATGACGTCCTGCCGGACACCGGAATGTCTGCCGGTGTCGCTCCGCTGGCGGCGCTCAGCGTGCTCCTGGTGGGCGCGGGCCTGATGCTGCTGCGACGATCCCGCGTCAGCGGTGGACGGAGTCCAGGTCGGCGCGCGTGAGGACCGAGCGGATCTCCAGGCCCACGTCGGCCAGGGGGTTCGCCCCCTCGGGGGAGCGGTCGATCGCGCACACCACGACCTCGACCGTCGCCCCGGCCTCCCGGAGTGCGCGGGTGGCGTCCCGTACGGCGCCGCCAGTGGTGATCACGTCCTCGATGACGGTGATCCGCCGGCCGGCGACGTCCGGCCCCTCGGCGAGCTTGCAGGTCCCGTACTCCTTGGCCTGCTTGCGCACGAAGAGTGCCGGCAGCCCGGTCTTCGCCGAGACCATCGTGGCGATCGGGATGCCGCCGAGCTCGAGTCCACCGAGCAGCTGGGTGTCCTCGGGCAGCAGGTCGAGCATCCGGGTGGCCACCCGGTCCAGCAGCGCCGGCTGGCTCTCGAAGAGGTACTTGTCGAAGTAGGTGTCGGCGACCTGACCGGACCTGAGGACGAACTCCCCGGTCAGGCGGCAGGCCGCGTCGATGTCGCGTGCGAGTGTCTCGTCAACCACGCCCGCAGCCTAGGGCTCGAGGGCGTACGCCCTCAGCGGCCGGTCGGCTTCCGGGACGCCAGGTGCCCGAAGGCCACGAGGCGGTCGTCGGTGTGGAAGAGCTCGGAGCAGGTCGTCAGGGTGAGCAGCCGCTGGCCGGCCTCCTGGGCGGGCTGTACCCCTCCCGCAGGATTCGTCGGCACCTCGTCCAGCACCCAGCCCGCGGTGAGCGGGACCAACAGGTCGGCGCCGCCGGTGTCGAGGACGTAGGTGTAGGTCCACCGCTCGGTCTCGACCACGACCTCGTCGCCGGGCGCGAGGTCGGGCATCGCCCGCAGCGGCTCACCATGGGTGACGCGGTGGGCGGCCAGAGCGAAGTTGCCGCGCCCGCCTGCCGTGGCCCCGTCGGTGAACCTGCCGAAACCAGCGGCCAGCACGTCGTCCCCGACCCCCTCGAGCACCGGGACCGCATAGTCGTCGCCGAAGCGCGGGATCCGCACGATCGCCGACACCCGGCCGTGGTCGGTGTCCACCACGTCCCCCGCCGACACCGACCTGTCGCCGTCCCGCGCCCAGGTCCGCTCGACCTCGTCGACCACCGCGCGGTGCGTGCGCTGGGCCACGACGTTCGTGCCCCACACCTGCCACACGACGTAGCCACCGAGGACCAGGCCCACGGCCACGAGCAGGAGACCCAGCCGGCCCAGCCAGCGGCTCCGGTCGGGTGCGTCGGCCATTCCCGCAGTCTGCCCCACCGCGCGCCCAACTAGCCTCGTGCCATGTCCGTCATCGCCCGCCGCCTGGCCCACGTCCCACCGACCGTCTTCAGCGAGATGTCGGCGCTCGCGGTGCGGACCGGCGCGATCAACCTGGGCCAGGGCTTCCCTGACGTCGACGGCCCGCCGTCAGTGATCGCCGCGGCACAGGAGGCGCTCGAGCACGGCGCCAACCAGTACGCCCCCGGCATCGGCATCCCGTCGCTGCGGGCTGCCATCGCGCGCCACCAGCAGCGCCACTACGGCCTCGCCGTCGACCCCGACCACGAGGTGGTCGTGACCACCGGTTGCACGGAGGCCGTCGCCGCCGCGCTCCTCGGCCTGGTCGACCCGGGCGACGAGGTGGTGGTGCTGGAGCCCTACTACGACTCCTACGTCGCGATGCTCGACGTGTGCGGCGCACGCCGTCGTCCGGTCACGCTGCGGGCGCCGGACTTCCGGCCCGACCTCGACCAGCTGCGCTCCGCGGTCACCGACTCCACCAGGCTGATCCTGCTCAACACCCCGCACAACCCCACCGGCACCGTCCTCACCCGCGAGGAGCTCCAGGTGGTCGCGGACCTCGCGATCGCCCACGACGTGATCGTGGTGACCGACGAGGTCTACGAGCACCTCGTCTTCGACGACGCCCGATCGGTCGAGGGCCACGTCCCGATCGCGACCCTGCCGGGCATGTGGGAACGGACGCTGACGCTGTCGAGCGCGGGCAAGTCCTACTCCTTCACCGGCTGGAAGGTCGGCTGGGCGAGCGGCCCGGAGCCGCTCGTGCAGGCGGTGCTGGCGGCCAAGCAGTGGCTGACCTTCACCTCGGGCTCACCCCTCCAACCGGCCGTCGCGCACGCACTCGACCACGAGCCCGACTGGCCCCGCGCGCTCGCCCGCGACCTCCGGACGCGTCGCGACCTGCTCTGCGACGGCCTCGCCGCGGCGGGCCTGGTCCCGCGCGTGCCGGAGGGGACCTACTTCGCCACGACCGACATCTCGCACCTGGGCTGGGCCGACGGTCGCGAGTTCTGCTTCGCCCTGCCCGAGCGCGCCGGGGTGGTCGCGGTCCCCACCCAGGGGTTCTACGACGACGCCGAGGCGGGTCGTCACCTGGTGCGGTGGGCCTTCTGCAAGCAGCCCGACCTCATCAGCGACGGCGTACGCCGCCTCGCCGGCGCCGACCTCGCACGCTGAGCCGACCCGTGGACCGGGCCGCTCAGCGGTTCGGGTAGTCCCGGGGCGGGTGCTCCTGGCCGCTCTCCGGGGGCGGCTGCTGACCGTAGGGGTTGTCCGCGCCCGGCGGCTGCTCCTGGCCGTAGGGATCCGGGCCGGGGGGTCGTCCGTAGGGGTTGTCCGCCGACGGGTACTGCGGGGGCGCGTCCGGGCCCTGCTGAGGGGCGTACGGGGTGCCGTACTGGCCACCCGGATAGCCCGTCGGGGCGCCGGGGTAGCCCCCGGTCGGGGGGCCCACGCGCTTGAACCAGTCACCGGCACCGCCGGTGAACAGCAGCACGATGGTGGCGATCGCGGCGACGAGGGGGACCACCGACACGCCGCTGGTGATGCCGATGAGCGCGAGCAGCGCTGTGACGGAGGCCGAGATGACGAGCAGGATCCGCGCCACGTTGGAGCGACGCAGCACCAGCACGCCCAGCACGATCGCGACCAGGCACCAGACGACCAGGCCCGCCAGGATGGCCACCAGCACGCCCACGGCGGCCTCGGCGTCGATGTTGGCGTCCTGGAACTCCGGCACCCGCTCCATCTCGGTGATCACCTGGTCGCGCGCGACCAGGAGTGCCAGGCCGGTGAAGCCGAACAGGGCCGCGGTGATGGCCGAGAAGACGATCGTGGTCCACGCAGCGGCGGTCACCGTGCCGGGACGGCGCTCCCCTGCCTGCGGCGACTGGCCGTAGGCCGGCTGCTGGCCGTAGGGACTGGGTTGACTGTGGGGACTGGACTGGCCGTACGGCGTGTGCGTCGGACCGGGCTCCTGCTCGCTCATGGCTCCATCTCACCATGTCGGCCGAAAGCGCGTCAGTGCGACTGCGGCGAGAACCAGCGACGGACCTCGATCCGCCGCAGGCAGACGACGGTCGCCACCGCAGCCGCCGCCGGGATCACCACGAGCGGCGTGCTGGTCACGAAGACGAGACAACCGCCGGCGCTGAAGGCGGCGATGACCATCAGCCCGCGGCGGGCCCAGTCGCGCCGCGCCATCGCGAAGCCGGCGAGGACCAGGGCGACGACGCACCACACGATGAAGCCGCTGGCGAAGGCGAGGACGGTCTCCCGCACCTGCTGGAAGGTCAGGCCGTCGTCGAACATCTCCGGCTGCTGCTCCAGCACGCTCCTGAGGAACTCCGGCGAGAGTCCCGCGATCGCGACCCAGAGCAGGGAGAACGCGAGCAGTCCGCCGGCGGTGACCACCGTGATCACGAAGGCGGCGACCATGGCTCCGGGTCGCGCGTGGAGCTCCGGGTGCGGCCAGGTCGGCGCCGGCGCCGCGTAGGGCTGGCCGGCGGCGCCTGGGGCGGGGAAGGGGGCCTGCGCGGCAGGGCGGTGCTCGCCGAACGGTCGGCTGGCCGGAGGCGGCGTCGCCGGTCCGGACGGGGCCTGGGCCCCACCGGGGCCGGGCTGGCCGGGCTGGCTCTTCTGGCTGCCGCGCCCGCTGAACGGCGTACGCAGTCGGGTCGCGGCGTCCTTCCCCCGCGCGGGCGCCGGCGGTGTCCACATCCCGGTGGCGAACCACTCCCGCGCGGGCATCACCCACAGCATCGCCGCACCCGCGGCGACGAAGGAGCCGGCGAGGCCACCGGCGGGCAGGCCGGTCACGAAGACCGGCACAGCGAAGAGCGACAGCCCCAGCCGGGCCGAGCGGTCGGGCGAGCGGACGTACCACCCCAGGATCGCCGTCGCGCAGGCGCAGGCGGCGGCGACGAGGCACATGATCCGCAGGATCTCCGAGGCGGCGGGGACGTCGAGGTCGAGCGAGGAGAACGGCGCCTCGGCGAGGAACGCGCGGATGCCCTCCTGGCTCTCGAGGGAGCCGAGCGTCGCGATCCGCTCCCACGCGCTGACCAGCACGATGAAGGAGGCGAACATGACGATGCCCGACGCCAAGGTGACCTGGGGCGGACGCTGCTTGGTGGGCTGGCTCACCGTGCCAGTGTCCCAAGAGCGTCCCAACGTCGCACCATCGCGGCACGCTCGTCGGTCATGAGGGGTTTCTCGGGGTCGCTCTCAGGGGAGCACCGGGCCTTCTCCCCGATGCGGGCGGGTGCCGGTCGCCACCAGGGTTGGACCCATGATCAGCGTCGAGTCACTCACCAAGCAGTACGGCCCCTTCACGGCCGTCGACCACGTGTCCTTCACGGCCGCCAGCGGGCGCGTCACCGGCTTCCTCGGCCCCAACGGTGCCGGCAAGTCCACCACCATGCGCGTCATGGTCGGCCTCACCCCGGCCACCTCGGGACGGGTCACCGTCTCCGGGCGCAGCTATCGCGAGCTCGTCAACCCCGGCCTCGAGGTCGGCGTCCTGCTGGACGCCTCCGCGCAGCACGCCGGGCGGTCGGGTCGCGAGATCCTCACCATCGCCCAGCAGACGATGGGGCTGCCCCGTGCCCGGGTCGCGGAGACCCTGGCCCGCGTCGGCCTCACCGAGGACGAGGCCCGGCGCCGCGTGCGCGACTACTCCCTCGGCATGCGCCAGCGGCTCGGCATCGCCACCGCCCTCATCGGCGAGCCCGAGGTGCTCATCCTCGACGAACCTGCCAACGGCCTCGACCCGGCCGGCATCCGCTGGATGCGCGACCTGCTCCGCGGCTTCGCCGACGCCGGTGGCACGGTGCTGCTGTCCTCGCACCTGCTGCACGAGATCGAGGTCATCGCCGACGACCTCGTCGTCATCGGCCAGGGCAGGATCGTGGCCCAGGGCAGCAAGTCCGAGCTCCTCGCCGCGGCCGGCACGCTCGTCCGCACCGCCGACGCCGACCGGCTCGCCCGCGCGCTGCACGAGGCGGCCGTCGTCACCACCCCGATCGACGGCGGCCTGCGGGCCGATGCCGATCCCGAGCTCGTGGGCCGGATCGCCCACAGTGCAGGCGTCGTCCTGCGCGAGCTGAGGCCCGCCGACGGCGCCGGCCTGGAGGAGATGTTCCTCGAGCTCACCGCCGAGACCGCCCGTGAAGGAGCAGCAGCATGACCACGACGACCGCAACCCTCCCCCGTACGACGCCGGACGCGCCCGCCGCGCGGCGCACGGTCCGCCCGATCCCGACGAGGCGACTCGTCGCGGTCGAGCTCCGCAAGATGTTCGACACCCGCGCCGGCTTCTGGCTGATGGCGAGCGTCGGCATCGTGTCCGTGCTCGCCACGGCCGCGGTGATCATCTGGGCGCCCGACGAGGCGATCACCCTGGAGACGTTCTCCACCGCGATCGGCATGCCGCTGTCGGTGGTGCTGCCGATCATCGCGATCCTCTCGATCACCGGTGAGTACAGCCAACGCACCGGGCTCACGACGTACACGCTCGTGCCGTGGCGCGGGCGCGTGATGGCCTCCAAGCTGGTCGTCACCCTCGCCATCGGCGTGGTCTCGATGCTCCTCGCCCTCGGCATCGGTGCCCTCGGCAACCTGCTCGGCTCGGCGATCACCGGCCTCGACCCGGTCTGGGACATCACCGTGGAGACCTTCAGCTACATCGTCCTGGCCAACATCTTGAGCATGCTCATGGGCTTCATGCTCGGTGTGCTCTTCCGCAGCTCGGCCGGCGCGATCGTGGGCTACTTCGTCTACTCGCTCGTGCTCCCCGTCGCCTTCGGGACGCTGGCGGCCTTCCAGGGTTGGTTCAGCGACCTCCAGCCGTGGGTCGACGTCCAGTTCGCCATCACCCGCCTCTTCGACCAGACGATGACCGCCGAGTACTGGCAGCAGCTGGGCGTCACGACGCTGGTGTGGCTCTGGATCCCGCTGGCCCTCGGGCTGCGCGCGGTCCTGCGGGCCGAGGTGAAGTAGGTCCCGCCTCCTGTTCTGACAGGCTGGCGCCATGCATCCGGACGCCTGGCTCGTCGTCATCGACCCGCAGCGCATCTTCGCCGACCCGACGAGCCAGTGGGGCTCGCCCATGTTCCCCGCCATCGTCGACCCCGTACGACGCCTCGCCGCCGCCGCGGGCGAGCGCACGGTCCTCACGCGCTGGGTGCCGGCAGCCGAGCCGCGGGGCAGCTGGGCCGCCTACCTGGAGGCCTGGCCGTTCGCGGACGTGCCCGCCGACGACCCGCTGCTGGAGCTGGTGCCGGAGCTGGCCGACCTCGCACACGAGGTCGTGTCGCTCCCGACCTTCGGCAAGTGGGGTGTCGCGCTGGAGGCGGTGACCGGGGCGACGCCGCACCTCGTGCTGGTCGGTGTCTCCACGGACTGCTGCGTGGTCTCGACCGCGCTGGCCGCGGCCGACGCCGGGGCGACGATCACCGTGGTCACCGACGCGTGCGCAGGGTCGAGCCCGGCGAACCACCGGGCGGCGATGGAGGTGATGGCGCTCTACCCACCGCAGATCACGCTGGCGAGCACGTCCGAGGTGCTCTCGAGCGTGGGCACATGAGCCACCCGACGAGCCGGGTCATCCACACCGGCCAGGCCCTCGTCGACGTCGTCGTCGAGGTGCCCGACCTGCCGGCCCGCGGCCAGAACGTGATGGCCGCGTCCGCGACCGACTATGCCGGCGGATCGGTGACCGTGCTGGTGGCCGCGGCCCGCTTCGGCGCCGCCTGCGTCCACGCCGGCGCTCACGGCACCGGACCCCACGGCGACCTGGTCCGCACCGCGCTGGCGGGCGAGGGCATCGACGTCTCCGCTCCCCCGGTCCGCGATCTCGACACCGGCATCTGCGTGGTGATGGTGGAGCCCAGCGCCGAGCGCACCTTCGTCACCACCCTCGGCGCCGAGCGCCTGATCAGCGTCGAGTCGCTCGCCACCTCGGACCCGAGGGCCGGGGACCTGGTCTGCGTCACCGGCTTCTCGCTGGTCCTGGAGAGCACGCGCGATCCCCTGCTCGCCTGGTTGCCGACGCTCGACCCCGACGTGGTCGTCGTACTGGACCCGGGTGCGGGGTTCGCCGGCCTGCCCGCCGACGTGCGCGCCGCGATGCTCGCGGTCACCGACGTCTGGTCGAGCAACGCCGAGGAGGCCGAGGACCTGCTCCGCGAGGAGGGAGAGCAGGCTCCGGAGGGCCTGGCCGGGCTCACCGCTGCCCTCGCTCCCCTGCTGCGCGGGGACGCGGTCGCGATCGTCCGCGACGGGCCCCGGGGCTGCGCCGTCCACGTGGCCGGCGAGACCACCGACGTGCCGGGCTTCCCACAGGCCCCGCTCGACACCAACGGCGCCGGCGACACCCACACGGGCGCGCTGCTGGCCGAGGTGGCGGCGGGTACGCCGTGGGTCGAGGGCTGCCGACGCGCCAACGCCGCGGCGGCCATCAAGGTCACCCGCCGCGGGCCCGAGTCGGCGCCGACGGGGGCCGAGGTGGACGAGTTCCTGTCTGCCCGATGACACGGGGCGGGAGATGACTCGGCGCAGTCAGCAGTACGCCGCCAGCTTCTCCAGCGCCGGCGCGGAGAACGTCGCGAGCCGCCCCCGCGCCTCGTCGAGCGCCGGCGACCCCGGGTGGCCCGCGGGCACCCGCGCCGGGTTGAGCGCGACCCCGTCGGCCCACTCCTTGATGTCCGGCTCCGCCGAGAACGCCTGGGCGTTGCGGGTGCCGAGCAGGTTCATCGTGGCCCACTGCTGCAGCGAGTTGCCGAAGCTCGACGGCGCGCACACCCGGTTCTTCTCCGCGTCGTCGTCGCGCGTGGCCTCGACGTAGCCCGTCAGCGCTGCGCCGAGGCAGGGGAAGCCGGTCCTCACCGGCTGGACGGTGATGTCGGACGGGCGCCACACCGGCACCAGTGGCGGGTGCTTCAGGCCGTCGGCGGCGCAGTGCACGACCACCGCGTCGTCGGCGATGCGCACCGACCCCTCGGCCAGGTCCAGCCGGCCGCGCGAGACCGACCTGAGGTGCCCCAGCCGGACGACGTCCTCGACGGTCCGCAGCTCGTCGAGCTCCCACCGTGCGAGCGTCGGGGCCTTGGCCATCGTCGGCGTGACCGACCGGTCGATGCGCAGCATCACGCCGGCGTCCTCGAGGCGCCGGAACGCGTCGTCGAGCGACGACGACGCGGCCACGCACTGCATCAGGTCGGCGGCAAGACCGAAGAAGGTCGCCGGGTCCGGCTGGACGCGGGCACGGTCGAGCATCCACGGGTCGCGCGGGCGTACCCAGCAGATCGCCCCCGGATCGAGGCCGCGCCCGAGCAGCCAGACGATGGCATCGGTGGCGGTCTTGCCCGCCCCGACCACGACGAACTGACGCGGGGCGTCCTCGAGGCGCACGAGGTCGTTGAGGGGCACGACGCGCGCCCCGTCCGCGACCGCGAAGGGCGGCGGCACCTCGGCGGGAATCGTGGGCGCGAGGTAGTGGGCGTTGACGATGCGACACGACTCGGGCACCTCGAAGCGCGCCCCCGAGATCCGCGAGGTCACCGTGCGCCGGCCGTCGAAGTCGCTGCCGGGGAGGAGCTCGACGCGGCCGGTGCGCTCCAGCCGGTCGAGGACCCGCGCGTAGTAGGCCACGATCTCGGGCTGCGCGGCGCGCTCCTGCAGGCCCGTCTCGGGCCCGGTTGTCTGCAGGGCACCGTCGCCCAGCAGCGTCGAGGCGACGCCGTAGAAGCAGGACGACTGGTGCAACCGGACGAAGGGATAGGCCTCGAGCCAGTGGCCGCCGGGGCCGTGGCGTCGGTCGACCAGCACGACGCGGGCGTCCTCGTCGTGGTCGATGAGCGCGTCGGTGAAGGCCATGCCGACGGCGCCGGCGCCGACGACCAGGTAGTCGGCCTGGAGCATGCGAGCCACGCACCGAGACTAGTCCTGATCGGGGGGCGTACGGTGCGCGCGTGGACCCCGACGCCCTCCTCATCGGTTGCGGCGACCTGGGCGCCCGGGTCGGGCTGTCGCTGGCCGGGCTCGGCCACGACGTGCTCGCCCTGCGACGCCGCGCCGACCAGGTCCCCGCGCCGCTCCGTGCCCGCTCCGTCGACCTCACCCGTGAGGAGCCGGACCTGACCGGTCTGCGACCGCGGCTGGTGGTGGTCGCCCTGACCGCGCGACCGCGGACGACGCACGCCTACCGCGCGACGTACGTCGACGGCATGGCCCGCGCGCTCGACGCCCTCGACGTGGCTCCCGAGCGGGCGGTGCTGGTCTCCTCGACGGCCGTCCACGCCGGCCACGACCGGCCGCCGCCCCTGGAGGACGAGACGGCCACGCCGGCCCCGGCCGACGGACCCGGCCGGATGCTCCTCGCCGCCGAGGAGGCGTTCCACGAGCGGCTGCCGCACGGCACCGTCCTCCGCCTGTCCGGCCTGTACGGCGCCAGCGCCCGGCTCGTCGACATGGTCCGTGAGGGCCGGGTGGACGACCCCCACCGGTGGACCAACCGCATCCACCGGGAGGACGCGGCAGCGGCCGTCGTCCACCTGCTCACCATGGACCTGCCCCCGGCAGGCCTCTACCTGGGCACCGACGACGAGCCCGCCCAGCTCGGCGTCGTGGCCGCCCACCTCGCCGCGCAGCTCGGCGTGCCCGCTCCCCCGCCGGCAGACCCGGCGCTGGGGCACGGCAAGCGGCTCACCAACGCGCGGCTGCGCTCGACCGGCTGGGTGCCGGCCTTCCCGAGCTATCGCGAGGGGTACGCCGGGGCCTGATCGTGCCGGTCCTACGTCGTCGACCCGCTCAGCACGTTCTCCACGGACACACTCGATGCGCCCGGCCCGGGCTCCTCCTCGAGCGCCCGGATCGTCACCGTCACCGTGGTGCCGCGGCCCAGCTCGGAGTCCAGCTCGATGTGACCGGAGTGCCGTCGCACGATCCGCTCCACGATCGACAGCCCGAGCCCGGTGCCGGGCCGAGCCAGCGCGTCGGGGTTCGTGGAGCGGAAGAACTCACGGAACAGGTTCTCCTGGTCGACGTCGGAGATCCCGATGCCCGCGTCGGCGAAGGTGACCCGGACGCCGTCGCCGTCCTGGGTCAGGCGGACGTCGATCCGCCCACCGTCGTAGGAGTACTTGCTCGCGTTGCTCGCGAGGTTCGAGAGCATCCAGTGCAGCTCCTCGGGCCGCCCGGGCACGAGCACCGGGTCGTCCGGCACCTCGACGACGCAGGCCTGGGACCGCGCCTCGGCCAGGGAACGGCACTCGTCGATGACGTCGAGGAGGACCTGTCGCAGGTCGACCCGCTCGGGCACGAAGTCACGCAGGGGGTCGGCCACCTGGGCCATGGCCAACAGGTCCTCGATGACGGCCTGCATGCGCGCGGCGCCCCGACTGGCAGCGGCCACCGAGCGGCGGTCCTCCTCGTCGAGGGAGTCCACGTCGAGCAGCTCGAGGTTGGCGGTCATCGAGAACAACGGGGTGCGCAGCTCGTGCCCCAGCGTGTTGACCATCTCCATGCGATAGGCGTCGAGCAGCCGGAGCCGGTCGGCGACGGCGCGCTCGCGCTCCATCTGGCGGGCGTTGGCCACGGCACGACCGAGGTCACGACCGATGTCGAGGGCGGCGAGACGCTCCGTGCTGGTCCATGCGGGGGTGTCGCTCACCCGGGTCAGGACCACGAAGCCGAGACACTCCGTGCCGACCCCGAGCGGCACGAAGAGCACCGATCCGACTCCGAGACCGTCGAGGACCGCCAGGAGCCGCTCCGCCTCCCTGCGGGGCAGGCCCGGTTGGTCGAGCCGCTCCCCGGAGAAGTGGGCGACGTACTGATCGGCCCAGTAGCGGCGCGCAAGAGCGATCACCACGCCGTCGATCTCGGCGAACGGGGGCGCGACATAGCTGCTGTCCACGGAGTACGACGTGGTGGAGGTGCCGCCGTCCTCGTCGAAGGCGGTCAGCCACATGCCGACCGCGCCGAAGCACGAGGCCAGGGTCGAGCGGCACGCCTCGACGACGAGGTCCAGGGACGCCTCACCGAGGGCGCGCCGCACGATCTCGCGGGCCTCGTCGGCCAACCGCACCCGCTCGGCCAGGCTCTCGCGCTCCAGCGCGAGCAGGACCAGCGTGCGGGCGACACCGGCGTACTTGGTGAGCACCTCCAGCTGCTCCGGTCCGGGCAGGCGACCGTTGCGCGGGCTGTCGACCGACAGCAGCCCGCGCAGCCTGCCCTCGTCGTCGAGGAGCGGTGCGACGAGGAGGTTCAGCGGGTGCCAGGCATCGTCGGCATCGACGGGTGAGACGTCGGGGATGGAGCTGTACTCCAGCACCTCCTGGTTGGCACGGTCGGCCGGGACGAAGAGCCACGCACCCCACTCGTCCGCGGTGGCGAGCTCACCCTCCACGGACTCGGCGGGCAGCCGCCTGCCCAGGAAGCTGTCGTCCAGGCCGGCTGCGGCCACCAGCTCGAAGACGCTCTCCCGCCGCAGCGACACGGCGGACTGCTCGAAGCCGGCCAGCGTCGCCACACCCTCGACGAGGACCTGCAGGTGCTGACGGGTCTGGTCGTCGGGCCACGAGCCGCCCCCTGCGCCCTGCTCAACCTGAATGTCGTGCATCACACCTCCCCGGGGTCGATTGCACCACGGCATCCCTGCCCCACGGGTCCGTTTGGCAAGGAAACCTTGACACGGCGGGTGGGTACCCGTTCCCGCGAGCCGCATGCTCTCGGATGATGGGCGCCGCCGCACTGCCCACCCGGCAGGGCATCATTGTGCACGCCGTGCGTCCTCGCGTGGCGAGAATGTCGCACGCGGGGCCACGTCCGACCTCGCCGACGTGCCCGGCTGAGCCCCCGTGCCTGGAGGATCCGTGACCGACCTGCTCGACCGCCTGCGCGGCACCGTCGGGGCGACCCACGTGCTGACCGAGGCAGCGGACGTCGCCGCGCACGTCGTCGACTGGACGGGTGTCCACCAGGGGCGGGCCCTGGCCGTGGTCCGGCCCGGCTCCACCGAGCAGGTGGCGCAGGTCGTGACGGCGTGCCGCGCGGCAGGCGCCACGATCGTGCCGCAGGGCGGCAACACGGGCCTGGTGGGCGGTGGGGTGCCCGACGCGTCCGGCACCCAGGTCGTGCTGTCGCTGGGGCGGATGCGCACCGTCCGCCAGGTGGATCCGGTCGCCGGGACCATGACGGTCGACGCCGGCGTCGTGCTCGCCGACGTGCAGGCCGCCGCCGAGCAGGCGGGTCGGCTCTTCCCGATGTCGCTGGGCTCGGAGGGCAGCTGCACCATCGGGGGAAACCTCGCCACCAACGCGGGCGGCACCGCGGTCCTGCGCTACGGCATGACCCGCGAGCTGGTCCTCGGGCTCGAGGTCGTGCTGCCCGACGGCCGGGTCTGGGACGGCCTGCGGGGGCTGCGCAAGGACAACACCGGCTACGACCTCACCCAGCTGTTCGTCGGTTCCGAGGGCACGCTCGGAGTCATCACCGGCGCGGTGCTGCGACTCTTCCCCGCGACTCCCCGCCACGCGACCGCCTGGGTCGCGGTGCCCGACGTCGCTGCCGCCGTCTCGCTCCTCGGGCTGGCACAGGGGCACGCCGGAGCCCACCTGTCGACCTTCGAGATCGCCAACCGCCAGGCCCTCGACCTCGTGCTGGCGCACCTGTCCGGCGCGAGCGACCCGCTGGCGGAGCCGAGTGGGTGGTACGTCCTGGTCGAGCTCGCCGGCGCCGCGTCCGACGCCGGGCTGGACGAAGCACTCGAAGCGATCCTCGGCGAGGCGGTGGAGGCCGGCCTCGCCACCGACGCCGCCATCGCGAGCAGCCCGGCCCGGCGCGCCGCCCTGTGGGCCCTGCGCGAGGGCATCTCGGAGGCCCAGAAGGTGGAGGGGGCGACGCTGAAGCACGACGTCACCCTCCCGATCGCGCGGCTCGCCGACTGGGTCGCGGAGATCGGCCCGACCCTCACGGCCCTGCTGCCCGGCGTCCGTGCGGTGACCTACGGCCATGTCGGCGACGGCAACCTCCACTACAACCTCAACGCCCCGGTCGGTCGCGACGACGACCTGCGCTCTGCGGCCGCCGACCTGTCCACGGCGATCCATGACTCGGTGGCCGCCGGCCACGGCTCGATCAGCGCCGAGCACGGCCTCGGCCGGACGAAGGCGGCGGCAGGGGCGTCGTACAAGTCCGAGGTGGAGGTCGACCTGATGCGCGCGCTCAAGCGGGCCCTCGACCCCGACGGGCTGATGAACCCCGGCGTGCTGCTGCCCTGAGCCCTCGGACACGGCGGCCGTAGGCTGGCGGTCATGAAGGCACAGACGGTCGGCCGCGTCCTGCTCGGCAGCGCCATGGTGGGCGCGGGAGTGCTCCACCTGACCACGCAGCGCGAGGAGTTCCAGGCACAGGTCCCGGACTGGTTCCCGCTCGACGAGGATCTCACCGTCATCGGCTCCGGCCTCGTGGAGATCGCGCTGGGCGGGGCCTTCGTCGCGCTGCCGAAGCACCGCCGCACCATCGGCGCGCTCCTCGCGGTCTTCTTCGTCGCGATCTTCCCGGGCAACATCGCGCAGTACGTCGAGGGCACCGACGCGTTCGGCCTCGACACCGATCGGGGCCGCTTCATCCGGTTGTTCTTCCAGCCCGTGCTCGTGCTCGTCGCGCTGTGGGGTGGCGGCTGGCTCGGTCGCCGCTCGCAGGAGCGCGAGCGACTCGCCTCCGAAGAGGTCGAGACCGGGGAGTGAGTCGCCACCCTGCTGCCGGCACGACCACGCTGCCGGCGGAGATCCGGGTCCTGCTCGTCGCCGCCTTCCTCATCGCGGTCGGCTATGGACTGGTCTCCCCCGTCCTGCCCGCCTATGCCCGCACCTTCGACGTGGGAGTGGCCGCCGCGTCGGTCGTCGTGTCGGCCTTCGCGTTCTTCCGGCTCGTCTTCGCACCCGCCGGTGGTGCGCTCGTCCAGCGCCTCGGCGAGCGCCCGGTGTACCTCGTGGGACTGCTCGTGGTGGCGGCGTCCTCGCTCGCCACTGCCTTCGCCCAGACCTACGTGCAGCTGCTGGTGCTGCGGGGCCTCGGCGGCATCGGATCGACGATGTTCACCATCTCCGCGATGGCGTTGCTGGTGCGCCTGGCGCCACCGGACATGCGCGGCCGGGTCTCCTCGGCCTACGCCAGCGCCTTCCTCATCGGCGGCATGATCGGTCCGGTGCTGGGCGGTGCGCTCGCCGGCTTCGGCCTGCGGACGCCGTTCGTCGTCTATGCCGTGGCGCTGGTCGCCGCCGCCGCCCTCGTGGGCGTACGCCTGCGCGGCACGCGCCTGCGACCCGCTGACGCCGCCGGTCCGCCGGCACCGCCGATGCGACTGCGCGAGGCGCTCGCGCACCGGACCTACCTCGCCGCCCTGGGCTCGGGATTCGCCAACGGCTGGTGCAACTTCGGGGTCCGGGTCGCCGTCCTGCCGCAGCTGGCCGTGGCCGTGCACGACGCCACCTGGGTCGCCGGCGTCGCGCTGGCGCTCGCCGCCGCCGGCACGGCGGCCACCCTGCAGGTCTCGGGCCGCCTGGCCGACTCGGTCGGCCGACGGCCACTGGTGGTCGTCGGCCTCGTCGTCACGGCGCTCTCGCTCGGACCGCTCGGGCTGAGCAGCTCGCTCGTCGTGCTCCTGGTCCTCTCGGTGCTCTCCGGGGTCGGCGCCGGCCTGGTCAATCCCGGCCAGCAGGCCAGCGTGGCCGACATCGTCGGCTCGCGACGCAGCGGCGGCACCGTCCTGAGCACCTTCCAGATGTCGCAGGACGCCGGCGCGATCCTCGGTCCGGTCCTGGTCGGTCTGGTGGCCGACCAGGCGGGATTCGGGTGGGCCTTCGCGACCACGGCGCTGGTGAGCCTGCTCGCCGTCCCGCTGTGGCTGGCAGCCTCGGAGACCCGACCGACGCAGGTGCCCGCCTCCCGTTAGAGGCTCGGCAGCCAGTCGACCCGCCCGGCGAGGGCGGCGTAGCCGACGAAGGCACCGACGTCGAGCAGCGTGTGGGCGACGACGAACGGCATCACTCGGCCCCAGCGACGGAAGAGCCAGCCGAAGAGCAGCCCCATCGCGAGGTTGCCGACGAACCCGCCGAGGCCCTGGTAGAGGTGGTAGCTCCCGCGCAGCAGCGCCGCCAGGCCGATCGCCGCCGAGTCGCCGAAGCCGAGCTGGCGCAGCCGCACCTGCACGAAGCCGAGCACCACGAGCTCCTCGAGCACCGCGTTCTCGGCCGCGGCCAGCACCAGCACCGGCACCTGCCACCACTGCCCCGGCAGCGACTGCGCGACGACCGTCAGGTTGGTGCCGAGCGCGAAGGTGGCGAGGTAGAACACGATGCCGAGCGAGCCGACACCCACCGCGAGCCAGGCCCCGCGGCCCAGGTCGCCCCAGACCGCCCAGCGTCCGCCGCGCGCCCAGACGTCGCGGACCCGCGTGCCCGAGCGCACCAGCAGGTACGCCGCCAGGGCGACCGGCACGAGCGCGAAGGCGATGCGCAGCAGCTGGTAGGTCAGGTCCAGCCAGGGTCGGTCGGGAGCGAGGGAGCTGTTGAGGTTCGCCGCCTGCGCGGACAGCGGTCCGGGCGCGGTGAGCGCCGAGACGATGCTGACGATCGAGTAGACCGCCGAGCGCCCCAGCGACACGAGCAGCACGATCGCCAGCTCGACCCAGAGCAGTGCGCGGGCCAGCTCGGGGACGCCTCCGGGGACCGGGGTGTCCGGCAGCCGCCACCAGGCACGGGCGGTCTCGGTCGCGTCGCTCACGGGCACAGCATCCCCCACGCTCCGGCCCCGGTGACACGGGTCCGGACCTCGGCGCCGAAGGGGACGCCCCGTGACGCCACTGCCTGCTGTAACGCCGGGTTCGGTGCTGTACCCACCGTGATGCATGGGGGTGGGTAGTTGCACTAACCCGGCGTTACAGCGGATCAGGCTCAGGCCGAGGCCTCAGCCGAGCACCAGACCGTCGCCACCCACGTCGACCGCGACCGCGCCCCCGTCGGTGACCTCGCCGCCGATCAGCTTGCGGGCCAGCGGGTCTCCGATCGCGCTCTGGATCAGCCGGCGCAGCGGCCGGGCGCCGTACGCCGGGTCATAGCCGGTCTCGGCGAGCCAGGCCCGCGCCTCCTCGGTCACCGAGATGTGGATCCGCCGGACCGCGAGCCGCTGCTCGAGCAGCGCGAGCTGCAGGTCGACGATGTGCTCGAGGGCCTCCTTGGACAGGGCGTCGAACATGACGACCTCGTCGAGCCGGTTGAGGAACTCGGGCTTGAAGTGGGAGCGCACGAGGCCCATCACCGACTCCTTCTTGGCGACCGGCTCGAGGATCGGGTCGACGAGGAAGTGGGATCCGAGGTTGGAGGTGAGGATCAGCAGCGTGTTGCGGAAGTCGACCGTGCGCCCCTGCCCGTCGGTCAGCCGCCCGTCGTCGAGCACCTGGAGCAGGATGTCGAAGACCTCGGGGTGCGCCTTCTCGACCTCGTCGAGCAGCACGACGCTGTAGGGGCGCCGCCGCACCGCTTCGGTCAGCTGGCCGCCCTCGTCGTAGCCGACGTAGCCGGGAGGGGCCCCGACGAGCCGCGAGACCGAGTGCTTCTCGCCGTACTCGCTCATGTCGATGCGGACGATCGCCCGCTCGTCGTCGAAGAGGAAGTCGGCCAGCGACTTGGCCAGCTCGGTCTTGCCGGTGCCGGTCGGGCCCAGGAACAGGAACGACCCCGTCGGGCGGTTGGGGTCGGCGATGCCGGCGCGCGAGCGGCGTACGGCGTCACTGACCGCGTTGACGGCCTCGGTCTGGCCGATGAGCCGCTTGCCGATGACCGACTCCATCTCGAGGAGCTTGGCGGTCTCGCCCTGCAGCATCTTGCCGGTGGGGATGCCGGTCCACGCCTCGACGACGTCAGCGATCTGCTCGGCGCCGACCTCGTCGCCGACGAGCGGCTCGAGGTCGACCTGCTCGGCGGCCTCGACCTCGGCGATCTGCTTCTCCAGCGCAGGGATCTGGCCGTACTGGATCTCGCTGGCGCCGGCGAGGTCACCCTCGCGCAGCCGCTTGTCCGCCTCGATCTTGAGCTGGTCGAGCTGGCGACGCAGCTCGCCCTCGCCCTGCAGCTGGTCCTTCTCCCGTTCCCAGCGGCTCTCCAGCCCGCGCAGCTCCTCCTCCTTGTCGGCGAGGTCCTGACGCAGCGCCTCGAGCCGGTCGACCGACGCAGCGTCGGTCTCCTTGGCCAGCGCGAACTCCTCCATCTTGAGCCGCTCCACCTGGCGCCGGAGCTGGTCGATCTCCTCGGGGGAGGACTCGTGCTCCATGCGCAGCCGCGAGGACGCCTCGTCGATGAGGTCGATCGCCTTGTCGGGGAGCTGGCGGCCACTGATGTAGCGGTCGGACAGCGTCGCGGCAGCCACCAGTGCGGCATCGGTGATGCGGACGCCGTGGTGGGCCTCGTACTTCTCCTGGATCCCGCGCAGGATCTGGATGGTGTCCTCGACGCTGGGCTCGCCGACGAAGACCTGCTGGAAGCGCCGCTCCAGGGCGGGGTCCTTCTCGATCCGCTCGCGGTACTCGTCCAGCGTGGTCGCGCCGATCATGTGCAGCTCGCCGCGCGCCAGCATCGGCTTGAGCATGTTGCCCGCATCCATCGCGGAGTCGCCGCCGGCGCCCGCGCCGACCACCGTGTGGAGCTCGTCGATGAAGGTGATGACCTGCCCGCCGGCGTCCTTGATCTCCTCGAGCACGGCCTTGAGGCGCTCCTCGAACTCGCCGCGGTACTTCGCGCCGGCCACCATCGCGGCCAGGTCGAGCGAGAGCACCCGACGGCCCTTCAGCGAGTCGGGCACGTCTCCGGCCACCACCCGCTGGGCGAGCCCCTCGACCACCGCGGTCTTGCCGACGCCGGGCTCGCCGATCAGGACGGGGTTGTTCTTGGTGCGCCGCGAGAGCACCTGGATCACGCGCCGGATCTCCGCGTCACGGCCGATGACCGGGTCGAGGCGGCCGTCCTCGGCGGCCTGCGTGAGGTCGACGGAGTACTTCTCCAGCGACTCGTACGACGCCTCGGCGGCCTCGCTGGTCACGCGCCGGTTGCCGCGGACCGCGGTGATCGCCTCGCGCAGCCCGGACGCAGTGAGACCGGCGTCGGTGAGCACCTTCTGGGCCGGCGACTCGACGGTGGCGATGGCCACGAGGAGGTGGTCGGTGGCGACGTAGTCGTCCTTCATCGAGCCGGCCAGGTCGAGCGCCTGGGCCAGCACCCGCGTCAGCGCGGCCGAGCCGCTGGGCTGCTGGACCGTGGAGCCGGTGGCACGGGGCAGGGCCTGCTGGGCGGCCTCGGCGCGGGCGAGCAGCTGCTCGGCGTCGACGCCCGCCTTCATCACCAGGCTGCGGCTCGTGCCGTCGTCCTGCCGGAGCAGGGCGACCAGCAGGTGGACGGGCTCGGTGTGGGTGTTGCCGCCCGTCGTGGCGGCGAGCTGGGCGGCCTCGACGACCTCCCGGCTGCGCGTGGTGAACTTCTCTGCACCGAACTGGCTCAACTCTGCTCCTGACGTGGGTCCGCGGGACCACTGTGGTCCCACTTGGTGCAACGCGCCACAAGTTGAGTCGATTCCCCTCAACTCTGTCAGGGCGCTCTTGCCCCATTTGGGTCATTGACCGCCGTCGCGTCCGGCCTAGGCTCCGGCACAGGACGCCGCGAGACACCCGGGGAGCCACGATGCGCACAGCCATTCCTGCCGCGGTGCTCGCCACCGCTCTCGGCCTCGGGTCATCGGTCGGACTCGCCGCACCCTCGTCCTCGTACGACTCGGTCCCCGCGGACGCGCGGACAGGGCGAGCCTCCCTGTCCATGTCACCGACCTCGGGCTACCTCCCCGGCTCCGACCTGACGCTCACCGGCAGTCTCGGCACGTCCGGTCGCCAGCGCATCGTCGTCCAGCGCAACCTGGGCCGCGCCGGCGACAGCTGGATCGACATGGACGGCTCGAGCGCCACCACCCAGAAGAACGGCTCGTTCGTCCTGCACGTTCCGGCGTCGGGGATGAACGGGATCCAGTACCGCGTGGCCGGCGCCACCGGCTCGCGCGCCACTCCGCCCGTGGATGTCAACGCTGCCATCCAGGAGACGGTGGTGAGCGCCGAGAGCGCCGACGGCTACGGAGTCGTCCGGCCCGGTGCCCCGCTCACGTTCACCATCGACACGACGGTGGGCAGCGGCTCGTTCGCTGCCGCGCCTCCGCTGGCCGGGCGCGTGCTGACCCTCCAGCAGCGCGTCGACGGCTTCCGCTGGTCGACGCTCACCACGTCCTCGACCGACGCCGACGGCAACGGCACCATCACCGTTGCCGCCCCGTCCGCGGCGGGCAACGCGGTCTACCGGGTGCGCCAGGAGGACTGGCGAGCCGGTCGGGACGAGGTCGGCTGGCACGCCTCCCACCCGGTCTACGTCGCGGTGGGCGATCCCGACGGACGCTCGGCCATGCGACCTCCGGCATCGAGGTCCGGATCGGTGACGCCCACGGCCGACCTGCCGCGTCGACCCCTCGGTGCGCAACGGACCGCGGGAGCGACCTACCAGTGGCGTGACCCCGCGTTCGAGTTCGACTGGGAGTACGGGGAGTCACTCACCACACCGGCCACACGCGGCTCCCGCCTCCGGGGCTGGTGGAGCGACTACGCCGACGGCACCGGGCGCGCAGTCTCGCGCAACGGCGCCGCCCTGATGAGCAGCATCAGCGAGTACGGCTCCCGCTCCAGCGCCAACCTCGGCTCCACGTGGATCACCCTCAACGGCAACCCGCGTCGCTTCGGCCGGTGGGAGACCCGAGTCCTGCCGACCGGGTGGGGCACCGGGTCGAGCGAGATGCGCATCCTGATCGAGCTGATCCCCAGCAGTGCTGCCGAGCAGCGGTGCAGCGTGAACGGCATCGTGCTGGCCGACTACACGCCCACCGCCACCACGGTCGGCTTCGGCGCACGTGCGGGCCAGCAGTGGACGCGGTCGGCGAAGACCGGCCCCAACAACATGGTGGCGCGCGCCTTCGCTGTCGAGGTGACCTCCCGGCGCATCACGTGGTTCATCGACGGCCGCCCGGTCGGCACGCTCGAGGACGCGGCGGCCCTGCCCTCAGGCCCGCTCACGATGCGCGCCAGCCTGGTGGGCGACCAGTCCGGAACCAACGCGCGAGCCAAGCTGGGAGTGGACTGGGTGCGCGGCTGGAGCCTCAAGCACGGCAAGCAGGCCAGGCTGAAGCGCTCCTTCGCCGTGGGGGCCAACCCGACGACCTGCTGATCCCCACAAGTTTTACCTGGCAACTGTTCCGTTCTCGAGACAACAGGGCATTGTTGTTGTATGACCAAGCTGATCGGCGACAACCGGGTGGTTGTCGTCCTGTTCCTCGTGCTGGCATACGTCAACGCGTATGCGATCACGGCCAACTGGTACCACTGAGTCCCTCGCCCGACCGCGTCCCGCGTCCCGCGTGAGGTGTCCCAGGGCTTCCGCTTGTCCACAGGTCCCGCGCCCCGGCCTCCCGGATGTCGGTGCGACCTGCCATCGTGCGTGTTCCACGCGACGGGGGAGGCACATGTTCGACGACAAGCTGGCCAGGATCCGCAAGCTGCTCGCACAGGCGGAGGACCCCGCCGCCACGGCGGCCGAGGCCGAGGCGTTCAACGCGAAGGCGGCCGAGCTGATGGCCCGTCACGGGATCGACGCGGCGCTCCTGGCCGCCGCCGATCCGGGTCGGGAGGTGGTGGGCGACCTCGTCGTCGAGCTGCTGGCGCCCTACGCCTACGAGAAGGCGTGCCTGGGCACCGCAGTGGCGCGCGGTCTGAGGTGCAGCGCCGTGCTCCGCACGACACGGACCCGTTCAGGGACCTCCCACACGCTGCACCTGTTCGGACACACGAGCGACCTGGCGATGGCCGACCTGCTGCTGACCAGCCTGCTCGTCCAGGGCACCGGGGAGCTGGTGCGCCGCGGCGTCCCGCCCCGGGAGCACGCGGCCGCCTATCGCCGCACCTGGTGGCTCGGCTTCACGTCCGCCATCGCCACGCGACTGGCCCGGGCCGAGGCCGCTGCCGCTCGGGAGGCGGAGCCGGCGTTCGCGGCGGCCGGATCCTCGGCGGCCCTGGTGCTCGCCGACCGCGCCGCCGTCGCCGAGCAGACGGCCGCAGCGGCCTACCCCCACCTGCGCGCGGCACGCCCGCGCTACCTCTCGGGAGGCGGCATCGAGGCCGGCCGGGCCGCAGGCGAACGGGCCGACCTGGGCAGGACCGGCACCGTCGGGCGCTCGGGTCGCCGAAGCCTCGGCTGACGGCGTCGACGAGCGAGTCCGCGCGACCACCCTGAGAGAGTGGCCCACGTGACCCCTGAGCTGACGTCCGACTGCTCGTCGTGCTTCGGCCTGTGCTGTGTGCTGCTCCCCTTCTCCGCCGTCGCGGGATTCGGCGTCGACAAGCCGGGCGGGCGGCCCTGCCTCAACCTGCTCGACGACGACCGCTGCGGCATCCACACCTCGCTGCGGGCGGACGGCTGGCCCGGCTGCACCGTCTTCGAGTGCTTCGGTGCCGGCCAGCAGGTCTCCCAGGTCACCTACTCCGGTGTCTCCTGGCGCGAGCAGGACAACCTGGCCGAGATGGGCGCCGTCCTGTCCGTGATGCGCCAGCTGCACGAGATGCTGGTCCACCTCACGGAGGTGGAGCGACGCTCCCCTGACCCCGCGGCGGAGTCGACCCGGGCCGAGGTCGAGGAGCTGGTCTCCGCCGATCCCGAGACCCTGCTGACCTGCGACCTCGACGAGCTCCACACCCGGGTCGGCCGACTGCTCGCCGATGCCAGCACCCGTCTGCGGGTCCGCTGGCCGCGGGCGCGTGACTGGTCGCGGCAGGACCTCGCCGGCCGCCGGCTCGACGGCGACCACCGAGGCGCCTCGTTCCGCGGGGCCACGATGATCCAGGTCGACCTGCGTGGTGCCGACCTGACCGACGCGGATCTGCTGGGCGCGGACCTCCGCGACGCCGACCTGCGCGGCGCCGACCTCTCCTCAGCCCTGTTCGTGACCCAGCCCCAGGTCAACGCCGCGATCGGCGACGCGACCACGCTCGTGGGGTCGGGCCTCTCGCGCCCCGGCCACTGGCCGACCGGCCAGGCGGGCTAGGCGCTCAGCAGTCCGATGCCGAGGCTGGCCAGGCTCAGCGCGAGCAGGAGCGCGCCCGCGAGCACGAGGACGATGAGTCGGTTGGGTCGCGTTCGCCCGGCGCCCATGGAGGAGAGGAAGAAGCCGCCGGGCATCAGCAGCGCCGATACGGCGACGCCGGAACGCGAGAACCAGTCGAGCGCCCCGGTCTGGCTCGTCGAGTCGGCAAGCACCTGGCAGAGCAGGGCGAGGATGAGCAGCACGCCCGCGTGGGCATGTCCGGCCCGGGCGAACTTCTCCTGGAAGGGCGTCACCTCGGCCCCACCGCGGACGATCTTCAGCATGTAGAGACCGCCCGTCTCCACAGTGACCAGCGACAGCAGCAGGATGCCGGCCAGGATGCGTGACTCGTCGGACAGGACATGGGACGCGGTCTCCATCACGGCTCCTCCACGATTGGATAGTGAACTGTCCACAGATTAGACAGTATGCTATCCAAAAGCAACCCTCGAGGAGTTCCCATGTGGATGGCCGAGCTGGCCGAGCGCAGCGGAGTCGCGGTCCCGACGATCAAGTTCTACCTGCGCGAGGGACTGCTGCCCCGCGGCGAGTCACGCGGCGCCACCCGGGCGGCGTACGACGTCGCGCACGTGCGGCGGCTGCGACTGATCCGGGCCCTCGTCGACGTGGCGGGCTTCGGCCTGGACCGGGTGCGTGAGGTGCTGACGGTGCTGGACGACTCCTCGGTCTCCCTGCACGACGCGCTCGCGGCTGCGCACCAGCTGCTCTCCCCGGAGCCGCCGGGCGAACCCACGCAGGAGAGCCGCGACGCGGTCGCCGAGGTGGTGCGCGTGCTCGGGTCGAAGGCCGATCCCCGGGGCCGGCACGCGAGCGCCGTCGCGGCGGCACTCGACACGATGAGCCGGGCCGGCCAACCGGTCAGCTCCGACGGCCTGACCCGCTATGCGCGGGCCGTGCAGGAGCTGGCGGCGGCCGAGGTCGGCCTGCTCGCCCCGGAGAACCGCGACGAGGCGGTGACGTACGCCCTGCTGGGGAGCGTGCTGGCCGAGCCCGTGATCCTCGGGCTGCGCCGGATGGCGCACGAGGACCAGTCCCGCACGCGCTTCTCGGACCGAGGCTGACGCCCGGCGATCTTCCTCGGAGATGCGATCAGGAGTAGCGGTGGCTCTTGGCTGCGTGCCCCTGCTCGCGGGTGCAGGTGCGACCGCTCATGTTGCGGTGACCGCAGAGCTCCTCGGCGTCCGCCGTCGCCGGAGGGGCCTCGGCAGCGGCAGGAGCGCGCTTCGTCGCAGCTGCCTCGGGCGCGACCGGGGGACGCGTGGCGGCCTTCGCAGGCGTCGAGCCGGCCCGCTTCTGCGCCTCGGCATAACGCGCCTCGCGCATCGCCCGCAGGTTGTCCATCTTGCTCATCGCTTGCTCACCCCCTGAACCTACGCGCTTGCTCCGACACCGCGCGCGGCGAGGCCCTCAGACGGGTCGGCGCCAGACCACGACCGACTGGGTCGCGGCCTGGTGCAGCACCGGCAGCTTGTTGGCCGGGGCGTGCCCGGCGACCCGGGCCGCCAGACCGCGACGTACGGCGTCGAGCTCGGCGAGCAGCTCCTCGTTGCGGGCGCGCAGGGCGTCGACCTGCAGCTCGAGCGCCATGATCCGGCGGACCCCCTCGATGCCGATCCCGGAACTGGTGAGGTCGGCGATCTCGCGCAGCCGCTCGAGGTCGCGGTGGGAGTAGCGCCGCCCGCCACCCCCCGTGCGCCCCGGCACGATGAGCCCCATCCGCTCATAGGCCCGCAGCGTCTGGGGGTGCAGCCCGGTCAGCTCCGCCGCGACACTGATCACATAGACAGCAGCGTCGGGCGGAGGCGAACCGAAGGTGCTCATCTCGGGGTCCCCGCGGCGTGGTTCGGCGGAGGAGCGCAGCGGAGGAGACGACGAACGTCGTGGGGCGAGCTCATCCGTCGAACAGTCCTGCTCGCAACGGCTTGCCGGCCGTTGCGGCCCGGTAGGCCTCGAGGGCCTCGCGCGCTGTCTGGTCGAGGCTGGCGGGGACCTGTACGTCGACCGTGGCCAGCAGGTCGCCCTTGCTGCCGTCGCGGCGGGTGGCGCCCTTGCCGCGCACGCGGAAGGTGCGGCCGTTGGGCGTGCCGGCCGGCAGCTTGAGCGTGACCGGCGCCCCGCCCAGCGTCGGGATCTTCACCTCGGCACCGAGCGCGGCCTCGTCGAAGGAGACCGGCACGTCGAGGGTGAGGTTGTCGCCCTTGCGCCCGAAGACCCGGTGCGGGGTGACCTTGACGACGACGAACAGGTCGCCCGCGGGGCCGCCGTGCTCGCCCGGCGCCCCCTTGCCCTTGAGCCGGATCTTGGCGCCGTCCTTGACGCCGGCAGGGATCCTGGCCTGGATCGAGCGCGCCGATGTGCCGCGGCCGCTGCCGTGGCAGGTGGGGCACGCCTCGTCGTACACGAGCTGTCGACCGCCGCAGGCGGGGCAGGTCTCGTTGATCGAGAACGCCCCGCCGGTGCCGGCGACGATGAAACCCGCGCCCTCGCACTCGGGGCAGATGTGCGGTCGGGTGCCGGGCTTGCCGCCCGTGCCCTGGCACGTCGCGCAGGCCGTGTCGGACGTCAGCCGCAGCGAGACCGTCACCCCGTCGAGCGCATCGGTGAAGCCGATCGTGGCGGTGCTCTCGACGTCGGCGCCGCGCCGGGGACGTGCCTGCTGCGTGCGCGGCCGTTGGCCACCACCACCGAAGAGGTCGCCGAACATGTCGCCGAGGCCACCGGCCCCGCCGCGATCGCGGAGCAGGTCGTCGAGGTTGAAGCCGCCTCCGCCGAAGCCGCCTCCGCCGCCGCCCATGCCGGGGCCGAAGCCGCCGCGCGCCTGCAACGAGCGGAACTCGTCGTACTTCGCTCGCTTGGCCTCATCACCCACCACGTCGTAGGCCTCGGCGACCGCCTTGAACGTGTCGTGCTTGGCGGCGTTGCCGGGGTTGGAGTCGGGGTGGTTGGCGCGGGCGAGCTTGCGGTAGGCCGTCTTGATGTCGGCCGCGCTCGCGTCCTGGGCGACACCGAGGACCTGGTAGAAGTCCTTGGTCGCCCAGTCGTTGCGGAAGCCTTCGGTGTCAGCCATCGACCGGATCGACCACCAGCACCTGGGCGGCACGCACCACCCGGTCACCGATCTTGTAGCCGGCCTTCGCGACGTGCTTGCACGTGACCACATCGACCTCAGGGTCGGTGCCCATGTGGCTCAGGGCCTCGTGGAGGTTGGGGTCGAACGCGTCGCCGGGCGCGCCGAAGCGGGTCAGTCCCAGGTTGGCCACGACCCCCTCGAGCTGGTCGGCGACGGCCTTGAACCCGCCGGCGTCGACCTCACCGTGCTCGCGAGCCCGGTCGATCGTGTCGAGCACCTCGATGATCGGCGCGAGCACGCGGTAGGTCGCGTTCTCGGAGATGAGCTGGCGGTCGCGGTCGACCCGCTTGCGGTAGTTGGCGTACTCGGCCTGCAGGCGCTGCAGGTCCGCCGTGCGCTCCGCCAGCTGCACCTCGGCCGACGGGGCGACCTCGCCGTCCTGGTCGCGCTCGTCGGCGAAGTCCTCGGGCTCGAGCGGCCCGCCCTCCTCCAGCCAGTTGTCGACGCCGCTGATCTCGTCGCTGTGCGCGTCGCTGGTCGCGTCGCCGTGCGAGTCCGAAGGTGCGTCGGCCTGCGCGTCGGGACGGCCGGCCGAGGCCGAGGCGTCCTGCTGGGCAGGAGCCTCGACCTCGGTCTCGTTGGCCATCTCTCCGGCCGCGTCACCGAAGGATGCGCTGCCGGACTCGGTCACTTGGACTCACCCTCCGAGGTCGCCGCGGCGTCGTCGGACTCGGTGGCGGAGTCGGCCGGCTCGTCGACGATCTCCGCGTCCACGACGTCGTCGTCGGACTCGCCGGTGGCACCGGTGGCACCGCCCGCAGCGGCCTGGTCGGCCTCGGCGGCGGCGTACATCGCGGCGCCCATCTTCTGGCTGGACTCGCCGACCTTGGTGACCGCGGCGGTGATCTCCTCGGAGGAGGCGTCCTCCTTGGCGAGGGTCTCCTTGAGCGCGTCGACGTCGCCCTGGACCTCGGTCTTCACGTCGTCGGGGAGCTTGTCGCCGTTGTCGGCGAGGAACTTCTCGGTCGTGTAGACCAGCTGGTCGCCCTGGTTGCGGGCCTCGACCGACTCGCGACGCTTGGCGTCCTCCTCGGCGTACTGCTCGGCCTCCTTGACCATCCGGTCGATCTCGTCCTTGCCGAGCGCCGAGCCTCCGGAGATGGTCATCGACTGCTCGCGCCCGGAGGCCTGGTCCTTGGCCGAGACGTGCACGATGCCGTTGGCGTCGATGTCGAAGGTGACCTCGATCTTCGGCACGCCGCGCGGGGCCGGCGGCAGTCCGGTGAGCTCGAAGTTGCCGAGCGGCTGGTTCTGCGACCACATCTGGCGCTCGCCCTGGGCGACCTTGATCTCCACCGACGGCTGGTTGTCGTCGGCGGTGGTGAAGATCTCCGAGCGCTTGGTCGGGATGGTGGTGTTGCGCTCGATGAGCGTGGTCATCACGCCGCCCTTGGTCTCGATGCCGAGGGAGAGCGGGGTGACGTCGAGGAGCAGCACGTCCTTGACCTCGCCCTTGAGGACACCGGCCTGGAGCGCGGCGCCGACCGCGACGACCTCGTCGGGGTTGACGCCCTTGTTGGGCTCCTTGCCGCCGAGCAGGTCCTTGACCACCTCGGTCACGGCCGGCATGCGGGTCGAGCCGCCGACGAGGACCACGTGGTCGATGTTGGCGACCGCGACGCCGCCGTCCTTGAGCACCGACTGGAACGGCGCCTTGGTGCGGTCGAGCAGGTCCGACGTCAGCTTCTGGAACTCGCTGCGGGTCATCTTCTCCTCGAAGTGGAGCGGACCGCCCTCGCCGTGGGTGATGTAGGGGAGGTGGATCGTGGTCTCCGAGCTCGAGGACAGCTCGATCTTCGCCTTCTCGGCGGCCTCCTGGAGGCGCTGCTTGGCGATCTTGTCGGCGCCGAGGTCCACGCCGTTGTTGTCCTTGAACTTCTTGATCATCCACTCGACGACGCGGTTGTCCCAGTCGTCGCCACCGAGGTTGTTGTCACCCGAGGTCGCCTTCACCTCGACGACGCCCTCACCGATCTCGAGCAGGGACACGTCGAACGTGCCGCCACCGAGGTCGAAGACCAGGATCGTCTGGTCGTCGCCCTTGTCGAGGCCGTAGGCCAGGGCCGCGGCGGTGGGCTCGTTGACGATGCGGCTGACGTTGAGGCCCGCGATCTCGCCGGCCTCCTTGGTCGCCTGGCGCTGGGCGTCGGAGAAGTACGCCGGGACGGTGATGACCGCGTCGGTCACCGGCTCGCCGAGGTAGGCCTCGGCGTCGCGCTTGAGCTTCTGCAGCACGAACGCGCTGATCTGCTGGGGGGTGAAGGTCTTGTCGTCGATGTCGACCTTCCAGTCCTCGCCCATGTGGCGCTTGACGGACCGGATCGTGCGGTCGACGTTGGTGACGGCCTGGCGCTTGGCGACCTCGCCGACGAGCACCTCACCGGACTTGGTGAAGGCGACGACGGACGGGGTGGTCCGGGCACCTTCGGCGTTGGCGATGACGGTGGGTTCTCCACCCTCGAGGACGGAGACGACGGAGTTCGTCGTACCGAGGTCGATGCCGACGGCTCGAGCCATGTGTGTGTACCTCCTGCTGTGCCCCGGTGGTCCGGGGACGACGTCATGGGTGCGGGCGCCGGAGCGCCCGCCGATGTCCACCATCCTGACGCGTTGCGCCCGGAGTGGCAAAACAGTTGAGTCGATCTGGCTCAACTTCCATCACAGGCTACAACGCACGACGTCACCGGATGTTCCCGGTCCCGCGAGATTTCTTCGCGTCGTCATGCGGAGTCCTCGCCGAACCCCGCCGCCCGGGCAGCTCGGCCGCGCCGACACTCTGGTCACTTCGCTCACACGGGTGTGCGGAGTCTCGCGCTGATGGGCCGTTGCAACGGCCTACCGGCGCGGGAGTCCCCGCTCCAGCGGGGACTCCGGCACCCCGGGGCGAGCCACCAACCTCAGCGGGTCCAGACGTACGGCGTCGTCGTGGTGACCGCCCGCAGCCCGGACCGCTCGAGGATCGGTCGCGACATGTCGGTGCAGTCGGAGTGGATCAGGCGGATGCCGCGCCGCACGGCCGACCGGGCCCGGGCCGAGACGAGCGCGCGGTAGATCCCCCGGCCACGGAACTCCGGCAGCGTGGAGCCGCCCCAGATGCCGGCGAACTCGGTGCCGGCGACCGGGGTCAGGCGTCCGCCGCACACCACGCGCCCGCCGACCTCGGCGATCCAGTACTCCGAGTCGCCCGCATCAACATCTGCGAGCGCGGAGCCCAGCGAGGATCCCCGACCCGTGCCGAAGACGGACTCCTGGGCGGCGAGCATCCTCGTCAGGTCGTCCACGGCGTCGCCGCCCGCGCCGATCCGGCGTACGACGACGGGGCCCTCCGGAGTGTCGGCGAGGGACACGTCGAGCGCCAGCAGGGACGCCTCGCCGATCATGACCGTCTCCACGGGCTCCGCGACGAGCCCGCGCGCGACCAGCCGCTCACCGAGGTCGGCCGGCTGGTCGTGCCCGCGGGACTTCCACTCGAAGGAGGACACCTGCGTGTGGTCGCGGAAGTGGGCGACGGTGCGGTCGACGAGGTGGTCGAGCCCAGCCCCGTCGAGCCCAGCGAGGTCGCGGTAGGTGACGAACCCCCCATGGTCGAAGACCGCCCGCAGCAGGGGGCCGTCCCGGCTCACCTCGCTCGCCCGGGCCACCTCGGCATCGGTGCGCAGCTGGTCGTCGTAGGCCGCGAGCAGCCCGTCATGAGTCACGGTCGACACCCTAGAGCTGTTCCGGTCGCGGTCCCGGTCGCCGGCCGCTGCAGCCCGGCACCTGCGCGCCCGGTTCCCCAGGTGGGGTAGATCACCCGTGATCCGCTGCGACTCCTGCTCGCAGACAGCACACTGTGCACGTGCTCCATGGGGGGAACCTGCGCCGGGTCGTCGGCGCCTCGGCGGTCGTGCTGCTGCTCGCTGCCTCCCCGGCCTTCTACGTCGCCGACCGTGCCGGCGCCGGCGCCACCCGGTGCCAGCAGCACCGGCTCGACGCCCGCGAGCGCACGGCTCTCGTCACCGGCCGGGGAGCACGTGTCCTGGTGCTCGGCGACTCGTGGTCGGTCGGCCTCGGCCAGGCCGACCTCGGCCTCTCGTGGGCGGCGCGGCTCCCCGGTGAGGTGCACGTCGGCGGGTTCTCCGGCTCCGGCTTCAGCGCCCACGCCAGCGGGTGCGGCCGCGTCTCCTTCCACGATCGCGCGCCGAGCGCCCTCGCCTCACGTCCGCAGCTGGTGGTCGTCGAGGGCGGCCTCAACGACCACGACCAGCCCGCGGCCGCCATCGAGCGAGGCTTCCGCGACCTGATGGCCGACCTCGCCGGGGAGCACGTGGTCGTCGTCGGGCCCGCGGACGCCCCGGCCCGCTCGCGTGCGATCCCCCGGGTCGAGGCCCTCCTCGAGACCCTGAGCCACGAGTACGGCATCCCCTACGTCTCCACCAGCGACCTCGACCTGGCCTTCCTGGCCGATCGCCTGCACCTGACCGAGGCCGGGCACCGCGAGTTCGGCGACGCGGTGGCCCAGCGGATCGCAGCCGTCGAGCCTGCCCGACCCGTGGTCCTCGCGCGCTGATCCGCTCCACGACGACGGAATCAGCGCTTCTTCCGATTATCGGACAGCGCGTCGCCCAGGCGTTCGGGATGTGCATCTTCTCGCGTTGCAACAACCTGCAGATCGGCGTCCATTGACGCCCCCCTCGCCCATTGCGAGTTTGTGCATTGGTCCGCTTCTCCCAATCCATCCTCGCGCCCCACCGGGCCCGGAACTCCTGATTGGACAACCCCCAGTGAAATCACCTCGCCTGGCCGCCCTGGCCGGTATCGCAGCGACAGCCGTCGCCGCGTCGTTCCTGGCACCGACCGCCACCCCGGCCGATGCCGCACCCTCGGCGGGCAACCCCCGTCTCGAGGCCCAGCAGGCCGCCAGCGCCTGGGTGAAGGGCCACGGAAACGCGCTGGAGCGCGCGTCGCAGGACTCCTTCGTCCGCACGGCCACCTTCGAGGGCGACCAGGACATCTTCTCGATGGCCTACGAGCGGACCCACGAGGGCCTGCGCGTGGTCGGCGGCGACTTCGTCGTCCTCGCCAACGCCGACGGCCAGGTCGTCGGCACGTCAGTCGCCCAGGAGTCGCCCGTCAGCATCTCCGACGTCACGCCCCGGGTCAGCGCGGAGCGCGCCTCCACGGCCGCTCGGGGCCTGGTCGACGAAATCGCCGACGCCACCGCCCCCGAGCTGGTGATCTGGCACCGGGAGGCCGGCACCAAGCTGGCGTACGAGGTCGAGGTGCGCGGCACCGACGCCGGCGAGGTCTCGTGGCAGAAGGTCTGGGTCGACGCCCGCAACGGCAAGGTCCTGGAGTCCCGCGAGCAGATCGCGCACGGCTCCGGCACGGCCGCCTACTCCGGCCCCAACCCGTTGCCCATCGCGACCAGCGGCTCGGGCAGCAGCTACACCATGACCGACCCGACCGCCACCACCTTGAAGTGTCAGGACTCGGCCAACAACACCACGTTCAGCGGCCCCGACGACCTGTGGGGCAACGGCAACGCGACCAACCGCGAGACCGGGTGCGTCGACGCGCTCTACGCCGCGCAGCAGATGAAGGCGATGATGTCGTCGTGGCTCGGCCGCAACGGCATGAACGGCTCGGGCGGCTGGGTGCCGATCCGCGTCGGCCTCAACGACATCAACGCCTACTACGACGGCACGCAGGTCCAGATCGGCAAGAACCAGGCCGGCGCCTGGATCTCGTCGATGGACGTCGTGGCCCACGAGTTCGGCCACGGCGTCGACGACAAGACCCCCGGCGGGATCTCCGGCGGCGGCACCCAGGAGTTCATCGGTGACGCCCTCGCGGCGGCCACGGAGTACTACGACGGTCAGGTCGCGCCCTACGACACCCCCGACCACACCGTCGGCGAAGAGGTCGACCTCGTCGGCCAGGGCCCGATCCGCGACGGCTCCAACCCGGCCAACGTCGGCGACCCGGCCTGCTACACCAGCTCGATCCCGTCCACCGAGGTGCACGCGGCTGCCGGCCCCGGCGACCACTGGTTCTACCTGCTCTCGCGCGGTGGCGTGTCCAAGTGCGACGGCACCTCGACCACCGGCATCGGTGAGCAGGCCGCGATCAAGGTCCTCTACAACGCGATGCTGATGAAGACCAGCTCGTCGAGCTACCTCAAGTACCGCACCTGGACGCTCACCGCGGCCAAGAACATCGACAGCACGTGCGCGCAGTTCAACGCGGTCAAGACCGCCTGGGACGCAGTCGACGTGCCCGCCCAGGCGGCCGACCCGACCTGTGGCGGCACCACCACGCCGCCTCCCACGGGGGGCAACATCCTCGGCAACCCCGGCTTCGAGTCCGGCGCGACCGTGTGGACCGGCACCGCCGGACCGATCACCAACAACACCGGCCGCCCGGCTCGCACCGGCTCGTGGAAGCTGTGGCTCGGTGGCAACGGCTCGTCCGGCACCGAGACCATCAACCAGTCGGTGACCATCCCGGCGTCCGCCACCGCGGCGACCTTGTCGTACTGGATCCGCACGGACACCTCCGAGAGCGGTTCGACGGCCTACGACACGATGAGGGCGCAGGTCGTGAACGGTTCCACGGTCACCACGTTGCGCACCTTCACCAACGTGGGCACCAACGCGACCTACACGCAGTACTCGCACTCCTTGACGGCCTACAAGGGCAAGACGGTCACGATCCGCTTCACTGCGACCGAGGACTCCTCGCTGCAGACCAGCTTCGTGGTCGACGACACCGCGCTGAACGTCTCCTGACGTCACACCGCATCCGGACGGGGCGGGGCAGCTCTGCTGCCCCGCCCCGTTCGTCGTCCCGTCACCGTCCCCGCCCACCACCTGCGAAACCTCGGGAGAACCCCATGCGCAACCTCCGCACCACCGTCCTGTCCGCCGCGGCCGCCGGCGCCCTCGTGGCCTCGACCCTCGCCGGCGCCAGCTCACCCGCAGCGGCAGCCCCCTCGCCCGACCTCAGCGTCACCCAGGTGAGCGCCCACCTCCAGCAGCTGCAGAACATCGCCAACGCCAACGGCGGCAACCGCGCCACCGGCAAGCCGGGCTACCTGGCCTCGCTCAACTGGGTGAAGGGCAAGCTCGACGCCGTCGGCTACGCCACGCAGGTGCAGACGTTCTCCACCTCGTCCGGCACGTCGTACAACCTCGTCGCGGACTGGCCCGGCGGCGACCCCGAGCACGTCATCATGGCCGGCGCCCATCTCGACAGCGTCTCCTCGGGACCCGGCATCAACGACAACGGCACCGGATCGGCGGCGATCCTCGAGGCCGCCCTGGCCTGGGCCGCCAGCGGCAACACGCCACGCAACCACCTGCGCTTCGCCTGGTGGGGCGCCGAGGAGCAGGGGCTGCTGGGCTCCAACCGCTACATGGCCACCCTTCCGGCGGCCGACAAGGACCGCATCGACCTCTACATGAACTACGACATGGTCGGCTCGCCGAACCCCGGCTACTTCGTCTACGACGACAACCCGGCCGGCAACGGGGCGCGTGACGCGATGACGGCCTACTACACGTCGAAGGGCATCCCGTGGGAGTACATCGACGTGCAGGGTCGCTCCGACCACGCGTCGTTCCGCAGCTACGGCATCCCCACGACGGGCATGTACAGCGGGGGCGAGGTCATCAAGACCTCCGCCCAGGCCCAGAAGTGGGGCGGCACCGCCGGCACCGCCTTCGACCCCTGCTACCACCGCTCCTGCGACACGATGGCCAACATCAACTCCACGGCGCTGGACCGCAACCTCGACATGATCGGCCACATGGTCTGGCTCTACGCCGACAAGGACTTCGGCACCACGCCGCCGACCGGGACCAACCTCCTCGCCAACCCCGGTTTCGAGTCCGGCGCGGCGAGCTGGACGGGCACCACGGGCGCGATCACCAGCAACAGCGGCCGCCCCGCCCGCACCGGCTCGTGGAAGGCCTGGCTCGGCGGCAACGGCACCACGTCGACGGAGAACGTCGCCCAGTCGGTGACGATCCCGTCCACCGCGACCGTCGCGTCGCTGGCCTACTGGATCCGCACCGACACCGCGGAGTCCGGCTCGACGGCGTACGACACCCTCAAGGTGCAGGTGGTCAGCGGCACGACGACCACCACCCTGAAGACCTTCAGCAACGTCGGGACCAGTGCGACCTACGCGCAGTTCACCCACAGCCTGCTCGCCTACAAGGGCAAGACCGTGACCGTGAAGTTCCTCATGAACGAGGACTCCTCGCTGCAGACGAGCTTCGTGCTCGACGACACCTCGGTCACCACCTCCTGAGGCCTCCTCGGAGTGGTGGTCGCGACGTCGCGAGGTACTCGGAGCGCGACCGCTGCAACGACCTGCCTCTCGACCACCCGAAGGGCGGGTCGCGGAATATGTCGGGTCCGATCCTTGTAGGGACTGCATGACTGTTCCCCAGATCCCGCTCCACGACGGCACGACCATCCCGCAGCTCGGCTTCGGCGTCTTCCAGGTCCCGCCGGAGGAGACGGCAGCGACCGTCGCGCAGGCCTTCGAGGCCGGCTACCGGCACATCGACACCGCGCAGATGTACGGCAACGAGGCGGGCGTCGGCCAGGCGATCAAGGACTCCACCCTGGCGCGCGACGAGCTCTACATCACCACCAAGCTCAACAACGGCTTCCACCGCCCCGACGACGCCCGGCGCGAGATCGACGCGTCCCTCGAGCGCCTCGGCCTCGAGCAGACCGACCTGTTCCTCATCCACTGGCCGCTGCCCACGAAGTACGACGGCGACTTCGTCTCCACGTGGCAGGTGCTCGTCGAGGCGCAGCAGGCCGGCAAGACCCGCTCCATCGGCGTGTCGAACTTCCAGCCCGCCCACCTCGACCGCATCGTCGAGGAGACCGGTGTCGTCCCGGTCGTCAACCAGATCGAGGTGCACCCGTTCTTCACCAACGAGGACGCCCGCGCGGCCAACCACCGCCACGGCGTGCTCACCGAGGCGTGGTCCCCGATCGCGAAGGGCGCGGTCAACGACGACGACACCATCGGCGAGATCGCCTCGCTGGTCGGGCGTACGCCGGCCCAGGTCACGCTGCGCTGGCACCTGCAGCGCGGCGACATCATCTTCCCCAAGTCGATGAAGGCCGAGCGGATGCGCGAGAACTTCGAGATCTTCGACTTCGAGCTCAGCGACGCGCAGGTCAGCGCACTCGACGGGCTGGACCGGGGCGAGCCCGGCCGGACCGGGCCGAACCCGGACACGTTCGACTACATCCCCTGATCGCGTCCGGACGCTGACCTCCTCGCGTCGGTCCTGCTCCGCCGGCTACTCGGCCAGCCACGCCGCCCAGGCGTCGAAGGAGTAGGGCCGCCCCAGGAAGTCGGCGACCAGGTCGGCGGCGTCCTCGCGACCGCCCATCGCCAGCACCTTGTCGCGGTAGGCGCCGGCCACCTCGGGCGCGAACAGGTCGTCGGCGTCGAAGGCGGAGAACAGGTCCTTGGCGATCACCAGCGACCACATGTAGGTGTAGTAGCCCGACGAGTAGCCGTCGAGGTGGCCGAAGGCACAGTGCATGTGCGCGCCCTCCAGGGGCGGGAACACCGAGTAGCGGCGCTGCAGCTCGTCGCCGTACGACGTCAGGTCGTCGTGCTTCTGGGCGTGGAAGAAGTAGGACCGGGCGGCGTAGGACATCTGCTGGACGGCGTAGAGGCCCTTGCCGAAGTGGTCGGCGCGGCGCATCGCGGCGACCAGCTCGGCCGGGATCGTCTCGCCGGCGGCGTTGCGCGCGAACGTGGCGAGCACGTCGGCGTCCCACGCCCACTCCTCGAGCATCTGGCTGGGCGCCTCGACGAAGTCCCACTCGGTCGCGACGCCGGAGAAGCGCAGCCACTCCCCCTGGCCGCCGAGGACGTGGTGGACGAGGTGGCCGAACTCGTGGAACAGGGTCACCACCTCGTCGTGCTCCATCAGGCCGCGGTTGAAGTTGCACACGAGCACGCCCTCGGCCAGCTGGCCACCGGCGACGCCCTTGACCAGGTCGAACTGGGCGGCGTGCTTGAACTTGCCCTCCCGCGGATGGAGGTCGAGGTGGATGCGGCCGATCCGCCGACCGTCCAGGCCGACGTCATAGCTCGCGACCTCTTCGTGCCAGGTGCGCGCCTCGTCCCGCGGGACCGGGGTCCACTCCAGCCCGAACAGCCGGCCGGTGACGTCGAGGAGGCCCTGCCGGACCTGCTCGAAGCCGAAGTAGGTGCGCACGACCTGTCCGTCGACGTCGTACTGCTCGCGGCGCACGAGCTCGGCGTAGTAGCGCGAGTCGTACGTCGTGACGACCTCCGCGGCCGGGTCGTCGAGGCGCTTGCGGGCGAGCAGCACCGCGACCTCCTCGGCGGCCCGCTCGGTCGCTGCCGCACTGATCCGCTCGATGAAGTCCCCGATCGCCTGCCCGGTGCCGATCATCTTGACCTCGGCGTCGTAGTCGGGCCACGACCCGTAGCCCAGCAGGTCGGCCGTCTCGCGCCGCACCGCCAGCAGGTCCTGGAGGACCTGGTCGTTGGCGGGCCAGGCGACGTTGTTGGCAGCGAGGCTCAGCTCGCGGCGGGCGTCCGCGTCGGCACCGAACGTCGTGAAGGGGACCAGGTCGGGATAGTCGGTGGTGATCCCCACCAGACCGTCGTCGCCGGCCGGGTGCGCCGCGAGGTAGTCGTCGGGCAGGCCGGCCAGCCGCTCGGGGGCGATCCGGATCGAGCGGACGTCGTCGCGGATGTTGCGGCCGAAGTCCTGGGAGAGCGTGACCCCGAGCTCGCTGAGCTCGCGCAGCCGGTCGCGGGTGGCGTCGTCGCGGTCCACGCCGGCGCGGCGGAAGTCGCGCAGCGTGTGGTCGAGCACCCGGCGCGCGCCGGCGTCGAGTCCGCTGTCGGGGCCCGCGCCGAGAGCGTCGAGGACGGCGAACAGGTCGCGGTCCTGGCCCAGCTCGGTGACGTACTTCTGGACCTGCTGGCTCAGCGCGTCGGCCCGGTCGCGCACGGCGGGATCGGGGTGCACCTCCGACCACAGCGCGACGGCCTCGGCGTTGGCGATGGCCCTGTCGGCGCGGTTCCACGCAGCGAGCACCTCGGCGGCGCCGGCGGAGCCGGTCTTGACCAGCTCGACCTGGCGCACGGCCTCGGCGAGCTCGCCCTGGCACCGGTGGTCGACCCACGCGAGCCAGTCGCCCGACCCCGGAAGCTCCAGGGGCTCGGCCGGGGAGCCGGCGGGGGTGGTCGCGGAGGAAGTGGGGTGCTGGGTGTCGGTGTCGTGAGCCACGGAACGGGAGCCTACGGGCGCGGTGTGTCGACCTCCACCGAGATCCGGGCAGGCGCCCCCGCCGGTGCCGCACCGGTGCGATGGCAACCCGTAGCGTGGCGCGGGTGAGCGAGAGGGCGGGCCAGGTGCGGACGCCGACCGGCTTCCGGTTCCGCGACATCTGGCTCGTCGCCTACGGACCCTCGATCGTCTCCGCGATCGGGCACGGTGCGGTGATGCCGGTGCTCGTCCTCCGCGCCCGCGACCTCGGGGCGGACGTCAGCGTCGCGGCCGCGATCGTGGCCCTCACCGGCGTGGGCATGCTGTGCGCCAGCCTGCCCGCGGGCGCCCTGGTCGCGCGGATCGGTGAGCGACGCGCACTCGTCGGCGCCGGCTTCCTCGACGCCGGCGCGATGGCCCTGGCCGCCGTGACCGACTCCGTCGCCGGGCTCGCGGCCGCCGTGCTGCTGAGCGGCGTGTGTTGGACGTTGTTCCTCATCGCGCGCCAGGGCTTCATGATCGACGTGGTGCCCCCCACGCACCGCGCGCGGGCGATGTCGCTGCTGGGCGGCTCCTACCGGCTGGGCGTCCTGATCGGGCCGCTCCTGGGCGCTGGCCTGATCCGGCTCACCGACCTGGTCAGTGTCTTCTGGCTCGCTGCGGGGATGTCGGTCTGCGCATCACTGCTCGCCGCGACGATGCCCGACCTCGGCGAGGCGGAGCGCGCCGAGGCCAAGCTGTCCGGACACCTGCGGGTCCGCACGGTCATCGCCGCGCACCGGCGCGTGCTGGCCACCCTCGGCACCGCCGTGGTGGTCCTCGGGATGAGTCGTTCGCTGCGACTCAGCCTGCTTCCGCTGTGGGCCGACCACATCGGACTGTCCGCCGCGACCACCTCGCTGATCTTCGCCGGTGCCGCGGCTCTCGACGTCGCCTTCATGTGGCCCGGCGGGTGGTTGATGGACACGCGCGGGCGACGGGTGGTGGCGGTCCCGGTGGTGCTGTCGATGGCGATCGCCTGCCTGCTGCTGCCGCTGGCCACGTCGGCCGGGTCGGTCGCGCTCGTGATGGCCCTCATCGCCACCGGCAACGGTCTCGGCTCGGGCATCGTGATGACGCTCGGCGCGGATGCGGCCCCGAGCCAGGGGCGCTCGCAGTTCCTCGGCGCCTGGCGGCTCTGCGGCGACATCGGCAACACGGGCGGGCCGCTGCTCGTGAGTGCCGTCGCGGTGGTGGCCCCGCTGGCGACCGCCTGCCTGGTGGTCGGGGTGCTGGGCCTGGCGGGGGCGGGCTGGGTGGGGCACTGGACCGGGCGCGTCGACCACGCCCGGAGGGAGTCCGACGCCCGGAGGCCCGGGCCTGCCTAGCCGACCTTGACCACGAGCTCGTTGGAGGCGACCTGCGTGTCCGTGTCGATGACACGGAACTTGTTCTCGCCGACCTGGCTGGTCTGGACGTAGGTCGCGAACGTGCCGCCGCTGACCGACATGGTCACCGGGAAGTCGGACCAGGCGCCGTTCTCGAAGCGCTGCACCTGCAAGATCGCGCCCTCGCCGCTCGGGTAGGTGCCGGTGAGGTCGATCTGCTGCATCGGGCTCACCGACTGCTGACCCGCGGTCAGGGAGATGGCGTCCGTCGGCGCCTCGGACGACGTCTCACCGGCGTCCGGCTCGACGCTCTCCTCCGGCGCGGGGATCGAGCTGCCGGTGTCGGTGGGCCTGGGCAGCCGGAACGTGGCCGGTGTGCCGCTGTCGCCGCTGGCCGTCGGGTCGTCGCCGATCCCGGTGGCCTTGACCCCGAGCGTGACCGCGAGTCCTCCCAGCAGGCCGATGACCACGGCGACACCGACCAGGGCGAGCAGCCCGGTCAGGACGGGACGGTTCTCGGTGTCCATGGAGACCTCACAGCTGGGGGACGGGGCTCTCGCCATTGTCCAAGACGGCCGGTCGCATGGCCAACCAGCGCGGCTCGCCCGGACACGACCGGGCAGGATGGTGCCATGCAGTCACCGTTGAGACACGGCAGGGCGGCGATCGGCACCACGATCGCCGGGGGCACCCTGGCCGCGCTGTCCCAGGCCCCCGAGCGCGCCTCGCGCCTCCTGCGGCACCGCTATCCCACGGTCGCCGTCACGGGGATGACCGGCGTCGGCAAGACCCGCCTGGCGGACCGGCTCTCCCGCCGCGCGAGCGCCCAGTCCTCGGCAGAGGCCGACCAGGACGTGGGCTCGGCGGTCATGGAGCGTCGTACGCGTCGCAACGCCCGGTTGCGCGGCTACCGGTTCCGGGTCGTGCCCGGCGAGAATGCCGCGACCCGGCTCGGCGCCCTCGACGAGGTGTTCCACGACGAGCCCGTCGACGGCGTGCTGCACGTCGTCGCCAACGGCTTCGCCACCCCGCGTCGTCCGGGTGGCACGAGCGGCGCGGCACGGTCCACGCGCGAGGAGCAGCTGGCCGCCGAGCTCGAGGACTGGTCGATCACCGCGCACCGCATCGCCAGCATGGCCGTCCGGCGGGAGCGGCCGACCTGGCTGGTCGTGGCGGTGACGAAGGCCGACCTGTTCGCCGACGACGTCGACGCGGCCGTCCACTACTACTCCCCCGGCAGCGGCTCACCGTTCGGCGACAAGCTCGACGAGCTCCGCGCCCTGGCGGGCGGTGCCAAGCTCTCGATCGACGTCCTCCCGGTGTGCGCGCAGGGCGGCGGCCGGAAGTCCGCGATGCCGGAGAAGGCCTGCGCCGACCTGCTCGGGCGGCTCGAGACGCGGCTGGCCCAGCTGTCCGGCCACGTCTGAGCGGGCTCGCGACGTGCGACCCGGGCGACAGGCGCTCCTCGTCACCCTCGCGGCGTACGTCGTCGCGCTGGTGTGGGCCGCGCTGGTGCTGCCCGATCGGGTGCCCTCGCACTTCGACGCCGCCGGACGCGTGGACGCGTGGTCCTCGCGCACCTCGGCGATGGTCTTCTGGGTCGCCATCGGGCTGCTGGTGCTCGTGGGCCTGCCCGCCCTCACCCGGCTCGTCACCGCCGGCGACGGCACCTGGGTGAACATGCCGCAGCGGTCCAAGGACTACTGGCTCGCACCCGAGCGGCGGGCCGAGTTCCGGGTGCGCTTCGCCGACGACATGGAGGCCTTCACTGCGCTGACCGGCGTGCTCCTGGTGGCGGTGCTGGGGCTGACGACCTGGGTCGGGGCGACGGGCCGCGACAGCGCACCGTGGTGGGTCCTGGCCGGTCCGGTCCTGGGCTACCTGCTGCTCACCGTGGTCTGGGTGGTGCGCCTGCTGCGCACCTACCGCCCGCCCGCGTCACCCTGATCGGCGTGCGGTCCAGACCACGGCCGGTGCCTGGTTCACAGTTTCACCAGTTCGGGTTTCGGGACCGTCCATCGGGGCAGAAGGTCGCCATGAGGCCGATCGCGATCAACCAGAAGGCGCTGCGGACCGCCCAGGCAGAGCTGGACTCCGCCCGCGAGGACCTGAGGTCCGCGCTCGAGGACCTCTCCCACCCGGGCGACGACTTCCCGTGGCGCGACCTGATGGTCGAGGGGGTGCGCAGCCTCGCGGACGACGCCGGGGTGATCGCCCACAAGTGCCGCACCATCGCCACGGCCATCGACGACTCGATCATCGACTTCGACGAGCTCGACGTGATGGTCGGCCAGGCCGCACTGGTCGCCACCCAGCTGGACGCGGTGGACCCGCGATGACCCGGGTCGTCGCCGACGCGATCGAGACACAGCAAGACGGCCTGCAGTTCGGCGACCCCATCGGCTGCGGCTACCACTGGACCGAGCCCGACGAGGTCGACGCCTATGGCGACTCCGTCCGCCGGCTCGCCGCCAAGGTCGAGCTGGCGGTCGACGGCTTCGAGCGCACGGCCGCGTTGTCGGAGGAGGTGTTCGCAGGCGAGGCCGCTGACGCGCTGCGGGCGCGGGCCGGGCGACGTCACGAGGAGTCGGCGCAGGTCCGCGACCACCTGCGCGGTCTCGGCCGCGCGATCAACGCCTACTCCGACGTCCTCCGCCGGCACCGCGACGGCCTCGAGCAGCTCCGCGCGTACGCCGTGAGCGTGGGCCTCGACGTCCGCGGCCCGCGCATCTGGCCCCCGATCACGACCCTCCCCGGCGATGCCGCGCACCAGGAGCGTGACGCCTGGGAGCGTGACTGGAGGTCCTACCAGGAGTGCTTCGACGTCAAGGTCGAGCTGCGCGACGCCCGCCGCGTGGCCACGCGCGAGCTGATCAGGGCGTTGGCCGAGCACGCCGACGTCCACCCGGACAAGGACCGGAGGACGTTCGTCGCGGCCGGCGCCCACCAGGTGAGCTTCGGTGAGCTGCGGCGCGAGGCGGCCGAGGAAGCGATGGAGGCCGTCCACGCAGGCGAGGACTCCGACGCCGCGCGCCGCACGGTCGAGGGGCTCAAGCGACGTGAGCAGCGCGCCCTCGACGGCCTCGAGACGATGGTGATCGAGGAGCGGCCGCCCGCCGAGATCCAGGCCCAGGCCGACAAGGTCGCCGCCGTCCACCGCGAGCTGGTCGACGCCCGCGTCGAGGCCCGGGCGGCCGAGGTCGTCGCCGAGCGGGAGCAGGGCCAGGCCCAGCACGCCGCCCGCGACCTCGAGCAGGCCGAAGCGGGCCGGCCCCGACTCGTCGCCGAGCCCACCCACCTCTCCGACCGGCTGGGATAGCAGCCGGCCCGAGGATCACTGCGCCGGACCGGCGGCGTCCGCGCGGCGTTCGCGTTCTGCGACGGCGTACGGGTCGGTGCGGGAGTCGTAGGACCAGAAGTCGCGCAGCGCGACCGCGGTGAGCAGCACCCCGCCCACGCAGGCAGCGCCGCCGCTGACGATCGCGCCGCGCACCGACCAGGCGTCGGCGACGAATCCGGCGCGCGTCTCGCCCACCATCGGACCGACGGAGTAGGACAGCATCTCGATCCCGGCGAGGCGCCCGCGCATGGTGTCGGGGATGGTCTGGTTCCACACGGTCGCGCGGAAGACCGCCGAGACCATGTCGGCAGCGCCGGCGAGGGCGAGGAAGCCGCAGGCCAGCCAGAAGGACGGCATCAGGCCGGCCATCGCGATGAACCCGCCGTAGAGACTGGCGGCGATCACGATCGCGCGACCGTGGTGGTGCACGCGTCCGACCCAGCCGCTGAGCGCGGTGGCGACCAGCGCCCCGACGGTCTCGGCGGAGTAGAGCAGGCCCAGCAGCTCGGGCCGCTCGAAGACCTCGTGCGCCAGGGCCGGGAAGAGCACGACCGGGATCGCGAGCATCATCGCCGCGATGTCGACGACGTAGGTGCCGAGGAGGTCGCGCCGGCGCAGGGCGTAGGTCAGTCCCTCGTGGATGCCCCGGAGGCTGGGCGGGGTCGTGTCCCCGTCGTGCGGGTAGGGCCGCATCGCCGCGAAGAGCAGGGTCGCGACGACGTAGCCGACCATCCCGACCAGGAAGCACCAGCCGACGCCGACGTAGGCGACCAGCAGGCCGCCGATGAGGGGGCCGAGCAGCACGCCGAACTGCATCGCGAAGCTGCTCAGCGCGTTGGCGGCCGCGATCTGGTCGTGCCGCACGGTGCGTGGCTCGAGCGCCTCACGTGAGGGACGCTGCATCGAGCTCGCCGCGGCGTAGAGGGCCGCGAGCACGAAGATCAGCCAGACCCTCGGCTCGGCCGAGAAGGCGTTCCACGCGAAGGCCGCCATCAGCACGACCTGCACCACCCCGGTGACGACGAGGAGCCGGCGCCGGTCCACGTGGTCGGCCAGGGCACCGCCGTAGAGGCCGAAGACGATCAGCGGAACCAGCTCCACCGCCCCCACCAGTCCGACCATGAAGTTGGACCCGGTGAGGTCGTAGATCGCGAACGGGACCGCGACGTAGGCGACCATGCTGCCGAGGTAGAACACGCTCCCGGCTGCGAACAGCAGTCGGAAGTCGCGCGACTGGCGCAGCGGGGTCACGTCCATGCGCATCGCACGGATGCGCTCTCCCCAGGTCACGAGACAGGAGTGTCCCACCCGGGTGCGGGCCCAGGCACCGGGTTTTTCAGGGGCCGGGGTCGACCACGAACCGCGGCACGGCGCTGTCCCGACGGGCGCCGCACGTCAGCTGTTGCGGATCCCCGAGGACCCGGCGCACCCGCAGCACCACGGTCCGACCGTCGGCGTCGAGGGTCACCGTGGTGAGGTCCCCGTCCGTCGCGGCGTGCGACAGGCGTACGTCGTCGAGGCCGGTCAGCCGCAGCCGACGGCGTACGTCGATCTCGGCCGCCTGCACCGGCATCGCGAGGTCGGAGCGGCCCCGGAGGTGGTCCAGGTCCAGGCGAGCCTCCGCCACCGCGTCCGCGACCTCGATCGCCGAGTCCGGGTCGACGCGCCCGTAGTAGAGCCCCCGCGGCAGGACCAGCACGTTGCCGGCGAACCGGTCGCCACCGATGTGGGAGCACTCCCACACGGCGTCGGCGTGGCGGCTGGCGGCCAGGGCCAGCGCGACGGGCCGGCCCCGCTCCGCGCAGCATGCGTCGTGACGACCATGGGTGCAGACCGCGACGAGCGGGTCGTCGTGCGGCGACAGGCCGCACGAGCGCCCGGCACCCAGGGCGGTCAGGTCCAGGTCCTGCACGTCCTCGACCCGGGGCAGCGTCGCCGCCTCCAACCAGGAGTCGGGTCCTGCTGCGCGCGCGGCGAAGACCCGCACCCCCGTCCCCTCCGCGCGACGGCCCGGTCGCCGCACCAGCAGCACGCGGACGCCGCTGCGACGGCCCTCGCGAGCCAGGTGCTCACCCAGCCCCACGGGGAGTCGCGCGTCGCGGAGGGCGTCGGAGCCCCACGAGCCGGCGTGCTCGACGAGCAGGAAGCTGCGCACCGTCGAGGCGGTGCCCGCGAGGGCGTCCTCGCGGGCCACGCTGGCGGCGGCGCACCTGAACGGGGTCATCGCACGACCTCGAGCAGGCCCTCCCGCACCAGCCGCCGGCACAGCACGAGCGCACTCGCGGGGTCGAGGGGGAGGTCGGCCGGCGTGAGCTCGCGGCGGGCGGCGACCGCCTCGACGGCCTCGCGGACACGCGCCGGGACCCGCAGCACGCGGTCACCGAGCAGCACCCGCACCGTGTCGCCGTCGTCCACCAGCTCGCACGGCCGACCCGCCCGGCGCCGGAGCAGGCTGTCGTTGCCCAGGCCACGCATCAGGGCCTCCCGGTCGAGCAGCGCACCGCCCATCCGCGGCGGTCGCTCACTGAGGAAGCGCACCACCTGCGCGTGCGCCGCCGCGGGTGCGTCGAGTCGTCGTACGGCGTCGGCCACCGCGCCCAGTCGCTCGCCGAGGCCGTCTGCCAGCAGGTCCGGGTCGGCGAGGTAGCCGGCCGGGAGGTGGTCGTCGGTGACGTCGTCGAGCACCTCGCGCACCAGCCGGGACACCAGCTGGCGCCAGGTGAGCTGGTTGATGCCGATCGTGAGGTGCAGCGACACCGCCTCCTGCGCCCGCGCCGCGTGCGGCGTGCCGGTGGGGAGATAGGCCACGACACCCGGCTCGAGGAGCAGCTCACCGGGCCCGCCCTCGCCGTGGATCTCCCAGAGCTTGGTGCCGTGGGTCTGCAGCACGAAGACGTCGTGGGAGTCGGAGTGCACCGCGAATCCCTGGGCGCCGGGCGGGGTGAGGTAGGCGTTGGCCTGGCAGGGGTGGCCGAGCTCGAGCTCGAGACCGGCGACCAGGTCCGCGACCGGGGTCCAGTAGCGCTGGAGCCCCTGCAGCACGATCGTGGCGCCCTCGTCGTGCAGCCGCATCAGCTTCACCGGGTCGACCAGGCCGGTCAGCGGCTTGCCGGCCAGGCTGCCGCCGCGGGTGAAGGCCGACTCGGGAAGGACCGACCCGTCGCGGGCGACCCGGACCGCGGGCGCGCGGATCGCGGTCTCGGTCAGCAGGTGGTCGACATCGGCCAGGGAGAGCGTGCCCGCGCCGAGCGCGGGGTCGGTGCGGTGGACGTGCACCGTCGACGCCCAGACCTTCTCGATGAAGGTCTGGGCGTCACCGGTCAGCAGGTCGAGAGCGCTCAGGGCGCGGACCCGTCCGTGCCGTCGGCGTCCGTCGAGTCGCCGTCCGTCGCGTCGGTGGAGTCGCCGTCGCTGCCGTCGGCGTCGGTGGAGTCGGCATCGCTGGAGTCACCGTCGGTGGCGTCCGAGGAGTCGCCGTCGGTGCCGTCGGCGTCGGCGCCGTCGGCGTCCGTGCCCGGCGCCGGTGCGACACCGGTCGGGTCGGTGCCCTCGGTCGTCATCTCGTCGTCGCCCAGGGGGCTGTCAGGAGTCGTCATGGATCCTCCTCGCTCGTCCGCGACGGGCGGTCCGTCCCGGGTGTGCTTCGAGTCTTGTGCGGTGCACCAAACCGTCCCACACCCCTGGGGGCGGGCACGATCAGCCGGCACGGACCTCGTAGCGCGTGGTGGCCTTGACCAAGTCGTCGCCGCAGGACTGCCGCCGGACCGGGCCGGGGACCGCCGTGATCTCGTCGTCGGGGTCGCCGCCGGTCAGCACGTGCAGCTCCCGCGCCTGCTCGGCGCCCGGTCGGCCGGCCCGACCGCGGACGAAGTCCACCGGCACCTCACCGCGCGCGACGGCCTCGCAGGTCGCCAGGGCGGTCGAGGTGTCCAGCCGACCGAGGGTGATCCCACTGGGGAGCGCCAGCAGGGTGCCGGAGAACCGGTGACCGCCCAGGTGCGTGGTCTCCCACGTGCCCTCGGGCCACTCCTGGCTGAGCAGCCCGGCGATCGGACGGCCCATCACGGCGCAGCAGCGGTCGCGCTTGCCGTTGGTGCAGACCAGCCACAGCGGACCGTCGTACGGCGCCATGCCGGGGAGGTCGAGGCCGATCAGGTCCTCGGGCCGGTCGAGCACCGTGCCGCGGACGTCGAAGCCGTCCTCGGTGGCGCGCGCGAGGAAGACTCGCGTGCCGGGCCCGGCAGTGCCGTCGTAGCGCCGCAGGAGGAGGACCTTGAGGTCCAGCCGTCCGAGGTGGTCGCGGACGACCTCGGGCAGCCGGTTGTCAGCGACGGCGTCACGGCCCCACGGGCCGGGGCTCTCCACGAGCAGGATCTCGGTGTCGGTCGGTGCGGTGCCGATGATCGGCTCGCCGTCCTCGACGCTGGCGAATGAGCACCGGAAGTCAGGCATGGCGTGAAGTCTGACGGACGGGTGTCCATCCGCCCTCGGTAGTCCCCATCAGATGGGTTGCCACGGGGCCCGCCCGACAACCCATCCGATGGGGACTACGCGACGCTGGGGCTCACAGCAGCCCGCGGCGCCGAGCGACCGCCGCCGCCTCGGTGCGGGAAGCCGCGTCGAGCTTGGCGAGAACGTTGGAGACGTGCACCGAGACGGTCTTGGTGCTGATGAACAGCTGCTTGCCGATCTCGCCGTTGCTGCGGCCCTCCGCGACGAGTGCCAGCACCTCGGCCTCGCGGGGAGTCAGGACCGCCGGCGAGGACGCCGTCGCCGGGGCGGGGGCGGAGCCCTGGGCGACCAGCTCGGCCAGCAGGGGTTCGGCCTTCATCGCGTGCGCGGCCTCCCGCGCCAGGTCGGCCGCGACCCGGGCGCCCGCCGGGTCACCGGCGGCGCGCAGCACCCCGGCCAGCCGGACCCGGGCCTGGGCGATCTCGGGGACGCTGCCATAGGCCAGGGCGGTCTCCTCAGCCGTCCGCCAGGCCCCGACGAGCTCGTCGCTGGGGGGAGGGTCGACCTGGGCCAGCCAGCGCCAGCGCAGGTGCTCGGCGGTCCGCCTGGCCACCCACATGCGGTACTCCGGGCCGCGGCTCGCCTCGTAGCGGGCGTAGAAGTCGACCACCCGGGCACCGTCCGACACCAGCCGGTCGACCACGGCCCGCGCCGACGCGCGCTCGTCGGCGGACTGGTGGGCCGCTGCACCGGCGTAGGCACCGACCACCAGCGTCGCGAGCCGAAGCCGGGCCTGGAACCACTCGTGCCACAGGGGTACGACGCTGGCGACCACGTCGTCGTAGACCGCGAGGGCGCGCGCCGGATCACCTGCGGCCGCGGCCAGCAGGATCTCCGCGGTGCCGGCCGTGATGGCGGTGAGCCCGTCGGCCCCCCAGTGCTCACGCAGCCGCTGGAGGGCGTTGTCGCCATGGGGGCTGCCGCGCAGGCCGTGCTGGATGAGGACCTGGTGGGCGAAGTACATCCACTCATAGACCATCGGCGGGTCCTGGCCGGTGACGTCGAGGGTCCACCACGCCTTGCCCAGCCGGCCCTGGTGCGTCAGCGCGACGGCCAGCAGCAGCCGCACCTCCGCCGGGTAGGGGGACCACGTGAGCCCACCCACCTCGCTGCGCGCCAGCACCTCGCGGTAGACGTCACCGGCAGCGTCGAGGTCGCCGCGGTCGTGGTGGAGGCGTCCGAGGAAGTAGAGGGCACGCAGCTCGGGCTCGATGAGACCGACCGCGCGGGCCCGGTCCGCGGCGGCCCGCCAGCCGACGCCCGGGTCCTCCCCACCCGCTGGGTCGAGGCCGGCGAGCGTGGTGTGCAGCTCGACGGCGAGGCTGGTGAGGTCGTTGCGCTCGGCGATCTCCAGCGCCTCGAGGGCGGCGGTGCGGGCTTCGTCGGCGTGCCAGTCGCCCAGGGTCTCGGCCTGCACGAAGAGCGCGCGGGCGAGCAGCTTGGCCGGGCCCTCGCGCAACAGCCCGACCGCCTGCGCCGCCGTCTCCCGCGGGGACTCGGTCGTGTCGGTGAGCAGGAGCGCCGACGCCAGCGCCGTGAGCAGCTGTCCGCGGTCGAGGTCGGAGGTCTCGGGCGACATCGTGGCCAGCCGGGCCCGCAGCACCTTGACCGCCTTCGGGACGCGGCCGGCCGCGACGAGCGCCTCGGCGCAGCGGCGTACGAGGGCCTGGGTGTCGATGTCGGCCACCGGGGCGCGCGCGGTGTCGAGGAGCTCGAGGGCGTCGAGGAAGTGGGTGGCGGCCTCCGACGGGCCGCCGACCGCCAGGGCCTCCTCGCCTGCCTCGATCGAGGCGTGGATGGCGACGGGACGGTCGTCGGCGCGGCGGGCGTGCTGGGCGAGCTCGGCGGCGGTGCCGACCGCCCGGCCCTCACCGAGGGCGGAGACGAAGTCGGCGTGCAGCCGGGTCCGCTCGCCGGGGAGGAGGTCGTCGTAGACCGCCTCGCCGAGGAGGGCGTGCCGGAAGGCATAGGTGCCGCCGCGCGAGGCGACCAGGACGTGGGCCTCGACAGCGGTGCGCAGGGCGGTCTCGAGCTCGGTCGCCCCGAGGTCGGAGACAGCGGCCAGCAGGCCGTGGCTCACCTGTCGCCCTGCGACCGACACCAGGCGGACCACCCGTCGGGTGGTCTCGTCGAGCCGGTCGAGGTGGACGAGCAGCACGTCGGTGAGCTCGCCGGGGACCTGGCCGGTCCGCGCCGCACCGACGAGCTCCTCGACGAAGAACGGGTTGCCCTCGGCCCGGTCGACGATCGAGACGTACTCCGCCTCGGACAGGGTGCCCGGGCGCAGCGCGCGGACGAGACGGCGTACGTCGTCGTCGGCGAGCGGGTCGAGCTGGAGCCGGTCGACGCCGCGCAACCGCATCCACTCCGCCACCTGGCGGCGCAGCGGGTGGCGCCGGTGGAGGTCGTCGGCGCGGTAGGAGACGACGAGGGTGACGCCGGGCAGCGGCCGGGAGAACAGGAAGCTGAGCATGTCGCGGGTGGACTCGTCGGCCCAGTGGGTGTCCTCGACGACCACGAGCAGTGGAGCGTCCACCGCGACGGCCGCGAGCAGGTCGGCGAACGCGTCGTAGACGTTGCCGCGGTCGAGGGCCTGGTCGCCCGACGCGGTCTCGCTGCTGCGGATGCGGCGGCCCGGCTGGAGACGCGCGAGCGTGGGGTGCTGCTCGAGCACGCCTGCGGCGACGTCGGGCATGTCGGCCATGACGCGGCCGAGGACCTCGGAGAAGGGGAGGTAGGGCAGGGAGCTGTCGGCCAGGTCGAGGCAGTGACCGGCGACGACGTGCCACCCGGCATCGATCGCGGCGTCGCGAAGCGCCATGAGCACCCGCGTCTTGCCGACGCCGGCGTCACCCGCGACGAGCATCGCGCGCACGGAGGGGTCTCCGGTCACGTCCCGGGACGCACGAATGCCGAGCTGGGAGGAGAGCTCCTCCAGCTCGGCATCGCGTCCGATGAGATCGGTGGTCCGCAGGGCCGGCACGGACGACATTGTGTCCTGCCGCCCCGACAGTGCGGGGCCGATCGTGGTGCGGGTCATCCCCGGGTCTGGTCGCCGCGCACGCGGGTCCAGCGGCGGAGCGGGCGGTAGTCCTCCCGCACCTTCTGCTGGCGGTAGGCGATCTCGGCGCCCAGGAAGCTGTCGGTGTTGAACATGTGCTTCTCCTCTGCTGATCGGCCCCAGTCCGGGACCGTGAGACGAGAGTGCGTCGCTGAGGTAGGCGCGGACATCGGGCACGTGTCGTATTCGCCGGTGCCCGGCTACCTCAGATGCGGTGCGAAACGGCTGGCGATGCTCGTCTGAGGTAGGGGGGCTCTCGGCCACCTCCACCGCGGGTCGCCCCCGGGAACGTGCCTCAGCCCAGGACCGGGCGGCCCGCCTGCCAGACCCCCGCCACGAGCGGGACGCCGGGACGGTAGGCGAGGTGGAGGTACGACGGCGCGTCGAGGAGGACGAGGTCGGCGGCCCTGCCGGGCGCGAGCACCCCGACGTCGTCGCGATCCAGCGCCGCCGCGCCCATGGCGGTCGCTGCGTGCAGCGCCTCCGCCGGGGTCATCCGCATCTCCCGCACGGCCAGCGCGATGCACAGCGCCATCGAGGAGGTGAAGCACGAGCCGGGGTTGCAGTCGCTGGCCAGCGCGACCCGGACGCCGGCGTCGAGGAGGCCCCGGGCGTCGGGGTAGGGCTGACGGGTGGAGAACTCCACGCCGGGCAGGAGGGTCGCGATGGTGCCTGAGTCGCTCAGCGACTCGACGTCGAGGGCGGAGAGATAGGTGCAGTGGTCGACCGCGACCAGGCCGAGCTCGCAGGCCAGCCGCACCCCGCCGCCGTACGTCAGCTGGTTGGCGTGGAGCCGTCCGCGCAGGCCGCTGTCGGACCCCGCGGCCAGGATGGTGCGGGCCTGGTCGACGTCGAAGGCGCCGTCCTCGCAGAACACGTCGATCCACCGGGCGTGCGGCGCCGCCGCCGCGAGCATGGGGCCGGTGACCAGGGCGACGTAGTCCTCGGGGGTGGTGTCGGCGGGGACGACGTGGGCGCCGAGGAACGTGGTCTCGTCGGTGAACTGGCGGGCCACCGCGAGACTGCGCGCCTCGTCGAGGACCGACAACCCGTAGCCGCTCTTGATCTCGATGGTGGTGGTGCCCTGCGCCCGCATCTCGGCGACGAGTCGGGCGACGTGCGAGGTGAGCTGCTCGTCGGTGGCGGCGCGCGTCTTCGCCACCGTCGTCCGGATGCCGCCCGCGGCGTAGGGCTCGCCGGTCATCCGCGCCTCGAAGTCCGCCGAGCGGTCGCCGGCGAAGACCAGGTGGCTGTGGGAGTCGACGAAGCCGGGGATGACCGCGCGTCCGCCGGCGTCGACGTGGACGTCGGCGGCCGGCGCCTGCGCGGCCGGCCCGACCCAGGCGATCCGGCCGCCCTCGACCACGACCGCCGCGTCGTGGACGAGACCGAGCAGGCCGCCGTGCTCCGCGCGCGCCGGGTCGTTGGTCACCAGCTCGCCGATGCCGGTGATCACGGTCGTGCTCATCGTTCCTCCTCCACCAGGGCCCGGACCCGGGCGATCGCGTCGTCGAGCTCGCGCCCGATCGTCGCCCGGTCACCATCGTCGACCACCCAGCGGCCGTCGGCCATCACCCGGCGGACGTCCTCGGCCGCCGCCGCGAAGACCACCGAGCCCTCGTCCCGCCCGGTGCCCGCCGTGCGGGGCGAGGCCGGGTCGAGGACCACGAGGTCCGCGCGCTGTCCCACCGCGATGGCGCCGGCGTCGTCCCAGCCGAGCGAGGCATGGCCGGTCGTGGTCGAGGCGGCCAGCAGCTCGGCCGCGGCCCAGTGGCCGCGCCGACGGGTGGCCAGGCGCTCATTGAGCTCGACGGCACGCATCTCCTCGAAGGGGTCGATGACCGCGTGGCTGTCCGAGCCCAGGGTGAGCCGGGCGCCCGCCTCGTGGAGCCGACGGGAGGGGCCGATGCCGTCGCCGAGGTCGCGCTCGGTGGTGGGGCAGAAGGAGACGTGGGCGCCGGCGCGGCCGATGAGGGCGATGTCGTCGTCGCTCAGGTGGGTGGCGTGGACGAGGGTGGTGGTCGATCGCAGCAGGCCGTGGTCGGCGAGCAGGCGCGCCGGCGTGACGCCGTACGCCTCGAGGCAGCCCTCGTTCTCGGCGACCTGCTCCGACAGGTGCGTGTGGAAGGGACGGTCGGCGACCCAGCCCGCGACGGCGTCGAGATCGGCGGCCGGGACCGCGCGCACCGAGTGGACCGCCGCACCGACCACCGAGTGGTCCGACGGGGAGAGACCCTCGACCCGCTCGGTCCACGCCTCCACCGACCCGTCGCTGTAGCGCACCTGGGCGCCCTCGGGCGCGGCCCCGAATCCGGAGGAGAGATAGAGCGTGTCGAGCAGGGTGATCCGGATGCCGGCCTGCCGCGCTGCCTCGACGAGGGCCTGGCCCATCTCGTTGGGGTCGGCGTAGGGCGTGCCGTCGGGCTGGTGGTGGAGGTAGTGGAACTCCCCCACGCACGTGATCCCGGCGGCGGCCATCTCGCGGTACGTCGCTCGCGCAAGGGCGAGGTAGGTGTCGGGATCGAGCCGCGCGGCGACGGCGTACATCTGCTCGCGCCAGGTCCAGAAGGTGCCGCGCTCGCGCTGGGTGCGGCCGCGCAGGGCGCGGTGGAAGGCGTGACTGTGGGTGTTGGCCAGGCCGGGCACGACCAGCCCGCGCACCGGGATCGCTCGCGGCGGGTCGGCATCAGGGGTCACCGAGGTGAAGCGGCCGTCCTCCACCTCGACCAGCACGTCGTCGCGGAAGCTTGCTCCGGACGTCGATGGGAGCCAGGCGCGCTCGAGGAGGTACGCCGTCACCCGCGCGCCCCGGTGAGCTCGGCGAGCACGTCGGCCAGGGCCTCCACACCCGCGAGGCAGTCGGCCATCTCGGCGTGCTCGTCGGGCGAGTGCGAGATCCCCGACGGGTTGCGCACGAAGACCATGGCGGTGGGGATGCCGGCGTCGGACAGGATGCCGGCGTCGTGACCGGCCTGGGTGGGGATGACCGGCCAGTCGCCGAGCCGGGCCAGCCGCGCAGCCAGGTCGGCATCGAAGGCCACCGACCCGGAGACCGACTCGGGCGTCACGACGAGCGAGGTGCCGTCGCGGCCGGCGCGGTCGTCGGCCTGCCGGGAGATGTCCGCGACCATCTCGGCGAGCGCGCCGTCGGAGGAGCCGCGGGCATCGAGCCAGGCGGTGACCAGCGACGGGACCGCGTTGGTGCCGTTGGGCTCGACCGCGATCCGGCCGAAGGTCGCCCGCTGCCCGGCCAGCCTGGCCTGCTTGTTGGCCGCCAGCGCGGTCATCGCGTAGGTGAGCATCGGGTCGTGCCGGTCCTCCATGCGGGTCGTGCCCGCATGGTTGGCCTGGCCGGTGAAGTCGAACCGCCAGCGACCGTGCGGCCAGATCTCACTGGCGAGCCCCACCGCGACGTCACGGTCGACGAGGTCGCGACCCTGCTCGACGTGCAGCTCGACGAAGGTGCCGACGCGGTCGGGACAGCCCGCCCCACGGCCGAGGCTCCTCGTCGAGAGGCAGGTGCAGGCCGGACGCCTCGATCGCGTCCGGCAGGAAGACCCCGTCGCGGTCACGCAGCTCTCGGGCCTTCTCCCAGGTGATCGCGCCGGTGATCAACCGCGAGCCCAGGCACGCCAGGCCGAAGCGGGAGCCCTCCTCCTCCACGAAGGCCGAGACCCCGATCGGCCGGTCCGGCTCGAAGCCGCGCTCGCGCAGCAGGTCGATGGCGGCCAGACCCGAGACCACGCCCAGCGGGCCGTCGTACGCACCCCCGTCGAGCACCGAGTCGAGGTGCGACCCGGTGAGCACCGCGGGAGGGCGGTCGTCCGCGCCCTCACCCGACGACGGCTGTCCCCACCACGCGACCATGTTGCCGACGAGGTCGGACTCCACCGACAGGCCGCGCGCGCTCGCCTGCTCGAGGAACCAGGCGCGCAGCTCGGTCTCGGCCGCGGCCCAGGGTTGGCGGAAGTAGCCACCCGACGAGGCAGAGCGCCCCACCGGCGCCAGGTCCCGCCACATCTCCTCGAACCTCATGCCTGCAGTCCATCGGCAACCCGAGGTCGGGTCAACGCAGCTCCGCGGCAAGTCGTCTCGGATCCCAGACCCCCTGCCGTCGCGCGCGCCCGCTGTAACGCCGTGTTAGTGGCTGTACCCACCCCGATGCATGGGGGTGGGTAGTTGCTGTAACACGGCGTTACAGCGAGAGGGGGCCGCAGCTCGCGGCCAAGTGGCAGGCTCGCCCCATGGAGTTCCGCGAGGTCGTACGCCGCCGGCGGATGGTGCGCCGCTATGCCGACAGCCGCGTCGACCCGGCTGTCGTCGACCGCATGCTCGAGCACGCCGCCCGTGCACCCAACGCCGGGTTCACCCAGGGTTGGGCGTTCCTGGTGCTCGACACTCCGGAGGACGTCGCACTGTTCTGGGAGTCGACCGGCGCGGACCCCGAGACCCACAACACCTGGCTCGACGGGATGCGCACCGCACCGGTGGTGATCGTGCCGCTCGCGTGCAAGGACGCCTACCTCGAGCGCTACGCCGAGCCCGACAAGGGCTGGACCGACCGGCGCGAGGACCGGTGGCCGGTGCCGTACTGGTTCGTCGACACCGGGATGGCGGCGCTGCTGATCCTCCAGACGGCCGTCGACGAAGGGCTGGGCGCCTGCTTCTTCGGCATCCCCGGCGAGCACCTCGACGCCTTCCGAAGGTCCTTCGCGATCCCCGAGGACCACGCGCCGGTCGGCGCGATCACCGTCGGGCACCGGGAGGTCGACCCGGGACCTGCGGGGTCCCCGGCCCGGCGGGAGCGGCGGGCGAATCTCGTCCACCGCGGCCGCTGGGGCACTACGGTCACCCCATGACCGAACGCGTGGTCAGCGCGCTGCAGGCCCTCGTCCGCATCCCGACCGTCTCCGACCGCGACCCCTCGCGCGTCGACAGCGACGTCTTCGACGCGCTCCTGGCCGAGCTGGCCGCGCAGTTCCCGCTGCTCCACCGGCGGCTCGACCTGATCCGCGTGGGCACCCACGGCCTGCTCTTCCACTGGGCCGGCGCGAGCGTGGAGCGGCCGGTGGTGCTGATGGCGCACCTCGACGTCGTGCCCGTCGACCTCGACGCCCCGTGGCAGCACGAGCCATTCGGCGCCGAGGTCCACGACTCCCCCGCCGGTCCGGCGATCTGGGGCCGGGGCACCCTCGACGACAAGGGCTGCGTGGTGGCGATCTGCGACGCCGTCGAGACCCTGATCGAGGCCGGCCACACGCCTGCCCAGGACGTCTGGCTGTCCTTCGGGTGCGACGAGGAGGTCAGCGGCACGTCGGCCGTCGAGGCGGTCGAGGTCCTCCGCACCCGAGGAGTCACGCCGTGGCTGGTGCTGGACGAGGGTGGCGCCATCGCCGGAGGTGCGTTCCCCGGCGTGAAGGCCCCCCTGGGGGTCATCGGCGTCACCGAGAAGGGCACCACGTCGCTGGAGCTGGTCGCCGAAGGCCGCGGCGGGCACGCCTCGACCCCCGCCAGGAACGGGCCCACCGCGCGCATCGCGCGCGCCATCCTGCGCGTCGAGAAGTCTCCCTTCCCGGCCTCCGCGCCGGCCCCCACCCTCGAGCTGGTGCGACGGCTGGCGCCCCACCTGCCACTGCCCCTGCGCCCCGTCCTCGCCCCCCTGCTGGGTCGGGCCGACCGGCTCGCGCCGGTGATCACCCGGGCCCTGGTCGCCGCCGGCCCCGAGGCCGCAGCCATGACGCGTACGACGGTCGCCACCACCACCCTGAGCGGTTCTCCCGCCCTCAACGTCATCGCCTCGACCGCCCGGGCCGGGCTCAACATCCGGGTCATGGTCGGTGACACCGTCGCAGGAGTGGTCGAGCACATCCGCGCGGCCGTCGCGGACGACTCGATCCGCATCGACGTCGTCGAGTCCGGGGAACCCTCGCCGATCTCCCCGATGGACGCGCCCTTCGAGCTGCTCGAGGAGTGCATCGGCGTCGTCTTCCCCGAGGCGGTCGCGACGCCGTACGTGATGATGGCCGCCACCGACTCGCGCCACTTCACCGCGATCAGCGAGCACGTCTACCGCTTCGCCCCCTTCCGGATGACCCAGGCCCAGCGCCAGTCGATCCACTCCTACGACGAGCACATCGGCGTCGCCGACCTGCTCGACGGAGCACGTTGGTACCACCTGCTGATCGAGAGGCTGCCCCGTTGAGCACCGTCCCCACGAGCCCCACCACGCACACCGCGGTGAAGGGCCTGGCCACGATCGTCGGCTTCCTCGTCCTGGTGGAGTTCGCCAGCGGCATCCTGCAGGGCTACTACACGCCCATCTACCCGCAGATCGCCGATCACCTCTCGATCAGCGAGGGGGACATCAACTGGTTCGAGGCCGCACAGCTCATCGTCAGCGCCCTGTGCATCCCGCTCCTGGCGCGGCTCGGCGACCTCATCGGGCACAAGCAGGTGCTGCTCATCTCGACCGCCGTGACCGCGCTCGGGTCGTGGTGGCTGGCCTTCTCACCGACCTTCTCCACCTTCCTCATCGGCTGGGCCCTCCAGGGTGCGTACGTCGTGTGGCTGCCGCTCGAGATCGCGATCATCCACCGCCGCACGCGTGACAGCGGCCGGCAGGAGCTGCTGACCAGGCGCGGGGCCGCGATCCTGGTGGGCTTCTTGGAGCTCGCGGTGATCATCGGCGCCGTCGCCAGCGGGCTGCTCGTCGACTCGCTGGACATGAACCTCCTGCTCGCCCTGCCGGCGGTCGTGGTCACGGCCGTCTTCTTCGTGATCCTGGTCGGCATCGAGCAGGTGCCGGGTGAGGACAGCGGGGGCATCGACTGGAACGGTCTGCTGCTGATCACCGCAGCGCTCGGCGTGCTGATGGGCGGGCTGGTGTGGCTGCGGCTCGACGGCGCCGGATCGCTGCGCGGCTGGCTGACCATCGTGGTGGCCGGCTTCGTCTTCGTCGCCTTCTGGCGCTTCGAGGACCGGCACCCCGAGCCGATCGTCGACGTGAAGCTGCTGTCCAGCCCCGCCCAGTGGCCGGTGCAGCTCACCGCGTTCCTCTTCGGCATCCCGGTGCTCGGCGGCCAGATCCCGCTCTCGACCTACGCCCAGGCCGACCCCGCCGAGCGAGGCTACGGTCTCGGCGCCGACCCGGCCTTCATCTCCACGCTGATCGGGCTCTACGTCATCACCCTGGCCATCGGCGCCTTCACCCTGCCGCTGACCACCCGCCTGCTCGGTGGCGTACGTCGTGCGCTGGTCGTCGCGTGCCTGCTGGTCGGCCTCGGCTACACGTTGTGGCTGCCCTTCCACGACTACACCTGGCAGGCCCTCGTCAACATGGCGATCGCCGGGCTCGGGTCCGGTGCGCTCGTCGCCGCGCTCCCCGCCGCGGCTGCGGCGGCCGCCCCGCCGGAGCGCACCGGCATCGCCACCGGCATGACCAACGGCACCAAGACCGTCGGCGGCGCGATCGCCTCGGCGATCTTCGCCATCGCCCTCACCGCCACCGGCTCGCTCGACGCGACCTCCGAGAAGGTCGCCCCGCTCAGCGGCTACCTGATCGTCTGGGGGGTCTGCGCAGGCGCGGCCTTCCTCGCGGCGCTGGCGCTGATGGCGGCACCCGAGCACGCCTTCAGCGATGCGCCGACCGAGCCCGCCAGACCCTGACCCCCGGCGAGATGGATTTCCACTCGCACGAGCGGAAGTTCAGGTCTCGCAACGCCGGCCCACGCTCAGACCCCGATGAAGATCCACTCGCACGAGTGGAAATCCATCGGCTGGATCGGGGACCCGCCCCCGACCTAGGATCGCGACATGCCGGAGCACGACGACGGGACCGAGAACCGCCCGACGGAGGCGGACCGCATGCCCGCACGCGACGACCGCACGGGGCGTTCCGCGGCCGCGGCCCGGATCGCGCAGCAGGCCACCTGGGTGGACCTGCAGGTGCGTCAGGCGATGGAGCGCGGCGACTTCGACAACCTCCCCGGGCAGGGCAAGCCGATCGAGGGACTCGGCGCCGAGCACGATCCCGACTGGTGGGTGAAGAAGCTCGTCGAGCGCGAGAAGATCGCCCTGCTGCCGCCCGGGCTCGCGCTCCGCAAGGAGGACGCCGAGCTCGACGACCGGCTGGACCGGATCAACGTCGAGGCGGAGGTACGCCGTGAGGTCGAGGACTTCAACGCCCGCATCCGCCGGGCGATCTACACCCCACCGACCGGACCATCGGGCCCTCCGGTGATCACCCGCCAGCGCGACGTCGACACCGAGGTCGAGGCCTGGCGCGATCGCCGTACGGCTCGCATCGAGGCGCAGCGTGCGGCGCGGGCCGCCGAGGAGCCGGAGCCGCAGCGCCGGCCCTGGTGGCGCCGGATCCTCCGGAGTGGGTGAGGGCCCCGTCGAGGGCTCGGATCAGTCCGCGGCGGGGCCGGTCGACGGCACCGCCGGATTGCCCCGCATCGGCAGACCGCGCTCCACCCGGACCTCGTTGTCGCGGAAGCGTGGGGCGTAGTGGGTGAAGAAGGCCTGCGCGACGAGCTCGCGCCGGCTGCGCACCCCGAGCTTGTCGAAGATCGACTTGAGGTGCTCCTGCACCGTGTAGGGGGAGAGTGCGAGACGTCGGGCCATCTCCTCGGTCGAGGCTCCACCGAGCACCTGCTCGACCACCTGGCGTTCGCGCGCCGTCAGTCCTCGACCTGCCATCACGAGATCGAAGATCCGCGCCGGCTGCGCCCGTTCGAGCACCACGGCGACGCGACGCTCGCCGAGCAGCCTCGAGGCGGACAGGGTCAACCAGGGACCGTCCTCGAGCCGGACCCTGGACGTCGCCGGGACGCCCTCCGCAGCCGCACGCGCCACCACCAGGACCGCCGTCGGGTTCGCCAGTCGATCCAGCAGCTCTCCACCCGTCCCGTTCGCCGACTCGACGCCCCCGTCCGCCCCCACGACCACGAGACCCGGACCGTCCGGCCAGTCGGGCTCGAGGGCTTCGCCGTAGACCAGCGAACGCCGGGCACCCTCGGCGAGGACGCTCGCGACGTCCAGCAGGAAGCGCTGCTCCGCGGCGTCGAACATCGGCGCCCCCGGCTCGCGGTAGAGGCCGAGAGCGCCCCAGGACTCACCGTCCTTCGTGCGCAGGGCGAGCAACAGCTCCTGGTCGCCGCCGAGCTCCATGTTGGCCTGCCAACGAGGAGTCCCCGACGGATCCCCGTCGGTGAGCTCGTGGAGGGTCGTCAGTCCCCGCACTGATCGCACCACCCCCAGGATCTGGTGGACGTCGTCGTCGAGGTACTCCGCGCGCAACCACTCCTCGGGATAGTGGTCGAGGCCCTCGTGGAAGTGGCTGGTGATCAGCTGCGAGGAGGGGTCCAGGGTGTACCAGCACGGCACCCAGTAGTGGGGTACGACGCGTCGCACCACGCCGGAGGCCTCGGCCCAGAACGTGGCGAGGTCCGTCTGGTGGTCTGCCAGTTCAACCAGCTGCTGCCGCGCGCGGGCGGCCCGCGTCTCCATCGATCCACTCTAGGGCGGCGTCCGCCCCGAAACCCCAGAGATCTGGTATTCCCGGTGGCGTCCGGAGTGCCTACGGTCACCGCATGACCACCTCCGCCGATCCCCTCGTCCGCCTGCTCCGGCCCCGCGACGGCCTCGTCGAGCCGGGTCCGGGACAGGTCACCGACCGGTTCATGATCGACGGCGCCGACACGGAGCAGCGGTTCGCACTGGTGCAGCACCACTTCGCACCGCGCGCGCTCGCTGCGCCGATGCACCGCCACCACCTGGAGGACGAGTACACCTACGTCGTCGCCGGCAGCATCGGGGCCGTGCTGGGTGGCACCGAGGTCCTCGCGACACCGGGCGACCTGCTGTTCAAGCCGCGGGGCCAGTGGCACACGTTCTGGAACGCCGGCGACGAACCGGCATCCGTCCTGGAGCTGATCTCACCGGCGGGGTTGGAGACCTTCTTCCGCTGGCTCGGCGACCTCGAGGAGTTCCCGGACCCCGAGGTGCTGGCAGAGATGGCCGCGCCCTACCGCTGCGACGTCGACGAGGAGGCGACGGCTGAGCTCATGCAGCGGCTGCGCCCCGCCTAGACCGATCCCGGCACCACCTCGACCCCACCGGCGAGACATCCGTCATATCGACGCCCCGGCCGGCGGCGGTAGTTTGCGCACCATGACTCGCCCCGCCAAGGACTTCTTCGCCCCGCTCGCCGTCGGAGCCCCCGCGCCGTTGCGCGACATCCCGGCCCGCCCGAGCCGGGCCATCCACTTCTTCGATCCCGGCAACGAGAAGATGGCCGCCAAGGTGCCCGGCATGGTCGGCTCGGTCGACGTGCTGCTCGGCAACCTCGAGGACGCCGTCAAGGTGGAGAACAAGGAGAGGTCCCGGCAGGGACTCGTCGACATCGGCCGGTCGACGGACTTCGGACCGACCCAGTTCTGGACGCGGGTCAACTCCCTCGACAGCCCGTGGGGCCTGGACGACCTGGTCACGCTGGTCACCGAGATCGGCGACAAGCTCGACGTGATCATGGTGCCCAAGGTGCAGGGCGCCGAGGACATCCACTACGTCGACCGGTTGCTGGCCCAGCTCGAGGCGAAGGCCGGCCTCACCCGGCCGATCCTCGTCCACGCGATCCTCGAGACGGCCCGCGGCGTGGCCAACATCGAGGAGATCTGCGGCGCCAGCCCGCGCATGCAGGGGCTGTCGCTGGGGCCGGCCGACCTGGCCGCCGACCGCCGGATGAAGACCACCCGCGTCGGCGGCGGGCACCCCGGCTACCTGGTGCGCCAGGACGCGCCCCAGGTCGACGGCGAGACCACCTATGACGCCGAGCGGACGACGTACCAGCAGGACCTGTGGCACTACACGATCGCCCGCATGGTCGACGCGTGCGCGATGCACGGGATCTACCCCTACTACGGGCCGTTCGGCGACATCTCGGACACCGTCGCGTGCGAGGACCAGTTCCGCAACGCCTTCCTCCTCGGCTGCGTCGGGGCGTGGTCGCTGCACCCGGTGCAGATCGCCATCGCCAACCGGGTCTTCTCCCCCAGCATCGAGGACGTCGCCCACGCCCGCCGGGTGATCGCCGCCATGGGCGACGGCACCGGCGCGGTGATGATCGGCGGCAAGATGGAGGACGACGCGTCGGTGAAGCAGTGCCAGGTGATGGTGCGCCTCGCCGAGGAGCTCGCGGCGATCGACCCCGACCTGAAGAAGCAGTACGACGCCATCGAGCTGGAGGCCTGAGATGAGCAGCTCCCCGCAGGAGTTCACCCCGCTGCGCTCGGTCCTCTACATGCCCAGCTCCAACGAGCGGGCGCTGGAGAAGGCGAAGTCGATCGCGTGCGACGGGCTGATCCTCGACCTCGAGGACGCCGTCGCCCCCGACGCCAAGCCCGCCGCCCGTGAGGCCGCAGCCGCAGCAGCCGCCAGCGGCGACTACGGCCGGCGTACGGTCACGATCCGCGTCAACGGCATCGGCACCCAGTGGCACGACGACGACATCGTCGCCGCCAGCCAGGCCGGGCCGGCCGCGATCGTCGTCCCGAAGGTCGGCAGCGCCGCCGAGGTCCACCAGCTCGTCGCCGCCATGGAGAAGGCCGGCGCGCCCGACCACACCCGCCTGTGGGCGATGGTCGAGACGCCCGGCGCGATCCTGGACGCCCTCGCGATCGCACGCGCCTCCGAGCGCCTCGGCGCCTTCGTCCTCGGCACCAACGACCTGGTGAAGGAGCTGTACGCCGAGCACGTCCCCGGGCGGGCGCCGATCCTGCCGAGCCTGCACACCGTGCTGCTCGCCGGACGGGCCGCCGGGATCGCGGTCATCGACGGCGTCTACAACGACGTCACAAACACCGAGGGCTTCCTCGCGGAGTGCGAGCAGGGACGCCAGATGGGGTTCGACGGCAAGACCCTCATCCACCCCGGCCAGGTCGAGGGGGCCAACACCGCCTTCGCGCCGAGCGAGCAGGCCGTCGAGGACGCCCGCGGGCTCATCGCCGCGTGGGAGGACGGGCAGGGCGCAGGCGTCGTGACCTACCAGGGAAAGATGGTCGAGAACCTCCACGTCGAGTCCGCGCGCCGCACCCTCGACATCTTCGACGCCGTCCGGGCGCTCGCCTCGCACTGAGCCCCGGCACCGCGCCGCCCCACCCCTAGGGGCGCACCCGACTTCCCATGCAGGGGGCTCGACCGGCAGAGTGAGGCGGCCGCCCAGAGTGGGCGGCTCTTCAAGGAGGCGTACACCATGATTGTCCTCGGACTGATCCTGCTCATCCTCGGGCTCCTGCTGCCCCAGAGCATCCTGACCACCATCGGCCTGATCCTGATCGTCGTCGGCCTCGTGCTGAACTTCGTCCCGATCGGCGGTTCCAGCCGTCGGGTCTGGTAGCAGCACCGGCACTACGCCGCACCTGTTCCACGGGCCCCGGACACCTCACGGTGTCCGGGGCCCGAGCACGTTCCGGACCGCCCATTAGGGTCGTGACATGACCGAACCCCTGACCGTGTTCGGCGTCGCTTCGCCCTACGCCTTCGACGTGGTCGAGTCCCTCCACCGGCTGGGCCGGGACGTGGTGTGCATCGACAACCACGGCGGGGCCGACCCGCGGCTGCCGCAGCTGGCGGACCTCACCGACGCCACGGCGCGAACTGCTTTCACGCTGGGCCTCTCGTCCGCCGCTCACCGCGCCCGTGCCGCCCGCGCCGCCGCCGACGGCGGATGGCACACGGTCGAGTCATTGATCGATCCCACGTCGATCGTCCCGTCGACCGCCGTGGTGGCGCACGGCGCCTACCTCAACGCCGGCGTCGTGGTCGGCTCGCACGCCTCCATCGGCTGCCACGCCAACGTCAACCGCGCCAGCACGATCGGGCACGACGCCCGCCTGGGCTTCGCCGCGGCGACCGGCCCGGGCGCGGTGCTCGCCGGTGGCGTCGTCGTGGAGGCGGGAGCGTTCGTGGGCGCAGGCGCCACCGTCCTGCCTGAGCGCGTCATCGGCACCGGCGCGCTGGTCGGAGCCGGCGCCGTGGTGACGAAGGACGTCGCGCCGGGCGACGTCGTCGTCGGCAACCCGGCGCGCGTGCTCGCGTCGCACGAGGTCGAGGAGCTGGCGTGTCCGCACTGCTGAGCGACCTCGACCAGCCGGCGCCGATCGTGCTGGCACCGACCGGGATGGTGCCCACGCGTGCCATGACGCCGCACGTGCCGCTCACCCCGGCCGAGATCGCTGCCGACGTCGCGGCAGCGGCGTCGATCGGCATCACCTCCGTGCACCTCCACGCCCGTGACGACGACGGCGACCCGACCTGGGAGCGCGAGGTCTACCGTCGCATCGTCGGCGCGGTCCGCGAAGCCGCGCCCGAGGTCGTGATCAACGTCAGCACCAGCGGCCGCACCTGGTCGGAGGTCGAGCGGCGCGCGGACTGCCTGGCCCTCGACGGGGACCTGAAGCCCGACCTCGCCTCACTCACGCTGTCGTCGCTGAACTTCCTCACCCAGGCCTCGATCAACAGCCCGGACACCATCCACGCCCTGGCGCAGATCATGCTCGACCGCGGGATCGTCCCCGAGCTGGAGCTCTTCGACCTCGGGATGGTCAACTACGTCGACGTGCTCCGGCGCAAGGGCCTGCTGCCCGGCCCGATCGTGGCCAACATGTTCTTCGGCAACGTCGCCGGCATGCAGGCGACGCTGGCCGAGATGGGCCTGGCGATCGACCGGCTCCCTGCGGGCACGATCTGGTCCGGGGCGGGGCTGGGCGACTTCGGGCTGACCACCCAGGCACACTCGATCGCGGCCGGTGGCGGCGTACGCGTCGGGCTGGAGGACGGCATCTGGTTCGACCGCGGGCGCACCCGCCTCGCGACCAACCCGATGCTGGTCGAGCGCGTCCACGAGCTGCTGGCCGTGCACGGCCGGTCGATGATGGCGCCGGCCGACCTCCGCAGCCGGTTGAGCGCATGAACGTCCCCGCTGCCGCGCCGACCCGCCTCGCGCGGGCCGAGGCGGCGGCCGTCGGCGAAGCCGTGGGGCGGGTCGTCGGAGACGGACCGTGGATCCTGGGGCCCGAGGTCGCGAGGTTCGAGGAGGGGTGGGGCCGCTACGCCGACCTGCGGCACGCCGTCGGAGTGGGAAACGGCACCGATGCACTGGCGGTCGCCTTCAGCGCACTGGGCCTGTCTGCCGGTGCGGGGGTGCTGCTGGCCGCCAACGAGGGCGGGTACGCCGCCACCGCCGCGCGGATGGTCGGCCTGGTGCCGGTGGTGATGGACGTCGACCCGTCCACGATGGCCCCCTCGGCGGCGACCGCGGAGGCCGCCCACCATCAGGGCGTCGAGGCGCTCGTCGTCACCCACCTGCACGGCGACGCGGTCGACCTCGAGCCCCTCGACGCGTGGCGTCGCCGGCACGGGCTGGCGCTGGTCGAGGACTGCGCCCAGGCGCACGGGCTGCGCGGGCGAGGTGGCCAGCACGTCGGCGCGGGTGCCGACGCCGCGACCTTCAGCTTCTACCCCACCAAGAACCTCGGCGCGATCGGCGACGCCGGGCTCGTGGGCTTCTCCGACGAGGGCGTGGCCGCACGTGCGAGGTCGTTGCGCCAGTACGGCTGGGGCGAGCGCTTCCGCGTGGACCTCGCCGGGGGTCGCAACACCCGTCTCGATCCGTTGCAGGCCGCGGTCCTCAGCGCCCGGCTGCCGTTCCTCGACGACCGCAACCGCCGACGGCGGGCGATCGCGGCGACGTACGCCGACGCGCTGGCGCCGACCGTCCGCCTCCACGGTGATCGCGTGTGGGGCGTGGCGCACCATGCGGTGGTGATCTCGGATCGTCGCGACGACCTCGCCGCGCACCTTGCCGCCGCGGGTGTCGACACGGCCGTGCACTACCCCCACCTCGTCGGTGAGATGCCCGGCCTCTCGGTCGAGGGAGCCGTGCCCCGGACGGCGGCCGGGCTGCGCGAGGAGATCCTCAGCCTGCCGTGCTTCCCCGAGCTCAGCGACAGCGAGGTCGCCCGGGTGTCGCAGTCCCTGGCGGAGTGGGCGGCCTCCACGTGAGCACCGGCGCAGAGAGGTTCCCCGTCCACACCGACGCCCGCGGCGCGCTGCTCGCGGTCGAGGACGCCGGTGTGGGGTTCGCCATCCGGCGCGTCTTCACGGTGGTCGGCTCGGACGAGCGGTCGCCCCGTGGCGGTCACGCGCCCGGGTGCCGTGAGCTGCTCGTGCTCGTCTCGGGCCGGGTGACCGGATCGGTGGGGCGCACGGCCGGCGTCGAGTGGTTCGACCTGAGCACCGCCGGGGAGTCGGTCCGGATCGATCCCCTGGACCCGGTCGACTACCAGCTGGACGCGGGCTCGGTCCTCCTCGTGCTGTGCGACCGACCCTTCGAGGAGACCTCATGACCCGCGCGTCGGTGCTGATCCCGATCCACGACAAGCCCACGACGCTGCCGCTGGCCGTGGACACGGTGCTGCGGCAGAGCGTGGCGGACCTCGAGGTCCTGCTGATCGGCGACGGTGTCACCGACGCGGTCCGCAGCGTCGTGGACGGACTGGTCGAGACCGACCCCCGTGTCCGGTTCCTCGACTTCCCGAAGGGCCCGCACCACGGCGAGCGATATCGCCACGACGCGGTCGTGGCTGCGCGCAGCGACGCCATCTTCTACCTCTGCGACGACGACCTGCTGCTTCCCGACCACGTCGCCGACCTCCTCGGCCTCCTCGAGGAGCACTCGTTCGTCCAGAGCCTCAACGGCGAGGTGCGACCCGACGGCCAGGTGCGCTTCTACGCCGCCGACCTCGCCGACCCCGACGTGGTCGCGATGCACCTGAGCGACGACGTCCGGTTCTGCTCGGTCAGCATCACCGGGACAGCGCACACCCGCGCGCTCTACGACGCCGTCGACGACCGGTGGGACACGACCCCGCCCGGCTGGTGGCCCGACCACTGGCAGTTCCGCAAGCTCATGCGCCACCCGTCGTACGCCGGTGCCACGTCGTCACGGATGACCGCCCTCCAGTTCCCGACCAGCAGCGACGGGCGCGACACGTGGTCCGACGAGGAGCGGCTCGCCGAGCTCGAGCCGTGGCATGCCCGGGTCGTCGCACCCGGTGGTCAGGCCGACATCGACACGCGCTGCGAGGCCGGCCGTCGGGTGCAGCTCATCGAGGACCGCAGCACGATCGCCCTCCTCCAACGCGACCTCGCGTGGCTTCGCGAGGAGCACGAGAAGCAGGGCGAGGCCCAGGTCTGGCTCCGGGAGAAGTACGACGAGGGGCAGGGCCACCTCGAGTGGCTGAAGGCCCAGCACGACCGCGCGACCGGTCCCGCCCGGGCTGCCGAGGCCTCGCTCGTCCGGCTGCGAGAGACGCTGGAGCACAAGGACGCCGTGATCGCCGCCCTGCGCGACAAGGTCACGAGGAAGAACGAGACCATCGCCCGCCTGCGGACCCGGCGGGACTGACCAGCGATCCCACTCGACCGGCGCCTCAGGCGCTGACGTCACCCCGGCGGAACCCCGCCAGGTCGTGGAAGAGACGACCGAGCGTGTGCTGCGTCCGCTCGGAGCTCGGCCGGCCAGAGGGCGATGGCCAGCACGACGCAGGCGTGGACCAGGAAGTAGTAGTTGGCGAAGGCCTGCTTGGAGAGCAGCACGCTCGCCAGCAGCGCCATGCCGATGCCCAGCACGGTCCAGGTCACCGACTCGGGAGCCCGGGACCGGACCCAGAAGGCCACCCCGAATCCGGCCAGCAGTGCCGCGACGGACATCCCGGTGCGGTGGATCGGCAGCCCCGCTTCGGCGAGGTCCACGGCCAGGGACAGCGAGTCCGGACGGTAGGGCTGGACGAACTGAGCCCTGACGACCGCCTCCCAGAAGCCCCCCGGGTCGCTCAGGAAGGCAGCCACCACGAGCACGGCGGCGATCAGGACCCCGCCGAGGAGGGGACGCCACCCCAGCCGATGGCGCACGAACTTCTCCAGCGGCAGCCAGAAGATGGCGTACTGCTTGACGGACAGCAGGAGGGCCACGCTCACCACTCCCCAGCCCCTGGAGCCGCGGGTCATCGCCCACGCCAGCAGCGAGACGGCCAGCACCAGCAGGGGTTCCACCCAGTACTGCGTCGTCACCAGGACCGCGAGTGGGGTGAGCGGCAGCCCGGCCACCAGGACGCGTCCCACGACATCGCTGGTCATCCGCCAGCACAGAGCGGTCGCGACGCTGAGTGCCGCGACGCTGACGAACCTCACGTCACCGGCGAGGTGTCCCGGCAGGTAGCCCAGCACGCTGCCCGGCAGGTAGGGGAATCCGAGGATGATGCGGTCCCCCTGGACGTACTCCGGCGCCAGGTACTTCCCGATCTCGGCGTCCGTGAACGAGTGGGAGAACGTCATCGACCACGGGTTGCGACCGTTCAGCAGACCGGCGGTGGCGCCACGCATGAAGTGGCCGACGTCGACGCCGGACTCGACACTGTCCACGTAGAGCAGATGCAGCGCAGCCGTCAGCGGCAGGTGCACCCAGAACATCCGCGGCCTGGCCGCGGCGACCAGTGCCGTCACCAGGGACAGGCAACCGAGCGTCACGGCGAGAGGTCCCCGCCCGCCGAGGCCGACGGCCACGATGACCTGCGCCACGAGGACGGACGTCACCGTCGCACCGACCGCGAGGACGACCGCGTTGCTCGACTCGCTCCCCCGGGCGCGGGTCCTGGCCAGCATGACCAGGAGGCACGCGGCGGCCGGAACGGTCGCCAGGAACGGCACCGTCTTGGTGAACCCGAGGCAGGAGACCACGAACGCCAGCCAGATCAACGGCATCCGGCTCGGCCAGGTCGTCTCCGACGTCACCCGCACAGCAGACGCTGCCGAGGCGGACCTGGTCAACGGGGACCCTCCCCGCCACGCCGGAAGCGGTCGTCGAGCCACGTACGGGCCGAGCCCATCCACCCCGCGAGGTCGTGGACGAGCCGACCCAGCGTGTCCTGCGTCTGCTCGAACGCGCTGGCATAGCTGGCGGCCGCCTCCTGCGCCGCCTCACTGACCGAGGCGCCGTCGTCGTCGACGCGCCGCGGGTAGTCCCCGCCGAGGATCACGGTGTAGGCGCCCGAGTCGATCCACCGCCGCAGCTCGGTCGCCCGCACGACCGCGAAGGGATGCGTCTGCTGCTGGAGCAGCGAGAGCTTGATGAGCGACTCCCGGACGTCTCCGCCCTCGTCGTACTCGGCGCCCTGGGAGAGGAACGAGGTGACGTCGAGCTCGTCCAGGGTGCCGCCACTGGCGAGCTTCATGTGGGTGCGCAGCGCGGCGGTCGGGTCCTGGCTCGCGAGCAGCCCGGCGCGGTCCGCGGACAGCTCGGCCTTGCGCGACCACTCCAGCAGTCCGACGGTGACCATCTTGATGGCGAGGACGCCACCCGGGACGGCGGTGAGGAGTCCCCCGAGGCCGAGCAGCCGGAGCAGCAGGGTGCGGTAGACCGCGTGGCCGCTGAGCGCGTGGCCCAGCTCGTGGCCGATGACGAAGCGCAGCTCGTCGTCATCGAGGTGGTGCACCAGCGCGGAGGACAGCACGATGATCGGCTTCTCCATCCCGATCGTCTGGGCACCCAGCGTGGGGTCGGCCTGGACATAGAGCTCGGGGAGGTCGGTCACGTCGAGGCTCCGCCCCACCTCGGCCAGCAGGTGGTGCAACCGGGCGAACTGACGCTCGTCCACCCGCACCGCGGAGCCCAGCAGCGTCAGACGCCAGGCCCGCTCGCGGAACACCCCCGACATCGTCTTGAGCAGCACGTCGAAGCCCTTGAGCTTGCGGAGCGCGACCAGCGCGCCCTTGTCCGCGGGGTGCTCCCACGCTCGTGAGCTGATGTCGGTCAGTACGACGCGCGAACGCGCCGGCTTCTTGTCCCCCGTGGCCATGGCGGCATCCTGACGCACGCAGACGCGGACGTCCTGGCTTTCGCAGGTCCGACTCTCGCGGCGTGTTGCGGGCGGCGTACGGCGTGTCGCGGGGGAAGCGGGCGAGATGCGGCCCCAAGCGCGATGCGTCAGCCCCGCATCGGCACCCTCACGCCACGCTCCTCGGCGACCTCGATGGCGCGGTCGTAGCCCGCGTCGACGTGGCGGATCACGCCCATGCCGGGGTCGTTGGTCAGCACCCGCTCGATCTTCTCCCCCGCCAGCGCGGTGCCGTCGGCGACCGTCACCTGCCCGGCGTGCAGCGAGCGGCCGATGCCGACACCGCCGCCGTGGTGGAAGGACACCCACGTGGCGCCGGAAGCGGTGTTGACCAGGGCGTTGAGGATCGCCCAGTCGGCGATGGCGTCCGAGCCGTCGAGCATCGCCTCGGTCTCGCGGTAGGGCGAGGCGACCGAGCCGCAGTCGAGGTGGTCGCGTCCGATGACGACCGGTGCCTTCAGCTCGCCGCTCGCCACCATCTCGTTGAACTTCGCGCCCGCCTTCGCGCGGTCGCCGTAGCCGAGCCAGCAGATCCGTGCCGGCAGGCCCTGGAACTGCACGCGCTCCGACGCCATGTCGAGCCACTTGTGGAGGCGGGCGTACTCCGGCTTCTCGTCGGCCGGGAACAGGTCCTTGATCGCGCGGTCGGTCGCATAGATGTCCTCCGGGTCGCCGGAGAGCGCGGCCCAGCGGAAGGGACCCTTCCCCTCGCAGAACAGCGGCCGGATGTAGGCCGGGACGAAGCCGGGGAACTCGAAGGCACGGTCGTAGCCGCCCTTGCGGGCCTCGTCGCGGATCGAGTTGCCGTAGTCGAAGACCTCGGCCCCCGCGTCCTGGAACTCCACCATCGCGCGCACGTGCCGGGCCATGGACTCCTGGCTGCGCTTGGTGAAGCCGCGCGGATCCTCCGTGCGCTCGCGCTCCCAGTCGTCGTACGACGTGCCGGCGGGGAGGTAGAACAGCGGGTCGTGCGCCGAGGTCTGGTCGGTCACGATGTCCACCAGCGGTCCGTCACCCCTCTCCGCGCGGTCGAGGTGGCGCTCCAGCAGCTCGGGGAGGAGGACCGCGGCGTTGCCGAGCACCCCGATCGACAGACCGCGACGCCCCTCGCGCGCCTCCAGGGCCAGCTCGATCGCGTGGTCGAGGTCGCGTGCCTGCACGTCGAGGTAGCGCGTCTCGAGGCGCCGATCGATGCGGTGCTGGTCGCACTCGATGCAGATCGCGACACCGTCGTTCATCGTGACGGCCAGTGGCTGAGCGCCACCCATGCCACCGAGACCGGCGGTGACGGTGATGGTGCCGGCAAGGGTGCCGCCGAACTTCTTGTCCGCGATCGCGGCGAAGGTCTCGAACGTGCCCTGCAGGATCCCCTGGGTGCCGATGTAGATCCACGAGCCGGCCGTCATCTGGCCGTACATCGTCAGGCCCAGGTCCTCGAGCCGGCGGAACTCCTCCCAGTCGGCCCAGTCGCCCACGAGGTTGGAGTTGGCGATCAGCACGCGCGGTGCCCACGCGTGGGTCCGCATGATGCCGACCGGCTTGCCCGACTGCACGAGCAGCGTCTCGTCGTCCTCGAGGTCGCGCAGGGAGCGGACGATGGCGTCGTACGACTCCCAGTTGCGCGCCGCCTTGCCGGTGCCGCCGTAGACCACGAGGTCCTCGGGGCGCTCGGCGTTGTCGGGATCGAGGTTGTTCATCAGCATCCGCAGCGGGGCCTCGGTCTGCCACGACTTCGCGGACAGCTCGGTGCCGTGGGCGGCGTGGATGGGGAGCCTGTCGTTCACTTCAGTTCTCCGATCACGGATGCGGCGGCGGCGAGCACGGCGCCGGACTGGACGAGGGAGACCGCGGTCTCGATCTCGGGTGAGAGGTGGCGGTCGGGACCCGGACCCTCGATGCCGGCCCCGCGCAGCAGCGCGACGACGGCAGCGGTGGCGGGCGAGGGGACCAGGGGGGCACGCAGGTCGAGGGCGCGGGCTGCGGTGAGCACCTCGACGGCGACGACGCGGGAGAGGCCGTCGATGCTGCGACGCAGCTTGCGCGCGGCACCCCAGCCCATCGACACGTGGTCCTCCTGCATGGCGCTGGAGGGGATCGAGTCGACCGAGGCCGGCACGGCGAGCCGCTTGAGCTCGGAGACGATCGCAGCCTGGGTGTACTGGGCGATCATGTGCCCGCTGTCGACGCCGGGGTCGTCGGCGAGGAACGGCGGCAGGCCGTGGTTGCGGGCCTTGTCGAGGAACCGGTCCGTGCGCCGCTCACTGATCGAGGCCACGTCGGCGGCGACGATCGCGAGGAAGTCGAGGACGTAGGCCACGGGGGCGCCGTGGAAGTTGCCGTTGGACTCGACCGCGTCGCCGAGCACGACCGGGTTGTCGATCGCGCTGGCCAGCTCGCGGGCCGCGACGAGGGCGGAGTGCTCGACGGTGTCGCGGGCCGCGCCGTGCACCTGGGGTGAGCAGCGCAGCGAATAGGCGTCCTGGACCCGGTTGCAGTCACCTCGCTGGTGGGAGGCCATCACCCCCGAGTCGGCCAGCATCGCGACCAGGTTGAGCGCCGAGAGCGCCTGCCCGGGGTGCGGGCGGATGGCCTGCAGCTCGGGGGCGAACACCCGGTCCGTGCCGAGCTGACCCTCGACGCTCATCGCGGCCGCGACGTCGGCGGTGCGCAGCAGCATCCGCAGGTCGGTGATCGCCATGACCAGCATGCCGAGCATGCCGTCGGTGCCGTTGATGAGCGCCAGGCCCTCCTTCGCGGCGAGCTCGACCGGCGCGAGCCCCGCCGCGGCCAGGGCGTCGGCTGCGGGCATCAGCGTGCCGGTCGCGTCGCGGACCTCACCCTCGCCCATCAGCGCGAGCGCGCAGTGCGACAGCGGCGCCAGGTCACCGGAGCAGCCGAGCGAGCCGTACTCCCGCACCACCGGCGTGATGCCGTGGCTGAGCAGGTCGGCCATCAGCTGTGCGGTCTGGCGCCGTACGCCGGTGCGACCGGTCGCGAGTGTCGAGAGCCGCAGCAGCATGAGGGCGCGCACCACCTCGCGCTCGACCTCCGGGCCGGAGCCGGCGGCGTGGGAACGGACGAGGGAGCGCTGCAGCTGGGCGCGCATGTCGGTGGGGATGTGCCGGGTCGCGAGCGCGCCGAAGCCGGTGCTGACGCCGTACGTCGGCGTCTCGGCCGCGGCGAGGGTCTCGATGACCCCGCGGGCGCGGTCGATGGCGTCGAGAGCGTCGTCGGTCAGGGTGACCTGGGCGCCGCTGCGGGCGACGTGGATGAGGTCCTCGAAGGAGACGGGGCCGACCCCGACCTGGATGCTGTTCATGGAACTCATCCAACTCCCGCGCACCGCTGGTGACCACTCCCGTGGGAGTCACTGCGTCTCGGATCCGAGACCCGTTGCAAGGGGCGGAGAGGTCCGGTCCATCGTTGCCAGTCCCCGCTGCGCGGTCCTACCCTGAGCACGAGGGAGACCCGATGCCCGATCTCGTGCTGACCGACCGCGACCAAGCGAGCGTCCGAGCCCTCATGGCCCTCGAGCCGACCCCCGGCGCCCTGCCGGGGCCCCATGTCCTCGAGCTCGTGTCCCGACTGGTCCCGAGCGACACGATCGACGTCCACGTCGCCGACTCGAGCGGCTGCGTGCTGCAGTGCGTGGCCCTGCCGCACGCACCGATGGGGTCATTCGATCCACAGGTGTGCGACGGACCGCTCCCCCTCGGCCTGGTGCACCAGACCCGCGACCCGGACCACGCCGAGCTGCTCCGCGCGGTCGGTCTGGCCGACGGGGTGGTGATCGGCTTCCGGACCGGTCGGGACCACGTCTCACAGCTGAGCCTGGACAGGAACACCAGCCCGTTCCGCGAGCGCGACCTCGCGATGCTCCGCATGATCGCCCCGGCACTCCAGCGGCTGCTGCGCACGACACAGACCCCCACCCTCCCCGCCTCGCTGACGCTGACCGAGCGACGGGTGCTCCAGCTCCTGGCCACGGGCATGTCCAACGCCGACATCGCCTACGAGCTCTCCGTCGCGCCGGCGACGGTCCGCAAGCACCTGGAGCACAGCTATCGCAAGCTGGGCGTGAGCAGCAGGATGGCCGCCGTTCACGCCTTCCACGGGATGCCGGGGCGGAGCGCGGACGCGTGGGGCGACCCGATCTACGCCTGAATGCGAATGGTCGCCGGCGCGGACCACGCCGAGACTCGCAAGGAGACCCTCCTCGCGAAAGGCACACCCCATGACACACCACCGCACTCGTGTCGCCCTCGCCTCGGCAGTCCTGCTGACCGCGTCGGCGATCAACGCCCCAGCCTCCTCGTCCGGGGAACCCCACCGTGGCCATCGGCACCCACCACCACCCGGCACCGATAGTGCGCAGGTCATCCTCGACTGGGAGAGCACGGCGTTGTCCGCCGTCTACCCGGCCACGCCCGTGCCGGTCGGCGTCCCACTGCTGGGTTACACCTCGACCGCCATGCACGATGCCGTGACGTCGTCGCTGCGACGGCGGGACAGCTCGGAGACGGCAGCCGTCGCGGTGGCCGCCCACGACGTCCTGGCCCACTACGTCCCCGCCGCGATCGGTGACCTCGACACCCGCCTGACGGCGAGCCTGGCGCTCGTCCCGGACGGGTCGGCCGAGGATCGCGGCATCCGCATCGGCCAGAAGGTCGCCGCCCGGCTGATCGAGGACCGCGCCGACGACGGCTACGGCGATCCGGACATCCACTACACGCTTCCCGTGGCGCCGGGCATCTGGCAGCCGACTCCGCCGGCCACCGACATGCTCGCCCCCTGGCTCGGCTCGATGCGTCCACTCGTGGTGCGCCGGCTCGCCCGGGTCGACGGTCCCGACCGGCTGACCAGTTCCGACTATGCCGCCGACTACAACGAGGTGCGCCTGCTCGGCGGAGCCGGCTCCACGGTCCGTAGCCAGGCGCAGTCCGACACCGCACTGTTCTTCAACAGCAACTCCGCGACCATGGTCAGCGACGCCCTGGTCCGCCACCTGCAGACCCACCCCCAGAGCCTGGAGGACACCGCCCGGCTGTTCGCAGCCATTCACGGAGCCATGACCGACTCGGTCATCAGGTGCTGGCAGCTGAAGCGTGACGTGGGCTTCTGGCGCCCGTTCCAGGCGATCGCGGCAGCTGCCGACGACGGCAACCCCGACACGCAGCCGGAGCCCGGGTGGGAGCCGTTCCTGCCCCAGCCGCCCTACTCCGACTACGTGAGCGGTCACGCGTGCCTCACCGGTCCGGCCGTCGAGGTGATCCGCACCCAGCTCGGCGAGAACGTCCCGCTCGAGCTGCGCTCGGTCAACTTCCCGACGGCTCCCCGGACCTACCCGACGCTGACGCAGCTCGAGCACGACGCGCTCAACGCCCGGATCTGGGGCGGCTTCCACTTCCGTGATGCGATGGCTGACGCGTACTCCATCGGCCACCAGGCCGCGCGCCGGGTGATGGAGGAACTGCGCTGACCGTGTCCCCGGGCCGGGCGGGTCGAGCACATGGGACCCGCCCGCCCGGAGGCGGGGCTCTGGACACGAGCCGTCTGGCTGCGAGACTGGGGGCCTCCCCTGAACTCGTGAAGAAGGAAGCTCGTGACCACGTTCATCGTCACCGCAGTCATCGTCCTGGCCGTGCTCGCCGTGGCGGTCTATGTGATCCGGCAGAAGAACCGCGGGGCCAACATCGCGCGCGCCGACGAGCTGCGCACACAGGCCGCGACCGAGGCCAGGTCCACGCTGCCCTCCGCCCAGGACCGGGCCGCTGAGGCCGAGGCGAGGGCCGACGAGGCCCGCGCGGCGGCAGCGCGCGCCGAGGCGCAGGCCGAGGAGGCTCGTGTCGCCGCCGCCCAGGCCGAGGCCGAGCACGAGTCACAGGTGCGGGCCGCCGACGTGCTCGACCCTCGTGTCAAGCACCGGGCCGACGACTACGAGCCCCAGGTCGGCGGCACCGTCGACCAGCAGCCCACCGGGCCCTCCGAGGCGAACCGCACGCAGGAGCAGGCGCCCGACCCGACGCCCGACCCGACGCCCGACCCGGCGCCCGAGGGGGCGGGCGAGGCACCTGCTGGCGACACCCTGCTCCCGCGTCGCACGCCCGGCGCCAACGAGATGCCGGGCAAGCCGATCGAGAGCCACGGCAAGAGTGGCGGTTGGTTCACCCGCAAGGACTCCGACCAGGCCTGAGACGTGCCACCATCTGCCGGATGAGCCAGGTCCCCGCTGCCACCCGCACCCTGCGGGTCCTGCGCTTCCTGGCCACGCAGGCGGACCCGGTGCCGCTCGACCGGATCGTCCGCGCCTGCGACCTGCCGCGCAGCACGGCCTACCACCTGCTCAACACGATGATCGACGAGGGCTTCGTCGTGCACCTGCCCGACGAGCACCGCTACGGCCTCGGCGTGGCCGCGTTCGAGGTCGGCAGCGGCTTCACCCGGCAGGAGCCGCTGGCCCGGCTGGCCCGTCGGCCGCTGGCCGAGCTCGTCGACCGCACCGGCCACGGCGCGCACCTGGCCGTGCTGCACGGCCGCGACGTGCTCTACGTCATCGAGGAGCGTGCGCCCGGCCGGCCGCCGCTGGTCACCGACGTCGGCGTACGCCTCCCGGCCCACCTGACCGCGTCGGGGCGCGCCATCCTGGCCGCTCTGCCCGCCAGTCAGGTCCGGGCCCTCTATCCCGACCGCGGCGCGTTCGTCGATCGCCACGGCAAGGGCCCGGCGTCGCTGAGCGCGCTGCGCGCCCTGCTGTCCGAGACCCGGCAGCGGGGCCACGCCGATGAGGACGGCGAGGTGACACCCGGCCTGCAGAGCGTCGCCGCGGCCGTGCTCGACCACAACGCGCACCCGGTGGCCGGGGTCGCGGTGACGTTCCCCAGCGACGACGCCGCGGATGTCACGTCGATCGCCGCGGCAGTCGCCGCGACAGCGAGCCGGCTCACCCGCCGGGTCAGCGGCGCCACACCTTCCTCGCCGTGACCACGATCCGGGTCCGGTAGACACCGGTCGTGTTGCTGCGGTCCCCGCACGTGATGAGCACCAGTCGCGGCCTGCCGCGGTCGGAGAACAGGCGCGACACCTCCTGCGGGGACATCCTCGTCACCCTGCGCACGCGCGTCACGCGGAAGCCGAAGGTGCCGACGACCACGAGGTCCCCGACGCGCAGCGAGCCGAGACGGTCGAAGACACCCGACCCCTTCGACCAGGTGTGCCCGGCGAGGACCGCGCTGCCCCGCTGCCCGGGGAGCACGCCCCGGCGCCACCGATAGACGTCACGGACGCTGCGCCCGATCGCGAGCTGGCCGGCCCTGGTCACCCCGACCGGGACGATGCCCGCATCGACGCCGATCGCGGGGACGGACAGCCGACCCGGTGACGCAGCGGACGGGCGCGGCTCGATCCCCGCCGCCCGCGCGTGGACCGGCCCGGACGCGGTCAGCACGGCAGCCATCGCCAGCACGGCCACCACCCACCTGCGCATGCCCACCCCAAGTCCGGCCAGAGTCTGGCCCCCTCCGAGGCTACGCGCCTCGGTCCGGTCACCGCGCCGATGTCGGCATCGGGTCGGAGCGCACACCTTCCTCGTGCTCAAGCTCCGCCGCGGGGACGGTCGCCTGGAAGACTCCGGGCCACCACCGGCGCTCGGTGCCGCGAGACTCGTCCAGGATGCTGCTCCCCCAGCGGCTGCGGGCGAGCTTGACGGCGTGCTCCACGAGGACCGCGCGAGCGGCGCCGAAGTCGCTCGACAAACCTCCCGGCACAGGTCTGCCGGCGACGTGGAAGTCGACTCCCTCGCCGAGCCCGTGCGCACAGGTGCTCGGCGACCTCGGTGAGCTCCTGGGGGACGGCCTCAGTCATCGATCGTGCCCGGCGTCACTGTCATCCCATCCGAGGTGTGAGATCGAGCCCGTGCGTCTCCAGCTCCAGCAGTGACGCCAGGCCCGCGGGATGGCCGTCGACGATCAGCACCAGCGGCACCGCGGCCGCCCGCTGCACCGTGTCGCTGAGCGCGATCTGCGTCTGGAGGGTGGACGAGACGGAGTACACGGGCCACACGCGGCCGCCCAGACCGACCAGGGTCGCTGCCGCGCGCACGATCGCCGCGTCCGGGTCGTGCTCCAGGACGGCTGCGCACACCCTGCGGTCGAGGTCGGTCACGTCCGACGGTCCGGCCTCGACCCGTAGCTCCTCACCCTCCGCCGGTGTCAGCGCGGCGGGCACCGGCAGTCCGGCGGCGACGGACAGCACCTCGCGCGCCATCGCCGGCGGCACCACCTGCTCGGACGCGAGGCCGGGGTCGAGCCTGATCCCGAGAGGACCCGCCGCCTGGTCGACGAGGTCTGCGACGAAAGCTTCCCGGATGGTGAGCTCCTCCACGTCCGCTCCGAGGCCGGCCGTCAGTCGAACAGGCGTGGAGTAGGCGTGCAGGTAGTCCACGCCGTCCCCACGGGACGTCTCGACGCGACCATCCTCGGCCACGCGCAGGTAGACCGGTGTCACCGCGAGCGCCCGCACCAGGAGAGGCCAGGGGGAGGTTGCCTCAGCGATGTTGCGCACGACATCCAGGAGCGAGGCGCTCTCGGACGACGTGGCGAGCTGCTGCCAGCGCGCCCAGGGGTCGGTGGTGTCGTCAGTCATGGAGATCCGCTCGCAGGGCGAAGCTCAGGCAGGACAGGCGCCACGCGAGTACGTCGACGGCTCGACCGCTCACCTCTGCCGCAGGCTGCAGGGCCTCCCACTCATCCGCCGAGTAGCGGTGCTCCTCGACGGCACGCTGGACCATGCCGAGGCCCAGCGGATCCGAGTAGCCGATGAACGTGCGCGTGCTGCAGCCGGGGTACCAGCGGATCTGCCGCAGGGCCTGATCCGGATCCAGCTGCACCGCGCGCCACGGCTGCACCGATCCGGCCGCGACCCGCCACACCTGCTCGGCCTCGCGATGCAGGTCGTCGCGTCCAGGAACGGCGGCCGACGCATCCGGGTCGCGCAGCGCCGCGTCGACGACTTCTCGCCAGCCCGCGCGGGTGTTGTCCGACAGGCCGCCGAGACGGCGGCCGACCATGTCGGCCTCGACCGAGATGAGCGCCTCCGCCGCAACGGGGTCCTCACCGAGGGCGGCGAGCAGCTCGGTGAGACCCGCCCGCGACGGCTCGTAGCCGAACCACGGTGACGCCGGACCGGCGATCAGCGACTCCCCCAGCACCGCGACGGCCAGCCGCCCACCCGCACCCAGTGGCGCGGACACGCGCTCGGCCGTCGCGACCCAACGCTCCAGCGCCTCGTCGGGGGCCGGCTCCGCCGCCAACGGCTCCGTCGGTGCCACACGACGCCCCAGCAGTCGATCGAAGAGGCTCACTGGCCAGAGTCCTCGGCGGCCGCACCGACCATCAGGCTGCCGCCCAGCCCGACACCGAAGCCCTGGCCGAAACCGGACCAGGCACCGTCCGGGACGGCACTGACCCACGGAGCCGGCCCGGTCCACTGCGATGCCTGCCCCTGCGAGTAGAACGGCTCGTCCAGGCCCATCACGTGCTGGGTTGCTCCGCCGGGAGTCGTCGGCTGGGGGCCGATCGTGCCCTCCTGGACGCGCATGCCGTCTCCCTGGGTGAAGTCGCGCACGGTGATCTCGTCGCGCGGGCGATAGGTGCCGTCCCCATTGTCGTACCAGCTCTTCTCCAGCGCGAGACGGTCCATCGCCTGCGTCTCCGAACCGAACCCACCGGCCTCACGGGTGTCGGTCCAGAACGTGCCGGAGCCCGGATCGCCCGTGCCGTGGAGGTTCACCAGCGTCTCACTGCGGGGCACCTCGTCGAACGATCCGACCGGGCCGTCGAACGTGTCGGCGACCCGGCTGTAGTCGGTGTCCCACTGGTGCTGGCCGAAGACGTCCTCGAACGTGCCGAGCTGCGGCTCGGAACCCCGCCGCAGCAACCTGGCCTGGTCCTCGGGTGACAGGTTGTCGAGATAGCGACCCATCTGGAGGTCGTCCATCTTCGACAGCCCGGAGAGGTCACCCAGGTCGAGTCCGCGCAAGGACCTCAGGCCGTGCATCGGTCGCGCGAGAGCGGCGATGTCGTGCAGCCCGTTGAGTCCACGCAGCGCCTTGACGCTGGCACCGGCTCCGCCTGTGGCGACGGCCACGACGGCGTCCGGCACGAGGTGGCCGATCGCGCGTGCGGGATCGTCGGCCCAGGTGTCCCAGTCGAGGAGGCTCTTGCCGAGCTCCCTGCCGAACCCGATCGGGTCGGTGGTCAGGCCCGTGTAGATGCCGGTCGCCATGTCCCACGCGCTCTCGGCCGAGAGCTCGTACTTCTTCATCAGCTCCTCGGGCGTGAGGTCGCCCGTCGCGAGCTTGTAGGAGTCGATGACCATGTTGACGGGGCTGAACGGCACCATCGTCAACAGGTCCCAGACCGCCTCGCCGGCGCCCTCGAAGATGCCGCCGACGAAGCGCAGCCCCGACTCCCACCAGCTCGGCTCCTCCGGGGCGTCCGCGCACCCTGCCCGGACCTTGCCGGCGCAGACATGGGCGGCGTTCTCCAGGTCGGCCCTGGCCGCATTGAGCTCCGCCAGCGCGTCCTGCTGGATCGGGGCGCCCCAGTCGACGAAGGGCTGGGCCTGGTCGGTGCCGCCGGTGCTCCAGTAGGAACGCATCCGGTCCATGTAGGAGCCGTACTGGGTGCGCGCGCTCTCCGACTCCTGCTGGCCCCGCTCGTACTCCTTGCGCGCCCACTCGGCTCGCGACTGTGCGTTCTCCAGCTCGCCGGCGTACGTCGTGAGGCCCGCCGCAGCGGTCTTGAAGCCGTTGCCGGACTTGTACCAGCGCTCCGGCTCGAGGTCGTGGGCCTCACGGAACTCGTCCGCCGCGCGCCCGGTCCAGCCGGAGACGTCGATCTTCGACAGTGCGTCGCCGGTGTCGTAGAAGAGCTGGCCCTTCTGCTCCATGACGACCGCCTTGGCCCGGATGTTGGCGGGGCTGCCCTCGACGTCGAAGTCCGGCACGTCACATCACCTTGACGGAGGAGATCGTGGCCTTGAGGCCGGACATGGCGTCATAGCCGGCCTTGTCGGTCTCGAAGTAGTTCATCGCGATCTTGCCCAGGCGACCCGACATCTCCTCGACGTCCTGGCAGAGGTTGTTGACGCCCTCCTCCCACCGGTTCTTGAACTCGTCGAGCGCGTCCCAGACCACGTCGCTGCCGACGTCGCCCTTGGAGGGCACCAGGTCCTCGACGTCCTTGTCCTTGAAGAGCGCAACGGTGTCGTTGAGACCCTGGGCCGCCTTGCCCATGCTCTCGAGGTCGACTTCGTAGTCGTAGGACGGCATGACACCTGACTTCCCTCCGCCAGGCTGGCTCAAACCGGTCGAGCTCGGGCAGTCTGGTGCGTGTGAAGGTATCCCGTCGGGGGTAGGGAGCCCTTGACCAACCCGACGAAAGGGGGCGGCCGTGGCCGTCGGACTTGTCTACGCCGAGATGCAGGCGTCTGCCCAGGCCGCCGCCGACGCGGTCGAGCCGCTCCAGCAGACCTTGCGCGACCTCGCCGCCACCGTCGAGACCGAGGCCGGCGCGGGCTTCAAGGGCCAGGCGGCCGCGGGCTTCGGCGAGGCGATCAACGAGTGGTTCAACGTGGCGATCACGCTGGGCCCGGTCCTCGAGGGCTACTCCCAGAGCCTGATGTACCTCGCCCAGGAGCACGCCACCAACGACACCGAGCAGGCCACCCGCGCCGGACAGCTGGCCGACCGACTCGGAGGTGGCCCTCGATGAGCGAGCGCGGACTCGTCGTCCACCAGGGGTCCCTCTCGACGATGGAGACGGCGCTGGCCGACGCCACGACGGCCATCACCACCCAGATCCACGACCTCCTCGAGGAGACCGAGCGTCTCACTCCCGGCTGGGACGAGACCAGCGAGTCGCACGGCGCGCACCTGGAGCACCAGCAGAAGCTCCGCGACGGGGTGAAGAGCCTCACCGACGCCCTCGACCAGGTGAGGGCCCAGCTCGCGTCCTACCGTGAGGACGCCCGCGAGATCGAGGTCGAGAACGTCGCCATCGTCAACTGAGCCGCCCGGCTGAGGCACGTCCGTGGCGACCTAGGATGCCGCGGTGGACCCACTCACCTGGCTCGGCGCCGACGCCGTACGTCGCCTGCTCCCGAGCCTCGACGACCAGCTCGACCTCGTCGCCGAGACCTTCCTCGCCGCTGCTCGCGGGCGGGTCGAGCTGCCGCCGAAGCCCGGACTCCACCCCCGCGAGGACTCCTTCCTCAACGCGATGCCCGCTTGGCTGATGGATCGTGACGTGGTCGCGATGAAGTGGGTCGGCTCCTACCCCGGCAACCCTGCGCGCGAGATGCCGGCCGTCACCGGACTGATCGTCGTCAACGACCCCGACACCGGTGCACCCGAAGTGGTGATGGACGCCGGCGAGATCACGGCCGTCCGGACGGCGGTCGCCAGTGGAGTCGCCGTGCGCCACCTCGCCCATCCGGGTTGGCGGCGCGTGGCGATCGTCGGCTACGGCGCCCAGGGCCGTGCTCACGCCGCTGTGCTGCGCCACCTCCGACCCGACGCCGAGGTGGTCGCGTGGGGTCCGCGACTGATCGAGCCGGTCGACGGTGTGGAGATCGCCGCCGATCCACGCCACGCGGTGGAAGGAGCCGACATCGTCGTCACCAGCGGCCCCATGCCCCGCTCGCCCCGACCGACCATCGAGGTGGACTGGCTCGCGGATGGGTGCCTGGTGCTGCCCGTCGACTACGACGCGCGGGTCCGGGCCGAGGTCTCGCTGGCCGCGGACTCCTTCCACGTCGACGACGTCGCCCAGTTCGAGTCGTTCCGCTCCCGCGGGTCGTTCGCACAGTGGGCGCAGCCCCAGGGCTCGCTGGGGGACGCCCTGGCTGCGGAGCCGACGGGCCGGCTGAGGCTCGTCTGCAGCCTCGGGGTGGGCTCCATCGATGCCGTCATCTCCGGGGCCGTGCGTGACAGGGAGCGGGTGGAGCGGATCGGAGTGCCGCTGCCCCGCTGACGTCCGAGCGGTGCGTGACCACATAGCCGCGCGCGGAAATGTGTGGCTGTTCCCCATCTGCACCCCTCCCGCCCGACCGTAGTTTCATCTCCATGCCTACCGCTGACTCCGACGTGCCGGCACCCGTTCTCAGCGGTCGCAGGGCGCTGGTGACCGGTGGCGCGAGCGGGATAGGTGCCGCGGTGGCGCACCGCCTCGCCGCCGCCGGGGCCCACGTGGTGGTCGCCGACGTCGACGCGGCCGGGGCGCAGGGGGTGGCGGACCGGATCGGTGGCGAGTCGTGGCACGTCGACCTCTCCGACCTCACCGCCCTGAGGGAGCTGCGCCTCGACGTCGACATCGTGGTCAACAACGCCGGGGTGCAGCACGTCAGCCCGGTGCACGAGTTCGACCCCGAACGCTTCTCCTTCATCCTCCGACTGATGCTCGAGGCGCCGTTCCTGCTCACCCGCGCGGCCCTGCCCGCCATGTACGACCGCGGCTGGGGCCGCATCGTCAACGTGTCCAGCGCCCACGGACTGCGTGCCAGCGCGTTCAAGGCGGCCTACGTCTCCGCCAAGCACGGGCTCGAGGGCTTCTCCAAGGTCGTGGCGCTGGAGGCCGCGGAGAACGGGGTCACCAGCAACTGCATCAACCCCGGCTACGTCCGCACGCCGCTGGTCGAGCAACAGGTCGCCGACCAGGCCCGGGTGCACGATCTCTCCGAGGAGGAGGTGCTCTCCGGCGTGATGCTCAAGAACTCCGCCATCAAGCGCCTCATCGAGCCCGAGGAGGTGGCCGCGGCCGCCGCCTACCTGTGCTCCGACGATGCCGCCTACATGACCGGCACCAACCTGGTGCTGGACGGAGGTTGGTCGGCGCGATGACGCCGTCCGGGGCACGGCCGATCGCACCGTCGACGCCCCCGTGGCCTGGCCAGCTCCCCGCCACCAGGGAGGGTGCCCTCGCGCTCAGGCCGCCTTCGACCACAATGCAAGGCGTGACCGGAGCGGAGTTCATCGAGCTGCTGGCCCGCGAGGCGGCGCCGGTGGAGTTCGAGGCGCCCGTGCTGGCGGCCCGCGCAGCGGGTGCCGACGGCGAGACACTGGCGGCGCTGGAGCGCGCCAAGCGGCTCGCACTGCAGGTGCGCGGGGTGCTGGAGTCGCGCCGACGGCGCGAGGCCGAGCTGACCGCCCTCTACGAGACCGCGAGCGACCTCGCGGCCCTGACCGATCTCGACGACCTGCTCGGCGCCATCGTGCGCCGCGCTCGGGCGCTGCTGCAGAGCGACATGGCCTACCTCTCGCTCAACGACGACGAGCAGGGCGACACCTACATGCGAGTCACCGAGGGCAGCACCTCGGCAGCGTTCCGTCAGGTCAGGCTGCCGATGGGGGCCGGCCTCGGTGGGCTCGTCGCACAGACCGCGATGCCCTACACGACACCCTCCTACTTCGAGGACGAGCGCTTCATGCACACCGGCGGCATCGACTCGGCCGTCGCCGACGAGGGCCTGCAGTCCATCCTGGGCGTCCCCCTCACCCTGGGCACCCGCGTGATCGGCGTGCTCTACGCCGCCAACCGCGAGGTCCGCCCGTTCACCCGCGCCGACACCACGCTCCTCGTCTCGCTGGCGGCCCACGCCGCCATCGCCATCGACAACGCCCGGTTGCTCGCGGAGACCCAGTCCGCGCTGGCCGAGCTCGAGGTGACGAGCGAGGAGCTGCGAACGCGCAGCGTGAGCGTGGAGCGCGCTGCAGCCGCGCACGACCGGCTCACCGCGCTGCTCGCGCGCGGCGGCGGGGTCGACGACGTGCTGGCGGTGGTGGCGGAAGTGCTGGACGGTGACGTCACGGTGCTGGCCGGGAGCTCCGTCCTCGCCTCGACCCGCGCCGAGGGTGATCTCGACGCCGCCGAGCGTGCGGTCTTCGCCGAGGCGGCCTCCTCCAGCCGGACCGTCGACCGGCCCGGGCTCGCAGTCGCACCCGTCCTGGCCGGCAGCGAGCTGCTCGGCAGCCTCGGCCTCCACCGCGCACCCCTGCTCGACGAGGCCGATCGGCGCATCCTCGAGCGAGCGGCACTGGTGACGGCCCTGCTCCTGCTGTTCCGACGCAACGTCACCGAGGCCGAGGGCCGGGTGCGAAGCGAGCTCCTGCAGGACCTGCTGACGGCCGCCCGCGACCCTGACGACCTGCGCGACCGGGCACGACGCCTCGGCGCCGACCTCGACCGCGACCACCTGGTCGTGGTCGCCGACGTCGTGGGTGACCGCGCCCGGATCGCGGAGGCAGCCACCCACCTCGCGGCTCGCGCCGATGGCTTCGTCGCCATGCACCGCGGTCGGATCGTCCTGCTGCTGCCGGGTTCTGACCACGACGCGACATCGAAGCTGGTCACGGGAGCGCTGCGCACCGTCTCGGACCCGTGGACCGCCGGCATCGCCGGACCGGTGTCCCGTCCCCGTGACGTCGCCGCCACGCACGACGCGGCCCGCCGGGTGACCGAGGCGCTCCTGGCCCTGGGTCGCACCGCGGTGTGCGCCCGAGCCGAGGACCTCGGCTTCGTCGGTCTGGTCGTCGGAGGCGGGCCGGACGTGAGCGGGTTCGTCGAGAGCGTCCTCGGCCCGGTGATCGCCTACGACTCCGAGCGCGGCACCTCCCTCGTCGCGACCCTGGCGGCCTACTTCCGCAACGGCAACAACCTGGGACGCACCAAGGACGACCTGCACGTCCACGTCAACACCGTGACCCAGCGGCTGGACCGGATCGGCGTCCTGCTCGGCGCAGGTTGGCAGGAGCCGGACCGTCAGCTCGAGGTGCAGCTCGCGCTGCGCCTCCACCGTCTCTCCGACACCTGAGCCGTCCGGGCGGACCACTCGGTCCAGCGGCGTACGACGAGGCCGCGGCGGCGTGTCACGCCGCCGTCGCGCCGCTCAGCTGCGGCGCGTCGACCGGCTGCTCACGAGATGGGCCACCGTGCCCCAGATGCCTCGACGGAAGAGCAGCACCACGATCACGAAGACCGACCCGGTGACGATGCCGATCCCCTCGAAACCGGACGAGGCCATGTAGTCCTCGAGCTGGACGATGAATCCGGCGCCGACGGCGCCGCCCCACAGCGTGCCGATGCCTCCGAGGACGGTCATCAGCACGACCTTGCCCGAGGTCGTCCAGTTGACCTCCTGGAGCGAGACGAAGCCGTGGCTGATCGCGAAGAGGCCACCGGCCAGACCAGCCAGACCGGCTGAGAGGACGAAGGCGATGACCTTGTACGTCTCGACGTCGTAGCCGAGCGCACGGGCGCGCGGGGAGTTGTCGCGGATGGCCACCAGCACCCGTCCGAACGGCGAGTGCACGATCCGCCACGCGGCCCACACGCCGAGCAGGATCATCGGCAGGGCGGCGTAGTAGAAGTAGAACGCCTCCGTCTCGACCGACTCGATGCCGAAGAACGACTTGGGCACGGCCTGGAGACCGTTCTCCCCACCGGTGACGTCACGCCACTGGTTGGCGATGAAGTAGATCATCTGGGCGAAGGCCAGGGTCACCATCGCGAAGTAGATGCCCGTCGCGCGGACCGAGAGGTAGCCGATGGGCAGGGCGATCGCCATCGCGAACAGCATCCCGGCCAGGACGGCGATCGGGAACGGCACGCCGTAGTGCACCGCCACCAGCCCGGTCACGTAGGCCGACCCTCCCCAGAAGGCAGCGTGCCCGAAGGAGAGCAGGCCGCAGTAGCCCAGCAGGATGTCCAGCGCTATCGCGAAGAGCGCCCAGCAGACGATGTCCATCGCGATGGGCGGGTAGACGAACCAGGGCAGCGCCAGGGCGACCGCCAGGCCGGCCGCGAGCAGCAGCCACCGGAGCGGAGACCTGCCGGGCTCCACACCTCGATCGGGGGGGTCGACGTGGGCCGTGTCGGCATCGGTCGTCAGGTTGCTCATCGGGCGGTTTCCTCTCGGCCGAACAGGCCGGCCGGGCGGACCAGCACGACGATTGCCATCAGGACGAAGATCAGGATCTGCGCGAAGGTCGGCGCATACGCCTGGCCGAAGGCCTCCACGAGGCCGACCAGGAAGCCGGCGACGACCGCTCCGAAGATCGAGCCGAGCCCACCGATCACGACGACGGCGAACAAGATGATGATGAAGTTGCTGCCCATGTCCGCGGTGATCGCGCGAAACGGCGCCGCCAGCACGCCGGCGAGACCGGCCAGGGCGATGCCGAACCCGAAGACCGGCGTCACCCACCGACCGACGTTGATGCCCAGCGCCTGGGCGAGGTCGGAGCGCTCGGTCGAGGCCCGCACGATCATGCCGATGCGGGTGCGGGTCATCAGCAGCCAGACCAGCACGCAGACCAGCAGCGAGAAGAGGAAGACGAAGACCTGGTAGGTCGGCAGCCGCAGCGCGCCCATCTCGATCTGGCCGCTGAGCACGTCAGGTCGGTCGTACGGCAGCCCGGAGACGCCGTAGCGGCGCTTGACCAGGTCGACCAGCAGCAGCGTGAGACCGAAGGTCAGCAGGAAGTTGTAGAGCGGGTCGAGCGCCAGGAGCCACCGCACCAGCAACCGCTCGAGGAGCACCCCGAAGCCGAACATGATCAGGGGTACGACGATGAGCGCCGGCCAGAAGCCCAGCCCGACGGTGTCGAGGAGGACCGCAGCGACCACCGCGCCGAGCATGTAGCAGGCGCCGTGCGCGAAGTTCACGACGCCCAGGACGCCGAAGATGATGGCCAGACCGAGCGCCGAGAGCGCATAGAAGCTGCCGGCGGCCAGCCCTTGGATCGTGTACTGCAGGACTTCGTTCATGACTTCCTCGACGGCTGTGGGGGGAGACGGGAGACGTGCCGGGTGGGCGTCCGGTGGACGCCCACCCGGGTGTCGGTCACATCTCGCAGCCGGACTCCTCCACGGGGCGGAAGGCGTCGGCTGCCGGAATGGTCGCCACGATCTCCTCGTAGTCCCAGTCCTCCTCGACCTCGTCGGGGGACTTGACCTTGGCGAGGTAGGCGTCGTGGATCACGCGGTGGTCCTCGGCGCGGACCTCACCGTTGCGCAGGAACACGTCGTCGGCCTCGAGGCCCTCGAGCTCCTCGACCACGGCGTCGGACTCATCGGTCCCGGCGCGCTGGACGGCCTCGAGGTACTGCAGGGCTGCGGAGTAGTTGGCCGCGTGGGCGAACGACGGACGCGTGCCGGTCTCCTCGAGGAAGCGGTCCGCCCAGGCGCGTGCCTCGTCGTCCATGTTCCAGTACCACGCCTCGGTGAACTGGGTGCCGGCGAACTGCTCGACTCCGAGGGAGTGGATGTCGGTGATGAACATCAGGCCCACGGCGAGGCTGATGCCGCGGTCGGCGTAGCCACCCTCGTTGTACTGCTTGACGAGGTTGATGAGGTCACCACCGGCCTGCATGGTGCCGATGACGTCGGGATCCTTCGCAGCCGCCTTGGTCAGGAAGGTGGCGAAGTTGTCGTTGGGGAACGGCGTCGCGATCGAGCCGCCGACCGTGCCACCGGCCGCGTCCACCGCTGCGGTGAAGGACTTCTCCATGTCCTGGCCGAAGGCGTAGTCGGGGTAGATGATCTGCCAGTTCTCGTCACCGCCCTCGGTCACCGCCGTGCCCGTGCCGTTGGCGAGCATGTAGGTGTCGTAGGCCCAGTGGAAGGTGTACTTGTTGCACTGGGCGCCGGTGAGCTCGGTGGTGGCCGCCCCGACGTTGAGGAAGAGCTTCTTCTTGTTCTTGGCCTGGTTGGCGACGGCCAGGGCGGCCGAGGAGGTCGGCACGTCGAGGATGACGTCGGCGTTCTCGCGGTCGTAGAGCTCCTGGGCCTTGGTGTTGGCCACGTCCGGCTCGTTCTGGTGATCGGCCGAGACGACCTCGATGTTGTCGCTCACGGCGTCGTCGCCGTGCTCCTTCTCGAAGTCCGCGATGGCCATCTCGACGGCCTTGACGCTGTTGGGGCCCGAGAGGTCCTTGTAGACACCGGACTGGTCGTTGAGCACCGCCAGCACGATCGAGTCGTCGGAGATGGCGCCATCGTCGGAGCCGGGGCCTCCTTGGCCGCAGGCCGCGAGGAGCAGTGCTCCCGCGGAGGCCACGGCCACCTTTGCCGCTACGTTCCTGTTCATCGGTTCCTTCTCTCTGTGCTGGCTGACGGGTCGTGGATGGGCTGATTCGAACTGGATCTGGACCTGGATCGCGGACCGGTGGGCGTTGGCCTCACATGCCCAGGTGCTCGAGGAGCTCGGCCTGGCGCGAGGCGAACTCGGCGTTGTCGAGGCTCTCGACCACGGCCCCTTGGGCGAGCAGGTAGTGGCGGTCGGCGACGGTGGCGGCGAACTTCACGTTCTGCTCGATGAGCAGGACGGTGCCGCCGGACTCCTTGACCTGGCGGATGATCTCGCCGATCTGGCGGACGATCACCGGAGCCAGTCCCTCGGTCGGCTCGTCGAGCAGCAGCATCCGGGCACCGGTGCGGAGCACCCGCGCGATCGCGAGCATCTGCTGCTCGCCGCCCGAGAGGGTGGTGCCGCCGGCCCTCCGGCGATCGGCCAGCACCGGAAAGGCGTCGTAGACCTTCTCGAGCGCCCAGGCCCGGTCGGAGACCACGGGGGGCAGGAGGAGGTTCTCCTCGACGGTCAGGCTCGCATAGACGCCACGATCGTCCGGCACCCAGCCCAGTCCGGCGCGCGCCCGCTTGTGTGCCGGCGTGCGCAGGATGTCGCGACCCTCGAAGAGCAGCTCGCCCGACACCTGACGGTGCAGCCCCATCACGGATCGGAGCAACGTGGTCTTGCCGGCTCCGTTGCGCCCCACGAGGGTGACGACCTCACCCTCGGCGACCCTGAGGTCCACCCCGCGCAGCGCCTGCGCCTCGCCGTAGAACGCGTTGAGGGCCTTGAGCTCCAGCAGGGGTGTCTCAGGCATGGTCGGCCTCCCCGAGGTAGGCGGTCACGACCCGTTCGTCGGTGCGGACCTCGTCATAGGTCCCCTCGGCCAGGACCTTGCCCGCCTGGAGGACGGTGACGCGGTCCGCCAGGCTGCCCACGACGTGCATGTTGTGGTCGACGAACACGACCGTGCGACCTCCTGCGATGCGACGTACGAGCTCGATGGTCCGGTCGATGTCCTCCATCCCCATGCCGGCAGTGGGCTCGTCGAGCAGGAGCACCCTGGGGTCGAGCGCCGAGACGAGCGCCATCTCCAGCGCGCGCTTCTGTCCGTAGGCCAGGAGCCCGGCGGGGCGCTGCGCCATCGAGGTCAGTCCGACCTCGTCGACCAGCTCCTCCGCGCGAGGACGGAACTTGTGCATCGATCGGTGCGAGCGCCAGAAGCTGTACCCCTGACGGGTCATCCCCTGCAGGGCCAGCTCGACGTGCTCGATGGGCGTGAGGTTCTCGAACAGGCTGGTGATCTGGAAGGAGCGGGCGACACCCAGATGGGCGATCTGCTCGGGCTGCAGTCCGGTGATGTCCTGGCCGAAGAGCTGGATCCGACCCGCGGAGACGCTCAGGAAGCCGCTGAGCAGGTTGAAGAGGGTCGTCTTGCCGGCACCGTTGGGACCGACGAGGGCGTGGATGCTGCCCTCGGCCACCTCGAGGTCCACCTTGTCGACGGCACGGAAGCCCCGGAAGTCCTTGCACAGGCCGGAGGTCCGGAGAGCTGGTTGGGTCGCCACGAGAGCGACGCTAGGGAGCGTGCCGTGGTCCGCCCATGGTGACGTGAGCCATAAACCACGGCCGCGGTGTGGTGTGCGCCACCATCCGGCACGCGCTCCGTCCGGCAACTTACCAACCAGTAGGATCTTTCTCACCCGGCCGCCGCTGCCGAAGCGGCCTGCCGCGGCCTAGGCTCCGGTGCGTCACGCCCCCCACGAGGAGCAGTTCATGCAGATCTTCGCGATCGTCGTCTCGTTCGCCCTGACCGTCGCCGCCGTCGCGCTGCTCGTGCCGGCCGTACGCCGCATGCTGAGCGTGATCCGTGCGGGCCAGCCGGCCCCGGGGCGCAGCGACAACCCCGGCGCCCGCGCCGTGACGATGCTCAAGGAGACGTTCCTGCACACCCGGATGCTCCAGTGGCACTGGGTCGGGATCATGCACTGGTTCGTCTACATGGCGTTCCTGCTCCTCAGCACGGCCGTGCTGGCGGCGTACTTCCAGCTCTTCAAGGCCGACTTCGCCTACCCGGTCATCGGCCACTGGTATCCCTTCGAGTGGCTGATGGAGCTCATCGGGGCGCTCAGCACGATCGGCATCGTCTTCCTGATCGTCTACCGGCAGATCCACCACCCGCGCAGCGAGGGGCGCAGGAGCCGCTTCTTCGGGTCGAACTTCTGGCAGGCCTACTTCGTCGAGGCGCTCGCGCTGCTCGAGGGTGCGGCGATCCTCTTCGTCCGCGCCGCTGAGTGGCGGCTCGACGAGGAGGCCGGGCGCGCGCACTACCCGTTCTCGTCCTTCCTCGGTGACGCGCTCTACCCGAGCTCGGTCACCTCGCTCGAGAACACCATCTACTTCATCGCGATGTTCAAGATCGCGCTGGCGATGGTCTGGCTGATGGTGATCGCGCGCAACATCACCATGGGCATCGCCTGGCACCGCTTCACGGTCTGGTTCAACATCTTCTTCAAGCGCGAGTCCGACGGCAGCACCGCGCTGGGTGCGATGAAGCCGCTGACGTCCGAGGGCAGGGCGATCACGCTCGACGACATCGACGACCTCGACGAGGAGTCGGTGCTCGGTGTCGGCAAGGTCGAGGACTTCTCCTGGAAGGGCATCCTCGACTTCACCACCTGCACCGAGTGCGGTCGCTGCCAGTCGCAGTGCCCGGCGTGGAACACCGAGAAGCCGCTGTCACCCAAGCTGCTGATCACCAGCCTGCGCGACCACGCGTACGCCAAGTCGGCGGGCGACGAGGCCCACACCGAGCGGGCCCTCATCGGGTCCGGCACCAAGGGCGAGAGCGGCGGCACCGCGGGCACCGACGTCCTGGACTACTTCTACAACCCAGAGGACGCGCCCTTCGTCATCGACGAGGACGTGCTGTGGAACTGCACGTCGTGCGGCGCCTGCGTCCAGCAGTGCCCCGTCGACATCGAGCACGTCGACCACATCATGGACATGCGCCGCCACCAGGTGCTGGTCGAGGCGAACTTCCCGGCCGAGCTCAACCAGCTGTTCAAGGGACTGGAGAACAAGGGCAACCCGTGGAACATGTCGTCCACGGCGCGCATGGACTGGGCCAAGGGTCTCGACTTCGACGTGCCCGTCGTGGGCGAGGACCTCGAGTCCCTCGACTCGGTCGACTGGCTGTTCTGGGTCGGCTGCGCCGGGGCGTACGAGGACCGTGCGAAGAAGACCACCCGCGCCGTCGCCGAGCTGCTCAACATCGCCGACATCTCCTTCGGCGTCCTCGGCAACGGCGAGACCTGCACCGGTGACCCGGCTCGCCGCGCGGGCAACGAGTTCGTCTTCCAGGGCCTGGCCATGCAGAACGTCGAGACGTTCAAGGAGTACAAGGTCAAGAAGGTCGTCTCGACCTGCGCCCACTGCTTCAACACCCTCAAGAACGAGTACAAGGACTTCGGCATCGAGCTCGAGGTCGTCCACCACACCCAGCTGCTCAACCGGCTGGTCCGCGAGGGCAGGCTGACGCCGGTCAAGGACGGCGCGGGTGCTGCGAAGCGCTCGATCACCTACCACGACCCGTGCTACCTGGGCCGCCACAACGAGGTCTACTCGCCGCCGCGCGAGCTGCTCCAGGTGCTGCCGGGCGCGGAGGTCATCGAGATGGAGCGCAACTCCGAGCGGTCCTTCTGCTGCGGCGCCGGCGGCGCGCGCATGTGGATGGAGGAGAACCTCGGCGAGCGGATCAACCTCAACCGCACCAAGGAGGCCGTCGGCACCGGCGCGGACCAGATCGCCGTGGGCTGCCCGTTCTGCCGCGTGATGCTCTCCGACGGTCTCACCGCCCAGCAGGCCGCAGGCGAGGCGCGCGAGGAGGTCGAGGTCCTCGACGTCGCCCAGATGCTCCTCGCGTCCGTGAAGGGCGAGCAGGCGACCAAGGCAGCGCCCGGCTCCGCTCCCACCGCTGTTCCTGCCGCAGCTCCCGCCGCAGCCGCGACCGACGTGGCGACCAAGGACGAGCCGGAGGCCGGCGACGTCACGGTCACCGAAGACACGGTCACCGAGACCGCCGACGCCGGGCCTGCGGCCAAGGCGTCGGGAGGTACGTCCCTGTTCGACACGCCTGCGCCCGAGCAGCCGGCGGAGCCAGCGAAGGCGGAGCCGGCCGCGGCCGAGGGTGGGTCGCTGTTCGACACGCCTGCCCCGCCTGCGTCCAAGCCCGAGCCGTCGCCCCCGGCCGAGCCAGCAGCGTCCGACGAAGCCCCGGCCGCGACCACGTCGGGCGACCTCGGGGCCGGTGGCTCGCTGTTCGACCTCGGTACGCCGGCCGAGCCGGAGGCTGCCCCCGCCGCCGCCGCGGAGTCGCAGCAGACCGCACCGGCCGCCGAGGCGCCGCCCGCCGCCGAGCCATCGGCGACGACCGATCTCGGCAGCGGCGGATCGCTCTTCGACATCGCCGCGCCGGAGCCCTCCGCGCCCGAGCCCTCCGCGGCTGAGCCCTCCGCAGCGAAGCCCGCCCAGCCGGAGGCGCCCGAGGCAGAGGCTGAGACCGCACCGGCGGCGGAGCCGAAGGCGGCCGAGACCGAGCCCGAGCCTGCGGACGCCGAGCCCGCACCTGCTGCCAGCAGCACGACGTCCACGCCGACCACCGACGCCGACCTGTCGAGCCTCGGCTCGCTGTTCGACCTCGAGGCGCCCGAGGTCAAGGCGACCAGCACCCCGGAGCCCCCTGCGGCCGAGGCCGAGGCTCAACCCGCGTCGGAGCCTGAGCCGGCTGCCGAGGCCGAGCCGGAGCCCGAGCCGGAGCCGGAGCCGGAGCCGGAGCCGGCTGCCCCGGACGAGGCCGCGCCGAGCGGTGCGACGTCCACGCCCGCCACCGACGTCGATCTCAGCAGCCTCGGCTCGCTGTTCGACATCACGGCTCCCGAGGCCCAGGCGACCAGCACCCCGGCGCCCCCTGCGGCCGAGGCCGAGGCTCAACCCGCGCCGGAATCCGAGCCGGCTGCCGAAGCCGAGCCGGAGCCGACTGCCGAGCCCGAACCCAGCGCTCCGCAGGACACCGCGGCCGCCGCCTCGCCGGCCGACGAGGAGCCGGCACCCGCAGCGCCGAGCGCCCCGCCGAGCGGTGCGGACCTGAGCCAGGCCGCGATCTTCGCCGACCCCGCTGACCCCGACGAGGACCCCACCCCCGCGGCCGCGGCCGATCCTGCGCCCGAGGACACCTCGAGCGAGGCCCAGGACGCCCCGGTCGAGCAGGAGTCCGAGGACGTACCCGGCGAGGAGCCGAAGCAGCCCGAGGCCGCGACGGAGGAGTCGCCCGCACCGCAGGCCGAAAAGCCGGCGACACCCAGCACGCCGGGTCACACCCCGCGTACGGACGTCGACATCAGCGAGACGGGTTCCCTCTTCGATCTCTGAGACCCACTCACCACCCGGGATAGTCCCCCTCAATCGAGCCCTCGGAACGTGCTCACATGGACCCATTTGATGGGGACTATCGGGGTGTGATGTCACCCTGATGGCCAACTGACATCAGAAGATGTCACATCGATGTTGACATGACATCATCGTGATGTCACAGTGGTGCGTATGGACATCACTCCCTACGTCGACTCACTGCGGCGTGACCTGCTCGCCGCGGCCGAGGCCGGCAGCGACGAGCTGAGGCAGGCGGCCGAGCGGCTGACGTACGCGCTGGACCCGAGCGCCCGGCTGGCGTTGATGGAGGCCATCTCCCACGCGGCGGCCGAGATCAGCGCCGAGCTGCCGGAGGGCAGCGTGGACGTCCGTCTGGTCGGCCGGGAGCTCGACTTCGTCGTCGAGACCGCGCCGCCGACCGCGATGCCCGCGCCGCCACCGCCACCCGCGCCGCCGGCGCCCGAGGAGGATGACGGCGACCTGGCCCGGATCACCCTGCGCATCCCGGAGGCCGTCAAGGCCCGCGCCGAGGAGAAGGCCGCCGCAGCCGGGCAGAGCCTCAACACCTGGATGGTCGGCCTCGTCCGCAGCGCCACCAACGAGCACGCGATCAACGTCGACATCGACCTGAGCAGCATCCCCTTCGTGGGCTACGACCCGTTCGCCGCCAACCGCAAGCAGGGCAACAACCGCCGGATGAGCGGCTGGCTCTGATCGACCGGGCCTGACCGGCCCCACGCACCGCCCCCAGCGGACCGGCGACCGCCGGCCCGGCAGACGATCACACCCGAAATCGGAGACACCGATGAGCCACCACCTGGACGCCACCTTCGAGACTCCCGAGCCGATCGACCTCTACGTCGAGAACGGCCGCGGCCGGGTCGAGGTGACCGCGACCGACACCACCGTGACGACCATCCGCATCACCGGTGAGCGCGCTGAGGAGTTCGACGTGCGCGACCTGCGCGACGGACACGCGCCGCACCGGATCGCGATCCTCGCTCCCCGCCGCGAGGGCGGCTTCTTCGGCAGGGACCCGCACGCGGAGATCGTCGTCGAGGTCCCCACGGCCAGCGGCCTCACCGCCAAGGTCGGCAGCAGCGACGTCGGCACCCACGGCCGCCTCGCCGACACACGCATCGAGTCCGGGTCGGGTGACGTCTCGCTCGACGTGGTCGACGGCTCGACCGTGGTGCAGTCGGGCTCCGGCGACGTGGTCGCCGAGCACCTGAGCGGCGACGCACGGATCAAGTCCGGCTCCGGCGACATCAGCGTCACGCGGGTCGATTCCGCCCTCGTCGTCACGACCGGCAGCGGCGACGTACGCGTCGACGGCGCCGGCAGCGAGGTCGCTGTCAAGACCGGCTCGGGCGACGCCAGGGTGGGCACCTTCGCCGGCGAGCTGGTCCTCACGACCGGGTCCGGGGACCTGGAGATCGCCCACGCCACCTCGGGACGCGTCACGGCGAAGACCGCGAGCGGCGACGTCCGCATCGGCGTACGCCCCGGCACCCCGGTGTGGACCGACATCCGCACCGCGAGCGGCCGACTGGTCTCGGACCTGCCCACCACCGGCGAGCCCGCCGCCGACCAGCCCTTCCTCGAGGTGCGTGCCACCACCGCCTCGGGCGACGTCACCCTCCACCAGAGCTGAACCCTCCACCAGAAAGGAGCACGACCATGCATGACGCGTTCACCGACATCGAGCTCATCGCACGCCACCGCATCGCCGAGCGCGTGCGCTACTCCCCGCGCGCGCCCAAGCGCCGCTGACCCACCGCCCGCTCAGATGGGCGTGCGGTGGAAGCCCTGGAAGGAACGGCTCGGCGTCGGGCCGCGCTGGCCCTGGTAGCGCGAGCCGTACTTCTGCGAACCGTAGGGGTGCTCGCTGGGCGAGGAGAGCCGGAAGAAGCAGAACTGGCCGATCTTCATGCCCGGGTAGAGCTTGATCGGCAGCGTCGCGACGTTGGCCAGCTCGAGCGTCACGTGCCCGGAGAAGCCCGGGTCGACGAAGCCCGCGGTCGCGTGGGTGAGCAGGCCGAGGCGGCCCAGCGAGCTCTTGCCCTCGACGCGGGCGGCGACGTCGTCGGGGAGCGTGATGACCTCGTACGTCGATCCCAGGACGAACTCGCCCGGGTGCAGGATGAAGGGCTCGTCGCCCTCGGGCTCGACCTCGCGGGTCAGCTCCGACTGGTCGGCAGCGGGGTCGATGTGCGGGTAGCGGTGGTTCTCGAAGACCCGGAAGAACCGGTCGAGGCGTACGTCGATGCTCGAGGGCTGCATCATCTGCGGATCCCACGGCTCGAGGGCGATCCGGCCGAGGTCGATCTCGTGGGCGATGTCGCGATCGGAGAGCAGCACGGCGCCAACCTAGCCGGGGTTTTCGGCTCTGGGGAGCGGGTGCCCACAATGGATCCGTGACCTTCCACCGCTACGTCGCCCTCGGCGACTCCTTCACCGAAGGCGTCGGCGACCCCGACCCGGCGCGGCCCAACGGCCTGCGCGGGTGGGCCGACCGCGTCGCCGACGTGCTCGCGACGCAGACCGACGACTTCGGCTACGCCAACCTCGCCATCCGCGGCCGCAAGCTCGGCGCCATCGTCGCCGAGCAGGTCGACGCGGCCGTCGCGCTCCAGCCCGACCTCATCACGATCCACGGCGGCGGCAACGACGTGCTCCGCCCGCGCGTCGACCTCGACGCCCTCGCCAGGACGTACGACGACGCCATCGCGCGCCTGTCCGCCACCGGTGCGCGGGTCGTGATGTTCACGATCTTCGACCCGGGCGGCAAGGGGATCTATGGTCCCGTCCGCGGCCGGATGGCCATCTTCAACGAGTGGGTCCGCGAGATCGCCGAGCGCCACGACGCGACCATCGTCGACATGTGGCGGATGCGCGACATCGAGATCGCCGGCGTCATGGACACCGACCGGATGCACCTCAACCACCACGGACACACCCACATGGCGCACGCCGTCCTCGAGGCGATCGGCGTCGAGCACGGCCTCGAGCCCGTCACCGTCGCGCCGCCGCCACTGCTGCCTCGTCGCGAGCAGTGGGCCGCCCACGCGCGGTGGACGCGCGAGTTCCTCGTGCCGTGGGTCCACCGCCGCGTGACCGGGCGGTCCTCGGGGGACACCGTGTCCCCGAAGCGACCGGACCTCTCGAGCGTCAGGTAGCATTCGGCGCGCCGTTCCTCGGACGGCACTGCGGATGTAGCTCAGCTGGTAGAGCGCGACCTTCCCAAGGTCGATGTCGCGAGTTCGAATCTCGTCATCCGCTCCAACAGATCCCGCTCAGGCGCGAAGCGGCGATCGCACGGTCGCGCGACGTGGGGCCCATGGGAAAACTTGCGCCTTCTGGGACCAGAGGGGACAGTGAGTCGATCGTCTTTCGGATCGAGGTCCTTCCCCATGCCCGTTCTTCCCCGCCTGTTCGCCTCCCGGATCGCCACCACGATCGCCGAGGACGACCCCTCCCGGCCGCTGTGGCGGCACCCGGCCACCATCGCTGCCGCAGTGCTCGCGCTGACCCTGGCCGCCGTCCCGCTCCTGCCCGACGACGGCAACGACCGCGAGGAGATCGCGCCGAGCGCCGAGACGACGCCGGCGCCCAGCGCCAGTGGTCGCGGCGAGGTGACTCCTGAGATGCAGGCGGAGATCGACCGGGTCCTCGCCGAGGGCTCGAGCCTCGCCCGGGCCCGGGGACGTACGGCCATCGCCAAGGCCACGGTCCGGTGCGCCACCTTCGACGGCCAGCGCTACTGCCTCGGGTTCGGCTGGACCAACCAGACCCGCTCGACCCTGGCCGCCCGGCTGGCGAGCCGTCCCCGCTTCAGCCGCGAGCGCACCGGCGACCTCGACGCGGACGGCGTACTGGCGCGTGACACCCGGCGCAGCGCGAGGGAGCGGACCGCCGCCGAGCGCGCCGAGCTCACGAGTGCCGCGCGGTCCGTGGGCAAGGTGTGGATGCTGCGCCACGAGATCCAGGGCGTCGAGCTGCCGGCGGACTTCGCCGAGCGCCACCCGGAGGTGGGCGCGGACGCCACCACCACGGCGCGCCGCGGCTTCGGTGGCAAGTACCCCGAGACGTTCGCGATCCTCGACGAGTCGCAGACGCTCTCGCAGAACCAGACGTGGTGGTGCGGCCCGGCCACGATGCAGGCGATCGGCTGGGGCTCGAGCCAGAAGCGCAAGAACCAGTCCTACTGGGCCCGCCGCCTCGGCACCACCTCGGCGGGCTCCGCGATCACCGACATGGTGCGCGTGGTCAACAACCAGACCGACTACGACGACACGGCGCACGCCGGTCCCTACATCGTGCTCGACATCAGCGACTTCACCTTCAAGCAGTGGTATCGCCTGATGATGCGCCACATCCACGACTACCAGGCGCCGGTCGTGCTCCACCCGGTGCTGCTCAAGCAGTACTACCCCTATCTCGACGACGACGCGAGCGGCCACTTCCAGGTCGGTCGCGGCTTCGACCAGAACACCGGCGGCAACCGCAAGATCGGCTACTTCGAGCCGTGGGACCAGTCGCGCTTCGACCCGAGCGAGCCCGCCATCGGTCGCGTCCAGTGGCGCAACGCCTACAAGTCCTACCGCGCCAACCTCGACCACTTCCAGCACAACGTCGGGGTCTGACGTGGTGGTCCGTACGACGCTCGCGCTGGCGCTGCTGGCGACGCTGGCCGGCTGCGGCGGGACCGACGAGCCCACCGATTCACCGGACACGGGCGGTCCGTCGAGCAGCACCGACGCGCCCACGAGCAAGGCGCCGTCCGGCGGCACGATGGACGCGCCTGCGGTCGTCGAGCCCATCCCGGCCGTGCTGGACTGGCAGGACTCCGGCGTCGAGGTCGGCACGCGCTACGTCCGCGGCCCGGAGGCGGAGGCCGTCGTCAGTGCGGGCAACAGAAGCGTCGAGCTCACCCGTGGCGGCGACTCAACGACCATCGCCGCCGGCGCCGGCCGCACGATCTCGGAGGTCCTGATGACCACCGACTGGGCAGTCGTGGTGAAGCAGGACAAGGCCGAGACCGCGCCGAGCCAGGTCTCGGTGGTCGACCTCGCCACGGGCGAGCAGGGCGAGGTGACGACTCCGCCGCCGGCCAGCGGCGGGTCGTGGGCGCTCACCGGCGGCGACCTCTACTACCCGACGTACGGCGACGACCGGGCCTACTGCCTGGCCACCAACGCGCTGGCCGACAACAACGGCGAGGACGGCTGGTGCACCCCCGCCCGATCGGGCTTCTCCGGGCTCACCGCCAGCGAGAACGGCGTCGGCATGCTGACCTTCGACGACGCCCGCCCGGTCGCCTGTCGCACGGTCAACGTCCTCGACGGCAGCGGCCTGCCGCAGCCGGTCGAGGGAACGGCCGACTGCACCGCCTGGGACGTCGCCGCCACTGCGGACGGAGCCGTGTGGTCCGAGGTGCCCAAGCCGCGCCGGCAGGAGGAGGCGTACTTCCACGCCTCGGCCGACGGCACCTACTTCGACCTCGGCCCCGGCACCACCGGCACGGCGGTCCCCTGCGGCGACTCGGTCTTCTTCGTCCGCGACCCGCAGGGCGACGACGAGCCGGCGCGGCTGATGCGCTGGACCCCGGACCACACCCTCGAGATCGCCTACGAGTCCGCGTCGGTGGGCAACGCCTTCCTGGGCGAGCCCGCCTGCGGCGGCGGCGTGCTCACCCTCTCCTCGTTCGGGGAGCAGGGCGACGAACTGGTGTGGGCTAACGTCGGCTGACGTGAGCTTCACCGGATTCCCCGTCGCCGCGCTCGACTTCTACGACGACCTCGAGATGGACAACACCAAGTCCTTCTGGGAGGCGCACCGTGAGATCTACAAGGAGTCGGTCGAGGCGCCGATGAAGGCACTGGTGGCCGCACTCGAGCCGGAGTTCGGCCCCGCCAAGGTGTTCCGCCCCTATCGCGACGTGCGCTTCGCCAAGGACAAGACGCCCTACAAGACCCACCAGGGCGCCTTCGTCAGCGCCGGCCCCTCGACCGGGTGGTACGTCGAGATCTCCGCGCGCGGCACCCGCGTCGGCTCGGGGTTCTACGACGCCGACGGGCCGCACCTCGCCGCGATCCGCGAGGCGATGGCCGAGGAGAAGACCGGCAAGGCCCTCGACCGGCTGCTGAAGCGGCTGGAGAAGGACGGCTTCGAGATCGGCGGCGACCGGCTCAAGACCTCACCGCGCGGCTACGACGCCGACCACCCGCGCATCCACCTGCTGCGCTGCAAGCAGCTCTTCGCCAACAAGTCCTACGGCTTCGAGGCCGACGCCATCGACGCCGGCCTCCTCGACCGGGTCCGCGAGGACTGGAAGACCCTCCGTCCGCTCGTCAGCTGGTTGCGCGCGGTCGACTGATCCTCAGCCGAACCAGACGTCGCTGGTCGCGATGGCGGTGAGCTGTTCCAGCGAGAGCGGCGGCCGTGGCGCCAGAGGCGGGGAGTCCTTGCCCGTCGCCGCGTTGCACGAGTTGGCCCACACGACGTAGCCGTAGCGGTAGGCACTCACCCCCTGGCAGGTCACCCCGTCGGCGAGTGTCGGGCCCCAGGTCAGCTGGACGGTGCCGTCCGGCAGCTCGGCGCAGGAGCCGCCGAGCCGAGCGTTCATCTCGTTGCACCGGGCGACGGTCGGAAGCTGGTTGAAGCCCAAGCCGACGGCGGTCTCCATGCCGTCATAGGGGAAGTAGGCGACCTTCTCGTCCGGGTCGTCGACGACCGTGTCGGTGGGCCGCGGCTCGGCGCCGAGCTCGGTCCCGATGATTCCGTTGACGATCGCGTGGACCTGCAAGGCCCGGAACTCGGCCAGGGCACGCTCGGTGGTCGCGGGCGCAGGCCGGTCGGGGTCGGGCGCATCGGTCGCGACCGCTCCTCCGCCGTCCGTGGCGATCCCGGGGTCGCGCGCGCTGTCGGGCGATCCGAGCCGGGGTACGACGGCCGCCAACCCGCCGACGACGCCGACCACGGCGAGCGAGGCGACCGTCGCACCGATCCGGGCGCGACGCTGGCGGGAGCGGCCGCGGGCGATGCCGCCACTGACGAGGCGGTCGACGTCGGGGGCGAGGTCGTCGCTCGCGCGGCGGAGCAGCTCGGTGACGCCGGAGTCGTGGGTGGACATGGGTTCTCCTAGGTTTCCAGCAGGTCGCGGAGGGACGGACCCAGCACTGCCCGGAGCCGGTCGAGGGCCCGCAGCGTGCGGTTGCGCACGGCGCCGGGGCTGACCCCGAGCGCGTGCGCGGTCTCGGCGACGGACACGTCCTCGAGGTAGCGCAGCACGAGGACGGCCCGATCCATCGGCGCCAGCTCGTCGAGCGCTGCCCGGAGGGCGATCCCGGTGTCGGCGTCGCCCCCGGGCTCGACCGGCTCGGGCAGGTGCTCGCTCGGACGCTCGTGGGTGCTCCGCCGACGCTGGGCGCTGAGGTAGGTGCGCGCCAGCGTGGTGTGGGCGTAGGCGGCCGGGTGCTCGATCGGCGCGCCGATCCGGCGGTGCCAGCGGACGAAGACCTTGGCCAGCGTCTCCTGGACCAGGTCCTCGGCCCGGTGGGCATCGCCGCACATCAGCCATGCCGCGCGATAGAGCTGCGGGGTCCGCGCGACGGCGAACTCCTCGAACTCCGCGGGCGTGCGGGGCATGTCTCTCCTCGGTGGTCTCGGCGTCACCCCTAGAGACGCACTCAACCACCCGCAGCGTCCCACCCGGCCCGCAGCACGTCGGAGAATTACCGTCGATGACGTCCCACGTTCACATCCCTGACGCACCTGCGCGGAAGGCTGGCGACATGGCCAAGAGACTCCTCCTCCTCCACATCGGCCCCTCCCCGGTCGACGTCTCGGCGATGACCGAGGCCCTGGCCCTGGGTCGGATCGCCGTCCCGGACGCCGACGCCGACACGTTCACCCGCGCCGGCATCGAGATCCGCCGCTCCCACAAGGCGGCCGGACTGAAGCGCAAGCAGGTCGAAGGCGCGTGGGCGAAGGTCTGCCGCCGCGCCCACAGGACCAAGGCCGACTGCTTCGTCAGCGTGCCGGACTTCTTCGACGCCACCCCGGAGCAGGCAGCGCTCGCGCTCGACCAGGCCGCTGGCCTCAAGGTGGTGCTGGTGGTCACGAGCGGCTTCGACGTCGAGCCACCGGCCGCGTGGCTGTCACTGGTCAAGGACAGCCGTACGCACGTGCTCCCGTCGCACCTCTCCGACGGCCAGCTCGCGGCCCAGGTCGCGCGCATCGCGCTGATCGAGCAGGAGGCACGCCTCGACAAGCGGCTCGCCAAGATCGGCAAGCTGCGCAAGCAGGTCAACAGGCGGCTGGCTGCCTGATCCCGGACCGGGTCTCGTGACGGGACTTCGTCCCTCCTCGACCAGCAGGACCGGCTCAGTGCGGCTGCCAGGCGTCGTCGTCCTCGGTGAGGGCTGCCACGTCCTCCGGGAGGCCGCCGTCGGCGAGGTCCTGGATGCTGACCCGTTCGAAGACCGACCGCAGCGAGCTGCGGGCCGCGATCCAGACGTGCTGCAGGACGCGCGCCGAGTCGTCGTACTCGACCGCCTCGGGACGCAGGCCGTAGACCGACACGAGGGGACCGTCGACCGCGCGGATCACGTCGGCGACGGTGATCGTCGCGGGCTTGCGGGCGAAGCGCCAGCCGCCGGACTGACCGCGCTGCGACACCACGATGTCGGCGCGCCGCAGGTCGGCCAGGATGGCCTGGAGGAACCCGTGCGGGATCCCCTGGGCCCGGCCGACCTGCTCGGCGCTCACCGCCGTGCCGTCCGCGCGCACCGCGATCTCGATCAGGGCCCGCAGGGCGTAGTCGGCTTTGGCGGAGACACGCATAAGACCAGTTTGTCAGATATGTCCCCCGACACACTGGTGCTTGGTTCCCCGTCAGACCGCGGCCGTCTCCCGCTCCAGCTCCTCGTCGAGAGCGGCGCGGGACATGCGCTCCTGCGTCACGGCCCACCAGATGCCGGAGACCCAGAGGACGAGGACGACGGCGGCTGCGACAGCCACGCCGATGCCGGGGACGCCGACGGCCTCGAGGAGGGTCTTGGAGTTCGTGAGGATGATCAGACCACCGGCAGCGACCCCGAGGACCCGGGCGGCGAGGTGCTTGACCAGCCAGGCCGCGATCGGGGCGGCGATCACGCCACCGGCGAGCAGCGCACCGGCATAGCCCCAGTTGATGTTGGCGGCGCCGAGGCCGAGGAGGAAGCCGAGCGAGCCGCCGACGGCCACGACGAACTCGGAGGTGTCGATCGAGCCGACGACCTTGCGGGGCTCGAGGCGACCGCTGGAGAGCAGCGAGGTGGTGCCGACCGGGCCCCAGCCACCGCCACCGACGGCGTCGAGGCAGCCCGCGACCAGGCCCATCGGGGCGAGGAAGGAGGCCGAGGGGCGGGCCTTGAAGCTCGGGCGGGCGCCGCCCAGGCGCAGGAAGCGGTAGACCACGTAGACGCCGAGGCCCAGCAGGATGATCGCGACGACCGGCTTCGCCACGGCGCCGTCGAGGTTGGAGAGCAGCGTCGCGCCGATGAAGGCGCCGACGAAGCCGGGCAGCGCCAGGATCGAGACGGTGCGCCAGTCGACGTTGCCGAGCTTGTGGTGCGAGAAGCCCGACACCAGGGACGTGCCGATCTCGGAGAAGTGGACCGCAGCCGACGCAGCGGCCGGCGCCACACCGACCGCCAGCAGCATGGTCGAGGACGTCACGCCATAGGCCATGCCCAGGGATCCGTCGATGAGCTGGGCGAGGAGGCCCACGAAACCGAGCACGATGAGCTTGCGCATCCGCAGGCTCCTTCCAGGTCTGGATCAGGCGAGTGGTGTTTGTCGGGTGAAAGACTAGACATACTCGGCACAATGGACAAAACCGACATTGCTCCCGGCGTGTCCGACACCCGTCTGTGACCGGCGACATCCGCGTTCGTGTTGCGCGACGGCCGATCGCGAGGCATCATTATGTTACTGGCGAGTAGCGCCACCCCTCGCCCTCCAGACCGCAACGGAACAGGTGGAAGCCGTGAGCCACTACAAGACCAACCTCCGCGACATCGAGTTCAACCTCTTCGAGGTGCTCGGACGGGACGAGGTGCTCGGCACCGGACCCTTCGGCGAGATCGACGGCGACAGCGCCCGCGAGATCCTCCGCGAGGTGGAGCGCCTGTCCCGCGAGGACATCGCGGCGTCGTACGAGGACAGCGACCGCTGCCCGCCCGTCTTCGACCCCGCCACGCACACCGCGCCGGTGAGCCCGGCGTTCAAGGCCTCCTACCAGGCGTGGATGGACTCCGAGTTCTGGCGCCTGCAGGTCTTCGAGGAGATGGGCGGCACCCCCGCCCCGTCGTCGCTGGTCTGGGCGATCGGCGAGATGGTGCTCGGCGCCAACGCCCCGGTGTGGATGTACGCCGCCGGGCCGGCGTTCGCCAACGTGGTCCACCGCAACGGCAACGACCGCGACAAGCAGGTCGCCCAGTTCATGGTCGACCGCCAGTGGGGCTGCACCATGGTGCTCACCGAGCCCGACGCCGGCTCCGACGTGGGCGCCGGCCGCGCCAAGGCCGTTGCCAACGACGACGGCACGTGGAACATCACCGGAGTCAAGCGGTTCATCACCAGCGCGACCCACGACATGAGCGAGAACATCATGCACCTCGTGCTCGCGCGCCCCGAGGGCGTCGAGGGTGCGGGCGGTCCCGGGACCAAGGGCCTCTCGCTCTTCTGGATGCCCGAGCAGCACTTCGACCTCGAGACCGGCGAGCTGACCGGTGAGCGCAACGGCGTCTATGTCACCAACGTCGAGCACAAGATGGGCATCAAGGTCTCCAACACCTGCGAGGTCACCTTCGGCGACCCGCAGGTCGGCGGCGGCGAGCCGGCGAAGGGCTGGCTGCTCGGCGAGGTTCACGACGGCATCGCCCAGATGTTCCAGGTCATCGAGAACGCCCGGATGATGGTCGGCACCAAGGCCATCGCCACGCTGTCGACCGGCTACCTCAACGCGCTCGACTACGCCAAGGAGCGGGTCCAGGGCGCCGACCTGACCCAGGCCGCCGACAAGACCGCGCCGCGCGTGACGATCACCCACCACCCCGACGTACGCCGGTCGCTGATGACGCAGAAGTCGTTCGCCGAGGCCATGCGTGCGCTGGTGCTCTACACCGCCACCTGGCAGGACCGGGTCATGATCGCCGAGCACGAGGGCACCCACGACTCCGACGAGGCCCGCCTCGCCGCCGCGGTCAACGACCTGCTGCTCCCGATCGTGAAGGGCTACGGCTCGGAACGGTCGTGGGTGCTGCTGGGCACGGAGTCGCTGCAGACCTTCGGCGGCTCGGGCTTCCTGCAGGAGTACCCGATCGAGCAGTACGTCCGCGACGCCAAGATCGACACCCTCTACGAGGGCACCACCGCGATCCAGGGCCAGGACTTCTTCTTCCGCAAGATCGTCAAGGACCAGGGCAAGGCGCTGGGCCACCTCGCGCAGGAGATCGAGGCCTTCATCGCCTCCGAGGCGGGCAACGGCCGCCTCAAGAACGAGCGGGCCCTGCTCGCCACCGCGCTCGAGGACGCCAACGCCATCGTGGGCCACATGATCAACGACCTGATGTCGTCGGCCGAGGAGACGCGCAACATCTACAAGGTGGGCCTCAACACCTCCCGCCTGCTCATGGTGCTCGGCGACGTGGTCTGCGCCTGGCTGCTGCTGCGCCAGGCCGACGTGGCGCTGCACAAGCTGGCCGGCGAGGTGTCGGACAAGGACGCCACCTTCTACGCCGGCAAGATCGCCGCCGCCCAGTTCTTCGCGCAGACCAACCTGCCGAAGATCAGCGCCGAGCGCGCCATCGCCGAGGCGATCGACCTCGACCTGATGGACCTCGACGAGGCGTCCTTCTGATCCACGCCCCCTGATCCACCTCGAGCGGTGGTCCAGCCACATTCCTCAGCCGGGGAAGGTGGGTGGGCCACCGCCGCTCGTGCGTGGGGTGGGCGAGCGGTGGTCCAGCCACATTCCTCAGCCGGGGAAGGTGGGTGGGCCACCGCTCGTGCGTGGGGTGGGCGCGGATGACAGGTGTCACGGCGAGCTCGTGACAACTCCCCCCGGGACGCCGGGGCGTACGCCGCGAGGCTGGGGCCATGAACACTCCAGCGATCCGGGCCATCGGGCTCCGCAAGCAGTTCCGCACCACCGACGGCACGTCGGTCCTCGCGGTCGATGACGTCGACCTCACGGTCATGCCCGGAGAGATCGTCGCCTTCCTCGGCCCCAACGGTGCCGGCAAGACGACGACCGTCGACATGCTGCTCGGCCTGACCCGCCCCGAGGCGGGGACCGTCGAGGTGTACGGCATGGAGCCGGGCGCCGCGGTGCGTGCGGGCCGGGTCTCGGCGGTGATGCAGTCCGGGGGACTGCTCAACGACTTCACCGTCGGGGAGACGGTCCGCGCGATCGCGGCGCTGCACGGTCGGACCGACCGCGTCGAGGTCGTGCTCGAGCGAGCGCGCCTGAGCGCTCTCGCGGGACGCCGGGTGGAGGCGTGCTCCGGCGGTGAGCAGCAGCGGTTGAAGTTCGCGCTGGCGCTGGTCCCCGACCCGGACCTGGTGATCCTCGACGAGCCCACCACCGGCATGGACGTGGGCGCTCGGCAGGAGTTCTGGCAGGCCATGCGCGCGGACGCGGCGCTCGGGCGCACGATCGTCTTCGCCACCCACTACCTGGCCGAGGCCGACGAGTTCGCCGAGCGGACCGTCCTGATGAACCACGGCCGGATCGTGCACGACGCCGCCACCTCGGACGTACGCGCCGCCTACGGCGGACGCACCGTCACCTTCCGACCACCGGCGCACGCCGTCGACCCGGCAGGCATCGACCCCACCTGGCTGGCGCGGGTGCACCAGGCCCTCGAACCGCTCGGGGTGAGCGACCTGGAGGTCTCGGCCGCCAGCCTGGAGGCCGCCTTCCTCGCCCTGACCACCACACCCGACGTCAGCTCACCCGAGCTGGAAGGAGCCCTCCCATGAGCACCACGGCCAGCACCCACCCTCCTGCCCCCGCCGAGGGCGTACGAACGGCGCCGCGGCCGGCGATGCTCACCTATGCCCGGCTCGACCTGCGCCGCCAGCTGCGCGACCGGATCGGCATGTTCTTCATCGTCGGCCTGCCGACCTTCATGTACCTCGTCTTCGGCCTCGGCTCCGAGGACCCGGTCGGCAGCGGCAACGTCGCGATGTACGTGATGATCTCGATGGCCTCCTACGGCGCCGTCAGCGCGACGACCAGCGTCGCCGGCAGCGCGGCGACCGAGCAGGTCATGGGCTGGGGGCGCCAGCTCGGCCTGACGCCGATGCGACCACTGGCCTTCGTGGCGGCCAAGGCCGGGGTCGCCATGGCGGTGGCGGCGCTGCCGGTGACGCTGATCTTCGCCATCGGCGCTGCCACCGGGGCGCGCGGCGACTGGACGGACTGGACGCTCGCCGCGGCGCTCGTGTGGCTCGGCTCCGCACTCTTCGCGATCTACGGCCTGGCGATCTGCCTGGTGGTCCGCGGGAGCAACGCGCCCGGCATCGCGTCCGGGATGATCGTGGTGATGGCCTTCCTCGGCAACGTGTTCACCCCGATGACCGGTGTGATGCTCGAGATCGGTCGCCTGACCCCGCTCTACGGATACGCCGCGCTCGCTCGCTTCCCGCTCACCGAGGGATGGTTGCCGCTGGGCGGGCGCGACCCGCTGTGGCTGCCGGTCGCTAACGTGCTCGCGTGGACCGTGATCTTCTCCCTGCTGGCGCTCTGGGGCGTACGACGCAGCCGGGCGCGCACGTGACGGCCGCCGCGGCTCCGGCGAACCCCTGGGAGAAGTGGGGCTGGGCGTTCGCGTCCATCTGGCTGGTCTTCCTCATCTACCCGGTGATCGCGGTCGCCGACGCCGACGTCCCGACGGCAGTGAAGATCGCCGGCTTCGCCTGCATCGTCGGCTTCGCCGTCGCCAACGTGCTCGGCTACACCAGGCGAGGGAACCCGTGGCTGTTCCTCGCGGTGATGGTCGGGTTCGCGCTGGCCACGCTGCCGGTCATCGGCATCGCGGCGATCTCCTACACGCCCTATCTCGCCATCCTGTCGGCCCTGGTGCTGCCGGCCCCGGCCTGGAAGTGGGCGGTGGGCTTCTGGGCAGTCACGCCGCTGCTCTCGCTGCTCGGCATCGACGGCTTCCCGACCTACTTCTTCCTCACGATCTGGCCGGTGATGCTCGGCGGCGTGCTGATCCGGGTCTTCGGCGAGCGCGAGCGGGTGGTCCACGCCGCCCAGCACCAGCTCGCGGTGGTCGCCGAGCGCGAACGGGTGGCCCGCGACGTCCACGACGTCCTGGGGCACTCGCTCACCGCGTTGTCGGTGAAGGCAGAGCTCGCGGCCCGCCTCGTCGACGTCGATCCGGCCCGGGCCAAGGAGGAGCTGGAGTCCATCCAGGCCACCGCTCGTCAGGCGCTCGCCGAGGTGCGCGCCACCGTGGGTGGCCTGCGGGCCGGCAACCTCGAGGCCGAGCTCGCCGCGGCACCGCGGGTGCTCGCCGACGTCGACGTGGCCACCACGGTCACCGGGGACGTCGCCGACACCGACCCCCGCCACCGGGCACTGCTGGCCTGGGTGCTGCGCGAGTCGGTGACCAACGTCGTACGGCATGCGCGGGCGCAGTCCGTGGTGATCGAGCTCGGGCCACACGGCATCACGGTCTCCGACGACGGCACCGGATGGGCCGGCACGGAGGGCAACGGGCTGCGTGGCATGCGCGAGCGCGTCGTGGGAGCCGGCGGCACGCTCGACGTGCGTCCGGCCTCGCCCGGGACCCGGGTGGACGTGGCCCTGCCGTGATCAGGCTGCTGCTCGCCGACGACCAGGCCCTCGTGCGCGGTGCCCTGGCGGCCCTGCTCGACCTCGAGACCGACCTCGAGGTCGTCGCCCAGGTCGGCCGGGGAGACGAGGTCGTCGACGCGGCGCGGGCTGCCGGCGCCGAGGTGTGCCTGCTCGACATCGAGATGCCCGGCCTCAACGGCATCGATGCCGCGGCCGCCGTCCGGCGCGAGCTGCCGGGGGTGCGCTCGCTCATCGTGACGACGTTCGGTCGGCCCGGCTACGTCCGGCGCGCGATCGAGGCGGGCGCGTCGGGGTTCGTCGTCAAGGACACCCCGGCCCGCCAGCTCGCCGACGCCGTGCGACGCGTGCACGCCGGGCTGCGGGTGATCGACCCGGACCTCGCGGCGGACTCGTTGATCGACGGCCCGAGCCCGCTCACCGGACGGGAGCGCGAGCTGCTGACGTACGCCCTCGACGGGGCACCGGTGGCCACCATCGCGGCGCGGGTGCACCTCTCCGAGGGCACGGTCCGCAACCATCTCTCGGCTGCGATCGGCAAGACCGGTGCGACCACGCGCAGCGAGGCCGCCCGGATCGCGCAGGAGCGCGGCTGGCTGTGACCGCGGCGGACGCGGGTCAGCGCACCCCCGCCTCACATCTCGCGGCGCTCCTCCACGTGGGTGGTCCTGGAGCGCTGGTTGTTCATCACCAGGCCGAGCACCAGGGCCAGCACGCCGGCGATCACCAGGATCCAGCCGACCGTGGTGGGGTCGACGACATCCTGTACGGAGGCCGGGAACTCCTTGATCGCGAAGAGAACAATGAGGCCGAGGACGAGCAGCAAGATGCCGATTCCGATACCCATGACGACTCCTTTGTCGAGGCGCGGTCGGCTCGGGGCCGGACCGTCCACGGCAGCGTAGGGCTGACCGGACGCGAAACCATGCACGCTCACCCTTCCGGGTGGCCTCCGCGCCGGGGCCTACGCTCTCCCCCATGACCGATGCCGACCGACTGAGCGCCCTCGTCGCCCTGTGGTGGGAGGCCGTCGACTCCTTCACCCACCTGCTCGAGCACGTCGGCGACGACCAGTGGGCCACACCGACCGACCTCCCCGGCTGGGACGTGCACGCGATCGCGGCGCACACCGCCCACCTCGAGGCGCTGCTCGCCGGTCGCCAGCACGACGACGTGGAGATCGGGGACGTCCCGCACGCCCGCGGCACGTTGGGCCAGTTCAACGAGCAGGGCGTCGCGGCGCGGCGCCCCGAGTCGCCCGACGCGTTGATCACCGAGATCCGCGAGTCGACCACGGCCCGGCACACCCAACTGCTCGCCGACCCGCCCACCGACCCGTCGGCCCCCGCTCCGGGCCTCTTCGGCGCGATCGGCTGGACCACTGGCCTGCTGCTGCGCAACCGGCCCCTGGACGTGTGGATGCACGAGCAGGACATCCGCCGCGCGCTCGACATGCCCGGCAACCTCGACTCGGCGCCGGCGATCCACAGTGCCGACTACCTCATGGAGAGCCTGCCTTTCGTCGTCGGCAAGCGGGCGCAGGCACCGGTCGGCAGCGTCGTACGCCTCGAGGTGACCGGCCACGCCCCCGTGAGCGTCGTCGTCGGCGAGGACGGACGCGGGCGCGTCGCCACGCCGGAGGACGGCGAGCCGGCCGTGACCCTGGCCATGGACCGCGCGACGTTCGTGGTGCTGGCCGGAGGCCGGCGGCCGGCGGAGCCGGACGGCGTCAGCGTCGCGGGCGACGCCGAGCTCGGCGCACGCGTCCTCGCCTCGATGGCAGTCACCCCGTGACCGAAGACGCCTGGACGACCGACGACATCGGCGACCTGGGCGGACGCACCGCCGTCGTCACCGGCCCGACGCTGGGTGGTCTGGGCTTCCACACCGCTCTCGAGCTGGCCCGGAACGGGGCACGCGTCGTCCTCGCGGGACGTACGCCGGCCAAGCTGGACGCGGCCGCCGGGGCGATCACCGCGGAGGTGCCGGGGGCGGCCCTGGACAACCTCGTCGTGGACCTCTCCGACCTCGACTCGGTGCGGGCCGCGGGCGAGTCCGCCGCGGGGTTCGGTGCCATCGACGTGCTGGTGAACAACGCCGGCATCATGGCCACTCCGTTCCGCCGCACCGCCGACGGACTGGAGTCGCAGATGGCGACCAACCACTTCGGCCCCTTCCTGCTGACCGGACTGCTCCTCGACCAGCTGGTCGCCTCCGGTGCGGGCCGCGTGGTCACCCTGTCGTCGCAGGCGCACCGCATGGCGCGCTCCGCGCCGCTCGGAGACCCGCGGGCCCCGCGGCGCTACAGCCGCTGGGGGGTCTACGGCCAGACCAAGCTCGCCAACCTGCTCTTCACCCTCGAGCTCGACCGCCGGCTGCTCGCGGGCCGGGCTGCCGGTGCTCGCGCTGGCGGCCCATCCCGGGCTCGCCGGCACCCACCTCGTGGTCAACGGCCAGATGCGGGGCATCGAGCGGCGGGGCGCGGCCATCCTGGACGCCGCCGTCAAGGCGGTCTCCCAGTCCGCCGCCGCCGGCGCCTGGCCGACCCTGATGGCGGCGACCGCCGACCTGCCGGGAGGGACCTACGTCGGCCCGGGCGGTCCAGGTCAGGCCGGTGGGCGACCGCGCATCGTGGGCACCGCACCGCTCGCCCGCGACGAGGTCGCGCAGCGTCGGCTGTGGGAGCTGAGCGAGGAGACCGTCGGCCTCGCCTGGCCGTGAGCGCCGGCTGCCCTCAGGGTCGGTCGCTGACCCGCACCAGCCCGGCGAGCGTCCCGATCCACGCCGATCCGGCCGGTCCGATGGTGAGCTGCGCGTGGTCACTGCCGGCGAGCAGACCGGTGCCGGTGCGCACGCTCCACATGCTGCGACCGCTCTCGACGTCGAGCGCGGTGAGGTACCACGCGCTCACGCCCAGCAGCGACGGTCGCTTCGTCCAGGCGTAGACCAGGCCCTGCGGCCGGCTCGCGGTGACACCCGAGCTCGGCGAGACCGCGTCACTGCTCCAGCGCTCGACGCACGCCCCGGCGACCAGGTCGACCCGCGCGATGCCCGGGCTGCTGGTGAAGCCGAGCAGCGTGCTGCGCGGCGAGGCGTAGTCGTGGTTGTTGGTCACCACCACACCGCTGCCGACGGGCGTGAGCGGGCTCGTGGTGGCGCTGGCACCCTCCTCGAAGACCGGCTGACGGCAGATCACCGCGCCCCCGTCGCGTGCCACGAACAGCACGCCCATCCGCTCGTCCGCGCTGTCGGTGATCGCCACGACGCCGCCCTCGAGCAGGACCGGCGGGGAGCCGCTCTCCCCGTCGTACGCCGTGCGCCAGACGGTCTGCGGTGTGCCGTCGGGCCCGGCCGCGAGGCGGTGGAGCGCGGCGTCGGTGACGACGTGGACCCCACCCCCCTCGTCGGCGGCCAGACCGTGAGCGATCTCCTCGCCGAGGTCGATGACCCGGACCTGCCCGGAGTCGGCGGCGATGGTGCCGACGAGGCCCTGCCGTGAGGCCCACCAGGTCCGGCCCGACCAGTCCGGGGCCAGCGCGACGACGCAGTCGCCGTGGGGGACGTAGGGCTTCAGGTCCCAGGTCGAGTCGATCGCCAGCTCCGACTCACCCGAGGCGGAGGTCGTGCGCACGGCGAGCACCCGGCGATCCGTCGTCGCCACCACGGCCCGGTCGGCGGCGTCGAGGAAGAGCACGTCGCCGGGGCAGGAGGCATCCTCGGCGTCAGGCAGGTCGCGGGTGGTCGTCGGGCGCATCGAGACCGGGTCGACCAGCCGCAGGCTCGGGCCCGACCGATCCGTGCAGAGGGCGACGAGGTCGTCGGTCGAGGTCAGCTCGAGCCGCCCGCACCGCTGGAGCCCGAACCAGGACGTCTCGACCTCGGGCTGGAGGCCCAACGGCCCGGGTCGCGTCGCCGCGGCGGCCGCGAGGTGGGGGTGCGGCGCGACCTCGGCGGCGGGCACCGGAGGCGCCGTGGCCGGCCTCCCGACGTACGCCGGTCCGGACCAGGCACCGGGCGCGGGTGGGATGGGGAGCCAGCCGTCGGGAAGGACCAGGACGGCCGCGACCACTGCCAGGCACGCACCTGTGATCCAGCCGACCACGCGGCGGCTGGCACGGGCACGGTCCTGCACCCACCAGCGGATCCGAGGGACGCACAAAGCCGCGGCGGCAACGACCACCACGGCTGGTCCCCACGCGATCCAGAGGATCAGGAACGCACCGACCAGCCAGACCACCGGGTGACCCTAGGCCACTCGCCGCCCCGGTCCGCGCAGGCGCCACGACCTCGGTCGGGGCAACCGTTCAGGAGTGGGCGGAGCGGCGCAGCGGCGCGGTCAGCGTCATCTCGGCGAAGGCTCCGTGGCCTTCGCCGTGGCGCAGGAACACGCGCGAGCGCCGAGGCACCGGGACGAGCGACAGCGGCGCCTCCCGGATCGGCTCCGGTGCGGGGCGCAGCGCGACCAGTGAACCAGTGAGCCGCTCGACCTCCTGGAGTCGATGTGCTCGTTGCGCGATCTGGTCGTCCTGCTGGTCCGTCATCACAAACTCCCCTGAACTGCCTGGCGTGTCCCCCACGGACCGCCTGGCAGCAAGACTAGGAGCGCATTACCAGACTTGAAGAGCCGTGGAGGAAGCCTTCGAACATTCTGCTGGACATGGTCCAGACCACCCACGCCTGCGGAGTGGAAGTACGGGTCAGGTCTTGACCTGGGCGCCCGCGTCGGCGGATGCCCGCGGTCGCGGCAGCAGCGGTTGGTCGGCGCGCGGCTGCGCCTGCGCCTCGTGCACGGAGCCATAGCGGATCATCGGATCGTTCCCCTCACGTGTGTGCTCACGTTCCCCACGGCCCATCATGCCCGTCCTCGTGCAGGTTGCGCCAGAGCGCGACATGTGACATCCCGGTGACGACCGGCCTGGGGAGGGTGGGCCTCAGGCAGCCGCGCGGGACTCGCTCTCGAGCTTGCGACCCAGCAGGCGGCGCGTACGACGATCACCGGTGGCCATCTTGTAGAGGATCCCGAGCTGCTGGGGGGCGTTCTTGACGTTGGTGGTCTTGAGCCAGCCGTTGGGCAGCGAGAGCCGCACGACCTTGTGCCAGGCGGAGTAGACCTGCGGGACGAGCGGGCGGGCGCAGTAGGTGAGGTCGTACTTCTCGAAGAGGGCCTGCACCTTGGGCGCGATCTCCGCGTAGCGGTTGGACGGCAGGTCGGGGAAGAGGTGGTGCTCGATCTGGTGCGACAGGTTGCCGCTCATCAGGTGCAGGGCCTTGGAGCCGGAGATGTTGGCCGAGCCGAGCATCTGGCGGACATACCAGTCACCCTTGGTCTCGCCCTCGATCGAGCGCTTCTCGAAGGTCTCGACGCCCTCGGGGAAGTGACCGCACAGGATGATCGAGTTGGACCACAGGTTGCGCACGATGTTGGCGGTGACGTTGGCCGCCAGCGTCGGCAGGAACGAGCCCGTCGGGATCGAGAGCACCGGGTGGACGACGTAGTCCTTGGTGGCCTGCTTGCGGATCTTGTTGAGCACCTGCTTGGCGGCGGCGCGGAAGACCGGGTCCTTGGTCTGCTTCTTCTTCACCACCGCACCGAGGTCGAGGTCGTAGGCGGCGATGCCGTACTCGAAGAAGACCGCGTTGATGAAGCACCAGATCGGCTGGCCGAGGTGGAACGGCGCCCAGGTCTGGTCCTCGTCGACGCGCATGATGCCGTAGCCGAGGTCGTTGTCCTTGCCGACCACGTTGGTGTAGGTGTGGTGCACCTCGTTGTGGCTGTGCTTCCACTGCGCCGCGGGCGAGGCCATGTCCCACTCCCACGTGCTGGAGTGGATCTTCGGGTCGCGCATCCAGTCCCACTGGCCGTGGAGGATGTTGTGCCCGATCTCCATGTTGTCGAGGATCTTGGCGATGCTCAGGCCGGCGGTGCCGAGCACCCAGGCCGGCGGGAAGGCGCTGAAGAGCAGCACCGCGCGCGAGCCGAGCTCGATCTTGCGCTGGCGGTCGATGACCTTGCGGATGTAGGCCGCGTCAGCAGCGCCGCGGGAGTCGAGGACGTCCTGGCGGATCGCGTCGAGCTCGATGCCGATCTGCTCGATGTCGGCCTCGCTGAGGTGCGCGATCGGGTTGGACTGGCCGGGGAGGGCCGACTTCTTCTGGATGGTCGTCATGGGGTTTCCTTCCGTCCTTCGCTGGTCGAGGAGGTCGCGCTGCGACCGTCTCGAGAGCGGTCAGTGGGGGATGAGGTCAGTGGTCGATGTGGCAGGGGCCGGCAGCGGCGTTGATGCAGGTCTGCACCTTGACGTCGCCGCTCTCGCCGGGGACTGCGGTGGTGATGGCACCGTTGCGGAGGTCGCGGACGCTGCCTTCGCGAAGCGGCAGGACGCAGCCCATGCAGATGCCCATCCGGCAGCCGCTCGGCATCAGCACACCGGCTGCCTCGGCGGCGTCGAGGATCGGGGTGGCGCCGTCGACGTCGAGCAGGGTGCCGGACGTGAAGCTCACCGTCCCCCCGTCGCCGGGCTCGACGCGGGCGCTGCGGAACTGCTCGGTCGTCAGGGTGATCCCGGCGGCCTCGTGGTGGACGGCGAGCGCGTCGAGCAGCCCTGCCGGGCCGCAGGCGAGCGTCGTGCGGTCGGCGAGGTCGGGCACCAGGTCGGCCAGGTCGTCGACGTCGAGGACGCCGTGCTCGTCGTCGTACCTCGCGACGAGGCGGATCGCGCCGGCGGCGTCGAGGGCCTCGAGGTCACGGATGAAGATCGAGTCGGGGTGGCTCGGCGCCACGTGCACCACGACGATGTCGTGGTCGGCACTGCGCGCGGGACGCAGCACGCCGTCGTCGGTGCTCGGGAAGAGGTTGCGCAGCATGCCGATGACCGGCGTGATGCCGGACCCGGCGGTCACCATCAAGAACTTGCCGCCCGTCGGGGGGAGGACGAACTCGCCGGCCGCCTGCTCGAGGTGCACCAGGGTGCCGGGCTCGGCGCGGTGGACGAGGTGGTTGCTGACCAGGCCGTCGGGGACGGCCTTGACGGTGATGGAGATGCGGCCGTCGCGGCGCGGGCCGTGGGTCATCGAGTAGGCGCGCCACTGGCGTACGCCGTCGACGTCGATGCCGATGCGGAGGTACTGGCCGGGCACGTGGCCGGCCCAGTCGGCTCCGGGGCGGATGACGATCGTGGCCGCGTCGGCGGTCTCGGGGTGCACGGCCTCGATGCGCCCGCGCAGGTCCGCGCCCGGACGCAGGGGTGCGAAGAGATCCATGAAGTCGGCCGGGAGGTACGGCGTCGTGGCCGCCTCGGCTACTCGGACCAGGTGGTCGCCCAGTCGTCGGCTCCGTCGGGTGCTGCCTGTGGGCGGCTCGAGAGTCGTGGTCATGGGTACCAATGTGCCGAAGACGGAGCCGGATTACCTGCCCCGAGCACGTGAATCGGGGTTACACTCTTGTTCGCCACGAACAAAAACATCCTCAGGAGTGCCCATGGCTCGCCGCACTGTGCGCCCCGCCACACAAGTCCAGACCGTGGTGGGCCTCGACCCCGTGGTCGCCGACGCCCTGCGCTCCCGGCTGGCCGAGGTCGCCGACAGCGCCGTGCTCCGGATCATCGAGGAGGTCCCGAGCTATGCGGGCGCCTGGAGCGGCCGGATGGGTGAGGTGATCCGCCAGGCCGTGCAGCTCGCGCTCGGCGGGTTCCTCACCCTCGCCTCCCGCCAGGACATCGACGCGCCCAGGGCGCCCGCGATCGAGGGCGCCTACCAGCTCGGTCGCGGCGAGGCCCGTGCCGGGCGCACCGTCGAGGCACTGCTGTCGGCCTACCGCATCGGCGCCCGGGCCTCCTGGCGCGAGATGGCCGACACGGCCGTCGGGGCGGGTGTGGACTCCGGCCAGCTCGCCCGCTTCGCCGAGCTCGTCTTCGCCTACATCGACGAGCTGTCCGCGGCCTCCGTCGCCGGTCACACCGACGAGCTCGAGAGCACCGGTCGCGTCCGGCAGCGCAACCTCGAACGCCTGGCCCGCGCCCTGCTCACCGGTGCACCGGCCGATGCGGTCAACGCCGCGGCCGAGCGGGCCGACTGGGAGCCGCCGGGAGCGCTGACCGCGATCGTCCTTCCCGAGTCGCAGGTCTCGCACGCGCTGACCGCCCTCGACCAGCAGACGCTCCAACCCACCGACGACATCCCCGACCTGCCCGAGGGCCACGCCTCGCTGCTGGTGCCCGGCACCGGGTCGGCCACTGCCCGTCGTACGTTGCTGCGCGCGCTGCGCGGCACCGAGGCGGTGGTCGGGCCGAGCACCCCCTGGCTCGAGGCGGCCGGCTCCTACCGGCGCGCACTGCGTTGTGCGGCGCTGGGGATGGAGGGCCTGGTCGACTCCGACGAGCACCTCGCGGCCCTCGTGCTGGGCGCCGACCTCGACGCGCGCGCCGACCTGCGCGCCCGCGTGCTCGCGCCGCTCGCCGACCTGCGCCCCTCGACGGCCGAGAAGCTCACCGACACCCTGCGCAGCTGGCTGCTGCACCACGGCCGCCGCGACGCCGTCGCCGAGGAGCTCTTCGTGCACGCCCAGACCGTGCGCTACCGCGTCGGCCAGCTGCGCGAGGTCTACGGCGACCGGCTGGAGGACCCGGCCTTCGTGCTGGACGCGACGCTGGCGCTGGCCTGACGTCGGCGGGCCGGCTGAGTGGTGCGCCCCCGACGCTGTAACGCCGGGTTAGTGGGTGTACCCACCCTGATGCATGGGGGTGGGTAGTCGCTGTAACACGGCGTTACAGCGGGGCCGCGCCGCCGACGACGAGGTCAGCCGCGCTCGTACGCCGCCTCGCCGGCCACCCAGGTCGCGACCACGTGGTCGGCGAAGCCCCGCAGCCGCAGCGCGTGCTCACGGTCGGAGTCCCCGGCGAGCGGGTCGGCGTCGAGCAGCACGAGATCCGCCGGGTGCCCCACGGCGAGGGTGCCCCACCCGTCGGTCGAGGCCGCGAGCGCCTCCCGGGCGGAGATCGACTGCTCGGGATGCCACGGCTCGCGGTCGTCGCCCGAGCGGTGGACGGCGGCGGCGACGGCCAGCCACGGATCGAGCGGCGACACCGGTGCGTCCGAGCCCAGCACCACGTCGACGCCGGCGTCGAGCATCCAGCGCAGCGGGAAGCAGCGTTCGCCGCGACCGGGCCAGAGGCGCTCGGTCACGTCGCGGTCGTCGAGCAGGTGGGCGGGCTGCACGCTGGCGCGGACGCCGAGCTCGGCCATGCGACGTACGTCGTCACGCGTGGTGAGCTGCACGTGCTCGATGCCGCCGCGGGCGCCGGTCTCCTCGAAGGCGGCGAGCGCCTCGGTGACGGCGCGGTCGCCGATGGCGTGCACCGCGACGTCGAGCCCGCCGGCAGCGGCCCGGGCGAGCAGGGAGCGCAGCTCGGCCGGCGACTGGTTGGGCTGGCCCTCCTCCGCCCCGGGCACCGCCTTGTCGGCATAGGGCTCGCAGCACCACGCGGAGCGGGTGTTGAGGGAGCCGTCACTGATGATCTTGAGCGGCCCCATCGTCAGGCGCGCCCCTCCGTCGGGAAGAGAGCCGTCGAGCGGATCGCCCGACCGCAGGCCGCGGGCGAGCACGTCGTCCAGGCCGTCGGCGTAGCAGGCGTGCCGGATCCGCAGCAGGTCCGCGCCCCCGGCCCAGCGCTCCGCCCAGTCGGCGACGCCGCCGCTGAACTCGAGGTCGACGAGACCGACCACACCCTGCGCGGCGGCCGCCTCCATCGAGCGTCGGTAGGCCTCCGGGCTGGTGCCGTCGGAGCCGACGACGCCCGCCAGTCGGCCGTAGGCCTGGAACCACTCGGCCTCACTCACCACACTGTCGCGGGTCGGCAGGGCCAGCATGTGCAACGCGATCGTGTTGAGCCAGCCGTGGTGGCCGTCGCCGGCGATCAGCACGATCGGCTGCTCGGTCCCGATCGCGTCGAGGTCGGACACGGCCGGGTTGTCGGGCCAGGCGGTGGGCCGGTGACCCCAGCCGATCACGGGCAGGTCCGGCCACTCCTCGAGCCGCTCGCGCACCAGCGCAACGGCCTCGAGGCTCGACCGGGCGGGGCCGAGGTCGAGCCGCGCGGACGCGAGGGTCCACTGGCCGAGGTGGACGTGCTGGTCCCACAGTCCCGGCATGAGCCACCCGCCGCCCGCGTCGTACGACGTCTCGCCCGCGCCGGACGCCAGCGCGGGGCCGACCTCGACGACCCGACCGCCCACCAGACGTACGTCGACCCGCGCCGGGGTCGCGTCGGTCAGGGCCACCAGGCGCGCGTCGCGGATGAGCATGGGGCCCACCGTAGGAGGTGCCACGAACAGCGGGGTATTCCGTCGTGACATGTCGAGGACGAAGCTCCCCACTGTCGCTTCAACCGTGCGGCTAGGTTGTCCCCATGCAATGGCGGGGGCCTGCGGTGCTCGTCGCGCTCCTGGCGCTCGGCACGGGGAGCGGCTACGCCGCATCGGGACAGACACGCGACGCGACCATCGGGTCCGGCGTCCCCGCACCCGTTCCTGCCCAGCGCCCCGAGCTGCCGGTCGAGGCGCCGATGCCGTTCACCGTGGACCCGGACGACCCGCCGTTGCAGCCCGGGATCGCGATGACCCCTTCCACGCTGGGGGCCGGGAAGTTCGAGATCACCTTCCCCGCCCCGACCGGCTGGCGGACCAACGCCAACGCGTCCAACGAGTGGAAGTGGAAGCAGCCCGGGACCTCCAACAACAGCTATGTGATGCGCATCGAGCAGATCAACAGCCAGGACATCACCATCGAGGACGCGATCGACATCCGCGTCGAACGGCTGCGCAACGAGCAGGAGGACGTCGTCATCGTCGGGCGCGGCGCCTCGACGCTGGAGTACACCTACCGCAGCAACGAGGGCAACGCCCGCCACTCCTTCATGAGCTGGCTCGACCTCGACGCCAGCGGCCAGGCAGACGTGGAGATCGTCGTCCACGGGCGCGAGCGCGACGTCGCCGGCACCCGTGACCTGATCCGGCGCGTGTCGGAGGGCATGCGCGGCGCCACCGGCGGCCCCGCCTAGGACTGGTGGGATGGCGATCGTGACGAGACGGGGGGTGGCGTTGCTCGGGGTGGCGCTCGCGAGCGGGATCAGTGTGGGCTTCGGGGCCTCCCTGGCCGTCGCCGAGAACCCGGCGGGCAGCGGTGCGGCGTCGCCCGTCGCGGCGCAGTCGCCGAGCCTGCCGGTCGACCCGGTGCCCGATCTCCTGCCGGACCCGCCGATGCCTGCCCTCGAGCCCGGCATCGACCTGGTCCGGCAGGAGGTCGGCAGCGGCGACTTCCGGATGACGCTCCCGGTCCCGCTGGGCTGGGACTTCTCCGTGAACTCGCTCAACGAGTGGCAGTGGCGACCCCCCGACCAGCCCTCCTTCGGCTACCTCGTGCGGGTCGAGCAGGTGCTGAGCAACCGACGCTCGATCGACTGGACGTTGGATCGGCGCATCGACGAGCTCGACGAGGACGAGACCAACCTCGAGATCCTCGACCGGACCGACGACAGCCTCCACTTCACCTACGTCACGGCCAACCACCTCCGGCACGGCTACCTCACCTGGCTCGACCTCACCGGCTCGGACAACGCGCAGGTCGAGATCGCGGTCACGGGTCGCGACGTCGACGATGCCGGCATGGCCGACCTGATCGACCGCATCGCCGGGGAGATGGAGCTGGGCTGAGCAGCGGGGCTAGATGCCGTACGTCGTCACCGACTCGAGCACCCGGTTGGCCGTGGCGCGGTCCTCGCTGCGCACCTGCACCCACAGGAGCCGGTTGGACGCGAGCTGGACGACCCGCTCGACGGTGACGTCGGCGCCCGGGCAGCCGCCGAAGAAGACGGTCATCGAGTCGTCGCCGTCCTGCTGGTCCTCGATCAGGGCACCCGAGCTGTCGCAGCGCGGGTGCTGGGGAACGCGGGACGGGAGCTTGTCGCCCACCAGGATGCCGACGAACACGCCGGGGGCCGGGGTGGCATCGGTGTTCCACCCGGGCCTGCTGCCGGAGGCGATCGACGGCTGCTCCTGCGCCCCCTCGACCGGCGTCCACTGCTCGGGATCCACCTGCGCGGTCCACGCCTCCGGGATCGTGACGGAGATCGTGCCGGTGGAGTCGTTCAGCGTGCGCTCGGCGGCCGCTGCCCGCTCCATCGCCCACCCGGCACCGCCGCCGAGGGCGAGAGTGAGCATGCCGGCGACCAGCCACGGCATGCGGCGCCGACGCCTGGCCGTCCCGGAGACGGGTGGGAGCTCGCCGGCCACATCGGTCCCGTGGGGGCGCGGAGCAGCCTGGGTGAGGTCCGGGTCCGCCGGGATCCAGGCCTGGGGCGCCTCGTCGACCTGACCGCCGAGGGCGTCGACCAGAGCGGCGGTGAAGGACTCGATGTCCTCGAAGCGGTCCGAGCGGTCCTTCGCCAGCGCCGTGAGCACCACGGCCTCGGCCGCAGCGTTGCCGATGCCCATCGGCGGCGGTGGCGCCGGGTCCTCGGCTGCGGCGAGGCTCGTGTGACGGAAGGGCTGACGACCGGCGAGGAGGTAGTAGGCCAGTGCGGCGAGCGAGAACTGGTCGGCCCGCGCGTCCAGGGCCTCGCCCAGCGCCTGCTCGGGCGAGACGTAGGTCGGGGTGCCGCCGATCATGGTGAGCCGCGACGACATGTCCATCGCCTTGCCGAGCCCGAGGTCGCCGACCATCGCCACGACCTGCGACCCGCGGGCGTTCTCGACGGTGCGGAAGAGCACGTTGGCGGGCTTGATGTCGCGGTGCAGGACGCCGCGGTCGTGCAGCGCGGTGAGTCCCAGCCCGACCTGGGTGATCACCGTCAGCGCCTGGCCCGGCTCGAGGCGAGCCAGCTCGAGGCGGTCGGCGAGCGTGCCCTGGTCGGCGTACGCCATCACCAGGTAGGGGCGGTCGTCGGCGAGCTCGCCGGCGTCGTAGACGGTGACCACGTGCGGCGACTCGACCTTGCGCAGGAACCGGCCCTCCTCCAGGAAGCGCTGGTGGATGTGGAGGTCGCCGGTCCAGTTGTCGGCGAGGACCTTGATCGCCACCGGGGAGTCGAGGTGCTCGTCATAGGCGAGCCAGACGGTCGCGAAGGCGCCGGACCCGATGCGACGGCGCACCGGATAACGACCGAGACGAGAGGGAGCGGACACCCGGGCATTATCGTGCAGGGGTGAGCTATTCGGGGGACCACGGGGTCGCGTTGACGCCCGACGACATCGACGCCCTCGCACGCACCGCCCGCGACGGCGACCGCGACGCGCTCGAGTCGCTGCTGTCGGCCGTGCGCCCCCGCGTGCTGAACATCTGCCGGGGCGTGCTCCCGTACTCCGGTGACGCCGAGGACGCCTGCCAGGAGGCGATGCTCAACGTGGCGACGAAGATCGGCTCGTGGGGCGGCCGCGGCCGGTTCACCACGTGGCTGCACGTCGTGGCCGTCAACAGCGCGCGGACGACGTACCGTCGGCTGAAGAGCCTGGCCACGCCCACGGACTTCGAGGACGGTGCCCACGACCGGCCGGACCCGCGCACCACGAGCGTGATCGCCGGCACCCGCCTCGACCTGCTCGAGGCGATGGAGACCATCGAGCGCGACCACCCGCAGTTCGTCGAGCCGTTGCTGCTGCGTGATGTCTACGGCCTGCCCTACGACGAGATCGCCGCGCTGGTCGGCGCCCCGCTCGGCACCGTCAAGGCACAGATCCACCACGGCCGGAAGCTGGCCCGCCCGCTGCTGCGCGGCGACCGATGAAGCGTCCCCCCGGATCGAGTGCGCTCGCGGCTGTTGCCGCCACCAAGGTGCGCACTCGACCGGCCGCGGCAGCGGCGCTGCTCCTGCTCGCCGGGTGCTCCTCCGGCGCCGAGGCCCCGGACGAGCTCACCACGCCGACCTCCTCGGCCCCCACCGGCGGCGAGGCGGAGGGCGCCGTCGCACCACCCTCCGTCGCGCCGGTGGTGGAGGCGGTGGAGCAGGACCTCGACCTCGCGCTCTCCACGCCCGTCGAGGACAGCGTCTACCCCGACGTCGGCGACCCGCGCGTCGACGCCCTCCTCTACGACCTCGACCTGGCCTGGGACCCGCTCGCGGAGCGGCTCACCGGCAGCGCCATCGTCACCTTCCGCGCCGCCCGCACCGCGCCGCGCTTCCAGCTCGACCTGGGCGCCGGCCTCACCGTCGGACAGCTCGCACTGGACGGCGAGGCGGTCGGCTTCGCACGCCGCGGGAAGAACCTCGTGGTCCGGGCGCCCATCGAGGAGGACCAGCGCTACGAGCTCACCCTCGACTATGTGGGCACCCCCGAGCCGGCGCCCGCCCCGACGACCCGCAGCGACTTCTCGACGACCGGTTTCACCATCGCCGACAGCGGCGAGGTGTGGACGATGCAGGAGCCCTACGGCGCCTACACCTGGTATCCGGTCAACGACCAGCCCTCCGACAAGGCGCTCTACGACGTCACCGTGCGCGCCCCCGCACCGTGGACCGGGATCTCCAACGGCCAGCTGACCGAGCTCACCACCGAGGCCGAGGTCACCACGACGTCGTGGCAGCTGACCGAGCCCGCGTCGTCGTACCTGATCACGCTCGCGATCGGTGACTACGCGCACGCCAGCAACACCACTGCGTCCGGCCTGCGGGTGGACTACTGGACCCCGCGCGGCATGGTCCTGGGCCTCGACCACCTGCAGGGCGCGGCCGCGTCGATCGACTGGATCGAGGCCAGGCTCGGCGCCTACCCCTTCGACTCCCTCGGCCTCGTCGTCACCGACTCGCAGAGCGCCATGGAGACCCAGACGATGGTGACGCTGGGCAACAACGAGTACGTCTTGTCACCGCAGGTGATCCTCCACGAGCTGGTGCACCAGTGGTACGGAGACCAGGTGTCGCCGTCGGACTGGCGCGACGTCTGGCTCAACGAGGGCATGACGATGCTGATGCAGTGGATCTACCAGGACGAGCACCAGATCCAGCCGCTGCGCGAGAGCGTCCGCAACGCGCGCGCCGCCGACCAGGGCCTGCGCGACGAGTACGGCCCGCCCGGCGACTACGACCCCCAGCAGTTCGGCGGGACCAACATCTACACCACGCCGGCGCTGATGTGGAACGAGCTGCGCCGCGAGCTCGGCGACGACGAGTTCCTCCGGATCGCCCGCTCCTGGCTGAGCGCGCACGACAACACGTCGGTGACGCGCGCGCAGGTCTTCGAGCACTGGGAGTCCGAGACCGGTCGTGAGCTGTCGCGCTTCTTCGACGACTGGATCACCGGTCGCACGACACCGGGGCCGGGCGTGGCCAGAGGCTAGCCTTCGCACGTGAGCCGCCTCTCCGCCCGTGACCTGATCGACCTGGTCCTCGACCCCGACTCGTGGTCCTCGTGGGACACCCCACCGGCGCGCGCGGGGATCAGTGACGAGTACGCCGCCGAGCTGGCCGCCGCGGCCGCGAGGTCCGGCGTCGACGAGTCCGTGCTGACCGGCGAGGCCCGGATGCACGGGCGACGCATCGGTGTGCTGGTGGGAGAGTTCGGCTTCCTCGCCGGCTCCATCGGTCGCGCCGCGGCAGACCGGATCGTGGCCGGCATCGAGCGCGCCACCCGTGAAGGACTGCCCCTGGTCGCCGCGCCGATCAGCGGGGGCACCCGCATGCAGGAGGGCACGCCCGCCTTCGTGCAGATGGTGCGGATCTCCGCGGCCGTCGCGGCGCACCGCACCGCCGGCCTGCCCTACCTCGTCTACCTGCGCAACCCGACCACCGGCGGCGTGATGGCGTCGTGGGGGTCGCTGGGCCACATGACGGTCGCCGAGCCCGGTGCCCTCGTGGGCTTCCTGGGGCCCCGCGTCTACGAGGCGCTCTACGACAAGCCGTTCCCCAGCGACGTACAGACCTCGGAGAACCTCTACGCCCACGGGATCATCGACGCGGTCCTGCCGCCGGAGGAGATCGCCGTCATCCTCGACCGCGCGCTGAGCATCCTGATGGCCGCACGCGAGGGGGTGGCCCCCGTGGCCGATCCGGGCCAGGAGCCGGTCCCGGACGTGGACGCGTGGGACTGCGTGACCCGGTCGCGGCGACCCGACCGTCCCGGCGTACGACGTCTGCTGCGCTACGGCGCCAACGACGTCGTGCCGCTCAACGGCACCGGGCAGGGCGAGGCCGACCCCGGGCTGCTGATCGCGCTCGCGCGGTTCGGCGAGGCGCCGTGCGTCTTCCTCGGCCAGGACCGGCGCGGCCAGACGACCGACCACCCGATGGGCCCCGAGGCGCTGCGCGAGGCACGGCGCGGGATGCGGCTCGCCTCCGAGCTCGGGCTGCCGCTCGTGACGGTGATCGACACCCAGGGCGCCGCGTTGTCCGCGGACGCGGAGAACGGCGGCCTCGCCGGGGAGATCGCCCGCTCCCTCGCGGACCTGGTCACGCTGGACGCACCGACGCTCTGCCTGATGCTCGGCGAGGGCAACGGTGGAGGTGCGCTCGCGCTGCTCCCCGCCGACCGGGTCGTCGCCGCCCAGCACGCGTGGCTCTCCCCGCTGCCACCGGAGGGCGCCTCGGCGATCGTGCACCGCGACCTCGACCACGCGGCCGAGATGGCGCGCGCCCAGCACGTGCGCGCGATCGACCTCTACCGTCGCGGCATCGTCGACCGGATCGTCGCGGAGAAGCCCGACGCAGCCGACGAGCCCGAGGAGTTCTGTCGCCGGGTCGGCGCGGTGCTCGAGCACGAGCTCAGCGCGCTGCTGGCCGCCGGGCCGGGGTCGGCGGAGAAGCGGGCGCGCCGCTACGTCTGAGGCTGCTCGGGCTGCTCGGCCTCCAGCTCCGCGTCCGCCGCCTCGGGCGGCGCCTCGGTGGCGTCCGCCTGGGACATCCCCACCCCCGGCACGCTCGTGCCCGTGAGGGTGGCGAGCATCTGGCGGACGTTGGAGAGCTGGGCGTTGATGCTGTCGCGGCGCTGGGACGCCGCCGCGAGCTCGCGCTCGGACTCCGCACGCACCCGGTCGGCCGTCGCGCGAGCCTCGGCGACCATCGTGGCCGACCGCTCCTCGGCGTCGGTGAGCATCCGCGCCACCTTCGCCTCGGCCTCGTTGCGGGTCCGCTCCATGGCCGACTCGGCGTCGCGGTTGCGGGCCGTCATCGCGTCGAGCTCGGCCTGGGTCGCGGCCTGCTGCGCCTGGAACTCCGAGGTGGAGCGTTGGCGGCGCTCGGCCAGCGTGGTCTCGAAGTCCGCGGAGGCCTGGGCGGCCTTGGCGCGCGCGTCCTCGTGCAGCGCCTCGGCCTCGGCCCGGCGGGCGGAGGCGTCGCGCTCGGCGGCGTCGCGCTCGGAGTCGGCGGCCGTCCGGGCGTCGGCGACCAGCCGGGCACCCTCGGCCTCGGCGTCGCGACGGGTCTCCTCGGCGTACCTGTCGGCCTCCGCGCGCACGGCTCCCGACTCGACCTCGGCGTCCTTGCGCAGCGCCTCGACCTCACCGATGACCCGGTCTCGGACCTCGGCCGCCTCGGCCTCGGCGAGGGAGAGGATCTGCCCGACGCGCTCCCCGAGGTGGGCGTACGTCGGCAGCTCCGGCTCCTGCGACTCGCGGGAGACCAGGGCCTCCCGCGCGGCAGCGGCCTCGCTGCGCGCCTGCTCGGAGGCCGCCTCGGCGGCGGTGAGTCGCTGTCGCAGGTCGGCGACCTCCCCCTGTGCGTGACCGAGCGCGTGCTCGACCTCGGTCGGGTCGTAGCCGCGGCGCACGGTCGTGAACATCTCGTCAGGCATCGGAGGTCTCCTGGTCAGGGGCGGAGGGGGTGGGGGCACGGAAGGGGGCGGGACCGGCCGGTCCTGCGGTGGCACGCTCGGGGACCGACAACGCCTCGATGACACCGGAGAGCTGGCCGAGCTCGGCGGCGATGCCGTCGCGCTGGGTCTGGAGCTGGGCGATCTCGGCGCGGGCACGCTCGAGGGCCCGGCGCGCGCCGTCACGGAGCTCCTCGGCCTCGGCACGGCCCTCGGCGACCAGGGCGAGGGACTCCTCGCGGGCCCGGCGACGGTCCTCGGCGGCCTCGCTCCGGCTGCGGGTGACCTCCTCGGCCACGAGCGCGCGCAGACTGGCGGCCCCGGACTCGGCCTCCGCACGCCGGCGTTCCAGACGCGCCACGGCACGCTCGGACTCGTCGGTCGCGTCGGCGATCACGCGGGCGGCCTCGGCGTCGGCCCGTTCGCGGATGGCCGTGGCCTCGCTCTCCGCCTCGGCGAGCGCCAGGGTCGCGACCTGCGCGAGGTCGTCGGCACGCTGCCGGGCATCCGCGAGCTCGAGGGCCATCCGCCCGGCGACCGCGGCGATCACGCCCTGCAGCCGACGGCGTACGACGCTGGCGTGGGCGGCGATGTCCGAGTGCCCCGCCTTGCGGATCGCGTCGGCCTCCCCGGCGGCACCGTCGAGCACCGACCGGACGGTGGCGGTGGCCCACTCCGTCTGCTCGGCCGCCTGGCGCAGCTGGCCCTCGCTCTCCGCCCGGGCCGCGGCCAGGATCTCGTCCGCGGCCTGCCGGGTGCGCTCGGCCTCGGCGGTCGCGGTGCGGCGCAGCTCGTCGGCGTGGACCGTGGCCTCGTCGAGGATCCGCGCCGACTCCGTGGAGGCGGAGGCTCGCAGCGACTCGGACTCGGTGGTCGCCGAGTCGAGGTGGTGCTGCCCGGCGACGCGCCCCTCCTCGACCAGGCGGGCCGCGGTCTCCTGTGCGGCGGCGAGCGCGGCCTCGGCCTCGGCCTTCGTGGCGTCGAGGAGGACCGACTTCTCCGCGGCCGCGGTGTCGCGCAGCTCCTGCGACTCCGCGCGGAGCGCAGCGGCCTCCTCCTGCGCCCGCGAGCGCAGCCGGTCTGCGTCGATCCTGGCCTGCTCGACCTCGTGGTCGCGTGCACTGCCGGCCGAGCTCATCAGCAGGGCGGCCTGCTCGTTGACGTCGACGATGATCGCCGCCGCCTCCTCCGACGCCCCGGCCAGGACCTCCTCGGCCCGTTTGCGGGCGCGGCCCGACTCGGCGCGGTCGCGCTCGGCCTCGGCCATCACTCGCCGGGCCTCGTGGCGCAGCTCGGCGAGCTCGGAGGTCAGCCGCTCCGCCTCCTGCCTGGCCTCGCTCTGCAGCTGGTCGGCCACCTGCTGCGCGCGCGCGAGCAGAGCAGCGGCGGGGGGCTCACCAGAGGCAGCGGTGGCGGCGTCGAGGGCCATGCCCGCTCCTTCCACAGATCCGAGATCACCCATTCTCGCAGCGCACCGGTCCCGGTGACAAAGCGGTCCACCTCGTTGTGCTGACAGCGAACCGCCTTGTCGTCCCCGGCACCGGACGGATGGAGTGGGCACATGATGCTCCTCGTGCTCGGCGGCACCCGGTTCCTCTCCCACGAGGTCGCGGTGCAGGCGCTCGCGCGGGGGTGGGACGTCACCTGCGCCTGCCGGGGCGAGTCCGGTCCGCTGCCGGACGGCGTACGCCACCTGGTCTGGGACCGCGCCGACGAGCCACCATCCGCGCTCGGCGACGGCAGTTGGGACGCCGTGGTCGACGTCGCACGACTGCCCTCCCACGTCCGGCGGGCGGTGGCCGCGACGGCCGACGCCCACTGGCTCTTCGTCTCGACCGTCAACGTCTACGCCGACAACGCCTCGTCCGCCATGGCGCCCCTCGTCGAGCCGATCGCCGACGACGTCGACCCGGCCGTCGGCCCGGAGGCCTACGGTGCCATGAAGGTCGGGTGCGAGGAGGTCGTGCAGTCGGTGGCCGCGTCCTGGGCGATCGTCCGACCGGGGCTGATCGTCGGTCCCGGGGATCCGACCGGGCGTTTCGCCCACTGGCCCCAGCGCCTGGCGCGCGGGGGCGAGGTGCTGGCTCCCGGGCGGCCGGAGGACGTGGTCCAGGTGATCGACGTACGCGACCTCGCACGGTGGCTGCTGGACCTCGCGGCGTCGCGGACGTCCGGGGTCTACGACGCGGTCGGCCCGCCGATGCCGCTGCGCGAGCTGCTGGCCGGCGTGGCCGCGGGCGTCGGCCGTGCCGACCCGGAGCTGACGTGGGTGGACGCGGAGTTCCTCGAGGCCCAAGGCGTCACCCACTGGGCCGGCGAGGGGTCGCTCCCGCTGTGGCTGCCGCGACCTGGCTATGACGGCATGCTGGCGCACGACCCCGGCCCGGCCGTCGCGGCCGGGCTCCGGCTGCGACCGATCCGGGAGACCGCGCGGGACTGCCTCGACGCACCCGTCGTGGCCCTCACCGCCGAGCGGGAGGCCGAGGTGCTGGCCGCCTGGCACGCGCGCCGAGCGGGCACTTCCTCCCCGTCCTGAGCAGCGACCGGGCACTTCGTTCCCGTGTTGCGCAACGAAGTGCCCGGTCGGCGGACCTGACGGGAACGAAGTGCCCGGTCGGCGTCAGAAGAGGAGCGCCGTCCCCGGGTCCGAGAGGATCCCGGCGACGTCGGCCAGGAACCGCGAGCCCTTCTCGCCGTCGATGTGCCGGTGGTCGAACGACAGCGCCAGCGTGGTGACGTCGCGGACCACGATCTCGCCGTTCTCGTCCACCCACGGGCGCTTGTTGATCGCGCCGAAGCAGAGGATCGCCGACTCACCGGGGTTGATGATCGGGGTGCCGGCGTCGACGCCGAAGACACCGACGTTGGTGATCGTGAAGGTGCCCCCGGCCATCTCGGCCGGCTGCGTACGTCCCTCGCGTGCCGTCGCGGTGAGCTCGCCGAGCGCGCCCGCGAGATCGGTCATCGACAAGGAGTCGGCGTCCTTGACGTTGGGCACGACGAGTCCGCGCGGCGTCGCCGCGGCGATGCCGAGGTTGACGTAGTGCTTGAGGACGACCTCCTGGGCGGCCTCGTCCCAGTAGGAGTTGATCTCCGGGGTGCGCTTCATGGCCAGGATGACGGCCCGGGCCAGCACGAGCAGCGGGCTGATCCGGACGTCCTTGAGCTCTCGTCGCGCCTTGAGCCGGTCGACGAGCTGCATGGTCGAGGTCACGTCGACGGTGACCCACTCGGTGACGTGCGGGCTGGTGAAGGCCGACTGGCTCATCGCCGACGCCATCATCTTGCGCACGCCCTTGATCGGCTCGCGGGTCTCGCGCTCACCCGACGCGGATGCGGCGGCAGCCGGAGCGGCGGCCGGGGCGGACCTGCCCGCACCCGCGCCTTGGACGTCCTCGCGGGTGATCGAGCCCGACGGGCCGGAGCCGGTCAGCGCAGCGAGGTCGACGCCGAGGTCCTTGGCCAGCTTGCGCACCGGCGGCTTCGCCAGCGCGCGTACGTCGCTGGGCTCGGCCTGCGCGGCCGACGGGACCAGCGCCTCGGCGGGCGCGGACGCGGGGCGGGGTCGCTGGTCGACGGCCGGCACCGGCGACTCGTCGGCCGGCATCACGTCCTGCGACTGGGCGCCACCGGGCGAGAACGCGCCCTGCACCTGCAGCTGCGTCTGGGCGCCGGCGTCGGTGCCCGGCGAGGCCGAACCGCGACGGGCACGACGCATCGGGCCCCGCTCGGCCTTGATCCGACCGACGAGGGAGGCGCCCTCCATCGAGCCGGAGGCGGCCGGGTTGGAGAGGTCGATGTCGGCCGCGTCCACCTGCTCGCCCGCGGCCTGTGCGGGTGCGGCCGCCGGAGCAGCGTCGGCCGGGGGCGCAGCGGCGACCTCACCCTCGGCGCCGATGGAGATGATCGGCGTGCCCACCGGGATCATCTCGCCCTCGGCGACCAGCAGGGCCAAGACGGTGCCCTCATAGGGGGACGGCAGCTCGACCAGGGACTTGGCGGTCTCGATCTCGACGATCACGTCGTTGATCTCGATCGTGTCACCGACCTTGACCTTCCAGGCGACGATCTCTGCCTCGGTGAGGCCTTCACCGACGTCGGGAAGCAGGAATTCAGACATCTCGATCCTTTCTGGCACCGGGTCTCGTGACGGTCACAGCGCGACCTCCTCGACCAACGGTGGAGGACGTCAGTAGGCGAAGGTGCGGTCGACGGCGTCGAGCACGCGGTCGAGGTCGGGGAGGTACTCCTCCTCGATCCGCGACGGCGGGTAGGGCATGTCGAAGGCGCCGACGCGCAGCACCGGGGCCTCGAGGGAGTAGAAGCACTGCTCGGTGACCCGGGCAGCCACCTCGGCACCCATGCCGAGGTTGACGTGGGCCTCGTGGGTGATCACGCAGCGGCCGGTGCGGCGTACGGACTCATAGACCGGACCCATGTCGAGCGGCGACAAGGTGCGGAGGTCGATGACCTCGAGGCTGCGACCCTCGGTCGCGGCGGCCTCGGCGCACTTGAGCGCCGTCTTCACCGTCGGGCCGTAGGCCAGGACCGTCGCGTCGGTGCCGGGGCGGACGACACGCGAGGTGAACAGGGGCTCGGGCGTCGCCGCGTCGTCGAGCTCGGCCTTGTCGGCGTGGTACTGCCGCTTCGGCTCGAGGAAGATGACCGGGTCGTCGTGGGCGATGGCCTGCTGGATCATCCAGTAGCCGTCGACCGGGTTGGAGCACGCGACCACCTTGAGGCCGGGCGTGTGCGCGAACTGCGCCTCCGGGCTCTCGGAGTGGTGCTCGACCGCACCGATGCCGCCGCCGAAGGGGATGCGGATGACGATCGGCATCCTCACCTTGCCCTGAGAGCGGTAGGTGTACTTGGCGACCTGGCACACGATCTGGTCGTAGGCCGGGTAGACGAAGCCGTCGAACTGGATCTCCACGACCGGGCGGTAGCCGCGCAGCGCCATGCCGACCGCGGTGCCGACGATGCCGGACTCCGCGAGCGGGCTGTCGATGACGCGCTCCTCGCCGAAGTCCTTCTGCAGGCCGTCGGTGATGCGGAAGACACCGCCGAGCTTGCCGACGTCCTCGCCCATGAGCAGGACCTTGTCGTCGGCCTCCATGGCCTTGCGCAGGCCCATGTTCAGGCCCTTGGCGAGCGTGATCTTCTGAGTGGTTGCCATCAGTGAGCCCCCTCCGACTCGAAGCTGTCGAGGTAGGCCGCGAAGGCGTCGCGCTGCGCGGCGATCTCCTCGGTCATCTCGCTGAAGACGTAGCCGAACTGGTCGAGCGGCTTGGGGTCGGGCAGGGCCTTGCACCCCTCGCGGAGGTGGTGGCCCAGCTCCTTGGCCTCGGCGTCGAGGTCGTCGAAGAACGCCTGGTCGACCAGACCGTTGCGGCGCAGGTAGACCCTGAGCCGCTCGATCGGGTCCTTGAGCTTCCAGTGCTCGAGCTCGTCGTTGAGGCGGTAGCGGGTCGGGTCGTCGGTCGTGGTGTGGGCACCCATGCGGTAGGTGTAGGCCTCCACGAAGGACGGGCCGTTGCCGTCGCGGGCGCGCTGCAGCGCCGCCTTGGTGACGGCGTACGTCGCCAGCACGTCGTTGCCGTCGACGCGGATGCCCGGGAACCCGAAGCCCAGCGCGCGCTGGTAGAGCGGGATGCGCGTCTGGCGCTCGATCGGCTCGGAGATGGCCCACTGGTTGTTCTGGCAGAAGAACACGACGGGGGCGTTGTAGGAGGCGGCGAAGATGAACGCCTCGTTGACGTCGCCCTGCGAGGACGCGCCGTCACCGAAGTGGGCCAGCACGGCCGAGTCGCGCTCGGGGTCGCCGGTGCCGACGACGCCGTCGCGCTGCATGCCCATGGCGTAGCCGGTGGCGTGGAGGGTCTGGGCGCCGATGACGATCGTGTAGAGGCCGAAGTTGTTCTCGTTGGGGTCCCAGCCGCCCTGGTCGACGCCGCGGAAGAGGCCGAGCAGGCGGAGCGGGTCGACGCCCTTGCAGTAGGCGACGCCGTGCTCGCGGTAGGTCGGGAAGGCGTAGTCCTGCGGGCGCATCGCGCGGCCGGCGCCGATCTGGGCTGCCTCCTGGCCGAGCAGCTGGGCCCAGATGCCCAGCTCGCCGTGGCGCTGGAGGGCGGTGGCCTCGACGTCGATACGACGGGTGAGCACCATGTCGCGGTAGAGCCCGCGCAGCTCCTCGGCCGAGAAGTCGTAGTCGAACTCGGGGTGGTGGACGCGCTCACCCTCGGGCGTCAGGAGCTGGACGAGATCGGGGCCACCGTCGGACTGGGACGGTCCGAAGACCTCCGCAAGGTCGGGGCCGAAACCGGCAGAATCGGGCAACGCACTCTCCTTCGACAGCTAGCGGCAGTCCCGGGATCGCCGGACGCCGACGGCTTGCAAGCGTGGTCGTCGGCGTGTGTGACCCCGACCACATGATGTGGCTCAACGTATCGGCCGCAGCCTGCCAGCACCAATCTGGTGGGGACTCCCCCACCCCTCGACCTGTGTAGTCCCCATCAGATGGGTTGCTCCCAGTCGGCCCGGGCAACCCATCCGATGGGGACCACGCGAGCGGGCGCGGTGAGCCGACGTCGACGGGCTCGTGGGTTCCCGTCGACGCCGGCTCGCCTCCATGGGGAGTGGAGGCTCGGGCAGCGATGCCGCTGCTGCCCCGGGGGGAGATCTGTGGGACCTGGAGGGCCTGGGGCCGCTTCGGTCGCGAGCGGCGACCGGCTCCGCGCGGTGGCGCGTGCCGTTCACTCCCCACTCCCCCAGTCGGCTCTCCCGGCGCAAACAATCACCCCTCCGGCAATGCCGACCAAGACCCTTGCCCAAGGCGATGGGCTATCTGGGGACGGCCTTGAGGTTCCTCGACGAACGCAAGGGGTTGGCGCGGCAGCGCACCCGGGTGGGTGGACGACGAAAACCCGACGCCGACAAGTCCGTGGGTGACTCGCCGGCGCCGGTTCCCTCCCCTGGAGTGGAGGTCTGGTGGGCGGGGCGCCGATGCCCCGCGACCGAGGTGGCCCTCAGCCGCTCGGGGCCCGGAGTCCGGTGTCGGGGAGGATCACGGGCGGCTCGCACCGCCGCGGGACGCGGGTCCGGTCGAGGCGGGTGTTGCCCACCTTCAGCGTCACCCTGGCCCGGGCACGACCGGACGTGACGAACAGCTTGTGGCGCTGCGGCCTCACGACGATCCGGTGCACCCTCGTGCCGACGCGCAGCGTGTAGGTCACCTTGGCTCCGGTGCGGTTGTGGACCCGAGCGCGCACCGTGCCCTGGCACCCGGCGGTGACCGACCCCGTCGCCCGGCCGGAGGCCTGCATGGGGAGGATCTCCGGCACGCACGCCCGGACGGTCACGCTCGCGCTCGGGTCGGTGCCGCTGGGCTGGTCGATCGTCGCGGTGTTGACGTAGGGCGTGCACTCGCCCGGCACGTCGCCGGCGAGCGCGAGGTCGTAGGCGTACGTCCTCACCAGTCCCGGCGACCACGTCACCGACGGGTCGAGGACCACGCGCTGCCCGGGCACCGTCGTGTCGTCCACGACGGCGACGGTCCTGTTGGTCTCCGACGTGACCTCGAACGAGCCCGCGGTGGTGGCGCCGACCGAGGCGGTGGCCGCCTCACCCGCCGGGTCCCAGGTCACGGTCGCGGCGACGGTGCCGGCGCCGGCGGGAGCCGAGGCGAAGGTGCACGTGTAGGGCAGCGTGACGAGGCCGGACGCCGCAAGGACCACGCCCTGTCCGCCGGCCACGGTGCAGGAGCTGCCACCTCCGAGGGTGGTGGCCACCCTGACGTCCGCGGTGATCGCGTCGCCCCTGCCCGCGTTGGGGTTGGTCACCGTGACCTCGCCCGCCATCGCCCAACCGGACTCGCTCATCGCACCGGCCCGGGCCGTCACCGCGTAGCGGAAGGTCGCCAAGCCGTTGGAGCGGGTCGAGCGGATCGTCGTGTCGACGCCCTTCTCGAGCGCCCACGAGTAGGCACGGGAGACGCGTCCGCGTGCGGTGAGGGCCACCGACAGCGGGGCTTGCTCGCACCGCCACCCCGACTGGCCGGCACACCAGACCCCCGCCGCCGACCGGAGGGAGGACCCGAGAGCTCCGGCGTCGGCTGCCGACGCGGGCGACATGCTCGTGGACGCGCCCAGGACCAGCAGGGTCACGGCGCCGACGAGCAGGGACCGCTCCGGCCCACGATGCGACCGCCTGCCGCGCACGCTGATGCCCGACCTCATCGTGCTCCCCACCTGTCGAAGCTCGGTTTCCGTGACGAGCCCCGGGGGGCCGGACGGGGTCGCCCACCCCACGTGGGCGATCCGCTGATGCGAACACTGTGCCGCACCGGTGCCCGACTCCCCTCGGTGGACACGAAGCGAGGAGCTTCCTGCGAGCAGTCTTGACCGAACCCCGAGGAGGAGCACGGGTTTCGGCGCGCGCGGCGACCAGCGGACCAGACCGGACGTAGCCTTGCCCCCGTCCTTGCCGTCCGTCCCCGGGGGAGGTTCGAGCCGTGACCACGCCCCTGTCGCGCGCACGCCGCACGACGATGGTCGTCGGCCTGGCGCTCGTTGCGGCGGCCCTGGCTCCCGCCTCGACGTCGGCGGACGTCGGCGCCTTCCCACCTCGACCACTGTTCTGGGAGCGGCCGCTGGCCGATCCGAGCGTCGTCCTCGATGGCGGGCGCTGGTTCGCTGCCGGCACGGGGTGGCGTGGCGGCACCAGCAGCAGCGCGCAGGAGTACGCCGGATGGGTGGCCGGCCCGCCCCTGCTCGACGCCCGTCCGGCGTGGGCACGCAACGGCGATGTGTGGGCCCCCGAGATCGTCCGCGCCGCGGACGGCAGCTGGCTGGCCTACTACTCCGTGCCGGTCGCCGGGCTGCCCGCGACCGAGGACCGGTGCATCGGCGTGGCCACCTCACCCGACCTCGCCACCGCCTTCACGCCGCTGCACTCCCAGCCGCTCGCCTGCCCGGACGGCGCCGCGACGGCCCCCGCCAGCGACGTCGTTCGCCGTGAGCGGGGGCTGCCGCGCCGCGGCGTGATCGACCCGTCGTCGTACGTCGCTCCCGACGGTCGCCGCTTCCTCCTCTACCGCACCCAGGGCATCCCGTCGTCGATCCGGATGGTGCGCCTGACCGCGCGCGGGCTGCGCGCGGCCGGCCCCAGCCGGGAGCTGCTGCGCGACCCCGGGGTGGTGGAGAACCCCGAGATGGTCGACGCCCGCGGCCGGCACCACCTGCTGCTCAGCCGGGGCGACTACGGCCGGTGCGGCTACCGGACGGTCTGGCGGAGCTCGACGTCGATCCGTCGGGGCTGGGGGTCCGCGCCCGAGACCGTGCTGCTCGACCACCGGGGCACGGGGATCTGTGGTCCGGGCGGTGCGGACTACCTCGCCCTGACGCCGAACCGCCTCTTCGTGCACGGCTGGGTCTGCGACGGGGTCAACGGGCCGTGCGAGACGTCGTACTCCTCCCGCGACGACGTCGCGCGTCGCGGCCACCGTGTGCTCTACCTCGCCCGGCTCCGCTGGACCCGCGACGGCCCGGTGCTCGCCCGCTTCGGCCAGGGGCCGGCGTGGACACCTCCACCCGTGCCCGTGGCGCCCTAGCCTCGACCGTGCGGCGTGAGCCAGCCCGCCTCGTCCGGACCGGCCGGGACGACCTGCGTGGGATTGATGTCGGTGTGGACGACGTAGTAGTGCTGCTTGATCTGGTCGAAGTCGACCTCGTCGCCGAAGCCCGGTGTCTGGAAGAGGTCGCGGGCGTATCCCCAGAGGTGCGGCATCTCGGTGAGCTTGTTGCGATTGCCCTTGAAGTGGCCGTGGTAGACCACGTCGAAGCGCACGAGCGTGGTGAAGAGCCGGACGTCGGCCTCGGTGATCGTCTCGCCCATCAGGAAGCGGCGGTCGGCGAGGCGCTCCTCGAGCCAGTCCATCGCGGTCCAGAGCCGGTCGTAGGCGTCCTCGTAGGCCTCCTGCGACCCGGCGAAGCCGCATCGGTAGACGCCGTTGTTGATCTCGGTGAAGACCCGCTTCATGACCGACTCCATCTCCTCGCGGAGGTCGGCAGGCCACAGGTCGGGAGCACCCGCGCGCTGGTGCTCGCGCCACTCGAAGAACAGGTCGTGGGTGATCTGCGGGAAGTCGTTGGTGACGACCTGGCCCGACTCGATGTCGACGATCGCCGGCACGGTGATGCCGCGCGGGTAGCCGGCCTCGCGGGCGAAGTAGGCCTCCTGGAGGCGCTCGATGCCGAGCACCGGGTCCACGCCCCCGGGATCGAGGTCGAAGGTCCAGCTGCGGGCGTCGTGCGTCGGTCCGGGCGCACCCCACGAGATCGCGTCCTCGAGGCCGAGCAGGCTGCGGACGATGATCGAGCGGTGTGCCCACGGGCAGGCCCGGGCCGCGACCAGGCGGTAGCGGCCGGCCTCCGCCGGCCACCGCGTCACCTCGCGCGGGCTGTCCTTCGAGCCGGAGGGGAAAGCATCGTCGAGCGGGTCAGCGGACGTCTCCCCGGCCAGGACCCGGTCGGGAAGGTAGGTCATGTCGCGCTCGAAGGGCTCGCCCTGCTTCGTGTAGGTCGCCGTGTCGTTCACCTTTCAATTTTACCCATCGAGCCATAGGATTCACAAAGAAGTGTTTGCAAATGAGTCTTTGCAGTCTTAGTCTCAGGTGGTGCCCTCCTCCATCACGCCCGACATCGCCGGGCTGCGCGCCCTGAGCCACCCCGTCCGGCTGCACATGCTCGGGCTGCTGCGTGCGGACGGTCCGGCCACCGCGACCACGCTCGCGGCGCGCTTGGGGCTCAACACCGGCGCGACGTCGTACCACCTGCGCCAGCTCGCGCAGCACGGCTTCATCGAGGAGGACACCGAGCGCGGCAACGCCCGGGACCGCTGGTGGCGAGCCACGCACGAAGCCACGCACACCGAGTTCCGCGGGGAGGAGATCACCGACGACGTGGAGGTCTACCTGTCGACCGTCGCGATGATCTACGGCGAGCGGCTGCGGGCGGCCGTGTCGGAGCTGCGCTTCTATCCCCGGGACTGGCAGGGCGTCAGCACGTTGAGCGACTGGCACTTCTCGCTGACCCCGGCCAGGGCCAAGGCCCTGGTGGATGCCCTGACCTCGGTGATCGAGGACGTCGAGGACACCGATGAGGACGGCTCGGCCAGCTTCATCGTCAACCTCAACGCCTACCTGCGTCCCGGAGAGCTGGGTTCGGAGGACCCGCAGTGACGTCTGCTCCCACCCCTCGTCGTGCGCCGCTGGTCGGCGGTCTCGTCGCCGAGGGCATCTCCTGCGTCGGCACCCGGGTCTCGATGATCGCGATCCCGTGGTTCGTCCTGTCCACGACCGGTTCGGCCACCCAGACCGGCCTGGTCGCCGCTGCCGAGATCACGCCGCTGGTGCTGTTCAAGGCCCTCGGCGGACCGCTGCTGGACCGAGTGGGACCGCGCCGCGTCACCCTCATGTGCGACCTCCTGTCCGCCTTCGTGGTCGCGACGATCCCCCTCCTGCACGGGCTGGGGATGCTCAGCTTCTCGACCCTGCTCGTCCTGGTGGCCGTCGCCGGCTCCCTCCGCGGACCCGGCGATGCGGGGAAGTCCGCGATGACCCCCGAGATCGCGGGGGTCGCCGGCTGGTCGCTCGAGCGGGTCTCCGGGCTCGCCGCCGCTGTCGAGCGCACCTCGACCATGGGCGGGGCGGCGCTCGCCGGGCTGCTGGTCGCCACGGTCGGCGGGGCCAACGCGCTCTACGTCGACGCCGCCTCGTTCCTGGTCTCGTTCGTCGTCTTCGGCATCGCCACAGCCGGACTGGGGCGGCCGACCCCACCCGAGGTCGACGCAGACGCGACGTCGTACGTCGAGGAGCTGCGGCAGGGCTGGGACTTCCTGCGGACCGAGCCACTGCTCATCGCGCTCTGCACGATGGTCGCGGTCACCAACCTGGTCGACCAGGCCTACGTCTCGGTGCTGGCGCCGGTCTGGGCGACGGAGTCCGGCGCCGGCGTCGCCGTGCTCGGCAGCCTGTTCGCCGTGATGAGCGGGGCCTCGGTGATCGGCGCGCTGTCCGCGGCGCGGTGGGGCGAGACACTGCCGCGCTTCGGGACCTACGTCATCGCGTTCTTGATCTGCGGTGCGCCACGCTTCGTCGTGATGGCCATGGACTCGCCGCTGTGGGCGGTCTTCGCCATCACGGTCGTCGCCGGTGTGGCGTCGGGCTTCCTCAACCCGATCCTCGGTGCCGTGATCCTGGAGCGCATCCCTGCGCACCTGCTCGGCCGGGTCACCTCGCTCAGCACCGCGATCTGCTGGTCGCTGATCCCGCTGGGCGGGGTGCTGGGCGGGCTCGCCGTCACCGGACTGGGCATCTCACCGGCACTGCTGATCGCGGGTGCGGCCTACTTCGTCACCACGATGGCACCGACGCGGGTGCCGTCGTTCCGGCGGATGGACCGGCCCCGCGCCGGAGACACGCGGACCATGGTCACCCCGGCGGCACATCCGCCCGCCTGAGGACCTCGGTCCGGCCGACCAATGTCCGCGCGTCTGCGCCGACGGTGTCAGGGAACGAAGCGGGCCGCGACCTCGACGACCCGGTCGAAGGCCTCCGCCTCGCCGATGCTCACGCGTACGCCCTCGCCCGCGAAGGGCCGCACCGAGACGCCCAGCTCGCCACAGGCGGCCGCGAAGTCGAGCGCACGCCCGCCGAGGGGGAACCACACGAAGTTGCCCTGCGCGTCGGGCAGCTCCCAGCCGACCTCCCGCAGCCGGGCGACGAGGTCCGCGCGCCGGGCGACCAGGTCCTCGACCCGCTCGAACAGGGCGTCCTGCGCCTCGAGCGAGGCGATCGCGGCCGCCTGGGCGACGTGGCTGACCCCGAACGGCAGCGACACCGCGCGCAGCGCGCCGGCCAGCGGCGCGGGAGCGACGGCGTAGCCGACCCGGAAGCCGGCGAGCCCGTAGGCCTTGGAGAAGGTGCGGGTCAGCACCACGTTGCCGTGGCCGCGGTAGGTCGCGATGCCGTCGATGGCGTCGTCCATCCGGACGAACTCGAGGTAGGCCTCGTCGACCACGACGACCACGTGCGAGGGCACCTTGGCGAGGAAGGCGTCGAGATCGGACTGACTGACCGCCGGGCCGGTCGGGTTGTTGGGCGTGCAGACGATGACGATCCTGGTGCGCTCGGTGACCGCGGCCGCCATGGCATCGAGGTCGTGGCGACCGTCCGCGGTGACCGGCACCTGCACGCTCGTCGCGCCGCCCGACGTCACGGCGATCGGGTAGGCCTCGAAGGAGCGCCAGGCATAGACGACCTCGTCGCCGGGCTCGCAGAACGCGTTGACGAGCTGGTAGATCAGCGCCACGGACCCGGTGGCCACGGCCAGGTCCTCCACCGGCACGCCCATCGCCTCGCCGAGCGCGGCGTAGAGGGCGGTGTTGCCCATGTCGGGGTAGCGGTTCATCTGCGCCGCGGCCTCGGTGGCCGCCTCGAGCACGCCGGGCAGCGGCGGGTAGGGGTTCTCGTTGGACGACAGCTTGTAGGACGTGAGCCCGGGTCGGGCCACGGGCGGCTTGCCGGCGACGTACGTCGGGATGGCGAGCACGTTGGGCCGGGGCTGGGGGGTCTCGGGCATGGCGCCGACCCTATGCGGAGGCGCGCCGCCCCCGCCACGGCCTCAGGACCGGAAGCAGCACCACCCCGAGGGCGAAGCCGATCCCCGCGCCGAGGACGTTGTCGACCATGTCGGTGACGTCGCAGGCGCGGTCCAGGCGGGCGAGCTGGAGCTGCACGAACTCGATGCCGAGGCTGTAGGCGGCCAGGCCGAGGAGGCCGAGCGGAGCGAGCAGCAGCCCCGACCACCAGCGGCCGACGGCGAGCACCAGGAACAGCCCGGCCGGCACGAACAGCAGCACGTTGAGGGTGCGCTGGTCGAGACCCAGCACCTCGAACGCCGCCCCCGACGGGCCGCCGTAGTCCCACGAGCAGGAGGCACTCCGGCTCTCGGCCGGCACGATCCCGACGTCCGCGCGGGTGGGCACCAGTGTCACCAGCGCGATCGCGACGAGCGACCAGAGCAGGGCGGAGACGGCGACCGCGGAGACGATGCCGAGCCGTCGACGGGTGCCGAGCGCCAGCAGGGCGGCGACGACGCCCGCGGCCAGGGCCCCGAGCGCCATCACGCCTGTGCCGCCGATCGTGACCACGCCGGCGACGCTAGCCGGTGGTGCGGGTTGGCTAGGGTCGGGACATGCGCTTCGTGACCTGGTTGCTGACGTACGCCGCCGGCTTGGCCGTGGCCGCCCAGCTCCTCGACGGGATCCGGTTCGACGGCCCCGGCGCCGGTCAGGCCGAGCTCGAGGAGAAGATCCTCCCGCTGCTCCTCGTGGCGCTGATCCTGGGACTGGTCTCGACCTTCATCGAGCCGGTGGTCAAGTTGCTCTCGCTGCCCTTCATCATCCTCACCCTCGGCCTGCTGCTGCTGGTCATCAACGCGCTGATGCTGATGCTGACCGCCCGGCTCGCCGACGCCTTCGACCTCGGCTTCCACGTGGACGGCTTCTGGAACGCGCTCGTCGGTGCCCTCATCGTGACCATCGTCGGCTGGGGCGTCCGGACAGCGCTGCCCGCCCGGGACTGACCCGGGTGCCGGCCCTCCCTCCCCCGCGCAGCGCGGGCAGCTACCGCATCGCGCTGGTCTGCCTGGGCAACATCTGCCGCTCCCCGATGGCACACGTGGTGCTCGAGAGCCGGCTGGGCGACGCCGGTCTCGACGACCGCGTCGAGGTCGCCTCGTCCGGCACCGGCGGGTGGCACGTCGGCAACCCCATGGACGACCGGGCCGCGGCGACCCTCGCTGCGGCCGACTACGACCCGACCCGCCACCGCGCCCGGCAGTACGACGCCTCCTGGGCCGGGGCGTACGACGTCGTGCTGGTGATGGACGAGTCCAACCTCGCCGACGTGGGCGGGCGCACCGACCGCACCGGCCTGTTCCGCGACCTCGATCCCGTCGATCCGGGGTCCCCGGTGCCGGACCCGTACTACGGTGGGCCCGACGGGTTCGAGGAGGTGCTGGCGATGGTCGAGCGCACGAGCGGTGCGATCGTGACGGCACTGGCCGACACGCTCGGACACCCCGTCGAGGGCCCGGCCTGATGGCACGCCAGCCGCTGGTCGCCAAGCGCGCCGAGGAGCTCCTCGGCTCGTCCGTGGTCGCCACCTCACCCGTGGCCGGCGGCGACATCGCCACCGCCACCCGTCTGCGCCTGTCCAGCGGCCAGACCGCGCTGATGAAGACCCTCCCGCATGCGCCGGACGGGTTCTTCGAGGCCGAGGCGGCCGGTCTGCGCTGGCTCTCGGAGGTCGACGGAGGCGTGCCGCTGCCCGAGGTGCTGGGCGCGGCCAGCGACTGCCTGATCCTGGCCTGGGTGGAGCAGAGCTCGAAGACGCCCGTGGAGGCGGCCGTCACCTTCGGCCAGCAGCTCGCCACCACCCACGCGGCCGGCGCCGACGGCTGGGGGCTCGACCACGACGGCTTCATCGGGCGGCTGCCGCTGCCCAACAAGACGGCCGGCTCGTGGGCGGAGTTCTACGCCGTGCGCCGGGTGCTGCCCTACCTCAAGCTCGCCCGCGATCGCTCGGCGATCACCGACGCGGACGCGGCCGCGGTCGAGGCGGTCGTCGGCCGGTTCACCGAGCTGGTCCCCGACGAGGCGCCGGCCCGCCTGCACGGCGACCTGTGGAACGGCAACTGCCTCTGGGGCCACGACCTCGCCATCCACGTGATCGACCCGGCGGCCTACGGGGGGCACCGCGAGGTCGACCTGGCGATGCTGCACCTCTTCGGCCTCACCCACCTGCCGCGGGTGTTGGCGGCGTACGACGAGGCGCACCCGCTCGCCGACGGCTGGGAGGACCGGCTGGGCATCCACCAGCTCTTCCCGCTGCTCGCACACGCCTGCATGTTCGGAGGCACCTACGGCGCCCGGGCCGGGACGATCGCGGCGCGCTACACCTGAGCGACCTCGCGCCGCTGGTCGAGGACGTCGCGCAGCGAGAACGTTCAGCCTCGCCTCAGGCTCGGCTGGCATCCTTGCGGCGTGACCGACTCCAAGCCCCGCGTGCTGGTCGTCGACGACGATCGCGCCGTGCGCGACTCGCTGCGCCGCTCGCTGGAGTTCAACGGCTACGAGGTGGTGCTGGCCGGTGACGGGGCGGAGGGCCTGGTCGCCGTGGGCGCCCAGCACCCGGACGTGGTGGTGATCGACGTGATGATGCCCCGGCTGGACGGCATCGAGACGACACGGGCGCTGCGGGCGGCCGGCAACGACGTGCCGATCCTGGTGCTCACGGCCCGCGACGCGGTGGGCGACCGGGTCGAGGGTCTCGACGCCGGCGCCGATGACTACCTCACCAAGCCCTTCGCCCTCGAGGAGCTGCTGGCCCGCCTGCGCGCACTGCAGCGTCGGGTCGTGGCGGACCCCGAGGGGGAGAGCGAGGTGTTGACCTTCACCGACCTCACCATGGACGTCTCGAGTCGCGACGTCTCACGGGCCGGCCGCCCGATCGAGCTCACGCGCACCGAGTTCACCCTGCTCGAGATGTTCCTGCGGCGCCCGCGGCGGGTCCTGGACCGGAGCTTCATCCTCGAGGAGGTCTGGGGCTACGACTTCCCGACGAGCGCCAACTCGCTCGAGGTCTACGTCGGCTACCTCCGTCGCAAGACCGAGGCCGAGGGCGAGAAGCGGCTGATCCAGACCGTGCGCGGTGTCGGCTACGTCCTGAAGGAATCATGAGGGGGGCCGCCGACTGGCCCGAAGGACGCTGGCACTACCGGCGCTCGCTGGCCTCGCGGGTGGCCGTGCTCACCACGCTCGTGCTCGGCGTCACGATCGCGATCCTGGCCGCGACCGCCTTCATCGTGATGCGCCAGCAGCTGATGAGCTCGCTCGACCAGTCGCTGCTCAACCGGGCCCACAAGGCCACCGCCTTCACCACCTTGTCCCGGATCACCGCCACGGGCGCGCCGGCGTGGATGCTCGGCGCGGCCGACGTCCGGATCATCTTCATCACCGCCGACGGCCAGGGGATGACCGGCGACGACGTGCCCCACTTCTCCATCGGCGGGCCCGAGCTGGACGTCGCCGCCGGGACGAGCCGCAAGTCCGTGCGCACGCTGGTCACCCGCGAGGGCGAGCGCTTCCGTGTCGCCACGGTGCCGGCCGGGAGCGGCCAGGCGCTGATGCTGGCCCAGCCGCTGGCCGCCAACGACCGCACGCTGGAGAAGCTGGGCGGGGTGCTCTTCGTCTTCGGTGCCCTCGGTGTCCTGACCGCGCTGCTGGCGGGCTGGCTGGTGGCCCGCAACGGCCTCAGGCCCGTACGCCGCCTCACCGCCGCGGTCGAGCGGATCGCCGTCACCGAGGACCTGGCGCCGCTGCGGATCGAGGGGGACGACGAAGTGGCGCGCCTCGCCACCGCCTTCAACCAGATGCTGCTGGCGCTGGGCGCCTCGCGTGACCGGCAGCGGCGCCTGGTGGCCGACGCCAGCCACGAGCTGCGCACGCCGCTCACCTCGCTGCGCACCAACCTCGACCTGCTCCGCCAGGCGGAGGGCAACTCGGCGCTGCCGCCCGAGGCGCGCCTGGAGCTGCTCGACGACGTACGCGGCCAGATCGAGGAGCTCAGCGCCCTGGTCGGCGACCTGGTGGAGCTGGCGCGGGACGAGCCGATGACCCGCGGGATCGGAGAGGTCGACCTCGCCGACGTCGTGGAGCGCGCGGTGACCCGCGTACGTCGTCGCGCCCACGGCGTCTCCTTCGACGTCGCGCTGGACACGTGGCCGGTCGTCGGCGACTCCAGCAGTCTCGAGAGGGCCGTCACCAACCTGCTCGACAACGCCGCCAAGTGGAGTCCCACCGACGGGACCGTCTCGGTGCGCCTGAGCGAGGGCTGTCTGGTCGTCGACGACCAGGGGTCCGGGATCGACGAGGCCGACCTCCCGCACGTCTTCGAGCGGTTCTACCGCTCGGAGGAGTCGCGCGCCATGCCCGGCTCGGGGCTCGGGCTGGCGATCGTGCGCCAGGTCCTCGACCGCCACGGGGGTCGGATCGAGGTCTCCGAGGCGCCTGGGGGCGGGGCCCGGTTCGCGGTCTGGCTGCCGGGCGTGCCCGCTGTAACGCCCGGTTAGTGCAACTACCCACCCCGTTGCATCAGGGTGGGTACAAGCTGTAACACGGCGTTACAGCTGGGCCGGCCGATCGAAGACGCGCAGCAGCCGCTCGGCCTTCCACTCCGACTCGGCCCACTCCTCGCCGACCTCGGACTGCACCGTGATCCCGCCGCCGGTGCCGAGGGTCCAGGTGCCGTCGCCGCCGGTGGTGAGGGAGCGGATGACGACCCCGAGGTCGGCCGGGCCGTCGCCGCTGATCCAGCCGAACGCACCGGCGTACACCCCGCGCGGGGTCGCCTCGACCTCCTCGATGATCTGCATGGTCCGCAGCTTGGGTGCCCCGGTCATCGACCCGGCCGGGAACAGCGCCCGCAGCGCACCCACCGTCGTGACGTCGTCGCGCAGGTGTCCGCGCACCGTGGAGACGAGCTGGTGCACCGACGGATAGGTCTCCACCTGCATCAAGGACGGCACCTCGACCGACCCGACGTCGCAGACCAGGGAGAGGTCGTTGCGCAGCAGGTCGACGATCATCAGGTTCTCCGCGCGCGTCTTGGGGTCGGTGGCCAGGCGCTCGCGGTGGGCGTCGTCCTCCTCCGGGGTGGCGCCGCGCGGGGTCGTGCCCTTGATCGGCTTGGTCTCCAGGTGCCGGTCGGGCGTGATGAGCGCATACCTCTCCGGCGAGCTCGACAGCAGCCATGCGCGGGCGTCGGCGACGTCGTGCTGGAGGAAGCCGGAGTACGGCGCGGGGTTGAGCTCTCGCAGCCGGAGGTACGCCGTCACCGGGTCGAGGTCGGCCTCGCGGGTGAGCCGGTGGGTGAGGTTGACCTCGTAGGAGTTGCCCGCGTGGAGGTGCTCCTGGACGGCCGCGAAGGCGACGCCGTACGCCTCAGGAGTCCCTGACGTCACAGAGGTGGGGGGAGTTTGGCGCGGATGGGGCGTTGCAACGGCCGATCCGCGCGGGAGTCCCCGCTGGAGCGGTGACTCCACCAGAGGGGCGTGCTCGAACACCCGCACCGCCCGCGGCCGCATCCACACCGCATCGGGAAGGAGGGGGGCGGGCGAGCCGGGGAGGTCGGGGCGCGAGGCATAGCCGAAGTAGCCGAACCACTGGTCCCCGGGGCGCAGCCGCTCCTCGAGCACCGCGAAGATGTCGTCGCCGACCACGGTCGAGGCGCCGCCGGTGTGTGCGCGCACCTCGCGCCGCGACGCCGACCAGGTCAGCGAGACGTCGTCGTCGTCGAGCCAGCCGATGATCGAGCGCCGCCCGGACCACTCGCGCGCGCCGCCCCCGTCGAGCCAGAAGCAGCGCCGGTGCCGGGTCGCGACGTCGCGGAAGAAGGAGACCGGGTCGTCGCTCATCCGGGGTCCCCGCGGCGTTCTCCGGAGGAGCGCACCGTGGGAGAAGGGCGTCGCGCGGTGTCCAGGAAGTTCCTCACGAGCGCCTCCCCGTGCTGCGACAGGATCGACTCCGGGTGGAACTGCACGCCCTCGAGCGGCAGGCGGCGGTGGCGCACGCCCATCACCGTGCCGTCCTCGCTCCACGCCGTCGCGACGAGGTCCGGCGGCACGGCGAGGGCCGCGAGGGAGTGGTAGCGCACGGCCGCGAAACCCTGGGGCAGCCCGGTGAGGACGCCGGCCCCGTCATGCGTGATCGCCGCGACCTCGCCGTGCGCCGGACGCACCCGCTCGACCGTGCCGCCGTACGCCGTCACCAGCCCCTGCATGCCCAGGCAGACCCCGAGCACCGGTCGCGTCCCGGCCAGCAGCACCGCAGCACCGACCGAGAAGTCCTCGGGCGAGGCGGGGTGGCCCGGTCCCGGCGAGAGCACCACGTGCGAGTGCCGCAGCACCTCGTCCGAGGACACCTCGTCGTGCTGCACGACCCGCGGCAGGACGCCGGTGACGTGGGCGAGGAGGTGCACCAGGTTCCATGTGTAGGAGTCGTGGTGGTCGACCACGATCACGTCCGGCGTCACCCGCCGAGGCTAGTGGGTGCGCTGGCGGGTGACCGTGCGGCAGGCCAGCGACACCGGCTGGTCACCCTTCTCCCGGCACCTGTCGAAGGCGGCGAGCTTCGCCATCAGCAGGGCCACCTCGTCGCGGCGCCGGGGGTTGGCGACGTCGTTGCGCTTCTCGAAGGCGTGGCGCCGGTAGCTGTAGAACTCATAGCCCCACGACGTCTTCCGGCGCCGCGGGTCGAGGTCGAGGCGCACCAGCAGGGCGGTCCTGCTGCGCACCGCGGTGTAGGACGGGATCCGGTCGAGCTCCGAGCCGCTGAAGGCCGCGTCGGGGTCATTGCCGGTGAGCGTCTGCTGGGTGTGCTCGAGGAAGGCGTACGACTGGCGCACCAGCCGGGGCTGCCCCAGCGTCGGCACCAGCGAGAGACCGCTGCGATAGGGCGCGGGCAGCAGCCCGGCCATCTCCTCGAAGGTCGGCGCGAGGTCGATGTTGCTGGTGACCTCCCGGCGCGTCCCCGGCACCACGCCCGGTCCGGTGATCAGCAGCGGCACCCGCACGTCGGTGTCGTACGCCGTGCCCTTGCCGCGACCCATGCCCAGCTGTCCGAGGTGGAAGCCGTTGTCGGAGGTGAGCACGACGTAGGTGTCGGGGCCCACGGACCTGAGGATCCTGGTGACCAGCCGGTCGGCGGACTGCGCCATCCGCGCGCGGTCGCGCAGGTCGCGCACGGCCACGGCGGCCGGCAGGGTGGGCGCGGAGTTCCAGGCCCGGGCCTTCTTCCCCGAGGCGGTGCGGGGTCGGTTGTCTCCGCGTCGGTCGCCGAAGCCGGGCAGGTCGGCGACGGTGAGCCTGCTGCACGCCACCCGACCGCAGCCACGCTCGCCCACGCGGTCGCGGAACATCGGGGGGAACAGCGGGTCGCCGGGGTAGTACCCCTCGGGCTGCGTGCGGTTGTGCGGCGCATAGAGCGCGACCTCGAGGAAGTACGGCGCGTCCGCGGCCTCGCCCGTGGTGAGGAAGTCCATCGCGAGGTCGCCGATGACGGTGCCGGCATAGGCGCGGTCCTTCTCGGCCGGGCTCGCGCTCGCCGGCGGGGCGGGGTGCGTGGTGATCTGCATCCGCCGGTCGACCAGGGAGGTGCTGGCGAAGTCCCAGCCGTCGTAGGCCGAGCCGAAGACCGTGTGGAAGCTCGACCAGCCCGGCACCACCGGCGGCAGCGCCTGCCCCGGCACCCACTCGTACTCGTTGAGGAACTTGCCGACGAACCCGGTCGTGTAGCCCGCCTGCTGGAGCCGCACGTTGACGGCGCGCTCGGGGTTGCCGTGGGTGTCGAAGGCCGGCCAGCCGCCGAGCATCGAGGTGCCCTGGTGGGAGGTGTTGGTGCGCACTCCGGTCTGGTGGGGGTACTGGCCGGTGAAGAAGCTCGACCGCGAGACGCAGCACAGCGAGTCGGTGACGAAGGCATGCCGGTAGCTCGCACCGGTCCGGCGCATCCGCTGCACCGAGCGCATCGTCTGCACCAGGTCCATCGAGAAGTCGTCCAGCATCACCACGACGATGTTGGGTCGGGTGGCCCCGCTGGCGGCGGGCCGCAGCTCACCGATGGCGCTGGTCGTCGACCGCGGCGGTGCCACGTCGTCGGGCGGCACGACGCCGCCCGTCGTGGCGCATGCCGTCAGGGCGAGCAGGCACCCGCCCACCCACGCCCGCTTGAGATGTCGCACCTGTCCCCCGTCGTGTGCCCGAGCTGGCTACCAACAGTGACGCCGTGGGCCGCCGTTCGGTTGCCTGCCACGCATAATTCTAGGTCCGCCAGAGGGACGACCCTCAGGGGGCGACGGGCGCCAGCAGGTCGCGCACGGCGTCGTGGAGCAGGTCGTAGCCGTTCTCGGTGAGGATCGACTCTGCGTGGAACTGGATGCCGCGGAAGTGCGGACCGATGACCGCGTGGATGTCGCCAGTGGCCTCGTCGGCCTCGACTCGTACGCCCTCGGGCAGGGCGCCGTCGGCGGGCAGCCGGCCGACGAAGGTGTTGTAGAACCCGACCCGCTCGGTGCGGCCGTCGAGGCGCACCGGGGACTGGGTGCCCTGGAAGACCACGTCCTTGTAGCCGAGCTCGAGCCCGAGGCGCTCGCACAGGGTCTGGTGGCCCAGGCACACCGCGAGGAACGGCTGGCCGGAGGTGAGCAGGTCGTCGACGGCCCGCCGGAAGGCGGCGATCTTGGGGTGGTCGCCCTCGCGCGGGTCGCCCGGGCCGGGGCCGACGATGACCAGGTCGGCGCCGTCGAAGGCCCCGGACACGTAGTCCTCGTGCCGCACCACCCGCGACGTCATCCCGAAGACGCCGAGCACGTGGACCAGCATGTTCACGAAGTCGTCCTCGCCGTGCAGGATCACCGCCGTCCGCCCGGCCAACCCGGGGTCGGCAGGCTCGCCCGCCTGGTCGGTCAGCCAGAAGCGCGAGAGCCGCTGGTTGCGCGACCCCAGCGCCAGGACGACGTCCTCGTCCCGCGCGAGCTCGGCGATGTCGGTCCCGTCGGACAGCGCGACGGGGGCGAGACCGAAGGCGCTGAGGATGCCTCCCGCCTTGGCCCGCGTCTCGGCGACCTCGGAGTCGGCGTCGGAGTCACGCACCAGCGTGGCGCCTGCGGTGACCTTGAGCTCGCCCCCGGGCGAGACGTCGGCGGTGCGGATCAGGATCGGGCTGTCCATGGTCGGCGTGCCGTCGGGCGAGCGACCGAAGAGCGCCAGCGCGGCGCCGTAGTAGCCGCGCCCCTCGGGCTCGTAGTCGGCGATCAGCCGGCACGCGTTCTCCACGGGCGCCCCGGTCACGGTCGCTGCGAACATCGTGTCGCGCAGGATCTCGCGGTGGTCACGCTCGGAGCGGCCGGCCAGGAGGTACTCGGTGTGGATCAGGTGGGTCATCGGCTTGAGGAACGGCCCCAGCACCTGGCCGCCCTCGTGGCAGATGTCGCACATCATCTTGAGCTCTTCGTCGACGACCATGAAGAGCTCGAAGACCTCCTTCTCGTCGGCCAGGAAGTCGAGCAACCGGTCCTTGAGGCGCTCTGCGCCTGTCGCGAGACCCGGATCCTCCGCCTCCTTCACCCGGAAGGTGCCGGAGATGGGATTCATCCGCACGTCGCCCGAGCGCACGGAGACGTGCCGCTCGGGGCTGGCGCCGATGAGGAACCGCTCACCGGTGAAGAAGCAGAAGGTCCAGTACGCCCCGCGCTCGCGCTCCAGCAACCGCCGGAAGACCGTCAGGGCGCGGGCGGCGTCCCAGTCGGCGACCACGGCGCGGTAGTGCCGGCCGATGACGAGGTTGGCGCCCTCGCCCTGGCCGATCTCGTCGCGGATGATCGCCTCGACCACCTCGGCGTAGTCGGCGTCGCTGGTCGCGAACCCGCCGCGGTCGGCGAACTCGAGGGCTACGTCCGGCAGCGCGGCCAGCAGCTCGTCGACCGGCACCTCGTGCTCGGCCTCGATGTCCACGACCGTCAGCGGGGCGCCGTCGTCGATGGCGGCGAAGCCGCGCTCGCGCACCTGCCGGAACGGCACCGCGACCAGTCGGTCGGCACTGCGGCCGGGTGTCGGCGGACCGGTCTCGAGCGGGATGTCGAGCAGGCTCGCCACCTCGTGGGGCGTGCCGCCGATCAGTCCCGCGGTGGGCGCGGCCTTGCGCCGGATGACCGCCCACGCGCCGTGCCCCTGGATCTGCTCCAGGAGGTCTGGGACGGTGGTGGTCTCGGTCATGGCCGAAACCCTACGGGCGGCACTGATCGTCCCCGAACGGTGTCTCAGGCCGGCCGGGCAGCGAACGACGTCGGCGCCGGGCGACATGCAGGGCACCGGACTGCGTCGATCCCGTCCGGCGCGTCGCCACACCGTAGGCTGAGCCGGTCGGTCCCACGACCGCATTGCAAGCACCCACGACCGACCGGAGCACGATCCATGTCCCACCGGGCCTCGAGGGGCGGCGCCGCGCAGCGTGCGAGGGCGACAGCCATGTCGATCTTGGACTGGCACGACGCACGTCCGCGAGCCTCGATGCGCTCGGTGCGGGGATGGGTCTGGATGGTACTCATCGCCGCGACGTTCTTCTGGATGTCCAACCCCTTGGCCTACGTCCTGAGTTTCTACCTCGCCCTGGACCACGTGATCCGCTGGACTCTCATCGTGGCGGTGGCCAGCCTGCCGTGGCTGCGCCTGCCGCGAATCCCGTGGCCGTGGCTTGTGTTCCTCGGGCTGAGCGTGGCGTCCCAGCTGTGGACCATCTACGACCCACAGACCGACGTGTCCATCAAGATCTACATCGAGATGACCGCGCTCGCGGTCGTGGTCGCGGCCAACTGCCGGCCGGAGGTCGTGTGCTGGGGGCTGGCGACCGGCGGCGTCGTCGTCGCAGGACTGAGCGTGTACGGCTATCACACGGAGAGGCCGGGGACCTACTACCTGGCCATGAACGTGAACGGCGTGGTCGACAAGGTCATGGCGGGGATCGGAACCAACGAGAACATCCTCGCGTACACCCTCGTCGTCTCGCTCGCTGCGACTCTCGCGCTCGGGGTCCCGTCCCGGCTGGCACCTCGTGTCGCGTGGTTCAGCGTGCTGGGCGTGCACGCCTACGGGCTCTACCTCGCGAACTCGGGAACGGGCTACCAGACTGCGGTCGCCCTGCTCGTCGCCATGGCAGCCATGGCAGCGTGGCCCAGGCTCGCGTCCGGCCGCAGCCGCCGTGCGCTGATGTGGACGGTGTTCTCCCTCGCCGGCGTGCTGGCCATCTCCCTCGTCGGGGTGTCGGTCCTCCTCGGCAAGCAGCTCACCACCTTCTCTGGCCGATCTGTGTTCTGGCGGGGGACGATCGACGCCACCCTCGACCGGGCGCCAGTTCTCGGATCCGGCTGGGGTGCGGTCTGGGAACACCCGTGGAATCCGACCTACCCCAATTACGTGTCGGAGGACATCTACGAGCGCGCGGGCTATGCCCTGTCACACGGGCACAACTTCTTCATCGACGTGTTTCCGGAGCTCGGGCTGGTCGGTGTGGCTGTTGCCCTGCGCATGGTCGTCTACGCGGTCCGCGAGGTACGCAGGTGCGGCCTGCACCCGGGCACACCGAACCCCCTCGTCGGGCGTCTCCTGCTCCTGGTGCTCGTGGCGCTGCTCGCTTCGGGGATGACCGAGCCGATGTTGACCGTCCCGCTGGGCTGGTGGTCGTTCGCGCTGGTGGCCGCGGTGGCACGCCAGCGGGTGCTCATCCGTCCTCGCCCCACGCGGAGCAGCGGTCGGCGGGCTCGCAGCTCAGCGAGCAGCGTCCGCCCCGACGGGGCTCATCAGCTGGGCGATGCTCGACCGGTCCGGGTAGGTGATCAGCACGGCCCGGTGCCGGCCGTGGAAGACGAACATGCTCCCGGCCGCGACGGCTGACGCGCCTGCCGCCAGCGCCTCGCGCATGTCGTCCAGGCTGCCGGCACCCCCGCACACCAGCACGGGTACGTCGACGCCGGCCGCCACCTCGCGGATCGCGGCGAGGTCGTAGCCCTCCATCGTTCCGTCGCGGTCGATGCTGGTGAGGAACACCTCCCCAGCACCGCGCGCGACCACGTCGCGGGCGACCTCAAGGGCGGAGCGCTTCGTGCGCTTGCCACCGCCGTGCGTGAAGGCCTCCGTGCCGCGTCGGCCTCGCTTGAAATCGATCGAGGCGACCACGGCCTGCGAACCGAGCACGGACGCGAGGTCCGAGACGAGCTCGGGACGCGTCGCCTGGATGCTGTTGAGGACGACCTTCTCGATGCCCATCTCGATGAGCGCGCGACCGTCGGCCTGGGTGGAGATGCCGCCGCCGTAGGCGACCGGCATGAAGGCCTCGCTCGCGATCTCCTGCAGCAGGTCCTACGGATCGGACCACGCCGCGCGCGGGGTCCATGTCGAGGACGACGAGCTCGTCGACCTCCTTCTCGTTGAAGATCCGCACGGCGTTGATCGGGTCGCCGACGTAGATCGGCTTCTTGAAGCGGGTGGTCTTGACCAGGAGCCCGTCCTGCAGCAGCAGGACCGGCACGACACGGTTCATCAGCATGACGGCACCGCGAACGCTCGCACGAGGGCCATGCCGAACCGGTGGCTCTTCTCCGGGTGGAACTGGTAGCCGAGCACGCCGGCGCCGGTGTCGACGACCGAGCAGAAGTCCACGCCGTAGTGGGTCGTGCCGGCGACGTGCGCGTCCGACTCGGGCGCGGCGTAAAAGGTGTGCACGAAGTAGTACCGGCTGTCGGCGAGCTCCGCGGCCAGGGCGGTGGACTCCCGCGTCGGGGTGGACGACGTTCCAGCCCATGTGCGGCACCTTGAGCCGGGCGTCGTCCGGGGTGAAGCGACGGCACTCGCCCGGAACCAGGCCCAGGCCCGGCTCCTGGCCCTCCTCGCTGCGATGACAGCAGCAGCTGCATGCCGAGGCAGATGCCCAGCAGCGGCTGTCGAGACCCGTCGTGCTCGCGTAGCGGGTCGTAGAGCCCACGCTCCTTGAGCATCTTGATGCCGTGGTCGAAGTGACCCACGCCCGGCAGGACGAGCCGGTCGGCCTGGTCGAGCTGGGCGGGGTCGGAGACCACGAACGGCGTCCCGCCGACGTGGGTGATCATGTTGAGGATCGACCCGATGTTGCCGGCGCCGTAGTCGATCACACCGATTCGGACGCTCACCTGCGGCGGATCCTGTCGCGGACCCTGAAGCCGAGCGCGTAGAGGGCGTCGTTGCTGGGATAGCGGTCCACCCCGTCGGTCGGGGCGGCGATGAGCGCGCGACAGCTCGTCAGCGGTGAGGCCGATCTTCTTGGCGACGAACTTCAGGTCCGAGGCCTGTAGATCGGCGTCGTAGGTGGGTTGCTCGAGGTCGCGCGAGGGCCTCCTCGCGGGTCGTCTGGCCCGAGAGGATGAGCGAGGAGAGGTGGGCCAGGCGCTTGTCGTAGCCGAAGCGCACCGGGAGGTAGTAGCCCTGGAAGAAGCGCGTGAAGACCGACTCGTAGTGCTTGCCGCCGTAGTCGCGCCAGCCGAGGCTGTCGCTGATCTCGCGCTTGGCGTCGCGCTTGACGTAGGGGAGGTAGTTGAGGACCTTGCACGGTCTTCACGCCCCGGACGTAGGGGTACCAGATGGCCTGCTTGGCCAGTCCGAGCGTCGGGTAGGTCTTGAGCTTGACGCTGCCGTGCTCGCGGTGGATGGCCTTGAGGTAGCGCACGTCGGCCGCGTTGTGGCCCCATGCCGTCGGCAGGACCGACTCGGTCGCGAGGTTGCTGCCGCTGAGGATGTACTTCGCTCCGTGCGCCGCGGCCTCGCGCAGCGCCACGGCGGGGAACGCGTGGTCGGTGGGGATGTCGCAGTTGGCCACTCCGGCCTCAAAGAAGGCCAGCTGGAGGTCGCGCATCTCCTGCCAGTTGACCACCTCCGTCTTGAGGTCGACGTCGAGGGTCGTGGTGATGTTCTCGATGTTGTTGACGGCGAGCTCGGAGTTCCATCCGCTGTCGAAGTGCACGGCCAGCGGGCGCAGGCCCAGCTCCTTGGCCTTCAGCAGCACGTAGGAGCTGTCGACACCACCGCTGACGCCGACCACGCAGTCGTACTCGCTCTTCGCGCCGTCGGCCTTGATCTGCTCGACCAGCGCGTGGAGCTCGGGCAGCCGACGCCCGGCCGTGGCCGCCTCGACGGTGTCACGGAAGTTGGCGTCGTAGGAGCGGCAGTGCGAGCACACACCGTCGGCGTCGAACTCGATGTCCGGGTCCGTGGTGTCCATGACGCAGCGGACGCACCGCTCCACCGGAGCCGTCCGTGGTCCCATGTTCTTGTCTCCCGTTCGATTGGCGAGCCCGCGCGAGCAGCCGCCGGCCGCGGCTCGCACGTCCACCGGCCCCGCACGGCGGGCCACGAGCGACCGATAGTATCCGGGGCCGCCCCTCGCAGGGCATTCGAGCCCGTCTGCACACCCCCTGTCCAGGAGCCACCATGCGAGTCCTGAGCGTCGTCGGCGCCCGTCCCCAGTTCGTCAAGCTCGCCCCGGTCGCCGCCGCGATGGAGGCCGCTGGCTGCGAGCACGTGGTCGTGCACACCGGCCAGCACTACGACGAGAACATGTCGCAGAGCTTCTTCGACACCCTCCGCATCCCGGCACCGGACGTTAACCTGGAGGTCGGCTCCGGTGGCCACGGCGCGCAGACGGGAGCGATGCTCGCCGCCCTGGAGCCCGTCATCGAGCAGTACCGGCCGGACTGGGTCCTGGCCTACGGGGACACCAACTCCACGATCGCCTCGGCCCTGTGCGCGGTGAAGCTCCACGTACCCCTGGCGCACCTCGAGGCGGGGCTGCGCTCCTTCAACCGCCGGATGCCCGAGGAGCACAACCGGGTCCTCACCGACCACGCGGCCGACCTCTGCCTCGCACCCACCCGGGTCGCTGCAGACCACCTCGCGCGCGAGGGACTCGGTGCCCGGACTGTCGTCGTCGGCGACGTGATGACGGACGTCGTACGCCAGGTGTCGGCCGCCCTGGCCGACGCACCCGTCGAGTCGCCGGTGCCCGGGGACGCTGCGGGCTTCGTGCTCGCGACCATCCACCGGCCCGACAACACCGATGACCCGGACCGGCTGCGGGCGATCGTGCGCGCCCTGGCCGACCTCGACCGGCGCGTCTACCTCGCGGCTCACCCGCGCCTGGTGGCGTGCGCCAGCAGGGCTGGGATCGAGCTCGACGGCAGGTCCGTCACCACGGTCCCGCCGCTCAGCTATCCGCAGCTCGTGCAGTCCCTCGGCCGGGCGTCGGCGGTCGTCACCGACTCGGGCGGTCTCCAGAAGGAGGCCTTCCTCCTCGGCGTGCCCACCACCACGGTGCGCACCGAGACGGAGTGGGTGGAGACGCTGGACGACGCATGGAACGTGCTGGCGCCCGACCCGGATGCGATCGCGTCCGCGGTCGACCGACCGATTCCCGAAGCACCCCGCGCGGAGCCGTACGGCGACGGCCAGGCAGCCCGACGCGCGGTTGAGGCGCTGCGGACCTGGCCGGTCGCCTGAACCGGCTCAGGCGCGCGCGCCGGTGAGCTCGTCGTAGTAGGCCACCAGCTTGTCCGCCTCGACGGCCCAGTTGCGCGTGGTCTCGACGACCTCGCGTCCGCGTCGCCCCATCAGGACAGCGTCGGTCGGGGCGTCGAGCAGCTGGGTCGCCGCCCGGACGACCGCGTCCCCGTCGAGCGGGTCGGCGACCACGCCGACACCCGTCGTCACGACCAGGTCGCGCCAGAGGGGGTAGTCGCTGGCCAGGACGGGCAGGCCGGCAGCCATGTACTCGAACATCTTCGTCGGCTGCGAGTAGACGTGGTTGGGCTCGGGCAGGAAGAGCACCACCCCGATGGTGGACTCGGCGAGGAGCTGGGCCAGCTCGGTGCGGTCGAGCATCCCGACGAACTCGGCGTACTGCCAGCCCGGGTGCTCCCGGAGACGGTCGAGGAGATCCTCCGACGCCGCGCCTGCGATGGTCAGGCGCGCCCCATGGGTGGCGCCCAGCCGCTCCATGGCGTCGAGCATCTGGAACGCCCCGCGGCCTTCCGTGAGCCCGCCGATGAAGACGAGGCGGCCGGCCGGCCGCCGACCGTCCGCCACGTCGGTCCACTGGGCGAGGATCGGGAAGTTCTGGATCACCGCACGGCGCGGATTGCCGAAGTCCTCGGCGATCGCGGGTGTCGCCGTGACGACCCCGCTCGCGGTGCGGTCGACGAGGGAGACCAGCCACCGGCTGGCGCGCTGCGCCACGCCGCGGATCCCGCGCGGTAGGTAGGCCTTGTTCTCCATCGAGGCGGCGATGTGCTCGTGCGAGTCGAAGATGACGTGGATGCCGAGGATCCTGAAGAACACGACCGCCGGGATCAGCTCCGGGTCGTGCAGATGGACCACGTCCGGCCGCATCCGGACGGCCCGGAGCACGGCCCGCGCCATGCCGAGGCTCATCCGCACCAGACGCCGGTCGCTGCGCTCGTAGGCCACGACGGGGAACGCGGCCCCCGCGGGAGCCTCCCCAGTGGCGATCAGGCGTACGTCGTATCCCTCGCGCGCAAGCGCGGTGCACATCTTCTCGTAGATGCGGGGGTCGTCGGCCGGGTGGGCCGAGGACACGTGCACCACCCGTACGTCGTGCCGCTTCCGGTCGCGCGTCATCGATGCCTCGCCAGCGAGTCGGTCGAGCCGGCCTGCGCCGAGCCCGGGAACAGGATCTCGTGGTAGTCAGCGGCCAGCCGCTCGAAGCTGCGGTGCTCCAGCAGCCAGGCCCTGCCGCGCACCCCGAGCTCGTGGCGCTCGTCGGGATCCATCGCGGCGAAGCGGCGCAGCTCCTCGGCCACCGCGGCGGAGTCGCCGGCCGGGACGAACACGCCGCTGCCGGCCTCGTCGATCATCGACGGATGGCCGCTGAAGGAAGCCAGCACCGGGCGACCGGACAGCATGTAGTCAATGACCTTGTTGAGCGACTGGCCGAACTCCCACACCCGTGAGGGGTAGGTCGAGAGGTAGAGGAGGTCACACTTGTGCAGCTCACCGCGAACCGCGCTCTTGGGAACCTTGGGCACCCACTCGACGGAATCGAGGTCGGCGTACTGCTGCTGGAAGTCGCGCAGCAGGGCACCATCGCCGATGATCCGGAACCTGACGCCGGGCTCATCACGCAGGAGCCGCGCCGCGTCGAGGTAGACCTCGAGCGCGTTGGTGACGCCCACGGTGCCGGCGTAGCCCACGACGAGCTCACCGCGGGGCGAGGGCCCACGGGGCACCTCGCCGACCTCCAGCGGCTCGACCCGCCCGGAGAACCCCATGGGAACGCACTCGACGGCGCGCTCGCGGCCCAGGACCTCCCGAACGTGGTCGCCCAGGCCGGGCATGGTGCCGACCACCACGTTGGCGCGACGGTAGCCCAGCCTCTCGATGGCGCCGAGGGCACGCACGAACGGGTTGCGCTCACCGAAGCCCCCTTCCTCGACCAGGGTCAGGGGCCAGATGTCGCGTACCTCGAAGGCAAGCCGGGTCCGGTAGCGGCGGCGTAGGCGCAGCCCGTTGAGGACGGTGAGCAGCGACAGGCTGGACACGATGATCGCGTCCGGTCGCGGAAGCGACCTGTCGTCGAACCGGAGCAAGCGCCACTCGAAGTGCAGCCAGCTCACGATGCGCTGCCAGGACTTGGCCGTCGCGGCCTTGAACGTGCGCAGCCAGTGCATCTCGAGGCCGTCGCGGTCCTGCCGCAGGACGGTGCCGTCGAGGTGCGGCACCTCCGCGAGGTGGTTGGCGTCGGACGTGACGATGACGCAGCGGTGCCCGGCGGCAGCGAGCTCACGCATGAGCTCGTAGCCCCGGCTCCCCACGGCGTCGCCCTGCGGGGGCGCGACGTACTTGGAGATGTACCAGATCGTGTGCGACATGGTCACCGCTCGTAGAGGCGGGGAATGGCGTTCACCGTGTCGATGACCGGCGCGTAGTCGAGACCGACCGCGTCGAGGTACCACTTGATGTTGGGGTAGCGCGGTTCGTTCTCGGCCTTGACCAACGTGAGCGCCTCGTCGCGGTTCATCTCGCCCTCACGCACCTGGTTCGAGCGGAAGGTGTCGTGCTCGGTGAAGCCGGCGACCGTGTAGTAGACGTAGTTGTAGAAGGCGGCCGTGCCGTCGCCGATGCGCCACGTCGTCGGGGTGTCGGGCGCGCGCTCCCAGTCGTACTCGTCGAGGGAGTCGTCGATGGTCTGCTCGTCCCAGCGCCAGTAGTCGAAGATGTGGAAGTAGTCGGTCTTCTCGCCGAAGCTGCGGTAGTACTCGCCCGAGAGGGTGTCCCACAGCGAGCTGTTGAAGTAGCGCGGGCTCTGCATCATCGCGCGCAGCCTGAGCGTCTGGTAGCGCAGCTGCTTCAGCGCGCCGTGGCTGTAGACACGTTCCTCGTCGAAGTCCGGCGGGACCCCGAGGAAGCCGGCCTTGAAGTGCGTGACCTCGAGCGGGTTGATCCCCCAGAGGTTCAGGCTCGATGCCGGTCTGCTCCTTCATGGTCTCGACGTGCGTGAAGAAGTGCTTGTCGCCGGCGGTCAGGATGCTGATCATCCCGAGGTGCGGCGAGCTTGAGCCACGCCTCGCAGGTTCTTGCGGATGTTGTCGCGCTTCTTGCGTGATGTCGGCGGCCACGATGATGTTCTCGACGCCGAGCTCGGCGCACATCCGGCTGATGTTGCGGCGCCCGAGGTCGGTGACCATGCCCCAGTCGTAGGTGTAGGTGACCGGGTGCATCCCGAGCTCGTTGACGATCAGGTGCAGCGCGTAGCAGCGAGTCACGTCCGCCCGAGAACGGCACGATGCACTCGTTACCCTCCTCGCGTCGGTAGGGCTCGACGAGGTCGAAGAGCTCTTCCTTGGGGCGAGGGTTGTTGCGCACCTTGTAGTGCAGGCAGTAGTTGCAGACACCCTCGTCGTCGAAGGCGATGGAGGGCATGGTCGACGGCAGGATGCAGCGCGTGCAGCGCAGCAGGTCTGGCTCGGGATGGACCAGGCGCGCCTCCTCCACCGAGCTCGTGCCCAGCTGGGGCACGAGGTCGTTGCGCCTGCGGCGCCACTCCCGGTGCTCGACCTCGCGGGTCGCGGCGGGCACGTCGATGACGACCGGCTCGCGCACCTGCACGATGTCCTGCGCACCGATCTGGGCGAGCGGGAACTGCTCGGAGGCGAAGACCTGGCCCGCCTCGACGGAGCCGAGGTAGAGGCTGCCGTTGTTGGAGAAGAGGACGACCTTGCCCAGGGCGGGCAGACCGACGACGCACGCGACGACGCCCTTGCAGCGCTCCAGGACCTCGTGGGCGGCCTCCTCGGGCGAGCGGCCCTTGTCGAGCGCGTGCTGCACCAGGGCGGCGATGATCTCGGTGTCGATCTCCTGCGTGCGTTCGAGCGGGAGGTCCTGCCACAGTGCGTCGTGGTTGACCACGATGCCGTTGTGCACGACGTGGACGTCGCCGCGGACCACCGGCTGGTTGTCGGCGAAGCCGTTGGTGATGAGCCGGCTGTGCCCGAAGAACACCTCGGCGGAGCCGAGGTCCGCTCGCCGGGCCAGCTTGTCGATGGCGAAGTCGGCACGGAGAACCTGGTAGTCGCCGCCCCGCAGGAGCATCAGGCCGCTGGAGTCGGATCCGCGCTGCTCGGAGTGGTGGAGCAGGACACGGATGTCCTCCTTGGGCAGCACTGCCTGCCCGATGAACCCGAAAACTCCGCACATGTCCCTGCTTCTTCCCGATGCCGTCCGTCCCGGACGCGTGTGCTGCGGCCGGGCAGGCGGCCCATCCTAGGCGGCGTGCCTGCCGCGTACCGCATCGAGCGTGTCCACCCGGGGGTTCGCGCCCAGTTCCAGGATCATGCGGTTTCCGGAGTCGTGCGCCGACTCAGGTATGGTCCGCCGCATGGAGCAGAACCCGACTGTCGACTCGTACCTGTCCGGTCGGACCTTCTCGAACGCCGGTGAGTTCCGCGTCCGTCGTTCGCCGTTCATCGACCGCACCTCGCTCATCACCGGGCTTGCCCGCGGCAAGTCGGTCATGCACCTCGGGTGCGCCGACCACGTTCCGCTCATCCAGAAGAAGCGCGCCGACGGGTCCTATCTCCACGACCGGATCGCCGACGTCGCGACCCGGGTGGTCGGCGTCGACACCAACACCGAGGCCTTGGCCGAGATGCGGAGCGTCGGTATCGACGACCTCTACCTCCCCGAGGACCTGCCCTCCGACATCGACTTCGACCTGGTCGTAGCGCCGGACGTCATCGAGCACGTGGGCAACGTCGAGGACTTCTTGAAGTACGCCGGCTCGTTCGGCTGCCCGGTGCTCGTCACGACTCCCAACGCGCTGGGGATGGAGAACCGCACCCGCCTGCGCTCGGAGGCCGTCAACACCGACCACCGGTACTGGTTCAGCCCCTACACCCTGGCCCGCTCGATCGTCTCGGCCGGTCTGCACATCGAGGAGTTCCACTACACCGGCGGCTTCGCCAAGCGAACTCCTCTCCGCTCCGTCGCGATGATGCTGTTCCCGATCACGCGCAACGGCCTCGGCGTGCTCGCTACCCCTGAAGCGGCTCGGCACGCCTGACGAGCTCGACGGCGAACTCGCGGAAGTTCGCCGTGGCGTCGAACCGGTCTGCTACCAGGTCCCGCGCCGCAGCACGGCGCGTGGCCAAGCCGCGCTCCGAGAGCGCCACGGCCAGCGCGTCGGCGACGTCGACCCCGGACGCGGTGGAGGGCAGGAGCCACCCGGTGTCGGGCCGCACCAGCTCCGACACACCGCCCACCTCGGGCGCGATGACCGGGATGCCGTAGGACATGGCCTCCATGATCGAGACCGGCACGCCTTCGGAGGTGCTGGAGTTGACGAACACGTCGAATGGCTGGTCGGCGAGGAGATCGCCGACGGCGTCGTGCGGTATGAACCCCGGCAGCCATCCGTCGAGGTCGGGGCGCGTCCCCCTCAGCCGCTCGAAGAGCTCGCGCACCCCGACCAGCCCGGGGCCGTCGCCGAGGTGGGTCCAGTGGATGCGCGTGCCGGGGTTGGCTGATGCCAGCGATGCGACGGCCTCCGCGATCAGCGGCACCTGCTTGAGCGGTGTGCACGTCGAGATCGACAGCACCCGGAACTCGTCCGGCGCGGGCGGCGGGCCGGCCGCCTCGGGCAGGACGACGCCGAGGCGCGACACGCTGACCCGCGCCGGGTCGGTGCCGTAGCGCGCCACGAGCTCGCGAGCCCCGCTCTCCGAGACGGCCCACGAATGGTCGATCTCGGGGGCCAGCTGCCGCTTGAGCGCGTGCCACCCGCCCGGTGCGATCGCTTCGTAGACGTCGCTTCCGTGCCCGCGCGAGACCACGCGCCTCACCCTGCCCGCGCGCTTGAGCAGCACCGCTGCGTACGTCGCCGAGGAGTGCCAGTAGGTGTAGACCACTGCGTCCCGGCCCACCTCGTCCAGGACGTCCCGGAGGCCACGGCGGATGAGCAGGGTCTGTCCGACGACGAGCAGGCTCTGCACGAGCCTCGTGAGGGTGAGCGACCTACGGCGCAGGAGTAGGGCGACTTCGCGCAGGAAGAGTGGGTGCAGCGCGGCGAGGCCTGTCGCGGCGAGCTTGCGCCCCCGGGTGCGATAGGTGGCCAACCGGGTGTCGAGCGACACGCCGGGCGGCATCGGGTTGAGCGGACCGGGCATCCCCAGGGGCGCGAGCGTGAGGTCCATCCGGTCGAGCAGCCAGCTCGGCGCCTCCTGCCCGGGGAACTCCTCCTCGGTCCCGAAGGGGTAGGAGGCGGTCACCAGCACGATCTTCAACGGCGTGTCAGCCACAGTCCCTGCTCCTGGATGAAGGTGCGCATGGCGCGGTCGGAGACGACGGCGGCGATGCCGACGACCGTGAAGGAGGCGATCCTGAGGGCCAGTGGACCGATGGTCGTCTCGATCGCCACAAGGGCTACGAGGACCACGCCAACCCGCGCGTAGAGCCCGGCCCACGACGACATGGCGTGGAGGCGTCGCGCCGACTCCAGCACGGCCAGGGTGTAGACGGCCCGACCGATGAGCAGTCCGCCGGCCACGCCGACGGCGCCGAGCTCAGGCACCAGGACGAACCAGGAGGCGCCGCCAACGAGCGAGGAGAAGATCGACCAGGCCGTGGCCCGCGTCGCGTTCCGCTGCGAGGCGGCCGTCATGCCGTTGGTGGCCGGGAGCGACAGCGCCGCGAGGGCGGACGCCGCCACCAGCGGCACGAAGATGGCGCCTGCGTGGTCGAACTCCGTCCCCCAGACCGTGTCGATCACCGGGATGCGTACGAGCACCATCAGCCCACCACCGAGGACCAATGTATGAGCGAGGAAGTGGGTCACCACCGTGAGCTGACGCCGTACGGCGTCGGCGTTGCCCCGACCGACAGCCTCGTTGACGGCCGGGAAGAGCGCGAGGCCGAGCGGGGTGATCACGAGGGTGAGGGGCGTGCAGAGGGCGAGCGCGACGGCGAACTGACCGACCGCCTCCGGTCCGGAGGAGGCGGCCGCCACGACCGAGAGCTGGATGAAGCCCTGGGACGACACCGACCCCAGAGCGGACGTGAGGGTGAAGAGGTCCAGCTCGCGGCCGCGGAGACCGAGCGACCGAGGCCTCAGGCGGGGCCACCCGGCAGCTGCGTAGCCGAGCAGACCGACGGCGAGGGGCAACGCCAGCCAGGCTCCGGGCACGTCCGGGCGAAGGACGAGGAGTGCTCCCACCGCAGCCAGGCTGAAGAGCGCGGCACAGGTCTCGCGGATGCTGCTGAGGCGGGTGCGCCGCTCGGCGTAGAGGAGGCCCTGGACCAAGCCGTAGGTCCCGAGACCGAGCACCGCGACGGCGATGGACGTGCCCTCCGCCCCGCTTCCGGACCACCACACCCAGCCGACCCCGCCGACCAGGCCGAGCACCAGACAGCCTTGGAGCGATCGCAGCACCAGGTGTGCCCGGACCTCCTGCACCGCCGTGGCGTCCCCCCGGCCGCGTGCCTGGGCGATGAACTTCACGCCGGTCGAGCCCAGGGATCCGGGCCCGAGCGTCACGAGGATCTGGCCGACGGCCAGGACGGTCGCCATGGATCCGAGGACCGCAGCGCCTCCCGCTCGCCCGACGAGGACGTTGGCCACCAACCGGCCGATGCCCTGGCTCATGACGCCGAGCGAGGCCCAGACCACTTGGCGCACGCCCTGCGAGATCACGGCACGCCCGCCGATCCGGACGCCGCGGCCACGGACCGGTCGACCGGCGGCTCCGGGGGGCCCGCTGCGATGCGCGAGGCGACGGCGAGCGTCATGACGAACATCCACAGGGTCGCATCGTCCAGGAAGGAGCTGTCGACCAGGGCCAGCAGGAGCAGCGCGAGGACCGCGATGGCCAGCTCGTCGCGGGCGCCGACGCCGGACACGACGCAGGCCGCCAGCCAGACCAGGAGGAGCACCAGACAGGGCGCTCCGTACTGCACGAGGACCTCGACCCACAGGTTGTGGGCGTTGACGGGGTAGGCGGCGGGCAAGGGGTCGGCGGGCTGGATCATGAAGTGCTCGAACGACCCGGGCCAGGTGGGCATGCCCCAGCTGTCCCGGGAGATGGCGAGACCGCGCCGCACCAGTTCGCCACGCACGCTTCCGGACGAGTCCGCGGTGGCGACCTCCGAGGAGACCAGGATCAGCCGTCACCGACCGCGAGGAGGCCGACGGCGACCCCCAGCGGGACGAGTGCCTCGCCGACGCCGGCCAGGGGCTGGGTCGACCGGCGGAGACCGCGCCACGCGTCCACGCCAGCACGAGCAGCCAGACGACCATGGCGATCCTCGCGTCGGTCAGGAGCGCGACGCCAGCGGTGGCCGGCAGCAGGACCAGGCCGCCGCCCGCCACTCGAGGCCGCAATGCCGCGAACCGGGATCGCCCAGACGTTGGCCATCACGACGAACACGGCGAGCGCGTTGGGGTTGCCGAAGGAGACGGCGGGGTCGGGGTCGGCGGACGCGAGGTAGCCGGGCCAGTGGATGCCGGTGGCGTACTCGACGCCGGCGAGGAGGCTATCACGAGCGCGGCGGCGACCCATCCCCGGGAGAGCGCGAGGTAGATCCCCGGGCGCCGCGCTGCCACGCCCGCGTGGCCAGCGCGGTGAACAACCCGAGCAGGACCGCGAGGAACTCGGAGTACGGGTTGTCCGAGTCCGCCGTCACGCGCGGGAGCCCCACGAGACCGCAGACGACGAAGGCGACCGAGGTCAGCAGGAGCAGCACGTCGGCTCCCGACCAGGCGCGGCGCGCCATCAGGAAGACCACGGCGTAGGCGACGATCCCCACGCAGGCGATCCGGAAGGCGAACAGTCCCCGGCTGGGCTTAGCAGCGGTCCGAGGGCGGCCAGGAGCGGCAGCGCACCGAACAACCCCCGCGTGAGGAAGGGGGAGGCGCACGCCAGATCGGCTCGGCGGACGCGGTGTGGGTCATCGGGCGGGGACGCCCTTGACCGTGGCACCCGGCGGGACGTCGCGGCACGACCGCGCCGGCCCCGACGACGGCGCCCGCGCCGATGCGTACGCCCGGCAGCACGGTCGCGCCGGCCCCACCAACGCACCGGCACCGACCTCAACCCCGCCCGTCAGCGAGGCGGAGGGGCTGATGCGGGCGAAGTCACCGAGCACCACGTCGTGCGCGACCGCGGCGTTCTGGTCGACGTGCACGTGGCGTCCGAGCGAGACGTGCGTGCTGATCCGCGCGCCCGGAGCGACCACGACCCCGTCCTGGAGGTCCACGTCGGCGCCGATCGTCGTGTCGGGGTGCACCAGCGCCGGGAAGCGGACCGCGGAGCCGTCCAGCCGCGCCACGATCGAGCGGCGGGTGGCGTCGCCGACGCCGACGACCGCGTCCACCTCACCGAGGGCGGCGAGGGTCGTCAAGTCACCGAGGACCACCGCGCCGAGCCGCTCGACGAGGGTCAGGTTGGCCGCACTGGGAGCGTCGTCGACGAAGCCGACGACCTCCCCCACGGGGAGCCGCTCGCACCAGGGCGCGGGCGATCGACAGCACCTCGCGACCGAACCCGCCGCATCCGACGACCACCAGGCGCCGCGTCATGGTCGGGCGGACCCGCGGAACTCGGACATGGTCACACCGTGCCCGGCGTCGATGCCGGACCGGCGCAGCACGGCGGTCACCGTGCGCACGAGGATCTGGAGGTCGAGTCGCAGGGAGCGGCGCTCGACGTACTCGACGTCGAGGGCGAGCCGCTCCTCCCACGAGACGGCGTTGCGTCCCGACACCTGCGCCAGGCCGGTCACCCCGGGCCGGACCTCGTGGCGCCGGGCCTGCTCGGGCGTGTAGCGGTCGAGGTACTCCATCAGCAGGGGACGCGGGCCGACGAGGCTCATGTCGCCCCGGACGACGTTCCACAGCGTGGGCAGCTCGTCGAGGCTGGTGGCGCGCAGCACCGCGCCCGTGCGCGTGACCCTCGAGGTCGCGTGGAGCTCGTCCGAGCCGACCGCGTCGGTCATCGTGCGGAACTTGACCAGCTCGAAGGTCGCCCGTGCAGGCCGGGGCGCTGCTGCCGGAACAGGACCGGGCTGCCCATGGTGGCGCGGACGGCCACGGCACGACCGCCTGTACCGGCAGGCTGACCACCAGGGCCGGAACGGTCACGGCCAGGTCGATGAGCCGTTTGACGCGGTCGCTGCGCCCGCCCATCACCCGTCTGCCCCGCCTGCCCTCGCAGCTCGGCGACCAACGCGGCGATGACCCGGTCGATGTCGTCGTCGGACAGGGCGCTTCCGCTCGGCAGCAGCAGTCCTCGGGCGAAGAGGTCCTCGGAGGTGCCGTTGAGGAAGGACCGGTGCCGGCGAAGACCGGCTGGAGGTGCATGGGCTTCCAGAGGTGACGCGCCTCGATGGCCTGTGCGTTGAGGGCTGCGACCACGGGCGTCACGCCCGGGAGCCGTGTCGACGGAGCACCACCCCGGTCAGCCAGCAGTTGTCGTCACCGTCCGGTCCGCCGAGCAGCGTGACCCCGCGGGAGCGCAGAGCCGCGGCGTAGCGCTCGCGGATCTCGCGACGCCGTCGCGATCATCGCCGGCAGGCGCGAGAGCTGGGCCCGACCGAACGCGGCGAGGAGGTTGGAGAGCCGGTAGTTGTAGCCGATCTCGGTGTGCTCGTACCACGGGCACGGGCTCGCGCGCCTGGGTCGACAGCTTGCGAGCGTGGGCGACGAGGTCGCCGTCGTCGCTGAGCAGCATGCCGCCGCCGGAGGTCGTCATGATCTTGTTGCCGTTGAAGGACACGGCGGATGCCCGGCCGAAGGCGCCGGCGGATCGGCCGGAGCGCGTGGCCCCCAGCGCCTCGGCGGCGTCCTCGACCAGCGGCACGCCGCGCTCGGCGAGCGCCGGCTCGATGCCGCGTAGTCGCAGGCGCGGCCGAACAGGTCGACCGTGAGGACGGCGCACACGTCGGCCCCCTCGGCCGGCAGCGTGTCGACCGCCTCGAGCAGCAGCTCCGGGTCGATGTTGGCGTCGTCGGCAGGCGTCGACGAAGACCGGCGTCGCGCCGGTGTAGGCGATCGGCGTTGGCCGTCGCGGCGAACGTCATCGTCGGCGGACCACCACCGTCCCGGGCCCGGCACCCACCTCCATCAGCGCGAGGTGGAGCGCGGCGCTCCCCGAGGACAGCGCGAGCGCGTGCTCGACCCCCACGAACGCCGCGACCTCGGCCTCGAAGGCGTCGACGTCGGGGCCGAGGGGGGCGCACCACCCGGAGCGGATGGCCGCGACGACGTACTGCTCCTCGAGCTCGGTGACGTCGGCCTTCGAGAGGTGGATGGGGTCGGGCATCAGCCCGCCGCCGGCGCGCCGGCCGTGCCGACGCCCACGACGACGACCTCCGGCGCGACGCCGGGTCGACCCGGAGGCCCGGCCGGCCGTTGACCAGGACGCGGATGCCCGGGAGGTCGGCGGGACCGAGGTCGGCGTACTCCGCGTGGTCGGCCTGGATGACCGCGGCGTCGACCTCCGACCCGAGCGCGTGCGGCGTGAAGCCGAGCGCGGTCAGCTCGTCGTCGGAGTACATCGGGTCGTGCACCGTCACCGGTGCGCCGCGCTCCCGAAGGGCCCGCACCGTGTCGAACACCCCGCTGAACGCGGTCTCCTTCACGCCGCCGCGGTAGGCGGCGCCGAGGACCGCGACCCGGAGACCGGTCAGGTCACCGAGTCGGTCGGCCAGGCGGCCGACGACGCGCTCGGGCATCGCCGCATTGGCCGCGCGGGCGGCGCTCACGACGGTCGCGTCGGCGTCGCTCGAGAGGTAGAGCCGGGGATAGACCGGGATGCAGTGGCCGCCGACGGCGATGCCGGGCTGGTGGATGTGGCTGTAGGGCTGGGAGTTGGACGCCTCGATGACCTGGTAGACGTCGATGCCGGCCGTCTCGGCGAACACGGCGAACTGGTTGGCCAGCCCGATGTTCACGTCGCGGTACGTCGTCTCGGCGAGCTTGGCCAGCTCGGCCGCCTCGGCCGAGCCGAGGTCCCAGACGCCGTTGCCGCGGGCCAGGTCGGGACGATCGTCGAACGTCGAGCACGCTCTCGTAGAAGTCGCGCGCCGCTGCGGCGCCCTCGGCGGCTCAGGCCCCCGATGAGCTTGGGGTACTTGCGCAGGTCGGCGAAGACGCGGCCGGTGAGCACGCGCTCGGGCGAGAAGGCGAGGTGGAAGTCGTCGCCCTCGCGTCAGACCGCTCCCGCCTCGAGCACGCGGCTTCCACCGGGTCCGGGTGGTGCCGACCGGGAGGGTGGTCTCGTAGATGACGAGCGTGTCCGGGGTCGAGATGCTCGCGCCGATGTCCGTGGTCGCGCTGTCCATCCAGCCGAAGTCGGGCCGGTCGTCGTCGTCGACGAACAGGGGGACGACGACGACGACGACGTCGGCGACGGGGATGGCATCGGCGTAGTCGGTGGTGGCCGCAGAGCTGCCCGGCCGGCGACGAGCCGGGCGAGGTAGTCGTCGAGGTGAGCCTCGCCGGGGAACGGCTCGCGCGCGGCGTTGACGGTCGCGACGGTCGTCGGCGTTGATGTCCACGCCGATCACGTCGTGGCCGCGGTCGGCGAACTGGGCTGCGAGCGGCAGGCCGATCTTGCCCAGGCCGATGACGGCGATCTTCATCGAGGTGTCCTCTCGCGACACGTCGACGGTGCGGCCCTCGCGCGCGGACTGCGAGGCAGGCCTCGGCGACGCGCACGGTCGCGAGGCCCTCGCGCATGGTGACGACGTCGGCGGCTGCGCCCAGGACGGCGTCACGGAAGTTCTCGTGCTGGACCCGCAGCGGCTCCGGCTTGGCGATCGCGAAACGGGTGCTGTTGCCCTCGGTCACGCCGCGGAACGTCGGCACCGTGGTCCCACTCGGTGGCGATCTCGCCGTTCTCGTGGAAGGTCAGGTCGCCGTGGAGGGTGTCGGCGACGAAGGCGCCCCGCTCGCCGGTCACCACCGTGATCCGCTCCTTCAGCGGTGAGAGCCAGTTGACCAGGTGGTTGGCGACGGTGCCGTCGGCCATCCGGGCGGTGATCGAGATCAGGTCCTCGTGCTCGCGGCCGCTCTTGTGGGACGTGTGGGCCGAGACGCTCGCGTAGGGCGACTGGATCACCCAGGCGGTCAGGTCGATGTCGTGCGTGGCGAGGTCCTTGACGACCCCGACGTCGGCGATCCGGTTGGGGAACGGACCCTGTCGCCGGGTGGCGACCTGGTAGATCTCACCGAGCTCACCGGCCTCGAGTCGTTCGCGCAGCGCGACGCAGGGCGGGGTTGCAGCGCTCGATGTGGCCCACGGCGTTGACCAGACCCGCCTCCTCGAACGCCTCGACGAGCTGCTCGGCCGCGGCGGTGTCGGTCGGCCAGCGGCTTCTCGATCAGCGTGTGGCACGCCGGCCGCGGCGAGCTCGAGGCCGGCGTCGAGGTGGAAGGCGGTCGGGCGCGCCACGACCGCCAGGTCGATGCCGAGCTCGATCAGCTCGGCGACGTGTCGACGACCTGGGCGTCCCGGCCACGCCGGTGCTTGTCGCCGGCCGGGTCGGCGACGCCGACGAGGTCGACGCCGTCGAGCGCGCTGCAGCACGCGCGCGTGGTTGCGACCCATCATCCCGATGCCGACGAGGCCGGCCCGCAGCGCGCAGCCATCAGGCACCTGCCTTCGCGAGCGCTGTTGACCGCCGCGACGATGCGCTCCAGGTCGGCCTGGCTCACCGAGGGGTGGACCGGCAGCGAGAGGCACTCGCGCGCCGCCCGCTCGGTCTCGGGCAGGTCGGCGTCGGTCGCGAACGAGGGCAGCCGGTGGTTGGGGATCGGGTAGAACATCCCGGACCCGATGCCGTACTCCTCACGCAGCGCGTGCGGCGAAGCCGTCGCGGTCCTCCGGGACCCGGACGGTGTACTGGTGGTAGACGTGCACGGCGCCGTCGGCCACCGGCGGCGGGGTGACCCCCTCGAGGTGGGCGTCGAGGAATGCCGCATTGCGCCTGCCGCTGCTCGGTCCACGCATCGACCTTGGTCAGCTGGACCCGGCCGATCGCGGCGTGGATGTCGGTCATCCGGTTGTTGAACCCGACGACCTCGTTCTCGTACTGCCGCTCCATGCCCTGGTTGCGGTAGAGCCGGACGCAGCCGCTCGACCTCGGGCGTCGCCACCGAGACCATGCCGCCCTCGCCCGAGGTCATGTTCTTCGTCGGGTAGAGCGAGAACATCGCGAAGTCGCCGAACGCGCCCACCGGTCGGCCGTCGAGCGACGCGCCGTGTGCCTGCGCGGCGTCCTCGAAGACGCGAGGTCGTGCGCTCCGCGACGGCCTGAAGGCCGTCATGTCGGCCGGGTGGCCGTAGAGGTGGACGGGCATGACGCCGACCGTGCGGTCGGTGACCGCCGCCTCGACGCTCGCCGGATCGAGGCAGAAGGTGTCCGGGTCGATGTCGGCGAAGACCGGGGTGGCGCCGGTCAGGGCGACGGAGTTCGCGGTGGCGGCGAAGGTGAACGAGGGCACGATCACCTCGTCGCCGGGGCCGATGCCGCTGGCGAGCAGTCCCAGGTGCAGGCCGGAGGTGCCGGAGTTGACCGCGACGCACGGCGCGCCCGAGCCCGAAGTGGGCGGCGAACTCCTGCTCGAACGCCGCCACCTCGGGACCCTGGGCGAGCATGCCGCTGCGCAGCACTCGGTCGACGGCCGCGCGCTCCTCGTCTCCGATGAGCGGCGGGCAGGAGGGATGAAGTCGGTCCACGTGGTCACTCAACTCATCGAGGAGAGGTCAGGATGCCGTCGGTCTCGCGGTATCGCCGCCGGTGTCGGGACAAGTCCAAGTCGCCGGTCATCGTCTTGCTCAGCGAACGCCCGCGCGGCCGACCCAGCCGATCTGTCGTGCTGGCACGCCCACCACGAGGGCGTAGGCGGGTACGTCGGGGTCACGACCGAACCGGCAGCCACCATCGCCCAGGAGCCGATGCGCACAGGCGCGACGCAAACCGCCCGGGCGCCGATGGAGGCCCCTTCCGCGATGGCGACCCCGACGGGGTCCCAGTCGTCGGCGCGACTTGCGGCTGCCGTCGGGGTTGACCGCGCGAGGGTAGGTGTCATTCGTGAGGACTACCGCCGGGCCGATGAACACGCCGTCACCGAGCGACGCCGGCTCGTAGACGAGAGCGTAGTTCTGGATCTTGCACCTGTCGCCGACTTGGACCCTGATCCGATATAGGCGCCACGCCCGACCACGCACCCTTCCCGAGCTCCGCCTCCTCTCGTACCTGGGCGAGATGCCAGATCGTGGTACCGTCGCCGATGGTGGCGCGCTGGTCGACGTCCGCCGAGGCCGCGATCGTGACCGCGTCTCCCGGCACGCCCATCAGGCGGCCTCGCCGGCCGGGGCGGCCGGGGCGGTCGAGCGACGCTGCAGGCGTTCGCGTCGCAGCACCTCCCGCAGCACGGCGAGGGTCAGACCCAGTCCTAGCCCGAGGATGCCGGCGGCGCCAAGCACCGGCACGACCGAGCGAGCCACCGGAGCCGAGGGGACGTCGGCCCTGTCGACGGTCGTGACCGTCACGGTCGGCTCACCGTTGTCCGGCGTCTCGATCCGTTCGATGACCTCCGCAGCGGCGTCGGCGTAGGCAGCTGCGACCTCTGCCGCGGTGTCCGGGTCGGCGCTGGTCACCGAGATGGTGAGGACCACAGTGTCGAGGGGTACCACGGCAGACACGCTCGCGTCCCCGATGCCGCCCATCTTCTCGTCGACCTGGTCGCGGACGACGTACCCTGGATGACCGGGATGTACGACTTCACGCGGGCGGCTGCGACCGCGGCCCGCTGGGCCTCGAGGTCGGGGTTCCCGCCCGTCGACGCCGGCGCGACGAAGAGCTCGGTGCTGGAGGTGTAGACGTCGGGCTGGCGCAGCACCGTGGCCGCTCCCGCAGCCAGGACGCCGAGGGTCGCCACCGCGACGATGATCCAGCCACGCCGCACTGCGTCGACGTAGTCACTGAGGGTCACGATGTCTGTCGTCCGTTCGTTGGGAGCGGTGGCACAGCGGCGGAGGAGGTGACGCGGGGGCTCGGGGCGACGCCGTCGGTCAGACGGGCCGGGTCGAGGCCGGGGATGCGGACGCTGCGAATCATGGCGTGCGGGGTGGAGCTGGGCTGCTCGTCCTCACCGAACAGGGACTCGTGAAGCTTCTCGCCCGGGCGCAGGCCGGTGAAGACGATGTCGATGTCGGAGGCGCCGGACAGCGCGATCATCCGCGGGCCACGTCGAGGATCCGGACCGGCTCGCCCATGTCGAGCACCATCACCTCGCCGGCGTCGCCCATCGCACCTGCCTGGACGACCAGCTCGCACGCCTCGGGGATGGTCATGAAGTAGCGGGTGACCTCGGGGTGGGTGACCGTGACCGGGCCGCCCTGCGCGATCTGGGCGTGAACATCCGGCAGCATCGAGCCGCGCGTGCCGAGCACGTTGCCGAACCGCACGCTGAGGTACGGCCGTCCTGGTGCGTCTCGGCGTACCACGACGTGAGCTGCTCGGCGACCCGCTTCGTTGCGCCCGAGCACGCTAGCTGGCATCGGCGGCCTTGTCGGTCGAGATGTTCACGAATCGCTCGACGTCGTACTTGCCGGCGAGAGCTCGAGCAGGTTCTGGGTGCCCCAGACGTTGGTCTTCCAGCCCTCGGCGGGGTGCACTCGAGCATCGGCAGGTGCTTGAGCGCCGCCGCGTGGAACACGACCTCAGGCCGATGCGCCGTCGAAGACCTGCCGCAGCGCGTCGGTGTCGCGGATGTCGGCAGCACCGTGTCGTTGCTGTCGAGCAGCCCGTGGCCGTCGATCGAGACAGCTGCACGGCCTGCAGCGCGGACTCGTCGCGGTCGAGCATCACCAGCGACTCGCGGGCGCGAACCGGGTGATCTGGCGCGCACAGCTCGGAGCCGATCGAGCCGCCGGCGCCGGTGACCAGCACCCGCTTGCCCGGCGAGGTACCCGGCGATGGACGACACGTCGGTCTTGATCTGGTGCCGACCGAGCACGTCGCTGATCTCGACCGGGCGGATGTCGGCGGGCTTGACCTGCCCGCCGATCAGGTCGCCGAGCCGAGGCAGCACGAAGACGTCGAGGCCGGCCTTGCTCGCCTTCGGCTGCACCGCGGTCCACCGAGCGCTCCCGACGCACCGGGCACCGCGAGCACCGACGGCGCCAGGTCGAGCTCCGAGGAAGCTGCACCAGCGAGCTGCCCGAGCCGAGGACGGGGACGCCGTTGATCTTAAGATGCCGCTTGCCCGGGTTGTCGTCGACGAAGCCCACGGCGGTGAGACCGAGTCCCCGGTCGACGCGGACCAGACGGAGCACCTGTCGTCCCGCGTCGCCCGCGCCGTAGATGACGATGCGGCGTCCGGCCGCCTGGCCCGTCTCGGCGCCCCGGTCGCGGACGGCTCGGTAGAACCAGCGCCCAGCTGCCGCGCCGACCAGTGCGATCGGGGGGCGCGAGCACGGGAAGGCTACGCGGAAGGGTCGCATTGAACAGGGGTGCGGTGAGCACCGTGATGACGGCGACGCCGAGGAAGTGCAGCGCCAGGCCGAACGCCTCGTCGAACGAGCCGACCAGGAACCGGCCGCGGTAGAACTTCGACACGGCGCCCAGCGCCACGAGGAGCACCCACGAGACGAGCAGGTAGCGGAGCACCGCCTCCCACTGAACCTCGACTGATCGTGAACGAGTAGCGCAGCCCGATGACGAACGCCGCGCCGAGGGTCCAGCAGAGGATGTCCCACGTGGCGAGCGCGCCGCGACGCACCCAACGATTCGACACCATCTCCGCATTCCCCGTGATTGGCCACACTGAAAGGACCCGCCGATCGTAACGCGGGTGGTCCGTAGCGCCGTCTTCGGCGCTGCCGCGCGCGACGAATCAGTTCAGTTGCGCCGCGATCCACTCCTGTAGCCCGGCGAGGCCGTCGCGCAGGCTCACGGTCGGCCGCCAGTCGAGCTGGCGCAGCGTGGACTCCACCGTGCACGAAGCGTGTCGCACGTCGCCGTCGCGGTACCGCCCGGTGACGTGCGGCTCGGGCGCCGAGTGGTAGCGCGCGATCTCGCGGGCCAGCTCGCCGATCGTTGTCCGGACCCCACTGCCGACGTCGACGGTGCGCACGTGGTCGGCCGGCTTGTGCGCCAGCGCCGCGACGAGCGCGCTCACGACGTCGTCGATGTGGACGAAGTCGCGGGTGATCTCGCCGTCCTCGTAGAGCGGGATCGACCTCCCTTCGCGGGCCAGCCGCGAGAAGAGCGACACGATGCCGGTGTAGGGGTTGGACAGGGACTGGCGCGGACCGTAGACGTTCTGCAGGCGCAGGACCGACAGCCGGGTGTCGTGCGAGCCGGTCCAGGCGGCGAGGATCTGCTCCTGCGCCAGCTTGGTCGCGCCGTAGACGTTGGTCGGGTTCGGGTGGGTGCCGACCACGGTGTTGGGCACGTGGGCGGCGCCGTCACCGTGGTCCCACCTGCCCGCCTCGAGCTGAGCGTGCGGGCGCAGACCGGGCTGGAAGGTCGAGCCGTCGACGTTGCCGCCACACGCCCTCGCCGTAGACCGCTCGCGAGCTGGTCAGCACGAAGTGGTCCGGGACGTGGCCGGCGCGGGTCAAGGAGTCGAGCAGCTGGGTGGTGCCGACCACGTTGACCATGCCGTGGCGGGTGCTCTCCGAGAGCGACTGCGCGGTGCCCGTCTCCGCCGCGAGATGGACGACGACGTCGGGCCGCAGGTGGGCCACGACGGCGTCCAGGTCGTCGGCGCTCGTGACATCGCCGACCCGCAGATCGACCGAGTCCGGGAGGTCCGCCGGTGGTCCCGACCCCGGGTGCACCTGCGGGTGCAGGTTGTCGAGGGCCACCCACTGGTCGGCGGAGTCCGCGAGCTCGCGCGCCAGCGTCGTCCCGATGAAGCCGGCCCCGCCCGTGACGAGGACGCGACCACCTGCGACGGGAGAAGGAGGCATGGGCCCATCCTAGGATCCACGGAGCGATAAACCCCGGAGGTCCCGGGCGCCTCGCTGCCAGACTTCCGCGCATGAGCCAGGATCCCCACACCCACCTGCGCGGGCTCATAGGGGTGGCAGCCGCGAGCATCCTGTGGGGCACCGGGGGCCTGGCCGTCCAGCTCATCCGCGAGCAGGTTCCGATGTCGCCCGTGACCATCAGCGCCTGGCGGATGTCCATCGCCGCCGTGGTCCTGCTGGTCGCCCTCCTCGTGCTCCGGCGCGGCGCAGAGCTGCTCGCGCTCGCCCGTTCGCGACCCGGCCAGCTGCTGGTCGTCGGCGTCGGGACGGCGGCCTACCAGGGGTTCTACTTCGTCGCGGTCACCCAGGTCGGCGTCGCGGTCGCCACCGTGGTCAGCCTCGGCCTGGCTCCCGTGCTGCTCACCGTCGCCGAGTCCCTGCGCCACCGGCGGCCCTGCGCCGCGTCGCGGATCGCCGTGCTGGTGGCGGCGCTGGACGGGCTCCTGCTCGCCGTCGCATCGGGGACGACGTACGCGGTCACGACGGCGGCCGGCGGATCCATCAGCCGTACGACGTCGCCGCTGGCGCTCACCACGGGATGACGCTCGTCGGGGCCGCGGTCCTGCTGCCCTCCCTGGCCCTCGTCGACGGGCGGCGCGTCACGGCCGACCCGGAGGCCATGGCGTGGCTGCTCTACCTGGGCGCGCTGACGATGGCGCTCGCCTACGTGCTCCTCTACTCCGGCCTGCGGGGCGTCGCACCGAGCACCGCGGTCACCGCAAGCCTCGTCGAGCCCGTCACGGCCGCCGTCGTCGCCGCCGTGGTCCTCGAGGAGGCGCTCGGGCCGGCGGCGGTCGTCGGGATCCTGCTCGTCCTCGGTGCGGTCGCGGGGCTGGGCCGACCGAGCGCGGCGGCCGGTCCAGTGTTGCCGGGCACAGCGCCGAGGGACGGGCTGGCCGCCGGGTACTTCACCCGGCGCTGACCTCGTCGACCAGCAAGCGGGGCCGCCTCCCGCGACGGTCCGACCGGTGCTGGGCCCGGGCCCGCGTGCTCAGCGGCGACCGCGCCACGATCGTCTCGACACCACCACGGGTGCCTCAGCGAGGCGCTTCAACCGCTGAATCGTCATGTCCGTCAGTGGCTTCTCCGGCCGCACGAGCGTGCCGTCGGCAATGCGTTGCTGGACGTCCTGGACGAGCTCAAGCCGGTGCAATCGCTGGGTGAGACGGCTCGACTGGAGTCGCGCCGTTGCCAGCTCGTCCTTGGCGTCCGTCAGGCGCTCCAACGCGGCGTCCCGCCCAGCGACGGCGGCATCATGGGCCTCGGCAACCTTGACCATCTCGACACTGATCTCGTGCTGGGTAGTCGCCATCGCCCGCGCGACCTCGTGCGCCGACGCCATCTCGCGTCGGCTCCTTTCCAATGTCGCGACCAGTCTGCGGACTTCCTCGGGCTGCAGCAGCAGAACCGAGTCGGCGACGCCCGTCCGGATGTGGGAGCGCGCCTCGTCCCACTGCTCCGCGGAGTGCGCCTCCCGCGAGGAGGCGGTGTGCAGCCACCAGCGGTAGACGCTGGTGATCTCCCGGACGGAGGTGACCCCGAGCACCGCGGCACACCTGACGATGTACTCCCAGTCCTCGTTGGCCTGGAGAGTCTCGTCGAAGCGCAGTCCCAGGCCGTGGACGGCGCCGCGCGGGAACGCGACCGTCATGATCGGGCTGTAGTTGTCGGAGAGGTGATCGACCAGGCTGAAGTCCAGCGGCCACTCGCGGAACGGGTCGTCCACGGAGACGGCACGATCGTCGTCGCCGTCCCCCACAGGCACCACGTCCTGGCGGACGGCGACGGTGCGCAGCAGCTGACCTTCGTGTTTGGTGGCGGCCGCCTTGAAGGTCGACACGTAGTGGGCCAGCACGGTGTCGTCGTCGTCGAGTGCGACGACGTAGCGACCGCGAGCAGCGACGAAGCCGTCGTTGAGCGGCGCGGCGCGGCCGGGCCGTTCGACCTGCAGCACGCGCACCGCCTCACGCAACCACGTGGGCGCGGAGGCGACCACGTCCTCCACGGCCGCCTGCTGCTCGGACGTCGTGCGGTGGCACATCACCAGCACCTCGAAGTCGCGGTCGCTCTGACCGGCAAGGCACGTCAGAACGTCCTCAAGGCACAGCAGCCGCCGCCCCTGCGTTCGGGTGACGATGGTGAGGAATGGAGCGGCCCGATCGAGGTCAGGACTGGTTCGCTCCATCGGCCGGAGCGCGAAGCCGCGTGCCAATGCCCCGAGTGAGGTCGCCGGAAGGTCGGCCGGGTGGGTGGAGTCCGCCCACTGCTCAGGACGGTCGACGGGGAACGTCACCATCCCCTCGATGCTGACGTCCCAGCCCAGCCGGACCGGGAGGCTGACGGCAGCGGCAGCCGATACGGAGACGGGGAGGTCGACCTTGCCCGCAGCCGCGAGCAGGCTGGCGCCAGTCTCGCCCGGCGGGACACAGAGTGACTCGGCGAGCGCTGCGAGGTCGCCGGCACGCAGGGCGCAGCACACCCCCGTCACTCGCGCCTGTGGATCGCCGTCGGTGCCATGCGGATCCCAGACGTGTCGCGTCTCCTCAAGCATGTCGGCTCGCGGATCCGCACCCTCCGCAAGTCCGAAGCCGCGCGGGCGGCCGTCGGTCCGCGTCAGCTCAACTGGGAGCACGCGGGCATCGACGAGGCGTCGCGGCGCCTCCAGCACCGAGTCCACGAGGCGTCGTACGACATGGGGACCGGGCACCGCGACGGCTTCCGCCACAAGAGCGACGGTGTCTTCGGACACGCCGAGGACAGGTATGGCGGCCGCGAGGGAACCGAGGTCCATCCCCGGGGGAACGGGGCCCTCGCCGACCCAGACATGGCGCACGTCGGCGACCACGGAGTCCTGCGCCAGAGCCTCGTGCCACGCCGTGGTCTGTCGCTCTTGCGGCGGGCCCTCTCGATGCAGGAGGAGCAGTAGGACGGGCGGCACTACCTCGGGCACGACTCAGACCTCCGACTGGATGGGGACGCCGCCACCCTAGGTGCTCCTAGACGGTGTGTGGTCCTCAGCTGATGATCGTCAGCAGCTGGGTGGCGCGGGTCAGCACGACGTAGAGGGTCGAGCGCCCGGTGGCCGACTCGTCCTCGATCTCCTGCGGCCGGACCACGACGATGCCGTCGAACTCCAACCCCTTGGTGTCGAGGCCGGTGAGGACCACGATGCGGTCCTCGCCGCTCGGCGTCACGCTCGAGTCGACGGCCGCGCGGGCGCCGGCGGCGTGCTCGGCGAGCTCGGGCCACGACGCCAGCCAGGCGTTGACCTCCGAGCGCCGGGCCGCCGGTACGACGATGCCGACCGTGCCCTCGACACGTCCCGCCGTCTCGGCGACCGCGGCCCGCACGGACGTCTCGAGGTCGTCGACCGGCCCGATGACGGCCGGCTCCTCGCCGGTGCGCCGCACGGCGTCGGGCAGGTCGGCGTCGAGGCCGACGCGCCCCGCGTAGGCGGCGGCGAAGGCGTAGATCTCGGCGGAGTTGCGGTAGTTGGTGGAGAGGTGGAACTCGTGGAGCTCCTTGCCCTCGAGTGCCTCCGCCCGCGCGGCGGACGCCTCAGGGGCGTCGGGCCACGAGGACTGCGCGGGGTCGCCGACGATCGTCCAGCTCGCGGCGCGGCCGCGGCGACCGACCATCCGCCACTGCATCGGGGTCAGGTCCTGCGCCTCGTCGATGAGCACGTGGGCGTAGCCGTCGTCGTCGATGCGGTGGGTCGGCGCCGACCAGGCCAGGCCGCCCGGGGCGTACTCGCGCTCGGAGATGGTGGTGAGCTCCTGCAGGTCGACCCCACCCTCGAGGAGGCCGGTCTCGTCGAGGTCGCGCTCGTCGTCGGTGCGCTGCGGGACGTCACCGATGGCATAGCGCAGCTCGTCGAGCAGCGGCACGTCCTCGATCGCGAGGTCGCCGGCGTCCCACGACTTCGCGAGCAGCAGCTGCTCCTCGCGGGTCACGACGCCCTCCCCCACGCGGGACAGGAACTCGGGGTCGCGCAGCCAGCCGAAGACGGTGACGGCGTCGAGCGGCGGCCACCAGTGCGAGGCGAACTCCACGAAGCCGTCGTGCGAGAGCATGTCGTCGTCGAAGGCCTCGCGGCCACGGTCGCGGCCGCGCTCGCCCTTGACCTGTCGCCACATCGCGTCGAGCAGGGTCCGGGCCACCCGCGGCAGCTGGCGGTTGCGCCGGCCCTGCGACATCAGCTGGCGACGCAGCCGGCCCAGGAGGCCGGGATCGAGCACGATCGTCTCGTCGAACCAGTAGATCCGGAAGCTGGTGGGGGCACCCGGCGCGTGCTGGCGCGACGTACGCCGCAGCAGCTCCGCCATCCGGGTGGCGCCCTTGATGTCGGCGACGGCCGGCTCGTCGTGCCGGGTCGCCCGGATCCCTCCGACGACCTCGCCGAGGGAGCGCAGCGCGACGGCCGTCTCCCCGAGGCTGGGCAGGACGCGCTCGATGTAGCGCATGAAGACACCGCTCGGCCCGACGACGAGGACGCCGCCGCCCTCGTAGCGGCGTCGGTCGGAGTAGAGCAGGAAGGCGGCGCGGTGCAGCGCGACGACGGTCTTGCCGGTGCCGGGACCGCCGGAGATCGACACGACGCCCTTGCCGGGCGCGCGGATCGCCTGGTCCTGCTCGGCCTGGATGGTGGCCACGATCGAGTGCATCGAGCGGTCGCGGGCGCGGGAGAGCTGCGCCATCAGCGCGCCCTCGCCGACGATCGGGAGGTCGGTCTCGGCCTGGTCGTCGAGCAGCTCGTCCTCGACACCGATGACGGTGCGGTGCAGCGAGCGCAGCACCCGACGTCGTACGACGCCCTGCGGGGTCGCGGCCGTGGCCTGGTAGAACACCCCGGCAGCCGGCGCGCGCCAGTCGATCAGCAGCACGTCGCGCTCGGCGTTGCGCACGCCGATCCGGCCGATGTAGCGCGGCAGCGGGTCGATCGAGGGGTCGATGTCGAGACGGCCGAAGACCAGGCCCTCGTGGGCGGCGTCGAGCTGGGCGATCCGCTTGGCCGCCTGGAAGACCATCGCGTCACGCTCGACGAGGCCGCCCTCGTGCTCCAGCTTGCCGCGCAGGTGACCTTCAGCAGCCAGCGCCTTGGCGTTCTGGGTGGACGCCTCGAGCTGGACGTAGACCTCGTCGACGTACTGCTGCTCCGCCGCGATCTCCCGCGCCTCGAGCTCCTCGCTCACTCCAGCTCCTCATCCCCCGATGACATCCCCTGATGCGACTGCCCATCCGACCCGGGCAGACCGACAAGCCTAGCGTCGCCGGGCTGGACCCACTCATTTAGCGCCGAACTCGCCCTCCTTGTTCCCGTCGCACCCCGGCTGGACCGATCACGCCGACCTCACGAACCCGGGCGTAGGTTCGAGCCATGTCGACAGACGCGCGAGCGACCATCGGTCTCACCGGCCTGGCCACCATGGGTCGCAACCTGGCCCGCAACATCGCCCGGCACGACCACAGCATCGCGGTGCACAACCGCACCACCCAGCGGATGACCGACCTGATCGAGGAGTTCGGCGACGAGGGCGACTTCGTGGCCTGCGACTCGCTGTCCGACCTGGTCGCCGCTGTCGAGCGGCCGCGGGCGATCGTGGTCATGGTCAAGGCGGGTGAGGCGACCGACGCCGTGATCGACCAGCTCGTGCCGCTGCTCGACGAGGACGACATCGTCGTCGACGCCGGCAACGCGCACTACCGCGACACCCTGCGCCGCCAGGAGCAGCTCGAGGACCACGGCCTGCACTTCGTGGGCATGGGGGTCTCCGGTGGTGAGGAGGGGGCGCTCAACGGTCCCTCGATCATGGTCGGAGGCTCCGACCACGCCTACGAGCGGCTGCGCCCGATCGTCGAGTCGATCGCGGCCGTCGTCGACCAGACCCCCTGCTGCGCCCACGTCGGCGCCGACGGCGCCGGCCACTTCGTCAAGATGGTGCACAACGGCATCGAGTACGCCGACATGCAGCTCATCGCCGAGTCCTACGACCTGCTCCGCACCGTGCTCGAGCTCACGCCCGCCGAGATCGCCGACGTGTTCGAGGAGTGGAACGGCGGGGACCTGGAGTCCTTCCTCATCGAGATGACGGCCGACGTGCTGCGCCACACCGATGCCGACACCGGCAAGCCCTTCGTGGACGTGGTGCGCGACGCTGCCGAGCAGAAGGGGACCGGGCGTTGGACGGTGCAGAGCGCGCTCGACCTCGGCGTGCCGGTGACCGGCATCGCCGAGGCGACCTTCGCCCGCTCCCTCTCCGGGCACACCGAGCAACGTGCGGCGGCGCGGGAGGTCTTCTCCACGACGCCGGACGCAGCACGTGCCGACGTGGGGCGCGACACGTTCGTCGACCAGGTGCGCGCGGGCCTCTACGCCTCCAAGGTGGTGGCCTACGCCCAGGGCTTCGACCAGATCGCGGCCGGCGCGGAGGAGCACGGCTGGGACATCGACCTCGGGGAGGTCGCCACCATCTGGCGCGGCGGCTGCATCATCCGGGCGAGGTTCCTCGACCGGATCCGCGAGGCCTACGCGGCGGAGCCGGACCTGACCACCCTGCTCACCACCGACTTCTTCGCCGACGCCGTGAAGGACGGGGTCGACGCGTGGCGCGAGGTGATCGTGTCCGCGGTGCGCGGCGGCGTGCCGGTGCCGACGTTCTCGTCCTCGCTCGCCTACTTCGACGCGCTGCGTCGCGAGCGCCTGCCCGCCGCGCTCATCCAGGCGCTCCGCGACGACTTCGGCGCCCACACCTATGAGCGCGTCGACCGCGAGGGGACGTTCCACACCCGCTGGGCGGAGCCCGAGCGTCCGGAGGTCTCGGCCTAGCTCCTCCGCCGTCGCTAGCTGCGGACGGCCAGCCACAGGGCCCCCGCCGCGCAGACCAGTGCACCGAGGGTGCGGACCCGGTCGGCGCGGTCGAGCCGACGCATGAGTGCCGCCCGGGCGCCGGCCGGAACCGAGGCGAGCCGGCCGTGCGTCGGCGCGGCCACGGCCGCGGTGGTGCCGACGGCCAGCAGCGCGCCGACCAGCGCGAGCCAGGTGCCTGCCGATCCCGGCTCCACGACGACGGCCCATGCGAGGACCAGCACCAGCGGTGGATAGATGGCGGCCACGACGGGTGAGATCCGGCGCGAGTGCCGCTGATGGGCCTCCTGCCAGGACGCTGGCGGTACGTCGGCGAGCGCGGGATAGACGACCAGGTCGACGCTCAGCTGGAAGCCGAGGTGCGCCCCGGCGACCAGGAGGAGCCACGGGGCGGGTTCGGCGAGGCTCACCCGAACGCCCCGGGCCCGAGGTCCTTGGCGCCCGCGGCGAGGCCCTCCACGATCCGGCGGGCGACGTCGGCCGGGTCCAGGCCCGTCCTCAGGTCGGGGGCGCGCCCGGCGATCGGTCGGTCCGCGAGCCCGGTCTCGGTGTGCGGCGGACGGACGTCGTAGACGTCGACCGCGCTGCGGCGCAGCTCTGTGCGCAGAGCCGTCGCGACGGCGCTGAGCGCGGCCTTGCTGGCGGAGTAGGCGGCCATCCGCGGCATCGGCCGCTCGGCCACCACTGCGCTGATCTGGAGGAGGAAGCCGCTCGACTCCTCGAGCAGCGGCAGCAGCCGCCGCACCAGGAAGATCGGACCGATCACGTTGGTGAGGAAGAGCTCCTCGACGACCTCGTCGGGCGTGTCGACGAGCGCCCCGAAGGCCACCACACCGGCGGCGTTGACCAGGCCGTCGAGACCGCCGAGGTGCTCGCGCGCCGCAGCGGCGATGACGTCACCGGCGCGGGCGTCGCCGACGTCGGCCACGACGGGCAGGCCGGTGCCGAGTGCCGCCAGCCGGTCGGCGTCGCGGCCGACCACGAGCAGCCGTGCCCCGCGCCGGGAGAGCTCGGCGGTGAGCAGCGAGCCGAGCGCGCCGCTCGCGCCGACCACGGCGATCCGCGAACCCTCCAGCTGACGGGCGTGACCTGGCTTCGGCTCTGTGTTGATGTCGCGCTCCTTCGCAGGGGGTGTCACCTGCTTCTCGCCCCCGACCCTCCGCTCGGATGCACCCGGGCGCTACTTCTTGGCCAGGAAGGCGGTCATCGCCGCGCGGGCCTCGTCACTGGCGAACAGCCGCGAGCTGGTGGTGGCCATCTCCTCGCCCAGCGCGTCGATGCGCGCGACGAGCTCGCGGTTGAGGATCCGCTTCGACTCGCGCAGCCCCTGCGCGGCACCCGTGGCCAGGCTGGCGCAGATCGCCGCCACCTCGTCGTCGAGCGCCTCGGCCGGCACCGCCCTCGTCACCAGCCCGTACGCCGCTGCGTCCGCGCCGCTGAACACCTCGCCGCCGAGGGTGGTGAGCGCCGCGGCGCGCGGGTTCATCCGCTGGTGCACGGTGAGGCTGATGATGGCCGCGGCCAGCCCGAGCTTGACCTCGGTGAGGGCGAAGGTGGCCTCCTCGGCGCTGACGGCGATGTCCGCCGCGGCGACGATGCCGATGCCGCCTGCTCGGACGGCGCCGAGGTTCTTGGTGACGACCGGCTTGTCGAGGGTGACGATCAGTCGCTGCAGGTCGACGATCCGCCGGGCCCCCACCTCCATGCCCTCCGTCGTCGCCTCGGTCAGGTCGGCACCGGAGCAGAAGACCTTCCCGGAGCTCGCGACCAGCACCACGCGCACCTCGTCGTCGGCGCCAGCTCGCTCCAGGTGCGCGACGAGCTCGGTGACCAGCCGGCGGCTCAGCGCGTTGCGGTTCGCCGGGCTGTCGAGAGTGAGGGTCGCGACCCCGTCGGACACGGCGTAGTGGACCAGTTCTGGGGAGGAGGAGGGGGCCGCATCGCTCATGGGCGCCATCCTGCCTCACCGCCCATCCTTCGCACCTCGGCCATCCGTCACACCCTCGGCTCCGAACACCCCTCATGCAGACCACACCTCAGCCGTCCCGGCGCCGCACCGTGCGCCACGCGGCGTACGGCGTCCTGGCCACCGTCGTCGGCCTCGCCGCCGCACACCTGGTCGCCGCCCTCACCGTGCCGGCCGCCTCGCCGGTGCTCGCGGTCGGTTCCACGGTCATCGACCTGACGCCCACCCCGCTCAAGGAGTGGGCGATCCGCCAGTTCGGCAGCGCCGACAAGCTCGTGCTCGTCGGCTCCGTCCTGGTCGTCGTGCTGCTGCTCGCAGCCGTCGCGGGCATCATCGCGGCCACCCGCGAGACCGTGGGTCTGCTCATCGTCGTGGGCCTGGCCGGCGTGTCCGGCGTGCTCGCCGTCCTGCGCCCCGGCTCCGGCCCCCTCGACATGATCCCCGCGCTGGTCGCAGCGGCCACCGCTGCCGCCGCGTTGTGGTGGCTGCACCGCATCGACGACCAGGGCGCCACCGACACGGTGCCGCACGGTGACGGGACGCACGGTGACGAGGCGCACGGTGAGGGACCGAGTCGGCGCAGGGTCCTGGTGGCGACCGGCGGCCTCGCCGCGGCCGCCGTGGCCATGGGGGCGCTCGGCCGCTGGGTGACGTCCTACCGCCTCGGCGGGACCGACATCGCGCTGCCGGCGGCGACCGACCCCGCGCCCTCCTTGCCGCAGGGCCTGGAGCAGATGTACGACGGCATCAGCCCGTTGCGCACGCCCAACGCCGACTTCTACCGCGTCGACACCAGCCTGACCGTGCCGGCCGTCGACGTCGACTCGTGGACCCTGACGATCGACGGCGACGTCGACGAGGAGGTCACCCTGACCTTCGACGACCTCGCGGCGATGCAGACGGTCGAGCGCGACATCACCCTCACCTGCGTCTCCAACGAGGTCGGAGGCCCCTACATCGGCAGCGCCCGCTGGCTCGGCGTACCGCTGGCCGACGTGCTCGCCAGGGCCGGCATCGACTCCACGAAGGCCAACCAGATCCTCTCGACCGACGTCGACGGGATGACCATCTCGACACCCCTCGACGTGGCGCTCGACGGTCGCGACTCCCTGATCGCGATCGGCATGAACGGCGAGCCGCTCCCCCGCACGCACGGATTCCCCGCCCGCATGGTGGTGCCCGGCCTCTACGGCTTCGTCAGCGCCTGCAAGTGGATCACCAGGATGACCCTCACGACGTACGACGCCGAGCAGGCCTACTGGACCGAGCGCGACTGGGCGATCGACGCCCCGATCAAGATCTCGAGCCGGGTCGACACCCCCAAGCCACTGTCGAGCAGCAAGCCGGGCAAGGTCATCGTCGGCGGCGTCGCCTGGGCGCAGCAGGTGGGGATCGAGAAGGTCGAGGTCCGCATCGACGGTGAGGCCTGGAAGCCGGCGACGCTCGGACCGCAGGTCAGTGACGACTACTGGCGCCAGTGGTACTTCGAGTGGGACGCCGCCCCGGGACAGCACTTCATCGCGTGCCGAGCGACCAACAAGGACGGCGACGTCCAGAGCGACGTGCGGATGACGCCCTTCCCGGAGGGCTCCTCCGGGCTGCAGGAGATCGCCGTCAACGTCAGCTGACCCCTCGCCCAGCCCCCGTCGGGCGGTGTGTGGCGCAGGTCCTGAGCCTCCAGGACCTGCGCCACTCACCGCCCGATGCGGCATTTCGGCTCCGCCCGGTCACCTCGCCGAACTTTCTTCGACGCGGCACCCATCCGGTCTCCCAGGTGCTCCGAACACCTCCTGAAAGCGGGTCATGACGGCCCCTTCTAATGGCTTCCAACGAAAGGCACCGCCATGAACACCAAGCTCCGCACCCGCACCCTGGGCCTCGCCGCCCTCGCGCTGACCGCGTCCATGAGCCTGGCTGCCTGTGGCAGCGAGAGCGACACCGACGCCGCAGCCGAGCCCACCACCTCGGAGACGACGTCCGAGACCCCCATGGAGTCGGAGTCGGCCGAGCCCACGGCCGACGGTCCCTTCGGTCCCGGCTGCGCCGGTGTCCCCACCTCCGGTCCGGGCTCGGTCGAGGGCATGGCCGGCGACCCGGTCGCCACCGCTGCGTCCAACAACCCGCTCCTCACGACGCTGACCGCCGCCGTCACCGAGGCCGGCCTCGTCGACACGCTGAACTCCGCCGAGGCGCTCACCGTCTTCGCGCCGACCGACGACGCGTTCGCCAAGATCGCTGAGAAGGACCTGAACGCGCTCCTCGCCGACAAGGAGGCGCTCACCACGGTGCTCACCCACCACGTGGTCGCCGGTCAGCTCTCCCCCGAGGACGTCGCTGGTGAGCACGAGACCCTCGCGGGCGACATGATCACCGTCGAGGGCTCGGGCGAGGACTTCACCGCCGAGGGTGCGGCCGTCGTCTGCGGCAACGTCTCGACCGCCAACGCCACCGTGTACGTCATCGACACGGTGATGATGCCCCAGGGCTGAGTCGTCACCTGACGATCACAACTCGACGGAGATTGCGCAAGGATGGCTGACGTGAATCACGTGAGGCCCGTACCGGACGGGGCGCCCCAGGGCGTCCCGTCCGGGGGCGCACTGAAGTTGTCCGAGCTGCTCCACCGGGCCGGACGTGGTGACGAGGCGGCATTCGCCGAGTTCTACGACGCCACGTCCGCCCGGGCGTACGGCCTGGCACTGCGCGTCGTGCGCAACCCGGCCCACGCCGAGGAGGTCGCCCAGGAGGCCTACCTCGACGCCTGGCGCTCCAGCGCCAGGTACGACGCGGGGCGAGGGAGTGCGGCCGGCTGGCTGCTCACCATCGTCCACCGCAAGGCCGTCGACCGGGTCCGCTCGGTCGAGGCCGCCACCACCCGTGACGAGACCTGGAACCGTCAGACGGCTCCGATCGACCACGACCAGACCTCCGAGGCGGCCCACGCCTCGCTCGACGCCGCACGCATCCGCAGTGCGGTCGCCACCCTGACCGACGTACAACGTCAGGCAGTCGAGCTCACCTACTTCGGCGGCTACACCCACACGGAGGTCGCCACCCTGCTCGACGTCCCGTTGGGCACCGCCAAGACACGAATACGAGACGGACTGATCCGTCTGCGAGACCTGATGGGAGTTGGCTCATGAGCGACGTGCACAAGCTCACGGGCGCCTATGCACTGGACGCGCTCGACGACATCGAGCGGGCCCGGTTCGAGCAGCACCTCGCCGAGTGCGAGGACTGCCGGGCAGAGGTGGCCGAGCTGCGGGAGACCGCGGCCATGCTGGCCGAGACCATCGCTGTCACCCCTCCCGACTCGCTGCGCACCTCCGTGCTGGCCGGCATCGCCCAGGTCCGTCCGCTGCCCCCCGAGGTCCCGCTCACCACGACCCCGGTCCCCCACCAGTCCGAGAAGCCCACCGGGCGGCGAGGCTGGATGCCCTTTCTGGTCGCGGCGGCACTCGCGCTCTTCGTCGGAGTCGGATCGATGGTGACGCAGCCCTGGGCCAACGATGACCAGCCCCGCCTGACGGCGGCCGAGCAGGTCCTGCAGGCCGACGACGCCCAACGGGTGTTCCTCGACCTCGGCGAGGCCGGGCGCGCGACCGTGGTGCGCTCCAAGGCCAAGGACCGCGCAGTCATCAGCACCGAGGACATGGTGTCGGCGCCTGCCGGCAAGGTGTACGAGCTCTGGCTGATGTCCCCCCAAGGTGTCTTCACCCCCGCCGGACTGATGCCGGACCAGGCCGACCAGACCGTGGTGCTCGACGGGTCCGCTGCCGAGGCGATCGCCGTGGGCATCACCGTGGAGCCCGCAAGCGGGTCCGAGGAGCCCACCAGCGCGCCGATCGCCCTCTTCGACCTGACCGAGGCGACATGAGCCCGGCCGGGGGCGGGCAGCGCCGGGTCGCCGTCGTCGGCTCCGGTGTGGCCGGGCTGACCGCGGCCTGGGTGGCCTCACGCACGGCCCACGTCACGCTCTACGAGGCCGACGACCGGCTCGGCGGGCACGCCGACACCCACCGGGTCGCGACCCCCGACGGCGAGCTCGCCATCGACACCGGCTTCATCGTCCACAACCGCAAGACCTATCCCACGCTGTTGCGCCTCTTCGCCGAGCTGGGCATCGAGACCCAGCCCTCGGAGATGTCGCTGTCGGTCAGCGACGCCGGCACCGGTGTCGAGTACGCCGGAGCACTGGGCGCGCGCGGTCTCTTCGCCCAGCGCTCGTCGCTCCGCTCGCGTGAGCACTGGCGGATGCTGATCGAGATCCCCCGGTTCCACCGCCGGGCCCGCGCGGTCCTCGCGCGCGACGCCGACGAGTCCGACCAGACGCTGAGGGACTTCCTCGCCGCGGGTGGCTTCTCGGCGGGATTCGTCCACCACTTCATGGAGCCCCTCGTCGCCGCGGTCTGGTCGTGCGACCCGGCGACGTCCCTGGACTACCCGGCGCGCTACCTCTTCACCTTCCTCGAGCACCACGGCATGCTCGGCGTCTTCGGATCCCCCGAGTGGCGCACCGTCACCGGCGGGTCCGGCACCTATGTCGCCGCGGTCGCCGCCGGTCTCCACGACGTACGCCTGGAGACCAAGGTGACCTCGGTCCGTGAGGTCCCCGACGGCGTCGAGGTGACCGACGGCAGCGGCGCCACCGCCGCCTTCGACGCGCTCGTCATCGCCACCCACCCGGCGCACGCGCTCGGCATGCTCGAGTCGCCCACCGAGCTGCAGCGCGAGATCCTCTCCGCGCTCCCCTACAGCAGCAACCCGGCGCTCCTGCACACCGACACCTCGCTGCTGCCCGACGCCCGTGACGCCCGCGCGTCGTGGAACTTCCACCGACCGGCCAGCGAGACCGGCCAGGTCACCGTCACCTACGACCTCACCCGGCTCCAGCGCCTGCCCACCGACACCCACTACCTCGTCACCCTCGGCGGCGAGGACCTGGTGGACCCGGCGACCGTGATCGACCGGATGGAGTACGAGCACCCGCTCTACACCCCGGAGTCCGTGGCCGCCTCGCGCCGGCTCCCGGAGATCAACACCGACCGGATCGCCTTCGCCGGGGCCTACCACGGCTGGGGGTTCCACGAGGACGGCGCCCGCTCCGGCCTCCTGGCCGCCACCCACCTCGGCCTGCCGTGGACCGGCACGACCCACGCGGTGCCGGCGAGCGGGCGCTTCACGACGACGATCCGCCACACCCGGCGCACCCCGTTCACCCGCACCTTCGAGCACTCCTCGACCTTCTGGCTGGTCGACCTCGACGAGCTGCCCGACCACGGGGTCCTCGCCCGCTTCGAGGCCCGCGACCACCTCGGCTCGCCCCAGCGCACGCTGCGCGAGAACGTCGTGGCCTTCCTCGCCGAGCACGACGTGAGCCTCGGCTCCGGTGACCGGGCGGGCACGATCCTGATGGCCGCCCAGCCGCGCTCGCTCGGCTACGCCTTCAACCCGATCAGCGTCTTCTGGTGCTTCGACGACCACGGTCGCCAGGCCGGCGTCGTCGTCGAGGTGCACAACACCTACGGCGACCGCCACGCCTACCTCGTCCATCCCGACGAGCAGGGCCGGGCCCGCACGGACAAGGCGATGTACGTCTCGCCCTTCCACGGGGTCGACGGGACGTACGACATCGCAGTGCCGATCCCCACCGACCGCCTGCACGTGGCGGTGACCCTGCGCGAGCACGACCAGGACTCGTCCGACGGCGCGGCCTCCCCCTTCAGCGCCAGCCTGACGGGGACCAGGAGCGACGTCCCCGTCCGCAGGACTCTCGGTGCCGCCCTGCGCGGCAGCCTGCAGATCCGGGCACACGGCATCTGGCTGTGGGCCCGGCGCCTGCCGATCCGAACGCGACCCCGCCACCGCCAGGAGGGCGTGCAATGACTCTCGAGAAGAACCGACCCGACCACACCCCCACCGAGCCGGGCACCCGGCAGCAGAGCCAGGGCATGCCCGCCCTCGAGCCGCTGGTCCGCAGCCCCCGCACCGTCATCTCCGCGTCGGTCGCCCGGCGGCTCTTCCGCGCCGCCGTCGGCCGCCTCGAGGTGACGGTCGTCGAGGAGCCCACCGGCCGTCGCCTCGGCCAGGGCGGGCCCACGATGCGCCTGCACCGCCCCGACGAGTTCTACGCCCGCCTGGGCCGCGACGGCCTGATCGGCTTCGGCGAGTCCTACCTCACGGGCGCGTGGGACACCGACGACCTCGCCGGCTTCCTCACCGTGCCGGCGGCGCGGATGGCCACCTTGATCCCCGACTCCCTGCAGCGGATGCGTGCCCTCGTGACACCTCGCCTGCCGAGCCACCACCGCAGCACCGAGGCCAACAGCCAGGCCAACATCTCCCACCACTACGACCTGTCCAACGAGCTCTTCGCGCTCTTCCTCGACGAGACCCTGAGCTATTCCTCCGCGCTCTTCGACACCTCCTCCACCTCGGTCGGGAAGGGGCCCGGCTCGGTCGGCGACCACCTGGTCGCCACGCCGCCAGAGCCCACCGACGACGCCGACCCGCGCCTGCACCACCCGGACCTCGCGCAGGCACAGGGCCACAAGATCGAGCGCCTCCTCGACGAGGCGGGCGTCGCCAGCGGCAGCCGGGTGCTGGAGATCGGCACCGGCTGGGGCGAGCTCGCGATCCGCGCCGCCCGTCGCGGTGCCACCGTGCACAGCATCACCCTCTCGGTCGAGCAGCTCGAGCTGGCCGAGGACCGCATCGCCGCCGCGGGGTTCGCCGACCGGGTGACGGTCGAGCTGATGGACTACCGCGCGCTCGCCGACACCGGCAGGACCTACGACGCGGTGGTGTCGGTCGAGATGATCGAGGCCGTGGGCCACGAGTTCTGGGGCACCTACTTCCGCACCATCGACGCGGTGCTGGCCCCCGGCGGCCGGGTCTCGCTCCAGGCGATCACGATGCCCCACGACCGGATGCTCGCCACCCGCGGAGGCCACACCTGGATCAACAAGTACATCTTCCCCGGCGGCTTCCTGCCCAGCGTCGAGGTGATCGACGAGGTGACCCGCGAGCAGACGTCGCTCCGCCTGGTCGGACAGCTCGAGATGGGCAGCCACTACGCCGAGACGCTGCGCCGTTGGGACCGTCGGTTCCTCGCCGAGCGCGAGGCCGTCCTCGACCTCGGCTTCGACGACATGTTCATGCGCGTGTGGCACTTCTACCTCGCCTACTCGCAGGCCGGGTTCGCGAGTGGTTACATCAATGTCTCGCAGCTCACCTTCACCCGGGAGACCCCGTGACCCAGACCGCTCCGCGTCCCACCGCTGCCACGACCACGGCCCCCGGGGTCGCGGAGCGGCTGGCCGAGGCGGTGCGCCCGTTCATCGGCGGCGACCTGCCGGTCCGGCTCGAGGCGTGGGACGGCTCGGTCGCGGGCCCTGCGGACGGCCCGCTCGTCGTGCTCCGCTCGCCCGATGCGCTGCGCCGCCTGCTGTGGCACCCGGGTGAGCTCGGGGCCGCCCAGGCCTACGTCACCGGTGAGCTCGACGTCCCCGAGCAGGACGGCTGGGACCTGGAGTCCGCGCTGACGCACGCCTTCGCGGTGGGCGCCGAGCGCGGCCTGTCCGGCGTACGCCTCTCGCCCCGCGCCCTGCTCGACGCGATCCGCACCGCTGGTGGCCTCGGCGCGCTCGGCCGGCCCCCGGCACCGCCCGCCTCGCAGGCACGGGTCAAGGGACGACTGCACAGCCTGGCCCGTGACCGATCCTCGATCAGCCACCACTACGACCTCTCCAACGAGTTCTACTCCCTCATCCTCGAGCCGCAGATGGCCTACAGCTGCGGCTACCACGCAACCCCCGAGACGTCTCTCGAGGACGCGCAGCGAGCCAAGCTCGACCTCGTCTGCACGAAGCTCGGTCTCGAGCCGGGCATGCGGATGCTCGACGTCGGCTGTGGCTGGGGCTCGCTGTCGCTGCATGCCGCGGAGCACTTCGGGGCACGGGTCACGGGCGTCACGATCGCCGCGGAGCAGAAGAGGTTCATCGACGAACGGATCGCCGAGCGGGGGCTGGAGGACCGGGTCGAGATCAGGCTCCAGGACTATCGCCAGGTCCCCGAGCGCGACCACTTCGACGCGGTCGGCTCGCTGGAGATGGGCGAGCACGTCGGCGCCCGCAACTACCCGACGTACGTCGAGGTGCTGCGCCGCGCGGTGCGCCCCGGCGGCCGGGTGCTGGTCCAGCAGATGTCGCGCCAGGGCGCCGGCGGCGGCAAGCACCCCGGCGGTGGACCCTTCATCGAGTCCTTCATCGCCCCGGACATGACCATGCGACCGGTCGGCGAGACCGTCGCCCTGATCGAGTCCGGCGGGCTGGAGGTCCGCGACGTCCACGCGATGCGCGAGCACTACGTGCTGACCGTCGGCGGCTGGATGGAGCGCTTCGAGGCCCACCTGCCGCGGCTGCGCGAGCTGGTCGGCGAGGAGGTCGTGCGCGTGTGGCGGCTCTACCTCGTCGGCGGGGCGCTCGCCTTCCGTGACGGCCGGATGGGCGTCGACCAGATCCTCGCGGTGCGTCCCGGGGCCGAGCACACCCTGCCGGCGGTCCGCACGTGGTGACCGCCCTGCTCGTCGGACTGGCCGCGATCGCCGTGGTCATGGGGGTGACGGTCGCCGTCAGTCGCTCCGTGGGCCGGGTCGCGGTCGTCGACGTCGCGTGGGGGCTGATGTTCGTCGCCGTCGCGATCGCGATGGCGGTCCTCTCCCCCGACTGGCACTCGCTCCTGCTCGCCGGCCTGGTCACCGTGTGGGGTGGCCGCCTGGCGTGGCACATCGGACGCCGCTCGCGAGGCAAGGGCGAGGACCCGCGCTACGCGAAGATGCTCGGCGACGGCGGATTCGGGGAGGCTGTGCGCCGGGTCTTCCTGGTCCAGGCGGTCGTCGCCTTCATCATCTCCCTCCCCCTGATGGTGGCCGGGACCTACGACGTGCGCTGGACCTGGCTCGTCGTGGTCGGGCTCGCCGTCTGGTTGGTCGGTTTCCTCTTCGAGGTCGTCGGCGACGCCCAGCTCGCCGCCTACAAGGCCAAGCCCCAGGACTCGCGCCCACAGATCCTGGACACCGGGCTGTGGGGCTGGACCCGCCACCCCAACTACTTCGGCGACGCCTGCGTCTGGTGGGGGATCTGGCTGGCCGGCGCCCTCGCGACCGGCTGGCTGCCGGGCCTGCTGACGATCGTCGCCCCCGCCGCGATGACGTTCTTCATCCGCAACGTCACCGGAGCCAAGCTCCTCGAGAGGACCATGTCGGAGCGACCCGGCTGGGACGAGTACGCCGCCCGCGTGCCGCTGTTCTTCCCCCGCCCGCCCCGGGGCTGAGGGGGCCGAATGGATTTCCACTCCAGCGAGTGGAAGTCCATCGCGCCCTGAGCGTGGCGGGGTGGATCGGGGCCTGAACTTCCACTCGTGCGAGTGGAAATCCATCCAGGCGGGGGTGGGCTACGGTGCCCGGCGTGGAGCTGACCGCGCAGGAGGACACCAACCGTCGGATGCTGCGGGCGCGCGACGAGATGGACCGGCGCTACGCCCAGCCCCTCGACGTACCCACGCTGGCCGCGATCGCGCACCTGTCGGCGTCGCAGTTCGGGCGGGTCTTCAAGGACGTCTACGGCGAGACGCCGCACCGCTACCTGCAGCGGCGGCGGGTGGAGCGGGCGATGACGCTGCTCCGGCAGACCGACCGGTCGGTGACGGACATCGCGTGGGACGTGGGGTTCGCCAGCCTCGGCACCTTCAGCCGCACCTTCAGCAACGTCGTCGGCCTGTCACCGAGCGAGTTCCGGGCCCAGCACGCCCCGATCGCCGTGCCGTCGTGCTTCATCGCGGCGTGGACCCGGCCGCGCGAGCCCGAGACAGCGGTTTCGGAGAAGCGCGCGACGGGTGGGGCTGACTAGCGTCAGCGTCATGACCACCAACCACATCACCTCGCTCCACATCCGCAGCGTGCCCGTCCTCGACCAGGACGAGGCGCTCGACTTCTACACCACGCACCTCGGCTTCGAGGTGCGCGACGACGTCGACCTCGGCTTCATGCGCTGGCTCACCGTCGGCATCCCGGGGCAGAACACCTCGCTGCTGCTCGAGCTCGTCGGTGCGCCGCAGCACGACGAGGCCACGGCGGCCCAGGTGCGCGAGCTCGTCACCAAGGGTGCGCTCGGCGGGGTCTTCCTGCAGAGCAGCGACGTCCGTGCGACGTACGCCGCCCTCCGCGACGCCGGCGTCGAGATCACCCAGGAGCCGGTCGAGCAGCCCTACGGGACCGACTTCGGCCTCCGCGACCCCTTCGGCAACCACGTGCGGATCAACCAGCCATCGGCTGCCTCGTGAGCTATCCGCCGCCGCTCTACCACGGCGAGTCCGGCGAGGTATCCGGCCACATCGTGCGGGCGGGGATCGAGCCGGCCGTCGTCTACCCCAACGGCAACAAGGTCTTCTACCTCGCCCAGGGCACCGAGACCTCCGGCACCTTCGGCCTCTACCGCTGGGAGTTCGCCGGCCCGGAGGGCGGACCGGGGCCGCACTTCCACCGCACGATCACCGAGTCGTTCTACGTCCTCGACGGCACGGTCACGATCTTCGACGGGGCGGCCTGGACGAAGTGCCACGCCGGCGACTTCGCCCACGCGCCCGCGGGCGGCATCCACGGCTTCCGCAACGAGGACGGGGCAGCGTCGATGCTGCTCCACTTCGCGCCAGGGGCCCCGCGCGAGGCCTACTTCGAGCAGCTGGCCGAAGGCATCGCCGACTTCGACGAGGACTCCTACGACCGGTTCATGCGCGAGCACGACAACACGTGGATCTAGTGGTGCACTGGTCCTGATGGACCCGGTGCGCGCGGCCTTCGACGCGACCCCGCGGCGCGACTTCCTGCCGCGCGGGGTCCGTCGGCGCGCGTCGTACGACGGCCCGCTGAGCATCGCGGCCGGCCAGACGAACTCCCAGCCGCGCACCGTCGAGGACATGCTGCGGCTGCTCGACGTCCGGCCGGGCCAGCGCGTGCTCGACGTGGGTGCCGGGTCGGGCTGGACGACGGCGCTGCTGGCCCACCTCGTCGGCCCGACAGGATCGGTGCTCGGGGTGGAGCTCGAGCCGGAGCTGGTCGTCTTCGGCACCCACAACCTCGCAGGCGCGGCCCGGCCCTGGGCGCGGATCGAGTCGGCGACACCGGGGGTGCTCGGCGACCCCGCGGGAGCGCCGTACGACCGCATCCTCGTCTCGGCACAGCCCGAGGTGCTGCCGCGTGAGCTGGTCGACCAGCTCGCCGACGACGGGATCCTGGTCATCCCGGTGGCGGGCACGATGGTGCGGGTGAGGAACCCGGGCGCGGTCGTGACCCGGCACGGTCGCTATCGGTTCGTGCCGCTGCGCTGAGGTCCCGTCGGTTTCCCCGGGTACCCGGGGATCCCGACAACATCGTGGAGCTCGCGAGCCGCCGGCTGACTCAGGAGCTCCACGATCACGCACGCCCGACTCCGAGCAGCCGCCCGAGCTCCGGGCCGTGCCGACCTCAGGGACGCAGGACCTGCTCGGCCAGGCTGGCGGGGGCCTGGAGGCAGTAGGAGTCGGTGAGCAGCTCGGTCAGCTCCTCCCAGTCGGTGTCGTCGTCAAGGACCAGACCGATCACGTTGCCGCCCCACCCGGAGCGGAAGTAGGGGTGCCCCAGGTGCTCGAAGGCGGCCACCTCGTCGGGCTCGCCACGGAAGGTGATCCGGAAGACCTGGTCCTCGCCACCGAAGACGTGCGCCACCGTGGCGCCCCCGACCCGCCAGCGAGTGCCGGTCCACGCGGCCTCCTGTCGGCACCGGGGCAGGGCTCCGAGCACGGCGTCGATCCGCAGCACCCACCCCTCGGGCACGAGGGGTCGGTCTGCGAGAGCCACGACGTACAGCCTGCCACCGGCGACCGACAGGCCCGCAAGGGCGACCTCACCCCAGCGGGATCCGCACCACCTCCCCGGCCCCCGGGCAGACGCTGCAGGTCGTGACGTAGGCATCGCGTCCTCTGAGGGCCAGGCCGTAGGGCGCCACCAGGCCGGCCGCGACAGTCTCGTGCGCACCGCCGGTGTCGACTCGCACGAGGGAACCCATGGGTGTCTGGTCCTCGAGCACCGCGAGCAGTCCGCCATCAGCCAGCTGTACGGCGTAGAGGTGACCGCGGTGCCAGGCCAGGTCGGTCACGTTGGTGAGGCCGGTCGCGTAGACGGTCGGCTGCTGGCCGGGCACCAGGCGCCAGATGTTCGCGCCTTCGGCCGGGAACGGGAACCCGGTCAGCTGGCTCACGTAGAGCGCGCCGTCGGGACCGGAGACCGCGGAGGTCGGCACGGCATCCATCGGGATCTGACCCGGTGGGAGGAACGGCGGAGTCGGCACCAGGCGCGTCGGGAAGACCCCGAGGGTCGAGACCTGGCCCCACCAGCTCACGTGCACCACGTCGTTGCCGCCGGCGTCCGTGACGACCCATCCGTGCCGTCCGGCCGAGAGACCGACCGGGTTGGAGTCGACCTGCGCGCCGTCGGGGTTCTCGGTCGCTTCGTGGGCGGAGACGTCAGCCAGGATCGTCGGTCCGTGCCGCGTGTCGTGCTTGGCCTTCGACCACTTCGGGCGGTGGTGCCCACCGCGGAGCTTGCCGCCGAGGAGCGTGCCGAACAGCTGGGCGAACTCGGGCATGTCTGCCCCGTCCCGCACGGCCGGATCGGCGCCCAGGCTCATCAGGACGGCGTAGTGCCCCCCGCGGGCCGCGACGTCAGCCGGTCCTCGGGCGGCGCTGCCGTCTTCCCCCGCGATCGAGGGCAGGCCGGTGAGCACGCGCCGCTGACCCCAGCGGTCGACCTTCGTGACGGCACCGGTCTCGCCCATGCACTCCTGCCCTCCCTCGGGGCCGGTCATGCATGCCAGCTCTCCTCCGGTGCCGGCCTCGGCGACATAGAGGTCGCGACCGTCGAAGGAGAGCTGTCGTGGATTGTCCAGCCCGCTGGCGATGACCACGGGTCCGGGCGGCGGATGGGGATGGCGACCACGGTCGCCGGCGGCTCCGGCCGGCGCGACAAGCGTGAGCGTCAGGGCGGTCGTCACCGTCATGACCATCGAGAGCAGGGACCCGCCGACGGCGAGCTGTCGTCTGCGGCCCCGAGTGCTGTGAGATTCCATGGCTGGTCCGTTGGGTCGGGAATGTGACCTGAGTCACATTCCTCCCGGTCCCTGACCCGGTCAATGCCACAAATGTGGGAGTTCCTCGGGCCCCACGCGCCGCCGTCCGGGAGCCGCCCCCGGCAAGGAGTCAGTAGGACTTCGGCAGCCCCAGGCTGTGCATCGCGACGAAGTTGAGGATCATCTCCCGGCTCACCGGCGCGATCCGGCCGGCGCGGGCGGCGACCAGCATCCCGGCCATGCCGTACTCCTGCGTGATGCCGTTGCCTCCGTGCGTCTGCACGGCCGCATCGACCGCGTGGACCGCGGCCTCCGCAGCGGCGTACTTCGACATGTTGGCGGCCTCGCCCGCCGCCATGTCGTCGCCGGCGTCGACCAGGGCGGCAGCCTTCTGCGTCATCAGCCGGGCCAGCTCGTTCTCGATGTGCGCCATCGCGAGCGGGTGGGCGATCGCCTGGTGGGAGCCGATCGGGGCCTGGAAGACGGTGCGCTCCTGGGCGTACGCCGATGCCTTCTCGAGGGCGTGCCGGGCCAGGCCGGTCGAGAAGGAGGCCGCCATGATCCGCTCGGGGTTGAGCCCCGCGAAGAGCTGCACCAGGCCGCCGTCCTCGTCGCCGACCAGCGCGTCGGCAGGCAGGCGGACGTCGTCGATGAAGACCTGGAACTGCTTCTCCGGGCTGACGATCTCCATCGGGATCACGGTGAACTCCAAGCCGGCGGAGTCGGTGGGCACCACGAAGAGGCACGGCTTGAGCTTGCCGGTCCTGGCATCCTCGGCCCGCGCGACCACGAGAACGTTCTCGGCCTCGTCGACGCCGGAGATGTAGACCTTCTGGCCCGTGAGCACCCACTCGTCGCCGTCACGGCGGGCGGTGGTGGTGATGTTGTGGGAGTTGGTGCCGGCGTCGGGCTCGGTGATCGCGAAGGCCATCGTGCCGGTGCCGTCGCAGATGCCGGGCAGCCACGTCTGCTTCTGCGCCTCGGTGCCGTAGCGGGCGATGACGGTGCCGCAGATCGCCGGGCTGACGACCATCATCAGCAGCGGGCAGCCCTGCGCGGCGAGCTCCTCGCAGACCGCGGCGACGTCGCCGATGCCGCCGCCACCGCCGCCGTACTCCTCGGGAATGTTGACGCCGAGGTAGCCGGCCTTGGCGATCTCGAGCCACAGGTCGGTGGTCTTCTCGCCCGCGCGGGCGCGCTCGACGAACCACTCGCGGCCATAGCCCTTGGCGAGCTTCGCCACCTGGCGGCGCAGCTCGATCCGCTCGTCGGACTCGGTGAAGTTGGTCATCAGTTCTCCTCGACTACTGCCAGGACCTCCCCGGAGGCGACCTGCGCACCGGGCTCGACGTTGATCTCGGTGACCGTTCCGGCATGCGGGGCGGTCACGGTGTGCTGCATCTTCATGGCTTCCAGCACGAGCACCTCGTCGCCCGCGGCGACCGCGACGCCGACCTCGACGGCGACCTTCACGACCGTCCCGGGCATCGGCGCCAGCAACGAACCGCTCGCCACTGCGTCGGCGGGGTCGGTGAAGCGGGGGACCTCTCGTAGGCGCGCGGACATTGCCGGCCCGTCGACCCAGAGCTCACGCGGGGCGCCCGGGCGGGCGGCGGACCAATGTCCGCGCGTCTGCGTCGTGACGCCGTCGACCTCGATCCGCGCGCGCGTGGGCGAGACCTCGAGCACGGTGACACCGTCGACGACGAACCCGTCGCGCGTGCCCCACCACTCGACTGGGCCGTGGCCCTCGAAGGTGGTGCGCTGGGGCTGACTGACAACGTTGCGCCAGGACGCCGGGACACCCGACTGGACCGTACGCCGGGCGGCGTCGGCCGCGGCCAGCATCAGTGCCGCAGCGACGACCGTCCCACGGTCGACCTCCGACGGCTCCGGCGTCGGGCGCGACTCGAGCCAGGTCGTCGTCATCTCCCCCGCCACGAAGACCGGGTCGGTGAGGATCGACACCAGCTGGTCGCGATTGGTGGTGACGCCGTGGATGCGCGCGCGGCGCAGGGCGCGGACCAGCATACGGATCGCCTGCTCGCGGGTCGGGGCCCACGCGATCACCTTGGCCAGCATCGCGTCGTAGTAGGTCGAGACCTCGTCACCCGAGGCGAAGCCGCTGTCCACCCGGACCCCGGCACCGACCAGCAGCGCGAACTCCGTGTCGGCCGGCAGGTCGAAGGTGACGAGTCGGCCGCTCTGCGGCGTCCAGTCGGCGTCCTCGGCGTAGAGGCGCACCTCGATGGCATGGCCGTCCTCCTGCGGGACGACGCCCGGCTCGCGACGTCGGCGCGAGGCGCCCAGGCCGGACGCACCACACAGGTCCCACCCCTCGGCGACCGCGATCTGGAGCTCGACGAGGTCCTCTCCCCACACGAGCTCGCTCACCGGGTGCTCGACCTGCAGGCGGGTGTTCATCTCGAGGAAGAAGAACCGGTCCGCCGCCGGGTTGTAGAGGAACTCCACCGTGCCCGCGCCGCGGTAGCCGATGCGTTGTGCCAGCTCGCAGGCGGCGACCTCCATGGCCGCTCGGGAGCTCCCGGTCATGCCGGGGGCGGGCGCCTCCTCCACGACCTTCTGGTGCCGTCGCTGCACGGAGCAGTCCCGGGTTCCCAGCGCCATGGCACCGGTCCTCCCGCCCTCGATCTCGGCGCACACCACCTGCACCTCGACGTGGCGTCCGGCCTCGACGTAGGGCTCGACGAAGACGGTGCCGTCACCGAACGCCGACTCGGCTTCGGCAGCGGCCGCCGCGATCTCGGCCTCGAGCCGGCCCAGGGTGCGTACGACGCGCATGCCGCGGCCACCGCCTCCCGCGGATGCCTTGACCAGCAGCGGGAGGTCGGCCTCGGTCGGTCGCTCCGGCGCGGACAGGACGGGCACGCCTGCCCTCTCTGCGATCTCCTTGGCGCGGACCTTGTCGCCCATCGCCTCGATCGCCTCGGGCGGCGGACCCACCCAGGAGAGGCCGGCATCGATCACGGCGCGGGCGAAGTCGGGGCTCTCGGACAGGAATCCATACCCCGGGTGGATCGCATCGGCCCCGGTGCGCCGCGCGGCCTCGAGGATCAGGTCGATGCGGAGATAGGTGTCGGCGGGCGCGTTGCCCGGGAGGCGTACGGCCCGGTCGGCCTCGGCCACGAACGGCAGCTCCATATCGGCGTCGGAGTAGACGGCCACGGTCTCGATCCCGAGACGGCGGCAGGTGGCGAAGACCCGGCGGGCGATCTCGCCGCGGTTGGCGACCAGCAGGCGAGTGATCATGTCCGGAACACCCCGTATCCCTCGGCGCCCTTGATCGGCGCGTTCGCGATGACGCTGAGGCAGATCGCGAGCACCGTGCGGGTGTCGCGCGGGTCGATCACCCCGTCGTCGTAGAGCATCCCGGAGAGGAAGTAGGGCAGCGACTGCTCCTCGACCGAGGCCTCGACGAAGTCCTTGACGCCCTGGAAGCCCGCGGCGTCGAAGGCCTCGCCCCTGGACTCCGCCGACTGCTGGGCGACGATCTCCATCACGCCCGCGAGCTGGGCCGGGCCCATCACCGCGGACTTGGCGCTGGGCCAGGTGAAGAGGAAGCGCGGGTCGAAGGCGCGGCCGTTCATGCCGTAGTTGCCGGCGCCGTAGGACGCGCCCATGATCACGCTGAGGTGCGGCACGGTCGAGTTGGAGACGGCGTTGATCATCATCGCGCCGTGCTTGATGATCCCGCCCTGCTCGTAGTCCTGGCCGACCATGTAGCCGGTCGTGTTGTGCAGGAACAGCAGCGGGGTGTCGGACTGGTTGGCGAGCTGGATGAACTGCGTCGCCTTCTGCGCCTCCTCGGAGAACAGCACGCCCTGGGCGTTGGCGAGGATGCCGATCGGGCGGCCGTGGATCTCGGCCCAGCCGGTGACGAGAGAGGTGCCGTAGAGCGGCTTGAACTCGTCGAAGGGGCGGCCGTTGCCACCTCCGCCGGTTGAGCTCGTCGAAACCCCGTCGACGATCCGGATGATCACCTCGCGCGGGTCGAACGGCTCCTTGAGGTCGGCCGGGATCAGGTCCAGGAGGCCGTCGGGGTCGGCGTCGGGCTCGGCGAAGGCGCTCTCCAGCCCCCGTCGGTTTCCCCGGGTACCCGGGGAAACTGGAGGTTCACCCCCGAAACTTCGGGGGGGAGGCTCCAAGTTCCCCGGGTACCCGGGGATCGCAACACCGCGCCCCCGGTTGAGCCGGGCCACGATCCGCCGCCCGATCCGGAGCGCGTCGTGCTCATCCTCGGCGAGGTAGTCGGCGAGGCCGGACACGCGGGCATGCATCTCCGCGCCGCCGAGCGACTCGTCGTCGGACTCCTCGCCGGTCGCCATCTTCACCAGGGGCGGACCGCCGAGGAAGACCTTGGCGGCACCGCGCACGAAGACGGTGTAGTCGCTCATACCGGGCACGTAGGCCCCGCCGGCGGTGGAGTTGCCGAAGACCAACGCGATCGTGGGCTGCTTGCGCGCCGAGGACCGGGTCAGGTCACGGAAGAGGCGCCCCCCGGGGATGAAGATCTCCTTCTGCGTCGGCAGGTCCGCACCGCCGGACTCGACCAGCGAGATGGTCGGGAGGTGGTTCTCCTCGGCGATCTGGGCAGCACGGAAGGCCTTCTTGACCGTCCAGGGGTTGGAGGCGCCGCCCTTCACGGTGGGGTCGTTGGCGGTGATCAGGCACTCGACCCCCTCGACCACGCCGATGCCGGTCACGAGCGACGCGCCGACGGTGAAGTCCGAGCCCCAGCCGGCCAGCGGCGACAGCTCGAGGAAGGCCGAGCCCGGATCGAGGAGCAGCTCGATCCGCTCGCGCGCGGTCAGCTTGCCGCGGGCGTGGTGGCGATCGACGTACTTCTCCCCGCCGCCCGCCACCGCGACCGCGTGCTGCGCGTCGAGGTCGGCGAGCTTGTCGAGCATGGCCTCGCGGTGGGTCACGCCTCCAGCACCGCCTTCATCCGCTCCAGCGTGGTGCGCATCCCGCTCCGGTTCGTACGACGACGCAGCGGGCCGAGGACGAGCCAGTACAGCCGTGTCGGGAGGTTGGGGTCGAGGCGGAAGTACTCGGTGACGAGGGTCCCGCCGTCCTTCGGCTCGAGCTCGTAGCCCCAGTTGTTGACGGTCACTGCGTCACTGCCGACGGAGAACTCGAAGACCTTCTCGGGCTCGCACCTGGTGACCTGGCAGAGACTCCAGTAGGTCGGACCGATGCCGTTGCGCTTCACGTGGCCCTTGAAGTAGGCGCCGACCTCCGGGCCGGTCGAACCACGGGTCCAGCGTGCCTCGAACGTCTCGGGGCTGAACTCCCCGATCCGGGTCACGTCGCTGACGAGGTCCCAGACCTCGGCGACCGGCGCGCCCATCCAGACGGAGACCTTGTCCCCCAGGGACGGCAGCTTGATCATCGTGTTCCTCTCACGGGGCGTACCCCATCAACTTGGCCGTCAGGTCGCGCAGCACCTCGTCGGCGCCGCCCCCGATCGGCAGGATCCGGGCGTCGCGGTAGTGCCGCTCCACCTCGGTGCCGTGCATGTAGCCCGCGCCGCCGAAGAGCTGGACTGCGCGGTCGCAGACGTACGCCGCGCAGTCCACCGCGGTCTGCTTGGCCAGGCAGGCCTCGGCGACGACGAGCTCTCCCGCCACGTGCCGGGCGGCCACGTCGCGGGTGTAGGTGCGCGCGACCTCGACCTGGCGGCGCATCTCGACCAGCGTGTGCTGGACGCTCTGGTGCCCGACCAGCGCGCGGCCGAAGGTCCGGCGGTCGCGGCAGTGGGCCGCGGCGAGGTCGAGGGAGCGGGCGGCGATGCCGTAGCCGTGGACCGCCAGCGCGATCCGCTCCACGACGAACTGGTCGGCGATCTGGCCGAAGCCGGTGCCCTCCTCGCCGACGAGGTTGGCGGCCGGCACCCGTACGTCGACGAAGGACAGCTCAGCGGTGTCGGAGCAGTGCCAGCCCATCTTCTTCAGCGAGCTGTCCACGGTGAAGCCGGGCGTGCCCTTCTCGATGACGAGCAGCGAGATCCCGCCGTGGCCCGGACCGCCCGTGCGGACGGCCGTGGTCACGAAGTCGGCCCGCACACCGGAGGTGATGAAGGTCTTGGTGCCGTTGACGACGAGGTGCTCGCCCTGACGCTCGGCTCGCGTGGTGATGCTCGCGACGTCGGACCCGCCGCCGGGCTCGGTGATCGCCAGGGACCCGATCGTGTCGCCGGCCAGCGTCGGGCGGACGAAGCGTTCGACGAGGTCGGGGTCGCCGCTGGCGGCGACGTGCGGCAGCGCGATCCCGCTGGTGAAGAGGCCGGCCATCAGCCCGCTCGAGGCACCGGCGTCGAACATCGCCTCCTGCATCGCCACGGAGTCCAGCAGGTCTCCACCGCTGCCGCCGACCTCCTCGGCGAAGGCGATGCCGATCAGCCCGAGCCGGCCGGCCGTGCGGTGCAGCGCACGCGGGATCTCCCCGACGTCCTCCCACTCCTGCAGGTGCGGCGCCACCTCGCGGCGGACGAACTCCGCCGCAGTGGCGCGCAGCGCGTCGCGCTCGGCCTCGTGGTCGCTCATATCAGGCTGTCCTCGATCGAGACGAGCCGCGAGCGCAGCCACTCGCCGAGGCCCTTGGCCTGCGGGTCGAACCGCGTCGACGCGGCGACGCCCTGGCCGAGCAGGCCGTGCACGACGAGGTTGACGGCGCCGAGGTGAGGCAGCAGCCAGACATCGACCTGGAGGTCGGCCGCCTCGGGCAGCAGCCCGCCGATCCCACGAGGCGACATCATCTTGAAGAGCCACTGCACGCGGGCGTCGTACGTCGTCCGGTCGGCACCGTCGTGCGCGACCCACAGGCCGATGTTGGCGTCGCCACCCTTGTCGCCGGAGCGCGCGTGCACGAAGGTGCCGAGCGGCAGGCGGCGAGTCAGCACGTCGGTGCGGCCGGGGTACGGCGACGGGCGGGCGCCGGGCGCCTCCTGGCGCGGCGCGTAGTGGCCCGGGTCGTCGACGACCTCGCGGCGGCCGTCGGCGTGGACGACGGTGTGGGTGACGTCGGCCCGGTCGACGTACTCGGCGCGGTAGACCCCGTAGGGCGTCGCGGGCGCGGGAGGGGCGGTCATCGTGAAGCCGGGATAGGAGCCGAGGGCGAGCTCGACGGCGGCGGAGGTGAAGGCGCGGCCGACGGCATCGGGCGAGTCGTCCTTGACGGTGCAGCGCAGCAGCGTGGACGCTGCCTCCTCGGTCGTCGCGTCGAGCGCGGGGACGGTGACGTCCGACCAGACCACCTCGGCGGCGGTGAGCCGCGGCTCGAGCTGGTCGCGGACCCAGGCGGCCTTGGCCTCGACGTCGAGCCCGGTCAGCACCAGCTCGACGGTGTTGCGCCAGCCCCCGAGCTCGTTGATGCAGACCTTGAGCCGCTGGGGCGGGGCCTCGCCGACGGCGCCGCTGATCGCGACGCGGTCCTCGCCGTCCTGGTCGAGACGGATCGCGTCGAGGTGGACGGTGACGTCGGGACCGAGGTAGCGGGTCGACTGGATCTCGTAGACGAGCTGGGCGGTGACCGTGTCGATCGTGACCGCGCCGCCCGTGCCGGCGTGCTTGGTGATGACGCTCGAGCCGTCGGCGGCGACCTCCGCGACCGGGAACCCGAGCGGCAGGTCGCGGTGCGGCAGGTCGAGGAACCCGCTGAAGTTGCCGCCCGTCGCCTGCGTGCCGCACTCGATGACGTGGCCGGCGACGACCGCGCCCGCCAGCTCGTCGTACGACGTGGGCGTCCAGCCGTGGTGCGCCACCGCCGGGCCGACCACGAGCGAGGCGTCGGTGACCCGGCCGGTGACGACGATGTCGGCGCCGGCGCCCAGCGCGGTCGCGATGCCGAAGCCGCCGAGGTAGGCGTTGGCAGTGAGGGCGCGCTCGAAGCCCAGGGACCGGACGTCGTCGCCCTCGACGTGTGCGACCTGCGGGTCGAGCCCGAGCCCGCGGGCGACCTCGCGGAGCCGGTCGGCCAGGCCTGCGGGGTTGAGACCACCGGCGTTGGCGACGATCTTCACGCCGCGCTCCAGGGCCAGGCCGAGGCAGTCCTCGACCTGCCGGACGAAGGTGCGGGCATAGCCGAGGGCGGGGTCCTTGAGCTGGTCCTTGCCGAGGATCAGCATGGTCAGCTCGGCGAGGTAGTCGCCGGTCAGCACGTCGAGCTCACCACCCTCGAGCATCTCGCGCATCGCACTGAGGCGATCGCCGTAGAAGCCGGAGCAGTTGCCGATCCGAACCACCCCGCTGGTCGAGGAGGTCGCTCCGCGACCGTCACGAGACCCACTCATTTCGGGGACCTCCCCCCGCCCGGCTGGCCGGCGAAGGCCTGGGCGATGTCGAGCCAGCGAGCGACGTCGGCGCCGGTGGCGACGAGGTCGGTGTCGGCGAGGTGGACGCGCTGGGTGACGAGGCGGCAGAAGTCACCGGCGCTGCCGGTCAGGGTCTGCGCGGCGTCCTCCGGACCCCAGGTCCAGACGTCGCCGGAGGGGGCGACGAGGTCGATCCGGAACTCCGCGACCGGCGCGTCGAGCCGGTGGACGCCGAAGGCGAAGTCGCGGGTGCGGACGCCGAGGTGGGCGACGTGGCGGATCCGGTCGGTGTCCTCGACGGCCGCGCCGAGGGCCTCGTGCACGTCGAGGCTGTGCGCCCAGGTCTCCATCAGCCGTGCCGTCGCCATGGAGGTGGCCGACATCGGCGGACCGAACCACGGCATCTTCTCCCCGGTCGGCCGCTCGGTGAGCGCGCGGACGAGCTCGGTGCGCGCCCGACGCCACCGGTCCAGGAGGTCGGGCTCCTCGGCCAGCGCGCGGGCCTGCCGGTCGACGTACCCCTCCGGGTCCGCGATCGCGTCGAGCACCACGGCGTCCCAGGCGTCCTGGTCGGTCGCGGCCTTGAGCGCCACGTCGTCGGTCCACGCGAGGTGGGCCACCTGGGTGGCGACGTCCCACCCGGGGGCCGGCGTCGGCGTGTGCCAGCCCGCGTCGTCGAGGCCGGCGACCAGCGACTCGAGGCGCTCACCCTCGGCGGCGAGGTCGGCGAGCACCTGGGTGAGCACGTCGGTCATCGTCGGACCCTCTCCTCGGTCGGGGCGGGGCGGTGGTTGCGGCCCCGATGGATTTCCACTCGCAGGAGTGGAACTTCATCCGGGGCTGAGCGTGGGCCGGGGCTCCTGGCCCTGAACTTCCACTCGCTCGAGTGGAAATCCATCATCTGGGGTGGCGCTCATGACAGCTCCTGGTCGAGGACGTCGGCCCACGACCTCAGGATCCGGCCGCGGCGGGCGGAGTCGTCGGTGATGGTGGCGGCCAGCCCGAGCCCGCGCACCAGGTCGAGGGTCGCCTGGACCAGCTCGCGGACCCCGGGCTGCGACTCGTCGGCGCCGAGGACGGTCACGGTGAGCCGGTGGGTCTCCCGGCCGACGCGCTGCTCGAGCGGGGCGACCGCGGCCAGCAGGGCCGGTTCCGTGCGGGCCGCCACCCACAGCTCGAGCGCAGCGGCGAAGACCGGCGAGGCGAAGTGGTCGCCGAGCATCTCGAGCGTCGTGCGCAATCGGGTACGCCGGTCCGCGACCGTCGCGACCGGCCGCGCGCCCAGCTCGGCGAAGGCAGCGGCCAGCTCGGCGCCGCGACGCTCGGTGAGGTGCTCCACGGCGGCGACCACCAGATCGTTCTTCGTCGGGAAGTGGTGCAGCTGGGCGCCCCGGCTGACCCCCGCCCGCTCGGAGACGAGGGTGGTCGAGGTGCCCGCGAACCCGCGCTCGACCAGCAGGTCCACCGTCGCCTCCAGCAGCCGGGCGCGCATCGCCCGGCTCCGGTCGGCTTGCGGCACACGAGCAGCCTGGGCCTGGCTGTGGACGGGGGAGGTCACCGGGCCAGCCTGCCGTCGTACAAACAAACAGTCAAGCCTGACTTTTTATCCTACCTGCGTGACTGATCCGTCGGCCCCGCAGAGCGACTCGGTGCCCTGCCACAGCTCCCCTGCCACCAGCTCCGCCTTGAACGCATAGCGGCCCGGATCTGCGATCCACATGTCGGTGAAGACGAGTTCCCCGTTGCCGATGCGGCTCTGCGTGCGTTCGGGGTAGGCGCTGGTGCACACCAGCGCACCCGAGGTCACGTCGTAGGCCTTGAGCCGCACGTCGACCTTCTGCGCGAACGGCATCCCGGCCACGGTGACCGCGACGATGACGTTCCCCGCGGCCGAGGATTCAGGCGCCGCCACCACCACCGTCGGCCGGCCCCGGACCTTCACCACCGCACCACAGGCCGTCGCAGGGGTGCTGGTCGCGGTGCCGTCCACGTCGACGCGCCAGGCGTAGTAACCACCGGCGGGCGGGGAGAGCGCAGGCAGGGTGTGGGAGCCATCGCCAGGAAGGGTCGCCCCGACCGAGCCGACCGACGCTCCTGAGCAGGTCGCGGACGAGGCCGTCTCGAAGGGCCCGAAAAGGGCGGCCGCAGCGGCCCGCGGAGCACCATCGCCGCGCACGGCGGCGACGACAGAGGCCTGAGCGCCCAGCACCAGGGACCCGGGAGTCGGCGTGAGGTCCACCGTCTGCGGCCCCCGCACGGCAGCGGGCGCCGACGCGACGATCGTGCGTCGCACCCCGCCCTCCGCGACGGCCGCCTGCCCCTTCCTGCGGGGCTTGCGCACGCGAAGCCGGTGCGCCGGCACCTTGCCCACACGGGCCGTGACCGTCCGCCAGCCGGCCAGGGGGGCGGCGAGACGTACGACTGCGCGCCCGTCGTCACCGGTGACGGACTTGACGGGGCCCGCCGCCGGGACCGAGGCGCCACCGTCGGGAGAGGTCACGCGGACCGGGAGTCCGGCCACGGGACCGCCCCGACCGTCGGTCACGCGGACGGTCACGGAGGTCACGCCTCCCACGTCCGCGGTGGTCGGCGTCACGACCGCTCGGTAGCGACCGGCGCTCGCGCGTGACTGACGCAGCATCACCCGCACGTAGCGCTTCACCGTGGCAGGGTCGCCGGAAGCCCGGATCCGTCGAGCACCTCGACGGCTCCCGACCTCCCAGCGGCGGCCGGCCAGCAGGTGGAGCACGGCGGCGTCGACGGCCGCGGCCTGGGTGTCGTCGCGGTAGCCGCCGTACTTGGACAGGATCCAGGCGGCACGAGCGGTCCGGCGCTTCGAGGGTCCCTTCTTGCCGTGGAGGTTGCGGCTGGGCCGCGCGGCCCGGAATCCCGCCCGGTTGGGCCGTCGACCGGGTGTGATGACGAAGACCGGGGTGGACCGGACGCGGTAGCCGCCGATCCAGCCGCCGGCGGCCCGGCCCGTCGGTGGGATGCGGTAGCCGGCCCAGCGGTGCGCCGTCGGGGCGGCACCGGCCGACGCGGAGCTCGGTGGGACCGCGACCAGGGTGGATGCGGCCAGGGTGGTCGCGGCCAGGAACAAGGCGAGGAGACACCCGGTCAGCGGCCTCACGAAGCCTGCCGACCTGGTGCGTGGAGTGGTGGTCTCGGACATGGGACTACCTCCTCACCCCACCGGGCCCGGATCGGTGGTGCCCGGGTCGGTGGGCTGGCTGGTCGGTCGGGCTGTGGCACTGGTGGTGGGGCTCGGTGTGGGACTCGGCTGCTGCGTCGGCGTGCTGGACGGCGTGGTCGTCGGAGTGGTCGTCGGCAGGCTGGTCGCGGTCGGCGTCCCGGTCGGGACAGCCGCGGGGCTGGGCTCGGAGGACTCGGCCACTGCGACCACGGTCGGCTCCGCTTCCACCCGCACCTTGCCGGTGACCGTCTCGGCGCTCGAGGAGGTCGCCGACCAGCGGTAGGTGCCGGGGTCCAGTCCACCCACGACCAGCCGCTGGCCGCCGGCCTTGCGGACCACCACGGTGCGAACGACGTCGCGTCCCGCCGGGCCCGCCACCTCCAGCCGCACCCGTGCCGGGCGTCGGTTGGCCCACACGAAGAAGGCGGCAGCCCCGTCGTCGCCGCTGACCGGCTCGACGAGGACCTTCCGGACCGCGGCGACCGGCTCCTGCGACGCGCTCGCGGTGTCCTCGGGCGGAGTCACGGGCGGAGCGGCCGGTCGCAGGACGTCGGTCGCGTCGCCCCCGACGGGGTCGCCCGGGCCGCCCGGGCCGCCGTCGCCCAGCCCGGCCACTCCCAGGGAGGCGGCGAGGACGATGCCGACAGCGACCAGCAACCGCGCTGCCGCACCGCGGACCGACAGCCCGCTCGGCTCGATCTCCACCACGACCGGCTCCTCGGGGGGTGGAGGCGGGGTCGCGCGGGCGGCCGCGGGGCGCGGCTCCTCCTCGCGCACCTCGGCTCCGGGTCGCGGGCGTGGCTCCTCCGCACGCGCCTCGGCTTCGTGCCGCGGGCGAGGCACCTCCTGGTGCACCTCGGCCGCAGGTCGCGGGCGCGGCACCTCGGGCGGCGGCGGTGCTGCAGCCCGGGGCGGGGAGAGCAGCGCCATCAGTGCGGGTGACGGCGACTCACCCAGCTCGTCATGGACGAGGTCGCAGTAGTGCTCCAGCTCGCGCGCGGCACTGGCCCTGTCGCCCCGCACCAGGTGCCCCCGGATGGCGAGCTCGCTCGCCGACTCGAGCAGCGGATCGACGCTCGCGACGGCGCGCGCCGCGTCGACGGCGAGGCCCGGGTCCCCGCAGTCGAGTGCTCCGCGGGCCAGCTGCTCGAGGGCCCGGAGCCGCTGCTGCTGGATCCGCTCGCGTTCGGGCTCGACCCATTCGTCGTACCAGTCCGGCAGCAGCTCGCCGCCGACCAGGGCGGTGAGCAGTCCTCGATCCGGCTCCGCCTCGCCCACGCGAGCCGTCGCCGCCCGGAGCTCGTCGACATCGACGCGGACGTCGGGGTGCAACCCGATGCTGGTGCGGTCGGCCCGCAGCAGTCCGGGGCTGCGCCGCTGGGTCTGCAGCACCGCGCGCCGCAGGCTGGCCAGGGCGCGCGCGTCCGTGCTCTCGGGCCAGAGGATGCCGGCCACCTGGGACCGGGCGCTCTGGTGACCGGTCAGGGCGAGCAGCGCGCTGAGCCGCTGTTCGCGGCCCCCGAGCACCACGCTCTCACCGTCCACGACGAGGTCCCACCGCCCGAGGAGGACGAGGTGGCGTGAGGTGACAGCACTGGAATCCGGCATGGCTCTTCGACCCCGAGACCCTCCCCCTGGACGGCGCTTCTCGCGCATCCACACTGCCGGATCCCTACCCTTTCGGGTAGTCGGACCGGGGGATCTACCCAACATTGGGGTCGTCGGTCCAGAGGCCGGCTGCTAATCGGATGCGGTCACGCAGGGGTCACGCACCGTCCGATCCCATGAGTGCGCAGATGCAACCGCACCGGGGGGAGGTGAACATCATGCGGGAACTTTCTTTCACTGAGCTCGACACCGAGCGCACCGAGCTTCTTCCGACCCGGGAGACCCTCAGCTTCAACAACAATTTTGCGAACATCGTGGCGACCAACTCCTCGATGGCGCTCAACGCAGCGTCGCTGTGGTCCGTCGCCCACAGCGCCGCGGGTCAGACGATCCTCGTGTCCCAGAGCTGACGATTCCGCGGGGTCTCCCTGATGCGGGAGGCCCTGCGGATCCGCTCGGCCCGAACAACTCGACCAGCACGAGAGGAGGTGTATCGGCATGGTCCGACGACCAGAGATCGCCTTGGCAGACCTCGACGCCGAGGCCGCCAGCTTGTTGCCTCGTCGGGAGACGTTGAGCTGTCAATTCGCCTGCATCAACGTCACCAACGTCGTGGGCGTCAATCTCGCCCTCGCCGTCAACGCGGCCACGATCAACTCACAGGCCCAGGCGATGGCACTGCAGTACCTCGCCGCTACGCAGGTGCACATGTGACCCACGCGCCAGGCGGCGGATGTGTTGCTCTGGCACATCCGCCGTCTTCCGACCCGATCGACCTCCAGAGCACACCAGAGCGATGGACCAGATGACTGCAGACCAGATGACCGAACCACCGCCTGCCACCGAGCCGCGGTGGCGGCGGGCGAGCGGCGTGCAGTTCCTGGGGCCGGTCCAGGGGTCCGGCCTCAAGGATCCGGCGTTCCTCGTACGCCGTGTGGACGACCAGGTGGTGCAGCTGTCCGAGCTGCTGCACCTGATCGTCCGTTGCGTCGAGCCGCCCCGACCTCCGGGCGAGGTCGCGGCGGACGTCAGTGCGGCGTACGGCCGGACCCTCACGGTGGAGGGTCTGGCCCACCTCGTCACGACCCGGTTGGAACCGCTCGGGCTGGTCGTCCCCGACGAGGCGCCGGAACCGGCGCACGCCCTCCGGGCACGTCCGCTGCTCGCGCTCACCGCCAAGGGCACCCTCATCCCGGCGAGGATCACCCAGCGCCTGGCCGGCGTCCTGTCCCCGCTGTTCTGGCCGCCGGTGGTGGTCCTGGCGATCGTCGCCCTGGTGGCCGCGGACGTTGCCCTGCTCACCCGCGGCGACTTCTGGGGGGCCATCACCGGCCTGTTCGCTACGCCGACGTTGGCGCTGCTGATCTATGCCCTGCTCATCTCCGCCGCCGTCATCCATGAGACGGGTCATGCCGCAGCGTGTCGCTACGGCGGTGCCCGTCCGGGCGAGATCGGCTTCGGGCTCTATCTCGTCTTCCCGGCCTTCTACACCGACGTGACCGACTCCTACCGGAGCAGTCGCGCGGGGCGGGTGCGCACCGACCTGGGCGGACTCCACTTCAACGTGCTGACCGTGCTGGCCCTGGCGGCGGCCTACTGGGCCACCGGCAGCGGGTTGCTGCTGCTGACCGCGGTGCTGCTGCAGTTCCAGATGCTGCAGCAGCTCATCCCCGTGGTGCGCTTCGACGGCTACTACGTCCTCTCCGACCTGGCCGGCGTGCCTGACCTCTTCGCTCGTGTCGGCCCGGTGCTGCGCAGCCTGCGACCCGGTCGACCCGTCGACCCGCGCGTCAGCGAGCTGCGGCCCAGGTCGCGTCGCTTCGTGACCGCCTGGGTGCTCGTGGTGGTGCCCCTGCTCACGGTGGCGTTCAGCTGGGCGATCTGGCACCTGCCGGAGTTCCTCGCCCGGGGACGCGAGGGCGTCCAGCTGCAGCAGCTCGTCTTCGACGTGGCCTGGGACCGCAAGGACTGGGCGGTCATGGCCCTGGCCGTGGTCTCCATCGCGTTGCTGCTGCTGCCGATCCTCGGCATCACGCTGGCCCTGTGGCGGGTGGCCGATGCGCTGGTGTCCCTCGTCCGCACGCGACTCTCGGCGTCCCGCGCCGCGGCCGCGACGTCCGAGCCGGTCCAGGAGGTCAGGCCCGATCCGCCCACCGCGGTCTCGGCCGCCGACTTCACCGACGAGGTGATGTACGCCCCGCCCGCACCGGTGCCGACGCTGGGGTGGCGCAGCGCGGTCTACCGCGGCAGTGGCCACCTCGTGAACCCGGGCCCGAGCCACTCCGAACAACGCCGGCGCGAGCTCGAGTCGCGGCTGCGCACTCCGATCGAGGGGTCGCGTCGGGTCGTGGTGATGAGCCGCAAGGGCGGCGTGGGCAAGACCACGATCACCCTCGCCCTCGGCAGCACCTTCGCCATGCTCCGCGGCGACCGCGTGATCGCCGTCGACGCCAACCCCGACGCCGGCAACCTCGCCCACCGGGTGGCGCCGCCGCACGACCGCACGGTCACCGACGTGTTGCGCGATCTCGAGCAGATCACGACGTACGCCGCCCTGCGCCGCTACACCTCGCAGGCCACCGAGTCGCGCCTGGAGGTGCTGGGCTCAGATGACGACCCCCGCATCCAGATGGCCCTCGCGCGCGACGACTACCACCGGCTGATCGGTCTGCTCGACCGCTTCTACAACCTCATCCTGCTCGACACCGGCACGGGCATCCTCGACAGCGCCAACCAGGGGCTGCTGACCGAGGCCGACCAGGTGGTGCTGGTGGTGCGGGCGGGCCTCGACGGCGGACGCGCCGGTGCGCTCACCCTCGACTGGATGGACGAGCACGGCTTCGCGGACCTGGTCGCCCAGACGGTGGTGGTGGTCAATGCGGAGCGTCGTGGCGGTGAGCCGCCCGCGGCGATGCGCCGGCACTTCGAGAAGCGCTGCGCCCGGGTCGTGACCGTGCCGTGGGACGACGCTCTCGAGCCGGGAGCCCTGACCGACATGTCGTCGTTGGGGCGGCACACCCGCGACAGCCTGGTGGACATCGCCGCTGCGGTCGCTGACAACTTCTGCGCCCAGGACGACTCGTGAGCGCCAGGAGCCTCGCCGCGCACGTCGTCCTGCTCTCCGTCCTGCTCGCGGGCGCCGCCGACGCGACCTCCCGCAGCGCCCCGACGCCGCGGCGCCAGCTCGACCTCGTCGCGAGCGCGCAGCCCTCCGACCAGCGCCGGGTCGACCGCGACGACGTGTTCTCCGAGGACAGGGTGGGCGGACGGGGCGTCAAGGCCGACACCGTCGCGACGACCACGACCGACTGCCACGGGTGCGCCGGGCAGAGCACCGCGCTGCAGGTGGTCTATGCGCCGGGCCCGGCTGCCGCCCGCTTCGACAACGTCGCCTCGGCATGGACGCTGGCCTGCTGGGACTGCACCGCGACCGCCCTGTCCGTGCAGGTGGTGGTGGTCGGCGGCGGCACCCGGGTCCGGGCGACCAACCGCGCCCTGGCGGCCGGCGAGGCGTGCGCGACCTGCCTGACCGCGAGCGCCGCCTTCCAGCTCGTGGTGCAGGTGGAGGACGTCGGCCGGCTGCCCGACGCGCTCCTCACGGAGATCCGCGCGTGGTTCGACGCGGAGGCTGCGGTTCTCCGTACGCCGGGTGCGGCCCCGTCGCCGCGACGCGCGCAGCGGACGGCGAACCGCTCCCTGCTCCGCCTGCGCCGGACCGTGGTCGCCGGCCTGGACGGCCGCACCCTGTCCTCGCGCGTGCAGGTCACCCGTTGAGCTGACGTCAATCGAGCCGCGCCACCAACGGCAGCCTCGAGCGCGCGGTCAGCCCCACGACCGCGGCGGTCAGGAGTGGGAGCGCCACGACGATGGTCGCGACCAGCAGCCACGGGATCGCGAGGTAGGGCCCCACGGCCGTGCCGTCCGGTCCCGCGTAGCCCATCGACGTCAGCGGACGCGAGATCGCGATCCCCGGGATGAAGCCGACCGCGGCCCCCAGCAGCGCGCCGACCGCGCCGATCACGAGGGCGTACGACGCCGCGACCCGTCGCCGGGTGCGTGGCGCCGCGCCGACGGCCGACAGCGTCGCGAGGTCGGGCCGCGCGTCGGAGAGGGCGAGGAAGGTGGCGGTGAGGGTGCCGCCGAGCATGAGCACGCCGCCGAGCGCGCCCAGGACCAGCAGGATGATCAGGGCTTCGTCGGGGCGTTCGTAGCCGCGTTCGACGTAGAGGTAGGTGCCGTCCACCGCTCCCTGGACCGACTCCTTGATGCGGGTCTCCGTCGCGTGGTCGAGGTCGCCGGCCAGGCGCAGGCCGGTGGTGACGACCTCCATGCGGAGGTCGTCGGCCACCGAGGTGGGCATCACCGACAAGGCCGGCGCCCCCCAGGCGTCATCCCAGGCGACCAGCTGCGCGGGCACCTCCTCGGACGAGGTCGACTCGGGCTCATCTGCGTGCTCACGCCAGGTCTCCGACGTGATGGTCGCCGTGTCGACGGAGTCGGTCCGGAGGGTGAAGATCACGACACGCCCCGCGGCCAGGCCCTCGTCGACCCGCCGCGCGGGCTCCCCCACCAGCCCGAGCTCGGCGGCGTGGTCGGCGACCGCGATGGTCGACCCGTAGTAGGCGAGGCAGCACTCGTCCCCCTCGACCGCCGGTCCGTCGACCCAGGTGTTGGTGTAGCCGTCGGGGTCGGAGGTGTCGTTCGGTCCGCGGGTCGGGGTGACAGTGACGTCGGGGGCGGACTGGCGCACTGCGTCCTCGATCCGGGCCCAGGTCGCGGTCGGGTCGGGCGCCTCCTCGTCGGGAAGGACGTCCGCCCCCCAGCTGATCCAGCCGGTGCCCATCTGTGCCTGGGGCGTGTAGGTCCGCTCGTTCTGGAGCTCGCCGCTCGCGTTGGCGATGCCGAGCGCCACGACCCCGGCGACCGTCGCGGCGACGGCAGCGACGGCCGGCACGGTGCGGGTGCGGTGCCGCGCAGCGTCGCGGGCGGCGTACCTCGCCGTGAGCGGAAGCCGACCGGACAGGCGGGCCACCGCGGACACCACCACCGGCACGACGAGGATCATGCCGAGCACCGACACGATGGCCGAGCCGCCGATCCAGAGCGCGCCGTTGCCGCTGTCGGAGGTGACGGCGCCGTAGGCGGACGTCGCGATGCCGACGCCGAGCAGGAGGAGGCCGACCACGGGCGTCGAGGCACGCGGGCGGCGGTCGCCGCGACGACCGGCGAGCACCGCGACGACGTCCTGGCGGCTGGCGAGCCAGGCCGGGACCACCGAGGCGAGCAGCGCGGAGACGAGCCCGAAGGCCACGATGGCGGCCAGGTATCTCCAGGGCAGCTCGAACGGCCCGAACCACTCGACGTTGAACCGCTGGACCAGCGGCAGCAACGCCCAGCCCGCGACGATGCCGAGCACGAGGCCCGCTGCGGAGGCGACCAGGCCGAGGACCACGCCGCTGCCGAGGATGACACGGCGCGCCTGAGCGGGCGTGCCTCCCGACGCCGCGATCAGGGCCAGGGTGCGCGCGTGCCGCCGGGCCCCGACGGCGAACGCCGGCCCGGCCAGGAGGACGACCTCGATCAGGGCCATCACGATGATGAGCGTGACGACGGCGAGGGTCTCGTTGCGGCCGGTGTCGTAGCCCATCTGCTCTGCCATCGACGCCACGTCGGGGGGATCGGCGAGGACGGCCCGCGAGGTGACCACGCCGCCGATCTCGTTGACCGCACGGACCTGTGACCAGGAGACGGGGCCGGCGTCCACCAACCACTCGCGGACGTTGCTCGTGCTCGTGGCGAGGTCGTCGCTCGAGCCGAGCACGACCGGGTGGTCACGGACCGTCGCGTCGCGGCCCACCCCGACGATCCGCACGGTGGCTCCGTTGACCTCGAGCTCGTCGCCCACGTCGAGGCCCTTGTCGAGCATGGCGTCGTTGACGACCACCTCGCGGGCGGACTCGGGCAGGCGACCGGTCTCGAGCTCGAAGAGCCCCTCGGCGAGCGGGTCGGACAGGTCGACCGTCGTCGTCGAGAAGTCGATGACCCGGTCACCGAGCCGGGCCCGGGACCAGTCGGAGGTGATCGGGACGAGACGCACGTCGACCCCCAGCGCCGTGCGTACGTCGTCCTCGGTGACGGGGTCGTCGGCGTTGACCTCGCCCATCTGGGTCCACATGCCGTCGGTGGGGTCGGGCCCCTGGACGACCCGACCGCCACGCCCCTCGGTGCGGACGCGGGCGTCGGCGGCCCCGAGGAGGCGGTCGGCCCCCTCGACACCACTCACGTCGGCGGTGGTGATGATGACCGCGGCGGCGCTGACGGCCAGCACCGGCAGGCTGATCATGACCAGCACGAGGAGGCTGCGGCCCCGGTGCCGCAGCGCGTCACGCCAGGCGATCAGCAGCGCCGGACGCCATCCGCTCATCGGCCGACCTCGCCGGCGAGCAGCTCCTCGGGCTCGTCGGCGCCGGTCTCGTCGACGATGACGCCGTCGCGCAGGAACACCACGCGGTCGGCCCACGCGGCGTGGCGGGCCTCGTGGGTCACCATCACGCCGGCCGCACCCGCGTCGCAGCGCGCCCGCAGCAGCCGCAGGATCTCCTCGCCGGTGTCGGTGTCGAGCGCGCCGGTCGGCTCGTCGGCCAGGATCAGCCGCCGCTCGCCGACGATCGCACGGGCGATGGCGACGCGCTGCTGCTGGCCGCCGGACATCTCGTCGGGGAAGCGGTCGGCGAGGTCGGCGATGCCGACCTCCTCGAGGGCGGTCAGGGCGAGGCGACGCGCCACCTTGCCCTTCTCGCCGTCGAGCTCGCGCGGGAGGGCGACGTTCTCGGCGGCGGTGAGGGCGGGGATCAGGTTGAAGTCCTGGAACACATAGCCCACCGACGTACGACGGATGCGCGCGCGCCCGGCGTTGTCGAGCGAGGCGAGGTCGGCGCCCTCGATCCACACCGAGCCGGCGGTCGGGGCGTCGAGGCCGCCCGCGAGCGTGAGCAGGGTGGACTTCCCGGAGCCGGAGGGGCCCATCACCGCGACGAGCTCGCCGGGGTGGGCACGGAAGGTGACGCTGCGCAGGGCGTGCACCTCGGTGGCGCCCTCGCCGTGGATGCGGGAGACGGCGGCGAGGTGGAGGACCGCGTTCACCGGGTCACTCCCGTGGTGGTCGGGTTGCCGCTCGAGCGCGGGGATCGTTCGGCGGCTGCGCGGCGCAACCGTGCCTCGCAGTGGTCGAGCCAGCGCACCTCCGCCTCGGCGTCGAAGACGAGCGAGTCGAGGACCAGGCTCCAGGCCAGGTCGGCAGGGTCCTGCGGGCTGGCAGCGCGGCCGCTGCGCTTGAGGCGGGTGTAGTCCTGGAGCGCGGTGATGGTGGCGCTGCGCTGGCGCTGGATGATCGTGGCGACGTCGACGCCGGGAAGGGTCACGGCGATGGCGAGCTTGATCGCGAGCTCGTCGCGCGCGGGCTGGGTGCGAGGCACCGGGGTGGCGAACCACTCCGACACCTCGCCCCGACCGGCCTCGGTGGCGCGATAGCTGACGTGCGTCCGGTCGCTCCCGGTCGATTCGCCGACACCCCCGTGCCCGGCGACCCCGACCCTGGCGCCTTCCGTGACGACCTCGACGAGGCCGTCGCGCTCGAGCCGGGTCAGCGTCGTGTAGACCTGCCCGATGTTGAGCGGCCAGGTCTCCCCCGTCCGCTGCTCGAACTCCGCCCGCAGCTGGTAGCCGTACATCGGCCCCTGCTCCAGGATCGCCAGCATCGCCTGTCGGATCGACATCCGCGCCTCCGTGGTCCGTCCACCGCCCCCGTCGGCGATGGATACCGGGTATGTATACCACGTATCCATCCGTTTGAAAGCCCAGCGGAGGGGCAGGAGGGCACCGTCCAGCCACGTCCGAACCAGAGGAGACAGATCATGTCGCAGCCCGGTGACACCCCCCAGCAGCCGCAGAACCCCTACGGCGACCAGCCGACCGCCCCCTACGGCCAACAGCCCGCTGGCGGCTCCTCCGGCGGGGGCTCGTACGACGCTGGCTCGTACGGCAGTGGCGGGGGCTCCTACGGCGGCGGCCCGCTGTCCGGCGCGCCGCAGGGCAAGGGGTTCATCAGCGCCCTCTTCGACCTGAGCTTCACCACGTTCGTGACCCCCATGATCATCAAGGCCGTCTACATCATCGGCCTGGGCCTGATCGCCCTCGCCACACTCTTCTTCTCGCTCAGCGGCTTCTTCGGCGACAGCCCCGCGCTCGGCATCGTGACGATCATCATCGGCCCGATCGTCGGACTGCTCTATCTGTGCTTCTTCCGGATGATGTGCGAGTTCTACCTCGCGATCACGCGGATGAGCGAGGACATCCACCGACGCCTGCCGCAGTCCTGACGCCGGTTGCCGCAACTCACCCCGCAGCGACGGTCAGCACGACGCGCGCCCGCTCGACCGGTGCGAGCCACTGCCGGCGCGCCCGGCGCAGCTTGAGGGTCGACCACGCCAGGAACGGCACAGCGACGACGACCGGCAGCCAGGCCCACGCCAGGGACCCGATGGCGGTGAAGACCAGCCCCGTCATCGTGGTCACCAGCGACAGCGTGCCGGCGTAGCCGGCCATCGCGCCGTGCGGCGCCGGGGTGGCGCGCGGGGAGGAGAGGTCGACGGCATAGGGGGAGCGCAGCGACCAGGTCATCACGATCGCGAGCACCTGCACCAGGACCACCAGCCAGCACATGGCCACCGTGACACCGGTGACGAGCGGCGGCAACCCGTTGCGCAGCAGCGCGAGCAGGACGGTCACGCCGGAGACGGCCACCATGCACTCGGCGACCACCAGCGCTCGTACGTCGAACACGTCGGCGTCGGAGACCGGCAGGGTCTCGCGCCACACCATCCCCCTGCCGTCGAGGCACCAGGCGTTGACGCCGAAGAGGAGCGCGGCGCCGCTGGCCGTGAGCCCGGGCAGCAGCATGACCGAGTTCCACTCCAGCCCGGCGACGAGGGCGACCAGGCCGGGGCCGGCACCCAGCACGAGCAGTCCGCGGCGCATCCCGACCGACCGCCAGACCGAGCCGCGGTCGAGGCGGCGCAGGAGCGCCCGGTCGGCGGAGCCCCAGCGAGGCTCAGGTGCGTGGCGTGCCTCATGGACCCCGGACTGGACGCGCAGCTCCTCGCGGGGAGGCTGCCCGAGCGCCCAGCGGGCGGGGTGGGCGCCGAGGAGCGCGCCGAGGACCGCGATCGCCAGCAGCCCGAGGACCGTCACCGGCCACCACGAGGTCTGCATCGTCTCGACCACCCAGGTCGTCGGCAGTGCGCGGACCACGGGCAGGAGGAGGCCGGCCAGGTGGAGCGTCGCCAGGGTGAGGACCACGATCGCGGAGGTCACCCGCACGACGACCACGCCGTGCGGCGTCCGTCGCACTCCTTCGATCGCCCACCCGACCGCTTGCCCGAGGATCGTCGCGGCCAGCACCCAGGCCAGCACCACGAGGTGGGCGCCGAGGAGCCGTCCCGGTGGCACGACGAGCGCGGTGAGGGCGAGCAGCCCCCAGAGCTGGACCAGCCAGCCGACGTTCAGCGGCGCCAGCACCAGGGCACCGAGGTGCTCGGTGACCGGGCTGACCGGGTGGACCGCGGCCTCGTCGCGCGAGAGCAGCTCACGCCCGCCACCGCTGCCCATCGCGGCGCTGATGGCCAGCAGGAGGAAGCCGAGGAAGGCCGCCCCCAGGTTGCCCCGCAGGCTGCTGATCGCCCGCTCGAGCGTCGCCGAGTCGAGGGCGTCGACGTCGACGGTGCTCGGCCCGAGCGCGGCGGCGACCGTGATGAGGAGGATCACGAGGACGCCGGTCACGACGGCACGAGGTCGGCGTACGGTGCGGGCGCGGAACGCGACGAGGTGCGCCAGGTCGAGGACCGCGTCGGCCCAGCCGTCGGCGGGGCGAGCGGTCACCCGGCCGGTCGGCCCGTGGGTCGAGCGGTCAGTCGAGAAGGGCACGGTAGGCCTCGCCGGTGAGGTCGGCCGCCTCCATCGCGGCGACGCGGTTGCCACCGCGCAGCACGACGGCCGTGCCGCACGCCTCGAGGGCCAGGTCGCGCAGGTGGGTGGAGAGCAGGACGCAGGCACCGCGGGCGCGGGCGTCGGCCACCACCTCGAGGGTGGCCTCGACACCGAGGGGGTCCACGCCGTCGAACGGCTCGTCGAGCAGCAGGACGGCCGGTTCGTGGAGAGCGGCGAGCACGACACTGAGGCGGCGGCTCATCCCGTGGCTGAAGCCACCCACCACCCGGTGGGCGACGTCGCCGAGCTCGAAGCGCTCGAGAAGGTCACGGCCGCGTTCCTCCCAGACCTCGATCCGGCGGAGCCGGGCGCTGAGCTGGAGGTGCTCCCAGGGAGTGGCCCTCGGCACCAGTCCCCCGACGTCGGGGCAGTAGCCCACGACGCGCTTGACGCCCAGCGCGTCGGTTGCGGCATCGTGCCCGGCCACCGTGACGACACCTGCGGTCGGCGGCACGACGCCCGCCAGAACCTTCATCGTCGTGGACTTGCCGGCCCCGTTGCGGCCCAGCAGGGCGGTCGCCTGGCCGCTCTGCGCACTGAGGTCGACGCCCGAGACAGCCTCGACCTCGCCGAAGCGGACGTGCAGGTCGCGCACGACGACCGCGGTCGGGAGGGGCGAGTTCACCGGCCCATTCTGGTCGACCTTCCGGCTGGTGACCGGCGAATGCGCCGATCGGGCACTTCCTCCCCGTCACCACCACCGACCGGGCACTTCCTCCCCGTCACCACCACCGACCGGGCACTTCCTCCCCGTCACCACCACCGACCGGGCACTTCCTCGCCCGCCCACGCCCGACGGGAACCAAGTGCCCGGTCAGCGCCCCGGACGGGAACCAAGTGCCCGGTCAGCGCCCCGGACGGGAACCAAGTGCCCGGTCAGCAAGCCGGACGGGAACCAAGTGCCCGGTCAGCGGGGGAAGGACTCGCCCTTGGCCGCCATGTCGCGGAGGTAGGCCGTCGGTCGGAAGCGCTCGCCGTAGGCCTCGGCCAGCTCGTCGGCGCGCGTCAGGAAGGCGTCCAGACCCACCGGACCGACACCGTGGCCGGTCTCGTCGAGCGCCTGCCAGCCGGTGATGAACTGCGCAGCGCCACCGGTCAGCGCCGGGAAGCCGATGCCCATGATCGATCCGATGTTGGCCGCGGCCGCCGAGGTGATGACGCCCTCCTCGAAGCACCTCGCGGTCTCGAGCGCCTCGATGAAGAGCATCCGGTCGCGGATGTCGCGGATCGGCACCTGCTGCTCTGCGACGGGGAAGGTCTCGGCGAGCCCGGGCCACAGCGTCGTACGACGTCCGTGCTCGTCGTAGTCGTAGAAGCCCGCGCCCTTGAGCCGCGAGGGACGTCCGAGGCCGATCATCGTCGCGATGACCTCGCCGGCCGGGTAGTCGCCCGGGTCGATGCCCTCGCGCTCGGCCGCGTCCTCGGTCGCCGTGCGGATCTTGGCCATCAGCTCCATGTTGAGCTCGTCGCTGATCTGCAGCGGCCCGACCGGGAAGCCGGCCGACGTCGCGGCACGCTCGAGCGAGACCGGATGCACGCCCTCGGCGAGCATCGCGAGGCCCTCGTTGATCTGGGTGCCGATGACGCGGGAGGTGTAGAAGCCGCGCGAGTCGTTGACCACGATCGGCGTCTTGCGGATCTGCTGCACGACGTCGTACGCCTTGGCCAGCGCCACGTCGGAGGTCTCGGCGCCGCGGATGATCTCGACGAGCGGCATCTTGTCGACGGGGCTGAAGAAGTGCAGCCCGATGAACTGCGTCATTTCCTGGCGAGCGGCCCGGCCGATGCCCGCGGCGAGCTCGGTGATCGGCAGGGTCGAGGTGTTGGAGCACAGCAGCGCGTCGCCCCCCTCGTGACCAGTGACGTACGGCATCACCTCGGCGAACACCTTCGCCTTGAGCGTCGGGTCCTCGAAGACGGCCTCGATCACCAGGTCGCACCCGGCGAGGTCCTCGGGCGCCGCGGTCGGCGTGATCCGGCCCAGGATCTCCTCCGCCTTCTCGGTGGTCAGCCTGCCGCGATCGATGCCCTTGGCGTTGAGCCCGGCGGTGTAGGCCTTGCCCTTCTCGGCAGCCTCGAGCGAGACGTCCTTGAGCACCACCTGCATGCCGGCGCGGGCGCACGAGTAGGCGATGCCGGCGCCCATCATCCCGGCGCCGAGGACACCGACCTTGGTGGCCTGCCAGCGCTCGATGCCCTGCGGGCGCAGCGAGCCGGAGTTGATCGCCTGGAGGTCGAAGAAGAAGGCCTGGATCATGTTCTTGGACTGCTGGCTGACCACCAGCTGGGTGAAGTAGCGGCTCTCGATGCGCGACGCCGTGTCGAAGTCGACCTGCGCCCCCTCGACAGCGGCACTCATGATCGCGCGCGGCGCGGGATAGATCGCGCCCTTGGTCTGCTTGCGCAGCAGGGCCGGGAAGGCCGGCAGGAACTGCGCGAGCGCCGGGGTCTTCGGGGTGCCGCCGGGCATCTTGTAGCCCGCCCGGTCCCACGGGTTCGTGGCGGCGTCCGCGTCGTCGCGGTGCCCGAGGATCCACGCCTTCGCGGCGGGCACGAGCTCCTCGCGGGTCGGGAGCACCTCGTCGATCAGGCCCTTGGCCAGCGCCCCCCGCGGGTCGAACTGCGTGCCCGGCATCAGCACGTCCATCAGCGCGGACTGCAGGCCCAGCATGCGTACGACGCGGGTGACCCCGCCGCCACCGGGCAGCAGGCCGAGCGTCGCCTCGGGCAGGCCGATCTTGACCGAGCGGTCGTCCACGGCGATCCGGCGGTTGGCCGCGAGCGCGATCTCGAGCCCGCCGCCGAGGGCGGCGCCGTTGATCGCCGCTACCACGGGGCGCGGGAACGTCTCGAGCTTGCGCAGGCTGGCCTTGACGGCCTCGCCCATCGCGAAGATCTCGTCGGCGTCGTCCGGGGTGGCGGTGACCATGCTCTTGAGGTCGCCGCCGGCGAAGAAGGTCTTCTTGGCGCTGACCAGGACCACGCCGACGACGTCGTCCTGCTCGTCGTACAACCGTCGGACGGCGGCCTGCATGGACGACTGGTAGAGCTCGTTCATGGTGTTGGCGCTGGCCGTCGGATCGTCGAGGGTCAGCGTGACGATGCCGTCGGCGTCGCGGTCGTAGCGGACGGCGGTCCGGGTGTCAGTGGTCATGGTCTTCCCTTCGCTGGTCCAGACGGACGGAGTCGCGTCTGGAGACCAGGCTCGGCAGTGGAGTGGTCTCGTGACGGTCGCTGCGCGACCTCGTGGACCAACGGGGTGGGTCAGACGAGCTCGACGATGGTGGCGATGCCCATGCCGCCGCCGACGCAGAGCGTGGCGAGGCCGCGCCTGAGGTCGCGCCGGGCGAGCTCGTCGACGAGGGTGCCGAGGATCATCGCGCCGGTGGCGCCGAGCGGGTGGCCCATCGCGATGGCCCCGCCGTTGACGTTGGTGATCTCGTGGCTGATGCCCAGGTCGCGCATGAAGCGCATGGCGACGGCCGCGAAGGCCTCGTTGATCTCGAACAGGTCGATGTCCTCGACCTCGAGGCCGGCCCGCGCGAGTGCCTTGCGCGCGGCGGGGGCAGGCCCGGTGAGCATGATCGTCGGGTCGGCGCCGGAGACCGCGGTGGAGATGATCCGGGCGCGCGGGGTGAGGCCCAGCGACGTGCCGATCTCCTCGGTGCCGATCGCCATCAGCGCCGCGCCGTCGACGATCCCCGAGGAGTTGCCGGCGTGGTGCACGTGGTCGATCGCGGGGATCCAGTGGTACTTCTCCAGTGCCACGTCGTCGAAGCCGGCGTCCTTGCCGATCCCGGCGAACGACGGCTTGAGGCCGGCCAGACCCTCGACGGAGGTGTCGGGACGAATGGTCTCGTCCCGGTCGAGCACGGTCACGCCGCTGAGGTCCTTGACGGGCACGACCGCGGAGTCGAAGTAGCCGTTGGCCCACGCCTTCGCGGCGCGGTGGTGCGACTCGGCAGCGTAGGCGTCGACGTCCTGGCGGTTCCAGCCCTCGATCGTGGCGATCAGGTCTGCGCCGATGCCCTGCGGCACGAAGCCGGTCTGCAGCGCGGTGGCGGGGTCCATCGCCCACGCGCCGCCGTCGCTGCCCATCGGCACCCGGCTCATCGACTCGACGCCCCCGGCGATCAGGAGGTCCTCGAAGCCGGAGCGCACGCGCTGCGCGGCCTGGTTGACGGCCTCGAGGCCGGACGCGCAGAAGCGGTTCAGCTGCACACCGGCCACGGTCTCGGGATAGCCGGCCTTGAGGGCGGCGGTCTTGGCGATGTCGCCGCCCTGGTCGCCGATGGGGGTCACCACGCCGAGCACCACGTCGTCGACACGCGACGGGTCCAGGCCGGGGTTGCGGGTCCTGAGCTCGTCGAGGAGTCCGACGACCAGGTCCACCGGCTTGACCTCGTGGAGCGAGCCGACGGCCTTGCCGCGGCCGCGAGGTGTGCGGATGTGGTCGTAGACGAATGCTTCTGCCATACCCCTGATTGTGACACCATTACTGTCACAGTCCAACAGGTGTGGGTGTCGTCACCGTCCGATGGGCGCGTGGGGTGAGACGTGAGGAGAGGATGGAGCGGTGGAGACCGTGGTGGACGGCAGCGAGCTGCTCACGCTGGACGAGCTGACCGAGCGCACCGGGGTGAGCGCGCGCAACGTCCGGTTCTACGCCTCGCGAGGCCTGGTCCCCGCACCGATCCGTCGTGGTCGCTCGGGCTACTACGGCCCCGACCACGTCGCCCGGCTCGAGCTGGTGCGCGAGCTCCAGGGGCACGGCTTCACCCTGTCCGCGATCGAGAAGTACGTCGACACCATCCCCGCCACCGCCACGCCCTCCGAGATCGCGCTCCACCTGTCGATGCTCGCCCCGGTCACCGGCGAGCGCGACGTCGACGTCACGGGCGGGCTGTCCGGGCTGGGGATCTCCCCCGAAGCCGCCGAGGCGGTCGCCGAGGTCTATCGCGACCACGGTCGCCAGGTCGCGCGCGAGCTCTCCGAGATCGTGCGCACCATGGTCTGGCCGGCGTTCCGCGAGCGCGGCGGCACGGCCGAGCAGCTGCGCGAGTTCATCCACCGACTCAAGCCGCTCACCGTCGCCGGGCTGGTCACCGCCTACGAGCAGGCCATCGACGAGAGCTCGGCGTCCCACGACACCATGCCGCCCAGGTCCCGATGAACGGGGCCGCGGTCTACCTCATCCTCGGCCTGTCCCTGCTCCTCGCGATCGTCCTCCCGCAGCTCACCCGGCGGATCCCGCTCTCCCCGCCGATGGTGCTCGTCGCCGTCGGCATGGCCATCGGCATGCTGCCGCTCGTCGACAGCGTCAGCCTCGACCCGCAGGACCACCGCGACCTCGTCACGCACGTCACGGAGTTCACCGTGCTGGTCTCCCTCATGGGCGTGGGCCTGGCCATCGAGCGCACCCTCGACCTGCGGTCCTGGCGATCGTTGCGCGGGTGGTCGCCGGTGTGGCGGCTGCTCGGCGTGACGATGCCGCTCACCATCCTGGGTGTCGCCGTCCTCGGCTGGTGGGTCGCCGGCCTGGCGCCGGCGGTGGCGCTGCTCCTGGGCGCGGTGCTGGCGCCGACCGACCCGGTCCTCGCCTCCGACGTCCAGGTCGGCGAGCCCCTCACCGAGGACATCGACGAGCGCGGCGAGGACGACGACAGCCCGGTCGACGACGACATCCGTTTCTCCCTGACCGCGGAGGCCGGCCTCAACGACAGCCTCGCCTTCCCCTTCGTGCACCTGGCCCTGCTGCTGATCGCCGGTGGCTTCACGTTCGCGGACACCGGCCTGTGGGTGGGCTGGTACGTCGTGGGCAAGATCGCGCTGGGCCTCGCGGTGGGTGTCGGCATCGGCTGGCTGCTGGGCCGGCAGGCCTTCCATTCCCGCAGCGACTCGCTCCGCCTCGCCGACCACGGCGAGCCGCTGCTCGCGCTGGCGGCGCTGCTGGCGGCGTACGGTGCTGCGGAGCTGGTCGGCGGCTACGGCTTCCTGGCGGTCTTCGCGTGCGCCATGCGGGTCCGCGCGTCCGCGCGCGGGCACAACTACCAACGCGCGATGCACGGCGTCGTCGAGCGACTCGAGCGGCTGATGACGCTGCTGGTCCTGCTGGTGCTGGGCGCTGCCATGACCCGCGGCCTGCTCGAGCACCTCGACTGGCGCGGCATCGCCCTCGCGCTCGCACTCGTCTTCCTCGTGCGTCCGGCGGCAGGCTATGTCGCCCTGTCGACGCGGGCGCGCGCGGACCGCGCAGGCGGGCTGCAGCGTGGCGAGATGGCCGCCGTCTCGTTCTTCGGGGTTCGCGGCATCGGCTCGCTCTACTACCTCGGCTACGCCACCAGCCACGAGCACGTGCCCGGCGAGGCCTGGCTGTGGTCAACCGTGGCGTTCACGGTGATCGTGTCGGTGCTGCTGCACGGCGTCACCGCCACCCCAGCGATGTCCCGGCTCGACGCCCGACGGGGGCGCGCCTCCACGCAGGGATGAGCCACGATCTGGCGCGGCCTGTCAGCATGGGGGCATGGCCACAGTCCTCGTCACCGGCGCCACCGGCTTCATCGGCCGCCGTCTCGTCCCCGCCCTCCTCGACGCCGGGCACGATGTCCGCGCCATGACCCGGCGCCCGGAGACGTACGACGGCCCGGGCGAGGCGGTCGGAGCCGACGTGATGGACCCGGACTCGCTGCGCGCGGCGCTCGACGGGGTCGACGTGGCGATCTATCTCGTGCACTCACTCGACGATCCCGACTTCGAGCGCAAGGACGCCGACGCCGCGCGCAACTTCAGCGCCGCCGCGGCTGCCGCCGGCACCCGTCAGATCGTCTACATGGGCGGGCTCGGCGACGACGACCAGGAGCTGTCCGCGCACCTGCGCTCGCGACGCGAGGTCGAGGGACTGCTGGCCACCGACGGGGTGCCGGTCACGGTGCTCCGTGCCGCGATCGTGGTCGGCCACGGTGGCATCTCGTGGGAGATCACCCGCCAGCTGGTCAAGAACCTGCCGGCCATGGTCGTGCCGAAGTGGGTCTCCACACGCACCCAGCCGATCGCCCTCGACGACGTGGTGCGCTACCTCGTCGGCGTGGTCGACAAGCCGGAGACGTTCGACCGGATCTTCGAGATCGGCGGGACCGAGCAGCTCACCTACCTCGAGATGATGAAGGTCGCCGCCGAGCTGATCAACGGTCGCAAGATCCCCGTCGTACCCGTCCCGGTGCTGACCCCGCGGCTGTCGTCGTACTGGCTGGCGCTGGTCACCGACGTCGACGTCACCACTGGCCGCAACCTGATCGACTCGATGTCCACCGAGGTCGTCGTCACCGACACCTCGATCCGCGAGGTCGTGCCCGGTGACCCGCTGTCCTACAGCGAGTCCGTGCGCCGCGCGCTGTCCGATCGGGCCGCCGCAGGGGCCTGAGTCCTGAGCGCCCCGGCGAGGGTCCGCGAGCTCACCTGTCGGCTGCTCCGGAGCCCTGCGGGAGCCGGAGCGTGAAGGTCGATCCGCCGCCGGGGGTCGGGCCGACGCTGACCGATCCGTCGTGATCGTGGGCGATCTGCTGGGTCACGGCCAGGCCGAGACCTGCTCCGCCCTGGCCGTGTCGGGTGCGCGAGGAGTCTGCTTGGTAGAAGGGCAGGAAGATCCGCGTCCGCTCGGCTTCGTCGATCCCGCCTCCGTGGTCGACGACGCTGATCTCGACGGCGTCCGCCGGCGTCTCGACGACGAGGGTGATCGGGGTCGAGGTGGGGGTGTGCGTGCAGGCGTTGGCACCGAGATTGAGGACGGCCTGGTGGATCCGGGCGGGGTCTCCCCCCACCGTCGCGTCGACGACGTGGCCGAGCTCGACGTCGATCCGACGTTCCGGGTACGCCGCCCGCAGGTCGTCGACCACCGCCCGCACGACCTGAGGCACATCGACGTCCGCGACGACGTGGGAACGCCCCTCGCCGCTGCGCGCCAGCTCCATCATGGAGTTCACCAGCCGGTGCAGCCTGACGCTCTCGTTGCCCACGCGTGACATGGCGCGGTCCAGGGCTCCGGGCTCGGCCAGCATCCCTCGCTCGTAGAGGTCGCTGTATCCCTTGAGCGCGGTCAGCGGAGTGCGGATCTCGTGGGAGACGTCGGCGAGGAACCGCCTCATGTCGTCACGGGCCCGGGTGGCTTCCGCCTCGGACTGCTCACGCTCGGCGAGAGCGGCTCGCAGCCGGGCGACCATCCGCTTGATGTCGGTCGAGAGGTCGGAGACCTCGCGGGACCCCCCGGCGTGACGCACCTCGGTGTCGAGTGCCCCGTCCGCGATCTGGTTGGCCGTGGCCGCCATCGTCGCCAGCGGGCGGACCAGCCGGCCGGCCAGCCACCATGCCATCGCGGCCTCGAGCATCACGATGATCAGCCCGCCGATGAGCAGGGTCCGCCGCAGGGCGTCGGTCGTCGCGTGGTAGCCCTCGAGGGACAGGGCCGTGACCCGGACCTGTCCGCCGGGCTGTGGCGAGACGCGGACCCGGTAGTCCCCGATCTCGGTGGTCGTGGGCCCACGGGTGGCACCCAGTGCGGCGAGGGTGTCGCCGGGGAACGGGTTCACGCCGCCCTGCGTCGTGGTGACGTCACCGTCGGGCGAGACGGTGAGCTGGACGGGCGGGTCCACTCCGGGGGTGGAGACGTCGGTGGCGGTGGAGCCGGGGATCGGCGGGGTCACTCCGTCCGGTGGATCGGTTGCCGGCGGCGCCGGATCAACGCGCTCGGCTCGTGTGAGCTCGCGGTCGATCTCGGCCAGCCGGGTCGAGCGATCGCTCTGCTCGATGTAGATCGCAAAGGTCACGAAGCCGACCGTGATCGTGGCCAGCAGCGGCAGCAGGATCATCCAGCGCAGCGAGAGGCGGCTCATCGGGGCTCCTCACGCAGGACGTAGCCGAGGCCGCGGCGGGTGTGGATGAGCTGGGGGTGGCCGTCGTCGAGCTTGCGACGCAGGTAGCCCACATACAGCTCCACGACGTTCTCGGTGCCGTCGTGGTCGTGGCCCCAGACATTGGCGAGGATCTGCGCCTTCGACACCACGATGCCTCGGTTGACCATGAGGTAGTCGAGGAGCTTGTGCTCGGTGGCCGACAGGTCGACGAGCACCCCGGCCCGACGCACCTCACGACCGGCGGGGTCGAGGGTCAGGGAACCGACCTGGAGCAGTCCGTCGGGATCCTCGACGCCGGTGCGGCGCAGGATGGCAGCCACCCGCATGACGAGCTCGTCCACGCTGAAGGGCTTGGTGAGGTAGTCGTCGCCCCCGGTGGCGAATCCACGGATGCGGTGCTCGGTCTCGTCGCGGGCGGTCAGGAAGAGGACCGGTGCGCCCGATCCCGCCTCGCGCAGGCGCCGGCACAGCTCGAAGCCGTCGACGCCGGGGAGCATCACGTCCAGCACCAGGAGGTCGACACCGCCCGCCATCGCGAGCTCGAGGCCCGTCGACCCGTCCGCGCACTGGATGACGGAGTGTCCCTGGAACCGCAACGCCGTGGACACGATGTCGTTGATCGACGGGTCGTCCTCGACGACGAGGATCCGGCGAGGTGCTGCCGCCGCGGGCTCAGAACGCATCGTTGCCATCCAAGGTGTGGAACCTGTGGGGAGGCTGTGAGTGGCTCCACAGTGAGGTCACAGCCACACCCTGCATGCTCCGATCATGGCCCACGAACTCCACCGCGACACCGGAGCGCTTCGACTGCTCCGCCGATCCCCACTGCTGGCCCTGCCTCTGACGGCCGTGCTCGTGCTCGCTTCCTGCAGCAGCTCGACCTCCGAGTCCGGATCAGACGAGTCGACCACGACCGACACCCCGACCGCCACAGCGACGGCCGGTCTCGACACCGCCCTGTTCCTCGACGGGGCCCTGACCGAGGAGCCCACCACCGAGGACTGCACCCTCAGTGGGGGCACCGAGACGACGTGCTACCGGATCACGGTCTCCGGCTACCCGGTCGACCACGAGGTCGGGCCGTTCTGCCCCGAGACCATCACTGACAGCGCGGAGGCGGGTGGGATCTGGTTCGACGGCGAGAACCTCTACGACCTCGACGGGGAGTTCATCGAGGGCCTCGCCGAGACCTACGGCGACGACGGCTGGAAGATGTACGACGACGAGGGCAATGTCCTGGTCACCGAGACCCAGGCGGAGTTCGAGGCCGCTGCGCGCCCCGACGTCGACCCGGACCTGGAGAACCACTGCGTCCAGGGTGCGCTCGAGTGGCTCGAGAACGGCGAGCCCATCACGACCGAGGTGCTGATCCCCACGACGCCCGTGGCGGCGGAGGAGACGAGCGCTGCGCAGGCCATCCTGGGTGTCACGCTCGACGGGGTGCGCATCGACGCCTCCGCCCCGGTCGACGCCATCCTCGGCGCCTACACGATCGCCGCGTTCGACGACTGCGGCGGCCACTTCAACCCGACCGAGGGCTACCACCTCCACGGGGCCGTGGGCTGCTCGGAGGTCGGAGACGCCGCTGAGGGCGACACCGCACAGTTCGGGTACGCACTCGACGGCTACGCGGTGCACAGCCCGTTCGAGGACGGCGAGGCCCCCGACGACCTCGACGCGTGCAACGGACACACCACCGACGAGGCCGGCTACCACTACCACGCCAATCCCGCCTCCGAGAACCTGGTGATCGCCTGCCTCGTCGGTCAGACCGTCGCGACCGAGGACGGGGCGGGAGGACCTCCCGGCGGTGGCGCGCCCGGTGACGGACCGCCCGAGGGTGCTGACGGATGAGCCCGGTCGTGGCTGACACCGCGGCCCGGCCGCGCCTCGCGCTCGTCGCGTGGGCGGCGATCCTCGTGCTGATCACCTCGGCCTGCGGGTCGAGCTCGACCGACACGGCTTCCACCGACACCGGTTCCTCCGCCAGCGCGAGCAACGACGCCTCCGACGGCGCCACCCGGCCGGGACCGGGGACGTGTCGTCGCTCTTCGCCGACGGAGCCCTGACCTCCGAGGCGGCGACGGTGGACTGCACCCTGGAGAACGGCAGCGAGACCACGTGCTACCAGCTCGAGGTCGCCAGCCTGGCCTCGACCGTCGACACCGACGGCCCCTACTGCCCGGCCACCACCAGCGACGTCGGCGGCATCTGGGTCTGGGACGGCGACGAGCCCGGCCTCTACGCCCTCGACGGAGCCTTCTGGGACCTCATGTCCGCCCAGGGCTATGAGTTCGTCAACTCCGACGGAGACATCACGGTCACCGACCCGGCCGAGGGTGCTGCCGGGTCCTCCGCCACGGCGAACTCCTGTCTGGAGGCCACCGCTGACGGCTCGTACCACCTGCAGGTCCTGATCCCGACCGATCCCGAGCAGCTCGACACGCCCACCGACCTGTCGACCATCTCGCAGGTCGGGTTGGCCCTGGACGGCGTCACCATCTTCGGCGACGCACCCTCGGTGGCCGACCGCGGAGGGCTGCCCGCTCTCGATGCGTGCGGCGGTCACATCGACCCGTCGGGCTACTACCACTGGCACTTCGGCGCCGAGTCGATCCAGACCAATCTCGACGACGCCGGCGCCGAGGTGACGTGCACGGTCGAGCAGGACACCGAGGCCCTGGTCGGTTTCGCCTACGACGGCTACGGGATCTTCGGCCCCGAGGAGGACCGCGACATCCCCAGCGACCTCGACGAGTGCTCCGGCCATGTCTCCGAGACCGCGGAGCTCGGCACGACGTACCACTACCACCTCACGTACGACTCCCCGAACCTGCCGACCTGCCGGGTGGGGGCGACGGCCGAGTCCGCGCTGACCAGCCCCGACAACCCGGACGCCGCCCTGCCCAACGGCGAGGGACCGCCCGGAGGTGGCGGCCCGCCGCCGAGCGGTGGGTGACCGGTGCCCCGCACACGCCTGACGCGGTGGGTCTCGTCGACGCTCGTGACGCTGGGGTGCGCGGCCGCGATCCTGATCGGCGCGGAACCTGCCGCCGCCCACGACAGCACCAACGGGGCCATCGCCCTGTCGGTGAGCGACCAACGGGTCCTCGGCACCGCCCAGGTCACCTTCACCGAGCTCGGCTACCGCGACACCACCGGTGACGGGCTGGTCGACGCCGACGAGCTGCGAGCCCAGGAAGCCACCGTGGCGACGAGCCTCGTGAGCGTCGTCCGCACGCATGTGGCGATCGAGGTCGACGGCCGGAAGGTCGACATCATCGGCGCCGGACCGGCCCCGGTCACCGAGGGCCAGGATCCCTCCGCGTCGGTGGAGATCGTCTTTGCGACCGGCCCTCACGACGGCACCGTCTCCCAGGTGGACCTGTCCTGGTCCTTCACCTCGCCGACCGACCAGGTGGTGCTGTCCGGCCCCGACGGACTGGTGACGGGCCGGCTCGGAGACGACGGCACGACCTCGATCTCGCTCGACGCCGCCTCGACCGTCCGCTCGTTCTTCCTCACCGGCATCGATCATGTGCGGTCGGGTCTCGACCACATGCTCTTCCTGGTGGTCCTCACGTTCGCCGTGGTCGGCTCCACGGTCTCCCGCGCCACGACGCGGCGGGTCGTCACGCTCGTCACCGCGTTCACCATCGGCCATGCGACGAGTCTCTGCCTCGCCTACTTCGACCTCGTCTCGATCCCCGCGCAGTGGGTGGAACCGGCGATCTCCCTGTCCATCGTCGCCGCCGCAGTGCTCGCCCTGCGCGGCAGGGGCGAGACCATCCGCCCCTGGATCGCCGCGGCCGTCGGTCTCGTCCACGGACTCGGATTCGCCTCCAGCCTGGGTGGGCTCGGCCTGGCCACCACCCACGAGGTGGGTGCGCTGGCCGCCTTCAACATCGGCATCGACATCGCCCAGACCGGCGTCGTGCTCCTGGTCATCCTGGGCATCTGGGCGTCCAGCAGGGTGCTCGCCCGACGCCATCACTGGGTCCGCGTCGCCGTCTGCGGTGGCGCCGGTCTGGTCGGGCTGGGTTGGACGGCCTCACTCCTGGCCGCGTGAGGCGTCCCGCGCTCAGCGAGGGGCGTTCTCGACCGGCGACGAGCCGCCGCCGCTCAGCCTGAGCAGTCGACGGCGGCTGCGAGAGCGGCGCAACCTCACGCATCCGGGCCCGGCCCATCCGTCCCAGGCGCTCGACCAGGATCGCGATCGAGACCTCTCGACGGAGTCGAGATCGACCGCCGAGCGACGCGGCACCGGGTCGTGGCCGGGTTCGAGGACGACTTCGCCCGGGGCCCGACGACCGGTCTCCGGCCGATCTCCGGCATCTCGCACCACCACACTCACCGCGGGCGGGGAGATCGGTCACGACGCGGCGACCGCACGTCGGAACGAGGCCAGGTCTCCCCATGCGTCGGTTCGTCGAGGGGATGCCACAGGCACGGAAGTCGCCCCGATCTGTTGGTTCATGCCCGAATTGACCGGCCACACCCCTTGAAACCACACAAACAAAGGTGTAGAAACATATTCAAAGAAATGAGACCCAGATCACACCCCCCTGGGCGTGGTACGACAGAAGTGTCGAAGCCGCGGAGGGCGGCGGACGGCCCCGAGGGCGACGACCAGGCAGTCGAGGAGCGGATGACGACGATGACATCGCAGAGCAGGACATGCCCGAGCAGGCCACCGAACCAGCGAGCCACCCCGGCCGTGGCGAGGGCCGTCCGCACCGACCTGAGGGCGGGTGCGCGATGACGTCGGCCGCAGCACATGCCGGGCCCTATCAGCTGCCCGACCGCAACCTCGGGCTCGACCTGATGCGGGCCACGGAGGCCGCCGCGATGGCCGCCGGGCGGTGGGCCGGGCTCGGCCAGAAGGAGGCGGGTGACGGCGCCGCCGTCGACGCCATGCGCCACGTCCTCACCGGCGTGCAGATGCGCGGAGTCGTGGTCATCGGCGAGGGCGAGAAGGACGAGGCGCCCATGCTGCACAACGGTGAGCAGCTCGGCGACGGGACCGGCCCCGAGATGGACATCGCCGTGGACCCCGTGGACGGGACGACCCTCCTGGCGGGCGGCATGCCGAACGCGATCGCGGTGATCGCAGCAGCCGATCGGGGGGGCATGTTCAACCCCAAGGACGTCTACTACATGGAGAAGCTCATCGTCGGCCCGGACGCCGCCGGAAAGGTGGACATCACCGCTCCGACGGAGGAGACGCTGCGGGTCGTGGCCGGCACCAAGGGCGGCTCGGTCTCCGATCTGACCGTCGCCGTGCTCGACCGGCCCCGTCACGCCGACCTCATCGCCCGCCTGCGCGCTGCCGGTGCCCGGATCAAGCTCTTCCCCGACGGTGACGTCGCGGTCGCGATCGCCGTGGCCCGGCCCGACTCGGGAATCGACGTGCTCATGGGTGTCGGCGGCACCCCGGAGGGCGTGATCACCGCCTGCGCCATGAAGGCCATGGGCGGTGAGATCCAGGCGCGTCTGTACGCCGCGGACGACGAGCAGCGGAGCCGGGCCCTCGCGGCCGGCCACGACCTGGACCAGGTGTTGGGGCTCGACGATCTCGTGACGTGCGACAACACCTTCTTCGTGGCGACCGGCATCACCGACGGCGACCTCCTCCCCGGGGTCCGCTACTCCGGAGGCGGGGCTCGCACCCGGTCGCTGGTGATGCGCTCGCAGAGCGGGACGGTGCGCGAGGTCAGCAGCGACCACGCGCTCACCAAGGTGCTCCGGCACGCCGGGGAGCACCCGTGATCCGAGACGCTGTCGCCGACCAGTCGCCGCAGCACCCGCACCAGTCAACCGAAAGGGAGTGAACTGGAGATGGACAAGCTCGTCTACCACTTCAGCGAGGGCAACAAGGACCAGAAGGATCTGCTGGGTGGCAAGGGTGCCAACCTGTCGGAGATGACGCGGCTGGGACTGCCGGTGCCTCCGGGATTCATCGTGACGACGGAGGCGTGCCGGCACTACCTCAGGCACGACCGCCTGCCCGACGACCTCAGGGTGCAGGTCACGATGGCCCTGCGACGCCTCGAGGACGAGGTCGGGCGCCGGCTGGGTGACTCCGTCGACCCGCTCCTGGTGAGCGTCAGGTCCGGAGCGAAGTACTCGATGCCGGGGATGATGGAGACGGTGCTCAACGTCGGCCTCAACGACTTCTCGGTCAAGGGCCTGATCGAGGCCTCAGGGGACGAGCGGTTCGTCTGGGACTCCTACCGACGGTTGATCCAGATGTTCGGCAAGACCGTCCTCGGCATGGAGGGCGACGACTTCGCCCGCGTGCTCGACGCGACGAAGGAGGCCAAGGGGGTCACCAACGACCTCGAGCTGGACGCAGGTGACCTTCAGCAGCTGGTCGAGGAGTTCAAGGCCGTCGTGGAGGCCGGGAGCGGGCGCCCCTTCCCGCAGGATCCGCGCGAGCAGCTCGATCTGGCCATCCGGGCCGTCTTCGAGTCCTGGAACACCGACCGTGCGCGCATCTACCGGCGGCGCGAGCGGATCCCCGAGGACGCCGGCACGGCGGTGAACGTCTGCACGATGGTCTTCGGCAACCTGGGCGAGACCTCCGGCACCGGGGTCTGCTTCACCCGGGACCCGTCCACGGGCAAGCCCGGCGGCTATGGCGACTACCTGGTCAACGCGCAGGGAGAGGACGTGGTCTCCGGGATCCGCAACACGCTGTCCCTGGACGACTTCGCGGACGTCGACCCCGAGTCCCATGCGGCGCTGGTCAAGATCATGCGGCGGCTGGAGACCCACTACCGCGACCTGTGCGACATCGAGTTCACGGTGGAGCGTGGCAAGCTCTGGATGCTCCAGACCCGTGTCGGCAAGCGCACCGCCGCAGCAGCGTTCCGCATCGCCACGCAACTGGTCGATGAGCAGCTGATCACGATGGACGAGGCGCTGGAGCGGGTCGGCGGAGCACAGCTGGCCCAGCTCATGTTCCCGCAGTTCGACTCCGAGGCCGAGCGCACGCCCTTCACCCGAGGCATGCCGGCCTCTCCGGGCGCGGCGGTCGGCAAGGTGGTGTTCGACTCCGCGACCGCGGTCAAGTGGGCAGCCGACGGCGTACCGGTCGTGCTGTTGCGCAAGGAGACCAACCCCGAGGACCTCGAGGGGATGATCGCGGCGACCGGGATCCTGACCTGCCGTGGCGGCAAGACGTCGCACGCTGCCGTCGTGGCGCGGGGCATGGGCAAGACCGCTGTCTGCGGGGCCGAGGCCCTGCACATCGACGAGGCCCAGGAGCTCGCGAGCGCCGGCGGCGTCGAGGTGCGCCAGGGCGACGTGCTCTCCATCGATGGATCGACGGGCGAGGTGTTCATCGGCCAGCTGCCGGTCGTGGCATCGCCGGTGGTGAAGTATCTCGAGGAGGGCCTGGAGCCGGCGCTCGAGCTGGTCGACGAGGGCACCGCCGACCTGATCCGAGCGGTGGATCGCCTGCTCACGCATGCGGACTCGGTGCGCACCATGCAGGTGCGAGCGAACGCCGACAGCGGTGAGGACGCGCTGCGGGCGCGACGCATGGGCGCCGAAGGGATCGGCCTGTGCCGCACCGAGCACATGTTCCTCGGTGACCGACGTGTCCTGATCGAGCGGGTCATCCTCGCCGGGAGCTCCGCGGAGCGCGAGGAAGCGCTGGCTGCCCTGCTGCCTCCCCAACGTGAGGACTTCGACGAGCTCCTCTCCGCGATGGACGGACTGCCGACCACGATCCGTCTCCTCGACCCCCCGCTGCACGAGTTCCTGCCGGACCGGTCCGACCTGATGGTCAAGGTCGCCCGGGCCGAGGAGAAGGGTGACGTCGACGACGACGACGTACGGCTGCTCGCAGCGGTGAACCGGCTGCACGAGTCCAACCCGATGCTCGGCCTGCGGGGCGTCCGACTCGGCCTCACGGTGCCGGGTCTGTTCGCGGGCCAGATCCGTGCGGTCGCCGAGGCTGCGGCGCGCCGGATCAAGGGCGGACACGATCCGCGGCCCGAGATCATGGTGCCGCTGGTGGGATCGCTGATGGAGCTGCACCTCGTGCGGGAGGAGGCCTCCCGGATCCTCGCGGAGGTCGCCGAGACCGAAGGGGTCGCCCTCGACATCCCCATCGGCACGATGATCGAGCTTCCCCGCGCGGCGCTCACGGCGTTCCGGATCGCCGAGGAGGCCGACTTCTTCTCCTTCGGCACCAACGACTTGACCCAGACGACCTGGGGGTTCAGTCGCGACGACGTGGAGGCAGCCTTCTTCGCGGCCTACCTCGAGAAGGGCGTCTTCACCGTGTCGCCCTTCGAGACCCTGGACGCGGCCGGAGTGGGCCGCCTCGTCGACATCGCCACCCGCGAGGGCCGCAGCACTCGCCCGAACCTCAAGGCCGGCGTGTGTGGCGAGCACGGAGGAGATCCTGAGTCGATCCACTTCTTCCACCACGTCGGGCTCGACTACGTCTCCTGCTCGCCCTTCCGCGTGCCGGTCGCCCGGCTCGAGGCAGGCCGCGCCGTCCTCGGCAAGCGCGAGGAGGACACGTCCGACGACGTCGACATCCAGCGCGCCTAGGCAGGAGGGACGCGGCTCGGGCCGCGCGCCCGGCCTGTCACGACGGCTCGCCGAGTCGGTGACGCACCACCCGCCGGCGCAGGGTCGGCGAGGACACCACCTCGAACCCGGCGTCCAGGAAGACGTGCAGCAGCCCGACCGACGCCTCGTCCCAGATCACGGTCTTCCCGGGCGGCGGCTCGGTGGGATAGCCCTCGAGCACGCGAGCGCCGACCTGCCTGCCGTACGCGACGGTGGCGAGGGCCAGCTCGTACATCAGCCCCTGCCGGCGAAAGCCCTTGCCGACGACGAAGCAGGTGACCGACCACACGCCCTCGAGCTCGGGGTCCGTCCGCATCCACGGCTGCTTGCGGGCCCACACCCGGGGATAGTTCTCCCGCGGCTCGACCGCGACCCAGCCGGCCGGCTCGCCGTCGAGGTATCCGATCAGGCCCGACGTGGGTCCGCCGGTGCCGCACCCGGCCTGCTCCAGCAGGGCGGCGTCACGCTGCTCCTGGGTGGTGTCTCGCCAGATCCAGCCCGGGACCTTCAGCGCCTGGCAGCGACACTTGCGGGCGCCGCCGGTGTCGAACACCGCCTCGACGTCCTCGGTCGTTGCCTCGTTGGCCGGTCGCCAGGTGAACTCGGGCACACCGCAGGCTAGCCCGAACGCGTCAGCGATCGAGCCGCGGTGGCGCCACAGGGCTTCGACGCGCGAAGCGTGGGCGTGCGGGATGCACATCGGACTCGGAGGCCGGGCACAGCCTCAGCACAGGTGCGCTGGGGATGGTCGAGACCGAAAAGAGGCAGACGATCACGACCAAGGAGTCCCGATGAACAGATCCATCATTCGACGCGGCGTGGCCACCGGCATCGCCGGAGCAGGTCTGGCCGTGGGCGGTCTCGGTATCGCCTCGGCGGCCGAGGACGACGCCCAGTCCGACAGCTCGACGCCGGCCGCGAGTTCCTCGACCGACACCGGCGCCGCCGAGCGCGGCGACCGCGGTCGCGGCCACGGTCGCGGCCCAGGTGGAGGCCATGGGTTGGGTGGCCCCGAGCTCGCCGAGGCCCTCGGCGTCAGCGAGAACGAGCTCCAGTCCGCACTCGAGGCGGTCCGCGAGCAGCGTGAGCCGTCGGAGACCGACCGGTCCACACCGCCCACCGCCGACGAGCGCGAGGAGCGTCGCGACCAGATGATCGAGGCGCTTGCCGACGAGCTCGACCTGTCCGCAGCCGAGGTCACCGCGGCCTTCGAGGAGCTGCAGCAGGGTCGCGCGGACGAGCGGCGTACCGCACTCGGTGACCGGCTGGACGAGGCGGTCACCGCGGGTGACCTCACCGCCGCGGACCGGGCCTCCGTGCTGAAGGCCTTCGACGCCGGGGTGCTCGGCGGTGGGACCGCGGGAGATCGCGGGGCTCGCTGACCGCGCCTCGGGCTAGAACAGCAGCGGCAGCACGAAGAGCATCGACAACGACCACGTGATGTGGGTCAGGATCGGCGCCAGCACGCCACCGCTCGCGCGCCGCTGCAGGCCGCAGACGGCGCCGAGCAGGATCGCCGCGAAGGCGAGCATGATGTTGCCGGTCGCGAGCGTCGCCACGACGTAGGCGAGGGTCGTCCAGGCGACGGGGTAGCGCGGGATCGCGGCATACATCGCGCCGCGGAAGAACAGCTCCTCGGCGATGCCGTTGAAGAACGTGATGATCGCGAGCACCGTCAGCGAGCCCTCGTCGGCGTACTCCAGCACCGAGCTGACGTAGGCAGCCAGGGGATCGATCTCGCGGACCACCAGGGAGCCCACCACGAAGATCCCGGCGAGCCCCAGGCCGATCACGATCGGCTCGACGACCGGTCGGATGAGGGCCTCGCGCCGCGAGATCCTGCCCAGGTGCAGGCGTCCGGAGACGAAGGCACCCACCGCCCAGACGCCCGCGAGGAGCACGGCGCCGAAGTAGAAGAGCCCGCCACCGGGCTCGAGGCGCAGCGACCAGCCGAGCACGACCGCGCCGACCAGCACCACGGTCGCCGCCACCATCTGCCGTCGCCGCAGGGCGGACGGGGTGTCGCGCTGGTCGCGCGGGACGACCTCCCACAACGATCGTCGGATCCAGGTGCGCATGTCCCCCAGCCTAGGAGTCGGCCATGAGCCCGCGGACGCGCGGGATCACCACCCGGTGAACCACCAGCGCCTTCTGGCCATTCCGTCGGACCGGGTGACGCCGCGAGCGGCGGGCGCCGGGCGAGCCGGGCCGCAACGAGACTCGCCCTTGAGTCTCCAGGAGACTCAAGGGCGAGTGTGGGGTCGGAGGTCGGTCAGCGACCGCGGCTGAACGACGACGCGCTGTGGGCGCGGCCACCGGTCGACTGGCCGGTGGACTGGCCGCCGCCGGAGCGACGACGGTTGCCGCCGCCCTGGCCGCCCTGGCCGCCGCCCTGGCCGCCGCCGGAGCGCCGACGCTGGCCGCCGCCGGTGGACGAGCCGCCGGAGCTCTCACTGGTGTAGGTGGTCGGGTTGCCCCGACGCGACTGGCCGTTGGTCTGGCCGGCGCTGCGGGCGCGCTTGCGCTGGGCGTTCGCGCCCGTGGAGCGGCCACCGCCGCCGCCGGAGCTGGGCACGTCGACGACGAGGCCGCCTGGGGTGCTGCGCTCACCGGGGGCGAGCTGCACCAGCATCGGGTGGCTGGGGCCGTGGACCTTGGTGGTGGTCGGCTTGATGCCGGCCAGACGGGTCAGGTCACGCACGTCGCGCACCTGCTCGTCGGTCATCAGGGTGATCACGGTGCCCTCGGCGCCGGCGCGTGCCGTACGACCCGAGCGGTGCAGGTAGGCCTTGTGCTCGACCGGCGGGTCGGCGTGGACCACGAGGGCGACGTCGTCCACGTGGATGCCGCGCGCGGCGATGTCGGTGGCGACCAACGTGGTGGCCGTGCCGGAGTGGAACGCCTCCATGTTGCGGGTGCGCGCGTTCTGGCTGAGGTTGCCGTGCAGGTCCACGGTCGGCACGCCGCTCTTGTTGAGCTGGCGGGCCAGCGCCTTGGCGCCGTGCTTGGTGCGGGTGAAGACCACCGTGCGACCGGGGGCGCTGGTGAGGTCCACCAGGACCGGCACCCTCTGCTCGCGGCTGAGGTGGAGCACGTGGTGGTGCATGGTCCCGACCGGCGACTGCGCCGAGTCGGCCTCGTGGGTCATGGGCTTGTCGAGGTAGCGCTTGACCAGGACGTCGATCGCCTTGTCGAGCGTCGCGGAGAACAGCATCCGCTGGCCCTGGCGGGGCGTCTTGTCCATGATCCGGCGCACGCCGGGCAGGAAGCCGAGGTCGGCCATGTGATCGGCCTCGTCGAGGATCGTGACCTCGATGTTGGAGAGATCGGCATAGCCCTGGCCCATCAGGTCCTCGAGGCGGCCGGGGCAGGCGATGACGATGTCGACGCCCTTCTTGAGCGCGGTGGTCTGCGGGTTCTGGCCCACACCGCCGTAGATGACGACGCTCGACAGGCCGGCGGCCTGGGCCATCGGGACGAGCGAGGCGTGGATCTGGCCGACCAGCTCGCGGGTCGGGGCCAGGATCAGCGCGCGCGGCTTGCGCGGCATCGCGGGCATCTTGCTCGCGTCGAGCCGGGCGACCAGCGGCAGCAGGAAGGCGTACGTCTTGCCGGAGCCGGTGCGGCCACGGCCGAGCACGTCGCGGCCGGCGAGGCTGTCAGGCAGCGTCGCGGCCTGGATGGGAGTGGGAGTGGTGATGCCCTGCTTGGCCAGGATCTGGGCAAGCGAGGAGGGCACGCCGAGTTCGGCGAAGTTCATGTGAGTTGCTTTCGGTTGGCGTCTCGCCACCGTGAGCCGCGTGTGTGGGCGGCGTACGTGCCTCAGGAGATGAGGAAGGGTGTCGCATTTCCAGCGACGACCTGCGCCCGGGGCAAGACCGGCCGGGCGACTGCACCCCACGCTAGCGGGACTGGCCGGTAACCCGCGAATCTTTGGGGATGTGAGCCCGGACTCAGGCGCAGGTCGCGACGCTCAGACGCAGCAGGTCGCCTCGGCGATCGGTGCCTCCGCGGCCGCCGCCTCGTTGAGGTCGTCGGTGATCGTGTAGACCTCCCAGCGCTCGCCGTCCGGGGTGCCCTGCACCCAGAACTTGTCCTGCTTGGCATAGCAGCAGGTGGTGTCGCGCTCCTCGGTCGTGGCGAACCCTGCTGCGGCCAGGCGGGTGAGCTCGGTGTCGACGGTGTCGACGTCCTCCACCTCGACGCCGAGGTGGTTGATGCTGCCGCCGTGTCCGTCGTTCTCGATCAGGACCAGCTTGAGCGGGGGCTGGGCGACCGCGAAGTTGGCGTAGCCGGGGCGGACCTTGTGCGGCTCGGTGCCGAAGAGTGTGGAGTAGAAGGCGATCGACGTCTCGAGGTCGTCGACGTTGAGGGCGAGCTGCAGGCGGGACATGACAGGGCCTTTCGGTTGATATTGATGGTGATCGATATCTGAGTTTGCCCCAGACATCGACATCTGTCAATATTGATCCATGTCGAAGTCCCAGCTGGTGCTCACCCCCGTCGAGACAGCCGCGTGCTGCTCCCCGCTGATGCGCGAGCCGCTCTCGTCCGAGCAGGCCGAGCGGCTCGCCCCGCTGCTCAAGGCGCTCGCCGACCCGGTGCGGCTGCGGCTCGTGTCGATCGTCGCGGCGAGCGAGGGCGGCGAGGCCTGCGTCTGCGACCTCAACGACGCCTTCGACCTCTCCCAGCCCACCATCAGCCACCACCTCAAGGTGCTGCACGACGCCGGACTGCTCGACCGCACCAAGCGCGGGGTGTGGGTCTACTACGCCGTACGCCGCGAGGTGCTGTCCGACGTCGCTGCGCTCATCGGCGGCACCGCGTGAGCGGGCACCGCGGCAGCGAGGTCGTGGAGCGGCTGTCGACGCTCGACCGGTTCCTCCCCCTGTGGATCGGCCTGGCCATGGTCGCCGGCCTCCTGCTCGGTCGCATGGTCCCCGGACTCGACGAGACGCTCTCCGCCGTCGAGGTCGACGGCATCTCGCTCCCCATCGCCATCGGGCTGCTGGTGATGATGTATCCGGTCCTGGCCAAGGTGCGCTATGACCGTCTCGACTCCGTGACCTCGGACCGCCGCATGCTCGTCGCGTCCCTGGTGCTCAACTGGGTGCTCGGGCCGGCGCTGATGTTCGCCCTGGCCTGGCTGATGCTGCCGGACCTGCCGGCCTACCGCACCGGCCTCATCATCGTGGGCCTGGCCCGCTGCATCGCCATGGTGATCATCTGGAACGACCTCGCCTGCGGCGACCGTGAGGCAGCCGCGGTCCTGGTGGCGCTCAACTCGGTGTTCCAGGTCGTCGCGTTCGCCGGTCTCGGCTGGTTCTACCTCGAGGCGCTTCCGCGCTGGCTGGGCCTCGAGAGCGACACGCTCGACGTCTCCGCCTGGCAGATCGCCAAGTCCGTCCTGATCTTCCTCGGCGTGCCGTTGCTCCTCGGCTTCCTCTCGCGCACCTACGGCGAGCGCGTCCGCGGCCGCGAGTGGTACGAGTCCACATTCCTGCCGCGGATCGGTCCGTGGGCGTTGATCGGCCTGCTCTTCACGATCGTGGTGCTCTTCGCGCTCCAGGGCGAGCAGGTCACCAGCCGGCCGCTCGACGTGGCCCGCATCGCGTTGCCGCTGCTGGCCTACTTCGCCCTCATGTGGGGCGGAGGGTTCCTGCTCGGCCGCGGGCTGAAGATGACCTACGAGCGCACCACCACGCTGGCCTTCACCGCAGCCGGCAACAACTTCGAGCTGGCCATCGCTGTCGCCATCGCCACCTTCGGCGTCACCTCGGGCCAGGCGCTGGCCGGGGTGGTCGGGCCCCTCATCGAGGTGCCGGTGCTGGTGGCCCTCGTCTATGTCAGCCTCGCCCTGCGGGACCGCTTCGACGCCCCCGCCGCGATCCCCACCACCCAGGAGAACGCCCGATGACCACTCCCACCGTCCTCTTCGTCTGCGTGCACAATGCCGGCCGCTCACAGATGGCCGCCGGCTGGCTGCGGCACCTCGGCGCCGGGCGCATCGAGGTGCTGTCGGCCGGATCCGCACCGGCCGGATCCGTCAACCCGGCCGCGGTCGAGGCGATGGCCGAGGTCGGCATCGACATCGCGGCGCAGCAGCCCAAGCTGCTCAGCGACGCGGCCGTCCAGGAGTCCGACGTGGTGATCACGATGGGCTGCGGCGACGCCTGCCCGTTCTATCCCGGGAAGCGCTACGAGGACTGGTTGCTCGACGACCCGGCCGGGCAGGGCATCGAGTCGGTGCGACCGATCCGCGACGAGATCAAGCGCCGGGTCGAGGACCTGGTCGCCTCGCTGGTCTGACGCCGCTCGCCTACGACCAGCGCAGCACCGGGTCGTCGAGGCTCGCGCGGCGCAGCGCGCGGGCGTCGTAGAGGTAGTTCTGCTTCAGCGCCCACGGCGCCACGGTGCCCTGGCGCGGCAGGGTGTCGACGACGCGCTGGATGTAGCCGGCCTGGAAGTCCATCAGCGGCACCTCGGCGACCGACTCGTCGCGCACAGGTACGACGCTGCGGGCCCCGCGCGCGGCCAGGTGGGCGAGCAGCCGGACGACGTACTCCGAGACGAGGTCGGCCTTGAGCGTCCACGAGGCGTTGGTGTAGCCGATGGTGAAGGCGAAGTTGGGCACGCCCGAGAGCATCATCGCGCGGTAGGCCATGGTCTTGCTGGGCTCGATCTCGACCCCGTCGACCGACAGCGCGGCGCCGCCGAAGATCCGCACGTTGAGGCCGGTCGCGGTGACGATGACGTCCGCGTCGAGCACCTCTCCCGACTCCAGCTCGATGCCGGTCTCGGTGAAGGTGCGGATCCGGTCGGTGACCACGGATGCGCTGCCGTCGGAGATGGCCCCGAAGAGGTCTCCGTCCGGCACCAGGCACAGCCGCTGGTCCCAGGGGTCGTAGGTCGGCTTGAAGTGGGTGTCGACGTCATAGCCCGCGGGCAGGAGCTTGACGTTCATCGAGCGGATGAAGCCACGGACCGCCCGCGGCCGGCGCCGGCTGAGCTGGAAGAACGCGGTCGACATCGCCACGTTCTTCCACCGGGTGACGGCATAGGACGCGCGTGGGCCGAGGACCTTCCGCGCCCGGGTGGCGAAGCCGTCGCGGGCAGGCATCGAGAGGACGTACGTCGGTGAGCGCTGCAGCATCGTCACGTGGGTCGCACCGCTGCGCGCCAGCGCCGGCACGAGCGTCATCGCCGTCGCGCCCGAGCCGATCACGACCACGCGCTTGCCTGCGTGGTCGAGGTCGGCCGGCCAGTGCTGCGGGTGCACGACCTGGCCCCGGAACCGCTCGCGGCCGGCGAAGACGGGCGTGAATCCCTCGTCGTAGTCGTAGTAGCCGCTGCACGCCCACAGGAAGCGGGAGGTGAGCCGCCGCTCCTCACCGTCGACCATCACGGTCACGGTCCAGCGCGCCGCGGTCGAGTCCCAGTCGGCGCGGATGACGTGGTGGCCGTAGCGGATGTGGCGGTCGACGCCGTAGTCGCGCGCGGTGTCGCGGACGTAGTCGAGGATCGACTCCCCGTCGGCCAGCGCCTGCTCGCCGCGCCAGGGTCGGAAGCGGTAGCCGAGAGTGAACATGTCGGAGTCCGACCGGATGCCCGGGTAGCGGAAGAGGTCCCACGTCCCGCCGCTGGCGTCGCGGCGCTCGAGCACGGCGTACGACGTCCCGCGCAGGTCCTTGGCCAGGTGCGCCGCGGCGCCGATGCCACTGAGGCCGGCGCCGACGATCAGCACGTCGACGTGGTCGGGAGAGCTCACGTGCCCGAGCCTAGGCGGGAGGGACGAAGTCGACCGCCGCTGGTTGAGGAGGGACGAAGTCCCGTCACGAAACCCCTCAGTCCCGGGCGTACAGCTCCACGAACCGCGCCAGCAACCGCACCGGCTCGGTGACCACCACCTGGCGGGCACCGTCCTTGAGCGCCTCCTGCTCGTGCGGCGCGTAGTAGCCGTGCGAGCTGTAGGCGTCGATCCGGTCGCAGATGGCGACCGCGTCGAGCTCGGGGTGGAACTGCGTGGCGTAGACGTGGGCGCCGATGCGGAACGCGTGCACCGGGCAGGTGTCGGTGGAGGCGAGCAGCACGGCCCCCGCGGGCAGGCGGGTGACCGCCTCCTTGTGGCCGAGGTAGGCGAGGAACTCCTCCGGCATCGCGCCGAACAGCGGGTCCTGCAAGCCCTCGTCGGTGAGTCGCACCGCCAGTGCCCCGATCGGCTCGCCGAACGTCCGGTCCACCACACCCCCGGCGAGGGTGCCGAGCACGCCGATGCCATAGCAGGCGCCGAGGAAGGGGAAGTCCGCCGCGACCACCTGCTCGGCGAGGGCGTGGAGGTCGGCCTCCGCACGGCGCTGGGCGGGCGACTTCGCATCGTCGGGGTCGGAGACGTTGAACGGCCCGCCGCCCAGGATGATGCCCGACCAGTCGGCCAGGTCGACCTCACCGAGGGGGCGCTCCTCGAGGCGGACCCGGACCAGCTCGTCGGGCTGCAGGCCGCAGCCGGCCAGCACGGCGGCGTACTCCTGCTGGGCGACGTCGTTCTCGGCGCGGGTGCCGAGGAAGAGGAAGGGGCGCATCGGGTCGAGACCCTAGGCCTGGGTGGCGGCGCCGCTCGCCAGCAGGGCCTCGACGTCGTCGATGCCCCACGCGGCCAGCGCCTCGCGGGTGTGCGCGCCGGGCCGTGCCGGCGGGCTGCTGATCGTCGCCTCGGTGCGGGAGAAGCGCGGCGCCGGGGCGGGCTGGGTGAGTCCGTCGCGCTCGACGTAGGTCCCGCGAGCCGCGAGGTGCGGGTGGCGCGGCGCCTCGGAGAGGGGTACGACGGCCGCGACGCAGGCGTCGGTGCCGTCGAAGGCCTGGCTCCACTCGGCCTGCGTCTTCTCCCGGAAACGCTCGGTCAGCGCGGCGCGGATGGCGGCGTGATGGGCGGGGTCCTCGCGATCGGGCAGCTCGACCCCGATCCGGGCGACCAGCTCGGCCCAGAACTGCGGCTCGAGCGCGCCGACGCTCATGTGCAACCCGTCGGCGGTCTCGTAGACGTCGTACCACGGGGTGCCGCCGTCGAGCAGGCCCGAGCGGCGCTCGTCCGAGGCGACGCCGAGCGCGGCGAAGGTCCAGGCCATGGTGTTGAGGTGGGCGGTGCCGTCGACGATCGCGGAGTCGACCACCTGCCCCTGCCCGCTGGTGCGCGCCTCGAGCAGCGCGGCGAGGACACCGATGACGAGGTAGGTCGATCCGCCCCCGAAGTCGCCGAGCAGGTTGCCCGGGAAGTGCGGCCGGTCGCGGTCCTGCCCGAGGCCGTGGAGGGCGCCGGCGGTGGCGATGTAGGTGAGGTCGTGCCCGGCCGTCTGGCTCCACGGGCCGTCCTGGCCCCAGCCGGTCATCCGGGCGTAGACCAGCGCGGGGTTGCGGGCGTGGCACTCGGCGGGCCCGAGGCCGAGCCGCTCGAGGGTGCCGGGGCGCATCCCCTCGACCAGGGCGTCGGCGCCCTCGACCAGCCTCAGGACGGTCGCGACCGCCTCGGGCCGCTTGAGGTCCAGCGCAACGCTCGGCCGGCCGCGGTTGAGCAGGTCCTTCTCCCCCATGCCGAAGATCCCGCCGCCCGGCCGGTCGATGCGGATCACGTCGGCCCCGAGGTCGGCCAGGAGCATGCACGCGTGCGGCCCGGGGCCGATGCCGGCGACCTCGACCACCTTCACTCCGCGCAGTGGTCCGGTGCCCTGCCCGAGTGCGTACGTCATGCCGGAGATTGTGGCACCGGCGCTGTCAGGGTCTCGCCCGAGGCAGGCTCGAAGTCTGCTCGTGACATCCGCGAGCAGACTTCGAGTCAGGCCTCCCCGATCGGGCACGTCGGCGAGCACGGCGTGGGCAAGCCGTCCCAGCCACCGAGAGCGAGCAGCCGAGCCACCTGGGCCGCCGTGCGGCAGGGCCGGTCGTAGACCTGGCCCCACCCCAACCGGACGCTGCGCCGACCGTTGGTCGCGGTCTCGAGGTCCCGCTCCAGGTCGCGATCGCGGTCGGTGAGGGCGCTGTGGTCGAGACGGCCGTCGAGCTCGACGTCGAGGTCGTACGCCGGATAGGGGGCGTCGCGATAGATCCGGGCTCCGGCGACCCGGTCGCCCTGCTGCCGGTCCGCCGGCGGCAACCCGTGCGCCTGCTCGACGCGGCGGAGGTAGCCGTGCTCCAGGACCGAGGCCGTGCCGGCGGCCACGTCGGCGAGCACGCGTCGCAGCCAGGTCCGGCGCGGGAACCGCTGGCGCGCGTCGAGCGCCGTCGCCAGCCGCTCCGCCGTGGTGCACCGGCCCCGCACCGCAGCTGCGCAGGCCTCGATCATGTCCCACTCGCGGGTCAGCCCGGCCACCACGTCGAGCACCGCCTCCTCATAGCGGACCCGGGGCGGCGAGGTGTTCCACCGCGAGCGCGGCGTCAGCCCGGCCATCCTCCGCACACGCACGTCCGGCTTGTCGCGGACCGTGCGTGCGACGTCGACGGCGACCTCGATCACGGCCGCTTCGTCGAAGCCCCGCAGGCCGGGCCCGCTCGCCGCCCGCAGCGCCGAGGCGCCGGCGAGCGCGGCCGGCCAGCACGCGAGCACCGCGACCCAGGCCCGTTGCTGCCACGACCGCGGCCCGTTGTGGCGGACGTAGACCCCCGGCAGTGCGACGAAGAGCTCCTTGCGCCTGAGCATCCGCTCGAGGTCGTGGGGCCCGCACCCGGCGTCGGTCAGCTGGGCGCGGGACACGACGCCGTCCTGCGCGGCCAGCAGGGCGACCAGCGGGGTGGCGTACGTCCTCCGGCTCGGCTCGGCGCTCACGTCCTCCACCCTCGTGCCAGGTCCTGGCGCTCCGCCAGCACCGCGCGACGATCTGTGGATGACGCAGGCTCGAAGTCTGCTCGTGGATGCCACGAGTGACCTTCGACCTCGACGGGGCCTACCCCCGCAGCGAGTCGAGCGCCCGCGCCAGGTCGGCGCAGAGGTCCTCGGGGTCCTCCAGGCCGATGGAGAGCCGCAGCACGTCGGCGTCGGGCTTGGCGTCGGCCGCGACCGGCCGGTGGGTGAGCGCGGCCGGGTGCTGGATGAGCGAGTCCACGCCGCCGAGGGAGACCGCGTGGGTGAAGAGCTGCACGGCCTCGGTGACACGGGAGGCCGCTGCGTAGCCGCCCTCGACGCGGAAGGCCAGCATCGCGCCGGGCCCGCGCATCTGGCGCCCGACCAGCCCCTGGGGGTCGCACTCGGGCAGGCCGGGCCACCGCACCTCGCGCACGGACGGGTGGGAGCCGAGCCAGGCGGCGACCTTGCCGGCACCGTCCTGCTGGGCGCGCACCCGCAGCGGCAGCGTCGCCAGCCCGCGGTGCAGCAGGTAGGCGCCCATCGGGTGCAGCAGCGCGCCGGTCACCGCGCGGACGCGGCGCAGGGCCTCGGCCCACGGCTCGGAGCAGGCGATCACGCCGCCCATGGCGTCGCCGTGGCCACCGAGGTACTTCGTGGCGCTGTGCAGCACCAGCGTCGCGCCGTGGTCGGCGGGGTTCTGCAGGACGGGAGTGGCGAAGGTGTTGTCGACCAGCACCGGCACGTCGCCGGCGGCCGCGGTGACCGCCTCGAGGTCGACCAGCTCGAGGGTCGGGTTGGCCGGGGTCTCGAGCACGACCAGGCAGGTGTCGGCGCGCACCGCGGCGGCCACCTCGTCGGGCGCGCAGAAGGTGGTCTCGACGCCGAGCAGCCCCGAGGCCAGCAGGTGGTCGGTGCCGCCGTAGAGCGGGCGGACGGCGACGACGTGGCGCCCGGCGCCCTCGGCGAGGGCCGCGAGCAGCGCCGCGGTCACCGCGGCCATGCCGGTGGAGTAGGCCACCGCGGCCTCGGTGTGCTCGAGGCGGGCGAGCGCCTCCTCGAAGCGCGCCACGGTGGGGTTCCACAGGCGCTGGTAGACCATGCCCCCGTCGGCCGGGTGACCGCCGGTCGCCATCGCCTCGTACGACGTGCCGCCGGCGTCGATGCTCGGCAGCGGGTTGGTCGTGGACAGGTCGAGCGGGAGCGCGTGCACGCCCAGCCCGGTGAGGTCGGCACGGCCGGCGTGGACGGCGAGGGTGTCAATGCTGGTCATGGCGTCATCGTCGTGGAATCCTCGCCCAGACGAAACCTTCACTGAAGGATCTGCTCGCCAGCCCCGATCACACCGAAGAAGACGGAGGACGACACATGAAGACGCTGGCCCCATCGGTGGATCCTGCACCGCTCGACGCCCTCGATCGTCGCGTGCTCACCGAGCTCGCCGTCGACGGCCGGATCACCAACGCGGCGCTGGCCAAGCGCCTCGGCATCGCTGAGTCGACCTGCCTGCAGCGGGTGCGCGCGCTGCGCGAGCGCGGCGTGATCCGCGGCGTGCACGCCGACATCGACCTGGCCGCGCTCGGCTATCCGATCCAGGCGGTGATCAAGGTGCGCCTCGGCAGCCACAACCGCGACCACGTGGCCAGCTTCCACCAGACCCTGGCCCAGGTGCCGGGCGCGCTTCGGATCCTCCATGTGGGCGGCGAGGACGACTACCTGATCCACGTCGCGGTCTCCTCCACCACCCAGCTGCGCGACCTGGTGCTCGAGCACCTCAACGTGCACCCCGTCGTCCGGCACACCGAGACCCAGCTGGTCTTCGAGGAGATGGCGGGCGCCGGCGTGCTGTGACCCACCATTGCAACTCGTTGCATAGGTGCGGCACACTGCTCCCATGGCCCTCGAGCACGCCCTCCTCGTCGCGCTCAGCGAGCGACCCGCGAGCGGCCTCGAGCTGACCCACCGCTTCGAGAAGTCGCTCGGCTTCTTCTGGCACGCGACCCACCAGCAGATCTACCGCGTGCTGGCCCGGATGGAGGCCGACGGGTGGGTGTCGGTCGAGGTCGTCGAGCAGGAGGGCCGCCCGGACAAGCGGGTCCACACGCCGTCGGCCGAGGGCCGCCGGGTGCTGGCCGAGTGGCTGGCGGCGCCGATGCCGATGGAGGTCTTCCGCAGCGAGGTCGCGGTCAAGCTCCGCGGGGCGGCGTACGGCGATCGCGACACGCTGACCCGCAACCTCCTCGACCTCCGGGCCGACCACGCGACGCGGCTGGCGCACTACGAGAGGTTCGAGCGCGAGCAGTTCCCCGAACCCACCGCCCTCGACGAGCCCCGGCTGGACCAGTGGCTGGTCCTGCGCGGAGGACTCCGGATGGAGCGGTTCTGGATCGACTGGATCACCGACTACCTGCAGGCACACGACGAGCACCACGCCGAGACCACGGAGGCATCCGCATGAGCCACCCCACCTACCCCCACCTCCTCGAGCCGATCACCCTCGGCACCGGACCCGACGCGCTGACCCTGCGCAACCGGGTGGTGATGGGCTCGATGCACACCGGGCTCGAGGACCACCCGTGGGACATCGACAAGCTCAGCGAGTTCTTCGCCGAGCGGGCCCGCGGCGGGGTCGGCCTGATCATCACCGGCGGCTATGCCCCGACCAAGCGCGGCTGGCTCAAGCCCTTCGCCTCCGAGATGACCAACCGCCTCCAGGCGATGCGCCACGAGCGGGTCACCGGCACGGTGCACGAGGCCGGCGGCGCGATCGCGATGCAGGTGCTGCACGCCGGCCGCTATGGCTACCACCCGCTGTCGGTGAGCGCGTCGGACAAGAAGTCGCCCATCACGCCCTTCAAGCCGCACGCGATGTCGAGCAAGGAGGTCGACCACACCGCGACCGCCTTCGCCAAGAGCGTCGCCCTGGCCCGCAAGGCCGGCTATGACGCGGTCGAGATCATGGGCTCCGAGGGCTACCTGCTCAACCAGTTCCTCGCCTCGCGCACCAACGACCGCGACGACGAGTGGGGCGGCTCGGCCGCGCGCCGCATGCACTTCCCCGTCGAGGTCGTACGCCGCTCGCGCGAGCTTGTCGGCGACGACTTCCCCATCGTCTATCGCATCTCGCTGCTCGACCTGGTCGAGGGCGGGCAGACCTGGGAGGAGACCGCCGAGCTGGCGCTGCACCTGCAGGCCGCGGGCGTCACCGTCTTCAACACCGGCATCGGCTGGCACGAGGCGCGGGTGCCGACGATCATCACCCAGGTGCCGCGCGGGGCGTGGCGCTCCTACACGGCGCGGCTCAAGCAGGTCGTCGACGTGCCGGTGTGCGCGTCCAACCGGATCAACACCCCCGAGCTCGCCGAGGAGATCCTCGCCGCGGGTGAGGCCGACCTGGTCTCGATGGCCCGGCCGCTGCTGGCCGACCCGGCCTTCGTCGCCAAGGCGATGGACGAGCGCGCCGATGAGATCAACACCTGCATCGCCTGCAACCAGGCCTGCCTCGACCACGTCTTCGTCAACCAGCGCGCCTCCTGCCTGGTCAATCCGCGCGCCTGCCACGAGACCGAGCTCGTTCTGATGCCGACGCTGCGCAAGCAGACCGTCGCCGTCGTGGGCGCCGGCCCGGCCGGCCTCGCCGCGGCGACGAGCGCGGCCGAGCGGGGCTTCGCGGTGACCCTCTTCGAGAAGGCGCCCGAGCTCGGCGGCCAGTTCCGCCTCGCGATGGCGGTGCCCGGCAAGGAGGACTTCGCCGACACGCTGCGCTACTTCACCCGTCGCCTCGAGGTCCTCGGCGTCGATGTACGTCTCGGCACCGCGGCCTCCCCCGACGACCTCGCCGGCTTCGACCAGGTGATCGTCGCGACCGGCGTGGAGCCGCGGATGCCGGCGATCCCCGGCATCGACCACGGATCGGTGGCGTCGTACGCCGACGTGCTGAGCGGTCGGGTCGTCCCGGGCAAGCGGGTCGTGGTGATCGGTGCCGGCGGCATCGGCGTCGACGTCAGCGTCTTCCTCACCCACGAGGAGGAGGACCTCGACGACTGGATGGCGCACTGGGGCGTGGGCGACCCCGCGCTGACCGCGGGCGGACTGACCGAGGCCAAGCCGCGGACGCCCGCGCGCGAGGTCACGCTCGTGCAGCGCAAGAGCACCCCGATCGGCATCGGCCTCGCCAAGACCTCGGGCTGGGCGCACCGCGCGGTGCTCAAGCAGTCGCACGTGACCCAGGTCAGGGGCGCGACCTATGACCGGATCGACGACGAGGGTCTGCACATCACCGTCGAGGGCTCGTCACGGGTGATCGCCTGCGACACCGTCGTGGTGTGCGCCGGCCAGGACTCGGTGCGCGGGCTGTACGACACCCTCGACCACGCGTCTGCCCACCTGATCGGTGGGGCTGATGTCGCTGCCGAGCTCGATGCGAAGCGGGCGATCAAGCAGGGGACCGAGGTCGTGGCGGGGTTGTGAGGGGGTAGGGCAGTTCGCCGCCTGCTGGGCACATCGAGCGGCTGATGCGAGAGCCGGCGAACTCGGCCTGCACCGTCGCGTAACCCCATTGCCCGCGTGGCCGTTGAGCAGAGTGAGTCTCCACCGCCCACACCAGGTCGCACCATGCAGACATCCTTGCTCCGCTTCGCCGCAGCTGCGCTACTGCTCGCGGTTGCCCAGATCGGCTTGACCAGTGCCCCGCCCGGCCTCCCGAAGACCGCGGCCGGCAATGTCTCCGGCAACGCCTTCGGCACCGTTACCCTCGTGCAGGCCGTGCCGGGGCGAGCGGTCGACATACGGGTCGACGGGCGCGAACTCCACCCGGTGACGCGCGTGGGCGACGTCATCGGCCCGGTCCGGCTTCCGGCGGGTCGACATGTGGTGTCCTTCGTCGGCTCGGGAGGCAGCGTCGTGCGGTCAACCGTTTGGCTGAGACCGGGCTCCTCCGCCGACGTCGTCCTGCACCGTCCCGCGGCAGTCCGAGGAGCGTCGTTGGTGACCTTGTTCCCCACACCGACCCGGCCGATCAGGGAGGGGTGGGCTCGGATCCTGGTCGGGGCCACGGCCACCCTCGTTCCGGCCGACGCACGAGTCGACGACCGGGTCGTATTCGCCAACATCGCCAACGGTGAGTCGGCCACCGTTGACGTGCCGGCTGGACGGCACCTCGTCGCTCTGGTGCCGAGCGGACAGCAGGCACCCGCCGTGCTTGGTCCGTTGAAGCTCACCGTCGCCGCGGGCACTGTGACGACGGTCTACGCGGCGGGCGGTCCCCCCGCCGGTGCGCCCCGCGCAATCGTGCACACCATGGCGCTGGGCCAGGATGGCCAAGCCGCCCCCGGCAACGTGCACACCGGGACGGTCGGGCTGGCCCGGGACCTCCCCGTTCGGGTGTTCGGCCCGGGGTGACGCCATGATCCTGCACCGCACGTCTGCCTCGCTCCTGCTGGCGGCGGCGACCGTCGCCGTGCTTGCGGTGCTCCTCGCCCTCGTCACTCCCGACCCGGTGGTTCCCGAGGAGCCCCGGTCGCTGCGGCTGCCGAGCGGCCGTGTGGTTGCGGTCCATGCGGCCTCCACCGGCCGGGACGGGCAGCTCGACGTGCCGGACGATCCGCGGTCCGCCGGCTGGTGGCGTGGCAGCTCCCGTGTCGGGGACCCGTCTGGGAACACCCTCCTGGCCGCCCACATCGACTCGCCGCGCCAGCGGCTGGGACCCTTCGCAGAACTGTACGAAGCGCGACCCGGGCTCCGGCTGGTGTTGCGGTCGGCCGGCCTTCGTCAGGACTTCCGTGTCCGCTCGGTGCGGCTGATCCGGCGGGAGTCCCTGAGCGCCCGGCCCCACCTGTACTCACCCAGCGGCACCCGTCAGCTTGTCCTCGTCACATGCGCGCCTCCGTATGACCCGACGCACGGGGGCTACCGGAACCTCGTCGTCCTCGTGGCGAGGCCCAGCGGTCCGGCGACGCGCACGGCCACCCGATGAGCGGTCCAGGAGGAAGCCGCCGACCACGACACAGGAGTCCCCGGCCGTGGAGCGTGGCCTCCCAGCAGAGCTCCGACGGACAGCGTGGACGTCGATCCGAACCTGGCACGCCCGCCGAAGGAGACGGGACTCGACAGGTTCAGGGGCGGAAGGCGGAGCCGGCGCGATCCAGAGCGCCCTCCGTGACCGGCACCGCCCCCCTCCGGACCGCTCGGACCAGCTCGGCGTGGTCGGCTTCGGTCTGGTCCGCGTAGGCCCGGGCGAACTGGGCCATCGCCCGCTCCAGCTTCTCGGAGCGGCCGGCATACCCCGCGATCATGGAAGCGCCACTGGTGCGAGCGTGACCCTTGGCCAACAGGTGTCCGACGATGCCGGCGTAGTCAGCCAACGCCGCGGGATCGATGGCGTCGAGCGGGATGGTGCCCTTCATGTTCCGGAACTGCCGAACGTAATACTGCCGCTCGCCGACTGTGGTCCACCCCAGGAGCGGATCACTGACTGTCTGCAGGGCCTGCTGGTACTCCACCACGCGCTGGCCCTGGTGAGCGTGCCAGGCCGACTCGCCGTGCACATGCTCGGCCAGCACTGATCGACGCGCCTGTTTCAGCTGGAGGAACAAGACGTCCTCAGGGCTGCTGCCCTCGAGCAGCGCCACGTAGGCACGCAAGCCGACGCTGCCGACGCCGACGACCTTGTGAGCTATGTCGACCAAGGTGTAGCCGCCCAGCACCCGCCGCCAGTGCGGAGCCAGGGTGGTCAGATAGTCATCCAGCGCGGCCGCGATCAGCTCACCGTCCTGCTCGGGGACGTGGGTGATCAAGGGCGGCTCGTCCACGATGTGCCGACGCCCCTCATGCTCGCGGGTGAACCGCGGCAGCGCGCGATCACTCGTCCGGTTTCGGGCCCGCTTGGCAGACCGTCCGATCTCGGCCCGGAGCGACTTCTCGGTGGCGGTCTCGTGCAGGCGCTTCACGTCCAGACGGTTGTAGGAACGCATGAGCAGAGGCTGGTCTGCCAAGAAGTTCACTTCCGCCCGATAGGCCGACACGCACGACCTGACAGCGTCCGTGCACTGCTCCTCGCTGGAGGAGTTCTCCCGCCCGGCCACCCAGATGCTGGCGACGAGTCGCCGAAGATCCCACTCCCAACCACCCGGATGGGCCTCGTCGAAGTCATTGAGATCGATCACGAGCTCACCCTCGGGCGAAGCGTAGAAACCGAAGTTCCCGAGGTGCGCGTCGCCGCAGATCACCGGAGTGATCCCCGTCGCCGGCAACCCGGCGACGTCCTCGGCCATCACGATGGCGGTTCCGCGCAGGAAGCCGTACGGCGAGCTGACCATCCGGCTGACTCGGATCGGGATGAGTTCGTCCACTCGACCCCGATGCGATTCCTGGATCAGCTGGACCGGGTCTCGCCGGCCGACCGATGCCTCCCATCGCCCCAAGGACTTGCGCGGCACCTGCTTGCGCAGCGCTCGGCCAAGGGCGAATCGTTCCAGCCGAGACGTCGGTCGCCTCCGCAGCGAGCCGAACGCCTCACCCTCGGCCGTAGCCAAGACCGTGTGCCCTCCAGGGCCGCTGGTCACATCGTCACCTCCACCGCCGGACGCGTCTCGTTTCTATCAGAGTCCGTGCTGCCGGACCCCGCTATACCCGGGCTTGTGATGCTGCCTGCAGCGTCGCGTGGGAGTTGAACCCCTCGATCTTGACCAGGCTGCCGGCGGTGGCAGGCACGGTGATCTGGGTGTTGCCGTCGGTGGTGGCCTTGGTGGCGACGGGCCTGCCGTTGACGTAGATGTCGATGCTGGCGATCGCTTTGGTGGTGATGCTGAGCTTGCGCTTCTGGTCCCCGGCTGACGTGCTGGTGAAGCGAAGGGTGCTGGGCTGGCCCTGGGCGAGCAGCTCCCCAGCCGAAGCCATCAGGTCTGCGTTGTCCTCGAGGAGGTCGCGCTTGGTGAGCTCGTGGAGGTGGTCGGGGATGACGCCGAGGTCCTCGAGCGGCTGTCCCATGCGGGCGCCGACTCGCAGGCATCGCCGGAGCGCGACCCGCATCTGGACGCCGTTGGGGAGCTTGTTGAGGGCGCCGCCGGCCCATTCGGTGCGGAGGTCTTCGTGGGTGACGACGTTGGCGCCGCCGGCCCCGGTGTTGGCCTCGACGCCGAGGACGGGTCCGATCTGGTGGTCCTGGAAACCGGCCGCGAAGATGTCGCACGCGCTGTAGCACTGGGCGTCGGTGACCAGCACGACAGGGCCTTGGTAGATCTGCCCCACGCTGTTGACCAGGTCACCCGGGTAGAGGGGGAAGGCGGTGGAGTAGGCCGCTCCGGTGGTGACGGCTTCTTCGAGGGAGGGCGTCCAGTCCCCGTAGTCGGCGACTGAGCGGGCCAGTCCGGTGGTGCCGGGGGTGGAGACGAACTGGAAGGGCTCCGGCGTGATCTGGTGCGGGGTGAGGAACTGCAGCAGGAACTCTGCGGCGATGACGTAGCCGCCGCCGTTGCCCCGCACGTCGAGGACGAGTCCCTCGGGGGGCATCAGGCCGAGGAGCCGGATGACCTCGTTGAGGAAGGCGTCGATGTTCTGGTCCTGCATGTGGAAGGTGAAGATCCGCAGGTGACCGTAGGTGCCGTGGGGGGTGTCGACGATCCTGGCCTTGAGCTCGTCCGGGCGGTTGGTGGCGACCGGTCCGGCGCCGACGACCTCGGTGGCTCGTGGCTTGCGCGCGGCGGCGATGGCCGTCGCGCGTCTCGCGGCGGCGGGCAGCCGGGACGGGACGAGGGAGGCGGGCGCGAAGAGGCGGCGCTTCACCCTGCGGGTGAGCTCGGTGCGCAGGTCCATCCCGACCAGGTGGTGGGCGGCGGCGGTGACGCCGGTGGGGAGGTTGGGGAGGGTGCCGGGGGTGGTGACCTCGGTGGCGGACTCGAAGACCCGCCAGGGAACGCGGGTCTCGTGCACGGTCGCGTCGGCGAGCTTGTAGGTGACGTCGACCCAGTCCTCGTCCGGCGGCAGCGACATGTTGATCGAGCGGAGTGTCATGTTCTGCAGTCCCTGGGCGTGCTGGGCGGGTTTGTTGCTGCCGGCCTCGCGGGCGGCGTTGGCCTCGACGGCGAGCTGGATGGGGGTGCCGTTCCAGTGGGTGACCTCGACGCCGGGCTGGAGCTGGGGGTCGCCGGTGATGTGGTCGAAGGTCTTGGTCACCAGATACTTGGGGTCGCCGTTGTCGAGGCAGCGTTCGATGAAGATGCCGAGGAACGCAAAGCCGGCGTATCGCGAGGGCAGGATGTAGTTGGTGTGCAGGTCGTGCAGGCCGAGGAAGATCCGCTGCAGCTGAGTGTGGAACTCGGTCTCGGAGAGGTCGTCCAGCCGATGCCGTAGCAGCCGCAGCGACTGCAGCGGGTCGATGGCATGCATCGCCCGCTTCAGCGGGAGATGGGCGTAGACCTCACCGATCAGGATCTCGGCCTGGTCCAGGACCCGACGACGCTGGGCGGCGGTCAGCGTGCCTTGGGCGACGTGGTCCCGGAACTGGGGCATCGTGCGGACCGTGCCCAGGTCGTGGTCGGTGGTCAGGACGACTGTGTCGGGCTTCGGCATGGCTGGCTCCCCTGCTCCGGATGCGTTGGGGTGGGATCTACGCTCCTCCTCCCCCACCCGATTGTCGAGAGCCTCCCCTCGCGGCCGAGCGAGGGCTGGTCCGCGCACCCGGTCCAGACCAGAGGTCGGCTGCCGCGTGACCCCCTCGTCCGTGTCGTCGTTGCCCCATTGTCCGCAGCGAAACGCCATCCAGGGGGAGACACCATGAACACGACGCACACGATGACGGCAGGCAAGACCAAGCTCGAGTCGGTCGCCTTCCGCCGTGCGCGTCAGGAGCGTCTCCGTCAGCTGAGCGTGGGACCCACGACCGGCTGGTGCACCCCCGAGCAGTACGAGCCGCGGCACCGCGCCGACGTACGGGTGGACTCGGTCGCCTGAGCCTCGCCCCCTGATCGCGGTGGGGACTCGCCGGGTCCCACATCCAAGGCTGGGCCTTAGGGTGAGTCATGCGCTACCGACTGTTGGGCCAGAGCGGATGCGCTGTCTCCGAGCTGTGCCTCGGCACCATGACGTTCGGCGCCGAGACCGACGAGGCCGGCTCCCACGAGCAGCTCGACATGTTCGTCGGGGCGGGTGGAACGCTCGTCGACACAGCGGACGTCTACTCCGCGGGTGTGTCCGAGGAGATCATCGGCCGATGGCTTGCGGCCCGTCCGCACGACGTGACGGAGCCTGTCGTCATTGCGACCAAGGGCAGGTTCGCCACCGATCCGGGCCCCAACGGCAACGGGCTCTCGGCGCGCCACCTGACCCGCGCCCTCGATGCGTCCCTGGGTCGGCTCGGGGTGGACGCCATCGACCTCTATCAGGTCCACGCCTACGACCCCCACACGCCGCTGGCCGAGACGCTGCGCACGCTCGACGGGTTCGCGCAGGCTGGGAAGATCCGCTACTACGGCCTGTCGAACTTCACCGGATGGCAGCTCACCAAGGCGGTGCTGACGGCACGCGCGCTGGGTCTCCGCGAGCCGGTGACCCTGCAACCGCAGTACAGCCTCATCGTGCGCGAGATCGAGTGGGAGATCGTCCCGGCGGCCCTCGACGTCGGCATGGGCCTGCTGCCCTGGAGCCCGTTGGGCGGCGGCTGGCTGTCCGGGAAGTACCGGCGCGGCCAACGGCCGACCGGCGACACCCGTCTCGGCGAAGACCCCGGCCGCGGCATGGAGGCGTACGACCGGCGGGGCAGCGACCGCACGTGGCGGGTGATCGACGCGGTGGAACAGATCGCCAAGCACCGTGGGCTCTCCATGGCCGAGGTCGCGCTCGCCTGGGTCAACAACCGCCCGGCCGTGGTGTCCACGATCATCGGGGCCCGCACGACCGAGCAGCTGGAGGGCAACCTGCGAGCCGCCGGGCTCGAGCTGTCGGACGAGGAGTGCGCGATGCTCGACGAATCGAGCGACCTCGCCCCCGGTGACTACCCCTACGGTGAGCTGGGCATCGAGCAGCGCAGCCGGGAGCTGTCCGGCGGCTGACCTCCCGTTCCTCCACACCCTGAGCTGCGGTCGATCGCCGATCAGGCGTGGTTCGTCACCGACCGGCTACGAGCGACGTCGAGGTGGCGCGCCATGACCTCACCCAGCGAGACGGAGTCGACGGCGACAGTCGCGATGATCGAGGACAGGACGTCGCGCAGCTCGGCGCTCCACCACCCATGGCAGGCCTGTCCCTGGGTGAGCCGGTCCTGTCCGAAGGACGAGCGGCCTAGCATGGCCGGGCTGCTGACAACGGGAGGGGCGCCGGCGTGATCACGACGGTGAGCACGGTCAAGGACGACATCGCGCGCCTTGATCGTTGGGTCGATCGCAACATGGCTGCTGGTGTCGACAGGATGGTGGTCTTCGTCGACGACCGGGACGATGCGCAGACGGCCGCGAGACTGAACGCGCGCCCGGGCGTCGTCGCTATGGATGCCGGCACGTGGTGGGGCTCCGACTACCCGGCCAGGCTGAATGAGCGGCAGCGCATCAACGCGAACGCCGCGCTCAGCGTGGTGCAGGAGTTCGACCCCCGGGGGTGGTTGTTCCACATCGACGGGGACGAGGTCCTGCACCTCGACAAGGAGCAGCTCCTGACGCTGGGGGACGGCATCGCGGCGGTGCAGCTCTCGCCGCTGGAGGCACTGGCCCAGTGGGAGTGGCCGGAGGACGAGGTCACGGTCTTCAAGCGCCTGCTCACCCCCGCGGAGCTCAACCTGCTCCATCTCCTGGGCAAGCTCGAGCGCCCCGACAACGACGCCTACTTCCGGGGTCACACCGCCGGAAAGGCGGGGCTGCGCGCCAGGTCCGACGCTTGGTTGGAGATCCACCGAGTGGTCGACTCGCGGAGGACACCTGTTGCTGCGCACCGCGCACCGTGGCTCCAGGTGCTGCACTACGAGTCCCACACGCTAGAGGAGTTCGTCCGGAAGTGGGCGAACCACACGACGTCCGGCCATCGCTTGGTGGCCCGCCCCGAGCGGCGCCGTCTGGCATCTGCGATGACGGCGGAGGGGTGGGGACGATGGCCGGACGAGGTGGTGGACCAAGTACGCCGCGAGCTGTTCGCGGCCACCGCCCTCGACGACCGGGAAGGACTCGAGAGACTGGGCCTGCTGGTGACCCCGGTCATGCCGCAAGGCTCAGCCGCGCCTGCGACGAGCGACCCCCACCTCGGTCAGATCGAAGAGGGGCTGTCGGCGCTCGCAACGACGGACAAGTCGACGTTCAGGCTGGATGACCCGGACCCGAGCACGCAGTGACTTGGTCATCAGACGGTCGAGGTCCGACCACGATCGCCGATCAGGCGTCGTTCGTCCCCGACCGGCTACGAGCGACGTCGAGGTGGCGCGTCATGACCTCACCCAGCGAGACGGAGTCGACGGCGACGGTCACGATGGTCGCGCCCTCAGCGGCATAGCGTGCGGCGTCCTCCCCGGTGTAGGCATGGACACCGACCGGCACCCCGGCGGAGACGGCCCGGGCGATGATCGAGGACAGGACGTCGCGCAGCTCGGCGGATCGATCCGCGCCGGCGAGGGCCAGGGACAAGGAGAGGTCCCCCGGGCCGACGTAGATCCCGTCCAGGCCCTCGACGCCCAGGATCGCGTCGAGGTCGTCGAGCGCTGTCGCGGTCTCCACCATGACGATGACCAGCGGCTGATCGGACGCCACCTGACAGACGCCCGATCGACCGCCCACCTGCTGGGGCGTAGCGGGTGGCGGCGACGATCTCCCGGGCGTGATCGGCGTCGCGCACGTTGGGCACGATGACGCCGCAGGCACCGAGGTCGAGCGGGCGGCCGATGTCGGCGAACAACGGGCTGCGTGTCCGGACCAGCGGCACCGAGCCTGCTGCCCTGATGGCCCCGGCCACCCCGGGCAGCTCCGCCTCTGTCGCGGCACCGTGCTGCAGGTCCACGACGACGAAGTCGGGGCCGGTCCGTGCGAGGACCTCAGCGCTCACGACGCCCGGCAGCAGGCTCCACAACCCATGGCACGGCTGTCCCTCGGACCATCGCCGCCGCACGTCATCCTCGCTGATCGCCATGTCGACATCTTCCACTTCGCCTCCCAGCCTCGATCGGCAGGTCGGTCAGTGGGACGCACGCCGGCGAGACGTCTGAGACCCAGCGCCACCCCCCTGGCCCCCCGGACAGTCCGGGAGGTGGGTCATACTTGGACGTGTCAGGCTCGACAGAGGCTGGCGTCGCGGACGTGGTGTAGTTGCAGCACGCTTCCCTTCCAGGGAATGAGTCGAGGTTCAAATCCTCGCGTCCGCTCCAGCCCTCGAATGCGACGCCCGCACCGTCGCCCTCACGCCCCCAGCGGGCGCCGTCGTACGTGCCGGGTGTCGAGCACCGGCTCGCCCGGTGCCTCGTCCTCACCCGTCGAACGCTCCGCGGTGAAGGCCGAGCTCACGGTCCGCATCGCCTCGCTGAGCTCGCCGGGGATCACGAAGTAGCCGTTGCCGTGCTGGGCGAGGCGGGGCAGCATCTCGAGGTACTTGTACGCCAGCACCTGCGGGTCGGCGTCGTTGGCGTGCACGGCCTGGAAGACCCGCTCCAGTGCCTTCGCCTCGCCGTCGGCCTCCAGCACCTTTGCCTGCTGAAGCCCCTCGGCCTCGAGGATCATCTTGGCGCGGGTGCCCTCCGCGGTGAGGATCAGCGACTGCCGCTGGCCCTCGGCCTGGAGGATCACCGCACGCTTGTCGCGCTCGGCGCGCATCTGCTTCTCCATCGCCTCCTTGATGGTGCTGGGCGGGTCGATCGCCTTGATCTCGACCCGGTTGACCCGGATCCCCCACTTCCCGGTCGCCTCGTCCAGGACCTCGCGCAGCCGGACGTTGATGGTCTCCCGGGAGGTCAGGGTGCTCTCGAGCTCCATCGACCCGATGAGGTTGCGCAAGGTGGTGACGGTGAGCTGGTCGATCGCCTGCAGGTAGTTGGTCACCTCGTAGGCGGCCGCCCGCGGGTCGGTGATCTGGTAGTAGAGGACCGTGTCGATCGCGACCACCAGGTTGTCGGCGGTGATCACCGCCTTGGGGTCGGAGGAGTAGACGTGCTCGCGCACGTCGAGCTTGGTGTTGACCCGGTCGACCAGCGGGATGATGAGGTTCAGCCCCGGCTGCAGGGTGCGCTGATAGCGGCCGAACCTCTCGATGTTGTAGCGCCTGGCCTGCGGCACGATCCGGATCGTGGAGGCCACCAAGAAGGCCACCAGAGCGGCCAGCACGGCCAGGGGCACCCATAGTTCCATCACACTCACGTCTCTCTGGGTAGGGATTCGGGCAGGGCTTCGGGCAGCGGATCGCGAGGGTGCACCAGGACGGTCGCGCCCTCGATCTCGAAGACATCGACACGTACGCCGGCAGGGATCACCAGGTCCTCGTCGTAGGGCCGAGCCGACCAGTCCTCCCCCGAGAGGTGCACCAGACCGCCGGCGGCACTCACCTCGCGCGTCACCACGGCCGACCGTCCGACCAGGGCGTCACTGCCGTCACGGGACAGCGGCGGGAGCGCGAGGTGCCGCTTCGCGATCGGGCGGATGGCGACCATGCCCACCCCGCCCGCGACGACGAAGGCGAGCAGCTGGAGGGGGACCGAAGCCCCGAGCCCGGCGGCGGTCGCGGCGACGAGGGCAGCGCCTGCCAGCAGGCCGAACGCGAGTGTCAGCGTGAAGAACTCAGCCGCACCCAGGACGACAGCGGCGACCAACCAGACAGCCCACCACATGAGATCCTCCCTCCGCGAGGGGCATCTTCAGCGTACGCCGGTTGCGGTGGAAGTCGACCGGGCCTCGCATTCCTCCGGGCACAGGAGGATATTCAGGTGTCCACGCGATTCGGCTGACAGCAGCTCTCCTTGCCGAAGCGGAGCCACCGCCACAGGAGGATCCGACGGACGCTCTCGGTGGCCGAGATGGAGGAACCTCGACGGATTCGCTGCAGCGCTCAAGACCGACAGCGAAGCCTGACCCGCACCCGGAGCGATGCGGATCACAAGCCGCTCTTCCCAGCAGCGGTTGAATGACGGACAATCTCGAATAGACATGCTGGACCGGGAGCTCGGACCTCGGGGTGACGGAGAGGTACGGCTGAGCCGTGGAGGGGAAGCACCAGGTCGTCGCGTACGAAGACGCCGGCGCGCTCGTCGAGCGCCTGGCCGACTTCGTCGCGGGGTCGCTGGCCGCGGGCGTCCCGGTCCTCACGATCAGCCGCCCTTCCTACCGTACGGCGCTCGAGGCCCGGCTGGTCGACCTCGGCGCAGATCCCGATCGTGCGAGCCGACACGGCGCCCTCCTCGCTCTCGACGCCGACGAGACGCTGAGCCACTTCATGGTCGACGGGCGTCCCGACCCCGAGCGGTTCGCGGAGGTCATCGCCTCCCTGGTGCCCGCCGGGGGCCGCCCGGTCAGCGCCTTCGGCGAGATGGTGGGCCTGCTCTGGGAGCGGGGTGAGGTGGCGGCTGCCCTCGAGCTGGAGGAGCTGTGGAACACGGCCATCGACCGGCACGCCATCCGGCTGCTGTGCGCCTACCCGGCCGACCTGCTCGCGACCGCCGACCTGAGCGACGTGGCCCGGGTGTGTGGTCTCCACGACCAGGTCGACCTGCTCGGGGCTCACCCCAGTGCCGGCGAGATCCCGACCGTTGCGCCCGCGGCGGTCTCCAGCGTGCACCTCCCCGTCCCGACCGCCGTCGCCTCGGTGCGCCACTTCGTGAGCGAGGCCCTGACCACATGGGGCCTGCCCGGGCTCGTCGGCGACATGGCGCTGGTCACCTCCGAGCTCGCCACCAACGCGATCACGCACGGCAGCTCGCCCTTCCAGACGTCGCTGGTGCGCACCGACGGCATGGTGCGGGTCTCCGTCGAGGACCGGTCGAGTGGCTGGCCGGAGCGGCACGACGCCCGCCCGGGCGATCAGGACGGCCGTGGCATGGCGATCGTCGCGACGCTCTCGCGCAGGTCGGGCTGCGAGTCGACCCCCACCGGCAAGGTCGTGTGGGCCGAGCTCAGCGTCTGAGCGACGGCCGCCCCCTCACGCTCGTCGGGTGGGCCATGATGGGGTCATGACGACTCCCGATGTGACCGCGCCCGGCGTCGACGACCGCGCCCTGGGTTCCCTGAGGGTCTGGAACCTGGCGCTCACGGTGCTCCACCTGGCCCAGGCGGTCGCAGTGCTGGTGCTGGCGACGGACTTTGCGATCACCATCACCCAGTCCCTGCCCACCGGCCCGCCCGGCACACCGAACGCCGCGCCGGAGGGGCTCTTCGACCTCCCGATCGGCGCCACGATCGCGCTGTTCCTCGTGCTCGCGAGCCTCGACCACCTGCTCACCGCGACGGCCATGCGACGCACCTACGAGCGCGACCTGCGGGTCGGGATCAACCGGTTCCGGTGGGTGGAGTACTCCTTCAGCGCGACGTTGATGGTCATCCTCATCGCGCTGTACTCGGGCATCACCAACATCTCGGCGCTGATCGGCATCATCGGAGCCAACGTGTCGATGATCCTCTTCGGCTGGCTCCAGGAGTCGGCCAACCCGCCGGGCAGCACGACCCGGACGATGAAGCCGTTCTGGTTCGGCTGCGTCGCCGGCGCCACCCCCTGGGTGGCCATCGGCTACAACCTGATCGCCGCCGAGGAGGTCCCCGGCTTCGTGGTCGGGATCTTCGTGTCGCTCTTCATCTTCTTCAACAGCTTCGCCCTCAACCAGTGGTTGCAGTACAAGCAGGTCGGTCCGTGGCGCAGCTATGCGTTCGGCGAGAAGGCCTACCTGGTGCTCAGCCTGGTCGCGAAGTCGATCCTGGCCTGGCAGATCTTCGGGGGCTCGCTCGCGTCGTAGCCGGCCGCGTCCCGCACCGGTCCAGACCAGCGGTCGGCTGTGCGTGACCCCCTCCGCTGTGTCGTCGTTGCCCCACATGTACGGAGCGAAACACCACCCACCGGGGAGACGCCATGAACACCACGAACACGATGTCGGCAGGCAAGACCAAGCTCGAGTCGGTCGCCCTCCGCCGTGCGCGGCAGGAGCGCCTCCGCCAGCTGAGCGTGCGCCCCACGACCGCCTGGTGCACCCCCGAGGCGTACGAGCCGCGGCACCGCGCCGACGTACGGGTGGACTCAGTCGCCTGAGCCCTCGCCACCCCCGGAGCCGCAGCGTCACGCACGGCTCACCCCCGTCCCCACAGGACAAAGACCCCGACTCCCCCAGGTTCGGGGTCTTTGTCTTGTCCCGATCGCGGCGTTGTCGACCGCCAGGCGTGCGGGCGAGGTCAAGAACCGAGGTGCCGATCTAGGCTCGAGATCACCACCTGCCAGCGAGGAGCACCATGACACTCTCCACCCGATCCGGCCGCCGACTCGTCGCTGCCGTGGCGGTGCCCCTCATCGCGCTCGGCGCGTGCGGGAGCGACGACACCGTGGACCCGACCGGCAGCGGAACCTCCGGGAGCTCCTCCGAGTCGTCCACCAGCACCGGGTCCACCGCGGACGCCGACTTCCCCGACGTCATCGCGGTCGAGCTGCGCGGCGACGGGGACACCTATTCACTCGACGTGACGATGAGCTCGGAGTACGACACCCCCGAGCGGTATGCCGACGGCTGGCGGGTCCTCGACCCCGAGGGCAACGAGCTCGGTGCGTGGGAGCTCACCCACGACCACGCCGGCGAGCAGCCCTTCACCCGGTCCCAGAGCGGCCTGGAGATCCCCGACGGCGTCGAGACGATCACGGTCGAGGGCCACGACCTCGAGAACGGGTACGGCGGCGCGACCGTCGAGGTCGACGTACCGGACTGAGCGTGGGCGCTAGCCTCGCGGCCATGACCACTCCCGGACCCGGTCCCAGGATCGCGGCGCCCCAGCTCGGCGTACCGGAGTCGGAGGCGCTCGAGCGGGTGCGTGCGTTCGCCGACGACCTGGCGCGGCGGCGGTCGGTGCGCGACTTCGACGACCGGCCCATCCCGGACGGCGTGCTCGAGGAAGCGGTCCGGGTCGCCGCGTCGGCACCGAGCGGCGCGCACGTGCAGCCCTGGCGGTTCGTGGTGGTGACCGATCCCGACGTGAGGGCACGGCTGCGGGAGGCGGCGGAGGCCGAGGAGCGCGAGTTCTACGCGCGGCGGGCCTCCGACGAGTGGCTGGCTGCGCTGGGGCCGCTCGGGACCGACGCCGACAAGCCGTTCCTGCAGACCGCGCCCGCGCTGATCGCGGTCTTCGAGGTCCACCGGGGCCCTCACACGCCGCTGCCCTACTACGTCAAGGAGTCGGTCGGCATCGCCGTCGGCTTCCTGCTCGCCGCGCTCCACGTCGCCGGCCTGTCCACGCTGACCCACACGCCGAGCCCGATGAAGTTCCTCAACGACATCCTGGGCCGCCCACCGGAGGAGCGCGGGTTCTTGCTGGTGCCGGTCGGCTACCCCGCGCCCACGGCCACCGTCCCCGCGCTGGATCGCAAGCCGCTCGACGAGGTGATGGTCAGGCTCTAGCGAGCCGCGAACTGCCCCCAGGCCATTCAGGATGCCCATCGTCCTGATCGACGTCTAGCGTCGCTGCATGACTCTCACTCCCAAGCTCGACCTGGTCATCCTCGACTGCCCCGACGCCCGGGCGCTCGCCCAGTTCTACTCGGACCTGGTGGGCTGGCCGATCGAGGAGGGGTCCGACAAGGACTTCGCCACGCTCCGTCCGCCGGGAGGCGGCGTCACCCCCGACAACCCGGACGGGCGGGCCACGCTGGCGTTCCAGCGGATCGACGACTGGGTGGAGCCGACCTGGCCGGGGGGTGCGCATCCGCAGCAGTTCCACCTCGACTTCAGCGTCGACGACATCGACGCCGCGCAACCCCAGGTGCTCGCCCTGGGGGCGCGTGTCCACGAGCACCAGCCCTCGCAGGACGGCGGCTTCCGTGTCTATCTCGACCCGGTCGGACACCCCTTCTGCCTGATCCGCTAGCCGCGGCCGCGACCGCCGCCGCACTCCCCCGTGGGATGCGGCGACGGTCGCGGAGGTCAGCTGCGCTTGGCCGGTGAGAACATCAGCACCACGATCGCGATCGTGAGCAGGACCCCGGCCGCGACGAGGGCCTTGATGCCGGCCGGGACGTCGACGAAGAAGGCCGGCAGCGAGGTCAGCGTGATCACGATCAGGCTGGCCGCGGTCAGCCTGGCGGCGGGTCGACTGCCCGTGCGCCACGCCACGATCGCCGCGACGAGGGCGACCACGGCGAGGACCGAGCAGACGACCAGGATGGCGAACGGCGGGCCGGTCTCGACGCCGTCCGGCATGGGCGTCACCGCGCTGGGGACGTTGGTGACGGCGTAGAAGATGGCGAGCCCGAGGCCGACCTTGTTCTTGGTGCTCCAGGTGGTGGAGGCCTCGGTGCGGGAGGTCGCTGTGGTGGTCATGGTGACTCCTTCGGTGGATGCTGGTGACTCCACGTTGGCGCTCCGCGGGGCTGCCGGCATCGGCGTACGTTCCCCATCATCCGGGACGACTCCCGGGCCGGATAGGTGCAGGATCCTGGGTCAAAGGCACCCAGAGGCAGGACGATGAGGCATGGACCCGATCCGCGTCGTGCTCGTCGACGACCACCCGGTGGTGCTGGGCGGGCTGCGCGCGCTGCTCGAGTCGCTGCCCGGCTTCGAGGTGGTGGGTGAGGCGACCGACGGCGAGGCCGCGGTGCGCGAGGTCGTGCTGTCCAGGCCGGACGTGGTGCTGATGGACATCCGCATGCCCGGGATCGACGGGCTCGAGGCCACCCGCCGGATCCGGGAGGCCGCCGGCGACGTGGCCGTCCTGGTGCTCACGATGTTCGACGACGACGACACCGTCTTCGGTGCCATGCGAGCCGGAGCCCAGGGCTACCTGCTCAAGGGGGCCGACCAGGCCGAGATCGACCGGGCGATCCGCGCGGTCGTCGCCGGGGAGGCGATCTTCAGCCCGGGCGTCGCCCAGCGGGTGCTCGGCTACTTCGCGGCTCCCCCCGCCGCCGCCGACCCCTTCCCCGAGCTCACCGCCCGCGAGCGCGAGGTGCTCGACCTGGTCGCCGCCGGGCTGCGCAACCAGGCGATCGCGGACCGGCTCGTGCTGTCCCCCAAGACCGTCGCCAACCACATCTCCGCGATCTTCGTGAAGCTGTCCGTGGCCGACCGATCCGCTGCGATCGTGCGGGCCCGGCAGGGCGGACTGGGCGGATCGTGACCGCGGCCCTCGTGACCACGATGGTCGTCGGCGCCGTGACGACGGCCTGCGGCTGGCTCGTCTGGCACAGCCGGAGCGCCCGGATCTCCGCGGTCGCCCTGGCACTCGGCGGTGTCGTCCTGGCCCTCGGATCGGGCCTGCTGGTGCTCGGCGCGGACGACGCCGCCGACCCGGTCCTCACGCTGGCCGGCGCCCTCGTCCTGCCGCTGGCCGTGCTCGCCTACCCCCGCCTGGTCTGGCGTGATCCGCTGTCGTTCGCACTGGCGGTGATCGTCGTCGGCGCGGGGACGCTGGCCGTCGTCTGGGCGGCCGCGCTCGGACCCATGGCGTACGTCATCGTCATCGCGTTGCTCGTCCATGCGTGGTGGGCCTTCGAGCGGAGCGAGGGCGAGGAGCGGCGCGCCCTGACCTGGAGCTCGCTGGGGTGGATCGTCGCCGGCCTCGTCGTCGCGTTGCTCGCCTTCCTGGGCGAAGCCGTCGGCGCCGGCAACCTCCCGGACCTGGCCGCCGTCTACATCGCCTGCCTCACGATGGGGCCGGTGGCGATGGTGGTCGGTGCGGTCCGTCCCGACGTGGTCGACGTCCGCGGCCTGGTCACCCGGGCGGTGGTCGTGCCGACCGTCGTCCTGGCCTACGTCGCCGCGGTGATCGGGGCGGCCTCCACGATCGAGCAGGTCGGCGGCGAGCCACTGACCACCACGCCCGTCGTCCTCCTGGGCGCGGTGCTGGCCTTCGGCGTGCGGCCGCTGCAGGTGATGTTGCGGGGCGTGGTCGACCAGCTGCTCTTCGGCGACCGCCCGGACCCGCTGGCGGCGGCCACGTCGCTCGCCGACCGGATCGGCGACGACCCGGTGCTGGCGCTCGACGCCGTCCGCGAGGCGCTGGTGCTGCCGTACGCCAGCATCCGCGTCGGTGGGGAGGTGCTCGCCTCGTCCGGGTCGGAGGTGACCCACACACGGGTCCTGCCCCTGCGGCTCGGTGACGACGAGGTGGGCGAGGTCGTGGTCGGCCTGCGGGCCGGCGACTTCAGCCTGTCGACGGCCGACGAGGACGTGCTGCGGATCGTGGCCCCGCTGCTGGCGCAGACCCTGCGGGCGCAGGCGATGAGCCGGGACCTGCAGCGCTCGCGCGAGGCCGTCGTCACCGCTGTCGAGGAGGAACGGCGCCGGCTGCGCCGTGACCTGCACGACGGGCTCGGGCCGACGCTGAGCGGCGTGGCGTTCGCCACCGACGCGGCGCGCAACCAGCTGCGGACGGACCCCGCCCGTGCCGACGAGCTGCTGGCCGTCCTGCGGGCCGACACCGCGAGCGCGATCACCGAGATCCGTCGTCTCGTCGAAGGGCTGCGGCCGCCCGCGCTCGACGAGCTGGGCCTGGTCGGCGCCATCCGGCAGCACGTCGCCACCCTCCACTCGGCGACCGGTGCGCCGCTTCCGGTGACCGTCGAGGTGCCCGCGGACCTCCCACCGCTGCCCGCCGCGACGGAGGTGGCCGCCTACCGGATCGTCGTCGAGGCGCTGACCAACGTGGCCCGGCACGCCCGCGCCTCGTCCGCGGTGGTGGAGCTCGCGATCCGCGACGGTCACCTCGTGCTCGCCGTCGAGGACGACGGTGGGCCGACCGGTCCGTGGACACCCGGTGTCGGGATCGCCTCGATGCGGGAGCGCTCGCTCCAGGTCGGCGGCGCGCTGCACACCTCGTCCGGCTCCCGCGGCGGGCTGGTCGAGGCGACGATCCCCGTGGGGCGGGTGGGTCGGGACTGACCGCGGACGACCGCCCACATCCCCTCCGCAGGGGTGGTCGCACCGTGACACCGGGGCGGTTCAGCAGTTCAATCCTTGACAGGACTTGAACTCAGCGGCCGCCCCGCACGACAACCGGCGGCACGTTCCGGGAGGCACACGCATGACCCTCACCACCACAGCCGCGATGGAGGCCATGACCCCCACGAGCCTTCCCGCCGTTGCCTGCGCGCCCTGGTGCCTCGACGGCAGCGGACACACCGACGCCCCCTTCCCGGAGGAGCAGGTGTGCACGGGCGAGACGGTGGACGTCGAGCTCACCCGGCTCCCCCTCGTCGAGATCAGCGACGACGTGTGGCAGCGCGACTCGGTGCACCTCTACCTCCTGCGCCACGCCGGCGCCCACATGACCACCGTCGAGATGTATCGCGGCGACCTCGGCGAGACCGTCTCGCTCACCCTCGACGAGGCCGAGGCGTTGGGGCGGGCCCTGCTCCAGGCCGCCCGGCGCGCCCAGGACTGAGGCAGCGGCGACCACACCGCACGTAGGTTTCCTCCCATGGTGAAGCGCCGCCCGGACGAGACCCTGCTGGCAGGCGTCGGCGTGCGGTCGCGTGCGCAGGAGCACCCGGGCACGACCGCCCTGACGCGACCCAGCGGCCCGCCCGCGACCCGCACCGCCTTCGGAGAGCTCGGCGCTGCCCTCGACGCCGCCCGCCTGGTCGGCGCCGCCCCTCGCCTCCTCACCGCCCCTCGCGGCGACGGCCACCTCGTGGTGGACATCCCCGGCTGGCGGGCACCCGAGCTCTCGGGGGCGCCGCTGCGCACCTACCTGAGGCGTCTGGGGTACGACGCCCGCGGCTGGGGCTTCGGCACCAACACCGGCGACCCGCGGCGCGACGTGCGGCGCCTGGCGTCCCGGCTGCTCGACCTCGTCGAGGAGAAGGGCGAGCCGGCCTCCCTGGTCGGCTGGAGCCTCGGTGGCGTCATCGCCCGCGAGGTGGCGCGCCTCCACCCCGACGCCGTACGCCGGGTCATCACCTATGGCACACCGGTCACCGGTGGGGCGGCCCACACCACCATCGCGCGGGCCTACGGTCGCGGCACCGACGCCGACGCCGAGTTGGTCGCCCGGCGGCTCCACGCGGCGGACCCGATCAGGGTGCCGCTCACGGTGGTGTTCTCGAGGCGGGACGGGATCGTCTCGTGGCAGGCGTGCATCGACCACGCGACGCCCGGCGTCGAGCACGTCGAGGTCTCCTCGACCCACCTCGGCATGGGGTTCGACCCGGACGTGTGGACGGTCGTCGCCGAGCGCCTGTCGCGACCCGAGGTCACTCGGCCCTGACGAGGTCGATGTGGCCGCTCGCCAGCTGGCCGGCCACCGTCTCCCCGGTGAGACCGGCGCTGCGCAGGAGCCGGAGAGCCGCCTCGTTGCCCGCCAGCATCTCCGCCCGGAACCGGGTCACCCCCACCTCGCGGGCTCGCTCGCTCAGCGCTCGGACGAGCACGGTGGCCAGCCCGCGGTTGTGCCAGTCGTCCGCGATCGTGATCGCCAGCTCGGCCTCGTGGGGCGGCGTCAGGCAGCGGATGAAGCGGGCGACCCCGATGATGTAGGAGTTGTCCTGCGTCGAGTGGGCGACGTACGCCTCGTGGTTGTCATGGTCGACCTCGGTGAAGTACGACGCCTGGCTGTCACTGAGCCGCGTGGTCCCGGTCAGGAAGCGGCGATAGCGCGACTCCTCGCTCAGCAGGGCGAAGGCACGCTGCAGCTCGGCAGCGTCCGTGCTGCGGACGGGACGGATCCGCACCGTGTCGCCGCTGCGCAGGCGCACCTTCACCGGACCCGCGTCCATCCGTGTCCCCTAGCCCAGCGGGGGCAGGGTGACGACCTGCCCCGCATAGCTCAGCCCCGCCCCGAAGGCGATGAGGAGGGCGGTGTCCCCGGTCGAGGCCTCCTCCAGGCGCAGCATCGCCTCCATCGCGAGCGGCACCGAGGCTGCGGAGGTGTTGCCGGAGTCGATGACGTCCGTGGCGATGGCGACGTCCTCGGGGAGCTCGATCTTCTTCGCCAGCGTCTGGGTGATGCGCAGGTTGGCCTGGTGGGGGATGAACGCGTCGAGGTCCTCGACGCCGATCCCGGCGAGACGCAGCGCCTCGTGGGCCACGTCGGCCATCGCGAACGGCGCCCATCGGAAGACCGCCGTCCCCTCCATCTGCACCACCGGGTGGTCCTCCCCGGAGGGGTGAGCGCCCAGGCAGCTCGGGGTCTGGGTGATGACGTGGGCCTGCGAGCCGTCCGAGCCCCACGCCGTCGGGCCGATGCCGGTCGCGTCCGACGGACCGACGACGACCGCGCCGGCGCCGTCGGCGAAGATGAACGCCGTCCCGCGGTCGGTGGGGTCCATGAAGCGGCTCAGCTGCTCGACGCCGATCACCAGGACGTGCGTCTCCGCACCGGAGCGCACCATCGACGAGGCCAGGTTGAGCGCGTGGCAGAAGCCCGCGCAGCCGGCGGAGATGTCGAAGGCGGCCGCCGCGTCGAGCCCCAGCGCGGTCGCGACCTGGGGCGCGGAGGCCGGCGTGTGCTCGGGGTGGGTGGAGGTGGCGACGATGACGCAGCCGACCTGGTCGGGGGCCACCTTCGCCGCCGACAGCGCTCGCTCGGCCGCAGCGGTCGACATGCCGATGAGGGTCTCGCCCTCGCCGACGAAACGGCGCGTCTTGATCCCCGAGCGGGTCTGGATCCACTCGTCGCTGGAGTCGAGCACCTCGCAGATCTCGTCATTGGTGACGACCCGCTCGGGCCGGTAGACACCGAGTCCGAGCATCGCTGCGTGGGTGAGGTCGGTCGGCTGCTGGATCGTCATCCTGCGAGCATAGGCAGGCTCCGGCTCACGCCAACAGGCGCACGGTCCGTGCGTCCTCGGCTCCCGCGTAGAACCGGTCGAGCACGTCGGCGAAGAGGGGCTCCGAGGGGTCCGCGAGTGCGAACAGCGTCATCGACGACCTCAGCTTGAGGGCGTCCACCCCACCCAGCACCTGCTCGGCCGAGACGTCCTCGAGGCCCAGCAGCGCGCGACAGCACTCCCGCAGGCGCGGGCCGAGGACGTCGTGCGCGAGGTAGGCCCGCGCCTCGGCCAGGTCGGCGATGGCGTACGCCTGCGCGGTGGCGCTGTGTCCCAGCCCGGCCAGCTGCGGGAAGACGAACCACATCCAGTGGCTGCTCTTGCGACCCGCGCGCAGCTCGGCCAGCGCACGGTCATGGGTTGCGTCCCGGTCCTGGGCGGCGACGAAGCGGTCGAGGTCCATGGGTCCAGTGTGGACGCTCACCGCTCGACGAAGCTGACCTCGACAGCTGCACGCTCGCGGCTCGCGCCCGTCGGTGACCCGCGCGCGGCTAGGTTGACACCGTGCCCGACGCCCCCTCCCGCGCCGCCCAGCTCGGCGCCCTCGCCTTCCTGCTGCGACCGACCTACATCGCGAGCGAGGTCGTGACCGCGGCCGCGACCACCGGCGGCTACAGCTTCGTGTCCGACTCGGTGAGCAGGCTCGGCGAGGTGGGCTGCAGCGAGGCGTACTGCTCGCCGCGGCACGAGGTGATGAACGGGTCCTTCATGGGCTACGGCGTCCTGCTGGCCGGCGGCGCGCTGCTGCTCGCCAGGCCGCTCGGGCCGTGGGCGACCGGGCTGCTCGTGGTCTCCGGCGTGAGCTCGTACGCCACCGGGCTGGCGCCGCTCGACCAGGACGCGGCGCTGCACGCGCTGGCCGCGACGCCGCTGTTCGTCGGGCAGCCACTGGCGCTGCTGCTGCTGGGGCACCGGCTGCGCGAGGACCAGCCGCGACTGGCCAAGGCGTTGTTCGTGACCGGCGTCGTCACCGCCTCGGCGGCCGTCGGGTTCATCCTCTCCGGCGACGAGCGCGCCGGTGGTGCGCTCGAGCGACTGGCGCTGTGGCCGGTGCTGTTCGGCCTCGCGGCTTTTGCGTGGGGGCAACGGCCCAAGCGTCGTCAAGCCTGACGGGCCACCGGCTCAGGCGCGTCCGCGGACGCTCACTCGTGGCTGCGCTCGTCGACCGTCAGGTGCATCCACGGCCGCGAGAGCTCGAACGCTCGCCCGGTGATCACGCGCGGACTGATCTCCACCACGTTGTACTTCGGGGACCCCACCCACGGGCGCAGCGGGACGTTGTCAGCGCGTCGCTCCTGGTCCTCGGGCAGGATCCGCGCGGAGCCACGCACGACGACCGAGCTGGCGCTCTCGTCGTCGTAGCGGTCGATCTCGAGTGCCACCTCGGAGTCCATCGCCACTGCCAGCAGCTTGTTGCCCTCCCCGGTGCGGAAGAGCAGGGTCTGGTGGTCGACGGCGTAGTTGATCGGGGTGATGTGGACCTCGTCGACGAGTCGGAAGGCCAGCCGGGCGAACTCCTCCTCGCGCAACATCTGCCAGCACTCGTCCTGGGTGAGCCGGGTGACGGTGGTGTCACTCATCAGAACCACTCCTTCGCTGCTCGGGACTTGTCTCGACGCTAGGCCGGAGCGAAGGGACCCGGCAGGGCTGAAGGTCCCGAACCGGCCATGACCCGGTCCCGGGTCGCGGCGTCAGGCGTCAGCAGGTCAGGAGCTGCCCGGCGCACGCTCGTGCGCTGTCCACCCCGCCCCGTTGTGCCAGCGCTCACGCGTCCCGTCGGCGGTGCGGTACCACCCCTCGGCCACCGAGCGCGGCGGGGTCACCTCGGCGCCGGTCAGCTCGTCGGGGGCGAGGACACCGAACCGGGAGTCCGGCCGCGCCGCGACAGCAGAGGCGCCATCCGGCTCCGGAGCGGTGGGTGGCACGTGCGACACCTCCGCGTGCTTCGCCTGGACCGTCGGGGGTGGTGTGACCGGGAGGCCAGCGGCCCTCGCCACGGCACGGCCGAACGGGCCGCTGGCCTCGACCCGCAGGCCGGGATGGGAGTGACCGCTCGCCTCCAGTCGCGCCTTCACCTCGCTGGGCAGCTGGGCGTAGACCAATGCAGCCTCCTGCATGACCTCGTCGTTGCCCCTGCCACCGGGAACCATCAGCTCACCCGCGAGCTCGCTGAGCCGTACGGCTGCGTCGTCGGGCATGTCGGCGACGGGCGGGCTCTGCAGTGCGTCGCGAGCCACACGGGCCGCCGAGCGCACCGACGCCACGATCAGCACGAGCAGGATGACCACGAACAACCAGAAGAAGGTGCCGGTCTGGTGGGTGCCGATCAGGAAAATGGCGGCCAGCGTCGCGGCGGACCCGACCTTGCCCATCGGGGTGCGCGGCCGCGCCATGGTGACCTCCGTGTCCGCGACCCAGGTCGGCCGCAGGTCAAGGGTGCCGCACCCGCGCCGCTCCTGTCCGGGGATTCGGTGCTCACCTCGCCGGCTGCGGCACCCATCCGTGATCCATCCCACTCCGAACCACGTGTCGAGCCGTCGATCCCGCCGGCCCCAGTCGTCGAAGGGTTCGAAACATGCGTCTCCCCTCTCTCCGCCGTCCCTCTCCGTCCATGGCCGTGTCGATCATGGCCCTCGTCGTGGCCTCGACCGGCACGTCGTACGCCGCCGGCCTGATCGGCTCGGACGACGTCCGCAACAACTCGCTGACGTCGATGGACGTCAAGGACAACTCGCTCAAGGGTCGCGACATCAAGAACGACGTCCTGGGGTCCAACAAGATCCGCAACGGCTCCTTGAAGTCCAAGGACTTCAAGGCCGGCCAGCTGCCCGCCGGCAGGACCGGCCCGGCCGGCGAGACCGGGCCCACCGGGCCCGCGGGGGTGGGCCGGTGGGCACTGGTCGACGCGACCGGTGCGATCGTCGCCCAGTCCGGTGGCTTCAGCATCACCGCCGCCTACCCGACGCTCGCCGCGACCGGCACCGACCCGGCGGGCCTGCGCGCCAACGGCAACGTCTACATCAATGCCGGGGAGAACCTCACCAACAACGGCATCCTCGCCGTGGTGGCGCTGCAGAACACCGTCGACCAGAACAGTGACGCCGTCACCAGCGGCCGTGCCGGCGGCGCCGACGCCAATCCGGAGTTCTCCGGCGAGATCGCCGCGGCCATGTGCCAGCCGGGCATCGTCAACTGCGCACCCCCCGGCGCGGGCAACACCAACCACCTGGTCGTGAGCCCCCGCCTGAGCGACGGCGGCTTCACCACCGACGGCAACCGCAAGCGCTTCTACGTCGTCGTGACCGGCGACTCCAGCGACCGGAGCTGAGCCTGCTGGACGCCTGACGAGGGGGGCGGGGCCCATGGGGTGCCCCGCCCCGTCTCGTCCGGCAGACTGACCCGGTGACCACGAAGATCTCCGTTGCCGGCCTCGGATATGTCGGCCTGTCCATGGCGGTGCTGCTCGCCCGCCACGACACGGTCGTCGGACTCGACCTCGACGCCGACCGCATCGACCGGCTCCGCCGCGGCGAGAGCCCGATCCATGACGACGACATCTCCCGCTTCCTCGCCGACGAGAAGCTCGACGTCAGCTTCACCACCGACCCGGAGCAGGCGCACAGCGGTGCCGACTTCGTGATCATCGCGACGCCGACCAACTACGACCCGGTCACCAACTACTTCGACACCGGCTCGATCGAGTCGGTGATGCGCGACGTGATGCGGATCGCCCCGGGCGCGACGATGGTCGTGAAGTCCACGGTGCCGGTGGGCTACATCGACGACGTACGCGCTCGCCTGGGCACCGACAACGTCCTGTTCTCCCCCGAGTTCCTCCGTGAGGGCAAGGCCCTGCACGACAACCTGCATCCGTCGCGGATCGTCGTGGGCGAGGACTCCGAGCGGGCCCGCGCCTTCGCGGACCTGCTGGTCCGGGGCGCCGACGCCGACCCCGACGACGTACCCGTGCTCTTCACCGCGCCCACCGAGGCGGAGGCGATCAAGCTCTTCGCCAACACCTACCTCGCCATGCGGGTGGCGTACTTCAACGAGCTCGACTCCTTCGCCATGGCGCGCGGCCTCGACAGCCGGCAGATCATCGACGCCATCGGCCTCGACCCGCGGATCGGGGCGCACTACAACAACCCGTCCTTCGGCTATGGCGGCCTCTGCCTGCCCAAGGACACCAAGCAGCTGCTCGCCAACTACTCCGACGTGCCGCAGACCTTGATCTCCGCGATCGTCGACGCCAACACCACCCGCAAGGACTTCATCGCCTTCGACATCCTCGACCGCGCACCGGCGGTCGTGGGCATCCACCGACTCATCATGAAGGCCGGATCGGACAACTTCCGTGAGTCGTCGGTGCAGGGGATCATGAAGCGGCTCAAGGCCAAGGGGGTCGAGGTCGTCGTCTACGAGCCCGAGCTGGGTGCCGACTCCTGGTTCGGCTCCGAGGTCACCAGCGACCTCGCGGCGTTCAAGTCGCGCGCCGACCTCATCGTGGCCAACCGCATGGTCGAGGAGCTCGACGACGTGGCCGACAAGGTCTACACGCGCGACCTCTTCGGCGCCGACTGACGGGAACGAAGTGCCCGGTCGGCGACCAGGACGGGAACGAAGCGCCCGGTCGGCGACCGGGACGGGAACGAAGCGCCCGGTCAGCGGCGGCGGCCGAAGAGCCCCCGCTTGCCGTGCTCCGCGTCGTCGACGCCCCCTGGCGCCGCGACGCCCTCCGGAGCGGCGACGCGCACCGGCGCGGGTGCGTCGTCGCCCCGACGAAGGGCCTTGCGCAGCCGTTGCTCCGACTTCGCCGGGTCCATCGGCGGCCGGGCACCGAGGGTGAAGCGCTCCACGTCGCGCTCCTCGACCGGCACGAAGCCGACCGACGTCGCGGTGTAGGTCGTGACGCCGAACGCCGCGTCCAGCAACGCCTCGCGGTCGTCACCGTCGCCGGCCAGGCGGGCGACCCGCGCCAGCGCGGACGTGCGCTCGAGCCGCGCGGTCGCGCCCCCGTCGTACGACAGCAGGCGGGCGCCGTGATGGGTGCGCTCGAGGTCGTCGAGGAGGGCCGCCAGCGTCGCCGGCAGCGGGGCCAGCGACACGTCGGGGAGCCTCAGCACGAACTCCGCGTCGGAGACCGGCGGGGCCGACTCGACCAGTCGTACGCGCGGCTCGTGGAGGAAGGACCGGTGCACGATCCGGGTCTCCAGCACCGGGTCCTCGACGGGCTGGACGCGGTCCTCGTGGACCGAGCCCCACGGGCCGACGAGGGTGACCCGCAGGTCGGGGACGTCGCCGTCGAGCAGGGAGTCGACGAGGTGGACGGTCTCGTCGGCGGGACCGGCCGTGACGACGACCTCGAGGTAGGGCACCTGGTAGGCGCGTCCGCGGCGGTTGCGCTTGGGGCGCATCGTCGGCACCAGGTCGGCGAGGTAGGGGTCGTTGTAGCGGTTGACCTGCTCGGCGCGACGCAGCACCTGCGAGCGCCCCAGGTGCCAGCTCCTCGCCTCGCGCTCGACGACGAAGACGCCGCCCGCCTGCGCGAGCGAGTGGCCCAGGTGCATGTCCTCGCCGAGTCGGAGCGTGCGGTCGAAGCCGTCGGAGTCGAAGTAGAGCGCCTTCGACACCGAGCCGGTCATCCCGATGTGGAAGCGCTGCGCGCGGGGGCCGGCGGTGCGCAGGTCGTCGGTCTTGGCCCAGTAGTCCTCGACCCACTGGTGCGGCTCGTGCTCCACGCCGGGGAACAGCTCGCCCGCCTCGCCGGCGGCCACCCGGTCGCGGACGTCGGCGGGGTCGAGGTCGAACAGCGACGCCGGGTCGACGAAGCGCTTGTCGCCACCGGGCACGGCGTAGTCGATGAGGTGGTGCCAGCGGGCGTGCGCCTCGACCTCCTCGCGGAAGGCCAGCATGTCGGCGTCGTACCAGTGCAGCACGTCGCCGTCCGCGGCCAGGGCGCCGAGGTGGCACGCGTTGGCGCGGCCCCACCCTTCCTCGACCCGGATCAGCCGGGTGTTGTCCGGCCGGACCTCGGGGAGCTCCTGCGGAGGCGAGCTCTGGTCGTCGACGACGACCACCTCGAGCAGGTGGGCGGGATAGGACTGCGCGGCGAGGCCGGCGAGGACGTAGGGCATCGTGCGCTGGTAGTTGAACGTCGGCACCACGACCGTCACCGACAGCGTCGGCTGCCAGTCACCGAGGGTCGGCGGGGTGAGCGCGCTCCAGTCGTTGTGGCGCACCACCGGTTGTCGCGACATTCACACACCCCCGTCCGAGCCGGCCGCAACGGGCCGGTCGAGCGGATCGACCTCCAGCGCCAGGCTCGGCTGGAAACCCGTCCACTCGGAGGCCACGATGTCAGGTCGGCGGAACTCCTCGTCGTCGCGCTCCCAGGTGTGTCCCTCGCCGGTGCGCCGCAGGATGTAGCCGAGGCCGTGCGTGCGGTAGATCCGCCCCCCGGCCGCCTCGACGCCGGCGAGCAGCTGCGCGTCGACGAACTTGCGCACCCGCCGGAAGTCGCCGACGGAGCGGAGCAGCGCGCGGTCCATCAGGAGGGTGCCGCCGGCGACGAAGCGGGCGAAGATCTCCGAGGGGTGGTTGCGCCGGACGGTGACGTCGTCGCGGTGCTCGTTGGCGTGGAGATAGACGAACTCCGAGGGCATCCCGACCACGTCGGCGCCCGAGAACCGGCGGGCCATCAGCAGGTCGTGGACCGCGTCGGGTGCATACCAGTCGTCGTCGTCGATCTTGAGCAGCACCTCGCTCGAGGCGGCTCGCGCGGCGGCGGTGAGGACGTCGCCGAAGAACTCCGACCGGTCAAAGGTCAGCACCTGGTGCGGGCGCTCGCCCAGCGCGCGTCGTACGGCGTCTCGGTCGGGCTCGAAGCCGTGTGCGGCCAGGACCAGCTCCACGTCGGCGCCGCGCTGGCGGGCGACCTGGCGCAGCGCGAAGTCGAGCATCTGTGGCCGCTTGGTGGCCAGCAGCGCGCTGACCGGCTGCAGCCCGACGTGGCGTACGCCGGCGCGCGTGGCGAGCGCGGAGCGCCAGGCCAGCGTGGAGTGGTGGTCGAAGGCGGCGCGCCGCACGGCGAGGCTGTGCTCCTCGCGCCGCAGCGGGTCGTCGAGGTCGACGGCCGCGTCGAGGGCGGCAGCCAGGGGCGGGGCGACGTCGAGGACACCACCGGTCTCGAGCGGCACCCCGGAGATGGCCAGCGCGAGGAGGTCGGCGGTGGAGGTGTCGCGCGAGAGGCGTACGCCCTGGAACCCGCGGGCCGCGGCGACGACGCCCTCGGTGACCGCGCCGCGGCCCGAACCCTTGACCAGACGGGCGAGGTCGACGACGCCGTGGTCCCAGTCCTTGCGGAAGCCGATCGGGTTGAAGACCCGCTCGTCCACCGGCTCGGGCCCGGGGTCGGTGACGACGGTCGGCGCCCGGTCGATCACGTGGTGCTCGGCGACCTCGCCCCCACGGCGAGCGATGACGACGTCGGGTGGGACGTCGCGCGCGGGGTCACCAGCGCCCGCGGCGTCGGGCAGCAGGACGCTGCGAGCGTCGAGGCCGGGGGCGGCGGGACGTCCGGCGTAGGACACGACGAGCCCGCCGTGGGTGCTGTCGCCCTGCCCGGCCGCCTGCCGCGCCATCTCCATCACGACCAGCTGGGCGCGGGCGCCGGAGGCGAACCGGGCGACGGTCAGCACCCCGCGGTCGCCGGCCTCCCGGGCGGCCAGGTGCACCAGCCGGGGCCACTCGGGGCGCGGCACCAGCACCCACGGGGTGGGTGCGTCGGTGAGCCAGCAGGCGACGACCTTGCACTGCCCGAGCAGCGGCACCGCGCTCGCCATCCGTCGCAGCCGCGACCGGTCGGCCGCCACCACGAGCACGGACCCCCAGCCCTTGAGCGGACCGGTGATCGAGGACAGGGTCACGACCTGCGGCTCGAGGCCGGGGACGTCCTCGATGCCCTGGAGGGCTTCGAGGGCGAGGCTGTCGGAGTCGTCGACCAGGACCAGCGTGGGACCGGGGAGTCGGACGTCGTCGAGAGGATGCGTCACGGCCGCGCGGGCTCCTTCGGGGCTCGGTGCTTCAGGGACGAGGGCAGCGAGTGCTGGACGAGGGGACGCGGCTGGCGCCAGAGCCAGTCGCGGCTGACGTGATCGATGATGTGGACGCCGGCGGGCGCCGTCACCCTCACCAGGCCACCCAGGGACTCGGGGTCGCCGTTGCGGATCGCCTCGTCCACCTCGAACTCGCGGAGCTTGCGGTAGAGACGGGTGTTGGTGAAGTCGACGCCGTCGCGGCGCCAGTGGGCGTACTCGTCGGCGTCGAGCCACTTCACCTCCACGCACAGTCCCTGCTGGAGCACGATCCTCTCCACGCCGGGCGGGAACTCGCGCAGCTCCCAGTCGAAGGCCTTGACGAAGGTGAAGTCCGGACCCATCGGATAGACCCACGGCTCCAGGAAGCGCAGCGACAGGTCGAGCCAGCCGGTCGACTCGTCGACGACGGTCAGCGGGTGGCGTGGCATCGCCACGATCGCCCGGGTCGACTGGAGCTGCCACGACAGGTCGCGCAGGATGCCGGCACCCTCCGGGGTGAGCACCATGTCGCCGTCCCACTTCATCGAGTAGGTCGTGCGGACGTGGGAGAAGCACCAGTTGTAGAAGTGGGTGAGCGAGTGGACGCTCGTCGCCGGGGTCTCGAGGTGCTCGGCGCCGGCCCGCGACACCCGGTGGGGGTAGTCGAGCACGGTCAGCCGGTCGCTCGCACCGCAGTGCTCGGCGACCCGCCGCGCGACGTCGGCGGTGCCGTCGTCGGAGCCGTTGTCGACCAGCAGCACGTGCTGGACGGCGGAGAAGATCGGCGGCAGCACCCACGGCAGGTTGCGGGCCTCGTTGCGCACCCGGAACACGCACGTCAGGCCCGGGGCCAGTGGTGCGCCGGAGCTCCACGGCCACGTCACGTCGAAGCCGGGCTCCTGCTCGAGCGAGGCGATGTCCGGCATCAGGCGGATCCCTGGGGCCGCTCGCGGCCCAGCACCCGGCGCACCTTCTGGCGTGCGGCGGGCGGGACCATGGCGCGGATCGCGTGCGGGACCCGGTCGGCGCCGCTGGGCTCCCCGGTGCCGCGCCCCTCGGTCGCCTCGCGGCGCGCGTCCGCGGCGGCCGTACGCCGTTGCGCCACCACGGTCGAGTGGGCGAACGCCTCCGCGTCGGCGTACTGCCCCGCATAGGCGGTGCGCAGCTGGTCGCACCACTCCTGGTTCTTCGTCGAGTCGTCGCCGGAGAGGGCGTCGAGCGCCTGCCAGGTCTCGTCGGCGAGCTCGCGCAGCCGGTCGGGCACGCCGATGTCGTCCCACGTCATCGTCACCCGGCGCAGCGACGGGTCGATGAAGCGGTGCACCTCGGCGATGTCGACGGCCATCGCCGTCTTCACCCCGGCCAGGTCGAAGGCCTCGCCGAGGGCGAAGACGGGCCGGGTCCAGTCGTCGAGGAGGTCGCCGTAGTGGACGAAGGCGCGCTGCTGGCCGCGGGTGGCGCGCTCGGTGTGCAGCATCATGTTGATCCAGGCGGCGGTGCGGGTGATCGCGCCCTGGTCGGACCCGGCCCCCATCTGTCCGTAGTAGGTCTGCTTGGAGCCCACCACCTCGGTCACCGGCCGCAGCATCGTGACGTACGACGACGTGGCGTCGCAGCGCTCGGCTGCCGCGCGCCACAGGCCGAGGAACCACGAGGCCCGGGGGTCCTTGATGACCAGCTCGTCACCGGCCGCGAACTGCTCCTCCAGCCACGCCGTCACCCGCTCCCGGGTGGCGTGGTCGCCGCTGGTGGTGCCGGTGTCGAGCCAGGCCCGCGGACGGGCGTCGGAGACCTGCACGTTGCTGCGGGCGAGCAGCTCGTGGTGCAGGTCGACGACCCAGCGGGGCTCGCCGAAGCCCTTGGGGTTGGTCGCGTCGGCGACCACCTCGGGCTGGGGCACGTGCAGGCCGAGGGTGCGCAGGGTCCCGGCCATCGTGCTCGTGCCGCTGCGGCCCGAGCCGACGACAAGGACCACCCTGCGGCTGCTCATGGCGGGCAGCCTATCGGTGACCTTCGGGCGTGCACGCGGGCCAGCAGCGGGACTGGCGCGAGACCCCGGACGACCTCCACCAGCGCCGCCCACGTCATGCCCTGGCTGGTGTCCGACCTGGAGCCGGATCGCGCCGGTGCCCGCCGACGACGCTCACCCTGGCGACTGGACGTCCGTGGCGTCCATGGCGTCGGCGCTCCTGCGCAGGAGGAACGCGAACGTCACCAGGACCACGACGGTGAGCCAGCCTCCCGTCGCTGATGGTGCGCTCACCCAGATCAGGAGAACGAGGCCCGGGACCACCAGCGCGATGGAGAGGTAGGCGAACATCCGCATGCCGTAGAGGAAGGCGAAGGGCAGGTAGTGCGCCCCGACGATGACCATGCTCGCCGGGAAGAAGAGCTCGCCGCGACCCGCCAGCATGGCCACGACCACCAGCAGGCCGATGGGCACAGTGAAGGCGATCTGCGTCGCCAGCGCCGCCATCGGGTGGCCGCGCGGCAAGGAGGCGGGGCGTCCCGTCATCCGGACGGTGAGCCAGGTGAGCGGGAAGATCAGCGTTCCGCCGAGGAAGAGCACGGCCACCGAGACCGGAGCGGAGATCCACGTCGCCGCGACGACTGCCGAGAGCCACACCGCCGCTGACACCAGCTGACCGTTGAAGCCACCGGAGTAGACGCGCCGGACATCGCGTTGGGCGACGGCTACGGACACGTGAGCTCCTCATCGTGCGGGTCTCGGGAGTGGGCGCGGCTGATCACCCCCTGATCACACGTCATCCGCGCCGGCTTCCCCAGTGCCGGGCTGCTCTGCCGGGCGGGCCGAACGGCCCCCCAGCCCGTCTCCGGGCCGGACCCCAGCGGCCACGAACATGTCACCACCCTTGAACGATCGGTCCACCTCGAACTCATCCAGCCGGTCGCCCAGATAGCCGGGGATGTCGCGGTCGACCTCGCCTCTGCCGATCCAGCGGATGACGGTTCCGCGCAGGCTCCTGCGCGGGATGAACCAGTCCATGACCACCAGGCGTCCGCCCGGCTTGAGGGTGGTCACCAGCTGGTCGGTGACCCGTTGCCAGGCCGGAAAGCCGGAGAGACCGAGATCGCACAACACGGCGTCATACCCCTCCGTCACCCCGTGGGAGGCCGCCCACTCGGCGTCGAGCACCGTCACGTCCTCGCGGACCAGGTCGACGTTGGCCCAGCCGTGGGCGCGCACCTTGGCGTCGGCCTTGTCGAGCATCCCCGGTGACACGTCGACGCCGGCAACCCTCCCGGTCTCGCGCAGGCGATGCTGCAGCAGCTCGAAGCTCTGCCCCGTGCCGCACGGGACGTTGAGCACCACATGTCCGGGCTCGAGCCGGAGGGCCTGCACGGCCGCTTCGCGAGGCTTGCGGTAGTAGCGCGGCGACGACAGCACGTCGTACACCCGGGAGAACCGGTCGTAGTAACGCGCAACCCGCGTGAGCGACGACTCGGACATACGACAAGCCTGTCATGCAGGGAGACGCTTCCCTTGGGCATGGCTTCAAGGAAGCCGGAGTGCGGTGGCACTGAGGTCGAGCCGGCGCTCGCCACGGTGGAGGCGGTCTACTATCCGAGACCATGAGGCGTCGTCGCACGGTTGCTCAGGCAGGTCTCGCGGTCACGCTGGTGCTGACGGCCGCGGCCTGCACCGGTGGCGAGGACGAGGACGAGAAGTTGGGCGGCGGCACGGCCGAGCCGCCGGCCGAGGTGGCGTGGGACTTCGTCACCCGCCCCGACCTCACGCCGCCCCTGATCGAGGTGACGACGACCGACGCCGCCGGGGCCGACGAGATCACCGCGGGCGACGGCCTGGTCTTCCTGGGCGTGAAGGACAAGCAGGAGAAGGGTGCGCCGATGAACGGGCCGGTGATCGTGCGCGGCGACGGCACCCCGGTGTGGGTCGCGCCGCAGGGCGACACGCGCTGGACGTACGACCTGCGTGTGCAGGAGTACGACGGCGAGCCCGTCCTCACCTGGTGGCGCGGCAACACCTTCCCCTTCGGCTACGGCGAGGGCGAGTGGGTGCTGATGGACACCTCCTACCGCGAGATCGCCACGGTCACCACCCCGGACACCCACGCGGACTTCCACGACGCCACGCTGACCGAGGACGGCACCGCCCTGCTGATCAGCTACCCGGTCGCCGAGCAGGACCTCACCGAGCTCGGGGGCCCCGCGGAGGGTTTCATCCGCGGCTCGAAGGTCTACGAGGTCGACGTCGCCACCGGCGAGGTGCTCCTCGAGTGGGACATGCTCGACCACGTCCCGCTCTCCGACACCGAGGCGGAGCTGGACCCCGAGGAGGGCGAGGAGTCGGGGACCGAGGACGCTCCCTTCGACCCGTTCCACATCAACTCGGTGACCGAGGACGACGACGGCGACCTGCTGGTGTCGGCGCGCAACACCCACGCGGTCTACAAGGTGGGACGCGAGGACGGCGAGGTGGAGTGGATCCTCGGTGGGAAGAGCAGCGACTTCGAGCTGGGCGAAGGCGTCGCCTTCGCCTGGCAGCACGACGCCGAGCGGCAGGACGACGGCACCCTCACGCTGTTCGACAACGAGGCCGCACCGGAGATCGGCGAGGAGTCCCGCGGGCTGCGGCTCGCAGTCGACACGGACACGATGGCCGCGTCGCTCGTCACCGAGTACCTGCCACCGGACGGTCGCCTCTCGGAGAGCCAGGGCAACCTCGAGCAGATGGATGACGGCACCGTCTTCATCGGCTGGGGATCGAACCCGTTCTACTCCCACTACACCGCGGACGGCGAGCTGCTGATGGACGCCGAGCTCGCGGGCGGGATCAGCTATCGGACCTACCTGATGGACTGGGTGGGCAGCCCCACCGAGCCGCCGAAGTTCTTCTTGAAGGACGAGACCGCCTACGTCAGCTGGAACGGCGCGACCGAGGTCGACTCGTGGCGCTTCGTCGCCGGTGCCGACCGGGAGAGCGCGCAGGAGGTCGAGACGGTCCCGGCCGACGCGTTCGAGGTCTCCGCGGAGATGCCGGACGAGGCGTACGTCGGGGCGCAGGCGCTCGACGCGTCCGGGAAGGTGCTGGCGACCGCCGAGCCCGGCGCCTGGCCGTGACCCTGGTGAAGGCCTGGTGAAAGGCCGGGGGCGAGCGGGGAGCCGGCCGAGGCCTTCGGCGCGCCTGCCAGGATGTCGCGAGTGACCGACCTCCGCGTCGCAGTGGCCGAGACGGTGGCCGAGACCGTGGCCGCCGCCGACCTGATGCCCTGCCACCTCCACGTGGCCGAGCCGGGCGAGGAGCACGTGATCCTCGGGCTCCTCGATGAGTCAGTGCGCTGGATGAACAGTCGCGGCAACACCGAGCAGTGGGGGACGCAGGCGTTCTCGGCCGTCCCGGCTCGAGCGGAGCAGGCACGGGACTGGGTGCTGTCGGGTGGCGCCGTGCTCGCGACCCTCCGCGACCGCCCGGTCGGGGCGCTGGTCCTGGGCGAGGCACCGGCGTACGTCCCGCCGGCCACCGAGCCCGAGGTGTACGTCGTGCTGCTCGTCTCGGGACGCGACGACGAGGCCCGCGGGACCGGGCGCCGGCTGCTCGCCCTGTCCGACCAGGTGGCCGCGCGGATGGGCCGCACCCTGCTGCGGGTCGACTGCTACGCCGGCGCGGGCGGCGCCGTGGTGCGCTACTACGAGTCAGCCGGCTTCACCGAGGTCGGGTCCTTCACCCACCACGAGACCTGGCCCGGTCGGGTGCTGGAGCGCCGCCTGGCCTGAGCTCACGGGGCGGCGGGGCCCACGCTAGAGATGCTGGGGCTGCGCGGCGAGCAGGTCGGCGTACCAGTGGAAGGACTTCTTCCGGGTGCGCTCGAGGGTCTCGTAGTCGACGTGCACCAGGCCGAAGCGCTGCGAGAAGCCCTCGGCCCACTCGAAGTTGTCCATCAGCGACCAGCAGTAGTAGCCCCGCACGTCGACGCCGCGCGTGATCGCCTCGGAGACGGCGTTGACGTGCGACCGGAGGTAGTCGATGCGCGGCTGGTCGTCGACCACGCCGTGCTCGTCGGGGCCCATGTTGTAGCTGCAGCCGGACTCGGTGATGTAGATCGGCGGCAGGGCGGCGCGGAAGCGGGCCCTGAACATGACCAGCCACTCGCGCAGGGCGTCGGGGACGACCGGCCAGCCCGAGTCGGTGGTGGGGTAGCCGATGATCTCGCGGCTGTCGAAGGGGATGTCGGAGTCCTCGTCGGCGGCCGCGATCTTGATCGGGTTGTAGTAGTTGACGCCGTAGAAGTCGAGCGGCTGGCGGATCGTCGCCAGGTCGCCGTCCTGCATCACGTCCTCGAACAGCGGCATCAGGTCGGCGGGATAGCGCCCCAGCAGCATCGGCTCGAGGAACATGCCGTTCCACAGGGCGTCGAAGATCTTGCTCATCCCGACATCGGCGTCGTCGTCGCTGGCGGGCCAGATCGGCGAGTGGTTGTTGGCACAGCCGACGGACGTGGCGCCCGCCCTGCGCAGCTCGATCGCCGCACGGCCGTGGGCGAGCAGCAGGTGGTGGGCGGCCGGCAGGCTGTCGAAGAGCAGCTTCTTGCCGGGCGCGTGGGTGCCCATGCCGTAGCCCAGGATCGAGGCCACGTTGGGCTCGTTGACCGGGATCCAGTGCTCGACCCGGTCGGCGAACCTCTCCCCCACGATCGCGGCGTAGTCGGCGAAGCGGTCGACGGTGTCCCGGTTGAGCCAGCCCCCGTCGTCCTCGAGGGCCTGCGGGAGGTCCCAGTGGTAGAGCGTGACCATCGGCTGCTGGCCGTGGGCGAGCAGCGTGTCGATCAGCCGGTCGTAGAACGCCAGCCCCGACTCGTTGGCCGGGCCCCGCCCGGTGGGCTGGATGCGCGGCCAGGCGATCGAGAAGCGATAGCCCCCCGTGCCGAGCTCCTGCATCAGCGCGACGTCCTCCTCGACCCGGTGGTAGTGGTCGCAGGCGACCTCACCGGTGCTGCCGTCGGCGACCCGGCCCGGCTCGGCGGCGAAGGTGTCCCAGATGCTCGGGCCGCGGCCGTCCTCGGCCACCGCACCCTCGATCTGGTAGCTCGCCGTGCTCGTCCCGAACCGGAACCCGGGCGGGAGCAGGGGGAAGTCTTGCGGGGGAGGCACATCGGCGAAGATATCGGCATGTCGATGGCTGTGTACGCCGGTTCCGCCAGGTCGCGGTCGACCTCCGCCGGGCGTGTGACCCGGCACTCCTTCTCCTTCGGGCCGCACTACGACCCGGCCAACCTCGGATTCGGTCCCCTGGTCTGCCACAACGACGACGCTCTCGACCTCGCCGCGGGCTACCCCGAGCACCCCCACTCCGAGCTGGAGATCGTCACCTGGGTGCTCGAGGGGGCCCTCGTGCACACCGACTCGACCGGGGTCGCCCACGTGGTGGAGGCGGGCCGGGCGCAAGTGCTGTCGGCCGGTTCCGGCATCCGGCACAGCGAGGTCGCCGACCCCTCGTCGGGACGCTGCCGCTTCATCCAGGCGTGGCTCACGCCCGCCACGCCGGGGACGGAGCCGTCGTACGTCCGGGGCGAGGCGCCGCCGGCGACGTCGGGCCTGGTCGAGGTGGTCGGCGGCGACAGCCTCCCGATCGGCACGCCCGGCGCCCGGCTGTTGCTGGCCCGGCTCGAGGCCGGTCAGTCGGTCGCCCTGCCCGAGGACCCGCTCCAGCACGTGTTCGCGGCGAGCGGGGCAGTGTCGCTCGACGATGTGGCGGTGGCGGCCGGCGACGCCCTACGCCTCACCGACGAGCCGGGCCGGGTGGTGCGGGCGAGCGAGGCGACCGAGCTGCTGGTCTGGACCTTTGCCCCCCGATGACAGCTCAGGGGATGAGCACGCCGGGGTTGAGGATCCCGGAGGGGTCGACCTCGGCCTTGACCGCGCGCAGCATCCGCACCCCCACCTCGCCGATCTCCTGCGCGAACCACGGCTTGTGGTCGGTGCCGACGGCGTGGTGGTGGGTGATGGTCGCGCCGGCCGCCATCATCGCGTCGCTGGCGGCTGCCTTGGCGGCCTGCCACTGGGCCAGCGGATCGTCGCCCTGACGTGCGGCGACAGTGAAGTAGAGCGAGCACCCGGTCTCGTAGACGTGCGAGACGTGGCACAGGACCAGCGCCCCCTCGCCCAGCGAGGACTGCAGCGCCGCCTTCACGTCCGCATAGAGCCGCTCGCGCTTGGACCAGAAGGTGGCCGTCTCGAGGGTCTCGACCAGCACGCCGTGGTCGAGGAGCGCGTCGCGCAGGTAGGGCGCGTCGAACCTGCCGTGCACCCACTTCTGACCGGGCTCCTCGCCGAGGGGGGTGCCGCCGAGACCGGTCAGCACGGCGGTCACCGCGGCACGCCGCGCACCGACCTGCTCGGCCGTGCCCTCGTAGCCGGTGATCATCAGGCAGCCGGGGTCGTCGGTCCCGCCGATGGACGCCGGGTCGGCGAGGTTGATCGCGGTCTCGGTCTCGTCGGAGAGCCGGATCACCGTGGGCAGCAGCCCGGACTGGGCGAGGGTGCGCATCGCGTCGGAGCCGGCGTCCAGCGACGGCCAGCGCCATCCCTCGTACGTCGTCACGTCGGGCGCGCGACGCACGCGGACCGTCACTGAGGTGAGGACGCCGAAGGCACCCTCCGAGCCGAGCAGCAGCTGACGGAGGTCGGGGCCGGCCGCGTTGGCGGGTGACGAGCCGAGGTCGAGCGAGCCGGTGGGCGTGGCGGCGGTCAGTCCGACGACCATCGCATCGAAGCGTCCGTAGCCGGCGCTGGACTGGCCGCTGGAGCGGGTGGCGGCGAAGCCGCCGATCGAGGCGTGCTCGAAGGACTGGGGGTAGTGGCCGAGCGTGAGGCCGTGGCCGGCGAGCAGGGCCTCGGCCTCGGGACCGCGCAGCCCGGGCTGGAGGGTCGCGGTCATCGAGAGGTCGTCGACGGCGAGCAGCCGCTTCATCCGCACCAGGTCGAGGCTGATCACCCCCGCGAACCCGTCACGGCGGGCCGCCAGTCCACCGGTCACACAGGTGCCGCCGCCGAAGGGGACCACCGCGACCCGGTGCTCGCTGGCCCAGGCCAGCACGGCGGCCACCTCGCCGTGACCGTCGGGGCGCACGACCGCGTCCGGGGCGTCGGCGAGGTCCCCGGCCCGGGCGCGCAGCAGGTCGGACGTGGACTTGCCACGAGTGCGCAGCGTCCGGGTCTCGTCGTCGTCGAGGACGTGGTCGGCACCGACGATCCCGCGGAGCCCGGCCAGCAGGTCGGGGCCCAGCTCCGGCGCGGGGGGCCTCGCCACGGTCGTCGCCGGGCTGTCCTGCAGGCCGAAGGCCAGCTCGACGAGGCCGCGGGCGGACTCGGGGAGGTCGGTGGCGGCAGCCGGGTCTCCCCAGCGCTGGGGGTGCATCTCGACGGTGGGGATCTCCGGGGTCATGCGTTACAGTGTGACACATGTCGTCACTTCGTCACATCGTCGAGCCCCGGCTGGACGCCTATCTCGACGCCGCCCGCGACTGCATCCTCGACGTCGGGTGGCGGCGTACGACGCTGACCGAGGTCGCGAAGCGCGCAGGGGTCTCCCGGATGACGATCTATCGCGCATGGCCCGACATGGGGTCCCTGCTCGGCGACCTGATGACCCGCGAGTGGGTGGGCATCGCCGCGGCGACCCGGGCCGCCGCGGTCGACACCACCACCCCCGCCGGGATCGCCGCCGCGGCCCTGGCCACGGTGCGCGCGTTGCGCGACAACGAGCTCTTCGTCCGGATCGTCGAGCTCGACCCCGACCTGATGCTCCCCTACCTCCTCTCCCGCCGCGGGCGCTCGCAGGAGGCCGTGATCGAGATCCTCGCCGCCGAGATCGAGAGCGGTCAGGAGGCCGGCACGATCCGCGACGGCAACGCCGTGCTGATGGCGCGCTCGCTCACCCTGGCCGGCCACGGCTACGTGTTCTCCGCGCTGACCATGGTCGACGCCGGAGTCGGGCTCGACGACCTCGACGCCGAGTACGCCCGCCTGGTCACCTCCTCGCTCGAGCGGGGCCTGGCACCGTGAGCGCGAGGACGATCACCCCCGGCCTCGCGGGGATCCCACGCGAGGTCGACGTGGTCGTCGTGGGGCTCGGGATCACCGGGGTCGGGGTCGCGCTCGATGCCGTCACCCGCGGGCTGAGCGTGCTCGCGGTCGACGCCCACGACCTCGCCTTCGGCACCTCCCGCTGGTCGTCCAAGCTCGTCCACGGCGGCCTGCGCTACCTCGCGCAGGGCCAGCTCGCGATCGCCCACGAGAGCGCGGTCGAGCGCGGGATCCTGATGGACGTCACCGCCCCGCACCTCATCCGGCCGCTGCCGATGCTCACGCCCCTCGACGCCTCCATGTCCCGCGGCCGGACCGCCCTGACCTGGGCCGGGCTGCACGCCGGCGACGTGCTCCGCCGCACCGCGCACACCTCCACCCGCACCCTCCCGCGGCCCCGGCGGCTCAACGCCACCGAGACCCTGGCTCTCGCGCCCTCCCTGCGCGCCGACACGCTCCGCGGCGGACTGCTCGGCTGGGACGGGCAGCTCGAGGACGACGCCCGGCTCGTGGTCACGGTGGCCCGCACCGCGGCGTCGTACGGCGCCGACGTGCGCACCCGCGCCCGGGTCACGCGCGCGAGCGGGACCGACGTCGAGCTCCGCGACGAGCTCACCGGGCAGACGTACGCCGTCCGCGCCCGGGCGGTCGTCAACGCGACCGGGGTCTGGGCAGCAGACCTCGACGACCAGGTGCGGCTGCGGCCCAGCCGGGGAACGCACCTCGTGCTGCGCGGCACGGCACTGCCGCACACCCGGGTCGCGGTGATGGTGCCGATCGCGGGGTCGAGAGCGCGCTTCGCGATGGTGCTGCCCCAGCCCGACGGCACTCTCTATGTCGGCCTCACCGACGAGCCGGTCTCCGGTCCCGTGCCGGACGTGCCGGTGCCGAGCGAGGGCGAGATCGACTTCCTGCTGGGCGTGGTCGCCGCCGCCTTCACCACCCCGCCCACGCGCGCCGACGTCATCGGTGCCTTCGCCGGGCTGCGTCCCCTGCTCGAGGTCGCCGGCAGCGACACGACCACGGACCTGTCGCGGCGCCACGCGATCCTCACCTCGGCGACGGGTGTCACGACCGTGGTCGGCGGCAAGCTGACGACCTACCGCCGGATGGCGGAGGACGTCCTCGACGCGCTCGTCGCCGACGGCCGGCTCACCGCCGGTCCCTGCCGCACCGCCTCCCTGCCGTTGCTGGGCGCCGGGACCGCGGACGAGCTGCGCCGCGGCAACGCCCCCGCCCGACTCGTACGCCGCTTCGGAACCGACGCCGAGCTGGTGCTGGCGACGGCTCGCGAGGTCACCGGGCTGGGTGACGACGAGCTCCTCGCGCCCACCTCTGACGACGCCCCGCTCACCCTGGCCGAGCTCGTCTTCGCGCTCACCCACGAGGGCGCACACGACGTCGGCGACCTGCTCGATCGCCGGGTGCGAGTGGGCCTCGTGGCGTCCGACCGCGCGGTCGCCGAGCCCCTCGCCAGGCGGGCCCTGGAGCTCGTGACGGCCTCCCGAGGCGCACCCGCCTGAGCCCCTTGTGCCACGCCTCGTCAGGCGCACATCCATTTTGCCCAGGACTTGCGAGGAACCCCGGACACGGCGTGGGGCGCGTGCCACAGTTCTCCACGGCGCGCCCCTTGCCGACCCCATGCGGCGAGGGGCGCCCGGTCCATTTCCACCCTCGCGTGGCCGTGCGCTGTGCCGGCGGAGCCGATCAGTCGCCCTCGGAGTACTTCGCGCGCTGCACGACCACCGGGTCGGGCGGGTAGACCACGTCGTGGTCCTTGTCCTCGTAGTCGAACTGGTGCAGGAAGGCGCGCATGGCGTTGATCCGCGCTCGCTTCTTGTCGTTGCTCTTCACCTGCATCCACGGCGCGCGCTTCTTGTCGGTCATGGTGATCATCGCCTCCTTGGCCGCGGTGTAGCCCTCCCACCGGTCGAGGCTCTCGAGGTCCATCGGTGAGAGCTTCCACCGGCGCACCGGGTCGATCTGGCGGATCGCGAAGCGGGTGCGCTGCTCGCTGCGCGTCACCGAGAACCAGAGCTTGGTCACCGTCGTCCCGGAGTCCACCAGCATCCGCTCGAACACCGGCGCCTGGGTCATGAACGTGTCGTACTGGTCGTCGGTGCAGAAGCCCATCACCCGCTCGACGCCGGCGCGGTTGTACCAGGAGCGGTCGAAGAGCACGATCTCGCCGGCGGTGGGCAGGTGCTGGACATAGCGCTGGAAGTACCACTGCCCCTGCTCGCTGCCGGAGGGCTTGGTCAGCGCCACCACGCGGGCGCCGCGCGGGTTGAGGTGCTCCATGAAGCGCTTGATGGTCCCGCCCTTGCCTGCTGCGTCGCGGCCCTCGAAGACGATCACGTGCTTGGCGCCGCTGTCCTCGGACCAGTACTGGAACTTCAGCAGCTCCACCTGGAGGCGGTACTTCTCCTCCTCGTAGGCCTCGCGGTCGAGCAGCTCGTCGTAGGGGTAGTCCTCCCGCCAGGTCTCCACCGCGCTCCCGTCGGGAGCGATCAGCATCGGGTCCTCGCCCTTGCTGCCGTGCACGGTGTAGCCCTCGACCCGGAGGTTGTCGATGTACTCGCGGAGGTTCATCTGCTGCGCCATGCACCGTTCCTAGCAGATCCACCTCCAGGCCGACCCGCTACTCGACGGTGACCGACTTCGCCAGGTTGCGCGGCTTGTCGATGTCGTGGCCCAGGTGCTGGGCCGCGTGGTAGGCCAGCAGCTGGAGCGGGATGGTGAGCAGGATCGGGTCCAGCTCCGGCTCGTTGCGCGGCACATCGATGCGCCGGGCGCCGATCTCCCCCAGGTCGACCTCCGCGTGGGTGATCACCACGAGTGGCCCCTTGCGGGCGTCGATCTCGTGCAGCGCGCCGATGTTGCGCTCGGTGAGCTCGTCGCGCGGCACCAGGGCCACGGTCGGCACCTCGGGGTCGATCAGCGCCAGCGGGCCGTGCTTGAGCTCGGAGGTCTGGTAGGCCTCGGCGTGGCGATAGCTGATCTCCTTGAACTTCTGCGCGCCCTCGCGCGCCACCGGGAAGCCGCGCACCCGCCCGATGAAGAACAGGCTCCGCGCTGCGGCCAGCGACTGCGCGACCTCGACCAGGGCGTCCTCGCCGGCCAGGATCTCCTCGATCTGGCCGGGCAGCCTCTCGAGCCCGGCCACCAGTCGCTTGCCGTCGGCGATGGACAGATCGCGGACCCGACCCAGCTGGAGCGCCAGCAGGGCGAAGCCCAGGAACATGTTGGTCAGCGCCTTGGTGCTCGCGACCGCGACCTCCGGGCCGGCGTGGAGGTAGATCCCCCCGTCGCACTCGCGGGCGATCGCGGAGCCCACCACGTTGACCAGCCCGACGCAGCGCCCGCCCTTGCGGCGTACCTCCTGGACCGCGAGCAGGGTGTCGATGGTCTCCCCGGACTGGCTCACCGCGACATAGAGGGTGTCGGGCTCGATCACCGGGTCGCGGTAGCGGAACTCGCTGGCCGCCTCGGCGTCGGCCGGGATCCGCGCGAGCTCCTCGATGAGCGCCGCACCCATCTGTCCGACGTAGTAGGCCGAGCCGCAGCCCAGGATCTTCACCCGCCTGACGGCACGCAGGTCGCGGGCGTCCATGTCGAGGCCGCCGAGGTGGGCGGTGCCGAAACGCTCGTCGAGCCTGCCGCGCAGCACGGCCCGGGCGGTCGTCGGCTGCTCGTGCATCTCCTTGCGCATGTAGGACTCGTGGTCGCCCGCCTCGTACGCCGCCGCGTCGATGTCGACCTGCGAGGCGGTCTTGCCGGTCGAGGAGAGATCGGTGTGCCGCATCGTGCTGAAGCCGGCGGCCGTGACGGTGGCCATCTCACCGTCGTCGAGCATCGCCACCGTCGTCGTGTGGCGCACGATCGCGGCGAGGTCCGAGGCGACGTACATCTCCTTGTCACCGACGCCCACCACCAGCGGGCTCCCGTTGCGCGCGGCCACGATCCGGTCGGGGAAGTCGGCGTGGAGCACCGCGAGCCCATAGGTGCCCACCACGACCCGCAGCGCGTCGCGGACCTTGCCCTCGAGGGTGTCGGCATCGCTGCGCGCGACGAGGTGGGCCAGCACCTCGGTGTCGGTGTCGCTGGACAGGGTGACCCCGGCGTCGGTGAGCTCGGTGCGCAGCGCGGCGGAGTTGTCGATGATGCCGTTGTGCACGACCGCCACGCGGCCGGACTCGTCGGAGTGCGGGTGGGCGTTGGCGTCGGTCGCCGGGCCGTGCGTGGCCCACCGGGTGTGGCCGATGCCGGTGGAGCCGGCGAAGCGCTTGGGCAGGACGTCGGCGAGGTCACGCACCCGGCCCGCCTGCTTGACCACCCGGATCCCGCGGGTGCCGAGGACGGCGACCCCTGCCGAGTCGTAGCCGCGGTGCTCGAGGCGGGTCAGGCCTTCAAGGACGACGGGGGCGGCGTCCTGGCGGCCGATGTAGCCGACGATTCCACACATGTGCTGGGTCCTGTCCTGGTCGTGTCGGTGAGGGGGTGGGCGGTGGCGACCGGCGGGTCAGCCATAGACGATGCGCCGCAGCTGCCGCTCGGAGAGCTCGGGCGCGGCCACCACGCGACCGCGCAGCTCGGCAGCGATCCGGGTGAAGATCTCGGAGTTGCGCGCGCCGTAGGTCTGGAGGTGGGCGTGCCGCTCCCGGACGTAGGCCTCCACGGGCTGGGCGTGGAAGGAGATCACGTCCTCGATCACGCGGGCCGCCTCACCCGCTGTCAGCGACGTGGTGGCGACGACATGGGAGACGAGGTCGGGGTCGGGCACCCGAGAAGAGTGCCTCCGACGCTCGCCAATGACAACTTCCTGCCCGAATTCGGGCAGATGCTCCTCAATCTGGGCGAGGTGGGGGCTCCCGTGCGCGTCACTCGAGTCCCAAGTGGGGCACCGAGGGGGCAACACGCCGTGCACGACCACCCCGGTGGGGATATCTCAGCGACCTTGAGCGAAATGGTGGCGCGCCAGTGGGGGCGTGATATCTTAGGTGAACAGAAAGTGAACGGGGGATGTCACATGAGCAAGCACACGATGACCGAAGCACCGGTCTGCACCTGGGTCGCCGTCACCGACGCGTCGGGTCGCACGCACATGGAGGCACGCTGGTCGGTCGCCACGGTCGCCCACACCGTTGCCGCCTGAGCGCTGCGCCAGCTCCTGAGCCACGCCCCCGTCGGGGGCGTGGCTCGATGCATGTCGGGACCCCGGTGAGCCTCCGTCCCGACTCCCGGGAATGAAGCGGCCCCCCTCGCCGTTCTAGTGGTTGAAAGTTCTACCAACTTCACGACCACGAGGAGTCCCCATGACCACCGCCTTCGACGCCCCCACCACTGCCATCGCCGACATCACCGGTGACTACACCCTCGACGTGAGCCACAGCCGCCTCGGCTTCGTCGCCCGCCACGCCATGGTCACCAAGGTGCGCGGCCAGTTCGGCGCCTTCACGGGCACCGCCCGCATCGACGAGGCGACCCCGGCCAACTCCCGGGTCGAGCTCTCCATCGACGTCACGTCCGTCGACACCGGCAGCGCCGACCGCGACGGCCACCTCACCTCCGGCGACTTCTTCGATGCCGAGACCTACCCCACCTGGACCTTCACCTCGACCGGGGTGTCCCGCGACGGCAGCGACTGGACCATCGTCGGCGACCTGACGATCAAGGACGTCACCTTGCCGGTGACCCTGGAGTTCGAGCAGACCGGTTCCGCGCAGGACCCCTTCGGCAACCTCCGCGTCGGCTTCGAGGGCGAGACCACCATCAACCGCAAGGACTGGGGCCTCACCTGGAACGCCGCCCTCGAGACCGGCGGCGTCCTCGTCTCCGACAAGATCAAGCTCGAGTTCGACATCTCGGCGATCCGCAACGCCTGACGCCGAGCGGGCACTTCGTTCCCGTCTTGCACGCCGAGCGGGCACTTCGTTCCCGTCTTGCACGCCGAGCGGGCACTTCGTTCCCGTCCGCCACACAGAGCTCTCCCCCTGCCTCGTCGAGGTGGGGGGAGATCAGCGTCCGGGACGGGGAGGAACCGCCCGGTCAGCGTCCGGGACGGGGAGGAACCGCCCGGTCAGCGTCCGGGACGGGGAGGAACCGCCCGGTCAGCGGGGGTTCTTGCCCTTGTAGCCGCCGCCCGAGGACGAGCCGCCCTTGCGGTGACCGGCGGACGAGCCGCGCTGGGGACCGTTGTCCGGCTTGAGCTCGATGAGCTTGCCGGAGATCCGGGTGCCCGCGAGCCGGTCGAGGGTGCCCGAGGGAAGGGTGGCGGGGAGCTCGACGAGGGAGAAGTCCGGCTTGATCGAGATGTAGCCGAAGTCCTGGCGCGAGAGCCCGCCCTCGTTGGCCAGGGCGCCGACGATCTGGCGCGGCTCGACCTTGTGCCGCTTGCCGACCTCGATGCGGTACGACGACATGGGCACGCCGCTGCGCGACTCGCGGGCCGGGTGCCGCTCGGCCTTGCCGCCGTGGGTGGGCCGCTCGTCGAAGCTGCGGCTGGCGCGCTCGGGCTCCGGCTCCAGCAGCAAGGGCTGCTCGCCGTGCATCACTGCGGCCAGCGCGGCGGCGACGTCGACCTCGGGGACGTCGTGCTCGCTGACGTAGTGGGAGACCACGTCGCGGAAGAAGTCGATCCGCTCCGGCTGGGTGAGCGCCTGGGTGATCTGCTCGTCGAAGCGCGAGAGGCGGGTGGCGTTGACGTCGTCGACCGTCGGCAGCTGCATCTGGGTGAGCGGCTGGCGGGTGGCCTTCTCGATGGCCCGCAGCAGGTGGCGCTCGCGCGGGGTGACGAAGGCGATCGAGTCACCGGTGCGACCGGCGCGCCCGGTGCGCCCGATGCGGTGGACGTAGGACTCGGTGTCGGTGGGGATGTCGTAGTTGACGACGTGGCTGATCCGCTCCACGTCGAGGCCGCGGGCGGCGACGTCGGTGGCGACGAGGATGTCGAGCTTGCCGGCCTTGAGCTGGTTGATGGTGCGCTCGCGCTGCACCTGGGCGACGTCGCCGTTGATCGCCATCGCGGAGTAGCCGCGGGCGCGGAGCTTCTCGGCGAGGGTCTCGGTCTCGTTCTTGGTGCGGACGAACACGATCATCCCCTCGAAGTTCTCGACCTCGAGGATGCGCGTGAGGGCGTCGACCTTCTGGGGGTAGGAGACGATCAGGTAGCGCTGGGTGATGGAGGAGACCGTCGAGGTCTTGTTCTTCACCGTGATCTCGACCGGGTTGTCGAGGTACTTCTTGGAGATGCGTCGGATCTGGGCCGGCATGGTGGCGGAGAACAGCGCCACGTGCTTGCCGTCGGGGGTGTCGGCGAGGATCGTCTCGACGTCCTCCGCGAAGCCCATCTTGAGCATCTCGTCGGCCTCGTCGAGGACGAGGAAACGCAGCTCCGACAGGTCGAGGGTGCCCTTCTCGAGGTGGTCCATGATGCGACCCGGCGTGCCGACGACGACGTGCACGCCACGACGCAGGGCCGAGAGCTGGACGCCGTAGCCCTGACCGCCGTAGATGGGCAGGACGCGTACGCCCTTCATGTGCGCGGCGTACTTCTCGAAGGCCTCCGAGACCTGGAGCGCGAGCTCGCGGGTCGGGGCCAGGACCAGCGCCTGCGGCGTCTTCTGGGAGAAGTCGAGCTGCGAGAGGATCGGCAGCGCGAACGCGGCGGTCTTGCCGGTGCCGGTCTGGGCCAGGCCGACCACGTGGCGACCCTCCAGCAGCGGTGGGATCGTCTGTGCCTGGATCTGCGACGGCGTCTCGTAGCCCACGTCCGACAGCGCCTTGAGGACCTCGGGCGAGAGGCCGAGGTCGGAGAAGGTCTGCTGGGGGGCTTCAGTTTGGTCGTCGCTCACGCTCACCACGGTAGGGCCTCACGGGGGAATCGGACATTCCCCAGCGGGCCGCGGGAGCCTCGATAAGCGCGCGACAGCCTGCCACGTGAGGCAGCACACTTCATTCATGGCCCAGCACCCCGAACCGGACACGTCCTCCGCGCCCGTCACCCTCGCGCCGTCGGTTCCCGACGGGCTCACCACTCGGCCCCTCCGCACGACCGACGCCCGCGCGGTCTTCGAGCTGATGGCCGAGCAGGAGCGGGCGGACGTCGGGATCGTCTCCATCGAGGAGGCCGACATCGTGAGCGACTGGGCCCGACCCAGCCACGACCTCGGTGCCCGCTCGGTCGGGGTCTTCGACGGCGACACCCTGGTGGCGTACGCCGAGCTGATGGGCAGCGACCGGGCCGACACCGCCGTCCTGCCCACCCACCGCGGCCGGGGCATCGGGACCTGGCTGGCCCACTGGCTCCAGGACCTGGGCCGCCGCGTCGGGTCGACGGTGGTCGGGATGCCCGTGCCGCAGGGGTCACCGGGTGACCGCCTGCTGGAGCAGCTGGGATTCCGGGTCCGCTGGACCAGCTGGGTGCTCCGGCTGCCCGAGGGCGCGACGATCCCCGACCGCGAGCTGCCGCACGGCTACGTCGTCCGCACGGCTGAGCCGACCGAGCTCCGGGCGGCGCACGACGTGCTGGAGGACGCCTTCTTGGAGTGGTCGGTGCGCGATCGGGAGACACTCGAGGACTTCGAGGCAGCCACGAGTGCCCGACCGGGCTTCGAGCCGTGGAACCTCCGCGTCGCCCTCGACGCCGACGGCGGGGTCGCCGGCGTCTCCCTCGTGCTGGTCTCCGACGACGGCTCGACCGGCTACGTCGACCGGCTCGCCGTACGCCGCGACCAGCGCCACCGCGGCCTGGCCCAGGCGCTGCTGGTGGACTCCTTCGCCCAGGCGCGCGAGCACGGCACCTCCACCTCGGAGCTCAGCACCGACTCGCGGACCGGAGCCCTCGGTCTCTACGAAAAGGTGGGCATGGTCGTCGACCAGATCTGGGTCAATCGTGGGATCGACCTGACTCCGACCGAGGAAAGCGCATCCTGAATCAGCGCTGACCAAAGATTCCGTCAAGCATTGCTGGTCTAGACCTGTTGTCCGCCGGAGAAACCGGAACTCCTCATGGGGCTCTCCACCCCTTACGATCAAGCCACGCCGTCTCGGGCGACGTCGAGCAGGGACGTGGGGTCCCTGCCCAGGTATTTCTGTGGGGGTATTCGTGCAAGATCTACACGCATTGGTCGTCGAAGACGATCCCGACATCTCCTCGGCGCTGGTGGAGACACTGGAGGGGGCCGGTTTCCGGGTCACCTCAGCGCGCGACGGCCGGGCCGCGGTGGACGTGGCGATGGCCGATCCGCCCGACCTGGTCACCCTCGACCTGACGCTGCCGCACATGGACGGCATCGAGGTGTGCCGCCGGATCCGCGAGACCAGCGACTGCTACATCGTCATCGTGTCCGCGCGCTCCGACGAGGTGGACAAGCTGATCGGCCTGGAGGTCGGCGCCGACGACTTCGTGCTCAAGCCGTTCTCGCCGCGCGAGCTGCGGGCCCGCGTGGCCGCGCTGTTCCGGCGTCCGCGCTCGGTCATGACCGTCGACGAGGCACCGGCACCGGCACCGCACGTGCCGAGCCCGTCGTTGCCGGCGGACGAGCCCAGCACGATCTCCTGCGGGGCAGGACTCGTCATCAACTCCGCACGGCGCGAGGTGCAGGTCGACGGCACGATCGTCGACCTGACCCGCATCGAGTACGACGTGCTCGAGTACCTCGCCACGCACCTGTCGCGCGTGTGCACGCGTGAGGAGATGGTCCTCGCCATCTGGAGCAGCGCGCTCACCCACGACCACCACCTGGTGGACGTGCACGTGGCCAACCTGCGCGGCAAGCTGCGCCGACACTCCGACGCCACGTGGATCCACACGATCCGGGGCATCGGCTACCGGCTGGACCGGGAGGGCCAGCCGCAGGACCGGCGCGCCGGCGGCGGTCCCTACCTCGTCGCGCGCATCGACTCCGAGGACTGGGCCCGCGGCCTGGACTTCTGAGCCGCCGTCGCGACGCCGTCGGTGCCGCACCACTGAAGAACCCACCCCGGTGGGCGCGTCACGGACGCAAGTCTGGCGATTCGCACCCGCGACCCAGCCTGCCCGCCTACCATCGGGAACGGCTGGGGAGCGCGCGTACGGCGCGACGCTCGGGCCTTGACCGCGACCGCGCCACCCACCTCACCGTCCAGGGGCCCACCCATGATGAACCAGCGCACCGCAGTGGTGGTCGAGGACGACCATGACGTGGGCGACGTCATCTCCCGGCTGCTCGACAACGCGGGTTTCGACGTCACGGTCGCGCGCACCGGCACCGACGCACTGGCCGTGATCACTGAGCAGCGTCCCGACCTGGTGACCCTCGACCTCACGCTGCCGGACATGGACGGGGTCGAGGTGTGCCGCCGGATCCGCCAGATGAGCGACTGCTACGTGATCGTGGTCAGCGCCCGCACGGGTGAGCTGGACCGGCTCATCGGGCTCGAGGTCGGTGCCGACGACTACCTCGTCAAGCCGTTCTCCATCCGCGAGCTCCAGGCGCGCGTGGCCGCGCTGTTCCGTCGTCCGCGCAGCCAGGACATTCCGGGGGTCGAGGTCGCGCCGGAGCGCCCGGTCGCCGCCCGGGTCCTCCAGCCCCTGGCGGACGACGCGCTGGGCTGCAGCGACCTGAGCCTCAACCACGACGCCCGGGAGGTCCTGGTCGCCGGCGCGGAGATCGACCTGACCCGCACCGAGTTCGACCTGCTCGCCCACCTGGTCAGCAACCCGGGAGTGGTGGTCCCGCGCGAGGACCTGCTGCGCGCGGTCTGGGACACCGAGTTCATCCCCGACAGCACCCACGTCGTCGACGTGCACCTGGCCAACCTGCGTCGCAAGCTCCGCGCCGCCGCGTCGGACAACCAGTGGATCCGCACCATCCGCGGTGTCGGCTTCCGCTTCGACCCCTGCTGCACCTGACGGCGCGCCCGCCGGAGCGGGTCAGCGCGCCGACTCGCGCAGGGTCGAGCCCCGCGCACCGCGCACCGTCATCGAGGCGCTGATGAGCGCGACGACCCCGAAGACCGCGGCCGCGAGCAGCGCCAGCACCACCAGTCGTACGGGTGAGATCGCTGCCACCAGGGCAGGTGTGGTCGGGTCGTCGGCATAGCCCAGCGTGATGGTGCGCAGCACCACCCACTGCGCGAGCGAGCCCGCCAGGATGCCGGCCAGGGCGGCGCTGCCCAGCACCACCGCCAGCTCGCGCACGACCGCCACCATGAGCGCCGACCTCGGCACGCCGACCACGCGCAGCGCCGCCGCGTCGCGACGCCGTGCCGGCAGCTGGACCGCCGCGCTGACGAAGAGCCCGGCGAGCGCCATCAGCAGCACCAGCGCCGCGACGACGCCGTAGAGCCGCAGGGCCAGGGCGTACGCACTCTGGTCGAGCACGTGTCGCTCCTGGGCGAGGGTCGTCCCGACGCTGAGACCGGCCTCGGACAGCGCCTCGGTGATCGAGGTCGGCGTGCCCGCGCGCGCCAGCACGTGGACGGTCACGAGGTTGTCGTAGACGGGACGGTCGGTGAGGAAGGACGAGTAGTCGACGAGCAGGCCGGAGGGTCCGGTGAACGGCATCCCCTCGATCTCGTCGACGAGGTCGACCGGGATCAGGCCGTAACCCTCGTCGAGCTTGGAGATCGCCCGGTCCTGGACCCCGGGACCGGCGAGCGCGGGTCGGGACCGGGTGATGCCGCCGGCGGTGATGCGGGCCATGCCGACCGAGTCGCCGGTGTCGACGGCCATGGCGAGCTCACCGTCGGCCTCCTCCATGTCGACGATCGAGGTGCGCACGGCCGGATCGGGGGTCGGTGTCCAGCCCGCGCCCTCGACAGCACCGTCGACCGCCGAGCCGTCCATCTGCACGGCCACGAGCCGCAACGACCCGGACATCCGGGTGTTGGTTCCGGCACCGCCGGCGAGCGTCATGCCCTCCAGCGGACAGCCCTCGCGGCAGTACGGGACCCGGACCGACTGCGTGGACTCGCCCGTGGGGAAGGGGCCGAGGTAGGCCTTCAGCGGCAGGCCGTTGCGGCTGCCGAAGCGGACCTCGACGGCCAGGTCGCGATCCATGTCGGCGCGGTTGTCGATCGTGAGCGAGAGCCGCCTGCCGGTGAGGGTGGGGACCACGCCACCGGGAGAGATGTCGTCGACCACCTGGGCGACGTCGCGGCCCGGGCTCCACGTGGCGGGCCACGTCGCCACCCGGGCGAGGCGGCTGCTGTCGACGATCGAGAAGTTCGCACCGGGGTTGGTGGCGCTGGCCGCCGCCATGATCCAGTCCCCGTCGGGGTCGACCTGGCGGGTGAGGTCGACGGCCTCGGACAGGGTGAGGGAGGTCGACCAGGTGGTGTCGGCCGGCGACGCCGTAGCGGCCACGCTCGTGCGCCAGGTCGCCGCGGAGTCATAGACGCCTGCGCCGAAGACCGCGACCGCGATGGCGGCGGTGATCGGCAGGATCACCAGGGTGCCCTCCTGGCGGCGGGAGATCGCCCGCCACGAGACGAAGCCGCTGAGCGAGCGTCCACGCGAGCGGCCGGTCCACCACGTGGCCACCGCCGCGGTCAGCCGGGTGGCGGCCAGGCCGGCCACGACGGCCAGCAGCACCGGCAGGACGAGGTCGGTCGCGTCGGGCTCTCCCGGTCCTCCGGCGGAGAGCTTGCTGACGAGGGTCGCCGCGGCGAGCGCGACCAGGCAGAGCTGGGCGATGACCGACCAGCGGCGTGCGGCCACCGGGCGTCGTACGCCGCTGAGCTGGGAGGCCAGCGACTCGCGGACGACCAGCCCGACGGCGACGCACGCGACCGCGAAGGCCGCGGCGAGCACGAGCGCGGCGGCGATCCAGCTGGTCCAGGGCAGCGGCAGGGGCAGGCCCGGCACGAGCCAGGTGCGCACGAGCACGACCGACAGCCCCAGCCCGAAGGCGATGCCGAGCGGGGTCGCGATGAGCAGCACCACCATCGGCTCCGCCATCCCGAGCCCCCACAGCCGGCGCGCCGTCACCCCGCGCAGGGAGGCCAGGGCGAGCTCGGGCACACGGAGCTCGCTGGCCGCGTTGAGCAGCCGCATCAGCAGGGCGAGCGCGACGAGCACCAGCGAGAGCACGGCCGGGGCGATCGAGCCGCGCGCCGTGGACTGCTGGAAGCGCACCTCCTCGACGACGTCGGCCAGCGAGTTGGTGTCGTCGGCACGAAGCGTGCCGCCCGCGACCTCGAGCTCCCCGTCCCGCGGGACGCCCGTCGCCGCCGACGCCGCCACGTCGAGCTGCTCCGGTGTCAGGTCGGCGCGGATGTCCAGCTCGGTGTCGACCCGGACGTTCCACTCCCCCACGGCCGTGACGGTGTCGTCGGTCGTGATCAGTGGCGCGGGGGCGTAGGGCTGGTAGCCGCCGCTGAGGCTCTCCTGCTCGTTGGTGCTGGTGAGCCGGCCGGGGATCAGCCAGCCGTCGCCGGGACCGGGGGTGAGGTAGGAGCCGACCACCACGACCTCGTCGAGCGCGGGACGCGGGAGCCCGAGCTGCTTGACGCCGAGGGTCTCGAAGATCGCGAGGGGCAGCGGCTCGCCCAGCTCGGCGCCGGTCTTCTCCACGTCGGCGGCGAGCATGAGGACCTCCCCCCGCGCCTCGGGGCACCGGCCCTCGATCTGGAGGTGGTCGCAGGCGTCGGCGCGCGACCAGAAGGTGACGACGCCACGCAGCGCGCTGAACCGCTCGGACTGCACGGTCGCTACCGGGGCCCGCCACGGGCCCGGGGTGAGCTCCGTCGACGCGGCCACAGCGTCGCGCTCGGCCTGCTCCAGGGTCGATCCGGACTCGGGCGTGAACACCCGGCTCAGTCCGGTGAGCCCGCCGGGCGTCTCCTGGAGGCGGGTGACGACGTAGGAGTTGGTCACCGCCTCGGAGAACACCGGCCCCAGCACCGCGGACCCGATCGCGAGGGCGGTCAGCAGGACCGACCCCGCCGAGAGCAGGGCGCGCGAGCGCAGGCCACGGACGATGGCGCCGAGCAGGTGGGTCATCTCGGGGTCCCTACGGCGTTGGCCGGAGGAGCGCAGCGGAGGAGGAGAAGGTCGTGGGGTGAGCTCATCGGCCCTCCTCCTCGCGCAGCAGGCTGGGTCGGGTGGTGGCGGCGCGCACGGCGCGGGCGCGGCCGCCGACCAGCAGCACGGCGGCGGCCGACAGCGCCGCGGGGATGGCCAGGGGCCATGCGTGCGGAGTGGTGTCGAGGGGCAGCCCCGCGACAGGAATCGACAGGAGGGGCAGGCCCTCGAGCAGCAGTGTCACGGCCAGCCACCCGCCGACGACCACGATGCCCAGCACGAGCCCGGTGAGACTGAGCAGCTCTGCTCGGCCGGCGCGTCGAGCCGTGCCGAGCGAGACGCCGAGGACCCGCAGGGACGCGACGTCGCGTCGGTAGTCGCGCACATGGCGCGCCACACCGGCGCCCAGCGCCAGGAGGGCGACGAGGGCACAGGCGAGAGCGGTGAGGGCGTACGCCACGGACTGTGCGCCGCCGTAGCGATCCCCGAGCGAGGAGCGCACCGTGTCGAGGGTGCGCCAGGAACCGTCGGTGGCGGCGGCCACCTCGTCGAGCACGGCTTGCGGGGTGCCGTCGGCGGCGACGATCTGCACCTCGGCTGACGGGACCGTCGGACCGGAGCCCACCGCGGAGGTGCGGATGTCGGAGAGAAGGCCGATGCTGCCGAGCAGCGGCAGCGCCCGGGCGACACCGATGACGTCGGTCGGAAGGTCGTCGCCACCCAGGTCGAGGGCAAGGGGCGCTTCCTCGTCCGCGACGAGCGCGGGCACCTCGATCTCGGTGTCGTCGAGCCCGAGGGCCAGCGCCGACGCCGGGAGAAGGCTGACCTGGAGACCGTCCGGGCGGTTGACGACGAGGGTGGGGGGCGGCTGGTAGGTGCGGAAGAAGGTGCTGTTGAGAAACGACTCCACCGAGACCGGGTCCGGTGCCCATGGCCGCTGGAGCAGGTCCGAATCGCCCAGCGCGATGCTGTCGAACAGCACGTCGAAGTCGCTGAGATCGGTGAGTCCGCGGCTGTCGCGGCCCACGCCCAGGCCCGTCACCGTGCAGCCCCTCACGCACTGGCGGACCCGGACCGAGCGGGTGACCGGAGCCCCGTCCTGCGGGATCGACATCCGGAGGGTCACCGCACCGGAGGCGTTGGTCGTGGTGACGAACCTGAAGGTGAGCTCCAGACGCCCGCCGCCCGCCTCGAGGTCCTCGCCGCCGGGGCCGCGGCCGGGGAACGTGCGCGGGCGCGGCACCGTGATTCCCGATGCGGTCACCTCGAGCCGGCCGCCGCTGACCTGGAACGGGTCGACGTCGGTGCTCAGCCGCCCGATCGCGTCGGACGCCGCGCGAGCGGGAGTGCCGTCGTAGAAGTCGCCGACGACGGCGTCCCAGCGGCTTGCGTCGACGTACGCCCGGCGCTCGGGCAGGCGGCCCTCGTTGCGGACGATGGCCGAGGCGATGAGGTGCTCGGCCTCCGGGTCCACCTGCTCGGTCAGGTCCACGGCACCCACTGCCCCGAGGACGGTGGCGTCGATGCTGCGTGCGCCGGGAACCTCCACCGCCGCCTGCTCCCGGGTCCAGCCGCTGACGCTGACCGCGCCGCTGAGCGCCAGGGACCCGACCACGGCAGCCGCGACGACGAGTCGGATCGGGGTGACCAGGTCGTCGGCACGGGCGAGCCGGCGGGCGGCGAGGAAGGCACCCAGGCCGCGCCTCTCCGTGGTCGGGGTCAGCCCGCGGGCCGCGATCCGGATGGCCCAGATCGCCGCCTGGCCGAGCGCCAGCCCGACCAGGGCCGGGCCGACCAGCACGACGAGGTCGGGCTCGCCGGCAGCGGCGCGGCTGCGGTAGGCGGCGACACCGGCGCCGACGAGGACGAGCACGCTCAGGAACAGGGCCAGGGTGGTCGCGCGTCGGGGCCGGCGACGGGTGGAGACCTGCGCGGCGAGCGGCTCGCGGAGGGCGCTCGCCGCGGACAGCCCGACGATCAGCAGCGCGGCGCCGGCGATGCCCGTCGCGGCCGCGAGGGCGGGCCGCGACAGGGCAGGCGACGAAGCGTCGAGCCACCTCGTGGTGGTCGCGACCGTGCCGGCGGCTCCGGCGAGCAGTCCGACAGCGGTGCCGACGACGATCGCCAGGAGCGGCTCGGCGAGCAGGAACCGCCACAGCCGCAGGCCGTGGATGCCGCGGAGGCGGGCCAGACCGACCTCCTCGCGCCGGGCGACGGCCAGCTCGGCACCGATGCTGGGCACCGCCACCGCGCCGAGCAGCAGCAGGGGCGCGGTGAGCCAGCGGGACGTGTCGGCGGCCACGGCGAACTGGAGCACGGTGACCACGCCGCCCACCACGACGACGGTCATCAGCACCAGCGTCGTCAGGGCACCACGACGACTCCAGGCCCCCCGGAGGACTCGGCTCAACGGACGACCCGGCCCTCGTCCAGCGCGATGTGGAGGTCGCAGGCCTCGACGACGGCGGGGTCGTGGGTGGCCACGACCACGACGGCACCGCGGGCAGCCTCCTCCCGCAGCTCGTCGAGCACGACGGCGCGGTTGCCCTCGTCGAGCTCGGAGGTCGGCTCGTCGGCGAGCAGGATGTCGGCGCCCACGACGAAGCCGCGGGCACAGGCGACGCGCTGCATCTGCCCCCCGGACAGCTCCTCGACCTGGCGCTCGCCGAGGTCGGCGATGCCGAAGCGGGCCAGCGCCGCCTCGGCCGCCTCGTCCGCGTCGGCGGGTGCCGTGCCCCGGGCTCGCAGGGCGATGGAGACGTTCTCCCGGGCGGAGAGGATCGGCACCAGTCCATAGACCTGCAGGACGAAGGCGACCTGCGGCAGCGGATCGCCACTCCCGGTCCACATCTCGAGCCCGTCGATCTCGGCGGTGCCGGAGGTGGCCTGGAGCAGACCGCCGGCGATGGAGAGCAGCGTCGTCTTGCCCGACCCGCTGGGGCCCGACAGCGCCGTGACCTTGCCGGCCGGGAAGGTGAGGCTCACGTCGTCGAGCAGCGTGCGTCCGGCGACGTACGTGATCGCGTCGAGGCGCAGCGCGGTCCCGGCGAGGGGCGAGGTGATGTCGTCCCGGTGGCTCACGGGGCGCTCCCCTCGCTGCTGGCGCGCGTCACGATGATCCGGCCCTGCTCGTCGTCCTCGAAGCGCACCAGGGTCCCGGGAGGCCACTCGGCGGCGATGTGCCCGGGCAGGTGGATCACCCCGTCCTCGCCCACCACGGCGTACTCGGAGCCGCCGTGGCCCTCGGCGCCGACGCGGCCGCCCTTCATGGTCACCGTGCGGGGGAAGGTCGCCGCCACCTCGGGCTGGTGGGTGACCACCACGATGGTGGTGCCGAAGTCGTCGCCGAGGGAGTGGATCAGGTGGAGCACGTGGTCGCGGTCGGCGTGGCTGAGCTGGCTGGTCGGCTCGTCCGCGAGCAGCAGCCGCGGCGAGGTCGAGACGGCGCAGGCGAGGGCCAGTCGCTGGCGCTGGCCGCCGGACATCGTCGAGACCACCTGGTCGGCCTGGTCGAGGAGGCCGACCCGGTCGAGCAGCTCGGTGTCGGCCAGCGCGTCCTCGCGCTCGGTGCCGGAGAGCGAGAGCCGGGCGAAGGCGATGTTCTGGCGAGCGGTGGCGTAGGCCAGGAGGTTGCGGGTGGCGCCCTGGAGCATGGTCGAGACCTGGCGCGAGCGGATCCGGGCGAGGTAGCGCTCACCCATCCGGGAGATCTCCTCCTCGCCGAGGAAGATCTTGCCGGCGCTGGGCTTCTGGATCCCGCCGAGCAGCGCGAGGAGGGTGGACTTGCCCGAGCCGCTGGGACCCAGGAACGCCACCCGTTCACCGGCCCGGATGGCCAGGTCGACACCGCGCAGGGCGACGACGTCGTGCCCCCCGAAGGTCTTGTAGAGGTGGACCACCCCTTCGCATCGCACGGCGAGTCCACCGGTGCGGGCCTCCCGGACCATGGCCGCGCTCTCCCGCACGTATCCCCCTCATTGATGACACAACGGGCTTCAACATACATAAACTGCCGTACGTTGAGCGCATGGCAATTCGAGTGGCGCTCGTCAACGACGACGAGGTCGTCGTGCGCGGCCTCGATGCCATGATGCGCAACTACAGCCACCGGGTCGAGGTGGTCGAGCTCGTGGCCGGAAAGCCGGTCGCCCAGCCCGTCGACGTCGCGCTCTACGACACCTTCGGGATGGGCCAGGGCAACGGCGCCTCGGTGAAGCGGCTGGTCGAGAGCCCGCAGGTGCGCAGCGTCGCCGTCTACACGTGGAACTTCCAGCCCTGGCTGACCCGCGACACGCTCAGCACGGGCGTGCGCGGCTATCTCTCCAAGAGCCTTCCCGCCGCACGTCTGGTCGAGGCGCTCCACGCGATCGCCGCCGGGCAGCTCGTGGTCTCCCCCTCCCGGGGGCGCTCGTCGCTCGTCGGCGGCGACTGGCCCGGGCGCGAGGAGGGCCTCACCGCCCGCGAGGCCGAGGTGCTGTCACTCATCACGATGGGCCTCAGCAACCAGGAGATCGCCGAGCGCACCCTGCTGTCGCTCAACTCGATCAAGTCCTACATCCGCTCGGCCTATCGCAAGATCGAGGTCGACTCCCGCTCCAAGGCGGTCCTCTGGGGCGTCGAGCACGGCATGCGCGCCGACCGGGTGCGGATCAACGGGTCGCCGGCTCGCGAGGGCTGAGCGGCCGGGGGCTCTCGTCGGTCGGTTTGGGCTCTCGTCGGTTTCCCCGGGTACCCGGTGAAACTGGAGCCTCACCCCCGAAGTTTCGCACTGGAACCTCCAGTTTCCCCGGATAGCCGGGGATCGCGACATCGGCCGTACGCTTCCCCGGTGAACGAGCAGCACCTCGGCGGGATCGACCCCGACGACCTGGCCACGACCCTGCGGGTCCTGCAGACGCTGCACCACCTGCCGGGCGACCACCCCGACCACATCACGGTCAAGCGGGCGGCCTCGCACATGTACAAGTCGATCAAGGCCGAGCGCAAGCTCGCCAAGCGGGCCGAGGAGCTGGCCCACGACCGCGAGATCATCGAGAAGACCGCGACCGGGTCGCCGATGCGCATCGACGACGAGACCGCCGGGATCCCGCTGGTCTCCCAGACCGCCGGCGCCTTCGCCGGCGAGCTCCTCGTCGCGCGCGGCTGCTACATCTGCAAGACCGACTTCACCCTCGTCGACGCGTTCTACCACTGGCTCTGCCCCACCTGCGCGGCGATGAGCCACGCCAAGCGCGACCAGCGCACCGACCTCACCGGCAAGCGGGCGCTGCTCACCGGCGGCCGCGCCAAGATCGGGATGTACATCGCGCTGCGGCTGCTGCGCGACGGCGCGCACACCACGATCACGACCCGCTTCCCCAAGGACGCCGTACGCCGGTTCGCGTCCCTGCCCGACGCCGCCGACTGGATCGACCGGCTCAAGGTCGTCGGCATCGACCTGCGCGATCCCACCCAGGTGATCTCGCTGGCCGACGACGTCGCGGCGAGCGGTCCGCTCGACATCCTGATCAACAACGCGTGCCAGACCGTACGCCGCACGCCGGGCGCCTACGCGCCGCTGGTCGACGCCGAGCAGCAGCCGCTGCCGATCGGGGATCGACCTGCCCGAGCTGGTCACCTTCGACCGGATCTCCGAGGCCCACCCCGCCGCGATCGCCGGTGCGCTCACCGACACCGCCGTCGCCCACCACGAGGGCGAGTCCGACGAGCAGGCGATGGCCGCCCACAACGCCGCGAGCCTCACTGCCCTCGCGCTGAAGGCCGGTCACGCGTCCCTCGACGCGCACCTGGCCGGCACCGCCGTCGACGCCGGCGGCCTCCTGCCGGACATGCAGACCAACAACTCGTGGACCCAGACCGTCAGCGAGGTCGACCCGCTCGAGCTCCTCGAGGTGCAGCTGTGCAACTCGATCGCGCCGTTCCTGCTGGTCTCCCGGCTGCGCCCGGCCCTGTCTGCCGCTGCCTCCGCTGCGGCCTCCGGTCGGGCGTACGTCGTCAACGTCTCCGCCATGGAGGGCCAGTTCTCGCGGCGCTACAAGGGGGCCGGTCACCCGCACACCAACATGGCCAAGGCCGCGCTCAACATGATGACGCGCACCTCGTCGGGCGAGATGTTCGAGACCGACCGGATCCTGATGACCGCCGTCGACACCGGCTGGATCACCGACGAGCGTCCGCACCACGAGAAGCTGCGGATCGCCTCGGAGGGCTGGCACGCGCCGCTCGACCTGGTCGACGGGGCAGCTCGGGTCTATGACCCCGTCGTGCTCGGTGAGGCCGGGACCGACCTGTTCGGCTGCTTCGTCAAGGACTACCAGCCCTCGCCCTGGTGACACCCGCACCTGATTGACTCGGCGCCATGGACCATCTCGAGACCGCCGACGAGTTCCACGCCCGCGTCGCCGCCGCGACCGACGACGAGGGCCGGCTGCCCGTCGCGATCGAGCTGATGCCGGGCTGGGACATCTTCCCCTTCGAGCTCGACGGCCTGCGGGTCAAGCCGCTCGAGGCCCTGCTCGACGAGGAGCCGCCGAGGCGGGGCGAGGACCCCGCCGACTGCGGGTGCGCCCTGCCGATGCCGCCGGAGCATGCTGCCCAGGTCGCCTGGAGCAACCAGCGTTGGCTCCTCAGCGTCCTCGACGACATGCGGCTGCCGTTGGCGATGATCCTGCGACCCCGCGCCCACCACGACCTCGCCGACCTGCCCGACGACCTCGCCGCGGAGATGGGCCGGCTGATGGTCGCGATCACCGCCGCGGTGGAGGAGCTCCCGAGCGTCGGCCGGTGCCACCTGGGTCGCTACGGCGACGGTGGCGCGCACCTGCACCCCTTCTTCTTCGGGCGCCCGGCGCGGATGGCTCAGCTGCGCGGCTCGACGCTTCTCGACTGGGAGGAGAACCTGCCCGCGGTCCCCGAGGACGTACGCCGTGCCAACGCCGGGCACGTGGGGCGCCGCCTCGTCGAGCGTCTCGGTGGCGACGGGCCGGTGTGGGATGCCTGAGCACCCCGAGGTCACCGTCCGGCCGGCGAGCGTCGACGACGTCGACTTCCTGACCGACGTGGTGATCGAGGCGACGCTGCACCAGGGTCGGCTGCCCGACGACTTCGACGAGTCGGACTTCCGGGCCGGCTTCGGGGCCTGGACGGCGGAGCAGGTCACCGGGGACGGGAGCGGTTCGTCGATCTCGGTGGTGGAGGTCGATGGCGTGGCCGCCGGCCGCCTGCGCGTCGTACGACGTGACGGGCTGGTCGAGATCGCCGGCCTTCAGCTGCTGCCCGGTCACCAGTCCCGTGGCATCGGCGGCATCGTCGTCGACCAAGTGGTCGCGGCGGCGCGCGCGGACCGCCTGCCGGTCGAGCTCGGCGTGGAGAAGGACAACCCACGGGCGCGGGCATTCTGGGAGCGCTGCGGCTTCACCTATGTCGGCGAGGACGAGACCGAGCACCGGCTGCGGCTGGTGTGAGCTGGCGTCCGGACGCGGCCTGGCGGAACTACCCGCCCGACGGCACCCTGACGCTCGAGCGCGCGACTGCAGGTCGCACGACATCGGTGCCCGCATAGCGCACGACCACCGGCTTCGCGCCCGGACGGACGCCACGCACGACGACCCGCGCCTTCCCTCGGACGACCTGGACGTCGACCGTGCGTCCTCCCACGCTGACGGTCATCGCCCCATCCGGCCTCGGCGCTCCGGGAGCGCGGACGCGAACGTCCACAGCGACGCGCTTCTTCGTGGCGTCGGAGCGCACCTTGACCTTGGGGACGGTCGTGACGGGGGCCGGGACGGCAACGGATTCCGTGGTGCTGCGGAAGTGGCGCCGGGTCAGCGTGATCTGGACGGTCAGGGTGCGGCCGACGTCGGCCCGGCGGACCGTGTAGATGGGGTTCGTGGCCTTGGCGATGCGCTTGCCGTCGCGGAGCCAGGCGTAGGTGGCTGCCGCGTCGGTGGGCCGGACGCTCCCGGCCCGGGCGCGGAGTCGGCGCCCCACCTGGGGCGTGCCCTTCACGCGGGACGGGCTGGTGATCGCAACGGGCTTGGCAAGGACGCGGGTGGTCTCCGGCGCGGTCGAGGTCGACTTCCGGTAGCCGCTCGCGCTCGCGGTGGTGCGTGCAGTGATGCGCTTCTTGATGTGGTCCCGGCTGAGCACGAGGGACGCCCCGGTGGCCCCGGGAAGGGCAACCCCGTCGGCGTACCACTGCGTCGTGGCCTTCGCGGGTTGCGGCGACCACGAGGGGGAAGCGAGGGTCAACGTCTGACCGACCTCCGGAACACCTTGGATCGTCGGCAGCGCGGTGGGCTGGAACGCCCCGGGCGCAACGGGGGCGGTGGCGAGCACGGCTCGACCAGCGGTGTAGCCACTCAGCTCGGCCGTCACCTCGGCGGTGAGGGTCTTGCCCTTCACGTCGGGCGTGGGGACGTAGTTGGCGGCGGTGGCGCCGGGGATGGCGGCACCGTCGGCGAGCCAACGAATCGCGACGCTGGTGGGCGTGGGAGTCCATGCGCCGGCCGCCACCTCCAGCTGTGCACCGACCGCAGGGGACCCGACGATGGCAGGAGCCGTCGTGGGCGCGACGACGCGGTCGTTGAAGTGGATGAACCCCGTGGGCCAGCCGCCGCCGGACTTGGTGACGCGCCGCCAGTAGAAGTCTCCGCCCCAGTAGTCCTCGGAGACGACGATCTCGGTGTCGGAGATGACCTGTTCCACGATGGCGACGTGGCCGTTCGACCCTGCCGGTGTCACGTGCGGCTTGTACCAGGCGACAGATCCCACAGTGGGGGTCTGGTCGGTGATGCTCGCCATCGCCACACCCCAGTTCGAGGCGTTGCCGCTGCCGTCCCAGGGCCGGACGTTCGGCATCCCGGACTGGATCAGCCGGTAGGCCACGTAGTTGGTGCAGTTGTGCCCGGTGAACATCCGCCAGTACATCGTGGACGACGCCTGGCGGTAGCCGGCGTGCCCGTAGCCGGCCGCCTGGCACTCGGCGTACCCGGTGCACAGGTAGGTCGATGTGGCCAGGTTGATCCTGTCGACGGTGATCGGCATGGCGACCAGGAGGAGCGCAAGTACGCCGGTGACCAGCTTGATCGCATGACCAGCACACCGTACGGCGCGCTGGAGCGCAGACCGGGCTGCGCGTGGGCGCCGTGACGGCTGTGACGGCTGTGACCAATGAGGCTGTTGTTGCACGATGAGTGATCGTATGGGCCCCGAGTCAAGCCCGCCACGCCGTTGAGTGAAGATCAATCGTGTAATTCGTGGAGCCGACCTGTACTCGCAGGATCATGCTCGCCTCGGCGATCCGCTTGGCCTGCTCGGATACGTGTAACCAGGAGGAAGGTTCCGATGGCGGCGGCTAGCCGCAAGTACCGGGCCAGGACGAACGTTAGGCGCAACACCTCTCATAGGTCCTCGCTCATCGATATTCTGCCGCCGTGTTCCCACTGTTGCTCAGCCTCTTGCTCACCGCCGCCTTATGCCTCGTCCTCTACTTCATCGTTCGCAAGGCGGTTGCACACGGCATCCTTGACGCGGACGACGCCCGCACGTCGCGCGACCGAAGGAAACGCTTCGAGAAGCTGGTGCAGGACGGCACATTGCCGGACCCTCGGGAGCCCTGATCGCTGCGCGCTCCGGGTGCACGACGCCTCGACGAACCGGGAGGAGCGGCGTCGGTCCTTCCCGACCCGCCGCCACGTCACCATCCCGGCGATGTCCCATCTGTGGCGCGCCGAGCTCGCACGCGTCGAAGCTACTGACACGACTGAGCTGTGGGTCCGGGCTGCCACCGAGTTCGACCAGCTCACGTGGCCCCACGACGCGGCGTACTGCCGTTGGCGCGCCGCACGTGTCGCCCTATGGACAGGTGAGGGCACCCGTGCGACACGGCTCCTCAAGCGGGCCGCAGCGGAATCCCGTACGCATGTGCCGCTTTCGGAGGCGATCGCGGCGACGGCACGCGGCCGGTAGCTTGCGGCTCGCATGTCGGCGGGATGGTCCGCGCATCACAAGGGGACGTTTCCTCCGCCTGCAGGGCGCTCGCGGCGGATAGACGCAACTTCCGCCACAGGACTGGCGGATCGTGGCGCGAGGCGGACTGCAAGCCGTTCCTGCCGAGTGAGCAGAAGTCCTAACGGATCCCGCGTCGCATCGAGTACGCATCGGGGCCCGCGGGATCTGCGAAGGTACTGAACACCTCGTACCCCAAGCCTGCATAGAAGTTGACTCGATCAGGGGCGCATTCGAGAACCAGTTCCGCTGGTTCCCCGATCTCGAGCGCCGCCGCAACGGCCTCGAGCAGCTGACGCCCGATGCCCAGACCATGAAGCGCAGGTTCGACGACAGCCTTCTCGACCCAAGCGTGCTCTCCGAGCCGTCCATGGACCTCGGCGACGTTCTGGTGGAACTGCCAGTCGATGGCGAGGAGAGAGTCGTCTGGCCGAGGCTCGCGCGCAAGCACCCGACAAAGCCGGCATTGCCCGGACGTGCTTCCCATGACGACGCCGACCAGCACGTCGCTCACGTGAGCGCCCAGAACGACAGTCGCCTCTTCACTCCGCAATGAGGAGTACAGACTCCAAGACCCACCCCACCGATCGAGGATCGCTGGACCGTACATCTCCACAGTGAAGGCTTCGTTGACGAACGCGCGATGGAGCAACGCGCGCGCAGCAGGCCACTCACTCCCCGTAAGAGGTCCTACGGACAACTCCATGCGTTGGAGTATCCCGCAGATCCACGTCCGCGGGCCTTGAGTCGCAGGCCATCCTGCACGCACTACCCGATCAGGTTTGGAGTTGGCTATTGCCTCCCAGGGCAGTCGCGGCGCTGGGCAGCACCCTTCTACTGCGTCCTAGTGAGCTACGCAGTGAAGAGCTCACCAGCAGGTCAGGCATCCCGAGGGGGATTCGACGCCGCGCTGGCGGGGTCTCGACACCGCCGGCCTATCTGCGTCGGTGGAATCTGAGGTCTCCGTTGGGGAGGCGGTCGGTGCGGTAGCCGGTGTCGTGGACGCGGTGGTGGTGATGTGAGCAGAGCAGGACGGCGTTGGCCAGATCCGTCGGACCGCCGGCGTGCCAGGGGTCAGCATGGTGGGCGTCGCACCAGGTGCCGGGGGTGTCGCACCCCTCCGCGCGACACGTCTGGTCGCGGATCAGGAGGGCCTTGCGCTGGGCGGGGGAGAACAACCGCTTGGCGCGGCCGAGGTCGATCGGGAGACTCTGGCCGCCGAGGACGGCGGGGAGGATCTTCGCGGTGCACGCAAGCCTGCGGGCCTGGGCTGCGGTGATCCGGTCACCAGTGAGGTCGTCACCGGGCACCAGGCCGGCGCCGAGCAAGTCCGCGGCACCGAGCTCGGCCTTCAACGAGGCCAGGGGGATGGTCACGATGACCGTGGTGGCGTCGCCGCCGTGGACGGGCAGCCGGGTGGGGTCGATGGTCTCGAGGAACTGCACGAACGCCTGCCCGAGGCGCTTGGGGTAGGGCAGCCGGGTGAGCGGGTCGGTGCCCCCGCGAGCCGCGCCCTCGTCATCGCGGTGGGCGCGGGGGTTGGTGAACGCTTCGAGGTAGGTCGCGAGCCGGGTCGCGGCCGCATCCGAGACGCGTGCGGAGATGCGGGTGGTGCCATCGCCCTGGCGGCGCATCGTCATCCGGGTCAGCTGCGCGGCGTTGGCCTCGAGGTCGGCAAGGCGGTCGGCTTCGGCCTTCTCGGCGATCTCGGGGGCGACCACGTCGAGGATCCGCCGGCCGAGGCGGCCGAGCTCCTTGGGCCCGAACTCCCGGGCCTGCTCGACGAGGTGTGCCTCCGCGAGAGCGATCGTGGAGGCATCCACCCGTGACGGCAGCGCGGTCAGGGCGCGGCGGATCACGTGGGCCTGGTCGAGGGTCACCGCGCCGTGACGCATGCCGGCCGCCAGCACCGGCCGGTCCCGGTCCAGCGCGGTGGCGAGGGCGAGGTCGGCGCGGGCGTCGGTGAACCGGGTCCGGGTCTGGTGCGCCAACCACCCGGCCGCATCCTTCGCACCCGTCGAGTCAGCGAGGTCGCCGGCGTCGGCCAGGACCCGCAAGCGCAGCTCCGCAAGCTGGCCTTCCGCACGCACCAACTCGGTCAGGGCGGTCGCCTTCTGGTCCGTCGTCATGAACGTCGGGTTCGCACCAGCGACACCCTTGAGCAGGCACCGGATGTCGGCGACCGCGGCAACGATCGGATGACTCACGGCTGGCCTCCTTCCGACGACGGCGTACGCCACGCACATAGGCGTGACACTCAACGGTCGTCGCTCCTGGAGGCCCGGTTCGCCGGACTATTACGTCACCCTCGCAACTCGTTCCCCTGACTCGGGATGGCGCACTGGTGGCTTGTCCTGGTGGCCCGATGATCTCGGAACGTGCCACCTACTCTACCCGGTCGCAGGACACTTTACAAACACATGTTCGAGCAAGGGATCGTCAAGCCTGCGGGTAGCGCTCGTCGAGGCCGGAGTAGTAGTCGGTGTGTCGGGCCTTGGCCTCGTCGTTCCACTCGTCCTTGTCGAAGTCGGGAGCGGACCTGATCTCGTCCTTCGACACGTTGACCATGACGGTCTCTCCCTCGTGGTCGATCCCGGTCACGGTGCCCGCCGGGATCAGTCGCTTCTTCCCGAGGATCCAGAAGCCGGTGTCGACCACCAGCCACTGGCCGGTCGCCTCGGTGCTCGACTCGTCGATCTGGCCGATGGCGCCGTCGCTGGCCATCACGCCGTAGCCGACGAGGTCGCGGTCGGTGTTGAAGTCGTTGTCGCGATAGCTCCACACGATGTCGTCCATGGGTTTCCTCCCCGGGGTCCGGCTGCATCTGGACCACCTACGCAACCATCGCCGAGGGCGGAGCGGAACCCCCAGCACCGGGCTACCGGCCCGAGCCCCTCCCCGAGGTGGTCACTCGCCGCCGGAGTGTCCCCGCAGCAGGTCGCCGAAGGGCGTCACGTCGGACTCGACCTGGGTGCCGGGCGTACGCCGTGGGCGCGCGGCGAGGTCGGGCGCGAACCCGCCGAGGCCGTAGTCGCCCTGGCTCAGCACGCCGGCGGCGAGCTCGGACGCGGCGCGGGTGATCCGGTCCGAGAGCCCGTGGCTGCCGAAGTCCTCGGTGGCGGCGAACACGCCGGTGGGCACGACGACCGCGCGGAGGTAGGCGAAGAGCGGCCGCATCGCGTGGTCGAGCACCAGGGAGTGCCGGGCGGTGCCGGCGGTCGCGGCGATCAGCACCGGCGTACCGGTCAGTGCATCGGGATCGAGGGCGTCGAAGAACATCTTGAACAGCCCGCTGAAGCTGGCGTTGAAGACCGGGGTCACCGCGATCAGCCCGTCGGCCGACGACACCCGCTCGCGCAGCGCGGTGAGCCGCGGCGTCGGGATGCCGCCGGTGACCATGAACGTCGCCAGCTCCCCGGCGACCTCCCGCAGCTCGACGAACTCCACGTCCACCGACTCACCCCGCGCAGTGACCTGCGTCGAGGTCGCCTCGGCGAGCTGGTCGGCGAGCAGCCGGGTCGACGACGGGACGGTCAGCCCGGCGGCGATGACGACGATGCGTCGGCTCATGCCTGCACCGGGTCTCGAGACGGGCGCTGGGCGCCCTCCTCGACCTGCGAGGCCGCGGCCCGGGCGGGCTCGACGAGGTGGTGCGGGGCGTCCGGGCCGGCCGCCACGAGCGAGGCATGGGTGGGCGGGTCGCTCGGCACGTGGGCGGGGCGGCGGCGCTCGAACTCCTTGCGGAGCACGGGCACGACCTCGGTGCCGAGCATCTCCACCTGCTCCATCACCAGCGAGGTCGGCAGGCCGGCGTGGTCGACGAGGAAGAGCTGACGCTGGTAGTCGCCGGCATAGTCGGCGAAGCCCAGGGTGCGCTCGATGACCTGCTCGGGCGTGCCGACCGTGAGCGGGGTCATCTCGGTGAAGTCCTCCAGCGACGGCCCGTGGCCGTAGACCGGCGCGTTGTCGAAGTAGGGCCGGAAGCTCCGCCTGGCCTCCGCCTCGGTCGACGCCATGAACACCTGGCCGCCGAGACCGACGTAGGCCTGGTCGGCGGCGCCGTGGCCGTAGTGCTCGAAGCGGCGGCGGTAGAGCTTCACCATCGCCTCGGTGTGCTCCTTGTTCCAGAAGATGTGGTTGTGGAAGAACCCGTCGCCGTAGTACGCCGCCTGCTCGGCGATCTCGCTGCTGCGGATCGAGCCGTGCCACACGAAGGGCGGCGTGTCGTCGAGCGGCGCCGGCGTGGAGGTGAAGCCCTGCAGGGGCGTGCGGAACTGGCCCTGCCAGTTGACGACCGGCTCGCGCCAGAGCTTGCGCAGGAGGTGGTAGTTCTCGACCGCGAGCTTGATGCCGTCACGGATGTCCTTGCCGAACCAGGGGTACACCGGGCCGGTGTTGCCGCGGCCCATCATCAGGTCGACGCGGCCCCCGGAGAGGTGCTGGAGGACGGCGTAGTCCTCGGCGATCCTCACCGGGTCGTTGGTGGTGATCAGGGTCGTGCTCGTTGAGAGGATGAGCCTCTCGGTCCGCGCCGCCAGGTAGCCGAGGTGGGTCGTCGGGGACGAGACGACGAACGGCGGGTTGTGGTGCTCACCGGTCGCGAAGACGTCGAGCCCGACCTCCTCGGCCTTGAGCGCGAGCTGCGTCATCGAGGCGATGCGCTCGGCCTCGGTCGGCGTACGTCCCGTGGTCGGGTCCGTGGTGACGTCGCCGACGCTGAAGATGCCGAACTGCATGGTTCCTCCGAATGTGATTGAAGGTTGTATCACCTCCAACGAGCCTACGAGGCCCAGTATTCCGCGCATTCACCAGCACTCGACGCCGAGCCGACCTAGCCTCCATGCCATGCGTGCCTTCACCACCCTCGCGTCCGTGACCACCGTGGCAGTGCTGGCAGCCCTGGCCCCGCTGGGGACCGCGCCCGCGCAGGCCGCGAAGGCCAGCGACTGGCGCACCGAGGCCTGCGCCGAGCAGAATCACGACGGACTGGCCCTCGGCTCCTTCACCGTGACGGACAAGCGGACTCAACGCGTGAAGCAGGTGCCGTCCCTCACGCTCACCGCGGAGCGCGTGACCTTCGCCAGCGGTGTGAGGTGCGACCTGGTGCACCTGCACGGACGGGTGCCGTTCGGTCGAGAGCTGACCGGCTACGGCTTGGGCCTGACGACCATGGGCGACCTCGTCATCAGCGGCACGAGCCAGGGCGAGATCGCCAAGACGTCCCTCTCCCGCGGCGTCGGCACAACCGATCCCATCCGGCGGGCCAACCACCTCGTCCTCGCCGCCGTGGTCTTCCTCGACGTGGAGGAGGGCACGATGCCCGACGCCGCGATGCTCCCGGAGCCATGGCGCAACCAGCCCTACACGTTCACGCACACGCGCACGACCTTCACCGCAAACCTCAACGGGAGGGTCGGCACGAAGAGGACCTTCACGGTCACCCCCGCCACTCGGGTCGCGGCGGAGCGCCGGCTGTCGGCTGACCTCGCGGCCGCCGACGACGCCGCCGATCGCCGGGCCGCCCGGCAGACCCACCGCCTGGCCCTGCGCGGCGTGCGCCTGGTCATGAAGTCCTTCACGTCCAGCTGGACCGGCGAGCTCCCTCACTGACCGTGGGGGCCGTCGCCGACGCGCCCGCGGAATGCCTCCCACGTCCGGGGCGTTGAGCCGGGCACGATCGATGTCGTCGAAAGCTGACGTCGACACGTGCGAGAGGAGTCACGATGACCGACTTCACCCCCTTCGAGGACCTGCTGCGCGGACATGCGGGCCTGCTCCAGGACACCGCCCACGACCGCTGGCTGCGCGCCCAGGCGCTCTTCGCGGAGCGCGCCTACCGCGACGCGGCGATCCTGCTCACCGAGCTGCTCGACGACTCCGACGACGTCCGGCACGAGCTGACCGACGTACGCCTGCTGCTGGCACGCTCGCTCTATCACTCCGCCCAGCTCGACGGGACCATCCGGGTCGCGACCGAGCTGCTCGAGCACGACCCCAACGAGCCCTACGCCCACCTCCTCGTCGGCCGCGCGCTCCAGCGCAAGGGCCGCCGCGAGGAGGCCCAGCCGCACCTGCGACTGGCCGAGCTGCTCGGCGGCTACCGGGTCTGACCGTGCGCCTGCGGGGGACGTCGTACGACGCCCTCCGGACGCGGCGGCGAAGCGTCGGTGAACACTGGCCGCCGCCGCCTCCAGTGCCGCCGGCGCGGCCCATGCTGGGGGCGTGACCAGCTATGGCGACCACTCCGGACCGCTCGCGATCGCGCACCGCGGGGGCATGGCGCTCGCGCCCGAGAACACCCTGGCCGCCTTCGGCCGGGCCACCGCACTGGGCCTGACCTACCTCGAGACCGACGTGCAGACGACCCGCGACGGGCAGGTCGTGTGCTTCCACGACGCGACGCTGCGGCGGGTGACGGGGCACCCCGGCAGGGTCGCCGACCTCGACCTCGCCGAGCTCCGCCGGCTGCGGGTGGACGGCACCGACCCGATCCCGACCCTGGCCGAGGCGATGGCGAGCTTCCCGACGACTCGCTTCGCCATCGACCTCAAGGACGAGGCCTCCATCGGCGCCATGGCCCGGCTGCTGCGCGCGCACCCGCGATGGGCCGAGCGGATCTGCGTGGCCGGCGCCTGGAGCCGGTGGCTGCGGCGGCTGCAGGACGAGGCCCCGGGCGTGACGACTGCCCTCGGCTGGCGCTCGCTGACCGCGCTGATCGCGTGCTCACGCGGCGGCGTACGGCCGGTCGGCGTGCGTTCGACGAGCCCAGCGAGCGGCGCCTTCGCACACGTGCCTCTGCGACTGGGGCGGATGCCGATCCACTCCGAGCGGGTGATCGCTCGGGCCCACGAGCTGGGCATCCGGGTCGTCGTGTGGACCGTGGACGACCCCGTCACCATGCGCTCGCTGCTCGACGCCGGGGTCGACGGCATCATCACCGACCGGCCCGACGTGCTGCGCGACGTGCTGATCAGCCGGGGGCAGTGGACCCCTCCCCCCACCTCGGTAGTCCCCATCGATCGGGTTGCCCCGGGGATCATCCAGCAACCCATCTGATGGGGACTACCGAGCGGGGGGGTTGAAACGAGATACCCCCTAGGGGTATTCTGGGGGCATGAGCGAGCAGCACGGACACCTCGAGGGCAACGACGCGGCCGTCCAGGCCCACCTCAAGCGGCTGCGCCGGATCGAGGGGCAGGTGCGCGGGATCCAGCGCATGGTCGAGGACGAGAAGTACTGCATCGACATCCTCACCCAGGTCTCCGCGGCCACCAAGGCCCTGCAGGCGCTCGCGCTCTCGCTGCTCGACGACCACATGGCCCACTGCGTCGTGGACGCCGCCCGCCAGGGCGGCGCCGAGCAGGAGCTCAAGCTCAAGGAGGCCTCCGAGGCGATCGCCCGCCTCGTGAGGTCCTGACCACCCGACCGACCGAAGGACTGAGATGACCACCGAGACCTACACCGTCACCGGCATGACCTGCGGCCACTGCGCCGCCTCGGTCACCGAGGAGATCTCCGAGCTCGCCGGGGTCGACAGCGTCGACGTCGTCGTCGAGACCGGAGCCGTCACCGTCACCAGCACCGCGCCCCTCGACCCAGCCGCCGTCCGGGCAGCCGTCGAGGAAGCCGGCTACGCGATGGCATGAGCTCGATGAGCACGCCCTTGCGCATGGCCGCCTTCGTCGCCGCCCTCGTCGCCGTCTTCGCGCTCGCGTGGAGCGGCGGACGGCTCGTCGGGCCGATCGACACCGGGCCGCAGGCCCCCCACCAGCAGATGGAGGACTCCTCCGATGGCCACTGACACCACCACCGACGTCGAGCTCGCCATCACCGGCATGACGTGCGCGTCGTGCGCCAACCGGATCGAGCGCAAGCTCAACAAGCTCGAGGGCGTCACGGCCTCGGTCAACTACGCCACCGAGAAGGCGAAGGTGTCCTACCCCGGCACCGTCTCCACCGACGACCTCCTCAGCACCGTCGAGGCCGCCGGGTACGCCGCGATGCTGCCGACCCCGCCCGACGCCGGGCCCCCACCCGAGGAGCCCAGCACCGACCCGCTGCTCCAGCGGCTGCTGATCAGCACCGCGCTGAGCATCCCCGTCATCGCGATGGCGATGGTGCCCGCCTGGCAGTTCACCAACTGGCAGTGGGCCTCGCTCACCCTCGCCGCGCCCGTCGTGGTGTGGGGCGCGTGGCCCTTCCACCGGGCGGCGTGGACCAACCTCCGCCACGGCGCCACCACGATGGACACGCTCGTCTCGGTCGGCGTGCTGGCGGCCTTCGGCTGGTCGCTGTGGGCGTTGTTCCTCGGCACCGCCGGCGAGCCCGGCATGACGCACGCGTTCCGGATCTCGGTCGACCGCACCGACGGCGCGGGCAACATCTACCTCGAGGCGGCCGCCGGCGTCACGACCTTCCTCCTCGCCGGGCGGTGGCTGGAGCACCGCTCGAAGCGGCAGTCCGGGGCGGCACTGCGCGCCCTGCTCGAGCTCGGTGCGCGGGAGGTGGCCGTCCTCCGCGACGGCGCCGAGATCAAGGTCCCGACCGATCAGCTCGTCGTCGGCGACGAGTTCGTCGTACGCCCCGGCGAGAAGGTCGCCACCGACGGCGAGGTCGTCGAGGGCACCTCCGCGGTCGACGCCTCGATGCTCACCGGCGAGTCGGTGCCGGTGGAGGTGCGTCCCGGCGACGCCGTCGTCGGCGCCACCGTCAACGCCGGCGGCCGGCTGGTCGTCCGCGCCACCCGGGTCGGGGCGGACACCCAGCTCGCCCAGATGGCGCGCCTGGTCGAGGACGCGCAGAACGGCAAGGCCGAGGTCCAGCGCCTCGCCGACCGGATCTCGGGGGTCTTCGTGCCGATCGTGATCGGCCTGTCGGTCGCGACGCTCGGCTTCTGGCTGGGCGCCGGCGGCGGGGCCACCGCCGCCTTCACCGCTGCTGTCGCGGTCCTGATCATCGCCTGTCCCTGCGCCCTGGGCCTCGCCACGCCGACCGCCCTGATGGTCGGCACCGGCCGCGGCGCCCAGCTCGGCATCCTGATCAAGGGGCCGGAAGTGCTGGAGTCCACCCGTCGCGTCGACACGATCGTGCTCGACAAGACCGGCACCGTGACGACCGGCGAGATGACCGTCCACGACGTGGTGGCTGCCGACGGCGAGTCCGTCGACGTCGTACGACGTCTCGCCGCCGCGCTCGAGTCCGCGTCCGAGCACCCCATCGGCCGGGCCATCGCGGCCTCCGTCGACGTGCTCGCCCCGGTGGAGGACTTCGCCAACCAGGAGGGCCTGGGGGTGCAGGGCATCGTCGAGGGCCACGCGGTGGTCGTCGGCCGCCCGCGCCTGCTGGAGGACTGGTCGCAGCACCTCACCCCGGAGCTCGTCACCGCGGTGGAGCGTGCCCAGGCCGAGGGCTACACGCCCGTCGCCGTCGGCTGGGACGGCCGGGCCCGCGGGGTGATCGTCGTCGGCGACACGATCAAGTCGACCTCGGCCCGCGCCGTCGCGGAGCTGCGCGAGCTCGGGCTGACCCCGATCCTGCTGACCGGGGACAACGAGGCCGCGGCCCGCCACGTCGCCGCGGAGGTGGGCATCGAGACGGTCGTGGCGGACGTGCTCCCCGCCGACAAGGTGGCGGAGGTGCAGCGGCTCCAGGCCGCCGGCAAGGTCGTGGCCATGGTCGGCGACGGCGTCAACGACGCCGCAGCCCTGGCGCAGGCCGACCTCGGGCTGGCGATGGGCACCGGCACCGACGTCGCGATCGAGGCCAGCGACCTGACCCTGGTGCGTGGCGACCTCCTCGTCGCGGTCGACGCGATCCGGCTCTCGCGGCGGACCCTGGGGACGATCAAGGGCAACCTGTTCTGGGCGTTCGCCTACAACGTCGCCGCGCTCCCCCTCGCCGCGGCCGGACTGCTCAACCCGATGCTCGCGGGCGCGGCGATGGCGTTCTCGAGTGTCTTCGTGGTGACCAACAGCCTCCGGCTGCGCGGCTTCCGCTCCTCGATCGAGCCCCAGGGTTGACCTCCGAGGAGCGGTGCCGGCCGGGTGAGCGGTGCTGGAGCCACATTCGCTGGGCTCCGAATGTGGCTGGACCACCGCTGCGGAGGGCCGGCCGGGGCGACAGCTACCGAGTTGTCAGCTGAGCTTCTCCCGGATCGCGTCGGCCTCCTCCTGCACCGTGGTGGCGTCCACGAGGTCGCCGGCCTGCTCGGTGAGCACGCCCTCCCACTGGTCGAGGACCTCCTCGGCGTAGCCGCTGTCGTAGAGCTCCGCGGTCAGGTCGGCCTTCGCCTGGGCCACCAGGTCGGCCCACTCCTCGACCGCCGTGAACCGCTCGACGAGGACGTTGTCCCCGCCGCGGCCATCCCCACCTTCATCGCCCCCGGCAGCACGGCCGCCGGCACCGCCACCCGGACCGCCCTCGGGACGTTCGCCGTCCGGCATCCCCTCGGGACGCTCACCGTCCGGCATTCCCTCCGGCCGCTCACCGGCGCCGTCCTGGCCACCCCCCGGCGATCCGCCGAAGGCGAGGTTGTGGTCCCACGCCACCACGGTGAACCCGCCGGACTCGGCGTCGTAGCGCAGGTAGGAGTTGTTGCCCGGACCATCGATGTCGTCGAAGTTGTCGACGAGCTCCTCGAAGGCGAGGTAGCGGGCGAACGCCTCCACGTCGAGGCGCCCCGGCAGCTCGGCCACGAACTCGTCGTCGTCGCTGGTGTTGATGAACTCGAGGAAGTCGATCAGCGGCGTCAGGTCGTCGTCGCCGGTCTCCTGGTCGAAGACGTCGGTGTAGAGGTCCGGGTCGTCGCCGCGGTAGGTCCAGTCCCCACCGGCCTCGGCCTTGTAGAGCAGCCCGTCGGACGTGAAGTTCTCCTCCTCCCAGGCCTCGTCGAGGTTCTGCACGACCAGGCGCAGCCGGGCGTCGCCGCCGTTGACGCTGAACGACGTCGCGATCGCGTGCTCGCTGGCGAGCCCGGCCTCGGCCAGCAGGTCCAGCGCCACCGCCTCGTTGAGGGCGGTCTCGGAGTTGTTGGACCGGACGATGAACTCGCTCCAGCCGTCGAGAGCCTGCCCGTCGACGAACTTGTCGAGCCGGACCAGCCACGGCAGGTCCGCCGCGTCGGCGTCGGCGCTGACCCCGCGGAGGGAGGAGTTGCCCTTGAGCCGGAGTCCGACGTTGTCGTAGACCTCCCCGTCGATGGTGACGGTGGCCTCGATCCATTCCTTCTCGTCGGTCTCGAGGTAGGTCTCGATCATGGTCGCGACGGCTGAGTCGTCGACCTCGATCGAGATGTCGTGCACCGTGGTCGCGTCCCACACGCCGGTGCCGTCCGCGACGGTCTGCGCGGCCGAGGTGACGCTGCTGGTGGCGACCACCGACCCGCTGGACGTGGAGGCGCACCCGCCCAGGGTCAGGACGGCGAGGGTGGCGAGCGCCGCCAGGCGCCTGGGTCGAGAGGGCATCGGGTGCGAGGTCATGCGAGGACTCCTTGATGGTGGGTGAGGTGGTCGGCGAGGTGGCGCGAGGTGACCCGGTGCCAGCGGTTGCGCTGGAGGTCGGGGGTCAGCAGCGCCAGCCCGGTGCCGTACTTGGAGATGCGGACGGGTCGGTGGCCCAGCTCCCACAGGCGGCGGTCCAGCGGGCCCGGGCGTGCGGTGGCGGACTTGGTCTCGACGACCAGCACGTCGCCGAGCTCGGCGGTGCCGTGGCCCGACACCCAGCGCAGGTCGCGATCGATGGTGGCCCGACCGGCGCCGGCATCGAGCAGCAGGGTCGTACGTCGATAGGTGGTGTGCAGGGTCGGCACGAGTCCTCCGGGATCGACGTCGTGCACGTGCGCCGCGCCCAGGCGGTCGCGGACCCACTGGCCGGTGGCGGCGGAGACGTCGAGGTGGTCGGCCCGGTCGTGCGGGAGCCGCTCCTTGACGGTCACCCCACGACGTCCGCGGGTCTTCACCTCCAGCCAGCACTCGCCGCTGTCGGCATAGACCCGGGTGCGCACCTTCCACCGGCGTCGGCGCCGGTGTGCCGCGGCGGTCCAGCTGTCGAGGTCGACGGTGTCGAGGTAGGTCGACTCATAGCGGGAGGACCTCCGGCCGTCGATGTCGAGCACGCGCAGCCCCGGGATGTCGGTCAGTACGGCGTCGAGCTCGGCGCTCGCGATGACGTACTTGCGGTCGATGCGGGTCAGCAGCGCCGCCTCCTCGTTGAGCTCGGCGAGGGAGACGCCGGGCAACCGGTCGATCGCGCCCATGTCGGTCATCGGGCCGATCACCGGGTCAGCGCCGCTGTGGTCTGGCGCTCGGCGTGCGGGAGGTCCGGCCGGGGCGCGGCTGCGTAGTGGACCTCCACGGTCGTGGTGTCGTTGACCAGGTCGACGCGCACCGGGGTCACGCGGGTCACGCGGGCGTCGAGGAGCATCTCGAGGCGCTCCACGAGCGCCGGCTCGTCGGTGATCGCCGAGTCCAGCACCACGACCTGGCGCAGCTCGGTGCCGTGCAGCAGGCGGCTGTCGGCCAGCGCGAGCACGCCGACCAGGCCGGCCATGAGGGTGATGGACAAGGCCATGTCTGCCGTGCCGAGGCCGCCGATCAGGCCGATGGCGAGGGCAGCGAAGTAGTAGGCGATCTCGTGCTGGCCGAGCTCGTCGGAGCGCAGCCGGATGATCGAGAGGACGCCGAAGAGCCCGAGGCCCAGCCCGATCGTCGCGGCACTCCCGGCCAGCACGACCGTGACGGCGAGGACCCCGACGTTGACAGCGATGAACGCGGTGACGAGGTCTGCGCGACGGTGGCGGGGGTAGTAGACGCCGAGGGCGAGGGTGAGGACGGCGACGAGGTCGACGCCGGCGAGGAGGTAGGTGTTCATGAGGGGGGTTCCTTCAGGTCGGTGTGCCCCCGACCCTGCCGATCAGGTCTGTCCGTCGCCTGACACCGACCTGTGCCGCTCCTGTGCGGTTTTCCGCGAACGTCCGGCGTCCGCCGGGCTCAACCCGCGAGCTGGCGGGTCTCCCGCACGGCCGACACCAGGGGCAGCACCAGGACCGCCAGACCCGCCGTCACCCACATCGCGGTCGAGAAGGATGCCTGCACGGCGAGCGCACCCACCGCCACGGAGCCGATCGCGGTGCCCAGGTCGAAGCCGACGTTCCACACCGCACTCGCCTGGTGCTGGTGCCGCCTGCCGACGGCGGCCAACGAGACCACGAGGGTGAGGTTCTGCAGCGCGCCGTAGCCCAGCCCGAGGAGCAACAGGCCGGCGAGGAACGCCGCGGTCCGACCTGCGGAGGCGGCGGCGCCAGGGCCGCCGATCGACCAGGCGACCAGTGCCACGCCGACAGCCGTCGCGACGAGGATCGGTGCGAGGAACACACGCGCGCCGAACCGGTCGGCCAGGACGCCGATCCGCCAGCGCGTGAGGGCGCCGAAGAGACCCATCGTGAAGAGACCGACCGTCACCAGTGCCGGGTCGCTGACCATCTGCGGGGCGAACGTGATCAGGGCCCCGCCGGCGAGCGTGACCCAGAGCAGGACGAGGACGGGCGGCAGGAGGGGCAGGTAGACCGAGCCGAGGGTCGCCGGTTCGTCGTCGGCGCTCGACCCGGCCGCGAGCCGGTCGGCAGCGTCCTGGTCCAGGGCCGCGGCCACGCCCCAGGCCGCGGGGACGCCGAGCAGCGGGAGGGCGCCCAGCAGCAGGACAGGTGTGAACCCGACCTCGCGGGCCAGCCACGGGCCGAGCGGCAGCAGCAGCACGTTGGGCACCGCCACGGCCAGCCCGTAGGCGCCGATGGCCTCCCCGCGCCGTCGCGGGTCGACCAGCGCGGCCATGGCCGACACACCCGTGACGGTGAGGACTCCGAACCCGACCCCCCGCGCCGCCGAGCACGCCAGGACCGGCCCCAGGCTGTCGCTGAGGGTCAGCAGCGCCGCCGGCGCACCGAGCATCACCAGCCCGCTCACCAGCACCGGGCCCCATCCGAGGAGCCGCAGGGCCGTCGGCACCAGCACCTGGGTGAGCACGGTGACCAGCAGCAGGACTCCGTTCACCAGGCCCGCCTGCCCCGGGTCGGCGCCACCCTCCACGGTCCACAGCGGCGCCACCGGCAGCAGCACGGCGTACCCGCTGAAGCCGGCCAGCGTCATCGCGATCAGCGGCCGGACCCCGGGCAGGTCCCGGATCGGTGGGCTCACCTGCGCCCCGGCCGCGTGCGCAGGAGCCAGGCCACGCCGGCGAAGGGGAGCAGGAGCGGCAGCCAGCCGTAGCCCGCGCCGTACGACGACCACACGGTCTGGTCGGGGAAGAGCTCCGGGTCGAGCACCGTCAGCGTCCCGATGCTCAGCACTCCGACCAGCTCGAAGCCGACCGCGGCCCAGGCCAGGCGACGCGGCTGCGGTCCGACCTCCGCGAGCCCGAGGGTCGCGGCGATGTAGACCACGCCGGCGAGCGCGGAGAGGGCGTACGCCAGCGGCGCCTCGTCGGCCTTGGTCAGCAGCTGCACCAGCGAGCGGGCGGTCGCCGCGAGGGCGAAGACGCCGTAGACGGCGACGAGGACCCGGCCCGCACCGCTGCGCGTGGAGGTGGGCGTGGAGGTGGGCGGGGAGGTGTGGTCCGAGCTCACGACGACCACACCTGCAGGGCCCGCACGACCACGAAGGCCTCGGTCAGCGCGACGACCGCCAGCACGGCGGTGGCGCCACGGCTGCGCTCGGCGAGCGACCACACGAAGCCGATCGGCAGCAGGACGAGTGCGGCCAGCAGATAGCCGAACAGGGTGACCGCCCCACCACCACTGAGCTCGACGTCACCCACCTGGAGCGCTGCGACGACCAGGAGCGCCAGGGCGCCCACCTCGATGACGCCGGCGAAGCCGAGCAGCCCCCAGTCGGGCGTGCGGGCCAGGGCGACGTAGACCAGCACCACGGCCGCGAAGGCCAGCGACGCATAGATGAGCACGAGGGGCAGCGGTCCGTCCACGAGGACAGACTCTCCCAGAGGACCTAGGGCGCCGTCGGCGGCAGGTGCTTCTTCATCAGCCGCTTGACCCGGCGCTCCTTGCGGTCGGGGATCATCGAGCGCATCTCCTCGAGCTTGCCGAAGCAGAGCAGCCGGTCCTCGCCCTCCAGCACCGTCTTGATGCGCGGGTTGGGGATCACCTGGGTGCCGCGGTGGAGTGTCAGCACGGTGATGTCGCGCTCGTCGAGGCCGGAGTCGCCGAGCTTCTTGCCCACCATGTCGGAGCCGCCGTGGACGACGATCTCGGCGACGCCGTAGCCGGTCGAGACCGTCAGCCGTTGGCGTACGTCGATGTCGGGGAAGGCGACCTGGTTGTCGATGAAGTCGATGATCGCGCCGGCGACGTCGAGCTTGGTCGCACCCTCGATGCCCTCGAGGCCGGGTGAGGAGTTGACCTCCATCACCTGCGGGCCGTGGCGGCCCTCGAGCATGTCGACACCGGCGACGCGCAGGCCCATGATCTGCGCGGAGCGCACGGCCACGCGCTCGAACTCCTCGTCGAGCTCGACCGGCTCGACGCTGCCCCCGCGGTGCACGTTGGAGCGGAACTCATCGCCCTGCGCCACGCGGCGCATCGCCGCCACCACGCGGTCGCCGACGACGAGGGCGCGGATGTCGCGGCCCTTGCTCTCCTTGACGAACCGCTGGATCAGCACGTTCTGACGGGTGCTCTGCAGCGTCTCGATGATCGCCTCGGCGACCTTGATCGTCGGCGCCAGGATCACCCCGATGCCCTGCGTGCCCTCGAGCAGCTTGATCACGACCGGGGCACCGCCGACGCGCTCGATCGCCGGGATCACGTCGGCGCGGTCCTGCACGAAGGTCGTCGCCGGCATCGGGATCTTGTGGCGCGACAGGATCTGGGTCGCCCGCAGCTTGTCGCGGCTGTTGGCGATGCCATACGAGGTGTTCGGCGTATAGACGTCCATCTGCTCGAACTGGCGCACGACGGCGGTGCCGAAGTAGGTGATCGAGTTGCCGACGCGCGGCAGCACGGCGTCGTACGTCGACAGCTGCTTGCCGCGGAAGAGCAGGTCGGGTTCCTCTCCCGTGAGGTCGATGCCGAAGCGCAGCGTGTTGAGGACCTTGACGTCGTGGCCGCGGTCCACGGCTGCGGTCCGCAGGCGCTGCGTGCTGTAGGAGCGCGGCGCACGGGAGAGGATGGCGAGCTTCATGGTGGGAGACATCCAAGCACGCCGGGCGGACCCGTCACCTGACAAGATGGCGCGGTGTCCCCCACCGCCGCAGTCGAGCCCGCGGCCGAGCGGACCGTGGTGGGCTGGCGCGAGTGGGTGTCCCTCCCGCAGGCCGATGTCGACTGGGTCAAGGCCAAGATCGACACCGGCGCCCGGTCCTCCTCCATCCATGCCTTCGACCTCGAGGTCGTCGAGCAGGACGGCCAGGAGCACGTGCGGTTCTCCATCCACCCGTGGCAGAGGTCCGACGAGGACCACGTCGAGCTGAGCCTGCCCGTGCTCGACCGGCGTGAGGTGCGCAGCAGCAACGGCCAGACCGAGCCCAGGTACGTCGTCGCGCTCGACGTGACGCTGGCCGGGCGCACCATCACCACGGTCATGACGCTGAGCAACCGCGACGAGATGGGCTTCCGGATGCTGATCGGCCGCGAGGCTCTCGAGCGGGGGTTCCTCGTCGACTCCTCCCTGTCCTACGCCGGAGGCAGGCCGCGGCGGGCGGTGCGCCGCAAGAACTGGGGCAGGTAGCCACACCTGATCGTTGGCTGGACCACAGGGTCCGAACAGGGAGTCGACCGATCGTCGGAGGGACACCGACGACAGGAGTCCCCACATGCCGACCCCCACCCGACGCGGCTTCCTCGTGGGCGGACTGAGCGCCCTCACCCTCACCACCGGCACGGGCGCGTGGGCGCTCGACCGCTACGTCATCGACCACGTCGAGGTCGCCGACGCCTCGGCGTACGAGGCCAGCCAGGGCAGCAGCGGCGCCGAGCTCGACACGTCCCGGGCGGTGCTGACCGACGACGGCTGGAGCGCCGACGGCACCACGATCACCGTGCGCGAGGTCAGCACCGGGTCGGGAAGCGCGACGGTCACCTACTTCGTCGCCGAGCTCGTGCTCAGCGACGCGACCGTGCTGCGCTCGGCCTTCGCCCAGGACGCCTTCGGCACCAACATCGTCGACGAGACCTCCGACATCGCCGAGCAGAACGGCGCGATCTTCGCGATCAACGGCGACTACTACGGCTTCCGCGAGACCGGCATGGTCATCCGCAACGGCGTCGTCTACCGCGACTCAGGAGCGCGCGAGGGACTTGCCTTCTACCGCGACGGCCACGTCGAGCTCTACGACGAGACCGCCACCGACGCCCAGGCTCTGGTCGACGCCGGTGCCTGGAACACGCTGTCCTTCGGGCCGGCCCTCGTCTCGGGTGGCCAGGTCCTCGAGGGCATCGACGACGTCGAGGTCGACACCAACTTCGGCAACCACTCCATCCAGGGCGACCAGCCGCGCACCGCCGTCGGGGTCGTGGGGGACAACCACCTCGTCCTCGTCGTCGTCGACGGCCGCTCCACCGGCTACAGCGCCGGCGCCTCGATGACCGAGCTCGCGACCCTGATGCAGTCGCTCGGTGCGGTCACCGCCTACAACCTCGACGGCGGGGGCTCCGCGACGATGTTCTTCGACGGGGAGGTCGTCAACCGGCCCAGCAACGGCGGCGAGCGCGGCACCTCCGACATCCTCTACGTCAAGGGCTGAACCCGTGACCGCACCCGCCCCGACGGTGCTGGTCCCGGCCTACCGTCCCGGACCTGCCCTCCTCCAGACCCTCGCCGACCTGCGATCGGCCCGCCCCGACTGGGGACTCGTCGTCGTCGACGACGGCTCCGGACCGGCGTACGCCGCGCTCGTCGACGCGGCGCGCGCGACAGGCGCCGAGATCCTCACCCTGCCCGTCAACCGCGGCAAGGGCGCGGCCCTCAAGGCCGGCTTCGCCCACGTCGCGGCGACGCGACCCGGCGCGCCCGTGGTCTGTGCCGACGCCGACGGCCAGCACGCCGTGGGTGACATCGTCGCGATCGGCGAGCGGCTGCTCGCCGCACCCGACCTGCGACGACTGGTGCTGGGGACACGGACCTTCGACGCACGCGTCCCCCTGCGCAGCCGGATCGGCAACACCGTCACCCGCTGGCTCTTCACCGCCGCCACCCGCAGCCGGGTCACCGACACCCAGACCGGACTGCGCGGCATCCCCGCGGACCTGCTCGGGTGGGCCTGCTCGGTGCCGGGTGAGAGGTATGAGTACGAGCTGCAGGTGCTCCTGCGGGCCGGTCGGGCCGGCATCGCGCTCGACCCGGTGCCGATCGCCACGATCTACCTCGACGACAACGCGTCCTCGCACTTCCGGCCGGTCACCGACTCGCTCCGCGTCTACGTCCCGCTGCTGGCGTTCCTGGCCTCGTCGCTGGCCGCGTTCGCCATCGACACCGTCGCGCTCCTGCTGCTCACCGCAGCCACCGGCGACCTGCTGCTGTCCGTCGTGGGTGCGCGCCTGACCAGCGCCGGCGTCAACTTCGTCGTCAACCGGCGGCTCGTCTTCGTCAGCGCACGACGCCACCGCACCCGGGGCGCCGCGCGGCGGTACGCGCTCCTCGCGACGGCGCTCCTCGTCCTCAACTACCTCGTGCTCAGCGGACTCACCGGCCTGGGCCTGGCCCTGCTCCCGGCCAAGGTGCTGACCGAGCTGGCGCTGGTCTCGACGAGCTTCGCGGCCCAGCGCCGCTTCGTCTTCCGGACCTCGCGACGGCTCACAGGAGGCGCACAAGGTCAGCCCACCTCCGCGACAGGTGCGCCGGCCACCCTCGACACATCGCGCACCCGCACATGAGCGCCACCCGAGAGAAGGAACTCCCATGACTGACGCACCAGACCTGCCCACCGCGCCTGACCCGGCCGGCTCCACCCCGGCCACCGCGACGCCGTACGCCGAGCCCGCGGAGGAACGCTCCACCCGCGCGCGTGACTGGCGCCGCCTGGGTCGCAGCCGCAAGGCCATGGCCGCGGGTGCCGTCGTGGCCGGGCTCGCGATCGGCGGTGCCGGGTTCGGAGCCGGGTACGCCGTCGGTGACGACGGCGCCGCCTCGACCGGCACCACCACCCAGACCACCACCGACGGGGGCGACCCCGGCGGCCCGATGGGTGAGCTGGACGGCGACACGGCCGGGCGGCCGGGCGGACCGCCCGGCGGCCAGCCCGGTGGCCCGCCCGGTGGAGGGACCCAGGACCAGGGCGGCACGACCGGCCAGGCGCCCGACTTCGACGGCGACGGCACCGAGTCCAGCTCGACGACGCAGCAGAGCTGACCCCAGCCGACCCACCCCGGACACCCCCTCCCCCCGAGAGGTGTCCGGGGTGGGTCCTGTTCCCACTACCCTGACCCGGTGACCACCGCCGCCGCTCCTGCCCCGGTCGCCTAGTGGCACGCGAGTCCTTCGCCATCGGCGGCGTCCGGATCCGCGCCGGCACGGTGCGGGCGCTCGAGCTGCCGATCACCCGTCTGGTCACCGGCGCCGACGTCACCCTCCCGGTGCGCGTGGTGCACGGGCGTGAGGACGGACCCTCGGTCTGGATCGACGCCGCGATCCACGGCGACGAGGTCGCGGGTGTCGAGATCGTCCGTCAGGTGATGGCCGGGCTGGACCCCAAGACCTTCCGCGGCACGCTGGTCGCGGTGCCGATCGTCAACGTCCTCGGGTTCATGACCGGCGACCGCTACCTCCCCGACCGCCGTGACCTCAACCGCTCCTTCCCCGGCTCCGCGCGCGGCTCGCTCGCCAGCCGGATCGCCTACCTCTTCATGCGCGAGATCGTCGCGGGCTGCGAGGTGGGCATCGACCTCCACACCGGCTCCGACCGCCGCAGCAACCTGCCGCAGGTCCGCGCCGACCTCGACGACCCGGGCACTCGCGAGCTCGCCCAGGCCTTCGGCGCCCCGGTGATGCTGCACGCCAAGATCCGCGACGGCTCGCTGCGCCACGCCGCGCGTGAGCAGGGCGCGAAGGTGCTGCTCTACGAGGGGGGAGAGAACCTGCGCTTCGACACCTACGCCGTCGACGCCGGCGTGATCGGCGTACGCCGCGTGCTGGCCTCGCTCGGCATGACCGAGCCGGTCGACGAGCCCCCGGTCGAGCCGAGCCAGGAGTGCCGCTCGAGCGGGTGGGTGCGGGCACGGCGCACCGGGATCCTGCACCTCGACGTGGCGCTCGGCCAGAAGGTCACCGACGGCGAACGGCTCGGCACGCTCTTCGACTCCTTCGGACGAACCCTGCGCGCGGTCTACGCCAGCCGCGACGGGATCGTCATCGGCCGCACCGAGGCGCCGCTGGTGAACTCCGGCGACGCGGTCGTCCACATCGCCGACTGACACACCGACCGACAGGAACCTGGATGAGTCTCGATGCCTCGGCCTTCGACGTGGCGAGCTTCCGCGCGGCATTCCCCTCGCTCGCGTCGGGCATCGCCCACTTCGACAACCCCGGCGGCACCCAGACGCCGGCCGTGGTCGGTGAGGCGATCGCCCGCTCGCTGACCGGTCCGCTGTCGCAGCGTGGTGCGGCCCTGGTCAGCCAGCGCAACGCCGAGCAGTGCGTCGCGGACTTCCGCTCCGCCGTCGCCGACCTGCTCGGCGGTGTCCCCGGGGGCGTGGTCCACGGCCGCAGCGCGACCCAGCTGACGTACGACGTCTCCCGCACGCTCGCGCGGTCGTGGTCGGCCGGCGACGAGGTGGTGCTCTGCGAGCTCGACCACGACTCCAACGTGCGACCGTGGGCCCAGGCCGCCGGGCGCGCCGGGGTCACCGTCCGGTGGCTGCGCCTCGACCCGGCGACCGGTGAGCTCGACCTCTCGGACCTCGACGAGGTGGTCACCGAGCGCACCCGTCTGGTGGCCCTGACCGCCGCCTCCAACCTGATCGGCACCCGCCCTCCCGTCGCCACCGTCGCCCGGCGCGCGCACGAGGTCGGTGCCCTGGTGCACGTCGACGGCGTGCACCACGCCGCCCACACGGCACCGGACCTCACCGCGATGGGTGCGGACTTCATGGTCTGCTCGCCCTACAAGTTCTTCGGCCCGCACTGCGCCGCGCTCGTCGCCGACCCGGCGCTGCTGGAGACCCTGCGCCCCGACAAGCTCCTGCCGTCGAGCGACGCCGTGCCCGAGCGGTTCGAGCTCGGCACGCTGCCCTACGAGATGCTCGCCGGCGTCACCGCGGCCATCGACTTCATCGCCGACCTCGCCCCCACGGGCGGCTCCCGACGCGAGCGGCTGGTGGCGGCGTACGCCCTCATCGCCGACCACGAGCTGCGGCTGCGCCGACGGATCGAGGAGGGGATCGCCGACCTGGGGGACCACCTCACCCTCCACTCGCGCGCCGCCGACCGGACCTCGACGCTGTTCCTCACCCTGCGCGAGGGCCTGGCCGTCGACGCCTACGAGTTCCTGGCGAAGCGCGACGTGCTGGTCCCGGCCGGCACGTTCTATGCCCACGAGACCTTCCGCGCGCTGCGCCTGCCCGTCGACTCCGGCCTGCGGATCGGGCTGGCGGCCTACACCGACGACGCCGAGGTGGACCGGCTGCTCGAGGGGCTGACGGACTTCGTCGGCTGACTCGAGCTCTGCTCGCGACCTCCACGAGCAGAGTTCGACCTTCCCGATCCCTGTCGCTCAGTCGGCCTCGCCTCGACCGTACGCCGACATCGGCTGGACGTAGACGCGCGGACCATGCTCCATCGCGGCCACTGGGTTCACGCTCGGCCAACCACCTGGCGCCCACCAATGTCCGCGCGTCTTCGGGGAGCGCGGAGCCGCCAGCGGTGCCTGCCCCCTGTCGGACCCACGGGCCACACTGAGCAGATGGCGCAGCACTGGGTGTTCCACGTCGACATGGACCAGTTCCTCGTCGCCGTCGAGCTGCTGCGCCGTCCCGAGCTCGCCGGTCTGCCGGTCGTGGTCGGTGGGCGCGGCGACCCGACCGAGCGCGCGGTGGTGTCCACCGCGTCCTACGAGGCCCGCGCCCACGGCGTACGTTCCGGGCTGGCGCTCAAGACCGCCCTCCGGCGCATCCCCGACGCGATCTTCCTGCCCGTCGACTTCCCGGTCTATGAGGCCGCGTCGGCGCGGGTGATGGAGACCCTGCGCGCGACCCCCGGCGCCGTGGTGGAGGTGCTCGGCTGGGACGAGGCCTTCGTGGGGATCGAGACCGACGACCCGCTCGCCACCGCTCGCGCCCTCCAGGCCGCCGTGCTGGAGGCCACCGACCTGCACTGCTCGGTCGGCGTCGGCGACACCCTCGTGCGGGCCAAGATCGCGACCGACTTCGGCAAGCCGCAGGGCACGTTCGTGCTCACCCGTGACAACTGGATGGAGGTCATGGGCCACCGCCCGACGAACGCCCTCTGGGGTGTCGGGTCGAAGATCGGTGCGCGGCTGGAGGCGATCGGGATCCGCACCGTCGCCGACCTGGCCGTCGCCGACGAGGAGGCGCTGGTCGCCGCGTTCGGCCCTGCCAGCGGGGCCCACCTCGGCAGGCTCGGCCGCGGAGGCGGCCGCACGAAGCCCGACGACACCCCGTGGGTGGCGCGCGCGCACGGTCGCGAGACGACCTACCAGGCCGACCTCACGACACCCCAGGACGTGCGCGCCGCGCTCGGCGAGCTCGCCTCCCGGGTGGTGGACGACGTACGCCAGGAGGAGCGGGCCGTGCAGCGGGTGCACCTCAAGGTGCGCTTCGCGCCGTTCTTCACCTTCACCAAGGTCCGCAAGCTGCCCGAGCCGACCTTCGACGTCGACGTCCTCACGCAGACGGCGTACGACCTCTACCTCGCGCTGGACGACCAGCGGCCGGTGCGGCTGCTCGGCGTGCGCGGGGAGATGGTGCCGCCCGAGGGTGGCTACTGACGACGTCAGCGACCGCACCTCGGGCGGGGGGCTCACATCCCCGGCATGGCCAGGAACTCGTGGACGTCGATCGTGCCGATCTGGAGGTGCGGGTGACCCTCGAGCAGGCCGTCGAGCGCCTCGCGCGAGTCGGCCTCGATGATCGAGTAGCCGCCGATGGACGCGTCGGCCCCGTCGGTGGCCGGGGCGACGGGCGAGCCCATGTCGACGAGGCTCGCACCGGCACGGCCGGCCCAGCTCATCCACTCCTGCATGCCGGCCTCGGCCTGCTCGGGGGTGGACTGGCCCATCTGCTGCTGCGCGGTGACGTCTGACTTGTAGAGGACGAGGAACTTCATGGTGGTGCTCCTTGCTGGGTGGGTGGGTGGGTGAACTCTTCAGAGGGTGGAGCGACCCGAGAACGCCGCGAGGCGGTCCAGGGCGGTGGCGTCGGGTGCCGGAGCGACCTCGTCGCCGAAGGAGCGGCCGCGCCCGCCCGGGATGACGTCCTGGCCGAGCTCGGCGAGGTAGGCGACGACCTCGTCGGACATCCGGATCTCCTGTCCCGAGGCCTGCGCGAAGTCCCACGCGTGGAGAGCGATCTCGAGGGGCAGGACGCCGGCGAGGAGAGCCGCCGGCATCTCCTGACCGCCGGGTCCGGGGACCGTGCCGGCGAGGTCGACCGCCCGCCAGGCGTCGATCGCCTCAGCGGCCATGGTGGAGACCCGGTGCTCCAGCGGGCCCTCCTCGGGGTTGCGGACGGTGGCACCGGCCATGGCGCCGAGCTGGGTGAGCGAGCCGAAGACGTGCTCGGCGAGGTCGTGGCAGGTGAAGTCCGCACACGGCGTCTGCTTGACGCGGTCGTCGTCGGTCAGGCCCCGCAGCACCGGCTGGAGGGAGGCCAGCGCCGCATCGGCGGCCGTCAGCGGCGTGAGGTCCTCGGGGGTCCAGGCCCACTCGTCCATGCCCGCATCGCCGGTGGCCGCGATCTTCTCGAGGCGCTCGAGGTAGTGGTGCCAGCCCTCGGCGTGCATCGCAGCCTGCTGCTCGGTGAGGCCCTCGTGGATGAGGGTGACGGTCGTGCCGTCCGCGGCGGGCTCGAAGGTCACCGTGACGGTGGAGGCGTCGGGAGGGAGGTCGTCGCTGCCGTCCCAGCCCCAGCCGAAGACGACGCGGCGGCCGGGCTCGACCTCGCGGTAGGTGCCGGCGGCGATGTGGCCCGGCGTGACGGTCCAGCGGAAGTCGCCTCCGGCGCGCAGGTCGACGGTGGCCGAGACGGTCTGCCAGCGCCGCAGCCGCTCGGGCTGGGTGAGGAGGTCGAAGGCCTCCTCGGGCGTGCACGGGAGGGTGACGGTGGAGGTGAAGCTCATGGCATCTCCTGGTGGGCGTGGGGCGGGGGATTCAGTCGTGGATCGAGTGGGCGTCGGCGACGAGCTGGTCGAGCTCGGCCGTCCAGAACCGGTCGATCTCGGCCTGCAGTCGGCGCAGGCCCTCGGGACGTACGCGGTAGACCCGCTGCCTGCCGACCTTCTCCGCCTCCAGCAGCCCGGCGTCGACGAGCAGCAGCAGGTGCTGGCTGATCGCCGAGCGGGTCACGTCGAAGGGGGCGGCGATGTCCGACACCGGCAGTGGGCCGTTCGCCAGCATCTGCAGGATGCGTCGCCGGGTGGGCTCGGCAGCTGCGGAGAAGGCGTCGGTCACGTCAATACGTTAGTCGCGACTAACGCTTTTGGCAAGGTCGAGACCCGGCGACGAGGCGTCCCCGACCGCCCCTTGGCCGCCCCTACTCGGTGGCGATGGCCTCCAGCACCTTCATCCGCGAGGCGCGGATGGCCGGGACGATCGCGGCCAGCACGCCGAAGATCACCGCGACGACGAGGAAGACGAGGAGGCTGTTCACCGGCAGCGAGAGCTCGGTCAGGTCGTCCTTGAGGGACTCGCGCAGGACCACGCCGATGACCAGGCCCAGCACCATCCCGAGGACGGCCCCGAGGAGCGCGATGGCCACCGACTCCAAGGTGATCATCGTGCGCAGCTTGCGCCGCGACAGGCCGATCGCACGGAGCAGACCTATCTCCCGGGTCCGCTCGATCACGCTGAGGCCGAGCGTGTTGACGATGCCGATCACCGCGATGATGACGGCGAGCGCCAGCAGTCCGTAGATCACGTAGAGCAGCTGGTTGACCTGGCCACTGATCAGCTCCTTGAACTCCTGCTTGTCCTGGACGGCGAGGATCGGCAGGTCCTTGACCACGTCCTCGAGGTCCTGCTTGACCGCACCGCGATCGGCGCCGTCCTGCACCGTGATGCTCAGGGTGGAGTCGCTGCGCTTGAGGCCGGCATCGGCGAGCACCGAGAGGGGGACCGTGATGCCGCCGGTGGTCGGAGTGTCCTCGAAGACACCTGCCACCGCGAGCGCGATGGTCTTCCCGCCGGGGAACTGCACGTCGATGGTGTCTCCCGGGCCGGCCTGCAGGTCGTCTGCGCGTCCCTGGCTGAGCAGGGCCTGGTGCCCCGAGATCGAGTCCGTGCCGTCGACCATGGTGAGGTCGTAGATGTCGAAGAACCCCGGGTCGACGCCGATGGCGAAGGTCCGGTCGGGGTTGCCGTCGACCTCGACGGAGACCGGGGTGCCCTGCTGGCGCGAGACCAGGTCCACTCCGTCGACCTCCTCCATCTGGTCGCCGTACTGCGACGGGAAGCCCTGGAAGGTCGGCATCTGCACGAGGAAGTCGCTCTTGAAGGCGTCGTCCACCGTGGCGTCGTTGGTCGCGCTGAGCGAGGAGGCGAGCACGCCGACGGCCGAGACGACCGCCAGGCCGATCATGAGAGCCGAGGCGGTGGCCCCCGTACGCCGCGGGTTGCGCAGGGCGTTCTCACCGGCGAGCCTGCCGGCGGTGCCGAAGAGGCGTCCGAAGACGGCACGGCACGCGACGAGCACCGGGTGCCCGATCACCGGCGCGAGGACCGCCGTGGTGACGACCCAGATCACCGCACCCGCGCCGATCCAGAGGGCGTCGTTGCCGGGGCCTCCGACGAGGCCCACCACGGCGAGCACGATGCCGATGCCCAGGGCGAGGGTGCCGAGCACCAGCCGGCGGCGCATCCCCTTCTCCTGGACGACGAGGTCGTCACGCATGGCGGCGACCGGCGGGACCTTGGCCGCCCTCCGGGCCGGGACGAAGGCCGCGACCATGGTGACGACGATGGCCACGACGTAGCCCGCAGCAATGGTGAACGGAGTCAGTGTCAGCACGTCGCCGGCGATGTCGAGCCCGAAGGTGCGGAACAGACCGGCCAGGAGCCGGGACAGGCCCAGCCCCAGCAGCAGGCCCAGGGAGGCGCCGAGGACCGCCATCAGGAAGGCCTCGACGAGCACCGATCGGGTGACCTGCTTCTTGCTGGCGCCGAGCGCGCGCAGCAGCGCGGACTCGCGCACCCGCTGGGAGACCAGGATCGAGAAGGTGTTGAAGATGATGAACGCGCCGACCACGATCGCGATGACGGCAAAGGTGGTCAGGAAGTAGGAGATCACGTCGAGGAACTGGCCGATCTGTTCCTGGGTCTCCTTCACGACCTTGTCCCCGGTGGCGGCGGCGAAGCCGTCGGGCACCACCGCGTCCGCGGCCTCGGCCAGCGCGGTCTGGGAGACACCGTCCACGCCGGTCAGCGCGACGGAGGTGAAGGCGTCCTGACCGCCGAGGAAGATCTGCTGCGCCTCGGCGGTGTCGAGGAGCACGATGGTGGCCCCGGCCGTGCCTCCGCCGTTGAACTCGGCGGTGCCGACGAGCGTGAACGTGCGTCGCGGCTCGGCCGTGGGGACGATCATGGTGACCGTGTCACCCACCTCGTAGGAGCCGCGCTCGGCCGAAGAGGTGTCGAGGGTGATCTCACCGGGCTTGCTCGGCCAGTCCCCCGCCGACAGCTCGAGAGTCTGTTCTCCGGCCATGTTGTCGGCCGGTGCGTAGTTGAAGGCGAGGGTGGGGGCTCCCTGGCCGCCGACGAGCTTGTCGTTCTTGCCGAGCAGGAAGGAGCCGATGCCGTCGACGGACCCGGTGGCCTGCTCGACCTCGGGCAGGGCGCTCAGCCTCTCGATGTCGGCCGGGGTGATCAGCTGCGTCGTCGCGACACCCGCGTCGGAGCCCTGGATGTCACCGGCCGGGCGCACCACGGCATCCGAGGTGGACCCGTTGATGATGTTGTCGAAGGTGGCATTCAGACCGGTGCTGAAGGTCATCACGCCGGCGAGGAAGCCGATGCCGAGCACGATGGCGAGCGTGCTCATCAGCAGGCGTACCTTGCGGGCCAACAGGTTGCGCCAGGTCAGCCGGAACATCAGCCGGCCGCCCGCGCTATCGCGAGGTCCTGCAGGGCCGCCATCTTGGCGAGGATCTGGTCGCGGTCGGGCTTGCGCAGCTCGTCGACGGTGCGCCCATCGGCGAGGAAGACGACGCGGTCGGTGTACGACGCGGCGACGGGGTCATGGGTGACCATGACCACGGTCTGGCCGAACTCGTCGACGCTGCGCCGCAGGAAGCCCAGGACCTCGGCGCCGCTGGTGGAGTCGAGGTTGCCGGTGGGCTCGTCGGCGAAGACGATCGACGGCTGGCTGACCAGGGCACGGGCGCAGGCGACGCGCTGCTGCTGCCCGCCCGACATCTCGCTGGGCCGGTGGCCGAGCCGGTCGCGCAGGCCGATCGCGTCGACCACCTGGTCGAACCACTCGCGGTCGGGCTTGCGGCCGGCCAGGCTCAGCGGCAGCAGGATGTTCTCCTCCGCGCTGAGGGTCGGCACCAGGTTGAAGGACTGGAAGACGAAGCCCACCCGCTCGCGGCGCAGGGTGGTGAGGTCCTTGTCCTTGAGGCGCCCGAGCGAGGTGCCGTCCACGACCGCCTCGCCCGAGGTCGGGGTGTCGAGGGCGGCCAGGCAGTGCATGAGCGTCGACTTGCCCGAGCCGGACGGCCCCATGATCGCGGTGAACTCGCCCTTCATCAGGTCGAGGGTGACCCCGTCGAGGGCTCGAACCTCCGCCTCGCCCTTGCCGTAGACCTTGATCAGGTCGTGTGCGCTCGCGGCGACAGCGCGCGCCGCCTCTCCCGTGGGCTGCTCCGTCATCACGCCAGTCTGGCAGGGATCCGAAGCGGGCATCCATGGGACATCGCCCCCAGGCCACCCTGAGATCTGTCACGGGTGTCCCGGGCGCCGGATGGAGGTCCGCGACGACGCCGGCCGACCCCTAGGTTGGGTCCGTGGGAGACATCGCGGCCGGCCTGCTGACGGGACTGACCCTCATCATCGCGATCGGTGCGCAGAACGCCTTCGTGCTGCGGCAGGGCCTGCGCCGCAGCCACGTCGGGCTGGTGGTCGCGGTCTGCGCGCTGTCCGACGTCGTCCTCATCCTGGCCGGCGTCGCCGGCATCGGCGTCGTGGTGGACCGCGCGCCGTGGGCGATCGAGGTGATCCGCTGGCTCGGGGTCGCCTTCCTCACCGTCTACGGCGTCAACTCGCTGCTCCGCGCCCGCCGGCCCCAGGTGCTGGCCGCGAACGGGGGCGTCGTGGAGTCGCGGGGCGGGGTCGTCGCCAGGGCGGTCGCGCTGACCTGGCTCAACCCGCACGTCTACCTCGACACCGTGCTCCTCCTCGGCTCGATCGCCGGCACCCACGGCGACCCCGGCCGCTGGTGGTTCGCGCTGGGTGCGTGCGTCGCGAGCGTCGGCTGGTTCGTCGGTCTCGGGTACGGCGCCCGGCGGGCGGCGCCGCGGCTCGCCAACCCGCGTGCCTGGCAGGTCCTCGACGTGCTCATCGGCCTGGTCATGCTGGGGATCGCGGTCCGGCTGGCGGTCGGCCCCTGAGCACTGCTGTCGATCGAGGCCTCGTGCCGGTCGCTGCGCGACCTCCTCGACCAACGGTCGAGGGTCGACGGCTCGTGGCCTGACGAGGGACCATGGACCCATGGACGAGCGCAAGACCAAGCCGACCGCCACCTCCGTCGACGAGGTCGTCGAGGCGGCGCCCACGGACCGACGGCGCCACGACGCGCGCGAGGCTCTCGAGTTGATGCGCGAGGTCACCGGCGCCCAACCCGTCGTGTGGGGTCCGTCGATCATCGGGTTCGGCACGCAGCCCTACACCACCGCCGACGGCAAGCAGCGGGAGTGGTTCGCGGTGGGGTTGGCGCCGCGCAAGGCCGCGCTCACCCTCTACGGCCTGACCTACTACGGCTCCAACTCCGACCTGCTGGAGCGACTCGGCCCGCACACCACGGGCAAGGGCTGCCTCTACGTCAAGCGCCTCGAGGACCTCGACCGGGCGGTGCTGCGGGAGATCATCGAGCGGGCCTGGCAGGAGAACGACCGACCGGGCTGAGCCGGGCTCAGGCCTCGTGCGACTCCGACTCCCGCGCGACGGCCTCGTCGTGACGGGCGTGCAGGCGCTCACGGATCTCGCCCGCGTCGTAGTGACGGCGTACGCGCTCGTCGCGGGCCACGGCCGCACCGGTGGCCACGCCGGCCAGGATCCCGGCCAGGCCGAGCAGCTTCCACACGCGCATGCGCCCGACTTTAGTCCTCGCCCGGCGACACGTGGTGCAGACTTCCGCGCATGGCAACGTCCGTGACCCTCGACCAGGCGGTGGACCTCACCCGCAGCGGGGACATCTGGCTCTTCCGTGGACGACGGGCACCGGACCGCGCGATCCGCGCCGTCACCAACTCGCCGGTCAACCACGTGGGCATGGCGGTGGTCGTCGACGACCTGCCGCCGCTGATCTTCCATGCCGAGCTCGGCAAGAAGCAGGTCGACATGTGGACCGGCGCGCACCACCGTGGTGTGCAGCTCCACGATCTGCGCGACGCGGTGGCACGCTGGCAGACCGAGTACGACCAGGACGCGTGGCTGCGCCAGCTCGAGCCGGAGATCGGCCGGGACGAGGAGGACGGCATGCTGCGCGCCGTGGCGCGCCTCGACGGGGTCTCCTTCCCGAGCCTCACCAGGCTCGGCGCCCGGTGGCTGCGCGGTCGCGACGCCTACGTCCCCCGCCGCAAGCGTGGCCAGCGGGTCACCCCCGAGGCGGCGTTCTGCGCCGAGATCGTGGCCACCTGCTACATCGAGATGGGCATCCTGCGCGACGACCGCCGCGCCACCTGGTACGACCCTGGCAAGTTCTGGAGCGGCGACTACCTGCCGATCTCCGACGGCTGGAACCTCGGCAAGGAGGTCGCGGTCAGCCGCTGACCGCGCGGGTGAGCCGGGCGCCCACGTCCGCCACGGCGGCCTTCAGCTCCTCGCCCCCGACCACGGTGAACGGGAACGGGACGCCGGCCAGCCACTCACCGGCGTACGCCGTCGCGTCGTTGGTGCTGCCGACCAGCTCGCAGCGGCCGTCGGGGAGCGCGCGCAGGTCGCCCAGGGTCGGGCGGACCCAGTGCCGGACCTCGGCATGGGGCGCGTCGAAGAGGACGTGGGTGTCGTACTTCCAGCCCTTGCCCAGGTTGGCCTCCAGCTCCCGCGCCGGGTCGAGGTCGGCCGGCACGTCGAAGGTCTCCTCCAGCAGCGTCACCTCGCTGATCCGGTCGATGCGGAACGTGCGCAACGCCTCTGCGTGGTGGGAGAAGCAGAGCAGGTACCACCGCCCGTAGCGCACCACGACCGACCACGGGTCGACCTCGAAGGTCCGGGCGTTGCCCGCGGCGGTGCGGTAGCCGACGCGCACCCGGCGCTGGGCGTCGACTGCTGCGACGAGTTCGCTGGTCGTGCTCGGGTCCGGTTTCACGGGCCACCGCTCGGGCACCGCGCGGGCGGTCTCGCGCAGCATGACCGCCTGCCTCGCGACGTTGGTCGGCAGCACCCGCAGGAGCTTGCCGAGCGCGGCACCGACCGGGTCGTCGGGATCGGCGACCGCGTGCTGGGAGTCGAGCGCGGCCATCACCAGCCCGAGGGCCTCGGTCGCGGAGAACACCAGGGGCGGCAGCCGCAGGCCCCTGCCGAGTCGGTAGCCGCCGTGGGGCCCTCGCGTGGACTCCACGGGGATGTCGGCCTCGCGCAGGATCGCGACGTAGCGCCGCGCGGCCCGCTCGGTGACGTCGAGGCGCCGCGCCAGCTCGCTCGCGGTGATCCCGGGACGACCCTGCAACAGATCGAGCGCGCGGAGCGCCCGCGCAGTGGGACTGATCTCGCTCATGGATCGATGGTGCCACTGATACCGGTCGTGGAGCGTCCGCAATCCGATCTAGCGTGGGTCGCGACCCACCACCGCCGGCGAAGGAGAACCCCCATGGACATCGTGCTCGTAGCCGGACTCTGGCTCGACGGCTCGGCCTGGGACGACGTGCTCCCCGAGCTGGAGAAGCTCGGCCACCGTGGGATCCCCGTGACCCTGCCCGGGCAGGGCGACGGCGCCGGCTCAGCGACGTACGACGACCAGGCGGGCGCGGTCCTGGCCGCGGTCGACGCGGCCGAGGCTGCCCCGCTCGTGGTCGGCCACTCCGCCGCCTGCACGCTGGCATGGGTGGCGGCGGACCGTCGCCCGGACGCGATCACAGGCGTCGCCCTGATCGGCGGCTTCCCGACCACTGGCGGCAACGCCTACGCCGACTTCTTCGAGACCGACAGCGACGCCGTGCCGTTCCCCGGCTGGGAGCCCTTCGCCGGGCCCGACTCCGACGACATGTCCCCCGAGCTCAAGGCCGAGGTCGCGGCCGGCTCACACCCGGTGCCGGTCGGGGTCACCCAGGGCACCGTGCAGTGGACCGACGAACGGCGCCACGGGGTGCCCCTGACGCTGGTCTGCCCGGAGTTCAGCCCCGAGCAGGCACGCGAGTGGATCGAGTCCGGCGACGTCCCCGAGCTGGCCGACGCGACCGCGCTCGAGCTGGTCGACCTCGACTCCGGCCACTGGCCGATGTTCACCCAGCCGGCCGCCCTCGCGGCGCTGCTCGACGAGGCGACCAAGCGCTAGGAGGATTCGCCGGACCCGGGTTGACAACGTACAACTATCTGGTTGTACGTTACTTCCGTGACCGCACAGGACTGGGACGCGAGCGAGGACCGGGCCGATGCCTGGTTCCACGCGCTCGCCGACCGGACGCGACGCGACATCCTGCGTCGCGTGCTGGCCGGTGAGCACTCCGTCTCGGTCCTGGCGCAGAGCTATGACATGAGCTTCGCCGCAGTACAGAAGCACGTCGCCGTGCTGGAGCGGGCGGGCCTGCTGACCAAGCGTCGGCAGGGTCGCGAGGCCCTGGCGAGCGGAGACGTGGAGGCCGTGCGTTCGGTGGGCGTGATGCTCACCGAGCTCGAGGCGCTCTGGCGCGGCCGCATCTCCCGCATGGACGAGCTCCTCGCCAGCGGCACGACCACGGACACGACCACAGAGAAGGACTGACCCCATGCCCGTCACCGACGTCACCCACGACCTCGACGCCCTCACCCTGACCATCACCGCCGACTTCGCCGCACCCGTCGACCGCGTCTGGCAGGTCTACGCCGACCCGCGCCAGCTCGAGCAGGTGTGGGGACCTCCCGGCTATCCCGCCACCTTCGTCGACCACGCCCTGGTCCCCGGCGGCCGCATGAACTACTTCATGACCAGCCCCGAGGGCGAGAGGTTCTACGCCTACTGGGACGTGACCGGCGTCGAGGAGCCCCGCGGCTTCACCTTCACCGACGGCTTCGCCCTCGACGAGACCTTCGCAGCCAACCCCACGCTGCCGGAGTCGTCCCAGGTCTACGACTTCGCCGAGGTCGACGGCGGCACGCGAGCCACCTTCGTCGCGACCTACGGCTCGGCCGATGCCCTGCAGAAGGTCCTCGACATGGGGGCCGTCGAGGGGTCGACCCTGGCGATCAACCAGGTCGACGCCCTGCTCGCGTCCTGACCGCCCCGTCCACTGACACCGCACCGACAGAAGAGGATCACCCACATGCGCACCCTGGTCGTCACTGAGTTCATCACCCTCGACGGCATCGTCGACTCACCCGGCGGAGGCGAGCACCCGCACGCCGGCTGGACCTTCAAGGACGTCGCCTTCGACGAGGCGGCCTACGAGATCAAGGGCCGCGAGATGCAGGAGGCGACCGCGCTGCTGTTCGGCCGGCAGACCTACGACGAGTTCGCGCCGGCATGGCCCACGATGGAGGAGTTCGCCGTCTACAACGCGATGCCCAAGTACGTCGTGTCCTCGACGCTGCAGGACCCGGAGTGGCAGCACACCTCGGTGCTGGGCTCCCTCGACGAGGTGGCCGAGCTCAAGGAGACCGAGGGTGGCGAGATCCATGTGCACGGCAGCGCCACGCTCGCGCAGGGGCTGGCCGCAGCCGGGCTCGTCGACCGCTACCACCTGCTCGTCTTCCCGATCACGCTCGGCAGCGGCAAGCGGCTCTTCGGCGACGGCGACAAGACCTCCCTCGCCCTGGTCGAGCACGCCGCCTACTCCAACGGGATCACCCTCCAGCGCTACGACGTCGTGCGCTGATCCCTCTGGGAGACTCACCGGGTGGAACTCGCCCTGCTCCTGGTCTCGATGGCGGCCGTCGTCCTGGCCGCGACGGCCGTCAGTGACCGCCTGCACCTCCCCGCCCCGCTCCTGCTGATCGTGGTCGGTGCCGCGACGTCCTACGTCCCGGGCGTGCCGACCATCTACCTCGAGTCCGAGGTGGTCCTGCTCGGCCTCCTGCCGCCGTTGCTCTACGCGGCCGCCATCCAGACGTCCCTGGTCGACTTCAACGCAAACCGGGGCTCGATCCTGCGGCTGTCGGTGCTGCTGGTCGTGCTGACCACCCTGGCGGTCGGTGCGGTCGTGCAGTGGCTGGTGCCGGGCATCGGCTGGGCGGCCGCCCTCGCCATCGGCGCGGTGGTCGCCCCGCCGGACGCGGTCGCCGCCACGGCGGTGGCCCGCAAGATCGGGCTGCCCCGCCGGGTGGTCACGATCCTCGAGGGCGAGTCGCTGCTCAACGACGCCACCGCGCTGGTCTCGCTGCGCACCGCGATCGCCGCGCTCTACGGCGGGGTGACCATCGCCGAGGTCGGCATCGACTTCCTCGTGGCCGCCGGCGGAGGGGTGGCGATCGGCGTCGGGGTCTTCGTGCTGGTCGCCTGGCTGCGCAAGCGGATCACGGACCCGTTGATGGACACCGCGATCTCGTTCCTGACGCCGTTCGCGGCGTTCGTGGCGGCCGAGGAGGTGCACGCGTCTGGCGTGATCTCGGTCGTGGTCGCTGGCCTGCTGCTTGGCCACAAGGCGCCGATCCTCCAGACCGCGCAGTCGCGCATCACCGAGCGGATCACCTGGCGCACCGTCGCGTTCGTCCTGGAGAACACGGTCTTCCTGCTGATCGGCCTCCAGCTCGACTGGATCCTCGCCGGGGTCGCCGGCTCGACGCTGTCGCCGGGTCGCATCGCCCTGGTCTGCGGGGCCACGCTCGCCACCGTCATCGTCGTACGCCTCGCCTGGGTCTACGTCACCTGGCTGGCCCGGGGCCTGCACGCCGACCCGCCGCCGGCCTCGTGGACCTTCCTCGTCGGCTGGGCCGGGATGCGCGGCGTGGTGACCCTCGCCGCGGCCTTCGTGATCCCCGAGGACGCGCCGCACCGCGAGGTGCTGCTGCTGGTCGCCTTCACGGTCGTGGCCGGAACCCTGCTGCTGCAGGGACTGACCCTGCCGCTGCTGACTCGCCTGCTCGGCGTGCCCGCTCCCGACCCGGCCGAGGACGCCCTGGCCCGCGCGGCGCTCCTCGAGCAGGCCGCCGAGGCGGGCCTGGCCACCCTGGGCACGATGGAGTACGACGACCATCACGGCGTCTCCGAGCAGATCCGGTCCCGCCTCGACCAGCGCTCGTTCGCGGCGTGGGAGCAGCTGGCGACGGCCGCCGACGAGGAGACGCCCTCGCAGCTCTACGCCCGCATCCGCAGGGAGATGATCGACGCGGAGCGCGCCAGGGTGCTCACGGTCCGCAGCACGGGCACGATTCCCTCCGAGGTGGTCAGCCAGGTCCTCGGGATGCTCGACATCGAGGAGTCCATGCTCGATGCCGGCTCCGAGGCGCCGGAGCGGGTCCGGATCGGCTCGCTGGCCTTCACCGGCGGACGCCAGTGCGACGACCTCCAGGACTTCCCGGCGGTCGAGACGGCGGCCGACCCGGCCTGCGCCACCTGCCTGGCGGAGGGAACCCGCTGGGTGTCCCTGCGGCAGTGCCTGGAGTGCGGCCACGTCGGCTGCTGCGACTCCTCCGTCGGCCAGCACGCGGGCGCCCACTTCCACCAGACCCTCCACCCGGTCATGCAGTCGGCGGAGCCGGACGAGTCCTGGCGATGGTGCTACGTCCACAACCTCACCGGCTGAGGCGTCCCTCCACCCAGGGCCGGCACCGACGCCACACCCGACGACCCGCGCGCCGACACCGTGCAGGGGGAACATGCCTACCGGACCGGTCGCGCACGGTCGGTGGGGGCGGGACCACCCCGAGAACTCTGCCACTCCTGGCTCGGGCGTCGCCATCGTCGGGCGGAACCTAAGGGCAGCGTGACCAATCTCGGCTTGGGCGGATGAGCACATCGTGGGCAAGCCGACTGCGAGACACAGCGGATGACCTGCCCTCTAGGCTCGAGCCGTGGACTTCGTCTCGGTGCCCAAAGCCCGTCCCGGGGACAGGATCGCGGTCGTGTCGCCGTCATTCGCTGCACCCGCGATCGCACCTGCGGTCCATGAGCAGGCGATGCGCCGACTGGAGGCGGTAACAGGCCTCGTGCCGGTGGAATATCCGACGACGCGCCAGCTCGGCGCGTCCTCGGTCGCACGGGCAGCGGACCTGAACGCTGCTCTTGGCGACCCGAGCATCCGGGCAGTGCTCGCCACCATCGGCGGCGACGACCAGATCACCGTGGTGCCCCATCTCGACGCAAGCCTCGTCGCTGCTGACCCGAAACCGTTCCTGGGATACAGCGACAACACCAACATCCTGAACTGGCTCTGGACCCATGGGGTGCCTGGTTTCTATGGCGGATCCTCACAGGTGCAGCTGGGACCTGGCCCCGGTCTCGACCCCGTGCACGAAGCGTCCCTCCGAGCGGCGCTGCTCACGGGCGGGCGCCTCGAGATCGTCGAGCCCGGCGAGTCCGAGGACGTCGGCCACGATTGGAATGACCCTCGAGCTCTTGCCGAGTACGGCCACCGCGAGCCGACCGAGCCCTGGACCTGGGCCGGGCCGAACAGGTCAGTGACAGGCCGCACGTGGGGCGGTTGCATCGAGGTCATCCAATGGATGCTGACGGCTGGGCGGTTTCCGGTTGACCCGGCCGTCGTCGGCGGCGGAGTTCTTCTACTCGAGACCTCGGAGGAGCTGATCCCTGCCCAGGAGTTCAGTTGGATTCTGCGCTCACTCGGCGAGCGAGGGATCCTGGAAGCCGTCTCCGCTGTCGTTGTGGCGCGACCGCCCACGATGAACTTGGCCACCCAGCCGCCCGCCGCTGAGCGAAGGGCCAGCCGAGACGAGCAGCGCGACGCGGCCATCACCGGCGTGGGCCGCTACAACGGTGACGCAGTCGTCGTCGTCGGACCGCCCTTCGGCCACACCCGGCCGCAGTGGATCGTGCCGTACGGCGGTCAGATGACTGTCGACCTTGACCGGCAGAAGCTCACTGCTGATTACGGCTGATGCCCCAGGTCCCCCTCCATCCCGACAGCCACCTTCCGATCGAGCGACTTGCCACATGTGCGCCTACGGCAGCAGAGCCGCACTCGTTGAGGAAGGATCCGGTCGGGGGCTGGGCAACAGGGACACGCCCCGTGGATCCGGCTGGCGGGTTCGGCGCCGACGGCATCTGCCGTGATGAGGACTTGATTGATTCTTGATCGAACATGTGTTTGCTAAGTACTTGCAGACCGGGTAGAGTGGGTGTCACGTTTCAATGATCGTCGGGCCACCAGGACAAGTCACCAGTGCGCTATCCCGAGATCGGCGGATCGAGTTGCGAGGGTGACGTAATAGTCCGGCTGGCCGGGCCTCCAGGAGCGACGACCGTTGAGCCTCACGCGTGCGCGTGAGGTGAGAGCCGTCGTCGGAAGGAGGCCCAGAATGACCCAGACTCAGCACCCGATCGTGGTCGTGGCCTCCGAGGTCCGGGCGCTGCTGAAGGGGGTGGCGGGGGCGAACCCGACGTTCCTGAGCACTCGGGAGAAGGCGACCGCCCTATGTGAGCTGGTCCGTGCCGAGTCCCAGTTGGCGGAGCTGCGGTTGCGGGTCCTGGCCGATGCCGGCGACCTGGCCGACGCCACGGCCGCGAAGGACGCGGCCGGGTGGTTGGCGCACGAGACCCGGACCCGGTTCACCGACGCCCGCGCCGACCTCGCCCTCGCCACGGCGCTGGATCACGAGCGTCCGGTGCTGGCGGCGGGGATGCGCGAGGGGGACGTGACGCTCGCGCAGGCGCACGTCATCCGCCGGGCGTTGGACGCCCTGCCCGCGATCGGTCGCCCCTCGACGGTCGCGCTGGCCGAGGCCCACCTGGTGGCCTATGCCGGGGAGTTCGGGCCCAAGGAGCTCGGCCGCCTCGGCCGCCGGATCCTCGACGTCGTCGCCCCCGAGATCGCCGAAGCCGCTGAGGCCGACCGCCTCGCCGACCTCGAGCAGAACGCCGCCGAGCGGACCCGGCTCACCATGCGCCGCCAAGGCGACGGCACCACCCGGATCTCCGGCCTCGTGCCCGACGCCATCGGCACCCGATTGGCGACGTACCTCGAAGCCTTCGCCAACCCCCGCCAGCAGGCCGGCTCCTCGCACGCCACCGGCAATGCCACCGACCCGGTGACCCGACTGCCCTACCCCCGACGCCTCGGCCAGGCGTTGTGCCAGTTCCTCGAGGCCATCGACCCCACCCGGCTCCCGGTCCACGGCGGGGATGCCACCACCGTCATCGTCACCATCCCCCTCGCGTCGCTGAAGGCCCAGCTCGGTGCCGCGGACCTCCTCGGCGCCGGCCTGGTGCCCGGCGACGACCTCACCGGCGACCGGATCACCGCCGCCCAAGCACGCAGGCTCGCGTGCACCGCGAAGATCCTCCCCGCCGTCCTCGGCGGCGACAGCCTCCCGATCGACCTCGGCCGAGCCAAGCGGCTCTTCACCCCCGCCCAGCGCAAGGCCCTCCTGATCCGCGACCAGACGTGTCGGGCCGAGGGCTGCGACACCCCCGGCACCTGGTGCGACGCCCACCACACCGACCCCTGGCACACCGGCGGACCCACCGACCTCGCCAACGCGATCCTGCTCTGCCAGCACCACCACCACCGCGTCCACGACACCGGCTACCGCACCGACCGCCTCCCCAACGGCGACCTCAGGTTCCACCGACGCAACTAGGAGGTTGCACGACCCGCCTCAGAGCTCGAGCAGCAGGAACAGCACCGCCAGCGCGGGCAACGTGCCCTGGATCAGCGCCGCACGCACCATCCTCCGGTCGTGCGCCACCAGGACGACCGCGGCCGCCAGCATCGAGCCGGTGCCGGCGAGGGCGAGGGCCGACCCCACCCAGTGCTCGCTCCTGAGCAGGGCCAGGCCGACGACGGTGATGATCGCCAGGAAGAGGTTGTAGAAGCCCTGGTTGAACGCCATCGGCGCCAGCACCCTGGCGTCCTCCTCCGAGACACCGAAGGTGCGGCGGGTCGACGGCTCGGTCCAGCGGAACGACTCGAGGACCCAGATGTAGACGTGGAGCAGGGCGGCCAGCGCGGTGAACCCCACCGTGAAGATGGTCATGCGTGCACCCTAGGGCTGGGCACCCCTGAGTGGGTGGTGGCAGCGGTCCAGACGCGCCCATGATCGAACACTGGCCACCCGGCCGGCTGACACGAGGAGGCCCCCATGGGACGACTGATCGGCATCCTGCTGGTGATCTGGCTGGTGATCGGCGCCTTCGCCGCCTTCCAGCGCGGCTACTTCGAAGACACCGACACCAACTGCTCCGAGACCGCGGACATCGCCCTCAACATCGTCGCCGGACCGCTCAACTACACCGGCATCAACCCCAAGGTGAAGTGCGCTGACGTCGATCTCCCGGAGCCGTCGAACTAGGCGTCAGCGACCAGAGTTGCGGGGGTGGTTCCTCGCCGTGCGCTCGTTGCCACGGCGGTAGTTGCCGGTGACCCGCGCCATCAGCTCCTGGTCGTCGCCCTCCTCGACGTCGTCGAGGAATCGAGCCGCCGCAGTGCCGCGCAGCACCGTCGCGCGGCGGCCGTGGTGGGTGATCACGACCTCGCCGCCACGGAGCTCGTAGGCGAAGCCCTCCGGTCCGGTCACGTCGAGGTGTCGCGCAGGGTCACCGGATCGTCGGATGTCGCCACTGCGAGGACCGGCGACGTCTGCGAGAAGGCGACTGCCACGGCATCGCCGCCGGAGTCGATCGCGAGCGCGACGGCGATCCGGCCCGGCCTCACGCACCCACCGGCCGGCCCGCCTCGGTGGCATCCGCGGACCGGGCCGAGCTGGCGGCGGTGCGCAGGTCGCCGGCACTGGCCCTCAGCTCGTCGGGCTCCACCCGGTAGGTCGACATGCCACCACGGTTCCCGCAATCTGGGCGCAGCAAACCGCGCTGCCGGGTCAGGGCCTCCAGTCGTCCGGCGGGTCCTCGCCCACCCGGCCGTCCACCGCCTCGCGCAGCAGGTCGGCATGGCCGGTGTGGCGGCCGTACTCCTCGACGAGGTCGAAGAGCAGCCGACGCAGTGTGGCGTGGTTGCCGTTGCCGTCGTGGACGTGCGCGACCAGGTCCAGCCCGCCCTCGGTCAGGGCGGCGGCGATCCGCTCGTCGGAGCGCGCGACGGCTGCGTCGAAGGCGGCGTACGTCGCGGCGGCACCCAGGCGGGCGTTGAACTCCCACTGGTCCGTGCCGTCGTGGCCCAGCGAACGCCACGGCTCGACCAGCTCCTCGCCGCGGAGCTTGGTGGTGAGGATGTACTCCTCGCCCATCGCGAGATGGAGCAGAAGGCCGCCGAGGGAGAGGTTCGAGCCTGCGAGCCGGCGGGTCAACCCGACCTCGTCCAGGCCGTCGGCCTTCCACCGCAAGGTCGCGCGCAGTCGTCCGAGCGCGCCGAGCAGGTGCTCGACCTCGGTGCCCGCGAGCGGCGGCTCCCAGGGAGGGGGGACCCAGACGTCGGTGCTGTCACCAGTGCTCATGGTCCGACGCTAGACCCACCGACGGACCATCCGCTGCCCCCGGTCCAGCCCGGGTCGACTCTGGACAAGCCGGCGTACGTCGCTGCAGGGTGGCCGGATGCGACGACTCGGAGTCACCCTCATCCCTGCCCTGGCCCTGGCGCTGGCCCTTCCCGCGGCTGCCCTGTCGGCCCCGCACCAAGCGGAGCGCACCCCTGTGAAGCACCATCCCTTCGACGACGACTGGACCGAGACGGTCATCGATGCCGACCAGAACTTCCGCGGCCTGGCCGCGGTGAGTCGGAAGGAGGCGTGGGTCACCGGCGAGAGCCTGAGCGACGGCGCGGCCCGCGTCTTCCGGACGACCGATCGCGGCACGACGTGGGCCGACGTCAGCCCGGCCGGCACCGAGGGGCTGTCGTTCCGGGATGTCGAGGTGCACGGGAAGGTCGCCCACGTGCTGGCGATCGGTCCGGGCGAGGCGTCACGGATCTACCGCTCCACCGACGGTGGCGCGTCGTGGACCGAGACCTTCCGCAACACCGATGAGGCGGCGTTCTACGACTGCATGGCGTTCTACGGTGGGGGCCGCAAGGGTCTCGCGGTGAGCGACCCGGTCGACGGCAAGCTGCGCATCCTGTCCACGCGCGATCGCGGCCGGACCTGGCGGGTGCTGCCCTCCGCAGGCATGCCCGCCTCCGCCGACGAGTTCGGCTTCGCGGCCAGCGGCGACTGCCTGGTCACCGCGGGCAGGGCCGCGTTCCTCATCACCGGTGGCGCGAAGTCACGCGTGCTGCGCTCGGACGACCGCGGGCGCACCTGGACCGCAGTCGCCTCCGGCATCCCCGCGGGCGAGGCCGCCGGCGGGTTCGCGGGCGCCTTCGCCTCTCCGCGCCGGGGCATCGTGGTCGGGGGGGACTTCGCCGCGGAGACCGAGACCACCGACAACGTGGCCCGCACCCGAGACGGCCGCACCTGGACCGGTGGCACCTCGCTCACCCACATCGGCGAGGACGTGGCCCACGTCCGCGGCTGGAAGGTCGCCGTGGCGACCGGCGACTACCGCACCTCCGTGGGATCCAGCCTCACCCGTGACGGTGGCGCGACGTGGACCCGCGTCAGCGACCTCGGCTACCACGCGATCGACTGCGTCGCGAACGTCTGCTGGGCCGCCGGCAGCAAGGGTCGCGTCGGCCGCGGCGGCTAGGCTTCGAGGGTGCCCGAGCCGACCCGCATCCCCACCGCTCCCCTGCTCGCCGCCGGCCTCGTCGGCGGCTTCGCGCTGGCGCAGCGCAGCGGCGTACGTCCCCTCGGAGGGGCCGCGATGCTCGCCGCCAACGTGGTCGCTGCGCGGCAGTGGTACGCCGTCGGCGGGGCGCCGCTGGCAGCCGGTCTGTCGGCGGGCTACTGGACCGCGATGGGCGTCTCGCACCCGCTCGCGAAGAAGGTCGGCACCTGGCCGTCCGTGCTCGGCGTCACCGCCGTGAGCGCAGGCGCGGCCTGGTTGCTGGCCGACCGACGCACCGGCCGCTGATCAGCCCCGACGGCCTCAGCCCGCGGGCAGGTCCGCGAAGGACTGCTTCATGTCGCGATACCACCCGAGCGACTTCCTCGGGTGCCGCCACCGGCCCTTCATCTCCTTGCGCGCCGGCTGGTGCGCGGCGTCGCCGTCCTTCTCGGCCTGCTTGAGGTGCTGGTCCTGGGCCTTGATCACCTCGTCCGCCGTCTCGCCCCGGTGCTCGAGGTCGCACGGGCCACCGAGCTGGCGGCAGGTCATGGTCTTCATGTGTTTTCTCCTCCTGGGTGCTGGCTGGGTGCTGGGTGACACGGATCGTGCCACCTCGGTGGGGCAGTTCCGGGGGGCGTGGTCGACACCGGGGTCACGTCCGCAGGGCGCCGGATCGACGTACGACCCGGGCGAGCACGGTGGGTGCTGCGCGGAAGGTGATGGCCGTGACCCGACCATGATCGACGGTGAAGTCGAAGACGACCTTCGCCTCTCCGCGCAGGAACCAGGCTGACGCGGGTCGCTCCCCGACGAACACCGCGAGCGCGGAGTGGGCGCTGCCGTTGAAGAAGGCCGCGACCTCGCCCCGTCCCTCGATCGAGGCCGGGGTGCCGGCCTGGATCGCCGACTCGTCGGCAGCGACGACGGCGTCGGGCGCGAGCAGCTGGAGCAGTCGCTCGACGTCGCCGCCGCGCGCCGCGGCCATGAACGCGTCCACCACCTCCCAGTCCGCCAGCGCGTCCTCGGCCACCGGCTGCGCGACCTTCGACCGGGCCCGCGAGGCCAGCTTGCGGGCCGCGGCCGGAGTGGTGTCGAGCACCGCGGCGATGGTGGCGAACTCGAAGCCGAAGCTGTCGTGCAGGACGAAGGCCACCCGCTCGCGCGGCGTCAGGCGGTCGATCACGGCCTGCAGCGCGATGCCGACGGTGTCGGCGAGCGCCACGTCCTCGGCCGGGTCCGGCGCGGTCCCGGCGAGCTCGACCTCCTCCACCGGCACGGGTGTTCGCGAGCGGAGCCGGTCCAGGCACAGCCGGGTCGTCACGGTGGTCAGCCAGGCCGGGAGATGGTCGATCGCCGTCTCGTCGCGCGCCAGCGCACGCTCCAGCCGCAGCCACGCCTGCTGCACGATGTCCTCGGCCTCGGCACGCTCGCCCAGGACCCGCGAGGCGATGCTGATCAGCCGGGGCCGCTCGGCCTCGAAGATCTCCGTCCGGTCCATGGGTTCCCCTCTCGTGGTCATTGTTCCCACTCCCCCGACGAACGAGCGAGCACGGATGTGACGGCCCCGGCTGGGACCGGTCCCGCACACTGGTTCCATGGTCGGCCCCTGGCGCCACGGCGCAGCAGCACTGGCAGCTCTGCCCCTCATCGCCGCCTGCTCGGCGCCCGCGTCACCGTCGCCCGACCCGCCGTCACCCGCTGCGCCGTCGCCCTCGTCGAGCACCGAGAGCCCCCCTGCCGAGGAGCCCACCCAGGAGCCCACCGAGGAGCCCACCGAGCAGCCCACGGGGCAACCGCCGAACCCGATCTCGGTCGCCGCCCTCACCGCGGCCGACCTGACAGGCGGCGACCTCCGCCTCGGCGCCGTCCGCGAGCGCACCCCGGCCTACACGTCGTACGACGTCACCTTCGCCTCGACGACCGCGGGCGAGGGCACGGCTCCGCTGCGGATCAGCGGCGTGCTCAACGTGCCGGCCGGTCGCGGGCCGTTCCCGGCGGTGGTGCTGGCGCACGGCTACATCGACCCGGCCTTCTATGTCCGCGGACAGGGGATGACCCGCGAGCGCGGCTTCCTCGCCCAGCGCGGCTTCGTCGCCCTGCACGTCGACTACCGCAACCACGCCGAGTCGAGCGACGACCCGCGGGTGGGGACGGCCGTGCGCCTGGGCTACTCCGCCGACGTCGTGGCCGCCGCGCGCGCGCTCCTCGACTCCGGTGCCGTGGACGTCGATCCCGATCGCCTCGCACTCTTCGGCCGGTCGATGGGCGGCGGCGTGATGCTGAAGGCACTCGCGGCCGAGCCCGGGTTGTTCGCCGCCGGGGTCGGCTGGGCATCGGTCTCCAGCCTCGAGGCGGAGAACTTCGACCAGTTCCAGCGCCCGGACGCACCGCTCGCGGAGCTCAAGGCCGAGTTCCGCGGACGGCACGGCCTGCCCGGCGAGGACCCCGAGTTCTGGCGCGGCGTCTCCTCGCGGCCGGCCCTCGACCAGATCACCGAGCCGGTGCTGCTGGTCCACGGTCGCTTCGACGACACCTGCCCGCCCCGGTGGGCGGGCGCCACCCAGCGCGCACTGACGAAGGCCGGCGTCGACTCGACGCTGGAGTGGTACGACGACGGGCACGCCTTCGGGCCGGCCTTCATCGCCGCGATGGACCGCACCGTGCGGTTCCTCCGTCAGCGGATGCCCGCGTGAGGGAGCCCCGCGCACCTCGGGCACGTCCTAGTCACATGGATCGTCACACCTGCGTCGCCGTCGCGACCGTCCTCCTGGTGCTGTCCGTGGCCGGGTGCGGCGACCGCGACGCCAGCCCGACCGACGCCAGCCCGACCGACACGAGCCCGACCGACGCCAGCCCGACCGACGACCCGACCGACGAGCCGTCCACCGCAGTCACCACCCCACCGAGCGAGGCCCTGCAGAAGGTCCGGGTGGTCGGCGAGGTGATCGAGGTCGGGGACTGCGTGGTCGTTGAGGACGACAACGCCATCACCTGGACGATCACCGGCGAGAGATCGGGAGAGCTGGAGCTCGGCGCCCGGGTGCAGGTCACCGGCACCCCGGACCTGCGCACGCAGGGGTGTGGTGGTCCGATCGTGCGGGCGAGGACGATCGTCGTCCGCTAGGCCTCGCCACAGACGTACGGCGGGGCCGGGAGCACCAGGCTCCCGGCCCCGCCGTACGCGCGGTGTCTCAGTGTCGCCGGGTCACTGCACCCGGATCTTCATGGAGGTGTCGTCCTGCGACAGCACCCGCATCTGGACGCCCACTCCGGCCGTCTTCACCCCGACCCGGGGCAACCCCGCGTCGACGAAGGGCTGGTAGTAGCGGTTGGGGTCGCTGTCGTCGAACAGCGGGTTCGCCGCGCGACCACGGATGTAGCTGCGCTGTCCGCCGGCCGTCAGGTAGAACGAGTCGGACCTCTCCAGGCCGAACGGCGCGTCGTAGGTCTGGATCCGCCCACGCCAGGCTGCTCCCTGCAGGTTGTAGTGCGCCTGCGGGTTGGCGTCGATCGGCAGCACCAGACCGCCACCGGGGTGCTGGCTGGTGTTGTTGTCGACGTAGGAGGAGTCCCAGTAGTTCACCAGGAGCCCGTTCTGGTAGGGGAACTTCTCCACGAAGTTCGGCCGGTCCGGGAAGCTGAAGTTGTAGGGACCGGTCTGGAGATACTTGTCGTAGGAGACGTAGGCCCGGTAGCTGGCCAGGTAGAACTGGTTGGAGGTCGTGTCATAGCTCGCGCCCACCGACCGGAAGCCATCGAGGGCCCAGCCGTTGGGTGACGTCTCGGCCCCGTCGGCGAAGACCGTCGTCGAACCGTTGGTCACCGCGATGTCGTCCACCAGCAGTCCCGACCAGCCGAGGCTCGGGTCCTGGCCCTGGTACGGCGCCATCGGTGGAGTAGCGGGCACGGAACCCGATCGTCTGGCCGGCGTACGCCGACAGGTCGAAGGTCGCGGGGACGTAGTCGCTCACGCCGTCGATGCCTGGGTCGGCTGCTCCGTCACCGTCAGGGTCGAGCGCGCTGGGGTCGAGCGCCGTCCAGGTGCCGCTGCCCGCCGGTGACTCGACCTCGAGGTAGCCGTAGTCGTAGTCCTCCTCGATGTTCCACGCGGCCTTCAGCGACAGCGTGGTCGTCCCGGCCGGGATGGCCAGGTCGGCGCGCGTCATCGATGACTCATAGCCGTCGCCGGAGCCGCTGAACCACTGCTTCGAGCCCTCGGGGGGCGTGGGCAGGGTCGTCGAGACCTGCTTGTCGGGAAGGACGACCGCCACGCCCTGGGCCTTGTCCGAGTTGTACTCGTGGGGGCCGAGGTCGATCGTGCGGTTCTGGCCGGCCACCACGGTCTCGTAGTCGAGCCAGCCGAGCTGCAGCTTGTCCCAGACGCCGAGGTCGGCGGCGCGGGTGCCGATGCCCTGGTCGCCGGTGTCGGAGACCCGGCTCTGGGCCATCAGGGTCCACCAGCTCACCGGGTTGTCACCGCCGCCAGCGGTGTCGTAGTGGTCGGGCAGACCGAGGTCGTGGCCGTACTCGTGGGCGACCACGGAGACGCCACCGTTCTCGGGCTGGATGGTGTAGTCGGCCACCCAGATGCCGGTGTTGCCGATCTGCGTGCCGCCGTCGAGGTTGGGCGCACCGCTCGGGGTCGTCGGGCCCTGGCCGATTCGGTCGTAGAAGGCCTTCCAGCGGTGGCTCCAGATGGCGTCCTCGCCATAGATCGGGTCACCGTCGGCCTGGTCGCCGCCGGCGTGGATGATCTGGAAGCGGTCGATGTAGCCGTCGGGCTCGTCGAAGTTGCCGTCACCGTCGAAGTCGTAGCGGTCACGGATGTCGTACTGCGACACCGTCCGCTTGATCTGGGCGTCGGTCCTGCCGGCGGCCTTCTGGTCGGCGACCCACTGCGTCATGCCGTCGGAGAGGAGTTCCCACGTGTTCTCACAGACAACGAACCCGCACTCATCGCGACCGTAGCGGGCCTGGTTGTAGGGCACGGTCGTGAAGTCGGTGACCATCCCCTCGACGCTGTAGCGACCGGAGGACTGGCGCTCGTAGTAGCTCTTCAGCGAGTCGTCGAGCTCGCCGTCGCCGAAGTAGAGGTCCTTGAAGTACTTCTTGGTGTACTTCTTGCGCCACTGGGTCTTGTTGTCGTCCGGGCCGGGCTTGGGGATCTCGTTGAACCCGGGGCCGTCGTAGGTGACCGGACCAGGGGTGCCCGGGTCGGTGTCCACGTCCGGGTAGGCCGGATCACGCTCGTCGCCGAACTCGACCAGGAACACGAAGACCTTGTCGATGCGCTCGTTGCTGAGCTCGACGTACTGGTCCTGGCGGTCCTTCGACTTCGCCTTCCCCTTCGACTTCGCCTTCTTCTTCGACTTCGCGGTGCCCCGGAGAGCAGCCTTCGGCTCCTTGCCGACCTTCAGCACGCTGTTGCCGCTGATGGTCTGCGGTGTCGCCTCGCCGCTGAGCACGTCCGCCCACGCCTGCTGGCGCAGGGCGGCCTGCTTCTCGGCCTGCGGGTTCGGCATGACGTGGTCAACGTTGGCGGAGCGGGCCTCGTCGGCGCCGCGCTGGGTCGGTGCGGGGGCCGCGATGGCCGGAGCGAGCGTCAACGCGCCGGCTCCGGTGATGAGGGCCAGGGACAGCACGAGGGGCGTGGATCTCAACGAAGGGTTCCTTTCCGAGACTCAGGAAGGGGGGCTGGACCGCCGCGACTACTTCCTGCCTCGCAGACCCTAGGCGCAACCCGGGCGACTTGAACAGGCCCCCTGGTGGAGGAATTGTGGCAATCCCCACAACCGTCCCTCATGCCACCATTGCCTCATGGCGCGGGTGGACGGGATCAGGACACGGCTGCAGTGGCCGCGCGAGTCGTGGCTTCGTTGGCGCGTCACGGCAGCCTCTCTCGCGACGACCGTCCTGTGCATGGTGGCGCTGGTCTGGTTGAGCGACCGCAGTCAGCGCACGCGGCTGGGACAGGCGCTCGACCAGGCGGGCATGGACATCGTGGTCGGCGACCAGGCGGCCACCCGTCGGCTCGTGGGCGTCCTGGGCAACGTGTCGCTCGGCTCCGTGGCCGTGGTGGTGGCCCTGCTGATCGGGGTCGCGGTGCTGCGTCAGCGCTACGCCGCCGCTGCTGCCGCGAGCGCACTCGTCCTCGGCGCCAACGTGACGACCCAGGCCATCAAGGCCCTCTCCGACCGGCCCAACTTCGGGTTCCTGACGGCGGAGAGCTTTCCCAGCGGGCATGCGACGGTCGTCACCTCACTGGTGCTGGCTGCGCTGCTCGTCGCCCCCGAGCAGGTGCGTACCACCGTCTCGCTCGTCGGCTCGGCGGTCATCACCGTGACCGCGGCCGCCACCCTGGTCGCGAGCTGGCACCGACCGGCCGACATCCTCGGGGCCCTGCTCGTGTCTTTGGCGTGGGGCACCTTGGTCGTCGCGGGTTGGAGCGCCGTACGCGGTGGCACGCCCGAGGCGGTCCCCGGTCGCCCCCACCGCGTCTTCGCCATCACCGGCGTCGTCCTGGCCACGGCGGGGCTGCTCGCCCTGGGCGTGCGCCCGGACGGCGGCTGGAGCGGGCTGCTCGACGCCGGCGTCGTCCTGGCCGCCATCGCGCTCGCGTCCGCCCTGGTGGTGACGACCTTCGCCCAGCTCTCGGCACCGATCGCGGTCGGGATGACGCCCCGAGCGGAGGAACCGACGCCCACGGCCGACGGGACGTCATGAGGACCCGAGGTGCGAACCCCCGATTCTCATGACGTCCCGTTCGCGGGACGACGGGTCAGGCCACGTCGTACCGGTCGTTGTCCATCACCTTCGCCCACGCGGCGACGAAGTCGCGGACGAACTTCTCATGGCTGTCGTCGCTGGCGTAGACCTCCGCGACGGCGCGCAGCTCGGAGTTGGACGCGAAGACCAGGTCGGCCCGCGAACCGGTCCAGGCCCGGCCGTTGGTGCTGGCCTCGAAGCGGTCGTTGGAGCCGGCGGGGCTCCAGACCGTGCCGAGGTCGAGCAGGTTGACGAAGAAGTCGTTCGTCAGCTGCCCGGGGCGCTCGGTCAGCACGCCGTCGGTGGAGGCCGCCGTGTTGGCACCCAGCACGCGCAGGCCGCCGACGAGGACGGTCATCTCGGGGGCGCTCAGGTTGAGCAGGTTGGCCCGGTCGACCAGCAGGTACTCGGCCGGCAGCTTGGAGTCGGAACGCTCGAAGTTGCGGAACCCGTCGGCCTTGAGCTCGAGCCAGGCGAACGACTCGACATCCGTCTGCTCCTGGGTGGCGTCACCGCGACCCGGGGTGAACGGCACCTCGACGGTGACGCCGGCCGCGGCTGCGGCCTGCTCCACGCCGACGTTGCCGGCCAGCACCACGGTGTCGGCGAAGGTGATGTCCGCGCCCGCGGCGATCCCCTCGAGGACGGTGATGACGCCCGCGAGCTGCTGCGGGTCGTTGACCTCCCAGCTGCGCTGGGGCTCCAGGCGGATCCGGCCGCCGTTGGCGCCACCGCGCTTGTCGGAGCCGCGATAGGACGACGCTGCCGCCCACGCGGTGGAGACGAGCTGGCTCACGGTGAGGCCGGCGTCGGCGATCTGCTGCTTGACCGAGGCGATGGTCTCGGCGGACGGCGTGTGCGCCGGGGCCGGGATCGGGTCCTGCCAGAGCAGCTCCTCCGAGGGCACCTCCGGACCGAGGTAGCGGGTGACCGGTCCCATGTCGCGGTGGGTCAGCTTGAACCAGGCACGGGCGAACGCGTCGGCGAACTCGTCCGGGTTCTCCAGGAAACGGCGCGAGACCTGCTCGTACGCCGGGTCCATCCGCAGGGCGAGGTCGGTCGTCAGCATCGTCGGAAGGCGCTTGGCACCACCCTCGTCGGGGGCGGGGATGATCGCGTCGGCGTCCTTGGCCACCCACTGCGCGGCACCGGCCGGCGACGACGAGAGCTCCCACTCGTAGCCGAACAGGATCTCGAAGAAGCGGTTGCTCCACTGGGTCGGGACGTCGGTCCAGGTGACCTCGAGTCCGGACGTGATCGCGTCCGCGCCCTTGCCCGTGCCGTGCTTGCTGAGCCAGCCCAGTCCGCCGGTCTCGATCGGGGCGGCCTCGGGCTCGGGACCGACGTTGGCCTCGGGGTCGGCGGCACCGTGGGTCTTGCCGAAGGTGTGACCACCGGCGATGAGCGCGACGGTCTCCTCGTCGTTCATCGCCATCCGCCCGAAGGTGTCGCGGATGTCGTGGGCGGCGAGGATCGGGTCGGGGTTGCCCTCCGGGCCCTCCGGGTTGACGTAGATCAGGCCCATCTGGACCGCGGCGAGGGGGTTGTCGAGCTCGCGGTCGCCGGAGTAGCGCTGCGCGCCGCCCCTGTCGCCGCCGAGCCACTCGGTCTCCGGGCCCCAGTAGACGTCGTCGTCCGGCTCCCAGGCGTCGACGCGTCCGCCGGCGAAGCCGAAGGTCTCGAAGCCCATCGACTCCAGCGCGACGTTGCCGGTGAGGACGAGCAGGTCGGCCCACGAGAGCGCGTTGCCGTACTTCTTCTTGACCGGCCACAGCAGACGCCGGGCCTTGTCGAGGTTGCCGTTGTCGGGCCAGGAGTTGAGCGGGGCGAAGCGCTGCTGCCCGGTGCCCGCGCCACCACGACCGTCCTGCACGCGGTAGGTGCCGGCGCTGTGCCAGGCCATGCGGATCATGAGCGGTCCGTAGTGGCCGAAGTCCGCAGGCCACCACTCCTGGTCGTCGGTCAGCAGCGCGGTGATGTCGGCCTTGACCGAGCCGAGGTCGAGCGAGGCGAACGCAGCGGCGTAGTCGAAGTCGGCACCGAGCGGGTTGGCCACCGGCTGGTTCTTGGCGAGGATCTTGAGGTTGAGCCGCTCGGGCCACCAGGCGCTGTTGGCGTCCCCCTGCGTGGGGTGGGCGCCACCGTCGTGCAGCACCGGGCACTGACCGGCCGGGGCCGACTGGTTCATCTCGCCGACCTCGGCGTTGGCCTGGTTGCTGTCGGAGGTGTCGACGGCGGCGGCCGAGTCGTTGGGCAGGTCGTCAGGCATGAGGAGTCCCTTTCAGTTGCTGCTGGCAGTGGGGCGTGCGGTGGTGTGCGCGGTGGAGCAGGCGGGGCAGGTGCCCCAGTAGGTCACTTCGGCCTCGTCGACGACGAAGCCGTGGGTCTCGGAGGCGTCGAGGCAGGGTCGTACGCCGACCGCGCAGTCGACGTCGGCCACCGTGCCGCACGAGCGGCACACGACGTGGTGGTGGTTGTCGCCGACGCGCAGCTCGTAGCGAGCGACCGACCCGGCGGGCTGGATCCGGCGGACCAGGCCCGAGTCGGTCAATGCACCCAGGACGTCGTAGACGGCCTGGTGCGAGACGGCCGGCTCCTCGACGCGGACCGCGGCGAGGACGCTGCCCGTGTCGGCGTGCGGGTGGCGGCGTACGGCGCGCAGGACGGCGAGACGCGGGCGGGTGACCCGTAGGTCCGCACTGCGGAGCAGGTGCTCGAAGTCGCTGTCGTCCATCGATCCCCACCCTGCCGTGCTTTCTTGAACGAGTCAAGTTTTCTGCGTGCCCCGCCGCTGTGTGCACTCCGTCCGCACCTGTGGAAGGGTCGAGGGCCTCTCGGACCCGAGACCGACCGAATCCCAGTGAGGAACAGACGCGTGTCCACCACCCCTTCCCATCCGCCAGCGGCACCGCTGGAGGCAGACGTCCCGGTCCAGACCGGACTCCGCCCCGGCTCGCCGATCACGGCGCCGCGCGTCTTCTGGCCGGCCGCCGGCCTCGTGCTGGTGTTCGTCGCCCTCGCCGTCATCTTCCCCGAGGGACTCGGCGACACCCTCGGCACGCTCAATGACACGGTCATCGGCGACCTCGGCTGGTACTACGTGCTGCTGGTCAGCGCCTGCATCGCCTTCGCCCTGTGGGTCGCCTTCTCCCCGATGGGCAACGTCGTGCTCGGCAAGGACGACGAGGACCCCGAGTTCGGGCTCAAGTCGTGGTTCGCGATGCTCTTCGCCGCCGGCATGGGCATCGGGCTCGTGTTCTGGGGCGTTGCGGAGCCGCTGAACCACTTCGCCGCCCCGCCCCCCGGCACCCCCGACGGCGAGCCGGCCGCGGCACGCGCAGCGATGGACACCACCTTCCTGCACTGGGGTCTGCACGCCTGGGCCATCTACGTCGTCGTCGGGCTGGCGGTCGCCTACGCGGTCCACCGCAAGGGCCGTCCGGTGTCCATCCGCTGGGCCCTGGAGCCGATCTTCGGCGACCGCGTCAAGGGTCTCCTCGGGGACGTCATCGACGTGATCGCGATCATCGGCACGCTCTTCGGTGTCGCGACCTCACTGGGCTTCGGCGTCAGCCAGGTCAGCGCCGGAATGGCCTACCTCGGTTTCGTGGACGAGGCGTCGACGACCCTCAAGGTCGTGCTCATCGCCGGCATCAGCGCGATCGCGATCGTGTCGGTCGCCACAGGCGTGGAGAAGGGCATCAAGTGGCTCTCGAACATCAACATGGGCATGGCGGCTGCGCTGCTCCTGGTCGTCGCCGCGCTCGGACCGACGGTGTTCATCCTCGGTGACTTCGTGCAGCAGATCGGCTCCTACGCGCGCAACTTCTTCGAGCTGTCGTTCCGCACGATGAGCTTCCAGGGTGAGGACGGCACGGCCTGGCTCTCCGGCTGGACCACCTTCTACTGGGGCTGGTGGATGAGCTGGGCACCCTTCGTCGGCGTCTTCATCGCCCGCATCTCCCGGGGACGCACCGTGCGCGAGTTCGTCACCGGTGTGCTGCTGGTGCCGACGCTGGTGACCTTCCTGTGGTTCTCCGTCCTCGGCGGGTCCGCGATCTACCGTGAGATGTACGGCGCCGGCGGCCTGATCGGCGAGGACGGTGCGGTGTCGACCGATGCCGCGCTCTTCGAGTTCCTGGAGGGCCTGCCTGCCTCGGGCCTGCTCAGCGTGGTGGCCATGATCCTGGTCGTCATCTTCTTCGTGACCAGCTCCGACTCGGGCTCCTTCGTGGTCACCATGCTCGCCAGCGGGGGTGACCCCCAGCCTCCGGTCTGGACCCGGATCTTCTGGGCAGTCCTGGAGGGCGTCATCGCGGCCACGCTGCTGATCGCCGGTGCGGTGACCGGGGGCGACGGGCTCGGTGCCCTGCAGACGATGGCCATCTTGTTGGCGTTGCCCTTCAGCCTGGTGATGATCGGAATGATGGTCGCCACGGCCAAGGCGCTGAACCACGAGCACTGGCTCAACCAACGCGCCGAACGACGGCTGCTGGCCGCCGAGGTGGCCGGCGAGGTCGCCCGCGTCAGTGGGGCATCGCCCGGGCCGATCCGCGACGAGCGCCCGAGGTCCAGGCCGACCAGCAAGACCTGAGCGGACGCACCGTCGACGGCAGGGCTGGGAGAGGCTCCCAGCCCTGTCGTGCGCCTGACGTCAGGCGAGACCCGCGGCGTCCTTCAGCCAGGCCCACGCCCGGGCTCGGATGTCCGCGCTCGGGCGGGTGGTGGGCAGCAGGCTGGTCGGCCGCTCGACCCGGTCGTGCCAGAAGAGCCCGGTGGGCGGAGCAGGCTCGACGGCCGCCAGCCACACGCTGGTGTCCGCGCCCTGCGCATCGTCGCGCAGCACGGGCCGGGTGATCGTGCGGAACCGTGGCAGCGACTCCTGCACGCCGGGCGTGTCGGCCCACCCGGGATGCATGGTGGCGACGGTGATCTCCTCCGCGGCCCACCGCTCGCCGAGCAGCGGCGCCATCTCGACCTGCCACCGCTTCGATCGGGCGTACGACGTCGCCGGGGCGTAGTCGCCCGCGGTGTAGCCCGGGTCGTCGGCCCGCAACGGCTGGCCGTACATCCCGCCACTGCTCACGAGGACCACCCGGCCTCCCCCGGCGAGCGGACCGCGCAGCGCCTCGGTCATCACCACCGGTCCGAGCAGGTGCACGGCCATGCTGAGCTCGAAGCCCTGCGGCGACTCCGTGCGGGTCGGCGGCATCACGCCCGCGTTGTGCACGACGGCGTGCAGGTCCGGCACCGCTGCCGCGAGCTCCCCGGCGAAGCGGCGTACGTCGTCGAGGTCGGCCACGTCGCAGCGCCACAGCCGCAGCTCGGCAGCGGGCCGCCCCGCCCTGATCTCATCGAGGACCCGGGCGCCCTTGGCCTCGTCGCGCACCAGCATGTGCACGGTCGCGCCGAGGTCGGCGAGACCCTCGACCGTCGCGATGCCCAGACCGGAGCTGGCTCCGGTCACCAGCACGTGCCGGTCGTCCAGCGCTCCCGGCACCGGGTCGGCCGGCCAGCCGGGCAGGGCACGTCGCACGGCCAGGCCGATCGTGGTGTAGCCGAGGACGAGCGTGCGGTCCATGGCCGTGTCGACGGCCCGGGCGAGGAGAGGGCGGGTCACCGGATCAGCTCGCGTCGAGACGGGCCAGCTCGTCACTGGTCAGCTCGATCGCCGCGGCGGCCGCGGAGTCGGTGATCGAGGACGGCCGCTTGGCGCCGGGGATGGGGATGACGACCGGCGACTGCGCGAGCTCCCACGCCAGGGCGACCTGCTGGGCGCTGACCCCGCGCTCGGCCGCGATCTCGGCGAAGGCCGGGTGGTGGTCGGCGAGCTCCTTGGCGTCGGACAGGCCGCCGAGCGGGCTCCACGGCAGGAACGCCAGGCCGAGCTCCTCGCAGGCGTCGATCTCGGGCCTGCTGGAGCGGAACTTCGGGCTGAACTGGTTCTGCACGCTCACCAGGGCGTCGCCGAGCACCGCATGAGCGGCCCGGATCTGGTCGGGGTCGGCGTTGGACAGGCCGACGTGGGCGACCTTGCCACTGTCGGCGATCTCCTTGAGCGTGCCGATGACGTCGTCGTAGGGGACCTTCGGGTCGGGGCGGTGGTGCTGCCACAGCGACAGCTGCTCGACGCCGATCCGCTGGAGGCTGGCGTCGACGGCCGCGTGCAGGTGGGCCGCCGAGCTGTCCACGTCCCAGCCGCCACCCTCGGTGCGGACGTGGCCGCCCTTGGTGGCGAGGAGGACCTGGTCCCGGACACCGAGCTCGTCGAGGAGGGAGACCACCAGCCGCTCGTTGGCGCCCTGGGCGTCGGCGCCGAGCTCGTCACCGTCGCCGTAGGCGTCGGCGGTGTCGAAGAGGGTGACGCCGGCGTCCAGCGCGGCGCTCACGGTGTCGAGGAGCTGCTGGCGCGGCTGCGTGCCGGTCTGGTCGAAGGTCATCAGGCCGAGGCCGATGGCGCCGACCTGCTGGTTTCCGAGGGTGCGAGTCTGCATGCGCTCGACCCTACGTGGGTCCCACTAGGGACCTTCGACCGTCGGTGGGACGCGTCCGAGGACCAACATCGGCGCTCCGCGATCGACGCAGGCTCGGTAAGTTCCCCCGGTGAACATCGCGGTGCTGGTGGCGGGGGTGGTGGCCGCCGCAGTCGGGGGTGAGCTGTTCGTGCGCGGCGCCGTGGGGCTGGCCGCATGGGCCCGCGTGCCGGCCGGCATCATCGGCGCGACCGTTGCGGCGTTCGCCACCTCGAGTCCCGAGCTGTCCGTGGGCACACAGGCCGCCCTGGCGGGCACCCCGGAGATCGCCCTGGGCGACGCGCTCGGCAGCAACGTCATCAACATCGCCGTGGTGCTGGGGATCATGCTCGTCAGTGGACCGCTCCTGGTGGACCGGCGTGAGCTGCGCCGTGAGCTGAACGTCGCCGCACTCGCACCGGTGCTGACCTTGCTGGCACTCGTGGACGGGGAGCTGGTCGCCCTCGAGGCGGTCGTCCTGCTAGCGGTGTTCGCCGGATGGCTGGTGCTGGTGACCCGGGCGGCACTCCGGGCGCGTAGGGACGTGCCCGCGGAGCTCGGTGCGATCACCCACCGGGTGGCACTGGTGAGCACCGTCGCCGGCCTGGTGCTGCTGGTGCTCGCCGGTCGACTCATCGTGATCGCCGCCAACGGCATCGGTGCCGACCTCGGGCTCGAGCCCTTCGTCGTGGGCGCCACGCTCGTCGCCCTGGGCACGTCGACCCCCGAGCTGGTCACCGCCATCGTCTCGCGGCGGCGCGGGCACGTGGAGATCGGTGTGGGCACCCTGCTGGGCAGCAACGTCTTCAACAACCTGTGGATCGTCGGCGTCGCGGCCCTGATCCATCCGATCCGGGCCGACGTGAGCGAGGTGCTGCTCGCCATCGTCGTCTGCCTGGTCGCGCTCGGGCTGGTGACGCCGTTCCGGGCGGTACCGATGGGCAGGGCTCGCGGAGTCCTGCTGCTTGCCGTCGGGGCCGCCTACATGGTGGGCACGGTGCTCATCGCGTGAGCCGCGGCCGGCCTGTCATGCCTTGGCGACGAGCACCGAGCAGGGAGCGTGGTGCACCACCGCAGCGGTGACGGAACCGACGAGCATCCCCCGGACGCCCCCGCTGCCGCGCGCTCCCAGCGCCACCAGGTCCGGCGTTCGGTCGGCGATGGCCGTCAGGATCACGGAGCGGGTGTCGAAGTCCGCTGTGTGCGACAGCGCCCCCACGACCTCCTGGGTGACCTGGTCGACGCCGTGTGCTCGCAGCGCTGCGGCTGCCTCCTCCACCGCCGCACCGGTCTGGTTGCGGTAGTCGTCGACCCCGAGCACGGTGACCCGGCAGGTGGTGAGCCAGGGCAGTGCCAGCAGCGACTCGAGGGCCGTCAACGAGTGCTCGGATCCGTCCGTGCACAGCAGCACGTCCTGGGTGGCCTTCGCCGAACGCACCACGACGACCGGTGCGAGGGGCCGGTGCGACCCCACGAGCCACTCCGTGGTGCTCCCGAGGTGGAGGCTCTTCCACAGTCCGTGGCCACGGGGGCCGACAGCCACCAACGCCGCGTCGGCGCAGGAGTCGAGAGCCAGGCGGGGATCGGTCTCGGCGAACAGGTGCTCGACCTCGGCCTCGCCGGCGAAGAGCCGCCGCGGGTGCGGGGACTCCCAGGGATGGAGCGTGGCCCGCTCCGCCCCGACGGGTGGACCGATCCTGGGGACCTGGGCCGTGACCACCGAGATCCGCCAAGCGGGCCAGCGGTGGTTGTTCACCCACAGCCAGACCACGTCCGCGGCAGGGGAGCCGTCGTCGCCCACGACCAGCCTCGGTGGGGAGACAGCCTGCGCCTGGTCCGGGTTCTCGGTGCTCATGACAACTCCTTGGTCAGCGAGGACAGGACCGGGAGCACGCCGGGGTGCTCTCCCGTCCCACGCAGCCTCACCTTCTCACTGGGCGGAGACCAGAGTCCAAGGTCCTGTGCATCCCCGACCGATGACCGGTGTGGTGACACGGCACCGACGCGACCATGGGGTCATGGACGAACGGACCCTGATCTTCCTCGCGTTGTGGAGCCTGGGCCTCGTCGCGGGTTTCTGGATGGTGCGTCGCGGCCACGACCCGCGCTGGATCTACCTCGGTGCGTTGCTGGGTCCGGTCTTCGTGCCGATCGCGGTGGAGCGCGTCCGCAACGGCCCCGTGGTCGTCGGGGACCGTCCCGCCTCCCGGGGCAACGGTGGTCTGCGCGTGATGGTGGGCTACGACGGTTCGCCGGAGTCGCGCGGCGCCGTGACCGCGGTCCACCGGATGTTCGACCCCCGAGCCATCACGCTCGTCCTGGCCCAGGTGGTGTCCCACGACGCGGCCGAGGAGGTCGACCACACCGACGTCGATGCCGCACGCCACCGGCTGGCCGAGGCGGCCGCCGAGCTCGGCGTCCCCGAGGCGGTCCTGGAGGTCCTCGCCGGACCACCCGCAGAGACCCTGTGCACGCTGGCTCGCGAGCAGGACATGGACCTGCTGGTGGTGGGACGTCGCGGCCGCGGGCTCTCGGAGATGGTGTTGGGCAGCGTGGCCGAGCGTGTGGTGAAGAACGCTCGCCTGCCGGTGCTGGTCTCGCCTGCGTGAGACGTGCGCCTATCTCACTCGCCCTGCAGCCGGCGAAGGCGGATACTCGAGGAATCACGGGTGGGAGGCGCGAGATGGCCGTGGTCGACGACGTGCTGCAGCTCGGCGAGACACTCGAGCGGTCCTACGTGGCGACCGTGCGCGGTCGGCTGAAGTTCCGGGTCGGCTCCATCGTCTATGTCGCGTTCTCCTACGACGAGAGCGTCATGGGCTTCACGTTCCCCAAGGACGAGCGCACCGCGCTGGTCGAGAGCGACCACCGCTTCCACCTGCCTCCGAAGTCAGACCTGCGCTTCCACTGGGTCCAGGTGGACCTGGCGGCACTGGACCAGGCAGAGGCACGCGAGCTGGTCGTCGACGCGTGGCGGATGGTGGTCCCGCACAAGCTCTCGCAGGCCTACGACATCGCCCACAGGGACGGTCCGGGCGCTCGCGCACGACGTGGCGCACGTCGGTGAAGCCGGACGGGGGGCCTTCAAGCCGGCGTACCCGAGCTCGCTGGCAACACTGCTTCGTCGCCGTGACAAGCCAGGATTCGTCGTCGGTGACATGACCGACCTCGAGAAATTCGTACCGATCACAGACGTCGTCGTCCCCGACCGGCCGCGACGGCAGCGCGAACAAGGGTGCACCGAAGGTCGGCTGGTGCTGGGCCCTAGCCCGTCAGCAGGCCGGCCAGGGTCACGCCCCAGGCGTGCGCGCGCTCAGGTTCGCCGGGCTCCAGCGGGCCCTTCAAGCCGGCTACGCGGAAGTGCTCGGCGGGCACCAGGCGCGTCCCTCCGAGTTTCGCCAGGCCCTTCTCGATGCTCTTCGACGCATGGTCTATCGCTACGACGGCCTTGGGGTGCGAGCCGCGGGTGTCATAGGCGACCGTCCGCAGTCCGGGAATGAGGGAGGCGCTCCCGAGCCACTCGCGCACCCCGATCCCCTGGCTGACCAGTGGGATGTCCGCCTGGGCCTCGGCGCTCTCACGAGTGTGGGGTCTCGGCATGCTCCAGGCGTGGTTGGGCGACCCCACGACGAGGAGGTCGACGTCCGAGCCGATCGCAGTCGGGGCAGTGCCCACCTCGATCGCCTCGGCTGCAACCCCCGCCCCGATCAGCCCAGCTGCGATGGCCCGCGCCACCTGCTGGTTGTCGCCGAACATGGACTCATAGATCACGACGGCCCGCATGCGGCGACTCTATGCCCGCGACGCCGCCGTCCCTTGTTGATCAGCCCTGCGCCATGTCCACGAACCGCGAGTAGTGACCCTGGAAGGCGACGGTGAGGTCGCGGGTCGGGCCGTTGCGGTGCTTGGCCACGATCAGGTCGGCCTCGCCGGGGCGGGTCGACTCCTTCTCGTAGACGTCGTCGCGATGCAGCAGGATCACCATGTCGGCGTCCTGCTCCAAAGACCCCGATTCGCGCAGGTCGCTCATCATCGGGCGCTTGTCGCCGCGCTGCTCGGGACCACGGTTGAGCTGGGACAGCGCGATGATCGGCAGCTCGAGCTCCTTGGCGAGGAGCTTGATGTTGCGGGAGAACTCCGAGACCTCGAGCTGACGGGACTCGACCTTCTTGCCCGAGCTCATCAGCTGCATGTAGTCGATGACGATGAGCTTGAGGTCGTGGCGCTGCTTGAGCCGGCGGGCCTTGGCCCGGATCTCCATCATCGTCATGTTGGGGCTGTCGTCGATGAACATCGGTGCCCCGGAGACCTGGCCCATCTTGCGCGCGAGCTTCTCCCAGTCGTCGTCGCGCATCGTGCCGTTGCGGATGTGGTTGAGCGGCACCTTCGCCTCGGCCGAGAGCAGACGCATCATGATCTCCGAGCGCGTCATCTCGAGGCTGAAGAAGCAGCTGGTCAGGTTGTTGTGGATCGACGCGGCGCGACAGAAGTCCAGCGCGAGGGTCGACTTCCCCATGGCGGGCCTGGCCGCCACGATGATCATCTGGCCCGAGTGGAGACCGTTGGTCAGGTCGTCGAGGTCGGCGAAGCCGGTCGGCACGCCGTAGAGGCCGGCCTCGCGGTTGCCGATCATCTCGATCTCGTCGAGGACGCCGCTCATGATGTCGCTGAGCGGTGCGTAGTCCTCGGTGGCCCGACGGTCGGTGACCTTGTAGACCTCGGCCTGGGCACTGTCGACGACGTCGTCGATCTGGCCCTCGCCCGCATAACCCAGGGCAGCGATCCGGGTGCCGGCCTCGACGAGGCGGCGGAGCACGGCCTTGTCGCGCACGATCTCGGCGTAGTAGCCGGCGTTGGCCGCGATCGGCACGTTGGCCGAGAGCGTGTGGAGGTAGGGCGCGCCGCCGACGCGCTGGAGCTCGCCGCGCTTGACCAGCTCGGCCGCCACGGTGATCGGGTCGGCGGGCTCGCCTCGGCCGTAGAGGTCGATGATGGCGTCGTGGATGACCTCGTGGGCGGGGCGGTAGTAGTCGACGCCCTTGAGGGTCTCGACCACGTCGGCGATGGCGTCCTTGGACAGCAGCATCGAGCCGAGCACGCTCTGCTCGGCCGCGTTGTCCTGCGGAGGGGTGCGGTCGCCTGCCGAGCGCGGCGCGTTGCCCGGCTCGTAGGCCGCGGGACCGTCGCCCCAGGCCTGGTCGGTGTCCCCCTCGAAGGTGACGCTCACCCCTGCTCCCTTCGTCGTGCTGCTCTCCGCTGCCCACGCTAGGGGCGGCCACCGACATCCGTGCGGCGCCGATCCGACCCGGATGCGACGTCGTTCCGCGCGCCCTGGCGGCGGTCCCGGCCGTGCGCGAACCTACGTGCTCGCCCCTCCCATGGGAAGCGGAGGACGACGAGTTATCCACAGGGTCTGTGGACAACCTGCGCACTCACGTGGACGACACGCAGGGTGCAGTGCACATGTGGTGGACCCGCCTGTGGAGAAGCGAGCAAGCTGGCGGCGAATGTGGCCCCTGACCTGCGCAAACACGGTGCACACCCTGTGGAGGAAAAAGATCTCCGCGATGGTGTCGTTCATCTGTCCGACATCTGGATTTCATCGTCCACACGAGCTCCACGACACGGCAACATCGCTCGAGGTGGCCATCATCCACACCGCCTTGCACAGGTAGTCCGAACGGACTATGGACACGCACCGCCCCGTGTTCGTATGGCTCAGCAGGTGTGCGGGTCGAAGCCGTAGGGCAGCTCGAGGCGGTGGGTCTTCATCAACGCGTCGTCGGTGAGGATGTCCAGTGTGCGTCCCTCAGCGGCCACGATGCCGTCCGAGAGCACGATGGCGCGCGGACACAGCTGCAGCGCGTAGGGCAGGTCGTGGGTGACCATCATCACGGTCACGTCGAGGCCGGTCAGGACGTCGGCGAGCTCGCGGCGCGAGGCCGGGTCGAGGTTGGAGCTGGGCTCGTCGAGCACGATGATCTCCGGCTCCATGACGAGCACGGTCGCGACGGCCACCCGACGCCGCTGGCCGAACGACAGGTGGTGCGGCGGACGGTCGGCGAAGTCGGCCATGCCGACCATCTCCAGCGCCGCCATCACCCGGCGGTCGAGGTCCGCGCCGCGGATGCCGAGGTTGCGCGGGCCGAAGGCGACGTCGTCGCGCACGCTGCCCATGAAGAGCTGGTCGTCGGGATCCTGGAAGACCAGACCCACCCGGCGGCGGATCTCGGTCAGGTTCTCCCGGACGACGGGCAGGCCGGACACGCTGACGGTGCCCCGGCCGGGCATGAGGATGCCGTTGAGGTGCAGGACGAGGGTGGTCTTGCCGGCCCCGTTCGGGCCCAGGACGGCCACCCGCTCGCCGCGGTGCACGTGCAGGTCGACGCCGAACAGCGCCTGGTGGCCGTCGGGGTAGGCGAAGGCGACCGACTGCAGGTCGAGCACGGGGGCGGTCATCGGCGTGCGCTGCCGTCGTAGCCACGCGCGATCATCGCGAGGTGCACCCGCTCGCCGCGCTCGAAGGAGCGGATGAACAGGGCCCCGGCACAGCGGCCGAGCACCGGCCAGTGCCGCGGGTCGCTGGCGGTGAAGCCCCGTGACTCCCGGGCGGTCCTCATCCGGCCGAGCTCGTCGGTGACCACGTCGAGGTAGCGCACCATGAACCCCATGATCTGCACGAGCGGGGCGGGCACGCCGAGCCGCTCCAGCCCGGCGAGCAGGTCACGCGGGTCGGTGGTGGCGGCCAGCAGGAGGCTGGCCAGCACCCCGAGCGTCGCCTTGGTGACCAGGCCGGCGGCCGCGACCAGGCCGGGCTCGCTCAACGACAGCCCGAGCACCTGCACCTGCGCTCCGGTCGCGACGAACGGCAGCACCGCAGCGAAGACGAGCACCGGCGTCTCGATGACCATCCGGCGTGCCAGGTAGGTCACCGGCACCCCGGAAAGGGCCACGAGCACGCCGAGCACGACGGCGTACGCCACGAAGGCGGGCACCCACGCCAGCGGGGTCGCCACGACGACGAGCATGAAGCCGACGAGGCCGGCGACCTTGAGGTGGGCGGGCGCCCGGTGGAGCGGGGAGTGGCCGTGGAAGTGCAGCCGGTGCCCGTGCGGGGCACCCATGTCAGTGGCCCTCGTGGCGGGAGCGGGTCCGCACCGGGACCGGCTCGGGCTCGCCCGAGCGCCGGACCCGGAACAGCACCGTCGAGAGGCCGAGCACCACGGCGCAGCCGAGCACCCCGGCGAGGCCGCCCGACCAGCGCGAGTCGATCCCGGCCACCGCGTAGCCGGCGAGAGGACCGCCGCCGGCGTCCGAGGCCTGCGCCGCGGCGGCGAAGCCGAGGTCGCCGGCCACCCGGTTCAGCCCGTCCGGGCTGGCCGAGGCATAGAAGCTCAGCACCCCGGCGACGACCAGGGAGACGGCGAACCCGACCAGCAGGAGGCGACGGGTCGCGAGGCCCCTCATGCCGACACCAGCCTGGTCTCGAGCTGGCGTACGGCGACGAGCCGGCGCGCGCCGTGCACCAGGTCGGGGCGGACCGAGATGATGCTGGCGACGACCATCAGGGTGATCAGGGCCTCCCCGACGGCGATCAGCGCGTGCACCCCGAGCATCGCCGAGAGCAGCGTGTCGAACGGGATCGGGACGACCCCGCCGAGGGAGTAGAGCACCACGAAGGTCGTGGCGCTCGCGGCGACGGAGACGAGGGCCCCGATCGCGGCTGCGGGAGCGACCATCGACATCCGCTTGGGCAGCACCAGCTGCGCCACCCGGAATCCGGCGTAGCCGACGACCACGGTGATGACGCCCATCAGCACGATGTTGGTGCCGAGTGCCGTGATGCCGCCGTCGGCGAACAGCAGCGCCTGCACCACGAGGACCACGGTCAGGCAGAGCAACCCGGTGTAGGGGCCGACCAGGACGGCAGCGAGGGCACCCCCCATGAGGTGCCCGCTCGTCCCTCCGGCCACCGGGAAGTTGATCATCTGGCCCGCGAACACGAAGGTCGCGATGAGGCCGGCGAGCGGTGCGATCCGGTCGTCGAGCTCGCGGCGCGCCCCCCGCAGGGCGATCGCGATGCCGGTGGCCGCCACGCCCGCGGTGACCAGTGAGGTCGGTGCGTCGAGGAATCCGTCGGGCACGTGCATGGTGACCTCCCCGGGTCTTGTTGCACGCCATGTGCAACAACAGTGGTTCGACGCCACCCCTCGTCCGGATGGGCGATCAGGGCACCGAATGTGATCTGGCTCTCCCCGCACCGGGCGTGGACCGACCCGGCATCAGAACTGGAGGACGGTGCGGATCACGACGCCCGCGCCGACCGCGCAGATGCCCAGCGCGGCGCCGTAGCGCAGGAACGTGCGGACGTTGCCGGCCAGGAAGCCACGCTGGAGCGCCAGCCGCTCGATCCGCGTCACCACGTCGCGGGCCAGCAGGCCCACCGCCGCCAGCGACGCGGCCATCCCGATGCCGAAGGCGAGCACCAGCGCGAAGCCGAACCATGCCCGCCCCAGGGCCGTGGCCGCGAGGAGCAGCAGCAGCGCCGACGGGCTCGGCACCAGTCCACCGACCAGGCCCATCACCCACACGCCCCACCGGCCGGGAGCGGTCCCCGGCTCCGCCGGTGCCTGTGTCGGTACGACGGCAGGGACCGTGGCGGTGGCGGTGGCCGTGGTGGTGGCCGTGGCCGTGGTGGTGGCAACGGATCCGGCTCCGGCCGCCGTGGCGTGCTCGTGCGGATGCGGGTGGTCGTGACCGTGGTCGTGCTCGTGCCCGTGGACCGGCTCGGGGGCGACGTCGTGCCCGTGCCCGTGGCCGTGGCCGTGTCCGTGCCCGTGCCCTGGCCGTGGCCGTGTCCGTGCCCGTGCCCGCCGTCGCGGGTCAGCCGGGCCAGAAGGTAGAGCCCGAGCCCGACGATGAGCAGGCCGGTGGCGAGGGTGAGCCAGGGATAGATCCGGGCGGGCACGAACGCGCTGCTCAGCGACACGAGCAGCCCGAGCACCAGCACGGAGCCTGTGTGGGCGATGGTGACGGCGCTGCCGACGGCGAAGGCCGAGCGCACGGAGGAGTCCCCGCGCTGGGAGAGGTAGAACGCCATCACCGTCTTGCCGTGACCCGGTGAGAGGGCGTGCGTGGCGCCGAGCGCGAGTGCGGCGAAGAGGGCCAGCAGGCCCGCGAGCATGCCGTTGTCGTCGACGAGGGCGGTGGCCCGGGCAGAGAGCCAGCTGCCGTCGCTCTCCGTGGGCCCGGCGCCCGGGCTGCCGGGGAGCACCCCCGGCGGACCGCCGGGCGAGACCACGAGCGTGGCGGACGCGACGTCGAGAGGTGACTGCAGCAGGTCCTTCGGATAGGACGTCAGCCGGTCGCTGGTGCTGACGTCGGGGACGTCGGAGCTGGTGAGGGTCATCTCGTCGCCGACGGCGGTGACCTCGCGCCAGCCGACGGATCCCGGAGCGGTGCTGTCGGTGAAGGTGACCTCGCCGGCCCCGATGTCGGCGGCGCCGGAGTAGGCGCAGGTGATGCGGGTGATCGGCAGGCCGCCCTCGCCATCGGCGATCGACGCGGCCGAGCTCTCCAGCGTGAGGCGTACGACGCTGCCGCCCGCCTGCACGTCGAGACCGCGGCCGGTGGTGGCGCACTCCCGTGCGGCCAGGGCGGGCAGGTCGTCGATGGCCGACCCGAGCTGGGCGGTCGGGATCTCGGCGAGGTCGACGACGTGGTCGACCTGGACCCCCTCGGGCGAGACGAGGATCCCGGTGTAGCGGTTGACGGTGAAGTTGCCGAGCGGGTGCGCCGAGGCGGGCCCGGCCGCCACGAACAGGCAGCCGGCGACGGCACCGAGGGCGATCAGGAGGCGGGCGAGGGATCTCATCGGTTTCCTTCGATCTCACCGAGGACGGCCTGCGCCTCGTCGCGCTGCCAGGGCGACAGGCCCGGGTCGGTGTCCAGTCCGCGGCGCAGGTGCGTCCGGGCGTCGTCGGTCATCCCCAGCGCGGCCTCGATCGTCCCCCGGTGGATCCAGAACCTGGCCTCCGGTGAGTCGAGCCGGGTCGCCTGGCGGGCGAGGGTGAGCGCCTCGCGGTCGCGGCCGTTGCGGTGCAGCGCCCAGCCGAGGGCGTCGGCGACGTGGACGCTCGTGCGCTGGCGCCACTCGGCGCGGGCCTGGCTGAGCGCACGTCGCGGCGAGCCGTGGTCGGCCTCGAACAGCGCGGTCTCGAGGTCGGTGCGCACACCGCTCGCATCGAGGAGCTCGATCGTGGTGCGCACGACCGCGAACTGGGCCTCCGCCTCGTCGGGTCGGCCCAGGTGCTCGAGCAGCTCGCCGAGCTCGGTGAGGTACTCCGGCAGCGGCTGGCGGGCGACGACGTCCTGCCAGGTCTTCACGGCCGCCTCCAGCTGACCGCGGGCGGTCTGCAGGCGGGCCGTCGAGACGAGCGCCGGCAGGTGGTCGGGCCTCGCCTGCAGGGCGATGTCGAGGTCACGGGCTGCCGCCGGCAGCCGACCCAGCTTGCGCTCGATGTCGGCGGCGAGGGTCAGGGTGTAGGCCTGGTCGGCGCGCGAGCCCGCCGCCGCGGCCCGGCGCAGGATGTCGAGGGCACGGTCGAGGTCGCCTCGGAGCTCGTAGGCGTAGGAGTAGCGGGCCGCGATCGCGGTGCTCGGCTGCAGCCGGTCCGCGCGGCGCAGGGCGGCGAGCTGGTCGTCGTACCTGCCGAGCTCGTTGAGGGCGTCGACACGGATCGCCAGCGCACCGAGGTCCCGCGGGTTGATGGCGAGCGCGTCGTCGGCGCTGGCGAGGGCGTCGGTGAAGTCGTGGCGCGCCGCGGAGATCGCGGCGCGTGCGGCGAGGGCCGTGAAGTTCTCGTCCGGCTCGAGGTCGAAGGAGCGGGCGGCGGCCTCGTCGGCCAGCTCGTAGTAGGTCGCGTTGCCGCTGACGCGGGCCTGCTCGACGTAGGCGACCGCGAGGTTGGCCCAGGACACGTGGTCCTGGGGCACCCTCCCCAGGGTGTCCTGCAGCGCGGCGATGCTCGCCGCGAGGTCCTGCCCGGAGTCGGGCACGACGCGGGGCACGGCCGCGGCCGGCCGGGGCGTGGAGGAGCCGGAGGTGGTGGCGACTCCGATGCCGCCGGAGACCGCGAGCACGAGGCCGACACCGATCACGATGAGGCTCTTACGCATGGGGGTCCTTCCGACCGGGGTGCGGGGGTGCAGCCCGACCGCGCGACAGGGTTGCCGCGCGGCCGGGCCGGTGGTGAGAGGTCAGGCCTTGCGGCGCCGGGTGGCGCCACCGATGCCGCCGATCAGGGCCAGGAGGCCCACACCGACGAATGCCATCGAGCTCTGACGACCCGGAGCGATGCCCTGGAGCACACCGCCCTTGCTGGCCGACTGCTTCGCCGATCCACCCGCGGACGGGTGCGGGTCGGCGTTGCTGCCGCTGGCCGGGAGGGCCAGGTAGGGGAACGTGTTGTCGAAGGCGACGTCGTTCTTGTCGACGCCGTCCCCGAGGTCGTTCGCCGATCCGACGAGCTCCCCCTCGACGACCTGGAGCGCGATGTCGATGACGTCGTCACCGAGCCGGCGGCCGTTGGGGAAGCCCTGGGTGTCGCCACCGATCACGCCGAGCCGGTCGGGCTCCGCGGTGACAGGAGTCGACATGTTGAGGCGGAGCTGCTCGCTCGGCGTCACCTTGCCCTCGGCCTTGTTGAGGCCCTTGACACCCGTGAGGAACACCGACACGAGGTCGTTGCGCGGGGTCTTGGGCGCGTCGATGCCGTAGACGGCCTCGATCAGCCTGGGCAGCTCGGGGTTGGTGACGTACTTGAGCGCCGCCCCGTCCTGCGTCGGCTTGGAGGCGTTGAAGCCGTCCTTGAGCTTCAGCGGGATGACGACCTCGTTCACCAGCGGGTTGCCCAGGCGCGAGACCTGGACCCACTTGCCGTTGGTCGACTTCTTCTGCGTGGTCGTCCAGGTGCCGATCACCGGGTTCTTCTTGGGGTTCTGGTTCTTGGCCACCCACTTCTGCGGAACCTGGAGCGCGACCGACTGCACGTTGAAGCCGGCCAGCGTGTCGTCGCCGGACTCGGAGAGGTCACCGCCGTAGAGCAGGTCGAACACGCGCAGGTCGAGGAAGAACGGGTCCTCGGCCTGGCCGGCGAAGGACTTGACGTTCTTGCCCACCCGCGTGGTCGCCTTGCTGCGCAGCTTGTTGTAGGCCGGCATCGACGCGGAGCCGATGTTGGACGGCGCCACGCGACGGCTCTTGATGATGGTCTTCTTCTTGTTCTTGCCGATCCGCACCAGCTTGTAGGTCTGGTAGTAGTTCAGGTCCTTGTCCTTCAAGGACGTGACCGGGCCGGTGGCGGCGAGGAAGGTGTCCTTGGTGACGTAGTGGTCCTTGAAGGTCCACCGGAACGTCACGTCGGGCTTGGCGTCGGCGTTGTTGTCGACGTGGATGTCGTACTGCGCGTCGGTGGCGAAGCTGTAGAAGTTCGGACCGCCGGCGGGCTCCTCGAAGGGCAGCCAGTTGGCGATCAGGGTGACGGTGCTCTTCTTCTCCGGGCTGCGGAACGCATAGAGGTCCGTCCCGTCGTACTGCGGCGTCCCCGAGATCAGTGGTGCTTCACGGTGACTGGACGCGGTGGCGGCCAGCGGACCGAGACCGGCGAAACCGACTGCTGCCAGCAGTCCGCCGGTGCAGGCCAGGGCTACTGCCCCGTGCCGCTTGGTGGGTCGTGAGCGGTTCATCAGCAACTACTCCTTGTGTCGGCCCGGAGCGCGATGGTGCGTGCGCCGGTTCGGGCAGCCCGAGACTCCGTGAATGGGCCGGGGGCGGGATGTGTTCGGAGTCACTCCCGAGCCGGATTGCCGGCACGTGCGCGCCCCACCCCCAGGGGGGGAGCGCCCGGTCCGTTTCCTAGGCTGGCGGCGTGCAGGCCACCGACCGCGAGATCCTCCGTCTCGCGGTGCCCGCGTTCCTCGCCCTCGTGGCGGAGCCCCTGTTCCTGCTCTCCGACGCCGCGATCGTCGGCCACCTCGGCACCACGGAGCTGGCCGGCCTCGGCATCGCTGCGGTGATCCTCCAGACCGTCGTCGGCCTCTGCGTCTTCCTGGCCTACGGCACCACCGCCAGCGTCGCCCGACACCTCGGTGCCGGCGACCTGCGGGCCGCCCTCGCCCAGGGGGTCGACGGCGTCTGGCTGGCGATCCTCATCGGCACCGTCGCCACGGCCGGCGGGATCCTCGCGACCCCGGCGCTCGTGGGAGCCTTCGACACCGGGCCCGAGGTCTCCGGGCAGGCCGAGACCTACCTGGCGATCGCCTTCCTCGGCACCACCCCGTTGCTGGTCATGCTCGCGACGACCGGCGTGCTGCGCGGCCTGCAGGACACGCGTACGCCACTGCTCGTCGCCGTCGTCGGCAACGGCCTCAACATCGCCCTCAACTTCCTGCTCGTCTACGGCCTCGACCTCGGCATCGCCGGGTCCGCGATCGGGTCCGTGGTCGCGCAGGTGCTCTCGGCCGCGTGGCTGGTCACGGTCGTGGTCCGGGCCGCTCGCGAGCACGAGGCCCCGCTGTCCCCCGACCGTGCCGGGATCCTGGCCGCCGCGCATGCTGCTGTCGCGCTGGTGATCCGCACCCTGGCACTGCGCGCCTGCCTGCTCGTCGGGACCTATGCCGTCACGCGCGTCGGCTCGCAGGGCGCCGAGGTCTCGATCGCCACGCACCAGATCGCCATCACCCTGTGGACCTTCCTCGCCTTCGCCCTCGACGCCATCGCCATCGCCGCGCAGGCCCTCACCGGTCGTGCGCTCGGCCGCGGCGACGTCGAGAGCACCCGAGCGCTGACCCGGCGGATGATCCGGTGGGGCTGGGGCAGCGGGATCGTCGCCGGCCTCGCGCTCGCGGCCCTCTCGCCCTTCATCGGCGCGGTCTTCACCAGCGATCCCGAGGTGCGCGCCCTGCTGGTGCCCGTGCTCCTCGTGGCCGCGCTGGGCCAGCCGCTGGCGGGGGTGGTCTTCGTGCTCGACGGCGTGCTCATCGGCGCCGGGGACGGGGCCTTCCTCGCCTGGGCCGGCCTGGTGGTGCTGGCGGCGTACGCCCCGGCGGCGCTGTGGGCGGCGACCCTGCCGCACGGCCTCGTCGCCGTCTGGGTGGCGATGGGCGCCGTCTTCATGGGGGCGCGCGGGGTGCTGCTCCTGGCGCGTGCGCGGGGGGACCGCTGGCTCGTCACCGGCGCCCGGGTCCGGCGTTGAGCGGACGCCGTTCCGGTGGCGCGCCCGGGTGGCCGGCACTCCGTGTCACCTTCGCGTCACCTTCCGGAGGGGGTCCTGAGCAACAGACCCGTCACAGGAGGATTTTGCGTGCCCGGATTTGTTGACATGGACCCGGTTGTGACTTGGGATACAAGAGTTCATCTCTTTGCCCCACACGTACGTCGTCCGTATGCGCCTCGGTCGCGCTCGGCGTGCGGTGGGTCCATCCTTCGAACGGGAGATCCGCGTGATCCGTCGTACCCTCGCGGCCGGCGCTGCCATCAGCGTCACAGCCGCACTCCTCATGCCGTGGGGGACGGCTGCGCAAGCAGCCGACACCTCCCCCGGCGACCTCAAGCCGGCGCAGGCATCGCCTGCCCAGGCGCTCAAGAAGGGAACCGTGCTCGAGCTGGGCACCGGTTCGGCGCCTGAGACCTACATCGTCCAGCTGGACTCCGCCGCGATCCCGACCCGTTCGGTGGGGGACAAGGGCATCCAGCGCAGTGACGGTGCGGCCGCCTACGGCAGGGAGCTCAAGGCCGAGCAGGCCGACCTCAAGGCGTCCATCGCCAAGATCACCGGGTCCACCCCGAAGGTCCTGGGGTCCTACACCCACGCGATCAACGGCATCACGGTGAAGCTCACCCGTTCGCAGGCCCAGCGCGTGGCCCGCATCGACGGCGTCGGGGCCGTCCAGGTCGACTTCACCCGCAAGCTGACCACGGACGTCGGCCCGGAGTGGATCGGCGCACCCAGCATCTGGGACGGGTCCAACGTTCCCGCCGGGGTCGCAGGCAGCAAGGGCGAAGGCATCGTCGTCGGCATCCTCGACACCGGCCTCAACCCCGCCAACCCGTCCTTCGCTGACGTGGGCGGCGACGGCTACGACCACGACAACCCGCGCGGGGACGGCAACTACGTCGGTGTCTGCGCCACCGACCCGGGCTGGGGCTGCAACGACAAGGTCATCGGCTACTGGAACTTCTCCGGCACCGACACCTATGACGACGACGGTCACGGCAGCCACACGGCCGGCACGTCGGCCGGCAACCAGGTCGAGGCCACGGTCTACGCGGCCAGGGGCACGGCGAACGAGTTCTCGGTGACCCGCACCATCAAGGGTGTCGCTCCCCACGCCAACATCATCGGCTACGACGTCTGCGACGGCGCAGGCTGCCAGGGTGCCTCCATCGTCGCCGCCATCGACCAGGCGATCATCGACGGTGTCGACGTCATCAACTACTCCATCGGAGCGTCCTCGCCCTCCAACCCCTGGAGCGACCCGGATGCAGTCGGTTTCCTGAACGCTCGCGCGGCCGGCATCTACGTGGCCACCTCGGCCGGCAACGACGGCCCGGGTGCCGCCACGCTGGGCAGCCCCGCGGACGTCCCGTGGATCACGTCGGTCGGCGCGACCACGCACAACCGCACCTACATCTCCTCGGTGATCGACATCGCCGGTTCCGACGACTCCTCGCTGCCCGACATCGCGGGCAAGGGTCTCTCCGGTCCGACCGACGGGTCCTATCCGCTCGTCTACGCCGGTGCTGAGCCCTACAACAACGCGCTCTGCGAGCTGGAGAAGTTCGCGACGGGCACCGACCTGTCGGGCAAGATCATCATCTGTGACCGCGGCGCAACTGGTCGTGTCCAGAAGGGTGAGGTCGTCGCCTCGTTCGGCGCAGAGGGCATGGTCCTCGCCAACGACCAGGCCAGCGGCACCTCGCTCAACGGTGACGCGCACGCCCTCCCGGCCGCGCACATCACCTACGCCGACGGCGTGACGCTGAAGAACTTCGTCGCCGCCCACCCGGGCGTGCAGGCGGCCCTCTCCGGAGCCGTCATCAACCTCGGCGACGCCAACGGCGACATCATGGCGGCGTTCTCGAGCCGCGGGCCCAACCGTGCGGTCTCCGCGATCGGCCCGTCGGTCTCGGCTCCCGGTGTGGACATCCTCGCCGCCGCCGGCACCGACAACGACACGGAGTGGGAGTTCATCTCCGGCACGTCGATGGCCAGCCCGCACACCGCTGGCGCCTTCGCCCTGCTCAAGGCCGTCCAGCCCGACTGGACCCCGGCCCAGGCCCAGTCCGCACTGATGACCACGTCGGAGCGCAACATCACCGACAACGACGGCACCGCGGCCGACTGGTTCGACATGGGCTCGGGCCGCATCGAGCTCCGCCGCGCCGCCAAGGCCGGCCTGGTGCTCGACGAGACCCTCGCCGACTACCAGGGCGCCAACCCCGACGTGGGTGGCGACGTCCGCACGCTCAACATGGCCAGCATGGCCGACAACGAGTGCCTGCAGACGTGTGAGTGGACCCGCACCTTCGAGGGCACCGCCACCGGCGTCGGCGCGTGGGACGTCTCCGTGGAGAACCTCTCCCCCGGAGTGACCCTCAGCGTCGACAAGAACACCATCGACGTCACCGAGGGCGGTTCGGTCGACGTGAGCGTCACGGCCACGCTCGACGCCGGGGTATCGACCAGCAAGTGGCTCTTCGGCACGCTGGTGCTGACGCCTTCGGGCAACCAGGCTGCTCCAGCGGCGCACCTGCCCGTCGGCGTCCTGCCGTCTGCCGGTGTCCTGCCCCAGTCGATCGACATCACGACCCGTCGTGACGCTGGTTCGCAGGTGGAGAAGGACCTCGAGGCCATCGCGATCACCGACCTCCAGATCGACCCGAGCGGACTGGTCCCCGAGGAGAGCACCTCGCTCTCGATCGTCGAGGACTCGACCAACACCGACCCGTTCGACGGCAACGGCACGGCGGTGACCGAGGTCGAGGTGCCCGCCGGCGCCACGAGCTTCATCGCCAAGCTCGCCGACCCCACCGCACCCGACTTCGACCTCTATGTCGGAACCGGCGCGGTGACCGAGGCGAACGTGGTGGCCACCAGCGCCGCCGGCGGCTCGAACGAGAGCGTCGAGATCGCCAACCCCGACGCCGGGACCTACTGGGTCCTGGTGCAGAACTGGGAGGCCTCCACGGCCGGTGGCACCGACACCACCGACCTGGTGACGGCTGTCGTCGCAGGTGATCAGGGCAACCTCAGGGCCGAAGGCCCGTCGGGGCCCCTCCCGGCTGCCACGCCGTTCGACATCCGCACGTTCTGGGACGAGGCGGCCATGGAGGCCGGTCAGACCTGGCACGGCACGCTCACGCTCGGCAGCTCGTCGTCCAGCCCTGGTGACATCGGGGTCGTCCCGGTGACGATCCACCGGGTCGACGACGACGTGACCAAGACCGCGGACGTGACCGAGGCGGCACCGGGTGACGTGATCACCTACACCGTCGACATCGCGCCCAACGTCAGCCGGGAGGACCTGACCTACACGGTCAACGACACCCTGCCCGCGGGCACCACGTATGTCGAGGGCTCTGCCACCGACGGTGCCACTGTCAGCAACGGCGTGGTGACGTGGACCGGCGCGCTCGAGTCCACCTACGGCCAGGAGGGCAACTACACCATCACCACGAGTGCACAGGACCCGAGCTGCGAGACGCCGTTCGGCCCTGGCTACCTCAACCTGGCCGACCTGGCCATCGACCCTGCCGACAACATCGTCGGTGACACCGTGACGTTCTCGGCGTTCACGACCGGGACGTTCGGGTTCTATGGCAAGAGCTACCGGGGTCTGACGTTCTCCGACGACGGGTTCCTCGTCTACGACGGCGCCACCAACTATGCAGGCGAGCCGTGGTTCGCCCAGTCGGTGCCGGATGCTGCCGCACCCAACAACGTCGCAGCGATGCTGTGGCAGGACATGGAGTTCCGCTACGACGCCGCGACCGGTGCGGGTGTCACCCTGGCATCCACCGACGCCAACGATGACGATCGCATCGACGCAGGCGACGTCGCCATCGTCGAGTACGACCAGATGCGCTACTTCGGCAACTCGTCCGGCTCGAGGGGCCAGCTCGACATGCAGGTCTTCGCGACTGCCGGCAGCAACGACCTGGTCTTCGCCTACGACAACATCACGGGCGGAACCCTTCTCGGTGGCGACGCCAACGTCGGCAACGTCACCATCGGCACCGAGAACGCCACGGCCAGCCAGGGCGCGGCGCTCGTCAACAACGGCGATGCCAACGGCGTGCTGACGGACGGGCTCAACGTCTGTGCGTCCTACTCCGAGCCCGAGGGCGCAAGCGCGAGCTTCACCTACCAGGTCACGGTCGACAACGACGTCCACGATCGCCAGCGACTGGTGAACAAGGCCGTCCACACGACCGACGACCCGGGCGCCAAGCCGGCGACCGCCAGCCAGACGGTCGTGGTCAAGGGAGCCAAGGAGCGCAGCCAGGTCGCGCTCTCGATCAACCCGAACCGCATCGACACCGGTGGCACGACCTCTGCCACGGCCACGGTGTTCACCGCGGGCGAGACGGCTGCCACCGGGACGGTCCAGTTCATGGCCGGCACCAGGCTCGCCGGCACCGCCACGGTCGGTGCGGACGGCAAGGCGACGGCGACCCTCAGCGGGTTCACCGCCGCCGGCACCGTCCCGGTGACGGCCACGTATTCCGGCGACGCCGGAACGCTGGGCAGCACGTCGGCCCCGGTCAACCTGGTGGTCTCCGCCCCGGGCCAGCCTGCACCGAAGGTGAAGTCCAGGGTGCAGCTCGACGGCCCCAGGTCGGTCAAGACCGGCAAGGTGGTCAAGCTCGAGGTGCTCGTCCTCGCCGAGGGCGTCACCCCGAGCGGCACGGTGACGATCACGGTGAAGGCGCCGGGCAAGGGCACCGACACCCTGACCGCCGAGCTCAACAAGTACGGCAAGGTCAAGGTCAAGCTGGGCAAGTTCCACAAGCCCGGCAAGGTCAAGGTCAAGGTCGACTACGCGGGTGACGCCGCGGTCCTGGGCGACTCGGCCAGGACGTCGTTCAAGGTGACCCCGAAGAAGAGGAGGGGCCACCGCTGAGGCACCTGATCAGCCCACGCGGCTGATGTAACCCGGCGAGGGGGTCAGTGGTCACACTGGCCCCCTCGTCGCACGTTCGGAACCCGCCGGCTCGGCGCCGCGTCACACTGGTGTGATGAGACCGATGAGCCGCGTCCTCCTGCTCGCGCCCTGCGCCGTGCTCGTGGTCGCTTGTGCCGGCTCGACCGATCCCGCCTCCGAGGAGTCCGCCGTGGACCAGAGCACGCCCTCGTCCAGCCCGAGCCAGTCGTCCGAGGCTCCCACCCCGGTCCCCGGGGCGGGCTCCCCCGACGTACAGGCTGCGATCGAGGACCTGGGTGCGTCCCTCGACGTGGATCCGGCGGGCGTGGAGGTGGTCTCGGTGGAGGAGGTCACGTGGCGCGACGGCAGCCGCGGCTGCGCCCAGCCCGGGGACAGCTACACCCAGGCCCTCATCGACGGCTCGCGCATCACCCTGCGCGTCGACGGCACGACGTACGAGTACCACTCGGGCGGCAGCCGACCGCCCGCGCGCTGCGAGAAGCCCACCGAGTAGACACACGCGGGCATGCACATGCACGACGGCCCGCCACCTCCGAGGAGGTGACGGGCCGTCGGGTGGTGCGGGTCAGTCGGCGATCAGGCCGGAACGACGTTGAGGGCCACCGTGGCGGACACCTCGTCGTGCAGCTTGACCGACACCTCGTGGGCGCCGAGCGACTTGATCGGGTTCGCCACGACGATCGTGCGGCGGTCGACCTTCTCGCCCGAGACCTCGCCGATCGCGTCGGCGATCTCCGCGGTGGTGACGGCACCGAACAGGCGACCGCCCTCACCGGCGCGGACCTGCACGTTGACCGCGTTGGCCTCGAGCTTGGTCTTGATCTCCTTGGCGTGGTCCTCGTCGCGGGCCGCACGGGCGGTGCGGGCGGACTTGATGGACTCGATGGTCTTCTCGCCACCGCGGCTCCAACGGATGCCGAGGCCACGGGGCACGAGGTAGTTGCGGCCGTAGCCGTCCTTGACCTCGACCACGTCGCCGGGGGCGCCGAGGCCGTCGACCTCCTGGGTCAGGATGAGCTTCATGTCTCGTGCTCCTCTCAGCGACCGGTGGACGTGTAGGGCAGCAGAGCCAGCTCGCGCGCGTTCTTGACGGCGATGGCCACGTCGCGCTGGTGCTGGACGCAGTTGCCGGTCACGCGACGGGCGCGGATCTTGCCACGGTCGGAGATGAACTTGCGGAGCAGCGTGGTGTCCTTGTAGTCGACACCGGTCGCCTTCTCCTTGCAGAACTGGCAAACCTTCTTCTTGGGCTTGCGCAGAATTGCCTTGGCCATTGTGGTGCTCCCTTTCAGTGAGCCCGGCCCTGAGGCAGTCAGGGACGGAATGGTGGGAATGCTGGAATGTGCTCCGGATCTCAGAGGCTGAGGATCAGAAGGGGGGCTCGTCGTTGCCGCCGGGGACCCCGGGCGTCGCCCAGGGGTCCTTCGGCGGAGTGGACTGGCCGCCACCCTGCGGCTGCGACTGGGGCTGTCCGCCCCAGCTGCTGGTGCCGCCACCCTGCGCGGGCGCAGCGCTGGCCCACGGGTCGTCGGCCGTCGCGGACTGAGTGCCACCGCCGCCGCCCGAGTAGCCGCCGCCACCGCCGGAGTAGCCGCCACCGCCGCCGGACCGGGTCGTCTTGGTGACCTTGGCCGATGCACTGCGCAGCGACGGGCCGACCTCCTCGACGTCGATCTCGAAGACGGTGCGCTTCTCACCCTCGCGGGTCTCGTACTGACGCGACTTGAGGCGACCCTGGACGATCACGCGCATGCCCCTCTGCAGGGACTCCGCAACGTTCTCCGCGGCCTGGCGCCACACAGCGCAGGAGAGGAACAGCGTGTCGCCGTCCTTCCACTCGTTGCTCTGGCGGTCGAAGGTGCGCGGCGTCGACGCGATCCGGAAGTTGGCCACGGGGGCCCCCGAGGGGGTGAACCGCAGCTCCGGGTCGTCGACGAGGTTGCCGATCACGGTGATGGTGGTCTCGCCTGCCATGTCAGGTCTCCTCAGAATGTCCTGCTGCTGTGCCGGTTGATCCGGGGGTTGCTCCCGGTGTGCTGCCCATCCAACAGGCAGTCACCGACAGCGGGAAGTGTCTATCCACAGATGCCCGAGGGCGATCAGTGGGCGTCGGGACGCATGACCTTCGTGCGCAGGATCGACTCGTTCAGCGTGAGCTGGCGGTCGAACTCCTTGACCGTCGCGGGCGTGGCCGTCAGGTTGATGACGGCGTAGATGCCCTCGGCGTTCTTCTTGATCTCGTACGCCATCCGGCGACGACCCCACACGTCGAGCGACTCGATCGAGCCACCGTCCTTGCGGATCACGTTGAGGTACTTGTCGAGCGACGGCTCGATGGTGCGCTCGTCGAGACTCGGGTCGAGGATGACCATCACTTCATAGGCACGCATAGCGGTCTCCACCTCCTCTGGGCTAGAGCGGCCACGGGCTTTCCGTGGCAGGAGGGACTGTGCGTCCGCGGTGCGCGTTATCGATCGCGCCCCACGGTCAATCTGCTGCCCGCAGGCAACCGGGGAAGACTATCAGCGGCGCGACCCGTCGCCGGAATCGTCGTACGCCGGGCGACGGCGAAGCATCCGGTCCGGACGGGAGCCTGTGGACGACTCGCCACGCGCCGCCGCGCGCGGCTAGCGTCGATCGGGTGCCTCCTGCAGTCCCCCAGCGAGCGTCCACCGTGGTGGCGGGGCGCTACGTCCTGCTCGACCAGATCGGCACCGGTGGCATGGGGTCGGTGTGGCGGGCCCGCGACGAACGCACCCGGTGCCACGTCGCGGTCAAGGTGCTGGGGCAGCACAGCTCGGCGCTGCTGGCGCGTTTCGTGCGCGAGCAGGCGATCCGGGTGCGCCATCCCCACGTGGTCGCGCCCCACGGGTGGGCAGCCGAGGACGACCTGGTGGTGCTCGCCATGGAGCTCGTGCCCGGCGGCTCGGTCGCCGACCTGCTGCGCGAGCACGGGCCGCTCGACCCCGGCACGGTCGCGCTGCTGGTCGAGCAGCTGCTGAGGGGGTTGTCCGCGGTGCACGGCGCCGGTCTCGTGCACCGCGACGTCAAGCCCGCCAACCTGCTGCTCGAGGCGACCGGCGACGAGCGGCCGCACCTGCGGCTCGGCGACTTCGGGGTGGCCGCCCCGATCGCCGACCGACGCTTCACCACCGTGCCGGGGGCGATCGGCACCGACGGCTACATGGCCCCCGAGCAGGCGCGTGGCGCCCTGCCGGAGCCGACCCAGGACCTCTACGCCGTGGGGCGGGTGGCGTTGGAGCTGATCACCGGCCTGCCGCCGTCGCGCCAGCACCAGATCCCGTCCCACCCGCTCCGGCCGCTGGTGGAGCGACTCCTCGTGGCCGACCCTGCCCAGCGCCTGGCCACCGCCGACGCCGCGCTGCGACTGCTGGGCCGGCTACCCGTGCCGGCCGCAGAGCCTCCCCCGGTGCCCGATCGCCTGGGCCCGCCGCCACGTTGTCGCAGTTGGGCCGCGACGGGCGTGGGTGCCGACGTCGACTGGGCGGCCTGGTCGGCGGTCGCGGCCCTGGTCGGCGTGGTCATCGGCTGTCTGTGGGCACTCCTAGGCTGGGCTCCATGACCACCCAGCCGTCCACCCTCTCCGTCGGTGCGCACGTCGAGCAGACCGACCCGATCGCGGAGGCCGAGGCGCGGGGGACCACGCTCGTGCAGTTCTTCCTCGGCGACCCGCAGAGCTACAAGGGCCCCGAGGTCCGCTACCCCGGGGGTGCCGACGCGCTGCGCGAGGCGGCCGCGGCAGCCGGCGTCGACCTCTACGTCCACGCCCCCTACATCGTCAACGTCGCGACGACCAACAACCGGATCCGGATCCCGAGCCGCAAGCTGCTCCAGCAGCACATGAGGGCCGCCACGCAGATCGGGGCCAAGGGACTGATCGTGCACGGCGGCCACGTCGGCAGGTCCGACGACCCGGCCGTCGGGTTCGACAACTGGCGCAAGGCCGTCGAGGCCACCGACCTCACGATCCCGCTGCTGATCGAGAACACCGCCGGCGGCGACCACGCGATGGCACGCCACCTCGACCGCATCGCGGGGGTGTGGGACGCGATCTCCGCGGCCGACGGGGCCGAGCAGGTCGGCTTCTGCCTCGACACCTGCCACGCATGGGCTGGCGGCATCGAGCTCGGTGACGCCGTGGACCGGATCCGCGCCATCACCGGGCGGATCGACCTCGTGCACGCCAACGACTCACGTGACGACTTCGGCTCCGGGGCCGACCGCCACACCAACTTCGGCCACGGGCACCTGCCGGCCGACGAGTTCGCCGCGGTGGTGCGCGAGGCCGGGGCCCCGGTCATCTGCGAGACCCCCGGTGGGGCGGAGGAGCACCGGGCCGACTTCGCCTGGCTCCGCGAACGCCTCTGAGCGTGGCCGTGTCAAGAAAGTGCTGACACCCACGCAACGGAAGTCGCGTCGTCTGCGTCTGTAGTCACGAGGGACCAGACACGTACGGGGGTCGTGTCTGGTCCCTTGTAGCCTCTCGGGGTGACGACCCCCCTGACACTGCGCCCGATCTCCGCGCAGGAGCACCGCGACTTCGTTGCTGGCCGGTCGTCCGCCAGCTTCCTCCAGACGCCCGCCTGGGCAGCCGTGAAGGCGGAGTGGCGAGCCGAGTCCGTGGGGTGGGTGCGGGGCACCGAGCTGGTCGGGGTCGGCCTGGTCCTCTACCGCCAGCTGCCCAAGGTCAGGCGCTACCTCGCCTACCTGCCCGAGGGGCCGGTGATCGACTGGTCGGATGACGACCTCGGGGCCTGGCTGGCTCCGCTGGTCGCGCACCTCAAGGACCAGGGCGCCTTCGCGGTGCGGATGGGTCCGCCGATCGTCACCCGGCGCTGGTCGGCCGAGCAGGTCAAGTCCGGGATCGCCGACGAGTCCGTACGACGCCTCGGTGACGTGCCCCCGCTGGAGCGTTCGCAGCAGGGCGCGCGCGTGATCGCGCAGCTCCACGAGCTGGGCTGGCAGCAGCAGTCGGCCGAGGGCGGCTTCTCCGCCGGACAGCCGCAGTTCAACTTCCAGATCCCGCTCGTCGACGACGAGGGCCTGGCGCGCTCCGAGGCCGACGTGCTCGCGGGCATGAACCAGCTCTGGCGCCGCAACATCAAGAAGGCGGCCAAGGCAGGCGTCGAGGTCACCCTCGGCGGGCGCGAGGACCTCAAGGCCTTCCACGACCTCTACGCCCACACCGCCCAGCGCGACCACTTCACGCCGCGGCCGCTGTCGTACTTCGAGACGATGTACGACGCGCTCCACGCCGAGGACCCGGACCGGATCCAGCTCTGGCTGGCCCGCCACGAGGGCGACCTGGTCGCTGCCACCATCGCGATCCGGGTCGGCACGCACGCGTGGTACTCCTACGGCGCCTCGTCCACCGAGAAGCGCGACGTGCGCGGCTCCAACGGCGTCCAGTGGGAGATGATCCGCCACGCCCTCGACGCCGGCGCGCACGTCTACGACCTCCGGGGCATCACCGAGACCCTCGAGTCCGACGACCCGCACGTCGGGCTGATCCAGTTCAAGGTCGGCACCGGTGGCCAAGCGGTGGAGTACGCCGGCGAGTGGGACCTGCCGATCAACCGGGCCATCTACAAGGCCTTCCAGATCTACCTGGCCAGGCGCGCATGAGTGAGCGCAGCGAGCGAGTGGTCGCATGAGTGAGCGCAGCGAGCGAGTCATCGAGCACCGCGTCCCTCGTGCCTCATGCGCGCACGGAGCGAAGCGAGTACGCGCATGAGTCTCACGCTGACGGTCGACGGCGAGCGCTGGCGCTCGCACCTGCTCGCCACGGTCCGCAAGCACCCGGGCATCGTCCCGGTGGCGAAGGGCAACGGCTACGGCATGACCCTCGGCCGGCTCGCGCGTCGGGCGCAGTGGCTGGCCGAGCACGCGGCCCAGACCGGGGCGCCGCTCGACACGCTGGCGATCGGCACCTACGACGAGCTCGACCAGGCCACCTCGCGCTACGCCGGCGACCTGCTCGTGATGACCCCGTGGCGCCCCTTCGGCACGGCGCTCGAGCTCGACCCCCGCACCGCCGCGCGGGTGGTGCACACGGTCAGCCGGGTCGAGGACCTCGACGGGCTCCGCCGGCACGACCCCGGTGCCCGGTTCGTGCTCGAGCAGCTGACCTCGATGCGCCGCCACGGCATGAGCCGCCGCGACCTGGCGTCCGCCGCGGACACGCTGCGCGCCGGCACCCCCGAGGCTCGCCGCCTGCTGCGGGGCGTGGCGATGCACCTGCCCCTCAACACCACGTCCCACCTCGGCGAGGTGACCCGGCTGATCAACGACATCGTGGCCTCCGGCCTGCCCACGCGGACCGTCTTCGTCTCGCACCTCACCCACGACGAGCTCACCCGCCTGACCGCGACCTACCCCGACTTCACCGTCCGCCCGCGCATCGGCACCGATCTCTGGCTCGGCGACCGCGGCGCCCTGTCGGTGCGCGCCACCGTCCTCGACGTGCACGACGTGGAGCGCGGGGACGTCTTCGGCTACCGGGGTCGATCGGTGCCCAAGAGTGGTCACCTCGTCGTGGTCAGCGGGGGGACGGCGCACGGGATCGGCCTCGAGGCGCCGACCGGCGACCAGTCCTTCAAGGCGCGGGCCGCCACCCTGGCCCGCGGCGGCCTCGACGCCGTCGGCTTCGTGCGCTCACCCTTCTCGATCGACGGCAAGCAGCGACTCTTCGCCGAGCCGCCGCACATGCAGGCCTCGATGCTCTTCGTGCCCTCAGGTGCTCGGGTGCCCGGCATCGGTGAGCAGGTCGAGGTCCGGGTCCGCTTCACCGCGACCGACTTCGACCACGTCGTGACCACCTGACGCGTCGCGCAGCACCGCCGCGACCAGCCACACCAGGCCGGCGACCCGCAGCAGGAGAGCGAGCCACGACGTGCGCGCGTCGTCGGTGATCGTCGGCACGATCGCACCGCCGACGGACCACCCGGTGATCACCCAGCTGAGCAGGTGCAGGGCCTGCCAGACGAGCAGGTCGCGCCAGTGGCGTACGGCGATCGCGGCCAGCGGCAGCGCGAGCAGGGCGTACTCCGGGGGTGCCGACGGGGCCACCACGAGTGCGGCGGCGAGCAGGACCAGACCGGCGCGGGCGGCGGTCCGCGCACCGTGGTCACCCGAGCGGCGCACCAGCCATGCCGCGGCTGCCGCGGCGACGACCAGGACCACGAGCTGCACCACCGAGCGAGTCGTGCGCGACGCGTCCGCCCCGGCCTGCTGGAGCAGCAGCCAGAGCGAGCCGACGTCCGGGTCGTCGGTCCGTGCGCGTCCCGGGAGCGTGATCACGACGTAGGCCGCCGCGGCCGCGAGGAGGGCGTCGACCCGGTCCCGCAGCCGGCCCCCCACCGAGATCACGCCGAGCAGCGCCACCGCCACCGGCAGAGCGAAGGCCGCCCCGATCCCGGCACCGATGCCGGCCAGCCAGCTGCGGCCGGTGGTCCAGCCCCAGAGCAGCACCGCGACCCCGACGGCCGCGACGAGCTCCCACGAGAGCCAGTGCACCAGCAGCACCGGGCTCATCGCCCAGCCCGCGGCGGCCCACGGCCGGCGGTCGTCGACCCGGACGAGGAGTGCGGTCGCCAGCAGCGCGAGCGCGGCGAGCAGCACAGCGAGGACCGCCGTCGTGGCGAGCGTCCCCGAGCCCGGGAACAACCCGGCCAGGCGCTCCAGCCAGGAGGCGACGTGCGGTGGGGTCCCGGCATCCACCGACGTGCCGGCCAGGTCCGTCCAGCACAGCTGGGCGAACGGCTGCTGCTCCTTGCCCCAGCCCGAGGGCACGCAGGCGGTCTTGCTCGCCATCCCGGCGGCCAGCACGACGGCGGTCGCGCCGAGCAGCACCCGCGAGGCGCCCCACCAGCGATGGCCGTCGGCGTGATCGCCGAGCGGACCGCCGACCACTGCCGACATCGCCGCGGCGACAGGATCGTGGCGGGTGGGCGCCTCGTGGGAGCCGGAGTCGTGGGAGGAGTGGTGGTCCACCGGTGCCCTCAGGGTCGGGCGTCCGGCGGAAGCTGGCGAGGCTGGAGGCGTCCGGCCGGGGTGGTGGGGGGCTCGGTCGGGACCGGGGGCGTCGGCACCGGGGTCGTCGGCGCCGGCGTGGTCGGCGTCTCCGTCGGCGTGGGCGTCTCGGTCGGTGTCGCCGTCTCCGTCGGGGTCTCGGTGGGAGTCTCGGTCGGCACGCCGCCGGTGGGGCTCTTGGTCGGCTTCTTCGTGGGCTGCGGCGGCGGGGGCGGCGGCGGGGTGTACTCGTGGCCGTCCGAGGGGGCGTCGCCGTCGACGTAGGCCGGCTCCGGGAACTCCTCGACGTCCATGCCCTCCATGACGCGCTGCATGATGCCGGTCCAGGTCTGCGCGGGGTAGACGGCCCCGAAGTAGGACGGGAGCCACTCGTCGATGCGGTCGTCACCGTCGCCGCGGACATACATCACCGCGGTCGCCATCTGGGGCGTGTAGCCGGCGAACCACGACGACGAGACGTACTCCTCGGCGCCACCCGTGGCGGTGCCGGTCTTGCCGGCGGCCGGTCGACCGAGCGCCTGGGCGGCCGCACCGGTGCCGTTCTGCACGATCTGCTGCATGACGTACGACGTGTCGGCGGCGATGTCCTCGTCGACGACCCGGGTGGTGCTGGGCTTCCACTCGTAGAGGGTCTCGCCGCTCTTGTCGACGACCTTCTCCACCACGTGGGCGTCGGCGCGCTCGCCGCCGTTGGCGATGGAGGCGTAGGCGTTGGCCATGTTGATCGGGCTCACCCGACCCTTGCCCAGCGTGATCAGGGTGTCGGACGGGCTGAAGTCGACCGACCTGGACGGGATGCCGGGGAACTTGTTCGCCGGGGTGTCGCCCGGGATGCCGAGCGCGCGCGCCATGTCGTAGATGGCCTCCGGTCCGTCGTCCATCGAGTTGGACATGTCGACGAAGGCGGTGTTGATGGACTCCTCGCCGGCCTGGACCAGGGTCACGGCCGAGCCGTAGTCGTTGCCGAGGCCGTCGCTGCCGGTGCCCTCGTTGCGCACCTCGGTGCCGTCGGGGAACTCGAAGGGCGAGTTGCCCTCGAAGGTGTCCTCGAGCGAGAAGCCCTGCTTGATCGCCGCCGCCACCGTCAGGGGCTTGATCGTCGATCCCGCCATGCCGCCGGTGGCGGCCCAGTTGATCTGCGACTGGAGGTAGTCCTGGCCGCCGTAGAAGCCGCGGATCGCCCCGGTGCCGACCTCGATGGTCGCGGCGCCGATGTGGAGCTGCTTGTCACCGAAGCCCTCGGGCTTCTCATCGAGCACGCCGGCCTCGACGTCGGCCATCACCTCGGGGTCGAAGGTCGTGGTGATGCGCAGGCCGCCGCCGTCGATCTCCTCCTCGGAGGCGATGCCGTTGGCGAGGAGCTCCTTCTTGACCAGGGCCAGCATGTGGCCCTTCTGCCCGCCGAACTGGCTCTGGGTCGCGACCTCGGGGAACTTGGGCAGCCGCTTGAGGGCCTGGTCGCGCTCCTCGGAGGTGATGCTGCCCAGCTTCGCCATGCTGGTGAGCACGTAGGCGTAGCGGTCCTTCAGGGACTGCTTGGCCTCCTTGCCGTTGGCCGGGTCGTACGCCGTCGGGTTGTTGAGGACGGTCGCGAGCACCGCCGACTCGCGGAGGCTGAGCTCGCTCGCCGGGTGGTTGAAGAAGGCCTTCGACGCCGCCTGGATGCCGTAGGCACCGCGGCCGAAGTAGATCGTGTTGAGATAACCCTCGAGCACCTCGGACTTGCTGAGCTGCTGCTGGATCTTGAGCGAGACCACCGCTTCCTTGATCTTGCGCTTGTAGCTCTGCTCGCTCGTCAGGTAGAGGATCTTGACGTACTGCTGGGTGATCGTGGAGGCGCCTTGACGCTCGTTGCCGCGGGCGTTGGAGAAGAGCGCGCGCAGGATGCCCTTGGGGTCGATGCCCTTGTCGGTCCAGAAGGTCTGGTTCTCGGCGGCGACCACCGCGTCCTGCATCGTCTGCGGCATCTCCCCCAGCGGGATGGACTCGCGGTTCTGGTCCTCGTAGTAGGTGCCGAGCTGCTGCTTGCCACCTTGGTAGTAGACGAACGTCGTCTGGGCCTGGAAGGCGGAGTTCGGCGTCGGGATGCTGATCGCCTGGTAGAGCACCACGACCACCCCGGCGAGGACGAGGGCGCCGACCGTGCCGAGGATCGCCATGACCTTGGCGACCTTGGCCGCACGCTGGCGTCGGGTGCGCCGGGGCTTGGGTCGTCGGGTCTGGGCCGGACCGGTGGCCCTCCGCTTCGCACTCACCGCAACAGGGTAAGGGGAGGGGTGCACCTTCCCTGATTCGTCACTGGCGGATATATCGGTACGATAGGTCGCATGGCACGCCGTGGAGACACCATCGAGCTGGCAGTCCTCGGACTGCTGCACGAGGGACCCATGCACGGCTACGAGCTGCGCAAGCGGCTCAACCTGATGCTCGGCTGGGGCCGGGTGCTGTCCTACGGCTCGCTCTACCCCGCCCTCAAGAAGATGCTGCGGGCCGCCCTCATCACCGAGGTGGCCACCACCACGACGCCCACCAGCCGTCGTCCCCGCATCGTCTACGAGGTCACCGAGGCCGGCAACGAGCAGTTCCAGCGGCTCATGTCGGAGGTCGGCCCCACCGCGTGGGAGGACGACAACTTCGACATCCGGTTCGCGTTCTTCTCCTCCACCGACATGGAGATCCGTCTCCGCGTCCTCGAGGGGCGCCGGTCTCGACTCCAGGAGCGGCTCGCCCGGGTCCAGGACGAGCTCGAGCGCACCCAGGCCGAGGTCAACCGCTACGCCGCCGAGCTCCAGCGCCACGGCGTGGAGTCGGTGGAGCGCGAGGTGCGCTGGCTCTCGGACCTGATCCGGGCCGAGCGCGGCGACGTCGCGCCGACGCCCGCGCCATCCCCGGCCCACCGGCAGCCCCGGCGGACCGTCCACCAACGACTGACACCAACCAGCCAGCAGAGAGAAGGAGAGCCCCATGGGTTCGGTACGAGTAGGGATCGTCGGGGTCGGCAACTGCGCCACCTCCCTGATCCAGGGCGTGGAGTACTACAAGGACGCGGACCCGACGGTCAGCGTTCCCGGACTCATGCACGTCGTCTTCGGTGACTACCACGTCAAGGACGTCGAGTTCGTCGTCGCGTTCGACGTCGACGACAAGAAGGTCGGCAAGGACCTCTCCGAGGCCATCAACGCCTCCGAGAACAACACGATCAAGATCTGCGACGTGCCGACCCTGGGCATCGAGGTCAAGCGTGGCCCGACGATGGACGGTCTCGGCAAGTACTACCGCGAGACCATCGAGGAGTCCGGCGCCGAGCCGGTCGACGTCGTCCAGGCGCTCAAGGACGCCGAGGTCGACGTCCTCGTCTCCTACCTCCCGGTGGGCTCGGAGGAGGCCGACAAGTTCTACGCCCAGTGCGCCATCGACGCCGGCGTGGCCTTCGTCAACGCGCTTCCCGTCTTCATCGCCTCCGACCCCGTGTGGGCCAAGAAGTTCGAGGACGCGGGCGTCCCGATCGTCGGTGACGACATCAAGAGCCAGGTCGGCGCCACCATCACCCACCGCGTGATGGCGAAGCTCTTCGAGGACCGCGGCGTGGTGCTGGACCGCACCTACCAGCTCAACGTCGGCGGCAACATGGACTTCAAGAACATGCTCGAGCGCGAGCGCCTGGAGTCCAAGAAGGTCTCCAAGACCCAGGCCGTGACCTCCAACCTGGTCGGCACGCTGGCCGGCGCCGGCGCCCACGACCGCAACGTGCACATCGGTCCGTCGGACTACGTCGCCTGGCTCGACGACCGCAAGTGGGCCTACGTCCGCCTCGAGGGTCGTGCCTTCGGTGACGCTCCCCTCAACCTGGAGTACAAGCTCGAGGTCTGGGACTCCCCCAACTCGGCCGGCATCATCATCGACGCCGTCCGCGCCGCCAAGATCGCCAAGGACCGCGGCATCGGCGGCCCGATCCTGGGTGCCTCGGCCTACCTGATGAAGTCCCCGCCCGTGCAGATGGCCGACGACCTCGGCCGCGCCGAGCTCGAGAAGTTCATCGCCGGCGAGTGACCTGAGTCCTTCGGGACACGCTTGTAACGCCGGGTTAGTGCACCTACCCACCCCTTTGCATCATGGTGGGTACAGCCACTAACCCGGCGTTACAGCATTTCGGGGCGATCAGCCCTGGGTCGCGCGCCCGGCCCACCAGGCCCGCAGCGCGGCCTCGGCCTCCTCGGGCGACTTCGGCCCCTCCTCCATGCGCAGCTCGAGCAGGAAGGCGTACGCCTCCCCGACCTCGCGTCCCGGCCCGATGCCGAGGATCCCCATGATCTGGTTGCCGTCGAGGTCGGGCCGGATCGACGCCAGCTCCTCCTCCTCGCCGAGCCGCGCGATGCGACCCTCCAGCGAGTCGTAGGTCCGTCGCAGCCGGTCGGCCTTGCGCTGGTTGCGGGTCGTGCAGTCGGCACGGGTGAGGATGTGCAACCGCTCCAGCTGGTCGCCGGCGTCGCGGACGTAGCGGCGCACGGCGCTGTCGGTCCACTCCCCCGACCCATAGCCGTGGAAGCGCAGGTGCAGCTCCACGAGCGTCGCCACCGCGTCGATGTCGGCGTTGGCGAAGCGCAGGGCCTGCATCCGCTTGCGGGTGAGCTTGGCTCCCACCACGTCGTGGTGGTGGAAGGTCACGATCCCGCCGGACTCGAAGCGCCGCGTCTTCGGCTTGCCCACGTCGTGCATCAGCGCCGCGAAACGGGAGACGAAGTCGGGGCCGTCACCGAGGCGGTGCTCGAGGTCGATCGACTGCTCGAGCACGGTCAGGGTGTGCTCGTAGACGTCCTTGTGGCGGTGGTGCTCGTCGCGCTCCAGGGCGAGGGCGGGCAGCTCGGGCAGGACGTGTGCCGCCAGGCCGGTGTCGACCAGCAGGCTGAGGCCGAGCCGGGGGTGGGGCGCGCAGACCAGCTTGACCAGCTCGTCACGGACCCGTTCGGCGGAGATGATCTCGATCCGGCCGGCCATGGCGGTCATCGCCTCCACCACGTCCGGGGCGACGGACAGGCCGAGCTGGGCGGCGAAGCGGGCAGCTCGCATCATCCGCAGCGGGTCGTCGGAGAAGGAGTCCTCCGGGGTGCCCGGGGTGCGCAGCACCATCTCGGCCAGGTCGACGGTGCCGCCGAACAGGTCGACGAACTCCCGGCTCGGCACCCGCACCGCCATCGCGTTGACGGTGAAGTCGCGCCGACCGAGATCGCCGGCGAGGCTGTCTCCGAAGTCGACGTCGGGCTTGCGCGAGGTCGGGTCGTAGCTCTCGGAACGGTAGGTCGTGATCTCGACCTGCCACGGCCCCTTGCGGCACCCGATGGTGCCGAACGCGCGGCCCATGTCCCACACGGCGTCGGCCCAACCCGACAGCAGCCGCTCGGTCGTCTCGGGTCGCGCGGAGGTGGCGAAGTCGAGGTCGCTCTGCAGCCGCCCGATCATCGCGTCGCGGACCGGGCCGCCGACCAGCGCCAGCTCCTCACCCGCCTCCGCGAAGCGGGCACCGAGCTCGTCGATGACCGAGCCGATGCGGTCGAGCTCCGCGCCGACACGGCGCTGGATCTCGACGATCGTGAGCGGGGGCAGGGCGGCGTCGGACACGACAGGACAGTCTAGGTGCCGGCCCGGGCCCACCCAGCAACTAGCATCGGTGCGTGCCCCGCCCGTCCATGATCCGTGCTGCCCTGGCGGGGCTCCTGGCACTCGGTTCCGCCTGCGGGGTGGCCCTCTCCGCCTCGGCCGCGGCACCGGCCGAGGACCCCGACCCGCTCGTCGTGCACATCGACACCATGAGCCCCGTGCTCCCGGGCAGTGGGGACGTCGAGATCACCGGCACCGTCACCAACGCCAGCGACGACATCTTCACCCGGGTCAACCTGCACGCCTTCTCCTCCCAGGCCCCGATCCTCGACGCCGCCGCGCTCGCCGCCTCGGCAGCGAGCGATCCCAGCGCCTTCGTCGGGGAGCGGGTCACCGTGCCCGGCACCTTCGACACCGTCGAGGAGCTGGCTCCCGGTGAGAGCGCCGAGTTCTCCGACTCGGTCCCCGTCGAGCTGCTCGGCATCCCCGACCAGGAAGGCGTCTACTGGATCGGGATCCACGCCCTCGGCGACAGCTCCGTGCCTCGCGACGGCGTCGCCGACGGACGCGCGCGCACCTTCATCCCGGCCCGGCCCTCGGGCCCCCGGACCCAGGAGGCGGCCGTCATCCTGCCGGTGCGGCACCGCGTGTGGTTCGACAGGGAGGGCAGGGTGGGTGGCACCGAGCGCTGGGCACGCCGGCTCGACGAGAACGGCAGCCTCGACGCGATCCTCGACATGGCCGACTCGGCCGGCGCCACGCCGTACAGCTGGTTGGTGGACCCTGCCGTCCTCGTCGCGATCAATCGGTTGGCGCTCGGCAACGCACCACGCAGCCTCGATCCGGACCCCGCCGCACCGGACCCGACCGCACCGGACCAGGCGACCACCCCGACCGAGACCCCCTCCGGCGAGGCGACGCCCGACCCGTCGGAGACGTTGACCCCACCCGTGCCGCGCCCGACCGAGGAGCAGAGCGAGGAGGAGCAGGCACTCGCCGCGGCTGCGGGTGCCTGGCTGACGCGGTTCTCCGCCCTGGCCGGATCCTCGCCCGTCCTGACGCTCCCCTTCGGCGACCTCGACGTCTCGGCGGCCGTGCGCCACGCTCCGGAGAGGTACGCCGAGGCGTTGGCCCGCAGCACCGAGGTCATGGGCGCGCTCGGGCTCACCGCCGACCTGACCGTCGCGCCGACCGGTGACCTGCTCAGCCCCGAGGCGATCGCCGCGACCCCCGCCGACGTGACGATCCTGCTCGGCGACAACGCCTTCGCCGTCCCGCCCCGCAGCGCCCACTCGGTCGTGCGCCTGCTCGGGCACAAGGTCCTGGTCACCAGCACCGGCGCCGAGGCCGGCGGCCCCGGGCCCACGGCCGCCAGCGATCCGCTCGCCCTGCGCCAGCGACTCCTGAGCGAGGCCGCGCTGCGACTCGCCAACGACGACACCGCGCCCGTGGTCGTCACCTTGCCGACCGTCTGGCGGGGCGAGGACGCCGGGGTGTTCTTCGACGACCTCGCCCAGTCGTGGCTCGACGTGGTCCCCGTGAACCCCCTCGCCGACCTGTCCGCCACCGGCGTCCCGGCGACCAGCCTCGCCTACACCGACGCAGACCTGGACCAGGAGCTGAGTGCCACCAACTTCGTCGCCGCCGCCCGGGCCACCGATCTCGCCAGCCTGGTCGAGGAGGTGCTCACGCTGCAGACCACGGTCGAGACGCAGGTCCGCGACGAGGTGCTGGTGACCCTCTCCGAGCAGCACCGGGCGGCGCCACGGCTGGCCCTGCGCGCCGCCGGGCGCATCTCGGAGTCGCTGCGCGCCGAGCTCGGCAAGGTGGAGATCGAGGCGCCCACGTCCGTCACCCTGTCGAGCGACTCCGGCAAGCTCGGCACGACGCTGGTCAACGGCCTCGACCAACCCGTGACCGTCCGGGTCCAGGCCACCACCGACGGTGAGCTCACCCTCGCCGGTGACACCGTGCGCCAGCTCGGCCCCAACGCCCGGAGCGTCGTGCGCTTCGAGGCCACCACCTCCCAGCCCGGCATCCACCGGGTCCGCCTCACGGTCACCAGCATCGACGGGGTCCCGCTCGGGTCGGCCGACGAGCTGCCGATCCGGGCGGCCCGGGTCAGCGCACTCATCTGGATCGTGATGGCCGTCGGCGCGCTGGTGCTCTTCGGGATGATCGGCTACCGCCTGCCGGGCCAGATCCGCGCCCGGCGCCGCGAGCTGGCGGACGCCGCCGGGCCGGCCGACCCCGTCGCGGTCCCGGAGCGGACGTGAGCGACCAGCGCATCCTGGCCTCCTCCGCGGTGATGGCGGCCGGGACCGTCGTGTCCCGGGCGTCCGGCTTCGTCCGGGGTGCCCTCCTGGTCGCGGCCCTGGGCGGCGCACTGCGGGCCGACCTCTTCTCGATCGCCAACACGCTGCCCAACATGGTCTACATCCTGTTGGCCGGCGGCATCTTCAACGCCGTCCTGGTGCCCCAGCTGGTCAGGCGGATCAAGGACGATCCCGACGGCGGGGACGCCTACGCCAGCCGGGTGATCACGCTCTCGGCGCTGTTCCTCGGCGCGGTGACGGTGCTGCTGGTCGCACTGGCGCCGCTGCTGCTGCGTCTCTACCTCAACGGACGGTTCCTCGACCCGGACCGCGTCACCCAGCTCGAGTCGATCGTCGACCTGACCCGGTGGTGCCTGCCGCAGGTGTTCTTCTACGGCATGTACGTCCTGGTGGGCCAGGTGCTCAACGCGCGCGGCCGCTTCGGGCCGATGATGTGGGCACCGATCGCCAACAACCTGATCTCGATGGCGGTCCTGATCACCTACCTGCTCGTGTGGGGTCCGGTCGGGAACAGCATGGCCCGCTTCGAGGCGCTCAGCACGAGCCAGGAGGTGTTGCTCGGCCTCGGCGCCACCGTCGGCATCGTCGCGCAGTTCGGGGTCCTCGTGCCCTACCTGCGCGCATCGGGCTTCACCTACCGTCCCCGCTTCGACTTCCGCGATCCCGAGCTCAAGCACACCCTGGCCCTGGGCATCTGGACGGTGCTCTTCGTCGTCGCCACCCAGACGGCGTACCTGGTCGTGGTCAACCTCGCGTCCAGCGGCACCGCCGACGGGGGTGACGGCACCGGCTACACGGTCTACACCTACAGCCAGCTGATCATGATGGTGCCGCACTCGATCGTGACGGTCTCGCTGGCGACGGCGATCCTGCCGCGGCTCTCGACCTACGCGCACGAGGGCCGGCTGGCGGACCTGGGCAGCACGGTCGGCTCGACCCTGCGGACCGCGCTCGCCCTCGTGCTGCCCTTCGCGGTCATCCTGCCGGTCGTGGCCGGCGACGTCGCGGGATTCGCGTTCGGCTGGGGCGGCGCCGAGGACACAGCTGCCGCGTTCGCGCCCACGCTGGCGCTCTTCGGGCCCGCCCTCGCCTTCTTCACCGTCCACTACTTCATGCTCCGCGGCTTCTACGCCATGGAGAGGACGCGCCTGGTCTTCTTCATCCAGCTCGCGGTCTCCCTCACCAACATCGCGGTGGCCGTGGCGCTCGTGCCCACTCGTCCCCCGGAGGAGACGGCCCCGATGCTCGTGGTCGCCTACCTCACCTCGTACGCCGTCGGTGCGGTGGTGAGCTTCGTCGTCCTGCAGCGCACCGTGGGCGTCCTCGGGGCACCGCAGCTGCTCCGGTTCCTCGTCCGGATGGCCCTGGTGCTGGCTGCCGCGGGTGCAGCCGCCTGGGCGGTCCAGCTGGCGATGGCCGGTCTGGGAGATCGTCCGCCGCCCCTGGTGGCGCTCCTGCGCGGCGGCCTCAGCGGGCTCGCCGGCGCTCTCGTGGTGCTCGCCGGGGCCCGGTTGCTGCACGTGCGTGAGGTCACCACCCTGGTCGACACCGTCGCGGCGCGGCTGCGGCGCGGCTGAGTCTGCCTACGATGAACGCGAAGCCGGGAGAACGACGCCGTGGGCCACGACGCGAGGGAGGCGAGGGAAGCGATGCCGATGTCGATGCAGGCAGGTGACGTGCTCGCCGAGCGCTACCGCCTCGACGACCTGCTCGCCGAGAACGGCTCCGGTCGGTTCTGGCGCGCTCACGACCTCGTCCTGCACCGCCCCGTCGCCATCCACGTCCTCGCCGCCGACGACGACCGCGCGGAGGCGGTGCTGGAGGCCGCCCGCACCGCCGGGCCGGTCATCAACCGGCGCCTGCTGCGGGTGCTCGACGCGGAGACCAGCGACGGCCGCTGCTACGTCGTCAACGAGTGGGGGCAGGGTGACTCCCTCGACATCCTCCTCACGCGGGAGGGTCCGCTGCCGCCGCGACGCGCCGCCTGGCTGGTCGGCGAGGTGGCCGACAGCATCGCCGAGGCGCACGCCGCCGGGCTCGCGCACGGGCGGCTGTGCCCGGAGAACGTGCTCCTCGACCAGCACGGCCAGATCCGGCTCATCGGCTTCGGTGTCGACGCCGCCCTCCGCGGACTGCCCCCCGGTCGGACCGGCGTCGACGAGATCGACCTCGCCGGGCTGCTCTACTGCTCGCTGACCGGCACCTGGTCCGGTGTCTCCGAGTCCGCGGTCCAGCCCGCCCCCGAGGTCCACGGCGCGGTGCTGCGGCCCCGGCGCGTGCGCGCCGGGATCCCCCGGGTGCTCGACACCCTCTGCGACCAGGTCCTCAACCCCGACCACGCCCCCGGCGGGGTGGAGGCCGACCACAGCGCGCGCGGCATCTGCGACCAGCTCCAGGCATATCTGGGCGACCACACCGCGACGCAGGTCCCGGTGCAGGGGCCACGACCTCCCGTCCCTCCCGCACCAGCCCCACCGGCCACGCCGGCGGAGCAGGCGACCGAGGTCCAGCCCGCGGTCGAGAGCTCCCCCGAGTCGGGTCCCGACCACGAGCCGGGCACCGAGACCGTCGCGGTGCCCTCACCCGGCGACGATGCCCCGACCCAGGACGCCCCGACTCCCGTCACCGACCTGCCCACCCAGGCCGGCATGCCGGTCTTCCACGACGACGACGAGGTCGACTGGCTGCGCGCCCGCGCCGAGAAGCCCGAGCCACCGCCACCGCTGGAGGAGCTGCCGCCCAAGCCGCTCTTCGCCCCCGATCCCCCGGCCGGCGAGCCCGTACGACGACCTCGCCCGGGCAGCCGGGCCGCGGCGGGCAGCCCGGAGTACTGGCCCTGGGACACCTCGCAGGACTCGGGCCACGACCCTGCTCGGGACGCACAGCGCGACTCCGGCGTCCGGCCGATCGGTCGCGACACCGGCTCGTGGGCCTCCGGGTCCTGGCCGGGGGAGCACTGGGGCACGGGCGAGGACCTGGACGACGCGGGCAGCCAGGTGCCCGGCCGGAACTGGATCCGGCTGGCCATGATCGTCGGCGTCTGCGTGCTGGTGATGGTGGCGGCGGTGGCTGCCTACCAGCTGGGCCTCAAGCCCCCCACGGGCGACTCCTCCGACGAGGCGTCGCCGACGACGACGACCCCTTCGGTGGCGGAGCCGACCCCCTTCACCGACCTCACCGCCGACGACTTCGACCCGCAGGGCGCCGCCCCCCGCGAGGAGAACCCCGACACCGTCCCCAACGTCGTCGACGGTGACCCGGCCACGACGTGGAGCACGTCGAGCTACCTGCAGAACTTCGGCCCGGGCGGGCTCAAGACCGGCGTCGGGGTGATCGTCGACCTCGGCGCCACCGTGGGCGTGCGCCAGGTGGTGGTCTCGACCGAGGGCGGACAGACGTCGCTGGCGGCGTACGTCACCTCCACGGCACCGACCAGCGTCGGGGAGCTCACGCCCGTCGGCACCGCGTCGGGCTCGGGGGAGCTGACGATCAGTCTCGACGAGGCGGTGTCGGGGCAGTACGTCACGATCTGGCTCACCCTGCTGCCCGAGGTGGGTGGCAAGTTCCGCGGCACCATCGCCGAGGTGCAGGTGCTCGGGTGAGGACCCCGGTGAGCGACGACCGGTCCGACCACGCGCTCCTCCAGGCGCACATCGAGGGCGACGCCGACGCCTTCGGCGAGCTCTTCGGCCGGCACCGGGACCGGTTGTGGGCCGTCGCGCTGCGCACGATGGGCAACCCCGAGGATGCCGCCGACGGCCTCCAGGACGGCATGATCGCCGCCTTCCGTCGCGCCGGGTCCTTCCGTGGCGAGGCGGCAGTGACCACGTGGTTGCACCGGGTGGTCGTCAACGCCTGTCTCGACCGGATGCGTGCCGCCAAGATCCGGCGGCTCGAGGCGCTGCCCGACGACGTCGAGGACCGCGGCACGCTGGTCGCCACCGCTGCGCCCGACGACCAGCCCGACGCCGCGGCCGAGACCTCCGAGCGTCGCCGCCGCATCCTGTCGGCGCTCGCCACCCTGCCCGCCGAGCAGCGGGCCGCGCTCGTCCTGGTCGACATGGAGGGCTATCCCGTCGCCGAGGTCGCCGAGATGCTCGGGTGCGCGGAGGGGACGGTGAAGTCGCGTTGCTCCCGCGGCCGGACCAAGCTGGCCGGGCTGCTGCTCGACCTCCACCGGCCGGTCGGTGACCCGCCTCACGGGAACCCACCGCCGGACGGTCCCGTCCAACCCACCGTGCGGCCCCGCGGCCCCCCTGCGCCGTGAGCCCGGACCCGACCCCCGCTGATCCGTTCCCCGCGCGCCCCGAGGAGGTGACCCGATGACCGACGCTCCCGACCTGACGCCCGAGCAGGACGCCGTACGCCGCCTGCTGGCGGAGGTGCGCCACGACCAGGCGACGCCTCCTGAGGTCGTCGCCCGCCTCGACGACACCCTCGCCTCCCTCGTCGCCGAGCGCGGCGACGCGTCCGTGCCCGACACCCGGGCCTCCGCGGCGTCCTCGCCGGTCACCGACGCCCCCGTCGTCGACCTCGGCGCCCGTCGCCGCCGGCTGGCCGGCGTCGGTCTGCTGGCTGCGGCCGCGGTGGTGGTGGCCGGGGTGGCGATCGGCCAGGGACTCCCCGGCATGTCCGGCGGCGAGGACGCCGGCTCCGCCGCGGGAGGTGACACGGCGACGTCGGAGAGCCGGGAGCCGGGCGACGCGAACGGCGACAGCTCGGACAGCGGGAGCGGCGCCGCGGAGATGGGCCCGCAGTCGCTGAAGAGCACGGCGCCGGCCCCCGATGCCGGCTACCCCACCCTGTCCTCGGTCGACGCCGGCCTCGGCGAGGAGCTCCTCGACCTGCGTGTCACGGACTCCACCCGAGCCGCCGAGCAGGGCGCCGGCGAGTCCCTGAGCGGCTGCGACCTGCAGGGGGTCGGCCCTGGACGACGTGTCGGGGCCGAGGTCGACGGGCAGCCGGGGGTGGTCGTCTTCCGACGCCCCGCCGGGGACGCCCAGGACGTCGCGATCTACGTGTGCGGCACGCCCGAGCCGGTGCGGACGCTCACGCTGCCCGCTCCCTGACCGTCGCCCCTGCGGGAAGAACGCTGGCCTACGATCGGTTGAGCACGTCGGACGATCTTCCCAACCCCCCTTTCAGCCAGGAGTGACTGACCCCCATGAGCGAGACCACCGCCTCTGACTCTGCGACGCGCAACGTGATCATCATCGGCTCCGGGCCCTCGGGCTACACGGCCGCCGTCTACGCCGCCCGTGCCGCACTCGCGCCCCTCGTCTTCGAGGGCTCGGTCACCGCCGGCGGGGCACTGATGAACACCACCGAGGTGGAGAACTTCCCCGGTTTCCGCGACGGCATCATGGGCCCGGCCCTGATGGACGAGATGCGCGCCCAGGCCGAGCGCTTCGGCGCCGAGCTGGTCTCCGACGACGTCGTCGAGGTCGACCTGACCGGCGACATCAAGGTCGTCAAGACCGCCACCGACACCTACACCGCGCGCTCGGTGATCCTGTCGACGGGCTCGAGCTACCGCAAGCTCGGGCTCCCCCGCGAGGACGAGCTGTCCGGTCGCGGCGTCTCGTGGTGCGCGACGTGCGACGGCTTCTTCTTCCGCGACCAGGCCATCGCCGTCATCGGTGGTGGCGACTCCGCGATCGAGGAGGCGACCTTCTTGACCCGCTTCGGCTCGAAGGTCTACCTGATCCACCGCCGCGACGAGCTGCGCGCCTCCAAGATCATGCAGGAGCGCGCCTTCGCCGACCCCAAGCTGGAGATGGTCTGGAACTCCGAGGTCGCCGCGATCAACGGTGCCGACAAGCTCGAGTCGATCACGCTGCGCGACACGGTCACCGGCGACGAGCGCCAGCTCGACGTGACCGGCATGTTCATCGCGATCGGCCACGACCCGCGCTCGGAGCTGCTGACCGGCCAGGTCGACGTCGACGACGACGGCTACGTCCTGGTGGAGCACCCGTTCACCACCACCAACCTGCCGGGCGTCTTCGCGGCCGGTGACGTCGTCGACCACCACTACCGCCAGGCCATCACCGCCGCGGGCACCGGCTGCGCGGCGGCCCTCGACGCCGAGCGCTTCCTCGCCGCCCTCGACCACGAGGCGTCCACCGCAGGCGACGCGGCGGCGACCGCCGAGCTCGTCCGCGAAGAGGCGCAGACCGCGAGGGCGTGAGCCCGGCGCGCGACGGGAACATCTCTCCCCCAGGCGGTGTTGACTCAGACATCGCCCTACACGACCCAAAGAAAGGGGCACCACCCGTGGCCAACATCGCCGCTGTGACCGACGCCGAGTTCGAGGCGCAGGTTCTCAAGTCCGACAAGCCCGTCCTCGTGGACTTCTGGGCCGAATGGTGCGGCCCGTGCCGCCAGGTCGCCCCGATCCTCGACGAGCTCAACGCCGAGCACGGCGAGAAGCTCACGTTCCTCAAGATGAACGTCGACGAGAACCCCGTGACCCCCTCGTCCTACCGGGTCACCGGCATCCCGACCATCAACGTCTACCAGGGCGGCGAGGTCGTGAAGTCCATCGTCGGCGCCAAGCCCAAGGCCGCGCTCCTCAAGGAGCTCGAGGGCCTCATCTGACGCACCAGGCGTCGTGCTGACGCCCGCTCAGTCGCCCGAGGCGACCCGCACCGATCCGATCGGGCGGGTCGCCTTCTGCGTGGGGCGGACCGCACCCCACACCCGCTCGAGGGCCAGCTCGACCTCGTCCTTCCAGCTCACCGCCGTCCGCAGCTCCATCCGCATCCGCGGCGTCGTCGGATGGGCGCGCTGGGTCTTGAACCCGACGCTGCCCCAGAACTCGGCCGGCAGCACGCAGCGCTGCGTGCGACCGCGCGTGTCGCCGTACGCCTCGATCGCGGTGTGCCCGCGCTCCACGAGGTCCGCGGCCATCGCCTGCACCAGCAGCCGGCCGAGCCCTCCGCCGCGACAGGCCGGGTCGATCCACGCCGTCGCCGCGAGGATCGCGTCGGGCGAGCCCGGCGACGTCGGCAGCGCCGCCGACCCGGGGAACCGGGACGCGGGGGCATAGACGATGTGGCCCACGGTGCGCCCGTTGATGCGTACGACACGCCCGCACGAGCCCCAGTCGCGCAGGACGCCGGAGAGCCACCTCTCCTTCTCGGCCATGCGTGCGGACTCGTCGAGGCGCGCGCGATCGACGGGGCCGAGCTCCCAGAACAGGCAGGCTCGCACCGGATCGGCCAGCTCCGCGAGGTGGTCGACCGTCAGGCGTGCGGTCTTGCGGGACACGATCTCGATGTTAGCGCCGGAGCGGGCCTGCGAGGATGAGGTGTGCGCCCGATCCGACAGAGCAAGAAGCTGCAAGGTGTCCGCTACGACGTGCGGGGACCGATCCTCGTCGAGGCGCAGCGCCTCGAGGCCGAGGGCCACCGCATCCTCAAGCTCAACATCGGCAACACCGCACCGTTCGGCTTCGAGGCGCCCGAGCAGATCCTCGCCGACATGATCCACCACCTCCCCCTGTCGCAGGGGTACGCCGACTCGCAGGGCATCTGGTCGGCCCGCACCGCCGTCATGCACTACTACCAGTCCCACGGGCTGCGCGACGTCGGCGTCGAGGACGTCTTCATCGGCAACGGTGTCTCCGAGCTGATCTCGATGGTCCTCCAGGCCTTCGTCGACGACGGCAACGAGATCCTGGTGCCGGCTCCGGACTATCCGCTCTGGACCGGGGCCGTGACCCTGGCGGGCGGCATCCCCGTGCACTACCGGTGCGACGAGGAGGACGACTGGAACCCGGACCTGGCCGACATCGAGGCCAAGATCACCGAGAACACCCACGCGCTCGTCATCATCAACCCCAACAACCCCACGGGTGCGGTCTACAGCGAGCAGACGGTCAAGGGCCTCGTCGACATCGCCCGGCGCCACCATCTCGTGGTGATGGCCGACGAGATCTACGAGAAGATCCTGTTCGAGGACGCCGAGCACCACCACGCGGCGACCTTCGGCGGCAACGACGTGCTGACCCTGACCTTCTCGGGCCTGTCCAAGGCCTACCGTGTCTGCGGCTACCGCGCCGGCTGGGTGATGATCTCGGGCCCCAAGGAGATCGCGACCGACTTCCTCGAGGGGCTCACCCTCATCGCCAACATGCGCATGTGTGCCAACGTGCCGGCCCAGCACGCCATCCAGACCGCGCTGGGCGGCTACCAGTCGATCGAGGAGCTCATCGGCCCGGGCGGTCGCTTCTACGAGCAGTCGATGCTCGCCCACCGGCTGCTGAACGAGATCCCCGGCGTCTCCAACGTCAAGCCGCGCGGCGCGCTCTACTGCTTCCCGCGTCTGGACCCCGAGGTGTACGCCATCGACGACGACCAGGAGTTCGTGCTCGACCTCCTGCGCGCGAAGAAGATCCTCGTCACGCACGGCAGCGGCTTCAACTGGCCCGCCCCCGACCACTTCCGGCTGGTCACCCTGCCCGAGGCGAGCGTGCTCGAGGAGGCGATCGGCCGGATCGCCGACTTCTTGTCGACGCGGCGCTGAGGGCACCCGACAGCAGTCCGGTCACCAGGGCTCGTCCCCGGCAGCCGGGCACCCCTAGGCTCACGCCCATGCGAGACGTGACCTACCCGCCCATCATCGTCACCGCGAAGACTGCATTTCGCGCCATGGGCCAACGCTTCCAGACGACCGGGACCGAGCACGTCCCGCGCGAGGGTGGTGTCCTGCTCGCCTACAACCACATCGGCTACGTCGACTTCGTCTACGGCGGACTGGCCGCCAACCCCTCCGGACGCCTGGTGCGCTTCATGGCCAAGCGCGAGCTCTTCGACCACCGGTGGGTCGGTCCGCTCATGCGGTCGCTGCACCACATCGAGGTCGACCGTGGCGAGGGCGTGGCGAGCTTCCACACGGCCGTCGACTACCTCAAGGCCGGTGAGGCCGTCGGCATCTTCCCCGAGGCCACGATCTCGCGGGCGATGGAGCTCAAGGAGTTCAAGACCGGAGCCGTACGCATCGCCGCGGCGGCCGGAGTGCCCGTCGTGCCCGTCATCCTCTGGGGCACCCAGCGGATGATGACCAAGGACCACGAGCGGGACTTCCGCCGGGGGAAGACCATCGCCATCCACGTCGGCGAGCCGATGCACGTCACCGGGGACGACCCGATCGCCGAGACCGCGGAGCTCAAGGCCCGGATGACGCGGATGCTGGAGCAGGCGGTCGCCGACTATCCGGTCGAGGAGCAGCCGCCCGGCTCGTGGTGGGTCCCCGCCTCGATGGGGGGCACGGCGCCCACGCTCGAGGAGGCCGGGGTGCTGGATGCGGCGGAGAAGCGCGAACGCGCCCGCAAGCGGGCCGAGAAGCGGGCAAAGCGACAAAGCAACAAGTAGATCTGTCGACAGGTCGTTTTGTCGTTTTGTCTTTTTGTCGACAATTGGTGGGTGCCGGAGTCCCCGCTCCAGCGGTGACTCCCGCGCGGATGGGCCGTTGCAACAGCCCATCCGCGCAAGACTTCCCCCAGGTGCTGGTCGCCGAGGCTCAGATGGGCCGGTCGCTCCGGTTGCGGGGATCCATGATGTCGACGATCCGGCGGAGGTCGTCCAGGCTGGCGAACTCGACGGTGATCTTGCCCTTGGCCTTCCCCAGGTCGACCTTGACCCGGGTCTCGAGGCGGTCGGAGAGCCGGTCGGACAGCTCCGTCAGTCCGGGCGCGACAGGCTTGTTGCGCAGCGCCCGCGGAGCGGCAGTGGGCTCGACACCGAGGGAGACGATCTCCTCGAGGCCACGCACGGAGATGCCCTCGGCCGTGACGCGCGCTGCCAGCTTGTCCTGGAGGCCCGCGTCGTCGACGCTCAGGAGGGCGCGGGCGTGGCCGGCGGACAGGACCCCGGCCGCCACCCGACGCTGCACGGGCGGGGACAGCTTCAGCAGTCGCAGCGTGTTGGAGATCTGCGGCCGCGAACGCCCGATGCGCTGGGCCAGCTCGTCGTGGGTGCACCCGAAGTCCTCGAGCAGCTGGCCGTAGGCGGCCGCCTCCTCGAGCGGGTTCAGCTGCGAGCGGTGCAGATTCTCCAGCAGTGCGTCGCGGAGCATGTCGTTGTCGTCGGTCTCACGCACGATCGCCGGGATCGTGTCGCGACCAGCCACCTGGGAGGCGCGCCAGCGGCGCTCGCCCATGATCAGCTCGTAGGCGTCCTCGCCGGTCTTGCGCACCACGACGGGCTGCAGCAGGCCGACCTCGCGGATGGAGTGCACCAGCTCCGCCAGCGCCTCCTCCTCGAAGACCTGCCGGGGCTGCCGCGCGTTGGGCCGGACCTGGGTGATGGGCAGGTCGGCGAAGTAGGCGCCGGCCACCACGCCCGCGTTCGCCATCTCGCTTCCCCCGGCACCGGTGTCGGGGCGAGGGCTCCCGTTGCTCGAGCCCGGCTGTGACGGGGAGGACCCGTCCTGGAGGCTGGGCCCGGTCGAGGGCGCGGCCTGGCTCGGGGCGGTCGGGATCAGCGAGCCGAGTCCTCGACCGAGGCCGCGGCGCGGCGGGTTCGCATTCATGCAAGGTCCTTGCGACGTGGTTCGGGGGAGCGAAGCGGAGGAGCCGACCGTCGTGGCCCACTCATGCCGGCGCGCCCTTGCTGGCGATCTCGCGGGCGGCTTCCAGATAGGAGAGTGCGCCCGCCGACGCCGGATCGTAGGTCATCACGGTCTGGCCGTACGACGGTGCCTCGGACACGCGCACCGACCTCGGGACGGCGGTCTTCAGGACCTGGTCACCGAAGTGGCTGCGGACCTCGTCGGACACACCGGCCGCGAGCCGGGTGCGGGCGTCGTACATGGTGAGGAGGATCGTCGACACCACGAGCTGGGGGTTGAGGTGCTGTCGCACCATCTCCACCGTCTCGAGCAGCTGACCCAGACCCTCCAGGGCGTAGTACTCCGCCTGGATCGGGATGAACATCTCCCGTCCGGCCACCAGGGCGTTCAGGGTGAGCAACCCCAAGGAGGGGGGGCAGTCGACGAACACGTAGTCGAACCGCTCCTCGCCGATGGCCTCGCCGGTCCCCACGAGCGGGTGGGCCGCGATCGCCCGGGCGAGCCGCTGCTCGCGCGCCACCATGCTGACGAGCTCGATCTCGGCGCCGGCGAGGTCGATCGTGGCCGGCACCACCCACAGCCCGGGGAGGTCCTCGGACTCGGAGGCCACGTCGACCAGTGGCTGGCCATCGACCAGCATGTCGTACGTCGACGGCACGCCCCGGTGGTGCTCGATCCCGAGGGCCGTGGAGGCGTTGCCCTGCGGATCGAGGTCGATCACCAGCACCTTCTGACCCAGTTGTGCGAGTCCGGCGGCGACGTTGACGGTCGATGTCGTCTTGCCGACACCGCCCTTCTGGTTGGCCACGACCATGACGCGGGTGTCCTTCGGCCGAGGGACGCCCTGACGTCGCAACCCCCCGGTCCTGGCGAGCACCGAGTGCTGCGCGGCCTGGGCCAGTGGCGTGCCGTGGTCATGGAAGGGATCATCCTGCGCGGCGATGTCGGCGGCCGTCCGCACCTGCCAGGTGGGCTGTGTTTCACGTGAAACGTTGGTCTCATTCGTTTCACGTGAAACATCCGTTGCCTGTGGATGAAGTCGGTCCGCCTGTGGATAGCCCCGCTCAGGGGCCCCTGCCTCCGCGGTGGAAAACTCACGAGGGTCGTTGCTCGGCGTCTGCCAACCCACGTTGTCGGTGGGATCTCCGGTCAACTCACTTCACCTCTCGCTGCACAGCCTGGCGGTCGCGGCGCCGGGCACGCCGTGTGGACTCCCGGGCAAGGGGCCAACCTATCCGGGACGGATCCGCCCACGGCACCCGCACCACAGTGGCGGGAGGCTCGACGACACCCTTACCCACCTCGAAGACCTGCGGAACCCCACAGCGCCATCTGTGGAGAAACTCTGCCGCTCGTTCGATCTCGGTGTGGATCGACTGACCCTTCATCGCCACCATCGCACCGCTGGGGGACACCAGCGGCATCGACCAGCCGAGCAACCGTTCCAGGGGCGCGACCGCGCGCGAGGTGACCACCCCGAACGTCTGGACGCCGTGGAGATCCTCCGCACGACCGCGCACGACCGACACCTGCTCGAGCCCGAGCTCGGCCACCACCTCGTCGAGGAACGTGGTCCGACGCAACAGCGGCTCGACCAGCGTCATCTTCACATCGGGACGAGCGATCGCCACGACCAGACCGGGAAGTCCGGCCCCGGTCCCGATGTCGCAGACGCTGGCGCCCTCCGGGATCGCTTCGGCCAGGACGGCCGAGTTCAGCACGTGCCGCTCCCACAGCTTCGGGGCCTCGCGCGGACCGATCAGGCCGCGCAGCACGCCCTCGGTCGCCAGGAGCTCGGTGTAGCGGACGGCCCGCGCGAGCCGGTCGGACGTGAACACCCCCCGCGCCACATCGGGCACGGAGGGTGCTGTCCCGCCGGTTTCACGTGAAACGTCGTCGTTCACGCGGGAAGGATCACCACGTGACGCTTCGGCTCAGCGCCCTCAGACTCGGACGTCAGGCCCGCGCCCGCCACGGCGTCGTGGACCACCTTGCGCTCGAAGGCGCTCATCGGCTCCAGCGACAGTGACTCGCCGCTCGCCTTGACCTCGGCGATGGACTTCTCGGCCAGCGCCACCAGGCGGGTGCGCTGCTCGGCGCGGTGCCCACCGACATCCAGCATCAGGCGTGAGCGCTCACCGGTCTCGCGGTACACCGCCAGCCGGGTGAGCTCCTGGAGGGCCTCGAGCACCTCTCCGTTGCGTCCGACGAGGATGCTCAGGTCCGCGCCGCCGATCTGCACACTCGCCCGGTCGCCCTCGACATCCATGTCGAGGTCGCCGTCGAGGTCCGCGATGTCGAGGAGCTCCTCGAGGTAGTCGGCCGCGATGTCACCCTCGTGCTCCAGCCGCTGCACCTTGGAGGGCCGGCCGCTCGCGGACTGGTCCTCCATGTCGTCGGAGGCCTCTCCCGCGGACTCGACATCGCCCGCTCCAGGCTGCTCCACCTCTGCCTGCTCGGCCTCGGGACTCTCGGAAATCTCAGCGTTCTCGGCGTTGTCCGTGCCGACTGCGTCGGTGTCCGTCATCTGCTCACTCACGTGTGTCTCCTGCTTCCTTCGGGATGCGATGCCGCGGAGGGCACGCAGAGAATCGTGGGGGTCAGCGCTTCTTCTTCTTGGTGCGCTGAGCCTTCGTCTGGCGTTGCGGCTGCTGCCGGGCGTGGGTCTGCTCCTCGCGCTTGGCCTCGGCCTCGGCTGCCAGCCGCTCCTCCTCGAGCTGCGCCGGCGTCTTCAGGCCCTTGCGCTCGGCCTTCGCCCGGTCGCGGCCCTCCTTCGCCGCGGCGGCCGGTGTGCCGGGAGCGGGGTTGTTGCGGATCACGTAGAACTGCTGCCCCATGGTCCACAGGTTCGAGGTGGTCCAGTAGAAGAGGACGCCGACCGGGAACGCGATGCCGCCGACGGCGAAGACGAGGGGAAGGACGTAGAGGAGCAGCTTCTGCTGCTGCGCGTAGGGACCCGAGAGCGCATCGGCGGGCATGTTCTTGCTCATCAGCTGGCGCTGGGTCAAGAAGGTGGTCGCGGTCATCGACAGCACCAGGACCGCTGCGAGCACCCGCACGCCCACGTCCCCGGTGTTGATGAACGTGTCGGAGATCTTGGCGCCGAGGAAGACCGCGTCACCGAACTGCTCGTTGAGCCGCGTCGTCATGAGGCCACGCTCGACCTCGGGCTTCTTCGCCGCCTGGTCGATCAGCCGGAAGAGCGCCAGGAAGATCGGCATCTGCAGCAGGATCGGCAGGCACGAGGCGAACGGGTTGGTGCCCGAGTCCTTGTAGAGCTTCATGGTCTCGGCAGCGAGCTTCTCGCGGTCGTGGCCGTACTTCTTCTGCAGCTCGCGCACCTTGGGCTGGATCAGCTGCATGTTGCGGCTGGACTTGATCTGCTTGACGAAGAGCGGGATCAGAGCCACCCGGATCATCAGGGTCAGCCCGATGATCGACAGCACCCATGCCACGCCCGACGCCTCGCCGAAGAGCCCGCCGAAGAGCTTGTGGAAGCCCACCAGGATGGCGGAGATGACGTAGTAGAGCGGCGCCATGATCGCGCCACCGATGTCACCGAAGAAGTTGAGCACTCAGGCTCCTCGAGTTGCAGGGGACTCCGCGGCCGGTTCGGCGCGGGAGGGAACGGGGTCGTAGCCGCCGGCTGCCCACGGGTGGCACCGGCCGACGCGGCGTACGGAGAGCCAGGTGCCGCGCACCGCACCGTGCTGGGTGAGGGCTTCGAGGGCGTAGGCCGAGCAGCTCGGGTAGTAGCGGCACACCTGGCCGTAGAGCGGACTGATGGCGAAGCGCCACAACCGGATGAAGCCGATGAGGAGGTGCTTCATGGGGTGCTCACCCGGTCGAGCGTACGACCAAGATCGCCACCGAGGCTCGCGTACGACGCTCCCGCCGCAGCCGGCAGCGCCCTCACCACGAGCACAGCACGACCCGGAAGCTCCTCCAGTGACAGGAGGTGCTCCCGGGTCAGGTGCCGAAGTCGTCTCTTCACGCGGTTGCGGGTCGCAGCGTTGCCCACGGCCTTGCTCACCGTGAACCCCGCCTGCACCGGGCCCGGCTCCGCGTCGGGATCCACCCAGAGGTGGACCACCATCGTGGACGAGCCCGCGCGTCGGCCTCCCCGGACAGCACGACGGAAGTCGTCACTGTCGGTGAGGCGATGAGCAGCGGAGAGCACGGCGGACGCCGTGAGCGGTGAGGCGTCAGACCGCCAGTTCCTTGCGGCCCTTGCGGCGCCGGCTGGAGAGGATGGAACGCCCGGCGCGGGTCCGCATGCGGAGGCGGAAGCCGTGGACCTTGTGACGGCGACGGTTGTTCGGCTGGTAGGTACGCTTGCTCACGGCTATTTCTCCGAAGGTTTCGAGGGATGTCCACTCCACTGCGAGGGCAGTGCTGGGCCCAGTTCAGGCAACTTCGGCCGGCACCGCCCACCCACGTGGCCGCCTGGTGGCGGATCGTGGACATGCGGCACCCGTCGACATGGAGCGACCGGCCAACGGTACGCGGTGGGGAAAGAGGGGGTCAAACCCGCGAGCGACCTCACCGGGCCTGCCTGTGGATGACGTCTTGCCGGGGACCTCCTGCGGTTGTTACGTTCCACCCCTCCGCGGACGGTGGACAGGGTGGTCCCGCCAGGGTCGACAGTTCTTTGTGGCCCACGTCACTTGGCCCTCAAAAGGGCCTCTGACCTGCATGGATGCTGGCAGGATCACTGCGTTCACCGTCGTGGGGGCAGCGCTCGAGACGAGCGGGCAGGGCAGTTCACAGCTTGTGGAGAACTCTGTGGATGCAGATCACCCGGGCTCGGTGTGACCTGACGACAAAACGGTGGAAAGCAAAGGCGATCCGGTGGACGACCAGCAGGTAGATCTCCAGACGGCGTGGCAGCAGATCGTCGAGGACCTCCAGCCCAACCAGCGGGCCTGGCTGCGCCCGAGCGTCCCGGTGACACTGCACGAGAACACCGCGATCATCGCCGTTCCCAACGACTTCACGCGCAACCAGCTCGAGGGACGGCTGCGCAACCACATCGAGGACGCGCTGACCGAGGGCTTCGGCCGCGAGATCCGGATGCTCGTCACGGTCAACCCGGCGCTGGGGGACCCCACACCGGTCCACGTCGATGAATCGACAGATGGATCTGTCGCCTTGTCGACAAATGACCACAGCCCGTTCGAGCCCACGCCGGCCCCCCGTGTCGAGCAGCAGGACCCGACGCAGGGCGGCGGTGAGCGCCGGCCCTCCGCGCTGGAGACCCGGCTCAACCCCAAGTACACCTTCGAGACCTTCGTCATCGGCTCGTCCAACCGATTCCCCCACGCGGCCGCGGTCGCGGTGGCGGAGGCACCCGGCAAGGCCTACAACCCACTCCTGGTCTACGGCGAGTCCGGGCTCGGCAAGACCCACCTGCTGCACGCGATCGGCCACTACGTCCGCAGCCTCTACAGCAACGCCAAGGTGCGCTACGTCTCCAGCGAGGAGTTCACCAACGAGTTCATCAACGCGATCCGCGACGACCGGCAGGACCGGTTCAAGCGGCGCTACCGCGACGTCGACGTGCTCCTGATCGACGACATCCAGTTCCTCGAGGGCAAGACCCAGACCCAGGAGGAGTTCTTCCACACGTTCAACACCCTCCACAACGCCAACAAGCAGATCGTGCTGACCTCCGACCGCGCGCCGAAGCGGCTCGAGGCGCTGGAGGACCGGCTGCGCAACCGGTTCGAGTGGGGCCTGATCACCGACGTGCAGCCGCCCGACCTCGAGACCCGCATCGCGATCCTGCGCAAGAAGGCCGCGATGGACCGGCTCACCGCGCCGCCGGACGTGCTGGAGTTCATCGCCTCCAAGATCCAGACCAACATCCGCGAGCTCGAGGGGGCGCTGATCCGCGTCACCGCGTTCGCCAACCTCAACCGCCAGGAGGTCGACATGACCCTGGCCGAGATCGTGTTGAAGGACCTGATCCCCGAGGGTGGCGAGCCCGAGATCACCCACGCGCTGATCATCGCCCAGACGGCCGCCTACTTCGGCGTCTCCCTGGAGGACCTCACCGGACCCTCACGCGGGCGCCACCTCGTCATGGCCCGGCAGATCGGCATGTACCTGTGTCGCGAGCTGACCTCGATGTCGTTGCCCCAGATCGGTCGCGAGTTCGGTGGCCGCGACCACACGACCGTGATGTACGCCGACCGCAAGATCCGTCAGCTGCTCGCCGAGCGACGCGCGGTCTTCAACCAGGTCAGCGAGCTCACCAACCGCGTGAAGATGCAGGCGCGCCAGGCCTGAGGCCAGCGTGTGGACAACGTGTGGTTCCACTGGGCCGTTCGTCCCCAACCCCTGTGGACGCGCCGCGCAGAACGACACGGCGTCCGGCCCGCTCCACACCCCCCGCCGGGCTCGTCGATGTCGTTCCACACCCTTCGTGCACAGGGCGGGAGCCCCCTGACCTGCACGAACGTCAGTTCTCCACAGTTTCCACGGACCCTATGACTACTACGAACCTCACCATTGCTCCCCTCACCCACCAACGTTGAACACGACCCGCTCTGGGGACAACCCTGCCGCTCACTCGGCTGCGCGTGGCAGGATGCACTTCCCACGCGCCCGCGCGTGAGTCGTGTGCTGCGCCCAGCAGCGCCCGGACCGTGTTGTCAGACAGCTCTCTCCTCGAGGAGACCCTTGTGAAGTTCCGCGTCGAACGCGACGTCTTCGCCGATGCCGTTGCCTGGGCTGCCCGCAGCCTGCCGATCCGTCCGAGCTCCCCGGTCCTGGCCGGGCTGCTGATCGAGGCGAGCGACGCCGGACTGGTGCTCTCCACGTTCGACTACGAGACCTCGGCCCGCGCCACGCTCACCGCGGAGGTCAACGACGAGGGCAAGGCCCTGGTCAGCGGGCGGCTGCTGGCCGACATCTGCCGCAGCCTGCCTGCCAAGCCGGTCGAGCTGACCCTGGAGGGTCCCCGCGTCTCGCTCATCTGCGGCTCGGCGCGCTTCAGCCTGCAGACGATGCCGGTCGACGACTACCCGACGCTGCCCGACATGCCGTCGGCCACCGGCACCGTCTCGAGCGCCGACTTCGCCCATGCGGTGGCGCAGGCAGTCACCGCGGCGGGTCGCGACGACATGCTTCCGGTGCTGACCGGCGTACGGATCGAGATCGACGGCTCCACGATGGCGCTCCTGGCCACCGACCGCTTCCGGCTCTCCCACCGCGAGCTGACCTGGAACCCGCAGTCGCCCGACGAGTCGGTGGCCGCGCTGGTGCCGGCCAAGGTGCTGGGCGACACGGCGAAGTCGCTGACCTCGGGTGCCGAGGTGACCATCGCGTTGAGCGCGAGCGGTGGCGGCGAGGGACTGATCGGATTCGAGGGCACCGGCCTGGGTGGCGTACGTCGCACCACGACCCGTCTGCTCGACGGCGAGTTCCCCAAGGTCCGCTCGCTCTTCCCGGCCGAGCACCTCACGGTCGCCAAGGTCAACAAGGCCGAGCTGATCGAGACCGTCAAGCGGGTCGCGCTGGTCGCGGAGCGCAACACGGCCGTGCAGATGAAGTTCGGCGACAACCAGATCGTCCTCGACGCCGGCTCGGGGGACGAGGCGATGGCGACCGAGGCCGTCGACGCCGACATCAACGGCGACGACCTGACGACGGGCTTCAACCCGCAGTTCCTGCTCGACGGCCTCACCGCCATCGACGGGGAGTTCGTGGACCTCGCCTTCACCCAGGCCACCAAGCCGGTCGTGATCTCCGGCACGGATGCCGACGACGACGCCCACTCCTTCCGCTACCTGCTGATGCCGCGGCGCCTGCTCAGCTGACGCGGGCACGGCTAGGCTCCGGGCATGGACATCGGACTCGTCGGGCTCGGCAAGATGGGCGGCAACATGCGCGAGCGCATGCGCCGCGCGGGACTCACGGTCGTCGGCTACGACCGCAACCCCGACGTCAGTGACGTCGACTCGCTCGCTGCACTGGTCGAGGCACTCCCGAGCCCCAAGGTCGTCTGGGTCATGGTTCCGGCCGGCGACCCCACCCGGGCGACGGTCCGCGAGCTCGGTGAGCTCCTCGGCGCGGGTGACGTGATCGTCGACGGCGGCAACTCGCGCTGGACCGACGACATCGCCAACGCCGAGATGCTGGCCGAGAAGCAGATCGGATATGTCGACTGCGGGGTCTCCGGAGGGGTCTGGGGCCTCGAGAACGGCTACGCCCTGATGTACGGCGGTGACGCGGAGGACGTCGTCAAGGTGCAGGACGCCTTCGACGCGCTCAAGCCCGAGGGTGACTTCGGTTCCGTCCACGCCGGCTCGGTCGGCGCGGGCCACTTCTCCAAGATGGTCCACAACGGCATCGAGTACGCGATCATGCAGGCGTACGCCGAGGGCTGGGAGCTGCTGGAGAAGGCCGAGGTCACCGACAACGTCACCGAGGTCTTCCGCTCCTGGCGCGAGGGCACGGTGATCCGCTCCTGGTTGCTCGACCTCATGGTCAACGCCCTCGACGAGGACCCGGGCCTGAGCAAGATCGCCGGATATGCCGAGGACTCCGGCGAAGGCAGGTGGACCGTGGAGGCCGGCATCGAGAACGCCGTCGCGACGCCCGCGATCACCGCGGCCCTCTACGCCCGCTTCGTCTCGAGGCAGGACGACTCCCCGACGATGAAGGCCGTCGCCGCGATGCGCAACCAGTTCGGTGGCCATGCGGTGAGGTCCTCGGCCCCGAAGGGCGGCGACGCCGAAGGGTCCACCGGCGCCGAGCAGTCCGCGTCCGCCGAGCAGGCCGGGGCCGGCGCCGGCCACGAGGCCGGAGAGAGCTAGGGCTCCTTGCACGTTGCGCACCTGAGCCTGCACAACTTCCGCTCCTACACCGACCTCGACGTCGCGCTGGAGCCGGGTGCCACTGCTTTCATCGGCCGCAACGGCCAGGGCAAGACCAACCTGGTCGAGGCGATCGACTACCTGTCGCGCCTCTCCTCGCACCGGGTCGCCACCGATGCGCCGCTGGTCAGGGCTGGTGCCGACCAGGCCGTCGTACGGGCCTCGGTCGTCAAGGAAGGACGTACGGCGCTGCTGGAGGTCGAGCTCAACCCCGGCCGCGCCAACCGGGCCCGCATCAACCGCTCCCCGCTGTCGCGACCGCGCGAGATCATCGGCCTGGTGCGCACGGTGGTCTTCGCCCCGGACGACCTGACCCTGGTCAAGGGCGACCCGTCGGACCGCCGCAAGTTCCTCGACGACCTGCTGGTGCTGCGGACCCCTCGCCTGGCCGGCGTGCGGTCGGACTATGACCGGATCCTCCGGCAGCGCAACAGCCTGCTCAAGACCGCCGGGCTGGCCCGCGGCTCCTCGCGCGACGCCGCGATGTCGACCCTCGAGATCTGGGACGACAACCTGGCTCGCGTGGGTGGGGAGCTCCTCGCCGCCCGGCTGCGGCTGGTCGAGGACCTGCGCCCCTACGTCGGCAAGGCCTACGAGGCGGTCGCCCGCGGGGCCTCGCGCGACGACGCCGACCTGGACTACAAGGCGAGCATCGAGCTCGCCGACGGCCCCCTCGAGACCGCGCTGCTCGCCGCGATCGCCGAGCGGCGCAAGGACGAGCTGGACCGCGGGATCTCGCTCGTCGGCCCGCACCGCGACGAGCTCCTGCTCACCCTGGGCGACGGCGACCTGAGGCTGCCGGTCAAGGGCTACGCCTCCCACGGGGAGTCGTGGTCGTTCGCCCTCGCGCTGCGGCTGGCGTCCTACGACCTGCTGCGCGCCGACGGCGACGACCCGATCCTGGTGCTCGACGACGTCTTCGCCGAGCTCGACACCGAGCGCCGCAGCCAGCTGGCCGCGCTGGTCGCGGGGGCCGAGCAGGTGCTCGTCACCGCGGCGGTCGCCGCCGACGTGCCCGCCTCCCTCCAGGGCATGAGGTACGTCGTCGCCGACGGGCAGGTGACCCGTGATGCCTGAGGGGCCCTCGGACGAGGGAACCCCCGAGTCGCAGACCCCCGAAGCCGAGGCTCCCACCCCCGTGGCTCCCGAGCACCACGCGGACGGGCTCGATCTCGCCCGAGCGGCCGCACGCGCCGCGGCCGCGACGCCGGGGGCCCCGGCCCGCAAGAAGCCCACCTCCTCGCGACGGCGTACGTTCACCAAGTCCTCGGGTGCCCGCCCCGACGACCGCGACCCGCAGCTGCTCGACCAGGCGATGGGCCGGCTCATCGCCAACCACGGGTGGGAGCTCGACCTCAAGGTCCAGGGCGTCTTCGGCAGGTGGGCCGAGCTGGTGGGCTCCGAGGTCGCCGACCACTGCACGCCCGAGTCGTTCGCCGACGGGCGCCTCGTCGTGCGCACCGACTCCACCGCCTGGGCCACCCAGCTCAAGCTGCTCGCGCCCACCGTCGTACGACGCCTCAACACCGAGCTCGGACACGGCACGGTCACCGTGATCGAGGTGCTCGGCCCGCACCTGCCGCACTGGACCAAGGGCCGGCTCTCCAGCCGCGACGGGCGGGGTCCTCGCGACACCTACGGCTAGGGACCGGGTCACCGAGGCGGGAGCGCCGAACTGCCGATCTGACGGCCTCGCGACGGTAGGGGCCCCCACCGACCCCCCTGATCGGCGCTGTGAACCGGCGTCATGGGGCCCCTACAGGCCTGTTTTTCCACAGATCACCCCCGACCCCGGGGGTGATCCTTCGCTTGCCGGGCCCTGACCGGTAGTATGAGAAGTCGAGTCGCACGCTTCGTTGCCACCGCAACAGCAGCGACTCGACTCATGTCGAACGCCCGTCGCGGGCGATGAGAAGAAGGCTGTGCCTTGAGCGAAGAGAACGTCGAGATGCCCACCGTTCCGACCCCCGATTCGCCAGCAGAACAGTCACCTCCCGCCGAGGAGGCCGCGCCGAAGCGCAACACCAACGCGGTCGACGAGGACTTCGAGTACGACGCCTCCGCCATCACCGTCCTCGAGGGCCTCGAGGCGGTGCGCAAGCGCCCCGGGATGTACATCGGCTCGACCGGCGAGCGCGGCCTGCACCACCTGATCTGGGAGATCGTGGACAACGGCGTCGACGAGGCGCTCGCGGGGATCTGTGACCGGATCGTGCTGACCCTGCAGGCCGACGGCGGCGTCCGGGTCGAGGACAACGGTCGCGGCATCCCGACCGACACCGCCCCCGGCCAGGACATGCCCGCGCTCACGATGGCGCTGACGATGCTCCACGCCGGCGGCAAGTTCGGCGGCGGCGGCTACAAGGTCTCCGGCGGGCTGCACGGCGTGGGCGTCTCGGTCGTCAACGCCCTCTCCAGCCGCCTGGTCGCCGAGGTCGCCAACCGCGGCCACCTGTGGCGCCAGACCTTCCGGCTGGGCGTGCCCGACGCCGGCCTCGAGCAGGTCCGCCCCATGGAGCCCGGCGAGCGCACCGGCACCACGGTGACCTGGTATGCCTCCGACGACATCTTCGAGTCCACCCACTACAACCTCGAGACCATCACCTCGCGCCTGCGCGAGATGGCCTTCCTCAACAAGGGCGTCGAGTTCGTGGTGCGCGACGAGCGCGAGGACGCCGCGGCGCGCGTCGACGCGGTCCAGGACGACACGATCGACAACAGCATCGACAACGTCGGCCACGACGCCATCAAGCGGGGCGAGACCGGCGGTCTCGAGCAGGTCTTCAAGTACGACCGCGGGCTGGTCGACTACGTCGAGCACCTCAACCGCCGCAAGGACAAGGCCAACGCGAGCGTCATCTCGTTCGAGGCCGACACCCCCGAGTCGGTCGAGAACCACATGAGTCTCGAGGTGGCGATGCAGTGGAACACCTCCTACACCGAGTCGGTCCACACCTTCGCCAACAACATCAACACCCACGAGGGCGGCACCCACGAGGAGGGCTTCCGCGCCTCCCTCACCTCCCTGGTCAACCACTGGGGCGAGGAGTGGGCGCTGATCAAGAAGAAGGAGGACCGGGTCTCGGGTGACGACATCCGTGAGGGCCTGACCGCGATCATCTCCATCAAGCTCGCCGAGCCGCAGTTCGAGGGCCAGACCAAGACCAAGCTCGGCAACACCGAGGCCAAGGGCTTCACCCAGCGGATCATGAACGACCAGCTCGGTGCCTGGTTCGAGGAGAACCCGGCCGAGGGCCGCGACATCGTCCGCAAGTCCCAGGCCGCCGCGAGCGCCCGGATCGCCGCACGCAAGGCGCGCGAGCTGGCCCGCGGTCGCAAGGGCCTGCTCGGCGGCGGCGGCCTGCCCGGCAAGCTCAGCGACTGCCAGTCGACCAACCCCGAGGAGTGCGAGGTCTTCGTCGTCGAGGGTGACTCGGCCGGCGGCTCGGCCCGCCAGGGGCGCGACCCGCGCATCCAGGCGATCCTCCCGATCCGCGGCAAGATCCTCAACGTCGAGAAGGCCCGCATCGACAAGGTGCTCGCCAACACCGAGGTCCAGGCGATCATCTCCGCCCTCGGCACCGGCATCCACGAGGAGTTCAGCCTCGAGAAGCTGCGCTACCACAAGGTCGTGATGATGGCCGACGCCGACGTCGACGGCCACCACATCAACACGCTGCTCCTGACGCTGCTGTTCCGCTTCATGAAGCCGCTCATCGAGCACGGCTACGTCTACATGGCGCAGCCCCCTCTCTACCGCCTGCGCTGGAACAAGCCGGCCGAGCACGAGTTCGTCTACTCCGACGCCGAGCGCGACGCGCTGCAGGCCGACGGTCTGGCGCAGGGCAAGAAGCTGCCCAAGGAGAACCCGGTCCAGCGCTACAAGGGTCTCGGTGAGATGAACGCCGACGAGCTGTGGGAGACCACGATGGACCCCGACGCCCGCCTGATGAAGCAGGTCACGCTCGACGACGCCGCCCAGGCCGACGAGATCTTCTCGGTCCTGATGGGCGAGGACGTCGAGCAGCGCCGGTCGTTCATCCAGCGCAATGCCAAGGACGTCCGATTCCTCGACATCTGACAGGAGGAGCGATGCGCGCACGCTCGCTGCACCTCCTGCCGGCCTAGCCGCATATCGCGCAATCTAAGACTTCCAGTAGACAAGTCGAGAAAGACGAATCATGACTGAGATCCCCACGGACACCACCGGCGCCGGCGGCCACGGATTCGGCGACGAGCGCATCCAGCCGATCGAGCTGCAGACGCTCATGCAGCAGTCCTACATCGACTACGCGATGACCGTCATCGTCGGGCGCGCGCTGCCCGACGTACGCGACGGGTTGAAGCCGGTGCACCGCCGCATCCTCTACGCGATGTACGACGGCGGCTACCGCCCCGACCGCGGCTTCTCCAAGTGCTCGCGCGTCGTCGGTGACGTGATGGGTCAGTACCACCCCCACGGCGACACGGCGATCTACGACACCATGGTCCGCCTCGCACAGCCGTGGGTGCTGCGTGCGCCGCTGATCAACGGCCAGGGCAACTTCGGCTCGCCGGGCAACGACTCCGCCGCGGCCATGCGCTACACCGAGTGCCGGATGGCGCCGCTGGCCATGGAGATGGTGCGCGACATCGACGAGGACACCGTCGACTTCCGCCCCAACTACGACGGTCGCTCGCAGGAGCCGACCATCCTGCCCTCGCGCTTCCCCAACCTGCTCGTCAACGGCTCGGCCGGCATCGCGGTCGGCATGGCGACCAACATCCCGCCGCACAACCTCCGTGAGGTCGCCGAGGGCGCGACGTGGGCGCTCGAGCACCCCGACGCCACCAAGGAGGAGCTCCAGGACGCGCTCGTCGAGCGGATCAAGGGCCCCGACTTCCCCAACGGCGCGCTCATCGTGGGTCGTCAGGGCATCGAGCAGGCCTACCGCACCGGGCGGGGATCGATCTCGCAGCGCGCCGTCGTCGAGATCGACGAGGACGCCAAGGGCCGCGTGATGCTGGTCATCAGCGAGCTCCCCTACATGGTCAACCCGGACAACCTGGCGCTCAAGATCGCCGAGCTCGCCGACTCCGGCCGGATCCAGGGCATCTCCGACGTCCGCGACGACACCAGCTCCC
>CAWBNL010000003.1:0-14453 GCA_963790155.1 uncultured Actinomycetota bacterium | reverse complement strand
TCGTCGGTGGGCAGGTGTCGGCGGGCGGTCATGCCGCGCACGTTACCGCCGTCACCCTCGCGCTCGAGCGCGGCGTCGGGGCGCGGGGGCGGGGCCGGGGAGGGTTCCATATCCAAACTGGAGCCTCGCCCCGAAGTTTCGGGGTGGAGGCTCCAGTTTCCCCGGATATCCGGGGATCGCAACCGAGGGGCGGATTCAGGCGGGCGGCCGCACCAGCAACTGCCCGGCCATCAGGTCCATCGCCTCGCCCACAGCTCGGCCGCCCCGGGATGGTCCCCCCACAGCGCCGTCGCGGTCGCCACCAGCTCCGCGGTGGTGCGGGGGGACTCGAGCGCCAGCCAGAGGACCACGCCCAGGCCGGCCAGCACGTGGACCCGGTCGCCCACCATCAGCACCAGCTCGTCGTCGTACTCCTCGGCGTCCGTCCACGGCGCACGCGACCAGGCGCCGGGCGCGGGCTCCCCCGCGGCGGCGGCGGCGAAGGGGTGGTGGGTGTGCCCGTCGGGTTCGCGGGGCTCGCGGTCGAGGAGGCCGACCACCTCGTCGAGGCGGTCGGCGATGTCGGAGTACTCCAGACCCCACGCGCCGCCACAGGCGTCGATGGCGGTGGCGAGCCGGTGGATGGGCTGGTCGACCTGGGTGAGGGACGAGGTCTGCTCGACGATCTCCACGATCGCGCGGGCGGCCGGCGCCGGGACCAGGCCGGCGTCGCCCTGGCCCCGGCGCAGCAGCACGATCCGGTGGAGGTGAGAGGTCGCCGGCGGGTGCCGCAGGTCCAGGTCGTCGGGGGAGAGGGACTGCTTGTGATGCGCCGCGTCGCCGTCGGCGATGATCGACAGCGGCTTCGAGTGGGCGTGGACCAGCAGCTCCTCGTCGAGGGAGACGGTCTCGTCGGTGAGGTAGCCGAGCCGTCGCGCCAGCAGCGAGATCGCGGTGGTCTTGCCCGAACCCGAGGGACCGATCACCGCGAGCGCGCGGCCCTGCTCGTCGGCCACGGCGCCCGCGTGCAGGTTGATCCGGTGACCCGCGGTGGCGTCGAGGGCAGCGAGGGTGACGCGGGTCGTGAGGGCGTAGTCGTGCCCCGCATGGTCGAGGTCGGCGCCCACCGAAACGCGGTCGGGGCCGAGGTCGAGGATCGTGGTGGGCTCCCGGTCGGTGAGCGCACGACTCCACTGGTGGCGCAGCCGATCGGCGGTGCTGCCGGAGGCCCGGATGCCGATCGGCACGCCGAGCACCTCCACCACGACCTCCGGCGACGCTCCCTCGCTCCCCACGCCGACCACTCTAGGGTGGCGTCGTGGGCTGGCTGCGCGATCGTCGTGTCCTGGCCGCCCTCGGCGCGGCGTACGTCGTCGTGCTCGCCGTGCTGGTCGTCGGCCCGTGGGGCTGGACGCTCAACCGCATGACCGTCGCCCTCTACGTCCGGTTCCGCTATGACTGGCCCGTCGCTCCCGACTGGGCCCTTCCGGAGCACTACGGGCTGCTGCTCAACGTCGTGCTCTTCGTGCCGCTGGCCGCACTCCTGGCGCTCCTCACCGGGCGGGCCTGGTGGTGGGTGACGGCCGTCGCGGCGCTCGGATCGGCCGTGATCGAGCTGACCCAGTGGGCGTGGCTCGCACGGGAGGGTGGCTGGCCCGACGTCGTCGCCAACACGCTGGGCGCCCTCATCGGCGCCGGCGCGGTCAGTCTTCTCGCACGACGCGGATCGCGACGAGCTGGTCGATCAGGGTCTCCACGTCGTCGGTGACCTCGGCCTCGGTCGCGCCCGACATCGCGGCCGCCGCCGCGATGAGCTGCTCCATCGTGCCGCCCTCGGCCAGGGCCAGCCACACCACGCACCCGGATCCCTCGAGCAGGATGGGCGGCCCGCCCGGGACCCGGGAGAGGTAGGCCGTGGGCTCGTCGCCGCCGTCGAGCTCCTCCTGGCTGACCCAGGCGACGTCGTCGGCGATGCGGTAGCGATGGATCATGCCTTCTTCACCCGCTTGGACAGCTCCTCGGCGGCCTTGCGCAGCCGCTGTCCCTGGCGCGCGCGGACGTCCTCACGAGTGGGGGGCCTGCCCAGCTCCATCTGGAGGTGGTCGCGGTTGACCCGCATCGCAGAGGTGACCAGCCCGGCCTTGGCCCGTGCGGACGGCGCCGCGGTCAGGCGCGCCCGCCACTCGTCGAGGCGGCTGCCGCCCTCGGCGAAGTGGCGCCACAGGGCGTACGTCGGGTGGTCGCGGTGCAGGTCGAGCTCGCCGATGCCGGCGGCGAGGGCGACGACGGCGTCGAGCTCGGCGGCCAGCGCGCGCACCTCGGCCTGCTCGGCCGGCTCCGCGGCGGTCCAGGCGTGGGCGACGTCGGTGCTCCCGCCCGAGCGCGCCGCGTGCAGCACCAGGATCAGCCGTTGCGCCACCCGGTTGGGCACGGGGCAGTCCCAGTGGGCGATGGAGCGTTGCAGCGCGCCGCGGGAGAGCACGTCGAAGCCCTGCTCGGCATCGACGCCGACGCCCGGCCAGCTGACGTGCACGTCCACCCAGCCCCAGTCGTCGTGCCACCAGTTGGCGGCGTGGGCGAAGACCGACCCCGTCGCGAAGTCGGTGCGCTTCTCCCACCCGATCGACTCGAGCGCCGCGATCATCCGGTGCAGGTGGCTCGGTCGCAGCAGCACGTCGACGTCGCCGGACTGGCGACCCTCGGCCCGCAGGCCGGGCAGCACGGCGGGCCCCTTGAGGTGCAGCAGGTCGATGTTGCGCTCCTCGGCCAGCTTCTGGACCACGGCATGGGCGAGGTGCACCCGCGCAGCGATGGGCGCTGTCGGGACGCCGGCCTCCTCGGTCATGGGGTCCATCGTGCCAGCGTGTCGGCAGTTACGGTCACCGGCCGCGGAACACGCCCTAGACTCGCGACATGACCTTCGGGGACTTCGTACGGCTGAGCCGCGCCTACGTGTGGGTGCTGATCGGCTGCACGATCCTCGGCGCGCTGCTGATGATGGCCAAGACGACCCGGGAGCCGGTGCTCTACTCCGCCACCGCGTCGGGCCTCGTCCGCGTCGGCAACGCGACGACGGCGGGTGAGGAGCAGGGCAACGCCCAGCTCGCCGAGGACAAGGCGGGCCTCTATGCCTTCCTCGTGTCGAAGACGCCGGTGGCCGAGCAGGTCGTGCAGGACCTCGGCCTCGACGTCCCGCCCGGCGCGATCGCCGGCCGGTTCTCGGCGTCGGTCGACGCCACCGTCAACGCCCTCACCGTCACCGCGATCGGCAGCACGCCCGAGGAGGCGCGCGACCTCGCCAACGCGGTCGTGGACGCGGTCGTGGTCGTGGCACAGGAGATCGAGTCCGGTCAGAGCAACCCCAAGCAGACCGCGCTGACGCGGATCGTCCCGCTCGAGGAGGCGCAGCTGCCCGGGGCGCCGTTCACGCCCGACTACCGCGGCGCGGCCATGAAGGGCGCGATCGGCGGACTGGGACTGGCGTACGCCGTCCTCATCGCCCGCCGCCTCATCGACCGCCGGATCAGGAACCCCAAGCACGTCGAGGAGGCCACCGGCGCCTCGGTCCTGGGCATCATCCCCAAGGACGATGCGCTGGGGCACGTCCACCGCGGGGTCCGGGGCGACCTCGGCCGGGCAGCGGAGTCGTTCCGGCAGCTGCGCACCAACCTCCGCTTCGTCGACGTCGACAACGAGCCCCGCAAGATCGTGGTGACGTCGGCGCTCGCGGGCGAGGGCAAGTCCACGGTCTCGGCCAACATCGCGCGGCTGGTCGCCCAGGCCGGCACCCCCGTCCTGCTGATCGACGCCGACCTGCGGCGTCCGATGATCGCGACGACCTTCGAGATCGACGGCACTGTCGGCCTCACCCAGGCGCTGGCCGGTGACGTGGAGATCCGCGACGTCATCGTCGAGACGGGCATCCCCCACCTGAGCGTGCTGCCGTCGGGGCGCATCCCGCCCAACCCGAGCGAGCTGCTGGGCTCGCTGCGGATGAAGCAGTTCGTGGACGAACTCGCCCACGACTACCTCGTGATCCTCGACGCGCCGCCGCTGCTGCCGGTCACCGACGCCGGGCTGCTCACGGCCTTCTGCGACGGCGCGCTGCTGGTCCAGGCGGCCGGCAAGACCCAGATCGATCAGAGCCAGAGCTGCCGCCGGATCCTCGACCAGGTCGGCGGCCGGCTCCTGGGCGTCGTGCTCAACAAGGCGCCGATGAAGGGCGCCGCGGCCATCGCCTACGGCGGCGCCTACGGAAGCTATGGCGGCTACGGCGGCTACGCGGGCGACTACGCCAGCCGCGACGAGGACGCCACCGCCGGCAAGCGCCGCGGCCGCAAGGGCACCAAGGCCGAGAAGCCCGACAAAGCCGACAGGGCGGAGACGGCCGACAAGGCCGAGCGGGTCGAGACGGCCGAGAAGGCGGACAGAGCCGAGCAGGCCGTCACGGCGGAGAAGGTCGAGAAGGCCTGACCTGCGCGGTGCTCGGGCAGCGGGATCAGTACGCCCCGCGGCTGGCCAGCACGGCGCTGACCGTGCGCGCCAGGATCAGCAGGTCCTGGATCATCGACCAGTTGTCGACGTAGTAGAGGTCGAGGCGCACCGTGTCCTCCCACGACAGGTCGGACCTGCCGGAGACCTGCCAGAGGCCGGTCATCCCGGGCAGCACGTTGAGGCGGCGCAGCATGTCGTCCTCGTAGAGCTCGACCTCGGCCGGCAGCGGCGGGCGTGGGCCCACCAGGCTCATCTCGCCGCGGACGACGTTCCACAGCTGGGGCAGCTCGTCGAGGGAGAAGCGGCGGATGATCCGGCCGGGTCGGGTCACCCGGGGGTCGTCCTGGCTCTTGAAGAGCACGTGGTCGCGGGCCTCGAGCTCGGCGAGCCGTTCCTCGGCGTCGACCGACATGGACCGCAGCTTGAGGCAGGTGAACTCGGCACCCTCGCGGCCCACCCGGGTCTGCCGGAAGAGGGCCGGTCCGCCGTCGTGGCGCCTGACCCAGACCATCAGCCCGAGGAGCAGGGGCCAGATCAGGGCCAGGATGGTCAGCGCGCCGACGACGTCGAAGGCCCGTTTGGCGTCGTTGGTCGCGAGCTGCGAGCGCGAGCGCCCCAGGTGCATCAGCGGCAGCCCGGCCACCGGGCGGATCCGCACCCGCTCGCTGGAGACGTCCGTGACGTTGGGCGCGACGATGATCTGCACGGCGGCGTGGTCCTCGAGGTCCCAGGCGAGGCGCCGCAGCTGGGTCGAGGACGTCACCGCACCGGCGGTGAAGAAGACGACGTCGGGTGCGTGCTCGTCGACGACGGCGCGCACCTCGTCGATCATCCCGAGGACGGGGATCCCGCTGGAGGTCTCCTCCAGGCCGGCGTAGTCACTCGGCACGAGGCAGCCGATCACCTGGTAGCCGAGCCATGTCTCGCGGGCGAGCACGGTGTGGATCTCGGTGATGTAGCCCGGGGTGCCGACCAGCAGCACCTTCTCGTTGAAGTGCCCGGCGACCCGGAGGCGCTGGATGACCCGACGGGACAGCAGCCGCCCGATCACCAGCATCAGCACGCCGATCGGGAACAGCAGGATGAAGAAGCCGCGCGAGAGCGGGAACTGCATGAGGAACGCCATCGTCGCGACCAGAGCGCCGGTGAAGAAGGAGGCGTTGACGACCAGCTTGAACTCCTCCGTGCCGGCGCCGAAGACATCGCGCTCGTAGGCACCGAAGAAGGCCAGCATCACCAGCCAGGTGCCGAGGAAGAAGCCACTGGCCAGGACCGTGTTCTGGAGGATGTCGCCGGCCGTGTCGAAGATCGACAAGGACACGCGGAACCGGATGGCGAGCACGGTGGCCAGCGCGATCATGACGAGGTCGAGCACGCCGACCAGCCAGGGCAGGAGCTTCACGCCGTCGGGTCGCACGTCAGGTCGACCTTCCTGCGTCCAGCACGATCGAACGGATCCTCTCGATGAAGCGGCCCTCGCCGAACTCCTCGGCCCGCGCCCGCAGTCTGTCACCGTCCCACGCATGGGTGTCGGAAACGGCCAGCGCGGCCGCGATGTCCTCGGGCGTGGGCCGGTCGAAGAACACGCCGGTCTCGCCCTCGACGACCGTCTCGAGGAAGCCGCCACCGCGCAGGGCGACCGCCGGCACCCCGAAGGCGGCTGCCTCGAGCGGCGCCAGGCCGAAGTCCTCGTGGCTCGCGGCGACGAGCACGCCCGCCTCGGCGTACACCGCGCGCAGCTGGGCGTCGCTGAGCCCACCGAGGAGACGTACGTTGTCGGGCAGGGTCGCGCGCAGCCGCGCCTCCTCCGGGCCGCGGCCCACGACGACCAGGCGCCGGTCGGTGCCCCGGACGGCCTCGATCACGGTGTCGACGTTCTTGTAGGGGAGCAGCCGGGACACGACGAGGGCGTAGCCGGGTGCCCAGCCGTCCAGGTCGGGGATGGCCTCGCGCGGAGCGGCGGCGTCCATCCCGTGCGGGGGCGGCAGCAGCTCGGCGTCGCGGCCGTACGTCGTGGCGATCCGCTTCTGCACGACGCGACTGTTGGCGAGGTAGACGTCGACCTCGTCGGCCTGGCGGCGGTCCCACCGCTTGAGGAAGGGTCGCAGGGCGAGCACGGGAGGACCGAGGGGGGAGCGCCACGCGGTGCCGCCGAGGTATTCGTCGGTCTGGTAGAGCCAGCGCGCGGGGTTGTGGCAGTAGACGACCGTGCGACCGGAGGTGTCGAAGCCGTGGGCCCACCCGCTGCTGGAGGCGATGACGACGTCGGCGTCGATCCTCATCCGCGAGGCGGCCGAGGCCAGCAGGGGCAGGGCCAGGCGGTGGTCGCGCCGGAGCGCGCCGACCCGGTTGAGCGGGGAGGTCCGGACGTCGGCGCCGGCGAACTCGGGGTAGGTCGCGTCGGGGTCGTAGAGGGTGGTGTGGACCGCGGCCTCGGGGAAGGCCTTCATGAGGGTGAGCACGACGCGCTCGGCGCCGCCGCGCTGGGTGAGGTAGTCGTGGGCGATGGCCACCGTGGGTCGGCTCATCGCCTCTCCAGCTCCTCGAGCAGTCGCTGCACCCGGAGTCGACCGGCCCGCGGGGAGTACTCCTCCTCCCAGCGCAGGCGCGCACGATCGGTCACGGCGCGCACCTCCTCCGCAGTGGCTGCGAGGGCGTGCTCGATCACCCGGGCGAGGTCGTCGGCGTCGCCCGCCCGCGCGACCCAGGGGTGGTCGGGGCCGGCGACCTCGGGCAGGGCGCCGGCATCGGAGATGACGAAGGGGACGCCGGCCGCCATGGCCTCGGCGACGACGAGGCCGAAGGGCTCCGCCCACACGCTCGGGAAGACCACCACGTGTGCGCGACGGAACAGCTCGTCCGGCGGGACGTGACCGAGACGGACCGCGCGCTGACCGAGCTCCGAGATCGCCGCGTCGACCGTGGCCACGGAGTCACGCGCCACATAACGCGTGTCGCCGGCCAGGAGCAGTCGTGACTCGGCACCGATGCGTCCCATGGCCCGCGCCAGGACGTCGACGCCCTTGTCGGTCGACAGTCGTCCGAGATAGCCGACGTCCTGGGTCCGCTCGGCCTGGAGGTTCTCCTGCCGGGGCAGCTCGGTCGTCCAGTTGGCGTGTGCCCGGCTGCCGGGGATCCGTGCCGACGCATCCGCGGACGGCACCAGGGTCGCGCGCGTGCCACGGCGGGCGAGATCGGCGGCGATGCGCTGCGCGCGGCTGCGGGGCTCCTGGTGCAGGTGCACGATCCGGTCCGGGCGACCGGTCGTCGCGAACGCCGGCACCAGCCCGTGGCACCACAGCACCCCGCGGCGTTCGGCGCGGTCCCAGGCCCGCAACCGGCGCACGTAGTCGCGGCGGCCGTCGGCACGGATGGCGACCACGTCGGCGCCCAGCGCGGAGGCGGCGTCGAGGACCTCGGACGGGGAGTCCGGCGCCACGACCGTCACCGGACGGCCGAGTGACAGCAGTGCCTCGGCGTGCCGCAGCAGCATCTGCTCGCCCCCGCCGAGATCGGGGTTGTTGGCGGCGAGGTGGATCCGCTCACCCATCGGGTGGTCCGTCCGGTGGGGCGTGCAGGGCTCGACCCAGACCGAGCGCCACCGCCACGGCCATCGGGGTGTCGAGCAGCACCTCGCCCAGCGTGACCCCCATGACCGCGACCCCGATGACGGCTGCCTGGGCGCCGGCCGCGGCCATGTCACCCCGCCTGGCCTGGTGGGTGAGCCGCAGGAAGGTGAAGACCATGAGCCCGAGCACCAGGAAGAGGGCGGGCCAGCCGCCCTCCTGGCGGGTGGCGAGATAGCTGTTGTGGAAGAAGAACTCGAGGTCGCTGATGTTGACCGTGCCGGTGCCCGGGCCGTGGCCGAACCACGGTGCGTCGGCCAGCTGCACCCGCTCCTGGGCGATGATCCGGTCGCGGAGCTTGTCGCTCCCGGAGCGGTTGGAGAAGGGGCCGAAGGTGGTGAGGTCGTCGGGGATGTTGCCGACGATCCACACCAGCCCTGCCGCCATCGCAGCGCCGCCCGCGGTCCCGAGGCGTCGTCCGAGCAGCACCCACACCAGCACGAAGACACCCGCCAGCAGGCCGGTGCGCGAATAGCTGAGCACCAGGCCGGCGACGATGGGCACCGCGACTGCCAGGCGCACCTTCCAGCGCTCGTCGCAGAAGAAGATCGCCAGGGTCCCCAGGACGGCGATGAAGTAGGCGCCGGCGTTGGGGTCCGCAAGATATCCGGTGAGGCGGCCGGAATAGGCGCCACCGCCGATCCCGACCACGCCCAGTCCGATGACCGCGATGAGCCCCGTCGCCAGTCCCGCGCCCACCGACCGCGGCGAGAGCCGTCCGGTGCCACCCGCCCAGACCAGGCCGGCCAGGATCGCGACGTGGCCCACCCGCCGGGTCCAGTCGATGTGGTTGGCCATTCCCGAGAAGACGAGCAGAGCGATCAGGGCGCCGAGCAGGAGGACAGCCGGGCTGGGTAGCCGGGCACCGCCGCGGGCCGGCCGAATGAGGCACAGCCCTACGAGGGCGGCCATCGCGAACTCGTTGAGCGGATAGCCCGAGACCTCGAGCGACCGGAAGGGCAAGACCGCCATCAGCGCGAAGTCGGTGATCCGGATCTCGCGGTCCGCCTCGTCGGCCCGGTCGATCGTCTGGTCCGGCAGCACCCAGGGGGAGTCGATCCGGCTCACGGCAGTCCCCGCACAGCGGCGTACGTCTCAGCGATCCGGCCGCACATGTCGTCCACGCTCGGCCAATCGTGCAGCCCGGGGCGTGCTGCCGGGTCGAGGCCCTGGGCGGCCAGGGCCGCCGCCACCGCGCTCGGGTCGTTTGCCTCGACCAGGGAGCCGGAGGGGAGGATCTCCGGGTTGCCCCCGACGTCGCTGGCGACGACGCCCATCCCGCGACCGGCAGCGTCGAGCAGTGCGTAGGAGCAGTTCTCCCAGACCGACAGCATGGCGAGCACGTCGTGCTCGGCCATCGCCTGCTCGGGGTCGACGAAGCCGGGCAGGGTGACCAGGTCGCCGAGCCCGAGGCGTTCGACCTGCGCGCGCAGGCGGGCCTCCTCCGGTCCGGTGCCGGCGAGGGTGAGTCGTGCCTCGGGGTGGGTGCGGTGCAGCTCGGCGAAGCCGTCGATGAGGGCGGGGAGACGCTTCTCGGGAGAGAGTCGCGCGAGCGACAGGACTCGCAGGCCTGCCGTGGGGGCGACCGCGACGGGGTCGACCCCGTTGGGGATGACCACGACCTCGCGACGCGGGTGCCACTTCCCGGCCATGGCATCGGCGGTGGCCCGGCTCACCGCGATGGCGGCATCGAAGCGGCGCAGCCGCGCCGTGTGCGCCAGCGCCATCGCGCGCGCCTTGGCGGTGGACCGGTGGTAGACGACGTCGTCGAGAGCGATGCCGTGCTCGGTGGTGACCAGCCGCGGCCCCCGTCCCACCGCGAGCGCGGCCACGATGTCGGCGTACGACAGGTGGCTGTGCACGACCGCGGGGCGGAGGCTGCGCACGGTGTGGCGCAGGCTCGACACCGACGCCTTCACCCCGTGGTCGGGGCCGAACGGTTGCTCGAGGACGGCTGCGCCCGCGGCCTTGAGCTCTCGCGGCAGGTCGCCCGGCGGCGTCAGAAAGACCAGCCGCCAGCCGGGCACCCCGGCCCGCGCCACGTCGAGGACGTGACGGGCCACCCCGGCCAGGTCGCTCACCGGCACCACCCACAGGGCGGTGGGTGGGCTCAGAACCATTGCTCCAACCGCTCCAGGGCGATCCAGAAGCCTTCGCCGTCGTTGACGTGGCCCTGCCAGATCTCGGGGATGAAGCTCACCCCGGGTGACGTCACGTCGAGCTGCTTGGCGAGCATCGCCCAGTCGATCTCGCCGTCGCCGACCTGGACGCCCTCGCCGTCGACGCCGGTCGCGTCGACGAGGTGCAGGTGCTCGGTGTGGGGAGCCAGCAGGTCGGTCGCGTCGGCGAAGGACATGCCGAGGTAGTTGGCCGAGAGCTTGGAGTGGGACACGTCGAAGCACAGGCGGCGGTCGTAGCGCTCGGCGAACCCGGCGGTGTCGCGCGGGTCGACGAAGAGGTTGCAGTAGAGCTGGCCGCCCATGTACCACGGGTAGGGCGGCAGGGTCTGCGCGCAGAGGCGCACGCCGGTGTCGTCGATGCGGGCCAGACCGGCGGCGACGCGCGCATACATCTCCTCGCGCTCGGCCGGGGCGACGAAGGCGTCCGTGGTGAAGCCGCCGAGGCTGGCGACGATCACCGGCCCCTCGGTGTCCGCCTTGGCGTCGGCTCCGCGGGTGAAGTGCTGCTGCATCTCGCGGGTGGTGTCGACGACGCGCTGGAGCTCGCGGATCGACCGCTCCCAGTGCGCGTCGTCCGCGGACGCGAGGTTGAGCAGGAAGTCGCCGGCGAAGAGGTCGGGGGAGTGCGTGGTGAAGCCCATCGGCAGGCCGTCGGGATAGGGCGCGAACACCTCGGCGACCGGGAGGTCGAGGTCCTTGTAGGAGAAGTGGAACTCGAGGAAGTCGGGAGTCGTGTCCCGCGTCATCGCCTCGATGTCGTGGTAGCGCGTCGCGAGCCCCCACGGGCGGCGGAAGTCGTACGCCCGACCGCGCGGGGCAGCGTCACCCAGGTCGGTGGCATAGAAGAAGTCGCCGGCCTCCAGGGCGCGGGTCGTCGTGCGGCCCACGAGCTTGTCGTAGGCGTTGGGCTGGAGCCCGCGGCCGGGGCTCTTGATGTCGATGTCGGCGGCCGTGAGGACGTCGCCGACCTCGATCCGCCGGGTCGCGACGAGCGACTTGGCGAGGTTGACGCGGTTCATCATCTCGCCGGTGGAGACCGCGCGAGGGGCGGCAGTGCCGAGGGCCTCCTCGACCTCGCGCACCCGCTGCACCATCTCCTTGAACTCGCCGGGCAGGAGGCTGACCTTGTGGTCGTTGCCCTCGAGCCCGCGGTCGACGGTGAAGTGCTTCTCGATGATCCGGGCGCCGAGGGCGACGGCCGCGACGGCGACGTGGAAGCCCCGCTCGTGACCGGAGTAGCCGACGGGTGCCTGGGTGAGCTCGGCGAGCCGGGTGAGGTAGGCGAGGTTGACGTCCTTGAAGGGCGCCGGGTAGGTCGACTGGCAGTGCAGGAAGGCGTGCGCCACACCGGTGCTGCGGACCAGGTCGACGGTCTCGCGGATCTCACCCTCGGTGGACATGCCGGTGGAGATGACCATGGGCGTGCCGCTGGCGGCCATGTGCCGCAGCAGCGAGTGGTTGGTCATGTCGGCGGAGGCGACCTTGAGCGACGGCACGCCGTAGTCCACGAGGCGGTCGACGCTGACCGGGTCCCACGCGGTGCACATGACGTCGACACCGACGTCGCGGCAGTGGTCGAAGACCTCGAAGAGCTGGTCGGCCTCGAGGTTGTACTTGGCGAGCAGGTCGAGGGTGTACTGCGGACCGAGGTCCTCGCCGCCGGACCCGGCAGCCCCCTGGCGATAGAGCGACTCCATGTCGCGCAGCTGGAACTTCACGATGTCGGCGCCGGACTCGACGGACAGGTCCACGAGCTGCTTGGCCAGCGACGCGTCGCCCTGGTGGTTGATGCCGATCTCGGAGATCAGGAGCGTCGGGGCGTCGGGTCCGACGACGTGACGGCCGATGCGGAGCTCGTCGGCGCGGTTGATCGCGACCGCGACGAGGTGGCCGCGCTCGTCGACGAGCGCCACGTGGTCGATGCCCGACCCGAAGGCGTGGGAGATCTCGGCGGGGCTGCTCCCGATCGGGAGGCTGCGGGGCTCAGTGTTCGCGGCCTCGATCGCCGCCACGTCGACACTGAGGCTGGTGGAGCTGCTGACCCACCGGCGGAAGTCGCCGTCGGACAGCACGCCGTCGAGGTGGCCGTGGGAGTCGACCAGGAAGATCACGCGGGCCTTGTTGGCGGTGATCTTCTCGAGCGCGCGCAGGACCGGGTCGCCCGAGTAGACGACGTACGGCGTGAGGTCACGCTCGATGATCAAGGCGGGGGCCTTCCGTGGGTGTACGTACCGGGACAACCGTAGCCAGCGGAAGGCCCTCGCGTGCCACTTTGTCAACGTGGCGTCAAGAACCGCTCCGCGAGCGCGACGTCCAGGTCGCGGATCCTTCAGGCTCGGACCTCTACGTAGACAGTTTCGGCCCAGCGTTCGGGCATGTCCGGAGCCTCGTCCAACAGGCGTGAGCGTCCCTGCCTCAGTGACTTCGGCGCCCGGGAATCCGCCGGCTTCGACGAGACAAGGATCAAGGTCTCGGCGTCGTACGCCGCGACGTGTGCGTGCTCCTGAAAGACCTCGCGGAGGGCGAGCATGGCGGTAGGTCGTCCCCACCTCTCCGCGCGGAGGCCTGTCGGCGGTCAGAGGCGTACCACGTGGCATACATGCCGGCGTCGGGCACTCCTACGCGCAGCACCCCTCCGGGCTTCAACGAGGACTTCAGATGGCCGAGCACGGTCAGGGTCTCTGAATAGGTCATGTGCTCGAAGACGTGCTCGAGGAAGACCGCGTCCACGCTTTCGGGAGCGAATGGCAGCGGCTTGCGCAGGTCCCACACGAGATCTGTCTTTCCGCCGACGAGATCAATGTTGATCCATCCAGTCAAGAGGTTCCAGCCACAGCCCAGGTGCAGCCGGACCATGTCGGCTTGCTTCACCAGCTCGGCGGCTCGCTTCCGTGTGAGCGGAGCCTGCACGTTGGTGGCCATCTGCTTGGCGCGAAGGCGCGCGGCTGGGGACATCACCTTTCGCAGCTGGTCGACGCCGGGAATGGTCGACTGGCCATAAGTGCTCTCGTACTTGTTGATGTACCAGCGGAGAAGATCAATCTGGCTGGTGTCGTGCTGTTCCGAGGCGCTCATGCTGCACAGCCTAGGAGGCAGCAGCCCTGTCGTCAGGGCTTCACTGAGGTGTGGTCAGAAGTCGGATGGCCAGCGCGACGTCCAGCTCGGTGTCGATGTCGATGCCCTCGTCCTCGGCCATCACGAAAAGGCCGATGGTGCCGCCGAGGCGGTTGTCGTGCTGCTCGTAGATCTCCGTGCGGGTGACGTAGAGCGAGCCGGTCTCGCGGTATCGCCGCGCCGCGTCGGTCAGGTCCTGGCGTCGGGGCCGCGCAGCGACGTCGTACGCCGCCGTGGGTGGGTCGCCGGCCTGCCAGATGAACGGCGGCTGCTCGACGACGCCGACCATCGAGTCGACGCCGGTGGCGGTGAACTCAGTGAGGGCCCGAGCGAGCGTGCCGTCGTGGCGGACCGGTGAGGTCGCCTGGAGCAGCAACACGACCTCTGGTCGGCCACGCTCGGCTGTGACCTGCTCGATGGCGTGGCGGACGACGGGCTCGGTCGGGGTGGTGTCCTGGGCGAGCTCGGGCGGGCGCAACCACGGGACACGGGCACCGGCAGCCCTCGCGACCTCAGCGATCTCCTCGTCGTCGGTGGACACGAGGACATCGAGACCGGGGACGGCCAGGGCCTGCTCGATCGTCCAGGCGATGAGGGGCTTGCCGCCGACGTCGAGCAGGTTCTTGCGCGGGACACCCTTGGAGCCGCCGCGGGCCGGGATCACGCACAGAGTCGTCATGAGACGGCGTCGCCCAGGATGGCTGCGATCCGGCGTGCGGGCTCACGGTCGGGTCGAGGGGGCGCAGGGGTGGGAGGGGAACCGAGGCGGTGCATTCCGTAACGCTCCCAGAACTCGCCGAGCCACGCGGGAGGTCGGGGGAAGTCGACCCAGGCGTCGCGGCCTTGAGCGGCTGCCTCAAGAACCCCGGTGGAGAACACGCTCACGATCGGCGCCTCGAGGTCGACCAGGGGCACCCCGCTGGCGTCGACGGTGATGCCGGCCCGGGCGTACGCCGCCAGCACGGCGCGCGAGGTGATGTCGCGCTCGGAGGGATGGGGCCGGTAGACGGCGCCGTGCTCCCGGCACGTGGTGAGGGCGGCGTGCGCGAGTCGGGCTCGG
>CAWBNL010000002.1:0-43218 GCA_963790155.1 uncultured Actinomycetota bacterium | reverse complement strand
CAGGCACATTTGCCAATGTAGTGTCGATTTCAGGCAAATGCATTGCTCAGCCGGACAAACACGTCCCGATGGGGGCGCCGGCCGGTCACGCTCCGGCGTCGACCGTGGTGGTCTCCTGGGGCGCGTAGCCATAGCCGTAGCCATAGCCATAGCCGGACCCATAGTTGCCGCGCCCCTTGCGCGGCACCATGTTGAAGACCGCGCCCATCGTGGTCGCGCCCACCGCCTCCAGACGCTCGCGGGCGGCCGTGAGCTGCTCGCGCGTCGTCCGGCCGTGGCGTACGACGATCACAGCACCGTCCACCTGGGAGGCGATCAGGGCGGCGTCGGTTCGCTGAGGCCCTGCCGGACGCAACAAGACCCCGACCGGATCGGTCGGGGTCTTGTCGCAACCTCCACAGTGGCTTCGAGACGTCGCCGTGGGACCGCCTCGACCAGCGGGTTGGGAGTCAGCTGCCGCTGTTGATCATGCCGGCGCCGACCGTCACGCCGGTCGCCTCGTCGATCAGGATGAACGAGCCCGTGGTCCGGTTCTTGGAGTAGGGGTCGCACAGCAGCGGCACCGTGGTGCGCAGCTGGACGCGGCCGATCTCGTTGAGCCCGAGCTCGCCCGCCTCCTGGTCGCGGTGCAGCGAGTTGACGTCCAGGCGGTACTGGATGTCCTTGACCATCGCGCGGCCCGTGCGGGTGGTGTGCTTGATGGCCAGCTTCTGGCGCGGCTTGAGCGGCTCGTTGGTCATCCAGCAGATCATCGCGTCGATGTCCTGGCTGGGCTTCGGAGCGTTCTTGGGCCGGGCGATCATGTCGCCGCGGGAGACGTCCACGTCGTCCTCGAGGTGGACGGTCACCGACATCGGCGGGAAGGCCTCGGCGATCTCGGTGTCGAAGAGCTCGACCCGCGAGATGGTCGACGTCATGCCGGAGGGGAGGACGACGACCTCGTCGCCCTTCTTCAGCACGCCGCCGGCCACCTGGCCGGCGTACCCGCGGAAGTCGTGGTATTGCTCCGACTTGGGGCGGATGACGAACTGCACCGGGAAGCGGGTGTCGACCAGGTCGCGGTCGGAGGCGACGTGCACGTGCTCGAGGTGGTGCATCAGCGTCGGGCCGGAATACCACGGGGTGTTCTCGGAGCGGTTGACGACGTTGTCACCCTGGAGCGCCGAGATCGGGATGACCTCGAGGTCGGGGATGTTGAGCTTCGTCGCGAAGTTGGTGAACTCCTTGTGGATCTTCTCGTAGATCTCCTGCGACCAGTCGACGAGGTCCATCTTGTTGATCGCCAGCACCAGGTGGGGCACCCGCAGCAGCGACAGCAGCACCGCGTGGCGGCGCGACTGCTCGGTGAGGCCCTGGCGGGCGTCGACGAGGACGAGGCCCAGGTCGGCGGTGGAGGCGCCGGTCACCATGTTGCGGGTGTATTGGATGTGGCCCGGGGTGTCGGCGATGATGAACTTGCGGCTGGGCGTCGCGAAGTAGCGGTAGGCCACGTCGATGGTGATGCCCTGCTCGCGCTCGGAGCGCAGGCCGTCGGTCAGCAGCGCCAGGTCGGTGTAGTCATAGCCCTTGGACTGGCTGGTGGACTCCACCGCCTCGAGCTGGTCCTCGAAGATCGACTTGGAGTCGAGCAGCAGGCGACCGATGAGGGTCGACTTGCCGTCGTCGACCGAGCCGGCCGTCGCGAAGCGGAGCAGGTCCATCTCGTCGGGGTTGTGGGACTCGGTGCTGGCCATCAGAAGTAGCCTTCCTTCTTGCGGTCTTCCATGGCGGCCTCGGAGAACCGGTCGTCGCCACGGGTGGCGCCGCGCTCGGTCACTCGGGCAATGGCGATCTCGTCGATGATCGACGCGGTGTCGGTGGCGACGGACTCGACGCAACCGGTCTGGGTGCGGTCACCCACGGTGCGGAAGCGGACCATCTTGGTCACCGCCTGCTCGCCGGCCTTGGGCTGGATCTCCGGGCCGATCGACAGCAGCATGCCGTCGCGCTCGACGACCTCGCGCTCGTGGGCGAAGTAGATCTGCGGGATCTCGATCTGCTCGCGGTGGATGTAGTGCCAGATGTCGAGCTCGGTCCAGTTCGACAGCGGGAAGATGCGCATGTGCTCGCCGGCGTGGATGCGCCCGTTGTAGAGGCTCCACAGCTCGGGGCGCTGCATCTTGGGGTCCCACTGGCCGAAGTCGTCGCGGTGGGAGTAGACGCGCTCCTTGGCGCGGGCCTTCTCCTCGTCACGACGGCCGCCACCGAAGGCGGCGGTGAAGCTGTTCTCCTCGATCGCACCGAGCAGCGTGCCGATCTGCATGCGGTTGCGGCTCGTCTTGCCGTCATCGACCACATGGCCCGCAGCGATCGCCTCATCGATGGTCGCGACGATGATCCGCGCACCGAGGCGCTCGACCCACGAGTCACGGGTGGAGAGGACCTCGTCGAAGTCGAGGCCGGTGTCGACCTGGAGCAACGGGAAGGGCAGCTTGGCCGGGAAGAACGCCTTCTCCGCCAGGCGGAGCATGACGATGGAGTCCTTGCCGCCGGAGAACATCAGGACCGGCTTCTCGAACTCGGCAGCGACCTCACGGAAGATGTGGATCGACTCGGCTTCGAGCTGGTCCAGCTGACTCAGCTGGTAGTCGACGTGGGTGTTGGTCATGGCGCAGCGGGGGCCTCTCTAGGGACAGCAGCCATCATCGTAGCGACGGCGGACCCCTCGGAGAATTCGACCACGTCGGGCGACCTCGCCTCGCGTTCGTGGCCCGGGCGAACGGCGCAGCCGTCGGAGGAGCTCGCACACCCGCATCTGCTCGCCCGACCCCGCGTGCAGCGGCACTTTCGGGAGCAGAGTCAGTCAAGAATTCGTCAACGCGCTTACATGAGCGGCTCGGCGGCTGAATCATCCTCGTCGTGGACCATTTCTCGCGCCGGTGGTGGCGCCGAAGTCGCTGTCGGCTCAAGTACGGACGTGTGTGCCCTCACACCGCGCACTTCCATCGCTGAAGCGGCGCGCCTGCCGCCGGCGTCGGGGGCGTCGGGGGCGTCGGTGGGATCGCAGGGACGATTAGGACGCTCCCTCATCTCTCGCCAAACTGCATGCATGCGGTTGTCCTCCCTCGCCCTGTCCCTTGTCCTCGCCGGTTCGCTCGCCGCCTGCTCGTCTGCCGGCGGCGCCGGCCTCCCGTCGTACGACGAGAGCGACGCCGTCCACGCGCGGGTGCTCCCGCAGCTCGCCGCCAATGGTGAGGACGTCGAGAGCGCCGACGACGCCGCGTGGGTCGTCGACGTGAGCGTGGACGACGTGGAGGAAGGCACCGGCGTCACCCTCTTCGCCAAGGACGGCGACGGGTGGGAGTCGGTCTCGGAGGCCGAGACCGACGCCGACGGCGTGGTCGCCCTCACCACCCGCACGCCCGGGCAGCTGCACGTGGTGGTCGACGACGGCGACGCGATCGGTGCCGAGACCTCCACCGACGACGTCCCCGAGGCGAGCTTCACCGATGACTTCGACGAGGACTCGGTCGACGAGCCCGGCAGCGCCTGGGCCAGCCGCACCCAGGGCCACATCGGCGTACGCACGTGCTCGGAGGCCGACCCCAGCGGCGCCGAGGTCGGCGACGGCGTGCTCACGCTGAGCGTGCTCGAGGACCCCGAGATGGGCGAGTGCCAGCTCCCCGGCCGCCGCAAGAAGTTCCCCTTCCGGCTCAACGGCCACGTCGGCACCGAGGGCACCTATGGCTTCACCTACGGCTATGCCGCGGCGCGGATCCGGACGCAGTCCGCGCGCGGGCAGCACGCCGCCTTCTGGATGCAGTCGGCCGGCGGACAGGCCCCGGGTGGCGCCAAGAAGGGCGGCGCCGAGATCGACATCATGGAGTACTTCGGCGACGACCACCCCGAGGGCGGCCTGACGAGCTTCACCTACTTCCTCGACGAGGAGGGCAAGAAGCAGACCGTCGGTGGCTGGCTGCCCGACGTCGAGGACCTCGGTGACGACTGGTCGAAGGAATACCACGTGTTCTCCGTCGAGTGGACGCCCGACGAGTACGTCTTCCGCATCGACGGTCAGGTCACCCAGCGGCTCGAGGGGGAGACCTCGGGACGCGAGGAGTTCCTCATCCTGAGCCTGCTCTCCTCCGACTATGAGCTGCCCCGCTTCAACGGCAAGCTGCCCGAGAGCATGGAGGTCGACTGGGCGAGGGTGTGGGAGACCGGCCCGAGCTAGGGCGAGTCCAGCACCAGGGTGATCGGGCCGTCGTTGACGCTCTCCACCCGCATGTCGGCGCCGAAGCGGCCGCGCTCGACGTGCGCGCCGAGCCGCTCGAGCTCGGCGCACACGGCGTCGTAGAGCGGCTCGCTGACCGGGCCGGGCGCCGCGGCCTGCCAGGTGGGCCGGCGGCCCTTGCGGGCCTCGCCGTAGAGCGTGAACTGGCTGACCACCAGCACCGGCGCGGCGACGTCGCTGGCGCTCTGCTCGTCACGCAGCAGGCGCAGGTCCCAGATCTTGCGGGCCGTCCACGCGACCTGGGCCTGGTCGTCGTCGTGGGTGACGCCGAGATAGACCAGCAGGCCGGGTCCGTCGATGTGCCCGACCACCTCGCCGTCGACGGTGACGCTGGCGGAGAGGACCCTCTGGATGACCGCACGCATGGTGCAAGGATGCCGCCATGCCCGCACTTCCCGCTGACGCACTGCTGATCACCGTCGCCCCCACCGGCGCCGAGACCGCCAAGGCCGACTGCCCGCAGCTGCCCACCACCCCCGAGGAGATCGCCCGCACCGCCGCGGAGTGCGAGGCGGCCGGCGCGGCGATGATCCACCTCCACGTCCGCGACGACGCCCACGCGCCGACCCTCGACCAGGGCCTGCTGCGCGAGTGGGTGGCCGCCGTGCGCGACGCCTCCTCGCTCGTGGTGCAGCTCTCCACCGGCGGCTCGGTGCACGACCCGCTCGACGAGCGGCTCAAGGTGCTCGACGCGGAGCCCGACTCCTGCTCGCTGACGATGGGCACCACCAACTTCGGCGACGACGTCTTCCTCAACCCGTGGCCCTTCGTCAAGGACCTCTATCAGCTCGCGCTCGAGCGCGGCGTGGCGCCGGAGTTCGAGCTGTTCGACCTCGGCCAGGTGCACGCCCTCGGCCGGCTCATCCGGCAGTTCGGCGCCCCGGCCGGCGGCAAGGTGCACGTCGACTTCGTGATGGGCGTCCCCGGCGGCATGCCCGGCACCGCCCCGGCGCTGGTCGCCGGCGTGGCCGCGCTCCCGCCGGAGGTGACGTCGTGGTCGGCGACCGGCATCGGCCGCTCCACCCTCTCCGTCGCGATGGCGTCGCTGTCGATGGGCGGCCACCTGCGAGTCGGCATGGAGGACGTGCTGACGATCAGCCGCGGCGTGCCGGTCGAGTCCAACGCCCAGCTCGTCGAGCGCGCGGTCGACCTCGGGCGGATCGCGCAACGTACGCCGATGACGCCCGGCCAGTGCCGGGAGCTGCTCGGCCTGGCCTGAGGGCCGCTTCCCCCGCGAGCCCCCGCGCCACGCCGTACGCCGATCGCGACACGCCGGCGGTGCGCCCGGCGCGCGTCTCCGACGGGCCCCACTCACGCGGCGACGGGGAGCGTGAGTGCGGCTCGCACGGTGGCCACCACCTCGTGCGGGGCGAACATCACCTGCTCCCACGTGAAGCGCAGCACCGTCCAGCCACCGGTGACCAGGGCGTTGTAGCGCGTGCAGTCGGCGTCGTGCTCGGCCTTGCCGGCGTGGTGGGCCCACGAGTTGGCCTCGATGGCCAGCGCGGAGAAGGGGTCGGCCAGGTCGGGGTGGTAGGTCACTCCGGCGATGGTCGTGGCCCACTGCGGGACCACGAGGATGCCGGCCTCGATGAGGATGGCGCGCAGCACGGACTCGAAGGGGTTGGCGGCGAGGTCGCTCGCGTGCTCCAGGACCTGACGGACGGGGGCCGGGGTGTCCGGCCGCAGCGCGCCCAGCAGGTCGTCGCGGGTCAGGTCGCCGTGGCGGAGGGCGGAGTCGGCCACGGCGAGGGCCTCGTCGAAGGGGAGCTCCGCAGCGCAGTCCAGGACCGTGCGCAGGTGCGAGGTGGCCCACCCGTCCAGGTCGGCCCGGGGCAGGGTGTCGCAGACCAGCTCGCCGTCGACCGGACGCTCGGGCTTCCGCGCGGCGACGACCTGCGGAAAGCGAGCGGGCCACTTCGTCTCCCACCCCCAGTGCGCGGCTGCGGACAGCAGCCGCAGGTGGCCTCCCACCCGGGCTGCCACGTCACGGGCCTCGTCCGCCACGGGGAGGGCATAGCGCCCGCGGGAGACGTGGAGGACCCGTCGGGCGCCCACCGCCCGGCGCAGCCGCTTGCGGGAGGTGAGCGCGAGCACGTCGGCCGTCGAGCCGATCCCGCCGAGGCGGGTGAGCGCGGCCACGGCATCCATGCCTCAGCAGTGTGGTGTGCCGGCCACCTCGGCGCGAACCGTTCTCCACAGGGGCCGGACCTCGGCGGTGACGCCCGCGCCACGCCGTACGCCGATCGCGACACGCCGTGGGCCCTCGGGCCCCAGGCGTCGGGTGCGGCCCTCAGGCGTCGTCGATCTTCTTCATCCCGACCAGCCCGGGTCGATAGGTGGGGTCCTCGAGCTCGGCGATGGTCGGCGATCCGAACATCGGCAGTCCCTGGCGCTTGCGCAGGAAGCCCCACACGATCGGCAGGATGAGCAGCGTCGCGAGGCCGATGCCGGCGATCAGGTAGGGGTGGGTCTCGTCCTTGCCCAGCGGTGCCCAGCCGGACTTGTCGAGGAGTGCGACGCCGCTCATGGTGAGCACGACGACGATGCCGCGGCGGATGAAGGACTGCGGCACGCGGGGGGCGAGCAGCGCGCCGAGGATGGTGCCGGGGACCGAGCCGATGACCAGGGGGATCAGGAGCTCCCAGTCGATGCCGTGCAGGGCGATGTTGGAGATCGCGGCCGCCATCACCAGGGGCACCGCCTGGACCAGGTCGGTGCCGACGAGCCGCACCGCCGACAGGCCGGGGTAGAGCATCAGCAGGGCGATCATGATGACCGAGCCGGAGCCGACGCTGGTGATGCCGACGAGCAGGCCGCCGAGCATGCCGACGAGCAGCGTCGGGACCACCCGGACCTCGGGGTTGTCGTCCTGGACGTGGGTGCCGGAGCGGACGCGCTGCAGGTTGACGTAGAGGCGCAGGGCGTACGTCGCTGCGGCGAGCAGCAGCGCGAAGCCGATGCAGATCACCAGAACGTAGTTGAGCTGGTCGCTGTCGGTGGTCAACCAGTTGACCAGGTGCGGTCCGAGCAGCGCCATCGGGATCGAGCCGATCATCAGCCACTTGGCGAGCTGCATGTTGGGGGAGCCCTCGCGCTTGTGCACGATCGCCCCGCCGGTCTTGTAGATCGCGGCGGCCGTGAGGTCTGCGGTCACGACCGTGGCGGCCTCTCCCACGCCGAGGAAGAGCAGCGCCGGGGTCATCAGGGCGCCGCCGCCCATGCCGGTCAGGCCGACGACGATGCCGACGAGGAAGCCCGCCGCCAGGATCGAGAAGAACGCGACGGTGATGAGATCCATCAGTTGTCCTCCGTCGCGGCCGGGGAGCCCGTCAGGCGCGGCACGATGATGTCGAGCATGGCAGTGATTGTGCCGGTTGCCTTGTCCGCGGCGGCCCTGCCCCGCCGGTAGGGGTCGGCCACGTCGTCGGCGGGGCGCGGGGGCGTACGGCGTACGCCCGCCTCGGCCAGCAGCGCCCGCCCGGTGAGGTCGGGGATCTGGGCGATGGTCGCGACGAACTGGCCCAGCGTGAAGACCCGCCGGTGCAGCTGCGGGTGCTCCTCCAGGATGCGCGCCCGGTGCGTGGTCTCGGCCGTCAGGATGAGGTCGGCCCCCTCCAGGATGTCCTTGCTGATCCGCCGGCTCCGGAAGTCGTCGCCGAGTCCCGGGGTGAGCGTCACGGCCATGTCGGGGTTGATCGGCGCGGCCTCGAAGCCCTGGGTGCCGGCGCTGGAGAACTCCACGTCGCGGCTGTCGCCGGCCATCGCCCGGGCGGCCAGCTCCATCACCGGGGAGCGGCAGATGTTGGCCGTGCAGACGAAGAGCACCGAGATCGGCTCACTCATGCGGGTCCGTCCGTGGGTCGGGCGAGGTGGAGGAAGCCGGCCTCGTCGAGCGCGACCAGCACGTCGTCGAGCGCGTCCTCGATGCTGCGGCCCGTGGTGTCCACGCGCACGGCCGGGTCGTCGGGCTCCTCGTAGGGCGAGGAGATGCCGGTGAACTCCGGGATCTCACCGGCCCGCGCCTTGGCGTAGAGCCCCTTGCGGTCGCGGCGCTCGCACTCCTCCAGCGGGGTGGCGACGTGGACGAGGAAGAACGCGCCGCCCGCGTCCTCGACCATCTGCTGCACCTGCTCGCGCGTCTCGGCGAAGGGCGCGATGGGGGAGCACACGGCCACGCCGCCGTGGCGGGCGATCTCGGCGGCCACCCAGCCGATGCGGCGGATGTTGGTCTCGCGGTCGGCCTTGGAGAAGGTCAGCCCGGCCGACAGGTGGCGGCGTACGACGTCGCCGTCGAGGCTGGTCACCGAGCGAGTGCCCTGCTCGAGCAGCAGGTCCATCAGCGCGCGGGCGAGCGTCGACTTGCCGCTGCCGGAGAGGCCGGTGAAGAACAGCACCAGGCCCTGCGACTCCGGCTCGGGGCGGTCCGCCTCGACGATCGCGGCGATGGGGGCCGGGAAGGCGGTCGTCGTCGGAGGGGTCGGAGAGTGCGTGCACCGGGTCGTCGCCGGCGTACGTCGCCACCACCCGCGCACCGAGCTCGTGGTCGAGGTCGGCGTCGCCGTGGGAGGGAAGCGGTACGGCGACCACGTGGGCGTCGTCGAGCAGGTCGGCCGCGGCGAGCGAGGCGCGGACCAGGGCGACGGGGGAGAGCGCGGCGGTGCCGGTGCCCATCAGGGCCACCAGGACCACGCGTCCGAGGCCGCGGACCTCGTCGAGCTCGGCCTCGGTGAGCGCGTCGACGACCGGGACGAAGGTCGCGCCGGCGTGCTGCTCGCGCGTCTGCGCGGGCGTGAGATGCAGGCGGCGGAAGGGGCCGTACTGCGCATGGGTGAGGGGCTCCGGCGTGCCGTCGGCACCGACGCGGGCCAGCGGCAGGCCCTCGGGGTCGACGAGCTCGACCTCCGTCGCACCCTCGGGCAGCTCGAGCGTCACGGGGCTGCCGGGCTCGTTGAAGCGGGTGAGCGGGGCATAGGCGCCGGAGACCAGGAGCTCCAGGTCGTCGAGCTCGGTCGGCGTCGGGCAGTGCTGGATCACCGCAGCATCCTCGCACTGTGTCGGTGGAGGCGGTCGGTAGCCTGCCCGCATGCTGTCCGCCCCGCCCCGCACCGGCCTGCCCGTCGTCGCCGAGATCGTCCGCTCCGGATTCGTCGAGGGCCACCACTACGGCTCGATCGTGGCGCTGGCGGCGGACGGCACGGTCGAGTGGTCGGTCGGCGAGGTCGTGGCACCCGTGCTGCCCCGCTCGAGCAACAAGCCGCTGCAGGCGCTGGCGATGGTCGAGCTCGGACTCGACCTGCCCGCCGGACCTGCTGGCCCTGGCCTGCGCCTCCCACTCGGGGGAGCCGTTCCACGTCGAGGGCGTACGCCGCACCCTGGCCTCCGCCGGGCTGGACGAGTCGGCGCTGCAGACCCCGCCCGACTACCCGCTCGACGACGAGGCGCGCGAGGCGGTGCTCCGCGCGGGCGGGTCGAAGACGTCGATCCTGATGAACTGCTCGGGCAAGCACGCCGCGATGCTGGCGACCTGCGTGGTCCGGGGCTGGGACACAGCCTCCTACCTCGACCCCGCGCACCCGCTCCAGGTGGCGATCCTCGAGACCTTTGCCCGCCTCACCGGGGAGCCGGTCACCACCGTCGCGATCGACGGCTGTGGCGCGCCGCTGCTGTCGACGTCGCTGACCGGCCTGGCGCGCGCGTTCGCGAGCCTCGCCACGGCCACCGACGGACCCGAGCACCGGGTCGCCGAGGCGATCCGCCGGCACCCCGAGTTCGTCAGCGGCACCACGCGCGACGAGCTGGCGCTGCACCGCGCGATCCCCGGCCTGATCGGCAAGGCCGGGGCCGAGTCCTGCTATGCCGTCGCGCTGCCCGACGGGCGCGCCTGGGCGCTCAAGACCGACGACGGCGCTCCCCGCGTCCGCCCGGTGCTGATGGCGGCGGCGCTGCGTCGCTCCGGGGTGCTGGACGAGGCCGGGATCGACGCCGCTGCCGTCGACGCGACGGGGCAGCTGGTGCTGCTCGGTGGGGGCAGGCCGGTCGGGGAGATCCGCGCCGTCTTCTAACTTCTGAGCGCCTCTGTTAGCGCGCCAGGGCCGGTGGAATGGGCATTGTGAGCAGGCTCACCCCGCTCTAGTTTGCATTTTGCTAACTGTGTTAGCACACTGGAGTCGTGGCCAAGAACAAGAGCGAGAAGACCAGCAAGTCGGTCGTCGACTCGCTGGAGAAGACCGGCAAGTCGGTCGTCGACTCGTTGGGGGACTACCTCAAGGAGCAGCGCCTCGCGGCGCGACTCTCGCTGCGCCAGCTGGCCGACCAGGTCGGCGTCAGCAACCCCTACCTCAGCCAGATCGAGCGGGGCCTGCGCAGGCCGTCGGCCGACGTGCTGCAACAGCTGGCCCGCGCGCTGCGGATCTCGGCCGAGCAGCTCTACGTCCGGGCCGGGATCGTCGACCCCGACACCGACCGCACCGGATCGGTCGAGCTCGCGATCCTCGCGGACCCCAGCCTGACCGAACGGCAGCGGCAGTCGCTGCTCGACGTCTACGCCTCGTTCCTGGCGCTCAACGAGCGTGCCACCACAGACCCAGCACAGACCTGATCACCACCACCACAAGGAGAACGTCATGGCAGCCGCCAAGTTCGACATCAAGACCGAAGCCCTCAAGCCCGTCCTCGCCGGTGTCGGTGTGACCGACCTGGCCGTCGAGGTCGTGCGTGACGCCGTCGCCGACGTGCAGAAGCGCTTCACCGCCGTCCAGAAGGACGTCACCGCTCGCGTGTCCGACGTCCAGAAGACCGCGACCAAGACCGCCGCCGACCCCAAGGCCGTCGTCAACGCCCGCGTCGACGCCCTCGCCAAGGACGCCCAGGCCCGTCGCGTCGCCATCGAGGCCCGCGTCGCCGAGCTGCAGTCCGAGGCCAAGGCCTACCCCGCCAAGGTCTCCACGCTGGTCGACGAGAACGTCGCGGCCGCCAACGCTGCCTACACCGAGCTGGTCAAGCGCGGCGAGTCCCTCGTGGGCCGCATCCGCCGCCAGGAGTCGACCGTCGCCACGGTGAAGTCGGCCAGGACCACGGTCGCCAAGGCCAAGACCACCGCGACCCAGGCCAAGAAGGCCGCCGACGCCAACGTCGTCGCCGCCGACAAGACCGCCGCGACCAAGGTGGCCCCCAAGCCGAAGCCGACCGCCAAGAAGGCCACGCAGAAGGCTGCCGGCAAGAAGGCTGCCGCGACCACCGCGCGCAAGACCGCGGCCAAGCAGACCGCCACCGCCCAGAGCAGCGCCAAGGCCACCGCCACCGCTGCCGCGGACACCGCGTCCTCCGCGGTCAAGGCCGTCGCCGACGCCGCCGAGAAGGTCGGCGACTGAAGAGTCCCCGACGTGGACGCTGAGCAGCTGATGCTGTTCTGAGTCCCCACGGCACCACGACAGGACCCCCGTCCGCATCGGACGGGGGTCCTGTCGTGTCCCGGGTCGTTAGGATGTGGTCGTGGACCTCTATGTGCAGAGCACGATGATGCTGGTCGTGCTCGTCGTGCTGCTCGCGATCAAGGGCTTCGCGTTCGTCAACTCCCTGACCTACTCCGTCGAGGCCTACGAGGCCGCGGGCAAGCTCACCAAGCAGGCGTGGTGCGCGATCACGGGCCTGGGCTTCGCGGCGCAGCTGATCCTGATCGGCTCCTCGCCCTTCGGGCTGATCCACCTCGTCTTCACGATCGCCTCGCTCGTCTACCTCGCCGACGTGCGTCCGGCGCTGCGTGAGGTCACCAGCGGTCGTCGCTGACGGTCGTTGCGCGACCTCCTCGACCAGCGGCGGCGCTCGAGGTCAGGCCAGGTAGCGGTCGAGGGCCGTCATCGCGTCCTCGGGCTCGTAGCCGGTGGCGCTGATCTTCGCCAGCGACATCGCGGAGTTGAGCGGGCGCGGGGCGAACGGGTTGCCCTGCGCCAGCACCCCCTCGGCGTACGCCGTGGTGCTGGTGCCTGACACGTCACCGGCGCTGCGGCCGGAGCGCTCGAAGACCGCCTGCGCGATCTCCTGCCACGACATCGCCGGGCCCGCGTTGGAGATGTTGTAGGTGCCGAAGGCGGCGCCGGAGTCGATGAGGTGGCGGGTCGCGCGCACCAGCTCGTCGGTGAAGGTGAGCCGCCCGACCTGGTCGTCGACGACGCTGGGGGACACGCCCTTCTCGGCGAGGGTCTGCATGGTGCGGACGAAGTTCTTCCCCTCGCCGATCACCCAGGACGTGCGGAGCAGGTAGTGGCGCGGGGCCAGGCCCACCGCCAGGTCGCCGGCCGCCTTGGACTGGGCGTAGACGCCCAGCGGGGAGAGCGGCTCGTCCTCGGTGTGGCCGGGGTCGAGCGGGGCGGTGCCGTCGAAGACGTACTCCGAGGAGTAGTGCACGAGCGTGAAGCCGTGCTGCCGGGCGAGACCGGCCAGCGTCGCCGGCCCGGTGGCGTTGGCGGCCCACGCGGCGACCCGCCCCTCGGTGGTCTCGGCGGCGTCGACGGCGGTGTACGCCGCTGCGTTGAGCACCACGGCGTACTCGTGCCACGGCCAGGCGGACACCGCGGCCGTGTCGGTCAGGTCGAGCGCGGTGACGCCCTCACCCGCGAACAGGTCGACGCGGTCGGCGTCGGGGTGCGCGGCGTGCAGGGCGCGCCCGAGCTGGCCGAGCGCACCGACGATCAGGACCTTCTTGGCCGGGATGGCCGTGCCGCGGTCGAGCGCGGGGTTGTTCTGGTCCTTGTCGCTGATGATCGCCTCGGCCAGGGGGATCGGCCACTCGATCGCGACGGTCGCGTCGTCGAGGGCGAGCGCGGGGTAGGAGATGCCGGGGCGCCAGTGCTCGTTGACGAGGTAGGTGTAGGCGGTGGCGTCCTCGAGCGTCTGATAGCTGTTGCCGACGCCGCGCGGCACGAACACCGCGACCGAGGTGTCCATCTCGAGGGTGAAGGTCGCGCCGAAGCTCTCGCCCTCGCGCATGTCGACCCAGGCGCCGAAGATCCGGCCGGTGGCCAGCGAGACGAACTTGTCCCACGGCTCGGTGTGGATGCCGCGGGTGACGCCGCGGTCGCTGTTGAACGAGACGTTGTTCTGGACCGGGCCGAAGTCGGGCAGGCCGATGGCGAGCATCTTCTCGCGCTGCCAGTTCTCCTTGAAGAACCCGCGGTCGTCGACGCGCCGGTCGAGCCGGACGACCACGAGGCCGGGGATCGGCGTGGTCTCGAGGGAGGGCAGGGTCATCGGGGTCACTGGCCCTTCTGGGCGTAGGTCGCCTCGGTCGCTTCCTTGTGCGGGCGCCACCAGTCCTCGTGCTGCTGATACCACGCGATGGTGTTGGCCAGGCCGGACTCGAAGTCCTGGAACTGCGGGCGCCAGCCGAGCTCCTGGCGCAGCTTGCCGGACTCGATGGCATAGCGCAGGTCGTGGCCGGCGCGGTCGGTGACGTGGTCGAAGGCGTCGGCCGGCTGGCCCATCAGCGTGAGGATCAGGCGGACGACCTCGAGGTTGTTCTTCTCGCCGTCGGCGCCGATCAGGTAGGTCTCGCCGATGCGGCCCTTCTCCAGGATCGTCAGCACGGCCGAGGAGTGGTCGTCGGCGTGGATCCAGTCGCGGACGTTCTCGCCGGAGCCGTAGAGCTTGGGGCGGATGCCGTCGATGACGTTGGTGATCTGGCGCGGGATGAACTTCTCGATGTGCTGCCAGGGGCCGTAGTTGTTCGAGCAGTTGGACACCGTCGCGCGCACGCCGAAGCTGCGCACCCAGGCGCGCACGAGGTGGTCGGAGCCGGCCTTGGAGGCGGAGTAGGGCGAGGACGGGTTGTAGGGGGTGTCCTCGGTGAAGCGCTTGGGGTCGTCGAGCTCGAGGTCGCCGTAGACCTCGTCGGTCGAGACGTGGTGGAGGCGCTTGTCGTGCTTGCGGACCGCTTCGAGGATCGTGTAGGTCCCGAGGATGTTGGTCCTGATGAACGGGCTCGGGTCGTTGAGCGAGTTGTCGTTGTGCGACTCGGCCGCATAGTGCACGACCGCGTCGTGCGCCGCCACGAGCGGGTCGACGACGTCCTCGTCGGCGATGTCACCGACCACGAGCTGCACCCGGTCCTCCGGCAGCCCCGCCAGCGACTCCTGGGAGGCGGCGTAGGTCAGCTTGTCGAGCACCGTGATCGACAGGTCGGTGTGGTCGATGAGGTGGTGCACGAAGTTCGACCCGATGAACCCCGCGCCCCCGGTCACGAGAAGGCGTTCCATGGCGCGGAGTCTAGGGCGCCGTCGCCGCGGCTGCAGAGCCGGTGATGCTGAAGCGCGGCTGGAGGACCAGACCCGGATCCTCGTACGACGCCACGCCGGGGCCGGTCCGGGTCCAGCCCTCGGGGAGCTCGGAGACGTCGTAGCCCTCCGGCCACCGGACCGTCACCGACAGCGTCTCGGGGATGACCATCCCCTGCGGGGTGGCGTCGAGGCGGTAGGTCAGCGTGCCGTCACCGGGGGCGATCGCGGCGGCCGGGACGTCGTACGCCAGCACCACCTCGCGGGTCTCGCCGGGCGGCAGGGTGAGGCGCGCGAGCTTGTAGGGGCGGCCGTAGTAGTCGAAGACGTTGGTGCCCTGCGGGTTGCCGGCCGCCGTGGCGCTGGTGATGTCGACGCCGTCGGGCAGGAAGACGCCCACGGTCATGCCGTTCCAGCGGGTGCGGGTGCTGCCGCCGCGGTTGTCGTCGTACTGCTGGTTGAGATAGGGAGGCGAGTCGTTGTGGACCGAGACCGTGAGCCGGACCCGGGCCGAGCCGTCCTCGCGCAGCTGCACCTTGCTGGTGACCGCCCGGCGCTGCCAGTAGTCCGACTTGCTGGCGTTGGTGTTCTGGTTGAAGACCGCGATGTAGTCGTGCGAGGTGTCGGAGAGCTCGCCCGCCAGCCCGACCTCGGAGACCGCGGCCTGCAGGTCGGGGTCGCGCATCCAGAGCGCGAAGTGCCGGGCGCGGGCCGAGGTGCGCAGCGACTCGATCTTGTCGAGGCCGTCGCCGGGCGCCATCACCCGCTCGGCGAAGACGGGCACGATCGCGCGGTTGAGGTCGTGGCGGGCCTCGTTGTCGGGGAACGCGTCGTAGTCGCCGACCATCTTCTGGGTGAAGTTGTCCGCGTCGAGCTGCCCGTAGGTCGGCACGTCGACGGGACCGGTGATCCGCAGCATGTCGGCGAGCGCGACCACGTCCACCGCGATCAGGCCGTCGGTCTCCTGCCCGACCCGGCGGGCCCAGCCGCGCAGCAGCTCCTCGCCGGACACCGACCAGTCGGGGGCATAGGTCGAGGTCGACAGGCGCAGCTTGCCGTTGTGGAACGGGTTGCCCTCGACCTTGTCCCAGCGCCCCACCTTGTAGAGCAGGGGGTCGGTGGTGTCGCGCGCCTCGCCGACGCTCAGCTTGCCGTCGGCGACGTCGAGCGGCACGACCGTCAGCGGCGCGCCGCCGGAGAACCGCTGCTCGCTCGGGTTGAGCAGGGCGAGCAGGTAGGTCCGCCTGCCCTCCGCCCCGAACAGCTCGGGCAGCACGGCCGCGAGCGGACGCGCGCGGCGCGCGGTCGACGCCAGCGGGGTGAGGACCGCGGTGGCCTCGTCGCGCGCGTCGGCGAGCCGGGTGCCGACCCCGATCGCGGAGTCGTTGACCGCGCCGAGCTCGACCTGGGCGGCGTCGAGGTTGATGCTCGCCTCGTCGACCGCACCCACCAGCATCGTGAGGGTCGCGACGTCGACGGAGCCGTCGCCGAAGAGGGTCGCGCGCTTGCCGTTGACGGCCGGCCAGGCCTCGACGGCCGCCTCCGCGGCGGTCGTCAGGTGGTCGAGCGCGTTGCCGAGATGGCGTACGTCGGTGACCGGCCCGCCGACGAACGGGACCCGGCTCCAGATGTCGCCGCCGAGGCCCTGCATCGCGCCCTGCACCCCGTCGGCGTGGCGCCGCGCGCTCTGCACGCTCGCCTCGGCGCCCGACACGTCGCCGGCAGTCAGCGAGGTCCGGGCCGCCTCGAGGTCGGTGCGGGCCCCCTCGGCGTGGCCCGGGGCCTTGAGGAACGGGATCGCCAGCAGCGCCAGCACCACGAGCAGCAGCAGGAGGCCGCCGACGACGGTGGCCGGGCGGATCAGCCGTCGCGACGAGGTGCGACGGGAGGACGGCATGCGCACATGGTGCCAAACGGCGTCGAACCGCGTGGTCGAACGGCGCGGCCCCTAGGCTGGCCCCCATGCGTGGAATCATCCTGGCCGGCGGCACCGGCTCGCGACTGCACCCGATCACCCAGGGGATCAGCAAGCAGCTGGTCCCGGTCTATGACAAGCCGATGATCTACTACCCGCTGTCGACGCTGATGCTCGCGGGCATCCGGGACGTCCTGATCATCACCACGCCCCACGAGGCCGACGGCTTCCACCGGCTGCTGGGCGACGGCTCGCAGTTCGGCATCAACCTGACCTTCGCCGTGCAGCCGAGCCCCGACGGGCTGGCGCAGGCGTTCATCATCGGCGCCGACCACATCGGCGGCGAGCGCTCGGCGCTGGTGCTCGGCGACAACATCTTCTATGGCTCCGGCCTGGGCTCGCAGCTGCTGCGCTTCTCCGAGCTCGACGGGGCCGCGGTCTTCGGCTACCACGTGGCCGACCCCCGGGCGTACGGCGTCGTGGAGTTCGACGGCCAGGGGCGCGCGCTGTCGCTGGAGGAGAAGCCCGAGCACCCCAAGAGCGACTTCGCGGTGCCGGGGCTCTACTTCTATGACAACGACGTGGTGCAGTACGCCGCCGAGCTGGAGCCGTCGGCGCGCGGCGAGCTCGAGATCACCGACCTCAACCGCCGCTACCTCGAGGAGGGCCGGCTCCACGTCGAGGTGCTGCCCCGCGGCACGGCCTGGCTCGACACCGGCACCTTCGACTCGCTCAACGACGCCTCCAACTTCGTGCGCACGATCGAGGGCCGGCAGGGCTTCAAGGTCGGCGCGCCCGAGGAGGTCGCGTGGCGGATGGGGTGGATGAGCGACGACGAGCTCGTCGCGTGTGCCGAGCCGCTGCGCAAGAGCGGGTACGGCGAATACCTGCTGGGGTTGCTGCACCACGGCTGAGGCGTTTGGCCCGGCCCCGTCCGGGGGAGGAGAGGGTCCATGACGGAGAGCAACGAGCTGGGCTTCACCCGCGGGACCGAGGCCGCTCGAGAAGTGGCGGCCGACCCCTTCTGGTCCGCCGTCGTACGTCGTCACGACGACGTCGACGTGGTGGTGCTGCCACCGGAGGACCCCCCGATCGTCGAGGTGCCGGCCGACGAGCCGATCGTGGACGCCGAGGTGGCGCGGGCGGGCCTCCGGGCCGACCTGGCGGCCTTCTGCGTGTCGATCGGCCTGGACGGTGAGCCGGCGCACCTCGACGACACCTGGTTCACCGGCGCGCCCGAGGGGACCCTGCGCTGGCAGGGGACGGTGTCCTTCGACGGCCTCGACCCGGTCGAGGCGTCCCAGCTGCTGCAGCGGGCCGAGGAGCTGCTGGCGGCGGCCGACTGGCACGTGCTGCTCCCGGGCGTGGGCATCCCGCGGGTGCTCGCCGGGCGGCCGGGGCGGCTGGATCGCGAGTCCCTCCACGTCCTGCTGCCCTCCACCTCGAGGGTCGTGGTCCGGTTGCGGTCCGGCCTGGTGCACGTGGGCACGGCCGGCGTGGCCGCGGCCCAGGGCGGTGGTCGCTGATGTACGACCCGCTCGTCTGGGAGATGCAGACCCTGAGCCTGGGCACCACCGGGTGGGAGAGCCAGGAGCGGCTGATGGGCGCCACCGCCCGGTCGTTCAGCAGCGCCTCGGCCTCGGCGCTGCCGCCGAGCGTGCAGTCGGCGGCCACCACCTTCTTGACCCGGTGGTCGGGCCTTGCCGCGGAGAGCACCGCCATCGCGCAGGGCTTCGTCGGCGCGCTGCAGGCCACTGCCAACGACTACTCCACCTCCGACGACGCGGTCGACCGCCGGTTCAGCGACCTGGACGGGCGTCTGGGGCCGTCGCGATGACCGTCACCATCGAGGTGCCCGCCTCCGTCCCCGCGAGGCTGAAGCAACCCGAGGGCGACCCGGGCGGCTCCGACGGCCTCGCCGCCACCCTCTACACCGCAGCGGCCCGCTACGAGGAGTTCGCCGACCGGGCCAGCGAGCTGCAGAGCCTCGGCAGCTGGACGGGCATCGCCTACGCCGCCTACAAGGAGGCCACCGCGACGGCGTCCGGCGAGCACGCGGCCATGGGCACCACGGTGCGCCGCGTGGCGCGCGGGGTCACCGGCTTCACCGACACCCTGCGCGACCTGCTCCGCGACCACGACGACCTCGTCGAGCGCAAGCGCGGTCTCGACGACCGGCGTACGGCGTTGATCGCCGACATCAACGCCGCCACCGACGCCTCTGCCGACGCGATCGCGGCCTTCCGTGAGCGGTCGGTGGACCTGCGCGCCGACTATTCCGAGCTCGTCACCGCCGACGACGACCTGCAGCGGCGGGTCCGTGAGAACGAGACGCTGCTGCGCCAGGTCTTCCAGGCCGCCGACACGTTGGCCGAGTCGACGTCCGCCGGCGGCGGCATCCCGCCCCTGGCCGAGTCGGCGATGAACCGTCCGGGCGCGCCCGGCAGCGGTGCCACCCCGGAGGAGGTCAAGGCGTGGTGGGACGGCCTGACCGAGGCCGAGCGGGAAGCGGTCATCGCCGCCTATCCCGACCGCATCGGACAGGGCGACGGGCTGCCTGCCGACGCGCGCGACCAGGCCAACCGGATCCTCCTGGACGACGACCTGGCCCGGCTGGCGGCCAAGGCGGAGGACGGGACGATCTCGCCGCTCGAGCAGCGGATGCTCGACAACGCCGAGAAGACGCGCGACGCGGTGGCCAATGCCGACGCCTACACCGACCCGCTCGACCCCGACGTGAGGCCGGGCGGGACCCTCTGGCTCTACGACCCCGCCGCCTACGACGGCGACGGCCGCGTCGCGGTGGCGGTGGGCGACCTCGACCACGCGAGCGACGTCGCGATCTTCACCCCGGGCATCAGCACCGACATGCAGAGCGTCGTCGGCTACACCGGCCAGATGATGAACCTCTATGAGGCGACCCGCTACAGCGGTGACGGGTCGAGCGTCGCAACGATGTTCTGGCTCGGCTACGACGCCCCGGACGGCCCCACCGACCTCGCCACGCTCACCGAGGGGCGAGCCGAGGACGGCGGCCGCTCCCTCGCCGACGCCATCGACGGCTTGCGGGCCTCGCGGTCCGACGACCCCGCGCACCTGACCGCCATCGGCCACAGCTACGGCTCGACCACGACCTCCTACGCCGCGCACGGCGACACGATGCACGTCAACGAGGTCGTCCTGATCGGCAGCCCGGGTGCGGGTCCCGCCGACGAGGCGAGCGACTTCGGCGTCGGCGAGGACCACGTCTACGTGGGTCGCGACAGCCGCGACTTCGTCGCCACGCTCGGCGACGAGGGCTGGATCGGCAAGGGCGGGATCGGGCTCGGCACCGACCCCTCGTCGGAGGACTTCGACGCCACCCGCTTCGAGGCCGAGGACGTCAACCGCAGCTGGCACACCAACGCCGGCGACGCCCACAGCTCCTACCTCAACAACGACACCGAGTCGCTCTACAACATCGGGCGGATCGTCGACGGCCACGGTGACGAGGTCAACGTCGCCGACCAGAGCTACGACCCGTGGTACGGCCCTGCCGTCGACCCTGAGGCCGGTCGTGAACCCTCCGAGGGCAAGGATGGGGAGTCCAACACCACCGATCGCAGGGAGAACGACGGATGACCCGGACCCTGGCCGCGCTCCTGGGCGTGGTGGCGCTCGTCGCATCGGCCTGTTCGTCCGACCCGGGCCCCGACGAGTCGCGGGCCGCGGCCGAGGAGATGCGCGGCGCCGTGGTCGACTCGGTGCTCGAGCTGGCGGACGCACTCTCGGCGGAGGGGATCGAGGTGTTGTCGGCGGCGGGTGACTACTCGGTGTGCGGGGTCGAACCGGCGTCCTCGGTCGAGTTCGCGGCCGGCGCGGGCACGTCGCCCGAGTCAGGAACGATCGCCGATCAGCTCGACATGGTCCGCTCGGTCGTGCGTGACGCCGGGTGGGAGGAGGAGGGTTCGGAGTCCCAGGTCTATGCCCGCAAGGGCGACCTGCGGATGTCCGCCAGCGAGGCCAGGGCGGAGCCCGGGACTCTGGCGATCGAGGTCGTGCACGACTGTGTGGACGCGGACCGCGACGTCGTGGACGAGCTGCTCAGCGCCGGTGGCGAGCAGATCCTGGACTGAAGTGACGTCGACTCAGTCGAGGTCGGCGGCGACCATCCGCGCCACGATCTCCTCGAACGCCACCGTCGGCTCCCAGCCGAGCACCGCGCGGGCGTGCGAGGCGTCCCCCACCAGCTCGGTCGGGTCGGCGGGGCGGAAGAACCGCTCGTCCTGCCGGACGAACCGTTCCCAGTCGGTGACGTCGGCGGCCGCGAACGCCGCGGCGACGAACTCGCGCACGGAGTGGGCGCGACCGGTCGCGACGACGTAGTCGGAGGGCTCGTCGGCCCGCGCGGCGCGGATCATCGCGTCGACGTAGTCGGGCGCCCAGCCCCAGTCGCGGCGGGCCTCGAGGTTGCCCAGGACCAGCTCGTCGGCGTCACCGCGGGCGATCGCGGCGACCGTCGAGGTGATCTTGCGGGTCACGAAGCGTTGCCCGCGCCGCGGCGACTCGTGGTTGTAGAGGATCGCGCTCGACACGTGCAGGTCGCGCTGGCGGAAGACGCGCGCGGACAGGTGCGCGAAGGCCTTCGCGGCGCCGTACGGGTTCACGGGCCGGATCGCGGTGTCCTCGGTCTGCGGGGCCTCACCGGGCTCGCCGAAGATCTCGGCGCTGGAGGCCTGCACGAGACGTACGCCGCCGACCAGCCGCGCCGACTCCATCAGCGCGACGGCCGCCTGACCGTTGACGTGGGCGGTGAGGTCGGGCTCGTCCCACGACTGGGCGACCGAGCTGATCGCGGCGAGGTTGTAGACCTCCTGCGGCGCGATCTCCTGCACCAGTCGACGGGTCGCGTCGAGGTCGCCGAGGTCGCCGGCGTGGAGCACCACCTCGTCGGGGCAGTGGGCGGGGTGCCCGTCGGCCTGCAGCACGAGGGCGTGCACCTCCATGCCGTCGCCCACCAGGCGCTCGGCGAGATAGGTGCCGTCCTGCCCGCCGATGCCCGTGATGAAGGCGCGAGCCGTCACCAGCCTGCCTTGACCGCCGCGATGTCGCTGTCGACCATCATCGCCACGAGCTCGGGGAACGTCACCGTCGGCGTCCAGCCGAGCTTGTCCTTGGCCTTGGTGGCGTCACCGATGAGCAGCTCGACCTCGGCCGGGCGCATGAAGCGCGGGTCCTGGGTGACGTGCTTGGTCCAGTCGTCGATGCCGACGTGGGCGAAGGCGAGGTCGAGGAACTCGCGGATCGAGTGGGTCTCGCCGGTGGAGATGACGTAGTCGTCGGCCTCGTCCTGCTGGAGCATCCGCCACATCGCATCGACGTAGTCACCGGCATAGCCCCAGTCGCGCTGCGCGTCGAGGTTGCCGAGCGCCATCGAGTCCTGCTGGCCGAGGTGGATCCGGGCGACGGCCTGGCTGATCTTGCGGGTCACGAACTCCGGCCCGCGGCGCGGCGACTCGTGGTTGAACAGGATCCCCGAGGAGGCGTGCATGCCGTAGGACTCGCGGTAGTTGATCGTCATGTAGTGGCCGTAGACCTTGCTCACGCCATAGGGCGAGCGCGGCCACAGCAGGGTGGTCTCCGACTGGGGCACCTCCTGCACCTTGCCGAACATCTCCGAGCTCGAGGCCTGGTAGAAGCGGATGCGGGAGGCGTCGTCGCCGGCGTGCAGGCGTACGGACTCGAGCATGTTGAGCACACCCATGCCGGTCACGTCGCTGGTCACGAACGCGTTCTCCCAGGAGTAGGCGACGAACGAGATCGCGCCGAGGTTGTAGACCTCGTCGGGCTCGGAGTCGCGCAGGGCGCGCATCAGGCTGGACAGGTCGGTGAGGTCTCCGTTGTGGAGCTGGACGTCGGGGACCACCTTCTGGACGAGCTCGCGACGGGGATTGTTCTGGCCGCGGATCAGTCCGTGGACGTCGTACCCCTTCTCGAGCAGCAGCTCGGCGAGGTAGAGGCCGTCCTGGCCGGTGATTCCGGTGATGAGAGCACTGGGCATGGGCGCATTCTGTCAGGCGTGCCTGTCGTTAGGGTGAGGCGCATGAAGATCCTCGTCAGCGGCGGCGCCGGTTACATCGGCTCGCACACCGTCATCCAGCTCGTCGCGGCCGGCCACGACGTGGTCATCGTCGACAATTTCAGCAACGCCCACCCGACGGTGCTGGGACGGATGGAGGCGCTGACCGGCACGCACCTGACGGCGCACGCCTTCGACCTGTGCGACTACGACAAGACCGAGCACCTCTTCGCCGCCGAGGGCTTCGACGCCGTCATCCACTTCGCGGGCTACAAGGCGGTCGGTGAGAGCGTGGCCAAGCCGCTCGACTACTACGAGAACAACCTCGGCTCGACCTTCTCGCTGGTCCGCGCGATGCAGAAGCACGACGTCGACAAGCTCGTCTTCTCCTCCAGCGCCACCGTCTACGGCACCGACCAGGCCGGCGCCACCGAGGACCGGCGGACCTTCGCGACCAACCCCTACGGCTGGACCAAGGTGATGCAGGAGCAGATCCTGCGCGATGTCGCCGAGGCCGCTCCGCAGATGCGTTTCGCCCTGCTCCGCTACTTCAACCCGGTGGGCGCGCACGAGTCCGGGACGATCGGCGAGAACCCGTCCGGCATCCCCAACAACCTGATGCCCTTCATCGCCCAGGTGGCCGTCGGCCAGCGCGAGAAGCTGTCGGTCTTCGGCGACGACTACGACACCGTCGACGGGACCGGCGTGCGCGACTACATCCATGTCGAGGACCTGGCCGCCGGCCACATCGCCGCGCTCGAGGCGCTGACCACGACCACCGAGAGCGTGCACACCTGGAACCTGGGCTCGGGGCACGGCACCAGCGTGCTCGAGCTCCTGCACGCCTTCGAGCGCGCGGTCGGCCGCGAGCTCCCCTACGAGGTGGTGGCGCGCCGTCCCGGTGACGTGGCGACGTCCTATGCCGACGCGTCCAAGGCCAACGCCGAGCTCGGCTGGAGCACCCAGAAGTCGGTCGACGACATGTGCGTCGACACGTGGCGCTGGCAGTCACAGAACCCGCAGGGGTTCGCCGGGTGATGCGGCGGCTGGTCGTCGTCCTGCTGGCAGCCGTGGTCGTGGGGCCGCCGGCCGCGGCCGGCGCTGCGCTGCCCGAGGGCCGCCAGGCCGGTCACGAGACCGTGCTTCGCCCGTCCTCGACCGCCAAGCCGCAGCCGTTGGCCGGGCGCACCGTCGTGATCGACCCCGGCCACCAGCTCGGCAACCACAACTTCCCCGCCCGGATCAACCGGCAGGTGCCGGCGGGCGGCTTCACCAAGGCGTGCAACACGACCGGCACCGCCACCAACCGCGGCTTCCCGGAGGCGACCTTCGCCTGGCAGGTGTCGCGCCTCGTCGCCGCGCGGCTCCGCAGGCTCGGGGCGACGGTGCGCCTCACCCGGCACAGCAACCGCCAGGACCGGTGGGGGCCGTGCGTCGACGTCCGCGGTCGGGCGGGCAACCGGATGGGAGCCGACCTCAAGCTCTCGATCCACGCGGACGGCTCCTATGCCGCGGGCGCGCGCGGCTTCCACGTGATCGCGCCCGCCGACCGGGCGCCGTGGACCGACGACATCTTCCGCCCGTCGCGGCGACTCGCAGCCTCGGTGAAGTCGGGACTGCAGTCGTCGGGCTTCGTGGTCGCCAACTACATCGCCGGCGGCGACGGCCTCGACGTCCGCTCCGACCTCGCCACCCTCAACCTCTCCGACGTCCCCACCGTGATGGTGGAGCTGGGCAACATGCGCAGCGCGGCCGAGGCGCGGGTGATGACGTCGCGCGCGGGCCGGGTGCGCTACTCGCGCGGGCTCGTCTCCGGGGTGCGACGCTTCCTGCGCTGACACCCTGCAGGCAGTTGGGGTCGCGGCTGCCCGTGCTGAGCGTGTGGAGCTTCGACCCGCGGCCCAACTGCCTTCATGGTGCGCAGGGCGGCCTGTGGAGAGGGCCAGCGCGGGGGCGCGTGGAGATGTCAGGGTCGGCGCATGGACCCGGTCGAGGCGCTGCGCGAGCTGGGCGGCGTCGCGCCGTTCGGGGAGCTCATCGCGCTGACGACCCGGTCACAGATCCGGGCGGCGCTCCAGGACGGCCGGCTCCACAAGCCCCGGCACAACCGCTACTGCCTGGCCGATGCTGGTGCGACCCGGCGTGCTGTCGCGCTCACCGGTGGAGTCGCGTCGCACCTCAGTGCCGCGCAGGAGTTCGGGTGGAAGCTCAAGCACGACCCGCTCAAGCCCTGCATCACCCTGCCGCGCAGTGCCCGCAAGCCGCGGGGCTCCTTCGAGCTGCACTGGGCCGACCTCTCCGAGCGCGAGACGCGGCGCAACGTGACGTCGCGGACCCGCACCGTGATCGACTGCGCCCGGGCCTACGAGCACGACGTCGCGCTCTGCGTGGCCGACTCGGCCCTGCGGGAGGGCATCGTGGACCGGGACGACCTGCTCCTCGCGGCGGCGCGCAGTCCTCGCACCGGGAGGGCGAAGGCCCTGCGGGTCGCCGCAGAGGCGTCGCCCCTGCGCGCGAATCCCTTCGAGACCTGTCTCCACGCGATCGCGTCCTCGGTGCCGGGGGTCAGCGTCGTGCCGCAGGGAGCCGTCCCGGGCGTCGGCTTCGTCGACCTCCTCGATCGGGTCCTGGGGATCGTCATCGAGGCGGAGTCGCTCGAGCACCACTGGACCAAGGCGGGCCTCCAGCGAGACGTCGACCGCTACACCAAGGCCGCCCGGCTCGGCCTGGTGGTGCTGAGGTTCACCTGGACCGAGGTCATGTTCTCGCCGGACGAGGTCGCCGCCGCCATCGCTGAGGTGGTCCGGTGGCGCACCGTGCAGGCAGTTGGGCGCCACGCCCTCGCCGCCTGAGCGTGTCACGGGCGTGCGGGTCGTCGAACTGCCTTCATGGTGTCTCAGCGGACGTCGAGCTCGGCGAGCCCGCGCAGCACGACCCGGAGGTGGGCGACCTCGTGGGTGCGGACGAGGTGGGTGCCGCCGAGCGCGGCGATGACGCCGTAGAAGCCCTCGGCCTTGCGGAACTCGTCGCCGAAGATGTCGTAGGTGTGGGGCACCGCGTTGCAGACCGGCACACCGAGCGGTCGCAACCGGAAGCCCTGCGCGAGGACGCGGGCCTGGTGGCGCGCGCGGGTGGGCGGGTCGACGAGGTTGCCGTAGTAGAAGCCCATGCCCGGGTCGATGACGAGCTTGTCCACGCCGAGCCTGCGGGCGTCGGCGATGCGCGGGGCGAAGTGGTCGAGCAGCACCGGGATCGGGTCGGCGTCGGGCGGGACGTCGGCGATCTCGCGGACGTTGGCGGTCTCGCCGAAGCACATCACCACCGCGGCGTCATACTCCGCGGCGAGCTCGAGCATCTCCTCCTCGTGCTCGCGACCGGTCATGTTGAGGATCCGGGCGCCCGCGTCGAGCGCCACCCGGACCACGGCGGGCTCATAGGTCTCGATGGAGACGACGGCCTCGGCGGCGAGTCCCTTCACGGCCGGCAGCAGGGTGGCGATCTGGTCGTCCGCGGTGACCCGCGCGGCCCGGGCGTTGCTCGACTCGGCGCCGAGGTCGATGATCGCGGCCCCCTGCGCCGCCTGGATCCGGCCCATCCGCACGGCGTCGGAGGGGCTGGTCGCGACGCTCTCGCGGTAGGTCGAGTCACGCGAGAGGTTGACGCACCCCATGAGCGTCACCGCCCCGTCGCCGATGCTGACCTGCCCGCGCGGACCGTCCAGGACCACCGGCGCGACGGGGCTGTCCCACGAGTCGCCGTGGAGGTCCTGGAGGGCTGCCAGATCCGCAAGGGTGATCACGCGAACCAGCGTAGGGGGGAGGATGAAGCGCGTGAGCGAACCACTTGAGCTGCTGCGCCTGGCCGACCTCTCCGACGACGAGCTCACCCGGGCCTACGCCCCGCAGCGCGAGCCGTGGCTGCGGGTGAACTTCGTGAGCACCGCCGACGGTGCCGCCCAGGGCTCCGACGGGCTGAGCAAGAGCATCAACAACGAGGCCGACAAACGGGTGTTCGACGCGCTGCGGGCCCAGGCCGACTGCCTCGTGGTCGGCGCCGGGACGCTGCGCACGGAGGGGTACGACGTGCCGAGGCTGCCGCTCGTGGTCGTCAGTCGCTCGGCCGACCTGCCGCCGACGCTGCGCGACGCGCCGCCGGGCCGGATCCTGATGGCGACCGTGGCATCGGCAGACGGGCTCTCCGACGTGCGGGACCGGCTCGGTGAGGACCAGGTGCTGGTCCTCGGCGACGACGAGGTCGACCTGGTCGAGCTCAAGCGGCAGCTGGCGGAGCGGGGCTGGGTGGACCAGCTGTGCGAGGGCGGTCCGTCGCTCTTCGCCGACCTGCTCGCGGCCGGCGTCGTCGACGAGCTGTGCTGGACGGTCGTGCCGCGCCTGGCCGGTGGCGATGCCGTACGCATCGCGGCGGGCGCGGAGGTCGACGTCGCGCTGCGTCCCGCCCTGCTGCTCGAGCAGGACGGGACGTTGCTGGGTCGCTGGCTGGTGGTGCGGGGCTAGGAATCGAGGGCGGCCACGAGCGCCTTGGAGAACGCCGGGATGTCGTCGGGGTTGCGGCTGGTGATGAGGTTGCCGTCGACGGAGACCTCCTCGTCGACCCACTCGCCACCGCCGTTGCGGATGTCGGTCTGCAGGCTCGGCCAGCTGGTGAGCCGCCGGCCCCGGACGCGGTCGGCCTCGACCAGGGTCCAGGGGGCGTGGCAGATCGCGGCGACGGGCTTGCCCGAGTCGAGGAAGTCGCGGATGAAGGCGACGGACGTCTCGTCGGTGCGCAGCGCGTCGGGGTTGGCCACCCCGCCGGGCAGGACGAGCGCGTCGTAGTCGGCGACCGCCACGTCCTGGATGCGGCGGTCGACGCGCTGGGTGCTGGACCTGTCGAGGTGCTGGAAGAGCTGGACCTCGCCCTCGTCGAGGGACAGGAGCTCGGCGGTGTGGCCGGCGTCGACCACGGCCTGCCACGGCTCGGTGAGCTCGACCTCCTCGACACCTTCGGAAGCGGTCAGGAATGCGATGCGCTTGGACATGTCTCCACAGTTGCTCGCCCGAAGGGGTTGGACAACCCACGCAGGGGTGATCCGGCCACGCAGGGGTGATCCGGCGTTCGCTAGCGTCAGCGCCATGAGCGACGTCGACCTGACCTCCCTGACCATCGCCGTCCTCGGCGGCACCGGGCCGCAGGGTCGCGGGCTCGCCCGGCGGTTCGCCGGGGCCGGCCTGGACGTCGTACTCGGATCGCGGAACGCGGAGCGCGCCGTGGCCGCCGCTGCCGCGCTCGCCGACGTCGGTCGGGTGCGGGGCGCCAGCAACGCCGAGGCCGCCGCCGCCGGCGACATCGTGCTGGTCGTGGTGCCGTGGGACGGGCACGCCGAGCTGCTCCGGTCACTGAGCGACGAGCTCGCCGGGAAGGTCGTCGTGGACTGCGTGAACCCGCTCGGCTTCGACAAGCAGGGCGCCTTCGCGCTGGCCGTCGAGGAGGGCTCGGCGACCCAGCAGGCCGCTGCGATCCTCACCGGCTCGCGGGTGGTCGGGGCCTTCCACAACGTCAGCGCCGTCCTCCTCGAGGACCCGGCGGTCGAGCGGATCGAGACCGACGTGCTGGTCCTCGGCGACGACCGTGAGGCCACCGACCTCGTCCAGTCACTGGCCGACGTGGTGCCGGGGATGCGTGGGCTCTACGGCGGGCGGCTGCGCAACGCGCACCAGGTCGAGGCGTTCACCGCGAACCTGATCTCGGTCAACCGGCGCTACAAGGCGCATGCCGGGGTGCGGGTCACTGACGTGTGAGCGTGGGGGCTGCGTTGCGTTGGTTTCCCCGGGTACCCGGGGAAACTGGAGCCTCACCCCCGAAGTTTCGGGGTGGAGGCTCCAGTTTGGGGCGTGAAGCCCGCCTCGCTCGACCTCAAGCGATGGTCTTCGTCCGGGAGTCGAGGATGCGTCGGATGCGACCGGCGAGCAGCTGGGGCGCCTCGAGCTGGGCCCACGTGATGCGGATGCAGACCCATCCGGTCAGCTGGCAGATGCGCTCTTCCCGATGCTTCTCCCGCATCAGGAACTGATCGAGCGACTCACCCTCGCGTCGATAGCGCTCGTACTTGACCTTGCCGTCGAACTCCAGGAAGACCCCCTGTGCGATCCACGCGAAGTCGACCCGCGCGAACTCCTGTCCCCACTCATCCAGGATCACCACCTGGGGTTGGGGCTTGGGCAGCCCCTGGGCATAGAAGCAGTACGCCGTGCGCGACTCGGCCACCGATTCGTGTCGTGGATCCGCCAGCCGGAGGACGACGGTCGTGCGCAGGCTGTTGGGCCACCACCGCGTGCGGTGCGCGAACTGTCGTACGCCGCTCATGGTGGTCAGCCCTGCATGGAGGAGGCCGTCGACGGTGACGAGCGCCGACTCGACGGTGGAGATCGTGGTCATCTCGACGGCACAGCGGGTCGCGAGGGAAACGGGAACGCCGTTGACCTGCTTCACGTGGTAGGTCGGCATGGTCCCGGCGTGTTGCACCCGGTCGCACTCCTTGCGCCCGGCCCGGCCGTCCGTCCGGGTGGTGTGCACCTTGGTGAGGTCGTGGCCCCAGACAGGAGCCCCTTGCTCGATCGCTGACGACACATGGGTGAGGACGGTTGCGGGGTGCGCGCGGGCCAGGACGGCACGCGCGAGGACCCGGTGCCGGTCGGCCGCGCTGAGCGACCCCCACAGAGTGGCGTCGCAGTAGCTGCCGTGCCTGACGCGGTGCAGCTCGCCGGTCTTGACCATGGTGCGGATCTGCCGGTCGGTGTATCCCGCCGCGAGAAGGTCTCGCCGCAGCACCACGACGTCGGTGAGATCGATGAGTTGGTCTGCCATGTGACGGCGCCTGCCCGTCGGCGTACGTCCTCAATCCCGCGACCTCGGGCCTGTGGACAACCGAGCCCTGCGTGCCGCAGGGGCCCGGGCAGGGTTCCATATCCAAACTGGAGCCTTGCCCCCGAAGTTTCGGGGTGGAGGCTCCAGTTTCCCCGGGTACCCGGGGATCGCAACCCGGGGATCGCAACCCGGGGATCGCAACCCGCGGCCCGGCCAGCTCAGCCGATAGCGCCTGCGTTGTCCTTCGCCAGCGAGCGGGAGATGACCATCCGCTGGATCTGGTTGGTGCCCTCGAAGATCTGCATCACCTTCGCCTCGCGCATGTAGCGCTCGACGGGGAAGTCGCGGGTGTAGCCGTAGCCGCCGAGGACCTGCACGGCGTCGGTGGTGACCTTCATGGCGTTGTCGGTCGCGACGAGCTTGGCGACCGAGGCCTCCCGGGAGAACGGCAGGCCGGCGTCCTTGAGCCGCGCGGCGTGCAGCATCGTGGCGCGCGCCGAGATGACCGCCGCCTCCATGTCGGCGAGCACGAAGGCGAGGCCCTGGTGGTCGATGATCCTGCTGCCGAAGGTCTCGCGCTCGCGGGCATAGGCCACCGCGGAGTCCAGGGCTCCCTGGGCCAGGCCGACGGCGACGGCGGCGATCCCGAGGCGCCCGGCGTCGAGGCCGGCGAGGGCGATCCGCAGGCCCTCGCCCTCCGCGCCGAGGAGGCGGGAGGCGTCGACCCGGACGTTGTCGAAGCGCATCGTCGCGGTGGCCGAGCCGGTCAGGCCCATCTTGCGCTCCGGCGGGTCGGCGACGAGACCCTCCGCCGAGGCGGGCACGAGGAAGCAGGAGATCCCGTTGCGGTCGTCGGAGGTCCGCGCCATCACCTTGTAGAAGTCGGCGTGGCCGCCGTGGGTGGTCCAGGCCTTGGCGCCGTTGAGGACATAGGAGTCGCCGTCGCGGCGCGCGGTCGTGCGCATCGCGGCGGGGTCGGAGCCCGCGTGCGCCTCGGAGAGGCAGTACGCCCCCAGCAGGTCGCCGCTCAGCATCCCGGGGAGCCACTCGGCGCGCTGCTCGTCGGTGCCGTAGTAGGCGAGGCCGAAGCAGGAGAGCGCGTGCACGGAGACGCCGACACCGACGGAGGCCCAGACGCTGCCGATCTCCTCGAGGACCTGGAGGTAGACCTCGTAGGGCTGCTCGCCGCCACCGAACTCCTCCGGGTAGGGCAGCGACAGCAGGCCGGCCTGGCCGAGCAGGGCGAAGACGTCGCGCGGGAACGTCTCGGTGGCCTCCGCCTCCGCCGAGCGGGGGGCGAGCTCCTTGGCCGCGATCTCACGGGTCAGCGCGAGCAGGTCGCGGGCCTCGTCGGTGGGCAGGTGTCGGCGGGCGGTCATGCCGCGCACGTTACCGCCGTCACCCTCGCGCTCGAGCGCGGCGTCGGGGCGCGGGGGCGGGGCCGGGGAGGGTTCCATATCCAAACTGGAGCCTCGCCCCCGAAGTTTCGGGGTGGAGGCTCCAGTTTCCCCGGATATCCGGGGATCGCAACCGAGGGGCGGATTCAGGCGGGCGGCCGCACCAGCAACTGCCCGGCCATCAGGTCCATCGCCTCGCCCACGAGCTCGGCCGCCCCGGGATGGTCCCCCCACAGCGCCGTCGCGGTCGCCACCAGCTCCGCGGTGGTGCGGGGGGAGTCGAGCGCCAGCCACAGGACCACGCCCAGGCCGGCCAGCACGTGGACCCGGTCGCCCACCATCAGCACCAGCTCGTCGTCGTACTCCTCGGCGTCCGTCCACGGCGCACGCGACCAGGCGCCGGGCGCGGGCTCCCCCGCGGCGGCGGTGGTGAAGGGGTGGTGGGTGTGCCCGTCGGGTTCGCGGGGCTCGCGGTCGAGGAGGCCGACCACCTCGTCGAGGCGGTCGGCGATGTCGGAGTACTCCAGACCCCACGCGCCGCCACAGGCGTCGATGGCGGTGGCGAGCCGGTGGATGGGCTGGTCGACCTGGGTGAGGGAGGAGGTCTGCTCGACGATCTCCACGATCGCGCGGGCGGCCGGCACGGGGACCAGGCCGGCGTCGCCCTGGCCCCGGCGCAGCAGCACGATCCGGTGGAGGTGGGAGGTCGCCGGCGGGTGCCGCAGGTCCAGGTCGTCGGGGGAGAGGGACTGCTTGTGGTGCGCCGCGTCGCCGTCGGCGATGATCGACAGCGGCTTCGAGTGGGCGTGGACCAGCAGCTCCTCGTCGAGGGAGACGGTCTCGTCGGTGAGGTAGCCGAGCCGTCGCGCCAGCAGCGAGATCGCGGTGGTCTTGCCCGAACCCGAGGGACCGATCACCGCGAGCGCGCGGCCCTGCTCGTCGGCCACGGCGCCCGCGTGCAGGTTGATCCGGTGACCCGCGGTGGCGTCGAGGGCAGCGAGGGTGACGCGGGTCGTGAGGGCGTAGTCGTGCCCCGCATGGTCGAGGTCGGCGTCCACCGAAACGGGGTCGGGGCCGAGGTCGAGGATCGTGGTGGGCTCCCGGTCGGTGAGCGCGCGACTCCACTGGTGGCGCAGCCGATCGGCGGTGCTGCCGGAGGCCCGGATGCCGATCGGCACGCCGAGCACCTCCACCACGACCTCCGGCGTCCCTCCCTCGCTCCCCACGCCGACCACTCTAGGGTGGCGTCGTGGGCTGGCTGCGCGATCGTCGTGTCCTGGCCGCCCTCGGCGCGGCGTACGTCGTCGTGCTCGCCGTGCTGGTCGTCGGCCCGTGGGGCTGGACGCTCAACCGCATGACCGTCGCCCTCTACGTCCGGTTCCGCTATGACTGGCCCATCGCTCCCGACTGGGCCCTTCCGGAGCACTACGGGCTGCTGCTCAACGTCGTGCTCTTCGTGCCGCTGGCCGCACTCCTGGCGCTCCTCACCGGGCGGGCCTGGTGGTGGGTGACGGCCGTCGCGGCGCTGGGATCGGCCGTGATCGAGCTGACCCAGTGGGCGTGGCTCGCGCGGGAGGGTGGCTGGCCGGACGTCGTCGCCAACACGCTGGGCGCCCTCATCGGCGCCGGCGCGGTCAGTCTTCTCGCACGACGCGGATCGCGACGAGCTGGTCGATCAGGGTCTCCACGTCGTCGGTGACCTCGGCCTCGGTCGCGCCCGACATCGCGGCCGCCGCCGCGATGAGCTGCTCCATCGTGCCGCCCTCGGCCAGGGCCAGCCACACCACGCACCCGGACCCCTCGAGCAGGATGGGCGGCCCGCCCGGGACCCGGGTGAGGTAGGCCGTGGGCTCGTCGCCGCCGTCGAGCTCCTCCTGGCTGACCCACGCGACGTCGTCGGCGATGCGGTAGCGATGGATCATGCCTTCTTCACCCGCTTGGACAGCTCCTCGGCGGCCTTGCGCAGCCGCTGTCCCTGGCGCGCGCGGACGTCCTCACGAGTGGGGGGCCTGCCGAGCTCCATCTGGAGGTGGTCGCGGTTGACCCGCATCGCGGAGGTGACCAGCCCGGCCTTGGCCCGTGCGGACGGCGCCGCGGTCAGGCGCGCCCGCCACTCGTCGAGGCGGCTGCCGCCCTCGGCGAAGTGGCGCCACAGGGCGTACGTCGGGTGGTCGCGGTGCAGGTCGAGCTCGCCGATGCCGGCGGCCAGGGCGACGACGGCGTCGAGCTCGGCGGCCAGCGCGCGCACCTCGGCCTGCTCGGCCGGCTCCGCGGCGGTCCAGGCGTGGGCGACGTCGGTGCTCCCGCCCGAGCGCGCCGCGTGCAGCACCAGGATCAGCCGTTGCGCCACCCGGTTGGGCACGGGGCAGTCCCAGTGGGCGATGGAGCGTTGCAGCGCGCCGCGGGAGAGCACGTCGAAGCCCTGCTCGGCATCGACGCCGACGCCCGGCCAGCTGACGTGCACGTCCACCCAGCCCCAGTCGTCGTGCCACCAGTTGGCGGCGTGGGCGAAGACCGACCCCGTCGCGAAGTCGGTGCGCTTCTCCCACCCGATCGACTCGAGCGCCGCGATCATCCGGTGCAGGTGGCTCGGTCGCAGCAGCACGTCGACGTCGCCGGACTGGCGACCCTCGGCCCGCAGGCCGGGCAGCACGGCGGGCCCCTTGAGGTGCAGCAGGTCGATGTTGCGCTCCTCGGCCAGCTTCTGGACCACGGCATGGGCGAGGTGCACCCGCGCAGCGATGGGCGCTGTCGGGACGCCGGCCTCCTCGGTCATGGGGTCCATCGTGCCAGCGTGTCGGCAGTTACGGTCACCGGCCGCGGAACACGCCCTAGACTCGCGACATGACCTTCGGGGACTTCGTACGGCTGAGCCGCGCCTACGTGTGGGTGCTGATCGGCTGCACGATCCTCGGCGCGCTGCTGATGATGGCCAAGACGACCCGGGAGCCGGTGCTCTACTCCGCCACCGCGTCGGGCCTCGTCCGCGTCGGCAACGCGACGACGGCGGGTGAGGAGCAGGGCAACGCCCAGCTCGCCGAGGACAAGGCGGGCCTCTATGCCTTCCTCGTGTCGAAGACGCCGGTGGCCGAGCAGGTCGTGCAGGACCTCGGCCTCGACGTCCCGCCCGGCGCGATCGCCGGCCGGTTCTCGGCGTCGGTCGACGCCACCGTCAACGCCCTCACCGTCACCGCGATCGGCAGCACGCCCGAGGAGGCGCGCGACCTCGCCAACGCGGTCGTGGACGCGGTCGTGGTCGTGGCACAGGAGATCGAGTCCGGTCAGAGCAACCCCAAGCAGACCGCGCTGACGCGGATCGTCCCGCTCGAGGAGGCGCAGCTGCCCGGGGCGCCGTTCACGCCCGACTACCGCGGCGCGGCCATGAAGGGCGCGATCGGCGGACTGGGACTGGCGTACGCCGTCCTCATCGCCCGCCGCCTCATCGACCGCCGGATCAGGAACCCCAAGCACGTCGAGGAGGCCACCGGCGCCTCGGTCCTGGGCATCATCCCCAAGGACGATGCGCTGGGGCACGTCCACCGCGGGGTCCGGGGCGACCTCGGCCGGGCAGCGGAGTCGTTCCGGCAGCTGCGCACCAACCTCCGCTTCGTCGACGTCGACAACGAACCCCGCAAGATCGTGGTGACGTCGGCGCTCGCGGGCGAGGGCAAGTCCACGGTCTCGGCCAACATCGCGCGGCTGGTCGCCCAGGCCGGCACCCCCGTCCTGCTGATCGACGCCGACCTGCGGCGTCCGATGATCGCGACGACCTTCGAGATCGACGGCACTGTCGGCCTCACCCAGGCGCTGGCCGGTGACGTGGAGATCCGCGACGTCATCGTCGAGACGGGCATCCCCCACCTGAGCGTGCTGCCGTCGGGGCGCATCCCGCCCAACCCGAGCGAGCTGCTGGGCTCGCTGCGGATGAAGCAGTTCGTGGACGAACTCGCCCACGACTACCTCGTGATCCTCGACGCGCCGCCGCTGCTGCCGGTCACCGACGCCGGGCTGCTCACGGCCTTCTGCGACGGCGCGCTGCTGGTCCAGGCGGCCGGCAAGACCCAGATCGATCAGAGCCAGAGCTGCCGCCGGATCCTCGACCAGGTCGGCGGCCGGCTCCTGGGCGTCGTGCTCAACAAGGCGCCGATGAAGGGCGCCGCGGCCATCGCCTACGGCGGCGCCTACGGAAGCTACGGCGGCTACGGCGGCTACGCGGGCGACTACGCCAGCCGCGACGAGGACGCCACCGCCGGCAAGCGCCGCGGCCGCAAGGGCACCAAGGCCGAGAAGGCCGACAAAGCCGACAGGGCGGAGACGGCCGACAAGGCCGAGCGGGTCGAGGCGGCCGAGAAGGCGGAGAGAGCCGAGCAGGCCGTCACGGCGGAGAAGGTCGAGAAGGCCTGACCTGCGCGGTGCTCGGGCAGCGGGATCAGTACGCCCCGCGGCTGGCCAGCACGGCGCTGACCGTGCGCGCCAGGATCAGCAGGTCCTGGATCATCGACCAGTTGTCGACGTAGTAGAGGTCGAGGCGCACCGTGTCCTCCCACGACAGGTCGGACCTGCCGGAGACCTGCCAGAGGCCGGTCATCCCGGGCAGCACGTTGAGGCGGCGCAGCATGTCGTCCTCGTAGAGCTCGACCTCGGCCGGCAGCGGCGGGCGTGGGCCCACCAGGCTCATCTCGCCGCGGACGACGTTCCACAGCTGGGGCAGCTCGTCGAGGGAGAAGCGGCGGATGATCCGGCCGGGTCGGGTCACCCGCGGGTCGTCCTGGCTCTTGAAGAGCACGTGGTCGCGGGCCTCGAGCTCGGCGAGACGTTCCTCGGCGTCGACCGACATCGAGCGCAGCTTGAGGCAGGTGAACTCGGCACCCTCCCGGCCCACGCGGGTCTGCCGGAACAGGGCCGGGCCGCCGTCGTGGCGCCTGACCCAGACCATCAGCCCGAGGAGCACGGGCCAGATCAGGGCCAGGATCGTCAGCGCGCCGACGAGGTCGAAGGCCCGCTTGGCGTCGTTGGTCGCGAGCTGCGAGCGCGAGCGCCCCAGGTGCATCAGCGGCAGTCCGGCCACCGGGCGGATCCGCACGCGCTCGCTGGAGACGTCGGTGACGTTGGGCGCCACGATGATCTGCACGGCAGCGTGGTCCTCGAGGTCCCAGGCGAGGCGCCGCAGCTGGGTCGAGGAGGTCACTGCGCCGGCGGTGAAGAAGACGACGTCGGGCGCGTGCTCGTCGACGACGGCGCGCACCTCGTCGATCATCCCGAGGACCGGTATCCCGCTGGAGGTCTGCTCGAGGCCGGCGTAGTCACGCGGCACCAGGCAGCCGATCACGTGGTAGCCGAGCCACCTCTCGCGGGCGAGCACGGTGTGGATCTCGGTGATGTAGCCCGGGGTGCCGACCAGGAGCACCTTCTCGTTGAAGTGCCCGGCGACCCGGAGGCGCTGGATGACCCGACGGGAGAGCAGCCGCCCGATCACCAGCAGGAGCACGCCGATCGGGAACAGCAGGATGAAGAAGCCGCGCGAGAGCGGGAACTGCATGAGGAAGGCCATCGTCGCGACCAGTGCGCCGGTGAAGAACGAGGCGTTGACGACCAGCTTGAACTCCTCCGTGCCGGCGCCGAAGACGTGGCGCTCGTAGGCACCGAAGAAGGCCAGCATCACCATCCAGGTGCCCAGGAAGAAGCCACTGGCCAGGACCGTGTTCTGGAGGATGTCGCCGGCCGTGTCGAAGATCGACAGGGAGACGCGGAACCGGATGGCGAGCACGGTGGCAAGCGCGATCATGACGAGGTCGAGCACGCCGACCAGCCAGGGCAGGAGCTTCACGCCGTCGGGTCGCACGTCAGGTCGACCTTCCTGCGTCCAGCACGATCGAACGGATCCTCTCGATGAAGCGGCCCTCGCCGAACTCCTCGGCGCGCGCCCGCAGTCTGTCACCGTCCCACGCATGGGTGTCGGAAGCGGCCAGCGCGGCCGCGATGTCCTCGGGCGTGGGCCGGTCGAAGAACACACCGGTCTCGCCCTCGACGACCGTCTCGAGGAAGCCGCCGCCGCGCAGCGCCACGGCCGGCACCCCGAAGGCGGCTGCCTCGAGCGGCGCCAGGCCGAAGTCCTCGTGGCTCGCGGCGACGAGCACGCCCGCCTCGCCGTACACCGCGCGCAGCTGGGCGTCGCTGAGCCCACCGAGGAGACGTACGTTGTCGGGCAGGGTCGCGCGCAGCCGCGCCTCCTCCGGGCCGCGGCCGACGACGACCAGGCGCCGGTCGGTGCCCCGGACGGCCTCGATCACGGTGTCGACGTTCTTGTAGGGGAGCAGCCGGGACACGACGAGGGCGTAGCCGGGTGCCCAGCCGTCCAGCTCGGGGATGGCCTCGCGCGGAGCGGCGGCGTCCATCCCGTGCGGGGGCGGCAGCAGCTCGGCGTCGCGGCCGTACGTCGTGGCGATCCGCTTCTGCACGACGCGACTGTTGGCGAGGTAGACGTCGACCTCGTCGGCCTGGCGGCGGTCCCACCGCTTGAGGAAGGGTCGCAGGGCGAGCACGGGAGGACCGAGGGGGGAGCGCCACGCGGTGCCGCCGAGGTATTCGTCGGTCTGGTAGAGCCAGCGCGCGGGGTTGTGGCAGTAGACGACCGTGCGACCGGAGGTGTCGAAGCCGTGGGCCCACCCGCTGCTGGAGGCGACGACGACGTCGGCGTCGATCCTCATCCGCGAGGCGGCCGAGGCCAGCAGGGGCAGGGCCAGGCGGTGGTCGCGCCGGAGCGCGCCGACCCGGTTGAGCGGGGAGGTCCGGACGTCGGCGCCGGCGAACTCGGGGTAGGTCGCGTCGGGGTCGTAGAGGGTGGTGTGGACCGCGGCCTCGGGGAAGGCCTTCATGAGGGTGAGCACGACGCGCTCGGCGCCGCCGCGCTGGGTGAGGTAGTCGTGGGCGATGGCCACCGTGGGTCGGCTCATCGCCTCTCCAGCTCCTCGAGCAGTCGCTGCACCCGGAGTCGACCGGCCCGCGGGGAGTACTCCTCCTCCCAGCGCAGGCGCGCACGATCGGTCACGGCGCGCACCTCCTCCGCAGTGGCTGCGAGGGCGTGCTCGATCACCCGGGCGAGGTCGTCGGCGTCGCCCGCCCGCGCGACCCAGGGGTGGTCGGGGCCGGCGACCTCGGGCAGGGCGCCGGCATCGGAGATGACGAAGGGGACGCCGGCCGCCATGGCCTCGGCGACGACGAGGCCGAAGGGCTCCGCCCACACGCTCGGGAAGACCACCACGTCGTGCGCGACGGAACAGCTCGTCCGGCGGGACGTGACCGAGACGGACCGCGCGCTGACCGAGCTCCGAGATCGCCGCGTCGACCGTGGCCACGGACTCACGCGCCACGTAACGCGTGTCGCCGGCCAGGAGCAGTCGTGACTCGGCACCGATGCGTCCCATGGCCCGCGCCAGGACGTCGACGCCCTTGTCGGTCGACAGTCGTCCGAGATAGCCGACGTCGTGGGTCCGCTCGGCCTGGAGGTTCTCCTGCCGGGGCAGCTCGGTCGTCCAGTTGGCGTGTGCCCGGCTGCCGGGGATCCGTGCCGACGCATCCGCGGACGGCACCAGGGTCGCGCGCGTGCCACGGCGGGCGAGATCGGCGGCGATGCGCTGCGCGCGGCTGCGGGGCTCCTGGTGGAGGTGCACGATCCGGTCCGGGCGACCGGTCGTCGCGAACGCCGGCACCAGCCCGTGGCACCACAGCACCCCGCGGCGTTCGGCGCGGTCCCAGGCCCGCAACCGGCGCACGTAGTCGCGACGGCCGTCGGCACGGATGGCGACCACGTCGGCGCCCAGCGCGGAGGCGGCGTCGAGGACCTCGGACGGGGAGTCCGGCGCCACGACCGTCACCGGACGGCCGAGTGACAGCAGTGCCTCGGCGTGCCGCAGCAGCATCTGCTCGCCCCCGCCGAGATCGGGGTTGTTGGCGGCGAGGTGGATCCGCTCACCCATCGGGTGGTCCGTCCGGTGGGGCGTGCAGGGCTCGACCCAGACCGAGCGCCACCGCCACGGCCATCGGGGTGTCGAGCAGCACCTCGCCCAGCGTGACCCCCATGACCGCGACCCCGATGATGGCGGCCTGCGCGCCGGCCGCGGCCAGGTCGCCCCGCCTGGCCTGGTGGGTGAGCCGCAGGAAGGTGAAGACCATGAGCCCGAGCACCAGGAGCAGGGCGGGCCAGCCGCCCTCCTGGCGGGTGGCGAGATAGCTGTTGTGGAAGAAGAACTCGAGGTCGCGGATGTTGACCGTGCCGGTGCCCGGGCCGTGGCCGAACCACGGTGCGTCGGCCAGCTGCACCCGCTCCTGGGCGATGATCCGGTCGCGGAGCTTGTCGCTGCCCGGAGCGGTTGGAGAAGGGGCCGAAGGTGGTGAGGTCGTCGGGGATGTTGCCGACGATCCACACCAGCCCCGCCGCCATCGCGGCACCGCCCGCGGTGCCGAGGCGTCGTCCGAGCAGCACCCAGACCAGCACGAAGGCACCCGCCAGCAGCCCGGTGCGCGAATAGCTGAGCACCAGGCCGGCGACGATGGGCACCGCGACTGCCAGGCGCACCTTCCAGCGCTCGTCGCAGAAGAAGATCGCCAGCGTCCCCAGGACGGCGATGAAGTAGGCGCCGGCGTTGGGGTCCGCCGAGATAGCCGGTGAGGCGGCCGGAATAGGCGCCACCGCCGATCCCGACCACGCCCAGTCCGATGACCGCGATGAGCCCCGTCGCCAGTCCCGCGCCCACCGACCGCAGCGAGAGCCGTCCGGTGCCACCGGCCCAGACCAGGCCGGCCAGGATCGCGACGTGGCCCACCCGCCGGGTCCAGTCGATGTGGTTGGCCATTCCCGAGAAGACGAGCAGAGCGATCAGGGCGCCGAGCAGGAGGACGACCGGGCTGGGTAGCCGGGCACCGCCGCGGGCCGGCCGAATGAGGCACAGCCCTACGAGGGCGGCCATCGCGAACTCGTTGAGCGGATAGCCCGAGACCTCGAGCGACCGGAAGGGCAAGACCGCCATCAGCGCGAAGTCGGTGATCCGGATCTCGCGGTCCGCCTCGTCGGCCCGGTCGATCGTCTGGTCCGGCAGCACCCAGGGGGAGTCGATCCGGCTCACGGCAGTCCCCGCACAGCGGCGTACGTCTCAGCGATCCGGCCGCACATGTCGTCCACGCTCGGCCAATCGTGCAGCCCGGGGCGTGCTGCCGGGTCGAGGCCCTGGGCGGCCAGGGCCGCCGCCACCGCGCTCGGGTCGTTTGCCTCGACCAGGGAGCCGGAGGGGAGGATCTCCGGGTTGCCCCCGACGTCGCTGGCGACGACGCCCATCCCGCGACCGGCAGCGTCGAGCAGTGCGTAGGAGCAGTTCTCCCAGACCGACAGCATGGCGAGCACGTCGTGCTCGGCCATCGCCTGCTCGGGGTCGACGAAGCCGGGCAGGGTGACCAGGTCGCCGAGCCCGAGGCGTTCGACCTGCGCGCGCAGGCGGGCCTCCTCCGGTCCGGTGCCGGCGAGGGTGAGTCGTGCCTCGGGGTGGGTGCGGTGCGAGCTCGGCGAAGCCGTCGACGAGGGCGGGGAGACGCTTCTCGGGAGAGAGTCGCGCGAGCGACAGGATCCGCAGGCCTGCCGTGGGGGCGGCCGCGACGGGGTCGACCCCGTTGGGGATGACCACGACCTCGCGACGCGGGTGCCACTTCCCGGCCATGGCATCGGCGGTGGCCCGGCTCACCGCGATGGCGGCATCGAAGCGGCGCAGCCGTGCCGTGTGCGCCAGCGCCATCGCCCGCGCCTTGGCGGTGGACCGGTGGTAGACGACGTCGTCGAGAGCGATGCCGTGCTCGGTGGTGACCAGCCGCGGCCCCCGTCCCACCGCGAGCGCGGCCACGATGTCGGCGTACGACAGGTGGCTGTGCACGACCGCGGGGCGGAGGCTGCGAACGGTGTGGCGCAGGCTCGACACCGACGCCTTCACCCCGTGGTCGGGGCCGAACGGTTGCTCGAGGACGGCTGCGCCCGCGGCCTTGAGCTCTCGCGGCAGGTCGCCCGGCGGCGTCAGAAAGACCAGCCGCCAGCCGGGCACCCCGGCCCGCGCCACGTCGAGGACGTGACGGGCCACCCCGGCCAGGTCGCTCACCGGCACCACCCACAGGGCGGTGGGTGGGCTCAGAACCATTGCTCCAACCGCTCCAGGGCGATCCAGAAGCCTTCGCCGTCGTTGACGTGGCCCTGCCAGATCTCGGGGATGAAGCTGACCCCGGGTGACGTCACGTCGAGCTGCTTGGCGAGCATCGCCCAGTCGATCTCGCCGTCGCCGACCTGGACGCCCTCGCCGTCGACGCCGGTCGCGTCGACGAGGTGCAGGTGCTCGGTGTGGGGAGCCAGCAGGTCGGTCGCGTCGGCGAAGGACATGCCGAGGTAGTTGGCCGAGAGCTTGGAGTGGGACACGTCGAAGCACAGGCGGCGGTCGTAGCGCTCGGCGAACCCGGCGGTGTCGCGCGGGTCGACGAAGAGGTTGCAGTAGAGCTGGCCGCCCATGTACCACGGGTAGGGCGGCAGGGTCTGCGCGCAGAGGCGCACGCCGGTGTCGTCGATGCGGGCCAGACCGGCGGCGACGCGCGCATACATCTCCTCGCGCTCGGCCGGGGCGACGAAGGCGTCCGTGGTGAAGCCGCCGAGGCTGGCGACGATCACCGGCCCCTCGGTGTCGGCCTTGGCGTCGGCCCCGCGGGTGAAGTGCTGCTGCATCTCGCGGGTGGTGTCGACGACGCGCTGGAGCTCGCGGATCGACCGCTCCCAGTGCGCGTCGTCCGCGGACGCGAGGTTGAGCAGGAAGTCGCCGGCGAAGAGGTCGGGGGAGTGCGTGGTGAAGCCCATCGGCAGGCCGTCGGGATAGGGCGCGAACACCTCGGCGACCGGGAGGTCGAGGTCCTTGTAGGAGAAGTGGAACTCGAGGAAGTCGGGAGTCGTGTCCCGCGTCATCGCCTCGATGTCGTGGTAGCGCGTCGCGAGCCCCCACGGGCGGCGGAAGTCGTACGCCCGACCGCGCGGCGCCGCGTCACCCAGGTCGGTGGCATAGAAGAAGTCGCCGGCCTCCAGGGCGCGGGTCGTCGTGCGGCCCACGAGCTTGTCGTAGGCGTTGGGCTGGAGCCCGCGGCCGGGGCTCTTGATGTCGATGTCGTCGGCCGTGAGGACGTCGCCGACCTCGATCCGCCGGGTCGCGACGAGCGACTTGGCGAGGTTGACGCGGTTCATCATCTCGCCGGTGGAGACCGCACGCGGGGCGGCGGTGCCGAGGGCCTCCTCGACCTCGCGCACCCGCTGCACCATCTCCTTGAACTCGCCGGGCAGGAGGCTGACCTTGTGGTCGTTGCCCTCGAGGCCGCGGTCGACGGTGAAGTGCTTCTCGATGATCCGGGCGCCGAGGGCGACGGCCGCGACGGCGACGTGGAAGCCCCGCTCGTGACCGGAGTAGCCGACGGGGGCCTGGGTGAGCTCGGCGAGCCGGGTGAGGTAGGCGAGGTTGACGTCCTTGAAGGGCGCCGGGTAGGTCGACTGGCAGTGCAGGAAGGCGTGCGCCACACCGGTGCTGCGGACCAGGTCGACGGTCTCGCGGATCTCGCCCTCGGTGGACATGCCGGTGGAGATGACCATGGGCGTGCCGCTGGCGGCCATGTGCCGCAGCAGCGAGTGGTTGGTCATGTCGGCGGAGGCGACCTTGAGCGACGGCACGCCGTAGTCCACGAGGCGGTCGACGCTGACCGGGTCCCACGCGGTGCACATGACGTCGACACCGACGTCGCGGCAGTGGTCGAAGACCTCGAAGAGCTGGTCGGCCTCGAGGTTGTACTTGGCGAGCAGGTCGAGGGTGTACTGCGGACCGAGGTCCTCGCCGCCGGACCCGGAGGCCCCCTGGCGATAGAGCGACTCCATGTCGCGCAGCTGGAACTTCACGATGTCGGCGCCGGACTCGACGGACAGGTCGACGAGCTGCTTGGCCAGCGACGCGTCGCCCTGGTGGTTGATGCCGATCTCGGAGATCAGGAGCGTCGGGGCGTCGGGTCCGACGACGTGACGGCCGATGCGGAGCTCGTCGGCGCGGTTGATCGCGACCGCGACGAGGTGGCCGCGCTCGTCGACGAGCGCCACGTGGTCGATGCCCGACGCCGAAGGCGTGGGAGATCTCGGCGGGGCTGCTCCCGATCGGCAGGCTGCGGGGCTCGGTGTTCGCGGCCTCGATCGCCGCCACGTCGACACTGAGGCTGGTCGGAGCTGCTGACCCACCGGCGGAAGTCGCCGTCGGACAGCACGCCGTCGAGGTGGCCGTGCGAGTCGACCAGGAAGATCACGCGGGCCTTGTTGGCGGTGATCTTCTCGAGCGCGCGCAGGACCGGGTCGCCCGAGTAGACGACGTACGGCGTGAGGTCACGCTCGATGATCA
>CAWBNL010000001.1:0-443495 GCA_963790155.1 uncultured Actinomycetota bacterium | reverse complement strand
CGGATTGCCAGGTCTCGTTGGGTTGCTCGGCGGCGAAGCTGATGTAGGAGGACTTGGGTCGCTTCTTCGGCTCCGGGGTGATCTGGCCGTGTCGGGCCAGGATCCGGTGCACCGTCGCCTTCGACACGGTGATCGTGTGGTGCTGGGCCAGGTGCCAGCAGATGGTCTCGGCGCCGGCGTCGTGACCAGCCTCGGACAGCTGCTTGCGCAGGGCGAGGACCAGCTCCATGGTCTCGGGGGCTGTCGCGGTCGGTGATGTCTTCGGGCGTCGCGACCTCGGCTCGAACGCTGCTTCGCCCTCGGCTTCGTAGCGGCCTTGAGACGGTAGACCCAGGACCGGTCCACGCCGTACCGGGCAGCGACCTCGGGCGGGGTCTGGTTCTCGACGAGCAGGGCGGTGAGCACGAGCCGGGCCTTGGACATGGCCGAGCATCAGGCCACCTCGGAGTGTTTCCGATGTCTTGAGACATGGTGTCGCGGATGTCGTGAGACATCTGTCGCCGATGTCCTGAACCAGGACACTGCCCCCGCTGCAACGCAACATCGCAGGTCAGAAGCCGCTCCTGGCTCAAGCCAGGGGCGGCTTTCTGCATACCAGCGGCACGTTGACAACCAATCTGACAACCAGCAGCCCATCCACCGCCTAGTGGACGCGATGAGGCTTCCCAGAATGTGCGATCAGCGGTCGCCAACCGGAACCCGCCAGGGACCAATGCGGGTGGTGGCGGCACCGAGCCTTCATGCTTGGCGCATGCCGATCAACCAGCCGATACTTTGATCACGGCGCTACAGGTGGGCGGCCTTCGAGGGCTTGCTACCGAGCAGATGCCGTTCCGAATGGCCAACCCGGCAGCGGACTCACCGTCCTGGTTGGGACGAACAACTCGGGTAAGTCCACCGTGGTCGAGGCACTACGCGTTCTCGCTCAGAACACGACGCCCAACTTCCCGCAGGGGATGCGCAACGCCGCGTTCGGCGATCGGGTCTCGATTCAACTCGGATTCGGAGATGGTTCCGTCAGTCGCCTCTCGTCATTGCACTCGGGAGGCGCGCAGTCGGAACAAACTCCTGCGGAAGGGGGTCAGCAACTTGCTCGTCGTGCCCTCTCGGCGATCGTTCGAGCCCCAGTTCGGTGAGACCAGCGGATCACGTCAGGCATACGCCTCATCGACACACGTGACGCAGTTGCGCTCTGCCACGCTCAACAACTTCGCTCAAAGGCTGTTCGATCTCGACCGCAATCCTGAACAGCGTAAGCACTTCGATGCGCTCATTGCTCAGGTCATCGGGTACGCGCCGAACTGGACCATCGACCTGAACGATTCAGGAAACTTCTTCCTGAAGTTCGTGTGGGACGGGTTGGGGGAATCGCTGCGGCACTCCAGCGAGGGGCTGGGCGACGGGCTCATCAGCCTCATCGTCATCTTGGACGCCATCCGCGACACCGAGCCGGGATCGACAGTGGTCATCGACGAGCCTGAACTGTCCCTCCACCCGCAGTACCAACGAAGACTGCGGGCATTGCTAAGCGCGAACGCCACCGACCGACAGATCGTCTACGCGACTCACTCGCCCTACTTCATTGACTGGGCCGATGTCGCTGCCGGCGCACAGATCATTCGCGTGCACAAGACGCCTCACGGCACGTCTGTGGCCTCACCGTCTCGGGAGGCACTCGATTCCGTGCTGCAGTTGGGGGCGTCCAACCAGAACAACCCGCACGTGTTGGGACTCAACGCCAACGAGGTCTTCTTTCTCGAGGGAGGAATCGTCTTGGCAGAGGGACAAGAAGACGTCGTGTTGCTTCCTCAGGTCCTTGATGATGTCGGCATCAACATCCACGGCTCCTTCTTCGGTTGGGGGGTCGGAGGCGCAGACAACATGCGGGCGATCACACAACTTCTCCATGAACTGGGATACCCGCTTGTCGCGGGCGTGCTGGACCAGGACAAGACGAGCCTTGCCGCCGACCTGGGTGTCAGGTTTCCTGGCTACCGGTCTGCATGTATCCCCACGGACGACGTCCGCGACAAGCTCTCACGAAAGGAACAAGCGGCAAAGACCGGACTGATGGGCTCAGACCGCACGGTCCGACCCGAGTATCGTGGGGCCGTCACGTCGATGTTTCACGAGATCAAGACGTACTTCACCAGCGGTGGGGAACACGAGATCGTTTAGCGCTGTAGACATCCCGTCTCATCCGCGAGCCTGCGGTGACGAGCCCGGAGCCGAGCACGCGAAGTTTCGCACCCTAACGATCCAGTAGAGCTCGCGTCGCCCCAACGAAGAGAAAGACGGCCCCGTGATGCTGCGCCCGATGTGCCCCCTCTGTACTAACGAGGACGACGTCACGATCATCGGGACATTGGACGATGGCCGAAAGCGGGCTCAATGCTCCGCGTGTGACTTCGAGTGGGATCACGGCGAGGTGAAAGTCGCCGATCCGAAGCAAGCGACGAGCAGCGTCATCCTTCATGGACGCTTCCCCAAGCCAGAAGACGTCACCCCTGAAGCCCGGGAGCGAGCCGAGCGACTAAAGGCCAAGTTCCTTTCGACGGTCCACGGTGAGCCCCACCCGACCGTCGCGCCTTACTGGGCCAAGTACCAGCGGGTCTTCTCGGCGGAGGGGCTTGCAACCTGCGACCCGCAAGATCTGAAGGACTTCGCAAACCTCGACGTCGGCGGCAACCTCGGAAACATGTCCATCTTCAACACGGCATGGAACGCGATCGGTGCCGACGCGGCTGCTGCCCAGACCCGGAAAGTCATCGACCACCTACTGAGGGGCGACGGCGCGCTTGAGGACCGGCTCACGGCCCTTATCGCTGGAGGATTCGCGTTCTCGATCCCTGGCTTCAAGGAGGCACTTCTTTCGAAAGTTCTTGCCATCGTGCAGCCCGAGCGCTTCCTCACAATCCATACGTACAACCAGAAGGCGACTATGGCCAAGTCCGTCTACGGCCTCGATCTGCCGTCTCCCGACAGCGTCAACTGGACGATCGGACGCCTCATCGTATGGAGCAACGACCTACTCAACACGCTGATTGGCGAGGGCTTCGCAGACCAACAACATGCGGGTGCATTCCTGTGGTGGGCCCAGTACGAAACGACCTAGCCGGTCGGAAGACGGGGCGACTAGCACTCAGGTCGTTCGTTACAACACTTACGCGTCCGGCTATCAGGTGCCGGCCGGCTGACCGCAGCGGCGTCCTATTGAGCTGCGCTCTAGGCCGACGGCGGTCCCATAAATAGCATGCTGCCGGACGGGACTCCATCCCAGATGGCTCCATGCTCGGTCGAGGCCACATCGGGGACGCCGCCGAGGCGAATTTCCATGACACGAAGCAGCATGAACGGTCCGCCGCCGACGAGATGACTACGGGTACACACGCGATAGTCGCCCACAACGAACGTATGCGCGCCCTCCTGATCGGGTGCCGCATAGTCGAATGTTTCGTCTCTGAACGGGAAACCGAGCGCTACCAACCGTTGCCACATCGGACGAATGGGTCCCCCGCAGTCAGTGTCGCGTGCCGGGTTCAGTAGAGGCTCTGAACTAACGCGCCGACGGTAGTCGGTGCGGGGTTGTGCCGGTAGTAGTCGTCTTCGTGCTCGACGGGTGGGACGAGTCCGATCTCGCCGTGCAGGCGTCGGTGGTTGAACCAGTCGATGTATTCGGCGACGGCGATCTCGAGGTCGTCGATGCTCTTCCAGGGGCCCTTGTTGCGGACCAGCTCGGCCTTGAAGAGCGAGTTGAACGCCTCGGCCAAGGCGTTGTCGTAGGAGTCTCCTGTCGACCCCACGGACGCGACGGCGCCGGCCTCGGCCAGTCGTTGGGTGTACCTCACGGCGAGGTACTGACCAGGTTCAACCAGTCGATGCAACACCGGCTTGTTGGAGTAACAGTAGATGCTCGTTGAACGCCTCGGCGGGCGTCTTCCATCCGGGGGTCCTGCGGGGCCGGGTGTTCAGGGCGTGAGCGACGGCTTCGATCTCCTCGGCCGACCAGCACGACAGGTCGTTGCCCTTCGGGAAATACTGGCGGAGCAGGCCGTTGGTGTTCTCGTTCGTCCCGCGCTGCCAAGGCGATTGCGGGTCAGCGAAGAACACCGGGATGCCAGTCTCAACACTGAATTTGGCGTGCGCGGACATCTCCTTGCCGCGGTCCCAGGTCAGCGACCTCGCCAACTGGGCCGGCAGCGTCGACATAGTGCTCGCCAGCGCGTTCTTCATCGTTAGCGCGCCGTAGCCGGCCAGCGCCGGGCCGTTCCTTGGCGTCTCCTTATGCCGGTAGCCCTCCTCACGCGGAAGGTGGACCAGCATCGTGAACCTGGTCGTGCGGTCGACAACGGTGCCGATCGCTGAGCGCTCCAGTCCGATCAGCAGGTCACCTTCCCAGTGGCCAGGCACGGCACGGTCCTCGGCTTCAGCGGGGCGTTCGCTGATCAGCGTGTCGGGCGTGACGTGTGCCCAGGTCTTGCGCCGCGATCGTTCACGCGGCGCCCGCAACGCACGGCCGATGCGCAGGCACCAGACCAGCTCGCGCTTCAATGCTCCGCGGCCATCGATGTAGAGCGACTGGTAGATCGCCTCGTGGCTGATGCGCATGGATTCATCATCGGGGAAGTCGACCTTGAGCCGGTTACTGATCTGTTCCGGGCTCCACGCCGACGACCACCCGCGATGCTTGCGGTGAGGCTTGTTGATGCCGGTGAACCGTGGTGGCTCTGGACCGCGGACGACCTTGCCGTCCGGCGTCTTGATCTGTCCCGACAGCCGCTCGTGAACGTAGGCATGCAGGCGAGGGTTGGCGACGAGTTTCGCGGGTTTGGGGCGCTTGGCCGCCATGTCGGCCTTCCACTGCGCGACCGACGCCCGATAGCCGGTACTTCCGGCGCGGGTGGCGGCGTTGCGGCGTAGCTCGCGTGACACCGTTGCGGGGCCGCGGCCGATGGCTCGGGCGATCTCGCGCACGCCCTTGTCCTTGGCCTTGAGCAACGCGATCTCCTCACGCTCAGCGACTGACAGGTACCGGCCCGTGGGCTTGAACGTCAGGTCGAACGGCGCCATGCCGCCAGCGTGGCGGAACCACCGCTGACCGACCGCTTGCGCCCCGCCGACCATCGCGGCGGCCTCGATGGGCAGAAAGCCCTTGGCGATTTCCGCCCAGAACGTGGCCTCGACATGGCGCTGGAACTTCGGATGACCAGGCGACCTCAACTTCGGCCGGATCGCACGATCGGCTGCTTGCTGACGACGTACCACTCAACACCTCCATGACGGGGTGTTGCGACGACCGATTGAATCCGCCCTGAACTCCCTTGTCCGAATGCGCAATCACACCGGTCGTCTCGTGACCGGCATCGGCGCGGGTCCACAGCCCCATCTCGAGGGCGTCCAACGCGAGGTCGGTGCGCAGGCTCTTCGACAGCTGCCATCCCACCACGCGGCGGGAGTAGACGTCGATGACGAACGCGGCGTAGACCCACCCGGCGAAGGTGCGGCAGTAGGTGATGTCGGCGACCCAGACCCGGTTGGGCGCCTCGGCGACGAAGTTGCGGTCCAGGTGATCGGTCCGGGTGTCCTCTCCGGTGCCAGGAACCGTGGTCCGTGGCCCCTTGGTGCGACTGATCCCGCGTAGCCCCTCGGCGCGCATCAGCCGGTGCACGGTGCCCCGGTGGCCGCGACGGTTGAGCTCGGCGTGCATCTTCCGCACGCCGTAGACGCCGTAGTTGTCCTGGTGGACCTTCGCGATCAGGACCCGACACTGCTCATCCGACACTGCCCGGGCCGAGGGTGGCCTGGTCTTCGCGGCGTAGTAGCTGCTCGGGGGCGATCTGCATCCCAGCCTTGCGTAGGACTGTGCAGATCGGCTCGACCCCGAACCGGTTGCGGTGCTGGTCGATGTAGTCGACCAGCACCGTCGTAGTCACTTCACCTTGCGGTCGAGCTCCGCCGCGGCGAAAAACGCTGACGCAGTCTTCAGGATCTCGTTCGCTCGACGTAGCTCCTTGACCTCGCGTTCGAGCTCGGCGATGCGCTGACCATCGGCCGTGGTCACACCAGGCCTGTGGCCGTCGTCGATCTCGGCCTGGGAGACCCAGTTGCGCAACGTCTCGGGGTTGATCCCGAGCTGCTCGCCGACGCGACGTAGAGCGCCGTTCCTGGTCGCTGGGTCACGCCGCAGATCGACCGCCATCCGGATCGCTCGCTCCCGAAGCTCCTCGGGGTATTTCCTCGGTGCTGCCATGACTCTCATCCTTCCGTGGAATGAGAGCCTCCATCAGACCCGGCACGCGACAAAGGTCAGCGCGAGGTACCGCCTAACAGGAGTTGGAGGCAACGAGCGCGATGGCTGAAAGGGTCAGATAGCGGCCGACGCCGTTGCCTGGGGGGCAGCGTCCTCTCGCAGCCACCACCCGATGATGTCTTCGAGCTGGTCACGGAGGTGGGCCCAGGGTTGATTGAGGTCGAGGGATTGTGCTCCGATCCGGCTGCGCTGCACTGAAACGTCGAGGTTGGGCTGTTCGACTGCGCCTGTCTGCGCGTAGAGGACTAGACCGCTTACCGAGCCGTCCTGGCGGGTGTCTTCGTTCTTCACGTAGGCCAGAAGTTGGTATAGGTGCGCCGAGTGAATGGTCGACTTGCCCCAGGCTCCGGTCTGCATCGACTGGCTGTAGTACTTCGCGTCAATGATGAGTGTGCGTCCGTCGCGTCGGAGCATGACATCGGTACGCATCTGAGGCAGTTGCGAACCGTCGACGCTTTCCTCATCAAGGTCCCAGACGACTGTGGGGGCGCCAGGCGACAGTTCGGGGTGGTGTCTGGCGTAGTACTCGCGAAGGAATCGCTCGTATAGCCCGCTCATAACTTCGTCTGAGAGCCACGAGGTCAGCTTGGTGGTTCCGGCATCGTGAGTGGGGAGGAGCCCGCGGACTATTAGTTCGCATACACCCAGCAGCAGCCGGTACGTGGCGTTGGCACGGTGGTAGGTCAGGTCGTTCCAGCGAATCGCCGTCGGGGCGATGGAGGTGACGGCATCTAGGTGAGGCAGCAGCCGGCGCAGTGCGTCCTTGCGGGCGACGTCGACCGCGCCTTGGCGTAGCAGGAGGACCATGACCGACTTCAGCGCACGATTGTGAGGCGTGTCGGCCTCGTACTCGTCGAACTCGCACATCAGCCGTCCCCGCGTGATTGAGCGGCGTGCAATTGTGGACTTTAGGTCGATCCGCCCACGCACCCCAGCGAGCTCGTCGCTGCGAAGCAGGTAGTCACGGTGGAGGCCTTGCTTAACCTGCGCGCCGACGCCGCGGACGAGGATCTCGGCGAGCAGATCGTGTAGGTGGTCGAACCGTTCGGTCGCGATCCGGTCGACGCCGTCTTTGTGAATGGCTCTGAACGCGTACGCCATCATCACGTACACGTTTCGGATCGCGATCGACCCGTCGGTCATGCGACAGCAGCCCGAAGCTTGCGGGCCCACTCCTCAGCCTTTGCCGGCTCGTCGAACCAGTACTCCTCGAGGAGCGGCACCAGTTCGTCCTCAACGACTGAGTAGACCCACGCTTCGTCGGCGTCGCCTTGCGGCCTGGAGAGGTAGCTGTGGCCGATCGTGAAGCCCTGACCGAGAGCAGGATCCTCGGCGATTGCCTGGTTCAGGTTGATGATGACTGTCACGAGGTTGTCGAGGATTGGGCTACCGACCTCTTGCTGCCAGCGAGTGAAACCGCTCGAGTCGAAGGCCGGGTGCATGTGGAAAAACCCGAAGCGCCGGCGAAGCGCGTAGTCGAGAACGGCGAGGCTGCGGTCAGCGGTGTTCATCATGCCGATGATGTGGACGTTGGCAGGCACCGAGAATGTCTCGTTCTTGTACAGGAGCCGCAGGTCCTGGCCGCGTTTGTCGGCCTCGATCAACATGAGCAGTTCGCCGAAGATTTTGGACATGTTGCCGCGGTTGATCTCATCAACGACAAAGAAGTAGGGCCGGTCGGTGTCATCAGCTCGAGCGTCCTCGCAGAACCGGTAGAACGGGCCCTCCACTAGCGTGAATCCCCCGGACTCGGTAGGTCGGTAACCCATCATGAAGTCCTCGTAGGAGTAGCTCTGGTGGAACTGGACCATCTGGACGCGGCTTGGGTCCTTGGCACCCATCATGGAGTAGGCCAGGCGCTTCGCTGCGAAGGTCTTCCCGACGCCGGGAGGGCCGGCGAGGATGACGTTCTTCTTCCGCGCGAGCAGCGCATTCAAGCGGTCGTACCGCTCTTGGGAGATGTAGACCTCGCTAAGGAACGCTCCCTTGTCATAGGGCGGTAACTCCATGGACGGTACGGGCGGCTCCACTTCGGCCTCGCCGGTCACTACGGTCTCGAGCTGCTCAACGTAGTCGTGATACGAGGTGATATCCGTCAGCGTCTTGAGTGCTGCGGACCCCGGGTGCTCCCATGATCCAGTGTGCGTCCACTTGACCGAGCGCATGTGGCGAAACGATGGCCGGTCCGCCTCGAATCGGGCTTCGGAAGTGACCACGCCGCGGCCGATGATCTCCCGCCGGCCGCGCTTCGCGAATACGATGTCGCCGACACTGATCTCGTTCTGGAATTGCCACAACGCAAGCACCACGTTCGGCATCGCCGCACCGGTCCCGTCGACGTCCAGTGCCCGACGAATAGCCTCACGGCTCGGGTAGGTTGCGAGGTCGTCAAGCCCGTCCCAGCCAAGGCCCATGAGTTGGTTGGCGGAGAATTCGTCCCACTCAGAGGCCTGCGCACCGGGCGAGTACAGCCAGTAGTGCCGGGGGCGCGGCTCAGCCGGGCCTGCGGACAGATCGATATCGTCGGTGGGATCGGTAGGCGAATCCCAGAGTTCTCGCACGCCGGGAGACCAGAAGTGGAACGAACTCTCGACCTGGTGTGCCAACGCCGCTCGAATGGCGAGCAAATCGTGGTCGATCGCGGTGGCGTCGCTTCCGGTTGGGCCGCCGATCCTGTCGGCGAGTCCATCGCGAATCCGCTCCTTCATCCCAGCAGAGGAGATCGGCTCGAAGACGTCCGGTCGAGCGAGGAACTGCAGTGCATTGCGGATGTCGGAGCGGTCGTCACCCGAGGCGATCATCTCTCGCTGCAGCGCCCACGGGTCGGTCCGCGCGTGCGCGCGTTCAGTCTCCGAGCGGCCATTCCAGTAGCGAACGAAAGTTGATGCCCAAATGACATGGCGCCAGAGGGCGCCGTTGTACCAAGATCCAGGCTCGAACCCTGCGACACCAGCGGGCCGTGCCAGCCATGTTGACATCGACTGAGGCAGGTCGACCGGGGAGTTGAGGTGCTCCAGAACTCGTTCGACATGCGCTCTGCGAGTGTCGGGCAGGGCCGACCGAATGGGATGCTCACGCAGGAACACCAGCTCGGCCGCTAGGAGCACCACCTCTTGCGATGCGCCCTTCAACTGCTCGTCTAGTTTTTCCCATTGACCCTGGCCGGTACCGACGAGAGGGTTGTCACCGATCCTGGCGCGAAGGTCCTCGGCTGCCGATGCTGTCCAGATCGTCGTTGCGGGGTCGATCACCGAGGCGCCATCGCCGAGCATGTGGTCAATCAGCGGACCGACCTCCTGCGCGATCTCCATGTCATCCCGCGGGCGCGACGCTGCGGTGACAGCGTCCAATGCGTCGATCTGTTCGTTGCTCATGGTTGCAGTCTCCACGTTCGCCTTTGCTCGAGCTCACGAACGGTCCTATCAGGTAGCGCGTCATAGTGGGCGCAATGACGCACGTCAGGAGCCAGAGCGCAGTTCGGCCGGCGTTCGGCGCTTCGCGCCGAGAGCAGGCGGCGATGCCGCCAGCACCGCGGTCGGGCGCTCGGTCGAGCCCTGGTCGTCCTGGCCACGCCGAAGCATCGCGGGGACCAGGGTGAGGAGGGCGATGAAAGCGTAGACCAGGCCGAGCAGCATGCCCAGGCGGTCCTTGTCGGCGCCGGTGACCATGGTGAAGAAGAAGGCGCCGCCGAAGGCGTTCAGCATCGCGTGCCAGACCGCGACGTGGGTCCATGAACCGCGACGGTGGCTCATGATCTGGAGCACGATCAGCTGGAAGCCCGCGTTGCCGAGCAGACCGACCACCACCGGCATGTCGCCGGCGATCATCAGCGGCAGGTGCCAGAAGATGCGCAGTGGGGCGAGCACTGCGAAGGCACCCCACTTGCCGTATCGACGTAGCAGGATCGGGGCCGCGAACGCCGTCCAGCCGGCCTCCTCGCCAAGCCCGACCATCACCAGCATCACCAGGAAGGTGACCGGGATCTCCGGCCAGGCGCTCAGCTGGTCGGCCGTCGGCAGCGGTGCTCCGAGCCCGTGGTTCACCACCACGATGAGGACGTGCAGGGCGATCGGAGCGCCGATGGCGACGGCGTACAGCCGCGGTGAGGCCACCCATCGCCGCAGTGTCCGGCCCCAGGCGAAGAGCGCCTCCCGCCCCTGGCAGGAGGTGACGACCAGCGCCGCCATCACGGGACCGAGAGGCGTGTTCTCCGGGTTGGACCCGATGCCGAGCGCGGCGAGACCGTAGACAAGCCAGCCCAACAGGCAGGCGAGGACGGCGAACGCGGACACCGGATGTCTCCGGACGAGCTGGACGGGCGAGAACATCGTGTCTCCCGGGGGGTAGTGACGCCGTCGGTCGGGCGCCTGGGACAACCGTGCCGGGGACGGGGATCGGAGGCATCGCCCGTGAGAGTCGACCCGTACCGGTACCGCGGGCCCGGTCCGTCCGTGCGATCTCCTCCTCCAGACCGATGAGCAGGCGACGCGGGCGCGCCTAGGGTGAGGGACTCGCGAGTCAGGAACCGATGATCACCACCGCCGCACCGCCCACGGAACCCGCTGAAGTCGTTTCCGCGCTGTCTCGACGCCAGTGGGCGTTCGACGTGCTGCTGGCCGTTGTCTGTCTGGCGGTCACGCTCGCCGTCAACCTCAGTGGCTCCGAGTCTGTGAGTGCCAACCGCGACCCGGACGCGGTGACTGTCGCCCTGACTGTGCTGTCGGTCGCCAGCATCGCTCTGCGGCGGAGGTTCCCACTGTCCATCCTGGCGGTGACCCTGGCCGGTGTCCTCGGACTGGTGCTGGTGAAGGGCACCGTCGGGATGGCCACGATCGGGCCGTTCATCGCGGCGTACACCGCCGTCACGCTCGGCAGCGCTCGCAACTCTCGGCGTGCGATCGCGCTCGTGATCATGGCCTTGGCGCTGACGCTGATCCTCGACCCGGTCGACCTGAGCAGCGAGGGCGCGATCATCAGCGGTGCGGCGTTCGCCGGCGTCATCCTGCTGAGCACCTCCACCCGGGCCCGCCGGGAGGCTGCCGAGGCCGACGTGCGCGCGGCCGAGCAGCAGGTGACCCTTGAGCGGGCGAGGGCCGATGCCGAGCGAGAGCGAGCCTCCCTGACCGCCACCCAGGAGCGACTGCGGATCACCCGGGAGCTGCACGACGTCATCGGCCACGCGATGAGCGTGATGGTCGTACAGTCGGGCGCCGCGGGGCGCCTTCTGGACACCGCCGACCCCGCTCGGGCGCGGGCCGCCGTGGCCGAGATCGAGAACACCGGACGCCGAGCGATGGCCGAGATGCGCACCCTCCTGGGCGTCCTGCGCGACGGCGAGACCGAGGGCGACGAGTCCCCACGAACGCCGGCACCCACCCTGGACGACGTACGCCCCCTCGTGACCAGGGTCGGGCAGGCGGGGCTGCCCACCACCCTGGCGGTGCACGGGTCGCCGCTTGCGGTGCCTCCCGGGGTTGCCCTGGCCGCTTACAGGATCGCGCAGGAAGCCCTCACGAACTGCCTCAGGCACTCCGGGGCCACGTGTGCCTCAGTCGCCGTGACCTACCGGTCCACCGAGCTCGAGATCTTGGTCACCGACGACGGCACCGGACTGACGCATGGCTCCGTTGAGCTCGTAGCAGGACACGGCCTGGCCGGGATGCGCGAACGGGTGGCGGCCTACGGCGGAGACCTCACGATCGGTGACCGGCCCGGGGGCGGCTTCCAGGTCCGGGCCAGGTTCCCCGTGGCGGCGACGCCGTGATCCGCGTCGTGGTTGCCGACGACCAGGCGCTGGTGCGGTCCGGGTTCTCCCTCATCCTCGGCGCGGAGCCCGGCATCGATGTGGTCGCGGAGGCGGCGGACGGTACTCAGGCCCTCGCCGCGGCCCGTCTCCACACCCCGGACGTGGTCCTCATGGACATCCGGATGCCGGGCATGGATGGCATCGAGGCCACGCGACACATCACCTCGAGCCCGGCCACGGCCGGCGTTGGAGTGCTTGTCCTGACGACGTTCGCGGCCGACGAGTACGTCGTCGCTGCGCTGCGAGCGGGGGCGAGTGGCTTCGTCCTCAAGGACACCGAGCCCGCGGCGCTCGTCCATGCCGTGGAGGTGGTGGCTGCCGGGGACGCCCTTCTTGCGCCCGAGGTCACCCGGCGCATGCTCGATCGGTTCGCGGAGGCCGGTGAGCCGCGGGAGAGACACGAGCTGCCGCCTCTCACGCAGCGCGAGCACGAGGTGCTCGCCGCGATCGCTCTCGGACTATCCAACCTCGAGATCGCCGATCGGCTGGTTGTCAGCTACTCGACGGTGAAGACCCATGTGAGTCACCTGCTCACCAAGCTGGACGCCCGGGACCGCGCGCAGCTCGTCATGCTCGCCCACCGGGCCGGGCTGGGCGGCTGAACAGCAGCGCCCAGCTACTCGCCAGTTGCACCGTCGATTCGTTCGCGGAAGATGTCCGCGTGGCCACATTGGTGGCCCGCAGGCCGCGCCCGCGCGCTCGCTCGGGGACGAGCGACGATGACGCTGCGCACGTTGCTCAGAGCACGTTGCCTACTCGCGCCGGAGTCCCTTCACCCGCCGGTCTTGTCCGATGTCGCCGCGCGCCCTGCTCCGCGGGGCCGCGGGCAGGGATCCGAGCCCCAGCACCCGATCCAGGATCCGGAACCGGTAGGCGGCGCTGAGGGTCACGAACCACAGCGCCGCGGCGGGCAGGACTACGGCGAAGACCTGTGGGGAGGGACCGGTCAGCCCGAAGTATGTGTACAACGTCGGGACGAAGACCACAGCGGTCAGTGCGATCAGTAGGCCGGCAACGAGCCGGGTGGGTCGGCGGTCGGTGGTGGATCGGGTCCAGCCCGTGAATATCCGGGCCGGCGGTGCCAGGAGCAGGATGAGCAGGACAGACGTCAAGGAGACGAAGGTCGACAGGCCCGTCTGGGCCGCGACAGTCGACGACGCGGTCGCGAAGTCGGCGTCGGTGTAGGTCAGCCCGGTCGAGCTCTCGAACTCCGCGATGACCTGGGCCGGCGTCCGTCCCGAGTCGAAGCCGGCGGCCACGGTCTCGTAGAGGAAGGCGTACACGGCGCTGGCGAATCCCGCGGTGATGACGGCGGCTGGGATCACGAAGCGGGCCAGGTTCCCGAGCAGGTGATCGTCGGGCTGCGTCGGCTTGGCCCAGAAGGTGAGGAACAGGGTGGGGACGCCGACGGTGAGGAGCGTCAGCCCGACCTGGGTGGGCGAATACGGGAATCCCAGCCCGAGGATGGAGACGGCGACGATCACCAGGCCCTGGATCGCGACCCTGGTGAGGTAGACGTACATCGACATCGCGATGCCGTTGATGATGCGGCGCCCCTCCCGTCGGGCGGGCAGCAGTGCGGCGAACGAGTCGTCCACGAGGACGATGTCGGCGACACCCCGGGTCACCGCGCTTCCGCTGCGCATGGCCACCCCGACCTGTGCCGCCTGAAGAGCTCGGGCGTCGTTGACCCCGTCACCGATCATGGCGACATACCGGCCCTGGCGCCGGAGCGAGGCGATGATCCGCTCCTTCTGCTCGGGCAGGACCCGACCGAAGACGGACGTCCGCGCCACAAGCCGGTCCAGAGCGCCGTCCTCCAGGTCGTCGAGGCTCGCCCCCGAGACGGGGGCCGCGGCATCGAGACCGGCCAGGGTGGCCAGCGCGGCGACGGTGCTCGGATCGTCCCCCGAGAGCACCTTGAGCGTTACCCCTTCCTCGCAGAACCTCGCGATGGAGCTGCTGACGTCGGGGCGCAGCTCGTCGGCGAGGCTGATCAGTGCGACCGCCCGCAGACCAGGCAGCCTCGGATGGTTCCCGGGCCCCCGGAGCGCCGACGCCGGGTCCGAGGTCCGGGCCAGCAGCAGCACCCGCAGGCCACGCCGAGTACGTGACTCCACGAGCTCGGTCGGGACGAGCTCACTCAGGTGCGGAGCCAGTGTCTCCGGGGCCCCGATCACCCACGTGCCGCCGAGGGTCGTTCCTCCCGACCAGCGCCGCGCGGAGCTGAACGGGACCTCCCCCCTCACTGCCACCCCATCATCGGGAAGACTCGTGCCGAGCGCCCTCATGGTCAAGTTGGGCATGCTGTCGTGGTGAGCGAGCGCGCCCAGCACCGCCCTGATCTCGCCCAGGTCACTGTTCCCCACCGGTGCCAGCCCATCGAGCATCAGGCGCCCGGTCGTCAGCGTGCCGGTCTTGTCCGTGCACACGACGTCGACGTTGCTCAGCGACTCCACCGCGTTGACCTTCTGGACCAGTGCCCCTCGGCCGGAGATCGCTACGGCACCGGCCGCATAGGCCGCCGCGATGAGGAAGAACAACCCGTAGGGAATGAGACCTGACAGCACCGCCGTGATCTGGACGACGCTGAGCAGACTGAATCCCTCCACGACTGCCCGCGCAAGAATGGCGGCGCTCATCAACACCGTCAGGGCCATGATGAGGCGTACGAGGAACTCGATCTGGCGCTGCAGCGGTGTCTTCTCCGTTGTGTCCCGCCGGGCATCCATGGTCAGGCGGCCCGCATAGCTGGCGGCGCCAACATCGCGAGCGAGCTGACGCCCGCCGCCGCCGACACAGAGGCTGCCGGATCGCAGGTCCGCGCCGGGCAGCTTGATCACGGGTTCGGACTCGCCCGTGAGCAGCGACTCGTCGGCCTCCACCCGGTCGCCGTCGAGCAGGGGTCCGTCCACCACGATCTGATTGCCCGGCCGCACCCACAGCACATCGCCGCGCACGACGTCCGCCGGCGCGATCTGAAGCTCCCGGCCGCTGCGCACGACGACCACTCGATCTTGGTCGAGCAGGTGCAATCGGTCGAGCTTGCGTTTGGCGCGAACCTCCTGCACCGAGCTGATCACGGCGTTCGTCAACCCGATGCCGACGGTGATGAAGGTGTCGTTGTAGCGACCCAGTGACAACAGCACGACGCCGATCACAAAGAGGATCGTGTTGTAGAAGGAGAAGACATTGGCCCGCAGGATGACGGCGTAGCCGCGGGTAGCGGTCTGGTTCGTCGTGTTGGCCTCGCCGCGGCGGCGACGTGCCTGCGCCTCCGCGTCGCTGAGCCCTCTCGTTGCACCTTGCGGCGGCTCAACGCGCATCGGGTCCTCCGTCCTGCGCGTCACTCTTCAGTCAACCACGCCACCGGCACCCGCCGAGTTTTGTGCCGGCGCGCCTCCATCGGTGGCTCCCCTCGTGGGCGAGCAGCAGCACGAGCGGTGGGGCGTCAGCCTCAGTCGAGGGGCAAACGATCGAGCGCACACCTGGAGACGTTGCCCGAAGAGAGCATGTAGGCATGTCAAGCCAGGTGGTGGTCTTGGGAAGCTGCGGAGCGTGGCCCGAGCCCTCGGTCAGAGTAGCTTCACCGGTGAAGGCGGCCGACCGGCCAGGCATTGCACCTCCCCTTTGACATGTTGGCGGGGGACAACAGGGGAAAGGGATGTGCAGCATTCGGTGGTGCCAGGGGAGTGCGGTGCGCTGAGATCGGTACTCGAGCTCCGTTCTCATGCATTGCTTGTGGGGGCGCCACTCGCGCTCGACGTAGTCATGCAAGGTGATCTCACCCTGGCTCGCGTCGTGCCAACTGCCCGCGAGGACCTGCTGCTCCTGGCGGTTTGCCGACCGGAGCGCCTCGCGGTCGTGAGACATCAGTCCGGGATGTCGTGAGACATGTGTCCGGGATGTCCTGAACCAGCACACTGCCCCCGCTACAAAGCGGAATCGCAGGTCAGAAGCCGCCTCCAGCGCGAGCCGGTGGCGGCTTTCTGCATGTCCGGACGGTGATGACTGCCAACCAGCAGCTGCACTCGCGCCAAGGCCCCGCGCCTCCTAGAATCGCGTGGAGGAGGCGGCGTCATGACAGACCCCTCGGCCATCGACCAGCTGCTGGTGCGGGCCCGGAGCAACCTCGCCCGGGTGCGGGTCGACTACCTCGCCGATGAAGTCGCGCAGGGAGCGATCATCATCGACATCCGACCGGTCGAGCAGCGCCGGCGCGATGGCAGCCTGCCGGGCGCCATCGTCGTGGACCGCAACGTCCTGGAATGGCGACTCGATCCGTCCTCACCCCACCGGCTGCCGATGGTGACCGGAGTCGACGTGCGTTTCATCATCGTCTGCAACGAGGGTTACAGCTCGAGCCTGGCCGCCGCGACGTTGCACGAGCTGGGGCTGCGATCCTCCACGGATCTGGTGGGCGGATTCCAGGCCTGGCTCTCGTGGTCAGCGCCCGGGTGACCGCGAGGTGAACGAGGAGCCGTGGCCCGCCGTCACGGCGACGCATCGTTGGGGGAAACCCCCAGAGCTGACTTGTGACTAGGGTCGTCTCATGGGTCGAGGCGTCTACGTCGCAACCGTCGAGGGTTTCACGGGCAAGTCCGCCGTGGCGCTCGGTGTGCTCGAGCAACTCTCCCGCCGGGTGGAACGGGTGGGGGTGTTCCGGCCGATCGTGCGCACCGACGGCGCCGTCGGTGCGCAGCGCGACTACGTCCTCGAGCTGCTGGTGGCCCACCCCGCGGTGGAGATGACGTACGCCGAGTGCGCCGGCGTGACCTACGACGACGTGCATGCCGACCCGGCGGCCGCGATGGACCGGATCGTCCAGCGTTACCACGACGTGGCCGAACGTGCCGACGTGGTGGTCGTGGTCGGCAGCGACTACACCGACGTCGGCGCCCCGGCGGAGTTCGGCTTCAACGCGCGGATCGCGGCGAACCTGGGCACCCCGGTGCTGCTCGTCCTCAACGGTGCCGACCGCTCGGTCGATCAGCTGCGCACGGCGGCCGACCTGGCCACCACCGAGCTCCTGGCCCACCACGGCACCCTGTTCGCGGTGATCGCCAACCGGGTCAGCGGAGCCTCGCCGGCCGCCTGTGCGCAGGCACTGACCACCGAGGGGATGCCGGCCTACGCCATCCCCGAGGAGCCGCTGCTGAGTGCGCCGTCGGTCTCGGACCTGGTGACGGCCTGTGCCGGCGAGCTGCTCAGCGGCGACGAGGCGCTGCTCGCCCGCGAGGTGCCGGGCCTGGTGGTGGCGGCGATGACGTTGCCCAACGTGCTCGACCGGCTCTTCGAGGGAGCCCTGGTGGTGACCCCGGGCGATCGACCGGAGATCGTCCTGGGCGTGCTGACCGCGCACCAGTCGGCGAGCTTCCCGCAGATCTCGGGGATCGTGCTCAGCGGCGGGCTGGACCTCCCACCGCAGGTGAGCAAGCTGCTCGACGGGTTGGACGTCGCGTTGCCGATCATCCGCTCGCCGCTCGACACCCAAGCGGCGTCGACGGCGCTGACCAGCCGCCGCGGTCGCCTCGACAAGGACTCTCCGCGCAAGGTGGCCACGGCCCTGGCCCTGTTCGCCGAGCACGTCGACGGCGACGCCCTGCTCGACCGGCTCGAGGTGGCCCGCACCCAGGCCGTGACACCGCTGATGTTCGAGCACCAGCTGCTGGATCGAGCGGTCGCCGACCGCCGGCACATCGTGCTCCCCGAAGGCACCGACGACCGGATCCTGCAGGCCGCCGACGCCCTGCTCCGCCGCAACGTCGTCGACCTCACCCTGCTCGGCGACCCCAACACCCTGCAGTCGCGAGCCGCGACGCTGGGCGTCGACCTGTCCAAGGCCCGGCTGCTCAGCCCCTTCGACGAGGAGCTGCGCGAACGTTTCGCCCAGGAGTACCACCAGCGGCGCAGCCACAAGGGCATCGACCTCGAACGAGCCCGCGACATCGTGGTCGACGTGTCCTACTTCGGGACCATGCTGGTCGAGCTCGGCCTCGCCGACGGCATGGTGTCGGGCGCTGTCAACACCACCGCCCACACGATCCGGCCGGCGCTGGAGGTGATCCGCACGGTGCCCGAGGTGTCCGTCGTGTCGTCGGTGTTCTTCATGTGCCTGCGCAACCAGGTGCTGGTCTACGGCGACTGTGCCGTCAATCCCGACCCGACAGCTGAGCAGCTCGCCGACATCGCGATCGCCTCCGCAGGAACCGCGGCCGCGTTCGGCGTCGAGCCGCGGGTGGCGATGCTCTCCTACTCCACGGGCAGCTCCGGCACCGGGACCGACGTCGAGAAGGTCACCGAGGCGACCCGACTGGTGCGTGAACGCGCCCCAGAGCTGGCTGTCGAGGGTCCGATCCAGTACGACGCCGCGATCGACTCCGCCGTGGCCCGGACCAAGTTGCCCGACTCGGCCGTCGCAGGCCGGGCGACGGTGTTCATCTTCCCCGACCTCAACACCGGCAACAACACCTACAAGGCGGTGCAACGCTCGGCCGGCGCACTGGCGGTCGGCCCGGTCCTGCAGGGGCTGCGCAAACCGGTCAACGACCTCTCCCGTGGCGCCAGCGTCCGCGACATCGTCAACACGGTCGCGATCACCGCGATCCAGGCCCAGGAGCGTCGATGACCTCCGCGACCACCTCGGCTGCCTCTGCGAGGAGCAGCCGGGTCCTCGTCGTCAACGCCGGGTCGTCATCGCTGAAGTACAGCCTCGTGGACGGCGACAGCGGGCACGCCGAGGCCACCGGTCTGGTCGAGCGGATCGGCGAGGCGAGCGGCGGCGTCCTCACCCATCGGACCGGCGACAGCGAGCACCGGACCGAGCGGGAGTTCAGGTCCTTCCAGGATGCGCTCGCCGCGGCGCTCGCCGCGTTCGACGAGCACGGGCCGGCGCTCACCCGCGACGGCCTCGCCGCGGTCGGCCACCGGGTGGTCCACGGTGGCAGCCGCTTCGCCGCGCCGGCGCTCGTCGACGACCAGGTGGTCGCCGACATCGAGCGCCTGGTGCCACTGGCGCCGCTGCACAACCCGGCCAACCTGGAGGGCCTGCGGGTGGCGCGGCGGTTGTTCCCGGACGTGCCGCAGGTCGCGGTGTTCGACACGGCGTTCCACCAGACCATCCCGCCTCGGGCGCACACCTACGCCGTACCCCGGTCCTGGCGCGAGGACCACCAGATCCGGCGCTACGGCTTCCACGGCACCTCGCACGCCTTCGTCTCGGGAACGGCGTCCCGGCTGCTCGGCCGCGCGCCGGAGGCGACCAACCTGATCGTGCTGCACCTCGGCAACGGTGCGTCCGCGACCGCCGTCCGTGCGGGCGCCTCGGTCGACACCTCGATGGGGCTGACCCCGCTGGAGGGTCTGGTGATGGGCACCCGCTCCGGCGACCTGGACCCGGCCGTCCACGGCCACCTGCACCGGCAGCTGGGCTGGTCGCTCGAGGACATCGACCGGGCTCTCAACCGCGAGTCCGGGCTGCTGGGACTTGCCGGCCACAACGACTTCCGCGAGCTCATGCAGCGCAGGGCCGCCGGCGACGAGGCGGCAGCGCTGGCGTTCGACGTCTACGCCTACCGGATCCGCAAGTACGTCGGGGCCTACTACGCCGTCCTCGGTCGCGTGCACGGCATCGTGTTCACCGGCGGGGTCGGCGAGCACAACCCGGAGCTGCGGTCGGCGACCCTGTCGGGCCTGGAGCGGCTGGGCATCGAGCTGGACCCGGACCGCAACGAGCGGCGTGCTCGGGAGCCGAGGGTGGTCTCGCGACAGGGTGCCGACGTGCCCGTCCTGGTGGTGCCGACCGACGAGGAGTGGGAGATCGCTCGCGAGGCGCTCGCCGTGGTGCGGGGAACGGCGGGTCAGGACCGCAGCTGACGGGGGAGGCCCGCGTCCATCTCTGCGGACAGGGCCAGCCGGGCCTTGACGTCCACACAGCGCAGACCGTCGGTGGTGAGCACCAGCGGGTCCAGCGCCAGCGCGGCCAGCTGCGGGACGTCGACCGCGAGCTGGCCCACCTGGGCGACCAGGCTCTCCAGCTCGGCGGCGTCCACCGCCTGCGGCCCCCGGCTGCCGACCACCCGCGGCCACAGCCGAAGGGCGCGCACGGCCCGGGCGGCGTCGGCCGGACCGATGGGCGGCATCAGCACCACCGCGTCGTCCCGGCTGCCGCCGTCGAGGTGGTCGGTGACCTGGCCGCCGGAGGCCAACCGGACCAGCGGTCCGAGCTCGGGGTCGCGCAGCACCGAGACCGACACCTGGTGGCCGAGCAGCAGCGGCTGGACCAGGACCTCGACCTGGTCGCGGCCGAGCTCGGTGGCGATCGCGGCGACCGCCTGCTCGACGGCGGCCGCGCTGCGCAGGTCGACGCGGACCAGTCCCCGCTCGGTCTTGTGCGGTTCGGTGGGATCAGCGAGCTTCACGACCACCGGGAAACCGAGGTCCGTCGCTGCCCGTACCGCCTCGTCGACGCCCTGGGCGAGGCGACCGAGCAGCTGGATGCCGTAGGGGGACAGCAGCTCGGTCATCGCGGCCGTGGGCAGCCAGTGCGGGTCACCGCCCTGCTCGACGAGGCGGGCAGCCGCCCAGGACCGGGCGTGCGCCGCGCGGGTCCCGAGATCGACGACGGGCTGGTCGGGCGGGACCCGGCGCCACTCGGCGTACCGCATGGCGCGCGCGAGGGCACCGGTCGCCGCCTCGATGGTGCGGAACACCGTGACGCCGGGGGTTCCCCTGGCCGCGACCGCTGCCGCACCGGGGGCGACCAGCAGCACCGGGGTGCCGGGGGCCCCGGCACGGCCCCGGCCCACGGCGGCGAACAGCTCGTCCCGGTCGCCCAACCTGGTGGTGACCAGGAGGACGACGACCGCGTCGACCTCCCCGGAACCGGCCAGCCGGTCCACGCAGGCAGCGAGGGCGTCTGGCGTGACGTCGGCGCCGAGGTCGATGGGGTTGCGTGCATCGACCAGGCCCGTCGACGTCGAGCGCAGCCCCTGCTGCAGCTCGTGCGACAGGGCGGTGACCGCGAGTCCTTGGGCATCGATGAGGTCCATGGCGAGGGCACCCAGGCCGCCGGTGTTGCTGATGATCCCGACGCGCAGGCCCTCGGGCAACGGCTGCTCGTCGAGCAGGAGCGCCGTCTCGGTGAGGTCCGCGCCGGTGCGGCAGGCGATCACGCCGGACTGGGTGAGCAGCGCGTCGACGCCGATCGGGGCGGACGCACCGTCGTGGGCACGCTCCAGCCTGGCCCGGGAGCGGCCGCCGATCACCGCCAGCAGCGGCTTGCGCTCGGCGAAGGCACGGGCGGTGCGCGCGAACTTGAGCGCATTGCCGAACGACTCGAGGTACAACGCGCCTGCGCTGACCCGGTCGTCGTCCATCCACGCGGCCAGGAGGTCGTTGCTGGACACGTCCAGCTTGTCGCCCAGCGAGACGAAGGCATGGATGCCGAGGCCGATGTCGCGGGCCAGGTCGAGCAGTGCGAAGCCCATTCCTCCCGACTGAGACACCACCCCCAGTCCGCCGCTGTCGGGGATGTCGCGCAGGAACGTCGCGTTGAGCCCGAGACCCGCGGCGTTGCCCAGGACTCCCTGCGAGTTCGGGCCGACCATCCGCACGCCGTGGGCACGGGCCAGGTGACGGAGCTCTGCGACGGCGTCGGCGGCCCGGTCGGCGTGATCGCCTTCGTGCTCGGCGAAGCCGGAGGAGACGATCAGGACAGCCCCGGCGCCGGTCGCGGCGGCGTCGCGCAGGACAGCGGACACGCCGTCGCGCGGCACCGCGATCACCACGAGGTCCACCGGGGAGCCGATCGCGGCCAGGGTGGGATGAACCGGGAGGCCGTCGATCTGCTCCGCCTCGGGGTGCACGACGTGCACGGCACCGGAGTACGACGAGGAGCGGATCGCGTCGAGGATGCCGAACCCGAACCCGCCGGCCGAGCGGCGTACGCCGACCACGGCGATGCTCTCCGGCTGGAGCAGCGGCCGCAGCGAGCGGGCTTGGGACCGCCACTCGCGCCGGTCGGCGGCGGCGATCGCGTCCGCCGACTCGTCGGTGTCGAGCTGCACCAGCACCTCGCCGCCCTCGTGACGACGGGTCTCGGCGAAGCCGGCGCCGCGGAAGACCCGCAGCATCCCGGAGTTCTCGGCGAGGACATCGGCCTCGAAGCGGCGGACGCCGTGCCGCCGGCCCAGTGCGGCCAGGTGCTCGAGCAGCAGGCTCCCCAGGCCGCGGCCGCGGTCGGCGTCGGAGACCAGGAAGGCCACCTCCGCGGCGTCGCTGGCGAAGACCTCCGCGGTGGCCAGGCCGATCACCCGTCCGCGGTCGAAGGCGATGAGGGCGGTCGCGTCGTCGTGCTCGTCGTCGAACAGCCGCGTGACATAGGCGCGCGCCGCGCTCCGGTTCGCGGAGAAGAAGCGCAGCCGCAGGGTGTTCTCGGAGACCGACTCGTGCAGCGCGAGCACCGCATCGCGATCCTCGGCCCGCAGCGATCGGATCCCGGCGATCCTGCCGTCGGACAACAACACGTCAGCCGGCGGCGCCGTCCACTGGCGCGGCGCGATGGGCTGCTGTTCGCTCATCGCCGTCCTTCCGTCGGTGGGCATGTCCGCCACATGCTGCCACCCCGACGCCGGCCGCGCCCTCACTCGGGAGCCGCGTCGACGTCGACGAGCCGGCGGCTCGCCTCAGCCGAGGAAGATGCTGGTGAGTTTGCGGCCGGGCCGCTCGAGCGACGAGGTGGCCTCCTCGGCGACGAACTCGCGCATGAGGTCGATCGCCATCAGGATCTTCTGGCTGCGCAGGGAGTAGTAGACGCTGGTGCCTGCTCGCCTGGTGGTCACGATGCCGCGCTCCCGCAGGACTGCGAGGTGCTGGCTGGCGTTGGACTGGCTCACCTCCAGCGTCTCGGCGATCTCGCCCACGCTGAGCTCACCGTCGCGCAGGACGCTGATGATCAGTAGTCGCTTCGGATCCGAGATGGCCTTGCAGACTCGCTCGTGCAGCTCGCGCAGCTCGGTTTCCAAGGACTCGTCCACGGTCGCCTCCCTCGGCGTCAGACGTATGCCACCAAGTTTATCCTTGAATGACGATGAGCCCGATCGCCATGATCGCCAGGAGAGACACGGTGAGCGCCAGGAGCAACAGCAGCCGGGCGTGGACGGGGTCTGCTCCGGAGCTGATCCGAGACACGGTGCGCTCGTAGCGCAGCTCGCTGAGCACCAGCAGCACGATCGCCATGGCGAGGCCGAACATCCCGGGCAGCGACTGGACGAGCCTGCCCCCCGTCTGGTGGAGCAGGAGTGCCGAGACGCCCCCCACACCGAGCGCGGTGCGTTGCCACGCCATGGCGGTGCGCTCGGCCTGCAGGCCGGCATCGTGGGGCGGCTCGTCGCGTTCCCTGCGAGCCGCCCAACGCGGGAGCATGGTCAGTCGACCAGGTCGGCGATGACGAGCGTGAGCGCCACCAGTGAGGCGAGCACCAGTGACCAGGCCACGAGCCGGGGGACGAAGGACTGGGGGAGCCCCCGGCCGAGCCGCATCGCCTGCTCGTTGCGCTGCCAGTCGCGGTAGGCCATCCAGGACAAGAACCCGCCCAGACCAATCAGCAGGAACCCGAGCGCATGCCGCACCAGGGTCAGGCCCGGGACGAAGCGGATCACCGCGACCCCAGCGGCCATCAGGGCCAGGGCGGTGCGGATCCAGGCCAGGAAGGTCCGCTCGTTGGCCAGGGTGAATCGGTAGTCGACGTCCGCGCCGGTGTCAGGTGAGATGGGAGACCCCTCTGCTCGTCGGCCCGGTCATGTCAACGAGGTGGATGCCGCGCACTGGTTGCGACCTACGTCGAGCACGTCGAGCTCATCGTCGGGCGGATGCAGCTGGCCTGCATTGACCAGGCGGATCCTGTCATAGACGGCAGGCGCGGGCGGGAGCGTCGACACGATCTCGTCGACGAAGCGCTCGATGGCCCGCTCGTTGAGCAACGTGGACTCGAAGACCCGCCTGAGCGTGGTGGTCACCGTGCCGACCTCGTCGAACTCCTCACGGCTCGACCAGTGCGCCGGTGCGATGATCGTCGCCGGGTCGAGCGGCTCGAGCCGCTCGTGGACGCTGCGGAAGAGCGAGCGCGCGAGGTCCTCGGCCTGACCGGTCAGGTCGGGGCGCCCGAGTCCGCGCACGAAGATGGTGTCACCCACCAGCAGCAACCGCTCGCCGACCAGGAGCGCTGTGGTCCCGGGCGTGTGACCGGGAAGGTGCATCGTCATGGCACGCATCACGGTGTCCGCGCCCAGCGCGAGCTCCTCCCCGTCCGCGAGCGCGCGGTGGGGGAAGGGGAGCGCGTCGGGGCTGTCCTCGGGGGGCAGGTGGTACTCGACGCCCAGCCGATCCGCCAGGGCCGGGCCGCCGCTGACGTGGTCCGCGTGCACGTGGGTGTCGATGACGTGGGTGAGTGTCATCCCATGGGCCTCGGCGAGCTCCAGGTAGGGCGCATGGTGCCGGGCGGGGTCCACGACGATGCAGTTCTGGTCCGGGACCCCGATGACGTAGGACAGACAGCCCTTGGCCGGACGCTGCAGCTGCCACGCCCGGACCGGATGCGGCAGCCCGTCGATGGGCACCGGCACCAGCAGCTGGGCCCAGGCGTCCATGCCGCCGGCCAGCGACCGGGTCTCCTTGCCGAGAGCGCTGAACTCCTCCACCACGAGCGCCGAGCCGTTCCCGTGAGCGCACACGACGACCGCGCCGTCCTGGGTGTCGTCCGCGAAGCGCTCCGGCTCCTCCAGGACCTCGTACACCGGGGCATGACGGGTCGAGACCTCCCGGCGACCCTCGATCCGGTGCGCGGCGAACTCGTCGGTGTTGCGCACGTCGAGGATCTCGGAGATGCCGCCTCGCAGGATCTCCTCGTGCAGCTCCACCGCTGAGATCGTCCAGGTCTCCATGGGGGCTCCCATCCCGCGTCGGGGTCTGTCAGGGGTCTGTCAGGGGGTTGTTCCGCGTGGTCCGGGCCACCGGACAGTCGGTCCCAATGTCCGGACAACTCGCGCGCCGAAGGCCTTGTTGCATGCGTCGGCACGAATGTAATGTGACGCGCATCACAGCGCAATCCCTCGCACCTGATTCGGAGGAAGCGGCCATGGACGATGCAGCACCGGACGATCCGCAGAGCATGACGATCGTCGCCTGGAGCGGGGATCTCGACAAGATCTGGCCCACCTTGATCCTGGGCTCGACGGGGGCTGCCTACGGCATGAAGACCACGATCTTCTTCACCTTCTGGGGGCTGTTCCCGCTGGTGCGTGACGACGTCCGGATCACGGGCACCAACGCGATGACCAAGGCGCTCGCAGGCATGAACCCGCCCGGTGTGAGCCATATGAGGCTCTCGAAGCTGAACATGGGTGGTGCCGGCTCCTGGATGATGAAGAAGCTGGCGCGCGACAACAAGGTCGCCAGCCCCAAGGAGCTCCTCGAGATGTGCTCGGAGCTCGGCGTGAACCTCTGGCCGTGCGAGATGACCATGGAGCTGATGGGCCTACGCCGCGACCAGCTCGTCGAAGGCGCAGGTGACCCGGTGGGTGCCGCGTCCGCCCTGTCGGCGATGAGTCGTTCGCAGATCAACCTGTTCATCTGACCCCTACTCGGCCCGCCGGTCGACCTGAACGGAGAAGTCCCATGAACCACCCAGTAGACGCAACCGTGGACGCCAAGGGCCAGAAGTGCCCGATGCCGGTGCTGCTCCTCTCCCGCGGGATCAAGGCCCTGAGCTCGGGCCAGGTGCTGCTGGTCGAGGCCACGGACAGCGGCTCGCGCAGCGACATCCCGTCCTGGGCGAAGGACACCGGCAACGAGCTGCTGGACAGCTCGGTGGAGGACGGCGTCTACCGCTACCTCATCCGGAAGAGCTGACGGGATGCAGCTCGGGTTCGCGATCGACCAACGCACCTGCATCGGCTGCCACGCCTGCACCGTGGCGTGCAAGACCGAGCACGACATCCCGGTCGGACAGTTCCGGACCTGGGTGAAGTACGTCGACGCCGAGTCGTTCCCCGACACCACCCGCTCGTTCGGGGTCATGCGCTGCAACCACTGCACCGACGCGCCCTGCGTGAAGATCTGTCCCACCGAGTCGCTGTTCAAGCGCGAGGACGGGATCGTCGACTTCGACCAGGAGCGCTGCATCGGCTGCAAGAGCTGCATGCAGGCCTGCCCCTACGACGCGATCTACATCGACAAGGACACCAGCACCGCCGCCAAGTGCAACCTGTGCGCCCACCGCGTCGACGAGGACCTCGAGCCCGCCTGCGTGGTGGTCTGCCCGACCCATTCGATCTGGGTGGGGGACCTCGACGATCCGACCAGTGGGATCGCCCGCCTGGTGAACGACCACGACACGATGGTGCGCTCGCCGGAGCAGAACACCGGTCCCAACGTCTTCTACCTGGGTGCCGACCGAGCCGTGCTCGATCCGCTCGCCGCGCCGGTCGAGGACACCTACATCTGGGCCAAGCCGGACGCGCAGCGCCTCGCGAACGCAGGAGACCTGCCGGGGGACTCGGCGGGCAGTCCCCGCACCACCTTGAACACCGCCCACCCACGTCCCTGGGGCTGGAAGGTGACCACCTACCTGTGGACGAAGGGCGTGGGTGCCGGAGCGCTCGCACTGGCCGGCCTCGCGCACATCCTGGGGGTCGAGCTGGGCGTCGTGGGCGACTACGTCGCACCGCTCCTGGGGCTGTTCGGAGCAGCGACGACCGGTGGCCTGCTGGTCTGGGACCTCAAGCGTCCCGAGCGATTCCTCTACATCTTCGTGAAGTCCAACTGGACCTCCTGGCTGGTGCTGGGGGCCTACGTCCTCACGATCTTCTCCGGCGGCGCCGTGCTGTGGCTGGTGGCGGCCCTGCTCGACGTGGGCTGGGCGATGACCGTCCTCGCGTGGCTGGGCCTTCCCGCGAGCGCGATGATGGCGGGCTACACCGCCTTCCTCTTCGGCCAGGCCGAAGGGCGCGACCTGTGGCAGTCCCGCCTGCTCTTCTGGCACCTGCTCGTCCAGGCCGTGATGGTGGGCAGCGGTGCCCTCGCCCTGGCGGGCCTGTTCGTGGACCTCTCCGACACCGCCTGGACCCTGCTCGCCGCTGCCTTCGTGACCGGGGCGGTCCTGCACCTGGTGATGCTCGCCCTCGAGTACGGCGGCAGGCACCACAGCCGTCAGGCCTCCGTGGCTGCCGGCATAGTCGTCTCGGGGCGATACGCGCGCACCTTCTGGCTCGCGGGGGTGCTCCCGGTGGCACTGGCCGTCGTGCTCGGCGCGCTCACCTGGGGCGGAGCGCCCGTCGGGATGCTCGCGCTGGCGGGCCTGCTCGTCCAGCCGGCGCTGCTGGCCTACGAGAGCGTCTTCGTCCGCGCCGGTCAGGACGTCCCGCTGTCGTGACCACCGGCGCGCACCACCCTGTCAGCTCACCCTGCCTCGAAGGGACTTGTCATGACGCTTGAGTCGGAGCGCGAGATCACCCCCCTGGTGCTGCCGGGGGAGCGCACCCACGAACGCCTGCGCAACTTCCCGCCGGTCGCCGACTGGGACCACCACGTGGAGTACGACGCGAAGGCGCACCCGCGCAAGGTGCCGCACGAGTACATGCTGGTGCCCACCACGTGCTTCAACTGCGAGTCGGCCTGCGGGCTCCTGGCCTACGTCGACAAGTCGGACCTGTCGATCAAGAAGCTCGAGGGCAACCCGGCCCACCCGGGATCGCGCGGACGCAACTGCGCCAAGGGGCCGGCGACGATCAACCAGATCAACGATCCCGAGCGCATCCTGTATCCCCTTCGTCGCTCGGGAAAGCGCGGTGGCGGTGACTGGGAGCGGGTCAGCTGGGACGACGCCCTCGACGACATCGCCGGCCGGATCCGGGCGGCCATCGTGGAGGACCGCAAGGACGAGGTGGTCTACCACGTCGGGCGGCCCGGGGAGGACGGCTTCGCCGAGCGCTTCCTGCTGGCCTGGGGGGTGGACGGCCACAACAGCCACACCAACATCTGCTCGGCCGGTGCCCGGCTCGGCTACTCGCTGTGGGGAGGCTACGACCGGCCCTCGCCGGACTACTCCCACGCCAAGGTCATCCTGCTCATCTCGAGCCACCTCGAGGCGGGTCACTACTTCAACCCCCATGCCCAGCGGATCATGGAGGGCAAGGTCTCCGGAGGCGCCAAGCTGGTGGTGCTGGACCCGCGCCTGTCCAACACGGCCTCCCACGCAGACCTGTGGATGGCGCCCTGGCCGGGCAGCGAGGCCGCCATCTTGCTGGCCGTCGCGTCGTACCTCCTGCGCACCGACCAGGTCGACCGCGCGTTCATCAAGCGCTGGGTCAACTGGTCGACCTATCTCGAACACCTCCACCCCGAGCTCCCCGGCGACGACTTCGACGCCTTCATGGAGGTGCTCACCGAGGACTACGCGGCCTACACCTTCGCCTACGCCGCCGAGCAGGCCCAGATGCCGGAGGAGCAGATCGAGGAGCTGGCCCGCATCGTCGCGACCGCTGGCAGTGCCCTGTCGGCGCACGTGTGGCGGGCCGCGACCGCGGGCAACCTCGGTGGCTGGCAGGTCTCGCGCGCCCTGTTCTTCCTCAACGTCCTCACCGGCAGCGTGGGCACCAAGGGCGGCACCAGCCCCAACGGCTGGGACAAGATCATCGCCCACGGCCCCAACGTCCCGGGCGGCCACGAGTCGTGGAACGAGCTCCTCTGGCCGGCCGAGTTCCCGATGTCGACCAACGAGATGTCCATCCTGCTCCCGCACCTGCTCCAGGACGGTCGGGGCAAGCTGGCGATGTACTTCTCGCGCGTCTACAACCCGGTCTGGACCAACCCCGACGGCTTCAGCTGGCTGGAGGCACTGACCGACGAGAAGCTGGTCGACTGCCACGTGGCGCTGACCCCGACCTGGTCGGAGACCGCCACCTTCGCCGACTACGTCCTGCCGATGGGGCACAGCACCGAGCGGCACGACACCCAGTCCTACGAGCAGTACGCCGGCAAGTGGCTCGGCTTCCGGCAGCCGGTGACCCGGGTGGCGATGGAGAAGATGGGCCGGATCGTCTCGGACTCGCGCGAGTCCAACCCGGGGGAGGTCTGGGAGGAGAACGAGTTCTGGTTCGAGCTGTCCTGGCGGATCGACCCGGACGGCTCGCTCGGCATCCGCAAGTACTTCGAGTCGCCGTACCGCCCCGGCGAGAAGGTGACCGTCGACGAGTACTACCGGTGGGTGTTCGAGAACAGCGTGCCGGGCTTGCCCGAGGCCGCTGCCGAGCAGGGACTCTCCCCGCTGGCCTACATGCGCAAGTACGGCGTGTTCGAGGTGTCGAAGGACGCCTACCGCATCGATGAGCGGGTGCTGAGCGATGCGGAGGTCGAGGGCGCCACGGCGGACGCGCAGGGTGTGCTGCGCAAGCCGGTCACCCTGGACTCGACGCCACCCCTGGTGGGAGAGGCCGGCTCCGTGGGGCTGGTGCACGAGGACGGCAGTCGCACCCAGGGCTGGCTGACGCCCTCACGCAAGCTCGAGCTGTTCAGCGACACCATGGTCGACTTCGGGTGGCCCGAGTACGCCGCACCGGGCTACATCGAGTCGCACGTGAGCCGTCGCTCCATCGACGAGGGCAACGGCGAGATGGTGCTGATGCCGACGTTCCGGCTGCCCACGCTGATCCACACCAGGACCGGCAACGCCAAGTACCTCAACGAGCTGAGCAACACCCACCCGCTGTGGATGAACACGCTCGACGCGGCCCGGTTCGGCTTCGGCACCGGCGACCTGGTGCGGGTGAACACCGAGATCGGCTACTTCGTCGCCCGGGCGTGGGCCACGGAGGCGATCCGGCCCGGCGTGATCGGGCTGTCGCACCACATGGGCCGGTGGCGGACCTCCGAGCACGCGGGCTCGCGGTGGGCGATGGGGCTGGTCGACCTGACCAAGTCCGACGACGGGGTCTGGAAGCTGCGCTACAAGGAGGGGATCAAGCCGTTCACGAGCGACGACCCCGACAGTGAGCGGATCGACTGGGACGACCCCGGGGTGCACCAGAACCTCGCCTTCGCCGTGCACCCGGACCCGCTGTCCGGCATGCACTGCTGGCACCAGAAGGTCCGGCTCGAGAAGGCGCACGACGAGGACCACTACGGCGACGTCGTCGTGGACACCAAGCTGTCCCGCGAGATCTACCGGGCCTGGATGGCCACGACCAGGCCGGGTCCCAGCGCCAAGGGCCTGCGCCGACCCGAGTTCATGATGCGCCCGGTCAAGCCGACCAGGCGCGCCTTCCGGGTCGACGGCGGCCGCTCCGCAGATGCCGGGGCCGAGTCATGAGCATCCTGTCGCGCAGCCGCACCGGGCCCTCGGTGGACCTCGACGCCGTGCACGCTGCCTTGGGCGGGGTCGAGGATCCCGAGCTCAAGATGCCACTCGCCGAGGCCGGCATGGTCGGCAGCGTCGAGCTCGGCCGCAACGGCCTGGTCCGGATCGCCGTTCGCCTGACCACGCCCTCCTGCCCGATGAAGGAGCGGCTGGTCGCCGACGTCACCGCCGCGGTGAGCGGTGTGCCCGGCGTGGCGCGCGTCGAGATCACCCTGGACGCCATGAGTGAGGGGGAGCGCCTCCAGCTGGCGGGCAAGCTGCGCGGAGGCCGCACCGAGGGCACCCACCCGTTCGGCGACGGGTCGACCACCAACGTCTACGCGGTTGCCAGTGGCAAGGGTGGAGTCGGCAAGTCCTCAGTGACCGCCAACCTCGCCGTCGCGCTGGCTCAACAGGGCCAACGGGTCGGCGTGCTGGACGCGGATGTGTGGGGGTACTCGATCCCGCACCTGTTCGGCGTACGGCGCTCACCCGTGGCGCTCAAGGGAGTGATGCTGCCCGTCGAGGCCCACGGGGTCGCCCTGATGTCGGTGGGGTTCTTCGTCGAGGAGGAGGAGCCGGTGGTGTGGCGGGGGCCGATGCTGCACAAGGCCCTCGAGCAGTTCCTGACCGACGTCCACTGGGGGACGCTCGACACCCTGCTGCTCGACCTGCCGCCCGGAACGGGCGACGTGACGTTGACGCTGCTCGACCTGATCCCCGACGCCCAGCTGCTCGCCGTCACCACTCCCCAGCTCGCCGCGCAGACAGTGGCCACCCGGGTGGGCCGGATGGCGCGGGACATGCGGATGCCGATCGCAGGGGTCGTGGAGAACATGTCGACGCTGGTCTGTCCCTCGTGTGCCGAGCACACCCCGATCTTCGGTGAGGGCGGTGGCGCGCGTCTGGCCACGGCCATCGACGCCCCGCTGCTCGGACAGATCCCCCTCGACCTTCCGTTGCGAACCTCCGGGGACCTGGGGGTGCCGGCCATGGTGGCTGCCCCCACGTCGGCCTCGGCCATGGAGATCCGGCGGATCGCCGGTGGGCTGCCGGTCGTCCGGCGCAGTCTGGTGGGGCGGTCGCTGCCGTTGTCCGTGGTCTGAGCGGGACGCGGGTGGCCAGGCTCCTGGAGCCTCAGCCCCCCGACCTCGTCAGCCCGAGCTCGACCGCCTTGTCGAACTCGTCGTCGATGAGCACCACGTCGTGGCCCTCGCGCGCCAGCAGGCTGGCACAGATCGAGGCGCGGTACCCGCTGGCGCAGTGCACCCAGAGGGTGCCGGCCGGCACCTCGTCGAGCCGCTCGAGGAGCTCGTGGATGGGGATGTGGCTCGACCCGGGGATCGCGGCGTCGGCGCGCTCGTCGGCGCGGCGTACGTCGAGAACGACGGGTGGCTCCGCGTCGCCGGCGCGCTGGGTCGGCTCCTTGCGGAGGCCCTCGAAGGTGACCACGGGGTAGCCGACCAGCTCCGGGTCGGGGACCAGGTCGCTCACCTTGCCGGCAGCCGCTCCAGCGGGCCGGTCGATGCCGATCCGCACCAGCTCGCGCTGGGCGTCGGCGACCTGGTCCACCGACTCACCGATCAGCGTCACGTCGGTGCCCCAGGGCATCAGCCAGCCCAGGTAGGTCGCGAACTGTCCCTCGAGGTCGATGCCGATGGACCCGCGCAGGTGACCGGCTGCGTAGACCTTGCGATCGCGCAGGTCCACGACCCACTCGCCGGCCTCCACCCGGCGGCGCAGCTCGGTGGCATCCACGCTCTCCGGCGTGCTCAGGTCGACCGGACCCGGACCCTGCTGGTTGAGCGCACCCATGTGGGCGTAGTAGCTCGGGTAGGCGGTCAGGTTCTCGATGAGGCGAGTGACGAACGCGTCCTCGGAGTCCTCGGTGAGCGCGTCGTTGCGCTGCTGCTCCTCGCCGATCGTCGAGGACTCACCGCCGGCCGCCGATCCCGAGGAGCAGAAGCTGCCGAAGCCGTGCGTCGGGTAGACACCCGTGTCGTCAGGGAGCAGGGAGACCAGCTTGCGGGCCGAGTGGAACTGCGCCCGGGTCAGCTCGTCGGTGTGTTCCTCACCGAGCAGGTCCGTGCGGCCGACGCTTCCGTAGAGCAACGAGCCACCGGTGAACACGGCCCGCTCCTCGGCGTCCTCCCGCAGCGAGACGGCGTAGGAGACGTGGGTGTGGGTGTGGCCGGGGGTGGCGATCACCTGGATCTCGAGCGGACCGTAGGCGATCACGTCGCCGTCCGACACCGGCCGCCGGTCGAACTCGACGTCGTCGTCCGCACAGACCAGGTAGTCGGCACCCGTCTGGCGCGCCAGCTCCAGGCCGCCGGTCAGGTAGTCGTTGTGGATGTGGGTCTCGGCCACGGCGGCCACGTCCAGCCCCTGGGCCGCGAGGACGGACTGGACACGATCGATGTCGCGCTGCGGGTCGATGACCACGGCCAGGTGACCGTCGTGCACCACATAGCTGCGATCCCCGAGCTCGCTGGTGTCAATGACCTCGACCTTGAGCATGTGCACGCACGTCCTTCCCGATATGACCGGACATTTGACAGCACGCTACGACTCCCAGTGTGCCTCGACAAGAGGTTCGACGGCTCGAGACGGTGTCCGACGTGGCGCCCATCGCGTGGCTCGCCCGTGGCGTGGATGGCAGACTCACAGGGTGACTCTCCCCACGTCCCGCTTTGCAGGTGCGCCCCTCGCGGGCGTCCTGGGCACGGCCGGCCGCTACCCGGTCGACTCACCCCAGGCGCAGCCGTTGACCGTGGCCGGGCGGTCCCTGGTCACGCCGGGACCCTTGCGGATCTACACGTGCGGGATCACGCCCTACGACGTCACGCACGTGGGTCACGCCTCCACGTTCGTGTGGGCCGACCTGATCTCCTCGCTGGCCCACGTGACCGGTGTCGAGTCGCTGACCTGTCGCAACGTCACCGATGTGGACGACGTGCTGACCGCAGCAGCGAGAAGCAAGGGCAGGCACTACGACGACTTCGCCCTGATGCAGGAGTTCCAGTTCGACCGCGACATGCGCGCCCTCTCGGCGGCCCAGCCGGACCTGACCCCGCACGCACGCGGCTTCATCCGGCAGGTCCAGCGTCTGGCCACCGCCCTGATCCTCGCGGGCGCTGCCTACGACCGCGAGGGCTACGTCTACTTCCGTGGTGACCGCATGGCCGAGGCCGCTGGGCTTTCCGAGGCCGCCGCCCTGGCCGCCTCGCAGGAGTTCGGGGACCAGGAGGACGTGCCGGGCCGCGACTCCCCGTTCGACGTGGCCGTGTGGCGTCCGTCGCGTGCGGACGACCCGGCGTGGCCGAGCCCCTGGGGATGGGGCAGGCCCGGGTGGCACGCGGAGTGTGCCGCCATGGCGATGGCCTGCCTCGGGAGCTCGATCGACGTGCTGGTCGGCGGCGCCGACCTGACGTTCCCGCACCACGCCTACCAGTCGGCGATGGCCGAGGCTGCCACCGGCGTCACCCCCTTCGCCCGTGCGGTGGTGCACGTGGGCGAGGTGCGTCTGGCGGGGGAGAAGATGGCGAAGTCGACGGGGAACCTCGTCCTGATCGGAGAGGTCCTCGAGCGGCACAGCGCGCCGGCGGTCCGGCTGGCCCTGCTCAACCGGCGCTGGGACCAGCCGTGGGAGTGCACCGACGTCGAGTTCGAGGATGCCGCCGCCGTCCTGGAGGACCTGCACGGCGCCGCGGGCCGTTCCGGTGGCCGCGCCGAGGCACGTGACGAGGTGCTCCGCCTGCTGGTGACCGACCTCGGTGTCCCTGACGCCGTCCGGCTGGCCCTGGCCGAGGGCGGCGGCGCAGCCCGGTTCCTGATCGATGCGCTGAAGCTCCGCGAGACAGCGCTGTCATGAGGGGCCTGCCCGAGCGATGACCGGTCGTCGGCGTGCCGTCCAGGGTCCCGGATCCGTGAACCGCGATCTGGCGACGCCGCTGTGGGAGCAGGTCCGCACGGACCTGGTCCGACGGGTGCGCGACGGCGAGTTCACTGACGCGTTCCCGGGCGAGCTCTCCCTCGTGGACGAGTACGGCGTGAGCCGGCACACGGTGCGCGAGGCGTTGCGGCGGCTCCGCGAGGCGGGCGTGGTGTCGGGGGATCGAGGGCGCACCTCACGCCTGACGGAGCCGGCCGAGATCGACCAGACGATGGGCACGCTCTACAGCCTCTTCTCGGCAGTGGAGGCGGCCGGTCAGACCCAGCACAGCGTCGTGCGACAGCGCGACATCCGGGTGGACGCCGCAGTGGCCGAGAGGCTGACGCTCGAGCCGACGGCGCCGCTGTTCTACCTGGAACGGCTACGCCTGGCCAGCGATCGACCCCTGGCGCTCGATCGGGTGTGGATGCCGGCCGACGTGGCCGCCCCGCTCCTCGAGGTCGACTTCACCGAGACCGCGCTGTACGAGCAGCTGCGCTCCCGCTGCGGGATCACCCTGACGGGAGGCACCGAGTACCTGCGAGCCGTACTGCCGACCCCCGACGAGGTGACTCTCCTCGACATGCCCGGGACCGTCGCAGCGCTCGCCATCGAACGGCTCGGCTTCCAGGGGGGTCGGCCGCTGGAGTGGCGCCACACGCTGGTCCGTGGCGACCGGTTCGCCGTCAGCGCGGAGTTCACCAGGCCCGATGGATCCCGCCGGTCGGGGCGCCAGCCCGGCGGAGACTAGGACCGGAGGCTGGGCCCGGAGGCTGGACCCGAGGCTGGCCGCCTGCGCTCACCGAGGTTCGCCGTTCGGAAGGGCGACGTGGCACTGGGGAAAGATCCTGGCGGTGCAGGTGCGACAGATGTCGGAGTCGAGCCGGGGGTAGATCGCGTCCACCGGGTGGGACTTGGTGGGAAAGAGGTTCTCCTCCCCGATCGCCTCCAGGTAGGGACCCTGCTCCAGGAGGTCACGCACCTCCGGCTGGACCCGGTAGAGGTACAGCCCGCCGCCCAGCGCGCGCCGTCTCCTCGCCTCCTGGACGAGCAGCTCGGCTCCCGCGATGTCCACGAAGTTCATGCCCCTGGCGGCCAGCAGGACGTGTCGCTGCTCGGGGGCACGTTCGTCGATCCGGTGCAGCTCACCCTGGACGTGGTTGACCGCACCGAAGAAGAGCGAGCCGTGGATGCGCAGCATCTTGTACTGCGGGCACTCCGCGTGGTCGTCGGCAGGGACGAAGTAGAAGCTCCCCGGCTCCGGGTCCGGGACGACGGGCGCGAGCTCGGGACGCGAGGTGCGCGAGAGGTACAGCATGAGCGAGAGCATGATCCCGAAGACGATGCCCTTCTCGAGGTCGATCAGGGTGCCGGCGAAGGTCACGAGCAGCACCGCGGACTCCTGCTTGCTGGTGTGCAGGATCGACCTGATGTGGTGGAAGTCGATCAGCCCGTAGGCGACCAGGAAGAGCAGCCCCGCCATGGCGGCGGTCGGTAGGTGGGCGACCAGGGGTGAGACCGCTGCGAGGACGGCGATCAGGAAGATCGAGGCGTACACCGCCGCCAGGGGAGTGCGCGCCCCCGCCGCATGGTTGACACCGCTTCGGTTGAACGAGCCGCTGGCGGCGTAGCTGGAGAAGAAGCTGCCGACGAGGTTGGCCAGGCCCTGGCCGATGAACTCCTGGTTGCCGTCGATGCGCTGCTCGGTCTTGACCGCGATGGCACGCGAGATCGAGACCGCCTCGGTGAGGCCGAGCATCGTCACCACGAGCGCGGGGAAGACCACCTGTCCCAGGGCGCCCAGCGAGAAGTCGGGCAGCGTGAACGGCGGCAGGCTGGCAGAGAGGGCGCCCACGGTGGAGATGTCGGTGACGGCGTGGCCCCCTGCCAGACGGTCGAGGAGCAGCGCCGTCAGTCCGCCGACCACCAGGGCCAGGATCATGTGCAGCCTCGGCAGCAGTCGACGCAGCACGATCCCCGAGACCAGCGTGGCCGCCCCGACGGACACGACGTAGGGATTGGCGTCGCCGAGGTGCGACGCCGCGCGGTAGACCACCTCGTGGAAGGGCAGTCCGCGCTCGAGGTCCAGGCCGAGGAAGCTGTTGAGCTGACTGGTGGCGATCAGCAGGGCGGCCCCCGCAGTGAAGCCGATCACGACCGTGTGGGAGATGAAGTTCACCAGGGCGCCGAGCCGGGCCAGCCCCATGGCGAGCTGGAACAGCCCGGTGAGGAAGGTCAGGGTGAGGACGAGCCTGATGTAGTCCGCCGAACCCGGCTCAGCCAGGGGAGACACCGATGCGAACACCGCGATCGAGATGGCGGTGGTGGGACCCGTCACCAGGTGCCAGCTGGAGCCGAACAGCGCGGCGACGATGGCCGGCACCATCGCGGCGTACAGGCCGTACGCCGGGGGCAGCCCGGCGATCGTCGCGAAGGCAACACCTTGGGGCAGCACGATCAACGCGCCGGTCAGCCCGGCGGTGAGGTCGTGCCGGGTGCTGGTCCGGTCCACCCGGGATCGCCAGCGCAGGAACGGCAGGGCACGGTCGAGCCTGCTCCCGGTCGCGGTGATGCTCAAGAGGCCTCCAGGACTGCCGACCCTGCCGTCGTCGTCGCGACCAGGCGCTGGGGCCACGTCGGGCCTCAGCATATGCGCGAGGGTGAATCCTTTGCGAGCACCGCCGGTGGTGATGGCGCGGTGCTGCGCCCGGTCAGGGGGTGTCGCTCGTGGGGGAGTGGGCGATGCGGGAGGCGTGGGCCCGGGCGTGCGCGATGGCCTCGGGCGTCGTGGCGAACAGATGGCGTTCGTGGGCGAGGCGGGCGTACACACCGAGCTCGCGGAGCACCTGCTCGTGGTGTGGTCGCACTCCAGAGAGCAGGACGGTGATGCGGCGGTGCTCGAGTCGGCTGATGGTGTCGGCGAGGACGTGGGCGCCGGTGGCGTCGATGGCCGTCACGCGTGACATCCGCAGGACCACGACGCGGACGCGGGTGACGTCGGCGAGCTCGAGAAGGAAGTCATGGGCGGCGGCGAAGAAGAGGGGCCCGTCGAGTCGGTAGGCCACGATGTGCTCATCGAGCAGTGTGCGTTCCTCGTCGATGTGGTCCGACTCGTCGAGGGGCATCTCCTCCAGGCGGGCCGAGCGCGCCGTCTGTCGGAGTGCGAAGAACCCGGCCACCACGAGACCGATCAGAACTGCGGTCACCAGGTCGAAGGTGATCGTCGCGGCTGCCGTGATCGTGAGGACCGCGGCGTCGCCACGGGTCGAGCGGAGCAGGGCGGCCAGGCTCGAGACCCGGATCATCTGGGCTGCTGTGGCGATCAGGACCCCGGCCAGGGCCGCACGTGGGATCTCGCTGACCCACGTGGCTGCGACCAGCACGATGCCGAGCAGCACCAGAGCGTGGGTGAGGGCGGCGAGGCGTGAGGCCGCACCCGACCGGACGTTGACTGCCGTACGCGCGATCGCCGCTGTCGCCGGGATGCCGCCGAACAGCGGTGCGAGCAGGTTGGCGAACCCCTGCCCCACGAGCTCGCGGTCGGAGTCGTGGCGTTGGCCGACGCTCATCGCGTCGGCGACGGTGGCCGAGAGCAGGCTCTCCAGTGCTGCCAGGGCGGCGACGGCGACCGCAGGCAGGAGGAAGGCGTCGAGGTCGCCCCAGGCGATGTCGGGGAGTGCCGGCGCCGGGAGGTGGTCCGGGATGCGACCGATCGGAACGGCACCCCAGCCGAACGCGGAGTTCGCGACGGTCGCGATGGTGACGCCGATGAGGGAACCGGGCAGCAGGGGCACGAGGCGCGTGAGCGCCAGGATCAGCGCACAGACACCGGCCGCCAGTGCCAGCGGCACCCAGTCCGGGTGGGTCGTCCAGGCCCGGACGGCCCGGGTCGCGAGGACCAGCACCTTCTCCGCCTGGACATCGACACCGAGTGCGGCGGGCACCTGCTGGAGCGCGATGATGGCCGCGATGCCGATCGTGAACCCTTCGACGACCGGGACGGGGACGTAGCGGATGAACCTGCCCGCCCCGGCATATCCGAGGCCGGTCAGGATCAGGCCCGCGAGCAGGCCGACGACCAGGACGCCGTCGGGCCCGTGGACGGCGATGATCGGCATGAGCACGACGGTCATCGCTCCGGTCGGTCCGCTCACCTGGACGCGGCTTCCGCCGAAGATCGCGGCTGTCGCGCCGGCCACGATCGCGGTCACCAGACCCGCGGTCGCGCCCATCCCCGAGCTCGCCCCGAAGCCGAGCGCCAGTGGCAGCGCGACCAGGCCGACCATCAGCCCGGCGACGAGGTCACGGCCCGGTCGGACGTTCGCCCAGTCCGAGCGACGAGGCAGCAGCTGCCTGGTGCGAGCCAGCGCTGAGAAGGCCGGGAGCGACGTCGTGCTCACCCGTGGTGGGTGAGGGTCAGCTCGGCTTCGAGCTCGCCTTGTGTCGCGATGATCCCGGACAGGATGCTGCGTGCGGCCAGGAGCAGGTCGCGCACCTCCGGGACGCTGATGGAGTAGACCACTTCGCCTCCGCCCCGGTGGGAGACCACGAGTGACGTACGTCGGAGGACGGCGAGCTGTTGGGAGAGGTTGCTCGGTTCGATGGCGATCTTCTCGAGCAGCTCGTGGACGGCGTGGTCGCGCTCGGACAGCAGCTCGAGAATGCGGATCCGTGCTGGATGGCCGAGGGTCTTGAAGAACTCGGCCTTGGCTTGGTAGAGCGGAACACTCATGACGTACCGACACCTCGGGGACTCGGGGCTTATGACATGAACAATACATGACTTGCAAATATGTTCATGTCGGGCCGCCGCGGCGAGGTGGACGTCGACTGCTCACGAACTACTTCAACCACCACGTGCACACCGAGCTCGACGTCCCAGAGGCGCTGCGGCTCTGAGCCGCACTGGTCAGTGCCACTGTGCCGGTTGAGCCAGAGGGATAGTGTGGTCTCGAAGTCGGGTCACGCCTGATCGGGTCCACCGCCAGGGTTGGTCCCGACCGCGTCGGCCTTCGGGCCGCTCAGAACACAAGGATGGTGCCATGAGCTGGTGGGTGTGGTTGATCGTGATCGCCGGGGTGCTCGTGGTGCTGGGAGCGGCCGTGCTGCTGATCCAGTCCCGTCGCCGGAGTGGCGGGGTCATCATCGACCCGAGCCAGTCCCCGCGCACGCCTCGCAGGGGATGAAGCGATGAGTCGACTGATGCGCACGTCAGAGCTGATGAAGCGTCCGGTGGTCACGATGGGCGGCGAGGACGTCGCCCAGGTCAAGGATGTCGTCTACTCCGCCGGCGGAGGCGCGGTGGGTGGGTTCACGCTGGCCGGTCGGGGCCTGCTGTCCGGGCCGCTGAAGCAGTCGCTGGCCTGGTCGTCGGTGATGGCGCTGGGGCCGGATGCGGTGATCATCCGCGACGAGGACGTGCTCGAGCCGACCGCGCAGGTGCTCGACCGCTCGGCCGCGACGGGCGGCTCGGGAGGCGACGTGCTCGGCTCCCAGGTGCTCACCGACACCGGGACCGACCTGGGCACGGTCGTGGACGTCGTCCTGGAGGTCGCTGAGCGCGGCACCGGCCAGTGCGACGTGGTGGGCTATGAGGTAGCTGCCTCGGAGGCGCTCGGGACCAAGGGGACCAAGGTCTTCCTGCCGCTGCCGGACACCCTGGCCGCATCGGGAGAGCACCTGATGGTGCCGGCGAGCGTGAAGGACTTCGTCGCTCACGACCTGGCAGGGTTCGGCGCCGCGGTGCGAGCGTTCCGTCAACAGCTGGTCGAGGAGCGCTGATGAGGTTCTCCGAAGCCACCGGGCGTGCGGTCGTGAGCCAGAGCACCGCGGAGACGGTGGGCCACGTGGCCGACTTCGTGATCGACCCCCAGTCGCACAGCATCGTCGCCGTCACCCTGAAGAAGACCCATCGCGGTCACACGGTGCTGTGGTCCGCACTGAGCGCCTTCGGTGTGGACGCGGTGACCGTCCCGGACGTCGAGGTGATCGTCGACACCAGTGACGCGGTGGCGGCCTTGGGGGGAAAGGACCACCGGCTGGTGGGCAGGCGGGTCCTCAACACCGATGGGGAGGACCTCGGAAAGGTGACGGACGTGGAGTTCGACCCCGCAACCGGTCGGCTCACAGCAGTGCTGCTCGCGAACGACTCGGTCCGTGGCGACCGCCTGATCGGCATCGGGTCCTACGCAGCCATCGTGCACGCCGACTCCTGACTCGCCGTCCTCGCGAGTGAATCCCTCCTGGGCCACCTACCGCACCAGCATCGGTGACCGTTCCGGGCTCTTCGCTGCGCTCAGGGAACGGTGGCATCCGGCGAAGGCGCTCTACCCGGGCAGCTACCTCGACCTGTCGCCCTCGACGGCGATCGCGTCAGTCACCTACGTCGACACCGACCGCCGAGCCGCACGCTACTTCGCCGGCGGCCCGCTCGTGGCTGCCGAGCTCCAGGGTCGCACGCTGCTAGGCGCCGGCACCGAGGTGGCGTTCCTCCGCATGGACTACACCGAGGCCCTTCCTCTGCCCCCACGTGGCTTCGACCTCCTCATCTCGCTCTTTGCGGGGCCGGTGTGGGAGCACTGCTCCCACCACCTCTCCCCGGACGGGTTGTTCCTCGCCAATGCCAGCCACGGGGACGCCAGCCTGGCCGGCCTCGACCCCGCACTGCAGCTCGTGGCCGCCGTCCACCAGCGTGACGGCAGGTACCGCCTCGACACCGAGGCACTCGACAGCTACCTCCTCCCCAAGCGCCCAGCCACAGCGGACCCGGAGCTGATCCGCCGACAGGGGCGGGGGATCGCCTACACCAGGACGGCGTTCGCCTACGTGTTCGCACGAGCCGAGCCGCACGCGTGAGAGGTGGCACGCCCCCGGGGTGGTCAGCACCGTCCGCCGACACCGAGGATGGTGGGCATGTTCTTCGACGATTGGGCAGGTCTGGTCCGGGTGCTGGTGGTGGGCACCTCCGCTTATGTCGCGCTTGTGGCGCTGCTGCGCGTCTCTGGCAAGCGAACGCTCGCCAAGCTCAATGCGTTCGACTTTGTCGTGACGGTCGCGCTCGGGTCCACCCTGGCGACGGTGCTGCTGTCGTCGTCCGTGGCGCTCCTGGAGGGGATCACTGCGTTGGCGACCCTCGTGGCATTGCAGTACGCCGTGGCGTGGAGCTCCACGCGGAGCCGACTCGTCGAGCGCCTGGTCAAGTCCGAGCCCACCCTGCTCTACCGCGACGGGTTCCTGCATGACGCGATGCGACGCGAGCGAGTGACCGCGGACGAGCTGTCGCAAGCGGTACGCAGCCAGGGCCACGATGACCTGGAGACGATCAGCGTGATCGTCCTCGAGACGGACGGGAGCCTGAGCATCCTCACCGGCTGAGGGCGCCTAGGTGACACGTCGCGACGAGCTCGTCGGCCCGGGCTCTGGGTCGTCGGTCGCCGCCTCGTCATCATCGTCCGCGTGACCCTGGGGGCCCGAGGTCCGGGCCGTCACCACCTCGTTGAGGTAGCGCAGCACCACCGCCGCGACGGCCACGGCCGGCACTCCCAGGAAGGCGCCCGCCACGCCGAACACGGTCGATCCCAGCACCACGGTGAGGAGCACGACGGCCGCGTGCAGATTCAAGGTCTTTCCCTGCAGCCAGGGCAGGAACAGGTTGCCCTCCAACTGCTGGACCGCGAGCACGATGGCCAGGACGATCAGGGCCGCCACCCAGCCGTTCGCCACCAGGGCGACCAGCACGGCCACGGCGCCGATGGCGACGGCTCCGATGATCGGGGCGAAGGCCGCGACGAAGGTGAGCATGGCGAGCGGCAGCACCAACGGGACCCCGACGATCGCCAGCCCGGTCCCGATCAGCACGGCGTCGATGAGACCCACCAGGGCCTGCGTGCGCACGAATCCGCCGAGGGTGGACCAGGCTCGGGTGGCGACCTCGACGACGTGTCCGCCGACTCCTTCGCCGGTCACTCCGCGGATCCAGGGCATGAGTCGCCGGCCGTCCTTGAGGAAGAAGAAGCACAGCACGAGGGTGAGCAGGAGATTGATGAAGGCGTTCGTCACGGCGCTCACGCCCACCAGCAGGCCAGAGGTGATGCTGGCGGCGCTGGCCTGGAGCTTCTCCTGGGCGGCGTCCACCACCGCGTCGACCTGTTTCTCCGTGACGTCGAGGGGACTGTCCTGGATGCGCTGCTCGATCGTGCTCAGCCCGTCCGAGGCGCTGTTGGCGATGTCGACCATCTGCGAGCCCACGGACGGTGCGATGAACAGGATGAGCGTCACGACGACCGTCATCGCGGCGAGGAGGACACTCATCGCGGCGACGACCGGTGGGAACCGGAGTCGCCGTTCGAGCCACCGCGACGGTGGCTCGAGAACGGTCGTCAGGATGAGCGCCAGGAGGACCGGGAGCAGGATGCTCCACAGCTGGGAGACCCCCCACCCCAGGGCGACGGCCCCGGTGAGCACGATGATCCAGCGCAGGGTCCAGCGCGACAACCAGGCCACGCCGTCGCCGATCACCTGCTCCCGGTCCCTGTCCCGTGCCGACGGCGGGGCACCCGGGCCTCGAGGCTCTGGGGCAGGGGTGGGCATCGAGGCTCCTTGGATCGGGGGGTCCGGTGTCGGTGGCACGGTTGAGCAGCAGCTGGAGACGCGGGGGTCAGTCGCGCATGGCCCGGGCCAGGGACCCGGCCTCCGGGTGCCACCCCAGCTCGCTGGTGGCGCGGCCGGAGCTGGTGTCGGTGCTGACGCTGATGCGTGGCGGCTGCCTGCTGGTGCCGAACTCCGCCTGCAGGGCCTCGGGGGTCCAGGCCTCGACCGTGGTGACGCCGGCTGCGGCGGCCACGGTCTCGGCCAGCTCCAGCGAGGTCACCGAGCCGGAGACCGCGTGGTAGACCCCACGGGCCGACGGGTCGGTGACGACCCGCGCGAGCAGGTCGAGGAGCTCGTCCTCATGGACGACCGGCAGGACCTCGCTGCCGTCACCGAAGTAGCGGCTCGACCCACGGGCACGGGCGAGCTCGACCGCCTGGGCGAGCGCAAGCCCGCCTCCCTGGCCGTAGACGAGGCCGGGGCGTACGACGACGTTGCGGAGCCAGTCCTCGCAGGCCATGACGCGGATCTCGCTGGCCGCGACCGGATCGAGCTCGCCAGGGACGACCGGTGCGTCGTGCTCCGAGACCGGCTGGCCACCGGCGTCCCCGAAGACGGCCATCGTGGAGACCTCGACGAGGGCGGCGCCGGGTGTCAGGTTCGCCAGGACGGCGTCCAGGTCGTGCGAGTCGTCGACCATCGAGGTGAGGCTGTCGATGCCGCTGAGGAGGATCACGGCATCCACGTCAGGCACTGCCTTGGCGAGGACGTTCGACGCCGGCTCCAGCACGTGGAGCGAGTGGGTGGGAGGAAGCCGTTCGGGGTCGGTGTGGACGATCGTGTCGACCTCCCAGCCCTGGGCCTGGAGTCGGCTGACCAGTCGCTGCGCGAAGGGGGCCGCACTGCCCGTGATCAGGGCCCGGCGAGGACCAGAGCCCGCTTCCGGGGCTGGCGCGGAGGATGTCATCGCTGTGCTCCTTGCTGGACCGTGGCGCAGGGGCTTGCCGGGCCGGTGTCGGCGAGACCCAGACGCTGTCGCTCATGCGTGAAGTGTGCGTGCGTCGATCGCGCGTCCGCAATGGTGCGCTCCAACTATTGGTGCGCAGGCTGCGAAGCGGTGAGCCCGTCCGATGACCTCCGCCAGGGGCCATACTGCACAGCATGGATGTCGACGTCGTGGTCGAGGCGGTGCTGCCGTTCCCGCGCGAGACGGTCGCCGCCCATGCGGGCGACCCCAGCCGTGCGCCCGACTGGTATGCCAACATCACCTCGGTCCGCTGGCAGACGCAGCCCCCGTTGGCCGTGGGCTCGCGACTGGACTTCGAGGCGAGGTTCCTGGGCCGCCGGCTCGTGTACACCTACGAGGTCGTGGAGCTGACGCCCGGCGAGCGGCTGGTGATGCGCACCGCCGATGGCCCGTTCCCCATGGAGACGACCTACACGTGGACCACCGTGCCGGGCGGCACCTTGATGACCCTGCGCAACCGCGGGAGACCGAGCGGGTTCGCCAAGGTCGCTGCGCCCGTGATGCGCACGGCGATGCGGGGCGCCATGACCAAGGACCTGGCTCGACTCGGGGAGCGCCTCGCGCACGGATGACGTGCGGTCACCGTCGTACGACGACGAAGGCCCGGACCATCAGGTCCGGGCCTCCGTGAGGGGACTGTTCGTCAGACGGTGCTCTTGTTCTTGCCTGCCACGCCCTCGGCAACGCCGATCAGGAGCACGGCGGCGATGACGGCCAGGACGAACCCGATGACGTTGAGCTCGAAGATGCCGCCGGTGCCGAACAGCTGGGCGATGAGGCCTCCGATGAGGGACCCGACGAGGCCGAGGCCGAGGGTCGCCAGAAGTCCGAGGTTCTGCTTGCCGGGCTTGATCAGGCGGGCGAGCGCTCCGATGACGAGGCCTGCGACGAGGAAGCCGATCATGGCGTGAGCCTTCTTTCCTAGAGGGGGTGTGGGGATCAACCCTGCCATCTGGGGTGGAAGAGTCCGCATCGTCGACGAGCGTGTCGAGGTGCTCAGCCGTCGAGCATCTGCTGCATCAGCTCGATCTCCGAGGTCTGGCTGGTCGCGATGGATCCGGCGAGGGTGAGGGCGCCGGGGAACAGCCCGTCCTCCTGCTCCTGCTGGGCCATCTCGATCGCCCCCTCGTGGTGGTCGATCATCATCGTCAGCCACATCGCCTCGAACGAGCTGCCGTCGGCGTCCCCGAGCATGGACAGGTCGTCGGGGTCCATGCCCATCGGGTCCTCCATGTCCATACCCGTGTCGTCGCCGTCCGACCCCATGTGGCTGTTGACGTGGTCGCGCGAGGTCTCGGGGACCTCCTCGCCCCACGCGGTCAGCCAGTCGGCCATGGTCTCGATCTCCGGCGCCTGCGCGGCACGGATGTCCTCGGTGAGGTCGGCGAACTCCGGTGAGAGGTCGCGCCCCTGTGTCATGTCGACCATGACCAGGGCATCAGCGTGGTGGGGGATCATCTCGGTGGCGAAGTCGACGTCCGCATCGTTGTGGACGTCGCCGTTGGCGGCCGTGCGCTCGGCCCGGGGTGCGGCGTCCGGGGTGTCGTCGCTGCAGGCCGCGAGGGCCGGAGCGAGCATGAGGATGAGAGCGGCCGCGGTGACGCGGCGCGCGAGGGTGCTTCTGCGCGTGGACATGGGTGTCTCCTGTCGGGTGTCCGTGCTGGGTGAGTGGGTCGGGAGTGCCGGAACGTGGTCCGGCGTGACCCGTCTCAGCAGCGCAGGACCGACAGGGCGTGCAGGTCGGGTGGGGCCTGCCCTGACCGTGTGCCGACCGGGTACGACGACGTGGTGACCGCTCGCGGCAGCACCGCCAGCAGCCCGGACCTCGGCCGCACGACCCGAGCGAGCAGCAGCATCGCCGACGTCGCGAGCACCGCCGCGCACAGGCCGAGAACCGCCGTCTCGTGGCCGGCCTCACCGTGGAGCGGCGCGGCCGTCGTGGACGACGACGAGTCGTCGAGTGCGGTCGCTGCGTGCCCGGCGTGGGACGCACTCATCGTCTGGATCGGCGACGGATCGTGGGAGCCTGCGTGCGCGGCCAGGCCGTGCATGGCGAAGATCGCCAGCAGGGCAGCCGTTGCCCACAGGGTGCGGATCACGCTCCGAGCATAGGTCGGACCTCCGCACGACCATGCGGCCGATCGACCCGGTTGAATGGGGCGATGGCTCCGACGATGCGCAGGATCGGCCTGCTGGGCGGGATGAGCTGGGAGAGCACCGCTCTCTACTACCGGCTCCTCAACGAGGAGGTCCGGGCCCGTCTCGGCGGCTTCCACTCGGCGCGCCTGGTGATGGCGTCGGTCGACTTCGCCGAGGTCGAGGCGATGCAGGCCAGTGGTGACTGGGCAGCGGCCGGCGCGCTGCTCGCCGACGAGGCGCGGGCCCTGGAGTCGGCCGGGGCCGAGTGCCTGGTGCTGTGCACCAACACCATGCACAAGGTCGCCGGCGCCATCGAGGGGGCGGTGGGCATCCCGCTGCTCCACCTGGCCGACGTCACCGCCGACGCGGTGCGCGGCGCGGGGATGGACCGGGTGGCGCTGCTCGGCACCCGCTTCACGATGGAGGAGTCGTTCTACGCCGACCGTCTGCGCACGCATGGCATCGAGGTGGTGGTGCCCCAGGGCGAGGACCTCACGCTGGTCCACGACGTCATCTACGACGAGCTGGTGCTCGGCGTGGTCCGCGACGAGTCGCGGGCGGCGTACGTCGACGTGGTGCGGCGGCTGGTCGACCGGGGTGCCGGGGGAGTGGTCCTGGGGTGCACCGAGATCGAGCTGCTCATCGGGCCGGACGACGTGCCGGTGCCCGTCTTCGCGACGACCCGGCTGCACGCGCTGGCTGCAGTTGACTTCGCGCTCAGCTGAGATTGCCTCGAATCACCCGCTCGAGGTCTCAACCGGTCGACGAGGCGTCCAGCGCGGAGGGCAGGGAACAACCACGGTGGTTGAGCGTTGAACCAGTCATGAAGAAGATCGGTTTCCTCAACTTCGGCCACTGGACCGACTCGCCCCAGTCGGCGGTCCGCAGCGCTTCCGACACGCTGCTGCAGTCGATCGACCTCGCCGTGGCGGCAGAGGAGCTCGGTGCGGACGGCGCGTACTTCCGTGTCCACCACTTCGCGCGCCAGCTGTCCTCGCCGTTCCCGCTCCTGGCCGCGGTGGGCGCGCGCACCAGCCGGATCGAGATCGGCACCGGTGTGATCGACATGCGCTACGAGAACCCGCTCTACATGGCCGAGGACGCCGGTTCGGCCGACCTCATCTCCGGCGGCCGGCTCCAGCTCGGCATCAGCCGGGGATCACCGGAGCAGGTGATCGACGGCTGGCGCTACTTCGGCTACCAGCCCGCTGACGGCGAGGACCAGGCCGACATGGCCCGTCGCCACACCGAGGTGTTCCTCGAGGTGCTCGGCGGTGCGGGCTTCGCCGAGCCCAACCCGCGGCCGATGTTCCCCAATCCGCCCGGCCTGCTGCGACCCGAGCCCCACTCGCCCGGCCTCCGCGAGCGCATCTGGTGGGGCGCGGCCTCCGACGCCACCGCGCGCTGGACCGCGCAGATGGGCATGCACCTGATGTCCTCGACGCTCAAGGCCGACGAGACGGGCGAGCCCTTCCACGTCCAGCAGCGCAAGCAGATCGAGGTCTTCCGCGACGCCTGGCGTGAGGCGGGGCACGCGGGCGAGCCGCGCGTGTCGGTGAGCCGGTCGATCATGCCGATCACCACCGACCTCGACCGGATGTACTTCGGCCGCGAGGGCTCCAGCTCCGACCAGTTCGGCCAGATCGAGGCCAACCTGCGCGCCGTCTTCGGCAAGACGTACGCCGCCGAGCCGGACATCCTGGTCAAGGAGCTCGCCGACGACGAGGCCGTCGCGGCCGCCGACACCCTGCTGCTCACCGTGCCCAACCAGCTCGGCGTCGACTACAACGCCCACCTCCTGGAGTCACTGCTCACCGAGGTGGCGCCCGGGCTCGGCTGGCGCTGAGCCCTTCACGCAGCGACCACCTGCTCAGGTGAGCCCCGGGCTGGTCCGTGCTGCTTGTCTGGGGCCACCGACACGATGAGGAGCACGCATGACGAAGCACGATCGAGACGACCGGTCGACGGAGCCGGAGGGTCAGGTCTCGGAGCTGGCCGTGGCCGGCGGAGAACCCGAGCCGATCAGCTCCGGCGACTCCGTGGCCGGACAGCCGGATCAGGAGTCGGGTGAGGTCCAGGAGGGTGCGACCGGACCGAATGCGATCCCCGTGGACGAGACCGACGAGCACCCCCACGAGACCTGACCCTGCGGTAGAACAGTCAGCATGAGCAGACCTGTGATCGTGGTGGTGGGCGCCGGACCGGGCGTGAGCGGTTCGCTCGCCCGTCGTTTCGCCGACGAGGGGTACGACGTCGCGCTGCTGGGGCAGGACCAGCAGGTCCTCGACGACCTGGTTCCCGACCTGGAGGCCCGGGGCGCCGCCGTCGGCCACGCGGTCGTCGACGTCACCGACGAGCAGGCCGCGCGCGACGCCGTACGCCGCTTCGGTGAGCACACCGGGCGGATCGACGTCCTGCACTTCAACCCGAGCGCCTTCCGCGAGTCCGACCCGCTGTCGCTGAGCGTCGCCGAGCTGCTGGAGGACGTCGCGCTCGGCGTCGGCGCGCTGCTCACGGTGGCGCAGGCGGCCCGGCCCTTCATGTCCGAGGGCGGCCGGATCAGCGTCACGGGCAGCATGGCCGCCGACGACCCGTGGGAGGGCGCTGCCTCGCTCGGGGTGCAGAAGGCCGGTGTCCGCAACCTCGTGCGCAGCCTCGACAAGTCGCTCGCACCGGACGGCATCCGGGCCGTCTCGGTGACGGTCCGAGGGACCCTGTCGCGCGAGGGCGCCTTCACGCCCGACCGGGTCGCGGACGCGATCTGGGACGCGGTGAGCGCCGGCGTGGACGACTGGCGCAGCGAGGTTCCCTACGCGGGGTGAGGCTCAGCGCCGACGGCCCCACACCAGGTAGGCGATGGGCCCGACGGGCTGCACGGACAGCGCCGGACCCCAGAGGAGCTTCGGTCCGCGGATCAGCTCGGCCGGGCGCGCCTTGAGGTCGCGCAGGCACCAGGTCGTGAGGGCTACCTCCGCGATCCCGGCGGCGACGACGAGCTTCTTCTGGGTGGAGGTCATGTCCGACCAGGACTTCTGCGCCATGCGGGCACCGTACTCCCGACGTCTCAGGCTCCGCCGATCCCGTTGAGCAGCAGCCAGGAGACGAGCACCCCGGCGAAGGCGGCGAGCAGGCCCCACCAGATCCCGGTCCGGGCGCGCCGACCGGTGCCGGCCCCCTCGCGGGCCAGGGCGGGCAGGGCGATCGTGACGGCGGCCCCGATGGCCGACATGGCGATCAGCTGGACCGGGATGATCCAGTTCTCTGTGCCGCGGCCGTCGAGGAGGAACGCGGACACCGGGAGGCTGAGCGACCCGGTCACGAGCAGCACGACGATGCCGACGACACGCTGCGCACTGGGAGTCATACCCAGACGCTAACGCTCAGGCCTCCTTGGCCACCAGCGTCAGCACGTCGTACGTCGCGACCGGCTCGTCGTCGGCGTTGGTGACCAGTGCGTCCCAGCGGACCTCGCCGTAGTCGGCCGATGAGCGGGGGGTGATCTGCTTGACGGTCAGCGTCACGCGGATCGAGTCGCCGGCCTTGACGGGGGTGAGGAAGCGCAGGTGGTCGACGCCGAAGTTGGCGAGCACCGGGCCCGGCGCCGGGTCGACGAACAGCCCTGCCGCCATCGACACGATGAGGTAGCCGTGCGCGACGATCCCGCCGAAGAGGGGGTTCTGGGCGGCCGCTTCGGGGTCGGTGTGGGCATAGAAGGTGTCGCCGGTGAACTCGGCGAAGTGGTCGATGTCGTCGAGCGAGATGACCCGCGGCCCGGAGGCGATCGTGTCGCCGACCTTGAGCGTGGCCAGTGAGTGGCGGAACGGGTGCTCCGGCGTGGTCGTGCGCCGCGAGCCGCGGGTCCAGCGCCCGGTGATCGCGGTGAGCATGTCGGGAGAGCCCTGGATCGCCGAGCGCTGCATGTGGTGCAGGACGGCGCGTACGCCGCCGAGCTCCTCGCCGCCGCCGGCGCGACCGGGCCCACCGTGGACCAGCATCGGCAGGGGAGAGCCGTGGCCGGTGGACTCGGGGGCGTCGTCCCGGTCGAGGACCAGGATCCGCCCGTGCCACGGCGCGAGCCCGAGCACGAGGGTGCGGGCGACTGCCGGGTCGTGGGTGACCACCGACCCGACGAGGGATCCCTTGCCGCGGGCGGCCAGGGTGACCGCCTCGTCGAGGGAGTCGTAGGACATGAGCGTCGACACCGGTCCGAAGGGCTCGACGTCGTGCGGCTCGACGGCGCCCGCGCGCGCCCTGAGCAGCACCGGTGCCATGAAGGCGCCCCGCTCGCCGTCACCCGCGAAGCCGGTCGTGGAGGTCGGGTCGCCGTGGACCACGTCGGCCGACGAGCGCAGCGCGTCGACGGACTTGCGGACCTCCTCGCGCTGGCCCAGCGAGGCCAGTGGGCCCATCCGCACCGACTCGTCGCTCGGGTGGCCGACGGTGATCTTCGCGAGGCGGGCGGCGATGGCATCGGTCATCTCGTCGGCCACCGACGCGGGCACGATCACGCGACGGATCGCGGTGCACTTCTGGCCGGCCTTGGCGGTCATCTCGGTGACCACTCCCTTGACGAAGAGGTCCCACTCGGGGTCGCTCGAGGTCACGTCGGGACCGAGCACGGAGCAGTTGAGCGAGTCGGCCTCGACCTGCAGCGTCACGCCTCCGTGGAGCACGGACGGGTGCTGGCGCAGGATGCCGGCGGTGTGCGCAGAGCCGGTGAACGCGACCGAGTCCTGCACGCCGAGGTGGTCGAGCAGGTCGCCGGGCGATCCGGACAGCAGCTGCAGGGAGCCCTCGGGGAGGATGCCGGACTCGATGATCCGGCGGGCCACGAGCTCGGTGAGGTACGCCGTCTGGCTGGCCGGCTTCACGATCGAGGGGAGACCCGCGATGAAGGCCGGCGCGAGCTTCTCGAGCATGCCCCAGACCGGGAAGTTGAAGGCGTTGATCTGCACCGCGACCCCGGGACGCGAGGTGTAGACGTGCTGGCCCAGGAAGACCCCGCTGCGGCCGAGCTGCTCGAGGTCGCCGTCGCACGCCACGATGTCGTTGGGCAGCTCGCGGCGGCCCTTGGAGGAATAGCTGAAGACCGTGCCGAAGCCGCCGTCGATGTCGATCATCGAGTCGCGCCGGGTGGCGCCGGTTCGCAGGGAGAGCTCGTAGAACTCGTCCTTGAGCCCAGTGAGGTGCGTGGCCAGCTCCTTGAGCAGCAGCGCTCGCTCGTGGAAGGTGAGCTCGCGGATCGCGGGGCCTCCGACCGTGCGAGCGTGGTGGGCCATCGCCCCGAGGTCGAGCCCGGCGCTGGAGATCCGGGCGACCTCCTCGCCCGTCGACGCGTCGAGCAGCGGGTCGCCCTCGGCGGATGCGGCGTACCAGCGGCCGGCGGCATAGCTCTCGAGCAGACGGGTCACGGTGTCCCCTTCAGGTTCCGGGCAGGTGCCAGGTCGGTGTTTGCGTGCCAGAGTGACTGGTGACACACTAATAGCAGACCGATCGGTCAGTAAATGTGGTCGACCCGACCGGAGGATGCATGACGCTCACTGAGACCCCGCCGGACGCTGCGCTGGAACGCCACTTCGAGGCGACGATCGCGCGCAACGACCGGATCGAGCCGCGCGACTGGATGCCGGAGGGCTATCGCAGGACCCTCGTGCGCCAGATCGCCCAGCACGCCCACAGCGAGATCATCGGCATGCAGCCCGAGGGCAACTGGATCACCCGCGCGCCGAGCCTGCGCCGCAAGGCGATCCTGCTCGCCAAGGTGCAGGACGAGGCGGGCCACGGGCTCTACCTCTACTCCGCCGCCGAGACCCTCGGGGTCTCGCGACTCGAGCTCACCGAGATGCTCATCTCGGGCAAGCAGAAGTACTCCTCGATCTTCAACTACCCGACGCTGTCCTACGCCGACGTCGGCAGCATCGGGTGGCTGGTCGACGGTGCCGCCATCTGCAACCAGGTGCCGCTGTGCCGCACCTCCTTCGGCCCCTACGGCCGCGCGATGATCCGGGTGTGCAAGGAGGAGTCCTTCCACCAGCGCCAGGGCTATGAGCTGCTGAGCACGATGATGCGCGGCACCGACGAGCAGCGCGCGATGGTGCAGGAGTCGGTCGACCGCTTCTGGTGGCCGGCGCTGATGATGTTCGGACCGCCCGACGACGCCTCGCCCAACACCGCCCAGTCGATGGCGTGGGGGATCAAGCGCAACACCAACGACGAGCTGCGCCAGAAGTTCGTCGACATGTCGGTCCCGCAGGCCGAGGCCCTCGGCGTGACGCTCCCCGACCCCGAGCTGGTCTGGAACGAGGAGCGTGGCCACCACGACTTCGGCCAGCCCGACTGGGACGAGTTCATGCAGGGCGTCAAGGGCAACGGCCCGTGCAACGCCGAGCGGATGGCCCACCGCCGCCGCGCCCACGAGGACGGCGCCTGGGTGCGCGAGGCAGCCACGGCGTACGCCGCGAAGCAGGTGTCGCGATGACCGACCACACCGTCGACAAGGAATGGCCGCTCTACGAGGTCTTCGTGCGCGGCAAGCGCGGCCTCAACCACGTGCACGTGGGCTCGCTGCACGCCGCGGACGACCGGATGGCGCTGCTGCACGCCCGCGACGTCTACACCCGGCGCAACGAGGGCGTGAGCATCTGGGTGGTCCGCGCCGACGCGATCACCGCCTCGAGCCCGGACGAGAAGGACCCGATGTTCGCACCGAGCGGCGACAAGGTCTACCGGCACCCGACCTTCTACGACATCCCCGACAACGTCCCGCACATGTAGATCACCCCCGTTCCCTCACGAAGGCCGACGAAAGAAGCCGATGGAACACGTACACACCTCCGCCGAGGACGAGCACGACAACGCCTACTCCGGCCTGCTGGTCAACGACGCGCACTGGGCGTTCGGCACCGACTTCGAGGATCCGCTCGCCGGCGTCGACACGACCATCCCCGACGGCGTCGACGCGCCCACCCTGGCGGCGTACGCCCTGATGCTGGGTGACGACTCCCTGGTCATGTCGCACCGGATCTCGGAGTGGACCAGCAACGCGCCCGACCTCGAGGACGACATCGCGCTGTCCAACATCGCGCTCGACCTCCTCGGCCAGTCCCGGCTGCTGCTCGCCCGGGCGGCCAAGGCGGACGAGTCGGTCGTGCCCGCGCTGCCCGAGGGCTCGCCGGCCCCGCCCGAGGATGCGCTGGCGTTCTTCCGGGAGGCGCCCGCGTTCCGCAACGTGCGCCTGGCCGAGGTCGTCAACGGCGACTTCGCCGAGGTGACGGTCCGGGTGCTGCTGTTCTCGGTCTGGCGGCTCGCGGTCTGGGAGCGGCTGCGCACCAGCAGCGACCACGTCCTGTCCGCCGTCGCCGTCAAGGGCGTCAAGGAGCTGGCCTACCACCGCGACTACGCGGCGCGCTGGTTCGTGACCCTCGCGCAGGGCACCGAGGAGTCCCGGGCACGGCTCGTCGCGGCCCTGGACACGCTGTGGCCGCTGTGGCCGGAGCTCTTCGACACCCACCCCGTCGAGGCGGCGGCCGCGGGGTCCGGTGTCGGGGTGGACCCGGCCACCGTGCGGGAGTCGGCCGAGGCCGTGCTCGACCAGGTGCTGACGGCAGCCGGCGTGCCCCGCCCCGAGGCGGCCCGGCGTTCCGGCGTCCTGGGCCGGACCGGTCGCGACGGGATGCACGGCGAGGCACTCAGCCGGATGCTGGCCGAGATGCAGTCCGTGGCCCGCGCCCACCCGAGGGGACAGTGGTGAGGCTGATGAGCCGTACGACCGAGCGTGCGCGCCGCGTCGCCTCGGCGGTCACCGACCCCGAGCTGCCGATGCTCACGCTGGCCGACCTCGGCGTGCTGCGCGACATCGAGGTGGTGGGGGACTCGCACGTCGTCGTGGACATCACCCCGACCTACTCCGGCTGCCCGGCCATGGCGACGATGCGCGACGACCTGGTCCGCGAGCTGGAGGGGGCGGGCTTCGACCGCGTGGAGGTGCGGGTCAGCCTGCACCCGGCATGGACGACCGACTGGATCACGCCCGCCGGACGCGCTGCCCTCGCGGCGGCAGGGATCTCGCCGCCCGGTCCCGCGCCGTCGACCCACGGCCCGATCCCGCTCAGCCTGCTGCCCACGGCCCGACAGGTCCGCTGCCCGCAGTGCGACTCGCCCGCGACCGAGCTGGTCTCGGAGTTCGGCTCGACGTCCTGCAAGGCGCAGTACCGCTGCACGTCGTGCCTGGAGCCCTTCGACCACGTCAAGGAGATCTGATGGCCGCGACCTTCCACGAGCTCACCGTCCGCGAGGTCGCGCCGCTCACCGACGACTCCGCCGCCGTCACCTTCGACGTGCCCGACGACCTGCGCGAGCTCTTCGACTTCGAGCCGGGGGAGTCGCTGACGCTGCGCCGGGTCGTCGACGGCGTGGAGCACCGCCGGACCTACTCGATCTGCGCGCCCGCCGGCGCAGCCCCGCGCATCGGCGTCCGCGAGATCCCGGGCGGGATGTTCTCCTCGTGGCTGATCCACCAGGTCGCCCCCGGCGAGACGGTCGAGGTCGCCGCCCCCTCGGGCAGCTTCCGCGCCGACCCCGCCATGGCCGGTCGCCACCTCTGCATCGCGGCCGGCTCGGGCATCACGCCCATGCTGTCGATCGCGGCCTCCGTGCTGGCCCATCCGGCCAGCTCGGTGACGATGCTCTACGGCAACCGGGAGACCACCTCGGTGATGTTCGCCGAGGAGCTGAGCGACCTCAAGAACCTCCACGGACCGCGCTTCGACCTTGTGCACGTGCTCTCGCGCGAGCCGCGCGACGTGGAGCTCTTCTCCGGACGCCTCGACGCCGACCGCCTGCGCCGGCTGCTGCCCCTCAAGGTCCCGCTCGACGCGCTGGACCACGTCTGGCTGTGCGGCCCGCTCGGACTGATCGAGGACGCCCGCGCGGTGCTCGACGAGCTCGGCGTGCCTCCGGAGAAGGTGCACTTCGAGCTCTTCTTCGTCGACGAGCCGCCGCCGACGCTGCGGCACGCCGACCGCGTGGTCGAGGGCGTGACCAGCGAGGTCACCGTCGTCCTCGACGGACGGACGACGACCACGCCGATGCCGCGCGACACGACGTTGCTCGACTCCGCCCAGGCGGTGCGCAGCGACCTGCCCTTCGCCTGCAAGGGCGGGGTGTGCGGCACCTGCCGCGCCAAGGTCGTGGACGGCGAGGTCGAGATGGTGCGCAACTACGCCCTCGAGCCCGCCGAGGTCGAGCAGCAGTTCGTGCTGACCTGCCAGTCGTTCCCGATCAGCCCGGCCGTCACCGTCGACTTCGACGCCTAGACCGACGTGGACGCCTCGACCGCAGCCGCTCGCACGATGTGGGCCGCCGACGCGGCGAGCGCCATGCTCGGACTGCAGCTGCTCGACGTGGGTCCCGGCCGGGCGCGGGTGTCGATGCTCGTGCGCGACGACATGGTCAACGGGCACGACCTGTGCCACGGCGGTCTCATCGCGAGCCTCGCCGACTCGGCCTTCGCGCTCGCCTGCAACTCCCACGGTCCGGTGACCGTGGCGGCGGGCTTCTCGGTCGACTTCCTGCAGCCGGGACGGCTCGGCCAGGTGCTCTACGCCGACGCGCGCGAGGTGTCGCTGCGCGGCAGGTCGGGCCTCTACGACGTGACGGTGCGCGCCGAGGACCCGGAGCAGGGCGAGGTCATCGCCGAGTTCCGTGGTCGGAGCCGGGCGCTGGGCGATCCGACGAGGGGGACCCGTGGGTGAGCCCGTCGAACGCCAGCGCGGCCAGCGCGTCGGCCAGCACGACGGCGTCGACGTCCGGTCGCACCCACTCCACGAGCGAGTTCACCATGCCGAAGAGCAGGCGGCTGATCACGAGCGGGTCGAGGTCGGCGCGCAGCACCCCCACGTCCACGGCGTCGCGCACCATGTCGGCCAGCCGCTCGTCGATCGCACGTCGGCGTGCCAGGGCGGCCTTCTCGACGGGTGTGTTGCCGTGGACCCGCAGCAGCAGGGTCACCGCCGGGAGGTGGTCGACCAGCACGACCACGCTGGCGCGCACGGCCGCGCGCAGGCGCTGCTCCGGCGAGGACGAGGCATCGGCCTGCAGCTCGTCCAGCGCGTGCGCGAGCGCGTCCAGCGCCTCGTCGACCGCGCGCTGCAGCAGGTGCTCCTTGCTGGGCACGTGGTGGTAGATCGCGGACTTGGTGAGCCCCAGCTCGCGGGCGACGTCCCCCACGCTGGTGGCGTCGTAGCCCTGCCGGTTGAACAGGTCCACCGCCACGCGCAGGACGGCCTGCTGGTCGTGGCCCGGACGCCCGCGACGCCCCGTGCTCTCCGACATGGGGACACCTTCCCACGAGCCCGACGATGAACCGGAGGACCACACCGTGCTCGACCTGACTCCCCGGCCCGGCGACCTGGAGCCGATCGAGACCGCACCGCTCGAGGAGCTGCGCGCCCTCCAGCTCCAGCGGCTCCGCTGGTCGGTGCGCCACGCCTACGACCACGTGCACCACTACCGGCAGGCGTTCGACGAGGCCGGGGTCGGACCCGACGACGTCGAGACACTGGCCGACCTGGCGAGGTTGCCGTTCACGACCAAGGCGACGCTGCGCGAGCACTACCCGTTCGGCATGTTCGCGGTGCCGCGCGAGGACGTCGTACGCCTGCACGCCTCGAGCGGCACCACCGGCAAGCCGACCGTCGTCGGCTACACCCGCGACGACCTGGACATGTGGGCCGAGGTGGTGGCGCGCTCGATCCGCGCCGCCGGCGGTCGCCGCGGGATGATCCTGCACAACGCCTACGGCTACGGGCTGTTCACCGGCGGGCTGGGCGCCCATGCCGGCGCCGAGCGGCTCGGCTGCACCGTCGTCCCCGTCTCCGGCGGCATGACGCAGCGGCAGGTGCAGCTGATCCTCGACTTCGAGCCCGACATCATCATGGTCACGCCGTCCTACATGCTCTCGATCATCGACGAGCTCGAGGCCCAGGGCGTCGACCCGCGCTCCACCTCGCTCAAGGTCGGGATCTTCGGCGCCGAGCCGTGGACCAACGACATGCGTCGCGAGATGGAGGAGCGCACCGACATGCACGCGGTCGACATCTACGGGCTCTCCGAGGTGATCGGTCCGGGCGTCGCGAGCGAGTGCGTCGAGACCAAGGACGGCCTGCACGTCTGGGAGGACCACTTCTATCCCGAGATCATCGACCCGGTGACCGGCGAGGTGCTCCCCGACGGGGAGGAGGGCGAGCTCGTCCTCACCACGCTGACCAAGCAGGCCATGCCCGTCATCCGCTACCGCACCCGCGACCTCACCCGGCTGCTGCCGGGCACCGCCCGCAGCATGCGCCGGATGGAGAAGATCACCGGGCGCACCGACGACATGATCATCCTGCGAGGGGTGAATCTCTTCCCCACGCAGATCGAGGAGATCGTCCTCGGCCTGCCGGCGCTCTCGCCGCACTTCCAGTGCCACCTCGACCGCAGCGGCAACCTCGACTCGCTGACCGTCCGCGTCGAGCGCCGGGAGCCCACGACGCCGGAGCAGGCGGCGGCGGCCGGCGCCGAGCTGGCCCGGCGGATCAAGGCCACGATCGGGGTGAGCGTCGACGTGGAGGTCGTCGACGTGGCCTCGATCGAGCGGTCGGTGGGCAAGATGCGGCGGATCGTGGACCACCGCCCGGCCCGCTGAGCCGCGCCCGAAGCCGATCAGTTACCGAGATCAGCGTCACGGAGGCTAGAGTGTTCTCAGCGTCCCGCGCCGTGCCCAGCACCGGGCCCACCGCGAGCCGACGCAGAGCATCACCCTCCACGCCGTGGTGTGCAGTCGCAGCCCTTGCTCGGCTCGCCTGTCCCCCGACGCGTCGCACACATCTTCCGTCCGGGAGGACCCCTTGGCCCAGCGCCAGCGCACCCGCGGCAGTCGCCGCACCCCTGCGAACGCCCGTCACAAGGACAACGAGGGCATCGTCCCCGTGCTCGCCCGTGCCGTGCGCGAGCTCGAGTCCGCGGTCCAGCGTGGCCCGCTCGCCCCCGGCCAGCGAGTGCGCTTCCAGGTCGTCGCGCTGCTGACCCGCGAGCACCGCAGCGACGTACGCGGCTCGGCCGAGCTGAGCGACGCCCAGAAGGCCGACGAGCTCAAGCGCCTCGACGGCATCGCGACGATCCTCGCCAAGACCGCCACCCGGGACCCGTCCCTCTTCGGGCTGCTGTCCGAGGAGTCGCTGATCACCGACAGTGCCCGCGACCTGCGCCTGGAGCTGCTGCGCAAGGCCGGCATCGAGACCGTCGCCGAGGAGCCGAAGCCCGACGACGAGTCCGGTCCCGGTCTTCTCGACCGCAAGGTCCTCCCGCAGTCCGTGGTGCAGCACCAGCTCGCCAACCCGTTCCTCGTGCCCGACTTCGAGATCGGCAACGAGCGCCGCAGCACCCATGGCCGGCTGGCGACGTGGGAGCTGCTCGGCCCGCTCTTCCGCTCCTTCGAGCTCGGTGGCGCGTCCTCCTGCATGGAGCTGCCCGAGGCCACCTCGCTGAAGGCCCCCGGCAAGCTCGAGCTGATGCCCCACCAGGCGCGGATGATCGCGTCCGCGGCCGAGGGCCACCGCACCTTCCTGCTGGCCGACGAGCCCGGTCTGGGCAAGACCGCGCAGGCGCTGCTCGCCGCGCAGGCCGCCAACGCCTTCCCGCTGCTGGTGGTGTGCCCCAACGTCGTCAAGACCAACTGGGCCCGCGAGACCGAGCGCTGGACCCCCCGGCGCCGGGCCACCGTGATCCACGGTGACGGCGACCAGATCGACGCCTTCGCCGATGTCATCATCGTCAACTACGAGATCCTCGACCGCCACGTCGGCTGGCTCGGGACCTTCGGCTTCCGCGGCATGGTCGTCGACGAGGCGCACTTCATCAAGAACAAGACCTCGCAGCGCTCGCGCCACGTGCTCGAGCTCTCGGAGCGGCTGCGTGCACGGACCGCACGCCCGCTGCTGATGGCGCTCACCGGCACCCCGCTCATCAACGACATCGAGGACTTCCGCGCCATCTGGCAGTTCCTGGGCTGGATCGACGACCACAAGCCCATGACGCGCCTGATGGAGTCATTGGAGCAGACCGAGCTGACCCCGGCCGACCACCCCTTCTATCCCGCGGCCCGCAAGGCCGTGATCGACATGGGCATCGTCCGGCGCCGCAAGGTCGACGTCGCCGCCGACATCCCGGCCCGTCGCATCGCCGACATCCCGGTCGAGCTCGACGACGAGGACGCCCGCTCGATCCGCTCGGCCGAGAAGGAGCTCGCGCGTCGGCTGGTCGAGCGCTACCGGGCCGCGCTGGAGACCCGTCGTACGGGCTCGGTCGTGGACGGCATCGACCACGAGCTCGTACGCCGTGTCGCGACGTGGGAGCGCGAGGAGATGGACTCCGGCACCTCGGGGGAGAACGTCTTCTCGATGTTCCGCCGCATCGGCCGCGCCAAGGCTGGCCTGTCCGCCGACTACGCCGCCCAGCTGGCGCGCAACGTCGGCAAGGTCGTCTTCTTCGCCCGCCACATCGACGTGATGGACATCGCCGAGGAGACCTTCACCCGGCGGGGTCTCAAGCACGCCTCGATCCGTGGCGACCAGACGCCGAAGGCCCGCGAGAAGGCGATCACGTCCTTCGTCAACGACCCCGACGTCCAGGTCATCGTCTGCTCGCTGGCCGCGGCCGGCGTCGGCGTCAACCTGCAGGTCGCCTCCAACGTCGTGCTGGCCGAGCTCTCGTGGACCGACGCCGAGCAGACCCAGGCGATCGACCGCGTGCACCGCATCGGCCAGAGCGACCCGGTCACCGCGTGGCGGATCATCGCTGCGCAGACGATCGACACGCGCATCGCCGAGCTCATCGACTCCAAGGCGGGCCTGGCCGCGCGGGCGCTCGACGGCTCGGACGAGGAGGTCTCGTCCTCGGCCAACATCCAGACCGAGGCCCTGGTCGCGCTCCTCACCGACGCGCTGGAGCGCGAGCTCGGCTGACGACCCACCCCTGGGGGCTTCTGGCCCTTGTCCTGCCTCGGCCGACCCGGTAGGCAGGGGGTATGAGCGAGGAGCGCGAGACCTACGGCGACATGTCCGTCGACGACGAGGACCAGTTGCAGCCGGGGGACACCCTGGACGACGGTGACCTCACCGACGTGCTCGATCGCGGCTACTCGCCGCCCGACCGCCCGCCGAAGGGCTATGAGGACTACCCGACCGAGGCGGAGCGACGTCAGGGCGAGTCGCTCGAGGAGAAGCTGGCCGAGGAGGAGCCCGACGTGGACCCCTACGCCGAGCCGGAGGAGACCGACAGCGAGGACGAGAACGCCCTCGACGAGCAGCTCGGCCTCGACGAGGCCGACGCCCGCTCGGGTCGCCTCGTCCAGCCGGACGGGGGCGAAGGGCCGGACATCGACTCGCAGGAGCTCGCGACGGACGTCGGCATCGACGGTGCGGGAGCCTCTGCCGAGGAGGCCGCGATGCACATCACGCGCGGGCCGGAGGCGCCGACCGGCTGATCCTGGTGTCGCGATCCCCGGGTACCCGGGGAAACTGGAGCCTCACCCCCGAAACTTCGGGGGTGAGGCTCCAGTTTGGGGTGAGAAGGTCGCTCGGCTCGGGCGCTGCCTGCTGCCTCAGCTCCGCAGACGTACGCAGTGCGCCTCACCCGAGCGGTGGACGCGGCTGCTGGCGGACCCGCTGGCACGTGAACCAGAACCCCCTTGCGGCGATTTTCGAACAGGCGTACGATGGCGTGAGCACGCCGATCCGGGACGGATCCATCGTCTGAGGTGACGAGGGTCCAGGGATCGGGACAGTCACTCATAGAACCCGTCGTGGTGCTGGCGGGATGCCGTACGGCTCTCGGGTGACGCCCTGGCAACGGTGCCACCAGTCATGCCTCACTGCTTCGCCCCAGACCTGGGCGTGGTCCTGTGAGTGCGTGCGAGGAGGTGGCCAGTGCATCCGATCATCGAGTGTGCTGCCGAGCTGCGCGCGGCCCTGTCGGACGTGGCGTCGGTCCAGCCGGCGTTCATGGAGACCGGGGACAAGCAGGTCGCCCTGGTGGCGTTGACGGAGGTCCGCTCGCAGCTCGACGCGGTGACCGCGCGAGTCCTCGCCGCTTCGGATGACGTCGGCGAGGTGCACGGGCTGCGCGATGCTGCGGCGTGGCTGGCGGTGCAGACGCGGACGACACGGCGTGAGACTCGACGCGACCTCGCGCTCGGGCGGGCGCTCGAGCAGCACACGGACATCGCCGCGGCGCTGACATCGGGTGAGCTGCGCACGGAGCAGGCGCGGGTGATCGCCGAGGCGGTCGAGGCCCTTCCGTCCCACGTCGACGTCAAGACCCGTGATCTGGCGGAGATGACGCTGCTGGAGCTCGCTCGCCGGCATGACGCGCGCGACCTGAAGCAGATCGGGAAGAGGATCCTCGACGTCGTGGCTCCGGAGGTGGGGGAGTCCCACGAGGCGGACGCGCTGGAGAAGGAGGAGGCCCGCGCCGCTGCTGGTGTCGAGCTCACCTTGAGCGACGACGGCGAGGGTCGCTGCCACGGCCGCTTCACCGTGCCGTCCCAGGTGGGCGCGATGCTCAAGCGTCACCTCCTGGCGCTCGCCAACCCGGCCCGCCACACCGAGGCCGAGCTTCGCGACGAGTCAGGAGACTGGAAGTCGCTGCGTCGACGCCTGGGCGAGGCATTCATCGAGTACGTCGAGCGCTACCCGGTCGAGGCCACGCCGCAGACCGCTGGGGTCAGCGCCACCGTGGTGGTGACCATGACCTTGGAACAGCTCCTGGCTGCGCAGTCCACGGCGCTCCTGGACGATGGCTCCCGCATGTCTGCCGGGCAGGCTCGTCGGCTGGCGTGCGAGGCCGGCATCATCCCCGTCGTGCTGGGCACGAAGTCACAGCCCCTCGACCTGGGACGAGCGGCACGACTGTTCACCAAGGCCCAACGCACCGCCCTCGGTCTGCGCGACGGTGGCTGCACCGCGAAGGGTTGCGAGACGTCAGCCTCGGGGTGCCATGCGCACCATGACGATCCCTGGTCCAGGGGCGGGCTCACCGACCTCGCCAACGGCCGGCTCCTCTGCCCGCGACACCACCGCCTGGCCCACGACTCGCGCCATGCGATGACCGTCCACGCCGACAACAAGGTGACCTTCGTGCTTCGGACGTGAGGGGCGATCGTCGCCCCGTGCTGGCCGCATGAGCACGATCCAACCGCCCACACAGACGCACTCGGATAAGGCCCCTGTGCCTGGAACGTCACCGGACGGGTGCTGTGGGACGCGGCGCTTCTCGGTCGTTCCCCCAAGACCGTCGTCACCGGTGAGGGTTAGCTCTGCGGGACGGGGACGTCGGGCCGGATGACACCCGCGAGGTGCGTGAACGCCAAGCGAGAACAGTCGTCGCCGCCGTCACAGGCGTCCAAACTGCCCGCTCGACCGGCGAGCGAGATGCACCGTTGACCACAGCTCCGATGCCCATGAACGCGCTCAACGTCGTGAACCCCCGTGCTCGGGCCCGGGCTGAGCCGCTGCCACGCAGGACGAGGAGCGCCGAAGTCCCGTAGCCCAGCGCAGCCACGCCGCTGAGGGCGCGCAGGTGGTTGGGTAACACACCGGGATGAGTCCCTCCGTAGGCTGCCCGGCCCCAGGGAGCGCCGACGGTGAGGGCGATCTGGAAGGCGCCCACAGCGACGAGCGCCGCGGCCGTGGCCTGCTCGGGACGGCTGATGTTCATGCTCCAGGAGGTTACCGGCGCCCGCTACTCGCGAACCACGACAAGGACAACCCCCGTTGACCACCCCCAAGCCGCCGTGGAGCGGGTTGCGGCGACTTGTGCCAGCTCGTGAAACCGAGGTCTCTTCATAGGTCGATCGGCACGCGGCGATAGCGACAGCGTCGGTGCGCGGGTTGCCGTGCCGACGTCGCCGACAATTCGGAGCACGCTGAGCCACCCGAAGCTCCTCAAGATGCTGTTCGGCACTCGGCGTACTCGTCGTTGTCGCGGCATCCGCGACTGCAGCGGTCCGCAAAACGCGCGGGTGCGTGGATCCGTCCGCTCGGCTGGTCAAGGCAGCACGGTCCGCCTGTTGCCTGAGATCTGACGCCATCTAAATCAGGTCTTGATCGACCGGTGGGCATCGTGATCAACACCAGGTGCGCAGATCGCTCGCCTCAGACGTAGGGAGACACGATGAAGTCATGGAAGAAGTGGGCGATGGGCGCGTTGACGATCGCGGCGACCCTGCCCGTGGCGGGGTTCGCGAGGGATGACCGCACCGATCCTCACGTCACCTTGGCCGACCAGCAGGAGGCGCATTACGCGTACCAATACGCGCACCTCGATGAGTTGGTTCCATCGGTGCGGTACAAGTCGGAGTGGAGCGCTGCCGACAACGTTGCCTTGGACGAGTGGTACACCGCCCAGGGGATCGAGTTCACCTGGGAGGAGGGCGACGGCGGGCGGTACGTGATTGCCGATCACCTGAACGACGAAGCCCGCGAAGCGCGACTCGCCTACTACAACAGCCAGATCGGAGAGACGTTCCCGCCGGACGAGGTCGCGGCGGTCAACGCGGAGGTCGACGCCATCGTCGATGCACTCGCCGGCGCTGGTATCGACGCAGAGGCCCCCTTCGACGAGGAAGGCTTCAAGGACTTGACGATCAGTATTTCCGCCACCGATCCCCATGCCCAGGCTCTGTGGGACCAGGCCAACCAGGTGATCGCCGAGGTCGGGGGCTGATCGTCGAGTCGGCGGCCGCGATAGTTTCTCCCCCGATGGCACGCATCCTACTGGCTGAGGACGACCGAGCGCAGGCTCTCGTGCTCCAGGCGTACCTGGAGCACGAGGGCCATGTCGTCGTCTCGGTGGGCGATGGGCTGACAGCGCTGGAGGAGTACCGGCGGGTGCCACCCGATCTTCTCGTCCTCGACGTGATGATGCCCCGACTCAACGGCCTCGATCTCTGTCGGCTGGTCAGGTCCGAGTCGCAAGTGCCGGTCATCATGGTGACTGCCCGGTCCCGGGAGGACGACGTCCTCAACGGTCTCGACGTCGGCGCGGACGACTACATCACCAAGCCGTACTCCCCCAGGGAGCTCGTCGCCCGGATACGCACCGTCCTGCGTCGCGCCCAGGTCACGCTCGGTCGCGGGGTCGTGCGGGTGGGTGAGCTGGAGATCGACCCGGTCCGGTTCATGGCGACTCTCGCCGGAACCCCGTTGGGCCTCACCCCGCGTGAGTTCGGGATCCTCGCTGCTCTCGCCACGAGCCCCGGGCGGGCGTTCACCCGGCGGGAGATCCTCGACCTCGCCGTCGGGTTCGACCACTACGCACTGGAACGCACCGTCGACATGCATCTGTACAACCTGCGCCAGAAGCTGGAGGCGAACCCCTCCACACCCCGCTACGTACTAACGGTCAAGGGCCGCGGCTACAAGCTGGACGAACGATGATCCGGTCGCTGCGTCACCGCGTCCTCGCCGCCGTGCTCGTCGTCGCGGCCTTCGCCGCCGTCGCCTCGGCCGTGCTGGTTTGGACCTACGTCACGAACACCCGATCGGCAGCCGAACGCGCACGAGCCGCCGAGGACCAAGCCGTTCAGCAGGTCGCCTACCGCTATCTCCTTCCGGTCGGGTCCGCGTCGACCGACTGGACCGGACTCACTCAGGCGGTCGATGCCGCAGCGGCCGCAGTTAGTGCCCGAGTCGTCGTCCTCGACCGGGCGAGCGGTGCCGTCCTGGCGGACTCCAACCCCGCGGGGACGCCGGCTACGGAAGACGACACCGACGCGATCCTCAATCCCGCGTACTCGATGGTCGCCATCGTCGCGGAGGGCGGAATCGTCCGCGGCGAAGGCGCGTTCGGTTGTGGCGAGGACTGCTTCGATGCTGTCGACGTCTCCTCGCCTCCGGTTGACCTGGTCGTGATGGACCGCGACCCAGAAGCCAGAGCTGCGTCCGGTGAGACCGGTTCACGGTTCGACGCCCTCGGAACCGCGGCTGCCGTGGTGGGGATCGTGCTCACCTCCGGGCTTGCGGCCGCGTTCGTTGCGAAGCGGGTCACCAGGCCGGTCGTTGCGCTCGGAGCGTCGGTCACGAAGTTCGGACGCGGCGACTTCGGCGAGCGCTTCGCCGACGGCGGCGCGGCTGGGGAGATCGCCGACCTGGGGGCCGCCTTCAACGAGATGGCATCCAACCTGCAGAACAGTGAAGCCGCCCGGACGGCCATGATCGCCGACGTCGCCCACGAGCTGAGGAACCCGATAAGCACCATCATCGGGAACATCGAAGCCGCCCAGGATCGTGTACTCCCCCTCGACGGACAACTTCTCGACAGGCTTCACCACGAAGCCACCCACCTGGCCGACCTGATGGACGACCTCCGTCAGTTCGCGCTCGCAGATGCAGGAGAGCTTGAAATCGACCCCGAGGTCGTCGATCTCGGGCAGCTCATCGCCGACACGGTCGGCGCCTACGAGCATCTCGCCGAGCAGCAGGGGATCACCCTGACGACAACCCTGTCGCGGCCCCTCGCCGCTACGGTCGACGCGACCCGCATCCGCCAAGTGATCGGCAACCTGGTCAAGAACGCACTCATCCACACCCCGGCCGGCGGAACTGTGGAGGTGGCGGCCTCTGCGGTCGACGGTGCCGCCAGGATCGAGGTGTCCGACACCGGGATCGGGCTCAGCGTCGAGGACCAAGCGCGGGTCTTCGACCGGTTCTGGCGGGCCGACCCGTCACGCAGCAGGGCCAGCGGCGGAACAGGCGTCGGCCTCGCCATCTGCCAGACCCTCGTCGAGGCGCACCGCGGCTCCATCACCGTCACGAGCGAGCTAGGCAACGGCAGCCGCTTCATCGTCACTTTGCCTCCACTAACGACGTAACGCGCGGCGGAGGACGAGGAGGCTGAACCGCAGCTCGCCCGGCCTCCTCGCTCGGTGGCGCTTGGGCAGCCCGGGTGTGTGCGTTGAGGCGTAGTTGAAGATCCCGCATCGGAGCGCGTCCCGCGCAACCATCCTGCGCTGGCGCGCCCCGCAAGCCGATCGTCCCGCGGAGCGGCTCGGGAGGGCAAAGGTCACAGCGCGGCTCGGGCGGGCGACCGCTTGTCGGCGGTTCATGATCTATTGGGCGGATGCATGAGGTCGTTGTCGGCGCGCTGATCAGTGAAGGTCGGGTCCTCCTCGCACGTCGGCGCCCCGATAAGCGTGCCTACCCGAACGTCTGGGACTTGCCCGGTGGGGTCATCGAGGCCGGCGAGTCAGAGCTCGTGGCGCTCGTGCGCGAGCTGCACGAGGAGCTCGGCGTCGGGATAGCGACGGACTCCGCGACTCATCTGTGTCGGGTGACCGCTGGGCCTGCGGAGGAGCCGGTGGTCCTCAGCGCTTGGCTGGTGCGGCACTGGCACGGAACGCCGACGAACGTTGCTCCCGAGGAGCACGACGACATCGGGTGGTTCGGTCTCGAGGAGCTGCCTCCGCCCGCCAACGAACTCGTGCGCGCGGCGCTCGTGGATGCGATGCGGAGCTGCCGCGGTTGATCTCCGACGCGCTGCATCGGTCCTCAGGTGCACTTGCGAGTAGACGGAGGGCGTCCAGATATCCGAACGTCAAGCGGTCAGGACATGCTCGTAGTGCTCGACGGTGGGGAAGGGCTCGTAGAAGTGGTGCAGCAACTGGCGCCACTGCTGGTACTCCGCGGAACCGCGGAAGCCCACAATGTGGTCCTCCAGTCCGTCCCATTCCACCAGTAGCAGGTACGTGCTCGGGCGCTCCAGGCACCGCGACAACGTCATGCTCCTGAAGCCGGGCATGCTCGCAATGATCGTCTTGGCCTGCCGGAAGGCGGCCTCGAAGTCGTCTTCGTGGCCCAGCCTGACCGGGAGCAGCGCATGTTCAAGAGTCACACTCCAATGGTCGCAGCCGGGCCTCGCAGGTCCAACGGTCAGGGTCAGGTCCCGCGCGACGTCCACACAGGCATCTCACAGGGGGATCGATGAGCCGAGCGGACTATCCAGACGATGTCATGCTCAGGTCGTGCGAATGGCCAACCTCGTCCTGAAGTTCCTGCTCGAGGTGGCGGGCTTCATCGCCTTGGCCTACGCAGGTGCGGCAATCGGATCCGGCCTCTGGGCGGTCTTTCTCGCCGTGGCTCTCCCCAGTGTGGCGATCGCCGTGTGGGCACGTTGGAACGCGCCTCGGTCCGCACACCGGTTGCCGACTCCCATCCGGGTGCCGCTGGAGCTGGCGGTGTTCGTGACAGCGGCGCTCGGCTTGCTCGTTGCCGGAGCGGCGACGTGGGCGGTGGCCTACCTGTCGCTCGTCGCCGTGAACGCCGTGCTTCTCACTGTGCTGCGCCAGTGGCAGGCCTGAGGCCGATGGCAACGACGCCCGTGGCCCACCAGTTCCGCTAGCCGCCAGAATCCGCCGATCGTCTTTCGGGACGTACTTCTCGATGGTGTGGATTCGAGCGGATGGGACTTCGGTCCACGCGTCCCGACTCGCCGCAAAGCATGGACTGGTTTGCTACGACCCCCAGTCGGAGTCGTTGCGGCCCCATGACACCCCACCGAAGCCTCGTCGGTCGTGGTTCCGGCGCGCCAGATAGACCTGAGTGATGGCGAGTCCGGGGGCGCGTTCTCCCACCACGGTGCGTTGTGAGCACGTCGGCTCAGGCTGTGGGGTTCGTTCGAGGGCAGGCTGAGCGCATGAGACCGATCAGTTGGCTGCCCATCGTCGTCGTTGCGGGCCTGTGCGTTGGCTGCGCCAATCCCAGCCTGGACTCGGAGGCCAACGAACTCCGCACCGAGGTGGCCGGCCTGCCCGGTGTCAGCAGCGCGCGACTCGACTACAACGAGCCGGTGACCCTGGACTCCGGCAAGTTTGAGCTGAAGGTCGAGATGAGCGACACCGCAACCGCCGACCAGGTGGTCGCGGTGACCGAGACCGCGTACCGCGCCTTCAGCACCACCCACCAAGGCGAGGAGGCAGACCTATCGATCCGCGCCGGGCACACGACGGTCGCACTCCGGGCCTTCGAGCCCGAGGCCTCGTCGACCGCGGTCAGCACGGCCGTGCGCACCGGGCTCATGGCTGCACCCGAGTCCGGATCGGTCGCGATCAACCTCACCACCGACGACGTCCCCAAGGGGGACCACGTGGGCGGCACCTACCTCGTCGCACTGCCCGAGGGGTCGACCTTCGCCGAGGTGCCGGATCTCCTCGCCTCCCTGACCGCGCAATCGCCCGACAACAGTCAGATCGGCTGGGGCGGCGCAGCCGCCGACGGCTCGTCGCTGAGCTACGACACCGGCTTGCCCCCAGAACAACTCATCCGCCGATGGGAACGGCTTCAGGACCCCGACGTCCGACTCGCTGTCCGCGCCTTCAAGGACGGCACGCTCATAGTCGAGGCGCGACTGACAAGGCACTACGACGTGAACGACCCCGCCGACCGTCGGGGTCTCGATAAAATCACCCACCCCCAGTTGCGCGACCTGGGCGACGGCGAGTGGGTCTACACCCTCCTCGGGCCCCGAGGCGCCTACCTGGCCGAAGTCGACCGTTACATCTGCGCGCCGACCTCGCAGGGTCCCTACGACGATCAGCTCGAAGTCTGGGCCACCGAAGAGCTCGACTCCTGCGAGCCAGGCTGACATGTGTCATTCGCGCTTGTCGGGGTGCCGGTCCCCTTGCGCGACCACCCGCGGGTTGTCAGCATCGACTACATGAAGCGCTTGGTGGTCTGCTGTGACGGGACGTGGAACAAGCCCGACAGCAGGACGATCACCAACGTGGAGAAGATCGCGCGCACGGTCCAGAGTGACCCCGGTTCGACCAGCGGCGTGCACCAGCTCGTGTACTACGTCAGCGGGGTGGGCGCTGGAAGCTACGCGGCCGACAAGCTCCTTGGCGGTGCTTTCGGTTTCGGGCTCTTTCACAACGTGATCGCCTGCTACCGGTTCCTCGCGCAGAACTACGAGCCCGGCGACGAGATCTTCATCCTCGGATTCAGCCGCGGCGCTTACACAGCACGCTCCGTGGCGGGCATGGTCGGGCGTGTAGGACTCCTGACCAAGTTGTCCCTGGTGAAGGAGAAGCTGCCCGCGGCAGTCCACCTGTATCAGCGAAGGGACATGCCCGAAGGCGCTTTCGGGGCCAGCGTGGACGAGTTCAAGAAGGACCACTGCCACCCCGCGGCCATCACCTTTCTCGGGGTGTTCGACACGGTGGGCGCCCTGGGCGTGCCGGGCTTCATGAGGCACGCACCGCGGTTCCACGACGTCCAGCTGAGCGACCAGGTCACTCGGGCTCGGCACGCACTGGCGGTTGACGAGACCCGCATGAAGTTCGCGCCGACGTTCTGGGAGGTGCCGAGCGAACCTCCTGGCGCCTCGACGAGAGACGCGCGGGTCAAGCAGGTGTGGTTCGAAGGTGCTCACTCCGACGTGGGAGGCGGCTATCTCGAGACCGGGCTGTCGGACACGGCGCTGCTGTGGATGGCGCGTGAAGCGCACGATGCCGGCCTCGTGTTCGACGTGCCGCTGCTGACCTACTACGTCGACAGCGGCTGCGACCCCATCCGGCATGATGCGCTCAACCGTGTGTACAGGTTCGACAATCGCCTCCTCGACGCGAAGACGAAGTTCGGCAGAGACAGAGGGCAAGGAGCGTTCAGCGGAGGGCTACGTCGCCTGACGAACGACCGCGCCTTGTCCGTTCGGGTTGCCAGCAGCGCAGTCACCCACCTCCAGGACGGCGACTACCAGCCGGCGAACCTCAAGGCCTTCGCCGACGCGACCAACGGGTTCGAGAACCTCGTCGAACCAGTGATCGCGCTCCCCGAGAACGGCCTGGACGTGTCTGCGCTTGGCCTCCCGCCGGGCGGGTAGCAGGCCTAATGCCGCGTCGACGGCTCCGACGGGTCGGCCACGACGAACCAGGTCCCGCACGAGCCAGAACATCCTGACGGTGACCACCGCCATGAGGATGAAGGCCAGCAACATCGAGCAGAGCTTCTCGCCGCCTGTCGGCGCACCGCGAAACCTCTGCACATGCCCGTGGAGCGAGCCGCCAAGAACTCGATGGTGGCTGCCCGCCGCCCGTGTGAGAGTGCAGCCATGGCGAACGACGAGGCACTGAACCGAGCGGCCGAAGTGAACGAACAGTTCCGCCACGTGGAGTTGTCTGCCGAAACTGTTGTTCGACCGGCAGGGCCGCAGAGCGAGACGGTGCATTCGTTCCTGCGCCATCTTCGCGGGAAGGGCCTGGACTGTGTTCCCGAACCGCTTTCGCTGAGCGACGAGACCGAGGTGCTCGGCTACATCGACGGGGAGAGCGGCGGTGACGGATGGAAGAACCAGCACGACGAGCATGGCCTTCGTTCAGCAGCGCAACTGCTGCGGCGCATCCATGACGCCTCTGCTGATTGGGTTCCGCCCCAGGACGCCGTGTTCGATGCACCCCCGTCGGCCGCAGGCGGCGATGTCTTCGCTCACGGCGACCCCGGACCGTGGAACTTCGTGTGGCGTGGCGGTGAGGCGATCGCCCTCATTGACTGGGACTTCCTGCGCCCTGCACCCAGGATCGACGACGTGGCGTACGCCCTGCTGTGGTTCGCCCCGATGCGGGACGACGACGCGTCTCTGGAGTGGCACCACTTTCCCGAGGTGCCCGACCGTCGTGCGCGCATCGACGCCTTCCTCGAGGCATACGGGATGCCGGCCGACTTCGATGTCGCCGAAGCTGTCATCCGTCGCCGTCACGCAACGATCGAGCACGTCCGTTTCCTCGCCGATCAAGGGCTGGAACCTCAGAAGACCTGGGTCGCTGAGGGCAGCCTCGAAGAAGAGGCGGCGGAGATCAACTGGATCGACGAGAACAGGCCGCTCTTCACCCGCTGACATCACGTGCGCGCTGAGGGGCCGAGGTCCACGTCGGGATGATGCGGCCGGCGTTGTCGTTGTGGAAGGCAGCCATGGGCCGGCGGCAGATGAAGGGATCCTCCGGCTTGAGCAGGTGCTCGCTCCAGGCACCGAATCCCCAGCCGGGCAGGTGCAGATCTGGGTAGTGCTCAGGGTCGAGGGCCTGGTTGACCGGGCTGTTCGATGGCGTGCGCAGCAGACTCTCGAGCGGGGACGGCGTCGCTCGCCCGCGCTTGGCGGACGTGGGCGAGCCGGCTCTGTTCATCGTTGATGCACCGATAGCGTCCGGGGGTGGCCAGTCCTCGTCGATCCGGTGCGCGTCGGCGCAGCGGATCCCCGCGCCCGAGCGGGACGCGTCAGCCGCCGCGGCCGTTGCCGGAGGCCGGGCCGGGGGAGCGGCTGTGGGTGCTCGACGTGCCCTACGCGACACAGGTCGACGACGCCACCTGGCACCCGGCCGTCAAGACCCACCTCTACGTCGGGCGCGCTCTGCCCGCGCACCTCGCGGCCTACGCTCCCGGTCCGTACACGCTCGGGCGGTTCATCGAGAACTCCCTCAACCCCGACCATCCGACGCCGAACCCCGAGCCGACCGATGCGTTCGAGCCCCGAAGGATCCAGTTCGAAGCGGCTGATGCGATCGCGGCGCGCGCCGTGGCGGGCGGACGGCAGTTCCTGCTGGCCGACGAGCCCGGCGTGGGCAAGACGATCGCCGCGGTCCTCGGAGCGACGGCGGTGGGCGAGTTCCGCGACGCGCGCCGAGTGCTCGTCGTCGCCGACCGACCCGCCGCGATCACGATCGGGCACTGGTGCCGCACCATCACCGCGCTGGGCGACGGCGGTCTCGACTGGGTCGTGATCACCTGGGACCGGCTGGAGAAGGTCACGGAACACACGTGGGACGTGATCATCGCCGACGAGGCGCACGCGCTGCGACGTACGACGACGAAACGATGGAAGCTGTGGGCGCGGATCTCGGGTCACGGGCGCCCGCACGACAAGGCGCCCTTCGTCATCGCCACGACCGCAACGCCCGGCCACACGCCGCTCGAGCTGCCCTACCTCGCACCGGCCTATGCGCAGGTGCTCGGCGAGCCGATGCGCGACTGGACCTCTGCGAAGCAGCCCGGGGCCGCGTTCGCCAGCGCGCTCGAGCGCCACGGCGTGGGGGTGGAGCAGGGACGCTACGGTGCGACGTGGACCGACGATCCGGCCCGGCGCGCCGCGGACCTCAAGCTGGTGCGCAGCTGGCTCGACGAGGAGCGGCCTCCGGCCATGCTGCACCGCGCCGCGCCGTGGGGGCCGGTGCCGATCTCCGGCATGCCGGTGACGCTCACGCCGGCGGAGCGTGCGGCCTACGAGGCCGAGTGGGGAGAGTTCTGTCGTGAGATGGACATCGCCCGACGCGGCCGCAGCACCGCGAAGGGCCGTGCCGCGCTGCTGCGCTTCCGGCAGAAGGCCGGCCTGATCCGCGTCGACTCGACGGTCGCCTGGATCGCCCAACAGGTCCAGGCGGAGCGACAGGTGGCGTGCTCGGTCGAGTTCGTCGCGACCGCCGCCGACCCCATCGCCGATCGGCTGCGTGACGGCGGCATCGACGTCGCCACCATCTACGGCCGCGGCCGGTTCGATGCCGAGGCCGAGCGACTCAGGTTCCAGACCGGGCAGGCGAAGGTCTGCGTCTTCACCACGGTCGCCTCCATCAGCCTGCACGCCGGCGAGAACCTCACCCACGGCCGCTGGGCGAGCTCCGAGCCCCGGGTCGGCGTCTTCCACCAGGCCCGCTTCTCGGGCATCGCCGCACGGCAGGTGACCGGCCGCACCCACCGCGACCACCAGGTCTCGCCCTGGCACATCGCCTACGCCGAGGGCACCGTCGAGGAGCAGGTCGGCAAGGTCATGGTGGAACGCATCGCCGCCGCCTCCGACACGGTGGGAAGCGACACCACAGGACTCACCGCCGTCGCCGAGCTCCTCGGGGCCGACTGGCTGCCGTCCGCGACCCTGACCGAGGACGGCGCAGGCTCACACGGCTGACCGAAGGGTTGCCGGCCGCGGTGCCGGCCCCGTCTGTGCGGTCAGTGGAGGTCCCTCTCCGCAGCCTCGATCGCCGCGAACTCCTCCTCGGGAGCCCCCTGCACGATGTGGTGGCGACTGTAGAAGGCGAAGTAGGCGATCGCGAGCGCGAAGACCCCGGCGGTGACGAGGATGACACGCGGCTCGACGAGCAGCCCCGCGACGACGGCCACGCAGGCAAGCACCAGGGCGATGCCGGTGGTCACGATGCCACCAGGTGTGCGGTAGGGACGCTCGAGGTCGGGCTCGCGGAAGCGGAGCACGATGTGGGACAGCATCATGAGCACGTAGGAGATCGTGGCGCCGAAGACGGCGACCAGGATCAGCAGGTCGCCCTGGTTGAGGACCGCCATCACGAAGCCGATGATGCCGGGGACGATCAGGGCGAGGTACGGCGTCTTCCGGCTCCCGGTCTTCGACAGCACTCGCGGGAGGTAGCCCGCCCGGGAGAGGGCGAAGGTCTGCCGCGAGTAGGCGTAGATGATCGAGAAGAAGCTGGCGATCAGGCCAAGCAGACCCACGATGTTGACGAACGTGCTGATGGCGTTCGACCCGCCGTACGCCAGCTCGAGGGTGTCCACGAGCGGGTTGCCGGAGTCCTGGATCGCGCCGGCGCCGGCGGCGCCGGGGGCGACCACGAGGATCATCGCGGCGAACGCCAGCAGCGTGAGCATGGCGGCGATGATGCCCTTCGGCATCGAGCGCGCAGGGTCCTTGGTCTCCTCGGCGGCGAGCGGCACTCCCTCGACCGCGAGGAAGAACCAGATGGCATACGGCAGGGCCGCCCAGATCCCTACGACGCCGAACGGCAGGAACGAGCTGGCGCCGGCGGCGTCGGTGACGGGGATGTCGGTGAGGTTGGACGCGTCGAACTTCAGGGCGGCCGCCACGACGAAGGCGAGCAGCGCCACCACCGCGATGGCGGTGATGACGAACATCAGCTTGAGAGCTTCTCCCACGCCGTAGATGTGCAGGCCCACGAACACCGCGTAGAACACCAGGAAGACCAAGGGGCCGCTGATCCCCATGAGGGAGTCGACGTAGGCGCTGATGAAGTTGGCGATCGCGGCCGGGGCGATGGCGTACTCGACGAGGATCGCCGTGCCCGTGATGAAGCCGCCCCAGGGGCCGAGAGCGCGCCTGGCGAACGCGTAGCCGCCGCCGGTGCTGGAGATCGCGGAGGACATCTCCGCAAGTCCGAACACCATGAACAGGTACATCACACCCATGACCACCGTGGCGACGAGGAGACCTCCCCAGCCGCCCTCAGCGAGACCGAAGTTCCACCCGGCGAAGTCGCCGGAGATGACGTAGGCGACTCCGAGGCCCGCCAGCAGCACCCAGCCGGCGACGCCGCCCTGGAGCTCGCGCTCGGCGAAGTAGTCCTCGCCCTCCTGCTCGTACTCGATCCCTGGACCCTTGCGACGTGCCATCGGGGAACCCCTTAGCGCTCGAGAGGTCGGGACTCGGCCTCGACCCGGACACTAACGGCCTCGACGAGCGGGCGACAAGCACCAACGGCTGCCGCGTGTGCCCTCAGCTCATCCTGCGCAGCAGCGCGACCGGGACGTGCTTGATCACGAACCCCAGCGGCGCCCAGGGCCAGGCGGGGACGCGGGCCGAGGCCTTCTCCTTCTCGATCGCCTCCACCATGGCGCGCACGCCCTTCTCGGTCGTCGACATCAGTGGCGTCCGCGCGGACGTGCCGGACATCTCCGAGGCGATGTAGCCGGGGTAGAGCACGGTGACCTTGATCGGGGTGCCGTGCACGTCGGCGCGGAACCCCTCGGCGAGGTGCGCGACGCCGGCCTTGGTCGCGGCGTACGTCGTGATGTTCTTCGGCATCCCGCGCAGCGCGGAGATGCTGGACACCATCACGAGGTGACCGGCGTCCTGCGCGCGGAAGATCTGGGCCGCCGCCTCGGTCTGGGCCAGGGCGCCGATGAAGTTGGTCTCCGCGGTCTCGCGGTTGGCGTCGAAGCGGCCGGTGCCGAGCGGCTGTCCCTTGCCCAGGCCGGCGTTGACGATGACCTTGTCGAGGCCGCCGAGCTCGGCGCGGAACTCCTCGAAGACGCGGAAGACGGCGTCGTGGTCGGTGACGTCGAGCGCCTTGACCGAGACGCGCACGTCGGGGTGCGTGCGCGCGATGTCGGACCTGAGCTCGTCGAGGCGGTCCGTACGTCGTGCGCACAGCGCCAGGTCGTGGCCGCGGGCCGCGAACTGGCGGGCCATCTCGGCGCCGAGGCCGCTGCTCGCACCGGTGATGAGGATGGTCGACATGGCCAGGCTCCTAGGAGGATTGTCTAGCGGTAGGTGAGCAGGTCTGCGGACAGGTGGTCGTGGGCGTTGAAGGAGACCAGCGTGGTGCCGCTGGCACCGCACACCACGGTGGAGACACCGGTGTTGATCGACACGGGGTTCAGCCGCAGCCACAGGTCGGTGCGCGCCGGCGTCGCCTCGGCCAGCAGGGACGCGGCGGCCCACGCGATGGGCCCACCGCTGGTCAGCACCACGGCCGTGCCGCCAGCAGGCAACGAGTCGACGAGCCGCGCGAGCCCCGCCTCGACACGTGAGGTGAAGGCGGCGAAGCTCTCGTCGTAGGACGCGTCGTGGTCGCCCGAGGTCCACCGCAGCGTGGCGTCGGTGAACCAGCGTTGGAAGGCGACCTTCTCCGACTGGCCCTCGACCGTGGTCGGGCGGTCGTGCACGGCGAGCACCTGGACGTGGTCGAACTCGTTCCAGCCGGCGTCCACGGCCACGTCCGCGCTCCAGCCCGACCCCTCGAGGACGGCGGTCGCGGTCTGGGCGTGCCGCTTCATCTCGCCGGCGACGACGACGTCCGCACCGATCCCGCGGGCCGCGAGGGCGGCGCCGAGCACCCGGGACTGCTCGTGGCCGACGGGGGAGAGGTTGTCGTAGTCGGCAGCGCCGAAGGAGGCCTGGCCGTGCCGCACGAGGAGGATCCGACTCACGCGATGAGCCCGTCCAGGCGCCGGCCGATGACCTGCACGGCCGGGCCGAAGAGCGCGTACACCTCGTTGGTCGTCTGGCCGTGGAAGAACCGGTAGTAGATCTGCTGCGCGATCGCGGCCATCCGGAACAGCCCGAAGACCTCGTAGAAGCGCCACTGCTCGGGCGTCACGGACCGGCCCGTGCGCTCGGCGTACGCCGCCACGAACTCGTCGCGCGTCAGCATCCCCGGCAGGTGCGTCGGCACCCGGCGCATCATCTGGAACTCCTCGGTGTCGTCGGCCTGCACCCAGTAGGCCATCGACCCGGCGAGGTCCATCAGCGGGTCGCCGAGGGTGGCCATCTCCCAGTCCAGCACCCCCACGACCCGGGTGACGTCGTCCCCGTCGAGCACGAGGTTGTCGAGCTTGAAGTCGTTGTGGATCACGCACGTGGAGACGTCCTCGGGCTGACGGGCGGCGAGCCACGTCATCACGCCCTCGAGGTCGGGCACGTCGTCGGTGCGGGCGTTGCGGTAGCGCGTGGACCAGCCCTCGACCTGCCGTCCGACGTAGCCCGCGCCCTTGCCGAGGCCGGCGAGCCCGGCGGCCTCGGCGTCGATGCCGTGCAGCTCGGCCAGCACGTCGACGGCGTCGAGGCACAGCGCACGTGCCTGCTCCGGCGACAGCGGGACCTCGGCGGGCCACTCGCTGCGGGGGATGATCCCGGGGACGCGATCCATGGCGTAGAAGTCGCCTCCGATGACCGCGGCGTCGTCGCAGAAGGCGACCATCGGGGCGACGTAGCCGTAGACCGGCGCGAGCGCGGACTGGATGACGTACTCCCGGTGCATGTCGTGCGCGCCCCTGGCCTTGGTGCCGGCCGGGGCGCGTCGCAGGACGAGGTCGCGCGTCGGGTAGCGCAGGAGGTAGGTCAGGTTGGAGGCGCCTCCGGAGAACTGCTGCACGTCCGGTGTCTCGTCCAGCCCGGTCGGGTCCGCCGCGTGGTCGCGCAGCCACCGGGCCACGGCCTCGACGTCGAAGGCGTCCTCCTCCCGCACGGCGCGGGCGCCCGGCACCTCGGTCACGGGGTGCCGCCGGTGTCCGCCGCCTCGAGCTTGGCGGCCTGCTCGCGCATGAGCGCGTCGTAGGCGGGCCGGTCGGTCCACTTGAGGACGTACGACTGGCGCGCGGCCTGATCGGGCACGATCACGTCCTCACCGGCATCCAGGCCCGCGAGCACCGCTGCGGCGATGTCGTCGGCGGTGACCCGGGACCGCTCGACGAGTCCCGCGACGACCTGGCCGACGAGCTCGTCGGAGCCCTGCATCGAGTCCATGAGGTTGGTGCGGAAGTAGGACGGGCACACCACGCTCGCCCGGATGCCGTACGCCGCCAGCTCGTGGCCGCAGGTCTCGGTGAACGCCACGACCGCGGCCTTGGTCGCGTTGTAGGACCCCATCCCGGCCGGGTGGACCAGGCCGGCGAGCGAGGCGACGTTGACCAGGTGCCCGGAGCGCTGTGCCTTGAGCATGGGGGTGAAAGCCCTGGTCCCGCGGACGAGGCCGAAGAGGTTGATCTCGGTGATCCACTGCCATTCCTCGAGCGTGCAGCGGTCGACGCGGCCGCCGCCGGCCACGCCAGCATTGTTGACCAGGACGTCGAGGCCGCCCCAGCGCCCGTCCACGGTGTCGACCGCAGCAGCCCAGTCGTCGTCGGACGTGATGTCGAGGACGAGGTCGATGCCGTCGGCATCGACGCGGTCGGTGGCCAGCACGTCGTCGCCACGCTCGCGGAAGGCCGCGACGAGCGCTGCGCCGAGGCCAGAGGCCGCGCCGGTGACCAGCACGCGCGTGCCCACGGGGGCGCTCACGAGGTGTGCTTCCCGAGCTCGATCTTGGCGACGACGTTGCGGTGGACCTCGTCCGGGCCGTCGGCCAGCCGGAGCGAGCGGGCGCCGACCCACGCGGCGGCGAGCATCGTGTCCTCGGTCATGCCGGCGCCGCCATGGAGCTGGATCGCCATGTCGATGACGCCGAGGGCCATGTGCGGGACCTCCACCTTGATCTCGCTGACCGCGGAGTAGGCCTCGCGGCTCATGCCCTGGTCGAGCAGCCAGGCGGCGTGCATGACCAGGAGGCGGGAACGGTTGATCGCGATCCGGGCATCGGCGATGCGCTCGCGGTTGCCACCGAGACTGGCGATCGGCTTGCCGAAGGCGGTGCGCTCGAGGGCCCTGGCACACCCCAGCTCGAGCGCGCGCTCGGCCAGCCCGATCGCGCGCATGCAGTGGTGCACGCGCCCCGGACCGAGCCGGCCCTGCGCGATCTCGAAGGCCCGGCCGGGACCGAGCAGGACGTTGGCGGCCGGCACCCGGACGTCGTCGAAGCAGACCTCCCCGTGGCCCAGTGGCTCGTCGTAGTAGCCCATCGTGGTGAGCATCCGCTCGACCGTGACGCCCTCGGCGTCGCGGGGGACCAGCACCATCGTGTGCCGCGAGTGCCGATCGGCGTCGGGGTCGGAGAGGCCCATGAAGACGAGGACCCTGCAGTCGGGGTTGCCCACACCGGTCGAGAACCACTTGCGACCGTTGATGACGATCTCGTCGCCCTCGACCCGGGCGGTGGCGGCCATGTTGGTGGCGTCCGAGGAGGCGACGGCCGGCTCGGTCATGCAGAACGCACTGCGGATCTCGGCGCGCAGGAGCGGCTCGAGCCATTGCTCCCGCTGCTGGTCGGTGCCGTACTTGAGCAGCACCTCCATGTTGCCGGTGTCGGGCGCGTTGGAGTTGAAGACCAGCGGTGCCAGGAAGGAGCGGCCCATCTCCTCGGCCACCGGGGCGTAGTCGACGTGGGAGAGCCCCTCGCCGCCGTCGGTGCCGAAGTCGGCGGCATAGCGCCCGGCGTGCGCCGCGGGCAGGAAGAGGTTCCACAGGCCCTGCGAGCGCGCCTTCGCCTGCAGGTCCTTGATCACCGGGTCCGGCGTCCAGTGGTCCCCCCCGGACTCGCGCAGCCGGGTGATGCGTGCGTGCGCCTCGGCCTCGATCGGCTCGATCTCGTCGGTCACGAACGCGCGAACGCGCTCGCGCAGGTCGGCGGCGCGCGGGGAGAGGGAGAAGTCCATGGGATTGACCCTAACCGTCTGTTGAGCAATGCTCAACAGTGTGTCCGACCCTCCCGTACGCCGCCGGCTGAGCGCCGAGGACCGCCGCCGCCAGCTCGTCGCGATCGGGCTCGCCAAGATCGTCGAGAAGCCGATCCAGGACCTCCCCATGGACGACATCGCCGCCGAGGCCGGCATCTCGCGCGGCCTGCTGTTCCACTACTTCCCGACGAAGACCGACTTCTACCTCGCCTGCATCGCCGCCGCGGGGCGCCGGATGCTGCGCACCACGGCCCCCGACGAGCACCTGTCGGGGGAGGAGCAGGTGGAGCAGGTCACCCGCCTGATGGTCGAGCAGATCGAACGACGCCGGGCCTTCTACCTCGCGCTCGTGCACGGCCATGCCGTGGCGGACCCCCGCGCGAGCGAGGTGATGGACTCGGTGCGCGAGGGCAGCACCGACCGCGTGGTGCGGGCCCTCGGCGTGCCCGGACGCCAGCGCGCCGTCGTAGGAGCGTGGTGGGCCTACACCGAGGACCGGGCGCTCTCCTGGTCGGCGGTGCCGGCCGGGGAACGCCCGGTCTCGCTGTCGGAGCTGGTTGCGGAGTGCGTCGCGGCGCTCCACGCGCTCCTGCGGATCAGCCCTTGACGAGGCGACCCAGGACCGAGAAGCGGGCCCGGTCGTCGAGGGGCCGGCCACCGCAGGCGACCGCGGATCCCTTGCCGCACTGGTAGCGCGTCGAGCCATTGACCAGCGTCACCGACACCGCACCCACGCGGCGCCCGTCGAAGCTGACCTTGATCCGCCCGTCGCCCGACCGGTTGAGCCTGACCCGCTTGACCTGGCGCTTGCCGTTCTCGAGGTGGAGCACGACGACGGCGGACGGTGAGGTGCGCTTGTCGGGACCGGTGACGTGGAGGGACAGCTTCCACTTCTTGCCGTTCAGGCCCCGGTGCGGGATGTAGACGTACGACGCGGAGGCCAGGTGGTCGATCTTCACGCCGTAGCGCTTGCTGCGCTTGCGCTTGCTGAGCACCTTGCCGCCGCGGACCTTGGGGTAGCCGTAGTCGACGCCCTCGGGGAAGTTGACGGCCGGCGTGAGGTTGCCGGCGGCGTACGTCGAGTACACCTTCGTCAGGCCGCCCTTGCGCTTCAGCACCTTCTGGAGCGCAGCGACGCTGTACTTGCCGCCGTCCTTCTTCAGCGATCCGGCCTGGTCCCAGGCCTTCTTGACGATGCCGACGCCGTAGTTGGAGGAGAGGTACTCCCAGAAGACCCAGTTGCCGTACTGGTAGCCACCGGTGCGGCTGAAGAAGTCGAGCGGCAGGTAGGGACGGTAGATCTGGCTCAGGGGGAGGTACTGGCGGTTGTCGTTGACCTCCGTCGCGATCCGCTCCTCCATCCAGGTCGCGGTCGACTCCATCAGCCACGGGTCCTCGGCGTAGTCGTAGGCGAACTGGACCGCGTGGAAGAACTCGTGACCGGCCGTGACCACCAGGTTCTCGCTGGGCGTGGCGTTGGGGAACTGCGCGGCAGCGAAGTCGTTGTCGAGGACGCAGTAGCCCGAGGCGGTGCGCTTCTTGACCCTCTTCTCGGGCGCGCAGAAGCCGTAGAGGTCGCCGCCCAGGTCCTTGAGGTAGACGTCGAACTGGGCACTGCCGCCCCTCGTGCCGTCCCTCAGCGGGGCGCGGTAGCCCAGCTGGTCGACGATGGTGGTCCAGACCGAGTCCATGACCGCGAGGTTGTGTGCGGGCCACTCGGGCGACGGGGGAGCGTCGGTGCCGGTGGCGACGTAGTGGAGGCAGAGGCGCGCGTTGCACAGCGGGGCGGCCTCGGGGACGGTGTAGCCGAACCCGAACTGGTCGCCTGCCCCGTCGGTCGGCCGGGCCAGCAGTCGGTTGGCCTGGCGTCGTTCGGCACCGCTCAGCCGGGTGCGGCTCAGCCACAGGTCGCGCAGGGCCAGGGTCGGCGAGGGGTCGTCGGCGAGCGGCCTGCCCGATGCCGCGCGGCGCACCGTGGCCAGGGTCTCCGACGCGCTGAGCTTGCCGAGGTCGCGGTCCGGATCGGAGGCGATCTCCAGGGGCGTCGAGAGGTTCGGGACGCCCGCGGCACCGGAGTCGTCCGGGCGATCCCCGTCGGCTGCGACGGCAGGCGCGGAGAGAGCGGCGCCGCCCATCAGTGCGATGGTCACAGCGGTGGTGACGATTCGGCGCATGGTTCCCCTCGTGGTTGTCATCTCGGAGGCGACCCTAACCCGCCAGGGGGACAGAAACACGTTCTCCGGCGCGGCTAGAGGTCCGCGATGTGCTCGATGATCGCTGTGGTGGAGATGGCCGGTGTGCGCTCGAGGTAGACGACCTCGCAGACGTCGGCGAACTCGTCGAACTTGCCGGCCCAGTCGTCGCCCATGACCAGGACGTCGGCGGCGTGCTCGAGGAGGTAGTCGCGCTTCTGCTCGAGGCTCTCCTCGACGAAGACGTCGTCGACCACCTTGAGCGCGCCGACGATCGCGAGCCGCTCACGCTGGCTGAAGATCGGGGCGCGTCCCTTCTTGCGCTCGTTGAGGGCGTCGGCGGACACGCCGACGACGAGCCGGTCACCCAGTGCGGCGGCGCGTTCGAGGACGCGCAGGTGCCCGACGTGGAACACGTCGAAGGTGCCGAAGGTGACGACGGTGCGAGGCATGCGCGGCATTCTGGCACGCAGATCGTGAGGGGGTCTGGGGGAGGATGTCCCCCATGCCCCACACGGCCGCCACCACGCCTCCTGCCCAGCACCCCGGAGTCTCGATCCTCACGCCTGACCCGGCCGCGGACGAGGAGCGCCGACGCGGCCTGCGGCAGATGCGTACGGTCGCGGTCGGGCTCCTGCTCCTGGCCGCCGTCGTGTACGTCGCCACGCTGGGCAGCGACGGCGTGTGGGGCTTCGTCAACGCGGGCGCCGAGGCCTCCATGGTCGGTGCGATCGCCGACTGGTTCGCCGTGACGGCGCTCTTCAAGCATCCGCTCGGCCTGCCCATCCCGCACACCGCCCTCGTGCCCAAGCGCAAGGACGAGCTGGGCAAGGGCCTCGAGGAGTTCGTCGGGGAGAACTTCCTGCAGGAGGACATCATCCGCGAGCGGGTCTCCGCCGCGAGGATCTCCGCGCGCGTGGGCGACTGGCTGAGCGATCCGGCCAATGCCCGCCGGGTCGTCGACGAGGTGTCCGAGATGGCGGTGATCGCGCTCGACCAGGTGCGCGACGAGCACATCGCCGACCTGGTGACCGATGCGCTGGTGCCGCGGTTCCGCGAGGAGCCGATGTCCCCGCTGCTCGGCTCGATGTTGATGGAGGTGCTGCGCGACGACCTGCACCACGGCGTCGTCGACCTGGCGCTGGAGGAGATGCATCGCTGGCTGGTCGACAACCCGGAGACCTTTGCCCGGGTGCTGGGGGAGCGGGCCCCCTGGTGGGCCCCGTCGAAGCTCAACGAGACCGTGACCGCGCGCATCCACCTCGAGGCGATGGCCTGGATCGCCGACATCCGCGACGACCCGCGGCACCGGGCGCGCGAGGCGCTGGACTCCATGCTCGGGCAGCTCGCGCGTGACCTGCTCAACGACAGCGACACGCAGGCGCGCGCCGAGGCCTTCAAGGTGCGCCTGCTCGACCACCCCCAGGTGGTCACGACGGCGATCTCGCTCTGGAAGGCGATGCGTGGGGCCCTGCTCAGCTCGATCCAGGACCGCGAGGGCGCCGTGCGCCGGCGCCTGCTCGACGAGCTCAACCGCTTCTCCGCGCGGCTGCAGGAGGACGTCGAGCTGCGCGAGCGCCTCGACCGGAGGGCGGCCGACCTGACGGTCTTCCTCGTCGAGCGCTACGGCGCCGAGGTGACGACGGTGATCACCTCGACGATCGAACGCTGGGACGGCAAGGAGGCCGCACGCCGCATCGAGCTCCACGTCGGACGCGACCTGCAGTTCATCCGGATCAACGGCACGATCGTCGGAGGACTCGTGGGCGTGGTCATCCACGCGGTGAGCCTGCTGGTTCACTGATCCCATGAGCGAGCCCGTGGACGTCTGGATCCGTGACGAGTCGATCCGGCTCGGTCAGTTCCTCAAGCTGGCCAACCTCGTGGAGACGGGGGCCGAGGCCAAGCCCGTGATCGCCGACGGCGCGGTGCGGGTCAACGGCGAGGTCGAGACACGACGAGGCCGCCAGCTCGCCCCGGGTGACGTGGTCACGTTGGGCGCGCTGGCGGCCAGGGTCGCCACCGGAGAGGTCGAGATCGACGTCCCCTGGTGAAGGGTGCGGGGTCAGCGGACCTCGAGCAGGTCCACCACGAAGATCAGCGTCTCGCCCGGCTTGATGGCGCCGCCGGCGCCACGGTCGCCGTAGCCGAGGTGCGGCGGGATGACCAGGCGGCGGCGACCGCCGACCTTCATGCCCTGCACGCCGGTGTCCCATCCGGAGATGACCTGGCCGATGCCGAGGCGGAACTGCAGCGGGGTGCCGCGGTTGTAGGACGCGTCGAACTCCTCGCCCGAGGAGTGGGCGACGCCGACGTAGTGGACCGAGACCGTCGAGCCGGACGTGGCCTCGGCACCGTCGCCCTCGACGAGGTCGGTGACCTCGAGGTCGGTGGGCGTCTCGCCCATGTGGGGGTCGACGTCGGGCTTCTCGCTCACAGGTGTACTCCGTTCAGTGGGTGTCAGGTCTGGTGAACGTAGTGGTCGAGCTGGTCGCGCTCGAACTCGAGCTCACCGATCCGGCTCTTGACCACGTCACCGATGCTGATGATGCCGGTCAGCCGTCCCTCGGCCACCACCGGGACGTGCCTGATGCGGTGCTCGGTCATGGTCTGCATGAGGTCGGTGAGCGCGTCGCCGCCGGCGCAGGTGCGCACCTCGGCGGTCATGATCTCGCTGACAGGTGCGTCGAGCACGGCCTCGTCGGCGTGCAGGCGGCGTACGACGTCACGCTCGCTGACGATCCCGGACACCCGCTCGCCGTCGTCGCTCACCACGAGCGCTCCGACGTTGTGCTCGGCGAGCAGGCCGACCAGCTCCCGCACCGTGGCGTCCGGGCTGATGGTCACCACGGCCTGCTCCGACTTGGCGTGGATGACGTCGTTGATCTTCATCGGGGGCACCTCTCGTCCGGCTCTGCCTGTGAGTGTCAGGTCACCGTAGCCAAGCGCCGCGTCGAGGGACAGGGCGAGGGTCGGGCCGCGAGACGGGGAGAGGGGACGGCGGATCAGTCCAGCACCGGAGGCGCCTGTCGCTCGCGCAGGCTGCTGACCGAGCCGGGCCCGCGGCGGGGCACGTCCGGGTCGAGGTCGTCGTCGCCCATCGACCCGAGGAAGGAGAGGGCGGCGTCGTGGAGATGGCCGTTGGTGGCCAGTGCGTTGCCGCCCCACGGGCCGTCGGTGCCGTCGAGCGAGGTGAACCGGCCGCCCGCCTCGCGGACGATCACGTCCAGCGCCGCCATGTCGTAGAGCTCGAGCTCGGGTTCGGCCGCGATGTCGACGGCGCCCTCGGCCAGGAGCATGTAGGACCAGAAGTCGCCGTAGGCGCGGGTGCGCCAGCACCGGCGCGACAGCGAGACGAAGTCGTCGAGCCGGTCACGCTCGTCCCACCCGGAGAGCGAGGCGTAGCTCAGCGACGCGTCCTCGAGCCGGCGGACGTCCGAGACCTCGCACTTCGTCGCCTTGAGCAGGGAGCGCCCGGTCCACGCGCCATGGCCGGTGGAGGCCCACCAGCGGCGCTGGAGCTGCGGCGCCGACACCACGCCGAGCACGACCTCGTCCTCGACGGCGAGCGCGATGAGAGTGGCCCACACGGGCACGCCGCGGACGTAGTTCTTCGTCCCGTCGATCGGGTCGACGATCCAGCGGCGCTGCCCGTGGCCGGTGGTGCCCTGCTCCTCGCCGACGACGGCATCGCGCGAACGCACACGCGAGAGCGTGCGGCGGATGCCCTCCTCGACAGCGGTGTCGGCGTCGGTCACCGGGGTGAGGTCCGGCTTGCTCATGACGTGGAGGTCGAGCGCCTTGAACCTGGCGAGGGTCAGCGAGTCCGCGTCGTCGGCCAGGACGTGCGCGAGACGCAGGTCGTCGGTGTAGTCGGTCGAGCCGGTGATGGGCATGGGCACAGGCTATTCCCAGCGAAGCGCCCTACCCTGCAGGCATGGAGATCAACGGTGTGCCGCTGCACCCGCTCGTGGTGCATGCGGTGGTCGTGCTCGGTCCGCTGGCCGCGCTGACCGGTCTGGCGTACGCCGCAGTGCCGCGGTGGCGATGGCTGCTCCGGTGGCCGTTGGTGGCGCTCGCGCTCGCCACGGCCGCCAGCGCGTTCCTGGCCACGCTGTCGGGCGAGTCCTTGCTGGAGCTGCGACCCGAGCTCGAGCCACTGGTCGAGCAGCACCAGGACTACGGCGAGCTCCTGCGCAACGTCGCGCTGGGCTATGCGGTCGTGTCCGGATTCGCCGCCTGGGCGCTCGGCGGCGTCTCCGCCCTGGCCTCCGGCCGGGGCGCACAGGAGTCGCGCGGGGCGCTCGGCACGGCGGTCGCCGTGCTTCTGGTGGTGTCGGCGCTCGGCCTGCTGGTCGTCCTCTTCCTGGCCGGTGACTCCGGCGCCCGAGCCGTCTGGGGCTGAACGACTACCAGTCGGTGGCGCCCTCGCGGGCGCTCAGCAGCCTGCGGAACGACTCGACCCGGTCCGGGTCGGCGGCGCCCGCCGCGATCGCCTCGTCGAGCCCGCACTCCGGTTCGCCCGTGCCGTGGGTGCACCCGCGGGGGCAGGGCTCGGTCATCTCGTCGAGGTCGGGGAAGGCCTCGATGAGGTTCTCCGGCTGCACGTGGGCGAGCCCGAAGGAGCGGATGCCGGGGGTGTCGATGATCCATCCGTCACCGCCGGGCAGCTCGAGGAGGTAGGCGCTGGTCGAGGTGTGACGCCCGCGCCCGGTGACGGCGTTGACGATGCCCACCTCGCGGTGCGCGTCGGGGATGAGTGCGTTGACGAGGGTGGACTTGCCGACACCGCTGTGGCCGACGAGGACGCTCGTGCGGCCGCGGAGCCGGTCGAGCAGCTCGGTCAGGTCGCCGGCGCCCTCGCCCTTGAGCTGGGTGACGACCCAGGGGACGCCCAGCGACCGGTAGGTCGACAACAACGTCTCGGGGTCTGCGAGGTCGGCCTTGGTCAGGCACAGCAGCGGCGCCATTCCCGCGTCGTACGCCGCCACGAGGGCGCGGTCGATGAGGCGCGGGCGCGGCTCGGGGTCGGCAAGCGCCGTCACCACGACGAGCTGGTCGGCGTTGGACACGATCACCCGCTCGACCGGGTCGTCGTCGTCGGCGGTGCGGCGCAAGGTCGTGGTGCGCGGCACGACCTCGACGATCCGCGCGAGCGAGCCGTCGACACCGCTCGTGTCGCCGACCACGCGCACGTGGTCGCCGACCACGACGCCCTTGCGACCCAGCGGGCGGGACTTCATCGCCATCACGCGGTGACCGTCGAGCAGCAGGGTGAAGCGGCCGCGGTCGACGGTCACGACGCGGGCGTCGACCGCGTCGTCGTAGGTGGGTCGGTCCTTGGTGCGGGGCCTGGTGCGACGCCGGGGCCGCTCGTAGTGCTCGTGGTCGTGCTCGGAGTAGCGACCGGTGGTCACGACGAGGACCCTCCGTGCACCGCACGTGTCCACGCGGAGGCGAAGTCGGGGAAGGTCTTCGACGTCGTGTCGATGTCCTCGACCAGGACGTCGTCGACGGCCAGGCCGAGGATGACACCGGCGTGCGCCATCCGGTGGTCGGCATAGGTGCGGAAGGCGCCGCCGTGCAGGGGAGCAGGTCTGATCGAGAGCCCGTCCTCGTGCTCGGTGACGTCGGCCCCCAGCCGGCCGAGCTCGGTGGCCAGAGCGGTGAGCCGGTCGGTCTCGTGGCCACGGATGTGGGCGATGCCGCGCAGGTGCGAGGGGGAGTCGGCCAGCGCGCAGAGGGCGGCGATCGCGGGGGTGAGCTCACCGACGTCGTGCAGGTCGAGGTCGACGCCCGCGAGCCGCTCCGGACCGACCACGGTCAGCCCCTCGGAGGCGAGGACCACCTCGCACCCCATCAGAGTCAGCACCCGACGCAGCTCGTCGCCGGGCTGGGTGGTGGCGGCCGGCCAGTCGGTGACGGTGACCCGACCGCCGGTCGCCGCGCCCAGTGCCAGGAACGGTGCCGCGTTGGACAGGTCCGGCTCGATGTCGTGGTCGCAGGCCGCGACCCGACCGGGCGCGACGGCCCACCGGTTGGCATCGCTGTCGTCGACCTCGACGTGGTGCTGGCGGAGCATCTGCACGGTCATCTCGATGTGTGGCAGGGACGGCACCGGCTTGCCGATGTGGCGCACGTCGACGCCGTGGTCATAGTGCGCACCGGCCAGCAGCAGCGCGGAGACGAACTGCGACGACGCACTGGCGTCGATGGTGACGGTGCCACCGGGGACGGAGCCGGTGCCGTGCACGGCGAAGGGCAGCGCGCCGCGGCCGTCGTCCTCGATCCGCACGCCCAGCGCCTGCAGGGCTGCGAGCATCTGGCCGACGGGTCGCTGTCGCATGTGGGGGTCACCGTCGAAGCACACCGCGCCGTCGGCGAGGCCGGCGACGGGCGGCACGAAGCGCATGACCGTGCCGGCGAGCCCGCAGTCGACGTCGGCGTCGCGCTGCCACTGCCCGGGGGTGACGACCCAGTCGCCGTCGCGGTCCTCGAGCCCGGTGCCGAGGGCCGACAGCGCCGCCGCCATGAGTCGGGTGTCGCGGGAGCGCAGCGGACGGCGTACGAGGCTCGGACCGTCGGCGAGGGAGGCGAGGAGCAGCGCCCGGTTGGTCAGTGACTTGCTGCCCGGCAGCGACACGACCCGGTCGACCGGGTGGTGAGGTCGCGGCGCCGGCCAGAGGTCGGGGGTCGGTGCGGGCTCACTCACCCGCGCACCCTATCGAGGTCAGGAGAGCTGGGCTCGCGCCAGCTTGGCCTCGCGGCGGGCGTCCTTGGCGACCCGACGGGCTTCACGGCGTACGTCGGTTGCGGTGCGGCGGGCGCGCCAGGCCAGACCGGGCTTGCCCTCGGTGTCGACCCCGGCGAGGAGCAGGCCCCCGAGGATCGAGGTGTTCTTGATGAAGTGGAGGCGCTGCGCCGCCTTCGCCTTCGGGTCGGTCTCCTCCCAGAACGCGTGCCCGGCGAGGGTGGTCGGCACGAGCGTCGCGGCGAGCACGGTCGCGCTCAGGCGAGGTGCGCGGCCGGTGGCCAGGGCCGCCGCGGCCAGGATCTGGGCTCCGGCATTGAGCCGGACCAGCGTGGTGGGATCGCTGGGAATGGGAGCGCCCGGGGCTGCCCGCTGGGCCAGGGGGACCACCCTGTCGGCCACCTTCTTGGCCCCGACGGTGTGGCCCTCGGTGTTGCGGAGGGCGTTGATGCCGCCCGCGACGAAGATGGAGGCCAGCATCGGACGGGCGAGCAACCGGGTGATCGTCATGTCCCTTGTCTACACGATCGGCACGGGCCATGCCTCGTCCCCCGGGGTGCCTGGAGTCAGCCGAGATCGGCTCGCCAGGTGTTGTTCGCCGGAATCGGATCGGGCTGCGCCGGCGTGACGGTGGCGACGAGCTCGGCGCCCTTCGGTGCCACCACCTCGAAGACGACCGGGACGAGGTGAGCACCGGAGATCTGGCACGACGCCCGCGTCTTGGTGACCGAGCACCGTGCGTCGAGGGTGCGCACCACGCTGGCGCCGGAGGCCTCGAGGACGAGGGACGCGCCCGCACCCGTCGGCAGACCGGCGACGCGCAGCGCCACGACATAGATCGGGCGGGCCCCCGCGACGCTGCCGCTCAGCCCGACGTCCGCCTGGGCGGGGGGCGGGGTGGGTGTCGGTGTCGGGCTGGTGGTGGGGCTTGAGGTCGGGCTGGAGGTGGGGCTTGAGGTGGGGCTCGACGTCGGGTTGGACGTCGGGTTGGACGTCGGGTTGGACGTCGGGTTGGACGTCGGGTTCGGAGGTCGGGTTGGACGTCGGGTTCGAGGTCGGGTTGGACGTCGGGTTCGAGGTCGGGTTGGACGTCGGGTTGGACGTCGGGTTCGAGGTCGGGTTCGACGTTGGGTTCGGCGTCGGGTCGGACGGGGGATCGGTGGTGGCTGTGGGGGGCTCCGTCGTGAGGGGCGTCAGCACCTCCACGTCGCCCGGCGTCAGCACGACGGAGGGGATCTCCTGCGTGCGGGCGTCCTGCGATCGTCGTGAGCGGCCCTGGTCTGCCGTGGACGAGGTGTCCCCACCCGCCTCCGCGGACGAGGCGGACGAGGTGGACGCGAGTCCGGGGCGCAGGGCGGTGGGCTCGGTCGGGATGCGGGACGGGCCGAGTCCCACGGCGATCGCACCGACGACCACGGCGACGCCGGCGACGCCGGCGACGGCGACAACGCCGCTGTTGCCCGCCACGAGATCCCGGATCCGGCCGATCACCACCCCCAGGCCAACGGGCACTGCGGCACTGCCGGCAGCGGTGCTGAGGTAGCCGGCGGCGACCCCACCGAGCAGCAGGGGCGCCAGGAGGGCTCCGAGGGACGAGTTCACCTCGCTGAGCTCGAGGTACAGCGCCATGCACGAGCGGCACTCGCCCAGGTGCTCCTCCACCTTGGCCCCGTCGCGTCGTGAGATGGCATGGCGCACGTAGGCGCCGAGCTGACCGTGGGTCCAGCGACAGCCGTCCTCCTCCAGCTCGGCAGCGTGCTGGGTGAGGAACGCCTGGCGCAGGCCCTCGCGGGCCCGGTAGGCGAGTGCCGAGACCGAGTTGGCACTCATGCCGAGCAGGGCGGCGATGTCGGCAGGCTTGTCGCCCTCGACCTCTGTGTGCCACAGCACCAGCTGCCACCGCTCGGGCAGGGAGGCGAACGCCTTGGCGGCCGCGGCGCTCTCGAATCCCTCGACGGCCGTGTCGACGAACGGCACGCCCGGGTCGAAGGCCTCCATGTCGTCGGTGGTGTGCAGCTTCGCCGTGGCGCGGAAGCGGTCGACCTGGAGCCGCCGTACGGAGGTGAGCAGGTAGGCGCGGAACGCGACGTCGGGTCCGCCGCCGCGCTGGAGCACTCCGAGCACCTTCACGAAGGCCTCGGAGACGAGGTCCTCGGCGTCGCCGGCGGACACGAGCTGGCGGGCCAGGCGGCGGGCCGCGTCCACGTGGCGCTCGAAGAGCGTGCCGTAGGCGTCGACGTCCCCACCGCGGACCGCCGAGATCAGTTCAGCGTCCCCCGGTGCCTCAATGCTGGTCGCAATACTCATGTCGCTCGACGCATCCGATGCACACCTGGCGGGTGCCAGGCCCTGCCGACTGTAGACCTCGGGCCGCTCCGGGGCCGGGAGTTGGGCAAAATTCCGAGACGGGTGGTCCAGTCCGCGTCATGATCCCCGACGGCCCGCGTCCCATGGGTGAGCACGACAGAGACGAGGGAGTTGCCGTGAAGATCTTCGCCACGAACGGGCGACGGGTCACGGCTGCCGATTCCGAGCTGGGCGCGCCTTCGTCTTCGAGCACGCGGTCGGGGTTGCCGCACCGGTTCGAAGCCGTGGGGGAGGCGCTCCTCTCGGGATCAGACGTGCTCGACGTCTGCTCCGTCGCGGGCCAGGACCTGGCCCGCGACGGAGCGTCGGTGGAGGAGACGCTCGAGGGGTTGCGCGCGACGTGGCGGCAGGTGTCCGGGGGCGAGCCGTCGTTCGAGGTCGTCACGGCACTGGTCACCGCGTGGAGCGAGACGACGCTGGGCTATCTGCACCAGCTCTCGTGCGACGACCCGTTGACCGGTCTCGCCAGCCAGGCCCACCTGCGCAGCAGGCTCTCGGAGCTCTACCGCCTCGCGCATGCCCAGGCGGGCAGTGGTGCGGGCAGTGCGGGCGTGGGTGCCCACGCGCTCGTGCTGTGTGCGTTGCCGTTCGGGGACGATCCGTCGGAGGAGCCCGGCGACCACTTCACCCGGGCGATGCGCCTGGCACGCGCCGGCGAGCTGGCTCGTACGGCATTCGCCCGCGACGAGACCATCGCTCGCCTCGGCACCCGCCGGGTGGCGGTCCTGGCGCGCCGCGACGAGATGTTGGCCCGCCGGGTGCGGGTGCTGAGGACGTTGCTCGAGAGCATCGAGTCGGGGGAGAGGTCCGGGGGGCCGCGCGTGCGGGTGTGGATCGAGGGCCTGCCGCCCTCGGACCCCGGCGCCGGGATGCTGCTCGACGACCTCGCCCGCGGCTGAGCCGCGGCGGGGGCGCCCTCCCCTAGGGTGGCCTGCATGTGCGGCCGCTATGCCTCGTCACGACGACCCGAGGACCTCATCGAGGAGTTCGAGGTCGTCGAGAGCCGCGTCGCTGCGCCCCTGGACGCCGACTACAACGTCGCGCCGACCAAGGAGGTCTACGCGGTGGTCGAGCGCCCGCCGTCGCGCGGGTCCGCCGGCGCGGAGCCCGGGTCGCCGCAGCGCCAGCTGCGGGTCCTCACCTGGGGGCTGGTGCCGTCGTGGGCGAAGGACCCGTCCATCGGCAACCGGATGATCAACGCGCGGATGGAGACCGTCGGCGACAAGCCCGCCTACCGCAAGGCGTTCGCCTCCCGTCGCGCCCTGCTCCCGGCCGACGGCTACTACGAGTGGTACCCGACCTCGCAGACCAATGCCCGCGGGAAGCCGGTCAAGCAGCCCTTCTTCATCCGGCCCAAGGACGGCGGCCTCCTGGCGATGGCCGGGTTGTACGAGATCTGGCGCGACCCCACGAAGGCCGAGGACGACGCCGACCGCTTCCGCTGGACCTGCACCGTGCTGACCACTGAGGCTGAGGACTCGCTCGGGCACATCCACGACCGGATGCCACTGATGGTCGAGAAGGAGCGGTGGCACGACTGGCTGGACCCGACGACACCGGGGGACACGTCCCTCCTGGTGCCCGCCGCACCGGGACGGCTCGAGGCCTACGCCGTGCCCACCCTGGTCAGCAACGTGCGCAACAACGGTCCCGAGCTCGTCGAGCCACTGGAGGCGACCTCATGAAGAAGGCGACCATCCGCTCCGTCGACACTCCCTTCGGGGAGGGACGTCTCCACACGCGCCGGGCCACCAGCCCGATCGCCACGTTGCTGCTGAGCCACGGCGCCGGTGGGGGCATCGAGTCCCGGGACCTGTGGGCCCTGGCCGACGCGCTCCCCGCGCAGGGCGTCACGGTGGTGCTGTTCGAGCAGCCGTGGCGCGTCGCCGGTCGCAAGATCGCGACCGCGCCGTCCACCCTCGACGTCGCACTGACCCGCGCCGCCGACGTGATGCGGGTGCGTACGCCGCTGGTGGTCGGCGGTCGCTCGGCCGGCGCCCGCTCGGCGGCTCGGACGGCACGGGCGCTGGGCGCGTCGGGCTGTCTGGCGCTGTCGTTCCCCCTCCATGCGCCGGGCAGGACCGAGCCGACCCGGCTCGCCGAGCTCCGCGGTGTGGGCCTGCCCACCCTGCTCGTGCAGGGCGAGCGGGACCCGATGGGTCGGCCCGACGAGTTCCCCGGCGGGCTCACCGGCCTCGACATCGTCGTCATCCCCGGCGGTGACCACGGCCTCAAGGTGCCGTTCCGCGGCGCGGTCTCGCAGGAGGAGGCGATGGGGATCGTCGTGGAGTCGACCCTCGAGTGGCTGGTGCGCGATGTCGTCGGGAATCCCTCGCACAGGTGAGGTGTTGGAGACGGTGTGCAGTCACTCACCCTCGATCGCCCGACGCCACAGCAGCGTGGCTCGTCGCCTGTGCTCACAACGGTACTGTGGGACGCGATGACTGAATCGCTCACGGACGACACGTCCGCACCCGACACGCCCTTCGAGGAGGAGTCCTCCGACGAGCGGTCCGCACGCTTCGAGCGCGACGCCCTGCCCTTCCTCGACCAGCTCTACGGCGCGGCGATGCGGATGACCCGCAACCCCGCCGACGCCGAGGACCTGGTGCAGGAGACCTTTGCGAAGGCCTACAGCGCCTTCCACCAGTTCAAGCCGGGCACCAACCTCAAGGCGTGGCTCTACCGGATCCTCACCAACACCTACATCAACTCCTATCGCAAGAAGCAGCGCCAGCCGCAGCAGTCGATGTCGGAGGACGTGGAGGACTGGCAGCTCGCCCGGGCGGAGTCGCACTCCTCGACCGGCCTGCGGTCTGCGGAGATGGAGGCGCTGGAGCACCTGCCCGACTCCGAGGTCAAGGACGCCCTGCAGCGGCTGCCCGAGGAGTTCCGCCTCGCGGTCTACCTCGCCGACGTCGAGGGCTTCCCCTACAAGGAGATCGCCGAGATCATGGACACGCCGATCGGCACCGTGATGTCGCGACTGCACCGGGGCCGTCGCCAGCTCCGCGACATGCTCGCGGACTACGTGCGGGCCAACGACCTGCTGCCGGCCACGTCCATGCCTGCCGCGACCGAGGGGGTGAGCGGATCGTGAGCACGCACGAGCACGGCCGTGACGACTGCGTCGACTACATCGAGCGCATCGTCTACCTCATCGACAACGAGCTCGACCAGGCCGACTGCGCGGTCGTCGAGATGCACCTGCGCGAGTGCGGCCCGTGCCTGGAGCGCTACGACCTGCAGCGCGCGGTCAAGCAGCTCGTGGCCCGCTCCTGCTCCGAGGCGGCGCCCGAGTCCCTGCGCGACCGCGTCCGGATCAGGCTGCGCGAGGTCGAGATCCGCCTGAGCGAGGGCGGGGCCTGACCCGATTGGCTCCACCCGCGGTCATTTGAGACACTGACCCGAGCACCGACTTCAGGAGGACCAGATGGGCAAGACCGGACGCAAGCGCCGCGCTCGCAAGAAGAAGGGCGCGAACCACGGCAAGCGCCCCAACGCCTGACGCGCACCGCACCAGTAGAAGTCCCCGCCGAGGCGGGGACTTCTGCATGTCCGCAGGTGGACGCCCGGTCCGTTCAGCGATGATGAGCCTTGTGGAGAACGAGCAGGCACCGCAGTCGGCCGCGGGTGAGGCGAAGGTCATCACGCTCTGCGGCTCGACGAGGTTCGAGGCCGAGTTCGCGGAGGTCAACCAGCGGCTCACGATGGATGGTTGCGTCGTGATCAGCCTCGGGATGTTCAGCCTCCCCGACCTGCCGGGCTACGACTGGACAGCCGACAGCTCGGGCCTGAAGGGCCGGCTCGGCGCCGTGCACTTCCACAAGATCCGCATGGCTGACGAGGTGTACGTCGTGGATCCGGGTGGCTATGTCGGTGAGTCGACCCGACGCGAGATCGCCTACGCGGAGTCGCTCGGCAAGCCGGTTCGGTACCTCAGTCGCGAGGGCTCGGCTCGCACGGTGGACGTTCCTGCGGAGTGAGCCCGGCCGGGCGCTTGGCTCATCGGTCGTTCCTGCTCACCATCGGCGGGAGACTTTCAGATCCGCGGTTGTCCCTGCGACGTCCGCTTCTCGTCTGTGGGCGACCCAACGCCGCATCTGGAACTCCGTCCGGATACCACTCCGCAAGTCCGCCAACTGGGCGAGAGGCCGGGACCTCACCTGCGGTTCTGGGTTGTCGCGTGGGGTCCTCCCAGGTTGTACTGGTCGTACACGAGGTAGCGCTTGTCGGCCGCGGCTCGGTCCATGACTTGCTCGTCGACACGCTGCTGCGCTCCTGCCGATATGGACCACCCGCCGATTCCGGTGATGTCCACTCCAGGTCGTCTGGCGTTGGGGGTGATCGGTGGGCTCGCCGACCTGGTCTCGGTCGATGAACTGGGCCGGGCCGCCTTCCCGGCTGAGCTCGCTGCCGGTGGGAGCCTCGTCGGGATCGCGATGTTCTGCCGCTGACTTCGCCGACCGTGCCCACGGCGTCGCAGCAGGTGATCTCCACCACGTGTCGATGCCGTGCTCCGTCCGGTCAGCGGATACGTACAACCGTCGACTTCGGGCCGCAGTCGCGTCCACGTGCGCGCTCGGCAGAGTCGCCAACAGGCGGCGATCGCGCAGATGCGGGCTCGGACGATCCTTCCGCCGCGTCAGCACCTATGGCCGCTGGGTGCCTGCGAGCGAGCAGGACGTACCCAACGCACCGCGAGGACGAGCCACAACGGCATCGCCAGCAAGATCATCACGCCATTGCCATCGTGGCGAACGATGCACATGCAGTGCTCGACAGCGTGCCGACGCTTCGGCCCAGATGCCGCGCGCTGGGTGCTCGAAGACCGCTATGGGTTCACCGAGACGCAGGCACAGCCGTGATGGACCTGCCGTTCAGACGTCTCACTGCGACACCGCACACGTCGAGCAGCAACGCGGAGCAACTGCTGCACGGGTCGAGGCCCTCGACAAGCGTCTGCGGGACCTGGCTCACCCGCCGAGCAACGCGCTCATCGTGGCACGACCAGGAGCCTAATCGCGCGCGTGCACTCGGGACCCCACTTCCAGCGCGGGGCCCATGTGCATCAGGTGCGGCGACCTGGCGGACGCCGATCGAAGCGCTCGGACGATGCATCTGCCTGGCGAGATCGCACGCCGGGCAGCTGGCTCAGGAGAAGTCCTCTGTGCCCGACGCCAGAACGTTCCGAACTGCGGTCGCCTTCAGACGCGGTGGCCTGGGCCGTGCAGGTACTTCGTGCGCGGACGTTGCTGCGGCGACCTTCCGTCGCCCGATTGAGGTTCGCCCACTGTGGAGCGATTCGGCTTCGGCCTCGTAGGACCAGAGCGCACTCGATGTCGCTGTCTTGGTGCCGGAGAGCACCAGACCCAACAACTCGTCCGCCTGATCAGCAGTTCCTCCAACGCCCAGCGTCAGGAGTTCGAGGTCTTCCAAGCCCAGGTCACGAGACGTCACTGCCCAATGGCGCTGACGAGGTCGGCGTCGGGAGGTATCGGCTCGCTCACGTTGCTTCCTTTCGGCTGGCCGCACGCACGCTCGGGTCCATCATTCGCTGCAGACCTGGACCATCCGTGCCGGTGCTTCGTGCCCCCGGGGCCCGGCTCATCCAGCGGAGGCATCGCCGCGTGCAACGTGAGACCAGTCGCCCAGGATGACCACCAGTGCTCGTTTCGCTCCAGTGCGGCTTCGACGTGCGCCGCCTCGGCAAGAACGTCGAGCACTGTCTGCGAAGAGATGCGCCCCTCGGTCCTCTGGTGGTGCAGATCCGGCACGTCCTTCCAACGCCGCTCACCCGAGGCGTCAACGACGAGGTCCAACCCGTAGTCGTTGGTGTCGATGTACCCCGGGCCGCGCTTCAGGGGTGCCTCGAAGTTGACGTACCAGTGGCTGAACGACCCGTCGGGATCGAAGAACTTCCAGACGCTGTACAAGTCACCAGATCGGTACAACTGAAGCACGATTGCACCGCCCCACTCGGAGTGCATCGCCCATGGGTGAACTCCGAAGGGGTGGTCCGGGAAGGTGAACGACGAACCCGGGTCGAGGCGAACCGCCAGTCGGTCACCGTCGTCATGGACCACGGTCACTGGCGATGTCAGCCAGACCTCGTCCTGAAGAATCTCGCGCCGCTCGATGACCTGGCTGGTCTGGAAGAGGGTCATGAGCGAAGAGTAGGAGACGAGATTCGCGGACCAGGATCGGGTCCACGCTCATCGACAGACCCGGCGTGTCGTGAGCTCGACCCCCCTCACGTCCGCCTGCTGAACCTGACCTTGCCGTGCTTGTCGAGGGAATGCTGGAACGCTGCGTCGTGGATCAGCGTGTGGTGTCGGGGGCAAAGCAGGCGGCCCTTCTCGACGCTGGTGCCGCCGCCGTGGGACCAGGGGGTCTCGTCGTGGTGGGCGTGGCAGAAGGCGGGCGGGGCGTCACATCCCACGGCGGTGCACCCGCCGTCGCGCACACCCATCGCGATGCGCTGGGTCTCGGAGTGGAAGCGGCGCTTGCGGCCGGCGTCGAGGACCACCGACTCACCGCCCAGCACGATCGGGATGATCCCAGCCCGACACGCCAACCGACGGGCCTCGCTGGCGCTGATCCGACCGCCGGTGTCGAGGGAGGCCGCCTTCAGGCCACCGAGGAGGGTCTCGAGCTCCATCGTGACCACGACCGTGGCCGCAACCCCGCCCGCAGTCGGTGCCGTGCCGTCGGGGCGGGTCTCGAGGTGGTCCATGAACGCCAGGCCCAGCTGATGGCGGGAGAACCGGCCGTCGTGGATCCGGTCGACCTCGCCGGATCGACGGCGAGCCGTGGCCGCGCGGGCCAGCAGGTCCTTGCGGAGCATCGCTGCGTGCAGCGACGGGATCGTGAACCGGCCGTGGCAGGTGCCGTGGCCGTCGTCGGACATGGTGAACGACGCGATCGCCTTCGCGTGTCGTTCCTCGGCCGCGAGGCGTCGGGCCTCCTCGGCGTCGGCTGCGGCGGGGTCGATGACCTCCAGCAACCGCCGACCCAGGATGCGCAACGCTTTGGCGTCGTGCTCGGTGGCCTTGGCGAGCAGGAACTCGGTCGCCGCGGCGGGCACCCAGTCGGCGACGTCGTCGGGGAGCCCGTCGAGGGCCGCCACGATCACGCCCGCCTGGTCGGTGCGCAGGTCACCGGCCGCGAGCGCGGTCCGGACGGTGTCGTGGTGCTCGAGCGAGGCGGCCAGGCGGGCGGTGCGATGCGCCTCGGCGCGGGTCGTGCGCGTGGTGTGCGCCCACCAGTTCGTCGTGGACGTCGCACCGGTGTCCAGGCCCGACTCCACGGTCGTGGCGTGGCGCAGCACGCGCATCAGCAGCTCGTCGAGCTGCGCCCGCGCCTGGGTCAGCATCACCAGGGCGTCGCCCGCCTCGCCCGGGGGCAGCGACCACAGGGGTGCCTCCGCGACAGCGCCCAGCTCCTCGCGACACCGCCGTGCGAGGGCCGTCACGCGGTGCTCGTGGGAGTGCGGGAGCGCTGACATGCAGCCACTCTCCCCGGCCCGACCGACACCCGCACCACCGCACGCAGACCCCTGTGGAGAAGCGGGTTTCTAGCCCTCCTGTGGATGCCTGGTGGCCTATGGCCGGGCTGGCAGGAGGGGCTCGACCTGCAGCCCGATCAGTCGGGCACCATCTCGTCGAGCGCGCCCTGCGGGAGCAGCGTCAGCTCCACCACGTGCGGCAGGTGCAGCTCGCTGTGGTGGCGCGACATCAGCTCGCGCACCTCGTCCACCGCGACCCGTCGCTCGTACTCCGCGACCTCGATGCGCTGACCCAGTGTGGCCAGCTCCTCGCGCAGTCGGTCGTCCATGTCGTACCCCCTCATCGGCTCCCGCCCCACGCGGATGCCGCGACGAGAATGCCAGACCCGAGAACCGGGTGCGAGCAACTCACCTCACCGCGCGGGCTGGTCTAGTCAACGCGCCCTTGACGTTCTGGGACGCCGGCGCCTCAGAGGCGGGACAGGAACCGCTCCGCGTCCACCACGACGCGGGTGATCTCGCCGGCGGCGAGGACCTTGCCGCTCGCGGTGTCGCGGGCGCTGACGGTGAAGCGGTGCAGCCGCCCGTCCTCGTAGGCGCTCGACGCGCTCACCTCGACCTCGGCGCCGACCGGGCTCGCGGCGAGGTGCTCGACCTGCACGCGGGTGCCGACGCTCGTGGAGCCCTCGGTCAGCACCGGTGCGAGGCACGCGCAGGTGGCGGCCTCGAGCCACGCCAGCAGACGCGGCGTGCCCAGGACGGGCAGTGATCCGCTGCCGACCGCGAGTGCGGTGTCCGCGTCGGCGACGACGTACGTCATGGTCGCGGGCTCGGGATGCGACATGGGTGTCCCTTCAAAGGATTCGTCCGTGCGTGAGGCAACCTGAGTGCCACCCACACGTCTACCAGACATGAGCACGAGGACCCTCGGGATGGACCCAGCAGTGGACATCACCGAGCTCTACGCTGCCCACCGCCTGTCGCTGGTCCGGCTCGCCGTGCTGCTGGTGGACGACTTCGCCTCCGCCGAGGACGTCGTGCAGGACGCCTTCGCGGCGCTCGCCCGTCGCCCCGACGCGGTCAGGGATCCGTCGAAGGCGCTGGCCTACCTGAGGGTCTCGGTCGTCAACACCTCCCGCTCGGCGCTGCGCCGGCGTCGTACGGCGCGGGCGTACTCACCACCCCACGACCTGTCGCCACCCTCGCCCGAGGACAGCGCGGTGCTGGCGGAGGAGCACCGGGAGGTCATCGAGGCGCTCCACCGGCTCGCACCGCGCCAGCGGGAGGTGCTGGTGCTGCGCTACTGGTCGAACCTGAGCGAGGCCGAGATCGCGCAGACCCTCGACATCAGCCGGGGCACGGTCAAGTCCACCGCCAGCAGGGCGCTGGTCGCCCTCGAGAAGTCCATGCAGACGAGCACGCGGGAGGAGGAGCGATGAGCACCACGCACGGCACGGGTCCCGACATCGAGCAGCGGCTGCGCGCCGCCCTCTCCGCCCGCGCCGAGCTGGTCCGGCCCGAGGACCTGGCGCCGCCGGCCGCCGTCGTGGAACTGCGGCCCCGCTGGAAGTCGCCGTGGGTGCTGCTCGCCACCGCAGCGGTGCTCGTGCTGGTCCTGGGTGTCGTGTTCCAGGGCCTCGGGGGCCGGCAGCGCTCCGACGACCTGGCGCCGAAGCCCGACGACCCGCAGGTCGAGCTCGAGCTTCCGGCGGACATCGGCCGCGACTGGCAGGCCGATGATCTCTCGACCCCGGCACGCCTCGACCTGGACGGCGACGGGGTGAGGGAGAAGGTCGACTTCCTGGCCGAGCCGACCGATGACTTCGACGGCCGGGTCCGGCTGCAGACCACCCTGAGCACGACGGGGGAGGAGGCCTACGGCATCGCCGAGCTCGGCACCACCATCGGCACCTCCGCCCTCGACCCCATCGACGCCGACGACGACGGCGACCAGGAGCTGGTGCTCTACTTCGACGACGTGACCGCGGTGGGTGGTGGCGGCTATCCACTGGTCTTCGACCTGCGCGACGGGCTGCTGGTGCAGGCGGTCGCAGAGGACCCCCGGCTCCTCGTGCGCGGCGAGGTGCCGGTGGCTGCCGACGGCGGCGAGTACTACGACATGGTCCGCGTCCACGACTACTGGGTGGAGGACGACACGTTGTTCTCCAGCCGGTCGCGGAGTGAGTTCGCGACGGGCAACATGACGACGATCAGGCCGCAGACCTACGTGGTGGACGTCTGGACGTGGGCGATGGACGAGAGCGGCGTGCTTCGGCCGACTGCCGCGTGCGGAACGGTGGACGGCACGGGTGGGCGCGGTTCGTGTCGGCAGGGGGCGATCGACGACCTGCCGCAGGTGGCGGACGTGGCGACGGACACCTTCGGTCTCGGTGAGCAGTTCGACTTCGGCGACGGGAGGACCCGCTTCGTCGCGCGGATCGAGGCAGCGGCAGACCCCAGACTGGTCGTCGAGACGGGGGGCCGGGTGCTCGACTTCGAGCTGCCCGTCGCCGACCCCCGCATCTCCACGACCCAACCGACAGCGGTCTTCTCCGACGGCGTGTCCTTCGTCGTCACCTCGGACGCGGACCCGGCGTACGTCCGGGTGGTCTACTCCGACGGAGATCGCGTGCGTGCGCTCGAGCCCGTCGGCGAGGTGGAGCTGGTCAACGACGACTCCCACCGCACGTGGCTGACGACGGGCGGCACCCTGGTCACGGCAGTCGCGGGGGACGACGGCGCGTGGCAGGTCTGGTTCTGGACCATGGTCTCCCGCTCGGAGATGACGGCCTTCCCGGGCGCGGTCATCTGTTTCAGCGATCCGGACGACCCGTCCACCCTGGGGCGGTGCTGACGACCGGGATGCTCACAACGCCTTGCTGAACACGACCAGCTCCACGCCGGGCAACGGCGACCAGTCGCGCCCGGGGTCGCGGGTGTAGCCGAGGCGCCCGTAGATGCGGTGCGCGTCGGTCATCGCCGCGAGCGTCGACAGAGCCATGCCGACCGCCCCGTGCTCCCGGGCCCGCTCCTCGCACAGGGTCGCCAGCGCCGTCCCGGCGCCGGCGCCACGGGCCTCGGGGTCGACGGCGAGCATCCGGAACTCGCCCTCGTCGGGGCGGCTCACCTCCCGGTAGCCGGACCCCGGTGGGCAGTAGGTGACGTTGCCGAGCAACCGGTCGTCTCCGTCCACCGCCACCCAGAGCTCGGCGCCGACGTCCCGCGCGGCCGCGTCACGCAGCCGCTCGACATAGGGGTCGGCCGCACCCAGGGTGAACGCCGCGTAGGCGCGGACGGTGAGGTCCCCGATGCGCGCGTGCTCGTCGGCTCGTGCGCGCCGGACCTCCAGGACCATGGGGGCTAGATGCCGAACGTGCTGCGGGGGTAGGCCGCCTCGACGTCGGTGATCACGTTGACGAGGTAGGGGACGCCGGAGGCATAGGCGCGGTCGAGGGCCGGTCCGATCTCCCGGGGGTCGGTCACGGTCTCCCCGTCGCCGCCGAGTGCCTTGACCACGTCGTCGTACGGCGTGCGCGGAGCGAGGTCGGCGACCACGTCGTAGCCGTAGAGCATCTGCATCGGGCCCTTCTCCAGTCCCCACGCGGAGTTGTTGCCCATGACCATCACGACCGGCAGGTCGTGGCGCACGAGGGTGTCGACGTCCATCAGCGAGAAGCCGGCGGCGCCGTCGCCCAGCAGCAGGGTGACCTGGGCACTCGGCCGCGCGAGGCGGGCGGCGATGGCCGCCCCCAGGCCGGCGCCGAGGCAGCCGTAGGGGCCGGGGTCCAGCCAGCCGCCGGGGCGCTGCGGCTCGACGTACTTGCCGGCGAAGGAGACGAAGTCGCCGCCGTCGCCGATGACGACCGAGTCGTCCGCGAGCCGCGGGACCAGCTCGCCGTAGATGCGCGCGGGGTGGATCGGGTCCGCCTCGGCGGTGAGCAGCTCGGCGTCGCGGGCGGCCGCGCTCCGCACCTGGTCGGCGAGCTGGTCGGACCAGTCGCGCCAGTGTGGCTTGTCGCCGCGCTCGATCGCGGCCTGGAGGCCGTCGAGGACGGTGGTGAGGTCGCCGGCGACCGAGCCGGCCAGCTCGGCGTGGCCGGAGACCTGGCCGGGGGAGTCGGCGATGTGGACCACCCGGGCGAAGGCGCCGTCGGGGTTCTTGTCCGGGCCGCCGAACACTCCGTAGCCGAGCCGGAAGTCGAGCGGGGTGCCGACGACGACGACGAGGTCCGCCCCGGAGAGGGCCGCCCCACGCGCCTTGGTGACCAGCGAGCGGTGACCGCCCGGGATCACGCCGCGGCCCATGCCGTTGGTGAGGGTCGGGATGCCCAGGTCCTCCACGAGGCGCAGCGCGGCCACCTCGGCGTGGTCGGCCCACACGTCCGTGCCGAGGATCAGCACGGGTCGCCGTGCCGCGGACAGGAGCCGTGCGACCCTCTCGATCGCGTCGGGGTCGGGCTCGATGCGGGTGCCCTCGCCCGACGCGGCGGTGCCGGTGGCGGAGTTGAAGAACTCGTCCATCGGCACGTCGACGAAGACCGGACCGCGGTGGCTGGAGCGGGCGAGCGTGAAGGCCTCGTCCACGCCCGGCGCCACATCGGCGGCGGTCATCAGGGTGCGGGCGGCCTTGGCGACCGGCGCGATGATCGGCGGCTGGTCGAGCTCCTGCAGAGAGCCGGTGCCCCAGCGGTTCTGCGGGGCCCGGCCCCCCACCACCACCATGGGTGAGCCCGCGAACTGCGCCTGCGCGATGGCGCTGATCCCGTTGGTGACACCCGGGCCGGCGGTGAGGACGGCGAGCCCGGGGACGCGGGTCAGCTTGCCGGTGGCCTCGGCGGCGAAGGCGGCCGTCTGCTCGTGGCGCACGTCGAGCAGGCGCATCGGCGGACCCTGTCCCTCCGCCTGCGTCTTCACCGCGCCGTCGTACATCGGGAAGACGTGGGCTCCCGACAGGGTGAACATGGTCTCCACCCCGTGGGCGCGGGCCACGTGGACGGCCAGCTCGCCGCTGTGGCCCGAGATCTCGTTGCGCTCGCTCATGCGCCGAGGTTAGCGGTCCGCTACTCGCAGGTAGGGAGCGTTCGTCATGCGGAGCGCCTCGATCACGACCAGCAGCAGGTCGGGCCGCACGGTCGGGGGGTGGGACGCGAGCGAGAGCTGGACGAACAGGGCGCGGAGGAGCGCCTGCGGTGCCGCGGTGGGGGCGTACGGGTCCTCGTCTGCCGGACCGCGGAACGGGTGTCCGGCTGCGGCGAGCCGGTGCACCCACGGCTCCAGGGCGTCGGTGCCCAGCGTGTTGCGTCGCAGGACCTGCATCACCGCGGCGGCGATCCGGTCGGGCTCACCCGCGACGAGCGGGTCGTCGGCCGGCTGCTGGAGGACGCGCTCGGCGAGGATGTCGAGCAACAGGGCGTGCTCGGGGCCGGCCAGGTGCGGCGACCCGCTGAGGGCGCCGATCGTGTCCGCGCCGTGGGCGACGGCGTGCGCCCAGCCCTTGCCGGCGACGAAGCCGCGGGTGTCTCGCTCGCCGAGGAACCAGGTCGCGGCCCGGTCGCCCCACTCGAGGATCTTGCCCCCGGGGAGCAGGTGCTGGTCGTTGTCGCGCTCGAGGCACGCCGCCAGGATCAGGGCGCTGAAGCTGCGCCGGAAGACGGAGTCGGTGCCGGTCTCGCCGAGCCCGACGGACAGCCCGGCCACCATCCCGTCACCCAGCCCGGCGAGCAGGTCGTCGTAGACGCCCCGCCCGATCCAGGTCGCGAGCGCAGGGAAGGCGGTGCCGTCTCGCACCTCCGGCTGCGTGGATCCGAGCATGGTCGTCAGCTCGGCCGTGAGGTCGTCGAGGGGGCGGTCCGAGGGAACCTCGAACCCGGTGGCCTGCACCTGGCTCCAGTACCCGGTCGACATGGATGTCAGTGTGCCAGCAGCGCGCACAGGGCCCCACCCGGGATGCCCGAACCGGATCGATGCCGGGGCCGGTACGCCGTCATGGGCGCACCTCCGCGCCGGTGATCCTCAGCGACACCTGCTGGAGCCGGGCCGCGTCGGGGCCGGTGAGCAGCTGGATCTCGCCTTCGTCGACCCGCTCGGTCAGGTCGGCCCCGAAGTAGGAGAACGCCGTCGCGGACACCTCGAAGGCGACCTCGGTGGTCTCACCCGGAGCCAGCTCGACGAGCGCCCAGTCGAACAGCTCGACCAGCGGCCTGGTCACCTGGGCGACCGGATCGCGGAAGTAGGCCTGGACGACCTCCCTGCAGACCCGGTCGCCGGTGTTCGTCACCGCGACGGTGAGCGTCGTCGCCGACTCCAGGCCGATCTCCGCGACCGCCAGACGCGGGGCGGCGTACTCGACGCTGGAGTAGGTGAGGCCGAAGCCGAACGGCAGCCTCGGCTGGGTGAGCGCGTCGGCGTAGCGCCCCTCGCGGTGGTCGACGTCGGCGTGGATCGGGCGCCCGGTCGGGCGCTGGTGGGTGCTGGTGGGGATGTGGCCGGTGGACAGCGGGAAGGTCATCGGCAGCCGTCCGTGCGGCGCCACGTCCCCGCTCAGCACATCGGTGAGCGCCGATCCTGCCTCGATGCCCGGGTGCCAGGCCACGATCACCGAGTCGGCGAGGTCGAGCACGTCGGTGAGGTCGAGCGGCCGACCCGTGTAGACCACCACGACCAGCGGCTTGCGGAGCCCGGCGAGCGTGCGCAGCAGGTCGAGCTGGCCCGGTGGCAGGCGCAGGTCGGAGACGGAGTTGGCCTCGCCCGAGCGGTGGGGGTGCTCGCCGACCAGTGCGACCGTGACGTCGGCCTGCCGGGCGAGCTGGAGCGTCCGGTCGGGGAAGCGGCCGTCGTCGACGCTCAGCCGATCACCCAGGCGACCGGACAGGGCGGCGGCAGGGGTCACCACGTCCGCGCCCCGGCCGTCGAGCACCCAGGTCCCGAGCAGGGCGTCGCCCTCGTGGACGAACCCACCGGTCAGCAGGACCGACGCCTGGTCCGCCAGCGGCAGGGCGCCCTCGTTGCGCACCAGCACGTGCGCGCCCACCGCCGCACGCCTGGCCGCGGCCCGGCTCCCGTCCGTGGGCTCGTTGCCGACCGGGCGGGTCCCGGGTGACGCCGCGCCGTCGAGGAGCCCGAGCCGCAGCTTCATCCGCAGCACCCGGCGGCAGGCGTCGTCGACCAGTGCCTCGTCGACCTCGCCGTCGCGCACCAGGTCGGCGAGGTGGGCGAGGTAGGCACCGCTGACCATGTCGAGGTCGACCCCCGCCTCGATCGCCAGTCGGGCGGCCTCGCGGTCGTCGGCGGCGACCCCCGCCACCACCAGCTGGCCGATGCCGTTCCAGTCCGCGACCACGACGCCGTCGAAGCCCCACTCGCCCTTGAGCACGTCGCGCAGCAGGTGGCGGTGCGCATGCATCGGCATGCCGTCCACGTCGTTGAAGGCCGCCATCACGCTCAGCACGTCGGCCTCGACCGCGGCCCGGAACGGTCGCAGGTGCAGGTTGCGCAGCGTGTTCTCGCCCACCGACACGGTGTCGTAGTCACGACCACCCGCCGACAACCCGTAGCCGACGAAGTGCTTGGCGCACGCGGCGACCCGGTCGGGCTGGGCCGGGTCGTCGCCCTGGAAGCCGTGGGTGGCGGCGGCCGCCAGCCGGGAGGCCAGCGCCGGCGACTCGCCGAACGACTCCGCGACCCTGCCCCAACGCGGCTCCTCGGAGAGGTCCAGCATCGGGGCGAAGGTCCACGCGATGCCGTCCACGACCGCTTCCGCGGCGGCGGTCTCGGCGGCCTCCCGGACGACCTCGGGGTCGAAGGAGGCGGCCTGGCCCAGCGGGATCGGGACCACGGTGCGATGGCCGTGGATCACGTCCCGCCCGAAGAGCACCGGGATGCCGAGGCGACTGCCGGCGACCGCGAGCTCCTGGATCTCGTCGATCACGCCCGCCAGCACGCCTTCGTCACGCTCGTTGCCGGCGGTCGCGCCGGAGGCATGGAGGCTCGACCCGATCCGGCCGGCCCGCAGGGCCTCGGCGTCGTCGTGCGGGTCGACGTTGGCGACCTGGTGGGTCTGGCCGACCTTCTCGTCGAGGGTCATCTCGGCCATCAGGGCCTCGATCCGCGCCTCGACGTCGAGGGTCGGGTCCAGCCACGGGGGCGTCGGTCGTGACATCAGAAGGTCTCCACACGTAGGTCGGGGCCGGCGTCCAGGGCCGCCCGCAGGTCGTCGGTGCCCACTGAAGCGCCGGGGCGCCGGTGGGGGTTGTCGAGCAGGGTGAGGGGAAGCTCGCCGGTGGCGCCCACCACGCGTCGTACGCCGACGCCTTCGGGCCCCACGGCGTAGGACACGTGGGCGAGCCGCCCGGCCAGCCGGACCGTGGCGCGCAGTCCGTCGCCGCCGGGGGGAAGCACCGGGTCGACCTCGACGCGGTCGCCGCGGCGGCGCAGGCCGAGCAGCCGCTCGACCACCAGCCGCAGCGCCAGGCCCGGACCGGAGGAGTAGATCCGCCAGCCTCCCTCGAGCGGCACCTCACCGGCCATCAGCGCGGGGTAGCGCTCCGAGGCGTCGTGCCGGTCGGCGAAGACGCCGTCGGAGGAGGAGTAGTAGCAGCTGCGCTGACGTGGCCGCGCCTGCTTCACCCGGTCGGAGAGTCCCCACGGGCTGGCCAGCGCGAGGGCCCGCAGCAGGGCGGCGCCGTCGCCGACGCGGGCCAGCGCCTCGGCGTAGCGGAGGTGCGCGTGGACGTACATCAGGCCGATCTCGCGGCCCCAGAACGTGCTCGCCTCGGCGCGCTGGAAGATCGTCATCGGACCGCCCCGATAGGCCACCGGGCGGTCGAAGAGCCGGGCCCCGTCCGGTCCGAGCAGGTGCTGCTCGATCATCGCGAGGTGGTGGCGGGCGTCCGCCGGTGCCAGCACGTCGGACGCGACCGCGTGCACCCACGGCAGGATGCCGTACGTCAGTCCGGTCCGGGTGTCGCGCGGGTGGACCAGCGGCTCGGCAGCGTTCCCTGCCCCGGCGTGGTCGTGGAGCAGGTAGCCCGGCATCACCCCGTCGAGCAGCATGACCTGCGTGATCGACTCGCGCGTGCGCGCGGCCAGAGCGGCCGCGTCGTCGGCCAGGCCGGGTGCGGCGTCGGCGGCGCGCAGCCCCTGGGCCAGCGCGTCGAGCGCCTGCACCTGGAGGACCGCGGTCCAGGTCGAGGCCAGGCGTCGTGCCAGGTCGGGGTCGGCGGGCTGGAGCGAGTCGTTCCAGTCGCCGTGCCCGTAGGCCGGCAGCGGGGTCCCCGGGACCAGCTGCTCCTCGATCCGGTCGAGCGCGCGGCGCAGGTGCTCCTCGACCGGCGCCGGATCGGTCTCCCCGTCGTCGCCGACGAACGGCTCCTCGTGGTCCAGCAGCGCCGCGTCGCCGACCGCGAGGAGGTGCTCACCGACCGCCAGCAGCGGCCAGTAGACGACGTCGCCGTGCGAGTCCTGCTGCCCCTGCTCGGCGGCGTGGGGCAGGAACTCGAACGCCTGGGGCCAGTCGCCCCGGGCGTTCTGGGCCCGGAGCACGCGCAGCAGCACGTCGTGCACCTCCTCGTGCCGGTCGAGCGCGGTGAGCAGCCCGACCGGTCCCTGGCACACGTCGCGGGTGCCCCACCCGCCGCCGGAGTACTGCTCCAGGCCGCGGGGGGCGAGATAGTGGACGAGGGCGTTGTGGGTGAACCACGGCAGCGCGGCGGCGACGGCCGACACCTCGCCCGCCTCGGTCGAGTTCCCGTCGAGCTCGAGGCCCAGGGACCCCGTGAGGAGGGACCAGAAGTCCTGGCCGGCGCCGGTGCTCGCCGTTGCGGACCCTGCGGATGCTGTGCCTTCCAGCGTGAGCCGCCAGTCGGTCGTGGGCTCGACCCGCAGGACCGTCCAGTCCTCCTCGCGCTCGACCACCACGCCGCCGGACCGGTCGAGGGCGGGCCCGGGGGAGTCCGAGCCGGTGTCCAGGGTGACCAGCAGGCGGGTCGCCGGACCGCGGTGCACCCGCACCTCGAGGGTCAGCTCGTGGCGCTCGGCCGGCGCCCGTGAGACCACCTCGATCAGCCGGCCGTCGGGGGCCGAGTACCACCACCAGCAGGAGTCGAGGCCGTTGCACCACGCGCTGGGCAGGTCGAGCAGCTCCCACCGGCTGTCCGCGGCGTCACGCACCAGCACCCGCAGGCCCTGACCGCGGAACAGCCCGAGATAGCTGCGGCGACCGGTGAGGAGAGGGTCGCGGCCGACGTGGCCGCGGGTGAGCTGGGAGTGGAACGTGCCTCGCATCCACACGGTCGTCGTCAGGCTGCCGGCGTCGGGGGACAGGGTGTCACCGGTGCGCAGGATCTGGCCGTGGGGCCGGAGCACCTCGAGGTCGCGGGCGGCTGTGACGACCTCGCCGCGCGCCGTGCGCCAGGTCGACGGCGCACCGTCCGCGCCACGCTCGACCGACCCGGGCTCGGCGCCGAGATCGAGCTCGGCGAGGTCGGCCTCGGTGAGCGGCACGCAGGACAGCGTGGGGGCGGCGGCGAGCTGCGCCAGCGCACCGTCGGAGGTCGGCGAGGTCGGCGCGTCGGTGAGAGGGACGGGGGCCGGGACGGGTGCCTGGACGGGGGCCTGGACGGGGGCCTGGAGGGGGGCGGCGGCGACGGCCGCGCGGACAGCGGTGGCCACGTGGCGTACGTCGTCGGGACCGGTCGCCTCGGGATGGTCCTCCAGGAGCAGTCCGAAGAAGCCGGTGCGGTGCGTCGCCCCCGGCGCGAGCTCGACGGCCGCGTCCTGGACCACGGCGAGCGTGTGCTCGTGCTGCCACCGGGCGGACGGCAGGGCGGTCCGGCCGAGGCCGGACCACGCGACGCCGTCGGTCGTCCGCTCGACCAGCTGGAGGGCGTCACTGGCCCAGCCGACGCCCCGGCCGAGCGAGCCGACCACCACCCACGGGACCCGGGGGCCCGGCATGTTCTGCCGGACACCGAGGGCCACGCCGTGCTCCGGGGTCGCGATCGGGGTGACGTCGAGGTACTGGCTGACGTAGTACTGGTTGGTGTCGACGGCTCCGGCCGGAGCGAGGGCCGGGTCGTGGACGCACACCGCGTCCAGCAGCACCGGTGCGCTGCCGAGGTTGGTGACGTCGAGGTGCCACGACCACGCGGGCTCGTCCTCGGACAGAGCCAGGGTCAGTCGGTAGGCCAGGTCGTGACCGGGCTCGTGCCACCGGCCGGTGGCACGCACGGTGCCGTCGACGTCGTCCACGCTCGTCGTCGGCGACTGCTGCCCGAGGAGGGGGACGTACGTCGCAGTCTCGGGGTCGAGCACGCGCAGGTGCACGTTCGTCGCACCTGCTTCGATGCTGGTCGCCGGATTGAGCAGGAGGCTGAGGCCGCGTGCCTCGAGCCGGGTCAGCGCCCCGTGGGCGTTGGTCTCCGCCACAGAACCGGCCGGGCTCCCGAGTGTCCGCATGGGGCAGTTCCTACCAGCCCCGACTGGCCGAGTCAGGGGGGCCGCGGAGTGTAAATAGATGTAAGCGGGTGGCTGAGCGTGGCCGGTGGCATGTAACTGGTTTCAGGGGTCACGACGGGCCGCTCGGGGCGGCGCCTGCGAGGCTGTGGCTGTGAGCCCCGACCCCGCGGACCGCCCGGTCACGATCTACACGGTGGCCGAGCGTGCCGGCGTCTCGATCGCCACGGTCTCGCGCGTGCTGCGCGGCACCGCGCCGACCTCGCCGCCCACGAGGCGCAAGGTCCTCGAGGCCGTCGAGGAGCTCGAGTACATCCCGCTGCGGGCGGCGCGCACGGTCGAGGTGCCGCGCCACCAGACCCACGGCCTGGTGCTGCCGGGGCTGACCGGTCCCTACTACTCCGAGCTGCTGACCGGCTTCGAGGCCGCCGCAGCGCGCTACGGACAGTCGGTCGTGATCCAGCTGGCGGGGCCCACGGTCGACCTGGAGGAGGCCGTGCGCCGGTTGCTGCTGCGCGTGGACGGCGTGGTGCTGGCCAACGACACGGTCTCCGACGCGTTCGTACGCCAGGCCTGTGCCGGCACGCCGACGGTGCTGGTGGCCCGCGACCCGGTGCACGGCTGCGACACGGTCCAGGTCGAGAACGTCCGTGCCGCGCAGGAGCTCACCGACCACCTGCTGCGCCACGGACACCGCCGCCTGGTCTTCGTCGGCGACCCGGCAGGCTCCCACGACGTGACCGAGCGCTATGCCGGCTTCCGGGCGGTGCTGGCGCGCTCCGCGGCGCTCGAGGCGCGACCCCCGGTCCTGGTGCCGCTCGAGGAGGGGAGCGGACCGGACGCGGTGGCCGCCCTGGACGAGGGGGCCGGCCTGCCCGATGCGCTGGTCTGCGCCAACGACGAGCTCGCGGTGGCGGTGATGTCGGTGCTGGCGCGCCGGGGCGTGCGGGTGCCCGACGACGTGGCGGTGGTGGGGTTCGACGACATCATGACCTCCCGCTTCGTGGCTCCGGGGCTCACCACCGTGCTCCAGCCGATGCGGTCCCTGGGTCACTGGGCGGCGATCCGGCTGCACGAGCGGATCGAGGGGCGTACGCACGACGTGCACCCGCAGGTGCTGCCCACGCGGCTCGTGGTCCGCGGGTCGTGCGGGTGTCCCTGGGAGGGCCCCGACCTCCGCTCATCCAGCACCTAGGGTGGTCCGGTGCCCTCCCTCCACGAGCTCGTGCGAGCCCACACCGACCTCGTGGAGGACGACGTCGCCTGGCTCCAGCTGCTCATGGCGGACTGGCAGATCCTCGCCGACCTCTCCTTCGCCGACCTCGTTCTCTGGCTCCCCGACAGCGAGGGCAGGGGCTTCTGGGCCGGCGGGCAGATGCGACCCACCACCGGCCCGACCGCGCTCGTCGACGACGTGCTCGGCACCTTCATCCCGGCCGGACGCCGTCGGATGCTCGACGAGGCCTACGGCTCCGGGCGGCTGGTGCGCGAGGGCGACCCGGAGTGGCGCGACGACGTGCCGGTGCGGGTGGAGGTCATCCCCGTCCGCCGGGCCGGCCGGGTCATCGCCATCATCGCGCGCAACACCAACCTGCTCGGCGTACGCACCCCGAGCCGGCTCGAGCTGAGCTATCTCCAGACCGCCGCCGAGCTCACCCAGATGATCGCCTCCGGGCACTTCCCGCTGCCGGGGCAGCGCAGCGACCACGCGGACTCCCCGCGGGTGGGCGACGGCTTCGTGCGCCTCGACCCTGGCGGCAGGGTGATGTACGCCAGCCCCAACGGCCTCTCCGCCTACCGCCGGCTGGGGCTCCAGGGCGACCTGACCGGGCTGGTGCTCACCGACCTGACCCGCGACCTGGTGCCGGTCCGCAAGCGCCCGGACGAGGAGACGCTCAGCGCGGTGCTGGGTGGTCGTGACGGCCGGGCGACCGAGGTCGGCACCGACGACGTGACCCTCATCGTGCGCAGCATCCCGCTGAACCCGCAGGGCGAGCGCAGCGGCGCGCTGCTCCTCGTCCGCGACGTCACCGAGCTGCGCAGCCGCGACCGCGAGCTGGTCACCAAGGACGTCACCATCCGTGAGATCCACCACCGGGTGAAGAACAACCTCCAGACGGTGGCCGCGCTGCTGCGCCTCCAGGCGCGGCGCACCCGGGCCGAGGACGCCAAGGCCGCCCTGGAGGAGGCCGTACGCCGCGTGGGATCGATCGCGATCGTCCACGAGACGCTGAGCCACGCGCTGGAGGAGACGGTCGACTTCGACGACATCGCCGACCGCCTCGGGGCCATGGTGGTCGACGTGAGCGGCGTCGAGCTGCCCGTCCGCGTCGTGCGCGAGGGCTCCTTCGGCAAGCTCTCGTCCGAGGCAGCCACCCCTCTCGCGATGGTGCTGACCGAGCTGCTGCAGAACGCCGTCGAGCACGGGTACGCCGACCTGCCGGACCGCACCGGCGGGCGGGTCGTGGTGACGGCCCGACGGATCGTGGGTCGGCTGCACATGGTCGTCGAGGACGACGGACGGGGGCTGCCCGAGGGCTTCGACCCCGACGGCTCCACCCAGCTCGGGCTCTCGATCGTGCGGACACTCGTCGAGTCGGAGCTGGGCGGGGTCCTCGAGATCGGACCCGGGACCCGGGGCGCGCGCGTGCAGGCGGACCTGCCCGTCGACTGACCCCGGGGCGGGGCGTCAGGCGGTGCGGATGCGCGCGCGGGCGTTGCGTCGCTTCAAGGCACGACGCTCGTCCTCGCTGAGTCCACCCCACACTCCGTGGTCCTGTCCGGCCTCCAGAGCCCAGGCCAGGCACTGTTCGCGCACGTCACAGCGACGGCACACCTGCTTGGCCTCCTCGATCTGAAGGATCGCGGGTCCGGTGTTGCCGATCGGGAAGAAGAGCTCAGGGTCCTCGTCGAGGCATGCGGAACGGCTGCGCCAATCCATGAGTGGGGGATTCCCTCTTTCTTTCACAGGCAGATGGCTGTTTGCGGACATTCAGCGGGCCCGGGCGCACGCAAGCGCAGCGACAAGACTCGCAAGACTTGAACGTTCACACAACCCCCCACCAAGGTCGCGTCGGTCACAACTAGGGTTGGGGAGTGCCTGTTACGCCTGACGGTCTGGACCACGCCGCTCCGCCGCCACTGGTGGTGGCGGCCTCGCTGGTCGCTCTCGAGGCGTTCGTGCTCGCCGCGCTGGGCGTCCTGGAGCTCGCCAACGTGCGCTCGGCACGGCTGACGATGGGTCTCACGACGACGGCCTTCTTCCTCGTCGCGGCCGCGGCGCTGGCGTGGTGCGCATGGGCGCTGTGGAGGACGCGCCCGTGGGCCAGGGCCCCCGTCGTGATGGCCCAGCTGATCCAGCTCGGTCTGGCGTGGAACCTGTGGGCCGGCTCGACGAAGCCGGTCTCCGCGGGACTGGCCGTGGTGGCGCTCGTCGTCGTCGTCGGGCTCCTGCACCCGACGAGCACCCGTGCGCTGGAGGACGAGCCGGAGGGCTAGTCCTGCTCGAGCGAGGTCCGCAGCTGCGCCAGCGTGCGCGTGAGCAACCTCGAGACGTGCATCTGCGAGACGCCGATCTCGTCGGCGATCTGTGACTGCGTCATGTTCTTGAAGAAGCGCAGGAGCAGGATCTTCTTCTCACGCTCGCCGAGTCCCTCGAGCAGCGGCTTGATGGACTCGCGGACCTCCACGTGCTCGAGGTCGGAGTCCTCCACGCCGAGCGTGGCCAGCATCGCGGGCGGCCCGTCGTCGGAGTCGTCGGAGGCGTCGAGCGAGAGCGTGGCGTAGGCGTGGGAGGACTCGATGCCCTCCATGATCTCCTCGACCGAGCAGCCGACCACCTCGGCGAGCTCGCGGGGGGTCGGGGAGCGGCCCAGCCTCTGGGTGAGCTCGCCGGTCGCTCCGCTGATCTGCATGCGGAGCTCCTGCAGGCGTCGGGGCACGCGGATCGCCCAGCCCTTGTCGCGGAAGTGCCGCTTGATCTCGCCGATCACCGTCGGGGTGGCGTACGTCGAGAACTCCACGCCCCGGGTGGTCTCGAAGCGATCCACGGCCTTGATCAGCCCGATGGTGCCGACCTGCACCAGGTCCTCGTAGGGCTCGCCCCGGTTGCGGAAGCGCCGGGCGCAGTGCTCGACCAGCGACAGGTGCAGGTTCACCAGCTCGTCGCGAGCCGTCGTTCGCGAGGCGTCGCTGCCGTCCTCGTCGCGCATGGTCGTGAACAGCTCGGCGCTGCGCGCGCGCACCTGATCGAGCCCGCTGAGCCCGACCGACTCAGCCTCATCCCCCGTGTGTGCGCTCATGTCAGCGCTTGGCACCTGTCGTCCCCGCAGCGACCTGCGACGTCGTCGTGAAGCGGACGCGAAAGCGTCCGTCCTCCGATCCCGCCGACGCGTCCTGCGCCATCGTGTCGAGCACCTGCCAGGCAAAGCTCTCCGTGTCGAGCGCGGGCTCGTCCATCGCCTCGGCCTCGAGGGTGACGGTCAGGACGCCCGGAGCGAAGTAGAAGCACGCCACCAGGTCGGTGCCCGGGTCGGCGGCCGGGATCGCCAGGGCGGTCGCCTCGCCGATGGCGATGCGGAGGTCCTCGATGTCGTCGATGGTGAAGTCGAGACGCGCCGCCAGCCCGGCAGCCGTCGTACGCACCACGGACGCGTAGGCACCATCGGCGGGAAGTCGGAGCTCGACGTCGGCGCGGTGGTTCTCGGTCTGATCTGACACTACGTCTGCATCCCGTCCTCGAGGCGATGTGCTCGGCCACACTAGCCGGGCCCGACCGCCACGAGGTGGCAATCGGGCCCGGAGAGGTGACTCAGGAATGAAAGCGGCAAGCGCTCGGAGTTGCCTGAGCCCACGGCGGAGCCGCGTGGTCGGGGACGGAGCGGCAAGCCGCTCAGGAGTTGCCCTGAGCCCACGGCGGAGCCGCGTGGTCGGGGACGGAGCGGCAAGCCGCTCAGAAGAAGCCCTGAGCCCACGGCGGAGCCGCGTGCTCAGGCCTTCTTCGTCTCCCAGAAGATCTCTGCGATCTCGTCGATCTTGGCGAGCAGCTCGTCGGCCTTCGCGGCGTCGAGCTCGCCCTTGGTGCCGCTGGCGCCGGCGAGCTTGGTGGCCTCGTTGAACAGCGTGTGCAGCTGCGGGTACTTCTCGAAGTGCGGGGGCTTGAAGTAGTCGGTCCACAGCACCCACAGGTGGTGCTTGACCAGCTCCGAGCGCTGCTCCTTGATCAGGACGGCGCGGGTGCGGAAGTCGGGGTCGTCGTTGTCGGCGACCTTGGCGATGATGCCCTTGATGGACTCGGCCTCGATGCGTGCCTGGGCGGGGTCGTAGACGCCGCAGGGCAGGTCGCAGTGCGCGGAGACCTCGACGGTCGGGGCAAGCAGGTGGCGAAGCATCGTGTTCCTCTCGATCGGAGCAGGTTTCAATCGGTCAGGGGCAACTGGCTGCGACACTACTCCGCGTGCAGAGGGGTCGGCAGCGGGGTCTCGCCCGACGGGGTGGTGCGTCCGGAGCGCGCTTCGGGACGGCCGTGGTGCGAGGTCGGTCGATGCTCCCGACGCTGCGCGAGGGCGACTTCCTGCTGGTCCGGTACGGCGCTCGCGTCCGTCCCGGAGCACTGGTGGTCGCCCGGTTTGCGGACGGCACGGTGGCGGTGAAGCGTGCGCGGGAGCAGCGGCCCACAGCATCGGGTCGACCGGGCTGGTGGCTGGTGAGTGACAACCCCGACGAGGGCGTGGACTCCCGCCACCGCGGACCAGTGGCCGAGGGCCAGGTGCTGGCCGTCGTACGGCTGCGGGTGTGGCCTTCCCCACGCATGGGACGCAGCCTCTCGCCACGGTGAGCTGTGCAAGTATCGCGGCCATGGAACAGGGCCAGGATCCGCTTCACCCGCACGCGGGCGATCCCGTGTTCGACCTGCACGCCGGCGGCAAGATGGAGACCGTCTCGACGGTCGCCCTCACCGGCCCCGACGAGCTCTCGCTGGCCTACACCCCGGGTGTGGCGCGCGTCTGCGAGGCGATCGCCGCCGACCCGTCGATGACCCAGCACTACACGTGGGTGCCCAACGTGGTGGCCATCGTCAGCGACGGCACCGCCGTCCTCGGCCTGGGTGACATCGGGCCGGCCGCGGCGATGCCGGTCATGGAGGGCAAGGCGGTCCTGTTCAAGCAGTTCGGTGGCGTCGACGCGGTGCCGATCTGCCTCGACACCACCGACGTCGAGGAGATCATCGAGACCGTCGTCCGGCTGGCGCCGAGCTTCGGTGGCATCAACCTCGAGGACATCTCCGCCCCTCGTTGCTTCGAGATCGAGGCGCGGCTCAAGGAGCGCCTCGACATCCCGGTCTTCCACGACGACCAGCACGGCACGGCCGTCGTCGTGCTCGCCGCACTGACCAACGCGCTCCGGCTGACCGGCCGCGACGCCGCGACCGTCCGGGTCGTGGTGCAGGGCGCCGGAGCGGCCGGCGTGGCCGTGGCCCGCATCCTGCTGGAGGCGGGAGTGCGTGACATCGCTGTGCTCGACCGGCAGGGAGTGCTCAACTCCGAGCGGCATGACCTCACCGAGGTCAAGGCCGCCCTGGCCAGGGACACCGCCGACGTCTTCGGCCGGCGCGGCTCGCTGGCCGACGTGATGGCCGGCGCCGACGTCTACATCGGCGTCTCCGGCGGCCAGGTGGCTGAGGAGGTCGTCGCCTCGATGGCCGGCGACGCGATCATCTTCGGCCTCGCCAACCCGACGCCCGAGGTGCACCCCGACCTCGCCCACAAGTACGCCCGTGTGGTGGCCACCGGGCGCTCGGACTTCCCCAACCAGATCAACAACGTGCTCGCTTTCCCCGGCATCTTCCGTGGGGCCTTCGACGTGCATGCCACCGCGATCACCGAGGGCATGAAGGTGGCGGCAGCGACCGCGCTGGCCGGGCTCGTGGGCGACGCCCTGAGCGAGGAGCTGATCATCCCCTCGCCGTTCGACCCGCGGGTCCCCGGTGCCGTACGCGAAGCCGTGGCCGGCGCCGCACGGGCCGACGGGGTCGCGCGCCGCTGATCAGCCGCCGGGTTCGTGGTCGAGGTCGGTCCTGGTCCAGTAGATCTCGCCTGCTTCGGGGGCTTCGTCGATGACGTCCGCCCGGTGCGGGGTGAGCCGGGTGGTGCCGGTGCCCGATCCGCCCGCGGACAGCGACGACGGCGCGGTCGGAGGCTGGGTCAATCGACTGGCGGCCCGGGGTTCGGAGCGGTGATGATTGCCCGGTGACCGTTCCAGATCGCTGGACCGTGGCCACGGTCCACTCCGACATGTGGCTCGACCCGGACGACGACCCGCGCAACACCGGCGGGCTCAGTCCGGACGGCGAGCTCGCGACGCTCGCGGACTACCTGGCCACGTACCGACTGACCATGCGCATGAAGTGCGACGGTCTGACCGCCGAGCAGATGGCCCGCCGTTCCGTGCCGCCGTCAACGATGTCGCTGCTCGGACTGGTCCGCCACCTCGCCGAGGCGGAACGGGACTGGCGCAACTGGATCACCGACGGCACGGAGGTGCCAAAGATCTATGGCGGGCGCGACACGGACTTCGACGACGCGGTCGCAGACCAGGACATGGTCGATGCCGCTTGGGCCGCCCTGACGCGCGAGCAGTCCGAGACCGACGCCGCGCTCGCCTGCCACGAGGACCTCGGTGAACGCGTCGGCAAGGACGGCATCGCCGTACGAGAGATCCTCGTGCACCGGATCGAGGAGTATGCGCGGCACTGCGGTCACGCGGACCTGCTGCGTGAATGCATCGACGGGCGAGTCGGGCAATAGGGCCGCCGAGCCGCTCCACACGAGACCGACGATGCTCGGGTCGTCACGAGCCACCAGCTCGGCAACGGCGGCACGGTCGCGGGCTGGCCGCACCCGCGACAGGGACACGCTCCGCTAGAACCCGATCGACGGCTCCGGCCCGACCAGCGTCCGCATCGCCCGTGCCAGCTCGGCGTACGCCCCGGCGCGGTGCTCGCGCACCAGCCCGGCCCGCTGCAACCCGCCGATGCCGTGGCCGAGGAAGCCCGCACCGAGCACGGCCACGTCGAGGGTGACCTCGGCAGGAGCGTCCGACCGGGAGGCCGAGCCCGCGCCGGAGGACGCGGTGAGCCGCCAGCGACCGGCGTTCCACGGCGCGTTGCGGTCCTCGACCTCGACCACGACGTCGCAGTCGGACTCGAAGCCGCGCAGCGCCCAAGCAGCACCGAGGTCCACGAGTCGGACCCACGTGCTGTCCCAGGTCCTCAGGTCACCCGTCGCGCGAGGACCTCCCACCCACGCGAGCAGCGGGTCGTCGCCGGCCACCGCCTCGAGCTTGGTGGTGCCCATCAGGTCGAGGTCGACCAGGCGCCGCAGGAGGGCCAGCCGCGCAGCCGGAGGACCCGTCAGGAGGCCCGCTGTCACCGAGCCGGAGGGGCGGCCGTTGTCCCACTTGTGCTCGCGGCGCAGCATGACCGCCCCGACGTCGTGGCCCTCGTGCGTCGCGAAGAGGATCCGGCGAGGCTCCTTGTCGCGCAGCTCCGCCGGCGACTCCGCTCCCCACAGGCGGATGAAGTCGGGAGAGGCGAGGATCGTGCCCGGCGAGTCAGGCGCGGTGGCGCGCATGCACTCCCGCAGCCGCTGGGTGGCCCCCCGGGCGTGGGAGTCCACCAGCTGCGTGCGGATCGCGGCGGCCTCGTCCTCGAGGTGCGGGGCGCTCAGCGTCGTGCCCCGGCCGAGGTCGACCTGCAGCTGGAGGGCAGACATGCCGTAGCCGAAGCGGCCGTAGATGCCCGGCTCGCTCGCGTGCAGGGCCGAGATCGCGAGCCCGTCCTGGTGAGTGCGGGCGAGGTGGTCGGTCATCATCGCCGCGAGCACGCCGCGGCGGCGTGCGTCCGGGTGCACGCCCACCCACGTCAGTCCGGCGATCGGCACCACGGCCCCGCCGGGCAGTGACATCTCCATCGGTCGGACGCCATAGATCCCGCTGTGCCGGTCCTCCGGGCCGTCCGGGAGGTCGACCACGAACCGCTGGTCCTCCGGCAGCCCGAGCCGCAGGTGGTCGGCGTCGGCGTCGCCCACCTCGGCGAACCACACGAGCTGGTCGGTGGCCAGGTACTTCTCTGCGTCCTCCGAGGGACGTACGTCGATGCTCACGCGAGCAGCCAACCGGTCGGGGCTGGTGGGTGCAACTAGATAGTCCCGGCCACTCGCTAGGGTCGGAGCATGTTCGCCGTCTATGCCGAGTCCTTCTCCTCCGACGACCCCCTGAGCGGACTGGTGGTGGGGGAGCGCCCTGCTCCCGAGGCCCCGGACGGCTGGGCGACCGTGACCGTCAAGGCTGCGAGCCTCAACCACCACGACCTCTGGTCGTTGCGCGGCGTCGGGCTCCGCCAGGAGGCGCTGCCGATGATCCTCGGCTGCGACGCCGCCGGTCTCGACGAGGACGGCAACGAGGTCGTCGTCCACGGCGTCATCGGTGACCCGGCGTGGACCGGCGACGAGGCCCACGACCCGGGCCGCTCCCTGCTCTCCGAACGGCACCAGGGCACCTTCGCCGAGCAGGTGGTCGTGCCGCGTCGCAACCTCGTCCCCAAGCCGGCCTCCCTCTCCTTCGAGGAGGCCGCCTGCCTGCCGACCGCGTGGCTCACGGCCTACCGGATGCTCTTCGTCCAGGGCGACCTCAAGCCCGGGGAGACCGTGCTGGTGCAGGGCGCCGGCGGTGGGGTCGCGACCGCCCTGATCACGCTGGGGCGCGCTGCCGGCCTGACGGTGCTCGCCACCAGCCGCGACGAGGCCAAGCGGACCCGTGCGGTCGAGCTCGGCGCCCACGAGGTCTTCGAGTCCGGCGCTCGGCTGCCGGTCAAGGTCGACGCCGTCATGGAGACCGTCGGCCGCGCCACCTGGAGCCACTCGATCCGCTCCCTGCGCCCGGGCGGTCGGATCGTCATCAGCGGCACGACGTCCGGCCCCCAGGTCGACGACGCCGGTCTCACCCGCATCTTCTTCCTCCAGCTCTCGGTCATCGGCTCGACGATGGGCACCCGCGCCGAGCTCGACTCCCTCGTGAGATTCCTCGACGCGACCGGCGCCCGACCGCTCGTCGACCGCGCGCTGCCGATGGAGCAGGCGCGCGAGGGCTTCGCCGCGATGGCGGAGGGCGACCTCTTCGGCAAGGTGGTGTTCACCCGATGAGGCACGTGCTCACCGGCGCCGGGTCGGGCATCGGCCAGGCATTGGCGCACCGGCTGGCCGACCGGGGCGACGCGCTCGTGCTGATCGCCCGCAACGACGCCCGCGCCGCCGAGCTCGAGGACACCTTCGGGCGCGCCCAGGTGCTCGTCGCCGACCTCGCCGACCCCGGCACCCTCAACGGGCTCGGCCGGCAGGTCGACGGGGGAGTGGACACGCTCCTGCACGTGGCGGGCGTCGTCGACCTCGGCCCGGTGGGCCGGCTGAGGCTCGCGGACTGGGAGGAGCAGATCGCGGTCAACCTCACCGCTCCGGCCGTGCTGACCCGCGAGCTCCTCCCGCACCTGCGCGGCAGCGGCGGCACCGTCGTGTTCGTGAACTCCTCGGCCGGGCTGAGCGCCGGCGCCGAGTGGTCGGCGTACGCCGCCTCGAAGTTCGGCCTGCGCGCCTTCGCAGACTCGCTGCGAGCCGAGGAGGTCGAGTCGGGCGTGCGGGTCAGCACGGTCTACCCCAGCCGGACCGCCACGCCCATGCAGGAGAAGGTGCACGAGCAGGAGGGCCGCACCTACGACTCGTCGCGCTGGATCAGCGCGGAGACGGTCGTCGACACCATCCTGCACGTGATCGACCTGCCGGCCGACGCGACGATCCCCGACGTGACGGTCCGGCCCGTCGTCCCGCGGCCCGGGACCTGAGGCGGAGGGCCGTCAGTCCTCCGGGTCGTCGAGACGGGCCAGCCAGACGGCCAGCCGCTCGATCGGCGTCTCGAAGTCCGGGTGTGCGTCGACGAAGGCCTGCAGCTGCTCGGCGAGCCACGCCAGGGTGACCTCCTCGTCACCCCGGCGCCGCTCGAGCTCCTCGATCCCGCGGTCGGTGAAGTACATCGGCGGCCCGCGTGCCTCAGTAGTCGTTTCCGGCGCTGCGCGTGGACCGGAAGGCCGCGTCGAGCAGGGTCTTCTGCTCCTCGACGTGACGCTTCACCGTGCCGACGGACGGCGCCGCCGACGCCGGACGGGTGACCGGCTCGACCGTCAGCTCCAGCTCGGGCCAGGTGTTGAGCTGGTAGTGCGGCCACGGGCCCATGTTGCGCGGCTCGTCCTGCACCCAGCGGATCGCCTGGAGGTTCGGGTACTTGGCCACCTCGGCCCGGATCTCCTCGAGCGGGTTCGGGTAGAGCCGCTCGATGCGACCGATCGCGAACCTCGCCCCGTCCTCGCGCTTGCTGCGCTCGACCATGAGGTCCCACGTCACGCGACCCGAGCACATGATCAACGTCTCGACCTGCGCCGGGTCCGCGGCGTCGTCACCGATGAACGGCCGGAACGTGGTGCTCCCGACGAAGTCGTCGGGCTGCGAGGCCGCCTCCTTGCGCTTGAGCATCGACTTCGGGGTGAAGACGATGAGCGGGCGGTGCTCCTCGCCGAGCGAGTGGCTGCGCAGCAGGTGGAAGTACGACGCGGGTGTGGAGGGCTGCGCGACCACCATCGCGTTCTCGGCGCACATCGTCAGGAAGCGCTCGATGCGGGCCGAGCTGTGGTCGGGGCCCTGCCCCTCGTAGCCGTGGGGCAGCAGGAGCACGACGCCCGACTGCTGGCCCCACTTGGTCTGGCCGGCGGAGATGAACTCGTCGATGACGGTCTGCGCGCCGTTGACGAAGTCACCGAACTGCGCCTCCCACAGCACCAGCGCCTCGGGGCGGGCGACGGAGTAGCCGTACTCGAAGCCGAGGGCGGCGTACTCCGAGAGGAGGGAGTCATAGACGTGGAACTTGGCCTGGTCCTCGGTGAGGTTGGTCAGCGGCGTCCACTCGTCGGCGTTGACCCGGTCGATGATGGTCGCGAAGCGTGACACGAACGTGCCCCGACGCGAGTCCTGCCCGGCCAGCCGCACCGGCCGACCGTCCATCAGCAACGAGCCGAAGGCGAGGATCTCGCCGGTGCCCCAGTCGATGGGGCCGTCGGTGATCGCGGCCGAGCGGCGCTGCAGCTGCGGCATCACCTTCGGGTGGACCGTGAAGTTCTCCGGCGGCGTCACGTAGGAGTCGGCGATCCGCTTGAGGACCTCCTGGGTCACCGCGGTGGAGAACTCGCCGGCCGGCTTGTCCGGGTAGTCCGGGACGGTCGTCCACTCGGTGGGTGCCTCGGAGCTGGCCTCGCGCACCTCGGTGAAGACCCGCTCGAGCTGCTGCTGATAGTCCTTGAGGACCTGCTCGGCCTCCTCGATCGTGATGTCGCCACGACCGATGAGGGACTCGGTGTAGAGCTTGCGCACCGAGCGCTTCTGCTCGATCAGGTCATACATCAGCGGCTGGGTGTACGACGGGTCGTCGCCCTCGTTGTGACCGCGACGGCGGTAGCAGACGAGGTCGATGACGACGTCCTTGTTGAAGGTCTGGCGGTAGTCGAAGGCGAGCCGGGCGACGCGGATGCACGCCTCCGGGTCGTCACCGTTGACGTGGAAGATCGGTGCCTGGACCATCCGCGCCACGTCGGTGGCGTAGAGGGAGGAGCGCGACGAGCCCGGCGCGGTGGTGAAGCCCACCTGGTTGTTGATGACCACGTGCACGGTGCCGCCGGTGCGGTAGCCGCGCAGCTGCGACAGGTTGAGCGTCTCGGCGACCACGCCCTGGCCGGCGAACGCGGCGTCGCCGTGGACCAGCAGGGGGAGGACCGGGAACCTCTCACCCTGGTCGAGCAGGTCCTGCTTGGCGCGGGCGATGCCTTCCAGCACCGGGTTGACCGCCTCGAGGTGCGAGGGGTTCGCCGCGACGGAGACCTTGATCTTGTCGCCGGAGCCGGCCACGAACTCGCCCTCGGCGCCGAGGTGGTACTTCACGTCGCCGGAGCCCTGGACGGTCCTCGGGTCGATGTTGCCCTCGAACTCGCGGAAGATCTGGCTGTACTTCTTGCCGACGATGTTGGCGAGCATGTTCAGCCGGCCGCGGTGGGCCATGCCGATGGTGACCTCGTCGAGGCCGGTCTCGGCGGCCGCCTCGCAGATCTCGTCGACCAGCGGGATGGTGGTCTCGCCGCCCTCGAGGCTGAAGCGCTTCTGGCCGACGAACTTGGTCTGCAGGAACGTCTCGAAGGCCTCGGCCTGGTTGAGCTTGAGCAGGATCCGCAGCTGCTCCTCGCGGGGCGGCTTCACGTGCGGCTGCTCGACGCGCTCCTGGATCCACTTGCGCTGCTCGGGATCCATGATGTGCATGTACTCGATGCCGGTGGTGCGGCAGTAGGAGTCGCGCAGGATGCCGAGGATGTTGCGCAGCTTCATGAAGCGGCGACCCTCGCCACCGAAGGAGCCGGTCGCGAACTCGCGGTCGAGGTCCCACAGCGTGAGGCCGTGCGACTCGATCTCGAGGTCGGGGTGGCTGCGCTGGCGGTACTCCAGCGGATCGGTGTCGGCCATGAGGTGGCCACGCACGCGGTAGGCGTGGATGAGCTCGAGGATGCGGGCCTGCTTGACGATGTCGTCGTCGTGGGAGGCGACCACGTCGCGCGCCCAGCGGATCGGCTCGTAGGGGATGCGCAGCGAGCGGAAGATCTCGTCGTAGAACCCGTTCTCACCGAGCAGGAGGCCGTGCACGCGCTTGAGGAACTCACCGGACTGTGCGCCCTGGATGACGCGGTGGTCGTAGGTCGAGGTCAGCGTCATCGCCTTGCTGATCGCGCTGCGGTTGATCGAGTCGTCGGACGCGCCCTGCCACTCCGGCGGGTACTCCATGGCGCCGACCCCGATGATCGCGCCCTGCCCGGCCATCAGCCGCGGCACGGAGTGGACCGTGCCGATGCCGCCCGGATTGGTCAGCGAGATGGTGGTGCCCTGGAAGTCGGTGACGGCCAGCTTGTTGTCGCGCGCCTTGCGCACCACGTCCTCGTACGCCGTCCAGAACCCCGCGAAGTCCATGGACTCGGCGGCCTTGATGCTCGGCACCAACAGCTGCCGGGTGCCGTCGGGCTTCTTCATGTCGATCGCGAGGCCGAGGTTGATGTGGGCCGGGGTGATCAGGTTGGGCTTGCCGTCGACGACCTCGAAGCCGACGTTCATCTCCGGCATCGACCGCAGCGCCTTGACCAGGGCGTAGCCGATGAGGTGGGTGAAGGAGACCTTGCCGCCGCGCGCGCGGGCGAGGTGGTTGTTGATGACCGTCCGGTTGTCCCAGAGCAGCTTCACCGGCACCGAGCGCACCGAGGTGGCCGTCGGGACCGTCAGCGAGGCGTCCATGTTGGCCGCGGTCCGCGCCGGGGCGCCGCGCAGCACGGTGTAGGTGGGCCCGTCACTGGCCTCGGCCGGAGCCGCCGGCTTGGGGTCCTTGGCCACGGGGGTGGCGGTGCCCTTGGCGGGCTCCTCGGCGGCAGCGGCCGGTCGCGGCGTGGACTTCGGCGCGGCGGGGGACTTGGCGGCGGCAGGAGCCGGCTCCTTCGCGGGAGCCTTCTCGCGGGCCTTCTCGGGCGCCTTCGCAGGAGCAGCGGCGGGGGCCTTCGCGGGGGCACTGGCGGGGGCCTTCGCGGTGGCCTTGGCGGTGGCCTTCTCGGTGGCCCTGGCGGGGGCCTTGGCGGGCGCGGCCGCTTGGGCAGGCGCCTTCGCACCGTTGCCGAAGTACGTCGCCCACTCGGGGCCCACGCTCGAGGGGTCCTGGTCGTACTGCTCCCTCATCTCCTCCACGAGCCACTCGTTGGCTCCCAGATCAGTTGACGGAGCAACCGAGGACTGGTTGCCGGACTGCCCGTTCGGGGACTGCGCCACGCTTGTTTCGCCTCTTTCAGAAATCTTCGCGCAAGGGTTTGACCAAGTCGCCCACAAGGCTAGTCGCACACGCCTCCAAATGCAGGGGCGGGGATGGTCTTTGAGGCATGGTGTCGCCCACACCCCCTGTCACACCCGCACCACCTGCTGGAGTCGTCATGCCAAGCCCCTTGCCGGGCCGCACCTCGTGGGCCCGCCGCTGTGCGTGGCTCGTGCTCGCCCTCGCCGTTGCGCTGTCCGTGACCGGCTGCCGGTCCGGCTCGGTCCCCTCGGCGGCCCCGGAGCGGCTGAGCCGCAACGACGCCCAGGCGAGCCTTGCGTCGCGACCCGCCGAGACCACGACGAAGATCCACCGGGTCTTCGGCCGCCTGCCCGAGCCCCGCCGCAAGGACGTACGCCGACAGGTGGGCAAGGTCGTCGACCGCTGGTGGGACGCGGCCTACCTGGGCGGCGCCTACCCCCGCAGCAGCTTCCCCCGGGCGTTCCCAGGCTTCACCGCGGCAGCGGAGAAGCGCGCCCGCTCCGACAAGGCGTTGTTGACCAACCTGACCCACGGGCCGTCCATCGACTCGGTGACGGCGACGCGCCGCGAGGTGTCTCTCGACATCCTGGCCACCGGCAAGCGGGCGCGCTCGGTGACCGCGCACGTCGTGCTGCGTTTCGAGACCAGCGGCGAGAAGACCGGCACCACGCTCGTGCGTGGCCGCCTGTTCCTCATCCACCAGCGAGGCGCCTGGCGCATCTTCGGCTACGACGTCGCGAAGGGAGCCCGGTGATGCAGCGCATCCGTCGAGCAGTGAAGGCCGCCGCACTCGTCGGCGTGCTGTCCCTCACCGCGTTCGTCGTTCCCCCGTCGGCCGTGCAGTCGACCGAGGTCAGCCTGGTGAAGATCCGACACGCCCAGGGCGTCGCGGTCGGTGGGCCCGACGTCGTGTGGATCCTCGCCGTCGGTTCCGACGCGCGCCCCGGCCAGGTGATGACCCGCGCGCGCGGCGACGCCCTGCAGATGGTCGGCATCAACACCCGCACCGGCGCCGCGACCGCCATCGGCGTCCCGCGCGACTCGTGGGTGAGCATCCCCGGCCACGGCCGGGAGAAGATCAACGCCGCCCTCTACTTCGCGGGCCCGCGGGGCATGGCCGGCGCCATGCGCAACCTGACCGGCATCGAGCCCGACTACGTCATGGTCACCCGCTTCCCGTTCTTCGAGGACATGGTCGACGACATCGGCGGCATCACCGTCACCAATCCGCGGCGGTTCTCCGACCCCTACCTGAAGAAGGACGGCTTCGCGAGGGGCCGTATCCACCTCAACGGCTACAACGCCATGGCCTTCTCACGCATCCGCAAGGGCCTCGTCGGCGGAGACTTCGACCGCTCGGCCAACCAGCAGCGCACCCTGCGCGGCATCCACGCCCGGATCCGGTCCCAGGCCGACCGGCCCGGCTTCATCGAGCGCGGGGTGATGACCGTGATGGAGCACATGGACACCAACGCCTCGCCCGCCGAGCTCTACCAGCTCGCGCAGGCAATCGCCCAGGTGGACCCGTCGAGGATCACCACGTGCATCGTGCGCGGGCGGATCGGCTTCGTCGGGGCCGCGAGCGTGGTCTTCCCCGACGTGGCGCAGGCCCGGCGGCTCGGGCGAGAGGCCCGCTCCGACGCGACGCTGCGACGCTGCTGAGTCCGGCCGTACGCGCCTCCGGCAGGATTCGAACCTGCGGCACCTGGTACCGGAAACCAGTGCTCTATCCCCTGAGCTACGGAGGCCTGCACCGGCCGGGGGCCGATGCGCGGTGAAGACTACCGGTCACCCGACGAGGTCGTGAAACCGGTCGGAGGCTGGCGTGGATCGGCTCAGCGCAGGCCGAGCGAGCCTGTCGTGTCCGCGGCGAAAGGGAGCGCCCGGTGCTCGGCGACGCGGGCGTCCAGGGCGGCTGCCACGTCCTCGGGCCACGGCGAGGTCAGGCGGGTGTCCATGTCGATGTGCAAGAAGACCTCCTCGACCACGCACGCGACCCTCTGGTGGGTCTCGTCGAGCAGGTAGACCAGCGCGTGGCAGGCCCGTTCGGAACGGCCGAGCAGTCGCACCCGTGCCGACATCGCGTCGCCGGTGCGCAGCTCGCTCAGGTAGGTCACGTGGTGCTCGGCGGTGAAGCAGGCCTGCCCGTGCGTCAGCGGCCACATCTGCGGGATGCCGACCTCGACGAGCGACTCGTCGAGGCCCTCGCTCGCGATGCCGATGTAGTGCCGGACGTTGAGGTGGCCGTTGATGTCCTCGAAGGGCATCGGCACGGGCTGCTCGACGTAGGCGGGGAGGTCGCACAGCTGGTCGTAGGTCGGATGCGTCGTCACACCGCACAACCCTAGGGCAGAGTCGCCACCCGTGGCGGGTGCCAGGGCGTGAAACCGGTTCGGCCCGTGGCGGGACCCGCCGATAGGCTGGGCCGGTGACTCCTGAGCAGCTCTCCGAGACCATCGTCGACGCGCTGGCGGCCCTCGTGGCCGACGGCGCGATCACGCTGCCCGACGGCGTGCCGACCGAGGTCACGGTGGAGCGACCGCGGCAGAAGGGGCACGGTGACTACGCCACCAACGTCGCGCTGCAGCTGGCCAAGTCGGTGCTGATCGGTGGGCAGGGCACGAACCCCCGCGCCTTCGCCGACCTCGTCGCCGACCGGCTCCGTGCCTCCGACGGCATCAGCGAGGTGGAGGTCGCCGGCCCGGGCTTCCTCAACGTGAGCGTCGAGGCCGGCGCGCAGGGCCAGGTCGCGGCCGACATCGTGGCGGCGGGGGAGGCGTACGGCTCCTCCGACGCGTTCGCGGGCGAGAAGATCAACCTCGAGTTCGTCTCCGCCAACCCCACCGGCCCGCTGCACCTCGGCGGCGTGCGCTGGGCCGCGGTCGGCGACGCGCTGGGCCGGATCTTCGAGAAGACCGGTGCGGAGGTGACCCGGGAGTACTACTTCAACGACCACGGTGCCCAGATCGACCGCTACAGCTCCTCGTTGCTGGCGAGCGCCCAGGGGCGCCCGGCTCCGGAGGACGGCTACGGCGGCCAGTACATCCACGACATCGCGGCGGCGATCCTCGAGCGGCGCCCCGACGTCAAGGACCTCGACGACGCGCAGGCGCAGGAGGTCTTCCGCGAGGTCGGGGTCGAGATGATGTTCGAGGAGATCAAGTCCTCGCTCCACGACTTCGGTGTCGACTTCGACGTCTACTTCCACGAGAAGTCACTGCACGACTCCGGGGCGGTCGAGCGCGCCATCGCGCGGCTCACCGAGATGGGCAACACCTACACCGAGGACGGCGCGCTCTGGTTGCGCACCGAGCAGTACGGCGACGACAAGGACCGCGTGATCGTCCGGTCCAACGGCTCGCCCGCCTACATCTCCGGGGACCTGGGCTACTACCTCGACAAGCGCGAGCGGGGCTTCGACCGCTGCTTCATCATGCTCGGCGCCGACCACCACGGCTACGTCGGCCGGATGAACGCCATGTGTGCCGCGTTCGGCGACGAGCCGGGCAAGAACCTCGAGATCCTCATCGGCCAGATGGTCAACCTGCTCCGGGACGGGGAGCCGATGCGGATGTCCAAGCGAGCCGGCACGGTGGTGACGATCGACGACCTGGTCGACGCCATCGGGGTCGACGCGAGCCGCTACGCCCTGGCCCGCTACCACTCCGACTCGCCCATCGACATCGACCTCGACCTGTGGGCGAAGGCCACCAACGACAACCCGGTCTTCACCGTGCAGTACGCCCACGCCCGGGTGGCGAGCCTGCTGCGCAACGCCGCCGACCTGGGTGTCCAGCCCGCGTCGCACCCCGAGCTCCTCACCCACGAGAAGGAGGGCGAGCTGCTGCGTGCGCTCGCCGAGCTGCCGCGGGTGGTCAAGGCGGCCGCCGAGCTGCGCGAGCCGCACCGCGTCGCGCGCTACCTGGAGGAGCTCGCGGGCACCTACCACCGGTTCTACGACAGCTGCCGGGTGCTGCCCCGCGGCGACGAGGAGACCAGCGACCTGCACCGGGCCAGGCTGACGCTGGTCGACGCGACCCGGGTGGTGCTCGCCAACGGCCTGTTCCTGCTCGGGGTCTCCGCCCCCGAGCGGATGTGAGTCGTGCCCACCTCCCACCCGTCCGGCTGGGCGCACGCCGACGGCGCCCTCAGTCACAACCGACCGGGCGGCCCGTCGTGGCTGCGTGAGCCGGGCGACCCCAACGAGCTCGTCGCACCCCTGTGGTCGCAGACGGCCCGCAAGTCCCGTGGCGTCCTGTCCGTCGGGGGAGTGTCACTGCCGGAGCTGGTCCACGAGCACGGCTCCCCGGCGTACGTCCTGGACGAGGCCGACTTCCGGGCCCGCGCTCGCGCCTTCCGTGACGCCTTCGCCGCCTACGACGTCTACTACGCCGGCAAGGCCTTCCTGTGCACGACCGTCGTGCGCTGGCTGGCGGAGGAGGGCCTCTCCCTCGACGTGTGCTCCGGGGGTGAGCTGCTCGTCGCCGAGCGGGCTGGATTCCCGATGGACCGGATCGGCTTCCACGGCAACAACAAGAGCCTGCGCGAGCTCGAGCGCGCCGTCGAGCTCGGGGTGGGCCGGATCATCGTCGACTCCTTCGACGAGATCGAGCGGCTGGCCGGCGTCTCCCGCGAGCTGGGTCGCACCACGGGCGTGATGGTCCGGGTGACCGCGGGCGTCGAGGCCCACACCCACGAGTACATCGCCACCGCCCACGAGGACCAGAAGTTCGGCTTCTCCATCGCCAGCGGTGACGCGATGCGTGCCGTGCGGCTCGTGCACGACGCGCCCGAGCTGCGGCTGCTGGGGCTCCACTCGCACATCGGCAGCCAGATCTTCGACACCTCCGGGTTCGAGGTGGCGGCCCGGCGGGTGCTGGCGCTGCACGCCACGGTCAGCGAGGAGGTCGGCGTCGTGATGCCCGAGATGGACCTCGGGGGCGGCTTCGGCATCGCCTACACGACCCAGGACGACCCCTCGGACCCGGCGCAGCTCGCCACGGAGATGAGCAAGATCGTCGAGCACGAGTGCCGCGCCCTCGGTGTCGCGGAGCCACGGCTCTCGATCGAGCCGGGCCGCGCCATCGTCGGTCCCGCGATGTGCACCGTCTACGACGTCGGCACGGTCAAGCAGGTGGCGCTCGACGGCGGGCTCGTGCGGACCTACGTCTCGGTCGACGGTGGGATGAGCGACAACATCCGCACCGCCCTCTACGACGCCGACTACTCCGCGACCCTCGCCTCGCGCGCCTCCGCCGCTGCGCCGGTCCTCGCGCGGGTCGTCGGCAAGCACTGCGAGGCCGGCGACATCGTCGTCAAGGACGAGTTCCTGCCCGGCGACGTGCGCCCCGGCGACCTGCTCGCGGTGCCGGGCACCGGCGCCTACTGCAGGTCCATGGCGTCCAACTACAACCACGCACTACGTCCTCCGGTGATCGGAGTTCGGGACGGGAAGACGTTCACCGTGCTGCGACGAGAGACTGAGGACGATCTGTTGGCGAGCGATGTGGGTGTCTCATGAGTGAGCATGGCGAGGGTGGCGAGCGCGCCCTCAAGGTGGCGGTGCTGGGCTGCGGCGCAGTGGGCTCCCAGGTGGTGCGGCTGCTGACCGAGCAGCGCGCCGACCTGGCCGCACGGGTGGGAGCCCCGGTCGAGCTGGTCGGAGTGGCCGTACGGCGGCTGGACGCCCCGCGCGACATCGAGGTCCCCGACGGCCTGCTGACCACCGACGCAGACGGGCTGGTGGCCCGCGGTGACCTCGACGTGGTCGTCGAGGTGATCGGCGGCATCGAGCCCGCCCGGTCCCTGATCCTCTCCGCCCTCGACCACGGCGCGAGCGTCGTGACCGCCAACAAGGCGCTGCTGGCCGAGGACGGCCCGACGCTCTTCGAGGCGGCCGCCAAGGCCGAGCGCGACCTCTACTACGAGGCTGCCGTGGCCGGGGCCATCCCGATCCTGCGGCCGCTGCGTGAGTCGCTGGCCGGCGACCGGGTCACCCGGGTGCTCGGCATCGTCAACGGCACCACCAACTTCATCCTCGACAAGATGGACACCTCCGGGGCGGGCTTCTCCGAGGCGCTGGAGGAGGCCCAGGAGCTCGGCTACGCCGAGGCCGACCCCACCGCCGACGTCGAGGGCTTCGACGCCGCGGCCAAGGCAGCCATCCTCGCCAGCCTGGCCTTCCACTCCCGGGTCACCGCGTCCGACGTCTATCGCGAGGGCATCTCGGAGGTCACCGCGGCCGACGTGGCCAGCGCCCGCGACATGGACTCGGTGGTCAAGCTGCTCGCCATCTGCGAGCTCCGGCCCGGGCCGGACGGACACGACCAGGTGGCCGCCCGCGTGCACCCCGCGATGATCCCGCGCTCGCACCCGCTGGCCAGCGTGCGTGGGGCCTACAACGCGGTCTTCGTGGAGTCGGAGGCGGCCGGTCAGCTGATGTTCTACGGCCCCGGCGCCGGCGGCGCGCCCACCGCGAGCGCCGTTCTCGGTGACCTCGTCACGGTCGCCCGCAACCGCCTCGTGGGCACGCGCGGCGCAGGCGAGTCGGCGTACGCCGATCGCGCGGTGCAGCCGATGGGGGAGACCCGCACGCGCTACCACGTCGCCATCGACGTGGACGACCGCGCGGGTGTGCTGGCAGCCGTGGCCAACGCCTTCGCCGACCACGACGTGTCCATCCAGACCGTCCGGCAGGAGGGCCGGGGCGCCGATGCCCAGCTGGTCGTGGTGTCGCACGCCGCTCCCGACGCCGCGCTGAGCGCCACCGTCGCCCAGCTCCGCAGGATGGACATCGTCCGCGAGGTCACCTCGGTGATGCGCGTCGAGGGTGGGGACGAATGATGACGAACGGACAGTGGCGGGGCGTGATCGAGGAGTACCGCGACCTGCTCGACCTCCCCGAGGGTCTCGAGGCGATCACCCTGCGTGAGGGGGGCACCCCACTGGTGCACTCCGAGTGGCTCTCCGGACTGACCGGGGGCGAGGTGTGGCTCAAGGTCGAGGCCAACAACCCGACCGGCTCCTTCAAGGACCGCGGGATGACAGCGGCCATCTCGGTCGCCAGGCACGAGGGTGCGGAGGCCGTGGTGTGTGCCTCCACCGGCAACACGTCGGCCTCGATGGCGGCCTATGCCGCCAAGGCCGGGCTGAAGCCGCTCGTGCTGATCCCCGAGGGCAAGATCGCTGCGGGCAAGATGGCCCAGGCGGTGGTGCACGGTGCGCGGATCATCATGGTCCGCGGCAACTTCGACCACTGCCTCGACCTCGCCCGCGGCCTGGCCCGCGACTATCCGGTCGCCCTGGTCAACTCCGTCAACCCGGTCCGGCTGCAGGGGCAGAAGACGGCGTCGTTCGAGGTGTGCGACTTCCTCGGTGACGCCCCCGACTTCCACCTCCTGCCGGTCGGCAACGCCGGCAACATCGCCGCCTACTGGCTCGGCTACCAGCAGTACGCCGAGCTCGGCCGCGCCTCGCGGCTCCCGGTGATGCGGGGGTTCCAGGCCGAGGGCGCGGCGCCGCTGGTGACGGGGGAGCCGTTCCCCGACCCGGAGACCAAGGCCACCGCCATCCGCGTGGGGAACCCGGCCTCCTGGCACCTCGCCGAGATGGCCGCCAAGGAGTCCGAGGGCCGGTTCGCCGCCGTCAGTGATGCACAGATCCTGGCCGCACAGGCCGAGCTGGCCCGGCGTGACGGTGTCTTCGTCGAGCCCGCCTCCGCGGCCGGTGTCGCCGGCATGCTCAGCGAGCTCGCCTCCGGTGAGTCCTATGCCGGCAGGACCGTCGTCATCACGGTCACCGGGCACGGGCTCAAGGACACCGCGACCGCGCTGGAGAGCCACACCGACTTCGTCGACACGGTCATCGACCCCGACGTGGACGCGGCTGCTGCCGCCGCCGGTCTCGCCTGAGCATGACCACCTTCGTCGAGGGCCCGATCCGCGTGACGGTGCCGGCCACGTCGGCCAACCTGGGACCGGGCTTCGACGCCTTCGGTCTGGCCCTGTCCCTGCGTGACGAGCTCGAGGCCGAGGTCCTCGACGACGGGCTGGTCGTCGACGTGGAGGGCGCAGGCGCCGACGGCGTACCCCGCGACGAGTCGCACCTGGTGGTGCGCGCGATGCGGGCTGCCTTCGAGCTGATGGGCGCCCAGCCTCCCGGCCTGCGCCTGTCCTGTCGCAACGTCATCCCGCACGCCCGCGGGCTGGGGTCGTCCTCCGCGGCGATCGTGGCCGGGGTCGTCCTCGCCCGTGGCCTGGTCGCCGGAGGTCAGCTGCTCGCCTCCGACGAGGCGCTGTTCGAGCTCGCCTGCGACCTCGAGGGTCATCCCGACAACGTGGCCGCTGCCTTCCACGGAGGGTTCGTCATCTCCGGGCGCGAGGACGACCACTGGTACGCCGTGCGCGCCGGGGTCGACCCGCGGATCACCGCGGTCGTGTTCGTCCCGCCCACGGGGGTGGAGACCTCGGTCGCTCGCGGGCTGCTGCCGGCGTCGGTGCCGCACGCGGACGCGGCCGCCAACGCGGGACGCGCCGCGCTGCTCGTCGCCGCCCTCAACGGTCAACCCGAGCACCTCCTCGCCGCCACCCGCGACTGGCTGCACCAGGAGCAGCGGGAGCCCGCGATGCCGGAGACCCTGGGGCTCGTGCGGCGCCTGCGCGCCGACGGCGTTCCCGCCGTGGTGTCCGGCGCCGGACCGACCGTGCTGGCCTTCGGCACGGCCGACACCTCCGCGCTCATCGGGCGCTGCCCGGACGGCTGGGTGTGTCACGACCTGGCGATCGAGTCCAGCGGCGCGACCCTGCTAACCTGACGGCACGCCGTTCGGCGTACCCGCCCGTCCCGGCCCACCTGCTGTCTCAGGGGCCGCGTGCAGGGGCACCCCATCCGCCTCGCTGGCCGCTCGTTCGGCTGCAGGCGACGCAACGTGCGAAGGACCCACGTGACCGAGACCCCCACTGCTGCCACCTCTGCCGACACCGAGGCCACAGCGGCGAAGAAGCCTGCCAAGAAGGCGGCCTCGAAGTCAGCCTCGAAGTCGGCCGGACTCAACTCGATGCTGCTGGCCGACCTCAGGTCGATGGCCGCCGGCCTGGGCGTCGCCGGCGCCGGATCGATGAAGAAGGCGCAGCTGGTCGAGGCGATCAGGGCGACCCAGTCGGGCTCGCCGGCGAAGGCCGAGACCGCTGCGACTCCCGAACCGGCCGCTCCCGAACCGGCCGCTTCCGAGCCGGCCGCCGCTCCGGAGCCGGCCGCTCCCCAGCCGACGGTGCGCACCCGCACCCGCAAGCAGCGCCAGGCCGAGAAGGCCGAGCAGTCCGAGCAGGCCGACAAGCCGGCCGAGCGGCCCGTCGAGCAGAAGCAGCCGGACCAGAAGCAGCCGGACCAGAAGCAGCCGGACCAGAAGCAGCCGGACCAGAAGCAGGGCCAGAAGCAGCCCCAGGCCAAGCAGGGCCAGCAGAACCCGAACGCCCAGTCCCGGAACCAGGACCGGAACCAGGACCAGAACCGGGACCGGAACCAGGACCAGAACCAGGGCCGCAACCAGAACCAGAACCAGGACCAGCAAGAGGACGAGGACGACGAGGCCGGTGGCCGCCGCAACCGCCGCCGTCGCGGTCGCGACCGCACGGCTGTGCGCAGCGGGAGCCGCAACGAGCCCGACACCACGATCCTCGAGGACGACGTTCTGGTGCCGGCCGCGGGCATCCTCGATGTGCTCGACAACTGCGCCTTCGTGCGCACGTCCGGCTACCTGCCCGGGCCCGAGGACGTCTACCTGTCGCTGTCGATGGTGCGCAAGTACCACCTGCGCCGGGGCGACGCGGTCGTCGGACAGGTACGCCAGCCGCGCGAGGGCGAGCGTCGGGAGAAGTTCAACCCGATGGTCCGCATCGACAGCGTCAACGGCACCGAGGCCGAGGGGGCCAAGGAGCGCCCCGAGTTCGCCGACGCGGTGCCGGTCCACCCGCACCAGCGGCTGCGCCTGGCCACGGACGAGGCGAACCCGACCGGCCGCGTGATCGACGTCGCTGCACCCGTCGGCAAGGGCCAGCGTGGGCTCGTCATGGCGCCGCCGCGCACGGGCGCGACGTCGCTGCTGCAGTCCATCGCCCAGTCCGTGACCACGAACAACCCCGAGTGCCACGTGATGGTGGTGCTGGTCGACACCCGGCCCGAGGAGGTCACCGACTACCAGCGGGCGGTGAAGGGGGAGGTCGTCGCCTCGACGTTCGACCGCCCGCCGGCCGACCACACCCTCGTCGCCGAGCTCGCCATCGAGCGCGCCAAGCGGCTGGTCGAGCTCGGCCACGACGTGGTCGTCCTCCTCGACTCGCTGACCCGCCTGGGACGGGCCTACAACCTCGCGGCCCCCGCCAACGGCCGGGTCCTGGGCGGGCTCGTGGACGCGTCGGCAGTGCACCCGACGAAGGAGTTCTTCGGTGCCGCCCGCAAGCTCGAGGACGCCGGCTCGCTGACCATCCTCGCCACCGTGAGCGTGGGCACCGGGTCCGGCACCGACGAGTTCTTCCTGGAGGAGCTCGAGGGCACCGCCAACCTCGAGCTGGTGCTCAGCGCTGACCGCGCGGCGAAGGGCATCGTGCCCGCCGTCGACGTCGCCGCGTCCGGCACCCGGCACGAGGACCGGCTGCTCGCACCCGCCGAGGGAGCCGTGGTGGGCAACCTGCGCAAGCAGCTCGCCGCCGCCGACTCCCCGCAGGCTGTTGCGAAGGTCTTCGGCTCGCGCTGACCGGGGAATGCACCGATTGGCGCCGCTGTTGAGAGCGGTGGCACACTGAGCCGGTTCCGGTTCACGTCCTGAGCGATCCACGCGGGCGACCCGGAACACTTCGAGAGGAAGACCATGAAGAAGGACACGCACCCCGACTACGTCGAGACCGCCGTCACCTGCACCTGTGGCGCGTCGTTCACGACTCGAAGCACCGCGACCTCCGGCAAGCTGCACGCCGATGTCTGCTCGCAGTGCCACCCGTTCTACACCGGCAAGCAGAAGATCCTCGACACCGGCGGCCGCGTCGCCCGCTTCGAGGCCCGCTACGCCAAGAAGGCGCAGGCCGAGAAGGCCGCTCCCGAGGCTGCCGAGAGCAAGTAGTCCACGCCTGGCGCCGGTCGCCCGCTTCGTGCGGGTGGCCGGCGCCTTGCCGTCTGTCCATGCCCATCCGGGTCCGTCGAGTCGAGGAGGAACGGTGTTCGAGGCCGTTGAAGGCATGCGCCAGGAGCACCTCGAGATCGAGCAACGGCTCGCACTGCCCGAGACACACGCCGACCAGCGCCTGGCCAAGCAGCTCAACCAGCGCTATGCCGAGCTGACCGCGGTCGTCACGACCTGGCAGCACTGGCAGCAGCTCGGTGACGACCTCGAGGCCGCCCGCGAGCTCGGCACCGACGACCCGGCGTTCGCGCAGGAGGCCGAGGAGCTCGCGCTGCGCCGCGAGGTCGCCTCGGAGCGCCTGCGCCGACTCCTGGTGCCGCGCGACGCGGCCGATGGCAAGGACGCGCTGCTCGAGATCAAGTCAGGGGAGGGGGGCGAGGAGTCGGCGCTGTTCGCCGGCGACCTGTTGCGGATGTACTCCCGCTACGCCGAGACCCGCGGGTGGAGCGTGGAGATCCTCGACGCCACGGAGTCCGACCTCGGCGGCTTCAAGTCCGTCACGGCAGCCGTGAAGGTGCGCGGGACCGTCGAGCCCGGCCAGGCGCCGTACGCCCTGCTGAAGTTCGAGGGCGGCGTCCACCGCGTCCAGCGGGTGCCGGTCACCGAGTCGCAGGGCCGCGTGCACACCTCGGCGGCGGGCGTCCTCGTCTCGCCCGAGGCCGAGCCGGTCGACGTGACGATCGACGACAACGACCTGCGCATCGACGTCTACCGCTCCAGCGGACCCGGGGGCCAGAGCGTCAACACCACCGACTCGGCCGTGCGCATCACCCACGTGCCCACCGGCATCGTGGCGAGCTGCCAGAACGAGAAGAGCCAGCTGCAGAACAAGGAGTCCGCGATGCGGATCCTGCGCTCGCGGCTGCTCCAGGCCGCCCAGGACGCTGCGGACGCGGAGGCGAGCGATGCGCGGCGCTCACAGGTCCGCACGGTCGACCGCTCGGAGCGGATCCGCACCTACAACTTCCCGGAGAACCGGATCTCCGACCACCGCACCGGCTACAAGTCCTACAACCTCGACCAGGTGCTCGACGGCGACCTCGCGCCGGTGCTCGACTCGTGCGTCGAGACCGACATGGCCGCCCGCCTGGCGGCACTGGAGTCCTGAGGTGCGAGCCAGCGTGGCCCGGCGCGAGGGCGCGGCCCGCCTGCGTGCGGCGGGAGTGGCCTCGCCCGAGCGCGACGCCGACCTGCTGCTCGCGCACGTCCTCGACGTGGGTCTCGGCCGGCTGCCGCTGCTGGACGACCTGGAGGAGCACCAGCACGCCCGCTACGACGCCCTGCTGGCCCGCCGGGAGGCCCGCGAGCCGCTCCAGCACCTGACCGGCAGCGCCGCGTTCCGCCACGTCGAGCTGGCCGTCGGACCGGGCGTCTTCGTGCCGCGACCCGAGACCGAGCTGCTGGCCGGCTGGGCGATCGACGCGGTGCGGGCGGTCCAGGACGAGCTCCGGACCTGCCGGGTCGTCGACCTCTGCACCGGCTCCGGCGCGATCGCCCGGGCGCTCGTCGACGAGGTCCCCGACGCCGAGGTCCACGCGGTCGAGCTGGACGAGGGCGCCCTGGTGTGGGCCGAGCGCAACCTCGCCGGCACCGGCGTCGACCTGCGCCACGGCGATCTCGCCACCGCCTTCGACGACCTCGCCGGCACGGTGGACGTGGTGGTGTGCAACCCGCCCTACATCCCGCTGGAGGCCTGGGAGTCGGTGGCCGCAGAGGCCCGCGACCACGACCCGCACCTCGCGCTGTTCTCGGGGCAGGACGGCCTCGACGCGATCCGGGTCCTGGAGCGGCGCGCGGCACTGCTGCTGCGGCCGGGGGGAGTGGTCGGGGCCGAGCACGCCGACGTCCAGGGCGAGTCGGCACCGGGCGTGTTCGCGGCCTCGGGACGCTGGCTCGACGTGGCCGACCACCGAGACCTCGCGGGTCGACCGCGCTACCTGACCGCCCGACTGGCACGATGAGCGACGTGGACAGGCTTGCGACCTCGACCGAGGAGGAACGGGAGGCGGCAGTGACCGCCGCCGCCGGTGCCGTACGACGCGGCGAGCTGGTGGTGATCCCCACCGACACCGTCTACGGCATCGCCGCCGACGCGTTCTCCCACGACGCGGTCAAGGCCCTCCTCGCCGCCAAGGGCCGCGGCCGGGAGATGCCGCCCCCGGTGCTGGTCTCCGCCGCGACCACGCTCGACGCGTTGGCCGAGGGGGTGCCCACCTGGGCACGCACCCTGGTCGAGACGTTCTGGCCCGGACCACTCACGCTGGTGTGCCGTCAGCAGGCCTCGCTGATGTGGGACCTGGGGGAGACCCGCGGCACCGTCGCGGTCCGGATGCCCGACGACGAGGTGGCGCTGGCGGTCCTCGAGCGCACCGGCCCGCTGGCCGTGTCCTCGGCCAACCTCACCGGCCGTGCGGCCGCCACCGACGCGGACGCGGCCGAGGAGATGCTGGGCGACGTCGTGGCCGTCATCGTCGACGGCGGCGCGTCCCCGGGCGGTGAGGCCTCCACGATCATCGACGTCACCGTCCCCGAAGGCCGCGTCCTGCGTCTTGGCGCACTGTCGCTCGAGGCGCTGAATGCGGCCATCGAGGGCCACGGCGTGGTGCTCGCGGACGAGGGCTGACGGTGCGGGAGTACCTCCTCGTCTTCCTGGTCGCCCTGTCGGTGACCTACCTGCTCACGGTCATCGCCCGGGAGATCGCCCTGCGCACGGGAGCAGTGGCCGCGGTGCGCGACCGCGACGTCCACGCGGAGCCGATCCCCTACCTCGGCGGGCTGGCGATGCTCGGCGGCCTCTGCGCCGCCTACCTCGTCGCGCGCGAGCTCCCCTTCCTCACCCGCAGCGAGGGCTTCGTCTTCGACGACGCCGGTGTCGTGCTCATGGCGGGCGCGCTCGTCTGCGCGGTCGGGGTGATCGACGACATCTTCGACCTCGATGCCCTGACCAAGCTCGGAGGTCAGGTGCTCGCCGCCGGGCTGCTCGTGGCCAATGGGGTGCGGTTCTACTACTTCCCGGGCGCCGACGGCACCCAGTTCGCCCTCGACGACGCCCAGGGGGCGCTGCTGACCCTGGTCGTGGTGATCGGCACGATGAACGCGGTCAACTTCGTCGACGGCCTGGACGGGCTGGCGGCGGGCATCGTGGGCATCGGCGCCACCGCGTTCTTCCTCTACTGCTACGCCCTCTCCGCCACGAACAACCTGACCCTGGCCACCACGGGCGCGCTGCTGAGCGCGGCCCTCGCGGGTGCCTGCGCCGGCTTCCTGCCGCACAACTTCCACCCGGCCCGCCTGTTCATGGGCGACTCGGGCTCGATGCTCATCGGCCTGGTGCTCTCGGCCAGCGCGCTGACCCTGACCGGTCAGTTCGTCGGGATGCCGACCACCGGCGGCAACAGCCTGTTCGTGACCGTCCTTCCGGTGCTGCTGCCGATCGCGCTGCTGATGGTGCCGATGGCCGACCTCGTCCTCGCCGTCGTACGACGCACACGCGCAGGCCGCTCGCCGATGAGTGCGGACAAGCAGCACCTGCACCACCGCCTCCTGGAGATCGGCCACTCCCAGCGCCGCGCCGTGCTCATCATGTGGATGTGGGCCTTCACGCTGGCGGCCGGGGCTGTGATCGTGAGCCTGTTCGACGATCTCTGGGTCTGGTGGAGCCTCGGCTCCATGCTGGCCCTGACGATCCTGCTGACCTTTGTGCTGCCCAAGGTGCATCGACCCCGCAGGACCGGGCTGGACACCGGACTGGAGACCGTCCCAAGACCCTGAGCGCAGGCCCACCACGACTTTGTGATAGTTTTCACGAGCACCGAGACCGACCCCGAGAGACAGGCCGCCACCATGACGACCGCGTCGAAGCCAGGCCCCCGGACCGGGGTGTCCCCGCTCCTCGGCGCGGTGGGCGCAGGCGCGGTCGCGGTGCTCGTGCTCGTGGTCGCCGCGGCGCTGACCGACGGTCGTCCGGCCGTCGTCGGCGCAGCCGCCGGGGGAGTGCTGACCCTGGTGGTGTTCGCCTCGGGCATCGTCGTGGTGGGCCTCGTCGCCCGCCTGATGCCCGCAGCCTCGCTGCTCGTGGCGCTCATGACGTACGCCCTCCAACTCCTCGTGCTGGCGCTCTGCATCACGGCGATCGACCGGGCCGGCGTGGGCGCGCAGACGCTGTCGCGCGGCTGGTTCGCGGCGGGCGTCATCGCGGTGACGGTGCTGTGGATGGTGGGCCAGGTGGTCGCTGCCACGCGCCAGCGGATCCCGGCCTACACCATCTCGGCTGCCACGTCGAGCAGCCCGTCGGTCGATCACCCCGGGGGTGAGCGATGACCGATTCCGCTGCTAGTGTGCGGGGCGCGATGGCTCGACAGCTTCCCCCGACGGCCGGACCCGACGACACCCCCAAGGGCGACCCCTGGCACGCCTTCGGCTACGTCGTCTCGGGTGTGGCTGTCTACGGTCTGGCTGGCTGGGCCCTCGATCGTTGGCTTGGAACGACCTTCCTCGTGGCGATCGGCATCCTGATCGGTGCCGGCTTCGGGATCTACATGACATATGCACGGTTCAACAAGGCAAGCCAGTAGGAGACTGACTCGATGTTCGGCATCACGACGGCTGAGTCCGGCAGCGGCGAGTTCCTCGCCCCCGGTCCCAACAGCTTCGACTTCAGCGAGGTCCCGCTGTTCCAGCTCGGCGGTCTCGCGGTCACCAAGCCCATGGTCCAGCTGCTGCTCGGTGCCCTCATCGTCTTCGTGTTCTTCTACGCCGCCGCCCGCCGCGCCACGCTGGTGCCGGGTCGGCTCCAGTTCGCCGGCGAGAGCGCCTACGGCATGGTCCGCAACTCGATCGGGCGCGACATCATCGGCAGCAAGGACTTCGCGAAGTTCGTCCCCTACCTGGTGACGATCTTCTTCTTCCTGCTGATCAACAACGCGTTCGCCTCGATTCCGGCGATCCAGTTCCCGACCTTCTCGCGTGCCTCGATGGCCTACGCGCTGGCCGCGCTGAGCTGGGTCATCTACAACGGTGTCGGCATCCACAAGCACGGGCTCCTCGGCTATCTCAAGCTGCAGAGCGTGCCGTCCGGTGTCAGCCCCATGATGTACCCGCTCCTGGTGCCGCTGGAGTTCTTCTCCAACATCCTGGTGCGCCCGGCCACGCTGGCGCTGCGACTCTTCGCCAACATGTTCGCCGGCCACCTGCTGCTGATCCTGTTCTCGACCGGCGGCCTGTTCCTGATCGAGTACGGCGGCGTCGGCTACGTCGCCGGTCCGCTGGCCTGGGTGCTCGCGATCGCCATCTCGTTCCTCGAGCTCCTGGTGCAGTTCCTCCAGGCCTACGTCTTCACCCTGCTCAACGCGATGTACATCTCCGGACGCACTCGCCGACGAGCACTGATCCACCCGCGTCACCCCGATCTGCACCACCAACACCTGAAGTAGTACCGAACGAAAGGAACTCACCGTGAACGGTGAACTCAACGGCTCGCCTCAACATGATCGGCTACGGTCTGGCGGCCATCGGCCCCGGTATCGGTATCGGCCTGATCTTCGCGGCCTACATCTCCGGTGTCGCCCGTCAGCCCGAGGCCCAGGGCCGCCTGCAGTCGATCGCCATCTTGGGCTTCGCCCTGGCCGAGGCGCTCGCGATCATCGGTATCGCGCTCGCGTTCGTCCTCAGACTGACGACCCGCCCTGCACGACCGACGAGGACTCCTTCATGCAGAATCTGATCATCCTCGCGGAAGGAACCGAGGAGGGCGGCCACGCCCCGGAGAACCCGCTCGGTTTCGTGCCCGTCGAGTTCGTCCTGTCGCTCGTCGCCTTCGGCCTCCTGCTCTTCCTCATCTGGAAGTTCGTCGCTCCCCGCTTCGAGCAGACCTTCGCCGAGCGCACCCAGGCGATCGAGGGTGGCATCGCCGCGGCCGAGACCAAGCAGGCCGAGGCCGACGCCAAGCTGGCCGAGCTCGAGAAGCAGCTCGGCGACGCCCGGCACGAGGCAGCGCGCATCCGCGAGGAAGCGCGTGAGCAGGGAGCCCAGATCGTGGCCGAGATGCGGGAGACGGCCCAGGCCGAGTCCTCGCGCATCGTCGAGCACGGCAAGGCGCAGATCGAGGCGGAGCGCCAGCAGGCGGTCACCTCGCTGCGTGCCGAGGTAGGCGCCCTCGCGACCGGCCTGGCCGGGCGCATCGTCGGGGAGAGCCTGGAGGACGAGGCTCGCCAGAGCCGCGTCGTCGAGCGCTTCCTCGCCGACCTCGAGGCGTCCGACGGCGCCGCGTCGGGGAGTGTCAACTGATGATGCGAGGTGCGTCCGCAGACGCCTACGCCGCGGCCGCCGACGTGCTCTCGAGCACCGGCGACCTGGGCCGGGTGGGCCAGGACCTGTTCGGGACGGCGGACCTGCTCCGCTCCGAGCCGGGCCTGCGCCGCGTGGCCACCGACGTGTCGCTGAGGGGCGAGGCCAAGGCCGACCTCCTGCGTGGCGTGCTCGGCGACAAGGTCTCCTCCGCGGCCCTGGACGTCATCGCCGCTGCCGTCGCGCAGCGGTGGAGCTCGGGTCGCGACCTGAGCGACGCCCTCGAGCAGCTCGGTGTGGTCGCGACCGTGCGATCCACCGGCGGCGACGCGAGTCGTCTCGAGGACGAGGTCTTCGCGGTGGGCCGCCTCGTGCAGGCCAACCCGGAGCTGCGCGACGCGCTCTCCGACCCGGCCCGCAGCCGCGCCGACAAGGCAGGCCTGGTCAAGGGTCTGCTGGGCGACAAGGTCCTCCCCGCCACGGTGGCGCTCGTGCAGCAGTCGCTGTCCGGCAGCCACCGCACGGTGGCCGTGGCCCTCGCCGCCTACCAGAAGGTGGCCGCCGAGGTCCGCGGTGAGGGAGTGGCGACCGTTCGTGTCGCCCGCCCCCTCGGCGACGCGGACCGGGAGCGACTGGCCGGTGCGCTCGCGCGCACCTACGGCCGCGACGTGCACCTCAACGTCATCGTCGACCCCGACGTCCTTGGTGGCATCCGAGTCGAGATCGGTGACGACGTCATCGACGGGACGGTCTCCAGCCGCCTCGACGACGCCGGCCGCAGGCTCGCCGGCTGACGCCTCGCACCACATCCAAGAACTTTCGAGCCCCACTCCATTCGAGTACAGCCAGAGAACAGGTGAATGAAATGACGGAGCTGTCCATCCGTCCGGACGAGATCCGGGACGCGCTTCAGCGCTTCGTGTCGGACTACAAGCCCGACTCAGCGGCCAAGGAAGAGGTCGGCACGGTCGCGGAGGCGGCTGACGGCATCGCCCGCGTCAGCGGTCTGCCCTCGGTCATGGCCAACGAGCTGCTCGAGTTCGAGGACGGCACGCTCGGCATCGCGCTGAACCTCGACACCCGCGAGGTCGGTGTCGTGGTCCTGGGTGACTTCGACAAGATCGAGGAGGGCCAGGTCGTGCGTCGCACGGGCGAGATCCTCTCGGTCCCCGTCGGCGACGGCTACCTCGGCCGCGTGGTCGACCCGCTCGGCACCGCGATCGACGGCCTCGGCGAGATCACCCCGCTCGAGGGCCGTCGTGCCCTCGAGCTGCAGGCCCCCGGCGTCATGGTGCGCAAGTCGGTGCACGAGCCGCTGGCGACCGGCATCAAGGCGATCGACGCCCTGACGCCGATCGGCCGCGGTCAGCGTCAGCTGATCATCGGTGACCGCTCGACCGGCAAGACCACGATCGCGATCGACACGATCATCAACCAGAAGGCCAACTGGGAGTCCGGTGACCCGGACAAGCAGGTGCGCTGCATCTATGTCGCGATCGGTCAGAAGGGCTCGACCATCGCCGCCGTGCGCGGCGCCCTCGAGGAGGCCGGCGCGCTGGAGTACACCACCATCGTGGCGTCTCCCGCCTCGGACTCGGCCGGCTTCAAGTACCTCGCCCCCTACACCGGCTCGGCCATCGGCCAGCACTGGATGTACGACGGCAAGCACGTCCTCATCGTGTTCGACGACCTCACCAAGCAGGCCGAGGCCTACCGCGCGGTGTCGCTGCTGCTGCGTCGCCCGCCGGGCCGCGAGGCCTACCCCGGTGACGTCTTCTACCTGCACAGCCGGCTCCTCGAGCGGTGCGCCAAGCTCTCCGACGAGATGGGCAAGGGCTCGATGACGGGCCTGCCGATCATCGAGACCAAGGCCAACGACGTCTCGGCGTTCATCCCGACCAACGTCATCTCGATCACGGACGGGCAGATCTTCCTCCAGTCCGACCTGTTCGCGGCCAACCAGCGCCCCGCCATCGACGTGGGTGTCTCGGTCTCGCGCGTGGGTGGTTCGGCGATGACCAAGGCGATGAAGACCGTCACCGGTTCGCTGAAGGTCGACCTGGCGCAGTTCCGCGCGATGGAGGCCTTCGCGATGTTCGCCTCCGACCTCGACGCGGCCTCGCGCCAGCAGCTCGACCGCGGCCAGCGCCTGATGGCGCTGCTCAAGCAGCCGCAGTACTCGCCGTACCCGGTCGAGGAGATGACCGTCTCGCTGTGGACCGGCACGTCGGGTCGCCTGGACAAGGTGCCCACCGACGACGTGCTGCGCTTCGAGAACGAGTTCCTCGACTACCTGCGCCGCAGCCACGAGGGCATCCTCGCGGGCATCCGGGAGACCTCGAAGTTCGAGGACTCCACCGAGGACCAGCTCGCCCTGGCCTATGACTCCTTCCTCGACCAGTTCGAGACCTCCGACGGCCAGAGCATCAAGGCCGGCAAGGAAGAGCACGTCGCCCTCGAGGACGAGGACGTCGAGCAGGAGCAGATCGTCAAGCAGAAGCGGGGCTGAGGTATGGCTCTCTCGGTACGCGAGTACCGCGCGCGGATCAAGTCGACGGAGTCGATGAAGAAGATCACGCGTGCCATGGAGCTGATCGCTGCGTCCCGCATCATCAAGGCGCAGCAGCGGGCCCAGGCCGCAGCGCCCTATGCCCGTGAGCTCACCCGTGCGGTGTCGGCCGTGGCGACGTTCTCCAACGTCGACCACGCCCTCACCCTGGAGCCGGAGAACCCCAAGAAGGCGGCGATCCTGATCGTCACCTCCGACCGCGGGCTCGCCGGCGCCTACTCCTCGAGCGTGCTCAAGGAGGCGGAGCGACTCATCGAGAAGCTCAAGGGCGAGGGCAAGGCCGTCGACCTCTACACCTCAGGGCGCAAGGCCCAGGCCTACTTCAAGTTCCGTCAGCGCCGCGTGGTGCAGGCGTGGGCGGGCTTCTCCGACCAGCCGACCTACGACGTGGCTGCGGAGATCGGCGCGACGCTCATCGAGGCCTTCCTGGCGCAGGAGGGTGACGAGGTGTCGGACGTCGACGAGGTGCACGTGGTCTACACGCGCTTCCGGTCGATGCTCAGCCAGGAGCCCACCGCCGTACGCCTCCTGCCGCTGGAGGTCGTCGAGGGCACCGAGGCGCCCGAGAAGGACGACCTGCTGCCGCTCTACGAGTTCGAGCCGTCGCCGAGCGACGTGCTGGACTCGTTGCTGCCGCGCTACGTCCAGAGCCGGATCTTCTTCGCCCTGCTCCAGGCCGCCGCCTCGGAGCTGGCTGCGCGCCAGAAGGCGATGAAGTCCGCGACGGACAACGCCGACGAGCTCATCAAGAAGTACAAGCGCATCGCCAACCAGGCCCGCCAGGCTGGCATTACCCAGGAAATCAGCGAGATCGTCGGTGGCGTCAACGCGCTGGCCGACGCACAAGCCGGGAGTGAATGAGATATGACTGCCACCATCAACGAGTCCGCGGAGACCACCTCTGCAGGCGGCGTGGGCCGCATCGCCCGTGTCATCGGCCCGGTCGTGGACATCGAGTTCCCGTCCGACTCGATGCCCCCCATCTACAACGCGCTGACGTGCGAGTTCGAGCTGAGCGGCGAGACCAAGTCGATCATCCTCGAGGTCGCCCAGCACATCGGTGACGGCATGGTCCGCGCCATCTCGATGAAGCCGACCGACGGACTGGTCCGCGGCGGCCAGGTCACCGACACCGGTGCCTCGATCACCGTGCCCGTGGGCGACGCGACGCTCGGCAAGGTGTTCAACACCACCGGTGACGTCCTCAACCTCAAGGAGGGCGAGACCTTCGAGCCCGCCGAGCGTTGGGGCATCCACCGCAAGGCGCCGGCCTTCGACCAGCTCGAGTCCAAGACCCAGATGTTCGAGACCGGCATCAAGGTCATCGACCTGCTCACCCCCTACGTGCAGGGCGGCAAGATCGGCCTGTTCGGTGGTGCCGGGGTCGGCAAGACCGTGCTCATCCAGGAGATGATCGCCCGCGTCGCCAAGGACCACGGTGGTGTGTCGGTGTTCGCCGGTGTCGGCGAGCGCACCCGTGAGGGCAACGACCTCATCGTCGAGATGGAGGAGGCGGGCGTCCTCGGCCAGACGGCCCTCGTCTTCGGCCAGATGGACGAGCCGCCGGGCACGCGACTGCGCGTCGCCCTGTCGGCCCTCACGATGGCGGAGTACTTCCGCGACGTGCAGAAGCAGGACGTGCTGCTCTTCATCGACAACATCTTCCGCTTCACCCAGGCCGGTTCCGAGGTCTCCACGCTGCTCGGTCGGATGCCCTCCGCGGTGGGCTACCAGCCCAACCTCGCCGACGAGATGGGTCAGCTGCAGGAGCGCATCACCTCGACGCGTGGTCACTCGATCACGTCGCTGCAGGCGATCTACGTCCCCGCCGACGACTACACCGACCCGGCGCCGGCCACGACGTTCGCGCACCTGGACGCCACGACCGAGCTGTCGCGCGAGATCGCCTCGCTCGGCATCTACCCGGCCGTGGACCCGCTGACCTCGACCTCGCGCATCCTGGACCCGCAGTACATCGGCGAGGACCACTACCGCTGCGCGGTGCGGGTCAAGCAGATCCTGCAGCGCAACAAGGAGCTCCAGGACATCATCGCGATCCTCGGTGTCGACGAGCTCTCCGAGGAGGACCGCGTCATCGTCTCGCGGGCGCGCCGCATCCAGCGCTTCCTGTCGCAGAACACCTACGTCGCCAAGCAGTTCACCGGCATCGAGGGTTCGACCGTCCCGGTGGCCGACACCATCGAGGCGTTCAACAAGATCGCTGACGGTGAGTACGACCACGTGGCCGAGCAGGCCTTCTTCATGTGCGGCGGTCTGGACGACGTCGAGCAGAAGTGGGCCGAGATCCAGAAGAGCCTCTGATGGCTTCCTCCGACCTGTCGACCGACAAGGTCCTCCAGGTCGAGCTGGTCGCCGCCGACCGGCTCGTCTGGTCGGGCCAGGCCACCATGGTCATCGCCCGCACCACCGAGGGCGACGTCGGCATCCTGCCCAACCACGCACCGCTGCTGTCCTCGATCATCGAGGGTGTCGTGGACGTGCAGACGGTCGAGGGCGAGACCTGGATCGCCGCCGTCGACGCCGGCTTCTTGTCGGTTGCCGACAACCGCGTCTCGATCCTCTCCGAGCGGGCTGAGATGTCGCACGAGATCGACCTGGAGAAGGCACGCCAGGACCTCGAGCGGGCCAAGTCGGCGGGCGAGAACGATCGACGGAGCCCGAGGAGGCCGTACGTCGCGCCGAGGCACGCATCCGTGCCGCCGAGCGGGCGTCCTGACGGGTCCTCCTGCACGACCGCTAGGCTGAGCGCGCGGACCTCCGGGTTCGTGCGCTCGCCTGTTTCTCGAGACTGGTCGACCTGACGCCGCGCGGGCGTCGATGCGGAAGGACATGGATGCCGGTCTGGCAGTGGCTGCTCGACCTCGTCGGGCTCGTGCTGCTCCTCGCCCTGCTCTACGGCATCGCCCTCATCTTCCGGCGCCGGTTCATCGCCCGCAACGGTGGGACCTTCGAGCTCAGCTATCGTGCCCGCACCGACCACCCCGGACGGGGCTGGCTGCTGGGCATCGGTCGCTACTCCGGGCAGTCGCTGGAGTGGTTCCGGATCTTCTCGCTCTCCCCGCGCCCCAAGCGGGTCTGGGCCCGTGGCCTGCTGGAGTACTCCGGACGGCGGGCGCCGGTGGGTCCCGAGCAGATGTCGCTGTACGACGGCCACGTGGTCGCGGCCTGTCGCTTCGGCGGCGAACCGATGGAGATCGCCATGAGTGAGGCCTCGCTCACCGGATTCCAGTCCTGGCTCGAGTCCGGACCGCCCGGCACCGACTGGAACCGCCGGTGACGGCTGCCCGCAACGCCGTCGGGCTGACCTTCTTCCTCAACGGGCTCGTCTTCGCCAGCTGGGTGTCGCGGATCCCCGAGGTCCGGTCCAGCTTCGGCCTGACCAACGGCCAGCTCGGCCTGGTCCTGCTCGCGATCGCCGTGGGGTCGGTGGTGGCGCTGCCGAGCACCGGAGCGGCCATCAACGCCTGGGGCACCGTCCGGGTGGTGCGGATCGGCGCCACCGCCGCGACGCTCGGCATGCTCACCGCCGCCCTCGGGCTCGGCCACGTGCTCCCGCTGACGGTCGCTCGGCCTGCTCGTCTACGGCCTGGGCATCGGCGTGTGGGACGTCGCGATGAACGTCGAGGGCGCCGAGGTCGAGCGCGGGCTCAGGCGCACGATCATGCCCCGTTTCCATGCCGGCTTCAGCGGTGGCACGGTCGTCGGTGCCCTGCTCGGCGTCCTGCTGATCGAGCTCGCGGTGCCCGCGGTCGTCCACCTCGCCACGATCGTGCTCGTGTCCGCCGCGCTGGTGTGGCGTACGTCTCCGGCGTTCCTGCCCGTCGAAGTGGCCCACGCGGAGCACCGCACCTCCGCGGCTCGGGCGTGGCTGGAGCCGCGCACGCTGCTGATCGGTGTGATGGTGCTGGCCCTGGCGATGACCGAGGGCACCGCCAACGACTGGCTCGCCGTGGCACTGGTCGACGGACACGGCGTCTCCCACGCGGGGGGTGTCGCCGGGTTCGCGGTGTTCGTGCTCGCGATGACCGCCGGCCGCATCGCCGGCACCGGACTGATCGACCGCTTCGGCCGGGTCGTCGTGCTGTGGGGCACGATGGCGCTCGCCGGCGCGGGCGTGCTGCTCATCGTCTTCGCCGACGACCTCGTGCTGGTCGTGGCTGGCATCGTCCTGTGGGGTGTCGGGGCCTCGCTCGGCTTCCCGGTGGGCATGAGCGCCGCGGCCGACGACCCCGTGCGGTCGGCGTCACGGGTCAGCGTGGTCTCGACGATCGGCTATGCCGCCTTCCTCGCCGGTCCGCCGTTCCTGGGCTTCGTCGGCGACGAGGTGGGCACCCTCAAGGCGCTGCTCGTGGTCGCCGTCCTGCTGATGCCCGCCGCGCTGGTGGTGCCCGCCGCCCGGGATCAGCGGGTCGCCCGTCCCGTGTGACGGGTCAGGCCTCCCCGCGCTCTCCGCCGGGCACCCACAACACGTCGCCGTTCTTGCGGTTGGCGTGGCGGGCGAGGATGAAGAGCAGGTCCGAGAGCCGGTTGAGGTAGGTGAGGGCGATGATGTTCATCGTCTCCTCGTGCTCGGCCCACGCCGCCCAGCCGGCCCGCTCGGCCCGTCGTACGACGGTGCGCGCCACGTGCAGGTGGGCCGCGGCGACGGTGCCGCCGTTGAGGATGAAGGAGCGCAGCGCGGGCAGCTCCTCGTTGTAGTGGTCGCACCAGGCCTCGAGGCGGTCGACGTAGTCCTGCTCGACCCGCAGCGGCGGGTACTTCGGGTCCGGCACCACCGGCGTGGAGAAGTCGGCGCCGACGTCGAAGAGGTCGTTCTGCACGCGGGTCAGCAGCGCGACCACGTCGTCGGCGAGCCCTCCGTGGGCCAGCGCCACGCCGATGTGGGCGTTGCCCTCGTCGACACAGGCGTACGCCTCGAGGCGCAGGTCGGTCTTGGACGTCTCGCTCATGTCGCCGAGCCGGGTCTGACCGGCGTCGCCGGTGCGGGTGTAGATGCGCGTCAGGTTGACCATGGGGCGGAGCCTACGTGCGGGACTCGCCGAAAAGGTGAGGCGGGGAGGCAACCGGAAGGGGTAGAACTGCGTCCTAGGGAGTGACAGTGGTCACATGACGGCGTCGGGGCGTCGGGGGAGGAACGTTCGATGGACATCATCTCGGACGGGCAGACGCTGGTCCTGCACGGCGACTTCGACGTGCGCAGCACGTGGGAGGTCCGCAACGCCATCTACGAGCGGCTGGAGTCCTTCGACTCCGACGTGGTCGTCGACATGACCGACGTGAGGACCATCGACGTCACGGCCCTGCGGCTGCTCGCGGTCGCCACCCGCCACGCCTGGCTGAGCGGGCACCACCTGACGGTGCGCAACCCCGGGCCCGCCGTGCGCCGCATGGTCCACCTGACCCGCCTGGCCCACGCGATCGAGGTCGAGCGCGGCGCCGCCACCGCCTGAGCGGCGCAGCGTTGAGGTTGTTGTCACACGCCGAGGCGGTGACTGGCGGGTAACCCGCGTCCTACCCTGTCGGGCATGACCCATGCTTCGGGCACCGAGAAGGACCGCCCCGTCAAGGACCGCCCCTGGGTGATGCGCACCTATGCCGGTCACTCCACGGCCGAGGCGTCCAACGCCCTCTACCGCACCAACCTGGCCAAGGGGCAGACCGGCCTCAGCGTCGCCTTCGACCTGCCGACGCAGACCGGCTACGACCCCGACAGCCCGCTCAGCCGAGGCGAGGTCGGCAAGGTCGGCGTACCCGTCCCGCACCTGGGTGAGATGCGCAAGCTCTTCACCGACATCCCGCTCACCGAGATGAACACCTCGATGACGATCAACGCCACCGCCATGTGGCTGCTCGCGATGTATCAGGTCGTGGCCGAGGAGCAGAACCCCGACCTGGCGCCCACCGAGGTGGCGCACCTGCTCGCCGGCACCACCCAGAACGACATCATCAAGGAATACCTGTCCCGGGGGACCTACGTCTTCGGCCCCGAGCAGTCACTCCGCCTGATCGGCGACGTGATCGCCTACACGGTCCACGAGATCCCCCAGTGGAACCCGATCAACATCTGCAGCTACCACCTGCAGGAGGCCGGTGCCACGCCCGTGCAGGAGCTGGCGTACGCCCTGTGCACCGCGATCGCCGTGCTGGACCAGGTGAAGGCGTCCGGACAGGTCTCCGAGGACGACTTCGAGCGGGTCGTGGGCCGGATCTCCTTCTTCGTCAACGCCGGCGTCCGCTTCGTCGAGGAGACGTGCAAGATGCGGGCCTTCGTCCGGCTGTGGGACGAGATCACCCGTGAGCGCTACGGCGTCACCGACCCGAAGATGCGGCGCTTCCGCTACGGCGTCCAGGTCAACTCCCTCGGCCTGACCGAGGCCCAGCCCGAGAACAACGTGCAGCGGATCGTGCTGGAGATGCTCGGCGTCACGCTCTCCAAGGACGCCCGAGCCCGCGCCGTCCAGCTCCCGGCCTGGAACGAGGCGCTCGGCCTGCCGCGCCCCTGGGACCAGCAGTGGTCGCTGCGCCTGCAGCAGGTGCTCGCCTTCGAGTCCGACCTGCTGGAGTACGACGACATCTTCGACGGCAGCCACGTCATCGAGGCCAAGGTGGCCGAGCTCGTCGAGGGCGCCCGGGCCGAGATCCAGCGCGTCCAGGACATGGGCGGCGCCATCGCCGCCGTCGAGTCCGGCTACATGAAGCAGAACCTGGTCTCCGCCCACGCCGCCCGCCGCGGGCGCATCGAGTCGGGCGAGGAGGTCATCGTCGGGGTCAACCGGTTCGAGACGACCGAGCCCTCGCCGCTGACCGCGGACCTCGACGCGGCCATCATGGCCGCCGACCCGGCTGCCGAGCAGTCCGCGCTGGACTCCGTGGCCGCCTGGAAGGCCCAGCGTGACGAGGCCGAGGTCGCCGAGGCCCTGGCCACGCTGGCCGCCGATGCGCGGACCGACAAGAACCTGATGCACGCCACCCTCGCCGCGGCCCGCGCGGGCGCGACGACGGGGGAGTGGGCCGGCGCCCTGCGGGAGGTCTTCGGCGAGTTCCGCGCCCCGACCGGGGTGAGCGGTGCCGTCGGTGTCGCGGAGCCGGGAGCGGACCTCACGGCCGTGCGGGAGCGGGTGCGGGCGACCGGCGAGGAGCTGGGCGGTCGACTGCGGGTGCTCGTCGGCAAGCCGGGGCTCGACGGGCACTCCAACGGCGCCGAGCAGGTCGCCGTACGCGCTCGGGACGCGGGCTTCGAGGTGATCTACCAGGGGATCCGCCTGACGCCCGAGCAGATCGTCGCCGCGGCCGTGGCCGAGGACGTGCACGTCGTCGGCCTCTCGATCCTCTCCGGGTCCCACATGGAGCTCGTGCCCGACGTGCTCGACGGCCTGGCGGCAGCGGGGCTCGGCGACCTGCCCGTCATCGTCGGCGGGATCATCCCGGGCTCGGACGCCAAGGCGCTGATCGCGCGTGGGGTGGCCGCGGTCTACACGCCCAAGGACTTCGGCCTGACCGAGATCATGGACGGCTTCGTCGACGTGATCCGCAAGGCCAACGGGCTCGACTGACCGAGGGACCTGAGCACGCGGCGTTCGGGCTGGCAGACTCACCCGCATGCGACGGGTGATCGTGGTGGGGGCGGGCGTCGTCGGCCTGTCCAGCGCAGTGCGGCTGCTGGAGGCCGGCCACCGGGTCGACGTGGTGGCCCGCGACCTGCCGCTGGAGACGACCTCGTCGGTCGCCGCGGCCGTCTGGTCGCCCTACGCACAGCCGCAGGAGCACGTCGTGCGCTGGGCCCGGACGGCGTACGACGCCTTCGCGGCGCTGTGCCAGGACGAGTCGGCGGGCGTGCTGATGCGCACCGGGACCGAGCTCTTCCGCGACGGGGTCGGTGACCTGTGGTGGCGCGACGCCCTGCCACCCGGGGCCGGACCCGACCGGGAGACCAGCCTGCCGCCCGGCTATGCCTCCGGGCTCACGATGCGCACACCCGTGATCGAGATGCCGCTCTACCTCCGCTGGCTGTCCGCCCGGGTCGCCGCGCTGGGTGGGTCGATCACCCGGCTCAACCTCTCCGCGCTGCCGACCGGGGACGCGCTCGTCGTCAACGCCAGCGGCATCGGCGCCCGCCTGCTCGGCGGCGACGCCACCGTCGGGCCGGTGCGTGGCCAGGTCGTCCTCGTGGAGCAGGTCGGGATCGACCACTGGTGGATCGACTCGGAGCCACCGACCTACGTCATTCCCCGCAGCCGCGACATCGTGCTGGGCGGCACGGCGATCGAGGGGGAGTGGAGCCGCACGCCGGACCGGCACGTCGCCGAGGCCATCCTCGAGCGAGCGGCAGCCATCGAGCCGCGGCTGGCCGGCGCGCGGATCCTGCGCCACAAGGTCGGCCTCCGCCCGTGGCGCCCGACGGTGCGCCTCGAGCGCGTGGGGGACGTCATCCACTGCTACGGCCACGGCGGGTGCGGGGTCACCGTCTCGTGGGGCTGCGCCGACGACGTGGTGGACCTGGCCCGTGACTGATCTCCAGTGCGCCGCCCGGGTGTTCGTCGCCCGGCACGGTGAGGCGACCTACGAGAGCGAGCTGCTGAGCGACGCGGGGGGATGGCTCAGCCCGCTGGGACGCGACCAGGCGCGCGAGCTGGCTGAGTCGATGGCCGGGGAGCGCATTGCCCGGGTGTGGACCAGCGACATGGCGCGCGCTGTCCAGACGGGCGAGATCGTGGCCGCGCGGCTGGGCGTCGACGTGATCGTGCGCACGGGGCTGCGTGAGTTCGGGGTCGGGCACGCCGCCGGCACCACCGGCGACCCCGATCCGTTCGCGGAGACGTTCGCGGCGTGGCTCGACGGCGATCTCACCGCCCGGATCCCAGGAGCCGAGAGCGGCAGCGACGTGGTCGGGCGCTACGAGGCCGTCCTCGACGAGATCGCGGACACGCACCGCGGTGAGGCGGTGCTGGTGATCAGCCACGGCGGGGTGATGTGCATGGTCGCTGTCCGCGCTTGCTCGCAACCTCGCCCTCAGCCACTCCCGCGACCTGCCGCTGCCCCACTGCGGAGTCGTCGCGGTCGAGGCCGACGCCGACGGCTGGCTCGCCCGATCCTGGGCGGGGCGACCGCTCAGCTGAGCTGCTGGACCAGGAGGACGACCGCCGTGACCACTGCCATCACGAGCAGCGCGATCCCCATCCGTACGGCCATGCCCGTGAGCCACAACGACGTCAGCGTCGCGGTGCCTCCGCTCCGGTTCAGCGGCGTCACGTCCACCACCGCGCGGCGCTCGATCGGTCCGTAGACGTGGGGGTAGGTGTCAGGCCCGACCGCCTCGACCCGGACCTCCGCGCCGGTGAGCCGGGCGGGATCGATGGTGAGCAGGACGAGGTGCTCGCCGAGGTCGCGGTAGTAGCGGTCGAACACGCCCTGCACCTGGTCGCGGCGTGAGGCGTGGATGAAGCCCTCCTCCTCGAGCGTCCGGCCCACGGTCGAGGTGGTGTAGGTGCCCGTCTCGAGGGTGCGTCGCCAGTCGGAGGCCGTCGCGATGTGGAAGATGCGCTCGGGGGTCGGCGAGGTCACCGTGCGAGGGTAGCGACAGGGCTGAGCGCGTCCTCAATGCCTCAACCTGAAGTTCCACTCGCACGAGTGGAAGTTCATTCCCGGTCCACGCTCAGGCTTGGTTCTCGCGGCTGAAGTTCCACTCGAGCGAGTGGAAGTTCATTGTGGGGCTCGCGTGACCGCGACCGCTGAGCCCCTAGAAGAGCCGGTGCTCGGCGCCGTCGTCCATCCCGCGCAGCGCGTCGTAGTCGACGAGCGCGCAGGCGATGCCACGGTCGGTGGCGAGCACGCGCGCCTGGGGCTTGATCTCCTGGGCGGCGAAGATGCCGCGGACGGCGCCCTTGGCGTTGAGCATCGGGTCGCGGTTGAGGAGCTCGAGGTAGCGGGTGAGCTGCTCCACGCCGTCGATGTCGCCGCGGCGCTTGATCTCCACCGCCACCGAGAGGCCGTCGGCGTCACGGCACATCAGGTCGACGGGGCCGATCGCCGTCATGAACTCGCGGCGCACGAGGGTGAGCCCGTCGGCGAGCGTGGCCGGGTGCTCGGCGAGCAGCTCCTGGAGGTGCTTCTCGACGCCGTCCTTCTGCAGGCCCGGGTCGACGCCGAGGTCGTGGGAGGTGTCGTGCAGGACCTCGTCGATGAGGATGCGCAGGGTGTCGTCGGACTTGGCGGCGCTCACCAGCCACTCGGGGCGCCCGTCCTCGGCGACGCCCTCGCGGACGGTGCACGGCGGCGACATCCAGTTGAGCGGCTTGTAGGACCCGCCGTCGGAGTGGATCAGCACCGAGCCGTCCGACTTGAGCATCAGGACACGGGTGGCGAGCGGCAGGTGGGCCGAGAGCCGTCCCGCATAGTCCACCTGGCAGCGTGCGACGACGATCCTCACGACGGGCGAATCTACAGTGGCCCCGTGACCGACCATGCAGTACGTCCCGCGCGCCAGCGTGACCTGGCCGCGCTGGGCCTCGACGAGCGGCCCGGCGAGGCGGCCGTCGTCATGGTGGTGGGTGATCCTCCCGTGGGTCATGTGCGGGCCGTTCTCCTCGACGGACACGCCCACCTGGACGGCCTCGCCGTCGAGGTCGACCTCGACGGCAGCATCACGCGGGCGTTGGTGGAGTCGGTGTGCGACCGACTCTCGGCGCGCGGCCACGGACAGCTGACGGCGTCGCCGTACGCCGGCGCGGAGGCAGTGGCGTACGCCGACCTGGGATTCGCAGCGATCCCCGACGACGAGCCGCTGCTGCCCCACCTGGCCGAGGTGCGCGAGCAGCCCGGCCGCGTCCTGGTGCGCCGCGTGCTGCGGACCCACCGGACCGCTGACGAGCTGGCCGCCTTCCTGCCGGCCCTGGACGCCGCTCCGCGCGACGTCGGGGTGCTCAGGGCCGTCATCCGCCGCCCCACCGTGGGGCAACGTGACGTGCTGGAGGTCGGCCACCTCGATGTCGACGAGGGCCTGGTGGGAGACAGCTGGGCGCAGCGCGGCAGCAGGCGCACCGCCGACGGCTCTGCCCACCCGGACATGCAGCTCAACGTCATGAGCCACGCGCTGATCGAGTTCTTGGCCCAGGACCCGGCGCGCAAGGTGCTCGCCGGCGACCAGCTGTTCCTCGACCTCGACCTCAGCCACGACAACCTGCCCGTCGGGAGCGAGCTCCGCATCGGCGGCTCCGAGGGGGCGGTGATCGCGGTGACGGACCAGCCCCACAACGGCTGTGCCAAGTTCATCGCCCGCTACGGCAAGGACGCGATGGCCTTCGTCAACGGTCCCGACGGCAAGCCGCGCCGCCTGCGCGGGCTCTGCGCCCGGGTGGTGCGTCCCGGTCAGGTGCGACCGGGCGACGAGGTGGTGGTCGTGCGTCCGGTGACGTGACGGTTCCCACACCCGCCGGGACCGACCCCCGTGGGAGCATGCGTCCATGAGCGACGAAACTACCCGCGAGTTCACCACCGTCGGCGTGATCGGCCTGGGCACCATGGGCGCCGGCATCGCCGAGGTCTTCGCCCGCAACGGCTTCGCCGTGATCGGCGTCGAGGTCAACGAGACGGGAGTGGAGCGCGGTCGCCAGCACCTGGAGCACTCCACCGGCCGCGCGGTGAAGCGCGAGAAGATGACCGAGGAGCAGCAGGCCGAGCTGCTCGGCCGGATCACGCTCACCACCGACATGCAGGACCTCTCGGTCGCGGACCTCGTCGTCGAGGCGGTCGTCGAGTCGCTGGAGGTCAAGAAGTCGATCTTCCGCTCGCTGGACGGCATCGTCCGCGACGACGCCGTGCTCGCCACCAACACCTCCTCGCTCAGCGTCACCGAGATCTCCACGGCCAACTCCAAGCCCGGCCGCGTGGTCGGTGTGCACTTCTTCAACCCCGCGCCCGTGCAGAACCTCGTCGAGATCATCCGCACCGTCGTCACCGAGCCCGACGTGCTGGCCGACGTCCAGGGCCTGCTCCGCAGTGTCGGCAAGAACCCGGTGGTCTGCGGCGACAAGGCCGGCTTCATCGCCAACACGCTGCTCTTCGGCTACCTCAACCACGCAGTCGCGATGTACGAGGGCAAGTACGCCTCGCGCGAGGACATCGACGCCGCGATGCGCTTCGGCTGCGGCTACCCCATGGGCCCGCTGGCCCTGCTCGACCTGATCGGCCTCGACACGGCCTACGAGATCCTCGACACCATGTACAAGCAGGGTCGCGACCGCCTGCACGCGCCGGCGCCGATCCTCAAGCAGTACGTCACCGCGGGCCTCCTGGGCCGCAAGTCCGGCCGCGGGTTCTACACCTACGAGGCGCCCGACTCGCCCGTCGTGGTGGCCGACGCCCACACGCCGGGCGCGGACGACGGGCCGCAGCTGCACCACGACATCCGGCTCGTCGGTGTGGTGGGCACCGGCACCATGGCCTGCGGCATCGTGGAGGTCTTCGCCAAGGCCGGCTACGAGGTGCTCTTCGTCGGTCGCGGCCAGGACAAGGTCAACGCGGTGCGGACCGCGATCACGAAGAACTTCGACAAGCAGATCCAGCGCGGTCGCGCCACGGAGGACCAGAAGGTCGAGGTGCTGGGCCGCGTGCGGGGCACCACCGCACTCGACGACCTCAAGGACGTGGACCTCGTCGTCGAGGCGATCGCGGAGGACCTGGCCATCAAGACGACCCTCTTCGAGAACCTCGACGAGATCTGCAAGCCCAGCGCGATCCTGGCGACGACCACGTCGTCGCTGCCGATCATCTCGCTGGCTCGGGTCACCACCCGTCCCCAGCACGTCATCGGCATGCACTTCTTCAACCCGGCGGCGATCATGAAGCTGGTCGAGGTGGTCTCGACCGTCGCCACCGACGAGGCCGTCACCGAGACCGTGCTCGCGCTGTGCGACCGGGTCGGCAAGGTGGCCGTGAGGTGCGGTGACCGGTCGGGCTTCATCGTCAACGCGCTGCTCTTCCCCTACCTCAACGACGCCGTGAAGATGCTCGAGGCGCACTACGCGACCGCCGACGACATCGACACCGCCATGAAGCTGGGATGTGCACTGCCGATGGGCCCGTTCGAGCTCCTCGACGTGGTCGGCAACGACGTGTCGCTGGCGATCCAGAAGGAGCTCTACCTGGAGTTCCGCGAGCCCGGGTTCTCCCCGGCACCCCTGTTGGAGCACCTGGTCACGGCCGGCTACCTCGGTCGCAAGGCCGGCCGCGGCTTCCGGGACTACAGCGTGCGCTGAGAAGGGCTAGTCGAGACAGAACTCGTTGCCCTCGGGGTCGGCCATCCGGATGTGACCGGCCGTCATCGGCGGGGCGGGCTCGTGGCGCTCCACCCGGGTGGCGCCCAGCGAGACCAGCCGCTCGCACTCCGCCTCGAGCGTCGCCATCCGCTCCGCACCCTGGAGGCCGGGCGCGGTGCGCAGGTCGAGGTGCACGCGGTTCTTGGCGCTCTTGCCCTCGGGCACCCGCTGGAAGAAGAGCCGGGGCCCAACCCCGTCGGGGTCCTCGGCCGCGGACGCGGAGTTCCACTCCGACTCCGGCACGCCGACCTCGGCGAGGAAGGTGTGCCAGGCGTCGAAGGGATCCTGCCCGGCCTCGAGCTCGCGCCCGGGCGGCGGCGGGTTGACGTAGCCCATCGCCTCGGCCCAGAAGCGGGAGAGCGCCTGGGGGTCGTGGGCGTCGAAGGTCACCTGGATGGTCCGACTCATGCGTCCATCATGGTCTGCTCCATGACCAGCGCGGCGAGTCGCGCGCGGGTGTTGATGTCGAGCTTGCGGTAGATGTGGGTCAGGTGCGCGTCGACCGTGCGCGGCGACACGAAGAGCTCCTCGGCGATCTTGCGGCTCGTCAGGCCGTGGGCCACGCGCTCCGCGACCAGCCGCTCGGCGGCGGTGAGGGCGTCGAGGACCGAGGGCGGGGCGGACGCCGGTCGGTTGAACACGGCGGTGACGAGCCCGACGGCCTGCGCGGAGAGGTCGTCGCCGTCGATCCACTCCTCCGGTGCCCGTCCGGCGGGCACGACGTCGTAGTCGGCGGAGTAGCCCCAGCGCACCGCCATCCGGGGTGAGCGCAGGGCGAAGGCGGTGGCCGCCAGGGCGCGTGCCTCCGGCAGGTCCCGGTCGCGGGCGACGCCCGCGAGCCCGTCGAGCACGTCGGCCGCGCGCAACGGCAGGTGCATGGCGCGGCAGTGCTCGAGGGCGGTGAGGTACGTCGTGGTGGCCTGGTCGAGGTCGCCGAGCTCGACCAGCGCACGGCCCAGGAGCAGCCGGGCCTCCACGCCGTCGCGCCCGAGCCTGGCCGAGTCGGCGAGCGCCACCACGTCCGCGGCGAGGCCGGCCGCCTGCCGGACGTCGCCGTGCGCGAGCAGGTCGCGCCCGTCCTGGGCCAGGACGGGGAGGCGGACCGCCCACGGCAGCGTCTCGCGGGCCACCTCGGCGGGGGTCCAGGTCGAGTCGATGCCCCGCAGGAGGGTCTCGGCCAGCAGGCCCACGCGGTCCTCGGCGAGCTCGCGCGCCTCGACCACCACGGCCCGGGCGCCGGCCACCGCCTCGGCGATGCGCCCCTGCTCGAGCGCGATGCGGGCCAGCACGGTGCGTGCGGAGAGGTCGATCCAGCGCTCGTCGCGGGTGATCCGCCCCGGCATGGCGTCGCCCGCCGCCCGGGTGGCCTCGGCGAAGCGGCCCTGGGAGGCGTAGACGTCGGCGAGGGTGCGCGTCGCCTGACGGCTGATCGACCCTTCGGGATCCAGGTCGATGGCACGCCTGGCCTCGGCCTCCGCGCGGTGCATCTCGCCGGCGTCGAGGTGCATCTCGGCGCGGATCGAGGCGGTCTTGGCGAGCTGCTCCTCGGGGCGCGGTGCGGAGGAGGCGTGCTGGTCGGCCCGGTCGAGCAGCCAGAGGCCCTCATAGCTGCCGCGCATCTCCGACGCGGCGATGCCGGCACGACGTGCGACCTGGGCCCCGATCGCGGGCGGCCCGTCGCCGCTGGCGAGCGCTGCCTCGAGGATCTCGAGCGCCTCGCGCGTGCGCATCGAGGTGTAGAGCGAGGAGAAGATCCGGTTGGCCACCGAGTAGCCGTCGGCCCGCGTGTGCGGGTGGGCGCACGCGGTCAGCACGGCGTGGCGCATGGCGGGCAGGTCGCGGAGCCACTCCGCGTCCGCGGCCCCGTAGTTGTCGTGTGCCGGGGCGTTGTCCTGCGCCCACCGCAGCAGCCCGGCCTCCACGGCAGCGACGTCCTCGGGCAGGGCGATCGCGCGGGCGCGGCTGCGGATGGGGGAGAGCATGTCGAAGTGCCCGCGCTGGTCGACCTCGAGCAGGCTGCGGCGCACGAGGTTGCCGGCCAGCTCCGCGGTCGCCGGCTCCGGCAGGTCGAGCACCCGGGCCAGCACCCCGAGTCCGGCCGGGAAGTCGAGCACACCGATACGGCGCAGCGCGGTCGCGCTCGCGTCGTCGAGCAGCGCGTGCGCGGAGTCCACGGCCTGGTCGAGGCTGACCGCGGACAGCGCGTTGCTGAGTCCGACCAGTGCTGACTGCACGGCCACCTGCTCGATGAGCAGGGGGAGCCCGCCGGTGGCGGACAGCAGCCGACGTACCTCGTGAGCCTGGGTGTCGAGGTCGACCTGCTGGCCACCGGCCGAGCGGATGCGACGCAGGAACAGCTCGACGGCCGGGCCCTCCAGGGGCGAGCGCGAGTGCGGCACCGGCAGCGGTCCGACACGTACGACGGACTCGTAGGGCTGCCCGGCCGTGGTCCTCGCGGTCACCACCACGCGTGCGTCGGTGGTGCTCTCGAGCATCGACTGCAGCATCGGACCCGCCTGCGTCTCGTCGAGGTCGAGGCCGTCCAGGACGAGGAGGCACTCGCGCCCGTCGACGGCGCGGCCGAGGGAACCCGTGAGGGAGTCGCCGGGAGCGGTCTCGGACTCGAGGCACTCCAGCGCGGCGACGAGCACGTCGTCGAGGCTGCGCAGGTTGCGCGCGTCGACCCACAACGGGTCCGACTCCACCGCGGCGTGCCGCACGAGCAGCGTCTTCCCGCTGCCGGGCGGGCCGACCACGGTGACCCAGCGCGCCTCGGCCATCGCCTGGCCCAGCGCACGCTGGACGTCGGCGCGACCGAGACACGGGGACAGCACGTAGCGAACCTATCGCCCCGGGTCGGAGAGATAGGTAGGACTACGGATGCCGACACCCTCAGGTTCGCGGGAGTCTTGTCCTACGCCGAGGGCGACGGGACCGCACAGGGGAGGGTCCCGCAGCCCACCGGCCGCCTCTCAGAGCAGGTCGTACGTCGTCGGGGGGCGACGTACGACCTGCTCCTGCGTGAGCACCCGGCCCGGCTCGCGTCTTGCCGCCGCTGCGTACGCTGTGGCCATGGAACTCGTCCTCGTGCTGGTCGTCCTCGGCGGGCTCACCGCGGTCGCCGTGGCCGCGGGCAGGTCCGGCAAGCAGCGCCAGCTGGCCAGGGCCGAGGCCGAGGTGGCGCCGGTCAAGCGGCTGGCCGAGGAGGACGTCACCGCCCTCGGGGTGGAGCTGCAGGACCTCGACATCGACCTCGCCGGCGAGCCGCTCGACCCGGGCGCGAATGCCGACTACCAGCGTGCCCTCGACTCCTATGAGTCGGCCAAGACGGCCGCTGCCGCGCTGAGCCGTCCCGAGGACGTCCGGCACGTCACCGAGATCCTCGAGGACGGCCGCTACGCCATGGCGTGCGTGCGCGCCCGGGTCGCGCGTGAGCCGCTCCCGCAGCGTCGTCCGCCCTGCTTCTTCGATCCCCGGCACGGGATGTCGGTCGCCGACGTGCCGTGGACACCTCCGGGGGGCACCTCGCGCGACGTTCCCGCGTGCGTGCTGGACGTCGAGCGCGTCCGCGCCGGAGCCGAGCCCGACATCCGCAAGGTGATGGTCGGGTCGCGGCGCGTGCCCTACTGGCAGGGCGGTCGCGCCTACCAGCCCTACGCCCAGGGCTACTTCGGTGGCTTCGGGCCGATGGACTGGATGTTCATGGGCATGCTCTTCGGCGGCGGCTTCGACGGCCTCGGCGAGGGCATCGGGGCGATCGGCGAGGGCATCGGTGACCTGTTCGGCGGCATCGGCGACGGCATCGGCGACCTCTTCGACGGCTTCGACTTCTAGCGGTGAGCCTGCACACCACGACCCTCGGCGACACCGGGCCGACCATCGCCTTCTGCCACGGGCTGTTCGGCCAGGGCAAGAACTGGATGCAGATCGGCAAGGCGCTCAGTGCCGACCACCGGGTGCTGCTGCTGGACATGCCCAACCACGGCCGGTCGCCCTGGACGGAGACCTTCGACTACGTGGAGCTGGCCGACCTGGTGGCCGAGGACCTCCGGGCGCACGCTCCCGTGGCGCTCGTGGGGCACTCGATGGGCGGCAAGATCGCGATGTGCCTGGCCCTGCGGCACCCGGAGCTGGTCGAGCGGCTCGTGGTCGTCGACGTCGCTCCGGTGGCCTACCCGAGCGGACGCGAGTTCGTCGGCTACATCGACACGATGCGTGCGCTGGACCTCGCGGCCCTCGAGCGCCGCGACCAGGCCGAGGAGGCCCTCAGCGAGGCGGTGCCCCACCCGGTGGTGCGCAGCTTCCTCCTGCAGAACCTGCGGCGGACCGGGGACGGCTGGCACTGGCAGATCAACCTGGACCTGCTGGGGGAGTCGATGGACGGACTCACCGGTTGGCCGGGGGACCGGCTGGGCGAGGCGTCGTACGACGGACCGGTGCTGTGGGTCGGCGGGGCCGACTCCGACTACATCTCCGACGAGCACTCCGCGGAGATGGACCTCCGGTTCCCGCGCAACCGCCGGGTGCTGATCAAGGGTGCCGGTCACTGGGTGCACTCCGAGCAGCCGGAGATCTTCCTCGAGGTGGTGCGCCGCTTCCTGGCCTGAGGGTCAGGACTTCTGCCGGGCCCGGTAGGCCGCCACGGCCTCGCGGTTGCCGCAGGTGGTGGAGCAGTAGCGCCGGGACCGGTTGCGGGAGAGGTCGAGCACGACGTCGTCGCAGTCGTCGGCCTCGCAGCGCGCCAGGCGCGACATCTCGTCGGCACGGATCACGTCGATCATCGCCATGGCCGTCTCCACGACGACCCGCTCGTCGAGCGGGCGGTCCGGGTCCACCGCGTGCACGTGCCAGTCCCACGCGTCGTGGCGCTGGAGCTGGGGAACGGCCCTGGCCCGCGCCAGCATGGAGTTGACGAGCCCGACGGCCTCGTCGCGTCCGGCGAGCAGCAGCTGCCTCAGGGCGGGGCGGAGGCGACGTACGGCGTCGAGCTCGTCAGGCGTGGCGTCGTGGCGTCCGGTGTAGGACCACGACGCGAGGAAGGCCGCCAGGTCCTCGACCGAGCCGAGGGGGTCGCCGGGGGCATCGGTGGAGTTGGCGAGGGCGACAGCCGCCTGCAACGCAGCGTCAGTGTCATCTGTGAAATGCACATTGACACATTACACGACCTGCTTCTAGTGTCATGACCGTGACGGCTTTGACACATGACACTAAGGGATCACGGACGGCTGCCGGGCTGCTGTTCGCCTTCGCATCCGCCACCAGCTTCGGCCTCTCCGGCGCGCTGGCCCGCGGACTGCTCGACACCGGGTGGAGCGCGGGCGCCGCGGTGACCGTGCGGACCGTGATCGCCGCGACGGTGCTGCTCGTGCCGGGGCTGCTGGCGCTGCGCGGTCGTCGGCACCTCCTGCGCGACAACGCGGGGCTGATCGCGGTCTACGGCATCTCGGCCGTCGCCGGGGCCCAGCTCTGCTACTTCTACGCGGTCACCTACATGCAGGTCAGCGTCGCGCTGCTTCTCGAGTACACCGCCCCCGTGGCCGTCGTGCTGTGGCTGTGGCTGCGGCACGGGCACCGGCCCTCGGGACTGACCGTGCTGGGGGCGGCCCTGGCCGCAGGTGGCCTGGTGCTGGTGCTGGACGTGGTCTCCGGCGCCGAGCTGAGCACCGTCGGGGTGCTGTGGGCCCTGGGCGCGATGGTCGGGGCCGCGTCGTTCTTCGTCATCTCCGCCGACGAGGGCAACGGGCTGCCGGGCCTCAGCCTGGCCGCCGGCGGTCTGTTCGTGGCGAGCGTGGTCCTCCTTCTGGCCGGCGCCGTGGGCGTGCTGCCCTTCCACGCCGCGACGGCACCCGCGGTGTACGACGGGCACAGCGTCCCGTGGTGGTGGCCGGTCCTGGCGCTCGGACTCGTCACTGCCGCGATCGCCTACGTCACCGGGATCGAGGCCGGTCGTCGCCTCGGGAGCCGCCTGGCGTCCTTCGTCGCGCTGGGCGAGGTCCTGGCCGCGGTGGTCTTCGCCTGGCTGCTGCTCGGCGAGCTGCCCCGCCCCGTCCAGCTGGCCGGGGGCGTGCTGGTGCTGATCGGCGTGGTCGTGGTCAAGCTGGGGGAGGGACGGGCGCCGCTGATGGCGGAACCCCTGCCCGAGCCCGAGCCCGCACGGGTCAGCGAGCGTCCTGCCGCGTGAGGAACACCTCGCGGTGCAGCAGGAGCAGCGCTGCCGCCACCGGCACCGCCAGCAGTGCGCCGACGATGCCCATGAGCGAGCCGCCGACCAGGGCAGCGACCACGGTCACCGATCCCGGGATGTTCACCGACTTCTTCATGATCCGCGGATAGATGACGTAGGACTCGAGCTGCTGGTAGGCGAGGTAGTAGACGAGCGCGACGAGCGCGACGGTCGGTGAGACGGTCAGGGCCAGCAACGTCATGATCGCCCCGGAGACGAAGGCTCCGACGATCGGGATGAGGGAGAACAGCCCGACGACGAAGGCCAGGGCGAACGCGTACTCACCGAGTCCGATGATGAACGAGAAGACCAGCGTGCTCAGGCCGGCGCAGATCGCGACCAGGAACGCGCCGGCGACGTAGGCGCCCGTGGACCTGATGATCTTGTCGCCGAGCTCGCTGACCCGGGGGCGGCGCGAGGCCGGTGCCAGTGAGTAGCCGGCGTGCTTGATGCTGGGCAGCGAGGCCAGGAAGTAGATCATCAGCACCAGGACGATCAGGCTGTTGGCGACGGCGGAGAGCACCTTGAGGCCGACGCCGAGCGCACCGCCGAAGAGCCGCTCGCCGAAGCCGCCGTCCTGGATGTAGTCGCGGGCCTTGGCGATGACGTCGTACTCGTCATCGAGCTTCTGCACCTGGGAGTTGGTCTGCAGGTCATCGAGCCAGCCCGGTGCGTTGCGGGTGATCTGGGCGATCTGCTCGCTGATGACGGGGGCGACCGCCACCACGAAGAGTGCGAGCACGCCGATGACGACCACGAGCACCAGCAGCACGGCGATGCTGCGCCGCATCCCCTGACGCATGAAGAACTCCACGGTCGGGTTGAGGCCGATCGCGAGGAACATCGACATCACCAGCAGCACGAGGATCGAGGAGATGCTGAGCAGCTGCTGGCTGAGGAAGATCGCGACGAGGGCGCCCAGCGCCCCGAAGAAACCGATGTTGAACGGCGTGTGGCGCAGCAGCGTCGGCTGCTGGGACGCGGGCTCGACCGGGACGTAGGGCGCGGGGCCGTCCTCGTCGACCACGAGATCGGTGGCGTCATCGATCCGCACCGCGATCTCGGCGGCCGTCTGGGCCGACTCCTCGGCGGAGTCGGCCGCGGCCTCCGCGCGGTCGGCCTGCTCGCTCACCTGCTCGACCACGTCATCGCGGTCCGCCTCCACCGCCTCGTCCTTGACGGGGGGAGCGCTCACCGCCTCACGGAGCCGGGTTCGCCAGCTCAGGACTCGTCCTCGAACCCGGCGACCACGTCGCGCAGCGCACCCAGCTGGGCGGTGATGGCGTCGCGGCGCTTGGACACCCGCTCGACCTCGGCCTGGATGTTGGTCAGCTCGCGCTCGGCCTCGGCGACACGCGTCGCCTCCAGGGAGTCCGCCTGGGTCCGCGCCGAGGCGACGACCTGCTCGGCCTCGCGACGGGCGCGGGCGAGGAGCCCCTCGGCCTCGGCCTGCGCCTGCTGGCGGTGGGTGTTGGCCTGGACGGTGGCCTCACGGGCGCGCTGCTCCGCGGCCTTGGCCCGGTCCTCGGCCTCGGCGACCAGGCGCTGGGTCTCGGAGGTGGCGTTGCTGTGGTGCTCGGCGGCCTCGCGGGCGAGTCGCTCCCTCTCCACGGCCAGGGTGCGGCGTGCCTCCTGCACCTCGCGGTCCGCAGCGGCGCGGGCCTGCTCGGCCTCGCGCGTCGCGGTGACCCTCAGCTCGTTGGTCTCCTGCTGGGCTGCCAACCGGAGCTGGTCGGACTCGCGGCGGGCGGCGGCCAGCAGGTCCTCGGCCTCCGCCTGGGCCAGGCTGCGTTCGGTCTGCGCGTCGGCGGTCAGCCGCGAGCGCATCTCGTCGAGCTCCTTGAGCTGCACCATCCGCATGTCGTCGGCCTCGCGGGCCGCGTCGGCACGGATGCTCCGGGCATCGCGGTCGGCCTGGGTGCGGATCTCGTCGGCGTCGCGCCGAGCGGCGTTGCGCACGTCCGTGGCCTCGTCCTCGGCCAGCTTGAGCATCGAGGTGGCGCGGCCGCCGAGGCCGGCGTAGGTCGGGTTGGCGTTCTCCTGCAGCTCCACGCGCTGCCGCTCGAGATCGCCCTCGAGCTCGATGACGCGCTGCTCGCTGCTCGCCAGGCTGGTGGCCAGCCCGGCCTTCTCGGTCTGGAGCTGGTGCACCCGCTGGTCGACGGCCGCCTTGTCGTAGCCGCCGCGGCGCACCATCGGCAGCGGCGCAGCGGCCGGGGCCTGGCTCGGGGCCCGGCTCGGGGCCTGGCTCGGGGCCTGGCTCGCGGCCTGGCTCGGGACGGGCGCGGCCGGCGGGATCACCGGCGAGCGACGTACGGGCTGCGGGGCGGCCGACTGGGCTGTCGGCTGGGGCTCGGGAGCGGCCGCCGGCTCATCGGCCTCGGCGGCCGGCATGGCAGCGGCGGGCATGGCAACGGCGGGCATGGCCTGGGTGGCCTCGCTCTTCGGCTCGGGGCGGGGTGCGTCCTTCGGGGTGACCGGGAGCGCCTGCGTCTCGTCGGCTGCGCCGTCGCCCGACTCCGGCTCGTCGAAGATGGACAGGCCCTGGTCGCGGCTCATGCTGCGGCACCTTCTCTCGGTATGTGCGGACTGCTTCGAGCACAGTGTGTCCGATGGCGGGGGACAAACACACCCCGGCTCGCGGAAAGGCCGCGAGCCGGGGTGGGCGCCCGGTCCGAGGGCGGAGCTCAGACTCCGCGGAACCGGTTGATCGCCGTCTCGTGCTGGGCGCGCATCTCCTGGTCGAGGACCCCGAGGCCCTCCTCGGGGGCGAGGCACAGCACTCCGACCTTGCCCTGGTGGGCGTTCTGGTGGACGTCGAGCGAGGCCTGGCCGACCTCCTCGAGGGTGTAGGTCCTCGAGAGGGTGGGGTGGATCTTGCCCTTGGCGATGAGGCGGTTGGCCTCCCACGACTCCCGGTAGTTGGCGAAGTGGCTGGAGATGATGCGCTTGAGGTTCATCCACAGGTAGCGGTTGTCGTACTCGTGCATGTAGCCCGTCGTCGAGGCGCACGTCGTGATGGTGCCGCCCTTGCGGGTGACGAAGACGCTGGCGCCGAAGGTCTCGCGGCCGGGGTGCTCGAAGACGATGTCGATGTCCTCGCCGCCGGTGAGCTCGCGGATCCTGGCGCCGAAGCGCTTCCACTCCTTGGGATCCTGCTGGGTGTTCTCGTCGTTCCAGAACTTGTAGCCCTCCTCGGAGCGGTTGATGATCAGCTCCGCGCCCATGCTCCGGGCGATGGCGGCCTTCTCCTCGTTGGAGACCACGCACACGGGCGTGGCGCCGCCGTTGAGGGCGTACTGCGTCGCGAAGCCGCCGAGACCGCCTGAGGCACCCCAGATCAGGACGTTGTCGCCCTGCTTCATGTCGCCGCCGTTCTTGCTGACCAGCTGGCGGTACGCCGTGCAGTTGACCAGTCCGGGGGAGGCGGCCTCCTCCCAGGTGAGGTGCTCGGGCTTGGGCATCAGCTGGTTGGCCTTGACCATGGCCACGTCCGCCAGGCCGCCGAAGTTGGTCTCGAAGCCCCAGATCCGCTGCTCGGTGTCGAGCATCGTGTCGTTGTGACCGTCGGGGCCCTCGAGCTCCACGGAGAGGCAGTGGGCCACGACGCGGTCGCCGGGCTTCCACTTGGTGACACCGGGGCCGGTCTTGAGCACGACGCCGGACAGGTCGGAGCCGACCACGTGGTAGGGCAGGTCGTGGCGCTTGGTGAGCTCGGAGTTGCGGCCGTAGCGCTCGAGGAAGCCGAAGGTGGAGACCGGCTCGAAGATCGAGGTCCAGACGGTGTTGTAGTTGATGGCACTGGCCATCACCGCCACGAAGGCCTCACCGGGGCCGAGCTCGGGCAGGGGGACCTGGTCGACGTGGAGGGACCGACGCGGGTCCTTCTCCTTGGCCGTCAGGCCCTCGAACATGTCCACCTCGTCCTTCGACACGTAGGCGGCGCGGTAGGACTCGGGCAGCGGGAGGGAGGCGAAGTCCTCCGTCGTGGCGTTGCCGGACTGGATGGCTTCGAGGATGTTCTGCACGGGTGTCTCCTGGTGAGGCATCGGTGGCACGATCGGGGTCAACGTACCGGTGGGTAACCTCGCGCGGGGCGAGGTGTGAGATACGTCGCGCGGCGCGACGGCTCAGTGGCCGCGGGCCGGCTCGACGAGCTCGACCAGCACGCCACCGGCGTCCTTGGGATGGATGAAGTTGACGCGGCTGCCCGACGTGCCGCGCCTCGGGGCGTCGTAGAGCAGGCGCAGGCCGCGCCCGCGCAGCACCTCGGCCACGTGCTCGACGTCCTCGACCCGGAAGGCGAGCTGCTGGATGCCCGGGCCGGAGCGGTCGATGAACTTGGCGATCGTGGACTCGGGGGAGAGGGGAGCGAGCAGCTGGATGCACGAGCCGCTCGGGTTCGATGACGTGGCACCGACCCCGACCATCGCCTCGCGCACGCCCTGCTCCTCGTTGACCTCCTCGTGGAGGACCTCCATGCCGTAGGCGTCGCGGTAGAGCGCCATGGCCTCGTCGAGGTCGGGCACGGCGATGCCGACGTGGTCGATGGCGGTGAAGAGGGGCCGGACGTCGTGCAGCTGGTCGGGTGCGCTCATGGAGCACATGGTGTCCGACGGCGGCTCCGGACGCGAGGGGGTGTGACCGTCGCCACTCCTCGCGCCCGGGCCGGCCGGGACCTATCCGACGATGCCGCTGTCCGCCTGGTAGCGACCGATCACGGCGGCGGCATCGATGTCTCCGATGAATCCGAGTGGGCTGCCGCACGGCCCGGCGTAGTCGCCGAGCAGGAAGTCCTGGCCGTCGGGGAGGTCGTAGCCGATGTTGATCGCCGCGGGAACCGCGGTGCCGACCAGGCGGCCGTCCACCCAGAGGCGGACGGACGTGCCGTCGTACGCGCCCACCACGATGTGCCAGCCGCCGTCCCAGATCCCGGTGCCGGCGTCGGCGGAGAGGGTGTAGGTGCTGCCGTCGGAGACATAGAAGACCAGCCCGCCGTTCGCACCGGTGTAGAGGCCGTAGGACGCGGTCTCGCACGCCAGTGAGCCCTTGGAGGCGAGGTAGCGGAAGGTGCCGCCCGCGGTGCCCCGCACGCGGAGCGCGAGGGTCACTCCGTCCGGCTCGAGCGACGGGGCGTCAGCGACGGTGACGCGCTGCGACCCGGAGAACCGCAGCGCGGCGGGCCTGAAGAAGAACCGTCGGGGCAGCGCGACCCACGCCGGGTCGGCGGCGTCGACGCCGGGGGTCGACCCGAGCTGACCACGGTTGCCGTTGAAGGACAGGTCGTGGGCGACCTGCCCGGAGCCCTCGTCCAGCAGCCAGAGTCCGGCGAGGCCGCCGGCCCTGGCGCTGGCGGGAGGCGCCGCCAGCACCACGCCGAGGATGGCGGTGACGCTCAGCGCGACGAAGGTGGTCAGGATCTTGCGGACTCGGGGCATGGACGCTCCTCGGACGGGGGTGGACGAGACGGGTGGGACCCCGAGAGGGTGGGGGCCAGCCCACCACCCCTCGGGCCGCTGGTGGCTCCCTCACGCACCGGCTCCCACAAATGGGGGACGTCCACATCGGGAACGGGGCCCGGAGAGCGTGTGTGACGGGTGCCTCACGACGCTCGCGCCCCACACCCTGCCGGACCTGCCACCGGCATGGGTATCGTCCGGAGGAGAACACCTGAGTACCGCCCACACCCGCACGCCTGGAGGAAAGCTCATGACCGGTTCCGTGATCGTTGCCGGGGCTCGTACCCCGATCGGCCGCCTCCTGGGCGGGCTCAAGGACCAGTCCGCCGCCGACCTCGGTGGCGTGGCCATCAAGGGTGCGCTGGAGAAGGCCGGCATCGGCGGCGACCAGGTCGACTACGTGATCATGGGTCAGGTGATCCAGGCCGGCACCGGTCAGATCACCGCGCGCCAGGCCGCCGTCAAGGGCGGCATCTCGATGAACGTCCCGTCGATCACCATCAACAAGGTGTGCCTGTCCGGGATCAACGCGATCGCGATGGCCGACCAGCTGATCCGCGCCGGTGAGCACGAGATCGTCGTCGCCGGCGGCATGGAGTCGATGACGCAGGCTCCGCACCTGCTGCCCAAGAGCCGCGAGGGATTCAAGTACGGCGACACCGCGCTCGTCGACTCGATGGCCTACGACGCGCTCCACGACCAGTTCACCGACCAGGCGATGATCAGCCTGACCGACGGCTGCAACGTCGCCGGCGCCGACCTCACCCGTGAGGAGCAGGACGCCTTCGCTGCCCAGTCGCACCAGCGTGCGGCGCTGGCCTGGAAGAACGGCCTGTTCGACGACGAGGTCGTGCCGGTGACGATGTCCACCCGCAAGGGCGACATCACCGTCTCCGAGGACGAAGGCATCCGTGGCGACACCACGGTCGACTCCCTCTCCCGCCTGCGACCGGTGTCGAAGGACGGCACCATCACGGCCGGCTCCGCGTCACAGATCTCCGACGGTGCCTGCGCCGTGGTCGTGATGAGCAAGGCCAAGGCCGAGGAGCTCGGCCTCACCTGGCTCGCTGAGATCGGCGCCTCCGGTCAGGTCGCCGGACCGGACTCCTCCCTCCAGCTGCAGCCGGCCAACGCGATCACCAAGGCCGCGGAGAAGGAGGGCATCGCAGTCTCGGACATCGACCTGTTCGAGCTCAACGAGGCCTTCGCCGCGGTCGGCATCGAGTCCGCGCGCCAGCTCGGCGTCGACCAGGACCGGGTCAACGTCAACGGTGGGGCGATCGCGCTCGGCCACCCGGTGGGCATGTCCGGCGCCCGGATCGTGCTGCACCTGGCCCTCGAGCTGCAGCGCCGCGGCGGTGGCGTGGGAGCTGCCGCCCTCTGCGGCGGTGGCGGCCAGGGCGACGCGCTGATCATCCGCGTTCCCGCCTCCTGACGAGCCGACGGACGGGGCAGTCGTGACGCGGAGGAGCGCCCCGGCTGTCCCCGACCTCGTCGCGCGGGCCCGCCGGGGCGATCCGGCAGCCGTGGCACGCCTGATCACGCTCGTCGAGGACGCCTCTCCGGTCCTGCGCGAGGTGATGTCGGCCCTGCGGGAGCACGCGGGTCGAGCCCACGTGCTGGGCATCACCGGTGCGCCCGGCGTCGGCAAGTCGACCTCGACGAACGTGCTGGTGTCCGCCATGCGGCGCGCTGGCAAGCGGGTCGGGGTGCTCGCCATCGACCCGTCCTCCCCCTTCTCCGGCGGCGCCCTGCTGGGTGACCGGGTGCGGATGGGCGAGCACGCCCTCGACCGGGACGTCTACATCCGCTCCATGGGCGCCCGTGGTCACCTCGGGGGCCTCGCCTGGTCGACCCCGCAGGCCGTCCGGGTGCTCGACGCGGCCGGGTGCGACGTCGTGATCGTCGAGACGGTGGGCGTGGGGCAGAGCGAGGTCGAGGTGGCAGGCCTGGCCGACACCACGCTGGTGCTGCTCGCGCCCGGCATGGGCGACGGCATCCAGGCGGCCAAGGCCGGCATCCTCGAGGTCGGTGACGTGTATGCGGTCAACAAGGCCGACCGGGAGGGAGCCGACCGGACCCGGCGCGAGCTCCGGACGATGCTGGCGATGGGGGAGCGGCGCGAGGGTGCCTGGCGCGCGCCGGTCGTGAAGACGGTGGCCAGCACGGGGGAGGGGATCGATGAGCTCCTCGGCGAGGTCGACCGGCACGCCGCGTGGCTCGACGAGACCGGCGAGCTCGCCCGCCGTCGTACGGTCCGGGCGCGACGCGAGGTCGAGGCGATCGCCCTGTCCGCGCTGCGGGAGCGCTGGGGACAGGCAGGTCGGGGTGCCGACCTCGACGTCCTCGCGGGCCGCGTGGCGGCCGGGGAGGTCGATCCCTACGCCGCGGCCGACGAGCTCCTCGACGCCACCTGAGCGGCGACGGGTCAGGTGGCGCCCGTCAGGAGAGACGCAGGGTGTGACCGGTGATCCGCGAGGCCGCGCTGCTAGCCAGGAACAGGGCCGCATCGGTGACGGCCTCGCGAGCCCGCTGCTTCTCCGTGCGCACGATCGTGGCGCCGCGGCTCACGCCGTCGTCGGACGCACCGTGGAGTCGGGCGTACTGACGCGGGAACTCCGGGCGCGGGTCCTGCAGGACGGAGTTCACCCGCACGCCGAGCCCCGCCCACTTGTCCCCGGCGCGGGCGGTGGACGCGATGACCTCCGCCTGGGCCGCCTGGGGTGTGTGGGAGAGCTCCAGCCACGTGCGGACGGCGCCGGTGTTGACGACGCACCCGCCGCCCAGCGCCGGGCTGTGGCTGAGCTTGATCCGCAGGCGCGTGGTGAGGAAGGTCGGTCCCAGCAGTCCTGAGCGAGCAGCCTCGGCGACGAAGGCCTGCTCGCTCTCGGGCAGGCCGTAGGGCAGGTTGCACGTCGCCGCGAGGACCAGGACGTCGAGGTCACCGAGTCCGCTGACGAGGTGGTCGATCGACGGCTGGCGCGCGAGGTTGACCGACTCGTAGGCGAACGGCGTGAGGTCGGTGTCGTAGAGCGCGCGCAACATCATCGTGCCGGTCACGGTCACCGACGCACCGGACCGGGCGAAGGCCGTCGCGATGGCGTGTCCCTCGCCGCGCGTGCCGCCGACCACGAGCACCTGGTAGCCCGTGAAGTCGTATGACCCCGATGTCATGACGTGGCGCCCCTCCCGTTCGACTCCGCGGGTTGTTCTACCACGCGGTCGCGGTGTTGACACAGGTGAGAGCGTCTCCGGGCGGCACCCGGCGTCCCGGATCAGGACACACTCTCCCCCACCAGCACTTCCTCGTCACGGAGAGGGTCGGCGAGGTCGGGGCGACCCGTGCGCACGGCGGCGAAGGTCCAGAGCTTGTTGAGCACGAAGGACAGCGGCGTGACCAGTGCGATCACCACCAACTGGGACCAGTAGAGGCGGGTCCGCAGGCCGGTCGAGTCGTCGAAGATGCTCGTCGGCAGGCTCACCGGGGAGTGCGGGTGCATCAGCAGGGTGAGCAGGGCCAGGCCCACCACCTGCCCACCGAGACCGACCACGAGGAACGGCCAGTACTCGCTCCACCACCGCGAGGCCCGGCTGCTCTGGAAGGTCCAGGTGCGGTTGAGCTGGAAGTTGGACAGGTTGGCCACGAAGAACGCGATCGTGGAGAAGACGTGGTACCAGCGGAGGTTGAATCCCGTGCCACCCAGGCCGATGACGGCGTCGTCGAAGTGCGGCCCCAGCTTGCGCAGGACGATGAGCGTCAGCATGTTGACGACGACGCCCGAGACACCCACCAACCCGAAGCGGAAGAGGAGTCCGAAGTTCCGTCGGTGGCGGACCAGAAGAGCGGCGCTCCAGGATCCCATGGCCCGAGGCTACCCACCCCCGGACTCCCTCGTGGTGCTCTCCCTAAGATTGGCCCATGACGCAGCAGCCGTTCAGCCGTCCAGGTGCCATCGACCTCTCCGGACTGGGGAAGCCGGCCGCCCCGCCACAGCCGCGGGCGCAGGCGGGCGCGGGATCGTCGTACACCGTCGTGGTGGACGAGCAGAGCTTCCAGGGCCTGCTCGAGCAGTCGACGACGGCGCCGGTGCTGCTGGTGTTCTACTCCCGCTCGCGGATGCCCGAGAGCGGGCAGCTCGCCGACGACCTCGAGACGGTGGTGGGCGAGCACGACGGTCGCTTCCTGCTCGGGCTCGTCGACATCGACGCGGCGCCGCAGATCGCGCAGGCCATGCAGATCCCCTCGATCCCGCTCGTGGTGGCCGTGGTGGACGGCCGGCCGATGCCGCTGATCCAGGACCCGCTGCCCATCGAGGAGCTGCGCACCGCGCTGACCCAGGTGGCCCAGCAGCTCACCACCCAGGGGATCGCTGGTCGCCACCAGCCGCGCTCGAGCGCCACGACGGCCCCCGAGGGGGAGGAGGACGTCGTCGACCCGCGCTACGCTCCGGCCCAGGACGCGCTGGCGGCCGGGGACATGGACGCAGCAGTGGCGGAGTACCAGAAGCTCGTTGACTCCAACCCCGCCGACGTCGAGGCGGCGGGGGGCCTGGCGATCGCCAAGGTCATGCAGCGCACCCAGGGTGTCGACCTCGCCCAGGCCCGGGCCGCGGCGGCCGAGAGGCCCGACGACGTCGACGCCCAGACCATGGTCGCGGACCTCGACATGCTCGGTGGCCACGTCGAGGACGCCTTCACGCGGCTGGTGAACCTCGTGGCTCGCACCGTCGACCCGGACAAGGCGAAGGCGCGCGACCACCTGCTCGGCCTCTTCGCCGCGGTCGGCAACGACGACCCGCGCGTGCTCGCGGGTCGGCGGAGCCTGGCCTCAGCGCTGTTCTAGCACCGACCGCCCGGCCTCGAGCCGGGCCACGGGGACGCGGAAGGGCGAGCACGACACGTAGTCGAGCCCGACCCTGTCGAAGAAGTGCACCGACAGGGGGTCGCCGCCGTGCTCCCCGCACACACCGATCTTGAGGTCGGGCTTGGTCTCACGCCCCTTCGTCGTTCCCATCTCGACCATGCCCCCCACGCCGCGTTGGTCCAGAGACTCGAAGGGTGAGACGTCGAAGATGCCGTGATCGAAGTAGCGGGAGAAGAACGAGGACTCGACGTCGTCACGGGAGAAGCCCCAGGCCATCTGGGTGAGGTCATTGGTGCCGAAGGAGAAGAAGTCCGCCGCCTTGGCGATCCGGTCGGCGAGGAACGCCGCGCGCGGGAGCTCGATCATCGTGCCGATCGCGATGTCGAGCTTCACGTCACGGTCCTGCTCGACCTCCGCGATGACCCTCTCGATGGCGGCGCGGACGATCTCCAGCTCCCGCACGCTGGCGACCAGCGGGACCATGATCTCGGGTCGAGGCGTGCCGTGGACGGCCAGCCGGTCGGCGGCCGCCTCCGCCATCGCCCGGGCCTGCATGAGGAACAGGCCGGGGATCTGGATGCCGAGGCGCACGCCGCGCAGGCCGAGCATCGGGTTCTGCTCGTGGAGCCGGCGGACATGGGTGAGCAGCGTCGCAGCGCGCGGGTCGACCTGGCCGCGTTCCTCGGCGAGCGCGACCTCGACGCTCAGCTCGGTGAGGTCGGGCAGGAACTCGTGCAGCGGGGGGTCGAGCAGCCGGATGGTCACCGGCAGGCCGTCCATCTCCTCGAGGATCTCGGTGAAGTCCTGGCGCTGGAGGGGCAGCAGGGCCGCGAGGGCGGCCTCCACCCCGGCCTCGTCCTCGGCGACGATGAGCTTCTCGACGAGCTCGCGGCGCTCACCGAGGAACATGTGCTCGGTGCGGCACAGCCCGATGCCCTGGGCGCCGAAGCGTCGTGCCCGTGCTGCGTCCTCGGGGGTGTCGGCGTTGGTGCGCACCCGCAGGCGCCGGGCGCCGTCGGCGTGGGCCATGATGCGCGCGACCGCGTGGGCGAGGTCGTCGTCGAGCTTCTCGCCCTCGAAGTGACGGACCACCACCGAGTCGGACACCGGCACGGCACCGGCGAAGACCTCACCGGTGCTGCCGTCGATGGAGATCACGTCACCCTCGCGCACCGTCACCCCGTCGCGGACGCGGAACTCCTTGCCCTTGGTGTCGACGTCGAGCGACTCGGCGCCGCACACACACGTACGCCCCATGCCGCGCGCGACGACGGCGGCGTGCGACGTCTTGCCACCTCGGCTGGTGAGGATGCCCCGGGCGGCGACCATGCCGCGCAGGTCGTCGGGGTTGGTCTCCTTGCGGACGAGGATGACGTCGTCGCCCTGCGCCGCCCACTGCACCGCCGTGTCGGAGTCGAAGACCGCCTTGCCCACCGCCGCCCCAGGGGAGGCGTTCATCCCCTGGGCGAGCAGGGTGCGCTCGGCCGAGCCGTCGAAGCGCGGGAACATCAGCAGGGCGAGCTGCTCCCCGGTGACGCGCAGGACCGCCTCGTCCATCTGGATCAGTCCCTCGTCGACCATGTGGATGGCGATGCGGAACGCGGCCTCGGGGGTGCGCTTGCCGACGCGCGTCTGGAGCATCCAGAGCTTGCCGCGCTCGACGGTGAACTCGATGTCGCACATGTCGCGGTAGTGGTTCTCCAGGCGGGTCATGATGCCCATCAGGTCGTCGTACGACGACCGGTCGATCTCGGACATGTCCGCGAGCGAGACCGTGTTGCGGATGCCGGCGACGACGTCCTCCCCCTGGGCGTTCTGCAGGTAGTCGCCGTAGACGCCCTGTTCGCCGCTGGCCGGGTCGCGGGTGAAGGCCACGCCGGAGCCGGAGTCCATGCCGAAGTTGCCGAAGACCATCGTCTGGACGTTGACCGCCGTGCCGAGGTCCTCGGGGATCCGCTCCTGGCGGCGGTAGAGGCGAGCGCGGTCGGTGTTCCAGGAGTCGAAGACCGCCCGGATGGCGAGGTCGAGCTGCTCGCGCGGCTCCTGCGGGAAGTCGCGCCCGGTCTGGTCCTTGATGATGGACTTGAACTTCTCGACGAGCTCGCGCAGGTCGTCGGCGTCGAGGTCGAGGTCGGACTCGGTGCCCTTGGCGTGCTTCGCCTGGTCCAGCGCGTCGGAGAAGTGCTCGGAGTCGACGTGGAGGACTGTGCCGCCGAACATCTGCAGCAGGCGACGGTAGGAGTCGAGAGCGAACCGTTCGTCCTGGCTGCGCGCCGCGAGGCCGCCCACCGAGGTGTCGTTGAGGCCGACGTTGAGGACGGTCTCCATCATCCCGGGCATCGAGAACTTGCCGCCCGAGCGCACCGAGACCAGCAGTGGGTCCTCGGCGTCGCCGAGCCTTTTGTCCATGGTCTTCTCGAGGGTCGCGAGGTGCTCGGTGACCTCCTCGGCCAGGCCCTCGGGATCCCCGCCCTGGGCGAGGTAGGCCCGGCACGTGTCGGTGGAGATCGTGAAACCCGGTGGGACGGGCAGGCCGAGCGTGGTCATCTCGGCGAGGTTGGCCCCCTTTCCGCCCAAGAGATCCTTCTGGTCCTTGTTGCCCTGTGAGAATTCGTAGACCCAAGCCATGCCAGCATCCTGCCTCAGCGACCGGACTCCGTATATGGCTGTTGTCCCCCGACCGCCTCGCGGACCCGCCTGGCGGTGAAGTCCGCAGCGAGCTCGTCGACCTCCGCGAGGGTGCAGAACCGCACCTCACGGATCTCACGTTCCTGCTTGACCACCTCGTCGAGAGTCGCCGTGGGACGGGTGCCACCGTCGAAGACCAGGCACACGGCGTCGTCCCAGCCGCCCCAGGCGGGAAGCCAGTCGGTCAGCAGGAGGTCGCCGGGCTCGATCCTCAGGCCGAGCTCCTCCTCGACCTCGCGCTGCACCGCCAGGCGGGGGGACTCGCCGACCTCGACCACGCCGCCGGGCAGGTCCCAGTCGCGCTTGTAGGTCAGCTGGCACAGCAGCACCCGGCCCTCGGGGTCGCGGACCAGCATCTGGGAGATGGCTCGCTTGCGCGGGAGGAAGGAGTTGAGCAGCGACCTGAACGACTCGGGGTCGGTCAGGGGCGGGTCGGTCGACAGCCGTGAGAGGACGACGTACGCGGTGGCCTCGGGGCGCTCGCCCATCCCGGCCACGACGCGCTGCAGGCCTTCGCGACGGAGCCCGGCGCGAGTGGCCACCCGCAGCGATCGGGCGTTGTCCGGGTCGACGCGCGCCTCGACGCGCTTCACGCCGAGCCCACCTTGTCCCTCCTCGGCGAGGGCCCAGTCGGCCAGCGCTCGCACCGAGCGGGCCGCGAACCCGTGACCGCGGTGACCGGCGTACAAGGTCCACCGCAGGCTCGCGCCGGCCGTCCCCTCACGGGTCAGCTCGACGCTGCCCACGAGTCGACCGTCGTGCTCGATGACGAACGACGCCTCCTCGCCTGCCGCGTAGCGCTCGCGCCAGCGGGTGATCGAGGCCAGGTGTCGCTCCTCGGTGACATCGCCGGGCTCCCAGCCGAACCACAGGGCCATCTCGTCGTCGTGACCCGCGACCGCTTCAGCCACGTCGTCGTCCCTCCACGGCCGGAGCGTGACCACCCCATCGGTCAGGGTCGGTTGTTCGAGAGGCACGTCCTCACCCTAACGACCGCCTCGCGGTGCACCATGAAGGCAGTTGGCGTCGGCGGGCAGCAGCTCCACGCCCGGTGCGCGTGATCTGACCCGCGAACTGCCTGCACGGTGCGTTCAGGGGACGACGTCGAAGCGGGCCATCATCCCGTGGTCCTCGTGGTCGAGCATGTGGCAGTGGATCATGAACGGCCCGGTGTAGTCGGTGAAGCGGGCTGCCACCTCGACCACCTCACCGGGTTCGAGGCGCCAGGTGTCCTCGAGGCCTCGCTCCCACGGTGGGGGCCGCTTGCCGTCGCGCAGGAGGGTGCGCCACTGCTCGGCGTGGATGTGGACGTAGTGGGTGACGTCGCTTGCGTTGCGGAAGCGCCAGCGCTCCACGGTGTCGAGCCGGGCCCGGTGGTCGACCCGCTCGGGGTCGAAGGCCTTGCCGTTGATCGACCAGTAGCTGCCGTGCTGGGTTCCCGAGCCCTGGTGTCTGCCGCTGAGTCCGAACGTCCACGTCTTCGCCACCTTCGCCGGGACGGGGGAGACGAGGGTGGGGGAGGGCAGACGTGACGGCAGCCGCGAGGGGTCGGGTGCCCGGTCGCCGACCCGGAACTCCATGACGGCGCTCTCGCGGGCATCGTCCCCGCTGCTGCCGGGCGCGGCGGGCACCGACTCGAGCACCACCCGCTGACCGCTCGCGCCGCCGAAGTCGACGATCACGTCGGCACGCTGGGCCGGGCCGAGGAGGACGCCCGTGCGGACGACGGCCTGCGGGAGCAGTCCGCTCCCCGTGCCGATCTGGAGGAACGGGCGTCCGTCGGAGAGCGTCAGGTTGTAGCTGGAGAACGATGAGGAGTTGAGCAGCCGCAGGCGATGGCGAGTGGCCGTGACGTCGAGGTACGGCGCGTATCGACCGTTGACCAGCACGGTGTCGCCCACCGTGGCGTCGTTCGGCGGTGCCTTCGGGCCGACCCACGCCATCTGCCCGTGGTGACCCACCATCCGGGGTCCGTCGGTGAACGGGTCGGTGAGCTGGTTGTCGGCGCGGAAGGACCGCTCCGAGATCATCAGGGGGATGTCGCGGGCCCCCGTCGGCAACCGCAGCCCGGGGGTGGGTGGATCGGTGACGATGAACATGCCCTGCAGCCCGCGCCAGTTGTTGCGCGCGGTCCGATCCATCCGGTGGTCGTGGTACCAGAAGAAGCTGCCGGGCTCCGCGCGGCCGTCGACGGTCAGCGGGTAGTCGTAGGTGCGGCTGGAGCCCGGCCGGATCAGGTGCGTCGTGGGCTGCCCGTCCTCCGCTGACGCGTGGTGGTCGCCGTGCAGGTGCGTGGACATCGATCCGGCACCCCGGGGCAGCCGGTTGACGATCGTGACCCGGGTCCCGAGGCCGCCGCGGCGTCGGATCGTCGGTCCGGGGTAGGTGCCGTCGTAGGTCCACATCGACGTCCGCGGGCCGTGGGGCAGGGTGCGGACCAGGCCGCGGCGCATGACCAGCCGGATCTCGGCCCCGTTGCGGGTGGGCGGCACCACCAGCGGCTGCTCGAAGGCCGGCCGCTCGGGCTCGACCCCGCCACCCGCACCCTCGACGGTGAGGACGCCTCGCATGCCGGGGTGGAACTTGCAGTAGAAGCGCCACTCGCCGGCCGCCAACGCCGGCACGCCGGGGACCGTCGCGGTCGTACCCGCCCGGACCCGGACGTCGAAGACGGGCAGGCCGTCGGCACCCTTGTCCACCGACGTGACGGTGTGGTCCATCGAGTCCAGGTTGACCACGGTCACGACGCCCCCACCGGCCGAGACGCTCACGTCGGACGGCGTGAAGCCCTTGCGCCCGCCGCCCCGCTCGATCACGATCGTGGCGTTGCGGACCGGCTCGGCGTGCGCCCGGGTCGATTCGGGCGCCGGCCCCACGTCGGAGGCGACCAGCGCGAGCGCGCCCATGAGCACGGCAGCCACCGCCACCGTCCACCTGTGCTGCGACCCCCGCATCCGACCGAGTCTGCCCAGTCGACCCGGTCGCTGGCATCTCCTATTTCGGGGTGGTCTGGACCTCCACACAATTGCCGATGACGCGGACGCGGAAGCGAGCCTTTACTGGACTGCTGTGCCGACGGAGGTCGGTGCAGCGCGACCAAGAAGGGTTGGGTCACTCATGCACATGCTGAAGAGATGGCGCAAGGTCGTGGCAGTGGTCAGCGCAACAGCGCTCGTCTGCTCGCCGGTCCTGCTGGTGCCGACGGGGGCGACCGCCTCCGATGCGACCACCACGTCACGCGCGCGGATGCCACACGTCTCCGCCACGCTGACCAAGAAGGCGATCAAGCTCACCGGAGCCGAGGGCCTGCGGGCCGGTCCGGTGAGACTGAGCGTCACGGGCAAGGGCATCGTGGAGTTCGCGATGTTCACCCGCGGCTACGACGCCGCGGACTTCGCCGCCGACGTCAACAAGTTCGGCGCCAAGAACGACGTCAAGGCCCTGAAGCGGGCCTTGGCGCACACGCAGATCCTCGGAGGGTTCGCGGGCGGTGGGTCGGGGACGATCGTGCTCCCGAGGGCCGGCTCCTACACGCCGTTCTCACTCGGCCAGCGAGGGATCGTGCTCGGTGACGCGATCCAGGTCCGGGGTCCGGCCCGAAGGTCATCGTTGCCGAGGTCCGACGGCACCATCATCGCCAAGAACGGTCCCGCGTGGGGAGGCGCCTCACACCTCCCGACCAAGGGCAGCTTCCGCCTCAAGAACCGGGGCAACACGGGCGTTCCCCACTTCGTGATCCTGCAACAGGTCGCGGAGGGCACCACCAACGACCAGGTGCTGGAGGCGCTGCAGAGCGAGGAGGAGGGCCCGGAACCGTCATGGGTGCTGCCGGCGTCGATGGAGACCGGCTCGGTCAGTCCCGGACGGAGCATGACGGTCGACTACGACCTGCCCGCAGGTCAGTACGTCGTCATGTGCTTCTTCCCCGACCCCAAGATGGGAGGCATGCCGCACGCCCTGATGGGCATGCTGGAGATGATCCACCTGATGTAGGTGCCGGTCCTGGCCCCGGGGGTTCGTGCCCCCGGGACCAGGAGAGGGCTCAGCTGCCGGCGCGGAACCACAGCGTCGCGAGCGGCGGCACCACGATGTCGGCGTACGCCGGCTGGCCGTGGTGGTCTCCCGCGACGCCCGTGATCGACCCGAGGTTCCCCACGCCGGAGCCGGCGTAGGCCTCGGCGTCGGTGTTGAGCACCTCGGTCCAGGTGCCGGCGGAGGGAAGCCCGAGGCGGAAGCCCTCGTGGGGGTGACCAGCGAAGTTGGAGACACACACCAGGTCCGGGTGGCCGGGCGAGCGGCGCACGAACGAGAAGGTGTTGCGGCCGGCGTCGTTGGCGTCGATCCACGCGAACCCGGCCGGGTCGTTGTCCCGGCCCCAGAGGGCGCCGCTGGCGGCGTAGGTCGCGTTCATGTCGCGCACCATCGCGTGAACGCCCGAGTGCTCGGTGTGCTCGAGGAGCCACCAGTCGAGCTCGCGGCTCTCGGCCCACTCCGACTCCTGGCCGAACTCGCAGCCCATGAAGAGCAGCTGCTTGCCCGGGTGGGCCCACATGAGCCCGAGGTAGGCGCGCAGGTTGGCCAGCTGCTGCCAGCGGTCCCCGGGCATCTTCCGCAGGAGTGACCCCTTGCCGTGGACGACCTCGTCGTGGCTGATCGGCAGGACGTAGTTCTCCGCGAACGCGTAGACCAGCGAGAAGGTCATCTCCCCGTGGTGGTGGCTGCGGTAGAGCGGGTCCTTGGAGACATAGTCGAGGGAGTCGTGCATCCAACCCATGTTCCACTTGAAGCCGAATCCCAGGCCGCCGCCGCTCGTCGGGCCCGTCACACCCGGCCAGGCGGTCGACTCCTCGGCGATCGTGACGATGCCCGGCACCCGCTTGTAGACGGTGGCGTTCATCTCCTGGAGGAACTGCACGGCCTCCAGGTTCTCCCGGCCGCCGTGGACGTTGGGCGACCACTCGCCGTGCTCGCGGGCGTAGTCGAGGTAGATCATCGAGGCCACGCCGTCCACCCGCAGGCCGTCGGCGTGGTACTCCTCGAGCCAGTAGACCGCGTTGGCGTAGAGGAAGTTGCGGACCTCGTGCCGACCGAAGTTGAAGATGTGGGAGCCCCACTCCTTGTGCCACCCCCGCTGCGGGTTGGGGTCCTCGTAGAGCGCCGTGCCGTCGAAGCGCGCCAGCGCCCACTCGTCGGTGGCGAAGTGGCCGGGCACCCAGTCGAGGATCACACCCACGCCGGCCTGGTGCAGCCGGTCGATCAGGCGCTTGAGCCCGTCGGGGTCACCGAAGCGCGCGTCGGGCGCGAAGTAGGACGTCACGTGGTAGCCCCACGAGCCGCCGAAGGGGTGCTGCATCACCGGCATGAACTCCACGTGCGTGAAGCCGAGGTCCGAGACGTACGGCACGAGGGCGTCCGCGATCTCGTCCCAGGAGTAGAGCTCGCCCGAGTAGTGCTTGCGCCACGAGGCGAGGTGCACCTCGTAGGTCGACATCGCCTCGTCGACGGGGTGGCTGGTGCGGCGGGCCTCCAGCCAGGCGTCGTCACCCCACTGGTGCTCGGAGCGCCACACGCGAGAGGCCGAGCTCGGTGGCTTCTCGGCGTACTGGGCGAGCGGGTCGGCGCGGTCGGCCCACTGCCCGTCGGCGCCGCGGAGGCGGTACTTGTAGTGGGAGCCGACGCCGGCGCCCTTGACGTGGACGTGCCAGACACCGGAGTCGCCGAGCCGGGTCATCGGGTGTGCGGAGCCGTCCCAGCCGGCCCACTCGCCGGCGACCTGGACCTCCTGGGCGTTCGGGGCCCAGACCCGGAAGGACGTGCCGGAGTCGGTCACCTGGGCGCCGAGCACCGTCCACAGCTCTTCGTGTCTGCCCTCCCCGATCAGGTGCAGGTCGAGCTCGCCGGGTGCCTGCGTGTCGGTCTTGTCGCTCATGTGCTCTCTCCCAATGCTGCCAGCGGGATGGACAACCACCCTGGACGGTTGCGTGCTTCGTAGACCGCCTCGTAGACGACCTTGTCGGCGAGGTAGGCGTCGAGCAGGGTGTGGGCCGTGCTGCCCAGGCCCTCCCCGCGCTGTGTGGCGTAGGCGTCGAGGAAGGCGGCGCGGTTGCGGGCCGCCCACTCCGAGGCCCGGTAGGCGAGCTGGTCGGCCTCGGGGCCGAGGCCGAAGCCGACCCCGGTCATGGCCACGACGCGCGGCGCGTAGTCGAACGACCGGATCATGCCGGCGACGTCGCGCCACACCGAGTCGGGCTGGAGCCTGACGGAGAGGGGCTTGGCGGGCTCGCCCTCGAAGTCGACGATCTTCCAGCCCCTGGCCGTGCGCAGGGTCTGGCCCAGGTGGAGGTCGCCGTGGACCTGCTGGACCTCGACCGCCTCGAGGTCACGGAGCCGTGCGAACCTCGCCCGCAGCATCTCCTCGTGCGCGGCGAGGGCGGGGACGACGTCGAGGGCGGCGTCGAGCCGTCCCTCCATCGCCGAGGCCAGGGCGTCGAGCGCCGCGCCGTCGCGCCGCTCGACAGGGAAGTGCTCGGCCAGGTCGGCGTGCACCTCGGCGAGGGCGACGCCGAGCCGGGCGGCCTCGCCGGCGAAGTCGCCGCCCACCTCGTCGGCGTGCAGGTCGGCCTCGGCGAACAGGTTGCGCACGCTGGCCAGGGCCAGGTCCCAGCCGTCGCTGGCCGTGCGGAGGAACTGCTGGAGCATGGCCAGCTGGATGGTGGTGTCGGTCTCCTCGTCGACGAGGTCGAGCCAGCCGTAGAGGGCGGCGACGTGCGTGGATCCGGCCTCGGTGAGGACCTGGTGGATCGCGATGTCGGGGTTCACGCCGGGGGTGACCTTGCGGAACACCTTCATCAGCGAGTCCTCGCCGAAGGCGACCGAGGAGTTGGACTGCTCGCCGGAGAAGAGCGTCGAGTGCGCCTCGAGGTCCAGGTCGTGCCCCGGGACGCGATGGAAGGCCAGCAGCCCGCGGTCGGTGCTCGAGCCGGGAGCCGCGAAGGCCGCCAGCCAGAGCGCCATCGACACCCGGTCGTGGAGTGCGTCGTAGACGAACGCGTGGCCGAACTCCTCGTCGTGCCACTCGCCGACCAGGGCGTGCTCGATGCGGTCCTGCGGCTCGGCGTAGAACGCCAGCGGCAGCTGGTAGAGGTCCGTCTCGTCGGCGTACGAGACCTCGGCGAGCTCGATCGCCACCCGCAGGCCGTCGGGCGCCCCGGGCAGCTGGCCGACCCGTCGCACGCTGACGAGCTCCCAGTCACGGCCCTTGCCCCCGAACCAGCGGGCCTCGCCGATCCAGTTCCTGATCGCCTCACTCATGGCCGGCCCCCGCGCCCGTGGGGTCGGTGAGCCTGAGCCACAGGAAGCCGTAGCCGCCCAGCGTGAGGAGGTAGGGCAGCTCGCCGATGGCCGGGAACGGCACCCCGCCGAGCAGCTCGACCGGGACCATGCCCTCCCAGTGCCGCAGGTCCAGCTCCACGGGCTGGGGGAACCGGGACAGGTTGTTGACGCAGAGGATCACGTCCCGCTCCGCCGTCGCTCCCGAGCCGGTCGTCGGGTCGTGCTCGCGGATGTAGGACAGCACGCTCGGGTTGGAGCCGCCGAGGTCGACGAAGTCGCCGAGACCGAACGCCGGGTGCCGGCGGCGGGCGTGCACGAGCCGCCGGGTCCAGTGCAGCAGCGAGGAGGTGTTCTCCAGCTGGGCCTCGACGTTGACCGACTGGTAGCCGTAGACCGGGTCCTGGATCGCGGGCAGGTGGAGCTTGCCGGGCGTGGCCGAGGAGAAACCGGCATTGCGGTCAGGGGTCCACTGCATCGGCGTACGCACACCGTCGCGGTCGCCGAGCCAGATGTTGTCGCCCATCCCGATCTCGTCGCCGTAGTAGAGGACGGGCGAGCCGGGCAGCGAGAGCAGGAGCGCGGTGAAGAGCTCCATCCGGTTGACGTCGTTGTCGAGCAGGGGAGCGAGCCGCCGTCGGATGCCGATGTTGGCCTTCATCCGCGGGTCGTGGGCGTACTCGGACCACATGTAGTCGCGGTCGTCGTCGGTCACCATCTCGAGGGTGAGCTCGTCGTGGTTGCGCAAGAAGATGCCCCACTGGCAGCCGTCGGGGATGGCGGGCGTCTGCTCGAGGATCTCCGAGATCGGGAATCGCGACTCGCGGCGCACGGCCATGAAGATGCGGGGCATGACCGGGAAGTGGAAGGCCATGTGGCACTCGGTGCCGATCCAGCGGCCGTCCTCGGTCTTCTCGGGTCCGAAGTACTCCACCACGTCGGCGGGCCACTGGTTGGCCTCGCACAGCAGGACGCGACCGGGGTAGTGCTCGTCGACGAACCTGCGGCACTTCTTGAGGAAGTCGTGCGTCTCCGGGAGGTTCTCGCCGTTGGTGCCGGGGCGCTCGTAGAGGTAGGGCACCGCGTCGAGGCGGAAGCCGTCGAGGCCCATGTCGAGCCAGAACGCCATCGCGTCCATCATCGCCTCGTGGACCGCGGGGTTGTCGAAGTTGAGGTCGGGCTGGTGGTGGAAGAAGCGGTGCCAGAAGTACTGCTGCCGCACCGGGTCCCACGTCCAGTTGGACGGCTCGGTGTCGACGAAGATCACCCGGGCGTCCTGGTAGAGGTCGTCGGTGTCGGACCACACGTAGAAGTCGCCGTACGGCCCCTCCGGGTCGCTGCGGCTGGCCTGGAACCACGGGTGGGCGTCACTCGTGTGGTTCATGACGAAGTCGATGATCACCCGGATGCCGCGCTGGTGGCAGGCGTCGAGGAACTCGTGGAAGTCCTCGACAGTGCCGCACTCGGGGAGGATGTTGTTGTAGTCGGCGACGTCGTAGCCGCCGTCGCGCAGGGGGGACGTGAAGAACGGCGGGACCCACAGGCAGTCCACGCCGAGCCACTCCAGGTAGTCCAGCTTCTCGATCAGCCCCCTGAAGTCGCCCGTGCCGTCGCCGTTGGAGTCGCGGAAGGACCGGACCAGCACCTCGTAGAACACCGCCGTGCGGAACCAGTCCGGCTCCGCGTTCAGCACCGCGGTCGCCGCCCCGGCGTCCGTCGGCATGGGGTGGTCGGTCAACGTGTCCTCCTGACACTGATGATGTGGGCGGGTTCGTGACCGGGGTCGAGCCGTACGTAGTTGTGCTGGCTCCAGCTCCAGTCGGCACCGGTGATCTCGTCGTGCGCGACGAACGAGTCGTGCCAGTCCAGGCCGAGCGCCGGCATGTCGAGGTGCAGCATGGTCTCGCGGGTGCCGTGCGGGTCGAGGTTGATGATGCTGATCACCACGTCCTCGTTTCCGTCGGGGAGGGTGTGCCGCTTGCTGAAGACCAGCACGTGGTCGTCGTCGCTGTGGTGGATCGAGACGTTGCGCAGCAGCTGGAGCGCCGGGTGCGCGCGACGGATCTCGTTGAGCCGGGTGAGGTAGGGCGCGAGGGTGCGTCCCTCGGCGTCGGCCTTCTCCCAGTCCCGGACCCGGATCTGGTACTTCTCCGAGTCGAGGTACTCCTCCGAGCCCGGCTTCACCGCGACGTGCTCGAACAGCTCGTAGCCGGCGTACACGCCCCAGCTCGGCGATCCGGTGGCCGCCAGGGCGGCGCGCACCTTGAACGCCGCCGGGCCGCCGTACTGCAGGTAGGCGTGGAGGATGTCGGGGGTGTTGACGAAGAAGTTGGGCCGCATCAGGTGGTCGGACGTCGGAGGAGACCTCGACGAGGTAGTCCTCGATCTCGCGCTTGCCGGTGCGCCACGTGAAGTACGTGTAGCTCTGGTGGTAGCCGATGGCGCCGAGCCCGTGCATCATCGCCGGCTTGGTGAACGCCTCCGACAAGAAGAGCACGTCCGGGTCCGTACGCCGGACCTCCGCCAGCAGCCACTCCCAGAAGGCCAGCGGCTTGGTGTGCGGGTTGTCGACGCGGAAGATCCGCACGCCGTGCGACATCCAGAGCTTGACGATCCGCAGGACCTCGCGGCAGAGGCCCGCGGGATCGTTGTCGAAGTTGATCGGATAGATGTCCTGGTACTTCTTCGGCGGGTTCTCGGCGTAGGCGATCGTGCCGTCGGCCCGGGTGGTGAAGAACTGCGGGTGGCTGGTGACCCACGGGTGGTCCGGAGCCGCCTGCAGCGCGAGGTCGAGCGCGATCTCCAGGCCGAGCTCGCCGGCTCGCGCCACGAAGGCGTCGAAGTCGGCGAAGGTGCCGAGCTCGGGGTGGATGGCGTCGTGGCCGCCGTCCTTGCTGCCGATGGCCCAGGGGGAGCCGGGGTCCTCCGGGCCGGGCGTGAGGGTGTTGTTGGGCCCCTTGCGGTTGACCTCCCCGATCGGGTGGATCGGGGGGAGGTAGAGCACGTCGAAGCCCATCTCCGCGACGCGGTCGAGGCGCTCCATGGCCGTGCGGAACGTGCCGGTGGTGACCTTGCCGGTCTTCGCGTTGCGGGTGGCGCCCTCGGAGCGCGGGAAGAACTCGTACCAGCTGCCGAAGAGCGCGCGGGTGCGGTCGGCCCGGAAGCGGTAGGGCCCGCTCACCGATGTCATCTCCCGCTGCGGGTGCGCGAGCAGCACCGCGTTGAGGTCGGGGTCCTGCAGTGCCGCCAGACGCGCCCCGACCGGGCGTGAGCTGTCGTCGGCGGCACCGATCGCCGAGGACACCAGCTTCGCCGACTGCGGATCGAGCCCGTCAGCGGCGACCCGCTCGAGCAGCAGCCGGGCCTCGGTGAACATCAGCTCGACGTCGACGCCCGCGGGGATCTTGATCCCACCGTCGTGCTGCCAGGTCGCGATCGGGTCGGACCAGGAGTGGACCTCGAAGGTCCACTCGCCCTCCACGTCCGGGGTGACGTGGGCGAGGTAGATGTTGGGCTGGTCGCCCGCCAGGCGCATCCGCACCGGGTCGCGGCGATGGCCCTGCGGGTCGATCGCGACGACTTCCGCCGCGAGCTGGTCGTGCCCCTCCCGGAAGACGGTCGCCCGGACCGGCATCGGCTCGCCGACCGTCGCCTTGGCCGAGAGTCGACCGAGGTCGACTACGGGAGAAACGTCCATCACGGGTATACGTCCGACCATGGCCCCACACTTGCGAAGGTTGGGTCACGGGCGCAACCCAGGGGTCCTGCCGTCTCACCCCTTTGACGCGGGGTTGGATCGTTCCAAGAAATGGCCTAGCGTGCTGGTCCGTGCGAGCGTTCAGACGATTCACCGTCCGCCCTGTCCTTCCCGAGCCGCTGGGAGCCCTGGCCGTCCTGGCCGGCAACCTGAGGTGGTCCTGGCATCCGCCGACGCAGGACGTGTTCTCCAGCATCGACCCCCAGGTGTGGCGTGACATGGCCGGGGATCCCGTCCGGTTCCTCGGCGCCGTGGGCCGTGAGCGGCTCGCTGCGCTCGTCGACGACGCCGACTTCCGGGTCCGGCTCGACGCCGCCCACGCGGACCTCCAGCGCTACCTCTCCGAGGACCGCTGGTATGCCCGGAAGGCCGGCGAGGACGCGCCGCGCTCGATCGCCTACTTCTCACCCGAGTACGGCATCACGTCGGTGCTGCCGCAGTACTCCGGCGGTCTCGGCATCCTCGCCGGGGACCACCTCAAGGCGTCGTCCGACCTCGGCATCCCGCTGATCGGTGTCGGCCTGCTCTACCGCCACGGCTACTTCAAGCAGGCGCTGGACCGCGACGGCTGGCAGCAGGAGAGCTATCCGGTCCTCGACCCCGACGAGCTTCCGCTGACCCAGCTCCGCGAGGCCGACGGCAGCCGTGCCACGGTCTCGATCGCGCTGCCCGACGGTCCGGACCTCGTGGCGCGCATCCTCGTCGCGCACGTCGGCCGCGTGCCGCTGCTCCTGCTGGACTCCGACATCGAGGAGAACAGCGCCCACTACCGCGACGTCACCGACCGCCTCTACGGCGGCAACTCCGAGCACCGGCTGCGCCAGGAGCTGCTGCTCGGCGTCGGCGGCGTACGCGCCCTCCGCGTCTGGTCGCGCATCACCGGCGACCCCGCACCGGAGGTCTTCCACACCAACGAGGGCCACGCCGGCTTCCTCGGCATCGAGCGGATCCGTGAGCTCACGGTGGGGGAGGACGGGCCGAAGCTCGACTTCGACACCGCCCTCGAGGTCTCCCGCGCCGGCACGGTCTTCACGACGCACACGCCCGTCCCGGCGGGCATCGACCGGTTCCCGCGCGAGCTGGTCTCGCAGTACTTCGGCGGCAACTCCCCGACCCCGGGCGTGCCCGTGGACCGGGTGCTCTCGCTCGGGGCCGAGGACTACGCCGGCGGCGACGCCGGTGTCTTCAACATGGCCGTCATGGGGTTCCGGCTGGCGCAGCGCGCCAACGGCGTCTCCCAGCTGCACGGCCACGTCTCCCGCGGCATGTTCAACGGCCTCTGGCCGGCCTTCGACGAGGCCGAGGTGCCGATCACGTCGATCACCAACGGCGTCCACGGCCCGAGCTGGATCGCCCGCGAGGTCATCGAGCTCGCGGCCAGCCGCGGCGCCGACATCGACAGTGACGACACCGACGCGCTGTGGCCGCTGGTGGACCAGTTCGGCGACCGCGAGATCTGGGACCTCAAGCGCGTCCTGCGGACCCGGTTCATCGAGGACGCACGCGACCGGATGCGGCGCTCCGCCGCCAAGCGCGGCTTCGCCCCCGCGGAGCGGACGTGGATCGACAGCGCCCTCGACCCGGACGTGCTGACCATCGGATTCGCTCGTCGGGTGCCGACCTACAAGCGGCTCACCCTGATGCTGCGCGACCCCGACCGGCTCAAGAAGCTGCTGCTCGACCCGGAGCGTCCGATCCAGCTCGTCATCGCCGGCAAGGCACACCCGGCCGACGAGACCGGCAAGCGACTCATCCAGGAGATGGTGCGCTTCGCCGACGACCCGGAGATCCGGCACCGGATCGCGTTCCTGCCCAACTACGACATCGCCATGGCGCAGCCGCTCTACCCCGGGTGCGACGTGTGGCTCAACAACCCGCTGCGCCCCTATGAGGCGTGCGGCACGTCGGGCATGAAGGCTGCGCTCAACGGTGGCCTGAACCTCTCGATCCTCGACGGGTGGTGGGACGAGTGGTACGACGGCAACAACGGCTGGGCGATCCCGTCCGCCGACGGCATCGACGACGCCGACCGCCGCGACGACCTCGAGGCGAACGCGCTCTACGACCTCATCGAGACCGACGTCGTGCCGCGCTTCTACGAGACCAACGACGAGGGTGTCCCGCCGCGCTGGCTGGAGATGGTGCGCCACACGCTCAAGTCCCTCGGCCCGAAGGTGCTCGCCACCCGTCAGGTGCGTGACTACGTCCGCGAGCTGTACGCCCCGGCGGCGCACACCGCGCGCTCGCTCAACTCCGACTTCGCCGGAGCGCGGGCACTGGCGGAGTGGAAGCAGTCGATCCGCTCCGCGTGGCCGGGCGTCCGGGTCGAGCACATCGACTCCGAGGGGGTCGGCGACCAGGCCGTGGTCGGCTCCACGATCAACGTCCGCGCGTGGGTGGCCCTGGGCGCGCTCTCCGCCGACGACGTCGAGGTCCAGGTCGTGCACGGCCGGATCGGCTCGGACGACGAGCTGACCGCCACCTCGGTCATGCCGATGCTGGTGGGGGAGTCCTACGACGGCAACCGCCACCGCTTCGACGCCGCGGTCTCGCTCGAGGTCTCCGGGCCCTTCGGCTACACCGTGCGGGTGGTGCCGCGCAACGAGGCGCTGGCGTCGGTGGCGGAGCTGGGACTGGTCGCCGAGCCGTCCTGAGTCACCGGTCGGGCAGGACGTCCTTGACGGCGTCGACCATCCTGGCCAGGGGTGGCCGGGCGTCGCCGCCGTCGGCCCAGGCAGGATCCTGGGGCAGTGGCCCCATCGGATCGGCCGCCTCTGGATCGGACAGGGCGGGGGCCAGCGCCCGGCGCAACGCCTCGTCCAGTCCCACCAGCTGGTGCCCAGCGGGCAACAGCTCTGACCGGAAGTCCTCGTCTGCGGCCACCATGTCGTGGCGCAGGCTCTCGACCAGGGCTTCGACGGTCGGTCGGGGCACGTCAGTGAGGCTGCCGACGAGGGTGCCCACGAGCGCCGCGGGCAGGAGCGGAACGTCGACCTGGGGACGGGTGAGCCCTGCCAGGGAGGTGTAGGCCTCGAGCAGTGCGGCGTAGCGGATCCGGTCCGTGCCACCCACATCGAAGTGGCGCGAGTCGCCGGCGTAGTCGAGGGCGCCCACCAGCGCCTCCAGCGCGTCGACCACCGCGATCGGCTGGACCATGGAATCCATCCAGGTCGGCACGGTGTGGACGGGCATCCGCTCGCTGACCTGGCGGATGATCTCGAACGAGGTGGACCCGCTGCCGAGGAGAACGGCGGCGCGCAGGGCGACCACGATGGCAGGACTGCCGGTCAGGATCTCCTCGACCTCGAGGCGCGACCTGATGTGCTCGGAGAGCTCCTCCGCCTCGACGTCCGGCACGACGCCGGAGAGGTAGACGATCCGCTCGACCCCATGGGCACGTACGGCGTCTGCGAGGTGGGTGGCTGCGAGGCGATCGGTCTCCGCGAAGTCGTCGCCGCCCATGCCGTGGATCAGGTAGTAGACCGCGTCCATGCCCTCGCAGGCGGCAGCGACCTGGCCGGCGTCGAGCGCATCCATGACCACGGTCTCCACCCGGTCGCCCCACCAGGGCTGGTCGCGGTCCGGGTCGGACGTGGTCGTGCGCACGACGTGTCCGCGCTCGAGGAGCAGCGGCACCAGCCGGCCACCGACATAGCCCGTCGCGCCTGTCACCAGGATCTTCAACTCGTCCTCAGTTTCTGTGTCCCGCCCCGTGGCGGCGTCGCCCGCAGAACTGTATCTCCGCTGTCGCAGGAGGACCGACGGTGGATGTCTCCCACTGGTCAGCGCAGCACGAGCGCGAGCCCGACCGCCGTCGGCACGACCGCCAGCAGCAGCCAGGGGGAGAGCACCGCCTTGGCGTGGATGCCGCGCCCCGTCGCGACGGCGATGGCGCCGAAGATGCCGGCAGCCCGAGAGTGAGGGCGATCTGCGACCTGCTGGCTCCCGTGGCCCACCCACGCCTGGACGCCGAGGCCGACGTCGAGGTCCAGGTCGTGCACGGCCGGATCGGCTCGGACGACGAGCCGACCCCCGCCTCGGACATGCCGATGCTGGTGGGGGAGTCATACGACGGCAACCGCCACCGCTTCGACGCCGCGGTCTCGCTCGAGGTCTCCGGGCCTTCGGCTACACCGTGCGGGTGGTGCCGCGCAAACGAGGCGCTGTCGTCGGTAGCGGAGCTGGGACTGGTCGCCGAGCCGTCATGAGGCCGCTGCAGGAAATTCGCCCACCTGGGCACTGGTCACCCCCAGGGGGGAGGGGCATCCTGTCGAGTACGGACAGTGCAGACATGCGTGAGGGGTGATCTCCGGTGTCGGATCCAGAGGCTGAGGACCTGACTCCGTTCGACGAGGCGGAGCTCTCGAGCAGCAACACCATGAACGCACCGCGGGTCACCGAGCTCCCCGATTCCGAGATCCAGGCCGTGCAGGCTGCTCAGTCGGCGGCGGTCGTCGACGTCCCGGACGCCAACTAGGCGGGCAGCGATGGCCAAGATCATCCAGATCGGGATCAGCTTTCCCCACCGCTTGTCCTCCGGCATCGGTCACGTCGCCTGCACGCTCGGTGGCATCAACTACGAGAGTCGTGGCGGCGTGGGCTGCCTCCGGGGTCCGAATGCCCGCGGGGCGACCAACAACCTGTTCTTCCACCACTTCTTCCGGGTGCTGTCCAACTCGGAGGGTCACGCCGCCAAGGAGTACGCCGAGCGCTGCGTCGGCCAGCCCTACGTGTGGGGCGGCGTGCCGACGGGCACCAAGGGTGGCGACTGCTCGGGCTACATGTCGGGCATCATCTGTGCCGCCGAGGGCGTGGCCCTGCGCCGCCGCTTCGGCACGGGCACGTGGTCCGAGGTCTTCGCCGACCTCGGGTTCAAGGAGGGCCTCGGACCGAAATCGCACGGGTTCGGCCGACAGGTCTCCCTATCCGAGCTGCTGGGCGACATCCGCGCCGGCCGAACTTCCCAGGACATCAGCAGGATCCAGAAGGCGCTCAACAGGGAGGTCGGAGCCGACCTGATGGGCACCGGCCTCTTCGGTCCGCGCACCACCGGCTTCTACTCCGACTGGCAGCACAAGCTCGGCTTCACCGGGTCCGTGTCGCAGCCGGGGAGCGACGCCGACGGCATGCCCGGGGGCGACTCCCTCGCAAAGCTCGGATTCGCCGTCATCGACTGAGCGGGTCCACCTCAGCGCAGCACGAGCGCGAGCCCGACCGCCGTCGGCACGACCCCCAGCAGCAGCCAGGGGGAGAGCACCGCCTTGCCGTGGATGCCGCGCCCCGTGGCGACGGCGATGGCGCCGAAGATGCCGGCGACCACGGTGAGGCCCACGCGGGAGCCGATCGGCCTGTCCAGGGTGACTCCGGCGATGACCAGCCCGACCACGAGGTGCAGGATCGTCGTGACGGCGAGCACCGACATGACCCACCTCTGCACCCGGGCGAGGTCGCGCGCGTCCTGCTCCGGATCCCTGACGACCCGCCGTGGCGCGTCGAGGTCGAGGAGATGGCTGCGGCCCTTCTCCTTTCGACGGGAGGGAACGGTGCTGGCCATGGCGTCAGTGTCGCAGGCGCCGGGCGCCGGCCGCCGGGCAGACTGCGCACGTGAGATCAAGTACGACACCCGGCCCGCCGTCAAGGTGGTGGGCATGACGACAGCGGCCGACACGTTCGCCGCGTTCCTCGCCACCCTGGCCGAGACCCTCGACATGGGTGGCGAGGAGCGGGCGCGGCGCCTCCACCTCTCCCGCTTCCACCTCGACCGCGTGGTGTCGGCGACCGGGGGCGAGCCGCCGGAACGGATGCGACGCCGCCTGCTGCTCGAGCGGGCCGCCTACTGCCTCGCGGCCTCCGACCGCCCGGTGGTGGACATCGCCTTCGAGGCGGGCTTCGGCTCCCACGAGGCGTTCACGAGGGCGTTCGCCCGCGAGTACGGAGTCGCCCCGAGCCGCTGGCGTCAGCAGCCGACCCGCATCCAGATCGCGGGTGCGAGCGGAGTGCACTTCCACCCGCCCGGCAGCCTGCGGTTGCCGACACGACGAAAGGTGACCCCGATGGACCTCATGACGCGCATGATCGAGCACCACATCTGGCTGAGTGCGGAGATGCTCGACCGGGCCGCGCGCCTCACCAGTGCGCAGCTCGACGCCCCGATCCTGGTGCCGATCGGCACCATCGACGACGACATGAGCATCCGGTCGGTGCTCGGCCGGCTCGTGGGCCAGCTCGCCCAGTGGAACGCCGCGGTCGAGCAGCGTCGCTACGACTGGGACCGCGAGCGCGGCCCGTCGATCAGCACCCTGCGCCGCGAGCTGACCGAGGAGGGACCCGTCTTCCTCGCGCACGTGCGGACGACGGTCGAGGAGGGACGGCTCGACGACACGTTCCTCGACGTCACCTGCGACCCGCCCCAGGTCTTCACCTACGGCGGGATGATCGCGCACGTGCTGACCTTCGCCGCCGTGCGACGCCTGGTCGTGCTCGGGGCGTTCGAGAACCTCGGGATCACCGACCTCGATGCGGGCGACCCGGCCCAGTGGGTCGCCGAGCCGGCCTAGGTCTGCCGCAGCACCAGCACCGAGTGGGCCTGGAGCTCCAGCGAGCTCCCGGACAGCACGGGGGTGCCCACCATGATCTCGGCGTTGGTCGAGAGCACGACCTCACCGTGGTGCACCCACTTGTTGTCGGGCAGGGTCAGCTTCACGTCGTCGCCGCCGGCGTTGAGCCAGATCATGAAGGACTTGTCGCGGATCTGCTCCCCGTGCGGCCCGGGATAGCGCAGCGGCGCGCCGTTGAGGAACATCCCGACCGTGCGGCAGCCGTCGTCGTTCCAGTCGGCGGTCGACATCTCGTGGCCATCGGGGTGGATCCACACCAGGTCCTTGATGCCGCCCCGGATCGTGGGGCGCCCCTCGAACCAGTGCCGCTGTCGCAGCACGGGGTGCTCTCGACGCAGCCGGAGCGCGGTCTTGGTGATGTCGTAGACGTCGAACCACGCGTCGTCGGGTCGCCAGTCGATCCAGGAGATCTCGTTGTCCTGGCCGTAGGCGTTGTTGTTGCCGCCCTGGGTGCGGCCACGCTCGTCGCCGGCGGTCAGCATCGGCACGCCGCTGGAGAAGCAGAGCGTGGCCATCAGGTTGGACGCTTGGCGGCGACGCATCGCGGCGATGTCGTCGTCGTCGGTCTCGCCCTCGACGCCACAGTTCCACGACCGGTTGTTGTCGGTCCCGTCGCGGTTGTCCTCGCCGTTGGCCTCGTTGTGCTTGCCGTTGTAGGACACGAGGTCGCGCAGGGTGAAGCCGTCGTGGGCGGTGATGAAGTTGACCGACGCGTAGGGCGAGCGTCCGTCGTCGGCGTACAGGTCGCTCGAGCCCGCGAGCCGCGTCGCGACCGTGCGCACGCCTGCGGAGTGCCCGCGCCAGAAGTCGCGGACGGTGTCTCGGAACTGGTCGTTCCACTCGATCCACGGCGGCGGGAAGTGGCCGACCTGGTAGCCGTCCATCGAGGCGTCCCACGGCTCGGCGACGAGCTTGACGTGCCGCAGCACCGGGTCCTGACCGATGGCGGTGATCAGGTGGCTGCCCATGTCGATGACCTGGCGGGTGCGCGTCAGCGCGCTCATCAGGTCGAAGCGGAAGCCGTCGACGTGCATCTCGGTGACCCAGTAGCGCAGCGAGTCCAGGATCATCCGCAGGCTCTGGGTGTGGGTCGCGTCGACGGTGTTGCCGCACCCGCTGACGTCCCAGTAGGTGTCCGGCATCGACGACTCGTCGGCCTTCTTGGCCGGCGGCGGCACGACCCGTTGGTAGTAGCCGCGGTCGTCGAGGCCCCGGAAGCTCAGGGTCGGACCGAGCGGGCCGGCCTCGGCGGTGTGGTTGTAGACCACGTCGAGGATGACCTCGAGCCCGGCCTCGTGGAACGCCTTGACCATCTGCTTGAACTCGGTGACCTGCTGTCCGCGGTCGCCGGAGGCGCTGTAGGCGTTGTGGGGGGCGAAGAAGCCCAGGGAGTTGTAGCCCCAGTAGTTGACCAGGTCGCGGTCGGCCAACGCGGGCTCGGAGAAGAACTGGTGCACGGGAAGCAGCTCCACGGCCGTGATGCCGAGGTCGTGGAGGTAGTCGATGACGGCCGGCGTGGCGAGACCGGCGTACGTCCCGCGGAGCTCCTCCGGGACCCGGTCGTGCAGCTGCGTCATGCCCTTGACGTGCATCTCGTAGATCACCGTGTCGCGCCACCGCCGCCGTGGTGACGTGTCCGCGCCCCACTGGAAGTCGTCGTAGACCACGACGCTGCGCGGGACGTAGGGCGCGGAGTCGAGGTCGCTCGCCTTCGCGGGCTCGCCGACGACGTAGCCGAAGATCGCGTCGTCGACGACCAGGTCGCCGGACACCGCCTTGCCGTAGGGGTCGAGCAGCAGCTTCTCTGCGTTGAAGCGCAGGCCGGCGTCGGGGTCCCAGGGACCGTGCGCGCGGTAGCCGTAGCGCGTCCCCGGCGACACGTGGGGGAGGGCGCCGTGCCAGACACCGAGCGAGTGCTCGCTCAGCTGGTGGCGCACCTCGACGTCGTCGTCGTCGAACAGGCAGACCCACACCTGCTCGGCGTTGGGTGCATAGACAGCGAAGTTGGTCGACTCCCTCGACCAGGTCGCCCCCAAGGGGTAGTTGCGACCCGGCCAGACCTGTCTCGTCTCGCCGTCATGGTTCCAGACCGTCATCGTGTCGGGTGGTGTCACCGAGCCATTGTGAAGGAAATCGGACGGCACGGCAGAATGCGCCCACCGACACACCCCTTCCGATGCACCGAGTGACACCCCGAGGATGAGGAGCCCCCATGGAGTTCGTCTCGATCGACGTGAGCGACGGAGTCGCCGTCCTGCGTCTGGACCGGCCCAGGATGAATGCGATCAGCATCCAGGTCCAGGCCGACCTCCGCGACGCCGCCGCCGAGCTCTCCGAGCGCGACGACGTACGCGCCGTGGTGCTGTGGGGTGGCGAGCGCGTGTTCGCCGCCGGCAACGACGTCAAGGAGATGGCCGACCTCACCTACTCCGACATGGTGAAGGTCTCCACGTCGGTCAGCTCCGCGACGACCGCCATCGCCCGGATCCCCAAGCCGGTGATCGCGGCGGTCAACGGGTACGCCCTGGGCGGGGGCTGCGAGCTCGCGCTGTGCGCCGACCTGCGCTTCGCCGCCGAGGACGCCGTGTTCGGTCAGCCCGAGGTGCTCCTCGGGATCATCCCCGGCGCCGGTGGCACCCAGCGCCTCACCCGGCTGGTCGGTGCGTCGAAGGCGAAGGACATCATCTTCACCGGTCGTTTCGTGCCGGCCGACGAGGCGTTGCGGATCGGCATGGTGGACCGCGTCGTCCCCGCCGAGAAGGTGCTCGAGGAGTCCGTCGCCTATGCCGCGCAGTTCAGCGGCGCCGCGGCGCTCGCGATCCGGGCCGCCAAGGAGTGCATCGACCGGGGTGGCGAGGTCGACCTTGCCACGGGGCTGGAGATCGAGCGGCAGCAGTTTGCTGCAGTATTTGCGACCGAGGACCGTACCCACGGCATCACCTCGTTCGTTGAGAACGGACCGGGCAAGGCCACTTTCGTGGGACGGTGACCCGGCGACCCGACTGATCACGTGACTGAAGGAGAACGACCAGTGGTATCGAAGACCCGAGCGAGGGTGGCTCAGCTCCTGTGGGTGGTGTGCGTCATCTCGGCCCTGCTGCTCGCGGTGGGAGCGTTGCTGGTCGCGCTCGGCGCCAATCGCGGCAACGAGCTCGTCGACTTCGTCCTGCAAGGCGCCGACCTCGTCGACCTCGGCGTCTTCGAGCGCGCCGACGGGATCATGCACTTCCGCGGAGAGGGTGCGGACGTCAAGAACGCGCTCGTCAACTGGGGCCTCGGCGCCATCGCGTGGCTGGTCGTGGGACGGATCCTCGAGCGGATCATCAAGCCCTGAGTCCATGATCATTCCGCTGACCGCCCTCGCCGCGACGGTGGCGCTCACGGTGCCGTCGACCACCACGGTCGCGCTCAGCACCGGTGAGTCCGGCTACGGCCAGACCGTCACGGCGACGGCGACGGTGACCACCGCGCCCGAGGCCCCGCAGGGCGACGTCGTGTTCTCGGTCGACGGCCTGGCCAAGAAGGCCAACCTCACCGCGGGCGGCACGGCGACCGTGCTGCTGCCGCCGGCGATGGTGGGGCAGCACTCGGTGACGGCGACCTTCGTGCCGCAGAGCCCGGAGGACCAGGGGGCCAGCACGTCGCCGACCCAGACCTGGGTGGTGACCCAGGTGCGGTCCCGGCTCCAGGTGCGGCTGATCGGCAAGGGGGCGCGGATCCCCACCTACGTGCAGGTGAAGGCCGCCGGCGAGTACGGAACCCGGCCGACCGGGCGGGTGAAGGTGGTCGTCCGTCGGACCGGGACCCGGGGCCGGACCCGGGTCGTCGAGCGACTGAGCAGCACGGGGGGCACCCTGAGCGACCTCGGCACGCTGCGCACCGGCCGCTACCGGGCCGTCGTGACGTACGTCGGCGACTCCCAGCACCTGCGCGAACGGCACGTCGAGCGCTTCCGCGTGCGGCGTCGCTGAACCCCGGGACGGCCGCCCCCCGCGACCGTGACAGTGTCACTGTGAGCGACCCCACCCCGATCGCCATTCCGTGCGGGGTGAGGGACTTGTAGCCTCACCAGCACATCCGACTGCACAGGAGGGGCCGCGAGGCCACACCACCATGAACATTGTTGTCTGTGTGAAGTACGTGCCGGACGCCACGGCCGATCGCAAGTTCGAGGACGACTTCACCGTCGACCGCGTCGGCGTCGACGGCCTGTTGTCCGAGCTCGACGAGTACGCCGTCGAGCAGGCCCTGCAGTTCCGTGAGAAGCGCGAGGGCGAGGAGATCACGGTCACCGCGCTGACCGTGGGCCCGGAGAAGGCCGTCGACGCAGTGCGCAAGTCGCTGCAGATGGGTGCCGACAAGGGCGTCCACGTCCTCGACGACGCCATCGCCGGCTCCGACTACATCGCGACCTCGCTGGTGCTGGCCAAGGCCATCGAGAAGATCAAGGCCGACGCCGGCGCCGACCTGGTGATCTGCGGGATGGCGTCCACCGACGCCTCCGGCAGCGTCGTGCCGGCCATGCTGGCCGAGCGCCTCGGGATGCCGCAGGTGACGCTGGCCTCGGTGATCGAGTCCCAGGGCGACCAGGTCCGGATCAAGCGTGACAACGAGGGCTCGACCGAGGTCATCGGTGCGACGCTGCCGATCGTGCTGAGCGTGACCGACCAGTCGGGCGAGGCCCGCTACCCGTCGTTCAAGGGCATCATGGCGGCGAAGAAGAAGCCGCTGGAGGTCTACTCGCTCGCCGACCTGGGCGTCGACGCCGGCGAGGTCGGCCTCTCGGTCGCCTGGTCGCAGGTGGAGGACACCACCGAGCGGCCGCCGCGCACGGCTGGCGAGATCGTCACCGACGAGGACGGCTCGGGCGCCGGCGCGCTGGTCGACTTCCTCGCGTCCAAGAAGTTCATCTGAGCGGGCTGACACAGGAAAAGGGAGCACACACATGTCTGAAGTCCTGGTAGTCGTCGACCACGCCGACGGCGAGGTCAAGAAGCCCACCTACGAGCTGCTCACGATCGCGCGCCGCCTCGGCGAGCCCGCGGCCGTGTTCTTCGGCTCACCCGAGCAGGGTGACGCCGTGGCCGAGAAGGTGAAGAAGTACGGCGCCGCGAAGGTCTACGTGATCGACGACGCCCAGATCAAGGGCTTCCTCGTCGCGCCCAAGGCCGAGGCCCTCCAACAGCTGGCGGAGCAGTCCTCTCCCGCCGCGATCCTGCTGCCCTCGTCGTTCGAGAACAAGGAGGTCGCCGGCCGTTTGGCGATCAAGCTGGGCTCGGGGCTGATCACCGACGCCGTCGACGTGACCGCTGGAGACGGCGGGGCGGCGGTGACCACGCAGAGCGTGTTCGCCGGCAACTACACCGTCCAGGCGAAGGTCACCCAGGGCACGCCGATCATCACGATCAAGCCCAACTCGGCCGCCCCGGAGGAGTCCGAGGGCGCGGGCACGGTCGAGGCGTTCGCCGCGACCGTCTCCGACGCCGCGAAGACCGCGCAGATCGTGGCCACCCAGCCGCGCCAGTCCACGGGCCGTCCCGAGCTGACCGAGGCCGCCATCGTCGTCTCCGGCGGTCGCGGCACGGGCGGCAACTTCGAGCCCGTCGAAGGCTTCGCGGACTCGATCGGTGCTGCTGTCGGTGCCTCGCGCGCCGCGGTGGACTCGGGCTGGATGCCGCACGCGTTCCAGGTCGGTCAGACCGGCAAGACGGTCTCGCCGCAGCTCTACGTCGCCAACGGCATCTCGGGTGCGATCCAGCACCGGGCCGGGATGCAGACCTCGAAGACCATCGTCGCGGTGAACAAGGACCCCGAGGCGCCGATCTTCGAGCTGGTCGACTTCGGTGTGGTGGGCGACCTGCACACCGTGCTGCCCGCCGCGACCGAGCAGATCACCGCCCGCAAGGGCTGAGCTCCACGTCACCGGACGCCCCCGACCACATCGGTCGGGGGCGTTCTGCACCCTGCTCCGGGCGACGACGCCCCTCGTGATCCGAGACAGGGATCCGGCACCCACGCGAGCGGCCTACGCTGGCGGCATGAGCAGCGAGGAAGCGGTCCGCGAGGTCGCGGTCCGGGCGAGGTCGGCGAGCCACGAGCTCGCGACGGCCACCCGGGCGACCAAGGACGCCGCGCTGCTCGCGATGGCCGATGCCCTCCTCGCCTCGGCGAGGAGCATCCTCGCGGCCAACGCGGAGGACGTGGCCCGCGCCGAGTCCACGGGCACGCCCGCCAACATCGTCGACCGGCTGCGCCTCGACGACGGCAGGCTCCGGGCGATGGCGCAGGGGCTGCGCGACGTCGCCGGACTGCCCGACCCGGTGGGTGAGGTGCTCCGCGGCAGCACGCTCGCCAACGGCCTCGAGCTGCGCCAGGTGCGCGTGCCGTTCGGCGTCGTCGGGATGATCTACGAGGCCCGGCCCAACGTCACCGCCGACGCCACGGGCATCTGCCTCAAGGCCGGCAACGCGGTGCTGCTGCGCGGCTCCTCCAGCGCCCGCTCGAGCAACGCCGCGATCGTCGAGGCGATGCGCGGCGCGCTGCTCGCCGGCGGCCTGCCGGAGGACGTCGTACAGCTGGTGCCGGGGGAGACCCACGACAGCGTCAAGGCGCTGATGCGCGCCCGAGGGCTGGTCGACGTGCTCGTCCCGCGCGGCGGTGCGGGGCTGATCCGGAGCGTCGTCGAGGAGTCGACCGTGCCGGTCATCGAGACCGGGGTCGGCAACTGCCACGTCTACGTCGACGCCTCGGCCGACCTCGAGCAGGCCCTGGCGATCGTGCTCAACTCCAAGACCCACCGCACCAGCGTGTGCAACGCCGCCGAGTCGCTGCTGGTCCACGAGGACGTCGCCGACGAGTTCGTGCCGACGGTGGTGGAGGCGCTGCAGGCAGCCGGGGTGCTGATCCACGGCGACGACGCCTTCGCGGAGTACGACGGCGTGGTGCCGGCGACCGAGGAGGACCACACGGCCGAGTTCCTGGCGCTGGAGATCTCCGCGGCGGTGGTGCGCGACGTCGAGGGCGCGATCCAGCACATCCGCCGTTACTCCTCAGGCCACACCGAGGCGATCCTGGCGCGCGACCAGGCCACCATCCGGCGATTCGTCGCGGCCGTCGACTCGGCCGTGGTCATGGTCAATGCCTCCACCCGCTTCACCGACGGCGGTGAGTTCGGCTTCGGTGCCGAGATCGGGATCTCCACCCAGAAGCTGCACGCCCGCGGACCGATGGGCCTCCCCGAGATGACCTCGAGCAAGTACATCGTGGTCGGCGAGGGCCACGTGCGCTGATGCCGGTAGGCTGGCGCGCATGCTGAGCACCGTCACCCTCATCGCTGCCGAGACCGCCGAGCACGGCGGGCCCGCGATCAACCCCTACTGGATCGGCGCGATCGCACTCGGACTGCTGATGGCCCTGCTGCTGGCGGTGGTCTCCTTCGGTGGCGGTCGCGAGCACAGCTGATCCAGGCGAGCCCGTGACGACTCGTCGCGTGGGCGTGATGGGCGGCACCTTCGACCCCATCCACCACGGTCACCTGGTGGCCGCCTCGGAGGTCCAGGCGTGGTTCGACCTGGACGAGGTGGTCTTCGTCCCCACGGGCGACCCCTGGCAGAAGAGCGACCGCTTCGTCACCGAGGCCGAGCACCGCTACCTGATGACGGTGGTCGCCACGGCGGCCAACCCGCGCTTCAACGTCTCCCGGGTCGACATCGACCGCACCGGGCCGACGTACACGATCGACACGCTCCGCGACCTCAAGGCCGTGATGCCCGACGCGGAGCTGTTCTTCATCACCGGCGCCGACGCGCTGGCCGACATCTTCACCTGGCGTGACGTCCAGGAGCTCTTCGACCTCGCGACGTTTGTGGGTTGCACCCGTCCGGGCTACACCATGGACCCGGAGACGCTGGCCAAGATCCCCTCCGACAAGGTCACCATGGTGGAGATCCCGGCGCTGGCGATCTCCTCGACCGACTGCCGCGACCGCACGCGTCGCGGCGAGCCCGTCTGGTACCTCGTGCCCGACGGAGTGGTCCAGTACATCGCCAAGCACGACCTCTACAGCAAGGACCCTGCATGACCGCCACCGACCACGCCATCGACCTCGTCGCCATCGCGGCGCAGGCCGCGCACGACAAGCAGGCCGACCAGGTGCTCGCCTTCGACGTCAGCGAGCAGATCGCCATCACGGACGCCTTCGTGCTCGCCAGCGCCAAGAACGAGCGTGCGGTGGGCGCGATCGTCGACGAGGTCGAGGACAAGCTCCGCGAGGCCGGTGCCAAGCCGATCCGTCGTGAGGGACACCGCGAGGGCCGCTGGGTGCTGCTGGACTACGGCGAGATCGTCATCCACGTGCAGCACGAGGAGGAGCGGATGTTCTACGCCCTCGAGCGCCTGTGGAGCGACTGTCCAGTGATCCCGCTCGACCTGACGTGAGCCTGCGGCGCACCCTCGTGGTGCTGCGGCACGGCCGTACGGCGTGGAACGACGCCGGTCGGGCGCAGGGACATGCCGACATCGAGCTCGACGAGGTGGGGCTGGCCCAGGCGGAGGCCGCCGCCCGCGAGCTGGCCGCGCTCACCCCGGTGCGGATCTGGTGCAGCGACCTGTCACGCGCGCGCCAGAGCGCCGCGCCGCTGGCCGCGGCGACCGGGCTGACTCCCGAGATCGTCCCCGCCCTGCGGGAGTACGACGTCGGCAAGCGCACCGGTCTCACCTTCGACGAGTTCGCGACCGCGTTCCCCGACGAGTACGCCGCCTGGCTGGCCGGGGACGAGTCCCTCACCGTGCCCGGCGCCGAGACGACGTCCGACGTGCGCGCCCGCATCGTGCCGGCCATGCGCGCATGCCTCGACACCCTCGGAGCCGGGCAGACCGGCGTCGTGGTGACACACGGGGCCGCGCTGCGAGTCGGCGTCGCCGGGCTGCTCGGCTGGCCGGACGAGATCGACGAGACCCTCGCCGGGATGGACAACTGCGGCTGGCTGCGGCTGCGCGAGCACACGCGCTTCGGACACCTCCAGCTGGCGTCGTACAACCAGGGTGTCGCGACATGAGCGCCCGGGCCCGCGAGGTCGACATCACTGTGAGCCGGCGACTGGCGTGGGTCATGGACGACGCGGTGACCGTGCCCGGCACCCGCATCGGCGTGGGTCTCGACGCGGTGATCGGCCTGGTGCCCGGCATCGGCGACGCGGTCGGCAGCGCGCTGTCGAGCGTGATCGTCCGCGACGCCGTCCGCGCCCGCGTGCCCATGGTCGTGCTGGCGCGGATGGGCCTCAACCTCGTCGTCGACGCGCTGCTCGGCCTGCTGCCGGGCCTCGGCGACCTGCTCGACGTCGCGCACCGGGCCAACCGCAAGAATCTCGGGCTGCTGCTGCGTGAGATCGAGCGGGAGCCGCTGCGCGAGCCGCCCTCGCCCGGCTACGTCGCCGGCGCCGTGGCCCTCATGGTCGTCCCGCTGCTCGCCGGAGTGGCGGTCGCGGTGCTCGGCATCTGGCTCCTGGTGCGCTGGCTGACGTGAGCCCGGACCCCGATTTCACCTCGTAGTTCCGGTCGGCTAATGTTCTCCGCTGTTGGGGGTGTGGCGCAGCTGGTAGCGCATCTGCATGGCATGCAGAGGGTCAGGGGTTCGAGTCCCCTCACCTCCACCAACACGTTGAGGCCGGACCCGCTGGGTCCGGCCTCTTCTGCATGCGTGGCCCTGGACTCGGCGTTCGCGAGGGTGCGGTGGCACCATGTGCTCATGACCGCGACCGACCTCACCACCAGCACCGCCACTGCGGCCCACATCGAGACCACCGAGCGCTACGCCGCGCACAACTACCACCCCCTCCCGGTGGTGCTCGCCGAGGGCGACGGCGCGTGGGTCATCGATGTCGACGGCCGCCGCTTCCTCGACTGCCTGGCGGGCTACTCCGCGCTCAACTTCGGTCACTCCAACGCCCGTCTGGTGGCGGTCGCGCGCGAGCAGCTGGGGCGCCTGACGCTGACCAGCCGCGCGTTCTTCAACGACCGGCTGAGCGGATTCTCCGAGGCGCTGTGCCGGCTGACCGGCAAGGACATGATCCTGCCGATGAACTCCGGCGCCGAGGCCGTCGAGACCGCGATCAAGGTCAGCCGCAAGTGGGGCTACGAGGTCAAGGGCGTGCCCGCCGGCCAGGCCTCGATCATCACCATGGAGGGCAACTTCCACGGCCGCACCACCACCATCGTGAGCTTCTCCGACGACGAGGTGGCGACGTCGGGCTATGCCCCCTTCACCTCGGGCTTCCGCAGCGTGAAGTACGGCGACATCGCCTCGATCGCCTCCGCCATCGACGACACCACGGTCGCCGTGCTCTTCGAGCCGATCCAGGGCGAGGGCGGCGTGGTCATGCCGCCGGAGGGCTTCCTGCGCGACCTCCGCGCGCTGTGCACCGAGCGCAACGTGCTGATGGTCGCCGACGAGATCCAGTCCGGCCTGGCCCGCTCGGGCAAGACGTTCGCGTGCGACCACGAGGACGTCGTCCCCGACATCTACATCATGGGCAAGGCGCTCGGCGGCGGCATCTACCCCGTCTCCGCGATCGCGGCCGACCACGACATCATGGACGTCATCACCCCGGGCTCGCACGGCTCGACCTTCGGCGGCAACCCGCTCGCCGCCGCGATCGGCAGCGAGGTCGTCGCGATGCTCGAGGAGGGCACCTTCCAGGCCCGCTCCACCGAGATCGGTGCCCTGCTGGAGGCCGGCTTCCGGCCACTCGTCGGCCGAGGCCTGTCCGAGGTGCGCGTCCGCGGCGCGTGGGCGGGCATCGACATCGACCCGACGCTCATGAGCGGCCGCCAGATGTCCGAGGCCCTCATGGCGCGCGGCATCCTCGCCAAGGACACCCACGGCTCGACCGTCCGTTTCGCCCCGCCGCTGGTGGCGAGCGACGACGACATCGCCGGGCTCGTCGCTGCGGTCACCGAGATCCTCGCCGCCGGCTGAGTCCCCCGCAACGACCGGTGAGCGCCCGCTTCGACCACCTGGTCGTCGCCGTCGACGACCTCGACGCGGCGGCGACCCGCTGGCATGCCGCCGGGCTGTCTGCCCTCCGTGGGGGAGCGCACCCGGTCGGCACGGAGAACGTGCTCGTCCGCGGCCCGCGTGAGGCGTACGTCGAGCTGATCGCGGCGGGGTCGCCGGAGTCCAACCCGTGGCTCGATCGCGTCCGGCCGGCCCGTGGCCCGATCTCGTGGGCGATCGCCGTCGACGACGTCGATGCGGCACGGACGGCCCTGGCGGACGCGGGCTTCGACCCGTGCCCGGTGACGGAGGGCTCGCGCGCCACGCCGGAGGGTGACGTCGTCGCCTGGCGGATGTGCGACGTCGGGCCGGGGCCCTATGACGCCTCGCTGCCGTTCCTGATCGAGTGGTCGACCCCGATGGCCCCGGGGCCGGCCGACGGCCCGGTCGTCGAGCACGTGAGCCTCGCGCCACCGGACCCCGAGCGGGTCGCCGACCTGCTGCTGGCCCTGGGCTTCGAGCCGAGCGAGCACTGGCCGCGTCGTGCGTTCCACCAGGCCGACGGCACGGGCATCACGCTGAGCCCGGTGGGGCAGCCGGAGCTGGTCGAGCCGGGCACGTCCTGGTTCGTCTCGTGGGAGGACGAGCCGGACGAGCCGGCGGTCTCGCTCTCGCTGGCGACCTCCGCGGGGGAGCCCGCCCGGCACACGCTGGACGGGGTCGCCGTGTCGACCCGGCCCGACCGTCGACGCTTCGCCGCGGCCTCGCTGCTGCCCGCGGTGGACGAGGCATTCGCGCGCCTGCGGGGCGACCTCGCGGACTGGCCCGACCCGCACCCGGGTGGCCGCTCGCCCGCCGAGGACGAGTACGCCCGCTGCCTCGACCCGGACAAGTACCGGCTGCTGGCCGTCCGCGCCGATGCATGGGTCGAGGCGATCACGGCCGCTGGCCTCGGCACCGCGCACCCGGTCGATCCGGGGTCCGTGCGGTGGGTGGGCGAGCCCGTGCTGGCGCCCACCCGGGTCACCGCGATCCGGGGCCGCGACGGCACCTTGCCCATCCTCGTCGGGATCGCCCCGTCGCAGGGAGCCGACGAGGCCTTCGTCCAGGTCGGGGTCAGCGATCCCGTCGAGGTCCTCGAGCGCCAGCCCGACTGCGGCTGCGACGCCTGCGACACCGGCTCCGCCGACCTGCTCGAGACCCTGGACAACGCCTTCATCCTGGCCCTGTCGGGCGGGGTGCACGTCGTTCGCCACGGCACGAGGTTCGTCGCCCGGACCATCGACGGGTGGGGCGCCAGCGGCAGGTTCGAGGCCGACGAGCCGCAGCGCTGGCTCGCCGAGGCGGACGCCGGACGGCGTGCGAACGGCGTGGTGCGTGGGGAGCCCTGGCTGTGATCAGGCGATGGTGAGCCCGCCGTCGACCGGGATCGTCTGCCCGGTGACGTAGCCAGCGGCGTCGGAGGCCAGCCACACGGCGGTCGCGGCGAGCTCGCGCGGGTCGCCCGTGCGGCCGGACGGGACCCGCTGCATGACCAGGTCGAGGTAGCCGTCGGGGTAGGTCTCGGTCATCTCGGAGGCGAAGAAGCCCGGTGCGAGCGCGTTCACCCTGATGCCCTTGCGACCGGTCCACTGCTGGGCCAGGTCGCGGGTCAGGCCGCCGAGTCCTGCCTTGGAGGCGGAGTACGCCGCCTGCGGGAGGCCGCCGGTGGTGAGGCCGAGGATCGAGGAGATGTTGACGATGCTCGACCCGGGCTGCATGACCCGGCCGCAGGCCTGCGCCATCCAGTAGCAGCCGTTGAGGTTGACGTCGATGACCGAGCGGAACTGCTCGGCGGTCTCGTGGGTGGCGGGGACGGCGGTGCCGACGCCCGCGTTGTTGACCAGGACGTCGACCCGGCCGAACCGCGCCATCGCCTCGTCGACCAGTCGCTGGCACTGCTCGGGCTCCGCCACGTCGGTGGGCACCGTGTGCACCCGGCGGCCGATGGAGCGGACTGAGTCGGCGACGCGCTCGAGCTTCTCGACGCGACGCGCACCGAGCACCACGTCGGCGCCGGCCTCGGCGAAGCAGTGCGCGAAGGCGACGCCCAGCCCGCTGGAGGCGCCGGTGACGATGACGACCCGGTCGTCGAGACGGAAGAGATCCATGACAGTCATGGGCAGGACCCTACGGCGACCCGAGGTCGCGGGTGGCTCAAACTCCGCTCGTGGCGGGTTGGGGCGGCGCCACCGGAACCCGCTGCAGGGTGCGCACCTGCCGCGAGCAGAGCACCAGCCCGCAGATGGCGACGTAGGCGATGCCGGAGGCGACCAGCACCCGCTCGTCGCCGAAGACCGCTCCCAGCGGACCCCAGGCCAGCTGTCCGATCGGCATCGCGATGAACGAGCCGAGCATGTCGTAGGAGTAGGCACGGCTGAGCATGTCGTCGTCGATGTTCTCCTGCATCGCCAGCGACCAGCCCATCGAGAACACCTCGATCCCCATCCCGCCGATGAAGGCTGCCGCGACGAGGGCGACGACCACGGGGTCGATGCCGAGCATGAGCATCGGGGTCGCGTTGAGGATGATCGCGAGCATCCCCCACAGCAGGGGGCGTTCGAGCCGGTAGCGCAGCAGCACGAAGGCCATCACGAGGAGTCCCGCAGCCTCGGCGGAGAGCACGAACCCCCACGCCTGACGCCCGATCGAGTCCTCGGCGACGACGGGCCCGAGGGTGAAGAGGGCGCCGGTGTGGATCATGTTCAGGGCGCTGAAGCCGAGCACGACGATCCACAGCCAGGTGACGCTGCGGAAGAAGGTCCAGCCCTCACGCAGGTCCTGCAACGTCGAGGTCGCCTCGGCCCGCGGTGCCCGCGCTGGGATCTTCACCGGCAGCAGCAGGACCGCGGCCACGGCCCACGTGAGGGCGTCGACGGCCAGCGCCCAGCCGGGGCCGGAGGCCACCACGATGAAGGCGCCCAGGGAGGGGCCGATGACGGTGAGGCCGTTGCGGGTCAGCGACAGCAGCGCGTTGGCCTGCTGCAGGGACTCGCGCGGCACCAGCTGCGGGACCATGCCGGCCATCGCCGGCATCGACATCGCCGACACTGCGCCGTGGAACGCGGTGAGCACGATGATCATCCACAGCTCCGCGCGGCCCGTGAGCACGAGGAAGGCGATGGTGCCCTGCGAGAGGGCCGAGGCGACGTTGGAGACCTGCAGGACAACCGCCCGGGGGAAGCGGTCGGACAGCACGCCGCCCCACAGCAGCAGCACGATCATCGGGATGGTGTGGGCGGCGAGCACGTAGCCGATCGCGACCGCGCGGCCGTCGATGTCGAGGACCGCGAAGGTCAGCGCGATGTTGGCCATCATCGCGCCGAGGGTGTTGACCAGGCGCGAGGAGAAGTACCACGCGAAGTTGCGCTCGCCGAGCGGGGCGAGCGAGCCCTCCCGGCTCACGGCCGCCACCTGGCGTCCTTGCCGGCCAGGCCGCCGGCCATCGTGAACGCGTGGGACGTGGCGCTGATGTGGACCGTGTCGGGAGTCCCGGAGGGGCGGGCCTCGGCGTGCAACAGGTGGGCGGCCTCGTGCATGAGGTCGAGCGCCCGGCGCCAGGCCTCGACGGGCACCCACGCCTCGAGGTCGCTCGACGACCCGCCACCGGGCACCGCGTCGCGCAGTCGACGCTCGACCTCGAGGGCGTTGGCGCGGGCGTAGGCGATCCGGTCGTCGACCCCACTGGTGCGATCCGGCACCTCGCGAGCGGCGTCGTAGCGGTAGCGCTTGGCCCTCCCGCCGCGGATCTTCTCCTCGCTCTCGACGACCAGCTCACCTATGTCGTGCAGGAGCCGCAGGTGGTAGGACGCGTTGGCGTGAGTGAGGTCCAGCGCGCGGGCCACCTCCGCGGCGCTCATCGCCTCCGCGGTGAGCAGGGACAGGATGCGCAGCCGCACGGGGTGAGCGGTCGCGCGCAGTCGGGCCACTGCCTCTGCGTCGGTCTCGGGGTCGCTCGTGTGGCTCGAGTCGTCCTTCTGGTTCTCACCCATGGCTACCCTCCAATGGTTCTTGGGGAGTCAGTCTGCACCTGGAGCGAGCTACTGTCAAACACTTCTTGGGGAGTCTGGTGGACGGGGTTGCCATGGACTGTCCCTGAGCTGACCCTGACTCCACCCCGAACGGGCTGAATTCGGGCTCGCGACGTGCTTGGCTGGTGACATCAGAGGCACCCTGGCCACCGGGGAGTGCCCCACCGAGGAGTGAGTGAGATGTCCGACCAGTACCCGCAGGACCCGCAGCAGCCCACGTACCAGGCCCCCTACCAGGCCCAGCGGACGACGATGTCGCCCGAGGACGAGCGCATGTGGGGTGCCCTCGCCCACGGCGGCGCCGTCGCTGCGATGGTGTTCTCGGCCGGCTTCTTGGGCTTCGTCGCCTCCGTCGCGGTCTATGTGATCCACAAGGACCGGGGCCCGTTCGTCCGGGCGCACGCCGCGAACTCCATCAACGTCCAGATCACCATGTTCATCTGGCTGATCGTGCTCGGGATCCTCACCATCCCGATCGCCATCCTGACGCTCGGCCTGGGCCTGGTCGTGATGCTCCCCGCGCTGGCCGCGGCCTTCGTGGTCGCCGGCGTCCTGCACGTCATCGGGGCGATCAAGGCCTACAACGGCGAGTGGTGGAGCCCGCCGCTCACGCCTCGCTTCGTGCGGTGAGCTCGGCGTCCTCCCGCCCGGCGCTGCCGGGCGGGCAGGGCCGGCGGGGGAGCGGGTATGCTGGGCGGGTGCAGCAGAACCTCCTTCTTCGGCAGCCGCGCTGATCGGTCCCCCTCCTGCGACGAGGACCGACACGCGGCCACCCCTCCATGTGAGGGGTTTTTTCATGCCCAGCAGCCCGCACACCCAGCCAGACCTGCAGCCAGCAACAAGAGGACACGCCATGAGCAACGACACCGGAGCCCACGACACGAGCGCCGAGCGGGCGTCGTACGACATCGCGGCCACCGAGGCGAAGTGGCAGCCGGTGTGGGAGGAGCTGCAGCCCTTCCGCGCCGACGACGACAGCCCGCGCGAGAAGCGCTACGCGTTGACGATGTTCCCCTACCCGAGTGGCGACCTGCACATGGGCCACGCCGAGGTGTTCGCGCTGCACGACGTGGTGGCGCGCTACTGGTGGCAGCGCGGCTACGAGGTGCTGAACCCGATGGGCTTCGACTCCTTCGGCCTGCCGGCGGAGAACGCCGCGATCCGCCACGACGAGCACCCCGACACCTACACGCGCGCCAACATCGCGAAGTCGATCGAGTCGTGCAAGAAGTACGCCGCGTCCTTCGACTGGTCGCGCACCTTCAACACCTCCGACCCGGACTACTACCGCTGGACGCAGTTCCTGTTCCTGAAGTTCCACGAGCGCGGGCTGGCCTACCGGAAGAACTCCGCGGTCAACTGGTGCCCGCAGGACCAGACGGTGCTGGCCAACGAGCAGGTCGTCAACGGCGCCTGCGAGCGCTGCGGGGCGGAGGTGACCAAGAAGGAGCTGACGCAGTGGTACTTCAAGATCACCGACTATGCCCAGGAGCTGCTGGACGGCCTGGACGAGCTGGAGCCCACCTGGCCGGACCGCGTGGTCACCGCGCAGCGCAACTGGATCGGGAGGTCCGAGGGGGCGCACGTGACCTTCACCCTGTCGACCGGGCACGACATCGACGTCTACACGACCCGTCCCGACACGCTCTACGGCGCCACGTTCATGGTCGTGGCCGCCGACGCGGCGCTGGCCGCGGAGATCGTCGCGCCCGATCGTGAGCAGGCGCTGGCCGACTACCTGGTCGAGGTCCGCAAGGCCTCCGACATCGACCGGATGGCGACCGACCGCCCCAAGACCGGCGTGGACCTGGGCGTGACAGCGACCAACCCGGTGTCGGGCGAGGAGATCCCGGTGTGGGCCAGCGACTACGTCCTGGCCGACTACGGCACCGGCGCGATCATGGCCGTGCCCGCGCACGACCAGCGCGACCTGGACTTCGCGCGGGCGATGGACCTGCCGGTGCGGCGCGTCATCGACACGGGCGAGGACAACCCGGAGGAGTCCGGGGTGGCCACCTCCGGCAACGGTGCCTACGTCAACTCGGGTGAGCTGGACGGCCTGGCGGACAAGGCCTCGGGCATCCGGACGATCATCGAGAAGCTGGAGGCCGACGGCCGCGGCTCGGGTGCGGTCAACTTCCGACTGCGCGACTGGCTGCTGAGCCGCCAGCGCTACTGGGGAGCGCCGATCCCGATCATCCACTGCCCGGTCGACGGCGAGGTCCCCGTCCCCGAGGACCAGCTGCCGGTCACCCTGCCGATGCTGCGTGGGGCCGACCTGAAGCCGAAGGGCACCTCGCCGTTGGGTGGGGCGACGGACTGGGTCGACGTCACCTGCCCGACCTGCGGGGGGCCGGCCACCCGCGACACCGACACCATGGACACGTTCGTCGACTCGTCCTGGTACATGTTCCGCTACTGCTCGCCGCACGACGAGACGCAGCCCTTCGACAGCGCCAAGGTCAACGCCTGGATGCCGTGCAACCTCTACGTCGGTGGCGTCGAGCACGCCGTGCTGCACCTGCTCTACGGCCGGTTCTTCACCAAGGTCCTCAACGACATGGGCCTGGTGGACTTCCGCGAGCCGTGGTCGGCCCAGCTGAACCAGGGCTTCGTGATCAACCAGGGCAAGAAGATGAGCAAGTCGCTGGGCAACGGCGTCGACCTGGGCGACCAGCTGGGTGCCTTCGGTGTGGACGCGGTGCGGCTGACGCTGGTCTTCGCGGGCCCGCCGGAGGACGACATCGACTGGGCCAACATGTCGCCCGAGGGATCGCTGCGCTTCCTGCAGCGGGCCTGGCGGCTCTCGGGTGACGTCACCTCCGCACCCGGTGCGGACGTCACGACCGGCGACCTGGCGCTGCGGCGTACGACGGCGCGGACGGTGCACGACGCTGCCGTGCTGGTCGAGGCCTACCGCTTCAACGTGATGGTCGCGCGGGTGATGGAGCTGGTCAACGCCACCCGCAAGGCGATCGACTCGGGCTGCGGTCCGGCCGACCCGGCGGTGCGGGAGGCGAGCGAGGCGGTCGCGATCCTGCTGTCGCTGGTCGCGCCCTACACGGCCGAGGAGATGTGGGAGCGACTGGGCCACCAGCCCACCGTCGTACGTGCCGGCTGGCCCGAGGTCGACGAGGCGCTGCTGGTCGAGGACACCGTGACCGCGGTCGTGCAGATCAAGGGCAAGGTCAAGGCACGCCTGGAGGTCGCACCGGACATCTCCGAGGCCGAGCTGGAGGCCGCTGCCATGGCCGACGAGGGTGTCCAGCGGGCCCTCGACGGGGCGACGGTCCGCAAGGTGATCGTGCGTGTGCCGAAGCTCGTGAACATCGTCGTCTAGGGTCGCGACATGTCTCGTGTCGTGGTCGTCACCGACTCGACCGCGAGCCTGCCCCCCGAGGTGGCGCAGGCTCGCGGCATCCGGGTCGTGCCGCTGCAGGTCGTGATCGGCGCCAAGGTCCTCGACGAGGGCCCGGACGGCGCCACCCCGGACGTGGTCGCGCACGCGCTGCGCGAGTTCGTGCCGGTCAGCACGTCGCGACCGGCGCCCGCGCTGTTCGCCGACCTCTACCGTGAGCTCGAGGCCGACGGGGTCGACGAGATCGTGTCGATCCACCTGTCGGGCGAGATGAGCGGCACCTTCGAGTCCGCGCAGCTGGCCGCACTCGAGGTCGAGCTGCCCGTGCACGTCGTCGACTCCGGGCAGGTGGGCATCGCGACCGGCTACGCCGCCCTGACCGCCGCCGACGTGCTCGACGCCGGCGGGACCGCTCAGGAGGCGGCCGAGGCGGCGCTCGCCCGCGGCGAGGCCTCCTCGTCGCTCTTCTACGTCGACACCCTGGAGTACCTCCGCCGAGGCGGGCGGATCGGCGCCGCGGCCGCGATCGTCGGCAGCGCCCTGTCGGTCAAGCCGCTGCTGGAGATCGTCGACGGCAAGGTGGTCCCGCGCGAGCGGGTCCGGACGGCGTCGCGTGCCCTCGCCCGGCTCGCGGACCTCGCGGTCGAGACCGCCGGCGACCGGCAGGTCGACGTGTGCGTGGCGCACCTCGCCAACGAGGAGCGGGCCGAGGAGCTCGCGGCGATCCTGGCCCAGCGTCTGGCCGAGGGACTGGCCGGGCGCGAGGTCATGTGCGGCGAGCTCGGCGCGGTCCTGGGGGCGCACGTCGGCCCGGGCATGGTCGCGGTCTGCGTGGCGCCGCGGCCCGGCGAGTGAGCCTGTCCACAGATTGCGGCTGACCCCTGTCGGGAGGGCCCACGTCCTTCCTAGCGTGGAGGGATGCGCCGATCCCCGTCGTCCTCCGAGCACGCCGAGGCGGTGTCGCGCCGGCTGGCGACGCTGAGCGCCGAGCTGGCCGCCGTCCGGGACGAGCCCGATCCGTCCCCCCACACACGGGTGCGTGGGCCGGTGGAGGCACCGCCGGGTGGGCCGCCCCCGGTGGTGCTGCCCGTGCCGGGGCGGCACGCCTCGCGGCGGCTGCGGATCGGCGGCCTCCGGCTGGGTCCGGTCCACCTCGCGGTCGTCGCGGTCGTCGCGGCGCTCGCGGTCGGGGTGGCGGCCTGGTGGACGGTCCGCGACCAGGCGCAGCCGGTGCCGGTCGCCGTCAGCCCCGCGCCCTCGCCGCTGGCTCCGCTCAGCCCCGTGGACGCGCCGTCCGCGACACCCGCGACACCCGTGACGTCTGCGACATCGTCCACCGAGCTCGTGGTCGACGTCGCCGGCAAGGTGCGCCACCCCGGCATCGCCGTCCTGCCCGCCGGCTCCCGGGTCGTGGACGCGCTCGAAGCCGCGGGAGGAGCACGCCGCGGGGTCGACCTCACCGCGCTCAACCTCGCCCGGCCCGTCGTCGACGGCGAGCAGATCCTCGTCGGCGTCGCGCCGGTGCCGGGGGTGGCCGGCAGCCTGGCCGCGCCCCCGGTCGGGGAGGCGCTGGTGAGTCTCAACACGGCCGACCAGGCCATGCTCGAGACGCTGCCCGGCGTGGGTCCGGTGACAGCCCTGTCGATCATCGAGTGGCGCACCGACAACGGAGGGTTCACCTCGGTGGACGAGCTGCTGGAGGTGGACGGCATCGGGCAGGCCACGCTCGAGGACCTCGCGCCCCTCGTGACGCTCTGACGCGTGCCCGACCAGCGCGCGCTCGCCCTCGGCGCCGGGGCGTGGGCGGGAGCACTGCTCGTCTGGCTGCTGCCGGGGTGGGTTGCGCTCGGCGTGACCTGCGGGCTCGTCGGCACCGTCTCCGTCGGCGTGTGCCGTCGCTGGTCCGCCGGCTGGCTGGGACCTGTGGCCGCACTCGTCGCCGTCGCCGGGATCGCCGCGCTCCACCAGACCCTCGTCGCGACCTCACCGCTGGCCGGGCTGGCCGACGAGGGCGCGGTCGTGACCCTGCGGCTCGACCTCACCTCGGACGTCCGCGTCGTCGCCGGTCGGTTCGGCGACCTCCAGGTGGCCCGGGCGCAGGTCTCGAGGGTCGAGGGCCGCGGCCGGGCGTGGGAGCTCGATGCCCCGGTCGTGCTGATGGCCGATGCCGACTGGCCGCGCCTGCCGCTGGGCACCTCGGTCGAGACCACGGCGCGCCTGGTCCCCGGCGACGACGACGTGGCGGCCCTGGTCCGTCCCACCGGCGAGCCGCACGTCGTCGCCGACCCCGACGTGTGGTGGGACGCCGCTGCGGCCGTCCGGCGCTCGGTGCGAGCCGCAGTCGCCGGTCGGGACGCCGACGCGCGCGAGCTGGTGCCGGCCCTGGTCGTGGGCGACGACGGCGGGCTCGACCCCGCGCTGGCCGACGACTTCCGGACCACCGGCCTGACCCACCTGCTGGCCGTGAGCGGCACCAACCTGACGTTGGTCGTCGGGTTCCTGCTGATCGTGGCCCGGTGGTGCGGGGTGCGGGGCCGCTGGTTGCACGCCCTGGCAGGGCTGGGGATCGTCGGCTTCGTGATGACCGCCCGGGCCGAGCCCAGCGTCGTCCGGGCGGCGGCCATGGGGACCGTCGCGCTCGTCGGGATGGGGCGCAACGGGCGCTCGCGCGGCACCCGCGGACTCGGGGTCGCGGTGCTCGGGCTGCTGCTCGTGTGGCCCCGCCTGGCGGTGACGGCGGGCTTCGCGCTCTCCGTGCTGGCGACGGCCGGCATCCTGCTGCTCGCCCCGGTCTGGCGCGACGCACTGATGCGCTGGACGCCGCGCTGGGTGGCCGAGGCGGTCTCGGTGCCGCTGGCCGCGCAGGTGGCGTGCACGCCGGTGGTGGCCGGGTTGTCCGGCCAGGTGAGCCTGGTGGCGGTAGCCGCCAACCTGCTGGCCGCCCCCGCCGTCGCCCCGGCCACCGTGCTCGGGCTGGCGGGGGGACTGCTCGGCCTCGTCTGGCAGCCGCTGGGGGTGGTGGTCGCGGCCCCGGCGGCGTGGTCCGCGCTGGGCATCATCACCGTGGCCAGGTGGGGAGCGGACGTGCCCACCGCGGCAGTGAACTGGGGGACCGGTCCGGTCCCGCTGGTGCTCCTGACCCTCCTGTGCGTGGCCTGCGTCCCCGTGGCGCCGCGGGTGCTGCGCCGGCCCGGCACCGCCCTCGCCTGCACGGGGCTGCTCGTGGTGGTCATGCTCGTCCGGCCGCCCACGCCGGGGTGGCCGCCTGCCGGCTGGGTGTTCGCCGTGTGCGACGTGGGCCAGGGCGACGGGCTGGTGCTCCGGGCCGCGGACCACGCGGCCGTCGTCGTCGACGCGGGCCCGGACCCTGCCGCGATGCACGCCTGCCTCGACCGGCTGGAGGTCCGGTCGGTGCCGCTGCTGCTGCTCACGCACTTCCACGCCGACCACGTCGACGGCGTCTCCGGGGTGCTCGAGGGTCGTCGCGTGGGCGCGATCGAGGGCTCCGACCTGCGCGAGCCGGCGGCCGGGGTGCGGGAGGTCGAGTCCGTGCTCGGCCGCGACCCCGGCCCGGCGTCGTACGGCGTCACGCGGCGGGTGGGCGACGTGACGCTGCAGGCGGTGTGGCCCCGGCCCGGCGGCACCGGTGTCGACCCGAGCGAGAGCGCCCCCAACAACGCGAGCGTGGTGCTGGTGGCCGAGGTGGCGGGAGTGCGGATCCTGCTGACCGGCGACGTGGAGCCGTCCGCGCAGGGGGCGCTGGCACGCGACCTCGCGGGGCTCCGGGTCGACGTGCTCAAGGTGCCGCACCACGGCAGCCGCCACCAGGACCTGGACTGGCTGACCTCGCTGGGCGCGCGGGTGGCGCTGGTGTCGGTGGGGCAGGACAACGACTACGGCCACCCGGCGCCCGACGTGCTGGCGGCGCTGTCCGCGGCGGGCGCGCAGGTGTGGCGCACCGACACCTCCGGCGACGTGGTCGTGGTGGTGAGCGACGGCGAGGTCGGTGTCGTCACCCGCGGATAGGGTGGGCGCACCATGGCACGCACCCCCTCCGCCGCGCAGGTCCTCGGCCACGTCGTCCTCGTCACGGGCAAGGAGGAATACCTCTCCGCTCGCACCGTCGCCTCGGTCCGCGACGCGGTTCGCGCGCACGACGCCGACGCCGAGCTCGCCGAGTCGGCGGCCTCCGACCTCACTCTGGCCTCCCTCGGGGAGATGTCGGCGCCGTCGCTGTTCTCCTCGATCCGCTGCGTCATGGTCCGCGGCCTGGAGGACCTGCCCGACGAGTCGGTGGACGGGCTGCTGGCCTACTGCGCCGACCCGGTCGACGACGTCGCCCTCGTGCTGGTGCACTCCGGGGGCGCCAAGGGCAGCGGCGTGCTCGCCAAGCTGCGCAAGCTCGCGTGCGTCACCGAGGTGAAGTCCGAGGAGATCAGGGCGAGCGACATGCCCGGCTTCGTGACCTCCGAGGTCGCCTCGCACGGCGCGAAGATCGATCCCGACGCGGCCACCTTCCTCGTCCAGGCCGTGGGCACCGACCTCCGCTCACTCGCAGCGGCTGCCGACCAGCTCACCAACGACTTCCACGGCGAGCAGCTCACGGTGGAGAAGGTGCAGCGCTACTTCGGCGGTCGCGCCGAGGCGAAGTCCTTCACCGTGGCCGACGCGGCCTTCGCCGGCAAGCGGGCCGTCGCGCTGGAGGAGCTGCGCTGGGCGCTCGACTCCGGCACCGCCGCCGTGCTGGTCACCTCGGCGATGGCCGGCTCGGCCAGGAGCCTGGCCCGCTATCTCGGAGCCCCGCGCGGCGCCCGCGACGCCGACCTCGCCCGCGACCTCGGCGTCCCGCCGTGGAAGGTGCGAACGGTCCGTGACCAGTCGCGATCCTGGAGCCCCGACGGCATCGCCGCCGCGGTCCGCGCCGTGGCCGAGGCCGACGCCGACATCAAGGGCCGGGCGCACGACGCCTCCTACACGTTGGAGCGACTGGTGCTCACCGTGGCGGGCCTGCGCGAGAGCCGCTGAGCCGGCGCCGACCACCCGGAAATGCGAAACACCCGCCACGTGGGCGGGTGTCTTGCGGTGGTGCCGATCAGTGGTGCATCGCCTCAGAGCGAGGCAGCCTTCTTGGCGATCGAGGACTTGCGGTTGGCCGCCTGGTTGTCGTGGATGACACCCTTCGCGGCAGCCTTGTCGAGTGCCTTCATGGCGTCGCGGCCCGCAACCACGGCTGCGTCCTTGTCGCCGGTCTCGGCGAGCTCACGGAACTTGCGAACGGCGGTCTTCAGGCGCGACTTCACGGCCTGGTTGCGCTGACGGCGCACCTCGTTCTGCTTGTTGCGCTTGATCTGGGACTTGATGTTCGCCACGTGTGGGTCCTCGATGTTGTGGAGCGGGTCAGGATGAAAGTCAACGTGCTGTCGGCTGCCGGGCAGGGTCGGGCGCCGGACATGCAAGGAGAAAGACTACCGGCAGGCGTCCCGAGCGCCCAAATCCGTCGGGCCTCCATCACCCGGGTCGTGGGGCGGTGCGGCGCGCGAGCGCTCCCAGCATGCGCCTCGACTCCCGGATCCGGAACTCCTTGAGCGTGGGCAGGTTGACGTCGAGCGCCACCACCGAGCGCACCGCCAGGTGGGCGCCGAAGCCGGCGAGGAAGGCGGAGACGACGTCGTCGCCGACCGCGGCCAGCGCGGGGGAGGAGGCGATCGAGGCGTCGAACCACGGCTCGTCCACCCGCTCCAGCCGCGCCAGGAGCGGGTCGGCCCAGGCGGGCCCGCGCGCAGCCATTCCCCAGTCGAGGAAGACGATCGACCCGTCCGGTCGCCGGAGCAGGTTGTCGACCCGGATGTCCCAGTGCGCGACGTGCGGCATCGGACCAGCAGCGTGGTCCCGGAGCACCTCGGCCCACCCCTCCGGGTCCGGCCGCAGCCAGGCCGGCACGGGCGCCTCGGCCGGTGCCTCGGTCAGCGTGTCGAGGGTGTGGGCCCACATCCGGAACCGTTCAGCGATGTCCACCAGGTCCACGGTCGCCGGGACGTCACGTCCCTGCAGGACCTCGGAGAGCCGGTCGGTCCCGTCGAGCACCGCGTGCAGCTCCGCGGCGTCCGCGAAGTCGGGGTGGCGCCCCTCCACGTCCTCGATCAGGAGGGCCACCCAGTCGCCGTCGTCGTACGACGCCAGCAGCCGCGCCCACAGCTCGTGCGCGCCGAGGTGCTCGAGCACGCCGATCTCGCGGCGGAAGAGGCCGGGGGTGTCCGGGTTGAGCGCGGCGCCCACGGCCTTGACGAAGGCGCGGGTCCCGTCCGCGCAGGTCAGGCGGGTGGCGCAGCCCGGTGACATGCCGCCCACCTGCTCGGCGGCCTCGACGACGGGGGAGCCCAGGGACTGCTCGACCCAGTTCCGCACCGTGGCGGGCACACCGTCGTAGGGCAGTCGGACACCGACCGCCCGCGGAGCGGTCACGACCAGCCTCGTCGCTCCGACAGCCAGTCCCAGCACACCTCGCCCTGCCAGCGCTGGTGATCGCGCAGGTGGGGGGACGTCGGCGGCACCGGCTGCTCGGACTGGGAGAAGAAGTAGCCGACGTAGAGGGCGAGGTTGATGTCGAACGACTCGGGGGCGACGTCGCGCAGCAGCCGCCGGTCCGCGATCACGCGGTCCACGTCGACCCCCTCGCCGCGCGGCGCGATCAGGGCGGCGAACGAGTCGAACCAGGAGGCCCCGCGCACCGGCCAGTTCCAGTCACAGACCAGCGCGCGACCGTCGGGGTCGATGAGCACGTTGTCGGAGCGGATGTCGGTGTGCACCAGGGTGTCGCCGCCGACGACCTCGGCGTAGCGCCGGGCCAGCGCCTCGGCCTCGGCGAGGTGGCCGGCGTCCAGGTCGGTGCGCGCCTCCCGGATGCTCGGCCAGCCGTCGAGCAGCGGGGCGAAGTCGACCTCGGCGGTGTCGACCGCGAGCCCGGTCGGGGGCGGGGTCAGTGCGTCGGCCGTCTGTTCCAGTGAGTCGAGGAGCGCGTCGAGGTCGTCCGCCTGCCACGGATGGTGCGGCGCGCGGGCGGCGACGTACTCGATGCCGAGCACCACCCAGTCGTCGTCGAGGTGCCAGAGCAGGCGCGGTGCCGGCACGGACGGCGGCAGGGCCGCGAGCTTGCGGGCCTCCTCGCGGTAGGAGTCGGCGAACACCCGCTGTGCCTTGACCGACGCCGCCTTCGCGAAGTGGCGGCTGCCGTCCTCGCACACCAGGACGGAGGCGAAGCCGGGGGTGAACCCGCTCGTCTGCGAGATCGCCGACACCACGGGGGAACCGCACCGTCGCTCGATCCAGGCCCTCAGGTGGGGCGGCAGGAAGGCCCACTCCAGGCGTCGTGCGGTCATGCCGTGCGGAGCGGGATAGGGAGGCAGGGGCGTGCGGGACATGGCGGCATCCTCCACCACCGGTCGCTTCGCCGACGACCCGATATCGACGTGCGGGGAGGTGGGCGCTGTTGGCACGATGGCGCCATGCCCGAGCTCGTCCTGCCGACCACGTCCGTCCACGCGTCCTTCCTGGAGGCGATGGACGAGTTCGTCGCCGAGGGCGCCGAGTTCAGCCAGACCGCCGCCTGGATCGAGCACAACGCCCCGGGCTGGAAGGACCCTGACGCCTTCGCGGTCTTCGTCGAGGCAGTGAAGGCCGACGCCGCGGCCGAGACCCCGCGCCCGGAGCGGCACGTGCCGTGCACGACGCTGTGGTGGATCGACGGGCAGGACTACCTCGGCCGGCTCGCGATCCGCCACGAGCTCAACGACTTCCTCCTCGACGTGGGCGGTCACATCGGCTACGACGTACGTCCCAGCCGGCGGCGCGAGGGACACGCCACCGCGATGCTGCAGCAGTCGCGGCGGTGGGCGCAGGCGCTCGGCATCGACCCGGCCCTGGTCACGTGCGACGACGACAACATCGGCTCGGTCCGGGTCATCGAGTCGGCCGGCGGGGTGTGGGAGGACACCCGCGGCAAGAAGCGCCGCTACTGGGTCCCCACCGCCTGAGCCCGAGGCGGCGTCGGTTCGGTGAGGCTCGCCCCGCGTGGGAGAATGCCCGGACCCCGCCGTCGTACTCATGAAAGCAGTCCGTGAGCCTCAAGAACGCGCCCAAGCCTGGCTCGACCGACCCGTCGATCATCCGCAACTTCTGCATCATCGCGCACATCGACCACGGCAAGTCGACCCTTGCCGACCGGATGCTCCAGCTGACGGGCGTCGTCGACGAGCGGGCGGCGCGTGCGCAGTACCTCGACCGGATGGACATCGAGCGCGAGCGCGGCATCACGATCAAGTCGCAGGCGGTCCGGATGCCGTGGACGGTGCCGGCCGACAACGAGGCGGGCGCCGAGCCGGGGACCTATGTCCTCAACATGATCGACACGCCGGGCCACGTCGACTTCACCTACGAGGTCTCCCGCTCGCTCGAGGCGTGCGAGGCCGCGGTCCTGCTCGTGGACGCCGCCCAGGGCATCGAGGCGCAGACCCTCGCCAACCTCTACCTCGCGATGGGCGCCGACCTCCACATCATCCCGGTGCTCAACAAGATCGACCTGCCCGGCGCGATGGTGGACAAGTACGCCGCCGAGCTCGCCGGCCTGGTCGGCTGCGAGCCCGAGGACGTGCTGCGGGTCAGCGCCAAGACCGGAGTCGGCGTCGCCGACCTCCTCAACGAGATCGTGCTCCAGACCCCCGGCCCGGTCGGTGACGCCGACGCCCCTCCGCGCGCCCTGATCTTCGACTCCGTCTACGACACCTACCGCGGCGTCGTGACCTATGTCCGCGTCATCGACGGCAAGCTGTCGCACCGCGACCGGATCAAGATGATGTCGACCGGCGCCGTGCACGAGATGCTCGAGGTCGGCGTGATCAGCCCCGAGCCGGTCAAGTCCGCCGACCTGGGCGTGGGCGAGGTCGGCTACCTCATCACGGGCGTGAAGGACGTACGCCAGTCGCGCGTCGGCGACACCGTCACCAGCCAGCACCACGGCGCCACCGAGGCACTCGGCGGCTACAAGCATCCCAACCCGATGGTCTACTCCGGGCTCTACCCGATCGACGGCGACGACTACCCGACGCTGCGCGACGCCCTCGAGCGGCTCCAGCTCAACGACGCCGCACTGACCTTCGAGCCGGAGACCTCCGGCGCGCTCGGCTTCGGCTTCCGGATCGGCTTCCTCGGCCTGCTCCACATGGAGATCACCCGCGACCGTCTCGAGCGCGAGTTCGACCTCGACCTGATCTCCACCGCACCCAACGTGGTCTACGAGGTGCTGATGGAGGACGGCAGCGAGATCGTCGTGACCAACCCCAGCGAGTACCCCGAGGGCAAGATCGCCGAGGTCCGCGAGCCGGTCGTGAAGGCGACGATCCTCAGTCCCAGCGACTACATCGGCACGATCATGGAGCTGTGCCAGACCAAGCGGGGCAACCTGCAGGGGATGGAGTACCTGTCCGAGGACCGCGTCGAGATGCGTTACACCCTGCCGATGGGCGAGATCGTCTTCGACTTCTTCGACCAGCTCAAGTCGCGCACCAAGGGCTACGCCTCGCTCGACTACGAGCGGTCCGGCGAGCAGGCCGCCGACCTGGTCAAGGTCGACATCCTCCTGCAGGGCGAGCCGGTCGACGCGTTCTCCGCGATCGTGCACAAGGACACCGCCTACAGCTATGGCGTGATGATGGCCGGCAAGCTCAAGGACCTCATCCCGCGCCAGCAGTTCGAGGTGCCGATCCAGGCGGCCATCGGTGCGCGGGTCATCGCCCGCGAGAACATCCGCGCGATCCGCAAGGACGTGCTGGCCAAGTGCTACGGCGGTGACATCTCGCGCAAGCGCAAGCTGCTCGAGAAGCAGAAGGCGGGCAAGAAGCGGATGAAGAACATCGGCACCGTCGAGGTCCCCCCCGAGGCCTTCATCGCCGCGCTGTCCACCACGCAGCCGGCGGAGAAGTCCGGCAAGAAGTAGGCACCGGTCATGGCCACCGTCGTCCGTTGCGAGGACGTCGCGCCGCAGCCGTGGGAGAACGGCGGCGGCACGACCCGGGTGCTGATGCGCGCCGACGACGGAGCCTGGCGGATCAGCCTGGCCGACGTCACCACGGACGGCCCCTTCTCCGTCCTCGCCGGCCGGCACCGGTTGCTGACGCTGGTCGACGGTCCGGTGATCGGGCTGGAGGTCGACGGCGCCACGCACGTGGTCGAGCCGCACCGCCCCTTCGCCTTCTCGGGCGATGCGAGCGTCGTCGCGACCGTCCCCGACGGGCCGGTGCGCGTGCTCAACGTGGTCGTCGACCCGCACGTGGTCTCGCCGTTCGTCACCGTGCTCGAGCTGGGCCGCAACTCGGCGCTGCCGCTCGCCGCCGACCAGGCGGCCTATGTCCTGACCGGGGCCGGGACCGGGAGCCTGGTCGCCGGCCCGGGCGAGGTCGCCGGTCGCTGCACCCTCGCCGTCATCACCCTCCAGCGCGCCTGACCCCCTGGGCAGGTCCGACGGGACCCGTCCAATCCGACGGGGTCGGTGGCCGCGAACTGCGAGCGTGACTCCTGGGGACCGGCTGCGGGTCGAGCTGATGCGCGCGACCGCGCGGTTCACGGTGTCGTACGGCGAGGGGCTGCGCTTCGCCGGCGGTGACCTTCCGGCGCCCGACCGCGTGCTGGTGGCCACCCGTCACGGCAAGGTGCCGGTCTTCCTCTACCGCCCCGCGCCCGGCCCGTTGCCCATCCACGTGCACCTCCACGGGGGCGCGTTCGTGATGCGCTACCCGGCGATGGACGACTGGTGGTGCCGCTACGTCGCCGCGACGGCGGGGGTGCTGGTCGCCAACGTCGACTTCGAGGTGGCCCCCCGCGTCACCTACCCGGTCGCGCAGCACCAGGCTCACGACGTCGCGGCGGCACTCGCGGAGGGCGGCACCCCGGTCTCGGTCGGCGGCTTCAGCTCCGGGGGCGGCCTGGCGGCGTCGGTGGCGCTCCAGGCACGCGACTCCGGCTCCTTCACCCCGACCCTCCAGGTCCTCGGCATCCCGGCGCTCGACCTGTCCGCCGAGCCGCGCGACGGAGAGCCGGGAATGATCTCGCCGTCACTGCGGCGCCTGGTGCGCCGGGTGTACCTGCCCGACCCGGCGACCCGCCGCGAGCCGTACGCCTCGCCGTTGCTCGCCGCCGACCTCGCCGGGCTGCCCCCGGCCGTCGTGCTGACCGCCGAGCGCGACGTCCTGCGGGCAGAGGGCGATGCCTACGCGCACCGCCTGCGCGCGTCCGGGGTCCGGGTGGTGCACGACGTGACACCCGGTGTCGACCACTACTTCCTCACCGAGGATCCCGTGCGGGCCCGCACCACGATGGCGATGGTGGCCGGGGAGATCCGCGACGCCATGCCGCCGCCGGGGCCTACTCCCGCGTGAGCGAGAGCTGGGTGGTCGTGATGCCCAGCGACATCTCCAGCGCCGCCACGGGTGCCTCGAGCTCGGCCTTGCGGGGCCGCCGGGTGCCGGCGAACCAGACCACCTCCAGCGGTCGGCGCTTCGCCGATCCGCTCGCCCGCCAGTAGCCGGTGATGCGGCCGTCGACCAGGAGCGGCGGCAGCACCAGCCCGTTGGCACCGCTCCACAGCCGGGCGAGGTGGGCGGGCGAGGCGAACCGCTCGCGGCCTGCCGGGTCGTAGCCGCACATCAACGCGTCGAACTCCGGCAGCAGTCGTACGCCGTCCAGCGTGCGCGGCGCCGGTGGGTCGGGCAGGTCGAGGTAGCTGCGTCCGTCCGGCCCCGGGGTGGCGACGAGGTCCAGGCGCTCCTCGAGGTCGGCGAGGTGCTGGTCCACCACCCGCAGGCCGAGGCCCGACCACCAGGCCAGGTCGTGTCGCGAGGAGGGTCCGTGGCTGCGCAGGTGCAGCTCGATCACGTCGTCGACGGTCGCCTCGACGACCGGCGGGAGCGTGCGGTACTCCGGCGACCCCTGGCCCGACCAGTCGCCGTTGACCGGACGTCGCACCAGGCCGCCGTGCCCGAACGCGAGGTAGCGACCGGTCTGCTTCCCGGTGACGTCGTCGCGGCCCTCGTTCTCCAGCAGCCACCGGTGGAGGTGGTCCTCGAGCTCGTCGGTCGAGCGCCACGACGTGGCGAAGTCCTCGGTGGCGAGCCACAGGTCCTCGAGCGTCGCGTGCTCGAGGCGCAGCATGCGCTGCCACAGGGTGCGTTGGCCGACCCGCGTCGCGGCGCCGAGAGCGGCGTACTGCTCGGGCGTCGCCGTGTGCACCGTGCCCCGCACCGTGCTGCCCCGCACGATCGCCCCGGACTCGTGGGCCGCGGTGATCTCGTCGCGGGTGGTGCCGGGGAAGCGGGCGGCGAGGGCGAGGAAGGGCGAGCGTGCCGTCTGCGACTGGACCGGCCCGGTCGCCGCCAGGCGTCGGGCGACGTCGCCGGTCGGGGCGGGCTCGGGGAACTGCCGTGCCAACGCCGACGCGGCGAGGTCCTCCCAGGAGGTCGCCACGCCTCAGGCGCGCATCGGACCGCCGGGGCGGTCGTAGGCCTCGGCCACGATCTCCGCCATGACGGAGAGGGCGATCTCACCGGGCGCCTTGCCGCCCAGGTCGTGCCCGGCGGGCACGTGCAGCGTGGCCACGTCGACGCCTTCGCCGATGAGCTCGTCGAGCAGCGCACGGGAGCGCCGCCGGCTCGCCATCATGGCGACGTACGACGCCTCCGAGGCGAGTGCGGCCCGCAGCACCGCGGGTGCGTCGGGGGCGTCGTGGTCGCAGAGGACCACCGCGTCGCCGGCGCAGGGCTGCAGCCCCGGACCGCCGTCGTCCCTCGCCTCGACGAGCACCTGGCGCCCGATCGCGGTCGCGATCGTGGCGACGGCCCGCGAGATCGGGTTGTCGCTGAGGACCAGGATCTGCCCGTGCACCGGCTGCTCGTCCGACCACGGCTGCTCACGCTCGCTCATGGCATCAGGCTCGCACACGATGTGTGCGCCACGTCACACCGAGACGCTACGGTCTAGCGATCACGTGCCTGAGATCGCCGACCCCCGTCGGCAGAGAGAGTGACGAGATGACCGAGACAGTGATCGTCGGGGTTGACGGAAGTCAGCCGAGCAAACGAGCCGTGGCCTACGCCATCGCCCTCGCCGAGGCTCAGGAGGTGAATCTCGTGGTGGCGCACGTCATCCCCTGGTCCCCCTACTCCTTCAACACGCCCGCCGACAACGAGGAACGGAGCGAGAAGAAGCAGCAGGAGATCGAGGCGGCCACGACCCAGATCGTCGAGCCGGCGGCCGAGGCTGCGGCCGCGTCCGCGTGTGAAGTGACCTCGGTGGTCCGACACGGCGACCCGGTCGACACGCTCGTCGAGCTCGCCCGGGACTTCTCCGCGACAGCGATCATCGTGGGGAGGACCGGTGACAGCCGCGTCAGGCGGGCCCTGTTCGGGTCCATACCCGGTCACCTGGTCCACGAGAGCGCCATCCCCGTGACGGTGGTGCCGTGATGATGACCGTCATGGCGACCGAGCCCCTCTTCGACCGGATCCTCAACAAGATCACCGAGATCGTCTTCTACCCGATCAACATCGGCGGCGTCGACATCCTGCCGATCGTCGTGTGGCTGGTCGTTGCAGCCACCTTCTTCACCTTCTACCTGGGCTTCCTCAACATCCGGGGGTTCGCCCACGCCATCAACCTGGTGCGCGGGCGCTACTCCAAGCCCGAGGACGCCGGTGAGGTGTCGCACTTCCAGGCGTTGGCAACCGCTGTCTCGGGGACGGTGGGGCTGGGCAACATCGCCGGCGTCGCCGTGGCGATCACCCTGGGTGGGCCGGGAGCCACCTTCTGGATGATCCTCGCAGGATTCCTCGGCATGAGCGCCAAGCTGGCGGAGTGCACGCTGGGGGTCAAGTATCGCCATCACCACGCGGACGGCACCGTCTCCGGTGGCCCGATGTACTACCTCCGCGACGGGCTCGCCTCTCTCGGGCTCGCGGGCCTCGGCAAGGTGCTGGCCGCGGCCTTCGCCGTCTTCTGCATCTTCGGCTCCCTCGGTGGCGGGAACATGTTCCAGGCCAACCAGGCGACCGCGCAGATCCTGGCGGTGACCGACAACAGGGGCAACACCACCCTGACCTGGGTCATCGGCATCCTGTTCGCCCTGGCCGTCGGCCTCGTGATCATCGGCGGCATCAAGTCCATCGCCCGCGTGACCGAGAAGGTCGTGCCGTTCATGGCCGCCGTCTACCTGCTGGCCTGCCTCGTGGTGATCGGGACCAACCTCGGCCAGGTGCCTGGTGCCTTCGGCGACATCGTCTCGGGTGCCTTCAGTCCCGAGGGCATCACCGGCGGCGTCGTCGGTGTGCTGATCGTCGGGTTCCAGCGGGCGGCCTTCTCCAACGAGGCCGGTATCGGGTCCGCCTCGATCGCCCACTCGGCGGTCAAGACCAACGAGCCCTCGACCGAGGGCCACGTGGCCCTGCTCGAGCCGTTCATCGACACCATCGTGATCTGCACGATGACGGCGCTCACGATCGTCATCAGCGGCGTGTGGAAGGACGGCGAGGGAGTCGAGGGCGTCGCCCTGACCTCCTCGGCCTTCGAGACCGTGGTGCCGTGGTTCCCCAACGTGCTGGCGATCGCGGTCATCCTCTTCGCGTTCTCGACGATGATCTCGTGGTCCTACTACGGCATGAAGGCCACCGGCTATCTCTTCGGCGACAACCAGACCGCGGAGAACGTCTACAAGGTCATCTTCTGCATCTTCACCGTGCTGGGCGCGGTCACGGCGCTGGACTCCGTGCTGGGCTTCTCCGACGCCGCCATCTTCTTGATGTCGGTGCCCAACGTGATCGGCCTCTACATCCTGGCTCGTGTCCTGAAGAAGGAGCTGTCCCAGTACCGCGCCAAGATCGCCAGCGGGGAGATCCAGCGGGTGAAGTAGCCACCGGCCTGTCTAGGCTCCCCGGATGAGCGTCGCCATCCCGCCGGGTCTTCTCGCACAGCTTGAGCTGGGGGAGGACTGGGCGGGATGGCTGGCCGGGCTGTCGCGCCGCGCGGGGGACCTGCTCGCCGAGTGGGACCTGACGCAGGTCGCGACGTCGCTGCACGGCTTCTGCTCGCTCGTGCTCCCCGTGGTCGACGCCGACAAGACGCCGGCCGCGCTCAAGGTCACCTTCGACGGCGACCACGAGTCGCTCCACGAGGGCCTGGCCCTGCAGCGCTGGGGCGGGCGAGGCGCCGTACGCCTGCTGAGGGCCGATCCGCACCGACGGGCGCTGCTGCTGGCCTGGCTGTCCGGCCCGGACCTCGGCGACACGTGGGACGTCGAGGCCTGCGAGGTCGTGGGCGGCCTCTACGGCCAGCTCCACGTCCCCGCCCTGCCGCAGCTGGCCACCGTGGCGTCGTACGTCGAGCGCTGGCTGGGCGAGCTGGCCGAGCTGGGGCGCGACGTGCCGATCCCACGCCGCTTCGTCGAGCAGGCGCTCTCGAGCGGCCGCGACCTGGTCGCCGACGAGGGCACGCCACCGGTGGTCGTGCACGGGGACCTCCACTACGCCAACGTCCTGGCCGACGCGCCGGGGGAGTGGCTGGCCATCGATCCGAAGCCGATGAGCGGTGATGCGCACTACGAGCCCGCGCCGATGCTGTGGAACCGGATGGACGAGCTCGCCGGACCGGGCGCGGTCGGGTCGGTGCGCGACGGGCTGCGCCGTCGCTTCCACGCCCTGGTCGACGCAGCCGGCCTCGACGAGGCGCGCGCCCGGGACTGGGTGGTCGTGCGCATGGTCGTGAACGCCGGATGGACCGTCCAGGACGCCCGGCGGGCCGGACGCCGGCTGAGCGCCGACGAGCAGGACTGGATCACCCGATGCATCGCCATCACCAAGGCCGTCCAGGACTGATTCATCAAGCCCGTAGGACAAATGAGGGGGGCTTGCTACCGCTCGGTAAACATCGTGATCTAGGTTACAGGGAAGTCAGCCGCACGACTCCGCTGTGTGACGCGGTCGCGTCACGCTCCGACGAATGAGTAGGTATCAGATGGCGCTCACTATCGACACGGCTTTTCTCGACACGATGCCGGCCAACGTGGCCGTGCAGTTCTTCGACCGCGTCGCCGCATCGCCCGACAGCGAGGCGTTCCGGTTCCCGCGCGGCGAGGCGTGGGAGTCCGTCACGTGGAAGCAGGCAGGCGACCGGGTCGAGGCGCTCGCCGCGGGCCTGATCGCGCTGGGCGTGGAGTCCGAGCAGCGCGTCGGCATCGCCTCCGGCACCCGCTACGAGTGGATCCTGGCCGACCTGGCCATCATGTGCGCCGCCGGTGCGACGACCACGGTCTACCCGAGCACCAACGCCGAGGACACCGTCTACATCCTCGGCGACTCCGAGAGCCGCGTCGTCTTCGCCGAGGACGACGAGCAGCTCGCCAAGCTCACCGCGCACCGCTCCGAGCTGCCGCATGTCAGCAAGGTCGTCACCTTCGACGGGAAGGCAGACGGCGACTGGGTCATCACCCTCGACGACCTCGCCGCGCTCGGTGCGGCGAAGCTCGCCGAGCAGCCCGACATCGTGCGGACGACGTCGCAGGCGATCGCCCCCGACCAGCTCGCCACCTTGATCTACACCTCGGGCACCACCGGTCGTCCCAAGGGCGTGCGGCTGCGGCACTCGTCGTGGGTCTACGAGGGCGAGGCGATCCGCGCCCAGGGCATCCTGTCCGAGAGTGACCTCGAGTTCCGCTGGCTGCCGATGGCGCACTCGTTCGGCAAGGTGCTCATGTCGACCCAGATGGCGTGCGGCTTCGCCGCGGCGATCGACGGTCGCGTCGAGAAGATCGTCGACAACCTGGGCGTCGTCAAGCCGACCTTCATGGGCGCCGCGCCCCGGATCTTCGAGAAGGCCCACGGCCGCATCGTCACCATGCAGGCCGCGGAGGGCGGCGCCAAGGAGAAGCTCTTCAAGGCGGCCTTCGCCACCGGCCTCGAGGTCGAGCGGCTCAAGCGTGAGGGCAAGTCCGTCCCGATCGGCCTCAAGGTCAAGCACGGCCTCTTCGACAAGCTGGTCTTCAGCAAGGTGCGCGACCGCTTCGGTGGACGTGTCCGGTTCTTCATCTCCGGTGCGGCCGCGCTCAACCGCGACATCGCGGAGTGGTTCGGCGCCGCCGGCATCACCATCCTCGAGGGCTACGGCCTGACCGAGACGTCGGCGGGCTCCTTCGTCAACCACCCCGACCGCAACAAGTTCGGCACCGTCGGCCCGGTCTTCCCGGGCAGCGAGGTCAAGCTGGGCAACAACGACGAGGTCATGATCAAGGGCCCCGGCGTCATGGACGGCTACCACAACCTCCCCGAGGAGACGTCGAAGACGCTGACCTCCGACGGATGGCTGCACACCGGCGACAAGGGTGCCCTCGACGAGGACGGCCACCTGGTCATCACCGGGCGCATCAAGGAGCTCTTCAAGACCTCCGGCGGCAAGTACATCGCCCCGCCGGCGATCGAGTCGAAGTTCAAGGCGGTGTGCCCCTACGCCAGCCAGTTCATGGTGTTCGGCGAGGAGCGCAACTACGTCGTCGCCCTGGTCACCCTCGACCCCGACGCGATGACGGGTTGGGCCGAGGCCAACGGGATGGGCGGCGCGTCGTACACCGAGATCGTGCAGTCCGACGCGGTGCAGAAGATGGTCGCCGACTACGTCGAGGAGCTCAACAGCCACCTCAACCGCTGGGAGACCATCAAGAAGTGGAAGCTCCTCGACCACGACCTCACGGTCGAGTCGGGCGAGCTCACCCCGTCGATGAAGGTCAAGCGCAACGTCGTCCAGGGCAACCACCAGGGCCTGATCGACGAGATGTACGCCTGACCCGGGGGTCCGCACGCAGCGGACACACGGGTGGCACGGGTGGCACGGGTGCCAGTGGGAGACCACTGGCGCCCGTGCGCCATTTCCGCGCGGGTCGGGGCACCACGGGGCGCCCGTGGTTGGATACCGAAGTGCCCCCCGCGCAGCCCGACGGCGACGTCGCCCCCGAGGACGGCCTGCTGCCCGACGAGGCGTGGGCCGAGTTCGGCAACAAGCCCTTCGGGCTCTACGTCCACGTCCCGTTCTGCAGCGTGCGCTGCGGCTACTGCGACTTCAACACCTACACCGCGCACGAGCTCGGCGACGAGGTCGGCGCCAGCCGGTCGTCGTACGCCGAGGCCGCGATCCGCGAGATCCGCTTCGCCCGGCACGTGCTGGGGCACCGCGACGTGCCGATCGAGACGATCTTCTTCGGCGGCGGCACGCCGACCCTGCTCAAGCCGGCCGACCTCGGCGCGATCGTGGCGAGCGCGGCGGCCGAGTTCGGGCTGGCCGACGACGTGGAGATCACCACGGAGGCCAACCCTGACAGCGTGGCGGCCTGGGACCTCGAGGAGCTGCGGACGGCGGGCTTCAACCGGATCAGCTTCGGCATGCAGTCGGCCGTCGACCACGTCCTGCGCACCCTGGACCGCACCCACGACCCGATGCGGGTGCCGGCCGCGGTCGACTGGGCGCGCCAGGCGGGCTTCGAGGACGTCAGCCTCGACCTGATCTACGGCACGCCCGGAGAGTCCCTCGCGGACTGGGAGACGTCCGTGGAGGCCGCGCTGGCCTGCGAGCCCGACCATGTCTCGGCCTACTCCCTCATCGTCGAGGACGGCACCGCGCTGGCGCGGCAGGTCAGGCGCGGTGAGCTGCCGATGCCGGACGAGGACGACCTCGCGGACAAGTACCAGCTCGCCGACGAGCGGTTCTCCGCGGCGGGGCTGGGCTGGTACGAGGTGTCCAACTGGGCCACCTCGGCCGATCACTGGTGCCGCCACAACATGCTCTACTGGACCGGAGCCCACTGGTGGGGCGTCGGCCCGGGGGCGCACTCCCACGTCGGCGGCACGCGGTGGTGGAACGTCAAGCACCCCACGGCGTACGCCGAACGTCTGGGCCGCGGCGTCTCCCCTGCCCTGGCTCGCGAGGTGCTCGGCTACCGCGACCAGAGGGTCGAGCGGATCCTGCTCGAGATCCGCCTCGTGGAGGGCCTGCCGGTGACCGCGCTGGACGCCTCCGGCCGCTCGCACGTCGCCCGTCTCGTCGCCGACGGACTGGTGGAGCTGGTCACCGAGCGCCTGGTGCTCACCCGCCGCGGCCGGCTCCTCGCCGACGCCGTGGTGCGCGACCTGGTCGACTGAGCGGAGAGCCTCCATATCCGAACTGGAGCCTCCCGGCCGAAGTTTCGGGGGTGAGGCTCCAGTTTCCCCGGGTACCCGGGGATCGCGACCAGCGACCAGCGCCCCGCCCTACGGCTGGGTCGTGAAGTCGATGAGCTCCTCGACCCGCCCCAGGAGCGCGGGCTCGAGGTCGGCGAAGGACGACACCCGGCCGAGGACGTGCTTCCAGGCGCGGGCGATGTCGGCCTGGTCGCGGTGCGGCCAGCCGAGCTGCTGGCAGGTGCCGGTCTTCCAGTCGATGCCCTTGGGGACGTGGGGCCAGCGGGCGATCCCGAGGCGGTCGGGCTTGACCGCCTGCCACACGTCGATGAACGGGTGGCCCACCACGAGCACGTGCGTGCCGATGGGGGAGCGGGCGATGCCCTGCGCGATCCGGGCCTCCTTCGACCCGGGGACGAGGTGGTCCACGAGCACGCCGACACGCCGCTGCGGGCCCGGCCTGAAGTCGCGCAGGTGGTCGGCGAGGTCGTCGACGCCGCCGAGGTACTCGACCACCACGCCCTCGATCCGCAGGTCGTCGCCCCAGACCTTCTCGACGAGCTCGGCGTCGTGGCGGCCCTCGACGAAGATCCGGCTGGCCCGGGCGACGCGGGCCTTGGCGCCCTGCACCGCGACCGAGCCCGATGCCGTACGGCTGGGGGCGGCAGGCGCTCCGGCGCGCACGGGGCGGGTGAGGACCACCGGCCTGCCCTCGAGCAGGAAGCCCGGCCCGAGCGGGAACGTACGCCGCTTGCCGCGCCGGTCCTCCAACGTCAGCGTGTCGATGTCCCGGTCGACCGCGACGACCTCGCCGCACCAGTCGGTGGTGACCTCCTCGACGACCATGCCGATCTCGGTGGGGGTCTCGACCGCGCGGCCGTTGGCCGGCTTGCGCCAGTCGGTGGAGAGGACGTCGGTTCCGTAGCGATCGAGTGGCACTGGTCTACGGTATGGACCGCGGGAACACCATCGGGGGAGGCCACGCCGTGCAGGACAGAAGACGACCGACGAGCAACAGCGACATCGCGCGCGGCCTGGGTGGGCGCAGCGGCTTCTCCTCGGAGGAGCCTCACGCCGACCGCCCGGCCCCGGCCACGTCCAAGGCGGAGCGGGTGGCCGCGGTGCGCAACTGGCACGACGCCATCAACCACTTCGAGGACTACGAGGACCAGAACCGCTTCCGGATGGGACGGCTGGTCCCGACGTGGGAGACCCTGATCGCGGTCGCCGTCGTCCTGGTCTTCGTGGGCATCTACGCCGGGTTCATCGCCTTCCTCGCGCTCACCCGCTGAGCCTCAGGCCCCGTCGCCCGACTGGCCCGCCCCGCCGCCGGTGACGGAGTCGCCCTCTTGGTCGGGAGCGGTGCTGGCGCCGTCGTCGTTGCCCAGGTCCTCCTGGGTGGCGTCCATCTCCAGCTCCTCGCGGCTCTTGGTCGCCTCGTCGTCGGGATCCAGCGGCTCGGCGAGCGGGTTGTCCTCGCCGGGCCTGACGTCCTCGGGCAGCTGGTCGTCAGCGATCCCACCGGAGTGGTCCGCGTCAGCGGGGCTGGTGCCGCTGGAGGCCTGCGGCGTCTCGGTGCTCTCGGCGGGGTCGGTCTGCTGCTCCGTGTCGTCGGTCATCACCCAGTCCTACCGACCGCCGCACCACCGTCACCAGCCCCCAGGGGGTGGGTGGGTCAGATCAGCGGGAGCCGCTTCTGGCTGCGGGGCAGATGCTCGTAGCCCAGGCGTACGGCGCTCACGAGGCGCTCGCGGTCCCAGGGCCACTCGCCCTCGGCCAGGGCCTGCGACCGGGGCACGCCGCGGGAGGCCAGGTCGCGGATGGTCTCGGCGATGACGCCGAGCTCGACGCGCTGGTCCTGCACGAAGTCCCTGTCCACCACTCTGCCGTGGCCGGGCACGACGACCGTCGCCTCGCTCATCAGCCCGATCACGAGGTCGAGGGTCAGCGGCCACTCCATCGGCCACGAGTCGTCGCCGATGGACGGCGGGTCCGACTCCTCGATCAGGTCGCCCCCGACCAGCACGTCGGCGTCCGGGACGCGGACGACGAGGTCTCCCGCGGTGTGGCCGCGGCCGGGGTGGATGAGCTCGACCGCGCGGTCACCGAGGTCGAGCTGCACGGCCGAGGAGAAGGTGTGGGTGGGCAGGAGGACCGACGTGTCGAGGATGTCCGCACGGTGCGGATGGTCGGTGAGCTCGCCGTAGGTCTCGAAGGTCTGCGCGGCCGAGACCTCGATGTGGTCTCGCGCCCACTCGGTCGCGTGGATCGGCAGGTCGCCGAACCGCTCGACCATCGTGGCGTTGCCGAAGTGGTGGTCCCAGTGCTCATGGGTGTTGACCAGGCCGGTCAGCGGGCCCGCGCCCAGGCGTCGTACGTCGTCGGCGACGATCCGCGCCTGGGCGGCGGAACCGTGGGTGTCGACCATGAGCAGGCCGTCGGAGCCACCGATGAGGGTGATGTTGACGTGCATCCAGTCGTAGTGCGCCACCCAGACCCGCGGCGCGACCTCCGTGAAGTCGGGCATGCCCGGGAGCCTACGGTTGACTAGTAGTCTTGGCACTCCGGGCAAACGAGTGCCAGCACCACCCATGACGATCTGCGAGCAAGGAGGGCCACGTGGTCGACGACCGCAAGCTCGACGTGCTGCGCGCGATCGTGGAGGACTACGTCGCCACCGAGGAGCCCGTGGGCTCCAAGGCGTTGGTCGAGCGTCACGGCCTCGGCGTCTCCCCGGCCACGGTCCGCAACGACATGGCCGCGCTGGAGGACGAGGGCTACATCCACCAGCCCCACACCAGCGCCGGGCGGGTGCCGACCGACAAGGGCTACCGCCTCTTCGTCGACAAGCTCACCACCCTCAAGCCGATGAGCACGGCCGAGCGACGAGCGATCTCGACGCTCCTCGACGGTGCTGTCGACCTCGACGACGTGGTGCAGAAGTCGGTTCGTCTGCTGAGCCAGCTCACCCGCCAGGTCGCGATCGTCCAGTACCCCTCGCTCTCGCGCTCCACGGTGCGCCACGTCGAGCTGGTCGCGCTGACCCCGACCCGGGTGATGGTCATCTTGATCCTCAGCACGGGCCGCGTCGAGCAGCGCCTCGTCGAGCTGGACGAGGCGCTCGCCGACGCCGACCTCGCCGAGCTCCGTGTCGCCGTCAACCGGGTCAGCGCGGGCGTGCAGATCGCGGCGGCAGCGGCGGCGGTCGTCGACCTGCCCGACTCCGTGCGTCCCGAGCAGACCGGGTCGACCCGAGCGATCGCGAGTGTCCTGGCCGACGCGATGTCGGACCACCGCAGCGACGAGCGGGTCGCGGTGAGCGGCACCGCCAACCTCGCCCGCTACGGCGACTTCGACACCGCTGTCCGCCCGCTCCTCGAGGCGCTCGAGGAGCACGTCGTGCTGCTCAAGCTGCTCGGGGAGTCCGGCGTCGACGCGGTGACCGTGCGCATCGGCCACGAAGGCCCCTACTCCGAGCTCGCCGCGACCAGCGTGGTCGCCACCGGCTACGGCCTCCAGGAGTTCCACCTCGGCTCCCTGGGTGTCGTCGGCCCCACCCGGATGGACTACCCCGGATCCATGGCAGCCGTGCGCGCCGTCGCGCGCTACGTCTCGCGGATCCTCGATGAAGGAAACCAGTGACACAGGACCCCTACGAGATCCTCGGCGTCTCGCGTGACGCGAGCGCCGACGACGTCAAGAAGGCCTACCGCAAGCTGGCCCGCCAGCTGCACCCCGACGTCAACCCGGACCCGGCCACGCAGGAGCGCTTCAAGGATGTCTCCCGCGCCTACGAGGTGCTGAGCGACCCCGGCAAGCGGGCGGCGTACGACCGGGGCGGCGACGCCTTCAGCCAAGGCTTCGGCGGCGCCGGCCAGGGATTCTCGTTCACCGACATCATGGACGCCTTCTTCGGCGGCGGTGCGGCCGCGGGCGGCGCCACCCGCGGCCCCCGCTCGCGTGCGCGACGTGGCCAGGACGCGCTGATCCGGCTGGACGCGACCCTCGCCGAGGCGGCCTTCGGCGTGACCCGCGAGATCAAGGTCGACACCGCGCTGGCCTGCGAGGCCTGCGAGGGACAGGGCACCGCGCCAGGCACCACGCCGACGACGTGCGAGACCTGCCACGGCCAGGGCGAGGTCGCGGTCGTGCAGCGCTCGTTCCTCGGCGAGATCCGCACCCTGCGCCCGTGTGCGGCGTGCCGCGGCTACGGCTCGATCATCCCGGACCCCTGCCGCGAGTGCTCCGGCGACGGCAGGGTCCGCACCCGTCGCACGCTGACGGTGAAGATCCCGGCCGGCGTCGACCACGGCACCCGCGTCCAGCTGACCGGCCAGGGCGAGGTCGGTCCCGGCGGCGGTCCCGCCGGCGACCTCTACGTCGAGATCCACGTCGAGCCGCACAAGACCTTCACCCGCCACGGCAACGACCTGCACACCACGATCTCCCTGCCGATGACGGCCGCCGCGCTCGGCACGCACCTGACGCTCCCGCTGCTCGAGGCCGACGTGTCCTCGACCGACTCCGAGACCTCGACGACCTTCGACCTCGAGGTCCGTCCCGGCACGCAGTCGGGGACCGAGCAGGTGATCCGCGGCTTCGGCGTGCCGAGCCTGCGCGGCGGGCGGGGTGACCTGATCGTGAGCATCTCCGTCGACACCCCGACCCGTCTCGACGCGCGCCAGGAGGAGCTGCTGCGCGAGCTCGCGGCGATCCGGGGCGAGGAGTCGCCCGACGGTCAGGTCGAGGCCCCGCACACGTCGATGTTCGGCCGTCTCCGCAGCGCCTTCCAGGGCTGACCGGAGGCTTGGGAAGGTGTCCCTCCCCGTCCACCTGGTCGACTCGCTGGACGGGGCCGTGGCAGGTCATCTCGTCGAGGTGAGCGGTGACGAGGCACACCACGCGGTCACCGTACGACGCCTGCGCGAGGGCGAGCGCGTCGTGCTCACCGACGGCCTGGGGACCTCCGTCACCGGCTCGGTCGCCTCGACGGGCAAGCGGGTCTTCGCCGTGCGCGTCGACACCCGATGCGTCGAGGCCCGTCCCGAGCCGGCGATCACGGTCGTCCAGGCGCTGCCCAAGGGCGAGCGCGGCGAGCTCGCCGTCGAGGTGCTGACCGAGGTGGGGGTCGACCGGATCGTGCCGTGGGCGGCGTCGCGCTCGGTGGCGGTCTGGAAGGGCGAGCGGGCGGCGAAGTCCCACGCCAGGTGGCAGGCCACGGCCCGCGAGGCCGCCAAGCAGTCGCGCCGGGCGTGGCTGCCGACCGTGTCGCCGCTGGCCTCGACCGCCGACCTGGCCTCGCTCGTCGGCGAGGCCGACCTGGCGCTGGTGCTCCACGAGGACGCCACTGCTCCGCTCCGCGCGGTCGACGTACCTGCCTCCGGGCGGATCGTGGTCGTCGTCGGGCCGGAGGGCGGCATCGCCCCCGACGAGCTCGAGCTGCTGGCGGCGGCGGGGGCACACGGCGTACGCCTCGGTGCCGAGGTGCTGCGGACCTCCACCGCCGGCGTCGTCGCGGTCGCCGCGCTGCTGGCGCGCACCGGCCGCTGGGCCTGACCCGGTTCCCCGCCGGGGTGTGTCGGACAGGACGAACCCGGGTGTACGGCGGCGGGTGAGCGTGGTGGGACCCCCGGTTGCCCGACTTCGTCCTGTCCGACGCGCACGCCGGACCGGTCAGTCGACGATCGTGATCCGGCGGCTGTCGGTGTGGAAGCGGCCCTCGCCCGAGGGGTCGTCGGTCTGCGAGATCACCACGTAGTCGCCCGGAGCCACGTCGGTCAGGTCGAAGGTGACCTCGAAGGGGAAGAGCCGGTCCTCGTAGGTGCCCGCGATCGCCGGCAGCTGGTCCACGACGTAGGTCCCCTCCCACCGCTGGATCCGGGTCACCACGTTGCCCTCGAAGGAGTTGGCCCGACCGGTCACGGTGAAGGGCTCGTCGTTGTCGACCAGCTCTCCCTCGGACGGCTCGGTGAGCGAGACGTGGGCCAGGACGGCCAGGTCGGACCCGGTCGCCAGCGGCTCGGAGGTCGGCACCCCCAGCACCTGGTCGATCGGGTTCCCGTTCGCGTAGAACTGGACGGGCGCCTTCGCCTTGACGGCCGCCTGCAAGGTTCGGATGACCTGCTCGACAGCCATCGTCGCCTCCTCCGACGTCATCGACGCAGGGCGCTCCCGGACGTCGGGGTCCACCGTGACGCCGATGAGACCATCGGATCCGATGCCGTCGAACGAGACGTCCTCGAGAGAGCCGGCTGGCCACAGGTTGCGGTAGTCCGGGTCCTCAGGTGGCAGGTCGAGGCCGGCGATGGCTTCCTCGAAGGGGTTGGGCTCGCTGACGCGACGGAACTCCCGGTAGAGACGCGGCCCGTCCGGGGTGTCGCCGACGTAGTAGACGGCCACGGTCGTGGTCTGCACCTCGGGCGCTGTGGACGAGGGGTCGGACGCTGTCGCCGTGGGCGAGCCCGGGCCCGCGGGGTCGGGCTCGCTGCCCCGCGGCGCACCTCCCGTGCTCAGCGCCAGCGCCGTCACCACGGCCGCAGCGACCAGCCCGACGCCACCGGCGGCCCACCACCCCCGGCCCGTACGACGACCGGTCCTGGCCGTGGCGGCCCGGATCGCCCCCAGCCGGTCGCCCGGCTCCACGCTGTCGGCCACCTCGTGCAGCAGCTCGCGCACCCGGTCGTCGTTCATGATCCGTCCTCCCACCACTCGCCCAGCAGCTCGCGAAGTGCGGCGCTGCCGCGGTGTGCGTGCGCCTTGACGGCGCCGCGCGAGATGCCCAGCGCATCCGCGATCTGCGTCTCGGACCAGTCGAGGTAGTGCCGCAGCACCAGCACCTCACGTTGCCGCTGCGAGAGCTGCAGCAGCGCCGCGCGTACGGCGTCGCGCCGGGCCCCGCCGACCGACGGCCCGTCCGTCGTGTCAGGTCCGCCGGAGGCCGACCGTGCGTGTCGCTCGACCACGACCCGGTGCCGCAGTGCCGAACGAGAGCGGTTGACCACGGCCTGGCGCAGGTAGGCCAGCGCCTTGTCGGGGTCGCGCAGCCGCGACCAGCGACCGTGCATCGCGACGAAGGCGTCCTGCACCACGTCCTCGGCTGCGGACCGGTCGTGCACCAGCAGCACCGAGAGCCGGACCAGCTGGCCCCAGTGGGCGGCGTACAGCTGCTCGACCGCCGCGTCGGGGTCGGCGTCGCGGAGGGGGTGGTGCTCGGTCACGGACATCCTCCCTCGGCGCGTTGCGGTCCTGGTCCTCACGCAGTTGGACGCATCAGCCGAGGACCTGGTTGACGGCTACGCGCAGCGGGTTTCGTCACGGTCGCGGCGCGACCTCCTCAACCAGCGATGCGGATCGTCTTGGTGTCGATCGCCGGACCGTCGCCCTCGGCGCCCCCGCTCGGGTCGTCGGTCTCGCACTGGACCACGACCTCGCCGCTGAGCCCGTCGAGGGGGAGGGCCACCTCGAAGGGAAACAGGCGGTCTTCCATCCAGCCGGCGGACTGGTAGCCCTCGAGCGCGACCTCCTGGCCGTCCGCGATCAGCCGGCACGGCCCGGACGCCTCGAAGGAGTTGGCCACGCCGGTCACGGTGAGGGTGTCGCCGGTGACCGTGTCACCCTCGGCCGGGGAGGTGATGTTGACGAGGTTGAGGGTCTCGAGAGCGCTCGCCTCGTCGAACTCCCTGTCGGTGGGAAGGCCGAGGAGCCGGAAGTCCGATCCGCCGCGCTTGACGAGCACGGGGACCCGCTCCTGCTGCACTCCCTGCAGCGTGTAGACCAGCTGCTGCATCGCCAGCCGTGCCTCTCGCTTCGTCATCCCGTCGGGGCGCTCGGTGAAGCCGTCGCCGGGGATCTGCACCAGCAGGATGCCGTCCGTGGCTCCCGCGTCGGCCACCTCGATCGTGGGCCAGAGGGTGCGGTAGTCGGGATCGTCCGGCTGGCCGCCGCCCATCACGAGCCGTGCGGCCTCCGTCATGGGGTTGCCCTGCACCCGCTGGAACTCCCGGAACAGACGCGGCTTCCCGCCCGGCCCGTCACCGACCCAGTAGATGGGCACGGCGGTGCCGGCATCCTCCGTCGGGGACTCCGACGGTGACTCCGTCGGAGGCTCCGAGCTCGGCTCAGGGGCCGGCTCCTCGGCGGGCGACGGTGTCTGCTCGCCGGTCCCGCCCGAGGTCGGCACCGGGTCGTCGCCCTCGCTGCACGCGACGAGGGCGAGGCTGCTCGTGACGACGAGGGCGGTCGCGCCCGCCCATCGACGTACGGACGGGCGGCGCGTGCGGGGACTCATGATCGTCACGGTAGTGGGACGCGGGCGCCCGCCGATCGGTCCCACGCCGCGCCCGCAGGACCTAGGCTGGGGGCATGAGCGACACGTCCGACGCCTGCATCTTCTGCACCATCGTCGCCGGGGAGATCCCGGCGGAGGTGCTCGGCAGCAGCGAGCACGCCATCGCCATCAAGGACGTGAACCCGCAGGCGCCCTTCCACGCGCTCGTCCTGCCCGTCGACCACCACGAGAACGTCGCGGCCTCTGCCGCCGCCGACCCCGCGGTCATCGGTCACCTCGTCGCGCTGGCCGACGAGGTCGCCAAGGCCTCCGGCAACCCGGAGTACCGCCTCATCGCCAACACCGGCGCGGGGGCCGGGCAGAGCGTCTTCCACACCCACTTCCACGTGCTCGGCGGCTCGTCGCGCATGACCGAGTCCCTGATCTGAGTGCCGATGTCCCCTCTTCGTCGTCTGCCCGTCGCTGCGCTCGCGGTGGCGCTGCTCGCGCTGTCCGCCTGCGGCGGCGGCGACGGCGACGCCTCGGAGAGCGGGCGCAGCGCCACCCAGCCGGCGGACTCGCCCGCCACCACGTCGCCGACGGCGGAGGAGGACGCCGTCGAGGAGGGCCATGACGGCCACTACGCCGAGCCGGCGACGGCCAAGCCGCTGCGTGCGGGAGAGACGCGTACGACGATCGCGATGCCCGGCAGCTACACGCCGTCCGCGCCCTATGGCACCGGCACCGACGACTACCGCTGCTTCCTCCTCGACCCCGAGCTCGACCGCGCCGCCTGGCTGACCGGCACGCAGGTGCTCCCCGGCAACCCCGAGGTCGTGCACCACGTGATCCTCTTCCAGGTGCCGCCCGCCCAGGTGGCCGCAGCCGAGGCGAAGGACGCAGCGGAGGACGACGAGGGCTGGACCTGCTTCGGCGGCACCGGCCTCGACCGCTTCCAGAACGTCGACAAGTCCTCGTGGATCGGCGCCTGGGCCCCCGGCAGCGAGGAGTCGGTGGTCAAGAAGGGCTTCGGCATCCGGCTCGCCAAGGGCAGCCGGATCGTGATGCAGGTGCACTACAACCTGCTCGCGGGCCAGCAGCCCGACACGTCCGCAGCGCAGCTGCGGCTCGCGCCGGCCAAGCGCCCCTTCCAGGGGCTCAGCACGATGCTGCTGCCCGGGCCGGTCGAGCTGCCGTGCCGCCCGAAGTACGCCGATGGCGCGCTCTGCGACCGCGACGCTGCCCTGGCCGACGTCCAGGAGCGCTTCGGCTCCGAGGGCAACACCGCCGACCTCCTCTACTTCCTCTGCGGCGGCAAGCCCCGGCCCGGCACCACGCAGTCGTGCGTGCGCAACCTCTCCGAGCCGATCACCATCCACGGCGTCGCCGGACACATGCACCTCCTCGGTCGCTCGATCAAGATCGAGGTCCGACCCGGCACGCCCCAGGCCCGGACGATCCTCGACATCCCGGTGTGGGACTTCGACGACCAGGGCAGCCGGCCGATCGAGCCGATCACCCTCCAGCCGTTCGAGCAGGTGAAGGTGACGTGCACGCACGTCCAGTGGCTGCGCGACAAGCTGCCCGCCTTCGAGGGCCAGCCGGACCGCTACGTCGTGTGGGGGGAGGGCACGACCGACGAGATGTGCCTGGGGATGTTGCAGGTCACCCGCCCCTGAGCGCGACTGAGTGGGACCTGCGCCGCCTGCTCGGTAGCATGGAGGTGCTCCGCCACCGACCCGGAAGGCCGCCCGTCACGGGCATCCATGACTGACAACCGCAGCACGCCCCGCAGTGACGCCAAGCGGATCGCCCCGGCGGACGCCCACGAGGAGACCCCGACCCACACGGTCATCGTCCCCAACAGCATCGACATGGTCTCGGTCCTGGGGCCGGGCGACGAGCACCTCCGGTTGATCGAGCGTGCCTTCCAGGCGAGGGTGCACGTGCGCGGCAACCGGATCACGCTGACCGGTGACTCCGCCGAGGTCGCGATGGCCGAGCGACTCCTCGACGAGGTCGTCACGCTGGTGCGCACGGGCCAGGGCGTCACCGGGGAGACGGTCGAGCGGATCGTCCAGATGCTGCAGACCGAGACGCAGGAGCGCCCGGCCGACGTGCTGAGCCTCAACATCTTGTCCAACCGCGGTCGCACCATCCGGCCCAAGACGCTCAACCAGAAGCGCTACGTCGAGTCCATCGACAACTCCACGATCACCTTCGGCATCGGCCCGGCCGGCACCGGCAAGACCTACCTCGCGATGGCCAAGGCCGTGCAGGCCCTGCAGAACAAGGAGGTCAACCGGATCATCCTGAGCCGACCGGCCGTCGAGGCGGGCGAGCGGCTCGGATTCCTGCCCGGCACGCTGAGCGAGAAGATCGACCCCTACCTGCGCCCGCTCTACGACGCGCTGCACGACATGGTCGACCCCGAGACGATCCCCAAGCTGCTCGCCGCCGGCACCATCGAGGTCGCACCCCTGGCGTTCCTCCGCGGCCGCTCGCTCAACGACTCGTTCATCATCCTCGACGAGGCGCAGAACACCACGCCCGAGCAGATGAAGATGTTCCTGACCCGGCTGGGCTTCGGCTCGCGCATCGTCGTGACCGGTGACACCAGCCAGGTCGACCTCCCGTCGGGCACCAAGTCCGGGCTGCGTGTGGTCGAGGGCATCCTCGACGGCGTGGAGGACATCTCCTTCTGCCGCCTCACCGGCACCGACGTCGTACGCCACCGCCTGGTGGGTCGCATCGTCGAGGCCTACGAGGTGTTCGACGCCGAGCCGCAGCCCCGTGCGCAGGAGCAGCGACCACGCACCGCGCCGACCAAGGCCGACCGGAGCACCCGATGAGCATCGAGGTGCTCAACGAGTCCGGGGCGGAGCTCGACGTACGCCGGCTCTCGCTGCTCGCGCGCTTCGTGATGGAGCAGATGCGGGTGCACCCCCAGGCCGAGCTGTGCATCAAGGCGGTCGACGAGGACACGATCGCCGAGCTCAACGCGCAGTGGATGGAGAAGGAGGGGCCGACCGACGTGCTCGCCTTCCCGATGGACGAGCTGCGTCCCGGCAAGGTCAACGAGGAGCCCGAGGAGGGCGTCCTCGGTGATCTGGTGCTCGCTCCGGTGATCGCGGAGCGGCAGGGCGAGGAGGCCGGCCACGGGCGTGAGGCCGAGATCGACCTGCTCACCACCCACGGCATCCTGCACCTCCTCGGCTACGACCACGCCGAGCCCGACGAGCACGCCGTGATGTTCGGCCTCCAGGCCGAGCTGCTGGAGAAGTGGCGCTCGAGCCAGGAACCCGGCTGACGATGACCGCCGACATCTGGCAGCTCGGCTCGGCGACCCTCCTGGTCTGGCTGGCGGGCCTCTTCTCCGCCGCCGACGCGGCGCTGGGCAGCTTCTCCCGCGCCCGGGCCGAGGAGATGAAGGCCGAGGGACGCGGCGGCGCGGCCCGGCTCGTGACGCTTCTCGACGACCCCACCCGCTACCTCAACACCGCCCTCCTGCTGCGGCTGTTCTGCGAGGTCAGCGCCATCGTGCTGGTCACGACCTGGGCACGCGACGTCTACGACGGCGCCTGGCTGCCGACCGTGCTCACCACGATCAGCGTGATGACGGTGGTCTCCTTCGTGGTGATCGGGGTGGCCCCCCGCACCGTCGGTCGCCAGCACGACGCGAAGGTGGCGCTGCTCTCGGCCGGCCCGATCTCGCTCGTCACCACGATCCTCGGCCCGATCCCGGCGCTGTTGATCATGCTCGGCAACGCGATCACTCCGGGCAAGGGCTTCAGCGAGGGCCCGTTCTCGACCGAGACCGAGCTGCGCGAGCTGGTCGACCTCGCCGAGGCCTCGGCGGTCATCGAGTCGGGCGAGCGCCGGATGATCCACTCGGTCTTCGAGCTCGGCGACACGACCACCCGCGAGGTGATGGTCCCGCGACCCGACGTGGTCTACATCGAGCGCCACAAGAACCTGCGCCAGACCCTCTCGTTGTTCCTGCGCAGCGGCTACTCCCGCATCCCGGTCATCGGCGAGAACCTCGACGACATCGTCGGCATGGCCTACCTCAAGGACCTCGTCCGCCGCGACTTCGAGGCCCCCGACGTGGAGTTCACCCAGCGGGTCGACGAGGTGATGCGACCGGTGCACTACGTCCCCGACTCCAAGCCGGTCGACGCCCTGCTGACCGAGCTCCAGGCGCGCCGACAGCACATCGCCGTCGTCGTCGACGAGTACGGCGGCACCGCAGGCCTGGTCACGATCGAGGACGTGCTGGAGGAGATCGTCGGTGAGATCACCGACGAGTACGACGCCGAGGAGGTCGAGGTCGAGCACGTGGACGGCGGCGCCATCCGGGTCTCCTCCCGCTACCCCGTCGACGACCTCGACGAGCTGGTCGGCTTCCCGGTGGAGGACGACGACGTCGACAGCGTCGGCGGCCTGATGGCCAAGCACCTCGGCAAGGTGCCGATCCCGGGCTCCGTGGTGGAGTGCCACGGCCTGCGCCTCGAGGCCGAGCGCGCCACCGGTCGCCGCAACAAGATCGATGCCGTGCTGGTCTCGGTGCTGACCGAGGGTGAGGACGTCGACGACGACACCCCGGCCCAGGTCACCTCTGGCGGCCGCTGACCCGACATCGTCGGCGAACTAGGGTGGCTCCATGACCGACCAGCCCGTCGACCTCTCGGCCGACCTCTCTGCCGAGGACGCCAAGCTGGTGACCCTCGCCCGCGCCACGCGGGCCCGGACCCGCGCCCTGGAGGGTGCCGCCGTTCGCGACCTCGACGGCCGGACCTACGCCGGCGCCAGCATCCGGCTCCCGCACCTGGAGCTCAGCGCCCTCGAGGTCTGCGTGGCCATGGCCATCACCTCGGGGTCGGCGGGGCTCGAGGCGGCGGTGGTGCTCACGGGCAGCGACCTGGTCGACGTGGCGGCCGCGAGCGACTTCGCCGGCGCCGACGTCCCCGTCCTTGTCGGTGACGCCTCGGGACGCCTGCACACCCGCCAGAACACGCACGCCGGCTGACCCTCGCAGGACACCCCTCGCGGCGCTAGCGTGGAGGTGTGCGCACGCCTGTGGGGTGGGACCAGCACTCAGCCGGGGTGGCAAGGCTCGAGGAGTCCTACGCCGCCCTGCCCTCCGGAGCGCCGGTCCGGCTGGCCAAGCGCACCAGCAACCTGTTCCGCGGCCGGGCCCCGCTCGGCCCTGGCCTCGACGTGTCCGGCCTCGCCGGCGTCATCGAGGTCGCCGGCGACGTGGCCCAGGTTCAGGGGATGTGCACCTACGAGCACCTCGTCGAGGTCACCCTGGCCCACGGACGGATCCCGCTGGTCGTGCCCCAGCTCAGGACGATCACCCTCGGCGGCGCCGTCAGCGGCCTGGGCATCGAGTCGACCAGCTTCCGCAACGGGCTGCCCCACGAGTCCGTGCTCGAGATGGACGTGCTGACCGGCGCCGGCGAGGTCGTGACCACCCGGCCCGGCGACGACCTCTTCGACGCCTTCCCCAACTCCTACGGCTCGCTCGGCTATGCGATCCGGCTGCGGATCGAGCTGGAGCCGGTGCCGTCGTACGTCGCCCTTCGGCACGTCCGCTTCGACGACGCCGCAACGCTGGGCGACGCGGTCGCGCGGATCACCGACGAGGGCGTGTGGGCGGGTGAGCGGGTCGACGGCCTCGACGGGGTGGCGTTCGCGCCCGACGAGCTCTACCTCACCCTGGCCCGCTGGACCGACGAGACCGGCCCGACCTCGGACTACACCGGCCAGCAGGTCTACTACCGCTCGCTCCAGCAGGCGGTGACGGACCGGCTCACGATGCACGACTACCTGTGGCGCTGGGACACCGACTGGTTCTGGTGCTCGCGGGCCTTCGGCGCCCAGCACCCGCTCGTGCGCCGCGTGTGGCCGCGACGCCTGCGCCGCTCCGACGTCTACTGGAAGCTGGTCGCCCTCGACCGCCGCTTCGGCATCGGCGACCGGCTCGACCGACGGGCCGGCCGCGCGCAGGGGGAGCGCGTCGTCCAGGACGTCGAGATCCCGGTCGGCCGCCTGGCGGAGTTCCTCGACTGGTTCGACCGCGAGGTGGGCATGCGCCCGGTGTGGCTGTGCCCGCTACAGCTGCGCCGTGGGGGCGAGGGGGAGGAGCGGCCGTGGCCGGGCTACCCGCTGACGAGCCACACGACGTACGTCAACGTCGGCTTCTGGGGCGTGGTCAACGTCGGCCCGGACGCCCCGCGGGCACCGCGCAACCGGGCGATCGAGGCGAAGGTCTCCGACCTCGGCGGCCACAAGAGCCTCTACTCCGAGGCCTTCTACGCACGTGAGGAGCTCGACCGTCTCTACGGCGGCGCCCACCTCGCGCGTGTCAAGGCGCTCCACGATCCCGGGGACCGACTGACCTCGCTCTACGACAAGGTGGTGCAACGACCATGACCTCCAACCTCCACTCCGGATCCCGGGCCCGGATGACCATCAGCGATGCCATCGGACGGCTGGTGAGGGGAGGCCTGCCGCTGCGCTTCACGGCATACGACGGCAGCAGCGCCGGACCTCCCGACGCGCAGCTCGGCATGCACCTGCGCACCGAGCGGGGCCTCGCCTACCTGATGACCGCACCCGGCGACCTCGGGCTGGCCCGGGCCTACGTGAGCGGGGACCTGGACCTCTCGGGCGTCCACCCGGGCGACCCCTACGACGCGCTCGTGCTGCTCAAGGACCACACCAAGTTCCGGGTGCCCACGCCCGCCGAGGCCCTGATGATCGTGCGCGACCTCGGCCCGTCGCACCTGCGGCCGCCCGTCCCGCCGCCGCAGGAGCACCTGCCGCGCTGGCGCCGGACGGTCGAGGGACTGCGGCACTCGATGGTGCGCGACGCCGAGGTGATCGCCCATCACTACGACGTCTCCAATCGCTTCTACGAGCTCGTGCTCGGCCCGTCGATGGCCTACACCTGCGCGCTCTACGAGACCCCGGACGCGACGCTCGAGGAGGCGCAGGCAGCGAAGTTCGACCTGGTCTGCCGCAAGCTTGCCCTCCGGCCGGGCCAGCAGTTGCTCGACGTGGGGTGCGGCTGGGGCACGATGGTCCGCCACGCCGCGCGGGAGTACGGAGTGAAGGCGCTCGGCGTGACGCTGTCGCTGGAGCAGGCGCAGTGGGCGCAGGCGGCCATCGACCGCGACGGCCTCGGCGATCTCGCCGAGGTGCGCCACCTCGACTACCGCGACGTCGTCGAGACCGGCTTCGACGCGGTGAGCTCGATCGGGCTGACCGAGCACATCGGCGTGCGCCACTACCCGGCCTACTTCACCCACCTGCGTGACCGGCTCAAGCCCGGCGGCCGGCTGCTCAACCACTCCATCACCCGCCCCCACAACGGCCGCCAGGAGACCGGGGCGTTCATCGATCGCTACGTCTTCCCCGACGGCGAGCTGATCGGCTCCGGCACCATCATCTCGGCGGCCCAGAACGAGGGCCTGGAGGTGCAGCACTCCGAGAACCTCCGCCCGCACTACGCCGCCACGCTGCGCGACTGGAACCGAAACCTCGCCGAGCACTGGGACGAGTGCGTCGCCGAGGTCGGCGAGGGGACGGCGCGGGTGTGGGGCATCTACATCGCCGGCTCGCGGGTCGGCTTCGACCGCGGCGAGGTGGAGCTGCACCAGGTCCTGGCCACCCGCAACCACGAGGACGGGCGCACCGATTTCCCGATGCGCCCCGACTGGTGAGGCACCGATAACCTCCTCGGGTGAGCACCCGCGCAGCCCAGTTCCAGGCGACCGTCCGTCGTCGCGAGCCGCTCACGGACCACCTCGTCCGGCTGGTGCTCGACGGGCTCGACGGCTTCACGAGCACCGGCGTGCCCGACGAGTGGGTCGGCCTTGTCGTGCCGGGTCAGTTCCAGAGCCGCTACTACACGGTGCGGTCCTACGAGCGGGGTGAGCTGACGCTCGACGTGGTGGTCCACGACGTCGGTCTGGTCACCGAGTGGGCGATGCGCGACTGCATCGGTGACACCGTCACCATCACCGAGCCCAAGTCGTCCTTCGTCCCGCCCCGTGGCGCCGGGTGGCTGTTGCTGGTCGGCGACCTGACGGCCATGCCAGCGATCGCCCGGATCGTCGAGACCCACCCCGACCTGCCGACGTACGTGCTGGCGGAGGTGCCCGACGACATGGCCGGCTATCTCCCCGACCACGCCCGGGTCACCTGGCTCACCCCGCCGTCGTCGGGACAGAGCGCGCTGGCCGAGGTCGTCGAGGGCATCGAGTGGCCCGAGGGCGAGGGCTACTTCTGGATGGCGGGGGAGTCCGCCCAGATGCGCGCGATCCGCAAGCACCTGATGCGCGAGATCGCCCTTCCGACCAGCCACTACGACGTGATGGGCTACTGGCGCGCGACCGCCGGCCGGCAGCCCCGGGCCGTCGATCCCGGCCCCATCTGGCGCGCGGGCAAGGCGGCAGGGAAGAGTGACGAGCAGATCTGGGCTGAATACGACGCGGCACGAGAGGCGAGCGATGGCTGACGAGCAGGACGACAACCACGAGGACGTCAGCGAGGACATCGACGAGGACGACGAGCTCGACGAGCTCGACGACGACTTCGACCTGTCCGGCGTCGCCCCGGCCAGCGCCTTCTACTCCGCACCCGAGGGCTACCGCAGCGGCTTCGCGTCCTTCGTCGGGCGGCCCAACGCAGGCAAGTCGACCCTGACCAACGCGCTGGTCGGTCAGAAGATCGTGATCACCTCCTCCAAGCCGCAGACCACCCGCAACGTCGTGCGCGGCATCGTGCACCGCGACGACGCCCAGCTGATCCTCGTCGACACCCCGGGCCTCCACCGGCCGCGGACGCTGCTCGGGGAGCGGCTCAACGACCTGGTGCGCACCACGTGGGCCGAGGTCGACGTGGTGGCGGTGTGCTTCCCCGCCAACGAGAAGATCGGCCCCGGTGACCGGTTCCTGGTCACCGAGCTGGCCAAGGTGCGACGCACCATCCGGATCGCCGTCGCCACCAAGACCGACCTGGTCACCCCCGAGCAGCTGGGCCAGCACCTGCTGGACATCGCAGCACTGGGGGTGGAGACCTCGACCGAGTGGGCCGAGATCGTGCCCGTCTCCGCGGTGTCCGGCGACCAGGTCCAGCTGCTCGCCGACCTGCTCGTGGGGCAGATGCCGGAGGGGCCGCCGCTCTATCCGGACGGGGACCTCACCGACGCGCCCGAGGAGGCGCTCGCCGCAGACCTGATCCGTGAGGCGGCGCTCGAGGGCGTGCGCGACGAGCTGCCGCACTCGATCGCCGTCGTGGTCGAGGAGATGGGCCTGCGCGAGGGCCGGCCCGACGACAAGCCGCTGCTGGTGATCGTGGCGAACCTCTATGTCGAGCGCGACTCCCAGAAGGGGATCATGATCGGCCACAAGGGGGCGCGGCTCCGCTCGGTCGGCACGGCCGCCCGCAAGCAGATCGAGGCGCTGCTCGGCACCCCGGTCTACCTCGACCTGCAGGTCAAGATCGCCAAGGACTGGCAGCGCGACCCGCGGCAGCTGCGCAAGCTCGGCTTCTGAGCCCATCATCGGGGCCGGGCGTCGCACCGGCGTCCCGGGTCCGCGGGGACCTACGACCCTCTTGCCGCTGATCGACGGTCCCTAGGTTGGCAGTAGAGGCGGTGGACGTGTTGCGACCAGGACGAGTGACATGCGGGGCAGCCGCGGTGCTGCTGGTGGGGGCTGGGGCCGCTGGCTGCGTGCCGTACCTGCACGCCGTGGACGACGGCGTGTACGGCGCGCTCGTCCCGACGGCGGAGCAGTGGGCCGACACGCGGTCTGACGAGATCCCGGGAGGCTTCGCCGCGCTCAGCGCCGACGGCGCGGAGCGCGTCGTGGTGCGGATCGAGGGTGACAGTGTGAGGTTCGAGCTGGACGGCGACGTCGCCGTGACTCGGACCGTGGCGGAACGCCGCGACATCCAGGACGCTGAAGGCTCGGGACCGTTCAAGGCCGAGACCCAGGCCGTCGACCTGGGGGAGGAGCCGCTGGTCCTGGGCTCCTTGAGGATCAGCGACCCGGTGATCTGGTATTCCGGTGGCCTCGAGAGCACCCGGGTGATCGCGATCAAGCCGTGGGACCCCGAGGAGCGGGGGCCGGTCGTCCAGTGCGCCGCTGCTGATGAGCAGTGCCTGGAGATCCCGGTCGGCGAGAAGCTGGTCGGTGATCCGGCCGGTGACTACACGGGAGTGAACAAACCCGGTGAGGCGACCAACACGGTGACCGACATCCGGGTGAGCGCCACGGCTGTCGTGTACACCCTCGACACCGGGGAGAACGTGCGCAGCAGTCGAGAGGGGGAGCTCCTCATCCGGGCATGCGCGCTCTGGGAGTCGGCGGTGTGGCCGGTCCCGGCCGAGGTCGGTGTCACCTTCGACGACCCGGTGCTCGTGGAGACCAACTGCCCCCTGCCCTACGGGGAGGCGCCCACCCTCACCGTGATGGAACGGGCCGCGCTGCCGGTGGTCGCGCCGCTGGCGCCACGCTGGGGCGGGCAGTGGTGCGAGCCCGGGCCGGACTGCCTGTGGTTCATCAACGAGGACGGTGGCGAGGGCTGAGCGGTCGAGAGGAGTCGTCAGCCGTGTCGCCAGTCCGTCACGTCGTCGGACTCCGGCGGCGCGGTGCCGAGATGGTCGCCGTCGGTCGTGATGCCCAGGCCGAGCACAGTGCGGTTGGCATAGGCGAAGTAGGCCGCCACCTGGTTGACCTCGAGGATCTCGCCGTCGTCGAAGCCAGCGGTGCGAAGGGCCTCGACGTCGGCTTCCCCGATCGAGCGAGGCGACTCGGTCAGCCGCCGGGTGTAGTCGAGGGCGGCCAGCTCGCGGCCGGTGAACGCCTCGTCCAGCCGGTCTGCGGAGATGGCTGCCACGATGTTGGCGTGCCGGTCGTCGTCGCCGAGCAGCTTGCGCAAGCCGGCGGAGTGGTGGTCGACGCAGTAGGCGCACCCGTTCAGGTGGCTCACCTGGACACCGATGGTCTCCAGGAACGCCACGGGCAAATGGTTCTGCGAGTGGTGGAGCACCGCCTTGTAGAGGCCCAGATGTCCGGTCAACGTGTGCGGGCGCAGGCTGTGCGCCAGCAGGATGTTGTCGATCCTCCCGTGCGGGCCGGCGATGCGCTCGTAGGTCTCGCGCAGACGAGACGTTGCGGCTGCGCGGCCGATGGTCGCGATCCAGGTCATGGCCGGACCGTAGCAAGGTCACGGAGTCCCACGACGGGTCGCTTCGGTCCGGGCTGACACGTCCGGCGGTTCGTTGCGCTGGGAGGAGGGGACCTTTGGCCCTGCCCCATCGCCGACGGCCGGTGGTCAAGTGGACCGGGACATCAATCCGCTACGGAGCAGCGCCGTCAGCATCCTCGGGATCGTGGTGGCTGCGCTCAGCTTCTTGCGGCTTCCGCTCATTCCGTGTCGGCGACGATCGCGATCCGATCCTGCTCCTGCTCACCGATCGTCCGACCCACGCTCGACAACCCCACGGAGCCTTCATGCTGTCCACCCAGTCCGCCCAGGTCGTCAAGGCCACGCTGCCCGTCATCGGTGCCGCCATCGGCGAGATCACCCCGATCTTCTACCAGCGGATGTTCGCCGCACACCCCGATCTCGAACGCGACCTCTTCAACCGCGGCAACCAGGCGCAGGGGGACCAGCAGAGCGCCCTCGCGGGTGCGATCGCCGCCTACGCCACGCTCCTGGTGGCCGAGGACGGACGCGACCCGCTCGAGGTGCTGGCCCGCATCGCTCACAAGCACGCCTCGCTCGGCATCGCCGAGGACCAGTACCCGATCGTCCACGAGCACCTGTTCGCCGCCATCGTCGAGGTGCTGGGCGACGCGGTCACCCCAGAGGTCGCCGCTGCCTGGGACGAGGTCTACTGGCACATGGCCAAGGCCCTGGTCACGATCGAGAGAGGGCTCTACGCCGACACGGGCGTGGCCCCCGGAGACGTGTGGCGCACCCTGGTCCTCCGTCGTCGTCTGCAGGAGTCCCCGGACACAGTGTCCTTCGTGCTCGGCACGCCCGACGGCAGCCCGCTGCCGGAGGCTCGTCCGGGCCAGTACGTGTCGGTTCAGGTGGCGCTGCCTGACGGGGCTCGCCAGATCCGTCAGTACAGCCTCACCCACGCCGCGGAGGACAGCGAGTGGGCGATCTCTGTCAAGGCAGTCGCGGCGATCCGCAGCGACGACGGCGCGATCGTGCCGGCTGGTGAGGTGTCGAACTTCCTGCACCAGAGTCTCTTCGAGGGCGACGAGATCAGGGTGTCGGCTCCCTTCGGCGAGCTGGTCCTCCAGGACTCCGACGAGCCGCTGGTGCTGATCTCCGCCGGCATCGGCATCACCCCGATGATCGGCATCCTCCACTACCTGGCCGGCACCGGCTCGACGCGCGAGGTGCTGGTCCTGCACGCCGACCGTTCACCGGCCCGGCACGCCCACCGTCAGGAGCTCAAGGAGCTCGTGGGCGCGCTGCCCGCCGGGTCGCTCCACCGGTGGTACGAGGACCTCGGCGTCCGGCCGACCCGCGACGTCCTCCGGGTGGGCAGGGTCGACCTCGGGACCGTGGAGATCCCGGCCGGCGCGAAGGTCTACCTGTGCGGCCCGCTGCCCTTCATGGAGTCGGTGCGAAACAGCCTGGTCGAGCAGCACGTCCCCGAGGAAGACATCCACTACGAGGTCTTCGGGCCGGACAAGTGGCTGGCCTCGGCCTGACCGCGGTCACGCCCGTCGCGGGTCCTGGCTCCGACGCCGCCGACGCCCCGATGCCGGCGGGGACCGCCTAGAGCCCGAGGCTCCTGGCCGTCGTGCGCACGGCCTCCGCCGACGCGGTCAGCTGGTCACGCTCGTCCGTGCCCAGTGGCGTCGCCAGCACCTGCTCGATCCCGGCTCGCCCGACGACGGACGGCATGGACAGGCACACGTCGGACAGCCCGTGCACCCCGTCGAGGCGCGAGGTCACCGGCAGCACGCGGTGCTCGTCGTTCAGCACGGCCTCGAGGATGCGGGACACGGCGAGCCCGATGGCGAGGCTGGTCGCCCCCTTGCCGGCGATGATCTCGTACGCAGCGCCGACCACCCGCTCGTGGATCCGGGCCCGCGCCTCGGCGTCCAGTGGGCTGACGCCCGGGGCTCGCCAGTCCTGGACCGGCACCCCGCCGATCGTCGCAGTGGACCAGAGCGGCACCTCGGAGTCGCCGTGCTCGCCCGCGATGTAGGCGTGGACGTTCTGCACCGCCACGCGGGTGTGCTCCGCGATGAGGAACCGCAGTCGTGAGGAGTCCAGCACCGTCCCGGACCCGAAGACCCGGTGCGCCGGCAACCCGGAGAACTCCAGGGCGGCCATGGTCACCACGTCCACCGGGTTGGTGACGACCAGCAGCAGAGCGTCGGGAGCGAGGGACACGAGGGCGGGGACGAGCTCGCGGCACATCGCGACGTTGGCGGCAGCCAGGTCGAGCCGGGTCTGGCCCGGGTCCTGCTTCGCGCCGGCCGTGATCACGACGATGTCCGCACCGGCGCACACGGCGAGGTCGTTGCTCCCGGTGATCTCGGCCATCGGGGTGAACTGCAGCCCGTGGTTGAGGTCGAGCACCTCGGCCCGCACCTTCTGCGCGTTGAGGTCGAACAGGCTCAGCTGGCGGCAGACGCCACGGATCTGGGCCGCGTAGGCGATGGCGGTGCCGACGGCGCCCGCCCCGACGATCGAGACCTTGGTCATGGAGCCACTGTGGCACGGTTGCGCGTGGCCGTGCTGTCCTGACCGAACTGGCCTTCGGAGGACCATGGTCGAGGAGGTCGGCTGTCGTCTTCCGGAAGGTCTGCCTCAACCCCTGACCCGTGTTGCGATCCCCGGGTACCCGGGGAAACTGGAGCCTCCACCGCGAAACTTCGGGGGTGAGGCTCCAGTTTGGACAGGGAAGCCCAGGCCGGGACCGCCCCTCGTCGCCCGCCAGGCCGTGATCTACTGCGGCGTCCCCGACGCCAAGACGGCCTTCCGGATCGCCCGCGAGGTCCTGGCCTCCGAGCCTGCTGAGGAAGAGGTACCCGCCGCATGACCGAGTCCTACCTGTACGCCGCTGCGCGCACGCCCTTCGGCCGGTTCGGCGGGGCCCTGGCCGAGGTGCGCCCCGACGACCTGGCCGCGGTCGCCCTCACCGGCGTGCTGGACCGGGCGCCCGGGCTCGACCGGGCCTCGGTCGACGAGGTCGTCTGGGGCAACGCCAACGGCGCCGGCGAGGACAATCGCAACGTCGGCCGGATGGCCGTGCTGCTCGCCGGGCTGCCCGTCTCGGTGCCCGCCACCACTGTCAACCGGCTCTGCGGATCGAGCCTCGACGCCACGATCATGGCCTCGCGCGCGATCGAGACCGGCGACGCCGAGATCGTCGTCGCCGGCGGGGTCGAGTCGATGACGCGCGCCCCGTGGGTGCTGCCGAAGCCCTCGCGCGCATTCCCGGCCGGCAACGTCACCGCCGTCTCCACCACACTGGGGTGGCGGCTGGTCAACGACCGGATGCCGGCGGAGTGGACGGTCTCGCTCGGCGAGGCCAACGAGCTGCTCGCCGAGAAGCACGGCATCGGTCGCGACCGACAGGACGAGTTCGCTGCCCGCTCGCACCAGCTCGCCGCCGCGGCGTGGGACGCCGGCTTCTACGACGACCTGGTCGTTCCCGTGCCCGGCGTGGAGCTGACGCGTGACGAGGGGATCCGCCCGGACAGCACCCCCGAGAAGCTCGCCGGGCTCAGGCCCAGCTTCCGCCCCGACGGCACCATCACCCCCGGCAACGCCTCGCCGCTCAACGACGGCGCCTCGGCGCTGCTGATGGGATCTGGGCGCGCCGCCGCGGCCCTCGGCCTGGACCCGCAGGCGCGGATCGCCGGCCGCGGCAGCTTCGCGCTCGAGCCCCAGCTCTTCGGCTACGCACCGGTCGAGGCCGCCGCCATCGCCTTGCGGCGCGCGGGCATCGCATGGTCCGACGTGGGCGCGGTCGAGCTCAACGAGGCGTTCGCCGTCCAGTCGCTGGCGTGCGTCGACGCCTGGCTGGACCAGGGCCTCGCCGACCCGGCGCTCGTCAACGCCAAGGGCGGCGCGATCGCCATCGGGCACCCGCTCGGCGCCTCGGGCACCCGGGTGGTCGCCACCCTCGCGGCGCGGCTGCGCGAGTCGGGGGAGCGCTGGGGCGTGGCCGCCATCTGCATCGGTGTCGGCCAGGGGCTCGCCGTCGTCCTGGACAACGTCCGGACCGAGTCGTCGTGACCTTGGTCGGGGACATCGCCGACGAGCTCGCCCCACGCCTCGGCGTAGCGCTGCGGGGCTGAGCCGGGCTCAGGCGGGCACCCAGCAGATGCCGTAGCGCTGCCCGGCGTCCCACTGCTCCCGGGTCGGGATCTCCTGCGTCCACGTGAAGTCGAGCGGGTCGTCGGCCCGGGCGCGGGCGACGTCGCCGCAGGGGGACTCCATCCGGGCCGCCACTGCCGGCTGAGCCGGCAGCTTCCTCCCCGGGATGTCGACGGTGGCCAGTGCCTGCCACGCGTGCTTCGAGCCGCAGCCGACCCGGCGGAACCCCGGCGTGCCGGGGGCCGCGGTGGCGCACATGCCCAGCACGGGCGCGTCGCCCCAGCCCTTCGTCTGCCGCGGCAGCTGCTGCAGCTGGCGGGGCGCGGCGACCGCGACCACGTCGCAGCGGAACCAGTCGGCGCCGGCCTCCGCGCGGTTGGGGCTCGGGGTGAACCAGACGGCCTGGGCCATCGTGAGCCGCAGCTCGCGGGCGCCGACGCCCAGGTGCCGCGGCAGCCGCGCCAGGCACGTCGTACGCGCCTGGCGCTGGGCCGCGTCCGAATCGACGCGGCGGGTCTTCCCGGCAGGTGTCTCCAGTCGCAGCCGGCCGACGAAGAACGTCTGCGCCGTGTGCGGGCGGCGGCACGCCACGGGCTCGGTGCGACCCACCACCGCGACCGCCTGCCGGAAGGACAGGGCGTGGCAATCGCCGACCTTCGGCCTCGGTCCCGGGTCGGGCGGCTCCGTCTCGGACGGTGTCGCGCTCGGAGACTCCGAGGTCGGCGCCTCGGCCGGGTCCGACGGCGAGGAGGTGCAGCCGGCCGACAGCAGGGCCGCGGCGAGGATGGCGGCGAGCCAGCGCGACGACCTCATCGCATCACCAGCGCCGCCAGCGTCCCGCCCAGCTCGTACGCCGACTCCCGCTCCGCCTCGCCCACGTCACCCAGCACCTCCAGCACCGGGGCGGCCTGGCGCCACGGCAGCGCACCGACGATCGACTGCACCGCACGCACAGCACCGGTCGTGTCGTAGCGGCCGTGGACGTAGAGGCCGTAGGGCAACTTGCCCCCCGAGCCGGTCGACGCCGAGCCGTCGTCGGTGAGGGCCCCGCCCGCCTGCAGGAAGATCGTGTCGAAGAAGTGCTTGAGGGCGCCGCTCATGTAGCCGAAGTTGGCCGTCGTGCCGAGAAGGAAGCCGTCTGCCGCCAGCACGTCGTCGGCGTCGGCCTCCAGCGCCGCCCGGACCACCACCTCCACACCCTCGATCGCGTCGTCGGAGGCACCGGCGAGCACCGCGTCGGTGAGAGCGGCGACCGCCGGGGTCGGGGAGTGGTGGACCACCAGCAACCGGGGCATGGCCAGAGCCTACGAGGAGGAGTAGCGTCCCGTGGCGTGTCCTTCGAGGTGGCAGGTGAGGCCTACGACCGGTTCATGGGTCGCTACTCCCGCCCGCTCGCCGCTCGCTTCGCCGACTGGCTCGCCCTGTCGCCCGGCGAGCGCGCGATCGACGTCGGCTGCGGCCCAGGGGCCCTGACCAGCGTTCTCGTGGACCGTCTCGGTGCCGACCACGTCAGTGCCGTCGACCCCTCCGAGCCCTTCGTCGCCTCCTGTCGCAACCGCCTCCCGGGGGTCGACGTCCGGCGCGGTGGCGCCGAGTCGCTGCCCTACGACGACGACACCTTCGACGTGGCGGCGGCCTGCCTGGTCGTGCACTTCATGTCCGACCCCGTCGGCGGCCTCGCCGAGATGAAGCGGGTCACGAGGGACGACGGCTGGGTCGGGGCCACGGTGTGGGACCTGGCCGGCTCGCGTGCTCCCATGGCACCGCTGTGGGAGGCCATGGCCGAGGTGGCCCCGGAGCACCCCGACGAGAGCGACTTCCAGGGCGGCTCCCGCGGCAGCCTCGTCGCGGTCCTGGAGGGAGCCGGGCTCCGCGACGTCGAGACGGTCGAGCTGGCGGTGACGGTCACCCACCCGTCCTTCGAGGAGTGGTGGGAGCCCTACCAGCACGGCGTCGGCCCCGCCGGCGAGGCCATCGCGGCGCTCGCCCCCGAGCGCAAGGGGCAGCTCGATCAGGTGCTGCGGCGCAACCTCGGCGAGGGCCCCTTCGACCTCACCGCAGTGGCGTACGCCGCCCGCGGCCGCGCCTAGGCACGCGCGGGGTGTCTCAGTTCCCGGGAGACGGGGAGCGTGATCGGGGTCCCGGGGCTACTCTGGTGGGGTCATGATGCGCAGCCTGCTCCTCCTTCGTCGCCGCAACGAGGCCTCCCAGAATCTGTAGAGATCCGGCCCCCTCGTTGCGGAGTGTGACGCGTGCCGGTCGCCCCTTCAGCAGACCGAGGAACAGCCATGACCCACCTGAGCAACACCGCCAACCGGCAGGGCGCCAGCCCGATGCCGTTCGGTCGCTACACCCCGTTCGTCCCCGTCGACGTGCCCGACCGCACCTGGCCGACGAAGAAGGTCGAGCAGGCGCCGCGCTGGCTCTCCACCGACCTGCGTGACGGCAACCAGGCCCTCATCGACCCGATGACCCCGGCCCGCAAGCTCACCATGTTCGAGCTGTTGGTCAAGATGGGCTACAAGGAGATCGAGGTCGGCTTCCCCAGCGCCAGCCAGACCGACTTCGACTTCGTGCGCAAGCTGATCGTCGAGGACCGGATCCCCGACGACGTCCAGATCTCGGTGCTCACCCAGGCCCGCGAGGACCTCATCGAGCGCACCGTCGACTCGCTGGTCGGGGCGCCGCGCGCCACCATCCATCTCTACAACGCCACCGCGCCGCTGTTCCAGCGGGTGGTCTTCAACGTCACTCCCGACGAGTGTCGCAACATCGCCGTCCGGGGCACCGAGATCGTCATGAAGTACGCCGAGGAGCGTCTCGGCGCCATCGTCGGCAGCCAGGACTTCGGCTACCAGTACAGCCCCGAGATCTTCACCCAGTCCGACACCGACTTCGCCCTCAGCGTCTGCGAGGCGGTCTCCGACGTGTGGCAGCCCGAGGCCGGGCGGGAGATCATCCTCAACCTGCCGGCCACGGTCGAGATGTCGACGCCCAACACCTACGCCGACCAGATCGAGTACTTCGGCCGTGGACTGACCCGCCGCGAGCACTCCGCGATCAGCCTCCACCCGCACAACGACCGCGGCACCGCCGCCGCCGCCACCGAGCTGGCGCTGATGGCCGGTGCCGACCGCGTCGAGGGCTGCCTGTTCGGCCACGGCGAGCGCACCGGCAACGTCGACCTGGTCACCCTCGGCATGAACCTCTTCAGCCAGGGCATCGACCCGCAGATCGACTTCAGCGACATCGACGAGGTGCGGCGCACCGTCGAGTACTGCACCAACCTGCCGGTCCACCCGCGTCACCCCTACGCCGGCGACCTCGTCTACACCGCCTTCTCCGGCTCCCACCAGGACGCCATCAAGAAGGGCCTCGAGGACCTCGAGAAGCGGGCCGCCGATCAGGGGATCGACGTGCGCGACATCGCCTGGGAGGCGCCCTACCTCCCGATCGACCCGAAGGACGTGGGGCGCACCTACGAGGCCGTGATCCGGGTCAACAGCCAGTCCGGCAAGGGCGGTGTCGCCTACGTGCTCAAGTCCGAGCACAAGCTCGACCTCCCGCGCCGCGCACAGATCGAGTTCAGCCGGGTCGTGCAGCAGCACACCGACGCCGAGGGCGGCGAGATCACCCCCGAGCAGATCTGGTCGGTCTTCCGCGCCGAGTACCTCGAGCGTCGTACGCCGCTCGAGCTGGACTCGGTGCACACCTCCAGTGCCGCGGGGGAGAAGGACCAGCTCACCGTCGGGGTGTACGTCGACGGCGAGCGGCAGGAGCTCTCGGGCGAGGGCAACGGCCCGATCGCCGCGTTCGTCGACGCCATCTCCGGCCTCGGCCACGACGTGCGGGTGCTCGACTACGCCGAGCACGCGCTCTCCGCCGGCGGCGACGCGATCGCAGCGGCCTACGTCGAGTGTGCGGTGGGCGAGAAGGTGCTGTGGGGAGTCGGGCTCGACGCCAACATCGTCACCGCCTCGCTCAAGGCCGTGATCAGCGCCGTCAACCGCGCCTGACCCGACCCACCCCCGGGATAGTCCGCATCAGGAAGCTCCTCGATGGACATCCGAGACGAGTCAATCGATACGGACTACATTCGGGGCCATGTTGGTGAGTGAGCGGATCGGGCAGTTCTTCGTCGAGTCCGACGGCGGACGCGACCGGCTCGAGTACACGGAGTACGGCTCCGGCGACGAGTGGGTCGTGCTGCTGCACGGGCTGTTGATGCCACGCCGGATGCAGCAACCCCTGGCGCGCGCGATGGCGGCGCAGGGACTGCACGTGGTGACGCTCGACCTGCTCGGTCACGGGCGCTCCGACCAGCCGGCCGACCCGCTGGTCTACTCGATGACCTCCTTCGGGGAGCAGGTCGTGGCGCTGCTCGACCACCTCGGCGCCGAGCAGGCCGTCATCGGAGGCACCTCGCTCGGGGCCAACGTCTCCCTCGAGGTCGCCGTGATCGCCCCGGAGCGGGTCAAGGGCCTGATCGTCGAGATGCCGGTCCTCAACCACGCCCTCGTGGCCGGGATCCTGGCCTTCGTCCCCATCATGCTGGCTGCGCGCTACCTGCCCTTCACCGCCAACACGCTGCAGAAGCTGTCCCGGTCCGTGCCCCGGGGCATCGTCCCGTTCTGGGCCGGCATCGGTCTCGACACGGTCGACCACCGGGCCGACTCGATCGCCTCGGTCCTGCACGGTGTGATCTTCGGACGACTGGCTCCCTCCTCGAGCCAGCGGCGCCGGATCCAGGCGCCGGTCTTCCTCGTGGGCCACCCGATCGATCCGATCCACCCCTTCGTCGATGCCGACATGCTCGCCGCCGAGCTCCCCCACGTCCGCTTCGAGAGGGCCAGCTCGATCCTGGAGTGGCGCTTGCGTCCCGACCGGCTCACCGCGGCCTCCGCCGACTTCGCCGGCGAGTGCTGGCGCGCCGGCGCCACGACCACCCGCGCACGGAAACGCTGACGTCCAACCGGTCTCGGCCGGGTGCGTGGGGGAGAATGGTCACGTGCCCCTCTACCGCGACGAGGCGGTCGTGCTGCGCACCCACAAGCTGGGTGAGGCCGACCGCATCATCACCTTGCTGACGCGCCAGCGTGGGAAGGTGCGCGCCGTCGCCAAGGGAGTGCGGCGTACGACGTCACGCTGGGGCTCGCGCCTCGAGCCGTTCACCCACGTCGACCTGCAGCTCGCCGAGGGCCGGAGCCTCGACGTCATCACGCAGGCGGAGACCCTCGACCCCTTCAACGCGCGCCTGGGCCTCGACTACGACCGCTACACCGCCGGCACCGTGATGCTCGAGACCGCCGACCGGCTCGTCACCGAGGAAGGCGAGCCCGCCGTCCAGCAGTTCCTGCTCCTCGTCGGTGGCCTGCGCGCGATGGCGGGTGGGGAGCACCCGGCCAAGCAGGTCCTCGACTCCTACCTCCTCCGGTCGCTCTCGGTCGCGGGCTACGCGCCGTCCTTCGACCACTGCGTGCAGTGCGGGGTCGAGGGTCCGCACCGGTTCTTCAACCCGTCCGCCGGTGGGGTGCTGTGCGTCTCCGACAAGCTGCCCGGCTCCGCCACGCCGGCCACCCAGACGGTGGAGGTGCTGGGTGCGTTGCTCGTCGGCGACTGGCCGACCGTGCACGCCGCCGACCCACGACACCTGCGCGAGGCCAGCACCCTGGTCTCCGCCTACCTCGCCTGGCACCTCGAGCGGGGCCTGCGCTCGATGGCGTACGTCGAGCGGTGAGCGGGCCCTAGGCTCGTGCCCGTGAAGCGAACTGTTCGACCGCCCACTCCGCACCCCAGCGGGGCGACGCCCCCGCCGGTCCCGCGCGACCTCGTGCCCCAGCACGTCGCGATCGTGATGGACGGCAACGGGCGCTGGGCCAAGGATCGCGGCCTGCCGCGCACCAAGGGCCACGAGCAGGGTGAGTCCTCGCTCTTCGACGTCGTGGAGGGTGCCATCGAGATCGGCGTCAAGGCCATCTCCGCCTACGCCTTCTCCACCGAGAACTGGTCCCGCTCGCCGGACGAGGTGAGGTTCCTGATGGGCTTCAACCGTGACGTGATCCGGCGTCGGCGCGACGAGATGCACGCGCTCGGCGTCCGCGTCCGCTGGGCCGGCCGCACGCCACGGCTGTGGAAGTCGGTCATCCGCGAGCTCCAGGTCGCCGAGGAGATGACACGCGACAACGACGTGTTCACCTTGACCATGTGCGTCAACTACGGCGGTCGTGCCGAGCTCGCCGATGCGGCCCGCTCGATCGGTCGCGAGGTCGCCGCGGGCCGGCTCGACCCCGACAAGATCGACGAGCGCACCTTCGCCCGCCACCTCTACGTCCCCGAGCTGCCCGACGCGGACATGGTCTGGCGCACCTCGGGGGAGCAGCGGCTGTCCAACTTCATGCTGTGGCAGGCCGCCTACAGCGAGATGGTCTTCACCGACGTGCTCTGGCCCGACGTCGACCGGCGACACCTGTGGGCTGCTGTGGAGACGTACGCCCGGCGTGATCGTCGCTACGGCGGCGCCCTGCCCAACGCCTGACCCCGGTCCGAGCGGTGGTCCAGCCACGGTCTGGCCGCCGAGAAGGTGGCTCCATCACCGCCGGCGGGCCCAGGTCAGCGACAGGCGGGGCAGGTCCCGAAGATCTCCAGCGTGTGACTGATGTCCGCGTAGCCGTGCTCGCTCGCGATCGCGTTGGTCCAGCGCTCGACGGCCGGGCCCTCGACCTCCACCGTCGCCCCGCAGGCTCGGCACACGAGGTGGTGGTGATGGGTGTCGGAGCAGCTGCGCCAGATGGCCTCGCCGTCCTCGTTGCGCAGCATGTCGACCTCGCCGGCCTCGGCCAGGGCGGCCAGGGTCCGGTAGACCGTCGCCAGGCCCACCGAGTCGCCCTGCCGGCAGATCAGCTCATGGATCTCCTGGGCGCTGCGGAAGTCGTCGAAACCAGCCAGCGCGGCCGCGACCGCCCGGCGCTGGCGGGTGGGTCGTACGGCGGGTCGGGCGCCGTGGTCAGTGCTCGTCATAGTGCTCTCCGTGGGGGGCGTGCCGATGCCCGTCGTGGACGTAGTCGACGTGGTCGCCGTGCGGCACCGCCGGGTGACCGCAGTCCTCTCCGTGCTGGTGGACGTGCTGGTCAGCGGAGCGGTGCGGGGCCAGGGCGACGTCGGGGAACGGGGCCATCAGCCGGCTGCGGCGCCGCAGCCACGCGCCGAGCGGCCAGGTGGCGGTGAACATCGCCAGGGCGAGCAGCACGATCGTGGGTCCGGGGGCGACCGCGACCCGGAAGGACAGCGCAGCGCTGAGGAGCAGACCCCCGACGGACGCGACGCTGCCCACGAGCATCGCACCGACGAAGGTCGCCCGGAAGGAGCGCGCGAGCTGCTGCGAGGTGGCGACCGGCACCACCATCAGCGCCGAGACCAGCAGCAGGCCGACGGTGCGCATCGCCACGGTGATGCTGACGGCGGCGAGCACCGCGATGAGCAGGTTGTATCCACGGACCCGCAGTCCCGCCACCCGGGCGAAGTCCTGGTCGCTGGCCACCGCGAAGAGCTGCGGTGAGAGGCCCAGCGTGACGACCAGGACCACCACGGTCAGGATCGCGGTGAAGAACACGTCGTCGGACGAGATGCTGTTCAGGGAACCGAAGAGGTAGGCCTGCAGCGTTGCCGCGCCCTGTCCGGCGATCCCGGTGATCAGCACACCGCCGGCCAGGCCGCCGTAGAAGAGCAGGGCCAGCGCCACGTCGCCGTTGGTGTGGCCGCGCTCGCGGATGACCTCCATGAGCACCGCGCCCAGCACGGCGACCACGACGGCCGTCCACGTGGGGGAGGTGCCGGTCAGCAGGCCGAGCGCGACACCGGTCACGGCGACGTGGCCGATGCCGTCCCCGAGCAGGGCCAGCCGGCGCTGCACCAGGAAGGTGCCGATCGCCGGCGCCGCGAGCCCGGTGAGCAGGGCGGCCACGAGCGCACGCTGCATGAAGCCGAGGGAGAACAGGTCGACGAAGCTCATGCAGGGTCCCTCTGCTCCCAGTCGAAGGGGGACGACACGTGCGGGACGTGGTCGTGCCCGCCCGGAATCTGGTCGTCGTCGGGGTGGTGGGTGTGCGAGGCGACCTCCTGCGTGAGCGGCGGTCCGTCGTAGGCGACCCACCCGTCACGCATCACGACCGTCCGGTCGATGAGCGGCATCATCGGGCCGATCTCGTGGGCGACGAGAACGATGGTCGCGCCGCGCGCCTTGAGACGGCCGAGCGCGTCGGCGAGCGCCTGCTGGTGGGGGAGGTCGACGCCGGCGGTGGGCTCGTCGAGGACGAGCAGGTCCGGCTCACCGGCCAGCGCCCGGGCGATGAGCACCCGCTGCTGTTGGCCGCCCGAGAGATGGGAGACGCCGGACGACGCCCGGTCGGTGAGCCCCACGACCTCGAGCGCCGACTCGACGGCCCGGCGGTCAGCGGCGTTGGTCGGACGCAGCAGCCGACGACGGCCGACGCGTCCCGACGCCACGACCTCGCGCACCGTCGAGGGCACGCCGCTGGTGGCGGTGGAGCGCTGCGGGACGAATCCCACCCGGTGCCAGGCACTGAAGTCCTCGATCGGCGTTCCGAACAGGCGCACCGACCCCCTCGCCAACGGCAGCAGCCCGGTGAGCGCGCGGACGAGGGTGGACTTGCCCGACCCGTTGGGGCCGAGCAGGGTCACCATGTCACCGGCGTGGACCGTGAGGTCGACGTCGCGCAGGATCGGCCGGCCGCCGATGGCGACGGAGACCTCGTCCAGGACGGCAGGAATCGTCTCGTCGAAGGCCATCACGCGCACCCGTTGGCCTGCTGGAGGGCGGTGAGGTTCTCGCGCATGAGGGAAAGGTAGTCCTCGTCGGCGGTGTCGTCCGACAGGCCTTCGAGAGGATCCAACACCGCGGTGGTCACCCCGAGGTCGTCGGCCAGCGTCTCCGCCATCTTGGGGCTGACCAGGCGCTCGGAGAAGACGGTCGTCACGCCGTCCTCGGTGATCAGCTCCTGGAGGCGGGCGAGGTCGGCCGCGGTGGCCTCTGCGTCGGGGGAGAGGCCGGCGATCGGCTCGAGGTCCAGCCCGTAGCGCGCGAGGTAGCCGAACGCCTGGTGGCTGACCACGGTGGTGGTGCGTTGGCAGGAGGCGAGGCCGTCGGAGTAGTCCTGGTCCAGCGACTCCAGCTCGGAGCGAAGTGCCGCCGCGTTGTCGTCGTAGGACCCGGCGCCTTCGGGATCCACGGCGCCCAGCTCGGCGGCGACGGCGTCGGCGAGGTCGGCCACCAGCAGCGGATCGAGCCAGAAGTGCGGGTCCAGGTCGCCGTGGTCGTGGCCATCCTCGGCGTGCTCCGCCGCAGTCTCGCCCTCGTGCTCCTCCGGCGAGGCGGGCAGCAGGTCGACAGCCTCGGCGGCGTCGAGGACGGGGGCGTCCGTCGCCTCGACACTCGCGTCCACGGCCGGCTGGAAGCCCTTCTCGAGGACGATCAGGTCCGCCTCCTCGAGGGCGGCGGTCTGGGCGATGGTCAGCTCGAGGTCGTGCGGCTCCTGGCCGGGTCGGGTCAGGTTCTCCACCGTCCAGCTGTCGCCCGCCACCCGCTCGGTCACCCATGCCAACGGATAGAACGACGCGACTGCCCGGCGACCATTTCCGGAGGCGTCGTCACCCAGCTGGCCACACCCGGCAAGGAGGACGGTGGCGGCCAGGAGGCTGGTGAGGGGAAGGGAGCGGGTGGCGAACGACATGAGAACGATTCTCAGACAAGTGAGAATCGTTGTCAACTTCCCACCACGTGGCGTGCGGCTGCGGCTGAGCCGGGTGGAGGGCACACTGGTGCCCGATGGAGACCATCGACGAGGCAATCAGTGCGATGGACGCGCTGCTCGACCGCGCGATGGACACCTCCGACCCGCGCGGCTACTTCACCTGTGTGTACCGGGCGGTGACGGTCCGGGTCCGAGATGGGATCAGGGCCGGGGAGTTCGAGGACTGTGCCCGCATGGAGCGCTTCGATGTGGCCTTCGCACGGCTCTACCTGGACGCGGTCGACGGGCATGCGGCCGGCCGACCGGTCCCGGAGTCCTGGCGGGTGGTCTTCGAGGCCCCCGACTCCGCGTTGGCCGTGCAGCACGTGCTGGCCGGGATGAACGCGCACATCAACCTCGACCTGGGCGTGGCTGCGGCACATATCCAGCAGGGCGACGGCGTCACCCTCCTGCGCGACGACTTCGAGCGGCTCAACGATGTCCTGGCGGCGATGATCGACCGGATGCAGGCCGCCCTCCACCACACGGCCCCCTGGGCCATGACCGCCGATCGATGGGCGGGCCAGCTCGACGAGCTGCTCTCGGGGTGGTCGATCGAGTACGCACGCGGTCGGGCCTGGTCGTTCGCCGAGCAGCTGGCCGCGGCCGGTCCCGATCGCGACCGGCTGGTGCGTGAGCGTGACCTCAAGGTCGCCGCACTGGGCTCCCGCATCCTCAACCCCCCGCTGGCGGCCCGCTGGGTGACCGAGTGGGCCGCTCGCGGCGAGCGCTTCGACCTGGCAGCGGTGGCTCGGTCGTTGCTGTCCTGAAGCCGGGGCGCGGGCGCCCACCTAGAGTGGTGCCGTGCTCGTCGTCACCCGCGTCCGTACGCCCTCCCCCGACGCCAGCCCCGACCCCGCCGCGGAGCAGGAGCTGCGTCGCGGACTGCTGCACGCGCTGGGCATCCTCGCCGCGAAGCCCGGCTTCGTCGACGGCGAGGTCGGCCGCAACGTCGACGATCCGACCCTGTGGGTGCTGGCCACCCGCTGGGAGAACGTCGGCTCCTACCGCCGCGCGCTCGGGTCGTACGAGGCAAAGATGCACATCCAGCCGCTGATGGTGCACGCGCTCGACGAGCCCAGCGCCTATGAGGTGGTCGAGGAGGGGACCGACCTCAACGACGCCCGTCCTCGATCGCTAGGCTGACCGCTCGCGATTCACGAGCCGACCGCCAGCCGGCCCGACTGCCCCACCTTGAAGGAATGCCCTGTGGCCAAGCCCGCCCCGACCGCCCTGGACAACGTCGTCTCCCTCGCCAAGCGCCGGGGTTTCGTCTACCCCTGCGGCGAGATATACGGCGGCACCAAGTCCGCCTGGGACTACGGCCCGCTCGGCGTGGAGCTCAAGGAGAACATCAAGCGACAGTGGTGGCGCTTCATGGTCACCCGGCGCGACGACGTGGTCGGTCTCGACTCCAGCGTCATCCTGCCGACCCGCACGTGGGAGGCCAGCGGCCACCTGAGCACCTTCAGCGACCCGCTGACCGAGTGCCAGTCCTGCCACAAGCGCTTCCGTGAGGACCACCTCCAGGAGGACTACGCCGCCAAGAAGAGCGCCAAGGGCGGTGACCTTGTCGACCCTGACTCCGTCGACATCAACGAGTCCGTCGCCTGCCCCAACTGCGGCACCCGCGCCGCGTGGACCGAGCCGCGCCACTTCAACATGATGCTCAAGACCTACCTCGGCGTCATCGAGGACGAGTCGGGCCTGCACTACCTGCGCCCCGAGACCGCTCAGGGCATCTTCCTCAACTTCGCCAACGTCGTCACGAGCAGCCGCCAGAAGCCGCCCTTCGGCATCGCCCAGATGGGCAAGAGCTTCCGCAACGAGATCACGCCCGGCAACTTCATCTTCCGCACCCGGGAGTTCGAGCAGATGGAGATGGAGTTCTTCGTCAAGCCCGGCGAGGACGACGAGTGGTTCCGCTACTGGATCCAGGAGCGCACCCGCTGGTACGTCGACCTGGGGATCAACCCCGACAACCTGCGCCACTACGAGCACCCGCAGGAGAAGCTGTCCCACTACTCCAAGGGCACCACGGACATCGAGTACCGCTTCGGCTTCTCGGGCCGTGACTTCGAGGAGCTCGAAGGCGTCGCCAACCGCACCGACTTCGACCTCAAGCAGCACAGCGAGTTCTCCGGCAAGGACCTGTCCTACTACGACCAGGCTGCAGACGAGCGCTACCTGCCCTACGTCATCGAGCCCGCGGCCGGCCTGACCCGGTCCCTGATGGCGTTCCTCATCGACGCCTACACCGAGGACGAGGCCCCCAACACCAAGGGCGGCGTCGACAAGCGCGTCGTGCTCAAGCTCGACCCGCGCCTGGCGCCCGTCAAGGTCGCGGTTCTGCCGCTGAGCCGCAACGCCGACCTGTCCCCGAAGGCGAAGGCGCTGGCAGCAGAGCTCCGAGAGAACTGGAACGTCGAGTTCGACGACTCCGGTGCGATCGGTCGCCGCTACCGCCGCCAGGACGAGATCGGCACGCCGTTCTGCGTGACGGTCGACTTCGAGACCCTCGACGATCACGCGGTCACCGTCCGCGAGCGCGACACCATGGTCCAGGAGCGCGTGAGCCTCGACGGCATCACCCGGTGGTTCGCCGAGAGGCTCGTCGGCTGCTGATGCGGCGACGGTGAGGGATCGCGCTTCGTCGTGCCACGATGGCGGCATGCGGCGCACGATCCTCCTCACCACGGCCGTCGCCCTGCTGCTGACCTCGTGCTCGGGCTCGGATCCGGAGCCCACGCCCGCGGGAGGCGACGCGACGACCGGGGCCGATGGGACAGCGTCGACAGCACCCGGCACGGACCTCGCCTTCGGCGAGCCGGCGACCCTGGTCTGGCAGCCGGCCGCCAGCGTGACCGGCACCCTCGACCTACGCGTGGACGCCGTCGCCGAGCAACCCCGGTCGGTCTTCGACGGATGGGTGCGCGACGACGTGATGGCGACGGCACGCCCCTACTTCGTCAGCGTCTCGCTCACCAACGCCGGCACGTCCGACCTCGGCGGCCGCACGGTGCCCCTCTACCTGCGCGACTCCACCGGCGCCCTGGGTGCGCCGTGGACGCTGGGCGGCGACTTCGCCGCCTGTCAGTCCGGCCCGATCCCGACGCCCTTCGTGCCCGGCGCGGAGGCCGAGATGTGCCTGGTCTACCTCGTCCCCGACGGCGCGCGCATCGATGACATGGTGTTCGAGCCCACGGAGGGATACGACCCGATCACGTGGAACGGCACGGTCGACGAGCCGAGCCGGCCTCGATTGGGCCAGGAGACGAAGCGCGGGTGATTTGGGGCCTGGCCCGACGCCGCTCGACAATGGGGGCATGACTGCGGTGCCCGACTCCCTGACCCTGGGATCACTGCGTGTCGAGACCCCGGTCGTGCTGGCACCGATGGCCGGGATCACCAACGCGGCCTACCGCCGCCTGTGCGCCGAGCAGGGCGCCGGGCTCTACGTCAGCGAGATGATCACCAGCCGCGGCCTCGTCGAGGGCGACGAGGTCACGCGGAAGATGCTGGTCTTCGACGAGCTGGAGACGGTCCGCTCGGTGCAGCTCTACGGCACCGACCCGGTCTACATCGGCAAGGCCGTGGAGATCCTCTGCGCCGACCACGGCGTGGCCCACGTCGACCTCAACTTCGGCTGCCCGGTCCCCAAGGTGACGCGCAAGGGAGGCGGGGGCGCCCTGCCGTGGAAGCGCGGCCTGCTCGGCGAGATCCTCACCACCGCGGTGGCTGCCGCAGCGGCGTACGACGTCCCGGTGACCATGAAGACCCGCAAGGGCCTCGACGAGGACCACCTCACCTATCTCGACGCCGGCCGGATCGCCCAGGAGACGGGCGTCGCCGCGATCGCCCTGCACGGACGGACCGTCCAGCAGGCCTACAGCGGCCAGGCCGACTGGGACGCGATCGCTGCGCTGGTCGAGCACGTCGACATCCCGGTCCTCGGCAACGGTGACATCTGGGAGGCGTCGGACGCGCTGCGGATGGTCGAGCAGACCGGCGCCGCGGGCGTGGTCGTCGGTCGCGGCTGCCTGGGCCGCCCGTGGTTGTTCCGCGACCTGGCAGCCGCGTTCCACGGTGAGGACGTCGCCACGCTGCCCACGCTCGGCGAGGTCCGCTCGATGATGCGCCGGCACGCCGAGCTGCTCTCGGAGCACATGGGGGAGGAGCGGGGCTGCAAGGAGTTCCGCAAGCACGTCTCGTGGTACCTCAAGGGCTTCGGCGCCGGCGGAGACCTGCGGCACCGGCTCGCCCTGGTCGACTCCCTCGCCGCCCTCGACGACCTGCTCGACGGCCTCGATGCCGACGAGCCGTTCCCGGTGCGCGAGCTCGGCACCCCACGCGGGCGTCAGGGCTCGCCGCGCGCGAAGGTGGCCCTCCCGGAGGGGTGGCTCGACGACACCGACGGGCGCGGAGCGCACCTGCGTGAGGACGTCGACGAGACCACGGGCGGCTGAGCATCCAGACGCGCCGACGCTCGAGGGATCCGTGGCGGGTGAGCCGGAACACGCTCGTTTTTACCGTGGAGAATTGGGACAGGCCGAGAATCCTGTGCTTCACTCGATGATCGCGTCGGCGTGGGCACGGGCCTCCCGAGAGAAAACGGTCCCGTGGACCGGCGCGCGTCCCCCGTCAGCAACCGCAAAGGATCAGCGCTGTGGCTCAGCATCGCCACAAGCGGGAAACCCCTGCTGCCCCCAGTCCCCGTCCTTCCCGATTCAACTGGATCCCCCGTTCCGTCCTGGTGTCCGCACCGATCGCCGTGGTGGCGACGATGTCGGCCGTCACCATGGGCGTGCTCGCCGCGGACCCGGCGACCTCGGACAACCTGCTGGCCTCCTCCTCCAGCAGCGTCTCGACCAACAGCCTGTCCTTCGCCAACGCCACGGCGCTGGCGCGTCGGGGTGAGGCCACCGTGTCGCGGTCCCAGATCCGCACCGCCGCGAAGGCCGAGTCGGCCGCGCGCAAGGACATCGCCGTCGACAAGCAGGCCCGTCGCACGGCCAAGAAGGTCGACAACGACCTCTGGACGACCGAGACCCTCAACATGTGGGACGGCCCCGGCGAGAAGGCCGAGAAGATGGGCGAGATCGGCGCGATCAAGCAGGTGTCGGTCACCGGCCGGCGCCAGGACGGCCGCGCCCAGATCGTCGTCGACGGTCAGTCGCGCTGGGTCAGCGCCGACTACCTCGTGGCGGACAAGCCCGAGCCCGAGCCGGCCGGACCGAGCCTCGGCGGCGCCTGCTCCAACGGCTCCTCGATCGACGCTGGTCGTGCCTCGCTCTATGGCATCCACGACGTCGTCTGTGCCAACTGGCCCCAGATCACCAGCTACGGCACGTGGCGCAGCGACGGTGAGCACGGTCAGGGTCGCGCGATCGACATCATGATCAGCGGCGAGACCGGCTGGGCCGTGGCCAACTTCCTGCGCGCCAACTATGCAGCCCTCGGCATCGAGTACATCATCTACTCCCAGCAGATGTGGTCCGTCGATCGCGCCGGCGAGGGGTGGCGGGGCATGTCCGACCGTGGGTCGACGACCGCCAACCACTACGACCACGTGCACGTCACCGTCTACTGAGACCGGGCCGCATCACTGCGGCGTGGGCAGCTGGGGGTGCTCGGCGGGGTAGATGCCGATGGCGAATCCGTACACGGTCTCGCCTGACCGCGGCATCCGGTCGAACTCCTCCACCACTGCGGCCATCCGGTCCCAGAACTGGGAGGCCTGGTCCTCCGAGATGCGCGCATGCCGGATGAAGCCCCACAGCTTTCCCTGCTCGAATGCCGCGGCGGAGTCGCGGGCGGCCACCTCGAAGTCGTTGAAGTCGCCGGGCATCTCCTCATCGGTGGGCGACGGCTCGGCGGCGACGTAGAACATGCGCGCGGTGCGCCCGTAGAAGCGCTCCTCGATCGCCCGCACCTTCCGCGTGCGCACCACCCGGAGCAAGTCGTTGCGGGCGAGCACCTCCACGTGGTGGGCCACTGTGCTCTTCGGCCGCTCGACCGCGGCGGCGAGCTCGGTGACGGTCGCAGCGCGCTCGTGGAGGAGCTGCAGGATCGTCGTGCGGAGCGGGTGGCCGATGGCCTTCACCTGCGCGGCGGTGGACAGCACCAGCCGATCGGCCAGCTCGTAGTCCGGGGGGTTGTCGGCCACGATCGAACAGACTAGCATCATCGAATGTTCCAAAAGAGTCGATCAATAGACGAGGGGATCTGCTGACATGGCCGAGGTGCTGCTCTTCCACCACATCCAGGGCCTGACCGACGGAGTGCGGTCCTTCGCCGACGACCTGCGGCAGGCGGGCCACACCGTCCACACGCCCGACCTCTTCGACGGTCGCATCTTCGCCTCCATCGAGGAGGGCTTCGGATTCGCCCGCGACACGGGGTTCGACGCGATCCGGGAGCGAGGTGCCGCTGCGGCCGACGAGCTCGCACCTGAGCTCGTCTACGCCGGATTCTCCTTCGGCGTGACGATGGCTCAGCGACTCGCGCAGACCCGGTCCGGCGCCCGTGGCGCGCTGCTCATGTACTCCTGCCTCCCCGTCTCGGAGTTCGGGGAGGTGTGGCCGGAGGGGGTGCCGGTGCAGATCCACGGCAAGGAGGGCGACGAGTTCTTCGACGAGGACCTGCCGGCGGCCCGCGCGCTTGCCGACTCCACCGCCTGCGCCGAGCTCTTCGTCTATCCCGGCGACCAGCACCTCTTCGCCGACTCCTCGCTCGAGGCGTACGACCCGGAGGCGTCCGACCTGCTCATGGAGCGGGTGCGGGCGTTCCTCGCCCCCCTCTGAGAAGACGCCGGCACGTCTGTCACGGCGGCCCCGGCGGCGTCGTCCCCGGCGCTCGCTAGGCTGGCCGGCCGATGAGCATCGAGGACCTGTACGACGACGCCGCGCGCGAGCGCCTGGTCGCGGAGCCCCCCAAGCGGGTGGACGCGCCGGTGCGCCTGGCGTTCGAGCGCGACCGGGCGCGCGTGGTGCATGCGGCGGCGTCGCGCCGGCTCGCGGCCAAGACCCAGGTGGTGGGGCCTGCGACCGACGACTTCGTCCGCAACCGCCTCACCCACAGCCTCGAGGTGGCCCAGGTGGCCCGGGACCTCGCACGGGCGGTCGGCACCCACCCCGACATCGCCGAGACCGCGGCGCTGGCACACGACATGGGCCACCCGCCGTTCGGGCACAACGGCGAGCGGGTGCTGGCCGAGCTCAGCGCCGACTGCGGAGGCTTCGAGGGCAACGCGCAGACGCTGCGCCTGCTGACCCGGCTGGAGTCGAAGACCTTCGACGAGACCGGGCGGTCGGTGGGTCTCAACCTCACCCGCGCGACCCTCGACGCCTGCACCAAGTACCCCTGGCCCCGGACCGAGGCCACGGGTCCCCACGGCGTCCACGCCGACGGCACGCCACGCGTGGTGGTCAAGTTCGGCGTCTACGACGACGACCGCCCGGTCTTCGAGTGGTTGCGGGCTGGGGTCGAGGGCCGGCGCCGCTGTCTCGAGGCGCAGGTGATGGACCTCGCCGACGACGTCGCCTACTCCGTGCACGACGTCGAGGACGGCATCGTCGCCGGTCGCCTCGACCTCACCCGCCTCGACCGCGACGCCCTGTGGGAGACGGTGCGGTCGTGGTACCTGCCCGGTGCCGACGACGCCGCGCTCGACGCCGCGCTCGACGACCTGCAGGCGGTGGGGAGCTGGCCGAAGACGTCGTACGACGGCAGCAGGCGCAGCCTCGCCGCCATCAAGAACCTCACCAGCGACCTGATCGGCCGGTTCTGCGGCAGTGCGCAGCAGGCGACCCTCGCCGCCTCGGCAGGGGGGCCGCCGGTGCGGCACCGCGCCGACCTGGTGGTGCCGCACCGCACCGAGGTGGAGATCGGGGTGCTCAAGGCCATCGCGTCCCTCTACGTCATGCAGGCCGACGACCGGGTCACGCTGATGGGGCACCAGCGTGAGCTGGTCGCCGAGCTCGTCGAGGGCATCTGGGCGCGCGGCGCCGACGCCCTCGACCCGGTCTTCGTCGAGGACTGGGACCAGGCCGTCGACGACGCCGCCCGCCGCCGCGTGGTCATCGACCAGGTGGCCTCGCTGACCGACGCGAGCGCGGTCACCCGCCACGCGGCCCTCTAGGGCAGGTCGCCCTGCGGGTAGGGGTTGTCCTGCAGCGCCACGTTGTCCGGGTTGAGCTGGTCCTCGAGGTCCGACTGGTCGTCCTTGCCGGAGGGTGTCACCTTGTCGGCGGCCGTGCTCGCCGCGCCGACGACCTTGTCCTTGACGACGGGCGCCTTCTCCTTGGCCAGGTCGGCGGCCTGCGTGGCCTTCTCCTGCACGCGCGGGTCGTCCTTGACGCGCGTGGCCGCCTTCTTGATCTGTTCGTAGCGCTCGCGGCCGGCACGGCTGCCCAGGACGTACCCGACGAATCCGGCGGCGAGGAGGGAGAGCTTCTTCATGGGGGTGCTCCTTCACGAGTGGGGTCTCGACCCTCCCAAACCCGGGCGCTGCGACCAAGTCCGCCTTCCCCCCAAGGGGTGGCGGGTGGCGATGTGGAGACTCCGACGCAGTCGTGGGCGGGCGCCCGTAGACTCCCCGGCGTGGCAGGCCGGATTCGCGACGACGACATCGCCGAGGTGCGTGAGAAGGCGCGGATCGACGACGTCGTGTCGCAGTACGTCACGCTCAAGCGTGCCGGCGGCGGGTCGCTGAAGGGCCTGTGCCCCTTCCACGACGAGAAGACGCCGTCGTTCAACGTCAATCCCGCTCGTCAGTTCTTCCACTGCTTCGGCTGTGGGGAGGGCGGCGACGTCATCTCCTTCCTCATGAAGGTCGACGGCCTCACCTTCACCGAGTCCGTCGAGCGGCTCGGGGAGAAGTTCGGTGTCCAGCTCCGCCGCGAGGAGGGCGACGACGAGCCGATCCGCCCGCGAGGGCCGGCCCGCGGTCGACTGATCGAGGCGCACAAGGTCGCGCAGGAGTTCTACGCCGAGCAGCTGGGTTCCGCCGACGCCGTGGTCGCTCGCCAGTTCCTGCACCAGCGCGGCTTCGACCAGGCCGCGGCCGCGACGTTCGGGGTGGGCTTCGCGCCACGCGACGGGGAGGCCCTCACCCGCCATCTCCGCGGGCGACGCTTCACCGACGAGGAGTCGGTCGCCGCCGGGCTGGTCGCGCACGGCCGCTCCCACTACGACCGCTTCCGCGGACGGCTGGTCTGGCCGATCCGCGAGGCCAACGGCGACACCATCGGCTTCGGCGCGCGCCGGATCTTCGACGACGACCGGATCGAGGCGAAATACCTCAACACCTCCGAGACCGCGATCTACAAGAAGAGCCAGGTCCTCTATGGCATCGACCTCGCTCGCAGCGCGATGAAGGACGCCCAGCAGGCCGTCGTGGTGGAGGGCTACACCGACGTGATGGCCTGCCACCTCGCCGGCGTACGCACCGCGGTGGCGTCGTGCGGCACCGCCTTCGGCACCGACCACGCTCGCGTCCTGCGCCGCTTCCTGGGCGACCACGCAGCGACCAGCGGCGAGGTGATCTTCACCTTCGACGGCGACTCGGCCGGTCAGAAGGCCGCGATGAAGGTGCTGGAGAGCGACCAGGTGTTCGCCTCCCAGACCTACGTCGCGGTCGCCCCCGAGGGGATGGACCCGTGCGACCTCCGCATCAAGGAGGGCGACGAGGCGGTCCGCGAGCTGGTCGCCAAGCGCCAGCCCCTCTACCGCTTCGCCCTCGACAACATCCTCAGCCGCCACGACCTCGACCGCGCGGACGGCCGCGTCGACGCACTGCGCGACGCGGCGGGCCTGGTGGCCAGCATCCGCGACAAGACCAAGGTCGAGTCGTTCTCCCGCGAGCTCGCGCACATGGTCGGCGTCGACCTCGATGAGGTCCGCACCGAGGTCCGGCGGGCCGCGAGCCGGCCCCCGCCCACCGAGGAGCGTCGATCCACGCGCAGCGATGCGCCGGCCGCTCCGGAACCGCCCCGCCAGGTGCTGCCGAGCCTGTCCGACCCGCGATTCCTCATCGAGCGCGAGCTCCTCAAGCTCGTCATCCAGCACCCCTCGGGTGTGGGCCGCACGACCGCTCACGTCACCCCCCACGACTTCACCCACCCGACCTTCCAGGGCGTCTGGGAGGCCGTCACCACGGCGGGCGGTCCGCCGAGCGGCGCCGACGACCCTGGGTGGGCCAACAAGGTGCGTGAGTCCGCGACCGAACCGGCGGTCGTGGCGGCGATCACCGAGCTCGGCGTCGAGCCGGTGCGCGGCACGTCCGACCCCAACCCGACGTTCGCCGTCGCCTACGTCTACCGACTCCAGGAGCTCACCACGTCTCGCCGCATCGCCGACGTCAAGGCACGCCTCCAGCGCACCAATCCCGTCGAGCAGGCCCTCGACTACAACCGGATGTTCGGCGAGCTGGTCATGCTCGAGCAGCACCGTCGCAAGCTGCGCGAGGGCGCCGTCGGCCAGACCGGGGGAGCCTCGTGAGCCCTGCCAGGAGCAGGAGGTGGGGGCGTACGTCCTCCGCGTCCGTCGCGGTCGCCCGCGGCGAGAAGGTGCTGGCCTCCGCAGCGGCCGCTGACGGCACCGTCCTCGCCGGCACCCGCGACGCCTTCTACGTCGTGGTGGACGGCGACACCCGGCGGGTGCCGTGGGAGCAGGTGGAGGCCGCCAGCTGGGATCGCGACACCGACGCCTTCCGGCTCTCCGAGGTCGGCACCTGGGGCGATGAGCGACCGGTGCACACGGCCACGCTCCCCGAGCCCGGCCGACTCCTCGAGCTGGTGCGCGAGCGGGTCACCGCGAGCGTCGTGATGCAGCGCCACGTCCCCGTGGTGGGGCGTCGCGGGCTGCGCGTCATCGCTCGTCGTGCCCCGTCGGGAGCGGGCGGTGTGCAGTGGCTCTACGAGTACGACGAAGGGGTCGACCCGGACGACGAAACCGTCCGGGCGAGCGCCGGTGCAGCGCTCGAGGCCATGCGCCTCGACCTCGGCCTGCCCTGATTTCACCAGCCGCGCAGGGCTTGCTAATGTGTGCCCCCGCTGCACAAGCGATCCCCTGTAGCTCAACTGGCAGAGCATTCGACTGTTAATCGGAGGGTTGTTGGTTCGAGTCCAACCGGGGGAGCAACGAAGAACGGCTGGTGACCTGCGGGGACGCAGTTCACCAGCCGTTTCGCATGTTCCGTGCATCGGCTATGCATCGTTCCCGCGGTCCACTCCCCACCAAAGAAGCCTCGGGCGAGGGACCGGGTAGAGGCCGCCGTTTGGTGCAGCCATAGTCGCGGCGCGCGCAACCTGCACCGTCATCGGAGAGAGCGTTGCGATTGGCGCCGGGGCCTTCTCGTAGCGGGAGAGGTCGGCGGGACCGGCGAGTCGGGTGGCCTTGTACGTCGCGTTCTTCGCGTCGTCGCTGATGTCGCCACCCGATCCAGGCTTCGTGAGCCTCCACGTGCTCTCGACGTGGCTGATTCCGATCCGCGCGGCTTCGACCACTGCGGTAGCGGCCTCGACCGTGGCTGCGCAGGCCGTGGCAGGCGCGGCGACGGATGCCACCGAGGGCTCGTCCGACGCCTCGTCCGAGGGTTCGCTCGGCGCCGGCGACTTTACGTCCTCCTGGTCGGTCGGCTTCTGCGGTGAGGACTCCGAAGCTCCCGAATCCCTGACCGCGATGAGCACAATCGACGCATCCGCGCCCAGTGCGACCACCATGGTTGCCAGCAGGGCAACGACCGGTCTCGGTGAACTGGCTGCGCTTCGGCGTGCGTGGCTTGGTGAATGACAGGCTGACCCCCTCGCGCGGATCTACTCTCGATCCGGTGGCACGACACGAACGACGTCCTCCGTGGACACACCCCTTGCGGGCCGGTTGGCCGCACTGGCGCATACCGGTTCTTCCGATCTTTTCGGCGACGACACCCGGTCTCTAGGGTGACGGAGCGCCCGTTTGAGGTCGGTGGCGTTGACCGATGGCGTCACCGAGCTCGAGGCGGGCCAGGGCGTCTGACGTCTGCGGGTTCAGGAGACTGCTTCCTGGCTCTCTACTTCGAGGGGAGAGATCCGGCGGCGCTGCGGGTGGGCGAACGACGCGCCGACCACATGGCTGACCGTGCGGGCCAGGATCTTGAGGTCCATCCACATGGACCAACCCTGGATGTAGTTGTGGTCGAAGATCGCGCGCTCGACGACAGAGGTGTCCCCACGCAGACCATGGACCTGGGCCCAGCCGGTGAGCCCCACAGGCATCCGGTGACGGGCACCGTAGATCGGAATGGACTCGGTGAAGGCGTCGACGAAGTGAGGGCGCTCCGGACGCGGTCCGACCAGACTCATCTGGCCCACGAGGACGTTCCACAGCTGCGGCAGCTCGTCCAGCGATGTGCGTCGGATGAACCGACCGACGGAACCGATCCGTGCGTCTCCCGTGATGTCCCAAGTGGTGTCGGCCTCCCCGGGTGCGGTGGGACGCATCGAGCGGAACTTGATCAACGTGAAGCGGGAGCCGTCGAGTCCCACCCGCTCCTGGCGGAAGAGCACCCCGGGGCCTCCCTCAACCCGCACCGCGAGTGCCACCGCGAGCAGCAGGGGTGAGGCCAGCAGGAGCCCGAGGCCGGAGACCACCATGTCGAAGCTCCGCTTGGCCAGGCGGCTCGACGTCGCTGCCTGACCGAAGGTGTAGCGCAGGAGCGGGATGCCCCACGCCTCGTCGAGGCGCCGTGTGTCGGGTGGCACCATGTAGTCGGCCGAGGGCACCAGGAAGAGGTGGCATCGCAGCCGCTCGCACATGCGCAGGACCTCCGACACCTCCGCAGCGCGGTCGCTGTCGACGGCGACCAGCAGCTCGCACGCCTCGCTCTCGTCCATGAGCCGACACAGCTCACGCCTTCCGCCCAACCATGGCACCGGGGTCGGCTTGCGCGGAGGCTCGTTGTCGACCAGGCCGATCACCTCGAGGCCGAACTCCGGGTGCTCGCCAAGGACCGTGCTGAGTGTGATCGCCAGATCGCCGGCGCCGTAGACCAGCGTCCGGTGGCGCACTGTGCCGCAGCTCCGCTCGGCCCGCACGAACGCGTAGGCCGCAGCGCGAGTCATCGCGAGGGCTATCACGAGGGCCACGAGGTAGAGTCCCGCCGGCCGACCGAGGAGCGGCTGCGCCGAGAGGATCGCGTTGGCGGTCGTCCCGACCACGACGGCGATGCCGATCGACGGCAGATCGTCGAGCACGGACAAGGTCAGTCGTGACCTGAAGAGCCCCGCGGCGTGCAGGTAGACGAGCGAGGCTGTCGTCACGACCACGCCGGTGACCGGGGTCGCGTGTGGGTGGAGGAGCGCAGTCACCCCGGCGATCGCGATGATGTCGCAGACCAGCAGGAACGGGCCCGTGCGGTGTCGCGTCGAACGGGCCGTCGAGCTCCGTACGACGCGGGCGATCAGTGCCTGCACGAGAACCTCCCACTCGTCCGGCTTCGGCCCAGCTGGGCCGAGGGTCACCCCACTAGTGCCGTCCAGCGCGCGTTTGATCCGTGGCGTTGAGGCGATCTTCACCCACCCCCATACTGGTGTGATGCTATGGGTGACGCGCGCGTGGAGGCCGCTCCTGGCCGGACTCCTCTGCCTGCTCCTGCTGCCCGCCGCCGCGGTCATCGACGACCAGCGCCACACGGATGCGCCTGCCGACCTGCGGCACGCCTCGACGGCTCGGTCGGCTCCCCGGACGCCGGACCTCGGCGTCCAGTTCCACGGCACGTGGTCCCACTACGACCGGGCGAAGCGTGCCGCGGTCCTCGACCGCATCGCTGAATCGGGAGCACGCTGGGTGCGACTGGACGTGAGCTGGGCAATGATCCAGCCGCACCGCGGCTCCTATGACCGCAGGTGGGGCGTCCGGCTGGTCGACCAGGTCCTCAGGCAGTCGAAGCGGCGCGGGCTGCGCGTCCTGGTGACGTTCTGGCTGACACCCGCATGGGCCAACGGAGGCAAGGGTGAGCGCGTCGCCCCCGACGACGTCTCCGACTATGCCGAGGCGCTCGCGTGGGCGGCCCGGCGTTGGCACGACCGCGTCGGGGCCTGGGAGGTCTGGAACGAGCCGAACTCCGGTGACTTCCTCGTGGGCGCCGATCCCGCGCAGTACACCGACCTGCTCTGCGCGGCGAGTGAGGCCCTTCACAGTCAGGATGACACGGTCCGGGTCGTTCTCGGCGGCCTGATGTACAACGACGACATGTGGTTGAGACGCGCCTACGCGGCGGGGGCGCGAGGATGTTTCGACATCCTGGGGGTGCACCCCTACATGGCTCCTGCCGACGCTCCACCCGGCCTGAAGGACGACGGTGAGCCGTGGCGGCTACGCCACCTTGCCGCGATCCGTCGCGAGATGACGCGGCAGGGCGACCGGCGACCTGTGTGGGCCACAGAGTTGGGGTGGAGCTCGCACCGCAACGCGCAGGGAGCCCCGGCGTGGAAGCGTGGCGTGAGCGAACAGAAGCAGGCGGCGTACGCCGTGCGCGCGATGAAGCTTCTCGGCCGTGACTACCCCTACGTCAAGAAGGCCTTCTGGTACAAGGACCTCGCCAGCGGGGAAGCCGGGCGCCACCACGACGGCTACGCGATGCTGCGTCGCGATCTCTCGCCCAAGCCCGTGTTCTGGGCGTTCCGTCGACTCTTCGGGTGAGAGCGATGGACTCGCCAGAGCCGTTCGGCTCGCCGATTCTGCACGTGTCGCAACCAGTGGAGGCGGGCGTGGCCCAGGTGGTCGCCGACCTCGTGGGGCTGCAGACGGGAGCCGGGCAACGGGTGATCGTTGCGTGCCCGCGTGGGCACCTGCAAGACCTGGCGCGAGCTGCCGGGGCCGAGGTGTTGACCTGGTCGGCGGCGCGGGGTCCGGGGGTCAGGACTGCCGGCGAGCTGTCGGGGCTGTCGAACGTCATCCGCCGCGCGCGTCCCGGTCTCGTGCACCTGCACAGCTCGCAGGCCGGACTGGCGGGCCGTCTCGTGGTTCGGGGTCGGCTCCCGACGGTGTTCAGCCCGCACGCGTGGTCCTGGCAGTCCATGAGCGGGGGTGGTCGTAGGGCGGCGGTCGCCTGGGAGCGCCGTGCGGCGCAGTGGTCGCATGCGATCGTCTGCGTGAGTGACGGCGAACGCCGAGCCGGGCTCGAGCAGCGCATCCCCGGGTCGCTGCTGGTGATCCCCAACCGGGTCGACGCCGACCTCGGTGCTCAGATCGGTCACGACAGCGAAGCGGCGGCCCGACGGGCGCTCGGTCGGGGAGAGACCACCCAGCTGGTGGTCTGCTGTGCGCGACTGGCCGAGCAGAAGGGACACGACGCTCTGCTCGAGGCCTGGCGGCAGGTCACAGCCTCGCGTCCCGGTCCCGAGCTGGTGTTGGTGGGTGACGGCCCGCTGCGCTCGGAGCTGGAGCGCGCCGCGGACGACCTGCCGGGGGTGACCTTCGCCGGATGGCGGTCCCGCGTGGAGTGCCTGCGGTGGATGCGGGCAGCGACGCTCGTCGTGTGCCCCTCACGCTACGAGGCGATGTCGCTGGTGCCGCTGGAGGCTGCCGCTCTGGGCACACCGGTGGTCGCGACCCGTGTGGAGGGAATGACCGCCCCCTTGTCGGCCCCGTTGTCGCCCGACGCGCGGAGAATGGTCGAGCCCGCCGATCCGGGGGCACTGGCGGGAGCGTTGCTCGACCTCCTCGGGGACCACGAGGCGCTGGACCGAGGCAGCCGTGAGGCCGCGACATGGTCACGCGACCAGGCCGCGACGTCGAGCCCCGGATCGGAGTACCTCGCGCTGTACGACCGCGTCCGGCGTGCCCACTCCGGGTGACGCTGGTACACGCCAGCGACAGCCGACCGCCCCGCGTGCCACGATGGCTACCCTCGTGGTCGGGTGTGAGGGGGATCGACGGGTGGCTGAGACGCTACGACGGGTGATGCGCTGGCGGTGGCCGCTGATCGTGGTCGCCTTCCTGCCCAGCGCCCTGATCGCCGTGACGCTCGTCGAGCTCCAGCCCGAGCGACACGAAGCCGTGAGCGTGATCGCGGTGGTCCCGGGGAGTCCCGAGATCGCCAACCCGGACCTGATCCAGCTGGCCGTCGATCGCTACGTGGTCCTGCTCCAGTCGGAGGGCGTGCTGCTCAGGGTCGCCCAGGAGTCCGGCGTCTCCCTGGCCACGCTGCGTTCCGGGGTGAGCGTGGCTGCCGCCCCGCAGTCGGCGAACGTGCGAGTCGTCGCGTCCACGCCGACGGCGCGCCAGGCCCGGGCCGCCGCCGACGCGGTGGCCGAGGAGGGGGTGAGCCTGGCCGCGAGCGATCCGACGGTCGGTGTCGAGGTCCTCGCCTCGGCCACCGATCAGGCGCTGCCGTTGACGGCCTCCCCCCGGTTCCTCCAGGCGATCCTGCTCCTGGCCGCGTTGGTGGTGGCGCTCGGCGGGGCGTACGCCCTCGAGCTGGCACGGCCGAGGATCCGCACGGCCGAGGACGTCGAGGCGGCGACCGGAGTGGGGCTGATGGGCGCGGCGCCGGACCTGGTCAACCGAGGTCCGATCACCGTGACCACCCACGACTCACGGGCCGCCGAGCTCTGGCACGGATTCCTGGAAGGTGGCCGCGATCTCTGGGACGTCCCGACCACATACGTCGTCGAAGCGACTCCGGGAGCGGGGAGCTCGACAGCTGCATACGCGCTGGCGAGGGCGTTGGCCGCCCACGACGAGTCGGTCGTCCTGATCGATGCCGAGGGTGAGCGGGCCGAGCTGAGCAGGAGGCTCGGCCTGCCGGTCAACCTGGGTCTCGACGCCGTCCTCGGTCAACCCGACCTGCTCCCGGCCGCCGCCTACGACATCCACGGGCTCGCCGTGGTTGCGACGCGGCCGCTCCCCGACGCCGGACGCCTGCGAGCGGACCAGCTCGCGGACGTGCTGAGGGCAGCCGAAGACCGTTGGGACCGGGTTCTGGTCAATGCCTCCACGGCTCAGGGTCCGGCGCTGAGCGAAGCGGCGGGTGGTCTCGCGGACGTCGTTGTCGTGGTCGCACTGGGCACCCCGGTCGCCGAGGTACGACGGGAGGTTGGCAGGTTGCGACGCCTCGGACTGCCCCTCCGCGGAGCAGTGCTCGAGCTCCCCGAGCGGGGGGCAACAGGTCGACCGGTCCACGAGCGGTGGCGCCGGTCCCCGGTCGTGTTGATGTACCACGGCTTCTGCGTCAGCCGCCGGAGTGACGATCCGGAGAACCTCTTCGTCGAGGTCGCGGCCTTCGAGCAGCAGCTGACCTGGTTGCTCGAGCACGGCTGGACCCCCCTCGACCTCGACCAGTACCTCGAGGCCCGGGCCGGGCGGCGGCCTTCGCGCAAGACCTTCCTCGTGACGATCGATGACGGGTACCAGTCCGTCGCCGACCTGGCTGCTCAGGTGCTGCGCCGACTGGCCGTGCCGGCTCTGCTGTTCGTGCCGTCCGGCCTCGTCGGCAAGGACGCACACTGGCTGGACAGTCCCGCCCACGAGCCCATCATGGACGCCGAGCAGCTGCGCCGGCTGGGTGACGACTATGGCATCGAGGTGGGCGCCCACGGAGGGGACCACCGGGATCTCCGGGGTCTGGACCCGGTCGAGCTGGAGCGACAGACAGCCGGGGCTGGCAGAGTGCTGGGCGAGCTCCTCGACCGCGAGGCGCGCGCCCTGGCGTACCCTTACGGCGGACACGACGCCGACGCACGCGCCGCCGCCGAACGGTCCGGTGCGCTGGTCGCCTTCTCGGTGTTCGACGACGTTGGTCCGTTCGCCGTCTCCAGGGTCGATGTCAACGCCACCGACACCCTCCACTCTTTCCGGCTCAAGCTGATGCCGCAGTATCGGCGCGTCTGGAACGTGCTCCAGCGAGCTCGGTGGGTGCGCCGACTGGTGCGCAGCGTCGTCGCCCACGTGCCCCGGCAGCGCGCGTGATGGCCGCGACCCCTCCGCCGGTCCGGCTCCGCGACCCCTCCGCCGGTGCGGCTCCCATGTCGCTCGTCGTCGCGGGGTCGGGCCTGTTCGGACTCGTGCTGGCGCAGGTCGGGTTGCGTGTCGGACCGGGTGGGCTGGTGGCGATCATGCTCGCCGCTGGTCTCGCATCGACCGCCCTGCTCCGTCCGCACGCCCTGGTGAGCGTGCTCGCGCTCGCGCTGCCCTTCGGCACGGTGGTCGTCGGCCCCTTGGAGCTGGTCCAGCTCGCCCTGATGCTGGTCGTGCTGGGAGCGCTGACCCAGGCAGGCATGCGGGGTACGCTGGTGCTGCCGCCCTGGCCGGTCACGGTGCCGTTGGGCGCCATGTTGTTCGCTGCCGCCACTGCGACCTCGGCGGCGCGCGACGCCGATGCGGCGTTCCGGCTGGATGTGCGTCTGCTGTTCGAGGTCCTGCTGGTGGTGGCGATGGTCACCGTGCTCCGCTCCACCCGACACGTGGATCAGGTCGTGAACGCCCTGCTCGTCGCCGGGGGAGCGATGGCCGGTTGGGCCCTTGCCACGTCGGGGGAGGCCACGGCCTACCTCGACGGGGCTGTGCTGGCCGACCGGGCCAGCGGGCCGTTCGTCCAGCCCAACGAGCTCGGGTTGTTCTCAGCCACTCTCCTGATGCTGGCGATCGGCGTCGGCATCACCACCGCGAGGCCCACCACGCGGTTGCTCTGCCTGGTGTCGGGGTCGCTGCTGCTCGCCGCACTCGCCGAGTCCTTCTCCCGAGGAGCCTGGATCGGTGCAGCCGCGGGACTCGTGGCGCTCGCGGTGCTGAGCCCGCCGTCGCGCCGGCCGCTGGCCCTGGTGGGCATTCTCGGGGTGGGAGTCGGCGCTCTGCTGACCACCCTCGGGTCCACGCTGTCGGGCGCCGTGGCCACCCGGTTGGCCAGCATCCCCGACGCCTCGGGAAACCCCTACGACCAGCGGACGCTGATCTGGGCCGAGGCCTTGCGCCAGCTCCAGGACCGCCCGCTGACCGGCCAGGGGCCAGGGTCGTTCTCGGTGGCTGCTCAGTTCGCGGCCGGCGGGGCAGGACTGGAGACCGAGCACGCGCACCACCTCTTCCTCACGGTCGCGGCCGAGTACGGTCTGCTCGGCCTGACGGCACTGCTGGCGCTGATCGCCGGGCTCGTCGCCCTCGCGACCGGATCCCGGCGGTCCGGGACCGCACCGGGTCAGCGCGGTGGGCGGGGCCTTCAGCCGGTGCTGGTGGCCGCGCTCGCCGCGGTCATCGTCCACGGACTCCTGGACTATCCGTTGCGCAATGCAGTGGGCAGCACGACCGTGTGGTTGCTCGTCGGCCTTCTGGTTGCCGAGCACAGCGTTGCCGCGGGACGTCGGGCGGAGCACCCAGCGGCACGAGCGATCCCCAGGGACCGGGTCGCGTGACTGAGCCGCTGCGGTGCACCGTCGTCACGCCGTACGGCCTCCTCGGGGGATCGGAGCGTTGGCTGCTGGACCTGCTCGACACCGGCGCAGCCCGCATGTCGGTCGAGGTGTGGCTCCTGCAGGACGGCCCGCTCCGAGCCGAGCTGGCTACCCGGGGCTGCCCGGTCGAGGTGCTCCCGACGGGGCCGGGCGCGCCTGGCATGATCAGCCGAGCACGAGACCTGGCGCGACGGCTGCGGTGCAGTGACACCGACGTGGTCCTCGCCAACGGAGTCAAGGCGGCCGCGGTCGCGGTGCCGGCGGCCCGGATGGTCGGTGTGCCGGTGGCGTGGGCGAAGCACGACTTCTCGTGGGACCGAGAGCTGGCGCGGCCCCTCGGCGCTCTCAGCGACCTCGTTGTCGCCACATCTGCGGCGGTCGGGGCGGCCACCGGGCGACACGACGCCCTGCTGGTGCCCCCGCCGCGACCTGCCGACGCTCCGGCGTCCGCCGCGGACGCGCGCACCTTCTGGGCCGCGCGCGGTGTGCGGCTCGGGCATGCACCGAGCCTCGCCATGGTCGCTCGCCTGGTCCCGTACAAGGGGATCGACACCGCGATCCGGGCGTTGGCGGTCGACCTCGCGTCGACGTGGCAGCTGGTGGTGGTCGGCCCGGCCGACCCGTCCGAGGCCGGCGAGGAGCGCCGGCTGCGGGACCTTGCCCAGGACCTCGCGGTGGCTGACCGGGTGTTCTTCGTGGGGGAGGTGACCGACGTCGGCCGGTGGCTGTCGGGGTTCGATGCCGTGGCCGTGCTCACCCGTGCTGACGGCACCAGGTTTGGCCGCGAGGGCTACTCGATCGTTGCCCTGGAGGCGCTCGCCGCGGGCGTTCCCCTCGTGGGTGCCCGGGGCAGTCCCGAGGTGGAGCGGATGGCATCGGTGGCCGGTCGCGTGGTCGACGGCGACGATCCGGGGTCGGTCGCCCGGGCCCTGCACGACGTGCGTCGACCCGAGGTTCGGACGCGGTGCCGGTCGGCGGCACACGAGGTGATCGGGAATCATCCGGACGCGGTGGCATGCGCCGACCAGGTGATCGGCGCGCTCTCCGCGTTGGCAGGCCGACCGGGCGCAGGTCTGTCCGGTCCGCCGGTCACCGTGCTCACCTGTTTTCGCAACGAGGTCGGCCACATCGACGGTGTCGTCTCCGCAGTCCTGGGCCAGCTCGGACGGCACGACGAATACCTCCTCCTCGACGACCGGTCGACCGATGGGACCGCCGCCGAGCTGGCCGGGTGGGTGGCGCGGGACTCACGCCTGCGCCTGATCTCGGGGCCCGGCATCAACCTGTCCGCCGCGCGGAACCTCGGCTTCTGCGAAGCCTCGCACGACGTCGTGGCGTGTACCGATGCCGGGTGCACCCCCGCCCCCGGCTGGTTGGCTGCGCTCCGCGCGCCGTTCGCCGAGGCGGCCTCGATGGACCTGGTCGTCGGCGTGTACGACGTCGACGACGGCGACCCGGTGCGCGAGGCCTGCCGGCTGGCCCTGTTCCCGTCGGTGGGGGAGGCCCGACGGCGTACGCCTGTGGTGCGCGTTGCGGGAAGGCTGACCGGGCGACGATTCGATGCCCGCCGCCTGGACGGACGGTCCATGGCCTGCCGAGTCCGGGCGTGGGCGAGGGCGGGCGGATTCGATGTCGGCCTCGGCAGCAGCGAGGACGCCGTGTTCGGCGAGGCCGTGCGGGCCACCGGCGGCACGAGCGTGCTCGCACTCGACGCGCGGGTCACCTGGGCCCAGGCCGAGCGGATCCGGGAGACCGCGCGTATGTATGTGAAGTACGGCGAATGGGGCGCACGTGCCGGGTCCTGGCCGCTGGTCAGCCGCGACCTGGTCCGGGCCGGCGGCTACCTGATCGCGCCGATGCTGCTCACCCGCGGTGGGGCGCGCACCCGAGTCGCTGTGATCACTGCGTCGGCCGGCTACCTCGGCGTCCCCGTCTCCCGTGCGCTTCGGGAGCGGAGCACGCCGACCGCCATCGCACTGATCCCCGCTGTGCTGGTTCTGAAGGACGTCGCCAAGGCGATTGGCTGCCTCAAGGGCGGAATCGCGCGGTTGACCCGGCCCGGCGGACGGAGCCGTGATGACCGCTGAGCCGACCGCCGCCGTGGGCGCGATCACCCACCGCGCGGCACGCAACGCGTCGGTCCGGGGTCTCGCCGAGATCCTGGGCAAGGTGGCGACCCTGGCGTGGACCGTCGCGGCCGCGCGGATGCTCTCCCAGGAGGACTTCGGCGCCGTCTGCTACGCGATCGCGCTGATGTACCTGCTCAGCTCGTTCGCGGCATGGGGCTTCGATGCCGGTGTGATGCGACGGGGGAGCGCCGAGGCCGCCGCTCTCCCCCGGGCCTACCTGGGTTCGCAGGTGTGGAAGACGGCTCTGGGGGCGCTCGTCTTCGGGGTCGGCGCGCTCCTGGCCCTGGGCAGCGAGTACACGTTGACGTCCTGGCTCGTGCTCGCACTCGTGCTGCTGGCCGGATTCCCCGAGCTGTGGAGCCACACCGCTCGAGCCGTAGCCTCAGTTCGCCAGTCGCCCGCGGGGGTCTCGACCGCGCTGGTCCTGCAGCGGCTGGTGACCGCGGTGGCCATCGGGGCCGCCCTGGTGGCGGGGCTGGGGCCGTTGGGGCTGGCAGCCGGGTTCCTCACCGGGACGCTCGTCGGGTGGGGCGCGCACCACGCCGCGGTGCGCCGGCTCGAGGTGCATCCGCGTCTGCGGGGGCTCACTCGAGCCGACCTCAGGCTGGCCGCCTCCGGCACGTTCCTCATCGGAGCCAGCGGACTCGTGTTGATGCTGCTGTTCCGCATCGACATGGTGTTGCTGGCCCGGTTGCGGGGCGACGCCGAGGTCGCCGTCTACTCGGTGGCGTATCGCCTGCTGGAGACCGTGCTCTTCGTCTCCTATGCCGTCCACCAGGCGGTCTTCCCGGTGATGAGCGCCACGTCCTCGGGACCGCGCCAGCGTGCGGCCTACGAACGCGCTCTGGCGGTCGTGGCCTTCGTCTACCTGCCGTTCGCGGTGGTGAGTGTGCTGGAGGGCGACGCCGTGATCGGCGTGCTGTTCGGCGACAGCTACGAGGACGAGTCAGGACGGGCGTTGGCCTGGCTCGCGCCGGCGCCGCTGCTGTTCGCCGGGTCGTTGTTCGGGACCGCGCTGCTGATGGCGCTCCTTCGCACTCGCGCCATGCTGATCGCCTCGAGCGTGGCGCTCCTGGTCAACCTCGCCCTGAACCTGGTGCTGATCCCGCCCTACGGCGCCGCCGGAGCTGCGGCGGCCACGACCGTCGCCTACGCCGTACAGACTGTGGTGGTCCTCGCCGTGCTACGCGGTCTGGCCCCGCGTCCTCGGTTCTTCCCGCCGCTCGGGCCGGCTGCTGTCGCTGCGTTGGCACTCGCGGTGGCACTCGCGGTGGTGCGCGCGCCAGTCCTGGTGGAGCTGGGATTGGGAGCAGTGGTCTACCTGATGGTGTGGCTGCTGGTGGTGCGTCGGACCGCCCCCGAGCAGCTCGAGGTGGTGCGACAACTCCTGGCCCGCAAGGCGCGGCACTGATGAGGAGCTACGCGTTCGTCCGGCGGCCCCGCCCGGCATGGGTGGACATCAGTTCACCCCATCCCGCGCGGTTGTTGCTCGACCTCCACTCCCACGCGCTCAACCACGGCATGCCCGCGTCGCGTCGGGGCGGACCGCTCCTGGCGTGGGCGGGCCGCCGCGGGCTCCCCGTGGTGCCGGCGGCCGCGGCCCTGCGCCGACTCCCCGCCGGACCGGTCCCGCAGCTCGATCTCCTGCTCGACGACGTGGCGCGATCGTGGGAGGAGCTGGCTGCCTGCTCGACGCGTCTCCCGGCGACGGTTCCGGCGCTGTCCGCGCTCGCGATCCAGCGGGCGTCCGGTCGCTACGTCTTCGTCCTGGCCGATTCGCGCCACCCGGTGCTGGTGCTCAAGCCGCCACCTCACGAGGGGCAGGTGGACCCGGAGGACTCGGCGCTGTCTGCGCTCGGCCCGACGGGCATCGCCCCGCGACGGCTGCCATCCGTGGCCGGCCTGAGCGTGCAGGAGGGTCTGCCGGGTCGACCCTTGTGGGTCGTGGCGCCCGGACGCCCCGGATGGTCGAGGGGATACACGGCGCCGTACGACGCCCTCGGTGCCGCACTCGTCCGCATCAGCGAGCAGACCGCCGGCCGTGGCGGCCTCGACCTGGACCACTACCTCGGCCTCGTCTCGGGCCACGTCGGTCCGTCGGCGACTGCCACCGTGGTGGACGCCGCCCGCCGTGACCTGCGGTCGTTGGGTGCCGTGAGCCTGCAGCATCGTGACCTGTCCGCCCAGAACTGGCTGGTCGACGGGCCGTCGTTCGTCGGGATCGTGGACTGGGAGACGGGGGACCCGGGCGGCGTGCCGGGCCACGACGCGCTCCAGGCCGCGGTGGCGCTCCTCGAGCACGGCGTCGCCCTCCGCAGCGTGGTCCCAGCGCGAGGTCGTGCGGGTCTTTCGGCAGGCCTGGCCGGACGAACCGATCTTCGCGTCCGCCCGCACGTGGCACCGGGAGTGCGTGAGCGCCGCGACCGGGACGGATCGATGGGCCGACCAGCTCGTGATCGCGTTCTTCGCCCGGCGACTGGGGCGACGGCTCAGTGGCGGTGGACCGGAGACGCTGTCCGTGGCGACCCTCGCGGCGATGCTGGATGTCGTCACCGGTGCCGCAGTGCCCTGAGCGCTCCCAGCCGGCCCGGTCGCTCCAGCGCCCGCCACGCCTGCTCGGCCAGCGTGGCGGCGACCTCGGACTCGGGACGCTCGCCGTCGACCACGGTGACCTTCAACGCGGCACACTCGTCGACGTAGAGGCTGCGCAGCCGGGTGAGGTCGCTCGTCGTGTACTGCTCGGGCTTCCGCGTTCGTGCCGCGGCCGGAGAGACGTCGAGGAAGAACGCGGCTCGGGGGACGGGCGACAGCCGCCTGATCAGCCACTGCTGCAGCGAGGGTCGCCCGGCGGCGGGATAGCGGTAGCGCAGGTGGGCCGCCGAGTCCAGGACGTAGCGGTCGCAGATCAGCACGGCGCCCGGATGTGCTCGGGCGGATCGCCGGTGTGTGCGCGCGTTCGCGATCGCGACCACGCAGCCCCAGCCCCAGCTGAGCAGGGGACTCCGCTCCCTGGCCAGGTGGCCGCTGTCCGGTTCCGGTCGCGGGCCGCCCGGATGGATCCGGATCTCTCCAGCCTCGTCGGGCGGTTCGGTCGGACGTCCGTCACCCACGGACACGGGTTGCCGGCGCACCCGGGCCACGACGTCGACCACGGCCTTGGCGGGTGCGGACACCCGGTCGAGGACCGGGTCGCGACCGAGCTTGGTCCACGCCACCTCCGCGTCGTAGCCCAGCGCCGTCAGCGCCCGGCACAGGTGCGCTGCGTGGGTCGACTTACCTGCTCCGTCGAGGCCGGAGATCGAGATGACCCGAGCCCGCCGACGAGGACGACCGCCCAGGACCCTGCCTCCTGTGCGCCGTGCGGGGTCATCGGCCGCGCTGCGTAGGCGGTCGATCGCGTCGGCCAGGCCCCAGCCCACCGCCTGATCCCGCGCTTGCTCCCAGGTGTGCGGGTCGTAGGCGGCGAGCCGGGCGGCGCGCCGCTCGTCCACGACCATGCCTCGTTCGAGGCGATCGGCGAGGAGGAGCAGGCGATGCGGCGGACAGGGTGACCTCAGGTGCTGGTAGCCCGGGATGGTCGAAGCCTCACGCAGGAGCGCCGCGCGGGCGACGACGTGGGGGAGCCACGACTCGAGCGGGACCAGGTCCACCGCAAAGGCCGTGCGCTCGGCGAACCTGACGAACGTGTCGCCTTCGGCGGCCCAACCCTGGCGGCGGAAGGTCGCACGGAGCCCGGGAAGCAACTCCTCAGGGACCAGAAGATCCAGGTCCCGTCCCTCCGGCGGCAGGCTGCCGAGCACGACGAGGGGCACGGGCAGCAGGAGATCGACGTCCGTTGCGCTCATCGCTGTCCGCCGGTTCGGTTCCGGGTGTCGGGGGTCGGCGACGGGCGCAGCACCGTGGCCCGCTTGAGGCGACGCCAAGCGGCCTCCAGACGAGCGTTGTCGTTCCGGTGCTGCCTCGCCCAGCTCAGCGATGCCCGCACGGCCAGCGTCGTCCCCGCGGTGCGCGGAGAGCTCCAGGCCTCGAGCACCGAGACCGGTCGCACGTCGCTGGCGAGCTGCATCTTCGCGACGGTGATGCCGCGTTGATGGTCGAGCTCCAGGCATCCCAGCTCGAGGGCGCGCTCGAGGTCCGCGTCGCGCAGCACCCGTCCGGGAGACAGCGCCTGCGCGCGCGGATCGAATCGGCCGTCCCAGATGCGGTACGTCGCGCCGTCGAGCAGTCCGATGTCGTAGGCCACCAGGTCACCGTCCACCTCGGCGACCGCCACCTCGAGCTCCGCGGAGGTCGCGAGAGCGACCACCAGTGCCGACCAGAACGCGTGGTAGCGCGGGTCGTCCAGGTCGCTGCGTCGGTCCTGGGCATGGTCGCGCTCCCGTCGGAGTGCGGCCAGCGACGGCAGCAGGTGAGCGACCTCGTCGCCGTCGTGGACCTGTCGGACCGTGCCTCCAGCGCGTTCGAACGTGCGTCTGGCTCGGCGCCGCTTCTTGCGACCCGAGGAGGTGTAGTAGTCGTCCGGCCCTGTTCCTGGCTGCAGCCGGAGATAGGGCGACGCGCGGTCCCAGGGGACGGTCCATCGGCAGTGGGGCAACAGCCGTGCGAGGTGGAACGCTGTCGGATCCTCAGGGGGAAGGTGCTCGAGCCTCAGGTGCCAGGGCCCCTCGACCGCTTCGAGCCCCGCCACGATGCGTTCGGCCAGGGTCTGGGCGGCGGCCCCGTCCACGTGCGGGCAGCCGAGCGAAGTCCGAGGTGCCGTGTCCCAGCAGCACGACCTCTGCGCCGCCGCGACCTCTGCGTCGTCGGGCGAGCGGGGCGACGGCACTCAGACTCCCGTCCGGGCCGGGCACGGTGAGCACCCAGGGCTCTTCGTCGAAGGCCGCTGCCCACGCCTCCCACCAGGTCCGCCGGGCGCTGATCGGGGCAGCGGTCCTCGCCAGCAGGTCATCGACCCTGCCTCCATCGATGCTCGCGAGCACATGGTCGCCCACCATCGCCACGCTAGCGACCTCCACGGAGCCGGAGGCGAGCCTCGTCGGCGACGAGGATCGGTAGCCGGCGGACCGGGCCTCGATCCGTCGGGTCAGCCACTGGGTGCGCGGCACCCGGCCAGGCGAGAAACGTGCCTGCAAGGTCCCGGACCGTCCCACCGCGGCGCTCGACCAGAGCCCGCCGCACGTCACCACCCAGCCAGCTGTAGCCGATCCCGGGCACGCCGAGACGAACGTCCGCGGGCCCCGTCCCAGGGCCTGGCGGCTCGATCGTCCAGCCACAGCGCGGGCAGCGGAAGCCCTGCCGCGAGAGCCAGCGCCAGCGAGCCGTAGGGGCGACCGTTGAGGTCGATCAGGTGTGCTGGCCCCTGGGCCGCGCGCAGGAACTGCAGCTGCACCATTCCGATCCACCCGAGGCGCCCCAGCAGTCGCCGAACCTGGTCCACCAGTTCGGGCTCCGGCTGCACTGTGTGCGCCCTCGTGCTGATCCCCGCACCTGGTGGCCACGTGTGTGTCGCGTGCTGCTCCTGGAGGGCGACCAGCTCGCCGGAGGCGTCACGCACGGCCGCCACGGCAATCAGGTCTCCGTCCACCGGGCGTTGCAGGACGGGAGATCGCCCGGCGTCGACGACCGCTCGAGCGGCGGCGGCGGGGGAGACGCCTGCCGGCACGTACCGGGCGGAGGCCCAGCCGCCCGACGCGCTCTGCAGCCCTGGCTCCCAGTGCAGCCGAGCCTTGACCATCGCCGATCCGCGCCACGCGTCGATCGCCCGGTCGTCCGCGATCACGGTCTCCGGAACCGCGATGCCCACGGCCGCAGCCTCCGCGAGCAGGCTCAGCTTGTCGACCGCACGGACGACGCGTTCGTGAGAAGCCAGCGGCACGCCGGCGTGGATCCGCTCGCGGTAGCGGGACAGGGCCAGCAGCTCCGGGTCGCCGCATCCGATCGCCACCTCGGCCCGGGTGGTGGCGGCCGCGGCGGCGACGGCGTCGACGAACTCGTGGACGTTGCCGTCGGGCGGTGGAACGTGGTGCTCGCTGCGTACGTGACGCGAACCACCGGCCAGGCTGCGCCGCCGGCCTGAGGCGACGTGCACCTCATGGCCCGCCCGGCCGAGACACCGAGCGGCGGCCAGCATCTCGCGGCTGCAGGCGTGACCGACGAGAAGGATGCGCACGGCGATCAGCCTCGATCGTCTGTCGGCGCACTCGGGGTGCGCGATTGCCGGCGGGCGCGCAACCAGCCTGCCGACCCGGCGATCTGCTGGGAGCCCGCTCCCCGGGTCCAGGCCCGTGAGACGATCTCCCGCCGACCCGGGAGCAGGGGATCGAGCACCGGGTGCCCCTCGACCGTGCAGCCGTCCAGCCGCCGAAGATCAGACGCGGCGAATCGCTCCAGCACGTGCGTCAGGAGAAGACGCCCCGGCGACATGCGCTGCCAGCGTTCGTCGTAGGCCGTCTTCCAGTGGAAGTGCGTGTCCCCGCAGACCAGGTCGATCTGTGTGGCCAGTGCCCCATCGGGTCCTGCCAACACCAGCAGGCGCAACGATCCCGCGTCCGCTGCCAGGACGACGGCGTCGCGCAACAGGTCGGCCTCCCCAGGGCGTTGCAGCATCGAGGTGCCGGCGCGTCCTTTCCACCCGGCGTCCTCGAGCCGGAGGAAGGACTCGGCGGCATCCGGTGCGACCGCCGGGGCGGAGGCATCGATCACCCGCAGCGGCCCCACCTCACGTTCGAGGCGACGGCGTTTTGTGCGCAGGCGTGCTGGCTCGGCGATCAGCTCGTGGAGGGCCGTCCGGCGCCCCGGACCGTCGACGTGGTCGCCCTCGCGGGTGAGCAGTGCCCGCTGGTAGGAGTACCAAGGCGTGGGCCTCCATCCGGCCTCGTGGAGCGCACCGTCGAGCGCGAGGTCGGCAGGCAGGCCGGTCGTCTGTTCGTCCAGGCCGATCAGACGGGATCGCGGCGAGACGCGCGAGACCGCAGCCACGAGGTCGTTCGCGGCGACGGGGAGATCGGCCCCGCCCGAGAGGAGCGGCGTTGCGAGTCCTTGCTGATCGTGCACCCAGGCCCCCAGCGCTGGGAGCGGGACCCGGCGCCAGCGTCCACGGACGACGGGAAGCAGCGCCAGAAGGCGGCCGTCGCGCGAGACAGTCAGGAGCTGGACCGTGCCGTTGGTCGAGGACACGGGTAGGTGGGTGGCGGCCGGCACCACGAACTCGGGACGCAGGAACGCGTTGGGAGAAGCCGCCCGGTCGGCCAGGCCACGCCAGGCCTGACGTTGACGCTGGGTGAGCGCAGCCGGGTTCCACACGTCGACATCGGCATGGCTCGGCTGCGTTGAGGCAACGACTCGGCGAGCGTGGACCTTCACCTCACCACCACGCATGCCCCCGCCGATCTCGGTGTTGGCTGCGCAGGACGCGACAGCCGCCTCACTAGTGGCGCGAGAGGGACGCTTTGATACGCCCCAACCCGAACGTCTCAACGAGCCGCCCTCTCGATGGACAGCCTCTCGGAGCGCCCTCCATACTTCGGGTGGACGGGGAGCGAGCATTGGATGGACACAGGCACTGATCAGCGAGCATCACAGTTGCGCGACAGCGCGGCACACACGTCTGCGCGCAGCGACGCGGAGCTGTTGTCCGGGTGCCGAGCGGGCGACGCCGCTGCTTGGGGAGATCTCGTGCGCCGCTACGAGCGACTGGTGTTCTCCGTCGCACTGCGCAACGGCCTGTCGCGACCGGACGCCGCTGACGTCACGCAGAGCACCTTCTTGGTGCTGCTCGAGTCGTTGCTCACGATCCAGGACGAGCAGCGGTTGTCGTACTGGCTGATGACCGTGGCCCGTCGGAAGGCCTGGCGGCTGCGGGCCCGGTCGTCGCGGGAGATCCCCCACGGCATCGACGACGCCAGCGACGCGACGCCGGACGGTGTGGGGCGGTGGGAGCGCGAGGCCGATCTCTACGACGCCCTGTTCACCCTGGGCTCGCCGTGCAACGAGCTGCTGCACGGCCTCTACCTCGATCCCGAGGAGCCCTCGTACGCCATGCTGGCCAGGCGCTTCGGACGCTCGATCGGTTCGATCGGTCCGATGCGCGGGCGCTGCCTCCAACAACTTCGCAGCCTTCTCGGGGAGGACGCTCGATGAAGGACGACGAGGTCGCCTACGGCACGTTGCTGGACTGGCTCGAGGACCGGCTCCCGCCGGACGCATCCGCAGCCGTCGCCGAACGTGTCAGGTGCGGCAGTCCCGAGCTGAGGGACACGGTCGAATGGCTGCGAGGGTTCCTCGAGTTCTCGCAGTCGCACAAGCTCCACGACGTTCCACCCGTCGTTCGACAGTCTCTCCAGCAGGCGTTTCGCGACCGCAGTCGAGGCGGTGACGCCCGGCTGCCACGCTTGGTCCAGCCCACACTGCTCTTTGACAGCCGATCCCACCGCGAGCTCGTCGGCGTCCGGGGAAGCTCGCTTCCCAGAGCACATGGGGTCGTCCACCTCGCATTCAGCAGCCAGGACGCCGATCTGCTCCTCGACGTCACGGTCCGGCCGGCGGGCGACCTCGACCTCACGGGACAGGTGCTCGTGCCGGCAGGCGCCGAGTCACCTGTCTTCGAGGCCACCGTCCTCGCAGGTGGGCACACCAGCCGATCCGTCGACGGCGACGAGCTCGGACGTTTCCGGTTCACCCACCAGCCCGCCCCCATCGTGCAGCTGACGACGACGAACGGCGACATCGCGCTCACGGTCCCGCTGGACATCCGATGAGCCTGACGCAGCGGCTCGATGACCTGGTCGCGGACCTCCTCGGGGCGGCAGACCTCAGCGAACGGCTGGCGCGGCTACGCGCAGCGAGCACCTACGACGCGGACTGCCTCCAGTGGCTCGCGAACGAGGTCGAGGCCCGGACCCACTCCGCGCCTGCCCAGGCGCGAACCCTCGCCGAGCTCTGCGTCAGGGCCGCCGAGGACCTGGACCTGCCCCGCGCTGCAGCGCGGGCCGAGTACCTCCAGGCTCGCGTCGTCGCGGAGGGCGGCGATCTGGAGGGGGCGCTCAGCCTGATCTCCTCGGCACGGGACCGCTACCGGTCGATCGGCGACGACGTCCTGGTGCTGCGAACCGACCTCGGCCGGATGCAGGTGCTCGATGACCTGGGTGATCACCATGGGGCGATCGACCTGGGGAATCGACTGCTGATGGAGTTGCCTGAGGCGCGTGGCGACCAGGCCACGAAGGCCTTCGTCGAGGCGGCAGCCCGGTGCAACCTGGGGGTGGCGCACAGCTTTCTCGGCGATCACGCCACGTCATTGCGGTTCTACGCCGAGGCGGAGGCCGCCTACGCAGCGCTGGACCAGCCGTTGCAGGTCGCCCAGCAACAGGCGAACCAAGGCATCGAGTTCCTGGCGCTCGGTCGAGCCGGCGAGGCGCGCACCGTGTTGTGGGCCGCGCGCAAGGAGTTCGTCCGGGCCGGCGACCACCTCTGGGGGGCGAAGTGTGCTGCCCCCCTGGCTGATGCCCACCAGGCTCTGGGTGAGCTGGTGGACGCCATCGGGGTGTTGGATGAAGCAGGCGCTTCGCTGGAAGAGCTGGGCGCAATCGCCGAACTGCTGCGCGTCCAAGGCCAGCAGGCGCGCACCTACCTGGCGGCCGGCCTGTTCGACGAGTCGATCGCCGAGGCGGACCGGGCGATCGCCGCGGCCCGCGAGCTGTCGATGGCGCACGACCAGGGATTCGCCCTGCTGACGAAGGCGTCCGCACTGCTCGGCCTGGGATTCCTCGTCGAGGCCGGTGTCGAGCTCGACGCCGCCATCGACATCTTCGACAAGGTGGACGATCAGCAGTTCCGGGCCAGCGCCGATCTCCTGCGAGCAGAACTGGCTGATCAACTGGGCGACAAGAGCGCGGTGCGCGAAGCGCTGGTCCGCGCCCTGGCTGCGCTCGAGCAGGGTGGCTGGCTGATCCCGTTGGGCTGGGGACTTCTCAAGCAGTTCGACGTGTCCGAGGATGCCGAGGAGCAGGCCCGGGTGCTGGATCGAGCCGAGGACGTCGTGGCAGCGGTCGGTGCGCCCGCTCTTCGCTACGAGCTCACCGTCCGCCGTGCTCGGCTGTCAGCGGAGCGGGGCGCCCTCGACGAGACCGTGCGGCTGTTGCGTGAAGCCGTGGCCGGCGTCCAGCGATCGGGCGATGCCTTGCCGGACCCGGTCCTGCGGCTCGCGTTCCGGACCACTCACATGGCCGCGTTCGACGACCTGGTCGACGCTCTGGTCCGTCGCGGGACGAACGGCGACCTGTTGGAGGCGTTGCAGTTCAGCGATGGCGCCAAGGCCCGGACCTTGGTCGATCTGCTCACCGGGACGATCGGCTCGCGCAGCCGTGCGCGACCCGCAGCAGCAAGCGACGCACGAGCGGATGGGACCCTGCGGCCCCGGACGCTCGACGACCGGTTGAGGCAGCTGACGGCCGATCTGCGCGCAACGTACGCGGTCCTGGGTGGGAGCTCGGACCAAGACTCGCGTGCGGCCCACCTGGCGCGCGCCGGCCGGCTTGAGACCGAGATCAGCTCCTTGCGACTGCTTGCCGCTGTGAACGTCCGTGTCCCGGCGCCGCGGCAGGCCCGCCACGACGCGCCGGCGCTGGACGAGATCCCCGGGAGTCTGTCCTTCCACTGTCACGGCCAGGACGTGATCGCGTTCGTGAGCCGCGGTTCGGACGTGGTGACCGAGCGACTCGTCGGGGTCCTCCCCAGGGTGCAGGACCTCAGCGACGAGCTGGAGAACCAGTGGGCTCGCTTCCAGCTCGGCAGCAGCTTCGTGCAGCAGCACGATGCCTTGACGGCTACCTGTCTTGCCGTGCTGGGTGAGCTGTACGACGTCCTCTGGGCCCCGCTGCGACCGCACCTGGCCAACTGGGGGCAGACCGACCTGGTCGTCGTCCCTCATGGCCCGCTTCACCGGATCCCGTTCCCCGCACTGTTCGACGGGACGAGACATCTCGTGGACGACTGGGACCTGTCGGTTGCGCCGACGACACCGCGCGACTCGGTGGCCGCGTACACCCCCGTCTCCACGCGCGACGTGCGCGTGCTGGCCGTACCGGACGGACGTAGCCCGCTCATCGCTGACGAGGCGGAGGCGATCGGCAAGCTGTTCCCGGACGCGTCGGTCCACGTCGGGAGCGGCACCTCGTTGCGCTTGCTGCGAGACCTCGAGGAGGGCGCAGTCGTCCATGTGGCCTGCCACGGATCGTTCCGACCCGGCAACCCACTCTTCTCCGCCATCCAGATGGGCGACCACTGGGTCACCGGGGTCGACGTGCTCGACCTCGACCTCCGCGGCGCGCTGGTGACCTTGAGTGCCTGCGAATCCGGCCGGACCGGAGCCGGGACGGCGGAACCCATCGGCCTCGCCTGGTCGTTCCTCGCCGCGGGCGCAGCCGCTGTCGTGGTCAGTCAGTGGCTCGTCGACGACACGACAACCCTTGAGCTGATGGTCGAGATGTACCGACAGATCGCCGACGGCGCTACCACGCCATCCGCACTGGCCATGGCGCAACGACGTGTCGCGAGCCGCCATCCCCACCCGTACCACTGGGCCGCCTTCACCTTCGTCTCGGCGCCACCAGTCAACACCCTGGAGGTCCTGCCGTGATCACTCGCACCACCCTGGGTTACGCCGTTGCTGGCGCCGTCTTCTGCGCAGCGTTCATCACCCACCTTCCAGCGACAGCTACGGTCGGAGGGGCTGACGAGGCCGTCCCGGGCGCGGTCGCCTTCCGGCTCAGGGGTGAGGACGCTGGTTCCTGCTCCCTCGGCGAGGTGCTGGCGCGGCATGACCTGGCGCTGGATCAGACAATCCTTCAATCACGGAGGCTCCATCGGGCGCGCGAGACCCACCCCGACCTGGCGGCCGGACCCAAGGGAGCTGCCGACCTGGCCAAGCGTCTGGGCAAGGACGAGTGCGTCGAGTACGCCGAGGCGGACAAGGGGATCGAGCTCTCGGGCCACCCGTTCCACTCATGGAACACAGGTCATCCGACCGAGTTCGACGGGCAGGACTGGCGCTCTCAGCCGGCGGGTGAGGGTCTCGGGCTGGGTGATGCCCACTCCCGCAGTGACGGTGCGGGTGTGCTGATCGCCATCCTGGACACCGGTGTCGATGCCGGTCACGATGCCTTGGGCGGACGAACCGTTGGCGGGTGGGACTACGTCGACGACGATGCGTTCCCGACCGACGAGCCGTGCGGGTGCGACACCAACGTCAATGGGTCGCCTGACGACGCCGTCGGACATGGGACCTTCGTGGCCGGTACCACCGCGTGGGTGGCGCCTGGGGCTGCGATCGTGCCGATGCGAGTGCTCGACGGCGACGGGCAGGGTTCCCTCTTCGCGGTGTCCCAGGCCATAGTCGACGCCGCAGATGCCGGAGCCGACGTCATCAACCTCAGCCTGGGCACCGATGACGACATCGGCTCCAAGGTGCTGGAGGAGTCCCTGAAGTATGCCCACAAGCTCGGAGCCCTGGTTGTCGCGGCGGCTGGGAACGGAGGGGATGACGCCAAGCACTATCCGGCGAGCATGGACCACGTCTTGTCGGTGACCGCCCTGGACGCCAGCAACGAGCGACTGGCCGACTACTCCAGCTACGGTGACTGGGTGGACGTCGCCGCGACCGGCGACCAGGTCATCGGACCGATCCCCGGTGGCTCCTTCGTCGAGTGGTCAGGCACCTCCGTGGCGGCTCCGATCGTGTCCGGTCAGCTCGCCCTGGTGCTAGGTGTCGCCCCGGACGGGAAACGCGGCAAGGTCGCCGGCTGGGTGGAGGACACCGCCGTCAAGCTGAAGCACGTCAAAGTGCGCAAGGGCAGGGTTCAGATCGGCGCCAGCCTCGACCGGGCCTACAAGTGACGGTGGCAGGCTTCCCGGCTCGCCGACCGGGGCCACGGTTGGGGCCGGGCCGCAGGATCACGAGCGAGCAGAAGCAGTCGGCAGCAGGTCAGGGCGTCTTGTCGTGCGACGCGGCGGACGTCAGGCTGGGCCCGCCGCGTACGCATCGATGAGCTGCGCCTCGGCGGCATCGAGGTAGGTCGCGATCGCCGACTCGGCCGCGTCGAGCGCACCTGCTGCCAGCATCTCGAGGATCGCGCGGTTCTGCGGGAGATAGGCCTGGTGGAACGCCTGAGGTGCATCCATCACGTGGAAGACCAGGCGCAGCTCGGCCAGGAGGTGTCCCATCGCCTCGGTGACGCGAGGGCTCTGTGCCAGCGCGGCGACGGCCTGGTGGAAGTGCATGTTGGCCGTGCCGACCTCGGCCCACTGGTCGCGCGCCGCGGCCGACTCGCCCTCCTCGACGGACTCCCGGATCGCGACGAGCAGCTCGGCCCACCGGGCGGCTGAGACGGCCGTACGGCGCTCGGCCGCGCGGCGCACCGCCCCGCACTCGAGGATCCGACGCAGCTGGTAGAGGTCGCGTACGTCGTCCGCGGTCAGCTTGCGGACGAAGACACCGCGGTTGAACTCGTGGAGCAGCAGGCGCTCGTGGCCGAGCAGGCGGAACGCCTCACGCAGGGTGTTGCGCGAGACCCCCAGCGCAGCCCCGATGTCCTCCTCGGACAGCCGGGTGCCGGGCGGCAGGTGGCCCTCGGTGATGCGGGTGCGGAGCACGTCCGCGACCCGCCCTGCGGTGCTGGCGCGGCCGAGTCCGGGACGCTCGGCCTGGAGCTCGGCCAGCCAGTCGGTGGTGGTCACGGAACGAAGGTTAGCCGACGGTAGGTATTGACGGATTGTTCAACAATCCCTCATGGTGGTGTGACGGGGACCACGTTCCGACGGACCACTCGGGGCGACACCACCGACAGAGATGGGCGCGACATGACCGACGAGACCACGCGGACCGACACCGGGACGCCGGGCCGCGAAGCCAGGGGCAAGGCCGGCGCAGCACGGGGAGCACTGCTCGGCGCGATGTTCCTCATGGCCACCAGCGCGATCGGCCCCGGCTTCATCACCCAGACCACCGTGTTCACCGCGGAGCTCGGTGCGGCCTTCGCCTTCGCGATCCTCGTGTCCATCCTGGTGGACATCGCCGTCCAGCTGAACGTGTGGCGCGTCATCGGCGTCTCGGGCATGCGGGCCCAGGAGCTGGCCAACACGGTCCTGCCCGGCGCCGGCTACTTCCTGGCGGCCCTCGTCGTCCTGGGCGGGCTGGTGTTCAACATCGGCAACATCGGCGGCACCGCGCTGGGCACCAACGCGATGTTCGGGCTCGACGTCAAGATCGGCGGCGCCGTCTCGGCGCTGATCGCGATCGCGATCTTCCTCAGCAAGCGGGCCGGCATCGCGATGGATCGGATCGTGGTGGTGCTCGGCGTCGTGATGATCGCCATGGTGCTCTACGCCGCCATCATCTCGGGCCCGCCCGTCGGTGAGGCGCTGCGCCAGACCGTGCTGCCCGACAGCGTCGACTTCCTCATCATCACCACCCTGATCGGTGGCACCGTCGGCGGCTACATCACCTACGCCGGCGCCCACCGGCTGGTCGACTCCGGCATCACCGGCCCCGAGCACGTCCGTGACATCACGCGCGGCTCGGTGACCGGCATCCTCGTCACCGGCGTGATGCGTACGCTGCTGTTCCTCGCCGTGCTCGGCGTGGTGGCCGGCGGCGTCACCCTGGCCGCCGACAACCCGCCGGCCTCCGCGTTCCAGGCGGCGCTCGGCGACGTGGGCGTGCGGGTCTTCGGCATCATCCTGTGGGCCGCGAGCATCACCTCGGTGATCGGTGCGTCCTACACGTCGGTCTCCTTCCTCGCCGGGTTCTCGCGCCGGCTCGAGGAGCGCCGCAACCTGGTGACGGTCGCCTTCATCGTCGTCTCGGGCGCCATCTACCTCGCCCTGGGCAAGGCGCCGGTCACGTTGCTCGTCCTCGCCGGCGCGCTCAACGGGCTCATCCTCCCCGTGGGCTTCGCGATCATCCTGTGGGTGGCCGCACGGCGGATCGACCTGCTCCGCGGCTACCGCTACCCGCGGTGGCTGCTCGCCATCGGCGCAGCGGTGTGGGTGCTCACCGTCTACCTCGGCTGGAACTCCCTCGGCGGCATCGCGGACCTGTTGTGACGGGGCCGCGCATCGACCTCAACGCCGACCTGGGGGAGTCGTTCGGCAGCTGGACCCTCGGTGACGACGACGCCCTGCTCGAGGTGATCACCAGTGCCAACGTGGCGTGCGGCTTCCACGCCGGCGACCCGACCGTGCTCCGTCGTACGTGTGCGCGCGCCGCGGATCGCGGCGTCGTGATCGGCGCGCAGGTGGGCTACCGCGACCTCGCGGGCTTCGGCCGCCGCTTCATCGACGTCGAGCCCCACGACCTGACCAACGACGTGCTCTACCAGCTCGGCGCGCTGGAGGCCTTCGCCCGGGTCGCGGGCACGCAGGTCCGTTACGTCAAGCCGCACGGCGCGCTCTACAACGCGATCGTCCACCACGAGGCCCAGGCCGAGGCGGTCGCCGAGGCCGTACGCCGCTACGACCCGACGCTGCCGGTGCTGGGCCTGCCCGGATCCGTGTGGCTCGCGGTGGCCGAGGGGGCCGGGCTGACTCCCGTGCCCGAGGCCTTCGCGGACCGCGCGTACACCCCCGAGGGCACGCTCGTGTCGCGGCGCGAACCCGACGCGGTGCTGCACGACCCCGATGACGTGGCCGGGCGCACGGTCCGGATCGCCACCCGCCACGAGGTGGTCGCCTCCGACGGTTCCCTCGTCCCGGTCCGGGCCGACTCCGTGTGCGTGCACGGCGACAGTCCCGGGGCGGTCGCGATGGCCACGGCCGTACGCCGCGGGCTGGAGGGGGCGGGAGTGCAGGTGCTGCCGTTCGTCGGTGGTGAGCCGGGGTGAGGCTGCTCCCGTGCGGTGGGTCCGGGCTCCTGGTGGAGCTCGACGACCTGGACGCCGTGCTCGCGCTCTATGCCGAGCTGGTCGACGACCCGCCCGACGGCGTCGTCGACCTGGTGCCGGCCGCCCGCACCCTGCTCCTGCGGATCGACCCCGCGCGGACCGATGCGGCCCGGGTCGCCCGAGCCGTCCGCTCCGTCGAGCCGCGCTCGGGACACCGTCCCGACGCCGGTCGCCTCGAGATCCCGGTGACGTACGACGGCGAGGACCTCGCCGAGGTCGGGCGGCTGACCGGGCTGGGGGAGCGCGGCGTCGTCGAGGCCCACACCGCCCAGGAGTGGACGGTGGCGTTCTGCGGCTTCGCGCCCGGCTTCGGCTACCTGGTGGGGGCCGACGACCGGTTGACGGTGCCGCGGCGCGACAACCCGCGCACCAAGGTGCCGGCCCGGTCCATCGCGCTGGCCGGTGAGTTCACCGGGGTCTACCCCCGTGAGTCGCCCGGCGGGTGGCAGCTCATCGGCCGCACCTCCGTGCAGCCCTGGGACCTCGAGCGCGACCCGCCCGCCCTCCTGGTGCCGGGCCTCCGGGTCCAGTTCGTGGAGGCCTGATGGACACCGCGCTGGAGGTGGTGAGCCCCGGCCCGCTGAGCACCGTGCAGGACCTGGGCCGGCACGGCCTCGGTGCCCTCGGGGTCGGCCACGCAGGAGCCGCGGACGTTCCCGCCCTGCGACTGGCCAACCGGGTGCTCGGCAACCCCGAGTCCGCGGCCGCGATCGAGGTGACCTTCGGCGGCCTCGAGGTCGTCGCGCGGGGCGGCATGGCGGTCACGCTCACCGGAGCGCCCTGCACCCTCACCGTCGACGGACGTGCCCACGGCCCGTACGGCGTGGTGTGGGTGCCTGACGGCGCGACCCTCCGCCTGGGGCCGCCGACCACCGGGCTGCGCAGCTACCTGGCGGCACGTGGGGGGATCGAGGTCCCACCCGTGCTGGGTTCCCGCTCCACCGACGTCCTGTCCGGGGTCGGACCCGCGCCGCTCGCCGCCGGCGACCGGCTCCCGGTCGGTCGCGCCACGACGACGTACCCCTGCGTCGACGTGGTGCCCGTGCAGCTGCCCGAGGGAGGCGACGTCACCCTGCGCGTCGTCGACGGCCCCCGCGCCGACTGGTTCACCGAGGAGGGCCGCGCCGCGCTCCTGTCCGGTCCCTACGAGGTCACCGCGGACAGCAACCGGGTCGGGATGCGCCTGTCCGGACCCGTGCTCGAGCGCGCGCGGGACGACGAGCTCCCGAGCGAGGGGATGGTGTGCGGGGCCCTGCAGGTGCCGCCGTCGGGCCAGCCGACGCTGTTCCTCGCCGACCACCCGGTCACCGGCGGGTACCCCGTCATCGCGGTGGTCGTCACCGCCGACGTACCACTCGCCGCGCAGGTCCGCCCGGGTCAGCGCATCCTCTTCCGCCGGGTCCCGTCCCCGTCGCCCGACCCCTCCCCCCAGGAGCACACGATGAATGACGTCGCCACCCTCACGCCCACCGAGGCCCGCGAGAGGTTCCGGGCCGGCCTGCGCGTGCCGACCGTCCGGGTGGTGCGCAGGCTGGACCCAGGCCAACCTGCTGGCCGTCCCGCGCGACCTGGCGTACGACTTCCTGCTGTTCGCGCAGCGCAACCCCGCGCCGTGCCCGATCCTCGACGTGACCGAGCCCGGCGAGGTGAGCAGCCAGCGGTTCGCGGGCGACCTGCGTACGGACCTTCCCTCCTACCGCATCTACGAGCACGGCGAGCTGGTCGCCGAGGTCGACGACGTGACCGAGCGCTGGCGCGACGACATGGTGGCGTTCCTCATCGGGTGCAGCTTCACGTTCGAGGACGCGTTGCTCGAGGCGGGAGTGCCCGTACGCCACCTGGAGCAGGGCCGCAACGTCCCGATGTACCGCACCTCCGTCGACTGTCGCCCCGCCGGCTCGCTGTCGGGCCCGCTGGTCGTGTCGATGCGTCCGATGCCCGCCTCGCAGGTCGCCACGGCGGTCCGGGTGACGTCGCGCTACCCCGCCGTCCACGGGGCGCCGGTCCACATCGGCTCACCGGCCGACCTCGGCATCACCGACCTCGACGTCCCCGACTTCGGGGACCCGGTGGAGGTGCGCCCGGGAGAGGTGCCGGTCTTCTGGGCCTGCGGCGTCACCCCGCAGGCAGCGGTCATGCAGTCCCGTCCGGCGCTGGCCATCGGCCATGCCCCGGGCCACATGGCGATCACCGACATCCGCGAGAGCGAGCACCTCGTGCCGTGAGGGTGTCATTGCGGTGACGTAACGCTTCCGCGCGCCACGTGAACTGTGGGTTACACGGGCCGTGGCCACGCCCGCGCTGGGACAGGCTGGCCGCATGACCGCGGACCCCTCCACCGGCACCCCCGCCCCGGGGCAGTTCCTCGTACGCCCCGACGGTTCGGTCCTGGGCGACGACGGGCTCGCCGGCACGCTGGCCGCGGCGCTGCCCTACACCGGACGGTTGGCCCGGCGCATGGGCGAGCTCGTCGACGCCGGTGACCTCCGGGTGCTCGAGGCCTTCGGCACCCAGCACCTCATCGTCGCGGTGACCTGGACGCCCGCCGGGGAGGGCACCTTCCGGGCGGTGGTGATGCCGCTCGCCGCGCGGACGGTGCCCACCTTCACCGTGGTGGGGGCCGTCGACACCGCTGCCGCCGTCTCCCACTGCCTGACCCGGCTCTCGCGCCTCGAGGGCGTCGAGTGGTCCTCGATCATCACCGCGAGCTCACGCGTCATCGGTGCGGTGGGGGAGCGGCAGGACCTCCGCCACCTCGCCGAGGCGGGCACCCGGATGCTCGCGATCCTGCGCTCCCTGCAGGACCAGCACGCCACCGGGTTCGTCCGGCTGCGGTTCGAGGAGGGGGCGCTCGTCGGGGTCTCCCTCGGGCGCCACGCGCTGGTCGCGTCGGTCTCCTCGGCCGAGGACGACGAGCTGGTCGCGATGATCGACGAGATCCGGGCGATCCTCGCCGACCACGACCTCTCCACCGTGGCGACCGAGTTCGACCCCGACGAGCCGGACGCGGTCGAGGAGGCACCGCCGACCCCACCGGCGACGCCCGTCCCAGCCCCCGCACCGCTCGTCGGGGCGCGCTTCCGCTACGTGGAGCCCAAGGAGAAGAAGCCGCGACGCCTGCGCCGCGATCGCTGAGGGCTCAGCCCCACCCGAGCGGGAAGACCTCGAAGGTCGCCGCGTGGGTCACGCCGAGACCCTGGCCGCCGCCGCGCAGGATGCCGTCGAGGAACTCCTCGGGGTCCCAGCCCTCCCAGCCGAGCCCGTCGATGTAGGCCTGGTGCTCCTTGAGCGAGGCCACGCCCGACTGGAAGGTGTCCGTGACGTCGACGGCGTGGGTCGCCTGCGGTGAGCTGCCCGACCAGACGGCGCGTACGCCGCCCCACGGCTCGAGCCCGTCGGTGAGCTGCTCGGGGAAGATCCACCGGTTGCCGGCGTCGCGTACGGCGTCCAGCAGGGCCCGGCCCGACCGCGATGTGGTCGGCCTGGTTGAGGTTCGTGCCGCCGAACGTCTCGCGGAAGTTGATCGTCATCGCGATGTCCGGACGGTGCTTGCGCACGACCGCGGCGATCGCACGCCGCAGCTCGACGCCGTACTCCAGGATGCCGTCGGGCAGTCGCAGGAACTCGACCTCGTCGACGCCCACCACGCGCGCCGACGCGATCTCCTCGCGCCTCGCGCAGCGGTCCGCTCTCGTCGGGGTGGATCCCGTCGATGCCCGCCTCCCCGCTGGTCACCATGCAGTAGACGATGCGCTTGCCCTGCCCGGTCCAGCGCGCCACCGCGGCGGCGCCGCCGTACTCGATGTCGTCGGGGTGGGCGACCACGAACAGCGCGGTCTCCCAGTCCTCGGGGAGGGGCTCGAAGGAGGGAGGGGTGGCCCGCTGGTCCGTCATGGTCCGAGCATGGCACCGGCGCGCACTGCCGTGAAGAGGTCCCGACGCCTCAGGCCATCACGCCGACGGCCGTCGGCGCGAAGCCGGGGAACACCTGGCCGACGGAGACCCCGAACCGACGCGTCACGACCTCCGTCAGCACGCTGCGGTAGTCGGTGGTGACCAGCAGGTCGGCGTCGAGGGAGTCGGCGAGGCCGGGCCACGAGCCGTAGTACTGACCGCCGCGGACGCCGGCGCCGGCCACGAACATGACGTTGCCGTAGCCGTGGTCGGTGCCGTAGCCGTCGTTCTCCTTGACCCGGCGACCGAACTCGCTGAGGGTCACGAGCGTGACCCGGTCGGCGGCGGGGCCCAGGTCGGCGAAGAAGGCGGCGATCGAGGCGGCCAGGTCGCCGGCGTTGCGGCGCATGTCGCCCCACTCGACCGTGCCGAGGTCGGTGTGCATGTCCCAGTCGCCCTGGTCGACCGTGACGACCTCGGCCCCGACGCCCGAGCGCACGATCCTCGACACGTCCGACAGGGCACGGCCCAGGTCGGTCTGCGGGTAGGGGGTGGCGGCCGCAGCGCTCTCCGGGAGGTCCCGGGCGGCGCCGAAGGTCTGCGCACCCGAGATCGCGTCGCGCACGGCCTGGCCCATCCGGCCACCGCCCTTCCACGCGTGCTGGAGGGCGAGCAGGCGCCGGCCGTCGTCGTCCGTGCCGGCCACCTCGGCCCGGTCGACGTCGTCGACCACGAACGCGGGGTTGATCCCGAAGAGCGAGGTCGGCACCTGGTTGCCCATCGCGGTGCCCTGCAGGGGCGAGGTGCCGGGCAGCTCGCCCAGCAGCCGGTTGAGCCAGCCGTTGCGCTCGGTGGACCCGGGGGCCGCGTCCTCGATGGCCTCCATCGCCGCGAAGTGCGAGCGGTTCGGGACCGCCATCCCGGTGGCGTGCACGGCGGCCAGCGAGCCGGCGTTCCACATCGGCAGCAGCGGCGCCAGCGCCGGGTGCAGGCCGAACATGGCGTCGGGCGCCAGCAGCGCCGTGTGCGGTACGCCGATGCGCGGGCGCGCGGCGTAGTAGGCCGGGTCGCCGTGCGGCACGACGAGCGAGAGGCCGTCGGCGGCGCCGCGCAGCGACAGCAGCACGAGCACCGAGCCGAGCGGCGAGGACAGCCGGTTCGCGGTCCGGCCGGTGACGGCGTACGCCCGTGGGCCGGAGCCGGCGAGGCCGGGGCCGAGGGCCAGGGCGCCGCCGGCGAGGGCGGTGCCGAGCAGGGCCCGGCGGCTGAGCGCGAGGCGGGCCTCGTCGTAGTCGGGGCAGCCGCACGCAGTGGCGCGGCGCGGGGGAGTGTCGTGGGAGGTCATGTCAGCACGCCAGGTGGTCGGGGGAGTCGAGGACTGCCGCCAGCAGCCGGGCGAAGCCCCACTGGTAGAGGCCGTGTTCGCGGTCGATCTTCTCCTTGGCCCGGCAGCCGGTGGCCAGGCACGCGGTCTCGAGGAGGTGCTTCGACGCCGGGCGGTGGAGCAGGTCGCGGCTCACCGCGTCGACGAGGTCCTTGAAGCGGATCGGCTTCTTCGCCGGCACCCAGGTGCTCGGCTCGCGGTAGCGGAGGTCGGTCGTCGGCCACCAGCCGCCCGCCATCCCCCAGTGCATGCTCATCGAGCCGAGCGCGCGCGAGGGAGAGGCCCAGATGTCGTCGCGCACCGGCGTCCCGTCGGGTCGCGGCCAGGCGTGCGGGGAGAGTCCGAGCCCGGAGGCCTGCCACAGCATCGCGTTGGCACCCGAGTCGCCCTGGCTCGGGCGGCCCACCGCGACGCCGAGGGCACGGTAGGTCGCGACGACGTCCTCGCTCGGGTCACGCAGCTTGTCACCGGCGGACCTGCGGAACTCCTTGCTCGCCACCAGCGCGCGGAGCACTGGTGCGATCTCGGTGTCGTTCTTGAGATAGACCTTCGCGAGGCGTTTCACGAGTGCCGGCGGCGGGTCGTCGCGGACGAACTTGGTGGCCAGCCGCTCGCAGACGTGGTGGGCGGTGAGCGGGTGGTGGGCCAGGTAGCGGAGGTAGTCGCGCGTGACCTCGCGGCCGTCGCCCTTGCGGTTCTTCTCCTTGAAGCCCTTGACCTGCACGGTGCCCGTCCAGTGGTCCTCCTTGACGTAGGACGCCGCCCACGTCTTCCACAGGTCGACGTGCCAGCCGGTGAGGATGCGGGACGAGGCCTTCACGTCGTCCTCGCTGTAGTTGCCCGCGCCCAGGGTGTGCAGCTCGAGCAGCTCGCGACCGAGGTTCTCGTTGGGTGCCCGCTTCGTCGACGTCGCCGCCGACAGGAAGATCAGCATCGCCGGGTGGGTCGTCGTCGCGGCCAGCAGCTGGTCGAAGCGGCCGAGCGCATGACGGCGGATGGTCTCGCCGTAGTCGGCGCGCCAGGTGAAGTGCGCGTCGCCGCTGACCGGCACGTGGAGCATGCCCTCCCAGAACTCGGTCATCTTCTCGAGCACCGGGCGCCGCGTGCGGATCCGTCGCACGAGCAGCCAGCGGCCGTAGTCCTCCATCACCTGCCAGCCGCCGCGCACCTCCTGGACCTGGCGCTGCCAGAGATCGGCCGGCTTGCGATCGAGGTCGGGCCACCACCGGCGCACCTCGTCGGCGGCGCCGTCGGGGAAGGAGCCGGGGCGGGTGAGCTGCTGCTCGAACCACGCCTGCGCGCCACCGGCACGGCGTACGTCCCGGGCCAGCGTTGCGTCGACGCCGTAGCCGAAGCGCGTCACCAGGTGCCGCTGCGACGGGGTCAGCAGCGGTGCCTTGTCCTGTCCACGACCTGCAGCCACGAGGTCCTCCCATCCCGAGACGCCGACCACTGTCCCACGCCCGGGGGCCCGCCGGGTGCGGAATCGGGTTGCTCGTGAGACGGCGACGGTGTCGGATGCGGTGTGCACATCAGCGAGCTCGACTCCTCGGACCCGGCCGCCCGACGCGCGTGGTACGAGGTGATGGACCGCTCGGCGCGGGCGGATCGTCCGCACGCACTGCTGCAGGCGTTCGACGCCTTCGAGCTCACCGTCACCGAGCCGGGGGAGCACGCCCGCCGCGTCCGGCTCGAGGCCCGCGACGGCGACGCGCTGGTCGGCGTGGCCGAGCTCGAGCTGCCGCTCACCGAGAACCTCGACGTGGGCTGGTGCGAGGTCAACGTGCTGCCGGAGCACCGCCGCCGCGGTGCCGGGCGCCTGCTGTGGCAGGAGGCGGCGGAGCGGGCGCGGGCCGCCGGACGCACGCGCGTCGGGGGAGAGGTGTCGGTGGCTCCCGTCGACGGCGGTCCCGGGTTGCTCTTCGCCGCTGCGATGGGCGGCGGTCGAGAAGCACCGCGAGGACCACCTGCTCCTCGAGCTGCCGCTGGACCCCGCTGCCCGGGCCGCGGTCGACCCGGCGTACGACGTGGTCACCTGGCGCGGTCGCTGCCCCGACGAGCACCGCGGGGCCTACCTCGCGATGCGCAACCAGATGAACGCCGACGTGCCGACCGGTGAGCTCGACCTCGAGCCGACGGTCCTGGACGACGCCCGGCTGGCCGCGTCGGAGGAGCGTCTGACGAGGTCGTACGACGTCCGCGTGGCGGCCGCCCGGCGCCGGGTCGACGGCGCCTTCGGCGGCTACTCGCTGCTGTTCGTCCCGCACGGAGCCGACATCGCCTGGCAGGACGACACGCTCGTCATGCCGGAGCACCGCGGTCACCGACTCGGTGCCGCGCTCAAGGCCGTCAACTACGCCGAGCTCCCCGAGGGCATCGGCCTCGTCCACACCTGGACCGCCCCGTCGAACACCGCCATGCACCGCACCAACACCGCGCTCGGCTTCCGCGTGGTGGAGCACATGCACGAGATGGAGGCCGACGTCGCCCCCGATAGGGTGCCGCCCGAGGGGCGGTAGCTCAGTCGGTCAGAGCAGAGGACTCATAATCCTTGGGTCGTGGGTTCGAGCCCCACCCGCCCCACGCAGTGCTGTATTGCTTCGCCTGATGGGTGACGTTCGGCCTTCGGTTGAGGCGTTACGCATCTTCGGGTGATGGGTGACAGCTACATCGGTTGATTGGTGACACTCCCTTGATGAGGGAGTTAAGCGTGGCAGAGCAGCGGTATCTGGCCGTCCTGGCGGTGATCAGTGACGGGGAGACGGTCTCGAGCGTGGCGGCCAGGTTCGGGGTGCACCGCAAGACGGTGCACGGTTGGCTGGCCAGGTACGAGGCCGAGGGTCTCGAGGGGCTGGTGGACAGGTCGCACCGGCCGCGGTCGTGTCCGCCTGAGCGACTCGCGGGCCACGTCGACCCGGTCATCTGGCGATCGCCGCGCACCGCGCGCGGTGTGAACCGATCGAGCCCTCGGTGACGCACGGCGGGTCAGCCGTGCCGGTAGGCGAGTCCGTCTGGAGCGCGTATCCGGTGGACAGCACCTACCTCGAGGGTCGCAGTCGCCGCCAGGTCCGAGCGGCGCCGAGCCGTACCCCGCAGGAGGCGATCCTTGACCTTGCTCCCGGGAGCGCCGGTCGAGTAGGTCGTCGCCACGTAGAGCGCGAGGCGCTGCACCGGCCAGTTGACCACCGAGCCGCCGGGCACGTGCGCGACCGACGTCCTGGTCCGCGGCGCGCAGCGCGTCGGAGAGGCGGTGCAGCTGCTCTGCCTGGTGTCGCCCCGCGGCGTCCATCGTCACCGATCACGTCCTAGCCGGCCGCCAGCGCCACGTCGAAGCCGTGGAGGTAGGTCGCGCCCAGCCCGGCGTTCTCAGTGCGGTGCACCATCAACCGAACTAGATCTGTCCCCGTCACCCGAAGGTCTTCGCCCCTACGTCAGGTCAGTCTGCTCGGCCTGCCGCGCTGCGTTCGGGCTCGTCCCGGGTGTGGTGCGCCGCCGCCGCCGTCCTGGCTGCGGTCGCCGCGCACAGGCGTGTGAGCGCCGTTCGCCGTGCTCGTGCTCCGCGGGATCGTCATCGCACGAGCGTGCGCGGACCACGTCGCCTGACGCCACTGGCGATCTGCCACCGCATTACGAGCTCGCCTGGGCCCTCCTCGGACCGCGTCGCAGGCGCTCGTCCGACAGCGCCGGTGGCTGCGGGCGGCAGTTCCGTTGTCGCTCGTCTGTGTCTGGACCGCTGAGCGCGACTTCGCGCAGGCAGCGCGTCGGGGCGTCGTCGTCGACGACCGTCACCTCGACCCGAGGCTGTCCCGCCCGGAGCCGCGCGCATCCGCGCGAGGTTCTCGGCCTCGTCGTGGGTCGGGATGACCTCCGCACCGGCCGAGCACTTCGACGCTCGGCGGCTGTCTCCGCTCCCCATCGCGTCGCCGGTGCGGTTCGCCCCCGTCGGCGCCGACCCGCAGTCGACCCAGCGGTCGCTCGCTGTGCGCCGGCAGCGGTCAGCCCTCGCCGGCGATGAGGTAGTCCTCGCCGTCCTGCACGAGCTGCAGCTGCTTCTGCTCGGTCGAGGTCCGGCCCGAGGTGGCGACGTAGTCGATCGTGTACGACGTGACGAGCGTGTCGGGGTCGAACGTGATGTCGTACGGACGCGCCGAGCTGATCGTGCTCCAGAACCCGGAGTAGCGCTCGAAGCCACCGCTCGCGGCCTGGAACTCCGGCGTCAGCATGACGTACGACGACTCGGGGGCGGACGTCACGAACGAGAAGTACTCCCGGACGAAGGCCCGCACCTCCGCCTGCGTCCCGCCCGTCGCCTCGCTCGGCTCGGCGCTGGGCTCCTCGGTCGCGGACGGTTCCTCGGTGGCGGACTCGGACGGGTCCTCGGACGGGTCCTCGGACGGCTGGACGGCCCCTCCGACTGCTCGGTCCGGGCCTCGGTGCCGGCGGGCTTCTCGCCGTCGCCGGGCCACAGGAGCCAGGCGCCGAGGACGGCGAGCAGCACGAGGACGGCGGCCGCCGCGATCCAGCCCACGGGCGAGCGTCGCGACGGCGGGGTCGCCGCAGGGGGTGCGGGAGGTCGTTCCGGGGCGGCGGGGGAGACCTCGGCCATCGTCGAGGTGGCGGTGCCCGCTGGGGCGGCGGCCGGCGTGGGTGGGGCGGGCGGCGCGTGCGGAGCCGTGGTCGTGTCCACCCCGGACAGGGCGCCACCCGCGGCGACGCGGCGGAGCTCGTCGCGGACGCGCTCGGCCGACCACCGGTGCGCCGGGTCCTTCACCATCGTCCGGGCCAGCACGCCGGCCAGGGGATGGTCGCTCGGGCAGCCGCGGGGGCTCGTCGTGGACGATCCGGTACATCCCGCCCATGACGTTGCCGCCCACGTCGTACGGAGCGCGGCCGACGACCGCGTGGTAGAGGCTGGCGCCGAGCGCCCACACGTCGCTGGCGGCCATCGCCGGCGAGCCCGACGCGACCTCCGGGGCGAGGTAGGCGGGCGAGCCGGTGACCTGGCCGGTCACGGTGAGCGCCGAGTCGCTGGACGCGCGCGCGATGCCGAAGTCGCCGAGCTTCGCATGGTCGTCCTCGCCGACCATGATGTTGCTGGGCTTCACGTCGCGGTGGACGATGCCGGCGCGGGCGGCCTGGACCAGGCCGTCGGCGGCCTGGGCGAGGATGCCCGCTGCGCGGGTGGGGCTCAGCGGCCCGTCCGCGGCGACGACCTCGGAGAGCGTGCGTCCCTGCACGTGCTCCATGACGAGCCAGTAGCAGTCGACGTCCTTGACGAGGTCGAGGATCGACACGACGTGCGGGTGGTTGATGCCCGCGGCGATCCGGGCCTCCCGCTCGGCACGGGCGACGTCCTGGCCCGTCGTGCCGGGCAGGAGCCCGATGCGCTTGATGGCGACGGACCGTCCGAGCACCTCGTCGTGTGCGAGGTGGACGATGCCGGCGCCCCCGCGCCCGATCTCCCGGCCGAGGGTGTACCTGCCTGCGATCACGTGTCGGACCCTTCCCGTGGCTCCGCTCCACAGTAATGACCACAGGACGAGGCGCCTCACCCGTTGGGACCTGTGCGCTGCTCAGCCCTCGCCGGCGATGAGGTAGTCGTCGCCGTCGCGCTGGAGCTGGAGCCGCACCCGCGACGTGGTCGTGCCGCCCGCCCTCATCCGGTAGTTGACCGTGTAGGCCACCGTGCTGTCCGACGGGTTGCTGTCGATGCTCGCGAGCTCGGCCGACTGCACCTTGCTCCACCAGGAGATGTAGCCGTCGTAGCCGCCGCTGGTCTCCTGGAAGCCCGGCGTCAGCTGGTCGAAGGCGGCACGAGGGTCGCTGGTCACGGTCGAGAGATACGAGGTGATGAAGGCGTCCATCTGCTGGCGGACCTCCTCGGCGGTCGGCTCCGTCGTGGCGGCGTCGGTCGGCTCGTCGGTGCTGCTCGTCTGCGACGACTCCGACGGGTCGTCGCCGCTCGCCTCGGGCGTCCCGCGCCCGGCCAGGACGTACGCCGCCACGATCGCGGCCACGGCCGCCACCGCCGCGGTGGCGATCCAGCCCCAGTGCCGCGCGCGGCGGCCGCGCCGCCTCGGGGAGGGGCGAGGGCCGCACCGCGGGCAGCACTCCGGTCGGCTCCTGCTCGGCCGCGCGTGCCGGCACGGGCGCGCCGCGGCCGACGCTGGAGCGTCCGCCCCGCGCGATCCGGCCGAGCTCGTCGCGCACCTGCCGCATCGACCACCGCTGCTCGGGGTCGTGCGTCATCATCACCGTCAGCAGGCCGGCCATCGGGTGGTCGTCGGGGAGCCGCGGCGGGTCCTCGTGGACGATCTTGTAGAGCGCGCCGATCAGGTTGTCGCCGACGTCGTACGGCGGCGCCCCGGTGACGGCGTGGTAGAGCGTCGCGCCCAGCGACCACACGTCGCTCGCCGGCGTCGCCGACGACCCGGAGGCCACCTCGGGCGCGAGGTAGGCGGGCGACCCGGTCACCAGGCCGGTCTGGGTGAGCGACGCGTCGTCGGCCGAGCGCGCGATGCCGAAGTCGTTGAGCTTGGCGTTCCCGTCGGCGATCAGGATGTTGCTGGGCTTGACGTCGCGGTGCACGATCCCGTGGGCGTGGGCCTCGACGAGCGCGTCGGCGGTCTGGCCGAGCAGCGCAGCCGCCTCGGCGGCCTCGAGGGCACCGGTCGACCGCACCCGCTCGCTGAGCGTCTGGCCGTCGACGTACTCCATCACCAGCCAGCGGACGTCGGCCTCGTCGACGAGGTCGAAGACCGAGACCACGTGCGGGTGGTTGAGCGCCGCGGCCAGCCGGGCCTCGCGCTCGGCCCGCTCCCGCTCGACGTCGTCCGAGCCGGCGATCATGCCGATGCGCTTGATCGCCACCTGCCGACCGAGCACCTCGTCCACCGCGAGGTGCACGGTGCCGGACCCGCCGCGGCCGATCTCCCGCCCGAGCCTGTACCTGCCTGCGATCACGTGCCGTCCTTCCTCCTTGCTCGCCCTAGGCTAGTGGCCGACCACCAGCCGACCCCACCCGAAGGAATCCCCGTGACGACCCCGAATGTCCTCGACGAGCTGGAGTGGCGCGGCCTCGTCGCGCACTCCACCGACCGCGACGCGCTCCGCGCGGCGCTGGGCGAGGGGAGCGTCAGGTTCTACGTGGGCTTCGACCCGACGGCGCCGAGCCTCCACATGGGCCACCTGGTCCAGGTGCTCACCGCGAAGCGGCTCCAGGACGCCGGACACACGCCGTACGCCCTGGTGGGCGGCGCCACCGGGATGATCGGCGACCCGCGGGACTCGGGGGAGCGCACGCTCAACAGCCTCGACACCGTCAAGGACTGGGTCGACCGCGTCCGCGGCCAGATCGAGCCCTTCCTGTCCTTCGAGGGCGACAACGGCGCGACCATGGTCAACAACTACGACTGGACCGCGTCCATGTCGGTGATCGACTTCCTGCGCGACATCGGCAAGCACTTCCCGGTCAACCGGATGCTCGCCCGCGACGTCGTGAAGAGCCGGCTGGAGGCGGGGATCAGCTACACCGAGTTCTCCTACGTCCTGCATGCAGTCGATGGACTTCCTCAACCTCTACCGCGACCACGGCGTCACGCTGCAGTTCGGCGGCTCCGACCAGTGGGGGAACCTGACGGCGGGGGTCGAGCTGATCCGCCGTGCCGACGGCGGTCATGCCCACGCCATCGCCACCCCCCTCATGACGAAGGCCGACGGCACGAAGTACGGCAAGACCGAGGGCGGGGCCCTGTGGCTCGACCCGGAGATGCTCTCGCCGTACGCCTTCCACCAGTTCTGGCTCAACGCCGAGGACGCCAAGGTCGGCGAGCTGCTCCGGGTCTTCACCTTCCTCACGCGCGAGGAGATCGAGGACCTCGAGCAGCAGACCGCCGAGAAGCCCTTCCTGCGCGCCGGACAGAAGCGTCTGGCCGACGAGGTGACCGCGCTCGTCCACGGCGACCACGAGGTCGAGCAGGCCAAGGCGGCTGCCGCGGCGCTGTTCGGCGGGGGAGACCTCTCCTCCATCGCGCCCGCCACGCTGGCGTCCGCGCTGCGCGAGGCAGGAGGTACGTCGGTCCCGGCCGGCGAGCTGCCCGGGGATCCTCGACCTCCTCGTGGCGGCCGGCCTGGTGAAGAGCAAGGGCGATGCGCGTCGCACGGTCGCCGAAGGTGGGGCCTACCTCAACAACGTGCGGGTCGAGGACCCCGACCTGCGCCCGACCGACGCCGACCTGGTCGCCGGTTCGTGGTTGGTCCTGCGCCGCGGGAAGAAGAACTTCGCCGGTGTCGAGGTGGCCTGAGCGGGCCGTACGACACGCCCGTCTCATCGCACCATGCGTCACAACAGGCCGCTGACCTGCGCAAACGTAGATGTGCTCGCGGTCACAGCATCTCGATTTGCACGTTCACAGGGTGACGTCTAATGTTCTGTTCGTCGCCAGGGAGCGGCGGGGAGCAAGACCGGTCAGGTCGGGCTCCCGGCCCCGGGCGGACGACCTGAAGCGGTCACCGGTCACGGTGACACCACCGGGTCAGAGCGAAACAGCCGAGGATTTGCCTCGGCAGAAAGTCGCTCGCTAGGTTTCACCAGCTGCCTCACGCAACCGAGATCCTCACCGGATCGCGATGTGGGTGCGTCTGATTTTTGAGAACTCAACAGTGTGTTTGATTAGTCGACGAATTAGTTTGTTTTGCCCCGTTGACGTCAACTTTGCTCGTTGCCTTTGGGTGGTGGGTGTTGGTGTCGCGGTTTCTTTGACAATGATTCTGTAACAGCCACCTTTTGGGTGGTTGGTGTCAGTTTTGTTTTTTGTCAGGGGATGTGGCTCTTATTGATATTCCTTGGCCTGCTTTTGGGTGGGTTGGGGTTTGTTTTCGATGGAGAGTTTGATCCTGGCTCAGGACGAACGCTGGCGGCGTGCTTAACACATGCAAGTCGAGCGGAAAGGCCACTTCGGTGGTACTCGAGCGGCGAACGGGTGAGTAACACGTGAGTAATCTGCCCCTGGCTTTGGGATAGCCACCGGAAACGGTGATTAATACCGGATATGACCGCTCCTCGCATGAGGTGGTGGTGGAAAGTTTTTCGGCCAGGGATGTGCTCGCGGCCTATCAGCTTGATGGTGAGGTAATGGCTCACCATGGCTTCGACGGGTAGCCGGCCTGAGAGGGTGACCGGTCACACTGGGACTGAGACACGGCCCAGACTCCTACGGGAGGCAGCAGTGGGGAATATTGGACAATGGGCGGAAGCCTGATCCAGCAACGCCGCGTGAGGGATGACGGCCTTCGGGTTGTAAACCTCTTTCGGTAGGGACGAAGCGCAAGTGACGGTACCTACTAAAGAAGCACCGGCCAACTACGTGCCAGCAGCCGCGGTAATACGTAGGGTGCGAGCGTTGTCCGGAATTATTGGGCGTAAAGGGCTCGTAGGCGGTTTGTCGCGTCGGGAGTGAAAACCAGGTGCTTAACACCTGGCTTGCTTTCGATACGGGCAGACTAGAGGTATGCAGGGGAGAACGGAATTCCTGGTGTAGCGGTGAAATGCGCAGATATCAGGAGGAACACCGGTGGCGAAGGCGGTTCTCTGGGCATGACCTGACGCTGAGGAGCGAAAGTGTGGGGAGCGAACAGGATTAGATACCCTGGTAGTCCACACCGTAAACGTTGGGCGCTAGGTGTGGGGTCCATTCCACGGATTCCGTGCCGCAGCTAACGCATTAAGCGCCCCGCCTGGGGAGTACGGCCGCAAGGCTAAAACTCAAAGGAATTGACGGGGGCCCGCACAAGCGGCGGAGCATGCGGATTAATTCGATGCAACGCGAAGAACCTTACCTGGGTTTGACATACACCCTGCCGCTCCAGAGATGGGGCTTCTTTTGGGGGTGTACAGGTGGTGCATGGCTGTCGTCAGCTCGTGTCGTGAGATGTTGGGTTAAGTCCCGCAACGAGCGCAACCCTCGTTCTATGTTGCCAGCATGCCCTTCGGGGTGATGGGGACTCATAGGAGACTGCCGGGGTCAACTCGGAGGAAGGTGGGGATGACGTCAAGTCATCATGCCCCTTATGTCCAGGGCTTCACGCATGCTACAATGGCCGGTACAAAGGGCTGCGATCCCGTAAGGGGGAGCGAATCCCAAAAAGCCGGTCTCAGTTCGGATTGGGGTCTGCAACTCGACCCCATGAAGTCGGAGTCGCTAGTAATCGCAGATCAGCAACGCTGCGGTGAATACGTTCCCGGGCCTTGTACACACCGCCCGTCACGTCACGAAAGTCGGCAACACCCGAAGCCAGTGGCCCAACCGTTTACGGAGGGAGCTGTCGAAGGTGGGGCTGGCGATTGGGACGAAGTCGTAACAAGGTAGCCGTACCGGAAGGTGCGGCTGGATCACCTCCTTTCTAAGGAGCACACGCCCCGACCACTGGCGAATGTCTGGTGGCGATGGTGGTGTTCACTAGTGGAATCGTCGACGATCATGCTCTGTCCGGCTTCTGTTGGATGGGTGCCTGGGTCCCTTGGGGGTCTGGGTGGTTACTTGTTGCCTCACGTTGGTGGGGGATGGGGTCAAGCACACTGTTGGGTCCTGAAGAATCAGCCGGCTGTTCCTTCCCTTGGTTGGGAGGGGTGGTGGTGTCTGGTTGTTCTGGTCCTCCCTTTGCCTGTTCATCTCGTGTGCCCTTGTGTGTTGGGGGTGGGGTGGGTGGGGGTTGGTGGGGTTGTTGTTTGAGATCTGCATAGTGGACGCGAGCATCTACAGCATGCGCGTCGGTGGCGGTCCCCTTTTGGGGGGCTGGTGCTGGGGTGGGTGTTGTTAGAGCAATTCAGCAAGCTTGTGCTCTTCCTTTTGGGGGGGTGTGGGTTTGTTTGAGTCTGTAAGTTTGTGTGGCCCTGGTTTTTTCTCTCTTTCCTTGGGAGTGGGGTCGCACTGTGTGTGTTGTAGGCCGACTTGTTGGGTGATTGTCCCGGCTGGTTGGTTGTTGTTCTTGTGTGGTTTGTTTGGCGTTGTGGCGTGCACGATTCGCATGGGCTGCTTTGGTGGTCTGTGGTGAGGGGTGTGTGTTTGTGACGTTGTTGAGACAAGCTATGAAGGGCACATGGTGGATGCCTTGGCATCAAGAGCCGATGAAGGACGTTGGAGCCTGCGATAAGCCCTGGGGAGTTGGCAACCGAGCTGTGATCCGGGGGTGTCCGAATGGGGAAACCCAGCACGAGTCATGTCGTGTTACCCGCATCTGAACACATAGGGTGTGTGGAGGGAACGTCGGGAAGTGAAACATCTCAGTACCGACAGGAAGAGAAAACAACAGTGATTCCGAGAGTAGTGGCGAGCGAAATCGGATGAGGCTAAACCATGGCTGTGTGATACCCGGCAGGGGTTGCAGTCATGGGGTCGTGGGACCGCTCATTACGTGCTGCCGTGCGTGGAGGAAGTAAAAAACCTGTGTGGAAGTCGAAGTCGGTTGGAAAGCCGTACCGTAGAGGGTGATAGGCCCGTAGACGTAAAGCGCAGGCTTCCGAGCGTGTTCCCAAGTAACACGGAACCCCTGAAATTCCGTGTGAATCTGGCGGGACCACCCGTTAAGCCTAAATACTCCTTGATGACCGATAGCGGACAAGTACCGTGAGGGAAAGGTGAAAAGTACCCCTGGCGGGGAGTGAAATAGTACCTGAAACCGTGTGCCTACAATCCGTCGGAGCCTTATGTCTGAGCTTGCTCAGGTGGGGGTGACGGCGTGCCTTTTGAAGAATGAGCCTGCGAGTTTGCGGTGTGTTGCGAGGTTAACCCGTGTGGGGAAGCCGTAGCGAAAGCGAGTCCGAATAGGGCGTTTCAGTAGCGCGCTCAAGACCCGAAGCGAAGTGATCTATCCATGGGCAGGTTGAAGCGTCGGTAAGACGACGTGGAGGACCGAACCCACTTAGGTTGAAAACTGAGGGGATGACCTGTGGATAGGGGTGAAAGGCCAATCAAACTTCGTGATAGCTGGTTCTCCCCGAAATGCATTTAGGTGCAGCGTTGCGTGTTTCTTGCCGGAGGTAGAGCACTGGATAGCTAATGGGCCCTACAAGGTTACTGACGTTAGCCAAACTCCGAATGCCGGTAAGTGAGAGCGCAGCAGTGAGACTGCGGGGGATAAGCTCCGTAGTCGAGAGGGAAACAGCCCAGACCATCAGCTAAGGCCCCTAAGCGGTGACTAAGTGGAAAAGGATGTGGAGTCGCATTGACAACCAGGAGGTTGGCTTGGAAGCAGCCACCCTTGAAAGAGTGCGTAATAGCTCACTGGTCAAGTGATTCCGCGCCGACAATGTAGCGGGGCTCAAGTCATCCGCCGAAGCTATGGCATTCAGCAATTACATCAGCATCGACTTGATCGGTGTTCAGTGTGCTGGATGGGTAGGGGAGCGTCGTGTGGGCAGTGAAGCGCCGGAGTGATCCAGGTGTGGAGCCCACACGAGTGAGAATGCAGGCATGAGTAGCGAATCACGGGTGAGAAACCCGTGCGCCGAATGATCAAGGGTTCCAGGGTCAAGCTAATCTGCCCTGGGTAAGTCGGGACCTAAGGCGAGGCCGACAGGCGTAGTCGATGGACAACGGGTTGATATTCCCGTACCGGCGAAGTTGCGCCCATGACGAACCTGGTGATGCTAACCACCCGAAGCTCATCGGACCGGACCCTTCGGGGCGAGGCTGGTGAGGGGAGCGTGGGACCCGAACTGGTAGTAGTCAAGCGATGGGGTGACACAGGAAGGTAGCCCAGCCACAGCGATGGTTGTCTGTGGGCAAGCGCGTAGGACGTGGTGTAGGCAAATCCGCACCATCCACTTCAGTGTGGAGTCTGAGACGTGACGCGGAGCCATATATGGCGAAGTGGGTGATCCTATGCTGTCGAGAAAAACCTCTAGCGAGCAACGAGCCGCCCGTACCCCAAACCGACTCAGGTGATCAAGTAGAGAATACTAAGGCGATCGAGACAACCATGGTTAAGGAACTCGGCAAAATGCCCCCGTAACTTCGGGAGAAGGGGGGCCCGGATCGTGTACCCACTAGCTGGGGGAAGCGTGAAGGGCCGCAGAGACCAGGGGAAAGCGACTGTTTACTAAAAACACAGGTCCGTGCGAAGTTGTAAGACGATGTATACGGACTGACTCCTGCCCGGTGCTGGAAGGTTAAGAGGACCGGTTAGGCCACTAGTTGGCCGAAGCTGAGAATTTAAGCCCCAGTAAACGGCGGTGGTAACTATAACCATCCTAAGGTAGCGAAATTCCTTGTCGGGTAAGTTCCGACCTGCACGAATGGAGTAACGACTTTCCCACTGTCTCAACCATGGACTCGGCGAAATTGCACTACGAGTAAAGATGCTCGTTACGCGCGGCAGGACGGAAAGACCCCGGGACCTTTACTATAGTTTGGTATTGGTGTTTGGTACGGCTTGTGTAGGATAGGTGGGAGACTGTGAAGCCCTCACGCCAGTGTGGGTGGAGTCAACGTTGAAATACCACTCTGGTCGTACTAGATGTCTAACCTAGGTCCATTATCTGGATCAGGGACAGTGCCTGATGGGTAGTTTAACTGGGGCGGTTGCCTCCTAAAATGTAACGGAGGCGCTCAAAGGTTCCCTCAGCCTGGTTGGCAATCAGGTGGCGAGTGTAAGTGCACAAGGGAGCTTGACTGTGAGACAGACATGTCGAGCAGGGACGAAAGTCGGAACTAGTGATCTGGCCACGGCATGTGGAAGCGTGGTCACTCAACGGATAAAAGGTACCCCGGGGATAACAGGCTGATCTTCCCCAAGAGTCCATATCGACGGGATGGTTTGGCACCTCGATGTCGGCTCGTCGCATCCTGGGGCTGGAGTAGGTCCCAAGGGTTGGGCTGTTCGCCCATTAAAGCGGCACGCGAGCTGGGTTTAGAACGTCGTGAGACAGTTCGGTCCCTATCCGCCGCGCGCGCAGGAAACTTGAGAAAGGCTGTCCCTAGTACGAGAGGACCGGGATGGACGAACCTCTGGTGTGCCAGTTGTTCTGCCAAGAGCACGGCTGGTTGGCTACGTTCGGAAGTGATAACCGCTGAATGCATCTAAGCGGGAAGCACGTTTCAAGATGAGGTTTCCCACCACGTAAGTGGGTAAGGCCCCCCACAGAACATGGGGTTGATAGGCCGGAGGTGTACAGCAGCAATGCCCAGCCGACCGGTACTAATAGGCCGAGGGCTTGTCCCAACACCGTACACAAACCCACACACCACACGTGTGAACACAAGTATCGACAGACAAACCCGCGCACACAACGACACAAGCACACACTTGCATCGCGTCCACTAAGCAGTTCCCAACCAACACACCCAACCCCAAACAACCAACGGGGTGAGCGACGTGTGAAACAGGTTGAAAGAGTTACGGCGGCCATAGCGAAACGGGAAACACCCGGTCCCATACCGAACCCGGAAGTTAAGCCTTTCAGCGCCGATGGTACTGCAACCGAGAGGTTGTGGGAGAGTAGGACGCCGCCGGACATACATTGGGCAGAGGCCACCAGACATCTGGTGGCCTCTGCGTCATTTGGCGCCCAGGTGTGAGTACGGTTGCCCAAGGCGGGGGCCGAATCGTCGAGAAGGAGTGTGCGGCTGTGGCCGAGGACCGTCGAGGACAGCGACCGTCGCGAGGTGGCTCCAGTGCCGGACGAGGCAGCGCCGCCGGTGGTGGCCGGAGCGACTCCCGCGGCGATGCCCGCGGTGACTCCCGTGGTGACTCGCGGAGCGATGCGCGCGGCGGCTCCCGTGGCGGCACGGGACGCGCGGCGTCGGGCGACCAGCGCGGTCGAGGCGGCAAGTCGTCGGGCTCGCAGGACCGTGCGTTCCGCGGCCGCTCCGAGCCGAAGGCCCCCCGTACGGCCGACCAGGCGGAGTACGACGGTCCGGACCTGCCCGAGGACGTCACCGGTGCCGAGCTGGATCGCGGCGTGCGCGCCCAGCTGAAGGGCCTGCCCGAGAAGCTGGCCGCCCGCGTGGCGCGCCACCTCGCGGCCGCCGGCGTGCTGATCGACGAGGACCCCGAGCTGGCCTACCGCCACACGCTGGCGGCGCGTGCCCGCGCCTCGCGCCTGGCGGTCGTCCGCGAGGCGACGGGTGAGGCGGCCTACGCCGCCGGTCACTACGCCGAGGCGCTGGCCGAGCTGCGCGCTGCCAAGCGGATGAACGGCGCCACCGACTACCTGCCGATCATGGCGGACTGCCACCGCGCGCTCGGCAACCCCGAGCAGGCCATCAAGCTCGCCAAGAGCCCGTCGGTCGCCAACTTCAGCACCGAGGCCAAGGCCGAGATGACGCTCGTCGAGGCGGGAGCCCGGCGTGACATGGGCCAGCTCGACGCCGCGCTGCGTACGCTCGAGCTCGCGCCGCTGACGTCGAAGAGCCGCTCCGCCTGGGTGGTACGGCTGCGCTACGCCTACGCCGACACGCTGGAGTCGGCGGGTCGTGAGGAGGACGCGCTGGCCTGGTTCCACCGCACCCACGCCATCGACTCCGACGAGCTGACCGACGCGGCCGACCGGGCCGACCTGCTGGAGCGTCGCCAGCGCTGATCCGCCGCGTCGGCCTCCAGGCACGGCGGGTGGCGTTCAGCGCCCCATGGGTCACAATGGAGCCACTAATCACATACGTGTCACTCGACAACCGCTGAGCAACGACGACAGACCGCTGGGGAAGGCGCATCTGGAGCGTCGGAACTCAAGGAGGTCGTGGTGACCACACGCATTGCTTCCCGCCCGGACGGTCCGGGGACGCGGGGCATTCTCTACGTGCACTCTGCTCCCTCCGCACTCTGCCCGCACATCGAGTGGGCCGTGGGCGGAGTGCTCGGCGTCGCCGTCTCGCTGGACTGGACGCCGCAGCCTGCCCAGCCCGGGTCCTACCGGGCCGAGCTGTCGTGGAGCGGCGTCGCCGGCACGGCGGCGGCGGTGGCGTCGGCGCTGCGCGGCTGGAACCACCTGCGCTTCGAGATGACCGAGGAGCCGACGAGCTCCACCGAGGGCACCCGCTTCTCGTGCACGCCCGACCTCGGCATCTTCCACGCCATCACCGGGCCGCACGGCGACATCCTCATCCCCGAGGACCGCCTCAAGGCGGCCGTGGTGAAGTCGGCGCTCGGTGACACGACGCTGCTCAACGAGATCGACAGCCTCCTCGGCAAGCCGTGGGACGACGAGCTGGAGACGTTCCGGCACGCGGGCGAGGGCGCGCCGGTGCGCTGGCTCCACCAGGTCGTCTGAGCGACCGGATCGAGCAGCCCCGATTGGTCAGAGCGGGATGTTGCCGTGCTGCCCGCGACGTACGCCGACCGTGTCGATCTCGTGGCGCATGGCGGCGGCGATCGCGCTCCGGGTCCGGCGGGGCTCGACGACCTCGTCGACGACGCCGATCTCGACGGCCTTGTCGACGCCTCCGGCGATGCGCTCGTGCTCGGCGGCCAGCTCGGCCTCCACCTGCGGCCGGATCTCGGGGGAGACCTCGGCCAGCTTGCGGCGGTGGAGCACGCGGATCGCGGCCACGGCACCCATCACGGCGACCTCCGCGCCCGGCCAGGCGAAGACCTTGGTCGCGCCGAGGGAGCGCGCGTTCATCGCGATGTAGGCGCCGCCGTAGGTCTTGCGCGTCACCAGGGTCACGCGGGGGACCACGCACTCGCCGAAGGCGTGCAGCAGCTTGGCGCCGCGGCGTACGACGCCGTCCCACTCCTGGCCGACGCCGGGGAGGTAGCCCGGGACGTCGACCAGGACGACGAGGGGGACTCCGAACGCGTCGCACATGCGCACGAAGCGGGAGGCCTTCTCGGCCGAGAGCGAGTCGAGGCAGCCGCCGAGGCGCAGCGGGTTGTTGGCCACGACACCGACCGTACGGCCGCCGAAGCGACCGAGTGCGGTGACGATGTTGGGGGCCCAGCGGGCGTGGAGCTCCTGCATGGTGCCCTCGTCGAGCACACCGTCGACGAGCGGGTGCACGTCGTAGGCGCGCTTCTTGGACTCCGGGAGGAGCGCGCTGAGGTCGCGGTCCTCGACCGTCTCGGCGGCCAGGCTGCCCTGGGCGCCGAGGAGCGAGGCGACGGTGCGGGCCCGGTCGAGTGCCTCGCGCTCGGACTCGGTGAGGATGTGGACGACGCCGGAGCGCCGGCCGTGCGGCTCCGGACCGCCGAGGCGCAGCATGTCGACGTCCTCGCCGGTGACCGAGCGGACGACGTCGGGACCGGTGACGAAGATGCGTCCCTCGGGGCCGAGGATGACCACGTCGGTCAGGGCGGGGCCGTAGGCGGCGCCGCCGGCGGCGGGGCCGAGCACGACGGAGATCTGCGGGATGACGCCGGAGGCCTGGGTCATCACCTGGAAGATCCGGCCGACCGCGTGGAGCGACAGGACGCCCTCGGCCAGGCGGGCGCCGCCCGAGTGCCAGAGGCCGATGATCGGCACGCCGTCGGTGATCGCCCGGTGGTAGGCGTCGACGACGACGCGGCAGCCGACGTCGCCCATCGCGCCGCCCATCACGGTGGCGTCGGAGCAGAAGGCGACGACCGACGTGCCGTGGACGCGGCCGACCGCGGCGAGCATGCCCGAGTCGTCGTCGGCGGTGATCAGCTCGAGGGTGCCCTCGTCGAGGAGCGCCGTCAGCCGGTGGACCGGGTTGCGGGGGTCCTGCTCGCGGGGGAGCTTGACCGGCTTGGCTGCGGCGGTGATGGTCACGCTGACGCTGCCGAAGGCGACCGCGACGTTGGCGCCGCCGAAGCCGAAGGAGTTGTTGAGGGCGACGATGTCGCCCTCGGGCAGGTCGCGCCGCGACGTCGGGATGTCGAGGTCGACCTCGGGGTCCTTGTCGTCGAGGTTGATCGTCGGCGGGCTGACCCGGTCGTGCAGCGCCAGCACGGTGGCGATGGCCTCCAGGGCGCCGGCGCCGCCGAGCAGGTGGCCGGTCATCGACTTCGTGCTGGTGACCACGCAGCGGTCGACGTGCTCGCCGAGGACGGCGTGCAGCATCAGGCCCTCGGCGATGTCGCCCTTGGGGGTCGAGGTGGCGTGGGCGTTGACGTGGACCACGGTGGCGGGGTCGACGTCGCCCTCGCGGAGCGCCATCTTGATCGCGCGGGTGCCGCCGCGACCCTCGGGGTCGGGCTGGGCGATGTCGTGGGCGTCGTTGCTGATGCCGGCGCCGAGCACCTCGGCGTAGATCGTGGCGCCGCGGGCGCGGGCGTGCTCCTCGGACTCGAGGATCAGCACGGAGCCGCCCTCGCCGAGGACGAAGCCGTCGCGGCCGGTGTCCCAGGGGCGCGAGACGCTCGCGGGGTCGCGCCCGTCGTCGCCGCTGGCGGTCTTGGAGAGCGCCATCATGTTGGCGAAGGCGGCCATCGGCAGCGGGTGGATCGCGGCCTCGGTGCCGCCGGCCATCACGACGTCGGCGCGGCCGAGCCGGATCAGGTCGATGGCCATGGCGATGGCCTCGTTGCCGGACGCGCACGCCGAGGTGGGGGCGTGCACCGCCGCGCGGGCGCCGTACTTGAGGCTGACGTTGGCGGCCGGCGCGTTGGGCATGAGCATCGGCACGGCGAGGGGGGAGACCCGGCGGGCGCCCTTCTCGAGCAGCGTGTCGTAGTTGGCGAGCAGCGTGGTGACGCCGCCGATGCCGGAGGCGATCGCGACGCCGAGGCGCTCGGGCTCGAGCCCGGAGCCCTCGAGGCCGGCGTCGGCCCAGGCCTGCGTCGGCGGCGACCATCGCGAACTGGCTGGAGCGGTCGAGGCGGCGGGCCTTGACCCGGTCGAGGACCTCCGAGGGCTCGACGGCCACGCGGCCGCCGATCCGCACCGGGAGGGTGTCGACCCACTCGTCGTCGAGGTATCCGATGCCGGAGGTGCCGGCCAGCAGCGCCTGCCACGTGGTGGGGACGTCGCCGCCCACGGGGGAGGTGGTGCCGAGGCCGGTGACGACTACGCGGGTCGAGGGCATCAGAGGGGTTCCGTTCTCGTGAGGATGGGGGAGGGCCTGGGAGGAGCCGGGTCACGGGCGGCCGGCGTGCCGACCGCCCGTGACCGGTGAGGGACTCAGCCCTGCGAACGCTCGATGAAGGCGACGGCGTCGCCGACGGTCTTGAGGTTCTTGACCTCGTCGTCGGGGATGGTCACGCCGAACTTCTCCTCGGCGGCCACGACGACCTCGACCATGGAGAGCGAGTCGACGTCGAGGTCGTCCACGAAGGACTTGTCCAGCTGGACGTCGTCGGCGTCGACGCCGGCGACCTCGTTGACGATGTCGGCGAGGTCAGCGCGGATTTCTTCGGTGGTGGCCATGGGGCCTTCCCTTCTTCTTGGGTGTGCTGCTTGGGGTGGTCTGTGGTGTGTGGCGGTGCGGACTACGGGACGGTGACGACCTGGGCGGCGTACGACAGCCCGGCGCCGAACGCGATGAGCAGCGCCGTGTCGCCGGACTTCGCCTCGCCCTCGGCGATCATCCGGTCGAGGGCGAGCGGGACCGACGCGGCCGAGGTGTTGCCCTGGTCGGCGACGTCGCGGGCGATCCGCACCGAGGGCGGGCAGCTTCATCGAGCGGGCCATCGCGTCGATGATGCGCATGTTGGCCTGGTGGGGCACGAAGACGTCGAGCTCGTCGAGGGTGATGCCGGCGGCGTCGAGCGCCTGCTGGCCGATCTTGGCCATCGCGAAGGACGCCCAGCGGAAGACGGGGTTGCCCTGCATGGTCAGGTGCGGCATCACGCCGCTGCCGGGCGCCTCGGGGGTGCCGACGACGTCGCGCCAGTCCTCGCGCTGGCGGATCAGGTCGAACTGCTCGCCGTCGGAGCCCCACACGACCGGACCGATGCCCGGGGTGTCGCTGGGGCCGACGACGGCTGCGCCGGCGCCGTCGGCGAAGATGAAGGCGGTGCCGCGGTCGGTGAGGTCGAGGATGTCGGTGAGGCGCTCGACGCCGACGACCAGGACGTAGCGGGCGCTGCCGGCGCGCACGATGTCGGAGGCCAGCGCGACGCCGTGGCAGAACCCGGAGCACGCGGCGGAGATGTCGAAGGCAGCGGCGTCGGTGCCGAGCTCGTGGGCGATCGCGGTGGCGACGGCGGGGGTCTGGAGCAGGTGGCTGACCGTGGCGACGACCACGCAGTCGATCTGGCCGGGCTCGAGGCCGGCGCGCTCGATGGCGATCCTGGACGCCGCGACCGACATCATCTGGACCGACTCCTCGGGGCCGGCCCAGCGGCGGGTCTTGATGCCGGAGCGCTGCTGGATCCACTCGTCGCTGGAGTCGATCGCGTCGACGACGTCGGAGTTCGGGACGAGGCGGACGGGCCGGTAGGCGCCGACGCCGAGGATCGCCGCGTGCGGGGCGCCGGTGGTGGTGGTGAGGGTGGCCATCAGGCGTTGCCCTCCGGGTGCAGGCGCAGCAGCGGCTGGCCGGGGGAGACGAGGTCGCCGTCCTCGACGAGCCACTCGACGACCGACCCGCCGTGCGGAGCGGTGATGTCGGTGCGGTCGCGCAGGCTGGCGACGGCGCCGATCGTGGCGCCCGGGGTGAGCACGTCGTGCTCGAGCGCCTCGGAGGAGAGGTGGAAGGTGCCCTTGGCGGGGGAGACGACCATCCGCCACGTCGGCGTGGTCTCGATCTGCGAGGCCTCGCCGTGCTTGTCGGCGAAGTCGCGGGCCGCGTCGAGCTGGTCGGGGGTCTTGAGGGCGAACGTCTCGACGCCCTTGAGGGCGCGCTTGGCGATGCCCGTGAGCGTGCCGGCCGGCGGCATCTCCAGGATGCCGGTGACGCCGAGGTCGCTCATCGTCTCCATGCACAGGTCCCAGCGGACCGGGTTGGCGATCTGGCCGACCATGCGGCGCAGCACGTCGCGGCCGTCGTGGACGACCTGGCCGTCGCGGTTGGAGATCAGCGGGGTGCGCGGGTCGTGGGTCGAGACCGAGCGGGCCAGCGAGGCCAGCCGGTCGACCGCGGGCCCCATGTGGGTCGGTGTGGAACGCGCCGGCGACGCTCAGCGGCATCAGCCGGGCCTTGGCCGGCGGGTCGTCGGCGAACGCCGCGAGCTGCTCCATCGTGCCGGCGGCCACGACCTGGCCGGGACCGTTGTCGTTGGCGGCGGTGAGGCCGTGGCGCTCGATCACGGCGAGCACCTCGTCGCGCTCGCCGCCGAGGACGGCCGTCATCCCGGTGGCGGTGGTGGCGGCGGCGGCGGCCATCGCGTTGCCGCGCTCGCGCACCAGCACCATCGCCTGCTCGGCGGTGATGACGCGGGCTCCGGAGGCCGCGGTCAGCTCGCCGACGCTGTGCCCGGCGACCGCGCCGATCCGCGCGAACGCGTCGGCCGGGTGGGGGAAGAGGTCGAGCGCCGCGACGAGGCCGGTGGCGACCAGCAGCGGCTGGGCGATCTTGGTGTCGCGGATGGTGTCCGCGTCGGCCTCGGTGCCGTAGTGGGCGAGGTCGATGCCGGCGACGGTGGCCAGCCAGTCGAGCCGCGAGGCGAAGGTCGGGTCCTCCAGCCAGGGCGTGAGGAAGCCGGGGGTCTGGGCCCCCTGGCCGGGAGCGACGATGACGAGCACGGGGTCAACTGTGCCGGTTCGCGGGGTGGGCACGCGGGTCGGACGCCGACGAAACTCACCCGGGAATCTTTGTAGGTTTCCTACAACTCCGTCCGGCCCGACTGCCGGCCGAGGATGAGGGCGAGCTGCAGCGCGAACGCCTCGCGCGGCCGGGTCGGCGACCAGCCGGTCACCTCGGAGACCTGACGGAGCCGGTAGCGCACGGTGTTGGGGTGGACGAAGAGCGCGCGGGCGGTGCCCTCGATCGACGAGCCGTGCTCGAACCAGGCGCCGAGCGTCTCGAGGAGGGTGCCCCCGCGTCGCCACCAGCGGCAGGTAGACGTCGTCGACGAGGTGGCGCCGGGCGTGGCCGTCGCCGGCCAGGGCGCGCTCGGGCAGCAGGTCGCGGCTCGCGACCGGACGGGGCGCGTCGGGCCACCCGCTCGCGGCCCGGTGGGCCGAGAGGGCGGCGCGGGCCGACGCGTTCGCGTGGGCCAGGTCGGCGGTCACCGGTCCGACGACGACGGGCCCGTCGCCGAAGTGGTCGAGCAGCCGGGTCGCGGCCTTGAGCGGGTCGGTGACGCCGCCGAGGACGACGACGAGCCGCTCGCCCTGGGTGGCGCAGAGGGCGTCCATGTCGCCCGCGCGCGCCGAGCGGCGTACGGACTCGAAGACGTCGAGCTCGGCCCGGTGGGGCGGCACGGCGCCCAGCACCACGGCGACGTCCCCGTGGGCGCCCCACCCGAGGGCGCTCGCGCGGGAGAGCACGGTCTCGTCGGCCTCGGCGCGCACGACGGCGTCGACCACGAGGGCCTCGAGACGGGCGTCCCACGCGCCGCGCGACTCCGCGGCACGGGCGTAGACGGCCGCGGTCGCGAAGGCGACCTCGCGGGCGTAGAGGAGGACGGCGTCGTGGACCTGGCGCACGTCCTCCGGGTCGAGCAGCGCGTCGATGTTGGTCTCGACGACCCGGATGCTGAGCCGGACCAGCTCGACGGTCTGCTGGAGCGAGATGACGCCGGTCAGCTCGCGCGGCGCGGCGCCGAACACGACGACGTCGAGGGGGTGGTGCACGGCGCCCGCGACGTCGGCGCCCCCGGCCGCTCCCTCGTCTGCTTCGACCTCGACGTCGTACCACTCGACGAAGCCGCGGATGCCGGCCTGCACGATCAGCCCGACCCAGGAGCGGTCCTCCGCGCTGAGGTCGTCGAACCACGGCAGGTCGGTGGCCATCCGTGCCGTCGCGGCCGTGCTGAGCGCTCCCGAGGAGTTGCGCAGCGCCTCGGCTGCGCGGCGGCGGGAGGCGGGCATGGCTCGACTGTAGTGGCCGACCGCGCGTAGTGGGATTCCCACGAAGCCGTCGGCGGCGGCGCCTCCCGCTCGCGGCGGCCCGCCAGGTCACGACTGTGCATCGGCACCGAGGCGTCGGGGCCACGCTGCCGGGCGTCTGGTTGAATCCGGGACCTGTCCTGGCCCAGGTCGCGAACGAGCCCGAACGAGGTGGAGGCCGAGTGCACCGTCACAGCAGCCCGCAGGTCCAGCACGTCACCGTGCACGGGCACCGCCGTGCCTACGTGCAGATGGGCTCCGGACCCGCGCTCCTGCTGCTCCACGGGCTCGGGTGCGACCACACGACCTGGGCGCCGGTCATGGAGTCGCTGGCCCGCACCCACACCGTCATCGCGCCGGACCTGCTCGGCCACGGCGAGTCCGACAAGCCCCGCGCCGACTACAGCCTCGGCGGCTACGCCAACGGGATGCGCGACCTGCTGACCGTGCTGGGCATCGACCGGGTCACCGTCGTCGGCCACAGCTTCGGCGGAGGGGTGGCGATGCAGTTCGCCTACCAGTTCCCCGAGCGCGCGCGAGCGACTCGTCCTCGTGTCGTCCGGCGGGCTCGGCCCGGAGGTGTCCCCGGCGATCCGGGTCATCACGACGCCCGGCTTCCACCAGGCGATGTCCGTGCTCGCGGCGCCCGGCCTGCGGCACGCGACCACGGCGGTGATGCGGCTGCTGGCCGGCACCGGCGTGAGCCAGCTGCGCGACCTCGACGAGGTCGCCGACATCTACGACTCGTTCAAGGACCCGCGCAAGCGCGCCGCGATCGCGCCACGTCGTGCGCGCGGTGGTCGACTGGAAGGGCCAGATCGTCACGATGGCCGACCGGGCCTACCTCACCGAGGCGATGCCGATGTGCGTGGTGTGGGGCGCCGACGACCTGGTCATCCCGGTCGCGCACGCCAGCAACGCGAGCGCCCTCGCGCCGACGGCGCGGATCGAGATCCTCCCCAACGCCGGGCCACTTCCCGCACAAGGACCACCCGGAGCGGTTCACCAAGATCGTGCGCGACTTCATCCGCACGACCGAGCCGAGCCACTACGACCGGGAGCGGTGGCGCGACCTGCTCGAGGCCGGCGCCGCGGTCGCACCGATCCAGGCCGAGGCAGGGGAGTCCCCGCTCACGCCGGTCCACACCGTACGACGCGCGGCGGGCGCGTAGTCCTAGCCCCAGTTGGCCGCCGACCGAGTCCCGACCTGATCGACGGCGCGCTTCACGACTCAGGGTCACTGGTGGGCCACCCTCCTGCGCGCACATGCGCGGGAGGCGTGACCCACCAGGGTGCTGCTGGACGGGTGCGCCTCAGGCGTCGCCGCCCTCCTGCTTGACGTCCTTGACCGCGGTCGGGTCGTCGATGCGGTACTTCTCCGAGGCCTCGACGACCTTCTCGACCGGCACCTCGCCGGCGTCGGCCAGGGCCTGGAGGGCCTGGACGACGACGCTCTGGGCGTCGATCTGGAAGAACCGCCGGGCGGCCGGGCGGGTGTCGGCGAAGCCGAAGCCGTCGGCACCGAGCACGCGGTAGTCGGCCGGCACCCACCGGGCGATCTGCAGCGGGACGGCCCGCATGTAGTCGGACACGGCGACGACCGGACCGGGCGCGCCCGACGAGCTTGTCGCGCACGTAGGCCGAGCGGGGCTCCTCGCCGGGGTGGAGCAGGTTCCACTGCTCGGCGGCGGCACCGTCGCGGGCCAGCTCGTTCCACGACGTGACCGACCACAGGTCGGCCTGCACGCCCCACTCCTCGGCCAGCAGGCGCGCGGCCTCCTTGACCCACGGGAAGCCGACGCCGGAGGCCATCAGCTGGACCCGCGGCCCCTCGCCCTCGGCCGTCGAGACGCGGTGGATGCCCTTGAGGATGCCCTCGACGTCGACGTCGGACGGCTCGGCCGGCATCGAGACCGGCTCGTTGTAGACGGTGAGGTAGTAGATGACGTTCTCGCCGTCACCGTTGGGCCCGCCGGTGCCGTACATCCGCTCGAGGCCGTTCTGCATGATGTGGCTGATCTCGTAGGAGAACGCCGGGTCGTAGTGGACGACCGCGGGGTTGGTCGCGGCGATGAGCGGCGAGTGGCCGTCGGCGTGCTGCAGGCCCTCGCCGGTCAGCGTCGTACGACCGGCGGTGGCGCCGATGAGGAAGCCGCGCGCGAGCTGGTCGGCCATCGCCCAGATCGAGTCGCCCGTGCGCTGGAACCCGAACATCGAGTAGAAGATGTAGAACGGGATCATGTGCTCGCCGTGCGTCGTGTACGCCGACCCGGCGGCGGTGGCCGAGGCCATCGCGCCCGCCTCGGAGATGCCCTCGTGGAGCATCTGGCCCTGCGCGGACTCCTTGTAGGACAGCAGCATCTTGCGGTCGACCGAGTCGTACTGCTGGCCGCCGGGGTTGTAGACCTTGGCGCTCGGGAACATCGAGTCCATGCCGAACGTGCGGTACTCGTCGGGCGCGATCGGCACCAGGCGGTCGCCGATCTCCGGGTCCTTCATCCAGTCGCGGAGCAGGCGGACGACGGCCATGGTCGTGGCGAACTTGTTCTTGCCCGACCCCTGCTTGAGCTCGGCGTAGAGCTCGTCGCCGGGCAGCTTGAGCGCGGTGGCGCGGTTGACGCGGCGCGGCACCGAGCCGCCCAGCGCCTGGCGGCGCTCGAGCATGTACTCGATCTCGGGGGAGTCGGCGCCCGGGTGGTAGAACGGCGCGCCGCCGGTCTTCTCGTAGGACTCCTCGAGGTCGCGGTCGCTGATCGGCAGGTAGAGCCGGTCGCGGAACTTCTTGAGGTCCGGCAGGGTCAGCTTCTTCATCTGGTGCGTGGCGTTCTTGCCCTCGAGGGCGTCGATCGTCCAGCCCTTGATGGTGTGGGCGAGGATCACCGTCGGCTGACCGGTGTGCTTGGTCGCGGCGTCGAACGCGGCGTACACCTTGCGGTAGTCGTGACCGCCGCGCGGCAGCTTCTCGATCTGCGTGTCCGACATGTGCTCGACCATCTTGCGCAGGCGCGGGTCGCCGCCGAAGAAGTTCTCGCGGACGTAGGCGCCGTCCTCGGTCGAGTACGTCTGGAACTGTCCGTCGGGCGTGGAGTTCATCTTGTTGACGAGCACGCCGTCGACGTCCTTGGCGAGCAGGGCGTCCCACTCGCGGCCCCAGACGACCTTGATGACGTTCCAGCCGGCGCCGCGGAAGTTGGCCTCGAGCTCCTGCATGATCTTGCCGTTGCCCGTGACCGGGCCGTCGAGCTGCTGCAGGTTGCAGTTGATGATCCAGGTGAGGTTGTCGAGCTCCTCGCGGGCGGCCACGCGGATCGCGCCGAGCGACTCGGGCTCGGCCATCTCGCCGTCACCCATGAACGCCCACACGCGCTGCTGCTCGGTGTCCTTGATGCCGCGGTTGTCGAGGTAGCGGTTGAACCGCGCCTGGTAGATCGAGCTGATGGCGGTGAGGCCCATCGAGACGGTGGGGAACTCCCAGAAGTCCGGCATCAACCGCGGGTGGGGGTACGACGGGAGGCCGGCGCCCTTGCCGTGCTGGACCTCCTGGCGGAAGCGGTAGAGCTGCTCCTCGCTGAGGCGGCCCTCGAGGAACGCGCGGGAGTAGATGCCCGGCGAGCCGTGGCCCTGGATGTAGAGCTGGTCGCCGCCGCCGTCGTGGTCCTTGCCGCGGAAGAAGTGGTTGAAGCCGACCTCGTAGAGGCTGGCCGACGACTGGTACGTCGCGATGTGGCCGCCGACCTCGAGGCCCTTGCGGTTGGCCGACGACACCATGACCGCGGCGTTCCAGCGGATGAAGGCGCGGATCCGGCGCTCGACCTCCTCGTCACCGGGGAACCACGGCTCGCGCTCGGGCGGGATGGTGTTGATGTAGTCGGTGGAGCGCAGCGCCGGCACGCCGACCTGCTTCTCCCGGGCGCGCTCGAGCAGGCGCAGCATGACGTAGCGCGCCCGGTCGCGACCGCGGTCGTCGAGCATCGCGTCGAAGGACGCCAGCCACTCCTGCGTCTCGTCGGGGTCGATGTCGGGCAGCTGGGTCGGAAGACCCTCGTGGATCACCGACACCTTGGCCTGGCCCCGCTCGGGCGTGGAGGTTGAGGGCTTCTCTGCGTCACTCACCCGCTCATCGTGTCACGCGCGTCGCCGCCACGAAATCTACCCATCGGTAGTCCTGCAGGGCGTGCGCCGAGGGCCTCGCCCGTGCCGGCGTGGTGCCCGCCTGACGAGCCGGGGTTGCGGCGTATGCCGTGTTCGGGTGGACTATGGACCACCCGATGGGCATTCCCGCGGGTACTCGAACAATGGAGGCACTGCGTGAGCTCGACGGTGGGCGATTCTGCCCAGGCGACCGGCACGGGAGACCGGCTGGGTCTCAAGCCCGGCATGGTGGTGCAGGAACTCGGCTGGGACAACGACACCGATGACGAGCTCCGCGTCGCGGTCGAGGACACCATCGACGCCGACATGGTCGACGGTGACTACGGCAACGTGGTCGACGCGGTCCTGCTCTGGTGGCGCGACGACGACGGCGACCTGGTCGACGGGCTGGTGGACGCGCTGACCGATCTCGTCGGCGGCGGCTCCATCTGGCTGCTCACCCCCAAGGTGGGGCGGCCCGGCAGCATCGACGCGGCCGACGTCACCGAGGCGGCGCCGATCGCGGGTCTCTCGCAGACCACGACCGCGTCGGTGAGCAAGGACTGGCAGGCCACCCGGCTGGTCGCTCCGAAGACGCCGGCGTGACCGGGCGCGACCTGGCGGCAACTCTCTTCGGTCACGTCTCGGGTCTCGCCACGACGGTCCGGGTCCTGGGCCGCGCTGGAGTGATCCGCCCCTACGGCCCGCGTACGCTCGCCACCATCGGCCTCGTCGTGGCGCGCTGGGGCACCGGCCCTGCCGGTGGCTTCGCCACCCTGGCCGCCCGCTCGCCCCACCAGGTGGGCGTCGTCGACGAGCTCGGCGAGCTGACGTGGGGTGAGCTGCACCGGCGCTCCAACTCGCTCGCGCGGGCGCTCGCCGAGCGCGGCGTCAGGGAGGGCGACTCGGTCGCCGTCATGTGCCGCAACCACCGCGGGTTCATCGACGCCTCGATCGCCACGGCCAAGCTCGGCGCCGACATCCTCTACCTCAACACCGCCTTCGCGGGCCCGCAGCTGGTCGACGTGCTGGAGCGCGAGGCCCCGAGCCTGGTCGTGCACGACGAGGAGTTCACCGGCCTGCTCGCCGGCGCCCACGTCGAGCGCCGGGTCCTGGCGTGGACCGACGGCGACGGGGGACCCGACGGTCCCGAGACGCTCGAGCAGCTCGTGTCGGCGTACGACGAGGGCGACCTGCAGCCGCCCGACCGCCACGCCCGCATCGTGATCCTCACCTCCGGCACCACGGGCGCCCCCAAGGGTGCGCCCCGCAAGGAGGCCGGCATCGACGCCGCCGTCTCCCTGCTCTCGCGGATGCCCCTGCGGGCCGGCTGGCGCACCCACATCGCCGCTCCGCTCTTCCACACCTGGGGCTTCGCGCACCTGGCCCTCGCCATGCTGCTGGGCTCGACGGTCGTGCTGCGCCGCACGTTCGACCCGGCCACCGCGCTGCGCACCGCGCAGGACGAGCGCTGCCAGTCGATGGTCGTGATCCCGGTGATGCTGCAGCGGATGCTGGCCCTCGAGCCCGCCGAGCTCGACGGCATCGACCTCGGTCGCGTACAGGTCGTCGCCTCGTCCGGCTCGGCGCTCCCGGCGACCCTGGCGCAGGCGTGGATGGACCGCTTCGGCGACAACCTCTACAACATCTACGGCTCGACCGAGGTGGCCTACGCCTCGATCGCGACGCCGGAGGACCTGCGCGCCGACCCGACGTCGGCGGGCAAGCCTCCCTACGGCACGGTCGTGAAGATCCTCGGCGAGGACGGGAGCGAGCTCCCGCAGGGGGAGACCGGCCGGATCTTCGTCGGCAACGGGCTGCTCTTCGAGGGCTACACCAGCGGCGACACCAAGGAGAGCATCGACGGCCTGATGTCGTCGGGCGACGTCGGCTACTACGACGAGGCCGGCCGGCTGCACGTGGCCGGTCGCGACGACGACATGATCGTCTCCGGCGGCGAGAACGTCTTCCCGCAGGAGGTCGAGGACTGCCTCGTGGCCCACGAGCACGTCGGCGAGGTGGCCGCGATCGGCGTCGAGGACGACGACTACGGCCAGCGGCTGCGGGCCTTCGTGGTGCGCACCGGCCAGGTCTCGGAGGACGAGCTGCGCGACCACGTCAAGGCCCACCTCGCGCGCTTCAAGGTGCCGCGCGACATCGTGTTCCTCGACGAGCTGCCGCGCAACGCCACCGGCAAGGTGCTCAAGCGCGAGCTGGCCGAGACGTCCGACGGCTCCGACGGGGACCAGGGGTGACGCGCGAGGGCCTGTGCATCGGCGACGAGGCACCCGACTTCGTGCTGCGCGACCAGTTCGGCCAGGACGTCCGGCTCAGCGACTTCCGCGGCCGCAAGGCAGTGGCGCTGATGTTCTTCCCGTTCGCCTTCACCGGCGTGTGCACGGGGGAGCTGTCGGGCGTCCGCGACCGCCTCGACGAGTTCCTCACCTTCGACACCGAGGTGCTGGCGCTGTCGTGCGACTCGGTCTACGCGCTGCGGTCGTTCGCGGAGGCGGAGGGGCTCAACTTCCCGCTGCTCTCCGACTACTGGCCGCACGGCGCGGTGGCCTCGGCCTACGAGGTGTTCGACCCGGTCAAGGGCGCCCCGCGCCGGTCGTCGTACGTCGTCGACCGTGACGGCCGGCTGCGCTGGGCGGTGCACAACGCGAACCCCGACGGCCGGGACCTCGGCGAGCACCTGCGCGAGCTCCACGCGGCCGTCTCCTGAGCGTGGATCGAGCCCTCCGGTCTAGACCGCTCGCCGAGGATTCCGCGATTGTTCGGACGGCCTTGGGCACTGGTGTAATCTTCTTCTTGTTCAGCCGCTGGTGACCCGAGACGCCAGCGGCTGAACTCATTTCCACGGTTGCCTGCCCGGCGCGTGCGGTTTCCGTGCCTCGCGCCGGCTCCCGTAGTCTGTGCCGTTCCCGCGTCGGTAGCTCAGCGGTAGAGCACTCGGTTTACACCCGAGCGGTCGGCGGTTCGAAACCGTCCCGACGCACCCAGTCCCTCGTGCATGAGAGCCCTCTCATCGACGCCTCACGCGTGGCTCACGCCGTCGCAGCACTGTTCTTCTCACCGGGCCGCCACGGCCCCCGACGAGAGGAACCATGATGAGGAAGCTCCTTCCCACCGCACTGCTGAGCATCGCCGGAATGGCCGTCATCGGCCTGATCGGGATGTCGGCCCCCGTGGTCGCCTCGTCCGCCGACGAGGCCGCCAAGCGCGAGGACGACGCCCCGTCGCTCGTCCTGGTCGCCGACGACGATGACGACGACACCAACGACGACGACGATGACGACACCACGAACAGCCCGTCGTACACCGACCAGAGCCGCGACACCCACGACAACACCAACAGCCGCGTGACCGGCGTGAGCCGCGACCGCGACAACAGCCGCGGCGACAAGACGCGCGACTGGACCCGTGACGGCGGCGACCAGACGCGCGACAAGACGCGCGAACAAGACCAACGACCGCAGCCGCAACGACACCCGCGGCTGACGGGAGTCCGAGATGAGCACGCGAGACGACGGCTGGCACCTCGCGGAGGGCGAGCAGCTCGCCCCCGGCCTGAGCGCGATGAAGCGCCTCGGCGGCGGTGCCGCCTACGAGGCCTGGCTCTGCTTCGACGAGGTGACGTGGTCACCCGTCGTCGTCAAGGTGCTCCGTCCCTCGCAGCTCGAGGACGAGTCCTCCCGGCGCGGACTGCGCCGGGAGGTGCTCGCCCTCGCGACGGTCAACCACCCCGTGGTGGTCCGCGGGCTCCGCGACGGCCAGGACGGTGACCGTCCGCACGTCGTGCTGGAGCACATCGACGGACCCCGACTCTCCAGCCTGATCCGCCGCTACGGCCGGCTCCAGGAGCAGCAGTACCTCCCGCTCGCGATCGACGTCGCCTCGGCCCTCCACTACCTGCGCCACATCGGCTGGACGCACCTCGACATCAAGCCCAGCAACGTCATCATGGGTGCCCCCGCCCGGCTGATCGACCTCTCGGTCGCCCGGCTCGAGGAGGACGCCCGGCGGCTGCGCTACCCCATCGGCACCGATGCGTACATGTCGCCCGAGCAGTGCGACCCGACGGGCCCGGGGGAGCGGGTGCCGTCGTACGCCTCCGACGTGTGGGGGCTGGGCGCCACGCTCTTCCACGCCGTCGCCGGGCACCGCCCGTTCGAGCACGGCGACCGCGACGCGGACGACGTACGACGTCGCTTCCCGCAGCTCGTGGACGAGCCGGCGGCGCTGCCCGACGGCGTGCCGCCCGTGGTCGCCGACGTGATCGCGGGCGTGCCTGCGCCGCGACCCCTCGGAGCGGCCGCTGCCGCACGAGGTGGCCGAGGCGCTCGAGCCGGTGCTCGCGGGCCTGCCGCGCGGGTCGCTGGCCGGCTTCAAGATCCGGGGCTGAGCCCGGTCAGGGGTTGAGCCGGTAGCCGACGCCGCGGACGGTCGAGATGGCCGTCCCGCCCAGCTTGCGGCGGAGGTAGCCGACGTAGACGTCGACGACGTTGGAGCCCGGGTCGAAGTCGTAGCCCCAGACCAGGTCGAGCAGCTGCTCCCTGGTCAGCACCTGGCCGGGGTTGAGCAGGAAGATCTCGGCGAGGGCGAACTCGCGGGCGGAGAGCTCGTGCTCGCCCTGGGGGCCGGAGACGCGGCGCGTACGCCGGTCCAGCCGCAGCCCGCCGACGACGAGGTCGTCGCCGCTGGGCGTGGCGTCGGGCGGCGCGAGGCTGCGCAGGCGCAGCCGGATCCGGGCCATCAGCTCGGCGAACCGGAACGGCTTGGCCATGTAGTCGTCGGCGCCGCTGTCGAGGGCGGCGACCGTGTCGGTGACCGAGTCGCGGGCGGTCAGCACGATGACCGGCATCCGGCTGCCCTGCGAGCGCAGCTGGTCGAGGACCTCGAAGCCGTCCATGCCGGGCAGCCCGATGTCGAGCACCATCAGGTCGAAGCGTCCGCTGAGGGCCTCGTCCAGGCCGCCCGGCCCGTCGTGCGCCGTCGTCGGCTGGTGGCCCTCGGCCCGCAGGCCCTTGGCGATGAAGGCAGCGATGCGCTGCTCGTCCTCGACGATCAGGATCTGGGCCACGAGGTCTCCTGGGAGGGGTCGGTGGGGACGGTGAGCTCGACGCGGGCGCCGCGCGGCCGGGCGTCGTGGATCTCCACGGTGCCGGCGTGCGCGTCGAGGATGGCGTGGACGATCGAGAGGCCGAGGCCGAAGCCCTCGTCGCCGGGGCGTACCCGGCTGCGGCCGAAGCGCTGCAGCACCGTCTCGCGGTCGGCGGGGTCGATGCCGTCGCCGGTGTCGCGGACCCAGAGGACGTACGTCGTGGTCGGTGCGGGCGGACCCGACGGCGATCTCGGCGCCGGGATCGGTGTGCTTCACGGCGTTGTCGGCGAGCTGGAGCAGCGCCTGCGTGATGCGTTGCTCGTCGAGCACGGCCGTGCCGGTGGCGACCTCGTCGAGGGTCCACGCCCGGTCACCCAGTCCGCGCGCCTTCGCGAGCACGGACTGCGTCAGCGTCTCGAGGTCGACCTCGGCGGGGACGAGGAAGTCCGGGCGCCGGCTCTTGGCGAGCAGGATGAGGTCGCCGACGAGCCGCGACATCCGGTCGACCTCGTCGAGCAGCAGCTCCTGGGTCTCCGCGCGCTCGGCGGGGTCGTCGGCGTCGAGGAGCTCGAGGTGGCCCCGCAGCACCGTGAGCGGCGTACGCAGCTCGTGGCCGGCGTCGTCGAGGAACTGGCGCTGGTCGCGGAAGCCCTCGTCGAGGCGCGCGAACATCGAGTTGATGGTGCGGGTGAGCGAGGTGATGTCGTCGTTGCCGCGCTCGGGGATGCGGCGCGACAGGTCGGTCGTCGAGATGTCGCGCGCCGTCTCCTCGAGGGTGCGCAGCGGCGCGAGCAGGCGGCCGGACTGGAGGGCGCCGAGGCCGGTGATGAGCAGCAGCGAGAGGAAGGCGACGACGCTGTAGGTGCGCAGGGTGCTCTCGAGCTCCTCGTGCTCGTCGGCGAGGAAGTTGACGATCACCAGCGAGCCCTCGCCCTGGGCGTTGCGCACCGGCACCAGGGTCACCCAGACCTCGCCGAACGTCGCGGAGTCGAGGATGCTCGTCCCGCCGGCGTCGGCGCGCTCGTCGAGGACGCGGAGGTAGGCCGGCTCGTCGAGGAACGCCTGGCCGTAGCGGTTGAGGGTGCGGATGGTGCGGGCCCCCTCGACGTAGCCGACGAGCATCTCGTCGTCGTCGGGCACGTTGCGGGTGAGGAACACGTCGAGCAGCCTGCCGACGTCGTCGAAGGGCTCACCCGTGTTGGGGTCGCGCCGCAGCTCGCGGAACTCCGCGATCTCCTGGGTGATCTGGCTGGTCACGAGCCGCTCGATCCGTGACGACTCGAGCGTGTGGACCAGCAGGCCGGCGCCGGCCATCGCCACGGCCGTGAGGAGGGCGATGACGACGGCGATCCGGGTCCGGACGGACACGCGGGCGAGACGGCCCCTGAAGCGGACACGGTGCGGGCGCTCAGTCGTCGGTGTCGTCACCGTGGTCGGTGTCGTCCCCGTCGTCATCGTCGTCCCTCTCGTCGTCGTCCTGCACGGGCGCGGGAGTGACGACCCTGGCCTCGTTGTCGTCCGCGTCGTCGTCCGGCGACGGTGTGGGCTGATTGTCCCTCGTGGGGGAAGGGCGCGACGGTGAGGGCTTCGGCGTGGTCGCGGGGGACGGCTCGAGGTCGTTGACGTAGACCGTGCCCTGCTGCTCAGGGACACTGCTGCCCGTGCTGGCGAGCGTGCCCGCGACGTACGTCACGAGCGGGACGACGAGCGCCAGGGCGATCAGTGCCTTCGCGAGCGGATTCACGTCGCCACGGTGCACCGCGTACGTGGAGCAGGCGTGAGAGGAAGATGAGAGCTCTCTCATCCGGGCTCGACAAAGTCCGCTCGCACCATCGTTCCACCAACCCTCGCGTGCCAGAGTGGATCGCATGATCGTCCCCTTCAGCGTCTCCGACTTCATCGAGCGCGCCGCCACGGTCTACGGAGATCGCACCGGCGTCCTCGACGAGCCCGACCAGCCCGCGGCCTCGCTCGGCCGGCTGACCTACGCCGAGCTGTACGCCCTCGCGCAGAGGCAGGCGGCACGGCTCGACGAGATGGGCATCGAGGTGGGCGACCGGGTCGCCGTCCTGAGCCACAACTCCGCCCGCCTGCTGACCTCGTTCTTCGGCGTCTGCGGCTCGGGTCGGGTGCTGGTGCCGATCAACTTCCGGCTGCGTCCCGACGAGATCTCCTACATCGTGGCCCACTGCGGTGCGCGCGTGCTCTACGTCGACCCCGAGCTGGTCGACTCGGTCAGGGGCATCGACGTCGAGCACACCTTCGTCCTCGGGGAGGACGAGTCGATGTTCGCGCCGGAGGGCGTCGAGCCGCGGGCCTGGGAGCCCGACGAGAACGCCACGGCGACCATCAACTACACCTCCGGCACGACGGCGCGGCCCAAGGGCGTGCAGCTGACGCACCGCAACCTCTGGACCAACGCGCTGACCTTCGCCCTCCACGCCGGGGTGAGCGACCGCGACGTCTACCTCCACACGCTGCCGATGTTCCACGCCAACGGCTGGGGCATGCCGTTCGCGATGACCGGCCTGGGCGTGCCGCACGTGGTGCTGCGCAAGGTCGACGGGGCCGAGATCCTGCGCCGCGTCGAGCAGCACGGCGTCACCGTGATGTGCGCCGCCCCCGCCGTCGCCGCGGCGGTGCTCGAGGCGGCCCAGAGCTGGGAGGGCGAGATCCCCGGCCGCGACCGGGTGCGGATCATCATGGCCGGGGCCCCGCCGCCGACGAAGACCGTCGTCCGCGTGCAGGAGGAGCTGGGCTGGGAGTTCATGCAGATCTACGGCCTCACCGAGACCTCGCCGCTCCTCACCGTCAACCGCGCCCGTGCCGAGTGGGACGACCTGCCGCCGGAGGAGCTGGCCGCGAAGCTCGTACGCGCCGGCGCGCCCGCGGTCGGCGTACGCCTGCGCACGGACGAGCACGGGGAGGTGCTGGCGCGCTCCAACGTCATCCTCGAGGGCTACTGGGAGCGACCCGACGAGACCGGCAAGGCGCTCGTCGACGGGTGGTTCCACACCGGCGACGGCGGCGTGGTCGGCGACGACGGCTACCTCACGATCAGCGACCGCAAGAAGGACGTGATCATCACCGGCGGCGAGAACGTCTCGTCCATCGAGGTCGAGGACGTGCTCTTCTCGCACCCGGCGGTGTCCGAGGTCGCAGTCATCGGTGTGCCGAGCGAGAGGTGGGGCGAGACCATCAAGGCGCTCGTCGTGCTGGCCGAGGGCCAGCAGGCCGACGAGGCCGAGCTGATCGCGTGGTGCAAGGACAAGGCCGCCGGCTACAAGGCGCCGACCTCCATCGAGTTCCGCGACGAGCTGGCACGTACGGCGACCGGCAAGCTGCAGAAGTTCAAGCTGCGCCAGCCCTACTGGGAGGGGCAGGACCGCCAGGTCAACTAGGCCCACCCGGATAATCGCACCATGCCCACGCTCGCCGACGTCGTCGACCTCCTGCACGAGTGGTACCCACCCGACACGGCGATGGACTTCGATGCCGTCGGGCTGGTGGCCGGGGACCCGGAGGCCGACGTGGCCCGGGTGATGTTCGCGGTCGACCCGACGATCGAGGTGGCGCGCGAGGCGGCCGAGTGGGGCGCCGACCTGCTGGTCGTGCACCACCCGCTCTTCCTCACGCCGGTCAGCTCGGTCGCCGCGACGACGCCGAAGGGGCGCACGCTGGCGACCCTGTCCTCCGCGGGCTGCGCGCTGCTGACCGCGCACACCAACGCCGACCAGGCCGCGACGGGCGTCTCGGAGTCGCTGGCGCTCGCCCTCGGGCTGCGCGACCTCGCCCCGATCCTTCCGTCGGCACCGGGGTCGGCGGTCGGGACGGGACGCCTCGGCACGGTCGACGAGGTCACGCTGGGTGCCTTCGCGGCACGCGTCGCGGACGCGCTGCCCGCCACGGCGCACGGCGTACGCGTCGCGGGGGAGTCGGACCGCCCGGTGCGGAGGGTCGCGGTCTGCGGTGGAGCCGGGGACTTCCTGCTCGACGGGCTCGTCGGCGCGGACGTCGACGTCTTCGTCACGAGCGACCTGCGGCACCACCGGGCAGGGGAGTTCCTCGAGCACGGCGGCACTGCGCTCGTCGACGTGGCGCACTGGGCGGCGGAGTGGACCTGGCTCCCGGTGGTGGAGGGTCGGCTGGTCGGCGCCCTGGGCGATAGGGTCGAGACCCGGGTCAGCACGGTGTGCACCGACCCGTGGACGTTCCGCCACTGATGTTGTTACAGGAGAGCCGTTGAAGGCCGATCCCACCCACCAGGTCACGCTCCTCGAGGTCGCCGAGCTCGACTCGCGCGCCCTGCAGCTGCGCCACCAGCGGGCCCACCTGCCCGAGCTCGGCGAGATCGCCGCGCTGACGGCCGAGCGCACCGCGCTGACCGACCAGGTGCGCGATGCGCGCATCGTCGTCGACGACCTGACCGTCGAGCAGACGAAGGCCGACCGGGAGGTCGAGCAGGTCAAGACCCGGCGCGAGCGCGACCGCAACCGGATGGACACCGGGCAGATCACCCACCCGAAGGACCTCGAGCGGATGCAGCACGAGCTGGTCTCGCTGGAGCGCCGGATCACGACGCTCGAGGACGCCGAGCTGGAGGTGATGGAGGCGCTGGAGGAGGCGCAGCAGGTGCTCGACGGCCTCGGCATCCGCGCCGAGGACATCGACGCCCGGCTGGCCGAGCTGGTCACGCTGCGCGACGAGAAGCAGGCCGCCATCGACGCCTCGCTGGCCGAGGTCTCAGCCGCCAGGGGGCCGGCGACCGACGGCATGCCCGACGACCTGATGGCCCTCTACGAGCGGCTCCGCGAGCAGAAGGGCGTCGGCGCCGCGCTGCTGCGGGCCCGCCAGTGCGGCGGCTGCAACATGAGCCTCGACGCCTCCGAGCTCTCCCGCATCCGCTCCGCCCCCGCCGACGAGGTGATCCGGTGCGAGGAGTGCCAGCGCATCCTGGTGCGCACGGACGAGTCGGGACTCTGAGAGCGCCCCGGAGAACAGGTACAGCCCGGTGCGCCTCGACGCCGACCTGATGGCGGAGCGCAGCCGTACGTCGCTGCGCGCCCGCGTCGCCCGGCTGCGGGCCAAGGGGTGGGTGATCGGCCAGTGCGCGATCGCGGCCGGTGTGGCGTGGTGGCTGGCGGCCGACGTCTTCGGCCACACGCTGCCGTTCTTCGCGCCGATCGCGGCCGTGGTCTCGCTCGGCATGTCCTACGGACAGCGGCAGCGACGCGTCGCCGAGGTCACCGTCGGGGTCGCCCTCGGCGTCCTGCTCGGCGACGTCACGACCCACCTCATCGGGTCGGGCGGTCTCCAGATCGCGCTGATCGTCGCGGCCGGCATGTCGATCGCCCTGCTGCTCGACGCCGGCCAGCTGCTGATCATCCAGGCGGCCGTGCAGGGGATCGTCGTCGCGGCACTCGCACCCGCCCCGGGCGATGCGTTCCTGCGGTGGACCGACGCCCTCATCGGCGGTGGCGTCGCCCTCGTGGCGGCGACCGTCGTGCCCCGCGCGCCGCTGCGCAAGCCGCGCGACCAGGCGGCCGTGGTGGTGCGCAAGATCGCCGAGCTGCTGCGGTGCGCGGCCGACCGGCTGGGCGACGGCGACGTCGACCGGGCCCTGGCGATGCTCCGCGACGCCCGGTCCACCGACGTGCTCATCGCCGAGCTGCGGGCGGCCTCGGAGGAGGGGCTCTCGGTCGTCAGCTCCTCGCCCTTCCGGCGGCGCCACGGCGAGCACCAGCGACAGCTGGCCGAGCTCGTCGAGCCGCTCGACGTGGCGCTGCGCAACACCCGCGTCGTCGTCCGCCGCGTCGCCGTGGCCAACTACCGCCGCGAGCCCGTGCCGCCGTCGTACGCCGCGCTCATGCGGGACCTGGCGGTCCTCGCCGAGCGGGTGGCCGACGAGCTCGTCGCGGACCGGATGGCCACGGCTGTGATCGACGACCTGATCGCGCTCGGGCGCGCCACTGCCGACGTCGAGCACAGCGCCGACCTGTCGGCGGAGGTGATCCTGGCCCAGGTGCGCTCGATCATCGCCGACCTCCTCGCGCTGTGCGGGATGGACCCGCTCGAGGCGACGGACATGATCCCGCTGCGTTAGACGTCCGTGACGACCACGTCGAGCTGGGTGCCCTTCGCCGTCGGCTCGCCGACCTCGACGGTCCAGCCGAGGCGAGCCAGCGCCGCCGCGAGCGCCTTCGGGGTGCCGGGGTTGGCGCCGTCCTCGAGCAGCGCGCGGACGATCCGGCCCTTGGTCGCCTTGTTGAAGTGGCTCACCACGGTGCGCCGGCCGCCGGACTCGTGGAGGACGCGGACGGTCGCCACGCGGCGGGCCAGGTCGGGCTCGGGCCGCCAGAACGCGGCGTACGTCCCCGACCGGAGGTCGACGAGCAGCCCGGTGCCGACGGCGTCGCGGACCGCCTCGCCGAGGACCTCGCGCCAGGCGCCGGCGACCGAACCGGTGCCGGGGAGGCTCGCGTCGCCGGAGAGGCGGTAGGCCGGGATCCGGTCGCCGGGTCGCACGAGGCCGAAGAGCGAGCTGGTGACGGCCACCCGGGCCGTCGCGCGGCGCCGGGCCGCGGACGAGAGGGTGGCGAGGCCGAGGGCGTCGTAGAGGACGCCGGTGTAGATCGCGTCCGCGCGGGCAGTGGGCGCCGCACCGAGCCCGGCGTTGCGCCCGACGAGGTCGCGCTGACCGGCGGCGAGGCCGAGCACCGTCGCGGCCTGCTCGGGGTCGTCGCGGCACAGGGTGGTGAGGGCGTGCAGCAGCGTCGTACGCGTCGCGGTGAGGGTGGGCGACGAGAGGGCAGCGAGGTCGAGCGTCTTGCCGCGGCGCGGAGCGGTCTTGCCCTCGCTGGGCGGCAACAGGATCAGCACGCGCGCAAGCGTAGGCAGCGGACGTACGACCGGTGTGGTTAGGGTCGTCGCATGCCCAGCAACCGTGTGGTGAAGGTCCTTTCGACCGGGGACAGCGTGACGGCGCAGGAGATGCGTGACGGCATCGCCGCGATCCAGGCGGAGCTCGAGCTGTCGCCCGGTTTCCCCGACGAGGTGGAGGCGGCCGCCGCCGACGCGGCCGCCCACCCGCGACTGCCGGAGCTCGACCGCACCGACATCGAGCTCGTCACGATCGACCCCGAGGGTGCCCAGGACCTCGACCAGGCGATGCACATCGCACGAGACGGCGACGGCTTCGTCGTGCACTACGCCATCGCCGACGTGGCGGCCTTCGTGACGGCCGGTGACCCCGTCGACGTCGAGGCCAACCGTCGCGGCGAGACGCTCTACGGCGCCAACTCCAAGATCCCGCTGCACCCGCCGGTGCTGAGCGAGGGCGCGGCCTCCCTGCTTCCCGACGAGGTGCGTCCGGCCCTGCTGTGGACCATCAAGGTCGACGAGACCGGCGAGGGCACCGACGTCGACCTGGAGCGCGCGCTGGTGCGCTCGCGCGCGCAGCTGACGTACGAGGGTGTGCAGGCGGACCTCGACGCGGGCCGGGCCGGCGAGCTGATCGAGCTGCTGCAGGAGGTCGGCGAGCTGCGCCTGGCGCGCGAGGCCGCCCGCGGCGGGGTGTCGCTGCCGCTGCCCGAGCAGGAGCTCGTGGAGGCGGACGGCCACTGGGAGCTGGAGTTCCGGCGACTGACGCCGGTGGAGAACTGGAACGCGCAGATCTCGCTGCTCACCGGCATGGCCGCGGCCTCGCTCATGGTCTACGCGCGCGTCGGGATCCTCCGTACGCTGCCGCCGGCCGACCCGCGCGACGTCCAGCGGCTGCACCGTACGGCGCGGGCGCTCGGGATCGACTGGCCGGCCGAGCAGCTCTACCCCGACTTCATCCGCACGCTCGACCCGTCGAGGCCGACCCACGCCGCGATGGTCGTGGCCTGCACCCGGCTGCTCCGCGGCGCCGGCTACGTCGACGTTCAACGGCGAGCTGCCCGAGCAGGCGCAGCACTCGGCACTCGCGTCGGAGTACGCCCACGTCACCGCGCCCCTCCGCCGCCTGGCCGACCGCTACGCCGGCGAGATCTGCGTGGCGCTGTGCGCGGGCACCGACGTGCCCGCCTGGGTCGTCTCCGCGATGGCCGAGCTCCCCGACACGATGATCGAGTCCGGCCGCCGTGCCAACCAGTACGAGAACGCCGTGGTCGACCTCTGCGAGGCCGAGCTGCTCCAGGGCCGGGTGGGGGAGACGTTCGCCGCCGTCGTCGTCGAGGTCGACGAGAAGGACGCCGCGAAGGGCGACGTCACCATCCAGGACCCCGCCATCGAGGCGCGGGTCACCGGCTCCGCCGACCTCCCGCTCGGCGACGAGGTGTCGGTGGTGCTGGTGGAGGCCGACCCCGACGACGCGCAAGGTGGCGTTCGAGCTGGCGTAGTCGGCGTACGGCCCCCGGCGCGTCGGACGACCACAACTCCGGGTCGGCGAGGGCTTCAGGCGGGGACGGCCGCCGGCTGGGCGACTTCTGGTCGTCCGACGCTCCGGGACAGCTCGGCCAGCACCCAGCGCACGTAGGCCTGGTCGTGCATCACCTGCTCCCAGGTGAACCGCAGCACCCGCCAGCCGCGGACGACGAGCAGGTTGTAGCGGGCACAGTCGCGACGGTGGGCCTTGCGCGTCGCGTGGAAGGTCCATGAGTCGGCCTCGAGCACCAGCCGGAGGACGTGGCACACGAGGTCGGGCCGCACGTCGCCCGTCCCCAGGTGGAGGGTGGCCTGAGGCTCGACGGCGAGCCCGGCCTCGATGCACAGCGCGCGGAGCACGGACTCGAACGGGTTGGCCGCGCGCTTGTCCGCATGCGCGAGCACCCGGCGTACGGCGTCGGCGCCGGCACCGCGGACGTCGATGGCGTCGAGGTCTGCCCGTGTCACCGCGCCGGACCGCAGCGCCGAGTCGGCGATGGCGAGTGCTTCGTCGAAGGGCAGGATCCGCGCGCAGTCGACGATCGTGCGCAGGGGAGTGGTGACCCCGTGCTCGACCTGGTCGGGCGCCAGGTTGGCCCAGTGGACCGCGACGCCCGCCCGTCGCCCGGGCGAGAGCTTACGGCCCCGGCGGACCATCACCTCGGGCTCCGTCGGCTGCGTCTTGAGCTCCCACCCGTGGTGCGCCGCCGCGCTCCGGAGGCACACCACCGCCGTGAGCCCGGCCGCGGCCTTCCGGGCGTCGGTCGCCGTCGGGAGGGCGTACGTCCCGCGCGTGCGCTGCTCGATCCGGCCCCGCCGGACGGCGCTGCGGAGCCGGCGTCGGGTGGTGAGGCGGAGCAGCTGTTTCGTGGACGCGGTCCCACCGAGCCGCTCGAGGGCTCGGGTCGCGTCCATGCCTCCACACTGCCGCGTGCCGTGCTGTCGGCGCTGCGGTCATCCACAGGCGCGTCGGACGACCAGAAGTCCCTTGCCCTGCTCGTGGCGACGCTCGCGGAGGACGTACGACGGCAGTTGTGGTCGTCCGACGCGCCGGGCGGTCGGTGTGCTTCGTCTCGTGCAGTCCAGCCCTACGGGTGTTGAGGACGGCGGAGGGACCGCGTTGGGTGAACACCTGTCGTCTCCACCACTCTCGTCATCCAAGGGGTCACCACCATGAGCAACGCCGAAGGTCTCTCTGCTGAGGACATGGCCGCCGAGAGCGCCACCGCCCTTCCGGACAAGGAGGTCGTGTCCATCCTCGACCTCAACGCCGACCTCGACATCGCCATCGACGCCGCCGCGCCCATCGACCTCGCGGTCGCCGCCAACGCCAACGTGGCTGCCCCCATCGACGCGGCAGTCGGTGCCAACATCCTCTCCGAGGGCTCGAGCGCGCAGGCGCTCGCCGACCAGGGCGTCATGATCAACCAGGACATCACCGCCGACGCGACCGCCGAGTCCACCCAGGACAGCACCATCGAGCAGGGCGACGCTGCCACGGCCCCCACCGCCGCGGACGCCACGACCACGGGTGTCGAGGGAGCTGTGGGCGGAACGGGTGCGGGTGCCACCTCGCTCGACGGCGCGACCGGTGCGGTCGACGGCGTCACCGACGACGCGTCGGACGGCGTGACGGGCGGGCGCGACGGACGGTGTCACCGACACGGTCGACGGCGTGACCGGGCGGACGTCGACGGACGGCGTGACCGACAGGTCGACGGCGTCACCGAGGACCTCGGCGGCTTCACCGACGGCAACCTGCTCAACGTCAACGTCGACCTCGCGGCCGACGCCGACATCGCGGCACCGATCAACGGCGCCGTGGCCGCCAACGCCAACGTCGCCGCCCCGATCGACGCCGCCGTTGCCGCGAACATCGGGTCGATCGACAGCGACGCGGTCGCCGTCGCCCAGCAGGACGCGATCATCAACCAGAACATCACGGGCGAGGCCGCGGCGACCGCCGACCAGACGTCCGACATCTCGCAGCCCGACCAGCCCCAGCCGTGACCGACGCGGCCCCGCCCCCGGTCGCCACGACACCCGGCCCCGGGGGCTCCGCCGCTCCCGCGCGCGCCGACGGCGCGGTGCTCATCGGCGAGATGCAGGGATCCGGCTATCGCACGCCCCCCGCGCTCGCCCGCCGGGCCGACGGGCAGACGGTGCAGCTGACGCCGCTCCTCTACGCCACGCTGTCGGCGCTCGACGGTCACCGCACGTACGACGAGATCGCCGCCGCGGTGGCGCACGCGACGGGGAAGCCGGTCTCGGCGGACAACGCGCGCGAGCTGGTGGAGAAGCTGCGGCCGACGGGACTCCTGGCGAGGGAGGACGGGTCGGAGCCTGACCTGCCGCGCAGCAACCCGCTGCTCGGCCTCCGCTTCAAGGTCGCGGTCACCGACGAGGAGAAGACGCGACGGCTCACCGCGCCGTTCGCGGCCCTGTTCCACCCCGTCGTGGCCCTGCCCCTGCTGCTCGCCTTCGCCTGGATCACCTGGTGGGTGCTCTTCGACAAGGGGCTGGCGTCGGCGACGCACGAGGCGTTCGCGCGACCCGGGCTGCTGCTCGCGGTCCTCGCCGTCACCGTCCTCTCGGCTGGTTTCCACGAGTTCGGCCATGCCGCGGCAGCCCGCCGTGGCGGTGCGACGCCCGGCGTCATGGGGGCGGGGCTCTACCTCGTGTGGCCGGCGTTCTACACCGACGTCACCGACTCCTACCGGCTCGGCAGGGTCGGCCGCCTGCGCACCGACCTCGGTGGCCTGTACTTCAACGCGATCGTCGCCGTGCGTGACCGTCGGCGTCTGGTGGGTGACGCGCTACGACGCGATCCTGCTGCTGGTGGCGACGCAGATCCTCCAGATGCTGCGCCAGCTGCTGCCGTTCGTCCGGTTCGACGGCTACCACGTGCTGGCCGACCTCACCGGCGTGCCCGACCTCTTCGCGCGCATCGGCCCCGTCCTGCGCAGCCTGGTGCCCGGTCGGCCTGCGCACCCGGATGCCACAGGCCCTCAAGCCGTGGGCGCGCGTCGTGGTCACGGCGTGGGTCCTCACTGTGGTGCCGGTGCTGCTGGGCGTCACCGTCCTCATGGTCATGACGCTGCCGCGGATCGTCGGCACGGCGTGGGCCGCGGCCGGCGCGCAGCAGGACCAGATGGTCGCAGCGTGGGGAGACGGCAACCTCATCAGCGTCGCCGCCCGTGCGCTCGCCATGGTCATCGTGGTGCTGCCCATCGCCGCCTTCGCGTACGTGCTGGTCCGCCTGGTCCGGCAGGTCGGCGGCGCCGTCCTGCGACGTACGGCCGGGAAGCCCCTGCAGCGCGGCCTGGCCGCCCTCACGACCCTGGCCCTCATCGCCGGACTCGTGCTCGCCTGGTGGCCGTCGGAGCAGCGCTACCGCCCGATCCAGGCGTACGAGCGCGGCACCCTCGGAAGCGTCCTGCCCGCCTCCGCGTCCCGTGCCGCCCTGGCGGTCGGCGACGAGGGTGCCGGCACCGTCATGTGGCCGGACGACACAGCGCTGCCGACCCGCGGCGAGCCGCAGCTGGCCACCGTCCTCGTCCCGACCGGACGGGACAGGGACGGCGCCGACCGACGACACCGACCTGGCAGCCCAGTCGGACCAGACGGACGGTCCGCAGGACCCGGTGGAGGAGACCGACGGCCCCGCTCCCGAGGACGGACTGTCCGAGACCGACCCCGCGTCCGGGACGTCGGGCAACGACGACGAGACAGCGCCGAACGACGACACGTGGATCTTCCCCTTCGACGAGCCGCTGGCGCCCGAGGAGGGTGACAACCAAGCCGTCGCGGTGAACACCACCGACGACACGGCGTCGTACTCGGTGGCCTTCGCCCTGGTGTGGGCCGACGGCAGCGAGCCGGCCGAGAACACCAACGAGGCGTTCGCCGCGGCCAGCTGCACGAACTGTGCGGCCATCGCCGTCGCGTTCCAGATCGTCCTCGTGGTCGGCGACGTCGACGTGGCCGTGCCGCAGAACCTCGCCGTCGCGGCCAACTACGAGTGCACCAGCTGCCTGACGTACGCCCTCGCGGTCCAGCTGTTCATCACGCTGCCCGGCACCCTCAGCGACGACGCCGTCGCCTCCCTCGATGAGCTGTGGCAGCAGATCGCCACGTACGGGGCGAACATCGCGCAGGTTCCCCTCGACGAGATCCAGGCGCAGCTCACGGCGTACGAGCAGCAGGTGCTCGACATCATCGAGACCGACCTGGGCCCGCTCACCGAGACCGAACCCCCCGTTCCGACGGACGAGTCGTCGCCGACGCCCACCGAGTCGGAGTCGCCGTCGGAGAGCACCACGCCGACGCCGGTCCCCGAGTCGCCCACCGAGTCGACGACCACCACGCCGACGCCGACGCCGACGCCGACCCGACGCCGACTTCGACCCCGACCCGACGCCGACCCCGACGCCGACTTCGACCCCGACGCCGACTTCGACCCCGACCCCGACACCGACCGAGTCGCCGTCACCCTCGGAGACCGTCAGCCCGTCGCCCACCGAGACGGCGAGCCCGACGGCGTCGGCCAGCAGCAGCGCATCGTCCGGCCCCGGCTGAAGCACGGCAACGGAGGCGGCCCGTCCCGCCCCAGGGGTGAGACGCATGTATCAGCGAGCGGCGAGCCCACACCTACTGGTCACGGCCGAGGGCGTGGGGGCACTTTCGGTCGAGGCCCCGTCGAGCCCGCCGCTCGGCGGGGCCGACGCGGGTCCAGGGGTGGGAGTGGGTCGGCCTGTAGGCCGGGTTCTGTCCTGCTTGCGCAGGGGCGACCATCCATCTGCGACGACCGTTGCCGGCCGCCTGGTGCGATCTACCCGGATGCTCGGGCGGGCCGCCCTCGAACGCATCCTGTCTGATCTTGCTCCGGGTGGGGTTTGCCTAGCTGCGCCGGTCGCCCGGCGCACTGGTGGTCTCTTGCACCACCGTTTCACCCTTACCGCCCGGCAAGCCGGGTGGCGGTCTGTTCTCTGTGGCACTGTCCCGCGGGTTTCCCCGGGTGGCTGTTGGCCACCACCCTGCCCTGTGGAGCCCGGACCTTCCTCGACCCACCACCCGGAGGTGACGGACCGCGGCCGCCCGGCCGACCCACTCGTGCCGAAGTCTAGGGCTGGGTGAGCACCTCGGCGCCATCCGCGGTGACGAGCAGGGTGTGCTCGAACTGCGCGGAGCGGCGGCGGTCCTTGGTCACGACGGTCCAGCCGTCGTCCCACATGTCGTAGTCGGGGGTGCCGAGGTTGAGCATCGGCTCGATGGTGAAGGTCATCCCGACGCGGATCTCGTCGTCGAAGCGCGGGTCGTCGTAGTGGGGGATGATCAGCCCGGAGTGGAACGCGGTGCCGATGCCGTGGCCGGTGAAGTCGCGGACGACGCCGTAGCCGAAGCGGGCGGCGTACGCCTCGATCACCCGGCCGATGATGTTGACCCTCCGGCCCGGCTTCACGGCCTTGATCGCCCGGTCGAGCGACTCCCGCGTGCGCTCGACGAGCAGGCGGGTCTCCTCGTCGACGTCACCGGCGAGGAAGGTGGCGTTGGTGTCGCCGTGGACGCCGTCGATGAACGCCGTGATGTCGATGTTGACGATGTCGCCGTCCTCGACGACGCGCGAGTCGGGGATGCCGTGGCAGATGACCTCGTTGACGCTCGAGCACAGGGACTTCGGGAAGCCGCGGTAGCCGAGGGTCGAGGGGTAGGCGCCGTGGTCGCAGAGGAACTCGTGGCCGATCCGGTCGAGCTCGTCGGTGGTGACACCGGGCACGACGTGCGAGCCGACGAGCTCGCGGGCCTGCGCGGCCAGCCGGCCGGCCACCCGCATCCGGGCGATCGTGTCGGCGTCCTTGACCTCCTCGCCGGTGAACCGCTCCGGCGACGGGCGGTCGACGTACTCGGGGCGGGCGATGTGCGCGGGCACGGGACGACGGGCTGACACCTCTGCGGGGGATACGACTGGCACGGCGCGAGTGTAGTTTCGACACATGAGCGAGAACGAATACTGGTTCTGCCTGAAGCACCACACGGTCGAGGGTCGCGACGGCTGCAAGAGCGCCGACCGGCTCGGGCCCTACGCCACCTCGGAGGAGGCCTCGCGCGCGCTCGAGAAGGTGCAGGAGCGCAACGAGGAGTGGGACAACGACCCCGCCTGGAACGACGAGGGCAAGGGCTCGGGCGACGGCCTCACCGACGGCACGCCCGACAGCTGATCACTTCTTCTTCCTGCCCTTGACCGGCGAGGCGGCCTGGGCGAGGTCGGCGGCCGCGCGCACGCTCTTCAGCGCCCGCTTGGTGTTCTTGTCCAGGGTCTTCGTGAGCTCGGCGATCGCCGACTCGTACTGCTTGCTGACGCGCGCGGCCGTCTCGGCGGCCACCCGCTCCGCCGTCTCCTGCGCGACCTTCTGGATGAGCGCAGCGGTGCCGACCGCCTGGGCGCCGGCGTCGACCACCCGATCTGCGGGTGACTTCCGGGCCGCCGTCGCCACGGGCTTCGGAGCCGGGGGAGCGGTCCGGGTGGGAGTCGTCCGCTTGGCGGTCGCCTTCCTGGCCGGTGCCTTCTTCGCTGCCGTCTTCTTGGCGGGAGCTGACTTCTTCGCCGCGGTCTTCTTGGCGGGAGCGGCCTTCTTCGCCGGCGTCTTCTTGGCCGTCGTCTTCTTCGCCGTCGTCTTCCTGGCGGTCGTCTTCTTCGCTGGCGTCGTCTTCTTGGCCGGGGTCTCGCTCACGGTGGCTCCTCGCGTCGTCGGACCCTGATCGTCCCCTGCTGCGGCGCCGTTGTCACCGGCTAGCGTGTCGCCGTGCCCACACCGCCGGTCCGCGAGCCGCTGTCGCCCTGGCCCTTCGCCGGGATGATCGGGCTCGCCTGCGTGGCGTTCGTGATCGGCGCGACCCCGCTGGTGGTCCCGGCGCCGTGGTGGGCCGTCGCACTGCTGGTGCTCCTGTGGGTCGCCGCCCTGCTGCTCGCCATCGGCTGGTTCACCAGCCGGCCGCAGGACCGTCGTCGTCATCCCGGTCGTGGTCATGCTGGTGTGGTTCGCGACCGTCGTCGGCGGTGCGAGGTACCTCGGCTGGAGCTGAGCGTCAGAACGTGTGGTCGGGCCCGGGGAAGGTCCCGCCGCGCACGTCGTCGGCGTACGCCCTGGCCGCCTCGAGCAGCACCCCGTGCACGTCGGCGTACTGCTTGACGAAGCGCGCCATCTTGCCCGTGCGCAGGCCGAAGGCGTCCTGCCACACCAGCACCTGCCCGTCGCAGCCGCTGCCGGCGCCGATGCCGATGGTCGGGATGGTCAGCTCCTTGCTGATCCGCTCCGCCACGTCGCCCGGCACCATCTCCATGACGACGGCGAACGCGCCCGCCTCCTGGACGGCGCGCGCGTCGGCGATCACGCGGTCGCTCGCGTCGCCACGACCCTGGACGCGGTAGCCGCCGAGCGTGTGCTCGGACTGGGGGGTGAAGCCGATGTGCGCCATCACGGGGATGCCGCCGCGGGTGCACTTCTCGATGACGGGGGCCATCTCGGCGCCGCCCTCGAGCTTCACGCAGTGGGCGCCGGCCTCCTTCATGAAGCGGACGGCGGTGAGGTAGCCCTGCTCGGGCGAGGCCTGGTAGCTGCCGAACGGCAGGTCGCCGACGACCATCGCGCGCTGCACCGAGCGCGAGACGGCGCGGGTGAGGGGGAGCAGCTCGTCGACCGTCACGGGGAGCGAGGTCTCGTTGCCGTAGACGTTGTTGGACGCGGAGTCACCGACGAGCAGCAGGTCGATGCCGGCCTCGTCGAAGGTCGCCGCGGTGTACATGTCGTACGCCGTCAGCATGGTGATCTTCTCGCCGCGCTCCTTCATCTCGCGCAGGTGGTGGGTGCGCACGCGCTTCACCGGCGCGGCGGACGTGGAAGGACCCGAGCCGTAGGGGGCAGTCTCTTCAGCCATGCCCCGAGGCTAGACCCGAACCCGTCGGTACGACCCTGTGGCGGCGGTCACACGGGTCAGGGGAGCAGCTGGCGCTCGCCCTCGAGGTTCTGGTCCTTGACGTACTGCTCCTCGTCGCCGCCGTAGCGCTTGCACGGTCCCTTGAAGCTGACCGACCAGGCACCGGGGCCGCGCGCCGCCGACGGCGCGAAGTCGAGCCCGACCTCGTCGCGGCTCACGCTCACGTGGCCCTCCACGTGGGTCCCCTCCTCGAAGCCTGCCTCGGTCAGGGCCGCGCGTACGGCGTCGAGCTGGGCGTCGCGATCGCCCGCGGCCGCGGAGATCGTGCCACCGCCGGAGTAGACGTGCCCCACGCCGCCCGGGCACGAGGACCAGCCCCCGCCGATCGTGGCCGGCTTCGCGTCGAGCGCGTGCTCGACGAGCGGGACGGCTTCGGTGACCGCGTCGACGACCTGCTTCTCGCGGTCCTGGGCAGACACCTCGTCGGAACCCGTGCTGCATGCCGAGGCGCCGACCAGGAGCGCGGCCAGCCAGAGGATCGTGAGCGTGGTGCGCATGGCGAGCACAGTACGCACGATCCCCGTGCCGAAGTCCTCACGGCCACCGGTCCGGCCACACGTCGTCCCACGCGTCCTTGGCCCCCTCGACGGCGTCGCCGACGCCCTCGCGCACACCTTCGTAGGTGTCGACCACCCCGTCGCGCACGTCGTTGTAGGTGTCCACGACCGGCTGCACGACGTGGTGCTGGACCTCGTCGCCGACCCAGTCGTAGAGGTAGTCGTGCGCCTCCTGGGTGCGCCCGCCCGTGTCGACGACCGCGTCGGTGTTGCCGGAGACGATGTTGGACATGTTGACCAGCGCCTCGTTGGTGTGGCCCGTCGAGGGGTCCGGGTCGTTGAAGTAGCTGGTGTGGTTCTCCATGAAGCCCGTGGAGACGAGGCCGGCGCCGTGGAACTCCTGACCGTTGTCGACGGCGAAGTTGATCGCGCCGAAGTCGCTCTGGGCCGGGTCGGCGCCGAGCCCGAGGCTGTCGTCCCACGTGCCGGGGAAGAGGCCGTCCTCGCCGCCCAGCCACGACACCGGGTCGTTGTCGGCCGCGCCGACGAAGACCTGCCCGGCCGGCATGTTGAGGTCGGAGGCGTGGTGCACGCCCTCGCTGGCACCGGGGCTGCCGATGAGGACGAGGCTGTCGGCGTCCATCCCGCCCGCGGCGGCGTACGACGACGTGGTGGATCCGTAGCTGTGGCCGATCACTGTGAGGTGGGGCTGGTCGCCGCCGGTGTGGGTGCTGTTGAGGCCGTCGACGAACTGCGACAGCGCGATGCCGCCGGCCTGCGCATTGGCCTCGGTGACGGTGTGGCCGACGTCGCCGCCGGAGTCGATGAGGTCCCACGGCATCGTCGACTCGGGGTTGAAGTTGGGGGAGTCGTAGCCGATCCAGGCGATCGTCGACACCGAGCCCGCGCGGGGCGGGTCCTCGGCGGCCATCTGGTTGATCGTCTCCTCGTAGAGGTTGAGCGCCTGGTTGCCGTTCTCGTCGATCTGGGTGCCGTCCTGCATGATCCCGGGGACGTAGACCGCGGTGTGGTCGGCGGTGTCGGGGTCGCCGTAGGCAACGGCAGCGATGCCGTCGCCGCCGAAGGCGTGCGGCTGGTAGGCCATCACGAAGGCGTCGACGCCGAGGTCGGCGTACTGGGTGGACTGCGCGTTGGCGACGGCGGCCTCGATCGACTGGGCGTTCTCCAGCCACCGCTGCTCCGAGGCGCTGAGGTCCTGGCCGGACGCCTGCGAGACCGAGGAGGTACTCGATGTCGCGCTGCACGGACGAGGTGTTGGCCTCGTCGCGGTCGCCGGTCGGGATGCCGTTGGTGTTGCCCACGAGGTCGGGGTCGCTGATCATCAGCGCGTTGCGCTCGGCCTGCGAGAGCCCGGCCCACCAGGTGTTGACCGCGTCGGTGTCGGTGCCGAGCGTGCGCAGCTGTGCGGCCAGTGCGGCGGTGTCGGCGCGCGAGGAGTCCTTCGCGGCCGCGAGGCCCTCCGCGAGCTGGTCGACCGCGCCGAGGGCGCGCACGGCTGCCTGCTCGTCGGCGTCGACGCGGTCGCGCCAGGTCTGGAGGTCGCGGTGGTAGGCCTCGAAGCGCGAGCGCAGCTGGGCGGCCTCGGCCTGCAGGCCGGGCACCTGGTCCTCGGTCGCGGTCTCGATCCGGCTCAGCAGGGACTCGCGGTCGCCGTTGAGCGTCTGTCGGCGCTCCATCAGCTCCTCGCGCTCGGTGCGTCGCTGGCGCATCCGGGTGAGGAACTGGTCGATGGCGAGCGCGCCCCGCTCGAGCGCCGCGCCCACCGCGTCGGTGTCGGTGGCGAACCTCGTGACGGCATGGTCGGCCGCCTCGGCGGCGTCGCCGCTGAAGTCGGCCGGCGCACCGTTGGCGCGGGCCCACTCGGCGACGTCGCTCACCGCCGTCGCGGCGGCGCGTACGTCGGTGAGGATCGCGCCCGACGCCTCGGTGACCTTCAGCTCGGGCTCGGTCGGCAGCCAGGCCGGGACGGCGATCGTGGTCACGGGCCCACCGCCCGGACGGGCACGGTGTCGCGGTCCTCCCAGAGCAGCAGCTGCTGCGTGGCCTGCACGGACTCCTGGTCGGTGACGAGGAAGTCGTACATCGTCTGGGCCAGCGAGTCGGCGTGGCCCGAGGCCAGGTCGCGCAGGACCAGGGTCCGCTGCTCCCAGGTGGTGAGGAACGCGTCGGCCGCGCCCTGCACGGCGTCGCCGAGGAGGGCGGGGTCGGCCTGCGCGAGGTTCTTGCGGGGGCCGTTGAGCCCCTCGGACTGCTCCTCCCACGCGGTGCGCGCCTGTGGCGAGCGTGGCCGTCCACATCTGGAGGGTCATCGGGCGACCTCCTCGGCGGAACGGACCTTCGCGGTGCGCAGGGTGAGCACGAGGGACGTGGGCCGCACGGTGGCGGCTGCCTCGAAGCCGCCGCGGCGCCGGGCCACGAGCCGCGGGCGGTCGCCCGGCACGGGGCGCGCCTGCCAGCCGAGGCCGACGAGCGCGTTGCCGGTCGAGCGGAGGAGGTCGACGTTGCCGCCCACGGCGAGTCCGCCGACGACGGCGACGCACTCGTACCAGCTCTGGTCCCACTCGTCGGTGTGCCACCGGCCGTCGCGCTTCACGTGGCCGGCGCCGGGCAGCCTGGCGAGCAGGTCGTCGAGCAGCGTCTCGAGGTCGGCGGCGAACGCCTCGCGCTCGGCGCGGCCGAGCTCGGGGATCTCGGGCACCGGCACGGGCTGCGGCAGCACGACGATGTCGACCTCGGGGTGGCGCTCGCGCACGACGCGCAGCATCGGGTCGGTCAGCGTGGGGTCCGGCAGCGCCCGGTTCGATCGCGGGAGGCGTCATGGCTTCCTTCTTCCGCGAGCGCGCCCTGCTCAAACCCGCGCGTTCAGCCCTGTGGAACGCGACCGGACCGCGGCCGTCAGCGCGGCGAGACCCGCAGCACCCGGTCGCCGGTGCCGTTGTCGGTCGTGACGAGCAGGTCGCCGTCGCGGGCGGACGTGACGGAGCGGAGCCGGCCGAACCGGGCGAGGGCCCGCGGCCGGACCACCGAGACCACGGCACCCGCGTCGTCGAAGCGCAGGAAGATCATCTCCGAGTCCTTGAGCACGGCCACCGCGAGCGTCCCCTCGAGGCTGCCCCACTGCGAGCCGCGCACCCAGGTGGCGCCCGACGTCGCGATCGTCGGGTCGCCGGACGACCACGCCGCCTCCTGCTGGAGCCCCGGAAGCGACTGGTCGGTCATCGGGACGGACTCGTTGTAGCCCGGGACCGGGTTCCAGCCGTAGTCGCCGCCGGGCACGAGCCGGTTGACCTCGTCGTCGCGGAAGCTGCCGTGCTCCACCGACCACAGGGTCCCGTCCGCGCGCTGGGCGAGGCCCTGGACGTTGCGGTGGCCGTAGGTCCACACGAACCGGCGTGTCGACCCTGCCGTCGCGTACGGGTTGTTCGGCATCGGCGCGCCCGTCCTCCGGTGGATCCGCAGCACCTTGCCGCCGAGGGAGTCGAGGTCGCGCGGGTTCGTGCCGACGGCGGCGTCGCCGGTGCCGACGAGGAGAGCGTCGCTGTCCCGGTCCAGCAGCAGCCGGCAGCCGCCGTGGCGCCCCGACGTCGACGGGAGGCCGGTGAGGAGGGTCCGGCGCTTGCTGAGCCGGCTCCACGTCCGGTCGACCCGCCACGTGGTGACCTGCACGTGGTTGCCCCCGGCGCTGGAGCCGTGGCAGGCCCACAGCGTGCGGGACCCGGCGTCGACGGCCAGCGACAGCAGGCCGGTCTCGCCGGACACCCACACCAGCCTGGACAGGTGGGCGAGCGTGCGTCGCTTGCCGTTGCGTACGACGCTGACGCGGGCGCGGTCGCGCTCGGAGACGACCAGCCGCCCGCCGGGCCCCTGCTGGACGTCCCACGGGTGCTCGAGCCCGCGGGCGACGGTGCGCACCTGCAACGCCGGGGCGGCGGCGCGCGGCGCATCCACGGCGTCGGTCCTGCTCGGGGCGTGGGCGCCGGCCGGGGCGGCGAGCGCGAGGGCGGTGGCGAGGACGAGGGACGTACGCACGAGACCGGTCACGCGTCGACGCTAACCGCGCCGGGCGTCGCCGGGGAAGGGCTCAGTCCAGCGGCAGCGCGCGGGCGACCTGGATGCCGGTGCGCGTGGTGGCGTAGCCCAGGCGGGTGTTGAGCGAGCGCATCGCGGCGTTGCCGTCCTGGGTCCACGTGTAGATCTCGGTGACGCCGTGCCCGGCTGCCCAGGCGATGGTGCGCTGCTTGAGGTGGACCGCCAGGCCGCGCCCGCGCCAGTCGCCGCGGACCGCGGTGAGGGAGTTCTCGGCACGCGTCGGGTCGTCGGCGTCGAGGCCCAGCCCGGCACAGCCGACGACCTCGCCGTCGTGGAGCGCGAGGAACATCGGGTCGCCGAGCCAGTCGCGCGTCCACCGCGCGAGGCTGACGTCCAGCGGCGTGTCGACGGAGAAGCCGGCGAGCGCCTCGCGGCCGAAGCCCTCGAAGCAGCCCTCCCACAGCCCGGGGCGGTCCTGCGCGGTGACGACCTCGACCCCGGCGGGCGGCGGCGCGACGTCGGGCGGCGCGTCGACGACGTACGTCTGCTCGACCTCGCGGTTGACCTCCACGAAGCCGAACCGCTCCGCGAACAGGCGCGACGGCTCGTCGTCGACGCTGGCGCGCACCATCGGCAGGCCGAGCGAGGCGACGTGGTCGGCGAGCCGGTGCAGCAGCGCGGTGCCGACGCCGCGCCGCCGGTGCTCGGGCAGCACGCGCGGGATGACGCCGCCCGAGCTCGCGCTCTCGGCGCGCTGGGCCAGGCCGTGCCCGAGGACGGTGTCGCCGTCGCGGGCGAGCAGCAGGAGTCGCTCGGGGGTGTCGCCGGCGCGGAGCTCGTCGAGGGACTGGGTGCGCTCGTAGGGGATGACCGCGATCCGCACCCGGCGCCAGTCCTCGTAGTCGGCATCGGTGACGCAGGCCGTGATCTCGAGCGAGGGCATGGGGGCACCCTGACGCCGCGCGTGCCCGGTAGTCCAGTGAGTTTCGGCTGCCGACGCGGGGCCGGAGCAGCCATTCGTCACTGGACCACGACGCCGCCGAGCGGCACTTCCCTAGAGTGAGTGCGTGGACTTCTACTCCGCCTATGCCCAGGGCTTCGCGCGCGTCGCCGCGTGCACCGTGCCCGTGCACCTGGCCGATCCCGCCGCCAACGCCGCCGAGGTCATCGAGCAGGCCAAGGCCTGCCACGAGGACGGCGTCGCGGTGGCGGTGTTCCCCGAGCTCGGCCTGACCGGGTACTCGGTCGACGACCTCTTCCTCCAGGACGTGCTGCTGGACGGGGTGCTCGCGGCGATCCAGCAGGTCGTCGAGGCGAGCGCCGACCTGATGTCGGTGCTGGTCGTGGGCGCGCCGCTCGCGTGGCGCTCGCGCGTCTACAACTGCGCGGTCGTCATCTGCCGCGGCGAGGTGCTCGGCGTCGCGCCGAAGTCCTACCTGCCCAACTACCGCGAGTTCTACGAGCGCCGCTGGTTCGCCCCGGGCGACGACATGTCCGGCGAGTGGATCGAGCTCGGTGGCGAGGAGCCGGTGCCGTTCGGCCCGGACCTGGTGTTCACGGCCCACGACGTGCCCGGGCTCTCGCTGCACGTCGAGGTGTGCGAGGACATGTGGGTGCCGGTGCCGCCGAGCGCGCGGGCCGCCCTCGCGGGTGCCACGGTGCTGGCCAACATCAGCGGCAGCCCCATCACGGTGGGCCGCGCGGAGGACCGTCGGCTGCTCGTCCGCAGTGCCAGCGCGCGGTGCGCGGCGGCGTACGTCTATGCGGCCGCGGGGCAGGGCGAGTCGACCACCGACCTGAGCTGGGACGGCCAGACGATGGTCTACGAGTGCGGCGACCTGCTCGGCGAGAGCGAGCGGTTCCCCGACGGGCCGCGCCGTACCGTCGTCGACGTCGACCTCGACCGGCTGCGCCAGGAGCGGCTGCGGCAGGGCAGCTTCGACGACAACCGGCGTACGCACGACACCGCCGACGACTTCCGCGAGATCGAGTTCGCCCTCGCGCCGCCCGCCGGTGACATCGGGCTGCGGCGCAAGGTCGACCGCTTCCCCTTCGTGCCCGACGACCCGGCGCGGCTCGAGCTCGACTGCTACGAGGCCTACAACATCCAGGTCTCCGGCCTCGAGCAGCGCCTCGCCGCGATCGGCACGCCGAAGGCCGTCATCGGCGTCAGCGGCGGCCTCGACTCGACCCACGCGCTGATCGTGGCGTGCAAGGCGATGGACCGGCTCGGCCGGCCGCGCAGCGACGTGCTCGCCTTCACGATGCCCGGCTTCGCGACCGGCTCGACCACCAAGGCGTACGCCACCCGGCTGTCCGAGGCGCTCGGCGTCACCTTCGAGGAGCTCGACATCCGGCCGGCCGCCGAGCAGATGCTGAAGGACATGGGCCACCCGTACGCCGACGGCGAGAAGGTCTACGACGTCACGTTCGAGAACGTGCAGGCCGGGCTGCGCTACGACTACCTCTTCCGGTTGGCCAACCAGCGCGGCGGCATCGTCGTCGGCACCGGCGACCTGTCCGAGCTGGCGCTCGGGTGGTGCACGTACGGCGTCGGCGACCAGATGTCGCACTACACCGTCAACGCCGGCGTGCCGAAGACGCTCGTGCAGCACCTCATCCGCTGGGTGATCAGCCACGGCGAGCTCGAGGAGGCCAACGAGGTCCTCGGCGAGATCCTGACGCAGGAGATCACGCCCGAGCTGATCCCGACCGAGGACGGCAAGAAGCCGCAGGCGACCCAGGACACCGTCGGGCCCTACAACCTGCAGGACTTCACCCTCGCCCTCGTCGTGCGCCACGGCTTCCGCCCGCGCAAGATCGCCTTCCTGGCGTGGCACGCGTGGAAGGACGTCGACGCAGGTGAGTGGCCGCCGGGCTTCCCCGCCGACGCGCGGGTGGCGTACACGCTCGCCGAGATCCGCACCTGGCTCGAGGTCTTCGTGAAGCGGTTCTTCGCCAACCAGTTCAAGCGCTCGGCGCTGCCCAACGGCCCGAAGGTCAGCTCCAGCGGCACGATGAGTCCCCGCGGTGACTGGCGGATGCCCAGTGACGCCAAGGGCACGGCCTGGCTGGCCGAGATCGAGCGCGACGTGCCGGCCTCCTGATCTCCTCGAGCGGTGTGTGAGGCGGACTTCGAGCCCGCGCAATCCTCCTCACGCACCGCTGCTCCGCGTGTCGGCGTACGGCGCGCCGGTGGGCGGTGTGTGAAGAGGATCCGCGCGCCACGGAATGCCCCTCACGCACCGCTCCGGCGGACAGGCAGCACGCCTTAGCGGGCCCTTAGCCACGGGCTGGAGCGCACTTAGCGGCATGCACGCGAGTCTCCTCTCGTGACGCCGACCCCGGCGTCGTACGACGAGGAGGAATCGTGCAGAAGAAGGCAGTCATCGCAGGAGTCGGCGCGGCAGTGGTCGTGGTCGGGCTCGACCGCCCTCGGTCTCCGGCCAGCTGGCTGCGGCCGATGCGCGAGGTCGTCGACGGCGTCCTCGGCTCGCAGGACGTCAACATCTGCCGCTAGATGCGGGTCCCCACGCCCGGGCCGACGTCGGTGCCGGTGAAGTAGAAGATCGTCAGGACCGTGACCCACGAGATCCAGAACGGCACCACGAAGGGCAGCATCCGCGAGATGACGGTGCCGAGCCCGGCCTCGGGCTCGTAGCGCTTGAGCATCACGAGGAAGATCCAGATGTAGGGGTTCATCGGCGTGATGACCTGGGTGGCGGAGTCGCCCACCCGGAACGCTGCCTGCACGAAGCCGGGCTCGTAGCCGAGCAGGGCGAACAGCGGCACGAACACCGCACCCATGAGCGTCCACATCGACGACCCGCTCACGATGAACAGGTTGAGGAGCGAGGCCAGGAGGACGAAGCCGATGATGGCGGGGTAGCCCGTCAGGCCGATCGACTCGAGGCCGTTGGCGCCGGTCACCGCCAGCGCCGAGCCGACGTTGGACCAGTTGAAGAGGGCGATGAACTGGCCGAGCATGAAGGCCAGGACGATGAACGCCGCCATGTCCTTGATGCCGAGCCCCATCACCTTCGGCACGTCGGACGCCTTCTGCAGCGAGCCACTGACGAAGCCGTACGCCAGGGCCGGGCCGAGGAACAGCACGAACACCACGAAGACCGTCGAGTCGAGGAGGGGTGACTCGGGCAGGAACCCGCCGTCCTCGTTGCGCCACGGCGACCCGCCGGGCAGCACCGCGGCGAGGATCACGGCGGCCAGCACGACGAAGACCAGTCCTGCGATCCGCAGCCCGCGCCGCTCGTGCGGCTCGAGGTCGGGGGAGAGGTCGGTGGGCGCGGCGCGCAGGGCGGCGGCGACCTCCTCGTCACCGCCGGACTGCAGCTCGGCCGCGTCGTCGGCCTCGACCATGTCGACCGGCGCGCCCTCCCGAACCAGGCGGGGCTCGACGAGCTTGTCGATCACGAAGCCGGCCACGATCGCCAGGACGAATGCGGAGGCGATGTTGAACCACAGGTTCGACACCGGCGTGACCGTGGCGCCCGGGTCGGGCAGTCCCGTGGTGACGGCGCTGGTGATGCCGGCGAACAGGGCGTCGAGGCTGGTCACGAGCATCGAGGTCGAGTAGCCCGCGCCGACGGCGGCGAACCCGCCCACCAGGCCGGCGATCGGGTGCCGCCCGGCGGCCTTGAAGACCATCGCGGCCAGTGGCGGCACGACGATGAAGGAGGCGTCGGCCATCACCGACGCGTTCACGCCGACGAACCCGACGGCGTACGGCAGCAGCCAGCGGGGCGCCGAGCCCAGGCTCGCGCGGATCGCCGCGGCCAGCAGGCCCGTCCGCTCGGCCACGGTGACCGCGAGCAGGATCGTCACCACCGTGACGAGCGGCGGGAAGCCGATGAAGTTGGCGCCGAGGTTCACCGTCAGCCAGGCCAGGCCCTCGCCGGTGAAGAGCCCGCGCACCGCGGTCTCCTCGTCGGCGCCGGGGATCGTCACGGACGTCCCGACGAGCTGGAGCACGGTCGACAGCACGCCGACGATGAGGAACAGGCCGAGGAACAGCAGGAACGGGTCGGGCAGGCGGTTGCCGAGGCGCTCGACCGTGGCGAGCGCGCGATCGGTGCGGGTGGTCGTCGCGGTGCTCATGCTCAGCCCTCTCCGAAGTAGGACGGAACATCGACGGCCCCGCCGGCGTCCTTGAAGTCCTGTGCCGCGGCGGCGCGCAGCTCCGGGTCGCACAACCAGTCGGCGCTCACCGCGGCCAGCGCCCACGCGGAGTCGAGGACGACCCGGTCGGCCTCCTCGCTCACCGCCGCCTGCGGCGAACTCGCGGGTGTGCAGCGAGAGGTCGGCGTCGGTGATCTGCACCATCGCGTGCACGCCGGGCATCCGGTAGGACACGTTGCCGAAGTCGGTGGACCCTGCGAACATCCGCGGCACCACGTCGGGCGGCAGGACCGTACGCCCGCACGCGGCGTAGCGGGTCGTCCAGGCGGCCGCGAGGGGACCGTTGCCGCGCACGGGGAGGTAGGGCGGCGCCTCGTCCCACGTCAGCTCGACGCCGCACCCGGTCATCAGGGCGGCGCCGCGCGCGATGTCGGCGAGCCGGCCGCTGAGCACGGCGAGGCTCTCGGGGAGCTCGCTGCGCAGGTAGAACAGCATCTCGGCGTGCTCGGGGATCACGTTGGGCCGCTCGCCGCCGGCGGTGACGACGCCGTGCACGCGATCGGTCGACGGCATCTGCTGCCGGTGCAGGCCGACGCCGGTGTACATGAGGTTGACCGCGTCGAGCGCGTTGCGACCCATGAACGGCTGCGCCGAGGCGTGCGACGTGACACCGGTGAACGTGGCCCGCAGCTGACGCCGGCCGAGGAACAGCGGGTCGGCGATGTCGTACGTGAACGGGTGCACCATCAGCGCGGCGTCGACGCCGTCGAAGGCGCCGTGGCCGGCCATGATCTCCTTGCCGCCGCCACCCTCCTCCGCGGGCGTGCCGAGCCAGACGACCCGGCCGGGCAGCCGGTCGGCGACGGAGGCCAGCGCCAGGAAGGCGCCCAGCCCGGCCGTCGCGATGACGTTGTGGCCGCACCCGTGACCGATCCCCGGGAGGGCGTCGTACTCCGAGAGCACGGCGATCGTCGGGCCGTCGGGGTCGCCGACCTCGGCGCGGAGCCCGGTCACCAGGCCGTGCGCCTCGCGCACCACCTCGATGCCACGGGCCTCGACGATGTCGGCGAGCGCGGCCGCCGACCGGTGCTCCTCGAAGGAGACCTCCGGGTGCTCGGAGAGGTCGTGGCTGGCGGCGAGGAGGGTCGGGCCGAGCTCGTCGACGGCGGCGCGGAGCGCGTCGAGCAGGTCGGCGTCGGCGCCCGCCGTCTCGGCCTGCGGTGCCCGCGACGTCTTCGCGCGGCGTCGGGTCTCCTCCGCGAGGTGCCCGAGCAGGAACCCGTCCGGCGTGGTGGGGGCGGACAGGTCATGGTGGTCGTGCGAGGAGTCGCTCATGGAGCAGCATCCCTTTCCCGTGGAGACGGGCCCGAGTGGGGCGGCTGGCCCGATCGACGCTAGCACCGGCGCGACGACGCGTGCCCACCCCGCGGAGGCGCCGCACCGCGGCGACGTACGCCCCCTAGGCTGGGCGCATGGGCAAGCAAGAGGACTTCGTACTCCGCGCGCTCGAGGAGCGTGACGTCCGGTTCGTGCGGCTGTGGTTCACCGACGTGCTCGGCTTCCTCAAGAGCGTGAGCGTGGCGCCGGCGGAGCTCGAGAACGCCTTCGACGAGGGCATCGGCTTCGACGGCTCGGCCATCGAGGGCTTCGCCCGCGTGTACGAGTCCGACATGCTCGCCCACCCCGACGCGTCGACGTTCCAGATCCTGCCGTGGCGCACCGGCGAGGACGGCGGTCCGGCGACGGCCCGGATGTTCTGCGACATCGTGATGCCCGACGGCAGCCCGTCGTACGCCGACCCGCGGCACGTCCTCAAGCGCACGCTGAGCAAGGCGGCCGACAAGGGCTTCACCTTCTACACGCACCCCGAGATCGAGTTCTACCTCTTCAAGAACGCGCCCGAGAAGGGCGACGAGCCGGTGCCGGTCGACCGCAGCGGCTTCTTCGACCACACCGCCCAGTCGCGCGGCGCCGACTTCCGCCGCGAGGCGATCACGATGCTCGAGGCGATGGGCATCTCGGTGGAGTTCAGCCACCACGAGGGCGGCCCCGGCCAGCAGGAGATCGACCTGCGCTACGCCGACGCGCTCACCACGGCCGACAACATCATGACCTTCCGCACCGTCATCCGTGAGGTCGCGCTGGGCCAGGGCATCTGGGCCTCCTTCATGCCCAAGCCCTTCACCACGCACCCCGGCTCGGGCATGCACACGCACGTGTCGCTCTTCGAGGGCGACCGCAACGCCTTCTTCGAGGCCGGCTCGCAGTACCAGCTGTCCAAGACCGGACGGCAGTTCATCGCCGGCATCCTGCGCCACGCCAGCGAGATCAGCGTCGTCACCAACCAGTGGGTCAACTCCTACAAGCGGCTGCTCGGCGGCGGCGAGGCGCCCTCGTCGATCTGCTGGGGCCACAACAACCGCTCCGCGATGATCCGCGTGCCGATGTACAAGCCCAACAAGGGCCAGTCGACCCGCATCGAGCTGCGCACCGTCGACCCGGCGTGCAACCCCTACCTCGCCTTCGCCGTCGTGCTGGCTGCCGGCATGAAGGGCATCGAGGAGGGCTACGAGCTGCCGCGCGAGGCCGAGGACGACGTCTGGAGCCTCACCGAGCGCGAGCGCAAGGCGCTCGGCATCTCGCCGCTGCCCAAGAGCCTGCACGACGCGATCGGCATCGCCGAGGACTCCGAGCTGCTGGCCGAGACGCTGGGCGAGCACGTCTTCGACTTCTTCCTGCGCAACAAGCGCGCGGAGTGGGAGGAGTACCGCACCCAGGTCTCCGCCTACGAGCGCGACCGGATGCTCCCGGTCCTCTGAGCCCCTCTCCCTGATGAGCCAGCCGTGAGTGCCCGGATCCTCGTCGTCGAGCACCAGGAGTCGTGCCCGCCGCACCTCGTGGGCCGTTGGCTCGAGGAGGCCGGCTGCGCGCTCGAGGTGTGCCGCCCGTACGCCGGCGACGCGCTGCCCGCCCTGACGTCGTACGACGGCGTGCTGGTGCTGGGCGGTGACATGGGGGCGTACGACGACGAACGCGCGCCGTGGCTGGCGCCGCTGAAGTCGTCGATCCGCGACGCTGTCTCCACGGGCACGTCACTGCTCGGGATCTGCCTCGGACACCAGGTGATGGCGGCCGCGCTCGGCGGCGAGGTCGCGAAGAACCCGCGCGGCCAGACCGTCGGCCTGCAGCCGGTCGGCTGGAGCGAGGACGCCGCGGCCGACGCGTGGGTGGGCGGCCGCACCGGCGACGAGGTCGCGATCCACTGGAACAACGACGTCGTCGTGGCGATGCCGCCCGGCGGCGTCGTGCTGGCCCGGACGCCCGGAGGCGAGGTGCAGGTCGCGCGATTCGGCGAGCGCGCCTGGGGCATCCAGGCGCACCCCGAGGTCGACACCGACGTCGTCACCGGCTGGGCCGCCGACGACCGTGACGACCTCGTCGCGCTCGGCCTCGACGAGGCGGTCGTGCTCGCGGACATCAAGGAGGCGGAGCCGGCGCTCGAGGCGCACTGGCGGCCGCTGCTCGCTCGCTTCGCCGCGATCGCGGGGGAGGAGCGGTGAGCACCCCCGGAGACTTCGTCCGCATCGGGTTCGTCGACGGACCGGCGGCCGTGCGGGGGATCGAGCGGCTCGGTGATGCCCGGAAGCCGCTCACCGACAAGCTCGCCGCGAGCGCCGATCCCGACGCCGCGCTCGAGGGCCTGCTGCGGCTGGTCGATGCCCTCGAGGCCGCCGACGACGGCGCGGGCGCCGCGATGCTCCGGGAGGTCGCCGACGACGAGGGCACCGCCATGCGGCTCTGCACGGTGCTGGGCGCCAGCACCGCGCTGACCCACCACCTCGTCCGTCACCCCGAGCACTGGCGCGAGCTCACCGACCCGACGCTCGGCACCACGCGCGCCGCTGCGTACGCCGTCCGCGAGGCGATGCTGACCGCGGTCGGCGCGGACCCGCGCGCCGAGATGCCGGTGGCCGGGCTGTCCGACGCCGCGGCGGTCGACGCGCTGCGGGTGGAGTACCGCCGGATCCTGCTGCGCCTCGCCGCCCGCGACCTGGCCCACCACGTCGGGGTCGACGACGCCGCGGCCGAGATCTCCGACCTCGCGGCGGCGACGCTCGAGGCCGCGCTCGCCGTCGCCCGCGCCCGGGTCGGCGAGACCGCCATGACCGCCCGGCTCGCGGTCGTCGCGATGGGCAAGTGCGGCGGCCACGAGCTCAACTACGTCTCCGACGTCGACGTGATCTTCGTCCACGAGGCCGTGGACGGCGCGGACGACGGCACCGCCCTGCGGGCCGCGACCCAGCTGGCCTCGCACCTCATGCGGATCTGCTCCGACCACACCCGCGAGGGCACGATCTGGCCGGTCGACGCCAACCTCCGCCCCGAGGGCAGCCAGGGTCCGCTCACCCGGACGCTGGCCAGCCACCGCGGGTACTACGAGAAGTGGGCCAAGACCTGGGAGTTCCAGGCCCTGCTCAAGGCCCGCCCGGTGGCCGGCGACCTCGCCCTCGGCCGCGCGTACCTCGACATCATCGAGCCGCTGGTGTGGACCGCCGCCGGGCGCGACGGCTTCGTCGGCGACGTCCAGGCGATGCGACGCCGCGTCGTCGAGCACATCCCGGCCCAGGAGGCCGAGCGCCAGATCAAGCTCGGGTCGGGCGGGCTGCGCGACGTCGAGTTCGCCGTCCAGCTCCTCCAGCTCGTGCACGGCCGCGCCGACGCATCCTTGCGGGAGGGCGCCACGCTGAGCGCGCTCGCGGCGCTGACCGACGGTGGCTACGTCGGCCGCGAGGACGGCGAGAAGCTCAACGAGGCCTACGCCTTCCTTCGCACGCTCGAGCACCGGATCCAGCTGCACCAGCTCCGGCGTACGCACGTGCTGCCCGACGACGACGCGTCGCTGCGCCGGCTGGGTCGCTCGCTCGGCTTCTTCTCCGAGCCGGCCGTCCAGCTCGACAAGCTGTGGCGCTACCACCGCCGCGAGGTGCGGCGGCTGCACGAGAAGATCTTCTACCGCCCGCTGCTCGGAGCCGTCGCCAAGCTGCCCGGCACCGAGGCCCGCCTCTCGCTCGAGGCCGCCGAGGCCCGTTTGTCCGCACTGGGCTTCGCCGACCCCAAGGCCGCGCTGCGCCACCTCGAGAAGCTGACGAGCGGGGTCTCGCGCACCTCCGACATCCAGCGGACGCTGCTGCCGGTGCTGCTGCAGTGGTTCGCCGACTCGCCCGACCCCGACGCCGGGCTGTTCGGCTTCCGGCGGATCAGCGAGAGCCTGGGGCGGACGCCGTGGTACCTCACGATGCTGCGCGACGAGGGCGAGGTCGCCCAGCGGCTGGCCCACATCCTCGGCACCTCGCGCTACGCCACCGACCTGCTCGAGCGCGAGCCGCAGGGCGTGAAGATGCTGGGGGAGTCGCTGCTGCCGCTGAGCGCCGAGGCGGCGCTCGCGGAGATGCAGTCGTTGACCGAGCGGGCCGAGACGGCCGAGGCCGCCGCGGTGGCGGTGCGGGCCGTACGCCGTCGCGAGCTGCTGCGGATCGCGTGCGGCGAGCTCGTCGCCGGGACCGACGTGGCGCTCGTCGGGCAGGGGCTGAGCCGGCTGACCGACGCGACCCTGCAGGCGACGCTCTACATCGCGATGGAGTCGGTGCGGCGCCAGCGCTCGCTCGAGTCGCCACCCTCGCGCATCGCGGTCATCGCGATGGGTCGCTACGGCGGCTTCGAGCTGTCCTACGGCTCTGACGCCGACGTGATGTTCGTCCACGAGCCGGTCGACGGCGTCGAGGCGCAGGTCGCGTCGTCGTACGCGACCGCCGTGGTCGCCGAGGTGCGACGGCTGCTGTCGCTGCCGGCCAGCGACCCGCCGCTCGAGGTGGACGCCGACCTGCGCCCCGAGGGCAAGAACGGGCCGATGGTGCGCACCGTCGAGTCCTACGCTGCCTACTACGCCAAGTGGTCGCACGTGTGGGAGTTCCAGGCCCTGCTGCGCGCCGACGCCGTCGCGGGCGACGAGGAGCTGCGGGCGCGGTTCACCGAGCTGATCGACCCGCTGCGGTTCCCGGTCGACGGGATCACCCAGGACGACGTCATCGAGGTACGCCGGATCAAGGCGCGCGTCGACAACGAGCGGCTGCCGCGCGGCGCCGACCGGCAGACCCACCTCAAGCTCGGTCGCGGGGGACTGGCCGACGTGGAGTGGACCGTCCAGCTGCTGCAGATGCGGCACGCCGGTGCGGTGGACGCCCTGCGGACGCCCCAGACCCTGCCCGCGCTCGCGGCTGCTGCGGAGGCTGAGCTGATCTCGTCCGAGGACGCCGAGACGCTCGCCGAGGCGTGGCGGCTGGTGAGCCGGGTGCGCAACGCCGTCACGCTCGTACGCGGCAAGCCCGCCGACCAGCTGCCGCGCGACGCGCGCGAGCGGGCGGCCGTGGCCAGCGTGCTCGGCTACCCGCCGGGCTCGTCGGACCAGATGGTCAACGACTACCTCCGCACCACCCGCCGGGCGCACTCCGTGGTCGAGCGCGTCTTCTGGGAGTGAAACTATCTGCTTCATCCTGCCCAAGAGAAGGTATGCTCTTCATATGGACGAGGTGAAGACCAAGGCTTCAGTGACGGTCATCGGTGACCTGGTGGGCTCGCGTCGGAGCGGCGACCGGGCTGCCGTGCACGCGCGGTTCGAGAAGGCGATCGACGCCATCAACGCGGAGTACAAGCCCCCGGTGCCGCTGCGGATCGGCCTGGGTGACGAGTTCCAGGGCATCTTCGCCAGCCTCGGTGACGCCCTGACGGCGACCCTCCGGCTGCGGATGGCGCTGCTGCCCGACGTCGACGTACGCCAGGGCATCGGCTGGGGGCGGGTGCAGGTGCTGTCGGAGGAGCCGCGCGTGGAGGACGGCCCCGGCTGGTGGGCAGCGCGCGCCGCGATCGAGATGGCCAAGGAGTACGAGCGCAAGGCGCCGCTGCGCGCGGTGCGGACGGCGTACGTCGCCGCCGAGGATTCACCCGGTCCGGCGCCGGAGCTGGTCAACGCCGCGCTGATGACGCGGGACCAGATCGTCACCGGCCTGTCGGAGCGATCGATGTCGGTGCTGGATGGTCTGATGAGGGGACGGCGACAGCAGGACATCGCCGACGAGCTGGGCATCAGCCCGTCCGCGGTGTCCCAGCGGGTGCGCGCGGAGGGCATCGGCGTGGTGCTGGCGGCCGACGAGCTGCTGCGAGATCTGTGACAGGAGGGTGTGACCGATGAGCTGGCTCGGGATCCTCTTGATCGGCTTCGCCGTGACCGACCTGGCGCACGCGGTGCGCCGGGTGCGGTTCTTCCCGGAGTGCGTGGGTGCGCTGGTGGCGCTCTCTGTCGGGCTGCTGGCCGGGCTCACGTCCGGTCGCGACGTGCTGGCGCTCTTCGTCATCGCCGCTGTCGTGCTGGCGTGGGGGTCGTCGGTGACCTGGGGCTTCGGTCACGCCGGGCCGGCGTGGGTGCCGCTGACGGTCTTCGTGGTCGCGCTGTCTGCCGCGGTCGCGTGCTCGGGCCTGGCTCCCGCTGCTGGGGGACCGCTCGGAGACTGGCTCTCGTCGGTCACGCTGCCGGCCCTCGGCTCCGTCTCGCCGGACCGCTTCCTGCTGGTGCTCGGCGCCTTCGGCATCCAGCTCTCCACCGGCAACGTGCTCGTCCGCCTCGTCCTCAAGTCGACCGGCACGATCAACCCCGGTGCCGACGGAGCGATGCCGCGTACGCCGCTCAAGGGCGGCCGGCTGCTCGGCCCGCTCGAGCGGGTCTTCATCCTCGCGCTCGCGCTGGGTGGTCAGGTGACTGCCGCTTCAGTCGTGGTTGCGGCCAAGGGCCTGCTCCGCTTCCCCGAGCTCTCGTCCCGTCGCGACCAGGAGCGGATCCACCAGCTCACGGAGTACTTCCTGCTGGGGTCCTTCGTGTCGTGGCTCGTCGCGCTGGGGTCGTACGTGCTGCTGGTGTGAGTGCTCAGACCGGCTGGAGCGCCGGGCCACGGACTGCGCTGGCGGTGCGCGCCTCTCAGCCGCGGCGCGCCGGTGATCGTCAACACCACGCCCGCGTGGTCGGAGGGCCACAGTCCCGTCGCCGGATCCTTGGCCGCTGGCGCGTCCGCCGGTGACCTCTCCGGCGACCACGTCGAGCTGCTGGCCGGGTCCGGGTCGGGCGAAGATCATGTCGATGCGGTGCGTCCAGCTCCCGGGTGCGGGCCTCGTCGACCGTCTCGTTGAGCCCGGACGTCCATCCCTGGTCGGCGGGGCGCCACTTCAGCCACATGTCGGTGAATCCCGCGGCTGCGACCAGTGATGAGCTCGGTACGGCTGCCAGTGCGGGATCGGGTCGGGTCCGTCGCCTTGGTCCTGCGCGTCGAGGGGGTCGGAGTTGCAGTCGCAGGCGATCACGGTGGTTCGGTCGGCGACCGTTGTCTCGGCCAGCAGCTCCTGCGCTTGTCCGAGAGCAGCGAGCGAGCTGAACGCCTCGAGGTGGGTGTTCGACGAACCGGAACGGCCTCGCCGAGCCCTTGGCCACGTCGACCCAGCCGTATCCCCTGATGATCTCCGAGGGCGCGAGCCGCCCACGTTGACCGGAACCTTGGTGTCGTACTGCGCACTGCCCTTGTCGATCACTCGCAGGTTGCTGCTCGCGCGCAGCAGGATCACGTCGCGCATCGTGAGCCGGATGTCGCGGCCCTGCGTGACGGTTCCGAGGACGGGGTTGCCGAGTACGGCGGCGGACTCGAGGATCCATCTCGTCCTGGACCACCACAGCCTTGTAGGGCACGCCCTCCTGGCGTAGGTCCTGCAGCAGGAGCTGGAGGTAGTCGTAGTCGACCGTGCTGCGCAGTTGGTCGTGCCGAGCGGCGTCGCGCCGAAGGGCGGTGGCAGCTCGAGGGGCCCGCTGCGCCAGAGAGCCACCTCCTGGAGGCCGACGAGATCGGGCTTGCGCCTCGGCGATCTCCCCGGCGAGCAGCTCGCTGCGCCGCGGGAAGTTCGTCCGGTCCTCGATGGCGCGCGTGTCTACATTGGAGCTGCCCAGGGCCACCAGTGCGTCCAGGCCAGTCTTGCCGGCTGTCGCGCGGATCGGGCGTTGGATGTCGACCCCCAGGTACACGTTGCGGGTCATCACCGTCGTCGTCGTGCCGCCGTCATCCGGACGTGCCTGGGCGGGCACCGTGCCCACGGCCGCAACGACGAGCGCTGAGCCCTGCCGCGGCAGCAGCCGCTCGACCTGCCCCGCACCGCATTGCTTGCCTCATCCTCGTCCCCTCCCAGGACGTGTCACCTCCCTGCATCATCGGCGAGGGCGGTGGCGTTGACCAGACCTGCAGCCAGAGATGTGGCGAATGTGCGGTCCGTGAGCGGCGACGTGCCTGAGCTGGAAAGCGAGGCGCGAGGCGTCAACCGACTCGGTTCGCTGCGTCACGCAGCAGATCCCTGTGCCGACACGTGGGAGGTCGGTGGTCGCGCGTCAGCCGGCGTGGGGAGCCCAGTTGCCGTGGAATCCGGTGGGCACCCGGCCGGGGAGGTGCACGGCGGCGACGTCCTCGAGGGTCTGTGCGTCCAGCAGCACCAGATCGCTGCGATCGGTGGCCCGGTCGTGGACGTAGCCCATGAGCACACCGTGGTCCTCACCGTCTGAGCGCGGGTCGGGAACGAAGCAGAACTCGCCGGCTTCGCGGCCCGCACCGAGCCGGCGGCACTGGGTGGTGCCGGCAACCACATCGTGCTTGAGCACGGTGTCGCCGAATCCTGCCCCGACCATCCCCACTGTGTAGCCGAAGCGGTGCGGCTTCCCGGCCAGCCGCTCGTCGTAGCGCGGGAACTCCTGGGCGTGCTCGTCGAAGCGATGTTCTCGAGCCTTGCCCGAGCTGAGGTCCAAGGTGAAGCGCACCAACGACGCGAGGCCCTCGTAGGGACCGGTGTAGTCGGTGGCGAACATCCGCGGGTGACGCACCACGTCCAGGACGACCTCTGGGCTGCCCGGCGAGCCGCTCTCGAAGGCGTTGAGCGTGTGGAAGACGTAGCAGGGGTCGATCTCGAACCAGCGCACGTCGGATGCGTCGCCGTCGCGGGGCACCAGGCCGATCCGCGCCACGTGGTCGGGGTCCCACGAGTAGGGCAGCGGTGCCGCCGGGTTGGTGACGGACTCGCCGCGGGCCACGGCGTCGACGATCCACTCGGGCATCGGGTTGCCCCCCAACGCGTCGCGCTGCTGCCTGGGTGTGAGCCGAGCCAGCCGTGGGACGCCGTCGGTCACCATGCCCATGTCGAAGGTGACCGGCAGGTCGTAGACCACCACGTAGTGCTCGGTGAGGGCGCAGTCGTGGATCATCGGCATCCCGCCGACCTCGATCTCCACGTGCTTGACGACCGTGCCGTCGGCGCCGACAACGGTGTAGTCGACCTGGGTGCCCCGCACCCAGTTGTACGAGATCGCGTGCAGGTCGCCGGTGACGGGGTCGGCATGGGGGTGAGCGGTGTAGCCCTGTGACCCGCCGAAGTCGAGGGTGCCGCCGAAGTCGCAACGACCGACAGTGTCGAGCTCGAAGGTCAGCTCGTACGGCGTGGGCCCGGACTCCACGATGGCCAAGGTCTTGCCGGCGTGCTGGACCACGTTGGTGTTCGGCCCGTGGTCCTCGCCCTCTGGCTTGACCCACCGGTTGCGGTACCACTCGGCGCGTCCGCCGGCGATCCGGACGCCGTGCACCATGCCCTGGCCGAGGAACCAGTGGTGTTGCGAGCCCGGGTCCTGAGCCGGATTCGGTCCGTTGCGCAGGTAGCGGCCGTCGAGGTACTCAGGCAGGTTGCCGGTGACGGGCAGGTCGAAGGCCGTCAGCTCGGTCTGCACCGGCGCGAAGTTGTCGGTGAGGTATCGGTTCGGCATGGCGCTGCACGTCCTATCTTTAACGCCGTCCATCCATAACGCCGTTATAGTCGGACCATAACGCCGTGCATGGAAGGCTGGCAAGGGTGACAGGGACAGCGGACCAGACAGGCGCGGGCCGGAGCGCGTCCTCCGCGGAGGTGCGCCAACGGCTCCTCGAGGTCGCCGCCCACATGGTCCGCGAGGAGGGCGCCTCGGCGCTGTCCGCGCGGAAGCTGGCGGCCGCCACCGGCACGTCGACCATGGCGCTCTACACGCACTTCGGGGGCATGCCGGGCCTGGTCCGCGCCATGGTCGCCGAAGGCTTCCGCCGGCTCTTCGCGCGAGTGGCGGAGGTGCCGATCACCGAGGACCCGCTGATCGATCTGCGCAACGCAGCCGCTGCCTACCTCGCGCACGCCCGGGCCGACCCCGACCTCTACATGGTGATGTTCGGCTCGGCCACGCTCGGCGACTACCGCCTCCACAGGGAGGACCGGGTCGTGGGGCTGGACGCGTTCGTGCAGATCACGCAGTTCATGGAACGCGGCATGGCGGCGGGGGTGTTGCGGCAGGCAGACCCTGCGGCCGTGGCAGCACAGTGGTGGACCGCCCTGCACGGCTTCGTGATGCTCGAGCTGAGCAGGTTCATCGACGTGGTCGACGACGCCGAGGACACCGTGCTGTGGCCGCTGATGGAGCACCTGCTGAGTTCTCTCGTGGTCAGAACACCGTCCAGTCCGAGTACGTCGTGAACGCATCCAGCGCAGCGAGCCCAGCAGCAGACGACCCCGACGGTCCGAGCGTCGGACTCCACACGCACGCCACCCCGCGGTCCGGGATGACCGCCAGGATCCCGCCCCCGACGCCGCTCTTGGCCGGCAGACCGACGCGATAGGCGAACTCGCCCGCGGAGTCGTACGTGCCGCAGGTGAGCATCACGGCGTTGACCCGCTTCGTCTCGCGCGGGCTCAGCAGCTGGGTGCCGTCCGACAGGACGCCGTCACGGGCGAGGAAGAGGCCGGCGAGGGCGAGCTCGCGGCAGGTCATCGACAGGGCGCACTGAGCGACGTACTGGTCGATCAGCTGCTCCACCGAGCACTCCAGGTTGCCGTAGCTGGCGAGCAGGTGGGCGACTGCAAAGGTGCGGTGGCCGGCCTCGAGCTCCGAGCGCGCCACGTCGATGTCGAAGTCCAGGTCGGCCCGGCCGCTCTCGCGCCTCATCAGGTCGCGGAGCGTGCCGCTCGCGTCGCCGGTCATCGCGTGGAGACGGTCGGTCACGACGAGGGCGCCGGCGTTGATGAAGGGATTGCGCGGGCGTCCCGCCTCCTGGTCGAGCTGGAGGAAGGAGTTGAACGGGTTGCCCGAGGGCTCGCGGGAGACGCGCTTCCAGATCTCCTCGCCCTCCGCGGCGACCACCAGAGCCAGGGTGAAGACCTTGCTGATGCTCTGCACCGAGAAGGGCACGTCGGCATCACCGATGACGTGGACCTGGCCGTCGACCGAGGCGATCGCCATGCCGAACTGGTGCGGGTCCACCGACGCCAGGCCGGGGATGTACTCCGCCAGCCGCCCGCGACCGACCTCGGGCGCGGCGGCCTCCTGCGCGCGCTGCAGCGCGTCCTCGATCAACATGCTCTACTGCTCGAGCCTGCGCAGGGCGCGACCCTGCGAGCCCCAGAGCTCGCCGGTCTTCCTCGCCCACTCCGAGACGTCGGCGTCGCGCAGGCTCGCGAGCTGGTAGGGGTCGGTCGCGAGGTCGTAGAGCTCCCACTCCCCGGCGTCGCGGTGCTCGACGTACGCGCGCGTGCCCTCACGCAGCAGCGCCCAGTCGAGGTGCGTGTTCTCGATGATCAGGCGGCGTCGCCACGTGGACCAGTCGCCGGACCTCAGCGGCTCCAGCATGGATCGCCCGTCGAGGTCGCGTCCGGTGTCCGGGTCGAGGCCCGCGATGTCGAGCGTGGTGGGCATCAGGTCGACCTGCGAGACCAGCGCGTCGACGGCCGCCGGCTCGACGCCGGGCCCGCGCGCGACGAACGGGACGCCTGCCGCCTCCTCGTACGGCTGGCTCTTGCTCAGGAGCCGGTGTTCGCCGAGCAGGTAGCCGTTGTCGGAGACGAAGAAGATCCACGTCCTCCTGAGCTGGCCGGTGTCCCGCAGGACGTCCAGCACGCGACCGATCTGGTCGTCGACGTCCTGCAGCTCCTCCAGCTTCCCCTCGTAGAGCTTCCGCATCTGCCGACGATCCTGCGGCGGCAGGTCGCGCAGCCACGAGGGCTTGTCGCTCATGTCGCGCTCGTTGAGCGCGGGCGGGTCCCACTCCACGCCGTCGAAGTCGTCGGCGTGCTCGGGACTCGGCGTGTACGGCCCGTGCGGGGCGGTCGGCGAGAAGATCGCGAACCACGGCGTGTCCTCGTGGCGACGGATGAACCGACGCAGCCGCTTCGCGGCGAACCGGTCGAACTCCCGCTGCGACTCGACCTTCCGGACCGTGCCGTCGACGTTCACCCGGGGGTCGTCGATCATGCCGTCGAGCAACGTCACCCAGCGGTCCCAGCCGGGGGCGACGTACGTCGGGTCCTGGGCGACGCCGTTCATGTACTTGCCGAAGTAGCCGGTGTCGTAGCCGGCCGCCTTGATCCTGGTCGCCGCCGTGTCCCGGTCATGGCCCTGCGCCACGAACGGCTGGTGGGTCATGTTGCTGTCGCACCCGTGGTTGTGGGGGTAGCGACTGGTCAGGATCGAGGCGCGCGCCGGCCCGCACAGCGGCATCGCGCTGTACCCGTTCCGGAAGCGGACGCCCTTGCGCGCCAGCCGCCGCCACGTCTTGTCCATCGACCTCAGCGTCGAGCGCATCTGGTCGTCGGTGATGATCCAGAGCACGTTGTCGGCCACGCGCTTCACCCTAGATGGCCGGCGAGCCGATCCATTGCCGCCAGCACCGCACCCGGCTTCTCGATCCACACGAAGTGCCCCGCTCCGGGCACGACGTACGACCAGCCTCCGACGATCCGGTCTGCTGTGTCCGTGCCGGCCGTCGTGGGCATCGGACTGCCTTCGCCAACCAGCACGCCCACCGGCACGGCGATCGACGGCAGGGCGTCCTCGAGCTCCGGAAGGCGCGCGACGAGGTCACCCCACAGTCCTCCGCTGGACCCCGGCGACATCCTCACCAGCGGCATCTCTGGTGCGGTCGCCGGATCGGCGAAGTAGGAGGGCCAGAGCAGTCGGAGCTGCTCGAGCTCCTCGTCGAGGGCAAGGCCCTCGGCGTCCTCCTTGGCGGCGAGCTCGTCGACCCTGGGGCGACTCTCGTCCTTGAGGCGCGCGACCAGCTCGGCGCCGAAGGCTGCTGCTCCCCCGTCACCCACCGCCCCGAGCGGATCGACGGCGAGCACGCCGGTCAACCTTTCCGGGATCGCGGCGGCGGCGTGGAAGGCCAGGTGCCCGCCCCACGAGTGACCCATCACAGAGGCGGTGTCCCACCCCATCGTGTCGAGCACAGCCACGATGTCGCTGACCGCCTCCGCGATGGTGAACTCGCCGTCGACCGCGGACGGAGCCAACCCACGCTGTTGGAACGTGGCGACCCGGTGGCGTACGGCGACCTCGGCCACCACGTCGTCCAGGTACTCGAAGCCCAGGCCCGGACCGCCGTGCAGCGCCAGGACGGGCGGGCCGTCACCGGTCACCCAACCCGCGAGGTCGCCTGACGCTGTGGACGCCGTGAACGGTGTGCGCTCCATCCCCGGAGAGTAGGACCATCGGGCGTCACGCGCTCGCCTGAGCACCTGTGCTCAGGTCCGACGCTCCGACGCGGCGACACTGGAGGCATGAGCCGCACCTCCCTCTCACGCCTTGCCGCTGCCGCCCTCGCGCTCGGACTCTTCGCCGCAGCGATGTGGCTCGTGTGGTTCGGGTGGGACGACGTCCCGTACGACCCCTGGCAGGTGGTCGGCTGCGGTCTCCTCATCTGCGTCGGTGCGGTCTCGGCGCGGGTCTGGGCGGGCGGGGGAGCGGTGCTCGTGGCGGGCGCGGCGACCGTCGGCTTCGCGATCCCGTGGGCGGTGTACGCCGCCTCGACGGACGACTCCGGGCTCTGGGCAGTCGGGCTCGTCCTGCTGCTCGCCGGGAGCTTCATCGGGCTGGTGGTGCTGCTGACGGTGGGTGAGGCAGTGCTGCGGCGCCGCTCCTGAGGACGCGTTAGTGGCCCATTGACCGTCCACAGGTCGCGGCGAACGGCTGTTGTCCACAGGCGTTCGTCGGGTGTGCCGGGAACTGTCGGTGGGGGTGCGGAGGCTGGATCCATGTCAGCCGTCCAGCACTCCGGTGAGCACCGGGTCACCGCCCTGGTGCGCGGGTTCCGCGAGGACCTCATCCAGGTGTCGGCCCTGCCTTTGTGGTCGATGCCGGCTGCCGAGGTGAGCGACGCGCTGGTGTTGCTGACGCAGGCGCGGAGCCAGCTCGATGCCTTGCAGATGCGGGTGCTGCGGCATGCCTCGACGATCGAGGTGGGTTCGGATGCAGGTGCCACGACAGCGAGCTGGTGGGCGAACCAGACGCGTACGACGCGCGCCGAGGCCAACCGCACGGTTCAGCTCGCGGCCGCTCTCGAGCGGCACGACTCGGTTGCGTCTGCGCTCGCTCGCGGGGACCTGCGCACCGACCAGGCGCGGGTCGTGGTCGAGGCCGTCGACGTGCTGCCTGCAGACGTGGCGGACTGGGTGCCAGTGGAGGCGACGCGGTTCTTGTTGAAGAACGCTGCCGATCACGACGCCAAGGCGCTGCGTGTCCTCGGACGCAGGGTGCTGGAGGTGATCGACCCCGCCGCGGCGGACCGTGAGGAGGCTCGGCGGCTGGACGAGGAGGAGGCCGACGCCCGGGCGGCGGCATCGTTGACCATGGTCGACGACGGCCACGGGCAGTCCCACGGGCGGTTCATCATCCCGACGCTCCACGCCGACATCCTGCGCAAGCACCTGATGGCGATCGCGTTCCCTGGGACCTTCGCGCGGGACGTGACCTCGCCGGACGCGGCCGCCACAGGTCCGGACGGTGACGAAGCACCGCATGGGACAGGCGTTCATGGACTACATCGAGTCGCGACCAGAGGGCTTGGTCCCCTCGGCGGGCGGCGTGCCCGCGACCGTGGTGGTGACGATGGACCTCGAGACCCTCATGGGCGGACTCAAGGCTCGGCTTCCCTCGACACCGGGTCGCGGATCAGTGCCGGCGAGGCCCGCCGCATGGCGTGTCGTGCCGGGCATCATCCCGGTCGTTCTCGGCGGACCGTCCGTCGTGCTTGACGCGGGTCGCAAGCGTCGCTTCCACTCCGAGAAGCAGCGCATCGTGATGGGCGTACGCGATGGCGGTTGCACCGCCGCAGGGTGCGACGCCCCGCCCGCCTTCTGCCACGCCCATCACGAGACACCCTGGTCGCGTGGCGGCGGCACGAGCGTCGACAAGGGCCGCCTCCTCTGCCCGAAGCACCACCGCCTCATCCACGACGACGCCTTCCAGCACGTCCTCGACAAGCACGGGAAGGTCAGGTTCTCCAGACGGACGTAGGAGCCGGCTGGGCGGAACGTCTTCGATCGAGCTGGGTCCGCCTGGCCACGACGTCGAACACGTGCCAGTGCTTGGGCCCGCTGAACGCCATGCCGTCCTCGTCCTGAACGTGGAAGTGCACGACCTCCGGTCCGTTGAACAGGCCGCGCGCCTCGGCTTCGGTAGCGAACGTCATCCCGTCATCGCCGGCCCACGAGTCACGGTCGCCGAAGACGTTGACAGCGAGGACCCCGCCCGGCGCGAGCGCGTCCCGCACACGCGCCCAGCTGGCGGCGAACCGGGCGGGTTCGACCTCCGCGGTCGTCAGTCGTCCTTCGGGCGTCGCGTGGAGGGACTCGAGCTGGCGAAGCGATCCCTCGTCCCCGTCGAGGGCGTGGACGGTCCAGCCCAGCTCCAAGAGCCGTACGACCTCGACCCCGGCGCCGCAGCCGAGGTCCACGGCCACGCGACCTGTGCCCGGGCCGGTATCGGCGAGCGCGTCGAGTAGCAGAGGACGGACGTCCCGCCCGGCCTGGCGGGCGTTGTTCGTCGACCAGTGCTGGGGATCGGGGTCACGCATGAGTCCATTCTCGCGACCCGGAGTGATTCGGTGGAATCACCCCCGCGATCGCGCGCGGTTCGCGACAGTTACCCCATGCGCAAGCTCATCCTGCTGGTCCTCGTGGTCGCGGTGGTCGCCGCGCTCCCGAAGCTGCTGGGCAGCAAGGACCCGATCGCCGACGTGAGCGGGATGCTCGGCCTGGGCGAGGTGAAGCGCAGCAAGGCCACCGTCCTGCGCATCCGGGACGGCGACACGATCCGCGTGCGCATCGACAAGACCGGGGTGGAGGAAGAGGTCCGCATCCTGGGGATCGACACCCCGGAGGTCCGCGAGAACGCCGAGTGCGGTGGTGACGTCGCCACCACGTCGATGCTGGCACTGGCGCCCGTCGGCTCGAAGGTCGTGCTGACCTCCGACCCGAGCCAGGGGGATCGCGACCGCTACGAGCGGCTGCTGCGCTACGTGGCTCGGTCGGGCGACGACGTCGGGCTCGAGCAGGTCCGGTCCGGGATGGCCGAGATCTTCGTCTTCGAGGACGACCCCTTCGGCCGGGTCGATGCCTATCGCAAGGCCCAGCGGGAGGCGCGCAAGGGCGACGCCGGCCTGTGGGCGGCGTGCTGGCGTTGAGCGGGCATGGCAGGATCGCGGCCATGGCTGCTTGGGCACACCTCGAGATCACCGTCGACGACCAGGGCAACGTGGAGGTCGGCGGCTACAACGCCGATCCCGAGGCGCTGGTTGCGGACACCGAGTCGTGGGAGGACCTGCTGACCTCCCTCGGCATGAACGGCTGGGAGCTGGTCCAGGTGATGCCCGGCGTCGAGACGACGTACTGGTTCAAGCGCTCCGTGTGAGAGCCGCCTGATGAGCGACCTGCACGACCGCTTCCGCGCGGCCCAGGCCACCGCGGAGTCGATCTTCTGGCGCCCGCCGTCGACGCCCGCGGCGATGTTCCGCGACCTGGCGGCGTACGCCGAGGAGCACGACGTCGCATGGGACCGCTACGGCGAGCGCGGTGCGGTCGCGGAGCTGGAGGCGCAGGTCGCGGAGCTGCTCGGCAAGCCCGCCGCGGTGATGTTCCCCAGCGGGGTGATGGCCCAGCAGGCGACGCTGCGGGCGTGGTGCGACCGGTCCGGCTCCCGCCGGGTCGCGCTGCCCGACCTGTCCCACCTGCTCCTCTACGAGCAGGACGGCCCACGCCGCGTGATGGGGCTCGAGCTCGAGCCGCTGACCACCGGACGCGAGACACCCACGGCTGACGCACTGGCGAAGATCGGCGGCCGGCTCGGCGCCGCGATGGTCGAGCTCCCGCTGCGGGACGCCGGCTGCCTGCTGCCGACGTGGGACGAGCTCGTCGAGCTGTCCGCGACGGCCCGCGAGCGCGGCGTACCCCTGCATGCCGACGGCGCCCGGATCTGGGAGTCGGTGCCGCACTGGGACAGGACCCTGGCCGAGGCGGCCGACCTGTTCGACTCGATGTACGTCTCGCTCTACAAGGGCCTCGGCGGCTCCAGCGGCGCGCTGGTCGTGTGCCCCGAGGACCTCGCCGGCGAGCTGCGGTCGTGGCGCCAGCGGATGGGCGGCACGATCTTCTCGATGACGACCGCCGCAGTCGGCGGCCTGAAGGGGCTGCGACGAGCACCTGACGAAGTTCGGCGACTACCGCGCCTGGGCCATCGACCTGGCCGCCGCGCTCAACACTCACGGCATCCGCACCTTCCCCGAGTCGCCGCACATCGCGACCTTCCTGGCGTACGCCCCGGGCACCGCCGACGAGGTCAACGAGCGCGTCGTTGCCTTCGCCGAGGACCGCGGCATCGTGCCGTGCGGCCTGTGGCGCGACGCCGAGGTGCCGGGCTGGGTCGTGACCGAGCTGACCTGCTACGAGTCGGCGCTCGCGCACTCCCCGGCGGAGGTGGCGGCACTGGTGGCAGAGGCCCTCGGCACCGCTAACCTCCTCCCGTGAGTGCCCAAGCCCCCTCTGCAGTCATCCTCGTCCGCGCGACCAGCTTCGTCCCCAATCCGGCGACCGCCGCGGACAACGCCTTCCAGGCCCAGCCGCCCGAGGGGCAGACCGAGTTCACGACGTCGGAGAAGGCGCTCGCGGAGATGGACGGCCTCGCCGCGGCCCTGCGCGAGGTCGGCGTACGGGTCCACGTCTTCGACGACGACGACCACACCCGCCCCGACAGCGTCTTCCCCAACAACTGGCTCTCCACGCACGCCGGCGGCACCGTCGCTGTCTACCCGATGTACGCCTCCAACCGCCGCCACGAGCGCCGCCACGACGTGCTCGAGATGCTCAAGTCGGAGTACCGCGTCCAGGCGATCGTCGACTACTCCGGCCTCGAGCCGGACGGCATCTTCCTCGAGGGCACGGGCGCGATGGTGCTCGACCACGTCTCCCGCGTCGCGTACACCGCGCGCAGCCACCGCGCCGACGTCGCCGTGCTGGAGCGGTTCTGCACCGACTTCAACTACGAGCCGATGGCCTTCGACGCGGTCGACTCCACCGGCGTGCCGGTCTACCACACCAACGTCATCGCCTGCGTCGGCACCGACGTCGCGATGATCGCCCTCGAGATGATCCCCGACGAGACGCGCCGCGAGCAGGTGCGCGAGCGCCTGGCCGTCACCGGCCGCACCGTCGTCGAGCTCACCGAGCAGCAGATCCGCGAGTTCGCCGGCAACGCCGTCGAGCTGTGCGGACGTACGTCGACGGGCAGGCGCCGCTACGTGATGGCCATGTCGGCCCGGGCGAAGGCGTCGCTGCGGCCCGAGCAGATGGCCGCGATCGAGGAGTCGTGCGAGATCGTCGCCGTCGAGATCCCGACGATCGAGCTCGCCGGCGGCTCGGTGCGCTGCATGATCGCCGGCGTGCACCTCGACCGCCGCGCCCCGCTCGAGGAGGCCGAGCTCACCGAGGCCGTCGGGGCGATCAACGAGGACAACCCGATCACGCCCGACGGTCGCTACGTCGCGAAGGAGTACGCCTGAGCGGTCCGCCGCTCGGACTCGTAGAACCGGAAGAGGAAGTACGCCGCCACCGCGCACAGCAGGTGCCAGGCGGCGTGCCCCTGCAGGAGCGACGACGGGTCGCACCAGCCGGCGTTGCTGAGCAGCCAGATGGTGAAGGCGACGAGCATCGCGGCCAGCGCGACGACGCCGTACGAGACCGTCCGGGCCGACTCGCCGCGACGCCAGAGGAGCACCTCGAGCACCACGGCGGCGACGAGGAGGACGGCGAACGCGAGGTTGCCGGCGTAGTGGACCACCGGCACCGGGTCCGGCCAGAGGCCGACGAGCTCGCACGCGGCGATCCCGGCGACGTACGCCGAGACGAGCGCCGTCGTGCCGCGGCGGGTCCAGCGGGTCCACGCCCAGGCCGCGGCGAAGCTCGCGACGAGGTACATGCTGAGCATGTCGAGGTGGCCGCCCCACTCGCTCTGGGTGGCGTGCATGGCGGCCGATCCGGGGCCGAGGAGTGTGACGATGCACGCGTAGAAGGTGGCGACCGCCGGCGACACCACCCCGTCCGCAGGGAGCCGCCCCGCGCGTACGGCGGCCAGCAGTCCCGCGACGACGAAGCCGGCGTTGGACAGGGTGTTGGCGGGCTGCCGGATGAAGCCGTCGCGGGCCGCCTCGCAGAAGTTCGCGCCGCGGCCGACGTCCGGACCGAGCCAGCCCTGGCCGATCGCGACCGCGAGGAGCCCGATCGACACGAGGGCGACAGTGCCGGTGATCGCGACGGGCCTGGTCATGGGTCGATCAGACCACGCCCGCCGCGATCACGCGGCGTCGTACGTCAGCTGCTGCGCGTCACCTGGACGACGGACGGGCGCGGGCCGGCGAACTGGCCGGCCGCTGGCGAGGTGCCGCCGGGCACGTAGTCGGGGAAGCGCGACTGCGGGGCGGCGTACGAGCCGTCCTCGCCCGGGTGCTGGACGGCCACGAACACCGAGCCCTCGAGGTCGCGGATCACCGGGCCGCAGGTCTCGGCTCCCGAGGGGACCGCGAGGAACTGTTGGACGCGGCCGCGCTCCGGACCCGCGACCGGCACCTTGAACAGCCCGTCGTTGAGCCCGATCGCGGCCGGCTGGCCGTCGGTCGACACCCACAGGTTGCCCTCGCTGTCGAAGGCGACGTTGTCGGGGCAGGAGATCGGGGAGACCGGACCGGTGTAGCCGCCGAAGTAGCGCCCGGCGGAGGCCGCGTCACCGCAGATGAGGATGAGGTTCCAGCTGAAGGTGTCGAGGGTGTGGTCGCCGCCGGTCGGGATCATCTCCACGACGTGGCCGTCCTTGTTGGCCGGCCGGGGGTTGGGCTCGTCGACCTGCAGCGCCGTGCGGCTGGTGTTGTTGGTGCAGGCGACGTAGATCCGGCCGCTGTGCAGGCTCGGCTCCACGTCCTCGGGACGGTCCATCTTGGTGGGCTGCACGACGTCGGCGGCGAGCCGCGTGTAGACCAGCACCTCCTCGATGGTGAAGCCGGGGACCACCGACTGGCCGCTGCGCGTCAGCGGGATCCACTCGCCCGTGCCGTCGCTCACGCCGTCACCCAGGCCGTCGCCGGTGAAGCGGGCCACGGAGAGGTCACCCTCGCTGAGGAGCGACAGGTTGTGCTGGCGTGCCTTCGGGCTGTTGCCCGGCCGCATCGTGTCCCGCGAGACGAACCGGTAGACGTAGTCGAAGCGCTCGTCGTCACCCATGTACGCCACGACGTGGCCGTCGCGGTTGACGATGACGTTGGCGCCCTCGTGCTTGAAGCGGCCCATCGCGGTGTGCTTGACGGGCGTGGACGTCGGGTCCGTCGGGTCGACCTCGACGATCCAGCCGAACCGGTTGGGCTCGTTCTCGTAGTCGGCGGTCGTGGCGTCCCACCGCGGGTCGATCGAGCGCCAGTTGCGGGAGTCCTGGGAGGCGGAGAGGCCGTAGCGGGACTCCCTGCGGTCGGTGCCCGTGGCGCGGAAGTACTGGTTGAAGTTCTCCTCGCCCGACAGCACCGTGCCCCACGGCGTCGTACCGCCGGCGCAGTTGTTCATGGTCCCGCGCACGCTGCGCCCGGTCGGGTCGGCCAACGTCGTGAGCAGGTCGGACCCGGCAGCAGGCCCGTCGAAGGTGAAGATCGTGTCGAGGGTGATCCGGCGGTTCGTGCGGGCACCCGGGACGTACGCCCACACGTCGCCGCGCTTGCGGCGGGTGAGCTCGACGACCGACATCCCGTGCGCGGCCCAGGCCGTGCGGATGACGGTCTCGGCGGGGGTGCCGGCGGGGAACATGATGTTCTCGTTGGTGTACTCGTGGTTGCACACGAGCAGCGCGCTGGTGCCGGCGCGGTTGGTCTCGATGATGTCGAGGTAGTCGTTGTTGTAGCCGAACTGGCCGGCCTGCGCCTCGGGCGTCTGGTGGGCCGGGTCGAACGCCGGAGCGCCGGCGAGGATCGGGTCGCCCCACCGCAGGATCGCGTCCCAGCGGTAGCCGACGGGGACGCTCACCGCGTCGAGGGTCCGGACCGGGGCAGCGATGGGCGTGAAGGACAGCTTGCGGGGCGCCTTGCTGCCCGGGGCGGCACCACCGGGAGCAGCGGCTACCGGGCTCGTCGACATCGCGGTGAGTGCAGCGACCGTGACGCTGGTGCCCACGACGGAGCGGCGGCTGAGGGCCGTCGCGGCGACATCACGGAAGTACGACGTCGTCCGTGGTGTTGGGTGCGGGCACGGAGCATGCGTCGCCGCAACGGAGGTGGCAGGTGACGGCGCTGCGGTTGCCGTGCGTCTGGCCTGCCATGGGGAGCAGCGTGCGGGTCGGGCTCGGGCGAACTGACATGGGGCGTCTCCGGGGTCGAGGTCGATATCGGCTCGACTCTCGTCAACCGGTTCGCCCGCCGGTGGGACGGCAGGTGGACGACGGATGAATGTCAGCGGACGTCCACCCACACCATGCGGTGGTCGCTCGCCGGGAACGGGTAGACCCCGATCAGGCGGGTGAAGAGCGGGTCGCTGGACGGCAGCCAGAAGACGCCGGAGCCGAGGACGTCGAACCGCTCGCTCGGCAGCACGTAGTCGGCGCGCAGGTTGCCCGGGTTCTTCGGGTCGGTGGGCTTGGTCTGCAGGGCGTCGGCGAAGTCGGCGGTGTCCTCGGCGTCCGGCCCGGTGTGGGCGTCGTTCTCGCCGCCGTCACGCTGGGCCGCTTCCACCGCGCCCGTCGACGTCGGGTGCGGGTCCTGGATGCGCGGGTGGTCGAGCAGCTGCCAGATGGCGCGGTCGGCGGAGTCGCCGTCGTACGGGTCGGCGTTCTGGTCGCCGGCGATCACGAAGTCCTGGCCGCGGCCGAGGCCGCCGGTCTCACCGGCGTCGTCATAGATGTAGGCCGCGCCCCGACCGCCACGGACGTAGTCGGCCCAGAAGCGGATCTCGTCGTGGTTGCGGGTGCCGTTGCGGTCCTCGGTGCCGTCGAAGGTGGGCGGCGTCGGGTGCGAGACGAGGAAGTGGACGGGCTTGCGACCGGGCACCTTGATCGGGACGTCCCAGTGCGACTTCGACGACAGCCGGAAGACGTCGAGCTCGGCGGGGGAGTACCAGTCCGCCTTCACCGGCGTGGCCGGGTCGTCGGGCAGCAGGGCGCCGGGCATGTCCTTCCACAGGAAGTGCCGGAAGGTGCGTACGTCGTCGGTGGCGATGGGGTACTTGGAGTAGACGACCATGCCGTACTGGCCGGGGAAGAGCCCGAAGCCGAAGGCGTCGTCGCCCCCGCCGACGGTCCCGTTGTTGTTGAGGTCGAAGCCGCTGGGCACGCCGGTGTTGGACGGTGCGACGTAGTAGTAGGGGTAGTCGACCGGCGCGGCGCCGTGGTGGGCGACCTCCAGGTAGTTGTCGCGGAACAGCTCGGCGGCCCGCCCGCCCTCGACGTAGTCGAACTCGTTGACGAGCACCACGTCGGGGTTCACGCGCTGGATCGTCTCCGCGACGGCTGCGGCCTGGGCGTTGCCAGGCGTCGACAGGTCGCGGACCAGGTCGCCTTCGTTGAAACGGTTGAGCGAGGCGTTGAAGGTCGCGAAGCGGAGCTCGGACTTCTTGGCCTTGCCCTTCTGGCTCTTGGCCTTCGGGGGCGCGGGGTCGTACGCCGCCGCGGACGAGGTGAGCGCCGGGGCGCTCAGGCCGGCGACGACGAGGGCCGCGGCGGTGGCGGCGAGGGACAGGCGGGTGTGCCGAGAGTGCATGGTCAGACCTTCCGAGAGGGTGCCTGCCAACCTACGACGGGTCCTCGAGGTCTCGGAAGGTGCGGGTGCGTGCACGACAGATGAACGTCCGCCCAGTCCGCTCCATATCAGTGGGCGAGCTTGAGACCGATGATGCAACCGATCAGACCCATGAGGAGCAACACCTTGATGGCCGACACCGACTCGGCTCCGGACGCCATCCCGTAGACCACTGTCAGCGAGGCGCCGACGCCCACCCAGACGGCGTACCCGGTCCCGATGGGAAGGGTGCGCAGCGCGTACGCCAGCCCGCCCATGCTCAGCACGATGCCGACGAGGAACACGAGCGTCGGAGTCGGTCGCGTGAAGCCCTCCGACTTGCCGAGGGACACGGCCCAGACGGCCTCGAGAACACCGGACAGAACCAGAACCAGCCACGCCATGACGCACTCCTGAGGTGGCCGTCTTGTCGCGTTCCGGGTACGGCTCCCTCGTCCGGGCGAGCTCTTGCGTGCTCACCTTGAGTGTACGAATCACGGCCTGGCGGGCCCAATCCGCAACTGGCGCGATGAGCGTGCCGTGACACGACTGTGTCCCCGCCGGCGTCAGCTCGGCGGGGTGTGGGGCGGGATCAATGTCGGTCGGGTGGTTCGGGCTCGTCGGTCCGGGTGGTGCCGGTCCGGTCGCGTCGGTAGCGGTGGCCGTGAGGCGAGGTCCACTCGAAGACTCCGGGCGCGACCATGCGGTAGTGCCAGGCGGTGAAGGTCTTGAGCCGGTGGTGGTAGCGACACAGGGCGGCGAGGTTCGAGGTGGTGGTCGGTCCGGGTTGTGGTCTGCCCTCGGCTGCGGCGTCGTGGTCGTACGCGGTGATGTGGTCGACGTCGCAGCGCCGGGCGGGTCGGGTGCACCACGGGAACACGCAGGTGCGGTCGCGGAGAGTGATCTGCTCGCGGATCCGGTCGGGGATCTCGTACGCCGGGGTGGAGAGCTCGGCGTTGAGGTCGATGACGGGCTTGATGGTGACCACCGTGCGGGAGTCGCCGCACCAGCTGCGGATCTGGTCGAGCAGGACCAGCCGCTGGCCCTGCTCCATGCGGCCGGTGGGACCGAAGACCGTCTGCTCGCCGACGGTCGAGGCGTCGAAGTGGGCGTGGACGACGACCTCGCGGGCGACCGGCAGACCGTCCTCTCCATGGCCAGCGCCGTGACCGGTGTGGCCCTGGTGGAACAGGTCGAGTGCGGTCTGGGTGCGGGCGAGGTCGCCGAGGGCCTTGGCTCGGCGTACGTCGAGGGTCTCGGTCGAGCCGAGTGCCTTCTGCGTCGCGGCGCTGTGGGCGAGGGCCTGGTCGAGGTCGAGGGCGTCGGCGATGTCGAGGTCGGCCTCGACGTGCAGGGTGCCGGCGTAGTGGACGTCGTCCGGTCGACGGTCACGTGGCGGGGGTCGACGGAGAGGTAGCCGTCCTCGGGATCGGCAGCGGGGTCGACAGCACCGAGGTCGTAGCGCTCCTGATCGTCTCCGCAACGAGTCGGTCGAGCTGCGCGGTGCCGATGCGCCCGGCCACAGCAGCGACCTGCGAGTCGATCCAGCGAGCCGCCTCGACGGTCAGCGCCGGCGAGGTGTGGATGGTCGCCTCCGCGACCAGCCGGGCCCGCCAGGACGGCACAGCACCGGCGTGGACCTGCGCCCAGAGGCGGGGGAGGCGGTGGCGCAGCTCGAGGGCGTGCCCGATGAGCTTCTTCGCCGCGGTGGTCGAGATCCCGAGGACGGCGCCGAGCTCGGCGATGCAGAACTCCGCGACCAGCGGGCAGCCGGGACCGGCGATGGGTTCCTCGTGCTCGCAGCCGGGGACGGTGAACGCCGCGGCAGTGTGGATGGACTCGGGTGGGTGGAGGTCGGCCCAGCGGGCGGCGACCTCGAGGAGCTCCGCGGCTGCCTGGTCCTCGGCGGCCTTGCGGTCACGAGCCAACGCGAGCAGGGCGGAGGCCGAGAGGTCGTCCTCGACCCTCTCTCCCACCTGCTCCAGCGTCTCGATCATGTGTTTGAGTATTGGTGATCGGACCGACAGTCGAGGATCGATCCACAGTCGACGTTTCGACAAGAGAAGGCGTGGTTCCGAGACTGACCGCGCTCGCACCTCAGCCACCGACATGACAGGACCAGGCCCCTGAGATGCTGGCGCCGTGATCCCCAGCCCCCGCCGTACGGCGATGCTCCTGATCGGTTGCACGGTGCTCGGGACGGGGGTGGCGATGTTGCTGGCCGCCGACCTCGGCTCGGACGGGTACTCGACATTCGTCAACGGGCTCACCCTCACGACCGGAGTCGACTTCTGGATCATGAACCTGCTGGTGGGCGCCGTGCTGGTCGCGCTGGCGATGCTCCGGAGGGTGATCCCCGGAGTCGGGACGGTCGTGCAGGTGGTGCTGGTCGGCGTGGTGGTCGACGTGGCGCTCGGGATGTTGGCGACGCCGGACGGCCTGGCGTGGCGTGGCGTGCTGCTGGTGGCGGCGTTCCCGGTGCTGGCGGTCGGGATCGCGCTCTACCTCGGCAGCCACACAGGAGCCGGTCCGGCCGAGGCCGCGGCGCTCGCGTGGGACCCGCCGGTGGCGTTCAGGTGGAGCTACAGCGTCGTCCAGGGCGGGGGAGCGCTGGGCGGCTGGCTGCTCGGGGCCACGGTCGGTGTCGGCACCCTGGCCGTGATCTTCCTCCTCGGTCCCGCGGTGGACCTGGCGGCCCGGTTGATGCGCGTGGATCTCCACCAGCAGGCGGATCCGCCGGTCGACCTCTCGGCCTAGCCTGAGTCGCATGTTGATCGTCGAAGAGCTCTTCCTCCTGATGCGTCGCGACGACGGGAAGCCCGCGAGCGCGACGGCGCAGCGCGGCTACGGACTCGCCGCGGCAGTGATCACCGACCTCGTCCTCGCCGAGCGGATCACGCTGAGCGACGACAAGGACCCGCGGATGACCGTCCTGGTGCCGGGTCCCGTCGGCCATCCGGCCCTCGACGCCGCGATGGCCCGCCTCGAGCAGCGTGATGGCAAGAAGCTCTCGACGCTGGTGACCGACGGCAAGCTGGCGGTCGAGGCGCAGGTCGCCGCCGCCCTCGAGCACGCGGGCGTGATCGGCATCGAGGAGAAGCGCGCACTCGGCCTGGTGCCGGCGAAGTACCCCGTTGTGGACCCCGAGCCGGAGCGGCGTACGCGCGAGCAGCTGCGGCTGGTGCTCGCCGGGGGTACTCCGCGGACCGAGGACGCCACGCTGCTCGCCATCCTCCAGGGGCTCGGCGTCGCGACGAAGATCCTGGACGAGGAGAAGGGGACGCTGGGTCGTCGCGACCTCAAGCGGCGCATCGAGGAGGTCTCGAGCGAGGTCCAGGCAGGGGACGCCGTCGCCAAGGCGATCGCCGCGATGAACACGGCAATCATGACGGCCGCGATGGTGCCGGTCATCGCCGCCGGGGCGGCCGGCAGCTGAGGCGTGGGGTCGCCGCACACTGCGCAAGGGCGGCGACCCCACGACCGGTCTGGTCGGTCAGGCGTTGAGCTGGGCGTGGCTCCCGCTGGACTGACTGATCTCGATCTTGCGGGGCTTGGCCTTCTCGGCGACCGGCACGACGAGTCGCAGGACGCCGTCGGCGTAGCCCGCCTCGATCCGCTCGAGGTCGAGGTTGTCGCCCAGCACGAGCTGGCGGCTGAAGGCGCCGCGGGGACGCTCGGACGCCAGCGGCTCCCAGTCGCCGTTGCGGGCGACGCGCTCGGCGCGGACAGTCAGCACGTTGCGCTCGACGTCGAGGTCGATGCTGTCGGCGTTGACGCCCGGCAGGTCGAACTCGATGACGAAGCGGTCACCCTCGCGCCAGGCGTCCATCGGCATCACCGCGGGACGGTTCGTCGTGCCCATCAGCTGCTGGGTGAGGCGGTCGAGATCACGGAACGGGTCAGTGGTGCGAAGCAACATCGTCTCCTCCTGGTTCAGCCGGGTGGACCGGTCGGCCCACGACCTGTTTTGTTGGTTACAGGTTTTGTATAGTCAAACCTGTAGGCAGAAATCAAGTCCGACGAGCAGGAAATTTCAGGCGCGGAGGTGTGGTCCGATGGCGAGCAGTGACCACGGCGTGTACGCCATCTCGGTGGCAGCCGCGATGGTGTCGATGGAGATCCAGAACCTCCGCGTCTACGAGCGCCGGGGGCTCCTGACGCCCGACCGGACGACTGGTGGCACCCGCCTCTACAGCGGTGACGACGTCGAGCGCCTCGAGCGCATCCGCGACCTGCTCGCAGACGGGCTCAACCTCGCCGGCGTGGCCCGGGTCCTCGAGCTCGAGGACGAGGTGGCGGATCTCAGGGCCCGACTGGACGGTGGAGCAGGACGCTCAGCGTGACGCCGGCAGGCTCGTCAGCACCCGTACGGCGAAGTCGGTCGTGAAGTCGTTGTCGAGGAACCGGACGACCTGTGTCACCCGGTCGACGTCGAGCGGCAGCAGCCCGCGCGAGCCGGGCACGTCGGGCGTCAGGCCGAGGTCGAGGTCGTCCTGACCCGACATCATCCGCACGTTGAAGTCGTAGCGCTCGCGAGCGCCCGGCTCGCCCAGGCGGCGTACGACGGTCGGGCCGATGCGGCGGTTGCCGGTCTCGGTCGCCCAGTCGTCGAAGGCCCCGAGCAGCGCCTGGCCGTCGTTGTGGTCGATGTCGGCCCACGCGGCGTCCATGGAGCCCGCGACGTCGAGCAGGATCGCGGCCGTCTTCTCGCCGATGCCCTGCACGCCGGGGAGGTTGTCGCTGGAGTCGCCGCGCAGGGCGGCGAAGGCGAGGTAGTTGGCCGCGCGGACGCCGTACATGTTGAACAGACGGGCCGGGTTGAGCATCGGCGAGCCGTGGATGCCGCCGTCGATGAGGCGTAGCACCTGCGTGTGCGGGCTGATGTGGGCGAAGGCGTCGCGGTCGGACGTGATGATCACGCAGTCCCAGCCGTGGGCCTCCGCCCAGGTCGCGCCCGAGGCGTTGACGTCGTCGGCCTCGAGCCCGGGCGGCGTGATCGTGTGCAGCCCGAGGGCCTCGAGCAGCGCCGCGGCCCGTTCGAGCTGGTCGACGAGCTCGACGTCCTTCGCGGCGCGACCGGCCTTGTAGTCGGGGTAGGCGTCGCGGCGCACCGACCCCGTCCGGTCGTCGAGGCCGAAGATCACCGCGTCGGGCGCGATCGTGTCGATCGACTCGAGGATCTGGCGCAGCATCCCGTGCAGCGCCCAGATCGGCCGTCCCTGCCGGTCGCGCAGGCCGGTGTGGGCGCGCGCGTGGTGGTTGCGGTGCAGCAGCGACGGCGCGTCGACGACGAGCAGCAGGCGGCGGGGCGCAGGGGCGTTCGGTGTCATGGGGATCGAACCCAGCCTAGTCAGGCAAGGTCAGGACCAGCGCGCGAGCACCAGCAGCTCGAAGTCGCGTTCCCGGTGCTCGACCAGCACCCGGGCACCCGTGGCGAGGAACGCCTCGTGCACGTCCGGACCGTCCAGGGGCCAGCCGACGATCTCGTGCCGCCAGTGGCACAGCAGCAGGTGCCCGGCCTCGGTGAGGGCGTCGCGGGCGCGCAGGATCACGTCGGCGAGCTCGGTCGGGTCGAGGAAGTAGCCGACCTCGGAGATCGACACCAGGTCGAACCGTCCGTCGGGCCACTCGTCGGGGATGCGGGCCTGGCGTACGTCGACGTGGCGGAGGCCCGCGGTGCGGTGCGAGGCGAGGTCGATGGCTCGCTCGCTGCCGTCGATCGCGAGGAGGTGGTCGCACCTGCCGGCCAGGTCGACGGCGAGCGCACCGATCGAGCAGCCGACCTCGAGGGCGCGGCCGTAGCGCTCGGCCGGGAGGCTGGCGAGGGTGACCGCGCGCTTGCGGCGCTCGTAGGGGGAGTCGACGTCCCAGGGGTCGTCGCTGTCCCCGTGGACCTGCTCGAACGGGTCGGGCTTCACCACGACGGCGCGTCCGCGCGGAGGACGTCCTCGCCGAGCGCGGCCTGGTCGCGCTCGGCGTGCCACTGGCGCAGGTAGAGCTCCAGGTCGGCGACCCGACGCGCGTGGTCCTCGTCGGTGGCCAAAGGGCCCGGGCCGAGGCCGTGGGCGGCGCGGCGGAGCACGTCCTCGGCGGCACGTGCGACGACCTCCCGCACCCGGAGCGCGGCGCGCCATCCGGCCGGACCGGTGAGCCGGCCCGCGTCGACGGCGTACGCCGCCTCCTCGAGCACACATCGCGCCGCGTGGAGCTGGGCGTCGACGGCGCCGAGGTGCATCAGCGCGACCTGGTCGGGCGGGCGGTTCGCGGCCGCGGCCACCAGTCGCCGGGCGACGCCGACGGCACCGCCGAACCACACCGCGGCGACGCCGATGCCGCCCCAGGCGAAGCCCGGCCGTTCGAGGTACCACCCCGGCTCGCCCACGGCGGTCGCCGGCACGTCCACGAAGTCCACCGGTCCGGAGTCGACCGCGGTCAGCCCGCGCGCCACCCACGTGCCGGTCACCGCGCTGACGCCGGGGAGTGACAGGTCGACGGCGAAGAGCTGGCGCTCGTCACCCACCCACGCGCTGAGCAGTGCGCGGTCCAGCACGCCACCCAGCGAGCACCAGTGCTTGCGACCATCGAGGACGTACGCGGACCCGGATCGGGCGACCGTGGCGCGCAACGGCTCGCCCGGTCCCTCAGCGGCGAAGACGCCCCAGGTCCCCGACTCGACCGACACGCCCGCCTGACCGAGGATCGCCAGGGCGTCGAGGTGGGGCTCGAGGGTCCTCGCCACGGTCAGGTCGACGGCGGCCACGCTCGCCAGCGCCGACCACACGTGGAGGGTGCGACCACCGCCCGGCACTGGCAGGCCGGAGCCCATCGCCTCGGCCAGCGCGAGCGCGGCGGGCACGTCTCCCGCCGCACCCTGCGCCTGCCCGACCAGGTCCGTCAGGCTGCCGCGTTCGTCGATCGTGGCGGCCCCGAGGAGGACGGGCGCGACGTCAGGCACGTACGTCGCGGTCCCAGTGCCGCAGCGAGGCGCAGCGCGTGACGAACACGGCCGCGTCGTCTCCCGAGGTGAGCTCGACGAAGCCGTCGTCCGGCTCGACCCCCGCCGCCGCCAGCAGGGCGGCGGCATCGGCGCCCGTCCCGACGAGCTTGTGGTGGGCGTACGCGTCGCTGACGAAGTCCTGCGCGCTCGCCCGACCGGCGAGGTCCCTGGCGCCGTCGGCCGAGGGCAGCAGCGCCACGGCGTCGAACAGCACGGACGGACCACCGTCGATCGCGTGGTCGGGCGTGATCGTGCCACCGCCCTTGAGCTTGACCGGGCCGATCGCCGGAGCGACGTACTCCACGACGGCACCGGCGTCCTCGAACGCCGAGGCCACCGCGCGGACGACGGCCTTGTCGCTGCCGTTGGTCACGAGGACGCCGAGCTTGCGACCGGCGAAGGAGTCGGGGCCGTTGAGCAGGATGCTCAGCGCGGGCGACTCGGGGAGGTCGGTGCGGGTCGGCACCGCCGCCTCGGCTGCCTCGGGCAGTGGCATCGCGAGCTTGTCTGCCACGGACTGTGCGAGGTCCTCGTGGACGTTGCGGAGGTTGCCCAGCATCCGGGTGCGGATCTTCGGGTCCTCGACCTTGGCGAGCTCGAAGGAGAACGCGTCGACGATGTGGCCCTGCTCGACATCCGTCTGGCTGAGGAAGAACTGGCGGGCCTGGCTGTAGTGGTCGGCGAACGACTCGGCCCGCAGCCGCCGGGTCGGGCCGGCCTCCTCGCGCATCACGCTCTGGTAGCCCTGGACCACGTCGGCGCGCGGACCGCGGTCGTCGCCGGTCAGCGAGTTGGGCTCGTAGTTGCCGCGGCCCTCCTGTGTCGAGGTCTGCATGTGACCGTCGCGCTGGAAGTGCATGACCGGGCACCGCGGCGCGTTGACCGGGAGCTGGGTGAAGTTGGTGCTGCCGAGGCGCTTGAGCTGGGTGTCGAGGTAGGAGAAGTTGCGCCCCTGCAGCAGCGGGTCGTTGCTGAAGTCGATGCCCGGGACGACGTTGTGGGTGCCGAAGGCGACCTGCTCGTTCTCGGCGAACATGTTGTCGACGTTGCGGTCGAGGGTCAGCCGTGCGATCACCCGCACCGGCAGCACCTCCTCGGGGATGATCTTCGTGGCGTCGAGCACGTCGAAGTCGAACTCGTCGGCGAACGCCTCGTCGAAGACCTGGACGCCGAGGTCCCACTGCGGGAGGTCGCCGCTCTCGATCGCGGCATGGAGGTCGCGGCGGTGGAAGTCGGGGTCGGCGCCGTTGATCTTGAGCGCCTCGTTCCACACCACCGACTGCAGGCCCTGGCGCGGCTTCCAGTGGAACTTCACGAACGTCGCGTCGCCGTCGGCGTTCACGAAGCGGTAGGTGTGGACGCCGAAGCCCTCCATGAAGCGGAACGAGCGCGGGATCGCGCGGTCGCTCATCGCCCACAGCAGCATGTGGGTCGACTCCGGCATGAGGGACACGAAGTCCCAGAACGTGTCGTGGGCCGAGGCCGCCTGCGGCCAGCCGCGGTCCTGCTCCTCCTTGACCGCGTGGACGAGGTCGGGGAACTTCACCGCGTCCTGGATGAAGAACACCGGGATGTTGTTGCCGACCAGGTCCCAGTTGCCGTCCTCGGTGTACATCTTCACCGCGAACCCGCGTACGTCCCGGGCGAGGTCGGGGGAGCCGAGGTTGCCGGCGACGGTGGAGAACCGGACGAACGCCTCGGTCTTCTTGCCCTTCGCCTGGAAGGGGGCGGCGCGGGTCAGGTCGGGGATCGCGTCGAGGCACTCGAGCGTCGCGTGGGCGCTGTAGCCGCGCGCGTGGACGACCCGCTCCGGGATCCGCTCGTGGTCGAAGTGGAACATCTTGTCGCGGAAGGCGAAGTCCTCGAGCAGCGTCGGCCCGCGGTCGCCGACCTTGAGCGAGTTCTGCCCGTCACCGAGCGGCGTGCCCGTGGCGGTCGTCATCCGCTCACCGCGCTTCACGCCCTGGTGGAGCTCGTCGCCCTCGCCCCTCTGGTCGGGCGTGGTCGTGCTGGGGCGCTTGTTCGGCATGGGTCTCCCAAGAGTCAAGAGTCGGGGGGCGCGGTCCGCGCCGGACCTTCGACGCTAGGTGGGCCGTCTCCCAGCGGTCACCTCCGAAGGGCGGTGACTCCGCTGGGTACTGTCGACGACGTCCCGCCGACCACCCCCGCGAGGAGTCCCGTTGATCTTCATCACCGCCAAGTTCCAGGTCCTGCCCGAGCACGCCGACGCCTGGCCCGAGATCTCCCGCGCCTTCACCGAGGCGACGCGCGCCGAGGACGGCTGCCTGTTCTTCGACTGGTCGCGCAGCCTCGACGACGCGAACGAGTACGTCCTGGTCGAGGCGTTCCGTGACGGTGACGCCGGCGGTGCCCACGTCTCGTCCGGCCACTTCGAGGCCGCGCAGGCCGAGCTTCCGCCCTACCTCGCGGCGACGCCGAAGATCGTCAGCCAGTCCGTCGACCAGGACGACTGGAACGAGCTCGGCGAGATGAAGGTCGACTGACCAGTCGAGTCCGTCAGGGGCGCAGCAGGATCTTCCCGCGGCGTCCCGGCTCGGCGCTGGCACGCGCCGCGTCCGCGATCTCGTCGAGGCCGTAGACCTTCTCGACCGGCAGGGTCAGCGCTCCGGAGGCGATGCCGGCCACCAGCTCGCCCATCAGTGTGGCCCGCTTCTCGCGGTCCATGGCGGGGAACACCTTGCTTCCCCAGAAGCCCTTGACGACGACCTGCTTGAAGATCACGTCGCCCGAGGAGATCTCCAGCGTGGGCGAGGCCATCGCGCCGAAGACCACCAGCACGCCGTCCTCGGCCAGCAGCGAGACCAGGTCGCCGGCAGCGGAGCCGCCGACCGAGTCGACGCCGGCCACGACCGGCGCGTCGCCGACGATCTCGCGGACCCGGTCGCGCCAGCCGTCGTCGTCTGTCGCGACGATGCGCTCGATGCCCTGCTCGCGGAGCTCGACCACGCCGTCCGCCCGGCGCACGAGCCCGAGGACGTTGATGCCGCGCCGGGCCGCGAGCTGGGCGACGAGGCGCCCGACCGCACCGTTGGCGGCGTTCTGGACGATCCAGTCGCCCTCCGACAGGTCGAGGAAGTCGACCAGCGCGATCGCGCTGAACGGCATCGAGACCAGCTGCGCCGCGGCCTCGTCGGGCATCGCGTCGGGCACCGGGATGAGTCCGGCGGCGGGCGCCACGATCAGCTCGGCCCAGGCGCCGAAGCTGCCGCCGGACGCGACCCGCTGGCCGACGGTGAGGTGCTCGACACCCTCGCCGAGCGCCTCGACCACGCCGACCGCCTCGGTGCCGGCGCGGGCAGGCATCTCGGGCTTGAAGCCGTAGCTCCCGCGCACGGTCCAGAGGTCGTGGTTGTGGATGGGGGAGAGCAGGACCCGCACCAGCACCTGGCCGGGACCGGGCTCCGGGTCGGGGACCTCCTCGACGGAGAGGACCTCGGCGGGGTCGCCGAACTGGGGCTGGAGGAGTGCACGCATGCCGCCAGTCTCACAGGTGCCTGCACACTGGAGACATGCCCGACATGGACCAGCGCCTCGAGTCGACGATCCTCGACCTGCTGGCCCAGCGCGCTCGTACGTCCACCATCTGCCCGTCGGACGCCGCCCGCGCGGTCGGTGGGGACGACGAGGAGACGTGGCGCGACCTGATGGAGCCGGCCCGTCGCGCAGCCCGCCGGCTCGTCGACCGCGGCGAGGTCGTCATCACCCAGGGCGGCAAGGTCGTCGACCCGTCCACCGCCAAGGGAGCGATCCGGATCCGTCGCGCGTGAGCCTCAGCCCTCGAACAGCCGGTCCTCGGCCTCGACGGACGTGACCTCCAGCCGGAGCGCCATCACCTTCTCGCCCGAGAGACCGAGCCGGCTCAGCATGACCTGCACCTGCGGCAGCACCCAGGGGTAGGACTGCACGGCGACGCGACCGGCCTCTGTCTGCACGCGGATCCACACGACCGGGTCGCCGTCCCGGTCCGGCAGCCAGTGGGCCTCGAGCACGCCCACCGCACCGAGCGAGGCGACGATCGGCAGCATCGCGGCGTCCACGGCCTTGCGCTGGTGCTCGTCGTCCATGGGTCGACGCTAGTCCTGCCCGGGAAATGTGCTCGGTCCTCAGGCGCCGGTCCAGTGCGCCCGCGCGTGGGCGAGGGCGGGCTCCTCGAGCCCGGCCACGAGCCGCTCGAAGACGGCCACGGCGCGCGGTCCGCCCCAGTCCGGCGCGAGCACCTCGCCCGGCAGGCCGGGGTCGCGGAACGGCAGCCGGCGCCACTGGTCGAGCAGCGCGAGGTAGGTCGCGAACGCCTCCGCAGGCCTCGGGCGACCGTTGTCGACCGCGGCCACGAGCTGCTCGTGGTCGGAGATGAAGTCGCGGTAGCTCTGGTCGATCCCGGCCAGGTCCCAGCTGTCGTAGAGCAGGCTCGTGAGGTCCTGCGTGCCGTGGTAGGCGCCGACGAACACGGCCGTGTGCGCCTCGAGGCCGAGCTCGGCGACTGCGCGCTGCGCCGCGTCCCGCATCCGGGCGGGCGCGATCCAGAGGGCGGTGCCGACGTTGCCGAAGCCGAGGTGGCCGAGGTGGGCACGCAGCTGCTGGCGCTTGGCGCGCATCGACTCCGGGACACCGAAGTGGACGATGCACCAGCCGTCGTCCAGCACGGCGGGGGTGCGCGCGTGCCAGATCACCTCGTCGCCGGCGGACAGCGTCTCGAGCGCCGCGGACGTCAGGGCGTAGCCGCGGGCGCCGTCGCGCGCCTCGGACTCCAGCCAGCCGTTGGCCTTGAGCCGGTGCACCGCGGTGCGGACGCTCGGTGCGTCGAGCCCGGCCTGGCCCAGCAGGTCGACCGTGCCGGCGATCGGCATCCAGTCGCCGAGCGGGCGCACCACGGCGCCGAGGAAGGTGACCACGGTGGTGCGGGACTGCCGGTTGTGCGTGCCCGAGGGGCCGGTGTCGATCACGAGGGCGACCCCGGGGTCCAGCGCACGTGCACGTCGTCGGTCTCACCCTCGCGCAGCAGCTGCAGGCGCGGCGCGACCTTGTCGGTGCGCGAGGTGGGCGGCTTGCGGCGACCGGCCTCCCACGGCACCGGCCAGTCCGCGCCGGGCCCGGCATAGTCCTGCTCCGCGGCTGCGTGGAGCGTCCAGCTCGGGTCGTAGAGGTGCGTACGACCCAGCGCGCAGACGTCGGCCCGGCCGGCCAGCAGGATCGAGTTCACGTCGTCGTAGCTGGAGATCGCGCCGACGGCGATCACCTTGGCGCCGGCGGGCTCGGCGACGCGGTGGCGGATCTTGTCGGCGAAGGGAGTCTGGTAGCTCCGGCCGAACGCCGGCCTCTCGTCCTTGCTCACCTGGCCCGACGAGACGTCGATCGCGGCGGCACCGTGCTCGACGAAGGCGCGGGCGATCTCGACGGCGTCCTCGTCGGTGTTGCCGTCGGGCATCCAGTCGGTCGCGGAGATCCGGACGGTGACCGGCACGTGGGCGGGGACGACCTCGCGGACGGCGTCGAAGACCTCCAGCGGGAACCGCAGCCGGTTCTCCAACGAGCCGCCGTACGCGTCGGTGCGCCTGTTGGAGACGGGGGAGAGGAACGAGCTCAGCAGGTAGCCGTGGGCGGCGTGCACCTCGATCAGGTCGAACCCCGCCTCGACCGCGCGCCTCGCGGACGCCACGAAGTCGGCGACGACCTGTTCGAGGTCGTCGCGGGTGGCCTCGCGGGGCACGTGGCATCCGTCGCCGTACGCCAGCGGCGAGGGGCCGACGACCTCCCAGTTGCCGTCGTCGAGCGGCTCGTCCATGCCCTCCCACATGAGCTTGGTCGAGCCCTTGCGGCCGGAGTGCCCCAGCTGCATGCCGATCCGCGCGGTCGTGCGGGTGTGCACGAAGTCGACGACGCGACGCCAGGCATCGCGCTGCTCGTCGGTCCAGATCCCGGGGCAGCCGAGGGTGATCCGCCCCTCGGCGGAGACGCACGTCATCTCGGTCATCACCAGGCCGGCGCCGCCGAGCGCCTTGCCGCCGAGGTGCACGAGGTGGAACTCGTCGGGCAGCCCGTCGGTCGCGACGTACATGTCCATCGGCGAGAGCATGATGCGGTTCTTCAGCTCCAGCTCGCCGATGCGCACCGGCTGGAACATCGCGGGCGTCGGCTCGCCTCCCGAATCTCCACGGCCCTCGTGCCGCGCGAACTCCGACTGCATCAGCGCTGCGAAGGCGCCGTCGCGCTCACGGAGGTTGTCGAAGGTGATGCGCCGCGAGCGGGTGAGGAGGTTGAAGACGAGCTGGGCCGGCTCCTGGTCGGCGTACATCCCGATGTTCTCGAACCACTCCAGCGAGGCCTGCGCGGCGCGCTGGGTCGACTCGACCACCGGCCTGCGCTCGGTCTCGTAGGCCTCGAGCGCGACCTCGAGGGTGGGATGTTCGTGCAGGCAGGCGGCGAGCGCGAGCGCGTCCTCCATGGCGAGCTTGGTGCCGGACCCGATGGAGAAGTGCGCGGTGTGCGCGGCGTCGCCGAGGAGCACCACGTTGCCGTCGTGCCAGTGCTCGTTGCGCACGGTGTGGAAGTTGAGCCACTTGGAGTTGTTGGTGAGGATCGCGTGGCCCTGCAGGTCGTCGGCGAAGATCTCGGCGATCCGTTCCACGGCGTGGTCGTCGGAGACCCCGGGCGGGAAGTGGTCGCCCTCGGTGCGGTCGAAGCCGGCGCGGCGCCAGACGTCCTCGTGCATCTCGACGATGAAGGTCGAGCCCCGGTCGGAGTAGGGGTAGCCGTGGATCTGCATCGTGCCCCACTGCGTCTGCAGGACGACGAACTGGAAGGCCTCGAAGACCAGGTCGGTGCCGAACCAGATGTACTTGCTGTGGCGCCGGTCCAGCGTCGGGCCGAACCGGTCGGCGTACTTCGTGCGGACCTGCGAGCCGACGCCGTCGGAGGCCAGCACCAGGTCGTACGACGCCCGCAGCTCGTCGGGGTCGGGTGAGGGCGTGCGGAAGTGGACGGTCACGCCGAGCTCGACCGCGCGCTCCTGCAGGATCTGCAGGAGCTCCTTGCGCGACATCGCGGCGAAGCCCTGGCCGCCGACGGTGAACGCGTGACGCTCGCCGTCCGCACCGGTCAGCGCGACGTCGATGTCGGTCCAGCGCGCGAAGCTGTGCTCCATCCGCTCGTGCACCACGCGGTCCGCGCCCTCGATGCTGCCGAGCGTCTCGTCGGAGAACACGACGCCGAAGCCGAAGGTGTCGTCGGGGGCGTTGCGCTCCCACACGGTGATCTCGTGGGCCGGGTCGAGGGTCTTCATCAGGGTGGCGAAGTAGAGGCCGCCCGGGCCTCCGCCGACGATCGCGATCCTCATGGCTGGTCCTCTGCCTCGATGGTTGACTCGACGGGCGACTCGGCCATCCGGCGGAGCTTGAAGTGCTGCAGCTTGCCGCTGGTGTTGCGCGGCAGCGCGTCGACGAAGCGCACCGAGCGCGGGTACTTGTACGGCGCGAGCCGGCCCTTGACGTGGTCCTGGAGCTCGGTGACCTTGGCGGCATCGCCCTCGACCCCCTCGCGCAGCACGACGTACGCGCAGACGATCGAGCCGCGCTGCTCGTCCGGCGCGGCCACGACGCCGACCTCGAGCACGTCGGGGTGGGTGCCGAGCGCCTCCTCGACCTCGGGTCCGCCGATGTTGTAGCCCGAGGAGACGATCATGTTGTCGGTGCGCGAGCGGTACCAGTAGTAGCCGTCGTCGTCGCGCAGGAAGGTGTCGCCGGTGACGTTCCAGCCGTTGACGACGTAGCCGCGCTGGCGTACGTCGTCGAGGTAGCGGCACCCGACCGGTCCGATGACGCCGAGCCGACCCTCGACGCCCGCGCCGAGCTCGTGGCCGTCGGCGTCGAGGATCGCCGCGCGACAGCCGGCGACGGGCTTGCCGGTGGCACCCGGGCGGATGTCGTCGCCGGCGGCGGAGATGAAGATGTGGAGCATCTCCGTCGCGCCGATCCCGTCGATGACCTTGAGCCCGATGGCGTCGCGGATCTGCTCCCACGTCGCCTGCGCCATGTGCTCACCAGCCGACACGGCCACCCGCAGGCCGGCGAGACGGTCGACGTGGCCGGAGGCGACGATCTGCTTGTACGCCGTCGGCGCCGTCGCCAGCGCGGTGACGCCGTGCTCGACCACGAGGTCGGCGAGCTGCACCGGGGTGGCGGCCTCGGTGAGGAGGGCGCAGGCGCCGGCGCGCAGGGTGAACACGACGAGCATGCCGAGCCCGAACGTGAAGGCGAGCGGGGCGGTGCACGCCACCACGTCGGTCGGTGCGAGGCGCAGCACGTCGCGGCCGAAGGTGTCGTCGATGGCGAGCACGTCGCGGTGGAAGTGCGTGGTGATCTTGGGGACGCCGGTCGTGCCGGACGTCGGGCCGAAGAGCGCGACGTCGTCGGCCGCGGTGTCGGCTGCGGTGAAGTCGGCCGGCTTGCCGATGACACGTCGGGTGAGGTCGTCGTCGCCGTCACCGCCGTAGGCCACGAGCGCCAGGTCGGGAGCGGCGGCGCGTACGTCCTCGACGAAGCGGTGGTCGACGAGGGCGGCGACCGGCCGGGTCTTCTCGATGATCGGCGTCAGCTCGGTTGCGCGCAGCGCGGCCATCGTGGTGACCACGACGCCGCCGGCCTTGAGCACGCCCAGCCAGGCGGCGACGGTCCAGGGGTTGTTGGGGGAGCGGAGCAGCACCCGGTTGCCGGGGACCAGCCCGAGGTCGTCGACCAGCACGTGCGCGACCTGGTTGGCACGCTCGCGCAGCTCGCCGTAGGTCCACACGGCGCCGTCCGGGGTGCGGAGCGCGGGACGGTCCGCGCCGTGCTGGGCGATCACGGCGTCGAGGAGCTCGACACCGGCGTTGAGCCGTTCGGGGTACTGCAGCGCCGGGGTGGTGAACTCCAGCACCGGCCACTGGTCGGCGGGCGGCAGGTGGTCGCGGGCGAAGGTGTCGACATGCCCGGTGCGCGTCAGCACCGGGTTCGGGGAGGCGTTCACGAGCCCGCCCCCGCCACCCGCAGCATGCCCTCCTGGACGACGGTCGCCACCAGGACGCCGTCGGTGGTGAAGAAGCGCCCGACCGCCGAGCCGCGGCCGTCCTCCACCGACATCGCCTCCTGCGCGTAGAGCAGCCAGTCGTCCAGGACCACCGGCCGGTGGAACCACATGGCGTGGTCGAGGCTCGCGGTGACGAGGCCCTCGTCGGCCCAGGCCACGTCGAGCACACGCAGCGCCGGCTCGAGGATCGTGTAGTCGCAGACGTAGGCGAGGGCGGCGGTGTCGCGCTGCACGTCGGTGAGGCCGGCGACCTCGCGGAGGGCGTCGTACGGGCGCACCCAGACCGCCTGGTGCGGGCTGGTCCCGCCCTCGACGTCGAGGTAGATCGGGCCGGGCACGTGGCGCATGTCGAAGCTGCGCCCACCCGACCAGTAGGCGCGGGACTCCTCGGTCATGGTGCCGCCGGTGCGGCCCTCGAGGTACGCCGCCGAGCTCGGCAGCGTCTCCGGCCCGGGCACGTCGGTGGGCGCCGTCGTGCCGAAGCTGCCGCTCGCCTCGCCCGCGGCGAAGCTGGCGAGGCAGACGTACACCGGCTTGCCGTTCTGGAACCCGCGGACCTGGCGGGTGCTGTAGCCGCGGCCGTCGCGCAGCACCTCGACCTCGTAGCGGACGTCCGCGCCGATGTCGACGGGGCGCATGAAGTAGGAGTGCATGGAATGAAGCGACTTGCCGCCCGGGCCTGACGGTGGGACGGTGAGCGACGCGGCGACGAGGGCCTGCGCCACCATGTCGCCGCCGTAGGCCTTGGGCCACGGGCACGGCTGCGTCGTGGCGGTGAACGCGCGGTCGAAGACCTCCGCCTCGACCTCGGTCATCGCGATCGCGTCGGTGACGGTCTGCGAGGTGGCGCTCACGGGCGCTCGGCCCAGTCGCGCAGGTCGGCGTCGTCGACCTGGGGCAGGTTGACCACGAGGTTCTCGGGCGTGCGGGCCGTCATCCAGGTCAGCGGGTTGTTGCGGTCGAGGTTGCACTCGACGTGGGGCATGAACGGCGGCACGAAGACCCAGTCGCCCTCGGACATGTCGAGGTAGTCCTCGAACCGCTCGCCGAAGTAGATCCGGGCCCGACCCGACAGCACGTAGCCGCCGGTCTCGGCCTCCCCGTGGTGGTGGGGTGCTGAGCGGTAGCCGGCGAGGTTGTGCACCTTGCCGAACCACAGCCTCGTCGCCGGCGTGTGCTGGATGCTGATGCCGCTGATCCGGGACGCGCCCTCGCTCTGCCCGGTGCGGTCGGGCTCGTCGCCCGCGCGCGTCACGAACGGCATCACGATGCCCGACGCGTCGGCGTACGCCGAGGCGTCGCCCTCGAGGACGTAGGTGCTGAAGTCGGGATCCATATTTCAGTTCTCGCACGATCGTTGTCGCGTTGTCAATAGACCACTAGGCTCGCCCCATGAGCGCTGACCTGACGCCGGTGGCCGTGAACCCCGCCTCCCTGCCCACGCCGAGCGGCTACTCGCACGGCACGTTGAGCGGCAACACGCTGCACCTCGGCGGCCAGACGGCGCTGGACGCGGACATGCGGATCGTCGACGGGGGGATCGTCGAGCAGTTCCGGCAGGCGTTCGGCAACGTGCTCACGACGCTGCAGGCGGCCGGTGGCGTCCCCGAGGACCTCGTGTCGATCACGATCTACCTCACCGACATCCCCGACTACCAGGCCCACGGACGCGAGATCGGTGCCGCGTGGCGCGAGCTCGCCGGGCCGGTGTACCCGGCGATGGCGGGGATCGGCACGACGGCACTCTGGCAGCCCGAGGCCCTCATCGAGATCCTCGGTGTCGCGGTCATCCCCGACGAGCGGCTGGTGCGCCCCACTGGATGAGCCCGGCAGGATGTGCGGGTGAGCGCCACCGTCTTCAGGAACGCATCGGTCTTCGACGGCTTCCGCCACCGCGGTCGGGTGGGTGACGTGGTCGCGACCGGCGGGCGGATCACAGCGATCGGCGAGGACCTCGCGCCGGCCGGAGCGCCGGTCGTCGATGTCGCGGGCGGCCTGCTGCTGCCCGGCTTCACCGACGCGCACGTCCACCCGGTGCAGGGTGGAATCGAGCGACTGGCCTGCGACCTGAGCGGGTGCCCGGCGGACAGCGCTGCCTACCTCCGCCACATCGGCGACTACGCGCGCACACACCCCGACCTCGACTGGATCCAGGGCGGCGGTTGGGCGATGGCGGCCTTCCCCGGCGGCCTGCCCACGGCTCGGGAGCTCGACGAGGTGGTGCCCGACCGTCCGGTCGCGCTGGCCAACCGCGACCACCACGGGATGTGGGTCAACACCCGCGCGCTCGAGGCGGGCGGCATCACGGCCACCACGCCCGATCCTCCGGACGGCCACGTCGAGCGCGACCGGTCCGGGGCACCGACGGGCGTGCTGCACGAGGGTGCGATGGCCCTGCTCGGCCACGTGCTGCCCACGGTCGACGACGACACGATGTACGCAGGCCTGCTGGAGGGGCAGCGCCACCTCCACTCGCTCGGCATCACCAGCTGGCAGGACGCGATCGTCGGACGCTACGCCGGCATGCGCGACGTCGGCCCGACGTACGCCCGTGCTGCGGCCAGCGGCGACCTCACCGGCACCGTCGTGGGTGCGCTGTGGTGGGAGCGCGACCGGGGCGCCGAGCAGATCGCCGAGCTCGTCGAGAAGCGGGCCGCCTGGTCGACCGGCCGGTTCGCGGCGAGCGCGGTCAAGGTCATGCAGGACGGTGTCGCGGAGAACGGCACCGCCGCACTGGTCGAGCCCTACCTCGACCGCTGCGGGCACGCGACGAGCAACACCGGCATCTCGTTCGTCGACCCGGTCGAGCTCCGCGCGCACGTCCGCGAGCTCGACCGCCACGGCTTCCAGGTCCATGTGCACGGTCTCGGCGACCGCGGCGTGCGCGAGGCGCTCGACGCCTTCGAGGGCTCCGACCCCGCGCGCCGCCACCACATCGCCCACCTGCAGCTCGTGCACCCCGACGACGTGCCGCGCTTCGCGGCGCTCGGCGTCGCGGCCAACATCCAGTCCCTGTGGGCCTGCCTCGACGACCAGATGACCGAGCTGACGATCCCGTTCCTCGGCGAGGAGCGGGCCGCCCGCCAGTACCCCTTCGGCGACCTGCACCGCGCGGGTGCGCGCCTGGTCGCGGGGAGCGACTGGCCGGTCAGCACCCCCGACCCGCTCGCCGCCATCCACACGGCCGTGCACCGGACGGCGTACGACGAGCCGGCGCCGGCCGGCACCGACCCGTTCCTGCCCGAGCAGGCCCTGGACATGGAGGTCGCCTTCGCGGCCTACACGAGTGGTTCGGCGTGGGTGAACCACCGCGACGACGCGGGGCGCATCGAGGTCGGCGCGGTCGCCGACCTCGTGGTCCTCGACCGCGACCCGTTCGAGTCGCCTGCCGAGATCGGCGCCGCGCGCGTCCGGTCGACCTGGATCGACGGGGAGTGCGTCTTCGAGGCGTGACGGGTCGTCAGTAGGCCCCCGCCGGGTCCGCCAGGAAGGCGACGTCGTCGGGCTGGTCGATGCGATAGCTGCCGCCGGCGTTGCAGTTGTAGTTGAGGCCGAACGACGTGACGGCGACGATGATGTTCTGCTCGTCCAGCGCCGGCGTGGAGATGTCGAACGTCGGGCCGCCCGAGTCGCCGAAGCAGGTGCCGCCGGTGGTGCCGCGACCGCTGTGGCTGAAGACCACCGAGATGTTCTTGTAGCCGTGGGCGCCCTTGAAGCTCGTCAGCCGCCGGTCCGCCTTGCGCCGGGTGTCGCCTCCGAAGGAGGTCTTGGGCGTGGAGTCCTCCAACCCGTAGCCCACCGACTCGAAGAGCCCGCGCTGCTTGGCGCCCTTCGAGTAGTAGGTGTCGAGGTAGTCGACCTCCGGCAGCGTGCCGTACTCGTCGAGGACGATGGGCTCGCTGAGCTCCAGCACCGCGACGTCGTGGAGCAGGAACGCCGCGTCCACGTACTCGGGGTGCGTGAAGGTCGACTCCGTCTGGTGCCACGTCGGGCTGGCGTCCAGGGCCGCCGACCAGGCCGCGTAGCGCTCGGCGTTGCGGTCAGGGACGAAGGTGGAGCTGGCCGGCAGGATGGAGAAGTCGGGCTCCTCCTCGACGGAGAACCACACGTCGTTGCCGCCGTAGAGGTCGTTGTCCGGAGCCGCGCCGTCGGTCCCGGTGGCGTACGTGCAGTGCCCGGCCGTGACCACCGTGTCCGCGTCGATGAGGGTGCCGGTGCAGCTGAACCAGCCGCCGGGGTCGTCGAATCGGGAGTCGACCGCGTCGGGCACGAAGAAGAGGAGCTGCCCGACGTAGGGGTGCTCACCGTCGTCGGGGGCGCCGCCGACGATGGCAGTCGCGGGCTGGGTGGTCGACAGGAGAAGCGCGCCGGAGGCGAGGATGGTCAGCGCGAGGCGGCTGGGGGACAACGGCATGGGAGCTCCTTCGGGAGGGGTGCTGGCCGTTCCAGTGGGCGCTTCGGGGTGAGGGCCTGTCAATCGCAGATTTGGTCAACGAGATCTGCCGGGGGCAGATCCGCCGCGGGCAGAACGCCCTGTGATGGACCGCCGCGGCGCGCAACTGTGGACGCATGAGCATCAGTCCCACGTCAGAACGCATCGAGGACGAGCTGGTCCGCCGCCTCATGCACCAGCGCATCATCGTGCTGGGGGAGGAGCTGCGGGAGGGCAACGGCAACCGGCTGATGCACCAGCTGCTCCTGCTGTCCGCCGAGGACCCGCACTCCGACATCAGCCTCTGGATCAACTCGCCGGGCGGCTCCGTCTCGGCGATGCTCGCGATCCACGACGTGATGCAGCTGATCCCCAACGACGTCAGCACCCTCGCCATGGGGATGGCGGCGAGCGCCGGCCAGTTCCTGCTGTCGGCCGGCACGCCGGGCAAGAGGTACGCCCTGCCGCACTCGCGCGTGCTGCTGCACCAGGGATCCGCGGGCATCGGTGGCACCGCGGTCGACATCGAGATCCAGGCCGAGGACCTGCGCCTCACGCGCGACACCGTCATCGGACTGGTGTCGGGGCACACCGGCCAGAGCAGGGAGACGATCGAGCGGGACTCGCGGCGGGACCGGTGGTTCAGCGCCGACGACGCCCTGGCGTACGGCTTCGTCGACCAGGTCATCTCCTCGGTCGACCACGTGACCCCGGCGCACCAGCGCCCCGTCGGCCTGGCGGGTGTGCGGTGAGCGGCTACCCGATCCCGTACGTCGTCCAGCAGACGCCGCGCGGCGAGCGCACCCTCGACCTCTACTCGCGGCTGCTGTCCGAGCGGATCGTCTACCTGGGCACCGAGATCGACGACGGCGTCGCCAACGTCGTGATTGCGCAGCTGCTGCACCTGTCGTCGGAGAACCCCGAGCTGCCGATGAGCCTCTACATCAACTCTCCTGGCGGCTCGATCTCCGCGATGCTCGCGATCTACGACGCGATGCAGTTCGTGAAGCCGCGGGTCGAGACGGTCTGCGTCGGGCAGGCGGCCTGGACGGCTGCCGTGCTGCTGGCGGGCGGAGCGCCCGGCGGCCGGGCGATCCTGCCCCACGGTCGCGTCGTGCTGCACCAGCCGGCGACGCAGGGCCGCGGCACCATCCCGGACCTGATCCTCGAGGCCGACGAGGTGGCCCGGGTCCGCCTCGAGCTCGAGGAGGTGCTGGCGCGGCACACGGGTCGTACGCCCGAGCAGATCCGGCAGGACACCGACCGCACGCTCGTGCTGCCCGGGGTGGCCGCCGTCGACTACGGCATCGTCGACACGGTCCTGCTCGACCAGGCGGCGGCGACGCTGGCCTGAGGTCAGGCGGCGAGGGCGAGCGCGTCGGGCCGGGCGGTGCGGACCGCGAGCTCGCGGACACTCAGGTCGAGCGCCCCGGCGATCGCATGGAGCATCTCCGAGGAGGGGTCCTTGAGGCCCCGCTCGATCTCGGAGAGGTACTGCATCGAGACGCCGGCGCGTTCGGCCACGTCGAGGAGTCGCTCGCCGCGGCCGACCCGCTCGCGGTGGAGCTCCTGGCCGACCAGCTCGCGCCAGAGGGGCTCAGGAGACTGGACCGGGAACCTCACGACGTCACCCATGTCGTCGAACCTACCCACGCCGATGCGGGGCTGGCCCGTGGTTCTGCTGACAGCAGAACGCCGTGCGGCAGGACGTCATACGGATGGGGCATCCGCTGGCACAGTCCGTATGACGTCCCGACGCGAGCGGCTCAGGTCCCGCAGAAGGTCTGGTAGCCCGCGAACGAGTCGGGGGCCGGATCGGCGTAGCGCTCGAGCACGGGACGTACGTCGTAGGGCGCGGCGAGCACGGCGAGGAGCCGCTCGAACGGCTCGAGGTCGCCGTCGGTCGCCGCCGACAACGCCTCCTCGACGAGGTGGTTGCGGGGGACGTACGCCGGGTTGACCCGGTCCATCGCGTCGGCGTCGGGGGAGAGGGCGAGCCAGCGCTTCGTCCACGCGTCGAAGCCCGCCAGGTCGAGGAACATCCCGCGGGCCGGCTCCGCGTCACCGCGGGCGGCCGTCGCGAGCGCCCGGAAGAACGACGTGTGGTCGGGGTGGTCGGCCGTCATCAGGACGGCGAGGTCGTTGACGAGGGTTCGCGCGGTCGCCTCGTCCACGTCGTCACCGAGGCCGAGCTTGGCGTGCATCCCGGCGGACCAGGCCGCGGTGTAGTGCTCGCGGAAGGTCCCGAGCGAGTCGCTCGCGAGGGCGACGGCGTCGCCCTCGTCGTCCGCCAGCAGCGGGAGCAACGCCTCGGCGAAGCGGGCCAGGTTCCACTCCATGACGATGGGCTGGTTGCCGTAGGCGTAGCGGCCCTGCTCGTCGATCGAGCTGAACACCGTGGTGGGGTCGAAGGCGTCGAGGAAGGCGCACGGGCCGTAGTCGATGGTCTCGCCGGAGATCGTCGTGTTGTCGGTGTTCATCACGCCGTGGATGAATCCGACCAGCATCCACTGGGCCACCAGCGCCGCCTGGGCGCGCATCACGGCCTCGAAGAGCGCGAGGTAGGGCGCGTCCGCGTCGGCGGCCTCCGGGTGGTGGCGCGCGATGGCGTGGTCGGCCAGGCGGCGCAGCAGGTCGACATCGTCGGTCGACCGGGCGTACTGGAAGGTGCCGACCCGCAGGTGGCTGCCCGCCACGCGCGCGAGCACGGCACCGGGCAGGACGGTCTCGCGTCGCACGTCGCGCCCCGTCGCGACGACGCCGAGCGACCGGGTCGTGGGGATGCCCAGCGCGTGCATCGCCTCGCTCATGACGTACTCGCGGAGCATCGGCCCGACGGCCGCGAAGCCGTCGCCGCCGCGCGAGAACGGCGTACGCCCCGAGCCCTTGAGGTGGAGGTCGCGGGTCCGACCGGAGCGGTCGACCAGCTCGCCCATCAGCAGGGCGCGACCGTCGCCGAGGCGAGGGGAGTAGCCGCCGAACTGGTGTCCGGCGTACGCCTGCGCCACAGGCGTCGCGCCCTCGGGGACCACGGTTCCGGTGAGCAGCCCGATGCCCTCGGGCCTCCGCAGCCGGTCGGCGTCGAGGCCGAGCTCGGCGGCCAGGACCGTGTTCAGCACGAGCAGGCGCGGCTCCGGGGTGTCCGCGGCCTGCCACGGCAGCGCGAGGTCGGCCAGCTCGGTGGCGAACTGGTGGCCGAGCGTGAGCGTGGGGGAGGGAGCCGTGGTCACCTCGTCGACGATACGCGGGGAGCGGTCAGTCTCAGCTGCCGCCGGCAGGCAGCGCCTCGAGCATGATCTCCGGGTTGTCGCGGGCGGTGACCATCGCCCGCCACTGGTCGACGAAGAGCGCGAGGTGGGTGCCGTCGCTGCGCTCGAGGACCTCGACCCCGCGCATGCCGGCCAAGGCCGTGGCTCCGGCGGAGTCCGTACGCCGCGCGACCTGGTAGTCGAGGCGGGAGAAGCGGATGGGCGAGTTGAACTCGTTGGTCATCCGGTCCTCGACGACCTCGAACTGCATCGGCCCGACCGCGGCGAGGACCGGGTTCTGGTCGCCGCGCAGGTCGGAGCGCAGCACCTGCACCACGCCCTCCTGGTCCAGCTGCTCGATGCCACGACGGAACTGCTTGTAGCGGCTGATGTCGCCCGCGCTGGCCGTGACGAAGTGCTCGGGCGCGAAGCTCGGGACAGGCGGGTACTCGATCGCGTCGCCGACGTACACGGTGTCGCCGACGCGCAGCGACTGAGCGTTGACGAAGCCGACGATGTCGCCGGGCTCCGCGGTCTCCACCGACGTCGTCTCGCGACCGAACACGGCTTGGGCGAACTTCGTCGCGAACGGCCGCCCGGTCGTGGCGTGGGTGACGATCATGCCGCGCTCGAAGGTGCCGGAGACGACGCGGGCGTAGGCGAGTCGGTCGCGGTGGGCGTTGTTCATCCCGGACTGCACCTTGAAGACGAACGCGCTGAACTCGTCGCGTACGTCGCGCACCGACCCGTCGACGCCCTCGGTCGGGCTGGGGTCGGGCGCGATGTCGAGGAGCAGGTCGAGCAGCTGCGCGACGCCGAAGTTCTGCAGCGCCGAGGCGAACATGACCGGTGTCGTCTCGCCCGCCAGGAAACGCGCCTGGTCGTGGTCGGCCTCGTCGAGGCTGAGCAGCTCGTGCTCCTCGACGGCGTCGGCCCACAGGAGAGCGTCGGCCTCCTCGACCTCGTCGGAGGCCATCCGTCGCTCCGGCGCGCGGGTCGCGCCGCCGGCGGTGCGGGTGTACTTCACGAACTCGCCGGTGCGGCGGTCGAGGACGCCGCGGAAGTCGCCGGCCTCGCCGACCGGCCAGGTCAGGGGAGTCGGGACGCAGCCCGATCTTGGCCTGGATGAGGTCCATCAGCTCGAGTGCGGAGAGGCCAGGACGGTCCCACTTGTTGATGACCGTCATCACCGGGATGCCGCGCAGCGCGCAGACCTTGAACAGCTTCAGCGTCTGCGGCTCGAGCCCCTTGCCGGCGTCGACGAGCATCACGGCCGAGTCGACCGCCGAGAGCACGCGGTAGGTGTCCTCGGAGAAGTCGCTGTGGCCGGGCGTGTCGACGAGGTTGATCACGTGGTCGCGGTAGACGAACTGCAGCGCCGCCGACGTGATCGAGATGCCGCGAGCCTTCTCCATCGCCATCCAGTCCGACACCGTGGCGCGCCGGTCCCCCTTGCCGTGGACGGCGCCGGCCTCGGTGATCACCCGGGCGTGCAGGGCCAGCGCCTCGGTCAGCGTCGACTTCCCCGCGTCGGGGTGGCTGATGACGGCGAAGGTACGGCGGGGGCGGGCGTCGGGCACCGCGCGAATTTACCCGTCGCGGCACCGCTTCCTCTCATCGTGGAGCCGGACGCCTCACGTGCGCGCCGCTCGCAGCGCCAGGCACTGCGCGACCACGAGGACCCAGGACGTGGCGCTGCAGCGGTCGGGGTCGTACGACGCCGAGCGGCGCCACGACTCGACGAAGGCCTCGCACGTGATCGCCTCGGAGGCGGCCGGGTCCGGCACCAGCCTCGTGACCAAGCCGTAGACCCGCGGCGCCAGCTGGTCGTAGAGCTCGGCGAACGCGTCGACGTCGCCCCGACCGGAGCGGAGCAGCAGCTGCTCCAGCTCGCCGTGCCGGCGTTCGTCCCGAAGGAACGCACGAGAAGCCACAGGTGCCCTCCCAGACGCCATCTGCGGCATTGTGCCTTGCGCACAACCCAATAGTGCACAACGTATCGGTTCGTCGGGCAGAATGTGGCGATATGGAGTTGATCAAGGCACCGCCACTCGCGGAGCAGCTGTGCTTCGACCTGTATGCAGCGTCGCGGGCGGTGACGGCGGCCTACCGCCCGGTCCTGACCGAGCTGGGCCTCACCTATCCGCAGTACCTCGTGCTGATCGTCCTGTGGGAGCACCAGAGCCGCACCGTGCGGGAGCTCGCTGTCCACCTGCGGCTCGACCACGGCACCCTCACGCCGCTGCTCAAGCGGATGGAGGCGCTCGGCCTGGTCGAGCGCCGCCGCGACAACGTCGACGAGCGCTTCGTCGTGGTGTCGCTGGCGACCAAGGGCGAGGCCCTCCGCCGGCACGCCGAGCGGATCCACTGCGACATGAAGGACCAGCTCGGCCTCGAGGAGCAGGAGTTCGCGGATCTCCAGGCCACCCTGCGCCTCCTCACGGCGAGGGTCACGCCCTGACTGCACCCCTACGGGTGAGACGGATCCTGATACATCCGGGGACCAGAAACGCGCTGCTGGACTAGCCCAACCGGGTGCTTCCTGAACGTTCCCTTGTTGGGGGATGTCGTGGTGTGACTCACTTCGCACAACGGGGCCGGTAGCCGAGCCTGCACCGGTCTCAGTAGCACCGGGGAAAACACGTGCCGTCAGCGCTGAAGTCTGCGTTCGCGTCCATCGTCTCGCTCTCCGTCGTCACCGGTCTCGCCGTGAGTGCGGCGACCCCGGCGGTCGCTGCGGATCCGCCGAACGACGCGACCGTCGCGGTGACCGACCTCTTCGAGCGGTTCGCCTCCGAGTTCATCCCCCAGGTGGCGTCGAGCACCGCCCTCGCCGAGCAGCTGCCCACGGTCGCGGTGACCCCCGCCGGCTCGGTCGGGCTCAAGACCGCGTTCTCCGACCTCTTCGGCTCCGGCGGCCAGCTCGAGGGCGCGAGCAGCAAGGCCACCCTGGCCGCCCTCGCGACCTACATCGACGCAGCCGACGACGACGAGTGGACCTTCGACCCGTCGGCGACGGCCAACGGCTACTCCCTGACCGTCGGCTACACCCGCACCGTCCTCCAGGACGCCGGCCTCGACATCCGCGACCAGGACGGCACGCTGAGCCTGTCGACCGGCTCCGGCATCGACGTCACGGGCACGCTCACCGGCTCGTTCACCTTCACCTACGACCCGACGACCGAGGTGGCCAGCCTCACGAACCCGTCGATGGACATCGAGACCGTCGCGGACCTGCCCCTCGACAAGCACCTCAACGCCGGCCTCGGCATCCTCGGCGTGGAGGTCGTCGGCGTGGACGGTCCCGGCGACTACCACCTGACCAGCACCATCGAGACCGACCTGGGCCAACCCGGACAACGACGCCGCGGGCGCCCTCGCGTACGACAACCCCGCCACGCCGACCGTCGACGACGATGACGGCGAGCTCGCGGCCGACGGGGCCGGCACCGGTCTCGTCACCGCGACCCGTACGGCCGGGTCCGTCAGCGGCACCCTGGAGGCCCAGCCGCGCGACGAGGGAGTGGTCGCCGGACTGCCCAGCGTCGGCGCCACCGTCTCGTTGTCGTCGACGTCGCCCGCGACCTTCGAGGCGCCCGCCGTCACGGCGGTCGTCCCGGAAGCGGCGGAGCCGTTCCTGACGCTCACGCCGCGCGACCTCGCCGCCGGCCTGTCCCAGGCGGCCTCGGCGATCATCGGCATGCAGGACGCCGAGGACGCCGAGCTGCCGCTGATGCGCGGCTCGGTCGGCAACGCCATCGACGCGGTGGGCGGCATCAAGGCCTTCCTCGCCGACCAGGTGCCCGACGCCGACCCGGACGACCAGACTCCCGGGCAGCCGAAGTTCGCCTCCCTGCAGGACATGCTCATCGCCCTCGACTCTGCGGCCTACCCCGCGTCGGGGTGGACCATCGACGTGAGCGACACCGAGGCCGCCACCTTCGACCCGATCGCCAAGATCGCGGAGTTCACCATCACTACCACCCGCGCCGGAGTCACCGACCTCGAGCTGAACCCGCTCGGGGCCGCGACGACGGGCGAGGGCACGTACTCAGACACCGGCCGCGTCGACGCGACCGGGGTGGACTTCAACGGCCCGCAGAACACCGGCGGGGCGGAGCTCGTCGGGCGCAAGATCAGCGCCGGGACGTCGTACGGCACCATCGCCACCATCGAGGACGGCAACTCCCTCACCCTGACGACCGAGGGCTGGTCCGCCGGCACGCCCGCCGACGGGACCGCGTTCGTCATCGAGGCGGCCGACCCCAAGACCGGCGCGCCCGAGCTCGCCGACGTGCTGGCCGCCGCGACCGGCATCGCCAGCGCCAACGCCGACCTCTCGACCGCGAAGATCACACCTGAGGTCGAGGTCACCCTCCCGATGGCGCTCGACCTGCGCGCCCCGCTGACGTACTTCGAGGACGGGGTGGAGATCGCCGACTGCGACCCGGACCCCGACGCCGAAGCTCCCTGCCCCTTCCAGCAGGTCGACGCCAGCGGTCTCGGCCGGGTCATCACCTCGCTGCCGCTCGCCAGCGACCGGATCCTGCTGCGGGGCTCGGAGACCGAGCGCGACGTCCTCGTTGCCGACGCCCAGATCTCCTCGCCGGTCCAGATCAGCACCAGCAGCGGCTTCCTCGGCCTCACGGTCGGCGGCAGCATCGCGGTGACGACCGCCGACGACGAGGACTTCCAGGTCCTGACGCTCGAGCCCGGCGACGACATCCCGATCCCCGCCTTCGTCGAGCAGGTCCGCCTGCAGGCGGTGGGCGAGGGCGAGCCCGACGACGACGTCTTCAGCCAGGAGCTCAACGGATCCGTGGAGGCGAACCTCGTCGTCACCGTGGACGACGCACCGCACGCGTTCGGACCCGACGACGACACGACTGCCATCGCCGTCACCGGCACCGTGGCCGGTTTCGCCGCCGGCGACGCCCCGACCGTCACACCCGATGACGAGGAGCAGGCCGCACTGCTCGCGGCCCTGAACTTCGACGAGGAGAACCCGCTCTCGCTCTTCGCCGGTGTGCAGGGTGCGCTCGACAGCGCCGGCAGCGACCTGACGACGATGACCGGTGGTGGGCTCGACACCCCGATCCCGCTCGTCGGATCGTCGGTGAGCCAGCTCATCGGCGCCGGCGCCAGCGGCGGCGCGGGCGTGACGTACACCGAGCAGGCGGCCATCGCCGCGGTGGAGGGTCCGCCGGCCACCGAGGCCGTCCCCGCGACCACCACACTGACCGACCCGGGCGCGGCGTTCGACGGTGCCTTCGTCGGCCGCCAGATCGTCATCGGGTCCACCGTGGCCACGATCGTCGGCCAGACCCCGACGACGCTGGTGATGGCGCCGCAGCTGAACGTCATGCCCGAGCCCGCCACTCCCTACCTCGTCGAGAACGAGCTGCTCGGTGCCGTCCACGTGCTGCAGGCGATGACCCCGGCCACCCTGCAGGAGACCCTGGCGATCGCTCAGGCCTCACTGGGCAACGACTCCACCCTCGACTTCGGCCTGATCGACGACGACGGCGACGCCCAGCTGCGCCTCGACATGACGTGGGAGCGCTCGTACGGCGTCTCCCGCCCGGTGAGCCTCGACCTCGGCGACGACCAGGACGTCGTCGGTGCCGGCGCCGGCGGGGAGCTGAGCATCGACGTCACCGGCACGGTCAAGCTGCGGCTGCTGCTGCCGCTCAGCACGGAGGCCATGGAGGACCCGATCGACAACACCCTGGTCGACCAGGAGTGGTCGGAGGTCGGCCTCGCAGTGAAGGCCGCCGCGGAGAACGCCCGCATCGGCGCCAACCTCGGCCCGTTCAGCGTCGACCTCGGGACCGAGGCTGACCCCGGCAGCATCCACGCCGGTTTCGGTGTCACAGCCACGGGCTCGGCCGACGGCGAGACGCCGTCGATCGGCGACTTCTTCACCGAGGAGTTCACCGTCGGAGTCGACAACGGCGGGGCGGACTGCGAGAAGGCGGCGGAGATCCTCTGCGCCAAGTTCCCGGTCTACATCAGCGGATCGTCGGCCGGTACTCCCCTCACGGTGGTGACCACTCTCGGCGACGGTGACGACCTGCTGGACGTGTTCGGCGGCACCGCGACCGTCGTCGAGGCGCCCGACCAGCTCCAGTCGATCCTCGAGGGCAAGCCCTTCGAGTTCGGCTCGCTGGCCGACGGCCTCAAGCAGTACCTGTTCTACGCCGAGGTCTCGATGCGGACCGCCTCGAACGGCGGCGAGATGCCCGTCATCGGCAAGGACCTCCAGGCCGGCGCCGACTTCATCGGAGACACCCGGAAGAAGGTCGACGCGTTCATCGAGGAGAACGACGACATCTCCCGGGTCGGTCCGGCGAAGGAGTACCTCACCAAGACCCTGGCCACGGAGCTCGGCATCGTCGTCAACGGTGAGGACGGCATCAGCGTGGACTTCACCTGCAACAGCTTCCTTCAGCCGCCGGCCGATCTCGCGGCAACCCCGACGACGGGGACGCCCGCCCCGACGACCACGCAGGAGTACGTCTACAAGGTCGCCTCGGTCTTCACGAACCCGGCCGGCACCACCTACGAGTCCGTGGCGTCCGACCCGGCCACCGCCGTGACCAACGCGTCGCCCCTGAGTGCGACCAGCTACAACACCGTGACGTGGACCAAGATCGCCGCCGTCACCAGCTGGAAGGTCCTCCGGGCGACGCAGACGACGCCCGCCGCGACCGAGGCGAACCCGACGCCGACGCCGGTGACGTCGAGCTACACCGTCATCGCCACCCCGGCCAACCCGAAGACGACCACCGAGACGGTGACGTTCAAGGACACGGTGCTCACTGGCCCCGCGTACACCGCGCCTCCCGTGCCCCTCAAGCCCATCCGCATGCCGGGCGTGGAGTGCGCCGAGGACGACGAGCTGACCGAGATCGAGGGTGTCACGCTCGCCCTCAAGCTCGGCCAGGGCAACATCGACCGTCGGTGGGGCTGCAAGAACGAGGGCGCCGTCAAGGAGTGCATCGAAGCGACCCTTCCCGTCGACCTGGGACTTCCCGGTCTGTCGCTCAAGACCGGTGAGTCGGGCGGGGTCACGGGGAAGGTCGGATGGGCGCTCGACGTCAAGATCGGGCTGAGCCGCTCCGGTGGTTTCTACATCGACACCTCGGACGACAGCGAGCTCGAGGTCGGGGCCCAGCTGGGCCTGGTGCCGTCGGCCGGTGCCGACCTGCAGGCGCAGCTCGCGATCATCACCGTGGACGCGGAGAAGAACAGGCCCAACGCACCCGAGTTCGTCGGCCACTTCGGCATCGACCTCCAGGACACCAACGACCAGGACGACCACCTGAAGCTCTCGGAGATCCCCGGGCTCAAGCTGTCGGAGACGATCGTCGTCAGCGTGAACGCGAAGGTCGACATCGACTGGCACCTGGCCGCGACCGCCGATGCCGCCATGCCGGGCATCAGCACCGACTTCAAGCTCACGTGGGCGTGGGGCAAGAGCACCGACCCGACCCCGCCGCCGGTGCCGGCGTCGACCAAGCCGGGAGGCGTGGGCGGGCTCACCGTCAAGTTCGACAAGGTCACCCTCGACACCGGCGAGTTCTTCGGTGAGGCGCTCAAGCCGTACATGAAGCAGCTCGTCGACGCCACCAAGCCGCTCCAACCCGTGATCGACACGATCTTCACCCCGATGCCCGTCATCTCCGACCTGTCGAAGGCGGCCGGCGGCAAGGCCGTCACGATCGCGTCGCTGGCGGAGACGTTCAACACCCTTCCGCAGGGCGCCCAGTTCAAGGGGTTCCTCGACGCCATCAAGACGATCAAGGCGCTCACCAACGTCAACTGCCCGATCACGACCCCGAGCACCTGCGGCGTGCTGATCGGCAGCTTCGAGCTGAAGAACACCCGGGTCGCCTCGACGAGCGCGAACCCGGCCACGGCGACGAACATGATCGACAAGACGCCCCCTGCGCCCGGGGAACAGCCGAAGTACGCGCCCAACGCCGCTGCCACGACGGGCATCACCGGCAAGGACACGTCCGGCAACCTGTCGGCGCCCGGCGCCCCGTCCAAGCTGGCGTCCCTGAAGAAGGTCATCTCGATCCCCGTGATCGAGGATCCGACGATCCTCTTCGACCTCATCTCCGGCGGAGACATCCCGCTGGTCGAGTTCGACAGCGGCCCGCTGTCCCTGGGCTTCCAGTTCCAGAAGTCGTTCGGTCCGATCTACGCACCGCCGCCGGTCATGATGGTGATCGGTGGTGGCGCCTCGGTGACCCTCCGCATCGCCGCGGGCTTCGACACGTACGGCATCCGCCGGGCGTTCGAGACCGGGGACGGGGCCCAGGTGCTTGACAGCCTGTACTTCAAGACCGTCGACGCCAACGGCAAGCCGATCCCCGTCGTCCAGTTCACCGGCTACCTCGAGGCGGGTGCGTCGGTCTCGATCGGCATCCTCGAGGTCGGCGTGCTCGGCGGCATCAAGCTCACCGTCGGCTTCTACTGGAACGACCCCAACAGCGACGGCAAGTTCCGGCTGTTCGAGTTCTCCGGTGCCGTCGCGAGGAATCCGATCTGTCTGTTCAACGTCGGGGGAGAGCTCTCTCTCTACATCAAGGTCTTCGTCGTCATCGGGTTCAGTCCCTTCGCCGTCGACTTCGACTTCACCCTGGTCAACATCAAGCTGCTCGACTTCAACCTCAAGCCCGACTGCACCCCGCCGCCTCCGCGGCTCGGTGGCACGGAGGGCAACGTGCTGTACGTCTTCGCCGGCAAGTTCGGCGGCACCGGACCGCGTGGGGACGTCGCGTGGAATGCGGACAACAAGGCCGACGAGACGTGGGTGATCCGGCAGGTGCCGGACTACACCGACGAGGACGGCGTGGACCACCCGGCCGTGGTGGAGGTGCGCGGGCTCGGCCTGACCGAGACCTTCGACGACACCGGCGACAAGATCGAGTACGTCGTCCTCGACGGACGCGGCTACACGGGCAAGCTCACCGTCAGCTTCACGGGCGGGCAGCCGCCGGTGAAGGAGGAGGAGCCCGAGCCCTTCGACAAGACGGCCGTCGTCTTCACCGGCAGCGGTGCCGACGTCATCCGCACGGGCGAGGGCAACGCGTGGGTGAGCTCCGGTGGTGGGGCGGACGTGGTCACGACTGCCGATCGCACCGACCTCGAGGAGGAGCCGGACTCCGTCTTCGCCCACGTCGCCGGCGGCGAGGGTGGGGACACCATCACCGTGGGCAACGGCCAGGACACGGTGAGCGGCGACGGCTCGCTCAGGCTCGCGGAGCTCGACCCTGCCCCGCCGGCCACCCGGACCGTCCAGCTCGCCCCGGCCCTCGGAGGTTCGACGGTCCTCACGGGTGCCCTGGACGTGCGGAGCCTGGTGACGCCGACCGCGGACGACCTGCACGGCGCGAACCCGGCCAGCCCGGGAGCCGACCAGATCGCGGCAGGCCTCGGCGAGGTGATCCTGTCGGGGAACGGCGGCAACGACACGATCGGCACCGCCAACGACAACGTCCTCGCGGACTCCAAGGGCATCAAGGCGGGCACGACCGGCGGCTCCGCGGAGCGCGAGGCGCTCTACCGGGCCCGCGCGTCCGTGCTCGTCGGCGGTGCCGGCAGCGACGTGATGAAGAGCGGGTCGGCCGACGACCAGGTCCACACCGGCTCCTTCGGTGCGATCGGCGAGTCCGACTCCGGCTCCGGCGACCTGGCCACCGACCGCAACATCGTCGACACGGGCACCGGCGCGGACCGGGTCTACGGCTCCAACGGCCAGGACTTCGTGACGACCGGGTCGGTCGGCACACAGACCACCAAGGTCTACGGCGGCGCGGGCACGGACGTCCTCACGGGCGGCCTCGGCACCGACGAGCTCTACGGCGGACCCGACGACGACTACGTCGTCGCGTCCCCGGCCACGGTCGGCGAGCCCGGCTCGGCGACAGACGTTCTCGGCCCCGACGCCCGAGCGGTCGGCGTCCTGCCGGGAGCCGGGAGCAGCCAGAAGCTGCTGGTCGGCGGAACGGGCAGCGACCGGATCTACGGCGCCGACGGGCCTTCGCGGATCTTCGGAGACACCACGGTGGACGCCTGTCAGGCGCAGGCCGATCCGGTCAGCAGCCAGCCGGGTGAGACCACGGTCCCGCTCGACGCCGACGACCTGATCTTCGGCGGCAACGGCGTCGACGTGGTCAACGCCGGCGGCGGCAACGACTGGGTGTACGCCGCGGGTGCGGCCGACCGGGTCTGCGGCAACTCCGGTGGCGACCACCTCTACGGCGGCGACGACGACGACCTGGTCCAGGGCGGCAGCGGTGCCGACCAGGGCTACGGCGACGACGGCGACGACCAGGTCTACGGCAACGACGAGGGCGATGCGCTCTACGGCGGGATCGGCTCGGACCGGATCCAGGGCAACAAGGGCTCCGACTGGCTCGACGGTGGCGCGGACGCCGACGTCGTCCTTGGCGGTACGTCGAAGGCCGGCACCGTCGACGGGGCTGACGTGCTGTACGGCGCCGGCGGCGCCGACCTGCTGGTGGGCGACAACGCCCAGACCGATGAGCCGGGGAGTGCGGCGTACCCGACCGACCTCGGGTCGTCGGACGCCACCGTGGGTGGCAACGACTACCTCGGCGGCGGCAACGACGCCGACCGCATCTACGGCGGCATCGGCGACGACGCTGCGTACGGCGGTCTCGGCGACGACTACGCCGAGGGCAACCCCGGCGCGGACACCCTCGCCGGCGACGAGGGTGACGACGACCTCGTCGGCGGCTCCTCCGAGCTCGCGAGCGGCTCGTTCAGCGGATCCGAGGCCGGTCGGCCCGACACGGCCGACACGATCGACGGAGGTGTGGGCCAGGACGTGATCGCGGGTGACAACGCACGCGTGTCGCGCACCGGTAGCGCGCACCCGCTGGTCGCCGGTCGGGTGATGAGCCCCCGGGCCATCGACCTCGCCGACGAGGGCTCCGGCAACCCCGCGGGCACCTCGGGCGGGGACGACCTCCGCGGCGGGGACGGCAACGACGTCGTCCTCGGCCAGCGCGGCAACGACCTCGTCTCGCTCGGCAACGACGCCGACTACGGCGAGGGTGGTCCGGACGTCGACACGGTCAATGGCGACGCGGGCGACGACGACATCGTCGGTGGCTCCTTCACGCCGGTGACGGGTGCGGCCCTGACCTCGGTCGGCCAGCCCGACGCCAGTGACACGCTCGCGGGCGACGAGGGTCAGGACGTCGTCCTCGGCGACAACGCCGCCGTGACGCGCTTCGCCTCGACAGGCGCATCGACGACGACTGCCGGCGCCGTCGCCGGGACCGCCCTGACGGGCAACCGGGTCGATGTGGCGCGCTCCATTGCGCCCTACGACCTCGGCGACGCACCGACGGCCGGCACCTCGGCCGGGGACACGATCACCGGCGACGCGGACAACGACGTGCTGCTCGGCCAGGGCGGCAACGACAGCGTCGACGCCGGCAGCGGTAGCGACTACGCCGAGGGCGGGCAGGGCTCGGACCTCGTCCTCGGTGGCACCGAGGACGACGACCTCGCCGGGGGCTCGTCGACCACGACGGTCAGGGTGAACTTCAGCGACGCCGGCCAGCCGGATGCCTCCGACAACGTCCAGGGTGGCACCGGCTCCGACATCGCGATCGGCGACAACGGCCTGCTGACCCGGACCGACATCGGACGCGACTGGCGTACAAATCGTGCGGACGCGACCGAGGCCGGGCTCGTGCCCGGTCGTGCGATCTCGCTCCACGACCTCAACGGGCCGGTTCCGGCGAGTGCCACCACGACGTACGCGGCGGCGGACTCCATCTCCGGCCAGTCGGGTGTCGACGTGCTGCTCGGCCAGGACGGTGACGACCGGATCAGTGGCGGCGGGCACGACGACTACGTCGAGGGTGAGGGCGGTGCCGACTTCATCCACGGAGACCTCGCGCTGACGCTGGGCGAGATCCTTCCTGCACCGGCCGGATCGGTCTGGTTGACCCCGGGTGTCGACGGGGAGCTCGTCTCCGTCGGACAGGACGACCTCACCGGTGGCTCCAGCCGGGCAGGCCACCGCGACGGCGACGACACGATCACCGGTGACGGCGACCACGACTTCGTCGTGGGCGACAACGGATCGATCGCGCGGGTCCTCGTCGGATCGAAGGAGGTCGAGTACACCCAGCGCTACGGCGCCGGGCGCTCCGGAGACGCCAAGGTCCGAGTTGCGGGTGGCACGGCCACGTCGACGCGGTTCTGCACTGCTCCTTCGAACCCGGCGCAGAATTCCACGTGCGAGCTGACCAAGGCGTTCGGCAAGGACACGATCTCTGGTGGCGATGGCCAGGACGTGCTCTACGGCCAGGACGACGACGACACGATCCGGGGTGGCGCCGACGACGACGACATCTACGGTGAGCTCGGGGCCGACCTGCTCTACGGCGAGGACGGCGAGGACGCGATCCTCGGTGACCGCGGCGGCGTGCAGAACCGGTACGAGACCGGCTCGCGGTCGACCTCGACCACGCTCCAGATGCCCCCGCAGGTGACCTACCGGTCGCGGCTCGACGGCTCGGTGAGCCGGGAGGCCGACCTGCTGCACGACGTCAACGGGACCGCGATCGTGGGCACGGCCACGTCGGCCGCGATGCCGCTCGACGGGATCACGTACGGCGGCGTCGACCGGATCCGCGGTGGGGCCGGCAACGACTCCATCCACGCCGGGGCCGGTGCCGACCTCGTCAACGGTGACGCAGGCGGCGACATCGTCTTCGGTGGCCGCGGTGCAGACGCGATGTGGGGTGGGCAGGGACGCCAATGTGCCGAGACGGATGCGCTCTGCCAGGCCGACGCCGGCGTTAACGGCGAGCACGTCGACCACCTGTTCGGCGGCAAGGACGAGGACGTCATCGACTGGCGACCGCGCGGTCTCTACGGGACGCTCTCGGGGACGACGTACGTCGGTCGCACGTGCAGCACGAGCACGCTGCCGACGACCACGAAGAAGGACGGCACGACCGACCCGTGCTCGTGGTTCGAGATGACCGACCGTGCCGACGACGTCACCGGCAACGCTGCTTCGCGGGTCAACAACCAGCACCACCAGGGCATCGACTGGATCTACGGCGGCTGGGACCGCGACGTGATGCAGGGTGACCAGTCCGCCAACGGCCCGAACCCCGGTGACCGGCTGATCGACTGGTCGGGTGTCTACAACCTCTACAGCCACTGCAACGCGGCCTACGGCGGGTTCAACGACATCCGGATCCCGAGCCCGTCGATGGAGGCGTTCGTCCAGCAGTGGGCCGCGGGATCGGGCGCCGGTCGACCGGCAGCCACGGGCGCGCCGGCCGACGTCACCGTGCCCGGCACGTCGGCGTACGACGAGCTGGCGCTGGTGACCAACTCCGACGGCAAGGGCCACGGCACGGGCAGCGCCTACCCGTCCACCCCGGGTCACTTCGACGACGCGGGGGCCTGCAGCGGGTTCTGACAAGGTGACGGTGGATCTCGACAACCAATCGGGATCCACCGTCGTCCCAGACGCATGTCCTTCCGACGCGTCGCCACCACCAGTGCGCTCGCACTGCTCCTTCCCCTTTCTCTGCTGGGGTGGTCGGCACCGACGTCCGCCAGCGAGACGCCGACCCCGGCATCTGTCGAGGAGCCGACGAACGTGTCCGTGCGCGTCACCTCGCAGCAACGCGTACGCCTCGAGGCACTGCCGCAGATCGTGCAGCACGGTGGAAAGGTCGCAGACGCCGACGCGGCGCGGTCGGCGATCACCGCCACGCTGCGGCCCGCGCGCGTCGGGGCGCCCGGTCCAGCTGCAGGTGCAGCAGGGATCGTCCTGGGACGTCGTGGCGACCGCCCGGCAGGACGCGCGCGGTCGGGCGCAGTTCGCCTCCGCCGCGGTGCTGGAGGGCGAGCCCGCGACGTACCGCGTGACGCTTCGGCCGTGGGGTGGTCTGGCCGCACTGAAGAGTGACCCGGTCAGCACCGAGCGGTGGCAGCAGCCGACGTGGACCGACGAGTTCACCGGCTCCGAGCTGCGCCCGGTGTGGCACCACCGCGGACGGGACTACGTGCACTCCAACCGCCGCTCCTGCTCGAAGGGCGACCCGCGGGCCGCGAGCGTCGGGGGAGGAGCGCTACGGCTCAGCGTCATCACGGACCCCGACGCCACGACCAAGTGCCGGATCGGCGGTCGGGACGCGGTGTCCGGGCGGTACGCCTACCGCCTCAACGGGCACGTCGGCACGCAGGGCGAGTTCGGTTTCCGCTACGGCTTCGCGGCGGCGCGGGTGAAGTTCCACCGGCTGCGCGGACAGCACGGCGCCTTCTGGCTCCAGCCCACGGCTGGGATGTACCCCGGCGCTCCTGGCACCGAGATCGACGTCGTGGAGTACTTCGGCGACCACCATCCGCAGGGCGGCCTCGCGACCTTCGCCCACCGCTACGACGGCCGGCGCCGAGTGTCCACCGGTGGCTGGGTGCCGAGATCGAGGTCGTACCTCGCGACCAGGCGCGACGGCTGGTCGAAGAACTTCCATGTGTTCTCGGTCGAGTGGACGCCGCGCACGATGGTCTTCCGCATCGACGGCAGGGAGACGACCCGGATGACCGGCAACATCTCGGCCGAGCGGCAGTTCCCGATCCTGAGCCTGATCGCGGCGGACTACGAGATCCCGAAGATCAAGGGACGTGACCTGCCGCAGCACATGTACGTCGACTGGGTGCGGGTGTGGGAGACCGGGAGCTGATCCGCCAGTCAAGCCCGACCCGCCGGGTCAGCCGGGACGGGGGCAGGACACGAACACGGTGTCGGCACCGACCTTCTTTCCCCTGAGAGTGACTGTTCCGTCGCCGTCGTGGTCGTCGAAGAAGAATCCCACTTCTTGGCCGTTCCAGCCGCTGTACTCCTTGATGACGCAGGTCCCGTAGGAGTCGGAGACTCGGCCCGCGGCGCCCACGATCGCCCGCACTCGTGCTTGTGTCATCCCGATCTGGACTTGGCGGTACTCAGCCCTGGTGACTTGCACTGCCGCTTCGGCATGCGGCGCCCAAGTGACAAGCATGCCCACTGCCAACGCGCTTGTGCTCAGGATCCGCACTCCCATGGCGGGACGAACTGCTGAGGGCACCATCGCAGCCTCCTGCTCGGATGGCGACCGGGACATCCAGTCACTAATGCCACCATGATGGGTCAGACCTGGCCGCGCGTCATGCCCACTATCGGGTGCAAAGTTGGCTGATGACTTGAGCTTCGTGGCCCTTCGCCTCCGCGCTCACAAGGGGCGGACTACGAGATCCCGAAGATCAAGGGCCGCCACCTACCTCAGCAGATGTACGGCTGCTGGGTGCGGGTACGGGCGTGGAAGACCGGGAGCTGAACCGTCAGCGGTCCGGACCGGCCCGCCGGGTCAGCTGGTCGCACACGTCCGCCACGAGGTCGTACGGCAGCTCTTGTGAGTGGAGGAACCGGACCGTGTCCTTGCCCGATCGGAAGGGCGCGACCCGGGATTCCAGGTGCTCCTCGAACTGCGGCACCGGATAGAGGGCGATGTGCTTCTTCCATCCGGCGAACTGGAGTCCGTACCGTCCACCGAGCATCACCGCCGGCATCCCGTAGCGGATGGTCTGCTCGCTGCCCGGGAGGTGATCCACGATGACACCACGCAGCTGGGTGAGCCGATCGCGCACCTCGGGCGGGAAGCCGGCGATGTAGGCGTCGACGCCTTCCGCTCCGGGTGAGGTCATGCCGCAGTCTCGCAGGCGTGCGGTGCGTGGGTGTGTCGGACTCATGCCGCCAGCGGGTTCGGCCCCCACCGGATGTCCACCTGCACTCGTGGGGCGGCTCGTCCCACTGCTGGTGCGGACAACGCGTACGCGTGGCCGGTCGGCGTCGTGGTCTCGACCGTGTGGCGCGGTCCTGGCCGTGGTCGTGCGGTCCAGCCCTCGACGTGGTCGAGGTGGCGGATCGGCGCGTCGCACCACGGCGTACGGCAGGTCTGGTCGCGCAGCCGGAGGAAATCGGCCAGACGGCCGGTGAACCGGCGCGCCCGTGAGTCCATCGCGACGAGCTCGCCGGTCGCGGGCTCGGCGTAGAGCCGGCGCAGCCAGACGTCGACGCCGGAGTCGAGGTGGTCGGCCAGCCACTCCCGGAGCAGGTCGCCCGGGACCTCGCCGTAGCCCTCGACGAAGCCACCGCCGGCGTCGTCGCCGAGCAGCACGGAGTCGGGCACGACGAGGCTGACGACGATCGGGAGCTCGGCGCCTTCGCTGACAGCGGCCAGGTGCGGAGCGACGACGCGCTGCACGAGGGTGTCGGTCATGATCTGGCCGCGGGTGCGTGGGTCGCCGGCGGCGCGGAGGCGGTCGGCCTCGCGCTGCAGCACGGCGTGGACGGCGACGCCGTTCTTGACGGAGAGGAGGGCGCCGAACCACGTCATCGTGTCCGGTGCCGGACGCAGGCTCGTGTGGCGCTCCGACTCCGCCTTCCGGCGGCGGTCGGCGACCGATGCCGGGTCGAGGGTGCAGGCCCGAGCGCGGACCTTCTGCGTCAGCTCGCGCTCGCCCATGGCCTCCAGGGCATCGGGGTCGCTCCCGATCTCGGCATCCACCAAGCGCCTGTCCTCCAGGTCGAGGCAGGCCGTCTCGCGCGCGACGAGGGTGGCCTTCCACTCGGTGATCCGGCCTGCGCGGAGCGCACGGAGGGTGAACGGGAGCTCGCGTTGCAGGACCTTCGCCAGCCCGAGGTGCCGCTCCCCGCGGTGAGGCGACTCGCGCCGCGCGAGTGCGACCTGCGCTGCGATCCCACGCCCCTGGCGTGCCGGGGGGAACACCCGCTGCCGCGGCTCGCGCGCGCTGGGACTCGTCGAACTCGGCCGTCACCACTGCCTGCGCGCCCGCGGCGGCGCACGTCAGTCGCTCGAGCGCGTGGATGAGATCGATCCGCTCGGAGTCGGAGAGGTGGTGTCCGTCACCCCGGAGGGCTGCGGTCCAGCCCTCGACCTCCGCGGGCGCGGGGAGTGCGACCGCGGTCAGGTGTTCGGATCTGGCGATGAGCGGACGTCGGCGTCCGTCAGCAGGTCGTGACAACCTCTTGGGCCGATGCCTAGTCATACTGGTTCGTCAACGATCAAAGGGAAATAATGAGGACCATCAGTCTGTCCGCCGTCGCGTTGCTAGGTGCGGCTCTGCTCGCGCCAGTGGGCACGGCCGCCGCAGCGGGCGTGACATGTCAGGGGCAGGCGGCGACCATCGTCGGGACGCCCGGGGGCCAGATTGTGGGCACGGAGGGCGCGGACGTCATCGTCACGAACGACGCGACACGTGTCGACGCGCTCGGCGGCGATGACCTCGTGTGCGCGACCGGCGAGCGCAGCAGCTACGACTCCGTCACCGGCACCTCCACTTTCGTCATCGCCATCCTTGGGGCGGGGGCCGACACGTTCATCCCCTCCGCGCGCAGCGGATCCACGATCCACGCGGGCACCGCCGACGGCACCGACACCGAGGCCGACGTCATCCGCCTCAGCTGGACCGCCGGCCTCGTCATCTCCGGCATGCCAGGCCAGCCGAACGCCGACATCATCGACCCCGGCGGCTACGGCGACGTCAGGTGGAGCGGCATCCAAACCGCCCCGGGCGCGGTGTCCGTGGGCAGGGGCGGCACATTGGGCGTCTTGAGCGTTCGATCCGCTAACGGCGACGTCACCATGGACGCCAGCGGCACGGTGACGGGGGTCGACACGGCGCTCACCTGGACGGGCCGGTTCGCCCGGCTCGGTTTTACTACGTCGGCCAAGTACGGACGGTTCACGTTCCACGGAACCGACCGCCCCGAGCGCGTCAAGGTCGACGCGCCGAGGACGTATGACCGCGACATCGCGCTCGGCGGCGGCTACGACTCCTACGAGTCGAACAGCCTGGGCGGAAAGGCGACGCGGATCCAGGGCGACGGCGGGCGCAACCAACTGCTGCTCGACCTCAAGAGCTACGACCGGGTGCGCGCCGACCTGAGCCGTTCCCGGGTGACGGCCACCAAGGCGGGCGTGGAGGAGTCGGTCCGCGTCCGCGGCTTCTATGGCCTCATCGTGGCCACGAAGCGCGCCGTCGTCATCGGCACCGACCGCATCGACATCATCAGGGTCGCCGCGTGCCGGACGACGATCAAGGGAATGAAGAGCGGGGACGAACTTTACGTTGACTACAAGCTCGAAAGCTATGGCGCAGAGTCTTTGACCATGCCTCGGTGCTCCGAGTACGAGGCCACGATCGACGGCGGCCCTGGCAACGACTACATCACCGGGAACTACGGCGATGACCGCCTCATCGGCGGCCCTGGCAACGACAGCGTGTGGGGCAACAAAGGGCGCGACGTGTGCCAGGGCGAGACGATTCGGGGATGCGAGAAGCGCATCTGACCCAGCGTTAGGCGCGTCTCGTGTGCCCCGCAGCGAGCTAGGTAGCAGCCGGGCCGTACCCCTCCCCGGGACGGCCCGGCGGCCCGTCCGCGGTCTGACCGCGCAGAGCAAGCAGCGACCTCGATGGAAAACGGACGTTAGCTTCTCCAAAGCGTCCGCTCATGCCGCGATCCGATCGACCGGAGATGCCGAGATGCGGTCACCTTTCAGGCGAGCGCATGGGCACCTAGACAGTGCGGTTGCTGCGACGTGAATGCTGCATCACAAGCACCGCACAACGACCGGACCTGCCGAGATGAGTGTGTGTGGTTGTATCCGGCCATGGGTCACGATGAGCCAGAAAGTCCAGAGCCGTACTTCGGGGACCATCCGCACGGGGCCTACTGGTCCGCGATCCGCCCCGAAGGCGCGGAAGAGCGGGCCGTCGACGATGAAGAGCACTACTCCTACGACGGGACCACCCTTCGCATCATGTGGGATGAAGATGCAGGACCGCTCTGGGGCGATGAGGGACTTCTGAGTGAGGATGCGCAATGGATGAGGCGTGCGCTGCGTCTGAGCGACACTCTCATCGACGACTTGCTGAATTGGAAGCAGGACATGACATCGCTCTACTTCCGAATTTCTACGGAGAACTGGGATGCCTGGAGTGTTCAGAAGCGTCGGCTCAATGACCGCGCTGAAGCACTAGCCGAGCGGCTGAACGCAGAGGTCGGAGAGCAGTTTCGCGTCTGGTACCACGCCTGACCGAGGTCCGCCAACGACTGGATCTGCCGCGATAAGTGCGACACCTGCCGCGACCCAGCACGCCCGCGACCACGCCACCGTCACTCACGAACCGCCGAGCCTCCGCCAGCCACCCTGTCGGTTGTGCGCGACGATCTCGGTCAGGATCCCGATCACGGCATCGCGGTTGATCTCGTCGTGCTCGTAGACCTGGATCGTCCGGCCGGTGGCGTTGCCGTGCCCCTGGTTGATGAGGCCGTGCGGGTCGGTGACCGTCGGGTCGTAGAGGAACAGGTTGATGTGGTCCTTCGTCGCAAGGAGCGCGCACACGTTGCCCCGGAGGACGAAGTAGGGCTGCACGGTGCGCTTGATCGTCTCCTCGATGTCGGGATCCGTCGCCCAGACCAGCTTGCGCAGCTCCTGGCAGATCGCCTGCTGCCACTCGGGCAGCGCAGCGATGTACGCGTCGACACCCGGATGCGCCCGTCCCGTCATGACGGCGACCCCAGCAGCGCCAGGTCCCGGCGGATGTAGCGCAGGTGCGCCCACTCCTCCTCGAGGATCACCCGGATGCAGTCGCCGACGGTGGGGTGCCAGTCGCCGCCACCCCAGGGGTTGTCGCGCTCCTCGGCGAGCAGCTCGGGCGTGGCGGTGGCGAGGAAGTCGGTGACCAGCTCCTGTCGCTGGGCCCGCACCACCAGGATCTCGTCGTACGTCGGCTCGTCGGCGCGGAAGATCGACATGTCGAAGCCCATCTCGGCGGCGCCGGTGAAGATCTGCCCGATCTCGTGGAAGGGCTGCTCGATCCGCTGGATCGCGCCGCGCAGCCAGGCGTCGGTGGCGAGCACGAGGTGGCGCAGGGTCTGGGCCAGCGACCACTCGTCCTCGACGTGGGCGTCCACCAGCTCGAGAGGGGTGGCCGACACCGTCTCCTGCCACGCCGCCTGTACGGCGACCCAGGCCTCGCGCAGTCCCTCGGGTGTCTCCGCCTTCTGGAGCTCACGGCCGGGGAACTGCCGGTTGAGCTCGGCGTCGACGAGGGGCACCACGTCGACCCCGTTGACGAGGAGAGTGCCGAAGAACAGGTCGTGGCTGTCGATGTCGAGCCCGTCGACGTCGACGCTGCGCATCGTCACGCCGCTGACGTCGGAGTAGCGCAGCGTGGCGCCCTTGAAGCTCGCCCTGCTGAAGCTCGCGCCCTCGAACTCGTCCGTGCCGGAGTAGGTCGTCATGGCTCCATCCTCACCGGGATTGCGGACATTCTGCGGTCACGACGTGGACGTGTTCTGGTCTGCACGCCGCAGCAGCACAACTCTCTCGCCGTCGTTCCGCGTGAGCGCGCCTGCTTCCCGGAACGCGGCGGCCGCACCAGCGGCGTCGCCGGCCCGCTCCAGCAGGTCCCCGCGCACGCTCGGCACCAGCGGCGAGTCGCCGAGCGAGGTCGGATCGACCGCGGAGAGCACCGCGAGCCCGGCCTCGGAGCCGTACGCCCGCCCGTGGGCGACCGCGCGGTTCACCTCGACGACCGGGCCGGGCGCGGCCTGAGCGAGGACGTCGTACAACGCAGCGATGCGCCGCCAGTCGGTGTCCTCCGCACGAGCGGCCCGGGCGTGCTCGGCGGCGATCGAGGCCTGGAGGAAGTACGTCCCCACCGGCGTCCCACGCGCCGCGAGCTCCGACGCACGCGACAGCGCGGCGAGCCCGCGCCGGATCATCAGCTCGTCCCAGAGGGTGCGGTCCTGCGCCTCCAACAGGACGGGAACACCGGCAGGGGAGAGCCGGGCGGCCGTCCGCGAGCCCTGCAGCTCGAGCAGAGCCTGGAGGCCGAGCACCTCCGGCTCGTCGGGCGCGAGCGCGGCGAGCATCCGGGCGAGCCGCGTCGCCTCGGCCGCGAGGTCGGGACGCATCCAGTCCTCGCCGGCGGTGGCGGTGTAGCCCTCGTTGAAGATCAGGTAGATCACGGCCATCACGTCGTCGAGCCGCTCGGTGCGCTCGGCACCCGTGGGCAGGTCGAACGACGCACCGGCTGCGGCGAGGGTCTTCTTCGCCCGCGAGATGCGCTGGCCCATCGTCGACTCGGTGGTGAGGAAGCCGCGCGCGATCTCGGCCGTGGTGAGCCCGCCGACCAGGCGCAGCGTCAGCGCGGCGCGCGAGTCGGGGGTGAGCGAGGGGTGGCAGGCAAGGAAGACCAGGCGCAGGACGTCGTCCTCGATGTGGTCGACCTGGCTGTCGAGATCGGGCACGTGCGCCTCCTCTCCTCTGGCAGAGCCCTCGAGCTCGGCGACCTTGCGTCGCAGGGCGTCGGCGCGCCGGAAGTGGTCGACCCCGCGGCGCTTGGCGGTCGTCATCAACCACGCGGTGGGGTTCTCCGGCACCCCCGAGACCGGCCACTGCTCGAGCGCGGCGACCAGTGCGTCCTGCGCCAGGTCGGCGGCGAGCTCCACGTCGCGGGTCATCCGGGTGAGGGCGCCGACGAGGCGGGCCGAGTCGGCCCGCCACGCGGCGTGGACTGCCTCCCTGAACTCATCAGTGGTGGTGTCTGCCGGCACGCGGCCAGCGTAGATCAGGCCTCGGGCGTCTCCGGGCCACCGGAGATCTGGCGCAGGGTCGCGACGACCGTGACCTCGGGCCAGTGCTCGGCGTGCAGCCGGGCGAACTCCTCCTGGTCGGCGACGGCGGCCTCGAGCGAGGGGTACTCCAGGAGCGACCACCCGCCGACGACCTCCTTGGCCTCTGCGTAGGGCCCGTCGACGCGGGTCACCTCGCCCTTGCGGACGACGAAGTTCACGGCGTCCTCGGTGCCGTAGAGCCCGCCCCCGTCGAGGAACACGCCGTTGGCGGCGCGCTCGCCGATGTAGGCGTCCATCGCGCCGAACAGCGACTGCGGCGGCTCCCCGATGTTCTCTTCCATCCTGACGAATCCCATGAAACGCGGCATTGTGATCGCTCCTGCTGGTGGGTGTGGGTTGCTCTTTCGCACGTACGTCGAACGGCGGCGCGCGCCTTCGACATCGACCCTAGAAGTTTTTTCGGGGTGAGGATCCGTAGGGTGACGGCGTGCCCGAGGTGATCCGTCGTGACCCCCTCGTGGCCCTCGTCGCGATCGCGTGCCTCGCGGTCTACACACTGCACGGGTTCCACGGCGCACTGACCCGCGACCTCGGCGTCTACAGCTACGCAGGCCAGCAGGTCGCCGACGGCGTGCCTCCCTATCTCGGCATCCTCAACCGCGCCGGCCCGCTCGCGCACGCGATCCCCGGGATCGGTGCGCTGCTCGCGCGGGTCGGCGGCGTCGACGAGCTGCTGACCATGCGGGTCCTCTTCATGCTGATCGCCACCGCCGCGGTGTGCGCGACGTACGTCCTGGGTCGCGACCTCTTCACCTCCCGGGCCGCCGGCCTCGTCTCGGCGGGCGGGATGCTCGCCTTCCACGGCTTCATCCAGTACGCCTCCAACGGCCCGCGCGAGAAGACGCCGATGACGCTCTTCGTCATCCTCGCGCTGTGGGCGGTCACCCGTCGCCGGTGGTTCGCCGCCGGTGTCTGCACCAGCCTGGCCACGCTGTGCCTCCAGACCGCGTTCTTCAGCACCTTTGCCGCGGTTGCGGTCGGCGTGCTGCTGGTCGCAGAGACCGGGCGAATTCGCGCGTACGTCCGGGTCGCGGTCGGTGGCCTCGTCCCGGTGGCGGCCCTCGGCGCCTGGTTCGCGCTGGCCGGCTCGCTGCGTGAGGCCGTCGACGCCTTCTACGTCATCAACCGTCGCTACACCGTGCCCGACCCGCTGACCGACGACCTCGACCGGGTGTGGCTCGACCTGCAGGAGGCGTACGGCGTCACGGTGTGGCTGATGCTCGCCGGCGTCGTCGCCCTCGTCCTGGTCAGCCTCGCCGCAGTCGTGCCGTCCGCCCGGCGGGCGTTCCCGGCGCTGGGCGTGCTGCCGGCGATGACGGCCGGCCTGGCAGCGGGGCTCGCCTGGACCTACCGGGAGTACGACGCCTGGCCCGACCTGTTCCCGGTGCTGCCCTTCGCGGCCGTCGGGCTCGGCTCCGCCTTCGCGGTCGTCGTGCACCGGCTCGCGCCGCGCCCGCAGTGGGTGGTTGCGACCGGACTGGTCGGGACCTGCGTCGTGCTGGCAGGGGTCTACGCGGTCGCGACGAGGGACCACACGCTCGACGACCAGCGGGAGGCGACGGCGGCCGTGCTCGCCGAGCTGCCCGAGGACGCGACGATCACCTCCATCGAGGCGCCGCAGCCGCTGGTGCTGACCGGGCGCACCAACCCGACGCGCCACCAGATGTTCCGCAGCGGCCTGCAGGACTACCTGGACGACACCTGGCCCGGCGGACGATCCGGCTTCGAGGCCGATCTCGTCGCCGACGGGCCGGACCTCGTCTCCGTCGGCGAGACCACGTCGCTGCGCTGGCGCAGGTCGCTCATGCCGGACTACGTCTTCGTCGGCAGGGCCCCGCTGTGGGAGTGGTACGCCCGCGCCGACCTCGGTGAGGAGACGATCGAGCGGCTGCGCGACGCCGCCGGCTACGACCCGAACGACCCGCTCGCCCTGCTGGAGGACGACCCCGGATGACCGGCTCGCGCCGCACTCCCGCCGTGCTCGCCGCCGGCTCCGTCGTCAGCGGGCTGCTCGCCTACGTCCTGTTCGCCCTGTTCACGCGCGGGCTCGGTGCCGAGGCGGCCGCCCCGGTCTCGGTCCTGTGGACCCAGTGGACCTTCGCGGCCGCGGCCCTCACGTTCCCCCTCCAGCACTGGATCACCCGCAGCATCGTCGCCGGTCACGAGGGCGACGTACGCCGCGCAGCCCCGCGCGTCGCGGGGCTCGTGGTCGCCGTCGCGCTCGCGCTGGGCGTCATCACCTGGCTGGTGCGCGAGCGCCTCTTCCACCGCGACGACGCGTGGTTCCCGGTGCTGGTCGTGCTGGTCACCCTGGCCACGGCGGCGGTGGGCGTGGTCCGCGGCGGGCTCGCCGGCCGCGGGCGCTTCGTCGCAGTGGCCTGGAGCCTGGTCGCCGAGAACGCACTCCGGTGCGTCCTTGTCGCCGTCCTGCTGCTGGCCGGCATCCACCGTCCCGAGCTCCACGGGCTGGCCCTGGTCGCCGGCGGGCTGGTCGCGGCGTGGCCCTCCGCATGGCGGTTGTCCGCCGGGGGCGCGGAGGGCGACGGTGGGGCGATGGCGTTCCTCGGCGGCGCCGCGACAGGTCAGGTGGTCGCGCAGGCCGTCCTCACGGGCGGTCCCGTCCTGCTGGCGCTCCTGGGCGGCTCGCCGGTCGAGGTCACGGCGATGTTCGCCGCGCTCGCCCTGTTCCGCGCGCCCTACATGGTCGTGCTGGGGACGCTCCCTCAGCTGACCGAGCGCGTCACGACGTACGTCGTCGCGGGCGCCGTCGACCGCCTCCGCTCACTGGCCCGCGGCCTGGCCGTCGTGACCGTCGTCGCCGTCCCGCTGGCCGGAGCGTTCGGCGCCCTGCTCGGCCCGTGGCTGCTGCGGCTGGTCTTCGGCAGCACGGTCGACGTCACCTCGGAGGTCGCCGCAGTGCTGGCCGCGGGCTCCACGCTCGCGGTCGCCAACGTGGTGCTGATGGTCGCCGCACTCGCCGGCGACCAGCCCCTCCGTGTCGCGCTCGCGTGGGCTGCAGCCGTCGCGGTCGGGGCCGCGGCCATGGCCGTGCTCACCGGGTCGTCCGCCGTGATCCGTACGTCCGCGACCTTCCTGGCCGTCGAGGTCGCGGCCACGGTCGCCCTGACGGTCGTCGCGTGGGGGTCCCTCAGGCTCGGTCGGTCCCAGCGGGCTTGACCGCGACCAGGAGCACCGACGAGCCGTAGGGCAGGTCGCGACGGCGGAGCACGCGCGCGTCTGCGGCACACAGGCCCATCAGCACCCGGTCGACGCGCGGCGAGACCTGCGGCAGCCGGGTGTCGCCCGGCGGCGGGGGAGAGATGCGCCGCTTCAACCGCTCACCGACGAACAGCGGGAAGACGCCGCTGAAGGCGTACGTCGCCCGCACCACCTGCATCCCGCCGCGCTCCACCAGCCGGGTCAGCGCCGGCTTCGTGTAGCGCCGGTGGTGGCCGGCCTGGACGTCGTGGTCCGACCAGGCCCACTGGTAGGCCGGGACGGACAGCAGCATCCGGCCGCCGGGGGTGAGCACCCGTGCGAGCTCGGCGACCGCGCGCCCGTCGTCGGCGCAGTGCTCCACGACGTCGAAGGCGGAGACCACGTCGAAGGTCTCGTCGGCGAAGGGCAGGTCGGTCGCGGACCCGCACACGCCCTGTCCGGGCACCAGCCCCTCCGGCAGCAGGTCGAGGCTGACGTGCTGCTGCTCGCCCGCCATCCACCCCACGCTCGGTGCGTCCGCGCTGCCGACGTCGAGGGTCCGCCGCGGACTGCCGAGGTGCGGTCGCATCACCACGCCGAGCAGGTCGGCGCGGGCGCGGTGCCACCAGTAGCCCTGTCGGCGCAACGAGGACGAGCCCGGCTGGGTCATCGGCTGGCGAGCGTCGCCGACGAGGCTTCGAGGAACGACGTCGTCACCCGGTCGAGGTCGGGACCGGTCAGGTTGTTCCAGAACGGCAGGCGCAGCAGCCGGCTGCTGACGTCTGCCGAGACCGGGCACTCCGTCTCGCGCACGGCGAAGTGACGACCGGCGTCGGAGCCGTCCAGCGGCTGGTAGTGGAAGGTCGCCTGGACGCCGTCCTTCCGCATCAGCTCGAGGACGTCGTTGCGGCGGTCGTGCTCGTCCAGCAGCACGTAGAACATGTGGTGCGCGGAGCCGCTGTCCGGCGGCACGCGCATCAGCTCGAAGCCGAGCTCGTCGGCGTACGGCGCGAGCGCGGTCGCGTAGTGCTCGACGACGGCGCGGCGCTTGCCCTGGATCACCTCGCGCATCTCGAGCTGGGCGAGGAGGTAGGCCGCCAGCACGTCGGAGAGCCCGAACGACGAGCCGGTGTCCTTCCACGTGTACTTGTCGACCTGGCCGAGCATGAAGGCGTGCCGGTTGGTGCCCTTGTCGTAGAGCACCCGCGCGCGGTCGACGTCGTCGGCGTCGTTGAGCAGCAGCGCGCCGCCCTCGCCGCACACGAAGTTCTTCGTCTCGTGGAAGCTGAGCGTCGCGTAGCGGCCCAGGCTGCCGAGCGGCTGGCCGCGCCACGAGCCGAAGAGGCCGTGGGCGTTGTCCTCCACGAGGCGGACGTCGGGCCACCGCTCGAGGACCGCGCGGATCCCCTCGACGTCGCACGCGATGCCGGCGTAGTGCACGATCACGACCGCGCGGACGTGCTCGTCGAGGAGGGACTCGAGGTGCGCGGGGTCGAGACCGAGCGTCACCGGCTCGATGTCGCAGAAGACGAGGCCCGCGCCCTGCCGCGCGTACGCGAGTCCGGTGCTGGTGAACGTGAACGACGGCACGATCACCGTGTCGCCGTCCTGGAGGTCGAGCAGCATCGCGGAGAGCTCGAGCGCCGCCGTGCAGGAGGTGGTCATCAGCACCTCCTCGGCTCCCGTCGCGGCTGCGAGCAGCTCGGCGGCCCGCCGGGTGAAGTCCCCGCCCGAGGCCAGGTGCCCGCCGCGGACGGCGTCCTGGACGTAGTCGAGCTCGCGCCCCTCGACGGAGGGGAGGTTGAACGGGACGTCGGGGAGCTCGGGCTCCATGGATGACTCCTTGTCGTCGGTCACCACGGCAGCGTCCTGCCGAGGTGGTCGGCCAGTGCCGCGTTGCTCGTCGCGAAGTACACCTCCAGAGTGCCCCGCAACGCCTCGCTCAATACAGGCCGGCCGGCCGAGCTCTCGTTGACGGGCTGGCCCGAGGGCTCCGGGGTGAGGGCCGGGTCGACGCCGAGGGCGCCCACGAGCCCGGTGAGGACCGCCGGGTCGGCCAGCAGCTCCTCCAGGAAGACCACGTGCGTCGTGTCCGGGAAGGTCGACGTCCAGGACGGGAGGTGGTCGACGTACCTGCCGCGCCGGACGTACCCGAAGGGCGAGACCGAGGTCGTGCCCCGGTCCCACGGCTGCTCGCGCTCGAGGTCGGCACGCAGCGCCTCGTCCACGTCGCGGGTCTCGAGTCCGTGGTCGGTGCTGAACCGCCAGTTGCTCAGCGCGCGCTGCACCGGGTCGCGCAGCACCACGACCACCTGGGGCGTGCCCAGCACGGCCGCCGCGCGCGCGGGTGCCTCCGGGTCCTCGAGATAGCTGGTGCTCTTGTCGAGGAGCAGCTGTTCGTCGCCGGCATGGGCGAAGAAGGTCTCGTCGTAGGACGCGTGTCCCTGCGCAGCGAGCTCCGCGTCGCAGAACACCTTCGGCTCGGGGCGCGAGGGCTGGGCCAGGGTGATGTCAGGGTGGGCGTCGAGGGCGGCACCGACGTACGTCGTCCCGCACCGCTGGGCGCCCACGAGCAGCACGTGCCGGGATGGTTCCGTCACTGGGAGACCCGTTCGGACACGTGGTACGTGCTGACGGCGCTGACCGCGTTGAGGGTGCGGACGACGTACTCGCCCAGCATCGAGAGCAGCATGATCACGACGCCGTTGAGCACCGCGAGGAGCACCGCGATCGTCGTCCAGCCGGGGACGGCGGAGTCCACGAAGAAGGACCGGACCAGGTAGAAGAGGCCGAGCAGGAAGCTGAAGCCGGCGACGGCGAAGCCGAGCGTCGCGGCCGCGCGCAGGGGGAACACGGAGTAGCTGAACAGGATCGTCAGGACCAGGGAGGCGATCCGGCGCATGCCGTAGTTGCTCGTGCCGCTCGCCCGGGCGTCGTGGCGGACCAGCACGTCGGCGGGGTTGCTCGAGAACATCAGCGCCTGGCCGGTGATGTAGGGGTGCGCGGTGCGGGACCCGCAGATCCGCTCCACCACGTCGCGGCGCAGGATCCGGAAGTTGGAGACGGCGAGGCCGGGAGGCTGCTCGAAGACCCGGCGGTTGATGACGTTGATCATCCTGCTGCCGAGGCGGCGGTAGCCGCGGGCCTGCTTGCGCTCGAACCGGCCGAAGACCACGTCGTGGCCCTCGAGCGCCCTGTCGATGAGCAGCAGCACCTGGTCGGGCGGGTTCTGCAGGTCGTCGTCCATGGTGATCACGAAGTCGCCGGTGGACTCGCGCAGCCCCGCCAGGTTGGCGTGGTGCTGGCCGTAGTTGCGCAGCAGGTCGAGCGCGACGACGTGCGGTGATCGCCGGGCGCGCTCGGCGATCACGTCCCAGCTCGCGTCGCGGCTGCCGTCGTTGACGAGCACGACCTGGTAGCGCAGGCCGGCTGACTCGAACACCTCGACGACCCGGTCGATGGTCGAGGCGACGACGTCCTCGCTGTTGTAGACCGGGATGACCACCGAGTACGTCCAGGCTGATCGGTCGGGGACGGGAGCGCTCGCGTCGTCGCCCACCGTGCCTCCCGATCGTCGTCCGGCCGCCGCCGCAGGGCGGCTCGCGTCGAGCATATGGCCCCG